>NZ_CP065428.1:1562500-2920000 GCF_015871485.1 Thalassospira sp. A40-3
GGGATGGACGCACCTCTGGTGTACCGGTTGTTCCGCCAGGAGCATCGCCGGGTAGCTAAGTGCGGAAGGGATAACCGCTGAAAGCATCTAAGCGGGAAGCCCCCTTCAAGACTAGGTATCCCTATCAGATCCCTGGAAGACCACCAGGTTGATAGGCTGGGTGTGGAAGCGTGGCAACACGTGAAGCTAACCAGTACTAATTGATCGATCGGCTTGATTGATCCCTCTTGCTACTGATCTGCATATGACTTGCGCAGCGGTAAAATCAGCAAGACCAATACGTCACAACAATAAATAGTTCGCAACTCAACATCACGATCTCATAAGATCTCCGATCTCTTCGCTGTGTTTGGACGGCCCGGTGGCCATAGCGGCCGGGAACCACCTGATCCCATCCCGAACTCAGAAGTGAAACCAGCCTGCGCCGATGGTACTTTGTCTTAAGGCACGGGAGAGTAGGTCACCGCCGGGCCTTCCAAATACAGCATCATATTCCCTATAAGCACACGACTTTGAAAACCCTCGACCTTAACCGGTCGAGGGTTTTGTCGTTTCAGGCTTTCAGAATTTGGTGTGCTGCCACCTCACAGCACTGTGAGGATATGTGTGGAATGTCTCACGCCTCTTTGACTTGGCGTGTGCGAATGGTGCAGTGACGAATTTGTCCATCGCCCTTACGGTTAAATCATCACCTGGACTTGAGTGTCCGCATTTAACCGAAGGGAAACGACGATGAAAAAAGCAATGGTTCTGGGTGCAGCATTGAGTGCTGCTGTTTCAATGGCTGCGATCAACCAGGCAGCAGCCGATGGTGCTAAGGAAAAATGTTTTGGTGTGTCGCTGGCGGGGCAGAATGACTGTGCCGCTGGTCCGGGCACGACCTGTGCCGGTACCTCGACTGTCGATTATCAGGGCAATGCCTGGAAACTGGTTCCGGCCGGCACCTGTGAAGATATGAGCTTCACCACGGCGGATGGTCGTGAAGTCATGGGCAGCCTGGAAGCGCTGGATCGCGATATCCCGCAGGGCTAAGTCCGGCAGTCCACAAGCCTAACCCCAAGCCTAATCGCGTCCCAATGGGCGGTCAGCACAGATCTGCATATGTCTCCCCCTGTCCCGATGTGCTGACCGTCCACCCGCGTAAACGGCGAAAAGATAAGGTTGCCCGATATGACACCGCTGACACAGCTTCCTGACCGTGCAGGTGTCGGCTTCAAGGCCGAGCACGCCCAAGATATTTTTGGCACAGCCCCCGCTGTCAGTTGGTTTGAAATTCATCCGGAAAACTACATGGTTGCCGGTGGCCCGCGACTTGCCATACTTGAAGAGCTTTGTGCACACTATCCGGTCTCGATGCATGGGGTCGGATTGTCGCTTGGCGGCGGGGAGCCGTTAAACAAGAACCATCTGGCCGACCTCAAACGTCTGGTCGACCGGTTCAATCCCGCCATGGTGTCGGAGCATATTGCATGGTCCGCCCATGAGGGGCTTTATATGGCCGATCTGCTGCCAACCCCGATGACGAAGACGTCGCTTTCGCAGTTGGTGGATGCCATCAATACAGTGCAGGACTTTATTGGTCGGCGGATCCTAATCGAAAATCCGACGTCCTATGTGCCCTTGCCGCAAAACTCGATCCCCGAACTTGAATTTATCACCGAAGCCGCCGCGCGCAGCGGCTGTGGGTTGTTGATTGATGTAAACAACGTTTACATATCGGCCCATAATCTGGGCTTTGATGCCAATGCGTTTATTGATGCGGTGCCCGGTGATCTGGTCGGTGAAATTCATCTGGCCGGGCATGAGGAAGACGCTAACCCCGATGATGATGTTCTGATCGACACCCATTCCCGGCCCGTGGCCGATCCGGTTTGGGATCTGTTTGATCGCCTGATTGCCCGGATCGGGCGCAAGCCGACCCTGATTGAATGGGATAATGATGTGCCTGGCTGGGATGTGCTGGCACGTGAAGCAGCCCTTGCCGATAGGCATCTTGAGGATGCCGCGGGCGCGCAGTTTAAGGCCGCGTCATGACGGAGCTTAAGGCATTTTATGACGGCTTTAGCGATGCCTTGATGGCCCGGGAACCCGATGCAGTGCCAAGCAGTGTCGCGGACGGTTATGCGCACCGTTTCGCGATTTACCGCAACAATGTCCATCGCGGCCTGTATGACGCGTTGGGGGCTGCTTACCCGACCGTGCGCAAACTGGTCGGGGATGTTTTTTTTGATCAATTGGCACAGGGGTTCGTTCAATCCGAAACCACACGTGCCGGATCGCTTGCCCTTTATGGGGCTGGCTTTGCTGACTTTCTGGCGAACCACCCGGTACGTGATCGTTTGCCGTACCTGTCTGATATCGCAAGGCTTGAACGTGCCCGGCTTGAGGTCAGCACATCCGAAGACGCCAAACCGCTCCTGGCCGAAGAGCTCGGCGGGCTTGAAGATCAGCTGGAGGCCATGACACTGCGCGCACACCCGGCCTGTCAGATCGTGGCGTCGAAGTATCCGGTCTTTGCCATCTGGAATGCGCAAAACCCGGTGGATGGCAACGAGGTCGGCAAAACCAGCATCGTGCAACGCGCTGAAACCGTTCTGGTCACACGTCCTTATATGCAGGTTGAAATGCGCGTGATTACCCATGGGCAGGCGGCGTTTCTTGCGGCGCTAACGCGCGATGGTTTGAGCCTTGGCGCGGCGTGCGCCAAGGCCCTTGAGGCCGATGCGAATTTTGATGTGATGGCGAGCTTTGCCGCGTTTTTAACAATCGGGGCATTTGATGCCCGCGTTAATATCCCGAGAGGAAACGGGCATGATGATGCATAATGTAATCGGCGGTTACGCCCGTCTTGAGACGAAAATGGATGCCCTTGGCCGGCGCGATGTTATTGGCATTGCCAGCCGGGGGCTTTTTGTTCTTTTGCTGCTGCCTTATTACATCAACAGCGCGATGACCAAGATTGATGGCTTTGGCCTCAGTGCGGGCGCATTCGCGCAGATCCTGCCGCCAATTGCCGAGCAGTATCTTTACGATACCTCTGCCATTCCGTTCTTCCCGTGGTACCTGATTGTCTGGGCCGGCACCCTTGGCGAGTTTGTTTTGCCGATCCTGATTGTTGCCGGCCTGTTCACCCGCCTTGCAGCCCTTGGCATGATTGGCTTCGTTGTGGTTCAGACGGTGGTGGATGTTGTGTTTCACGGTGCCGCACTGGGCGGGCTTGCCAATGGATTGCCGACCGAGCTGATTGATCACCGCCTGCTTTGGATTTCGCTTCTGGTAGCACTGGTCTTTGCCGGTGGTGGCAAGCTGTCGGTGGATCGGTTCCTGTCGCACCGACGCGCCTGATGGGTGTTAGATCGGTAGCAACATTGGCGCCATTGATGCGACCAAAAGCACGGCCATGATGATGTTAAAGATGCGGGTTCGGTTGCCCTGACCAATAAAGGATCGCATGGCCGCGCCAAACAGCGCCCAGCTTGAAATGGATGGGATGTTGATCAATGCGAAGACGGCGATCATTACCAAAAGCCCCTTTATGCCTGCTGACGGCACGGTGTAGGTGACTGTTGCGATCAGGGCGACAGTCCAGGCCTTCGGGTTCAGAAGTTGCAACATTGCGGCCTGAACAAATCCGATGGGCTGTGCTGTCGCCTGTTCTTTGGTTTCAAGCGATCTGATCTGCGATATCTTGTAGGCAAGCCAGAGAATATAGCCAAAGCAGATAACACGCAGGACATCCTGTGCCATTGGAAAACGTTCCAAAATCTCGCCCAATCCCAGGCCCACCACAAACACCATCGACAGAAAGCCACTGCTGATGCCAAGGATCAGCGGGATGGTGCGGGCAATGCCAAAATTGGCGCCAGAGGCAAGCAGCAGGAAATTGCCCGGACCGGGCGAAACGGACATGACAAAGGCAAAGCCGATCAGGGCTGTCAGGTTTTCAGGGCTCATGATTTGATCATCCATCTGGGTATGTGGTCTGGTGATCATTGATCATTTCCGGGGACGCGTCTTTGCGATAAGCTGCCAATAAATTATCAGATCGTTCCAAATCGCGATGATGGATAAAATGCAGCAAGATGTGCTTAGTGACGTTTGCGCCGGATTACGGTTGCGCAGTGATCTGTATTTCACGGCGGAGCTTGCCGGGGATTTCAGTGTGCATATCCCGGCGGACGGCGCACGTATCCGGTTTCATCTGGTTTTGGAAGGCGGGTGCAAGCTTTTGCTGTCTGAAAATGCACCACCAATCGATCTTTGCGCAGGTGATCTTGTGCTGGTGCCAAATGGCCGTGGGCACATTCTGTGTGATGCGCCGGGAACAAAGGCGGTTGCGCTGTCTGATGCGATGGCGGTCGGGTTTGACCCGGTTGCCGGGATGCTGCGCAATCAGCCTGAAGGCTCCGGGGATGTGAGATTGCTGTGCGGGTTTTGCGCCTTTGATGACGATGAGCGTCATCCGGGTTTTGGTTTGATTGAGGATCACGTGATCCTGCGCGCAGATGATCCGACAACACAGGCGCAATCCTCAATCGTTGCGATGATTGAGACCCTTGCGCAAGAAACACAGCCCGGTTGGCGCAGTGCCTTGGCGCGTCTGATGGAGGTCCTTGTGATCGCGCTTATGGCAGCACAAGTAAAGCGCGCCGATCTGCCGCAAGGTTTCCTTGCCGGATTGGCGGATAAGAAAATCGCACGCGCACTTTCAGCCATGCACGCCCAGCCGGAATGTGGCTGGACTGCGGAACTTTTGGCCAAGCAAGCCGGGATGTCGCGGACGCGTTTTGTTGTGCGGTTTGGTGCGTGTGTCGGGATCGCGCCAATGCAATATCTGCAAAATTGGCGGATGGGCCGGGCCAAGGCGCTTTTGCGCGATACCAACTTGTCGATGGATGAGGTTGCCTTGCGCTGCGGCTATCAATCGATGCCGGCATTTTCGCGGCGGTTCAAGGCGCAATATGGTGAAGGGCCTGGGGCGTTCCGGCGGGAATTGCGGCAGCCGGTGGCGGGGCAATAGGCCCTGTTTCGAAAACCTATTTTGCAGCGATCCGGTCGTTCTGGGCGCTCGCATCGCGCAGGCTTGCCAGGTATTCCTGGCTGATTTCATGCACCGCCATGATATGCCCGTAAAGCAAGTCTTCGGCCGCCTTGACGTCACCGCGCAGGATGGCATCGACAATGCCCTGATGTTCTTCGTGTGAGGAGGCAAGGCGCGACAGGCTTTGGAACTGCACGCGGCGGAACGGGGCGACGCGTCGACGCACCGAAAGCGTAACATCGACCAGCACATCGTTATGCGTGCCGCGATACAGCGTATTGTGGAACGACCGGTTCAGCGTTTCGTAACCGTCACTGTCGCCCAGGCGCACTGTTTCGGCCAATTCATGGTGCAGGCGTTCAAGGTTGTGGCGCTCACCACTTGTCATGCGCTTGGCCGCAAGCCGCCCGCAGGTGCCTTCCAGTTCCGCCATGCTTTCAAACATCGCCGTCAGGCGTTCCGGGGTTGCGAGCGAAACATAAACGCCGCGATTGGGAATCTTTTCGGCAAGTTCGGTCGCAGTCAGAAGCTGCAAGGCCTCGCGCACCGGTGTGCGTGAAACGCCAAACCGCTTGGCCAGAAGCGGCTCTTCCAAACGCTGCCCGGGGGGGAGTTTTCCTTTGACGATGTCATCTTCCAGCGCCTGACAAAGCTGTTGGGCGATGCCGACCTGCTCGGTCTGTTCGGACGGGGTGCTGAGCGCTTGGCGAAGCTCGATCATCTGAAGTCGATACCCTTCTTGCGAGGTTTGGGTGGGTTCTTATTGATCAAATGTATACACCAATTTTCAAGGCAAGGCCAAGTTTCTCAAGGGTTGTAAAATGCGCACATTTTTTCGCACCAGTTCCTGCATATTTATTGTGCAGTAAAAATGTGCAATGCAATATTTTGACTAATTAAACGGCATTTTGAATATCAAGGAATAAGAGGAATTTTGTTAAGTCATTGAAAAATATGCAATGGCATGTGTGTTGCAAGATGTATACACAGTGCGGAATGCATTCCGTTGAGATCACGTTTCAGAGAAATAGCTATCTCTATCAGGGAGACATCAATGACAAACATTAAACGGCGCGATTTTCTGACCAAATCGGCAATCGGTGCGGCAGCAACCGGTGCAGGCGTTATCGCCGCACCAAGCATCGTTCGTGCGCAGGAAACCTTTAACTGGAAAATGACCAACGCCTATGGTCCGGGGTCACCCTTTTATGTGACCGGTCCGGGCAGCCCGGAAGATTTCTGCAAGCGCGTGACGGAAATGTCGAATGGTCGTCTGAACATTCAGCATTTCGCCGCTGGCGAACTGATCCCGGCGCTTGAAGGTTTTGACGCGGTTCAAGCCGGTACGGTCGAAATGAATGCGGCCAATGCCTATTTCTGGGCGGGCAAAATCTTTGCCGCCCAGTATTTCACGACCGTGCCATTTGGCCTGAACTTCCAGGGTGTGAATGCCTGGTTGTATCATGGCGGCGGGCTTGAGCTTTGGCATGAAGTTTATCAGCCATATGGTCTGGTGGCCTTCCCGATGGGCAATACCGGCGTCCAGATGACCGGTTGGTTCCGCGAGCCGATTGAAAGCCTCGATGATTTCAACGGTCTTAAAATGCGCATCCCGGGTCTTGCCGGGAAGGTCTATCAGCAGATCGGCGTTGAAGTGAAACTGCTTCCGGGCGGGGAAATCTTCCCGGCACTGGAACGTGGCGTGATTGATGCGGCCGAGTTCGTTGGCCCGTATCAGGACCGTCGTCTGGGTCTGCAGAAAGCCGCCAAATACTATTACACCACCGGCTGGCATGAGCCGTCCAACGTCACCGAACTTCTGATCAACCAGAAAGCCTGGGAAAGCCTTCCGGCGGATCTTCAGGCGATTGTCAAGAACGCCGCACAGGCGTGCAACCTTGATAGCCATTCCTGGTGTGAAGCCAACAACGCAGCAGCCCTGCGTGATCTGGTCGAAAACTTTGGCGTTACCGCGCAAACCCTGCCCGATGATGTTGTAACCAAGCTTAAGGACATCACCAAGGAAACGCTTGAAGCCGAAGCAGCCAAAGACCCGATCACCAAAAAGGTCCATGACAGCTTCATGGCGTTCCGCGACACGCACCGTGAATGGGCCGCGATCAGTGAAAAGCCCTATCACGGGATCATTTCATCCAAAGGCGGGATGAGCTGATATGAAGTCGACCCGTACTGAGCCGTTACCGGACCGCGTTCTTGGTCTGGTTGTCGATATTGCCGGATGGGGCGCTGCGATCAGCGGTCTTGCCCTTGTTCTGGTGGTCGGTGGCAATGTGTTGCTGCGCTATCTGTTTAATTCCGGAAGTGTGGCGATGCAGGAACTTGAATGGCATCTGGTGTCGCCAATTGCCCTGATGGGGATGGCCTATGGCATGCGCCATGGCGGCCATGTGCGGGTCGATTTCCTTTATGAACGTCTGGGCCCGCGGGCCCAGGCGATCATCGACCTGTTCTCGGCCGTTTTGATGGCGGTACTTGGCGGAGCACTGATCTGGTTTTCGATCCCCTATGTCGAGCAATCCATCATGATGGGCGAAGGCTCCCCCGATCCGGGTGGCCTGCCATATCGCTTCTTGCTTAAGGCCTTTATTCCGATCGGGTTTGGTCTTTTGCTGATTCAGGCGATTGCCCAGGGCCTTATGAATTATCGTCAAATCGTTGCGGGTAATCGCGGCGAACCTGCCTTTGATGCATCTGATGCGGTCACGCAAACCGGTGCAGGAGACTAATCAGACATGACCGGAAATGAATGGCTGGCCATCGGTATGGTCGGGGGCTTCTTTGGCTTCCTCGTGCTTGGTGTGCCAGTGGCGATCTCGCTTGCGATTTCGGGATTTGCCTTTGGGATTATGGGGTTTGGCACCGGTTTGTTTAACCTGTTGCCGGCACGCGTTTACGGGGTTGTGACCAACTATACGTTGCTTGCCTTGCCGCTTTTCATCTTCATGGGGGTGATGCTTGAAAAATCCAAGCTGGCCGAAGAACTGATTGATGTGATCGGTCACGCCATGGGGCGGCTTAAGGGCGGCATGGGATTGGCCATCGTCATCGTTGGTGTGCTTATGGGCGCGTCTTCGGGCGTGGTCGGCGCGACCGTGGTGACGGTTGGTCTTTTATCGCTGCAGCCCCTGATCAATCGTGGTTATGACAAGGGGGTTGCGAGCGGCGTAATTTGCGCATCAGGCACCCTTGGGCAGATCATCCCGCCCAGTCTGGTTCTGATCCTGCTGGCTGATATTCTCGGTGAATCTGTTGGTACACTGTTTGCCGCCGCCATGGTGCCGGGTTTGATCCTGGCCGGGATGCTTGGGCTTTATCTTGTGTTTTTGGGGATTTTCAAACCCGACATGGTGCCCGCCATCCCCAAGGATGAACGCGACGCCATGAGCACGCAGCAACTGCTGATCAAGATCGCCAAGGTGGTCGTGCCGCCATTGGCGCTGGTCTTTGCCGTGCTGGGCTCCATCGTTGGCGGGATTGCCGCCCCGACAGAGGCCGCATCCATGGGTGCTCTTGGTGCGTTGTTGCTCGCCCTGTTTTCCGGGCGTCTGAATTTTGGTGTGATGCGCGATGTCTTGCATGACACGCTGATCACCAGTGCGATGGTGTTCTTCATTCTGATCTGTGCACAGCCTTTTGGCCTGGCCTTCCGTGGTTTGGGCGGCGAGGGGCTTGTTCATGCGATGTTTGAATGGGTGCCGGGTGGCGACATGGGCAACCTTCTGTTCATGATGGCCGTGATCTTTGTGCTTGGCTTCTTCCTTGAATGGATCGAGATTTCCTATATCGCGCTTCCGATGTTCTTGCCGGTCTTCCTCAATAGCGGGATCGATATGGCATGGCTTGCCATTCTGGTGGCGATGAACCTTCAAACCAGCTTCCTGACACCGCCGTTTGGCTGGGCACTGTTCTTCCTTAAGGGGGTGGCGCCGCCATCGGTTTCAACGGTCGATATTTATCGCGGGGTGATACCGTTTATCGGTATTCAGGCGCTTGCCCTGATCCTTCTGTTTATCTTCCCGGAACTGACAAGCTGGTTGCCAAATCTGATCGGCTGGTAGGCCGGTTGGGCAAACAGGTATTCTACAATGTGAAAAGGCGCTGAACGGAAACGCAAAACAGCGCTATGAACAAACCGGGCATGTCGCAGATGACGCGGCATGCCCGCAAGCATAAGGCAGGGAGATCAGCTGATCATGTTACGTTCAAGAACCGCACTCGGTGGCATGGTCACCGCACCCCATCATTTGGCTGCTGAGGCCGGGCGTGACATTCTGCGCGAAGGTGGCAACGCGGTCGAGGCGATGATTGCCGCCGCTGCGACGATTGCGGTTGTCTATCCGCATATGAACGCGATCGGGGGTGACGGTTTCTGGCTGATTGCCGAGCCGGGTAAAGATCCGGTTGCCATCCGGGCATGTGGCGGGGCCGCAGGCCTTGCAACGCCGGACTTTTACCGCGAACAGGGCAAGGCCGCGATCCCGGCCCGTGGTCCGCTTGCGGCCCTGACTGTCGCCGGTGCGATTGGCGGATGGATCAAGGCAGCCGAGGTCGCGGCATCAATCGGTGGCAATATCCCGCACAGTCGCCTGATGCGTGATGCGGTCCATCATGGCAAAACCGGGGTTCCGGTTACCAAGTCACAGGTCGCCCTGACTACGACCAAAATTGCGGAACTTAAAGACTCACCGGGCTACGTTGATACCTATGCCGCCAACGGCATTCCGGCGATTGGCGATGTGCTGAAACAGCCAGCCCTTGCCGCAACGCTTGAGCAGCTTGGTCGTGTTGGCTTTGATGATTTTTATCGCGGCGATATCGCCCGAACCAATGCGCGCGGGCTTGAGGCGGTCGGAAGTCCGCTTCGCCTGACCGATTTTGAAGCCTATCACGCCAAAATCATGACGCCGCTTTCGGTCAAGCTTTCGACCGGAACCGTTTTCAATATGGTCCCGCCGACCCAGGGTGTGGCATCGCTGATGATCCTTGGCCTGTTTGATCGGCTGGGACTGTCCGGCGCGGCTCTGGACGGGTTTGACCATGTCCATGGATTGATCGAGGCAACCAAACGGGCCTTCCTGAAACGTGACGCCCATGTTGGCGACCCGGCCCGCATGAGCATCGATCCGATGTCGCTGCTGTCTGATGAAATGCTCGATCATGAGGCCGCCAAGATCGATATGAAAACAGCACTCCCTTGGCCGCATGTAGCCAAGCCGGGCGACACGATCTGGATGGGGGCGGTTGATGCCAATGGCGTTGCTGTCAGCTATATCCAAAGCATCTTCTGGGAATTCGGATCGGGTGTTGTGGTGCCGGAAACCGGCGTTCTGTGGCAAAACCGCGGGGCCAGCTTCACGCTCCATGATGGCCCCAATCAGCTTGGGCCGGGCCGCCTGCCGTTCCATACGCTCAACCCGGCCTTGGCAAAGCTTAATGACGGATCGGTGCTGACCTATGGCACCATGGGCGGCGAGGGACAGCCGCAAACCCAATCGGCGGTCTTTACCCGCAATGTGATGTATGGACAGGACCTGCAGGAAGCGGTCAGCGCGCCGCGCTGGTTGCTGGGTAAAACATGGGGCGAAGACACGACAACCCTGAAACTTGAAAACCGCTTTGACTCGGCCCTGATCGAACAGCTGAAAACAGCCGGTCATACGGTCGAAGTCGTCGGGCCCTATGAAGACATGATGGGCCACGCGGGCGGCATTCGATTGAAGCCCAATGGCGTGATGGAAGGGGCCACCGATCCGCGTGCGGATGGTTCTGTTGCAGCACTTTAGGCCAAATCAAAGCCGCCAAATCAAAGCCCCGCAAATGCGGGGCTTTGTTGTTTAGGAAAATTCCCACTCAATCACATGCCGATAAGTTTCGCCGGGTTTGAGCCACGGGCTTGGGAAGTCCGGCTGGTTGGGGCTGTTGGGGTAGGTTTGCGGTTCAAGGGCGATGCCACCCGATGTGTGAAGCGGCACGTCGTTTTCGGTTTTCATCGCATCATTGAAATGCTGTGCGAGGTAGAATTGCAAACCGGCCTCGGTCGAAAACAGTTTGATCGACCGTTTGCTGGCGGGATCTGAAAGGGTGGCGATCTGGCGGAGTTCGCCGCGGGGTCCGGTCAGGCAGAAATTGTGATCAAAACCCTGCGAAGCATGGGCCAGCATATCGGAAATCCGCGCCGGGCTTCGGAAGTCATAGCCGGTGCCCATCACGTCGCGGATTTCGCCCGTCGGGATCAGTTTGTCATCAACCGGAAGCCATTGATTGGCGTTGATTTGCAAGACGTGATCGCCGGCCGTTTTATCAAACGTGCCCGTCAGGTTCCAATAGGCGTGGCTGGTCATATTGACCGGGCAGGGCTGATCGCAGGTGGCGGTGATTTCAAGACGCAGACGATTGTCCGCAACCAGTGAATAGGTCGCAGATGCGCTCAAAGTGCCCGGATATCCCTGGTCGCCCGAGGGCGAGGTCAGCTTAAACGTAATGCTGCGGTCTGTTTGATCGGATATGGTCCATAGCCGCCTGTCAAAGCCATCCGGTCCGCCATGCAGGTGGTGTTCGCCTTCGTTGGCGGCAAGCTCAACGATATCCCCGTTTTCATCCCTGTAGCGCGACTTTTCAATGCGATTGGCATAACGCCCGCACACCGCCCCGATATAGCTATCCTGATCAAGATAGGCGGCATCATCGATCAGGTTGACCGCGATATTGGTTTCGTGTCCGTCCTTCAGATCACGCAAATATACCCCGCAAAGGCGCGCGCCAAGCGCAGAAACCAATACGCGAATCTGAGAGCTCTCTAATGCAGCTCGGGGGGCATTTTCGCCCTTTTGAAGTGTGGTAGTGTAGGGTTTTGCCATGTCTGGTATCGCGATGGTTTGTGATATTCGATTCTTGCCAAGATATTGATTTTTATTGGTTTAGCCAAGTTTTAATGTCGCTTGGCGCGATCACTCTAAAGGATGATGCACTATATGGTTGAGGGCTTAGAAATCATATTGTAATACTATATGGCTTTTAAGCAATAAGCCACTCTTAGGGAGGAAATCGTGGTAAGTTTTAAGAAGATGGCAGTTTCTACTGCCGCAATGGGTGTTGCACTTGGTCTGTCGTTTGCTGCACATGCAGAAATGATGATCGGTTTCTCGCAGATCGGTTCGGAAAGTGGCTGGCGTACGTCTGAAACGGCGTCGATCAAGGCCGAAGCCGAACGTCGTGGAATTGATCTGAAATTCTCCGATGCACAGCAGAAACAGGAAAACCAGATCAAGGCAGTCCGTTCTTTCATCGCGCAAGGCGTGGATGGCATTCTTCTGGCTCCGGTCGTTGAAACCGGCTGGGATCAGGTTCTGAAAGAAGCAAAAGACGCCGGCATTCCGGTCGTCCTCGTTGACCGTGGTGTTGATGCAAGTGAAGACCTGTATCTGACCAAAGTGGCGTCGGACTTCGTGGTCGAAGGTGCACTGGCCGCTGCGTGGCTGGCTGCTGAAACCAACGGCGTTTGCGACGTTGTCGAACTGCAGGGAACTGTTGGTTCGTCTGCCGCCAACGACCGTAAGGAAGGTTTTGAGTCGGTTGTTTCCAACTTCCCGGCCATCAACATCATCCGTTCGCAGTCCGGTGACTTCACCCGTTCCGGCGGCAAGGAAGTCATGGAAAGCTTCCTGAAGGCTGAAAACGGTGGTGCCAACATCTGTGCGGTTTATGCCCACAATGATGACATGGCACTGGGTGCCGTTCAGGCCATCAAGGAAGCCGGTCTGAACCCGGGTGAAGATATGCTGATCGTATCCATCGATGCGGTGCCAGATATCTTCAAGGCGATGGCCGAGGGTGACACCAATGCCACCATCGAACTGAACCCGCATCTGGGTGGCCCGTCCTTTGACGCGATCAAGGCGGCAAAGGCTGGTGAAGAAGTTCCGAAATGGATCAAGGCAAATGGCCCACTCTATCTGCCAGATACCGCTGCGGAAGAATACAAAATGCGTAGCAAATAACCTCTGACGTCCCCCATGGGTTCTGCCCATGGGGACAAGAGGCACGCTTCTCATTGCATCGGACGTGCTCCGGCGATTGCCGGGGTGCGTCCGGCTGTATCCGCAGCAAAAGACTTCAAAGACAGACTAGGGAGAGGGGCAGGATATGTCAGACACAGTGCTTTCAGTGCGCGGTGCGGGGAAGTTCTTTCCCGGCGTCAAGGCGCTGGAGGATGTGGATTTTGACCTTGAACGCGGCGAAATTCACGCCCTTCTGGGCGAAAACGGGGCCGGTAAATCGACCCTGATCAAAGTGATTACCGGGGTGCATCCGCGCGATGCCGGTACGGTGTCACTCGAAGGACAGGAAATCCATCCGCAGCATCCCGGCGATGCGCAGGAACTCGGCATTTCCACGGTTTATCAGGAAGTCAACTTGGTGCCGACGCTGTCGGTCGCCGAAAACCTGATGTTGGAACGCCAGACCCGTAAATTCGGGTTGATTTCATGGAAAAAGACCGAGGCCGATGCCAAGACCGCCCTTGAGATTTTGGGGCTTGATATTGATGTCAATCGGCCGCTGGGCTCCTATTCGGTGGCGATCCAGCAACTGGTGGCAATTGCGCGCGCCGTCGCCCTTGATGCCAAGGTTCTTATTCTTGACGAACCGACCGCGTCACTTGACGGCGAAGAAATCAAAACATTGTTCCGGATCATGGGCGAGCTGCGCGACAAGGGGTTGGGGATTGTTTTTGTCACCCACTTCCTTGATCAGGTTTACGCGGTAACCGATCGTATCACGGTGCTGCGCAATGGCCGCCTGGTGGGTACGTTTGTCACCAAGGAACTGGCGCAGATTGATCTGATCAATCACATGCTGGGACGTGAATTGGCCGAAGTCAGCGCGCATCGCCATCAGGACGAAGGCAGCTATGATGGGCCGGCGCGCCAGATCCAGATCAAGAATTTGGGCAAAAAGCGTGTGCTTGAACCGGTTTCGCTTGATCTGAAAGCGGGCGAGATCGTTGGTCTGGCCGGTCTTTTGGGATCGGGCCGTACAGAGCTTGCCGAGCTGGTGTTTGGCACGCAAAAAGCCGATAGCGGTCTTGTGTTTCTGGATGGGGAGCCGGTTATGCTGCGTTCCCCGCGCCATGCGATCCGGGCCGGTTTCGGGCTGTGCCCCGAGGACCGCAAACAGGACGGCATTGTTGCCGAACTGAGTGTGCGTGAAAACATCGTGCTTGCCCTTCAGGGGCGGCGTGGTTGGCTGCGCCCGATCCCGCGCGCCGAACAACAGAAATTTGCCGATGACATGATCAAGGCACTGGGCATTGCCACCCCCGACAGTGAAAAGCCCGTCGGGCAACTGAGCGGTGGCAATCAGCAAAAAGTCATTCTGGCGCGCTGGCTGGTGTCCAAGCCGATCCTGTTGATCCTTGATGAACCGACACGCGGGATTGATGTTGGCGCACATGCCGACATCATCAAACTGATCAAGGAGCTCTGTGACGAGGGGCTGGCATTGCTGGTCGCGTCATCCGAGCTTGAAGAAATCGTCGCCTTTGCCGACCGCGTGGCTGTAATGCGTGATCGCGAAAAGGTTTCTGAACTGGTGGGTGCGGACATCACCCAGAACAGCATCATCGAGGCGATTGCACGATGACCAGTTTAAAAGACAAAAAGAAAATACGGGAAAGCAGCACCATGTCTGCATCTTCTTTGTTAAGTCGACCCTGGTTTGGTCCGGTCGCAGCACTGATCCTGATCGTGCTGGGGATCGGGATCATTTCACCGGATTTCTTCAATATCCGCATTGTTGACGGCCATCTGTACGGATCGCTGGTCGATGTTGTCCATCGCGGGGCCTCGACCGCCCTTGTTGCGGTGGGGATGGCGATTGTGATTGGCACGCGCGGCATTGATCTTTCGGTGGGCTCGATCATTGCCATTTCGGGGGCGGTGATGGCGGTTCTGATCCGCGATACCGATCTGCATCCGGCGGTGATTATCCTGGCCGCTCTTGGTGCCGGGATTTTGTGCGGTTTGTGGAACGGCATTCTTGTTGCGTTCCTTGATATTCAGCCCATCATTGCCACCCTGATCCTGATGGTGGCCGGCCGCGGCATTGCCCAGATGATCACCGGTGGGCAGATCGTGACCTTCCATGGCGAATTTTTCGAGGCGATCGGCAGCGGTTATTTGCTGGGTATTCCGTGGCGGGTGATTATTGCGGCTGCCGTGATTGCCGCGATCTATTTCATCATGCGCAAGACCGCCTTGGGTCTGTTTGTTGAATCGGTTGGTGGCAATGCGCGCGCCAGCCGGGTCGCGGGCATCGATGCACGCGGTATCAAGCTGATGGCCTACGCCGCATCGGGTCTGTGTTCGGCCTTTGCCGGGATCATCATTGCCGCGGACATCCGTGGGGCGGACGCCAACAATGCCGGTCTGTGGCTTGAACTCGATGCCATTCTGGCGGTTGTCATTGGTGGTGCGTCGCTGATGGGCGGTCGGTTCTTTATTGCCATGACCGTGATTGGCGTTCTGATCATTCAGGCGTTGACCACCGGCATCTTGTTGTCGGGTCTTCCGTCGCAATACACCCTGATCGTCAAGGCCGCAGTGGTGATGGTTGTTCTGCTGGTGCAGGCGCCCAAATCCCGCGAACTTGTGGGGCAGGCGATGGAACGCATGAAGCGGGGGAAATCCGATGAAAATTAATGAACGGTTTTATCCGATCCTTGCCACGCTTGCGGTTCTCGTACTGCTGTATGGCTACGGGATTGTTGAACACCGCGCCTTTTCCGATACCTATGTTCTGGGCGCGCTTCTGACCGACAATGCCTTTTTGATCATTACTGCCGTTGGCATGACCTTTGTCATTCTATCGGGCGGGATTGATCTTTCGGTGGGGTCAATGATTGCCTTTATCGGGGTGCTGATGGCCGAACTTGTGACCGGCTTTGGGATGCATCCGGTGACGGCGGCCGTGATTGCGATGATTGTCGGCTCGGCATTCGGGGCGTTTATGGGTGTGATTATCGCCAAGTTCGATATTCAGCCCTTTATCATCACGCTTGCCGGGATGTTTTTCCTGCGCGGCATGTGCTTCCTGATCAATCTGGATTCCGTTCCGATTGATCATCCGTTTGTCTCGGCCTTTAGCGGGTTTAAAATCCAGCTGCCCGGTCGTGGCTGGTTGACAGCATCGGCCCTTCTGATGTTGGCGACCGTCATTGGCGGGGTGGTGATTGCCCATTTCACCCGGTTCGGACGCAATGTCTATGCGATTGGCGGGGATCGTCACTCGGCAGAATTGCTGGGTGTTCCGGTCCATAGCACCATCATCCGGGTTTACACCCTGTCGGGCTTTTTCAGCGCGCTTTCGGGTGTGGTATTTGCCTTCTATACGGCGTCGGCCTATCCGCTGGCCGCCGTGGGCGTGGAGCTTGATGCGATTGCCGCCGTGGTGATTGGTGGAACGCTTTTGACCGGTGGGATGGGCTTCGTGCTCGGCACGTTCTTTGGCGGGATCATCATGGGGGTTATCCAGACCCTGATCGCCTTTGACGGGTCGCTGAACAGCTGGTGGACCAAGATCATGATCGGCGCGCTTCTGTTTGGCTTTATCGTCCTGCAACGCTTGATCACGCGTTCCTTCTCGGGCATGCGGGCCGGGGCGACATAAAGCGTCCGGCGATCAAAATACCTTCCTTCAAAACGCCCTGTTTGAATAAGCAGGGCGTTTTTTCTGTTCCCTTACATGGGTCGTTTTGATCGTGCAATCAGGCACCGGCGCGGGGGCAAAACTTTTGACAAAAAAAATGTTCAATCAGCCGCATTATTCATTTTTGGTGAATAATAAGCCCTGTCTGCGCCAAACGCGCTACCCGGCGTTTTGGGGGTAAATTCAAATAGTATGAGGAATGGGCGGCCGTGATTGGATCAACCGTCCCCGTCTTTCCGATTACAGGCCGATCTGATCCCAGTCATGTTCAACCGACATGCCGAGCTCCTTGCGCAGTTCGCGCATGGTCCGGCGCAGCAGGCCGTGCATTTTGCTGCGCGCCTCTTCGGGATCGCGTTGGCTGATGGCGGCATAGACCGCGTGGTGATCGGGCAGCGATTTGACATGTGCCTTGGGTCCGCCCGATGACAGGCGGAAAGATCCGATCAGGGCGGTTTCGATCAACATGCCGAACGACTTCATGAAATCGTTGCCCGACGCATCCAGAATACCCTGATGGAACACAAGATCGGTAATATAAACCGCCTCGGTGCCGGGTTCGGCCTTTTCCATTTCGAAATAGGCGGTTTCAAGATGCTTGATCTGTTCCGGCGTGGCGCGGACAGCGGCCATGGCGGCGGTGTTGGGCTCGATGATCAGGCGGGTTTCAAGCAGGCTATAGAGAAAGGCCGGGTCCGGATCCGGGAAATGCCAGGACAGGACATCAGGATCCAGCAGGTTCCAGCTTGAACGCGGTTTGACCCGGGTGCCGGTTTTAGGCCGACTTTCAATCAGCCCCTTGGCCGAAAGGATTTTGATGGCTTCGCGAAGGGCTGTACGCGAAACATCAAGGGATTCACTTAAGGCCGCCTCTGTCGGCAGGACATCGCCAGGCGCAAGCTTGCCCGAAACAATGCGTGCGCCAAGATCGTGGGCAACAATGCTGTGCAGACTGCGTTTGGCGTAAGTTCTCGACATGGTAGACGACATATATTCCCTCCGGCGTGGCCCTGATTGAAAAGCAAATAGGCAAAAGGCCCGCTTTGTCATTATTCATATAATATGAATTAATTTTCAGGGCAACTTATCTGGTGCCGTCAACGCCTTGTGCTGCATAGCATATAATTATTTCAGGGGTGCGTCACGATGGCTGTTACGTATTTGCTTATGTCATGAACTTATAAACAAGCTTTCAGATAATGAAAGAAAAGACTGCATGGTTTGACGCTTGACAGGCCCGGATATCCTGATCATTAATGTTATTGTATGAAGAATAAAAAACAAGATTATCAGGAGGAAGCATCACGCAGCCGCGCACGGGAACGTGCCCGGACCATTCGTCTGGTCTGATGGGGGCTTGTCGGCGTAGCATGATGTTGGCGTCAGGAATTTTTCGCCTGTTGCGCCGCACATAGCTTGATGGATGCACTTTCTGTCAATTTTGGCCTAGAATCGTGTTTGGCGTCAGGGGAATCCGACGTCTGACATCTGAAAACAAAACGCACGACGGGAGATGAAACGATCATGTCTGATCGCATGCCGACACACTACACAAGCCTGGAAGACAAATCGGTATTCATCACCGGTGGGGCATCGGGTATTGGCGAGGCGATTGTGACCGCCTTTGTCGAGCAGGGGGCAAAAGTCGCCTTTGTCGACATCATGGAAGATGCCGGTAACGCACTTGTCGAAAAGCTTTCGAAAGATGCACGAAATAAGCCTGTCTTTATCAAATGCGATCTGACCGATATTGCCGCCTTGCAGGCAGCCGTTGCCAAGGCGGCCGAGATCAATGGCCCGATCACCGGGTTGATGAACAATGCAGCCAACGATACCCGCCATAAATGGCAGGACGTCACCCCGGAATACTGGGATGAGCGCCAGGCAATCAATATTCGCCCGTCCTTCTTTGCCATTCAGGCGGTGGCACCGATGATGCAAAAGGCCGGCGGCGGCGCGATCATCAATTTCGGGTCGGTCAGCTGGATGATGGGGCAGGGCGGTATGCCCGGCTACACGACGGCAAAGGCCGCAACCCATGGCCTGACGCGCGGCATGGCGCGCGATCTTGGCAAGGATCACATCCGCGTCAATACGCTCGTGCCCGGTTGGGTCATGACCCAGCGCCAGCTTGACCTGTGGGTCGATGAAGCCGCCGAACGTGAAATCGATGAGCGCCAGTGCCTTAAAAACAAGGTGATGCCCGATGATATCGCGCGCATGGCGCTTTTCCTGATTTCGGACGAGGCCCGCATGGTCACCGCCCAGAACTTTATCGTTGATGGCGGCTGGGTCTAAGGCCCGCGTCACGCACCCCGTATTCCGACATCGCCATATTCCGACATATATCCAAGACCGTTCAGGACAGAATTCATGAGACTGGTTCAATTCAAGGACACCGCCGGCGCGCAACATGTGGCCGTGGTCGAAGACCAAAATACCCTGATCCCGCTTAAGGGCGTATCCACCACCCGTGAACTTGCGACCATCGCGCTTGCCAAGGGCATGACGATGATCGAAAAGGCAAAAATTCGTATGGGCGACACCACGGTCGACTATAACGAAGTCGCCCGCGATGGCCGCCTTTTGCCGCCGATCACCCATGTTGATCCGGCGCATTTCCTTGTGACGGGCACCGGCCTTACCCATCTTGGCTCGGCATCGGCGCGTGCGAACATGCACAAGGCCGATAACAAGGACGCCAACGAAACCGATTCCATGAAGATGTTCCGCATGGGGGTTGAGGGCGGCAAGCCCAAGGCTGGCGAACATGGTGTGCAGCCGGAATGGTTTTATAAAGGCGATGGTTCCATCGTTGCCAATCCGGGGGCAGATATCCCAAGCCCGTCCTTCGCCCTTGATGGCAGCGAGGAGCCGGAAATTGCCGCGGTTTATGTCATTGATCATGATGGCACCCCGGTGCGCATCGGCTTTGCCATCGGCAACGAGTTTTCCGACCATGTGATGGAACGTCAGAACTACCTGTATCTGGCGCATTCAAAGCTGCGCCATTGTGCGATGGGCCCGGAATTGCTGCTGGGCGACCTTCCGAGCCATGTCGAGGGTACCTCGCGCCTCTATCGTGATGGCAAGGTGATCTGGGAAAAGCAGTTCGTCAGTGGCGAAGACAACATGTCGCATTCGATCGCCAACCTTGAATATCACCATTTCAAATATGACCTGTTCCGCCGTCCGGGCGATGTGCATGCGCATTTCTTTGGCACCGCAACGCTCAGCTTTGCCGATGGTGTCACCACCCAGGACGGGGATGAGTTCGAAATTGAATCCGCCCTGTTCGGTCGTCCGATCCGCAATCGCCTGATGGTTCAGGCCGAGCGCCCGGTGACCGTCAAGGCGATCTGATGTCTTTCTGAGACTCCCAAGGGCCAAAAACCCTGTCTACCTCCAAACGACACGACTTGCCCCGGTGCTTAACTGTGCCGGGGTTTTCTTTTTTAATCTCAGGTTGTGGTTTGGTGGTTGTTTGTGTTCTGCTAAAGTATGGTAGGGAGAGTTACATACTTTGGGGAGATAAATCTGTTTCCTTATCTCATGTACCCTTATTTAAAAGCAGTTAGCCTGCCTTAATGGTCGATCAAAGTTTCGGTTTACCAGCGTCAAACCATAGACGCGATGTCGCGGATTTCAAGAAATGTAGTAAGCCGTGGACACTTTGCCGGACGGTATTCTCTCGTCGGAAGTTGCCATACGCTCATCGCAATAACATTAGAGTAAGTTATGCAGATTGAATTTGTTGAAATAGGCAACTTCCGAAAGTTGTTGGCTACACGGATTGACCTCTCAGCAGAGAAGACAATATTCGTTGGTGCTAATAATAGCGGTAAGACGTCGGCAATGCTCGCTTTTCGAAAGTTCCTAAGTCAATCCTCTGGCGCTTTTAGATTGCAGGATTTGACATTGAGCCACATTGCTGCATTAGAGACTATTGGGAAGTCTTGGGAGAGTTATGATCCGGAGGCTGACGAATTTAGTCCAGCGGACTTGGATAAGTGGGTTCCTTTACTGCCGTTCTTCGATCTGTGGTTGAACGTGAAAGTTGGTGAGTTTCATTACGTGAACTCTATCATGCCTAATCTTGATTGGCAGGGTGGCATGATAGGTCTACGCTTGCGGCTTGAACCATCAAACATTGTTGAACTGTTCAATGATTATCGGAAGGCACGCGAGGAGGCGGAGGCGCTGATCGCTGTGGCTGTCGAAAAAGCCAAGGAAAAGGCGGCAAGTAACGGAAGCCCTTATGTGGAGCCCAAGATTCCGGTTTGGCCCCGTGACTTGCCAGATTACCTGGACCGACAGTTACCCAGGAAATTCAAACTTATCGCTTACCCTCTAGACCCAAAGATGGTGGTGCCTCCCACGTCTAAAGCAGCGCAGCCTCAACAGTTAAATGCCTCGGCGCGCGCACTAAAAGACGATCCGCTGAAACATCTTATCAGGGTGAACTACGAGTCCGCCCAACGCGGCATGAGTGATGAGGCGGAAGCCAGTGGACCAGATGATAAGTTCGAGGCCTTTCCTGGGCAAAAACTCTCGAGCCAGCTTGGGCATTATCATCAGAAACATCTTGATCCGACAGATAGTCCGTCCGCTGACGATCTTGGTGCGCTTGAAGCAATCGAAGCGGCAAGAAGTGCTTTCGATCAGCGTATAGGTGAGGCATTTCAGCCCGCGTTCCATGAAGTCGAAGAGATGAACTATCCTGGTGTCACTGATCCTCATATTCAGGTCACATCAGAGCTCAAGGCCGGCGATATACTCCAGCACAAGACATCCGTTTCATTCGTCATGAGCAAGCCTTCCAAGGAAAACGCTGCAAACAAGCTTATGCGTCTTCCAGAAAACCAAAATGGACTTGGTTATCAGAATTTGATCTCGATGGTTTTCAAGCTGATGCGTTTCCGCGACGCGTGGATGCGTGTGCAAAAGGCAGAAAAATCGGACGACACGGTTTTTGAACCCATCCATCTTGTTCTGCTAGAGGAGCCCGAAGCGCATCTGCATGTGCAGGTGCAGCAAGTCTTTATCAAGAAAGCTTACGACGTCCTTAGACAACATGAAAGGCTGGGAAAAAATAAGGAGTTAGTAACGCAGCTAGTTGTGAGTACGCATTCTAGCCATATTGCACACGAAACACCCTATAGCTGCCTGCGATATTTCCGGCGTTTGCCTTCAGGAATGGGGGCCGATGTTCCAATTTCGACGGTCGTAAACCTTAAGGATGTGTTTGGCCAAAATGAGAAGGACACCCAAGATTTTGTCACGCGGTATCTACGTGCTCAACACTCTGACTTGTTCTTCGCAGATGCTGCGATAATGATAGAAGGCTCTGCGGAACGAATGTTGGTCCCGCACTTCATTAAAAACGCTTTTCCCTTCTTGCATCAATGCTATGTGACGCTTTTAGAGATCAATGGGAGTCATGCGCATAGGTTGAAAGACCTGATTGAAAAGCTAGGCCTGCTGTGTCTGATTGTCACGGATATCGACGCAGGGACGCGCGGAACGGGAAAGAAGGCAACGGTTTCCGGAGTTCGTCCCGCGAAGGGGGATGGGCAAGTGACAACGAACGCTACGCTGAAAGAATGGCTGCCGAAAGAATCCGATTTTGATGTGCTGATTGATATGGCCCCAGCTGGCAAGATAGCCGAGCACGATCCACTTTTCGCGGTCCGAGTAGCTTATCAGACGAGTGTTACAAAGTACAAAGATGGAGTGCCTCCCGCCGAGGTTCAAGTTTTTCCAAGTACTTTTGAAGACTCAATGGTCTTGCAGAATGTTGATTTCTTCAAGAACCTGCAGGGAAACGACCTCACAAGGAAGTTTCGAGAAAGTCTAGATTCAGCGCCGGACTGGAACGCAGTAGCAGAAGGACTTTACAGCGCTCTGCAGAACGGTAGTAAGGCGAGCTTTGCCTTGGATGTACTTAGTGGCGATGGTTTTGAAGGCTTGAGCGTTCCTAATTATATTTCTGAAGGCCTGCAATGGTTAGAGGAACGGCTTCGTGTGAAGAAATCGGACACTTTAGTTGACGGAGGAAACGGATGACTGAACAAGTCGCCGATAATCACGTCGACGATATTGTCGATGAGCAGATTCGAGCTTGTCTGAACTTCGAAAATCCACGGAGCTTTTTTCTTTTTGCAGGCGCCGGATCAGGTAAAACCCGCTCTCTCGTAAATGCCATAGATTTTTTGCGCTCAGCCCATGACTCATCAATGAAGAACCGGCGATGGCTGCAGGTGCGGGGCAAGAAGGTGGCAGTCATTACTTTTACCAATGCTGCACGAGATGAAATTGTGGATCGAACCAAGCGAGATCCGCTTGTTGTTGTTCATACCATCCACTCGTTTTCATGGCTTCTTATTAAGAGCCATCAATCTGATATCCGTACTTGGCTAAAGAAAGATATCCAGATTTCTCTTGATAAAATGAAACAAGAACAAGCGGCGAGAAAGCGGACGGATACAAAAATCTATGGAGACACCGAACGTTCAATTGCGTCTAAGCAGGACAGACTCCTTGCTATCGATGAAATACCCGAGTTCATCTATAGCCCTTCAGGGGACAATAAGAGCAAGGACTCACTAAGTCATGGCGAGGTTCTGAAAATCGTTACTAGCTTTTTGTCGGAGAAGCCAACGATCCAGCGTATCTTGGTGGACGCGTTCCCCGTGCTTCTTATCGATGAAAGCCAGGATACAAACCGGCATCTTCTCGAAGCGTTGCTCAAAGTACAGGCTTCTCATGATAAGATCTTTAGCTTGGGGCTGCTTGGAGACACCATGCAACGGATTTATGCGGATGGTCATCACGAACTAGGGAAGCCCGGCTTTGTGCCGGAGGATTGGGCCAAGCCTGCGAAGAAGATGAACCACCGAAGCCGAAAGCGGATCGTTGATTTGGTGAATGCTGTCAGGTCTGAAGTAGACGAACAAAAGCAGCAGCCACGAAGCGACAAGCCTGGAGGTTGGGTGCGACTTTTCGTCATTGATAGGTCTAAGTTCACCCAACCCTTGGTGGTCGAAGAGCGAGTCCGTCAATGTATGGCAGATGTTACTGGTGATGTGGATTGGGTGCTAAATGCTGAGCAATTAGAAGATCCGGTAAAAACGCTAATACTTGAGCACCACATGGCCGCAGCTCGCATGGGCTTCAGTGATATGTTTGATCCGTTGTATAGGGTTTCAGATGACACATTTCGAACAAATCTTCTGAAGGGTTCCCTGCCAAGTATTCGCTTCTTTTGCTTGGATGTGGCTGAATTAGTCGATGCGGTTTTGCGCGATGATGAGTTTGCGATTGCACGAATTGTTCAAGATAAATCACCAATTCTGGACAAGAAGACGCTGTTCTCTGCTGGAGAGAGGCAGGGTGAGAACTTAAAGAAGGCAAAATCTGCCGTCGAGAATTTGAGAGAGCTATTGGAGCAAAACCAAGACCCTTCTCTATTGGAGTTATTGAATGTCGTTTCCTCTAATGATCTCTTTCAAGTTCCACGGTCTTTAATTCCATTTCTAGATGGGGCGATGGTCAAGACGGAAAACGGTGATGAAGGCATCATTGAGGATGTAAAGTCTGAAATTGGTGCTTGGCGCGTGGCGCTTGACGCACCATTGAGCCAGGCAAGAAAATATATTGCTTACGTTTCTGGGAAAACGGGATTTGATACCCATCAAGGTGTCAAGGGGTTGGAGTTTCCTCGCGTCATGGTCGTGATCAATGATGACGAAGCGAGGGGATTTCTCTTTAGCTATGACACACTGTTTGGCGCAAAAGAAAAAAGCAAGCGCGACCTCGAAAACGAAGCCGCAGGGCTTGATAATGCATCGGATCGCACTCGCCGACTTCTCTATGTGACTTCAAGTCGTGCCGAAGATAGTCTCGCAATTGTAGCGTATACAGACAATCCGCGTGCGGTGACGGATACAGCCACTAGCAGTGGAATATTTCTTGAAGACGAGATAATTGCATTTGAATGATTGTGAAAGGTGGCGCTGGTGTTGGCCGTCTTGAGAAAAAAGTTAGAAGGAGGAGACTGGCCCCTTTTCACATTTGCTGCCCATAGATTTCCACCTGCGTGGGAATGACGGGGTTGGTGGCGTTCTAGGTTGCGCGTTCGCGGAACGGGATAAGGGCAGCGGATTGGTTCCGCTGCCCTTTTGTGTGTCTGGGGTAATGTGGAAGAAATGTCCCGGCAGTGGTGACACTGCCGGGGCGGGCTGGGCCTTTGCATCGGTGGGGGTTGGGGCGATGCTGTTATCCCTGTTTTGCGGGAACAGGGGCGGTTCGCAGGCCCAGGGTTACGATGATCGATGCGGCGAGAAGCAGGAAGCCGGCGATGGTAAAGACGCCAAGCGCGCCGCTGGTGTCAAAGACAAGGCCGCCGACTGCGGCACCCGTGGCAATGGCAAGCTGGAAACCGGCGACCAGAAGTCCGCCACCGCTTTCGGCCTCATCCGGCACAGTGCGCGTGATCCAGGTCGACCATGCGACCGGCACACCGCCAAAGGCCATGCCCCAGATCGCAACAAGCACGGTGGTCGGGGCAACCGCACCATCAATGGCGACCATGCCGACCCCGGCCAGCCCCATGATCATCGGCATCAGGGCGATGGTCATGCGCAGCGAGCGGGCAATCAGCGCGCCACCAACATAGGTGCCGATAAAGTTGGCGACACCAAAGCCCAGCAAAATGCCCGAGACACCCGCCGTCGTCACACCCGAGACATTTTCAAGGAACGGGCGGACATAGGTAAACAGCGCGAAATGGCCGGTAATGATCAGGACCAGTGAAAACAGCCCGAATTTCATGCGCGGGCGGTTGATGACCTCTATCAAGGTGCGCAGCGTCGCACGCCCGCGCGGCGGCATTTTGGGAAGCGTTGCGAATTGCACGACAAGGGCCAGAACGCCCAGAAGGGAGGCCAGCATAAAGACATTGCGCCAGCCAATGACATCGCCAAGATAGCTGCCGAGCGGGGCGGCAAAGACGGTGGCGGCGGAAACGCCGCTAAACAGGATGGCAAGGGCGCGCGGGACGTTCTTTTCCGGCACAAGGCGCATGATGATGGCCGCCGACATCGTCCAGAAACCACCAAGGGCAACGCCCAGCAAGACCCGGCCGGCCAGAAGGATGGCATAGTTCGGGGCCTGTGCGATCATGATGTTCGCGGCAATCAGAAGAACCGAAAAGCCAAGCAGAACATAGCGGCGGTCGATCTTGCGGGTAACGGTCGCGGTCAGAAGGCTGGTGATCAGAGCCATAACGGCGGTGGCGGACATGGCCTGACCGGCCATGCCTTCGGTAATGTGCAGATCATCTGCCATCGGGGTGAGCAGGCTGACCGGCAAAAATTCGGCCGTGACCAGCCCGAATACCCCAAGCGTCATGGAAATCACAGCAGCCCATGCAGCAGGTGCGGGCGCGGCCGATTGATCCATGGCCGATTGGGGGCGGGATTGCGGTTCACTCATGGGAAGTCCTTTGAGTTGATGTTTTGCATTGCACCCAAAATAGTCTGGACCGTTCGGACGATCTATGACAGTTTGTCTTTATTCATTGATCAATCGTCCGGAATGTCATGTCGCTTATTGCAAATGCAGACCTAAACAGCCCGTCAGATCATATCGAGGGCCAGTTCAATCCTGCCGGTCATGACATGGTAAATGAACTGCTTTCCGGTGTGCGGTTGCGGGGCCTTGATTATCGTCGCATCGAAATATCCGCCCCGTTCGGTTTGCGGTTTGGCGAGGATGTTGACGATGGCCGCGCCTGGTTTCATTTCATCGGGCAGGGCACGGTCCATTTGCGGACCAAAAGTGGTGCGACCCATGTTCTGGGCTGCGGGGATGCGGTGTTGTTGCCCTGTGCGGGCATTCACGATCTTTACAGCCAGGACGGCGTTGCGATGCGCAGCATTGATGCGTTTGAAAAGGCGCCGCTGTGTGATGCGGCATCTGAAATTCGTGCCTGCGAAGCCGATGTGTGCCGATCAAAGGACAATCTGATTTTCAGTTGTGCGATGGAATTTGATCTTGGCTGGCTGCATCCGTTGGCCCACCTCAAGCCGGAAATCATGCATATCGAAACGGTGCCGGATCATGATCCGCAAATCCCGGCAATCCTTGATGTGATGACCGCAGAACTTCGTGCCAAGCGGCCGGGATATGGTGTGATCCTGACCCGTCTAGCCGATGTGGTGGCCGCAGCGATCCTTCGGCGCTGGGTCGAGACGGGATGTGATGTATGCGGCTGGGTGGAAGCGATCCGTGATCCCAAGCTGGCGCGTGTTCTGGCGGCCCTGCATAAGGAGCCGGGGCGGAGTTGGTCGGTTGCGGATATGGCATCGGAAATGGGTGTATCGCGGTCTGTCTTTGCCGAACGATTTGTCGAGCTGACAAAATCAACACCGCAGCAATATCTGACAAACTTGCGCATGCGTCTGGCCAGCCAATGGATCGGGCGGGAAAACCTTTCCTTGGATGAGGTGGCGGATCGTCTTGGCTATGCCTCGGTCGCGGCATTCAGCCGGGCGTTCAAACGCACAACCGGGAAATCCCCCGGTGCCATCCGTCATATTGATTACGCATCGCCGTAAAGGACGTGCTGCGCGCTTTTTGCAGCAGCTTGAAGCTTTGCCAGCAAGCCGTCGCGATTTTGCGCCAGCGTTGCCGGGGATGCACCAAACACCGAAAAGGCCGAGATCATATTGCCATGTTTGGTCAGGATCGGCACGGCGATGGCATAGATGTCTTTTTCGCGCTCGCCATTATTGGTGGAAAAGCCCTGATCGCGGATGTGGGCAAGTTCCGTCCTTAGATCATCAAGATCGGTGATGGTGTGATCTGTCATTCCCTTAAGGCTGGCATTCTTGAAATAGCGGTCCTGATCATCGGGACTCAGATGTGCAAGCCACAGCTTGCCATGTGCCGTGCAAAAGGCATCAAGCCGCGACCCAATCCGGATATCGACATAAAGCGCCCGGTCGGGGAGGGCGCTCGGTGATCTTCGAGGCGAATTGACAATATGGGATATTTCTAAAGCGTCGGAAGTCACCGCTTAGAAATTCTTGATACAACAGCGGCTGATTTGGTGAGGACACGATTAGGTATGGTAAACATTTTCCCTGCAAAATGTTTACCTACCGACAGGTGTTTTGTAAACTTGTGACGTAAATCATAGTACAGCTCAACAATGCCTTGTTCTGAAAACTGAGAATAAGCTGCTCCACTAATCTCCCATTTTTCCCCTCGTTCCCACTGTCGAGTTCTTTTTGATAGTTTGTCTCCAAAACCAAGTAATCGTGTCCCGGGATATGTGTGCGCACGCATTATTTTACGCTCACATCCTTCTTTCAGGAAGCTGCCTCTGTGAAATACATCAGTGTTAAATATTATTAAGGATCCGGCAGGTGCAAGGATTTCAACAAACGGAGGTAGTCCCTCTGGGAGTACCTCGTTATTCATAGTATAGAATTCAGGAACTCCAACCGTTATTGTTCCATTGTGCTCTAATTGTGAAAACCATGCTCTGAACTGTTGCCTTGCGAGTGGTGCACTGCCGGGATGCACACCAAAAGCCCCTCTCCCGGTCTCTAGAATATCTTCCAAATAGACCATAAATTTGAGATTCCAAGTCTTATCAAAGTGCGAGGGAGCTACTTCCTTGCCGGTACCTATATCATGTGTGGCGTATATCTCAGTATTCAGCATGCAAGGTCTACCTACGATTTTCTCCGTTAGTTGAACGATCTTGTCGTCAGCAAATACCTTATCTACGGTCTCGAATGTTGGAGCAGTAACGGAACCACGGTCAAAAGCTGCATAATCAGCAATATCTCCACCGACTTTACGGACGTAGGCTACCTCGTCTTTATTCCTGAGACTTCTTATATGTTCCCATTCAGCTCGAAGGTTATCAAGGTTTGGTTGGGACACCCATGAAGGCAAAACAGCTACACCGAATTTTCTCAATGCACGCTCTACATCTTCCTCCTGAAAGCCATTTTTTAGGGTAATGTCTTCCAAAGTTGCGGCATTCATGGTGCTTTCTCCAAGTGGTTTCTTCGCTAATCGAATGCAGTAAAAGTCTAATTATGATTTTAAATCAATTATTAGAAACTGCAATTGCACTAACTGTTGTGCGCCATTTACCAATTGCCTAGGATTTTTTTTTGTTTCAATAGTCCAAGTTCGCATTGGATCTTCTCTTTGAATCAATGATTGGGACATTGCAAAGGGGAGCATCTGATATTTGTCTATATCGTTACTCTTCGTGTCCAATATCTTTTTTATCGTTGCTCTGCTTACGTAATTCCACCCGATTTCCCATTCCCCTTCGGTATCACTTCCTTCGATAACACGTCGATGCCTCATAATCACATCGACCGGGTGGTCATTTATCATGTCGAGGACAACTATTCTGCCATTTGGCAGGGTAAGGTTAACTAAGTTCGACAAAACAGGTTCAGTGTCATCAAAGCAATTTAAAACACCTGACATGATACTGAAATCGAATTTTGAAGTGGGCGATAAAGTAGGTACAGAAATATCACCCTGAATAAACTCAACGCTAGGAAGGCGTTTCCTGGCAAGTTCTAACATCTTTTGTGATACATCAAAGCCGCTCAGCTTCAGTTTAGGAAACCTGAAGCTCAGATAATGCAATAAATCTCCGGTCGCGCAGCCAATGTCTATACAACTTCCACCATTTTTTGCTCCTTTTTCCTCCAAGATATTACCAATATGAACAAAAATATCCTTTGGTTTTTCTCTTCGATCTTCGTTTATGTAGATATCGTCATCCGCTATTCTGCGGCCAGAACCAGACCATTTACTTTGCATCTATCTTGTCTCTTTCTATTTGCTCTAACTGCCTGCAGATTCGAACAAAAGAGTTACCATCTAGTGGACCGAAACCAATCAATTCCTCTAAGCTATCAGAGATAAGTTGCTCAAATCGACTCTTTTCGGTCGCTAGCAATTTAATTTCCTCTAGAGTTTCCGAGTACGAAGATGTGGCCAAATAACTTGCAATGTTTGGAAATTCATCTAACCCAAACTGAAACAAATCGTAGTCTATGCACACTTTTCGAGCGGCGAGAGCCCACCGTGCGGTGCTGGAACCGTTAACCAACAAAACATCGTAAGATGGAATTAAATCAACAACGAAACCTGGGGTATTATATATACCGTTTTTCTCGAGCTTTTTTACGTCGTCTGTGATTATTCGTGGATGAAGGGAAAAAGATAATTGTACATTATTGAATCGCTTTAAATCATCGCAGAGCCGAGATATGTAATTCGCTACACTTGAAAATTCACTTTTTTGGGCCCAGCTGGTAGTTTCGCTTGGAGGAACGCAAACTAGTATTTTGACTTTATTTCTAGATATCTTTGTGCAGTTAGCAAACGCTATTTGAGCGGCGGGATCTCTTTCAAACGCATCGGATACCACATCTCCGTATATAGACCCGGTAACCACAATTTTCTTCTCTGGGACGCCCTCCTGTAAGTATCGCGCCTGCATTGCTTGTCCCTCGCTCAATATGATGTCGCTATTTCCTCCTTGAAAGCACCAAGGGTCTCTGAAGGTTATTCCGCAGTATTCCATTGCGATAATAAAAGAAGGCGGCAGATATATACTGTTTCCAAAATGAGTTCCTCTAATCCATTGAGGGTGATTGGTCTTTATGTACGAGCCTCCTGCGCTATCTGTATTGTATAGACTGCCATCTTCTGCTTTTTCCTCGACGCCTTTGTATACTAGTGATGAGGAATCCGCCATTCCATAGGGTAGGGTAGCTATGATCAGACCGCGTTGCTTTGCGACATGCAATAGCCAATAGTCTGAGGCAATACCATCCTCACCAGTTACAATCACTGTGGCGCCACTCTCATCAATTACCCTTTGGGCATCTTCAATACGAAATGTGTGGTACTTCACCATCTCAGAAAGTGCAGCATCAGGAATGCCGGTATCTTTAGGCACTCCGAGCGCAAAAGACTTTTTATTTATTAAATAATGTATTCTTTTTAGTATTCTAGAAAAGAAATTGTTTGTATTTTGTGCTGTATTATCGACCGGTCCGCGGTCTCCTTTATGAATAAAAAAACTAGCATTGAGAGATGTTGCTACGTCTGACACACGTTGAGCAACGCCGTCATCGTCTCGATCGCAGCAAAAACAGACAGAAAACCCATAGCGCTGCATTCGTTCAGCGACTTCTTTGTAATAGTTTAGTTGTCCAGTTTCGCCGCAAATAATAAGAATTCTTGGGTGAGTCAATTTTCATTATCTCTTATTAAATTTTGAAAAATATGTTTTCACTAATTATGCTCTGTTATTAGTCTGACAATATTTTCTGTTGCTCTTCCGTCAATTTCCCCCCATATTTTCCTGTTTTCTTCCATACCGCGTGCTTGTGTTTCATAGTATTCGTTATTTAGCATTTTCAATACTTTTTCTTTTGAATTCGAGAAGTTCGCAAAAGAAAAAAAACCTGGAGAATTGTCGTAGATAGAGAGGTTAAATCCATACATATCATAGTTGATGACCGGTTTTCCAGCTGCGAGCGCCCAGCGAATAGTCGATGAAAAGCATGTGAAAAATAAGTCGTGAACAGGGATTGCCGTAATCACACCGTTTTCAATAGTATTTAGATTCAAATTGTTGATGACTTCTCTGTCAGAATCTAGGGTGTTCGGGTGAATAGAAACTGAAATTTCAAGTTGTTCATTTTCGTCTTCGAGTCTCTTTAATTGTTGCCAAACTGTACTGTATGACTCAAATTCGCAAAATTTAGCACGAGTAGCATGATAGTTCGGCGGCAGTGATACTAGTATTTTTGTTTTGTTTGGGGCTATTTTTTTCTTGTTCTCAAATGCCCTCTTGGCATCCCCGTGTTCGGATATTTTCTCATAAATTAAGTCACAATATATCGAGCCAGTTGGCACAAGTTTTTTTTCGTCGATATTTTCATCTCGGTAGACACGCATCGTGTTTTCGCTCTCTACTGCAATGTATGAGCTTGGTCCGCCGTGTACAGTCCAAGGATTCTGAAGTTCTCCAATTATATCTTCTCTTGCAAGTATATACTCAGGGGGGAACAGTAAAAAATTTTTACGTTTGTATGTTTTGATCCATTGTGCGTGTTTGGAGCGGATCAATTGACCTAGTGCCGAGTTTGGAACTTCGTATAGTGTACCGTCAGCATACTTTTCAAGCAGTAGGTTTTGAAAGTCTTGGTGGTTGGATATCTCGTAAGGAACAACGATAACCGGTATCTTCAATTCTATAGCCGCAGATATGTATTCGAAAGGGGAAGATATTCCGTCTTCGAAGCAGATCAAATGTGTAGATTGTGACTTAGATATCTCTAGTTTTGCGATTTTCTTTTTCTGGAAAAAGTCACGTGCCGTACGCAGATACTTAATTCTGGACCGCATGGGTGCTGCTCTGTACTTCAATTGGCTTAGTGCTAGTAAATATAAATTTTCACAAAAGTTTTTAATAGTATTTATGTGTTCTCTGTTGCTAATCGTTGAGTTCGTTTTTTTCGATATTGTTATTATTTCTTGCGTTAAACCAGAGTTATTGGGCGTGCATAAAGTAACTTTAATACGCTGTTGTTGCAGCCTTGATGCTAGTTCGGTTGTCAATTGCAGCTGAGATTTCAGCGTTGGTACTATGAAAACTCTTGATTTTCTTGTTTCCCGGTTTGTTGTCATCCCCTTACCCTTCTTCTCTCCAGAATGTTTTGTGTTGCACTAATTCTGTGTTTAGTGGTTGGGGTTTGCATTTGCTTGCACGGATGCAATTGGCGCATAGAGTTCCTTCAAGGTCGTCAGCAATGTGGCGTTGACGTAAGTCACGAAACCGTTTGCTATGCCAAGCATCCTTTACCGACATGTTGGAAATGCTCTCTACTGCGAGTAGGTTTTCGTAGTCATTACAGCATGCTTTCATATACCCTTCTAGGCTAAAATGTGCTTTGTTAAAAGGAAGGTGGCAGTCACGGTAGGGAGGGTCAGGGAATTCTGACATTTGGCCTGATTGATTGGATGCCTCATAGTATAGTATTTCGTCAACATAGTCTGAGATAAGAGATTTCAAGTTGTCGAATGAGGCAATTGTATGGGGCATGCCGACAAACGAGACGCCTAGATATACATCTTGAGAAACCTTTTCTCTATAGGCGCTTACAAATCGGATGTTATCGATAACCTTGTCAAAGTTATCTTTTCCATGAACTGCTTTATAGGTTTCTCGGTCGCCGCCGTTTACAGAAAACTTAATCGAGTTCAGCCCTGCATCGAGAATTTTCTTAAATTTGTCGTGTCCGACCAATGCCCCATTGGTCGAGATGTACTGATATTCGTAGCCAGTTTCTTTGCAAAACGAGATATACTCGTCTAACCACTTGCAGGTCAGTGGTTCTGCACCTGCGAATAAGCCGATTTCCCTAGCGCCGCATTCGTAGGACTCTGTAACAATACGTTTGAATAGATCTCGATCAATGTGCCTCTTTGGGCGCTCCATTAGTGTGTAAGCGCAAAAATTACAATTATGGTTACATATGTTCGTTGTCTCAACCTGAATCTGTCTAGGGAATGGAGGGCATTGTTCTCGTTTTGAATCAGTTATCATATTCAAAAGTCGCGTACCAATATGGCTTTTCCCGGTGTATCCGCTAGAGAATATTTCGGTGAGATCATCTTCGATGAATTGTTTGTTCTCTTTTGCCATAGTTAATTCGGTTCCCAAAAACTGATTTGATTAGCCATATCTTGTGCCTTTTTTTAAATGATGTGCAAATGAATTCCAACACCGAATTCATACGTGGTGAGGATAAGCGGGATAGTCGGCTGGTGTAAGCGTGCAGGGTAACCCGCTTCACATAATATTTCTTGCTAAAGCATCTTGGAGATGTTGATGATAATAATTTGCACTTGTGTGTAAGGGGCATGTATTGCCATAGCATGGTCACAAAGGGTTCAGGGGATAAGCGTATGATAGCAGTATTGGTCGGCTAATCAGTTCGCGCCGCAAATTGTAATTTTTGCAAGATGTGCGGCAATTTGCGTGCTCTCTAGAAGGCTCTGGCGGTTCTGGTCAAGTATCTCAACTGATGCGCCAAATACCGAAAAGGCCGAGATCATATTGCCATGTTTGGTCAGGATCGGCACGGCGATGGCATAGATGTCTTTTTCGCGCTCGCCATTATTGGTGGAAAAGCCCTGATCGCGGATGTGGGCAAGTTCGACCTTTAGTGCATCAAGATCGGTGATGGTGTGATCCGTCATCCCCTTAAGGCGGGCATTTTTGAAATAACGGTCCTGATCATCGGGGCTGAGATGCGCCAGCCACAGCTTGCCATGCGCTGTGCAAAAGGCATCAAGCCGCGACCCAATCCGGATATCGACATAAAGCGCCCGGTCGGGGAGGGCCTTGGCGATGCAAACTGCTGCGTCGCGATCAAATTCGGTTGCCATGCAGGCTTCGCCTGTTTCGCGCGCCAGCTGATCAAGGATCGGCTGCAGGATGGTCGGCAGGTTGCCATCGTGCAAAACACGATCCCCCAGATCGGCAAACATATACCCCAGCCTGAAAACCCCGCGTGACGTCACCCGCAATGCCCCGGCATGCACCAGTGTGTGCAGAAACCGGTGGGCGGTGATCATGTTGATGCCTAGTGCATCGGCCGTTTCCTTGGCGGTCAGTTCACTTTGCCCCGCCGCAAACAGATCAAGAATTTTAAAGGCCTTAAGCACGGAACCATTGAGTTGGCTGGTCATCGGGTTGCTTTTCTCCACGCAAACAGATCGGACGCCGCTGTGCCGTCTTGACGACCACCGGATTTCAATAATAAACTATATTATAAATCATATTTCAACTATAGAAATAACGGGCATGCGCCCGGAAAGCAAGAGGCGTCTGATGAAAAGCGACAAGCAGGAAAATCCCGGCCAACTGACCCTGACTGCCGGTGGGGCGGTCCTGGCCCGCATGAAGGCCATCGGGATTGATTACATCTTTGCCAATTCAGGGACCGATTTCCCGCCAATCATCGAAGGGTTGGCCGAGGCCGCGGCAAAGGATATCGACCTGCCGCACGCGCTGATTATGCCGCACGAAAATGCGGCGATGGGGATGGCGCACGGCTATTACCTTGCCACCGGCAAGACGCAGGCCGTGATGGCGCATACCAATGTTGGCCTTGCCAACTGTGCAATCGGGGCGATCAATGCCGCGACCGAACATGTGCCGGTTGTTTTGATGTCGGGCCGAACGCCAGTGATGGAAAAGGGGCGTCTGGGGGCGCGCACCGTGCCGATTGGTTGGGGCCAGGAAATGCGCGATCAGGCAGCGCTGGTGCGCGAAAGCACGAAATGGGAGTATGAGCTTAAATTCCCCGAACAGGTGCCGGATGTTGTCGACCGTGCTTATGCGATTGCATCATCGGTGCCCAAGGGCCCGACCTATGTCAGCCTGCCGCGTGAAGTTTTGTGCGAACCGTGCCCGAGTGATCAGATCGAAGGTCCGCTTCGTATGCAGCCGGTGCCTGTCGCCCCGCCACAGGCCGTGGTGGAACAGGCAGCCGACATTCTGGCCAATGCCAAAAACCCGGTGATCATTGCCCAGCGTGGAACGGGCACGGCGGAAGCCTTTGGCCGCTTTGGCGATCTGGTCGATCAGTGGGGCATTCCGGTGGTGCAATACTGGGCGATCCAGCTTGCCATTGGCACCGAACACCCGATGTTTGCCGGGATGGACCCAGCGCCGTGGCTTAAAAATGCCGATGCGGTGGTGGTGATCGATTGTCTCGCCCCCTGGTCGCCCGATATCCATGATTTGCCGGATGACTGCAAAGTCATCCAGATCGGGCAGAACCCGCTTTATTCGCGTTTCCCGGGGCGTAATTTTGCCGCCGATATCTCGCTTGTTGGTGAAACCGGTGATGTGATCATGATGCTGGCGGATGCCATGGATCATCGTCATGACGACCAAAAATCTGTTTGCGAGGATCGCCGGGCCAAGGTGGCAGCCATCAATGCCGAAACCCGTAAAAAGGCGTTGGCGGCGGCGGATGCCGGGGCGGTGGACCCGATGACCAAGGCTTATGTATCACGCTGCTTGTCCGATGCGATTTCAGGTCGGGCGGCGACGGTGTTTTCCGAGCTTGGGTGCCCGCTGGAGCCGCTTTCGCTTTCTGAACATAGCAGCTGGTATCAGGAACCCCATTCGGGTGGGCTTGGTTGGTCCTTCCCGGCGGCGATGGGGTATCAGTTGGCGGACAAGAATAAACTGGTCGTCGCGACGATGGGGGACGGATCCTATATGTTTGCCAACCCGACGGCGTGTCATCAGATTGCCGAGGCGTTGGAGCTTCCGATCCTGATCCTTGTTCTGAATAACAATGAATGGGGGGCGGTGCGACAGTCCGTGACGGGGATGTATCCCGATGGTTATGCGGCCAAAACCAACGAAATGCCGTTGACCGCCCTTAAACCCAGCCCGGACTTCACCAAGGTCGCCGAGGCCAGCCGCGCCTGGGTTGCCAAGGCCAAACGCGCCGAAGATTTGCCCGGTATCCTGTGCGATGCCATCAAGCATATCGACACCAACCGCACCCACGCATTTGTTGAGGTAACGATTGCGCCTTAAGCGAGTGCTTATGTCATTAATGATCGGCGCCCGGCATATTGTCGGGCGTCATCGTTTTGATCAGATGCACTGTATTGTGGCATCGCAAAATGCCTGCTTGCATCGCAGGCATTTTCATTATTTCATAACGCTAATCATTTGAATTGCCTACCCGGAAGGAACCATTATGGATCGTGTCGTTGGAACATCGGGACGTATCGCGTTTGCAAGCGCGATGCGCAACCTCCTTGCGGATGTGTATCCTGGGCACGATCAAGCGGATTTGGTGCGTCGGGTTTTTGAAGTTCTTGGTCTGCCGATTGAGGGCGACGGGCCGGAACCCTGCGAGGAATATTTGCGCAAATGGGATCAGCGCGATGCGTTTTTGATCACCTATGGCGACAGCATCCAGCAGGACGGTAAAAATGGGCTGCAAAGCCTTGGCGAATTTCATCGCAAATGGCTGAAAGACTGGCTGACGGGTATTCATATCCTGCCGTTCCATCCCTTCACATCCGATGACGGTTTTTCGGTCAGCGACTTTGACATGCTCCGCCCGGAACTCGGCGACTGGAACGATGTCGAAGAACTGTCAAAGCACGCAACCGTGATGGCCGATCTGGTCGCCAACCATATTTCGGCATCCCACCCGTGGTATCAGCAGTTTCTGGCAGGCGAAAAGCCCGGCATTGATTACATCAAGACCGCAAATCTTGAAGATGATCTTTCTGATGTCGTCCGCCCGCGCAGTCATGCGTTGCTCAACCACGTAGTCACCAAGCAGGGCGAGAAACAGGTCTGGTGCACCTTTAGCTATGACCAGGTCGATCTGGATTACGGTAATCCGGAAGTTTTCTTTGAGATGCTCCGGGTCGTTCTGAACTACCTCAAGCACGGCGTGCGTGTGGTTCGTCTGGATGCCATCGGCTTTATCTGGAAAGAAGTCGGCACGACCTCGATCAACCTTGATCAGACCCACAAACTGATCAAGGCGATGCGTCTGGCATGTAATGCGGTGCATCCCGACGTGTTGTTCATTACCGAAACCAACCTGCCGCTGCTTGAAAACCTGTCCTATTTTGGTAATCAGGATGAAGCGCACCTGATTTATAACTTCTCGCTGCCGCCGGTAATCATTCATGCGTTGCTCAGTGGGCGAAGCGATTTTATCCGCAAATGCATCATGGCAATGCCACCGGCGCCTGCGGGCTGTACCTTCTTTAACTTCACCGCCAGCCACGATGGTATTGGCTTGCGCCCGGCCGAAAACCTGATCCCGGATGAGGATATTGAAGGCCTGCGCGATCATGCGGTCAAGATGGGCGGGCAGGTCAGTTACCGCGCACTCAAGGGTGGCGGACAGAAACCTTATGAGCTTAATGTCACGCTGTTTAGCATGCTGGCACAAAACTTCGCCGGCGAGGCCACCATGGGGCTTGAACGCTTTGTGATGAGCCAGGCGATTGCCATGTCGCTTGAAGGCATTCCGGCGATCTATATCCAGACCATTCTGGCGACCGAAAACGATCAGAAGGCATATGAGGAAACCGGTATTCCAAGGCGTCTGAACCGCAAAATCTGGAAGCTTGATGATGCCGAGGAAACGCTGTCACGCGAAGGTGTGGCGCGATCGGCCTTTGATCAGTTGCGCGCGCTGATGTCGATCCGTCAGGGGCAGCCGGCCTTCCACCCGAATGCCACGCAATATACGCTTAATCTTGGCTCGGAACTTCTGGGCGTCTGGCGGCAATCGCATCTGAATGAACAGAGCATTTTCTGCGTCTTTAACCTGACTGAAAAGCCCCAAGACCTTGATCTATCCAAGATCAACCTGATCATGACTGAAGGTTGGCAAGACCTGATTACACAACAGGTCGTAGAAGACTATAACGGCGTGATGAAGCTCGCACCCTACCAGATCGTCTGGATTTCCAACATGGACGGTCGCAACCGCACCGAAAGCCGCCTGCTGCAACGCTATCGGGATGCAATGCCGGTTTAGGGGCTTGCGTTCAAAATAGCGGACGTTTTCTTGGGGATTTTTCCGACGCCAAGTAGTGAAACTCTGCGGATTTTCCGTACCTTGTGGTGCGGCTTATAATCATTTGATTTTCAGTTGAGCGTGGCGTGATGAATCGCTATTGCACAGCGATATGTCTTTCCTGTATTCGTGCCCGGATTAATGGAGATCAAGGGGCATGACGCGCAATGGCTTATGCGCAGGAAGTTCGGGTTCTTCATTTGCCCGACGATACGGATTACCGCGTTCGGGCATATGTGGAAATTTGGTGGGATGCGGCACGTAACGGGCAAATTCCTGATCGCAAGCGTCTGAATGCAGATGTTCTGTCGCAATGGATCGATGACATCTGCATCTATGAATTCCTGCCCGAAAAACGCGATTTCGTGATCCGCATTGATGCACCCAATATTATTGCCGCCAGTGGCGAATGTTATCAGGGGTGCTCGCCGCGCCAGATTGATCTCGATTTCGGCACCACGGTGTATCCAACACTTATGGAAGTGATTGATACCGGGAAGCCCGCCTTTCATCGTGTCGGCCATGAACGCATGGTTTGGGAGGAATGGCTGCGCGTGATGTTGCCGGTCCAGACCACCGACCGGGCTGGCAAGGTGATCAAGCAGGTCTTTGTCACCCATTTTCTCTATCGCGGGCAAAGCGAGCCGGATTAACGCCGCGCTTGTTTCGCATGGTGCCACGCCCCACGTGGATAAGGAAAGGGGCGACGGGTCCAATGCATGTCTGGATGCATGCATGCGATGGCAGTGTGACTGGGAATGGTATGGCAAAGCTTGGTGGTGAAAAGGAAATCCCGTTAACATATCTTGATGATGATGCGTCGCCTGCGGCGCAGGCTCTTCTGGATTTCTGGAACGCGCATGCGTCAGAGCACAATATTCCCACACGATCAGATTTCCAGCCTGATAACCTAGCCCCTTGGATCGACGATATTTCTATCTATGAATATGTCCCGGAAAAGGACGATTTTCAGATACTGATTGAAGGCGAGAATATTATCGCACTGACCGGTGAAAACTGGCGCGGTGCGTTTGCTCGCGAAGTCGATTGCCGCTTTTCAGGCGGACTGCATGCAGCGATGACCGAGGTCAGAATCACGGGCCGACCAAAGATCCATCATTTGCGAATTTTTCAAAGGGAATGGCAAAGCGGCATACGGTTGCTTTTGCCGGTTCTGCTGCAAAAACCAGGCAAGGAAGATGTTATTCAGATCTTCCTTGCGATTTTTCCGGTCGATGATTAGGCGCGATTAAATGCGCGCTATGCCTTGCCAATATCCATGTCGTTGAGGTCATCTTCGACCGCACCTGAAAGCTGTTCGAAGATGTCGCCCATCGCACTTTCAACACGCTGCCAGCTTGGAATGAACGGGCTTTCCAGCGGGTTTTCAAGATAGTGCTGACCGGCACTGATGATCACTTCGGACAGGACTTCGACACAGTTTTCTTCCTCGTCGCGGTTGATCTTGAGCCCGTTAAACAGCGCATCGGCGCGGTATTGTTCAATCAGGTCAAGGGCAGCCCGGTAATAGGTTGCCTTGAGCGTGCGGAAGGTTTCCGGAGTAAAGACCGTGCCCTGGGTCGCCAGTTTGCGGAACAGGGATTTGGCAATGTCACTTGCCATGCGCGACAGGCCGTCATCCTTTTGCGCCGGATCAAACTCACGGTGCTTGTGGTCATAGATATCGGCGATATCAACCTGGGCGAGGCGATGGACCGTGTGATTGCGATACATTTCCGAGAGCATGGAGACTTCAAGACCCCAGTCGGATGCGACGCGAAGGCCATAGGCCACATCGGTTCTGATCGCCATTTCGCCTGACAGCGCATAGCGGAAGCAATCAAGATAGTTGAGGAAATCGGTCTTGCCGACAACCTGCTTGAGCGCACGGATCAACGGTGTGACAAACAGGCGGCAAACGCGGCCCTTAAGCGTGCCATTGGCAACACGCGCATAATAGCCCTTGGCAAAGGCAAAGTTGAATGCCGGGTTGGCAATCGGATACATCAGCTTGGCAGGCAGGTCGGGCGTATAGGTCGCGATATCACAGTCATGAATGCCAATGACCGAGCTGCGCCCGGATGCCAGCGTATAGCCAAGGCAGTACCAGACGTTACGACCCTTGCCCGGCTCATAACGGGCCAGATTGTTTTCATTCAGGCGATCATGAACGCTGCGCAAGCGCGGCCCGTCATTCCAAAGAATGCGGACATGTTGCGGCAGATCCTTGAAGAACTCGCGCGCATGCAGATATTGCTGCGCATCGGCGCGGTCCAGCCCGACAACGATCTGGTCGATATAGGTTGCCTGTTTCAGCCCTTCGACAATTGTTGTCATCGCCGGAGTTTCCAATTCGGAATACAGGCAGGGCAGAATAAGGGTCTGACGCCGTTGACGGGCAAAGGCGTTCATTTCATAGGCGAGTTCTTCCGGGTTTCGGTCAAGAATGCGATGAAGGGTTGTGATCGGGCCACCCTGATGGAAATCAGCCATGAAGTACCTCGCTGTTTTTATTGGTATTAGGGTCAGGACCTATTATCTGATCCAGAATGTCGTTAACCGCTTCGTTCCATCCCGCCGGTCCCGGTTTGGGGGCCACGCGCAAGTTGGGATGGTCAAGCAACGGCATATTGCGTTTGCCATGCTTTGATGGGATTTGAACGGCATAATCTGCCTCGGCCAGCATGGGGATATCGTTCGGGGAATCTCCCAGCGCAATCGTCGTAAAGCGTTGCTGGCGTTTGTTTTCAGGCGCGTCATCAAGCCAGGTGACGCTCAGGCGTTCGAGCATGCGTCGCATGGCTTGTCCCTTGCTTGATGGACCGCACAAAGTATGGAACCGTCCACCTTTCACCAGCGTCAAATCATGCTTTTCGGCGATCTTGCGGGCAAGGGCGATGTCCTTGGCGGCGGGCTGCCAGATCAGCGGGTCTGAACAATGACGCTGACCGGCGCGAATGGCGTCTTCAAGCGGCAAGCCGGTTTCTGTTGCAATGATTTCCGGGCTTACGGTGCGAAAGCTTTCGACCGGGACCGTGACGGCCGACTTGATTTCTTCGCGGGTGCGATCAACGGTTTCGCTGGCCGGGCCATATTGTTCGACATTGCCATTCAGAGCGATAACGCCGCCGTTTTCGCCGATAAGTCCGTCAAACAGACCGGATGTCTGATTGATATGTTCCAGTTCGGCGAGTGTTTTTGAAGATACCGCGATCAGGGGGATGGAAAGCTGCTTCAGCCGATCCAGTGCGGGGCGGGCATCCGTCCAGCTATAGGTGTCATGATCAAGCAATGTGCCGTCAAGATCTGTGAAAATGGCGATGGCGCGGCTTTGAGGCATCTTCCCGTTCTGTCGCGGTTTTAAGGGGTTTCTGGCGATTGTGCAGGGCCGAAAGAAACAACTTAGCATAGTGCTGACAAAGGATCGACAGTTCACAGGATGAATTTTTCATCACGACGACAAATGCGATGAATTTTCCGGCACTATTACGCTTGTTCCCAGACAAGGATCGGCCTTTGGTGACAGGGCGTCCATCTGACGGTTAGAACCAGATTGCGCACAAGGTATAACCAAAACCAAATACATGTTCGATTTGTCCAATCATTATCCCGGTTTGTCCATTCTGTCCCAACAGTAACAAGCGTATTCTTTCCGCAATGGAACGGTTCTTGTTCCAATTCAAAAACAGAACCAAAAACCGTGATCTTGTGAGGAAATCGTCATGCATGTCCCTGTCGTTATCGTTGGTTCGGGCCCGGCTGGTCTGCTGCTGTCACATCTGCTGCATGTGCAGGGGATTGAGTCCATTATTCTGGAACGCAAAAGCCGCGACTATGTCGAAGGTCGCATTCGTGCAGGCGTTCTGGAAATGGGAACGGTCGATCTGATGAAGCGTGTGGGCGTCGATGCCCGCATGAACAAGGAAGGCATCATCCATGGCGGCATCTATATCAGCGTCAATGGCAAGCGCACCCATGTGAATATCGAAGAACTCACCGGTGGTTCGACCGTCATGGTGTATGGCCAGACAGAGGTCACCAAGGACCTGATTCAGGCGCGCCTTGATCACGGTGGCGAAATCATCTTTGAGGCCGAAGATGTCAGTCTGCATGACATCAATGGCGATACGCCAAGTGTTCGATATGTCAAAGACGGCAACGCGCTTGAACTGACGTGCGACTATATTGCGGCGTGTGATGGTTTCCATGGCGTCGGGCGCAAGACCCTGCCGGGCGTCAAGGAGTTCGAGAAGGTCTATCCGTTCGGCTGGCTGGGCGTTCTGGCCCATGCAAAGCCGGTTGCCGAAGAACTGATTTACGCCAAGCATGACCGCGGCTTTGCGCTGTGTTCGATGCGATCCGACAAGGTTGTGCGTCACTATGTCCAGGTGCCGATGACGGACAAGATCGAAGACTGGTCAGATGACCGGTTCTGGAACGAGCTTCGCACCCGTCTTGGTGAAGAGGACGCTGAACTGGTCAATGAAGGCGAAGTGTTTGAAAAAAGCATCGCGCCGCTTCGAAGCTTTGTGGCGGAGCCGATGCAACATGGCCGTCTGTTCCTTGCCGGCGATGCCGCCCATATCGTGCCGCCGACCGGTGCCAAGGGCCTTAACCTTGCGGCGAGTGACGTTCACTACCTGTCCGAAGCATTGATCGCAAAATACAAATCCAACCGCGAAGATCTGCTGGCCAGCTATTCCGATACGGCATTGGCCCGTGTCTGGAAGGCAGAGCGGTTCTCATGGTGGATGACATCCATGCTGCATACCTTTGATGACCAGAATGAATTTGATGGTCGCATTCGCAATGCCGAGCTTGAATATATCCTGTCGTCAAAAGCAGGTCTGAAAACCCTGTCGGAAAATTACGTCGGTTTGCCTTATTAGAGCGCGTTGCGTTTAATCTGCATCATTTTGTTTGATTTTGGCGAGCCGTTTGGCAAGGCACAGCGTGCAGAGCGATGCGGCGCATCGTTCAAGCGGTGTAACGTCGCGAAACGCCGCCAAAATCAAACCCTTCGGGCCGGAATAGCCTTCCGCCCCACAGCGTCAAGATCCTTGACCGTAGCCCCGCTACGCTCTGCAGATCTTTCCTTGTGCGACAGAAGGCTACCTCCGGCAAAATGGTACAGATTGAATGCAACGCGCTCTAACCGGCGTAACGGGGATACCCACCCCCGACGGAGAAGTCCCGCTCTCCATTTCCGCCCAGAAGTCCGACAGGTCATGAAACGGTCCGCAACCCACTCGGACCGTTTCTTTTTGGCACCGCTTGCCGGGTTTTTATGTATGGTCAAACCGTTATGCCCCGAAATCATCACAATTGGTCGGGGAACCTTATGCCATGTCCGCACGTTTCCTGTGTGTTGCTGTTTTCAAGACAATAGGAGAAAACCATGGCGACCAAGACCGAGACGACTGCTGATAATGCAAAACTGCAGGCGGATGTCGATGCCCTGCGCAGCGATCTGGCCGAAATCACCAAAACCCTGAAGGCGATGGGTGGTCAGGCGGCAGAGACCAGAACGCAGGCAGCTGCGGAGCGCATTCGTGAAGTGACCGGTCAGGCGCGCGATCAGTTTGATCATGCACGCGGTGTGGCTGTGGATCAGGTTCGCGAGAACCCGCTGGCATCTGTAGCCGTGACCTTTGGTGTCGGCCTGCTTATCGGACGTCTGCTGCAGAAATGATTGATCAGCTGACCGACATACTTGTCGATCAGGCAAAGGCCGCGGTCCGAAAGGGCGCGGCTTTTGCCGCGATCGCAATTATGATGTTGATCGGGGCAGGGTTCTTGCTGGCGGCCATCTATATGGCGATTGCCGCATCCTTTGGCGCGATTGCGGCTGCCATGGCGATTGGCGGCACGCTGGTGACACTGGGGCTGGTTGCCCTTGCCATCATGTTACAGCGTGATCCCGGTGATGCGGTTGATCCCGCAGCAGTGCATGACGATGCTACGCGCAGGCAAAAAACCGAAGATGACATGCTGTTTGATCTTTTGGTGCATTCGGCTATGACCGGCTATGCCACAGGCCAAGGCAACAAACCGCGCATGCAGTCGGGGTTTGATAAAATGGTCACCGACCTTGCAGCCCTTGGCATTTTCGATCCCCCGAAGGGACATATGGAAACCCAAGAGACCCACGACGATCTGAATACAAAAAAGGCGGGATAGCTGATCAAGCTGCCCGCCTTTTTTAATGCTGTTTTCGCCCGGCTTATTCGCCGTGGAAATGGACCGTGCCGATGAAGGGCAGGTTGCGGTTGTTCTGGGCATAGTCGATGCCATAACCGACCACAAATTCGTCAGGGATATCAAAGCCGCAGAAATCAATCGGGATTTCAACTTCGCGGCGCGACGGCTTGTTCAAAAGCGTGCAAATTTCCAGACGGTTCGGATCGCGGGTTTTCAGAAGTCGAACCACTTCCGACAGGGTGTAACCGGTATCAATGATGTCTTCGACCAGCACAACATCCTTGCCACGGATCTGACCATCAAGGTCCTTGACGATGCGCACATTGCGCGAACTTTCCGTGGAATCGCCATAGCTGGATGCGACCATGAAGTCGACTTCGACCGGTACGGTCAGTTTGCGTACCAGATCGGCGATGAAAACAAAGGAGCCGCGCAGCAGGCCGACAACAATCAGCTTTTCGGTATCCTTGAAGCTTTCATTGATCTCGGCGGCAAGCGCATCGATCTTGGTGGCAATCTCGTCCGCCGTTATCAGCGGCTTGACATCATAATCGGCCATAAATTCCGGTCCTGAAGCGTTATGGGGTGGTGTTCCGCTTGCTAGCACAAGCCGGTCACGATGACCAGCCTGTGAATGGTAACAGAAGTATAATCCCATAGCTCCACGCATCGGAAATCGCGCAGCCCGCGAAGCCGGTTGATGCCATTACACGCAGAAGTGTTTTGAAGCTTTGCGCAGTTAGACGCGACGCGCTCTAGGCCGCCTTGAAAATGATAGGGGTGTCGCCTTCGTGCCACTGGTCATATTTGGTCATGGCGCGTTCAAAAAGATCTGACGTCAGGAAATCATCAAGCCAGCGCTGCACATGGACGAACGGCATGGCGTCAAACGCCTCTTTGTCGGTATTGGCAAACTGGCGGATGAAGGGGGCAATGGCGAAATCGGCCAAGGCCGGGCGCGACCCGAACAGATATTTGCCAACCGCCAACCGACCATCAAGGCGGTTAAGGATCTTTTCCGCATCCCGGCGATGTTCGAGCGGGTCTACGTCTTCATAGCGGTTGGGATATTTGTAACGGTCAAGGTGATGCTTGAACGGGCCATCATTTTGCGAAATCAGGGCCAGCATGTCGTCAAGCGTGCCGCTTTCGGGTGTCAGCCATTCAAGCGGATCATTTTCCGCAAGCGCCCAGACCATGATTTCAAGGCTTTCATCGACCACTGTGCCATCGGGCAAGACCAGAACCGGGACGGTTGCCTTGGGCGATACATCGATCATACTTTGCGGTTTGTCGCGCAGGACAACTTCACGCAGTTCGACATCAATTTCGGCGGCCAGCAAGGCAATGCGTGCCCGCATGGCATAGGGGCAGCGACGGAAACTGTAAAGGATGGGCCGGGATTGCGCAGCAGCGTCTGCTATGGCCTTCGCAGGGGGAAGGTCTGCGGTCTCGGTTTTGGCAGATGCTGTGCTGGTTTCAGCCTTGGGCATAACTTCGATTTCGGTCATATATTTGGCTTAAACGGTGCCCGCGGGCAATGCAATAGACAATCGCGTGACAACCGGAATGCGCAAACATCCGGCTCCCTGACGTGTATACTGCAAAAAATGGCCGGTTTTACGACTTTTTTGGCCCGATGGGCTTGATTTTACTGTCCGGTTTGTGAAAGGACAGTGCACCATATTTAACAAAAGACTTTAGGATAGAGGGCAGACGCCAAAGTGCGTATGAGATATCCTGTGGTCTTGAAGACAAAAGCCGTTGGAAAGAACAAGGGGCAAGTCCTATGACACCGACAGAGATCGCACGCGTCGAAGATTATCTGCGTCGCACGTTTGATAACCCGAAAATCGCCATTGATGCGCCCAAGAAAAAAGGCCATCCGATTGAAATGCGTGTTGGCGACGAGTTCGTCGGTGTTGTGCATCGTGACGAGGATGAAGGCGAAGTCAGCTACTCGCTGAACCTTGTCATCCTTGAAGAAGATCTGCCGCCGGCACCTTGATCTAAGCTGATCGACTTTAAAACGCCCCGTCGCCAGTTTTGGCCGGGGCGTTTTGCGTTTGCTACGACAGCATCTGACGGATTTCGTCCGGGGTGGCGACCTTGCCTTCGACCAGGATGTCGTCATCGGCCATCAGGGCCGGGGTGCGCATGATGCCGGCATCAATGATCTTGTTGGTGTCGGTGACCTTTTCGATCTCGTAATCAAGATCAAGCGCCTGCGCGGCCGCTTCGGCGTTTTTCGCCAGTGCCTGGCACTTTGCGCAACCGCTGCCATAAATGCTGAGTTTCATCTTTGATCTCCTGTGATCAGAATGATTGAATATTGCCGTAAACAAAGCCCGAAATCGTCGCCATGACGACGACCAGCGCGCAGTAAACCAGCGTTTTCTGCGTGCCGATCACTGTGCGAATGACCAACATGTTGGGCAGCGACAAAGCAGGCCCGGCCAAAAGCAAGGCCAAGGCCGGACCCTTGCCCATGCCTGCACCCATAAGGGCCTCGACAATCGGGATTTCCGTTAAGGTCGAAAAATACATGAACGCGCCCAGAACAGATGCCAGCGCGGTGGAGGTCAGGGAATTGTCGCCAACAGCTGCCTGCACCCACTCATTCGGGATCAGGCCTTCATGCCCCGGTCGGCCCAGCAACAGACCGGCGATGAACACACCCATCACCAGAAGCGGCAAAATCTGTTTGGTGAAATCCCAGCTTTGATCGACCCATTCACGGTCCTGATCGCGCGTCAGCGCAATCATCATCAGGCCGATCACGCCAATGGCAAAGGCCAGTTGCGGATATTGCGGGAAAATCATGGCAGCAAGGATGACAATTGCCGCAAGCCCCGCGACCTGTTTAACCGGCCAATTCCATTGCCAGATCAGAAGTCCGGCAAAGCCCGCCGCCAGAAGGGCGGTGGTGGTCCATTTAACATCATAAACCGCCATCCAGACGGGGCTTCCGGGGACAGAGGCCCAGTTGGCAAAGACCAGAATGCCGACCATCAGACCAAAAAACGCAATGGTGATCGAAAGCGGTTTGCCATCATCGTCGCCACCAAAGCCGCGTTTGGATTTCTGGGCGCGATCATGTTCCTCGTGGCGATAGATCAGATGCATGATCAGGCCGATGACGATGGCAAAGACAATCGCGCCAACCCCGCGTGCAAGGCCGATTTCGGCCCCCAATACCTTGGCCGTAACAACAATCGCCATGATATTAATCGCAGGCCCGGAATACAGAAACGCAATCGCCGGACCAAGCCCGGCACCGCGTTTGTAAATCCCGCCAAACAGTGGCAATACCGTGCAGGAACACACCGCAAGCAACGTGCCCGAGATTGATGCCACGCCAAGTGCGACCGGGCGCGATGCATCTGGCCCGAGATAACGCATTACCGATCCCTGACTGATGTAAACCGCCATCGCCCCGGCAATCACAAAGGCCGGAAGCAGACACAGGATGACATGTTCGCGGGCATACCAGTTGGTCAGATAGACGGCCTCAAGCACCGCATTGTCAAACCGCCCCGTGCCCGCAGGGATAAAATAGATCGCAAGGAAACCAAGCGAAATGGCGGCAAACAGCCGTCCTTCGCGAGGATTTTCACGATAAAGCGCGATCAGGCGAAGAAGCATCGGACGGTCTCCATATGACCACGACGGGCGTTGTTGTTTTTAATCTATCCAGATTGGCCAACTATTACTTTGATACATCGCAACGTTGTGCACTGCCGCGACGCGGGGCAGGGCATTCCGCCATTTTCCGGATGTTCCCGACGATCACGGATCGATCTTGGAAACATTCGAAGGCCGATTTCAACCAATCGTCGCAAATCTTCTGAGCACAAGAGGAAGTTTAGGGGACGCACCCCAGTTCGTTTGACAGTGGCTGGAACGCGGGCCTACCGTTTTGGTTGCACTGCGAATATCAAAAAACGCGCGGTGGGTTCGGTTCGGGCAGGGGGGCGGCGCAAGATCGCATAGACCCGGACATCAACAACAATCCTGACAAACCATATCAGGGAAGAGGAAACAGAATATGAGCAGTCCATCAAATCGTGGCGTTGTATTCAAGGGTCCGGGAAAAGTCGCAATTGAAAACATCGCGTTTCCGGAATTGGCGCTGGGCAATCGCAAATGCCACCATGGCGTCATCCTGAAAGTTATCACCACCAATATCTGTGGCAGTGACCAGCACATGGTGCGCGGCCGCACAACCGCGCCCGAGGGGCTGGTTCTTGGCCATGAAATCACTGGCGTGATCGTCGAAACCGGCCGGGATGTCGAGTTTCTTAAGGTCGGTGATGTGTGTTCCGTGCCGTTCAACATTGCGTGCGGTCGTTGCCGCAATTGCAAATCCGGCCTGACGGGCATTTGCCTGAATGTGAACCCGGCGCGTCCGGGGGCGGCTTATGGCTATGTCGATATGGGCGGCTGGGTCGGCGGGCAGGCCGAATATGTCATGGTGCCTTATGCCGACTTCAACCTGTTGAAGTTCCCCGATGCCGATCAGGCGATGGAGAAGATCCGCGATCTGACGCTTTTGTCTGACATCTTCCCGACCGGCTTCCATGGCTGTGTGACGGCCGGTGTTGGTCCGGGCAGCACGGTTTATATCGCCGGTGCTGGCCCGGTCGGCCTTGCGGCGGCGGCGTCGGCCCACCTTCTGGGGGCTGCCTGCGTGATTGTAGGCGACATGATCGATGATCGTCTGGCACAGGCGCGCAGCTTTGGCTGTGAAACCATCGATCTTAAAAAAGACATGCCGATGGAAGACCAGCTTGAAGCGATCCTGAATGATCGCGAAGTGGATTGCTTTGTCGATTGCGTGGGCTTTGAAGCCCATGGCTGTGGCTGCAACCACAATCACGAAGCCCCGGCAACCGTTCTGAACTCTGCCATGCAGGTTACCCGTGCGGGTGGTTCGATCGGTATTCCTGGCCTTTATGTCACCGAGGATCCCGGTGCGGTCGATGATGCCGCCAAGGTCGGCGCACTGAGCATGCGGTTTGGTCTGGGCTGGGCAAAATCCCATTCCTTCCATACCGGTCAGTGCCCGGTGATGAAGTATCACCGCAACCTGATGCAGGCGATCCTGTTTGAAAAGATCGATATCGCCAAGGCGGTCAATGTGCAGATGATCAACCTTGATCAGGCACCAAAAGGCTATGCCGACTTTGACGGCGGGGCGGCGAAGAAATTCGTCATCGACCCGCATGGCAGTGTTGCTGCCTGACCCGGCATTTACCAAAACGCATCTTTGGCACCCCGGTCTTTGGCCGGGGTGTTTTGCATCCCCCTGAAACAAAATCGCTGGCAACACGTTGCGTGGATGGTGCCGGATCAAAGTTGAATTCGGCCCAAAAAGTCGATTTTGATTTCAGGGGGACCCGATGGGTTCATGGATTGAACAACACGCGACCTTGCTTCAGGTTGGCGTTAGCATCGCAACATTGATGGTCTGGATTTTCTATGCGCAATTGCTGTTTCAAAGCTATCGCCGTGTCAGACGACCGAAAATCGTCATCAACCAGATGCTTGGCAATTCGGACAAGGCGCGCTTTCTGATCAGCAATATGAGCCAGGAAGCCATTCATATCGACAAGGTGCTTGTCTGTATTGGCGATGAAACGCATCAGGTGTGTGAGCAGGTCACAGACAGCGATCCGGAAGTGGATTTCCAGACCGATCAGGGCAGCAAATCGGCCCACGCCGCACGTCTTGAGGAACTTACGGTGCAGGGTCCGCTTGAGTCCGGAAGATGCATCGAGCTGGGCGCGCTGCAAAACCTGATGCGGCGGATCACACATCAGGCCCGCGCCAGCGACAAAGACACAGGTACTGATCCTGATAAAGCGGTGGGCGAAGGCAAGTGCCGCATCGAAATCATCGTCATTGCGGTCTATAGCTCGGAAAAGGGCGTGATTGGTGCCAGCCGGGCCTTTGTCTGTGACGAGGACGGGCAGCTGCACCCCGAAATGGTTCAAACAACCCAGCATGCCGGCTTTTTCGCGCGCAGACGCATGGCGCGCCTGCATGCGCAATATGCCTGATCAGCTCAATCAATCGCCGAACGCAAACGGGCCCCGCAAAGGGGCCCGAAATGTTTGTTCGATTGGGTGTGTTCCGATCAGGCCGCCGTTTTGGCGTCCTCGGACTTGATCACCTTGTGGGTGTCTTCATTCATGCCAAGCTTCCAATAGCTTGAAATATAAAGATCATCCTTGCCAAGGCCGCGTTCCTCGCGGAAGTAGCTGCGCAGTTCCCGCATGGATGTAAATTCGCACGCCGCCCAGACCGAAAGCCGACCGTCTGCATGCCAGGGGATGCGTTTGACCACATCACTCAGGACGGTGTTTTGTTCACCCGGACGCGGATTGATCACCCATTCGATTGTGATGTTGTCGGGCTTTTTCAAATCCTGCATGTCGGCCTCGGATCGGACTTCGATCACGGCATAGCCGCGCGCGTCACCCGGCAGGGTTTCCAGATTGACCGATACGGCGGGCAGGGCCGTCATATCGCCAACAATCAGGAACCAGTCAGCCGTCGGATCAACAAGCTTTTTCGGGCCGGGGCCACCGATGGTGATCACATCGCCGGGCTGGCAATTCACCGCCCAGTTCGAGGCGGGGCCGCCATGGTCATGATTGTTTGCGCCATGATTATCATCGCCATCATCACCGGCACCATGCATGACGAAATCGATATCGATCTCGCGGCCCTGATCGGTCATGCGGTCGTGGCGCACGGTATAGGTGCGGCGCAAAACGCGGCCTTTGTCATCACCCTCAATCGGAAACATCAGTTTGACATAGGCACTTTCCTGATCGTCGGGAAAGTCCTTCATGCCGTCGCCGCCAAGGGTAACGCGCAACATATTAGGCGTGACATATCCCTTTCTGATCACGGTCAGATCGCGTTGGGAGGGTTTACTCATTTCTTCACTCCTTGGTCCCAAGTCCTTGGTCATTTGGGCCATTGGCCGCAAAGTCCAGTTTCTTGCATTTGTGGGTTTCCAGATTGTCGGACATCAGATTGGCGATCTCGACAAAATCATGGATCTGTTGTGGCGTAAGGCCGCTGGTCATTCGGGATCTGACTTCTTTTTCAACAGCGCGAAAATCTTCCATTTTTGCGCTGCCGGCGGCCGTCAAATGCAGGGTTTGGCTCCGTCGATCTTCGGGGTGCGGGCGGCGTTCAATCAGCCCGTCATTTTCAAGTTCTTTCAAAAGCCGCGTGATCCGGCCTTTGTCCTGACCGGATTTTTCGGCCATTTGCTGGGCGGTGATACCGGGGATTTTGACAATCCATTTCATCACCCGTTTGTGCGAGATCGGCATCGGCATGTCGGCTGCCTGCATCGCATGCATCAGTCTGCGTTTATAGGCATGCACCAACCGATGCAGGGTTTCACCCGGGACGTGGACCTGATCTTCTTCGGTCATGACAATCGTTTCTTCCTCACAGGCCAGCCGGGCTGGCAATCAAGCCGGAACGAAGGGCATGGCGGCGTCCTTCGCATATGATGGCGGAAATAATGGCCGAGCCACTGGCGACCAGCATGATGGTCGCAAGGTCAAAGCCACCACCGGTGCCAATCAGAATAGCGGCCAGGGCCGCACCAACCGACTGGCCGGTCAGGCGCGCGGTCGACAATAACCCGCTGGCGCCGCCAGAGCGTTCACGCGGCGCACTGGTCAGCATCAGGCGGTTATTGGGTGCCTGAAACAGTCCAAATCCGGCACCACACAGGGCAAGGGCCGCAATGATCGGCACCAGCCCACCGGCATCGGCCGCCAGCGTCGTGCCATACAGCCCGATGGCAAACACCGCCATGCCAATCCCGGTCAGACGGATCGGCGAAAACCTGTCGGCCAACCGCCCGGCAATCGGGGCAATGATCGCGGTCGCTACCGGCCATGGCGTCATCAAAAGACCTGTCATGGTGGCACTTTGTCCCAACACATCGTGGAAATAGAACGGCAGGGTGACGAACGCAATCATCTGCGCACAAAAACCGGTGATCGAAGACCCGATGGAGCAGGCAAAGACCGGAATTTTCAACAGATCAAGCGGCAGCATCGGACGCGTGCGTGACAATTGCCGATGCACCAGAAAGACACCGGCAACAAGCGATACGGCAAATTGTGCACCGATCAGGATCGGGTTGCTTTCAATGCCCATATTGCCAAGGGCCGCGACAAGCCCGCCAAAGGTAAGGACATTTAAAAACGCACTGATGAAATCAAACCGTGCCCGGCTTGGCGTATTGAACGGCAGGCTGAAATAGCCAATCACAACCGCCAGAACCGACAGCGGCAGATTGATCAAAAACAGCCAGTGCCAGCTGGCAACCGCCATGATGGCGGATGCAATGCTGGGCCCGGCGGCGGCCGAAACCGACACCGTCATCGCGATCCAGCCAATCGCCTGGCCGAGTTTCGCATGCGGGAAAACATGGCGCATGATGGCGGCATTGATGCTCATGATCGCAGCCGCCCCAAGGCCCTGCAAAACGCGGGCTGCCGTCAGAAGCTCGATCGTTGGGGCCATTGCACACAGGGCGGATGCCACCCCGAACAGGGCAACACCACTCAGATAAACCTTGCGAAACCCGATGGCTTCGCCAAGGGCAGAAAACGGCAACAGGGCCACCACGATGGCCAGCTGATACGCCGTGATCACCCAGATCGCGTGTGCGGGTGTTGCGCCCTGATCATGGGCGATGGCGGGCAGGGCGACATTCATGATCGTGCCATCAAGCACCGCCATCATGATCGTGATCAAAAGCGCCAGGGCAGCATAAATGCGCCGTGGCCCCGGCAACCCATCGGGATGCACTTCGGGGGATATCTTAAGTCGGGGGATATGAGGGATCGGCATGGGGCAGTCTCTTTATCAAGTGGTGTGCGCGAAGGGGCCTTGGTCTCAGGCGCGGCATGTCGCCTTGGTATCGCGTCGGCAAAGCGTGGGGCGCTGGTGGGGGGCAGACGCGATCCTTAATTGGTTGACAGTATCAACTATATAAAAATGGTTGATCATGTCAACTATCTTTTTGGCCTGCCCTTAAAGCTAGTATTTCTGCCGCGTGAGGATGCTATGATTGCGTAAGGAACAGGGAGGATAAACGATGAAAACAGTTCTGATGATTGCCGCAGTCTTGCCGTTTGCACTCGGCCTGGCGGTTATGCCGGAACCGACAAGCGCGCAGCCGGTGACTGTGGATCAGGCGATTGAACATGGTGGCGGTTGCCGCAAAAGCTCCCCACCCGGTCAGTGCTGCCACATGGATCGCAAGGCGGGCACGGTTCATTGTCACTAGGCGGGTGGGTATAAAACCCGGATCGCAGGGTTATTTCACCCGATAGACATCATAGAAAATGTGTTTCTTGTCGGCGAAATCTTCGTGGTTGGGCAGATAGGGCATCGGGTCGGAATGGGAAATCAGCTCCCACTTTTTGGCCTTGATGGTGGCCTGAATAGCCTTGGTAAAGGCATCATCATAAAGATCGGTGCGCTGGGTAAAGCACACAATCCCGCCGCGCTTCACAACCCGGCAAAATTCCGAAAACAGTTGTTTGATTTCGCGGACATAGGTCAGCGTTCCAATGCACTGAACGGCCGCAAAGCCGTTGTCGCCAAAGGCCAGTGTCTGGTTCATGTCGCGCTTTTTAAGGTGGCGATAAACGCCCTTGGCCTCGGCCGCCTGCAGGGATTCCAGAGAAAGATCAATGCCGGTAATGTCGGTATATCCGGCCTTTGAAAGCTCCAAACCCGTCAAGCCGGTACCACACCCGGCATCGAGAACGGGTGCGTCAAACGGCACCCCGTGCTCAACCATGATGGCCGCCGCCCGCTTGGGCGCGTCATAGCCCATCTTCGGCAAATCCGCATCATAGCTTTCAGCCCACTTGTCGTAATAGGCGGCAAGGGCGTCCGGCCCGGCATCGGTCATGCGCGTCAGATCAGATGCGCTATCGGAAATATCCTCGGAATTGGATGAGCCATCACCGGCATCCATCATCGGTCACCTCGCTGATTTTCCTTTTTTGAACTTGTCAGTTTGTATCTATGCACGGGAACCTGTCCGCCACAAGCCCGCCAGTAAAGCGCTGTTTTTAGTATGGGTTCTCTTTGCCGTACTTAACTGCCTGACTAAAGCGTAAAGCGAGTGCTCGTTGTTGTTCACTTTGTGACTTTTCCAGCCGCTTCGATGCCTCAATGAAGATGTTTGAGCCGCCGAGCATTTCTAAAGTATCTGGTCTAACTAGGTCGAAAGTTCCGTTGCTTGTGAAACTTTTTCCAATCAATGATTCCAGTATTATTCCTGCATGTTCGTCTGATTTTAAATTTTCTAGCAAGAATGGATTAAGTTCGTTTGTACTGTTTGTTCCCCACCAGAACCACATTACATGACGGAACGAAATCTGTTTGATGAGCATTCCGTTTTTCTGCAGTAATTTTATCTTCTTGTGTAACAATTCCCTTAGTGTTGTTCCTTGGGACGAACTAAGGTTGCTTGATCCAGTGTAGCCTTCGCTCCTGAGGTCACCACAAAGGCTGCGTACTAGATCGCAGGCGAAAGATATATCGATGCTGATGTTAATTATTTTTTGCAAAATTTGAAATTGTTCTTCTCGTTGTAGTTTTGCTAAACCATTTTCAAATGATTGTTTTACTAGGTCTTCAGAATTTGAAAGAAGAGCCGATGTTCTTCCAGCGCTGTTTTTCATCAGAAATTCCGATGTCTCTTTCAATTCTATCGCCCACTCTATAGTTAATGGAAGATCGTTACCAAAGAACTGGGTAGCTATTGTTTGGAGTAGGGCTCTGCATTTCTCAGGAAGCGCTCCTCCTTTCGTAATGTGTTCGACAGCTTTGACGAAAGTTCCGTTAGGTGGTGTATCCGGTGAGATGGTTTTGAGGATTTCACTAGGTATTGGTGAAATATCAGGGTCCAGGTTGAAGTAGTTTTCTCTTGCATTTTCGGCAGAGAAAACAAGTGCTCTATCGCGGAAGCTCTTAGGCGGTTTCTGTGTAATATACTTAGAGGCGGCTTTAAGGTCTGGCATTAAGAGCGCTAGTGCTTGTTCAACTGCACCTTTATTGTTTGCCCGCTCGACTGAAGATACCAAGCTATCTTGTGCATCTTCTCCCACCGTAAGGCGATTTATTTTGAAGATGTACTTTTTTAGTTCACTGTAAACATTAGGCTCAAATGTTTCGAGTGTTGTTATAAGAAGAAGGTCATTGTGTTCTGTGATTTCGTGTATCGAAGAAAAAGAAACAGCGAAGTTGTTTAATAACCTTACAGCATCTCTCGGTGTATGTAGGTAAATCTGAATGGCATATAACCAGCTTGTCGAAAGGCGGTCGGGATCTGACGGCACATTCTTGTCTTCTAGTATCGCCAGTAATCTTCTTTCGAAAAAATTAGATAATTGTTCGTTGCTTGGAGTAGGTAGTTCCTTGGAATATTGAATTATTTTCTCTAGGAACTTGTGGCCGGAATTATCTGTGTCCCCATAAACTGACTTCGAGAGTATTTTTCCTAACTCTTCTCTGTCGTAAGATAATAAATAGAATACGCGGGGAAGATTGGCTACGCCTTTTAGGGCTCCGATAAGCTCGGAAACCTCTTCAGGTGTCAATCTATCTAGATCGTCTATTACTACAACAATTCTCTTTTCTGAATTGTTGCTGGAAATGAGCAAATTACTTAGTTCTTTTTTTAGATCAATTAGTCCTCTTTCTTGAGATGAGAAGATGAAACGAGAAATTTTTCCAAGAACTTTCCCCAACCCAAAATCATACCCAGTGGCAGAGGCTATCTGACAGAATTGATCAAAGTAAGATGTGAATTTCTTCTGCGTTTTTTGATCAAAGCTCTTTTTTATCGAATTTCCAATTTCGTGAAGCAACGATGTCGTTACTTCCGATCTGTTCCTTAGTGCCCATGGTGAGAAATTAATTATACTAATATCTCGATTTTTTTGTTCATGGTGGAGTGACATCATATAGTCAAACACGGGATCTATCATTTTTTCTGGAATGGAATACTCTTCCAATTCGGCTTTGATGGCCTTGTGCGGGCGTTTGTATGAATTAAAGTTATTATTTTCTAGATCGTCTAAGCGCGGTTTGTACCTCAGAAACTCTCTATGAATTTCATCAAATTCTAATTCTGTTGGAGGTGTTCGTGAATATAGTGTCTCGTATGCTTTTCTAACTGCTATTTGACGGACGTAGTGGAGCACAAAGTTAATTGTTGTTGATTTACCTGCACCCCAAGAACCTGTAATGGCAGCTACAAATCCGCCATTTGAAATGTTCGCGTCAGTCAACGCTTTTGCTAGGCTTTCAGCAAATGCGAGACGATTAAACTCATCTTCATGTACGTCTGATATTGGAATATCTGAACCAAGCATGTTTTTTACCTAGTTTGTAGACTCTGAAAAGGCGTAGCACCCACTCAACAAATATCCCCCAGTAGGTGCTTCCCAATCAACCATTTCGCCAAGGCAGTAGGTGCTTGGGCGTTTGATGAGTTGGAAGTTCTCGTCGAGTTCTTCCCATGCGACACCGCCTGCGGTGCTGATGGCCTCGTCCAGTGGACGGGGCTTTTTGATCTTCAGGGTCAGGTTTTTGATGGTTGTGGCGAGGGCTGTCGGGTCGTTCAGGGTTTCGCGCGGGGTGACTTCGAAAATCAGCGCTGTTTTGGTGGCATCAAGGCCGAGCGTTTTGCGCAGGTGATTGCCCAGTGAGTTTTTGCCGCGTGGCTTTGACAGGCGGTTGGTGACGTCATCAAGTGTGCGGTCGGGGCAGAGGTCGAGTGTGAGCGTGCCAACCCCGGTTTCCAGCCACTGATCGCGCAGCGTTGCCGAAATGGCGTAAACGGCACTTCCTTCGATCCCGGTTTTGGAAATGACGAATTCGCCCCGCACGGATTGGTCGCCACAGGTCAGTGTCACGGCCTTGACCGGGGAGCCAGCGCATTTGTCGATCAGGTGGTCGGTCCAGTCGAGTTCAAAGCCGCAATTGGCGGGTTTGAACGGGTTGCACTTGATCCCGGCGTTAAGCAGGATTTCCATCCATTTTCCGTCTGATCCCAGTCGTTTCCAACTGCCGCCGCCAAGGGCCAGAATGGTGATGTCGGCGGTGGCGGTAACTTCGCCCTCGGGCGTTTTGAAAACCGCCTGATCAGCGTCGTTCCAGCCGGTCCAGTAATGGCGATACTGGATGGTGCAGCCCAGATCATCAAGCCGCCTAAGCCAAGCGCGCAAAAGCGGGCTTGCCTTCATCGCGGTCGGAAACACCCGGCCTGAGGAGCCGACAAAGGTTTCAACACCCAGCCCCGCACACCATGCGCGGATTTGATTGGGCCCAAATTTGCGCAAATGCGGTTCAAGCCGTGCGCGCGATGTGCCATAGCGGGTCAGAAAGGTTTCAAGATCTTCGCTATGCGTGATGTTGAGCCCCGACTTCCCGGCCATGAGCAACTTGCGCCCGGCACTTGGCATGCCCTCAAAAATCGTGACCGTGTAGCCATCACCGGCCAGCCGTTCGGCCGCCATCAGGCCGGCCGGTCCGGCACCGATCACCATGGCGGTTTTGCCATTCGGGGCAGGGCGGGCGTGCGGCGCATTCGGTGTTGGGCTTGACATGTGCGGCCTTTGGTGCGGGTTGATATCGGCTGGTTTTAGCGGCTTTGGGGCCTATTGGCAATTTGTCCAGCTTCAGGTGGTCAGATACAGGAGGGTTCGTGATGCTTGACCGCACCGGGCGGGCTGTTTACCACTGCCATCTTGTAACGCCACCACCAGCCCATCAGGACCACAACCATGATTACCGGAACATGGCACACGCCAACGGATGAAGAACTTCTGCGCATTCGCGACATGATGGAAGATGCGCAGTTTTATGACGCGATTGCGCGTGTGCCAGATGACGCCCTGAGCGCGGCACTGGCGGGATCAAAGGACACGGCACTTTGGGTGTTTCGCGTTGATCAGAAGGCGGTTGCCTATGTCTATATGACCGAGATGGCGACACACCTGCCCAAGGTCGATGAGTTTGGCGTGTTTGAACGCGGTCAGGGCTTTGGCAAGGCAGCGTTATCATGCTTAGCTTCCAAAATTGCCGAAACGCCCGACTATGAAAAGCTGTGGCTGAATGTTGTGGATGGCAATGACAACGCATTAAACCTGTATCGCAAGGTCGGGTTTGGCGAGGAAAAGTTTATTGCCAAGGGCTGGAAAACCCGGTCTGGCCGGGTGGTGGATCAGGTGCGCATGTGGCTGACCCTTGATACGTTGCGAGGCCAGGCTTCCTGACGCTGAGAGCTTATCGATTATCAGTGCGAAACCGGGCCGGGGATACCCCGGCCTTTTTGGTAAAGAAGCGCGAAAAATATCCGGCATCGCGAAAGCCCAGACTATCTCCGATCTGTTGAATGGCGATGTCGGTATAGATCAGGGTCCGCTTGGCTTCCAGCATCAGGCGGTTTTGCACCACCTCACTTGCGGTCATGCCGTAGATGTCCTTGGCGATGCGATTAAGCTGGGTGGTGGTGACGCCGATTTCGCGGGCATAGAAATCAAGCGACTTGTGCTGCTTGTAAAAGGTTTCAACCAGCGCCTGAAACTTGCGGAATTTTTCGGCCTTTTGTTCCTGTCGCGACAGGCGCGCGGAATGGTCCTGCGGCACGGTGCGTCCGATGCCAAGCAACAGCAATCCGAGAATATGACGAAGCGCAAACAGCCGCCCGGTATTGTGGCTGTAATACTCTGTGACCAGTTGCGATATCAGGAAATCGGTCGGGCTGTTGGCATCGCCAGAGGATGACCGCGTATCAACGCAAATCGCCTGATCGAGCCGGGCGAGGAGTTTTGGCGCGGGGCTTAGAATTTCCTGCAGGTGATAGTCGGTCAGTGAAATCACCCAGCCATCAATATCATCGCTGAATTTAAAGCCATGCACGGTGCCGGGCGGGACTGTGATCAGTTGTCCTGCCTGCATGGTCAGATGTTGGTCATCAAAGCTGATTTCGGCCTGCCCACGGGTGATGTACAGCAGCTGAAACAGGTTGGTATGGCGGTGCGGTTTGATGTGCAGATCATGCAGGCGCGATCGTTCCGGGATGCTTTCCAGATGGAAGAATTCCGGCTCTGTAATCGGTTGCGGATCGGATGCAGGGATATTTTCCAGATCATAGCCATCACGTGCGCGGGGGCGGGTTACCGCATCGCGTTCGCCATAAAGCTTATAAATCGGGATGGTGTTGCGCATGAATGCCTTGATCTCGGGGCGCCGGATAGGGGATTGGTTTGCGTCAGTTTAGCGTGTTTTGGGACCAACCAAAAGAAAAGCCCGCCAAGATGACGGGCGGGCTTTTCCGAGTTCTGTTAGCGTCGCTAATTGCCAAGCAGTGTTGGCACAAACAAGGTTAATATCGGCGCAAAGATCAGAAGCAGAATACGGATGATCTCCGCGCCAAAGAACGGCATCACACCGCGGAAGGTCTGGCTCATCGGGACACCCTTGGCGAGTGCGTTGATGATAAATACATTCAGCCCCACAGGTGGCGTAATCAGCCCCAATTCCACGACAATGAGTGCGAGGATCCCGAACCAGATCTTCAGATCCTCGGTCCCCATGCCATAGGCCGCGGTTGCCGCCGTCGCCCAGTCGCCGCCATTGATGTCAACAAGGGCCGGCCAGAAGAACGGGATGACCACGACAATCATCGACAGGCTTTCCATGAAGCAGCCCAGCAGGATCAGGGCAAGCAACATCAAGACCATGACAAGCCACGGATCAAAGCCGCTGGTGGCGGCGGCTTCGGCCATATAGGCCGGAAGGTTGGCACGGCTAAAGAAGCCCTTGAGGATTTCCGCACCGAGCAGGATGAAGAAAATCATCGAGGATGTGATGGCGGTGTCTTTAAGCGACTGGCGCAGACCTTTCCAGGTCAGGCCACCTTTGCCGCGAATGCGCATATAGACGCCGTAAACCAGAATGGCGAACACGCCCACACCGGCCGCCGGTGTCGGGGTAAACAGACCGGCACCGAGCCCCAGAATGATCGAGCCAAAGATCACCATCACCGGGATCAGGCGCAGCAGGGCTTCCTTGCGTTCAGCGGCGGGCATCGGTTCGGGTTTCGGGGCCAGTGACGGGTTCAGGCGCACCTGAATGGCAATCACCGCCATAAAGAACAGAACCGCAATCAGACCGGGAATGATGGCCGCCTGAAACATCTGAATGATCGATGCCTCAACCGTCACGGCATAAATCACCAGCGCCACCGATGGCGGGATCAGAATGCCAAGCGTCCCACCCGCAGCCAGCGTACCGGTTGCCAGACGCGGGGAGTATTTCAGGCGATCAAGTTCGGGCAGGGCGACCTTGCCCATGGTTGATGCGGTCGCAAGCGACGACCCGCATACCGCGCCAAAACCGGCACACGCCCCGATGGCAGCCATGGCAACGCCGCCACGGAAGCGACCCAGCATCGCATTGACACCCTGAAACAGATCGCGCGACAGGTTGGCCTGACTTGCCAGATACCCCATCAGAACAAACAGTGGCACGACCGAAAGTTCGTAGTTCGACACAATCCCGTAAAACAGGGATTTGAACTGCTGCAGATAGGGATCAAAACGCAGGAACGGGAAAAACAGGCTGAGCACATAGTTGCCGCCAATGCCGACACCCACCATGGCAAGGCCGACGGGCACACGCAGTGCCAGGATCACAAAGAGAAGGGCAAGGCCACCAAGGCCGATCAATTCACGTTCAGACATCGGCCTCTCTCTCGAAAATCTGGTTTCCGGCAATTGCCGCCCACAGGAACATTGCAATGATGCCCGGGACATAGAACGGCCAGATCGGCCAGCCCAAAATTGCCGAAAGGGTATTGTCGCTGCGCACTTCAATCAGGCCATTGACCATCATATACCCCAGGAACAGGGCGAGTGCGGTCATCAGAACGGACGACAGGGTATCGACCATCCGCGCAAACCAGTCGGGAAACATCTTGATGAAAACGTCCACCGCGACATGGCCGCGATGTGCCTGACAATAGGGGAAAAACATCAACGCCGCCGAACTGACGATCATGCTGACAAAGTCCTCATAGCCGATAATGGCCGGGACATTGGCATCAAACAGCCGGGCGATCTTGTCGAGACCAAAGGCGGTGACGTTGACAATCGTCACAATCGAGATCAGCAGGGCAAGCATGCCACCGGCAACAGCAAGCCACGAAGCGGCCTTGTAGAGCACGTTTTTCATATCTCTAACATTCTTGCGGGAACAGAGGGTCACGTATCAGGTGTCTCCATGATACGTGACCCCACAAGATTTACCAGCAACGTCGGGATGTTACTTGGTGTGGCTCTGAACAGCGGCCTTGGCATCTTCGACAAGTTTCGCGCCATCGATGCCGTTGGATTTGGCTTCTTCGATCCAGCGATCAACGACCGATGCAGACGCATCGTCAAAGGTTGCCTTTTCGGCAGCGGTGATCTGAACGACCTGGCCTTTGCCTTCGTTGACCATACGCTTGCCGACTTCTTCAACGCCGTTAAACACGTCACCGATTTCAGCAGCAAAATCACGGCCAGAGTTACGGTCGATGATTTCTTTCAGGTCATCGGGCAGGCTCTCATACCGGTCCTTGTTCATTGCAAACAGGAAGGTCGAGGTACCAAAGCGTGAATTTACGCCTTCGCCTTCAACAGAATAGGAAATCAGTTCAGCCAGTTTCAGCGGCGGCACAACTTCGAACGGCACCAGGCCGCCATCAACCACGCCAAGCGACATGGCCTGCGGCAGGGCCGGAACCGGCATGCCAACGGGCTCTGCACCCCAGGATTCAATCACCCAGGAACCGGTACGGGTCGGGGTACGCAGCTTCAGACCCTTGACGTCATCAACCGTGCGGACTTCCTTGCTGGTCAGGTGGATGGCCTGACCGGCATGCACGTGAACGGCAAGCGGGTGAATGTCGGTAAGGTCTTCGGCATATTCATCACGAAGATCCCACATCGCAAGGTTGGTTGCGCGTGCATCGCCAAGGTGAACACCCGGAAGTTCAAACACTTCAAGGCGCGGGAATACGCCCGGGGTATAACCCGGAAGGGTCCAGACGATGTCGGCAACGCCGTCACGGACCTGACGATACAGTTCGGGCGGGTTACCACCCAGCGACATGGACGGGAAGATTTCAAACTTGATACGGCCGTTTGATTCTTCTTCGATTTTCTTGGCCCACGGTTCGATCATTTTCGACTGGGCCGGTGCTTTCGGACCCAGGAAATGGTGGACGGTCAGGGTAACTTCCTGTGCCTGTGCGCCGAACGACACCATGGTCGCGACAGCAGCACCGGCAAGCATTTTGGTGATCTGTTTCATTCTCTTCCTCCTTTGAACGTCTTGTCGCGTTCATTGCGCTGACAAACGTTCAGCCACGATGCGCATCTAGCGTGCGAAGTTTTCCAAGAGTTCTTTTTGTTATTGTTTTTGTTCTTCTTTTTATCACATGACTTGCGTTTGGCGCATTTCAGCCATGTCGAATTAAAGGCAATCTAATCGGTACGTGATGGTTATGTATAATGATATGTAAGCACATATCCATAACCAAATGATTATCCTTTCGCCCCTGCCTGTGCGCTGTGATGACGTTGTGCTTCTTCGCGCACAGCATTGATCAACATTTCAACCGGCGGCGAAATTGGCGAATCAATTCTGGTCGTCAGGCCAACGGGACCAAAGGTATCGCTGGTATCGATCGGCAGTTCGACCAGATGCCCTTCGGCAATGTCGGATGCCACAGCCCCGTTCGAAATGATCCAGATCGCATCGGTTTCGCGCGTAAAAGCACGCCCGAAAGATGTCGAAACGGTTTCGATACGGTCGGGGATGGCACCAATGCCATGCGCAATCAGCATCTTGTCGACCGTGGGGTGAATAATCGCATGTTTGGGCGGCACCAGAACGGTGAATTCGCGAATGCGGGTAATGTCCGGGTTCTTGTCGGCCAGCAACGGATGGCCCGGCCGCGCCACCAGCGAAATGTGCTCGGAATATAAATGTATGAACGACAATCCCGACATCTGATCGGGTTCGGCCAGTCGCCCGACCACCAGATCAAGTTCACCCACGCGTAATTGCCCCATCAACATCACGTTCGGACCGGCCACGACCTTGACCGTGGTATCGGGGCTGAGTGTTTTGAAATGCCGGATGGCATTGGGCATCACGCTGGCGGCAACTGTTGGCAGAACCCCAAGATTGATCGACAGCCCGCCCTGCATGCGCACCTGACTGATGCTGTCGACACCTTGGCGAAGCGCCGTAACACTTGCCCCGGCATAGCGCAGGAAAACCTTGCCGAAATCGGTCAGGGTGACGCCGCGCTTTGATCGGTCAAACAGCCGCGCATCAAGATGTTCTTCCAACTCGCGAATGGTTTTGGAAACAGCGGGTTGGGTGATCGAAAGCGTATCGGCGGCCTTGACGACACTGCGTTGGCGCGCGACCTCAAGAAAGCAGGTCAGATGGCGGAATTTAATGCGTTGATCAAGCATGGGTGCCCTATACATCAACAGTTTAGAATGTTCTTATGGCTGGTTCATGCATAATTATATAGTTATGCAAATTACGCAATTCCTCATTTTACATAACCAAAACCATCTGCGAATGTGAGGACAAACAAGCAGGGTGGAAACGATAATGAGTCTGCAAGTCGCCCCGGTCAACGGGACACACATTCATTACAGCCAGTCAGGCCCGAAAAACGGCCCGGCACTGGTCTTTGCAAATTCTCTGGGGACGGATCATCGCATCTGGGATGATGTCGTTGATGCGCTTTCCTCAACGTTCAACATCGTGACCTATGACAAACGCGGGCATGGCCTGTCGGGTATTGGTGATGCGCCTTATGACGTCGCGCTGCATGCCAATGATCTGATCGGGTTGCTTGATTACCTTGGCCTTGATCAGGTGATCATTTGCGGTCTGTCTGTTGGCGGTCTGATCGCCCAGAAAGTCACCGAACTGGTACCAAACCGTGTGCGGGGTCTGATCCTGTGCGATACCGCCGCCAAGCTTGGCGATTATGACAGCTGGAACACCCGGATCGAGGCGATCAAGGCGGGCGGGATTGCGTCCATGGGCGATGCGATCATGGAACGCTGGCTGTCGTCGACCTTCCGCAAGGAACGGGTTCTCGAAACCGCGATGTATCGCGACATGCTGGTGCGCACCACGGTTGAGGGTTACGTCGGGACCTGTATTGCGCTGCGCGATGGTGATCTGCGCGATGCGGCGGGAAAAATTGCTGTGCCGACATTATGTATCTGTGGATCGGAAGATCTGGCAACGCCGCCCGATGTGGTGCGCGCCATGGCATCAATGATCCTCAATGCCGAATTCGAATTGATTGACGGGGTCGGGCATCTGCCATGCATCGAAACCCCGGAATTGCTGACCCGGTTGATCGACCGATTTACCAAGGAGAAGAACCTTGTCTGAGAGCCGGTATGACGTTGGCATGAAAACCCGCCGTTCCGTTCTGGGCGATGCACATGTGGATCGCGCCACCCAAAAAATTACGGAAATCGACGAAGGTTTTCAGCGCTATATCACCGAGAATGTCTGGAATGGTGTCTGGACAAGCGATGCCTTCACCAAGCGTGAACGCTCCATCGTGACCATCGCGCTGCTTGCGGGGCTTGGCCACGAAGAAGAACTTGCGATGCATATTCGCGCAACGCTGAATACCGGGGCAACGCGCGACGATATCCGTGAAACCCTGATGCATGTTGCGGTTTATGCCGGCGTTCCTGCCGCCAATACGGCCTTCCGCATTGCCAAACAAACCTATGCCGAGATCGACGCGGCATCAAAGGGAGAGTAAGCCTCATGTCCACCTTCAAGCCGCGTGACTGGGGCTCCCACGCCCCCTATATCGCACCCGGTTACAAATCGACCCTGTTGCGTGGTCCGACCCAGGCACCGCTTGCGATCAAATCGGGTGTGAGCGAGGGCACCGGCCCGCGCTTTGCCCCGGCAAGCGTGCGTGAGCTTGATTTCGATCTGACCAAAAACGGTGTCGTCAATGGCGAGCCGCTTGGCGAACGTATTGTCGTGCATGGTCGGGTGATGGATACCGATGGTCGTCCGCAGCCCAATATCCTGGTCGAGGTCTGGCAGGCGAACGCAGCAGGCCGTTACGTGCACAAGGTCGATCAGCATGACGCGCCGCTGGACCCGAACTTCCGCGGGTCGGGGCGTTGCTTTACCGATGATCAGGGCAACTACAAATTCTATACCATCAAGCCGGGCGCTTATCCGTGGGGCAACCATTTCAATGCGTGGCGTCCGAACCATATCCACCTGTCGTTGTTTGGTCCGGGCTTTGCCACCCGTCTTGTGACCCAGATGTACTTCCCGGGTGATCCGCTGCTTGATCTTGATCCGATTTTCCTTGGCACCGAGGACGCAGCCGCCCGTGAACGCCTGATTGCCAAATTTTCGATCGACAAGACCGAGGAGGGCTTCGCCCTTGGTTATCAGTTCGACATTGTCCTGCGTGGACGCAACGGCACCCCGATGGAGAATTAAGTCATGGCTTATGGTGAAACCCCCTCACAGACGGTTGGTCCGTATTTCGCCTATGGCTTGACCGCAGGCCAGTACGCATACGACTTTACCGACATCGCCGATCCGACCGTTGCCGGCCCGGATGCCAAGGGCGAACATATCCGCATCATCGGTACCGTCTTTGATGGCGATGGCAACCCGGTCAATGATGCGATGATCGAAATCTGGCAGGCCGATGCCGACGGTCATTACAACGAAAAGCCGATTGATGTGTCCGAGACCGGTTTCCGCGGGCTTGGCCGTTGCGGCACCGGCACGGATGCCAAGCTGCGCTTTTGGTTTGACACGGTAAAGCCGGGTGTCGTTGCCGACGCCGGGGCGCCGTTTGTCAACGTCATCGTCTTTATGCGCGGCATGCTGGTTCACGCCTTTACCCGTTTTTATTTCGACGATGAGGCGGAACGGAATGCCAAGGACCCTGTTTTGCAGTCGGTGCCAGCGGATCGTCGCGACACCCTGATTGCCAAGCGTGTCGAAACCCCGACGGGGATTGAATACCGGATCGATATTCACATGCAGGGGAATGCTGAAACCGTGTTCTTCGACGTGTAAGTCGATCTGGCCCGATGGCTGCGTCCGCTGCTTTGGGGAAAGCCGGCGGTCGCAGCCATCGACCTGAATTTCCTGCACTACCGGGGCAACTGCCCCGCGTTTCTAATGTTTTGGATTGATGCCACAGGAGTTTTGCCGTGGTTGCACGTTTCATGTCGCTTAAAGAAGCAGTCGCATCCTGCGTTAAGGATGGCGACACCATCTCGATGGAAGGCTTTACCCATCTGATCCCGCATGCCGCAGGGCACGAGATTATCCGTCAGGGCATCAAGAACCTGACCTTGGTCCGCATGACGCCCGATGTGATCTATGATCAGTTGATCGGGGCCGGTTGTGCCAAGAAACTGATCTTTTCCTGGGGCGGTAACCCTGGTGTTGGCTCGCTGCATCGTCTGCGCGATGCCTATGAAAAAAGCTGGCCGACCAAGCTTGAGATCGAAGAACACAGCCACGCAGCGATGGCCAATGCCTATGACGCCGGTGCTGCTGGCCTGCCTTGTGCGGTGTTCAAGGGCTATCGCGGGGCGGAGCTGCCGCGTGTGAACCCGAACATCAAGTTCATCGAATGCCCATTCACCGGTGAAAGCCTGGCGGCTGTTCCGGCGATCCGCCCGGACGTCACTGTGGTGCATGCCCAGAAAGCCAACAAAAAGGGCGACGTCCTGTTTGAAGGCATTGTCGGTGTGCAGAAAGAAGCCGTTCTGGCCGCGAAAAAATCCATCATCACCGTCGAAGAGATCGTCGATGATTTCGGTGATATTTCACCCAACGCCGTCATGCTGCCGAACTGGGCGGTGACTGCGATTGTTGAAGTGCCGGGTGGGGCGCATCCGTCCTACGCCCAAGGATATTATAAGCGCGACAACGCGTTCTATAAGGCATGGGACCCGATTGCACGTGATCGTGAAACGTTCCAGGCCTGGCTCGAAGAGCATGTCATTAATGGCGGTCCCGAAGATTTCGCGGCCAAGCGTGAAGCAAACAAAGGCTAAGCGGAGGAAAAATCATGGTTGAATATACCCCGACTGAAATGATGACGGTATCCGCCGCACGCGCGCTTAAAAACGACGATGTGTGCTTTGTTGGCATCGGGATGCCGTCGGCCGCGTGCAACTTGGCACGCCTGACCCATGCACCCGACATTACGCTTATTTATGAAAGCGGCACGATTGGCACCAAGCCGGATGTCCTGCCGCTGTCGATTGGTGATGGTGAGTTGTGCGAAACCGCGGTGAACACCGTCGCCGTGCCGGAAATGTTCCGTTACTGGCTTCAGGGTGGCAAGATTTCGGTTGGCTTCCTTGGTGCGGCCCAGCTTGATAAGTATGGCAACATCAACACCACCGTGATCGGTGATTACGACAACCCCAAAGTCCGCCTGCCGGGCGGTGGTGGTGCGCCGGAAATCGCGACCAGCTGTGGCGAAGTCTTTTTGGTGATGAAGCAAAGCAAGCGTGGCTTCGTTGAAAAGATCGATTTCGTGACATCGCTTGGTCACGGCAAGGGGGGCAATGATCGTGCATCTTACGGCGTTGATACCAAGGGTCCGTCGCGTCTGATCACGGATCTTTGCATCATGGAACCGCATCCGGTGGGCAAGCAATTCGTTGTGACCTCGATCCATCCGGGCGTAACCCGCGAAGAAATCATCGAAAATACCGGTTGGGATGTTGAGTTTGCCGACGAAGTCGCGGAAACTGCGATCCCGTCCGAGAAAGAATTGCAGGTTCTGCGTGAACTGCATGCTCGTACCGCCAGGGCCCATGGGGACCAGCAGTAAGAGCAATAATAAGGATCTTAGAAATGGCTGACGCATATATTTGCGATTATATCCGCACCCCGATTGGCCGCTTTGGCGGCAGCCTGTCGCAGGTGCGCGCCGATGATCTTGGCGCTGTTCCGCTTAAGGCGCTGATCGACCGCAATCCGGATCTGGATTTTGCCGCTGTTGACGATGTCATCTTTGGCTGTGCCAACCAGGCTGGTGAAGACAACCGCAACGTTGCGCGTATGTCTTCGCTTTTGGCAGGGCTGCCGGAAACAGTGACCGGAACCACGGTCAACCGTCTGTGCGGTTCGGGCATGGATGCGATCATTATGGCCGCCCGTGCCATCAAATCGGGCGAAGCCGATCTGATGATTGCCGGTGGCGTTGAAAGCATGTCACGTGCGCCGTTTGTCATGCCAAAGGCGACGTCGGCATTTTCGCGGAATGCAGAGATCTATGACACCACCATCGGCTGGCGGTTCGTAAACCCGGTGATGAAGAAACAGTACGGCGTGGATTCCATGCCCGAAACCGGCGAAAACGTTGCCGAGGATTTCAATATTTCGCGTGAAGATCAGGACACCTTTGCCGCCCGTTCGCAGGACAAGGCGGTCGCCGCACAGGAAAATGGTAATCTGGGCGAGGAAATCACCCCGGTGACCATCCCACAGCGTAAAGGCGATGCCATTGTTGTGGACAAGGATGAACATCCGCGTCCGGGCACCACGGCTGAAAAACTTGCCAAATTGCCGACCCCGTTCCGCGAAGGCGGTTCGGTCACGGCCGGTAACGCATCGGGTGTCAATGACGGGGCCGCGGCCCTGATCATCGCATCGGAGGCAGCGGTCAAGAAATACGGCCTGACCCCGATTGCACGGGTTGTTGGTGGTGCGACTGCGGGTGTTGCACCACGCATCATGGGCTTTGGCCCGGCACCGGCATCGAAAAAACTTCTCGCACGTCTTGGCTGGTCGACAGAGCAGCTTGACGTGATCGAACTGAACGAAGCCTTTGCTTCACAAGGGCTTGCAACGCTTCGCGATCTTGGTATTGCCGATGACGACGCACGTGTGAACCCGAATGGTGGTGCGATTGCCCTTGGTCATCCGTTGGGTATGTCGGGTGCACGTATCACCGGCACGGCTGCGCTTCAGATGAAGCGTTCTGGTGGCAAGCGGGCGCTGGCAACCATGTGCATTGGTGTCGGTCAGGGTATCGCGATTGCGCTTGAAGCTGTTTAAGGCTGATGGCTGATTGATCTTTGAAAAAGGTGCCCCTGTGCCGGTTGTCGGGCAGGGGCTTCTTTTTGCGTTATTGACCAATATGGTTGCTGGCGCGACACTATCGACTTGATTTCACACCTGTTTGAACGGTGGATGAACCCTGATGAGCGTTTCGCCCTTTGACTCTGCCCTGCTTGGAAATCTGTTTTCCGATCCGGAGATCGCGGCCCTGTTTGATGACCGGGCACAGATTGCATCCATGCTGCTTTTTGAATCGGCCCTTGCCGCGGCCGAAGCGCGCGCAGGTGTGATCCCCGAACAAAGTGCCACCCGCATTGCCGAAGTCTGCCGCGATTTTACGCCCGATCCGGCAAGCCTTGCGGCTGCAACGGCCAGTGCCGGGGTGCCTGTGCCAGCCCTTGTTAAGGCGCTCAAGGCGGAAATTGGCGGTGACGACGCACGCTATGTCCATTTTGGCGCGACCAGCCAGGATGTGGTTGATAGCGCACTTGTCCTGCAGCTGCGCGATGCGGTTGCAATCATTCGTCGCCGCATTCGCAAACTGGCCAAGGCGCTGTCTGTCCATGCCGACACGCATCGCACCACGGTAATGATCGGGCGGACGCGATCCCAGCAGGCTGTACCCACCACCTTTGGTCTCAAGGCTGCCGGATGGCTCGCACCGCTTGTACGGATTGATCACCGGATTGACAGCCTGTCATCGGATTTGCTGCGGATTTCGTTTGGCGGCGCTGCGGGTACATTGGCCTCGATCGGGGTGACGGCCGCAGACGTCGAAAGCAATCTTTCCGAAGAACTTGATCTTCCGCTTGCTGATATGCCCTGGCATGCGCAGCGTGACGTCCTTGTTGATTTCGCAAGCCAGTTAACAGCGTTAACCGGTGCGCTTGGCAAGATGGGGCAGGACTTGGTTCTGCTGGCACAGTCCGAAATTGCCGAGGTTCAGCCGGGCAAGGGCGGCGGGTCATCGACCATGCCGCACAAATCCAATCCGGTGCAGGCGGAAATGCTGGTGACACTGGCACGCTTTAATGCCGGGCTGCTTGGTACCTTTGCCCAGGCGCAACTGCACGATCATGAACGAAGCGGGGCAAGCTGGCTTTTGGAATGGTTGACCTTGCCACAGATCATTACCGCAACCGGTGCGGCACTTGCGCAAGCGGTTGATATGGTGCCGGATCTTAAAATCAATGCGGGCCGCATGGCCGAAAACCTTGAGCTGTCACGCGGGGCGATGTTGGCAGAGGCCGCGACATTTGCGCTGGCCGATCACCTTGGCCGCGATGCCGCGGATAAACTGGTCAAAGATGCCATCGCCAAGTCGGCAGAAAACGCATCGAACCTGTTTGATGAATTGCCAAAACTGACCGACGCCCCGGTGGATTGGGCGCATATCCGTAACCCGGTCAATTACATCGGGCAGTCGGATGTGTTTATTGATCGTGTTTTGGGGGCCGCCAAGCGTGGCTTGCGCGACTAGCGAAAAAGGCTGCCGGATGGCAGCCTTTTTTGTGTGTGATGCAGTGATTTGGTCAGCGCGGTGCGCGCAGGCGCTTTTCAACCGCGTAATTGTGGATAGGGACGCCAGCGACTTCGAAATCGCGACGCTCCACAACGCCAAAGCCCTGTTTAAGCAGGAAGGATTTGGCAAATTCACTGGCCTCGGAGTAAAGCTTGCCGATATCCTGTTTGCGCGCGTGCGCTTCAAGCGCGTCATACAGTTTCGTCACAATACCTTTGCCCGCAAAATCGGGCAGGGCATACAGAAACCCGATATGGCCATCGGCCTCGACATCGCCAAATGCGACAACCTGATCATTGTCATCAACCGCGACAAGACTGAACCGACCATCTGTCATGATTTCGATAAACCGTTCCGGCGTCGGCAGAAGCTTTGCCCACACAGCAACCTGTTCGGGGTTATAGGCGTTGGGGCCAATTTCCGTAACGGAGTGGCGGTAAATCTCGACCAAGGCCTTGGCATCACTGTTCGCAAACGGACGAATTGTGATCATTCTTGTGGTCCCCATGCCGTATCAAAGAACTGACATTCAAGATCGGTTGCGCGTTTGAAATAGGACAGGCATTCGGCGCGGTCTTCCTCTGACAGTGACGGTCCCACTTGATCCAGTTGGGTATTCAGATAGGCAACCACACTTTCAAAATACACCCCGACATGCAGATCAATCCATTCGGCGTACCAGAAATCATCGGGGCGTTTGGCGATGGCCTTGTTAACCCGATCCGCCCAGCCAAGATAGGTGCCCTCGGCAACGGCCAGAACGGCCAGCATATTGGCGTAACTGTTGCTGTCCGTGGCGTCTTTCATAAGCTGCTTGAACGCTGCTGTTGCTGGCCAGTCCGGCATGTTTTCACGTGCCTCGTCAGACACGCCAAGGGCGGCAAAGGATCGTTCGAAATATGTGTTTTCTTCGCCCGTGACCAGGGCAAGGAACTGACACCCCGGAATGCGATCCTTCAGGCTTGGTGCACGCGATACGGCCGCGGCCAACAGGGCAACAAACCGATCAATAAACCGGTGATCCTGAATAAGATAATTTTCAAGATTGGCCTTGGGAAGCGCGGCGTCACCCCAGGCATCGGTAAAGACATGGTGGGTTACCGCACGCCATTGATCCTCACAGGACGCCTTCAGCCAATCTGAAAACAAACCATTCGGATTGGTTTGACGCCATGACGGAAAATCCGGAACGGCCTTTGCGGTGTTGCTCATATCTGCGCGTTTCCTGAGGAGCTTGATATCATTTGGGTTTTGAACTTTTGGCATGGTCGCAACCATTGGGCAAGCCACGAAATAGGGCATCCGCCAAAGTACCGATCCGCATGGAGGCGATTGATAAGTATCAAAGTAATCGATTGGATTATAATGTTATAAATCACTCCATCAGAGCTTTTCCCAAGGAGGAAGTTATGGCGAATGTTGGAACCCTCGACCGTGTTGTCCGTGCGATTGCCGGTGTTGTTTTGCTGGCTATTCCGTTTGTTTCGGCCGCGCCCGAAGGTGGCGGCATGGCCTATGGCGTTTATGGCTGGGTGATGATTGCTGCCGGTGTTGTCATGTTGGCGACTGCGGCACTGCGTTTCTGCCCGCTTTACATGCTGTTTGGCCTGCGGACCTGTCCGCTTTCCAAATAAGGTAATAAACGGCGTTTGAAACCGGAATATTCCGTTCGATCTGTTGTTGTTTGAACGTTATGCTGGCATCCTGAGCCTGCAGACGTGCTGTCGATGCCCGATCCCTTGGGCGTGACAACCGGCAACGACGAACGGAATATAAAAATGAAACGCCTGAGTGATGAACTGACTGTATCCCCGCAAATGCCGCTTGCTGCGATTGACGAAATCGCTGCGGCCGGTTTCAAAACCATTATTTGCAACCGCCCGGATGGCGAAGATCCCGGGCAACCGTCGTTTTCCGAAGTTGCCGCCAAGGCCGAGGCTGCCGGTATGAAGGCGATCTTCCAGCCCGTCGCAAGTGGCAATGTGTCGGACGCGGATGCGGATGCCTTTGCTGCAAACCTGGCCGCCGCCGAAAAGCCCATCTTTGCTTATTGCCGCAGTGGTACACGCTGCACCATCCTTTGGTCGCTGGCCAATGCCGGGCAGATGCAGGTTGGCGATATCGTCAAGGCCGCGGCGGAGGCCGGATATGATATGGCGCCGTTGGCGCCGCGGATTGCAGCACGCGGCTAAGCTGTTTGAATTTGCAGGTTATGCGGTGCGTTGCTGTGCAAAAAACGCAGTGAGCATCGCATAAATTGCACTATTCCTTTTGTGCGTTTCATGACGATATGTCCGCGCATGCTGTATCTGGCATGGTTTTATCAAGTGGCACCGGTATGACGTCAAACGCAGACCAACTTTCCAACATCAGATTTCGACTGGCAAAGAGCGATGATCTCGACGCCCTGTGCGAGATCGAAAACCGGTCCTTTGAAGTCGACCGACTGACCCGGCGTGCCTTCAAACGTTTCGTCGGCAGTGAGACCGCGCGTCTGACTGTGGCGGAAGCCACCAGGGACGGGGGCGTTGTTGTTGGCTACGCGCTGGTGATTTTTCGTAGCAACGTCGCGCTTGCGCGCCTTTATTCGATGGCGGTGTCACCTGATCAGCGCGGGCAGGGGGTTGGTCGTGCTCTGATTGAACGTGCCGAAGAACTCAGCCTTGATTTTGGCACACCGATCCTGCGCCTTGAAGTCAGCCAGAAAAACAAGGATGCGATCCGGCTTTTCAAGGCAGTCGGATATCGCGAATTTGCACTTTATCCGGATTATTATCCCGATCATTCCAATGCGCTTCGTATGGAAAAGGTATTGGTTCCCAATGCCATGCATTTGCCATCGCCCATCCATTTCTATCACCAGACCCTGCCATTTACCTGTGGTCCGGCGGCCCTGATGATGGCGATGAATGCGCTGGATCACGATATCGAACTTGATCGTAATCTTGAGATTGCATTGTGGCGCGAAGCCACCACGATCTTCATGACATCCGGCCATGGCGGCTGTGGCCCGCTGGGTTTGGCGTTGGCGGCGCACAAGCGCGGCTTTGATGTCGAAGTGCTGAGCAGCCGCGACGGGCCGTTATTCGTTGATACCGTGCGAAAGCCGAAAAACCGCGAAGTGGTCGAGCTGGTGCATTACGACTTTGCCCGTCAGGCACTCGATGCCGGTATTTCGGTCACGACCGGCCCGTTTGGCATTGCCGAGATCGAAGAACGCACCAAACAGGGTAAAATGGCCCTGGTCCTGATCAGCCAATACCGCATTTATGGCGATAAAATCCCGCATTGGGTGGTGGTTTCGGGCTTTGATGACCGGTTTGTCTATGTCAGTGATCCCGATATCGGCGAAGACCATGAACCCTATACCGGCAGCGACTGTCTGTCTGTGCCGATCCTGCGTCACGAGTTTGATCTGATGGCGCGTTATGGCCGCGATAAACTGCAAGCCGCCGTCTTCATTGACAAGAAGGCCGGGTAAAAACCCGGCCTTTTGCGTTTATGGAATGCTGCAGAGGCCCTTATGGGCGTGCGATCTTGCCAAGAAGATGCGCAATGATCCGGCGATACAAATCCATGCCCAGAACCACATCCTCGACCCCGGCATCGATATTCGGGTTGTCATTCACCTCGATCACCATCGGGCCATGCGGCGTTTCCTTGACATCCACGCCATAAAGGCCGTCGCCCATCAAACGTGCCGAGGCAAGGGCAGTGGCAACGATGTCGGCCGGCGCGTCTTCGACCGCAAGGGTTTCAAACCCGCCTTCCTCATAGCTTTTGCCATCATCTTCGTGTTTGACGATCTGCCAGTGGCCCGGTGCCATGAAATAGCGGCTGGCAAAGATGGCTTCACCACCCAAAACACCAATACGCCAGTCAAAGGTGGTTTCGACATATTCCTGAATGACCAGAAGTTCGGAGTTTTTGAACATCTCGGTCGCGACTTCGTTCAGGTGTTCTGGTGACTTCACCTTGCGCACCCCGCGCGAGAAACAGCCATCCGGCACCTTCAAAACCGACGGGAAGGTGAATTGCTTTGCGATGTCGGGAATGCGGCGCTTATCGAAAATCGCACTTTTGGGTGCCGGGATACGGTGTGTGCGCAGCAATTCGGCCAAATAGACCTTGTTGGTACAACGCAGCATCGAGTCCGGATCATCAATCACTGGAATGCCTTCCTTTACCGCGCGTTTGGCAAAGCGATAGGTATGGTGATCAAGGGCCGTGGTTTCGCGGATCAAAAGGGCATCAAATTCCGAAAGATGATGGAAATCCTTTGCGGTAATCAGTTCGGCCTTGGCCCCAAGATCGGATGCGGCCTGCACGAAATTGGCCAGCGCCTCCTTGTCTGACGGGGGCAGGACTTCATCCGGATCATGCAGGATCGCGACAAGGGCAGTCGGCGGGGTGACGTTGCCCTGTTTGCGCACACGCCCACGTAGGTAGGCACGGAGTGCTGCCTCGAACTCGACAAGTTTGTCATCATCAAGCTGACTGATCGACGGGGCTTCGATTTCGCGCAAAATTCTGCGGTCCTGCTTGTTCAGATGCAGGCGCAGGATCGGGCAGCGGAACTGATCAAAGGCGCGTTCGCCGATCTGACGGAACTTCTTGTTGGCGGTCCGCCCGAAATAGACATCGATATGATCCGGGGCCTGATCAGGCGTCTGGCCGGATTTTTCCAATGCCTCGATGATTTGCGGGCTGAGTTCCGCACGTGCAGTTTTCTGAAGCCGTTTCCAGTTCAGATCCAAAAGAACATCGGCCTCGGGAATGACGCGCTCTGCGCGGGCGGCCGCAAGAAGGCTGCAATAGTAACCCCGCGACAGATATTCATAGGACTGGCACAGGTTGATCACGCGCCGGTTCCGCACACCGTGATCAAGTGCGAGATAATCGCGCACCCGCATGACACGTGCGCCAGACACGGCAAAGCGTTGATCTGACAGACGGTCGACCAAAATCAGCGGCGCACCGGTGGCAACAGCCGGGCTGACAGCACTTTCACCGTCATAAAGCGCGTGTTCAAGGCGGATGCCATCACTGCCATCTTCATAATAACCCGGAAGGTCGGCAATCCGGACATAGCCATGACGTTCATATAGATTGCGCGCGGTTTCGTTGGTCACGCGCACTTCAAGGCGCATGCGCGTACATCCCGCGTCCATCGCCAGATTTTCAAGGCCAGCCAAAAGCTGTGTGCCCAAACCCTTGCCGCGCCAGTCTTTTGCAATCGCCAGCGAGTAAATCCGTGCTGTAACGGTATTGGTGCGCAGCAACAGCAAACCATACCCGACAATTTCAGGATGATCGGCATCACCAGCGTCTGCGACAAGAAGGCGCGCACTGGCCTGACGCAGGAACCGCGAGAAGGAGGCACGCGAAATCAGATCGCTTTCGAAATTGCCGCTTTCAAGCGCGCAAAGACCATCAAGGTCGTCGCGCACGGCTGCACGGATGATGACAGTATTGGTCTGGGGCAAAGTCACTGTGCAGCTCTCCTACGATGAGGGTAAATATGTTGCGCTCAACTTCCGGTACGCCCAAAGATCGTTCGTCGCAAGCGCATTTATTGTTCATAGCCATGCCTTTTTTTCATGGATCATGGCACAGGTCACACTCGACCAGCAGGTCTAGGCTCAGGACCTATTAATTTGATTTGAATGGCAGAGGTTATATTTGTGAAATCCAAGAAAAAACCCGCAGGTCGGGTTGGTGTCCCGGCCAAGGGATTTGACGCAGGAGTTTGCAAATATAACCTCTGTCCTTCGGATTAACCGAATTTGCACGGGCTACTTTGTCGTAAAACCTTGAAAGATGTTTATCTTCCTGCGGTTTTGCTTCGCGTATCCGCACAAATTCGGTTAACCATTCGAACCAAATTAATAGGTCCTGAGCCTAACGAAAATAAGGTGTTTTCATTGGGCCTGCTGTGAAACATTTAATCATCCTGATCGTTTGCACTTATATAAACAAGAGATCAGAAACAAACAGGTTGGCGTACGTTGCACTGCGTCCGCAAAGCTTTCAAGGGCAAGATGGTTTGAATAAACGCATCCTAGACACATCTCCGATCCCCAGGCGCAGGTTTGCAATCGTTCCGCTTTTACTGGCAGGGTCGATGCTTTCGGCGTGCACCTCGGACGAGGGCTTAAGTGGTGTGCTTGGCTTTGGCGACGGTGCTGACAGCGAGATTGCGCAAAATGATCTGCAAACAACCATCCCCTATGAAGTCGAAATCGCCGGCATTGATCCCCAGGAAGAAAATCTGATTGCGGCGTTGGATGGGGTTAGCACGGCGCGCCGTTTGCAGTCGCGCCCGACCGCTTCGCGCGCGGGCCTGCAACGCCGTGCAGAAGATGACGTCGAACGGTTTCAGGCTGTTCTGCGATCCAAGGGGTTTTATGACGGGCAGATCACCTTTGAAATTAATGAAAAGGCCGCCGCAGATATATCGAGCGCGCCAGCCCAAGACGCACCTGAAGCTGGTTCTGAACAAGACCTGGCGGATGGCCAGTCCGGGGATGATGCATTGGCATCAACATCCGAACAGCCAACCCCACTGGTTCTGACCTATAATATCGATGTCGGAACGCCTTATCTGATTTCGGCGGTGAACCTTGTGATCACATACCCCGATCGTGTGGTGGAACGCCATGCGACGGACAAGGAACTTGAAAAGACCCGCCTTGAAATCGGCCAGCGCGCAACCGCGGAGCCGATCATTCTGGGCGAACAATACGGTGTCGATATCCTGCGCGAACAGGGTTACCCGCTTGTCGAGGCTGGCAAGCGAACCGTTTTGGCGGACACCGCGCAAAAAACCATTACGATCAATTATGCCTTTGAAACCGGGCCGCAGGCCGATTTTGGCAAGATTACCGTCAATGGGGCAGAGGATGTCGATGCGGACTTCATCGCAGGATACCGCAGCTGGCGGTCGGGTGAGCAATATCATCCTGATCAGGTGCGCACCACGCGCCGCGATCTGGCGCAAACCAACCTGTTTGATAGTGTGATTGTCAAGGTTGCCGGTCCGGTAAACGACAATGGCGAAATCCCGGTTGAGATCGAAGTGGTTGAACGCAAAATGCGTTCGATCGGTGGCGGGGTGAATTTCTCGACCGCTGATGGTCCGGGTGCCAACGCGTTCTGGGAACATCGCAATCTGTTTGGTGCTGGTGAACGTCTGCGGCTGGGGATTGATGTTTCAAGCCTTGAACAAGGTCTGTCGGCAGAATTCAAAAAGCCGCAGTTTCTTGAGCGGCGTCAGTCCTTTGTGGCTGAGGCCAACGCCAAAAACAACGATACCGACGCCTATAAGGGCTCAACCTTGGACAGCTTTGCCGGTATCGAACGGCCGCTTTGGGAAAACTGGACAACCACATTTGGTGTCACTGCGGAATATTCCGACCTGACCGGATCAGACTCCCCGAACGAGGAATTCTACCTTGCTGGTTTGCGGGGCATCTTGCGCCATGACAACACCGACAACCCCCTTGATCCGAGCCGGGGGAACCGTTTTGAAATTAACGTATCGCCCTATATAGGCCTGACAGACAAGGATACCGGTTTCACCACCGTATCGGTCGTCGGGTCGCAATACCTGTCGATTGACGAGGAGGGCGACTATGTTTTGGCGGCCCGTGCACGCACCGGTACCATTATCGGCGAGGATCGCGGCAACCTGCCATCGAACAAACGTTATTATTCCGGCGGTGGTGGCTCCATCCGGGGCTACGAATACCAGAAAGTCGGCCCACTAGATGGTGATAATGATCCGCTGGGCGGGCGTTCCGTACTGGAAGTCGGTGCCGAATTCCGCGCCCGTGTGACCGAAAGCTTTGGCATCGTGCCATTCATCGAAGGTGGTAACGTGTATGCCAGATCCGAACCCGAAGACATCAGTCTTCTATGGGCCGCCGGTCTTGGCTTCCGTTATTACACCGCGGTCGGGCCGCTACGTTTTGATGTCGCCGTACCACTTGATAAACGCGACAACGTTGATGACGATTTTCAATTCTATATCAGTCTGGGGCAGGCATTTTGACCGGGTCTGACACGTCACCACCGAATAATCCCAAACGTTCCGCATCGCGCCGTTCTTCGACAAAGTGGCTGCGCTATGGTGCCTATGGTCTGGGCGGGGCTGTGCTTGGACTTGCGGGCCTGATTGCCGTTGCCGGGACCGGTCCGGTATTGCGGATGGCAACCCCGATGATCAACGAGGCCTTATCGGCCGCAACCGACAGCGAATTTGCACTTGGCCGGGTCGAAGGCAGTTTGTGGACTGGATTGACCCTTGATCAGGTGACGATGGATCGCGCCACAGATGGGTTGCATCTTGATATCAATGATATCGAATTTGACTGGTCGCCGATGGCACTTTTGGCTGGTCGGTTGCAAATCAATCAGATCAGTCTGGCAACGGCCAATGTCATTTTGCCCGACGGCACCGCACCGGAAACGGTCGAGGAAGAGGACGAAGACAGCGGTGGCTTTGCCATGCCGCTGGCGGTTTCGCTTGACGCGCTTGAGCTTGGCGAAATTGCCATTGTTGATCAGGTTACCGGTAACAGTTTCCTCTATAGCCTGAATGGGCGGGCAAAGGTTGGCACAAATCTGTCTGCGACCGCCTTTCTGGATTTGCAGCCGCGTGATGGCGGTACCGACCGGATAAAACTTGATCTGGATTTTGACGGCCCCGGGCAAAAGCTTGCAGCCGAGATTGATGGTTTGTTGGGGCGCGAAGGACTTGTCATGACCCTGGCTGGCGTTGATCCGACCAGCGCAACCGATATCAAGATTGCGCTTAATGGTGATGGTCCGGCCAATGACTGGAAAGGCACGATTGATTTGTCGGCGGCGGGCTATGCATCGCTTGCAAGCGACATTGGCGTTCAACTGTCTTCGGATGTTGTGGCATTTACCCTCGACGGTGCGCTTTCACCGCAGGAACGCATAAGCGAACAATTGCCAGCAAGCATGGATAAAGAAGTCGCACTGGGCGTTGGCGGGGCATTTGATCAATCAGAACAGATCCTTTCGTTTGATCGCATTTCGATTGCGATGGCAGATGTGCTGGCGCTATCGGGCACAACGGAACTTGACCTTGAAGACAGCCTGATGACGGCCGGTTTAACGGCCGATATTGATCCTGCAATGTCGGCACTGCTTGACGATGCAGTTTCATGGGCGGAACTTGGGCTTTCCGTTCAGGCCAATGGCAATCTTTCGATGCCCGGTGTGGCGCTGCGGGTGAATGGCCGTGATGTGAAAACGCCAGTGTCGCGTATTGGCGACATCGCCTTGCAGGCGGATATGGCAGCCCCCGATGACGCGGATGAGCCACTTGACGCAACCGTCGCATTTTCCGCAACCAGCACGGATTGGGATGACCTGGATCTGGGGGCGTTTTTGGGGGCGGCGCAGGACCTGTCGTTTGATGCGCAGATGTCGCCGGACTTTGCCGATATTGCGATCCGCAATCTGGCATTGAATACGCCTGATATGACGCTCCGCGGGCAGGCGGACGTTAACGAGGATCTGGTCGTCACGACATCGAACCTTGTGGCTGATATCCGTGATCTTGCGATTTTTGCGCCGATTTCGGGGCTTGATCTGCGCGGGCAGGGGCAGGTTGCCTTGCCCGGCCTGACCTGGTCAGAGGCCCATGGTCTGGAAACCGGGATTGAGGTTTCAGCCAGTCAGGCCGGTTTCGGGATTGCCGATCTTGATCGTATCGTCGGCTCCGAGCCGCGTATCACGGGCGAACTGACACTTGCACCCGACCTTGATCTCAGCGTTGATGTCAGCGCACTTGATACCGCAATGATCGACGGTCCGCTGATGCTTCGCATTACAGAGGCATTCGGGAAAATGTCGCTTGAAAGCACGCTTGATATTGCATCTGGTGCGGTGCCGCCGGATCTGGGCATTGAAATGGCCCCGGCAAAGCTGACAGCCGATCTTGAAGGTGACCTGACTGCACCCCCGGGGACGTTTGAGTTGAGTGTTCCAAGCCTTGCTGTTTCGGGTCAGGAATTCTCCGATATCGTGCTGACAAGCCGCATGACTTGGTCTGAACAGGCTGTTTTGTCGCTTGCCAATAAGGGCAACTTTACCTTTGCCAACCGTCCTTACGAAGTGGCTGCAAATCTTGTCCTGCCCGAAGATGCGCTGCGCGTTGAGCAGATATCGCTTAAAGGCGAACATGTCGCGTTGAGCGGTGATATCGCCTTGCCCGACTACAGCATTCCGATGCGCGGTGATGTTACGCTGTCAAATCTGGATGCCGAATTTCTCGATCAGTTTGGCGTGAGCTTGGTGAACGGTACCGTGACGGCCGATATCGCCCTTCGTCCGGATGGTCAACGCCAAAGCGTTACGGCAAATGCATCGGCCAAGGGCCTGCGGATGGCAAGCACAGATGGCACCAATCCGACAATGATCGAAGATGTCGAACTGACCGCAACGATCGGTAATGCGTTTGACGTGCCGGAAATTTCAGCGGAGCTCGATGGCCGTGACATAATTGCCGGATCAATTGCCGTTGACGAGCTTGCCCTTGATCTTGACGGTGGCATGGATGCGCTTGCCATCACGCTGACCAGTTCAGGTCTTTATCAGGGCAATGTACCGATTTCGACCGACTTGGCTGCTGATCTGGCGCTTGGCAATGATATCGCTGTGACGGCCAATCGGCTTGAAGCGATCATTGGCGATCAGACGATTGAGCTTCGCAAACCACTGGAACTTGTTTTGCGTGAAAACGGGCGGCAACAACTCGACGCCGACCTGACGGTTGGTACCGGCCATCTTGTCGCAAGCCTTGATCAGGAAGCCGGGCAAAAATCCATCTCGGGTGAGCTCCACCTTAATGATTTTGATCTTGGTCCGTGGGGGCGTATTTCCGGCTTTGACGGGCTGAGCGGCACCGCAAATCTTGATGCGTCCTTGCGTGAAACACGCGGGAACTTGCCAAGTGCACAGGTCAATGGTCGCATTTCCGGCATCACGGCAAAGGCAGTCGCGGGGCTAAAACCCTTTGAAATGCGGCTTGATATCACGCTTGAGGACGGAAAACTTGCGGGGCAGGCATCGCTTGGCAATGGCGATGTCGAAGCACTGACAGCCGAAGGAAATGTTCCGCTTGCCATTTCTGTGCTTGAACAGGAATTCAGCCCGGATCTTGCTGCGCCTGTTTCTGCCCGCGTGCGTGTGAATGGTCAAATTGCCGAATTCTGGCCTTATGTTCCGGCACCCGATCATCAGATGTCGGGCAAGATCAAACTTGCGCTTGATGTGGCTGGGACGCTTGATGACATCCGTTGGAACGGGGATGTTGCGCTGGCCAATGGACGATATGAAAACCTCGAATATGGCACGCTCCTTGATCAGATAACGCTTGAGGGCACCTTTGATCAGGCCGGTCTTTCCATTCCGTCCATTACGGCCACGGATGGTGGCAAAGGCACTGTTGATGCGTCGGTTGATCTTGATCTGCTTGACGGTGGCGAGATGCGCTATGACGTTTCGGCTGATCTGCGCAATGTTGCCGTATCACGTAAGGATGAACTGCAATTCTGGGCGGATGTAAAAGCCAGCGTGACCGGATCCCAGTCAGAGGCTGATATCCAAAGTACGGTGTCGGTCCTGCGCGGGGAGGTCGATCTGACCCTGGCCTTGCCGGAATCAGTTCCGACCATCGAGATTGAAAATTTGCCGGACGCCGCGCAGGTCGAAAAGGCCGAGGATACAAAGGAAGCGGACGACGCCTTTACCGGTAATCTTGACGTGACCGTTGATATCCCCGGGCGTCTTTTTGTGCGTGGCAAGGGACTTGATTCCGAGTGGGGCGGCCGCCTTGAAATTTCCGGTACCACCGATGATCCACGCATCACCGGGCAGCTATCTGCCCTGCGCGGGCAGCTTGATGTCATCGGCAAAACATTCGTGATCCGGGATTCTCAGATTACCTTTGCCGGTGCGTCGCCCCCCGATCCGATGCTTGATATCGAAGGGGTTTATACCACCGAAGATCTTGTTGTGACCGCAGGGTTCCAGGGGCCGTCAAGCGACCCGGAACTGGTGCTGTCGTCCAATCCGTCGCTGCCAGAAGACGAAATCCTGTCTCAGGTCCTGTTTGGCAAATCCCAAGGCAGCCTTTCGGCAGTCGAGGCCGTGCAACTGGCAAGTGCCCTGAACGAACTTTCTGGCGGTGGTAGTGGTCTTGATGTGGTTGGCAGCATCCGGCGCTTCATCGGTGCAGATGTCCTGCGCGTCGGTGGTGGCGAAGACGGGCCGGAGGTCAAGGTGGGTAAATACCTGACAGAGGGGGTCTATGTCGGCACCAAGGCCGGGTCAACGCCGGGATCAAGTGGGGTCGAAGTCGAGATTGAAGTCACACCAAATATCAGTGTCACCAGCGAAAGCACCGAAATCGATAGCAAGGCTGGCGTTCAGTTCAGGCTTGATTATTAAGGCAGCACAAACCTGAGCTTAGTCACCGATTGGTTGGTGCCCGGTTGGGGGATTAACCGTCAGCAGCGACGAACGAATGCGTCGCAGCTTTTCCTTGGCCTGATCGGGCATCCGTCGTGCCACAGCCGTCGCGATTACGTCGATTGTCGCCAGAAACGCATGGCGCGTGGCGGTTGGTTTATAGATATCGGGGTTTTCCGGCATATTGATTGATATGACCAGATCACTTTCGGCGGCAAGCGGGCTGTCTGGGTTGGTCAATGAGATGACCTTGGCGCCATATTGGCGGGCAATGGCAGCGGAATGGATGATTTCCGTCGGGCGACCACTGGTGGAAATCGCGAATATCACGTCCTCGGCGCCAAAGGTAGAGGCCAGCATACGCTGCAAATAGCCGTCACTTTGCGATTGCGCCGGAATTCCCAACCGGAAAAAGCGGTTTGCGGCATCAAACGCCACAGTGGTTGATCCACCTCCAACTCCGAAAAACGCCACCTGACGTGCCTTGACCAGAATGTCGGCCGCCTGGTCAATTTGATCGGAGGATAACTGATCGCGCAGAAGACGCAGGTTATCAATGATCACGCCCAGCACATGGTTTGACAGCACATCTGCGGCGGTTGTGTCGTCTGAAATGTCTTCGGATGTCAGATACTGAATGCTGACGGCAAGGTTTTGCGCCAAGCGGATTTTAAAATCACGGAACCCATCGCACCCCAATGTGCGGCAAAAACGAATGACGGTGGGTTCGCTGACCCCGACATTTTTCGCCAGATCGGACAGGGCAATGGTTGTGACATCTTCCAGATGTGCGCTGACATAGTCCGCGACCAGTTGTTCGCGGTTCGGAAATTTGCCGGACTGGCTACGCAGCAGGCTGATGATGTCGGCGGTTTGTTGCATGGAATCGACCTGATCCGTCTATCTGGTTTGGTGTGTCAAAACCGACACCTTATTGGGAACTAACATTATTTCCGTTTGCAGGCGATAGCCACAATTTCAATTTAAGCGTCATGTCAGTACCCCGCACGCGTGTTTTCTCACATCAAATATCAACGTTTTGCCCGACATTAACCCGGTCGAAATCGACCATGTAGTTATTCAATGCACGAGACGGCGAAGTTGCTGTTTCGGGCTTTGGGTCCATGGGATCCTGGGCGTCTTAATCCTAGATCCAATTGGTGAATTTCCTGCCTGCGAGTCTGATCAAAACTGGGTCACTGCGAAACATCATAATGTAGTTAAGCTACTTATAGCAGTATAAAAGTCAGTTTAAGAGCAAAAATGTGAAACTTCGGAGATAAATAATGTAGACAAACTACAAAATGGACCTCAGTATGTAGAAAAATTACATAACATTTGATCAGTGGAGAGTTTGGCGGAGATGGCTTTACGCCGTATTGAAACCACAGCTGCAACCGCAAGCCGGTGCCTGAATTGGGTAGTTGAACGCATCATAGCGGTTCTGATGCTTGTTCTTGTTCTGGACGTCTGGCTGGGTGTCGTTGACCGATATTTATTCCATTGGCAACTGCCGTGGCCAGAAGAACTGGCGCGCTATCTGATGATCTGGGCAGCACTTCTGGCGATCTCGGCCGGGATTGCGCGGCGCGAACATATCGGGATTGGCATGTTTGTTCTAAGCCTGCCGATGCCGATCCAGCGCACAATCCTGTTTCTGGTGGATCTGATTGCGCTCGCAGCCTTCCTTTACCTTGCGATTTATGGATTTGATTTTGCCCAAGGCGGCATGCGCCGTCAGGCGATGATTTTCGGCATGTCACTGGCACTGCCGTATGCGGCCGTGCCGGTTTCGGCATTGCTTGCAGCCATTCAGCTCCTCCTCGTTGCCTTGCGTGATCAGGGCCGTTTTGTCCCGGTTGATCTTGCGGAGGGCGCAGAATGATCGTCGCCATTATCTTTGTCGTTCTGATGGTTCTGGGCATGCCGATTGGCTTTGCCCTGGGTGTGGCAGGCGTCGTTGGCCTGTTTGACATGGGCGGGGGGATGTTCTTGTCCCAGGGCCCAAGCAAGGTCTTTAACGGGCTGAATGTTTTCCCGTTCCTTGCCATGCCGTTCTTTATTCTGGCTGGCGAAATCATGAACCATATCGGCATTACCAGCCGGTTGGTGAAATTCGCCCAAGCACTCGTCGGACATATGCGGGGCGGGTTGGCGCATACCAACATGCTGGCATCTGTTTTCTTTGCCGGTTTGACCGGGGCGGCAACCGCCGATGCCGCGGCCTTTGGCAAGACGCTGGTACCGGCCATGGTCGAACGCGGATATCGCCGTGACTATGCCTGCGCGGTGACTGCCGCCGGATCGATCATCGGGCCGACCATTCCGCCATCGGGTTTGATGGTTGTCTATGGATCACTGATGGGCGTTTCGATCGGCGGTTTGTTTGCCGCCGGTATCCTGCCCGGACTTATGATCTGTCTGATCTGCATGACGGTGATTGCCGTTACCGCACGGTCCAAGAACCTGCCAAAGAACGAACGTCGCGCGTCGCTTTTGGAAGTCTGGAAGATTTTCAAATCATCGATCACCGCACTCATCATGCCATTGATCATTCTGGGCGGTATCCTTGGCGGGATCGTCACCCCGACCGAGGCCGCATCGGTTGCCGTGGCCTATGCCCTGTTCATTGGTGTGTTTGTTTACCGCGCGCTTAGTTTTGCTGATTTCTTCAAGATGCTGGTGCGCACGGCACGTGTGACCGGGGTGATCTTTGTCATCATTGCCTTTGCGTCGATCCTTGGCTGGTGGTTGAGCTTCAACCGCATCCCGCAAGAAGTCGCCAGCATGGTTCTGGGCATTTCAGAAAATCCCTACATCGTGATTTTCATGATTGTCGGTCTGCTTTTGATGATCGGCATGGTGATGGATATCAACGCCATCCTGATCATTCTGGCCCCGGTTCTGGTGCCGCTGACCGTTCAGATCGGCATGGATCCGATCCATGCCGGGATCATCTTTATCCTGGCACTTAACATCTCGCTGATGACGCCGCCTGTCGGGGCCTGTCTGTTTGTCCTGTCATCGGTCACAGGTGAAAAGCTTGAAAAGATTGCCGCACAACTTTGGCCATTCCTTTTGGCCGAGCTGGGCGTGCTGTTCCTGTTTGCCTTCTGGTCGGACCTTGCCCTCGTGATACCGCGATTGCTGGGCTTCCGGTAGGTCATCGGGATGAATATAGCCCCGGTCAGGTCCGGGCCGGGGCGCACACCACAATAACGCCGGACACATAAAGTCGTTAAATCAAGGAGAGGTAGAAATGAAAACCGTAAAGCGTTTGGGCGCAGCCGCCCTTGCAACCGCGATGCTGATGGGCAGCACCTCGATGGCATTCGCCGAGCCGAAGGTTCTTAAATTCGCGCACGACAACAAGACCGACCCGTTTGAAAACCCGGCACATGCCTGCACGGCTGTTTTCGCCAACATCGTCGAAGCCGACACCAACGGCGAAATCGAAGTCGAAGTTTATCCGTCCAACCAGCTTGGTTCGGCTGCCGAACATGTTCAGATGGTCCGTGATGGTCTGATCCAGGGCACGCTGACCTCTACCGGTGCACTGGCGTCTTACTATCCGCGCATCGACGTTCTGAACCTTGCCTTTGCGTTTGATAGCAACGCATCGACCTATGATGTGTTTGATGGTCCGTTTGGCGAGACGCTTGCAAGCGACATCGAAGGCGAACTGGGTGATGTGAAGGTTCTTGGCTTCCCGGATACCGGCGGGTTCTTTGCTGTGACCAACTCGCAGCATTCGATTGCAACGCTTGAAGATTTCAAGGGTATCCGCATTCGTACTATGTCGCTGCCATCCCATCAGAAAATCATGCAGGCCCTTGGTGCCGAAGCATATCCGATGGCCTGGGGCGAAGTTTATGCCGGTCTTCAGACCGGTGTGATCGATGGTCAGATGAACCCGGTTCCGACCGTGACCTTTGCCAAGTTCAACGAAGTTCAGGGGTATTTGACCCTGACCAACCACCTGTTCTCGCCTTACACCATGATGCTTTCGAAGGCATTCTGGGATGACCTGACCGCCGATCAGCAGAAAATCATTCGTTACGCTGCACAGTCTTGCGTTGTTGCAAGCCGTGGCGTGTCGCGTGTGATCGAGGCATCTGATCGTGGTCTTGCCGGTCTTAAGGACAAAATGGAAATCACCGCGCTGTCGGCTGAAGACCGTGAAAAGTTCAAAGAGGCAACCCAGCCGGTCGTGGTCAAACACGTTCAGGAAAGCCTTGGCGATGAAGGTGTCAAACTTCTGAACCTGTTCAAGGAAGAAGTCGAGAAGGCCAACGCCAACCGCTACATGGAATAAGCCATTCCAATTGCCGAAGGGGCGGGGTTCTCGCCCCTTCGGAATTCTTTAGCTGATATCAAAAGACCAATAACAAAGGCACGGGCCATGCGGATTTTTTGCGCCTCGATTGCAACCGAGACCAATACATTTTCACCTTTGCGCACTGATTTTTCCGATTTTCAGGAAAGCTTTTATGCCCCGCCGGGCCAGCATCCGGTCACCCCGACACTGTGCAGTGCCGTCTTCACCGAAGGCCGCCTGCGTGCCGCCAAGGAAGGCTGGGATCTGATCGAAGGCACCGCCACCTGGGCCGAACCGGGTGGATTGGTCAACCGTGCAACTTATGAACAGTTGCGCGACGAGGTGCTTGGACAATTGCGTGCGGCCATGCCGGTCGATGGTGTGATCCTTGGTCTGCATGGGGCGATGGTGGCCCAGGATTATCTTGATTGCGAAGGTGACCTGATTGCACGCATTCGCGCACTGGTCGGCCCTGATGTCGTGATCGGCACAAGCTTTGATCCGCACAGTCATTTGACTGCGAAACGCATTGATAACGCTGACATTATTGTCGCGTTCAAGGAATTCCCGCATACCGATTTTGTCGAAACCGGGCGGGCTGTGGTTGATCTTGTATTGCGCACATTGCGCGGCGAAATCAAACCGACCAAGGAAGTTTTTGACTGCCATATGATCGAGGTGCTGCCGACCTCGCGCGAACCGATGCGGTCATTCATTGACCGGGCAAAGGCGATGGAAGGAACAGGCAATATTCTGTCAGTATCCTTCATTCACGGATTTATGGCCGGTGACGTGCCCGATCTTGGGGCCAAGGTCATTGTCACTACCAACGATAACCCTGCGGAAGCCAGGCAGATAGCACGAAACCTGGGGGTTGAGTTGTTTGGTTTCCGTGGGGCCACCCGGCCTGATTTTGCCAAACCCGATGATGCCCTTGATCAGGCGCTGGCATCCGATGCCAAACCGATTGTCCTGACCGATGTCTGGGACAATCCGGGCGGCGGTGTTCCGGGCGATAGCACCATTTTGCTGCGTGCCGCAATTGAACGCGGACTTAACGATTATGCCTTTGGCACCCTGTGGGATCCGATGGCAGTACGGACCTGTTTTTCCGCGGGCGAGGGGGCGGTTTTGCCCCTGCGTTTTGGCGGAAAAACCGGTGCGCATGCCGGTGCACCGATTGATGCCGAGGTCCGGGTCAAAACCTTGAAACGCGATGCCTGGCAGTATTTCGGTGAAAGCATCGTTCCGCTTGGTGATTGCGCCGTGATCATCCTGCCCGACGGGGGAGAGGTGATCCTCAATACCAACCGGTCGCAAAGCTTTGATCCCAGCCTGTTTTCCAACATGGGTATCGATCCGGTATCGAAGAAATACCTGTTTATCAAATCGACGAACCATTTTTATGACTCGTTTGCCAAGATCGCGGGCGAGATCATTTATGTCGATGTGCACGGACCATACCCGTCCGACCCGAAAACGAACGGATATCGCCATTTGACCCGCGCCCTGTGGCCGATTGTCGAAGATCCGTTCGAAAAGAAAGCCGGTTAGAAAGTTTACCTTGTGCCAGTCGCAAGCGGTTCAAAAGCCACACATTCGAGCCGTTAAAAAGTCTCCCTGCAAGGGACTGGTCAAGGATTGGGGCCATGATTGGGGTTAACGCCCGGTCATGGCCCTTTTTTTGCGGGAGCGATCGGGACGCGTTGGTGAGTTCGGTTAAAAGCACCATCTATTTTGCGAAGTGTTTGCAAACAATCCGAAATTAAAGAAAGATTGAACCGGGCGAGATCGTTTTCACCGATAATAATGAGGTTCCGATGGCTTGGGGCGGTTTCACAGCAGCAGAGCTTGAATGGCAATATAATCCGCGCGAAACCGTGCCGGACTTCATGACCCATTTTGAACGGTTCGTGAAACTGTCCGACGAAGTCCTTCAGAATCTTGTCTGCCGTTCGGTTTTTGCTTTTGGTGATGCCACCAAAGCCGTTGATATCGCTTCGGGCGATACGGTTTTGTAACCAAGCACAATTCAGATCGGAAAATTCCGGAAATTTCGCCGGGTCGTGATTGGGTACATGGTCGGCAAAGTCGAGAATCATCGATTTTTCATCCGCCTACTCTTTCCCGAAATAATGGTTTTCCCATCTCTATGCTTACAGACCTAAAGTGTAGCCAGTTAGACGACATTATCGGTGTCGGCGACATCTAGTTTAGGGGCGATAAGTTGTTTGCATTGGCTGCAGGTCTTAGGAGTTGATGCGTTAAGGGGACAAAATCACCGATTACAAGTTCGCGAATTTATGATCTGTTTTTTTTGTTGCAGTGTTGGTGTTTGTCTACTTATGGTTGTTCTTGGCGGATAAAGCTATGGCACCAGTGCGTTTTGCTTACAAGCTTTTGTGAGCTCTTGATCAGTGGTTTTTGGGGTGGCATGCTTGATTTTCTCGTTTCTCGCAGAGAGTTTCGATAACTCTCAATGGGTGATGTTGTCTAAGTTATTTTAGGGCGGAAATGGTCAAAAGTAATATAATTATATGTGGAGCTTCTGCCGCCGGAAAAAGTAGTCTCGCGGAAATTTTGGCAAATATAGGTAATGCGGATATTTACGAAATTGGGAGTATAGTAAAAGAAAAGTCAGGTACGAGTGGATTGAGTGCTTTTAAGTATGTTGATGTTATATTTTCGAAGTATGGATATGAATATTTTGTAGAGATATTTAAAAAAAAACATGGAGTTTTTCATGGGGGAATAATAGTTGGCCCTCGAACTGCTAGCGAAGTGAATTTTTTAAAAGAAAATTTTTATCCAGCTATTAGTATCGGTTTGCTAACAAATTTTGATTTAAGAGCCGCTCGGCACAAAAATAGGATACGACACAAGGAGAGCGAAGAATGCTTCGAAGATTGGCTGATGCGAGATATGGCGGAGCATAGGTGGGGGGTCGAGGAAGCTGTTAAGTCGTGCGATGTGGTTTTTGATGGAGGGGAAAGTCTTTCGGAAATTGCAAGAAAAATCTTACGTATCTGGGGGGGATGATGAGGTATTTTAACAGTTTTATTGTCACTGTCTTGGCGGCGATAATTCTAATGCTTGTTGCGCTTTTGGTTAATTACCCTGGGTTTATGGAAGTGTATGTTCCAAGCTGGGTTGCTGAGAAAGGGTACTTCCTGAGTCTTTCTAGTTCTATCGCTGCATCTGCACTGGTGGCGCTTATTTTTCTTGTGGTGAAGGCAACCGAATCTTGGGAGATGCGAAGCGTTTCAGATAGCTATCATAAACAACTCCTCAGCGTCGGCGATTGTATGGCTAACTTATCCAGCGTAATCGAATCTGGGAAATTGGCGTTAGATGTGCCCGATCTGCATAGTGTCTTTGCTAGGCACCCTACCACAGAGGTAAGCAAGGCGATTAAGAATGTATCCTATAAAGATAAACTGGAAATTGATGCTCTTGGCCTGAATTTGAAGAGCTTTATCGCAGAGCAAATTGAAGCAGAGCTTTTGGGGGAAAGGGAGGTTGTCGCGCGTCTTTTGACGCAGAATCCAAGTAGTGAGAGCTTAGGTTCATTGTGTTCAAGAGAAGGAAGAGACCCCGAGAAAACGAGGCAATCGATACACGATACAGCGCGTGCTTGGAGAGAGTTATCAAGTAATTTAAATGGCCGTGATATTTTTAGGCTTAAGTGGTCATCAAAAACGCCAACGATTACTATGGTTAGGGTGAATAATACTATCTTTGTTCGACCAAGATTGCTTCAGGAAGTGGATGAGGACTTAGTCTACGAGGTTTATCAGAAGAAAGTGAATCCGAAGGCTTTTTCTTTGTATCTTCGACAGTTTGAAAAGGAGTTCGAGGATGCAGAGGAGCAACAGGTTTAGAATTAGTCGAGAGAGGTTTCCCTGTGACTAAAGCTGTTGAAGGGTGCGTTGCGCGATCATTTTCCAGGGTTCATTTTGGATTGATACAAACAAGTGAAAGTTATCGAAATATGAATGGAGGGGCTGGTGTGGCTTTGGATAATCCCCATTGGGAGTTTATTCTTAAACCCACTAGTTCAAAAATACCCAGAATTCACGTTAATGAGTCCTGCGGTAAGTTATCATCTGATCTAGAAGAATTTGCCAAGCGGGCTCTTAGTGACTTCGCAGATATTAAGACGTTTGAGCTGAGCGTTGTATCGAGTGTGCCGCACCACGTAGGGCTTGGAGCAGGAACCTCTTTTCGCGTAGGGGTCGTTAACGCGATAAGGCAGGCGCTGGGGCAAGGACTACAGCAAAATGACTGGTGCCGAATTGGTCGCGGCGGCACATCTGGGGTCGGGGTTAACGTCTGCTTAGATAAGGGTTTTGTCGTAGATCTCGGCCGAAGGAGAACGAGCGCCGCCAATTTTATGCCCTCGTCTTCGGTCAATAATGTAAGTAAACCTGCTGTGTTGACCAAATTGGAGTTTCCAGTCGAGTGGAAGATACTTCTAGTGCGTTCGATTGGAGAGATGGGCTTCAGTGGGGCTCGCGAAATCGATGTTTTCAGGGAGAACTTGCCACTATCTAAAGAAGAGGTTCAAGAGACATCCGCTGTAATGCTTTGGGATATTTTACCAAGTGTAATTTCTGGTGACATAAATGGATTTTGCAAGGGTATTGTGAAGTTCCAAGGTATTGGATTTAAAAGAATTGAATGGACAATACAAAGTGAACTGACTTTGCAGCTTCGCAAGTTTCTAAATGGTTTTTCAGGAATTGGCTATGCACTGTCTAGTATGGGGCCTTCAATTGCAGTGATTGGGACGGATTTATTACCAGTTGAACAAGCGTTAAAAAATCGGTTTGGTGATCGAATCTGTATTTCATGGGGTAGATGACTTGGGTGATCTTTTTCTTGGTGCGACTATTGGGCCTGCTAGTTGGAGCGAGGTATGTATTCGAGCTATGTTGGCAAATGGCTTGAATTTGGTTCGTTTTCCGATGTCAAAGGAAACGCCGAGCAAGCATCTGGAGAATTTGCGAACTGTCCAAGTGATTTCAAGCGAATTCGAAGGTAAAGTCAGTACTCTGGCCGACCTACCTGGAGGTAAACCAAGGCTACAGAATAATGAGCCAATTCAGATCTGTGGTAACGAAATGTGGTGTATAAGTTTGAGGGAGGAAGATGAAGACTTACCCTCACGGAAGCTAGCGCTATCACAGAATGTCGATGTGTCAAGATTAATGGTCGGTGATTCTCTTATTGTCGGTGATGGAGAGGCGAAGTTCAATGTGACTCGACAGGAGGAGGGGTGTTTGTATGGCTTCTTCTCCAAGAGCTTTGTGCTTGAGCGCAAGCGTTCTCTTACATTTAGAGGTTCTGCCGTAATCAGTTCATTCACGAAAGTAGACAAAGAACTCGCCATTTTCTGCGTTAGGTCTAAGTTCGATATGATCGCAGGTTCATTTTGTGAGAGTAAAGAGGACGTTTTAGAAATACGGCGCTTTGTGAATGGAATTGCTAAAAAATACAAAGTACCCAGCCCTCAAGTAGTTGCAAAGATAGAAACAATAGTTGGCGTTTCCAATGTTGAGGAGATATGTCAAGCGGCAGACATAGTTATGGTCGGTCGTGGAGACCTTAGTCTTAGCGTAGGATTTGAAAACCTCTTCCTCGCGCAATCAGAAATTACTAGAGCATGCTTAAAATACGATTGTCCTTGCCTCATCGCTACAGGATTTTTTGAGAGTACTTTGTATTCGGACGTACCAAACCATTCTGAGTTCATTGACGTGAGTGTCTGTGTTAACCAAGGGGCCAGTGGGATAGTACTCTCATCTGCCTCAACAATTGGCAGAAATCCCGTCGAGTGTGTTAGTAATTTGAAGTCCATTGTGCTGGCAAACCAATGAGTGTTTTGGCTGAGTGTCGTTTGTTAACGTTAATGCCAATATCTAGCGTTTTACTAGGTTCTGCGCCGGGGCATGATTGGGTTGATAGTCGGCAAAACCGGTAATCAGCAATTTCCCACTCGCTTGCTTTAAGAGGTCTTCCAAAGCAAAAGGACTTCTGGGCTATCTGATTTTTTGACGCTGCTGTTGAAGTGTTCGTGCTCCAATTCTCGGTTACCTGTTATGTCGAGTTTTTCAAGCTTGGTTATGCGAAATACATCTTCAAAAAGGTCTTTGGCATACTCGATCTCTTGGGTTGTAATAGCTTGGTGCAGCCATTAGTCTCAATAGGCGAAAAGTAGGGGAACATCATCTTTAAGGCGTCGACACTATAGGCTTTACAGGCTCCACTGGCGTAAAATCTGTCTTCCCCTAAGTCCTCTTTCACCATCGACCAACCGGCCTTAACAAAGGCCTCCATATCGGGCGGAACCGGAATTTACTAGATTTGGTTGCGTTCCTGTGAGATGCGGGGGGATCGGCTTTGAGGGGCGGGACACATGATCATATATCCATTTGATATAAAATTGATCTTGCCCATTTTCGCACTCAGTTTCTTGCGGTTCACTCATTGAAGATGAATTTAGGTAAAATACGCATGCGATGTGGGAAGTGATTGCAAACAGGGAAAAACTGAAGAAAAATCGATTAGCACGTTTTGATCGTACACATATCACACCACAAAAACCGAGGTATCAATGGGTTGGGGGGGGTTCACAGCAGCAGAGCTTGAATGGCAATATAATCCGCGCGAAACCGTGCCGGACTTCATGACCCATTTTGAACGGTTCGTGAAACTGTCCGATGAAACCCGTGCCCAGCTTGGCGGCAAGATTGATGTGCGCTATGGCGACGGGCCCAAGGAAACCATGGATATCTTCATGGCATCCGATCCGGGCGCACCGGTGCATGTGTTTTTCCATGGTGGTTATTGGCGCAGTCAGGACAAAAAGGACTACGCCTTTGTCGCGCGTGATCTGGTGGCCGCCGGGTTTACGGTCATCTGCCCGAATTATGATTTGTGCCCGGATGTAACCGTGGCCGACATCACCGAAGAAGCCGTGCGCGCGATTGCCTATATCTATCAGCATATCGAAGAATTTAACGGCGACCGTGACCGGATTTCGATTTCGGGCCATTCCGCCGGTGGTCAGATCGTCGCCCGCCTTGCCACACATGATTGGGCCGAAACGCTTGGTGATGCGATGCCGTTTGAGGCCATTGTGCCTATTTCCGGTGTTTTTGACCTTGAACCGATCCGGCACACGACGATCAATGATGATGTCCGCCTTGACGAAGCATCGGCTGCCGACAATTCACCGATGTTGGACGGCGTGCCGCTTGATGCGCGTTTGATGGTGGTAGTCGGCGGCAATGAAAGCCCCGAATTTGTCCGCCAAAGCGATGCCTATGGTGCCTATTGTGGCAGCGCCGGGCTTAAGGTTTCGGTCTACAAGGCATGGGGTGCCAACCACTTTACCGTGCTTGAAGAAGTGTTCCTTGGCACCGGATCCCTGTTTGGCACGCTCAAACGGTTTTTGTTGCCGTAAATCGCGCTGATATTCCTTCAAAACAGCATAAAAAACTGCCGGTCTTCCTATGACGTGCGTGGCTCAACGTGGTATAAAATTTGACCGCTACCACACTGAAAACAAAAATGCTTATACAGGAAGGCCCATGCGTTTCATTACTGCCGAAGATATCGAAAAATTCGTCTCGCCCCGTGATCTGGTCGAAGCCCTTCGCGACGGGTTCGAACAAGGCTGCGAAGCACCCCTGCGCAGTCATTTCAACATGGAACGCAGTAACGAAGATGACGCAACATTCCTGATCATGCCGGCCTGGCAAAAGGATGGTGCGGCCGGTGTGAAAATCGCCGCCGTCGTGCCGGGCAATTCGGCGCGCAATCTTCCGGCTGTATCGGGCACCTATGTTTTGCTTGATGCGGTTACCGGCCAGCCATCCGCCGTTATTGATGGCACCAAACTGACCACGCGCCGCACGGCTGCTGCGTCCGCATTGGCATGCGACTATCTGGCGCGCAAGGATACCAGCGACATGGTCATGGTCGGGTCCGGGGCGATGGCCCCACAATTGATCAAGGCACATGCGTCGGTCCGCCCGATCAAGAATGTCACGATCTGGAACCGCAATCCCGACAAGGCGGCAAAACTCGCCGCCGAGATTGCCGAGCTCGGCTTTAATGCCAAGGGCACCGATGATCTGGAAGCAGCATGCAAGACGGCCGATCTGATTTCATGCGCAACCCTGTCGACCGCGCCGCTGGTACATGGCGACTGGTTGCGTGAAGGAACGCACGTTGATCTGGTCGGCGCGTTTAAGCCGACCATGCGTGAAACCGATGACGCGGTCATGCAGAAGTGCCGCATCTATGTCGATAGCTTCGAAGGAGCGAGTGCCGAAGGCGGCGACGTCGTTCAGGCCATCGACAGCGGGGCGATTTCCAAATCCGACATCATCGGCGATCTGTTCGGCCTGACCCGCGGGCAGGTCAAGGGCCGCGAGACGGATAGCGAATGCACGGTATTCAAATCGGTTGGTCATTCGCTTGAAGATTTCGTCGCGGCGGTTGCGGTCGTAAAGGCCGTCGAAAAATGATCAGCACCGATCTGTTTGCGCCTGAACCGCTTGAAGCCTTTCGCGGGCATATCAAACCTGAATGGATTGATTTCAACGGCCATATGAATGTCGGTTATTACGTGGTGGCATTCGATCTGGGATCAATGGCGTTTCTTGATGCGGTGGGGATGGGATATAGCTATCCCGAACGGCGCGGCGGATCGACCTTTGGCCTTGAAATGCATGTGACCTATGATCGCGAAATTCATCAGGATGATCCGTATGTGATCCATACCCGTGTTCTGGATTGCGATCAGAAACGCATTCACATGTATCATGAAATGCGCCATGGCACTGAAGGCTGGCTGGCCGCGACCAATGAAATCATCACCATGCATATCAACATGAAGGAGCGGCGTTCGGCCCCGTTCCCCGATGACATCATGGAAACACTAAACAAGATCAAGGACGCGCATGCCAATTTACCCATCCCGTCCGGGGTTGGTCGCAAGATCGGCATTCGTCGCAAATAATCAAAAACCCCGCATCATCAGATCGCGGGGTTTTGTTTTGGTGTGCTGAATCTGGATTAGGGTCGGGTTGCTATATAAAGCCTGCACATTTCGCCAGACTGATTGACATCCTGATCGCGCAAATAAGTCAGGCCAAGCTTTTCAAGCATCCGAACGGACGCGACATTGTCGGGCAGGCAATAGCCATAAATCTTGTCAAACCCGTAATGATGCCAGCCATGATTGATTAGTGCCGAACTGACTTCATAGGCATATCCCTTGCCCTGATGGGCCTCGGTCACGGCATAGCCGATATCAGGGGCATCAAGCGTGTCACGCTTTACAAAGCCGATCAGGCCAATCGGGCTTTGGCTGTGCTTTTCAAGCGCAAGGCACATTCCAAAGCCAAGCTTGTCGTAGTTTTCGCGAAAACGCAGATCGATATAGTCCCGCGCCGCCTGAAGGTCATGAATGTTGCGATCACCGATAAACCGAAGCCATCCGGGCTCATTTAACAGCTGAAGAATGAACGGGGCGTCGTCATGTGTGGCTTCTCGCAAAATTGTGCGTTCGGTTTGAACGATCATCACTGAACTGTCCGTGTTACGGTGGCATCAAGAAGGATATTATCGGGGACTATCTGAAATAGCAGTATGATTTCACCCCTCAAAGGTCAGGAGAATGACAATGCCCGGAAAACCGATCAAGGTGACATTTGAAGGGGCCCATGGTGCCGAACTGGCTGCACGGCTGGACCTGCCAACCGGGCCGGTCAAGGCCTATGCGCTGTTTGCCCATTGTTTTACCTGTACCAAGGATCTGATCGCCGCCCGCAAAATTGCCGAGGCACTCACGATTGAGGGCATCGGTGTGCTGCGGTTTGATTTTACCGGGCTGGGCGGATCGGGCGGTGATTTTGCCTCGACCAACTTTACATCCAACCTTGATGATCTCGAACGTGCGGCCGATTTCCTGCGTGACGCGTTTGAGGCCCCCAAACTTTTGATCGGACATTCACTTGGTGGGGCGGCGGTTCTGGCGGTGGCCGATCGCATCAAGGAGGCAACAGCGGTTGCAACCATAGGCGCACCGGCAGATGTTCATCATGTAACGCATAATTTTGCCGATCATCTTGATGAAATTCGTGAAAAGGGCGAGGCCGAAGTTTGCCTTGGCGGGCGGCCGTTTGTCATTCGCAAGCAGTTTGTCGATGACCTTGGTGGATATGATCTGCCAACGCAGGTGGCAAAGATGAAAAAGGCGCTTCTGGTCTTGCATGCGCCGCTTGATCAGACTGTCGGGATTGAAAATGCCGGCAAGATTTTTGACGCTGCCAAGCATCCCAAAAGCTTTGTCTCGCTTGATCAGGCTGACCATTTGCTGAGCGATCCTGATGATGCGCAGTACGCCGCATCCGTGATTGCCGCATGGGCAAAGCGATATCTGCCGGCAGGCAAATCGGCAAAACCGGATATCGGCGAAGGTGTGATTGTCCGTGAAACCGGTCTTGGCAAGTTCCAGTCGATGGTCATGGCGGGCAAGCACCGCCTGCTGGCGGATGAGCCGGAAAAGGTCGGTGGGCTCGATAGTGGGCCGTCGCCCTATGATTATCTGTCAACCGCCCTTGGCAGTTGCACAGTGATGACGATCCGGATGTATGCCGATCACAAGGGCATCCCGATTGATTCCATCCGTGCTGAAGTCCTGCATCAAAAAGTCCATGCCGAAGATTGTGCGGAATGCGGCGAACAGCATTCGGCAAAAGGCGGCAAGATCGACCGGTTCGAGCGCATCATCCGGTTCACCGGCGATCTGGATGATGCCACCCGGAAACGTTTGATCGAGATTGCTGATAAATGCCCGGTGCACAGAACGCTTGAGGCGACATCCCTGATCGTCACGCGCGAAGACCGGGTTTAGCCCGCCAGATTTCGGACGGAACAAAAAACGCCTGACCGGTTTCCCGTGTCAGGCGTTTTTTCGTTCGTGTCAAAGTGACTTACGGCTTGGCCGCAATCACGATGAACTCAACCAGGTAATCCGGGGTGGCAAGCTTTGCTTCGCCGCAGGCACGACCCGGGGTGTGACCCTGCGGGACCCATGCATCCCAAACGGCGTTCATTGCGGCAAAGTCTTTCATGTCGGCAAGCCAGACGGTGGTCGACAGGATGTTTTCTTTGCTCGAACCGCATTCGGCCAGAAGCGCATCAACCTTTTCAAGGCATTCCTTGGTCTGGTTGGTGATGTCGCTATCGGGGTTACCAACCTGACCGGCCAGATAGATGGTGTTGCCATGGACAACGGCCTGGCTCATACGCGGGCCGGTGTGAAGACGCTGGATGCTCATGAAACGCTCCTTGTTAAAGCATTGGATATATTATTCGAATTGGGATGTAGGGTCGAAACTCGTTCACATAATCGTTCCGGTCGCCCGGATTTGTGCGGATATGCGAAGCAAAACCGCAGGAAGATATACATCTTTCAAGGTTTTGCGACAAAATAGCCCGTGCAAATCCGGGTGATCCAAAGGACAACTGATATGAGAGAAAGCCTCTGCGTCAAATCCCTTGACCGGGGATCACCCCGATCTGCGGCATTTTCCTAGCTTTTTCTCTCATATCAGTTGCCGGATCGGTCATGTGAACGAGTTTCGACCCTAGCTAGCACGCTTTTGTACGCAGCACCAGTCGGCAATGAACAGGGCAAGAACCTCGGTGACTTCCATCATCGACGCAATCGAAACCCGTTCGTCAATCCCGTGAATGCGTTCGGCCTTCGGGCCATAACAGGTGGCTGGGATATTGCCATAAATCTGGAAAAAGCGCGCATCGGTCGTCGCGGTCGAGGCAAGGTTTCTGATCTCCTTGCCGGTGACTTCCTGATGAATGTCGCCAATCATCGACATCATCGGATGATTTATATCCATCTCGCAACCCTCGGCCTGAAAACCGCGATAGGTGATCTCGATCTTGGCCCCTTTGCAAGCCGGGTGGTTTTCAAGCGCGCTTTGCTTCACGGCCTCAATGGTTTCGCGCACCTTTTCAAGCTCCATGCCCGGATAGAACCCGACACGGATATCAGCGGTGCAAACCGGCGGCACGGTCGATGCCCATTCGCCGCCTTCAATCTTGCCCAGATTGAAGTTCACCGGATGGACATGCGCACCAAACGCTGCGTGACGATGGGTCGGATGGTTCCAGATTTCCTCAACTTCCTTTAACGTTTCAAAGAAACCAAAGGCTGCCTCAATCGCGTTGCTGCCAGCAGAGGTATCGAGAACATGTGCCGGGCTGCCCGATACATGGATCTGAAACCACATGACGCCAAGCTGGGCCGTCATCAGGGTCTGGTTGAACGGTTCGGGAATGATGGCGCAATCGGCCTTGTACCCGGCATGCAGGCACGCCAGCGCCCCGTTGCCGGTACATTCTTCTTCGATGACCGATTGCAGGGTGACGGCGCCAGCCGGTTCAAGGCCGATATCGTGCAGGGCCTGAAGCGCCTGGCAATAGGCAATGATCCCGGCCTTCATATCGCCCGCACCACGCCCGTAAATCCAGTCATCCTCGACATGCGGCGTGAAGGGACCAAACCGCCATTGTTCCGCCGGGCCAGTCGGCACAACATCCATATGACCATTGAGGATCAGGCTGCGCCCCGTCGGGTTTTGCGGGCGGTGCAGGCCAACAACGTTTTCACGCCCGTCATAGCCGTCAATCACCGGCGGCGAAAAGCCCGGCTGATCGCGTAAGGCGCTGATATCAATCTTGACCCGTTCGACATCGAGCCCCATCGCAGCAAACTTGTCGGCAATCCAACCTTGCGCAGATGCCTCATTGCCAAGCTGACTGTCATGACGCACCAGCGCACACAAATCATCAATCGCACTTTGGGTGCGCTTTGAAACAGCTTTGCGCAGGGTGGCACGGTCAAACTGGCTCATTGGTCTTTCTCCTGATCGGTCGAGGCCGATGATTACTTGCCGCTGACAAGCGTAGGGCGGGTGGCCGAAAGCGCATCAGTGGTAATGCCAAGCTTTTCCATCTGCGGCGGGACGCCCTTGCCGATGATGATGCTTGCGGCATATTCACCCATCGCCGGTGCGGTCTGGATGCCGTAACCCCCTTGACCGGCCAGCCAATAGAAACTGTCATCTGCCGGATCAAAGCTTGATACCGGATCGCCATCGGCAAAGAAGCTGCGCAATCCGGCCCAGCTTTCACCCGGACGGCGGACTTCGATGCTGGTGGCCGTCATCAGGCGATCAATGGTAATCGCGATATCAAGTTCTTCGGGCTGGACATCATGTGGCTCGGTCGGTGTGGTATCGGCCGGGGACACCAGCAAACGACCGGCATCTTCCTTGAAATAAAGCGTTTCATCAAGGCTTGCGACCAGCGGCCAGCCATGCGGCTTTACGTCGGCTGGCAAATCGACCATCACTGCTGTGCGGCGTTTGGGCACGATGCCAAGCGGTTTGATACCGGCCTTGGTTGCGATCTCATCGGCCCAGGCACCAGCCGCATTGACGACGATATCACCGGTATAGACATCGCCCTTGGCCAGCGTGACCTGCCACTTGCCGTCTGCTTTGCCAATCGCGCTGACATCGGCCTTGGTGATAACCAAACCGCCCAGCGCCTTGAACTGGCGGATAAAGCCCCAGTGAAGCGCATGCACGTCAATATCCATGGCATCCGGCTCATAGGCCGCCTTGGCCACCCGGTCGGTGTGAATGACTGGCACAATTTCCTTCAGCTCATCGGGCGTCAGTTCAACAAAGTTCGCGCCATTCGCGCGCCCCTCGGTCAGGATGGCATCCAGTTCGGCTTCTTCGCCGGGGGCGGCGGTCATGATGATGCCGCGCGGGGTCAGGATCGGGTTTTCGGTAAACCCGTCTGGTGGGGTGATGAAGAAAGCCCGGCTGGCGGTCGACATCTTGCGGATGATCTTCGGGCCATAGGTCTCGCTATAAAGGGCTGCTGAGCGGCCAGTGCTGTGATAGCCCGGCTGGTCTTCACGTTCGAGAACCGTGACGGATTTACCCGCCTTGGCCAAAAAGAATGCAGCTGACATTCCGGCAATGCCGCCGCCGATGATCAGGATGTCCGAATGTGTCATGTGGGGCCTTCTTAAATCGGGTTTGTTTTGGTGGTCGCGCCAAAGCCGCTGATAAATTGATAAAGGTTTTCTGCAAGTGTTTCACTAACATAACCACCTTCCTGCACCAGAACGGTCGGGCAGGAAAGGGTGCCAATCTTTTCGCCGATCCGGGCAAAACCATCCGGGCTGACCGTCAATCCGCCAAACGGATCATCGCGTGATGCATCAAGGCCAAGCGCGATGACAACTGCATCCGCACCGAAATCGTCGATCCTTGCCAATGCCCGGTCAAGCGCATCAAGAAACACCGCATCACCACTGCCAAGGGGCAGGGGTTGATTATGGTTAAAGCCAAGCCCGTCCTGTGCGCCAGCTTCCTCGGCATGGCCCCAATAGAACGGATAAAAATCCATCGGATCTGCATGGATCGAAAGGGTCATGACATCAGACCGGTCATAGAAAATATGCTGGGTCCCGTTGCCATGATGCAGATCGACATCAAGGATCGCGACCCGGTCATATTTCGCACGCAGTTCCTCGGCTGCAATCGCACTGTTGTTCAGGTAACAAAAGCCGCCGGCGATATTGCCACTGGCATGGTGTCCCGGCGGGCGGCACAGGGCATAGGCGGTCTTGGCCCCCTGATCACGCACATGGCGGGCGGCGGCAATTGCGGTTTGCGCGCTGGCATAGGCTGAATGCCATGTGGTGCGTGATACAGGGCAGGATGTATCGCCAAGGTGAAAGCCCGCCTTACCCGCAGGATGGCGCGGGTAGGGGCCAGTGCGATCAAATGGGTGGATGTTTGGAATGACTTGTTCTGCACCCCCGACATCCTGCCATTCATCGTGAATGGTCTGCAGGAAGTTCAGATATTGCGCATCGTGAATGGCGGCAATCGGGGCCAGCCCGGCATCACTGGGGGCATGAAGATCAAGCCCCAGACGCCCGACCGCACCGCGCAGGATTTCCGCACGTTCAGGGACTTCGGGGATCGGCTTTTTTTCGCCCGCGACAATGAATGTTTTGCCATGATGACGGAGCTGATCGTCTGAGAAATAGGCATGCATCATCTTTGCCGCCTTTCACGTGATGTGGTCAAACGGTGGTGGCTTTATCGGGGCTGCTGTCAGAAGGCGACCTTGTCGCCGCCTTTCAGGCCCAGGATCGCGCGCGCCTCGTCCGGGGTTGCGATTTCAAGCGACAACCCGTCAAGCACTTCGCGGATTTTGCGCACTTGCGATGCGTTGTCCGGCGCGAGCTCGCCCTTCTTGATGTAAAGGTTGTCTTCAAGCCCTACCCGCACATTGCCGCCCATCGCGGCCGACATGCTGCCAAGCGGCATCTGATGGCGTCCCGCACCCAGAACAGAAAACTGGTACTGATCACCAAACAGCTTGTCTGCGGTGCGTTTCAGATGCGCCAGGTTATCGGGATCGGCGCCAATGCCGCCCAGAACGCCCAGCACGAACTGGATGAAAATCGGTCCCTTGATCAGGCCGCGATCAACGAAATGCGCCAGGGTATAAAGATGGCCGACGTCATAGCATTCAAACTCGAACCGGGTGCCATTGGCATCCCCCAGTTCGGCCAGAATGGTTTCGATGTCTGAAAACGTGTTCTTGAAAACAAAGTCGCGGCTGCTTTCGAGGAATTCCGGTTCCCAGTCATGTTTCCATTCACTGCGACCGGCAAGGGCCGGGAACAGGCCGAAATTCATCGTGCCCATGTTCAGCGATGCCATTTCCGGGGCGGCTTCGCGTGCCGCCCGGATGCGGTCACGAACATTCATGTTCATGCCGCCACCGGTGGAAATGTTGATTACCGCATTGGTTGCGGCTTTGATCTTTGGCAGGAACTGCATGAACACGTCCGGATCCGGGCTTGGATACCCCGTTTTGGGATCACGCGCATGCAGATGCAGGATCGATGCCCCGGCATTGGCGGCATCAATCGCCTGCTTTGCGATTTCATCGGGTGTGACCGGCAAATGCGGGCTCATGGACGGGGTATGAACCGATCCGGTAATCGCACAGGTGATGATGACTTTGCGGCTCATGCGAAGGCTCCTGCGCTCTCGAGTTCGTCTTGCAGTTCGCTCAATGCCTTGCGCAGCGGCACAAGGATATCGGCAAACTGTTCCTTGGTAATCGTCATTGGCGGGCAGACCATAACATGATCACCGCGATACCCGCCGCGTGTGCGCCGCCAGTAAATGATCAGGCCCATGTCATAGGCGATATCAACCAGTCGCGCTGCCGCCATGTGTTTGGGATCAAGTGGTTCCATGCTGTCGCGGTCTTTGACCAGTTCAACCGCCAGCAACAAACCCTTGCCACGCACATCGCCGATCATTGCGAAATCATCGGCAAGTTTGGTCAATTCATCCTTGAGTGCAGCACCATTGGTCGCAGCATTTTCAAGCAGATTGTCTTCTTCAATCACATCAAGGACACCATTACCCGCCGCACACGCCAACGGGTTGCCGGCATAGGTATAGCCATGAATAAACCCGCCATGATCAAGAACCGGACCCACGATCCGATCCGGTGCGATCATCGCACCAAGCGGCGCATAACCGGCGGCCAATCCCTTGGATACGGCAAGGATATCGGGCACGATGCCCCAATGCTCGGCGGCGAAATATTTGCCGGTACGCCCGGCCCCCGTCATAACCTCGTCATAGATCAGAAGAATGCCGTACTGATCGCAGATCTCGCGAATGCGGCTATAGTAACTGTCGGGGGCGACAAGCGCGCCGGTGGCCGCCCCACCGACTGGTTCCATAATGAAACCAAGAACGGTTTCCGGGCCCTGTTTGATGATTTCGGCTTCAAGCATGTTGGCATATTTGATGCCGCGCTCATGATCGCTCAGATCATCACGATCCAGATAGCATGTCGGTGCGGGAATTTTCGGCTGATCGACCATCATCGGGGCAAATGGCGCATGCATCGGCGTATAGCCGGTGATGGCAAGCGCACCCAGGGTCGCACCATGATAGCTCGGAAAGCGTGAGATGATTTTCGTGCGCTGTGCCTGGCCTTTGGCCAGTGCATATTGACGGGTAAGCTTGATGCAGCTTTCAACCGCCTCCGACCCGCCAGAAACAAAGAATACGCGCTCAAGATCGCCCGGTGCGCGGTCGGCAAGGCGGATGGCAAGGTCTTCGGCCGCGTCATTTTCGAAATGCAGGCGATAGGCGAAGCTGGCCTTTTCAAGCTGCTTGGTCATGGCGGCGATCACGCGCGGGTCGCTATGGCCGATATTGCTGACCATGGCACCGCTGGACGCATCCATATAACGTTTGCCATCGACATCCCACATATAAACGCCTTCTGATCGTTCGATCAGCGGGCGGCGGGACCGGCTTTGATAAAACAGACGGGATTCCCGGTTATGTCCGACGGGGCTTTTGGGATCATGCGTCATTCTGGTGGCTCTCCTGAACCGGCGGAGGATTAATCCTGATGGCCGGGTAACAACACACAATTACGGGCCGCGATATGCATGAAGATATCGGCCCCTTCCTTATGGGGGTGGGCATCAATCGGGTTGATGACCTGCCAGTCGCGGCCATTGGCCTCGACAAAGTAACGGGCCTGTTGGCCCAGATAGTCAACGGTTTTGACCTTGCCGGGGATGGAAATCACGCCATCGGTGGCGCGGTTTTCTTCGGAAAGATCAATTTTCTCGGCCCGGATCACGGCGCGAACGTCTTTTGAATTCTTTGCCTTGGCGGTTTGTTCGTCCGTGGTCAGCAATGTCTCCCCACTTTCAAGTGCGACTTGGGTAAAGGCGGCATCGGGGCTTCCAAGGTTGGCTTGGATGATATTGGAATGACCAAGGAAGTCGGCAACAAAGGCCGATGCCGGATTGTTGTAAACTTCTTCGGGCGCGCCTTCCTGTTCGACAAAGCCATTATTCATGACAACCAGCTTGTCGGACATGGCAAGGGCCTCGGACTGGTCATGGGTGACGAACACGGTGGCGACACCAAGCTCGCGCTGGATGCGTTTCAGTTCCACCCGCATTTCTTCGCGCAGATTGGCATCAAGGGCCGAAAGCGGTTCATCAAGCAGCAATACATCCGGCTCAATCACAATCGCACGCGCGAGCGCAATACGCTGCTGCTGGCCACCGGAAAGCTGATTGGGATAACGGTCTGCAACATGCGGCAACTGAACTAGATCAAGCGCCTTGTTGACCTTATCAGCAATGTCGGCCTTCGACACCTTGCGGTATTTCAGGCCAAAGGCGATGTTGTCAAAGATCGTCTTGTGCGGGAACAGGGCATAGTTCTGAAACACGAGGCCAAGATTGCGCTTGTGGATCGGCAGGCTGTTGACCCGTTTACCGCGGATCAGAAGATCCCCTTCTGTAATATCGGTCAGACCTGCAATCATGCGCAGCGTCGTTGTCTTGCCACAGCCCGACGGACCGAGGAAAGTTACAAAGCTGTTGTCCGGGACGGTCAAATCAATGCGTTTGACGGCTGTGAATTCACCAAACCGTTTAACGACATTGTGCAGTTCAACAGCGTTTTGTCTGTCTGCCATTGTTAAATACCCTGTCTGAATTGCGCCGCACCCGTCATAAGGCGGCAAGTCTGTCCTGGCCGGTTGTGCACGGCCAGGACACAGTTTCAGGCAAGCAGGCGGGGCTTAGTAGCCGCGCTGCACACGCGAGAACGTTTTCGACCAGTCAGCTTCGTTTTCATTCCAGTACGCCGGATCAAAGAAGCTAAGCGACGAAAGTGTTCCACTCGGATCAAATGCCGGCAGGGTCGGGATGACCTCGCCCAGTTCGATCTTCTGCGGATCAAGGGCTGGCGGATAGCTTTGACCTTCGGCAACGGCAATCGCCACTTCTGGCTCCAGCATGAAGTTCAGAAGTTCTTCACAGGCCGCCATCGGGCTGCCACGCAGCACAAACAGGCATTCCTGCCAACCAAGACCACCGGCCGGATCAAGATAACCGATGTCATGGCCCTGATCCTGCAGCGCCTTGATGCGGCCTGACCAACCCTCGGTGACATAGATTTCTTCTTCGGCCAGAAGGCTCATCAGTTCCGCCCCCGAAGACCAGTATTTCAGCGCAAGGTCGCGGTGCGCACGGACCATGTCCCAAACAGCTTCGATATCCTGAATGTTGTTCGGGTCCTGATCGGACTGCATTGCGCCGTACCAGATACGGGTTTTCCATTCGCCCCAGCCGCCGATTTTGCCTTTATAGGCTTCATCAACCATCAGCTTGGCACCCTTGGCCTTGGCTTCGTCGTCGCTGATATATTTGCGGTTATAGGCAATGCCGGTGGTGCCGTAATCATACGGAACCGCTGAAATCGTGCCGCCGGTGATCTTGCGCAGGGGCTCGACCAAGGTCGGGATGACGTTCTTCAGGTTCGGAATGTTGTCTTCATTGAGTTCGGACGTCAGTTCCAGACCGTGATAACGCGCATAGTCAAACACGCCCGACAGGTGGGCGAGGTTGAATTCGCCCGGCTGGCTGGCCTTGACGCGAGCAATATATTCGTCCGCACCGCCAAAGGTGCCCGATACCACTTCAATGCCGGTTTTCTTGGTATAGGGCGCAAAGGCATATTTTTCGAATGCCTCGGAAACAACGCCGCCCCAACCGTCAAAGCGGACCTGTTCCGGGGTTGCTGCCATCGCCTTGCGCGCCAGCATGCCCATCGGACCGCCGGTGACCCCGGCAACAACGCCGGCCGCACCCAGTGCGGTCAGGAAAGTGCGGCGGTTGATATCGCCGTCGCGATAGCGATTAAGTAGGCGTTCATAACGTTTGGTATCGTCCATTTAAGGCCTCCTGATAAAACGATATATCCGTTGATCGGTCTTGTTGTTGGTCGTTGTATTCTTGGTGTTGTTCTTGGTTTTGGCGGTTGTCCGCATTGTGCAAAAGGTTATTTGGATGCGCCCACCTTGCGCATGGCCATGACCCGCGCAATCGATGCCGCCACAAGTGGCAGGGCAATGGTGAAGATCACCATCACAGCCCCAAGGGCGTTGATTTCCGGGCTGATCGAGTTGCGCAGCATGGCAAAGATCTGGGTCGGGACGGTTTCAACACCGCCCGGCTTCCAGAACAGGGTGCCGGTGATGTCATCAAACGAAATGGTAAAGGCAAACAGCATCCCGGCCATGACGGCGGGCAGCATCAAGGGCAGGGTCACTTCAAAGAAGGTCTGCACAGGTGTCGCGCCAAGGCTCATGGCGGCTTCTTCGACGTCGCGGCGGATGGAGACAAGCCGCGCCTGAACCACCAGCACCACAAAGGGCAGGGTAAAGACCACATGGCCCATCAACAGAAGCCCAAAGCTCTTTGGCATCGACAGGAACTGCAGGAATAGCAGGAGCGCCACAGCCAGAACGACTTCCGGGATCAGGATTGGGGCAACCAGAAGGGTCGAAATGGTCCGTTTCCCGGGAAAATCGTATCTGACCATGGCAAGAGCTGCGAGGGTGCCAAGCGTTGTCGAAATGGCGGCTGTCAGCACGCCAAGCAGAAGCGACGTCTTGAACGCCCGCACAATCGCGTCATTGTTCCAAAGCGCTTCAAACCAGCGGAGGGAAAAACCCTCAATCGGGAAACTGCCGAACTGGTTGGCATTGAACGCCAACAGAATGACAACCGCCACCGGCGCAAACAGGAACAGATAAACAAGGATCGTGGCAATTCGAATGACGGACCAACCGGACATCATTTGCTGCTCCCTTACTTGAAACTCTTGGCGATCTGATCGATGCCGAGATAGCGGGTGTAAATGACGACCAGTGCGCCCAGAAGGGCCAGCAGCACGAGCGAGAGTGCCGAGCCAAGCGGCCAGTTGAGCTGTGTCACGATGGCTTCGAACACAAGGTTGGCAAACATCGCATCGCGCGGCCCACCAAGAACGATCGGGGTGATATAGGTGCCCGCTGCCAGAACGAAGCACAGCAGTGATCCCGCCGCCAAACCCGGCATGGACAGTGGCAATGTCACTTCGCGGAAGGCCTGAAAGCCGGTACAGCCAAGGCTTTGGGCGGCTTCGGTCAGGTTCTTGTCGATGCCATCAAGGCTGACATAGACATTGAGGATCATGAAGGGCAGCAGATAGTGCACAAGGCCCAGAACCACGGTCTGCTGGTTATACAACATCTGGATCGGGTCATCGATGATGCCGATTGATATCAAAAGGGTATTAAGCGCCCCGGATGTGCCCAGAATATTGATCCACGACATCGTTCTGATGATGTAGCTGATCCAGAATGGCAGCATCAGCAAAAGCAACAGGAACGCCTTGGATTTCATCCGCGTATTGGCAACGAAATAGGCCGGGATATAGCCGACAAACGCGCAAATAACCGTGGTGTAAAAGGCAATCAAAAGGGTCTGGAACAGGATGTCGCGATAAAACCGGTCGCCCAGAACTTCAATCCAGTTATCCAGATAAAAGCCGACCTGATCCGCACCGGTCGCGGTCCGCAACCAGAATGAATAAACGACAATGAACAGCATTGGCACAATCAGCAGCAGGCTGATGGTTGCCAGTGATGGTGATAGCAGTACCCACGGAGTCCTGCGGGCTCCGGCGACATCTGCGGCCATTTGTGCCTCCCGTTATTGTCTGCGGTCAGTGCCGCACCCGGTTATTTGGCCGTGAAGAAATTTGTTGGAGGCATTCCAACCCAGACTTGCACATAGCGCAAATAGATAAGTAGAATAGATCTCATAGCCATTATCTATGTGTGGTCCCGGAAATGTCGGAAAGGTCAGCAGAATGAACGAGTTAATGCGTCGGCAGTTCGACTGGAACCTGCTGCACACCTTTACCGTTATTGTCGAGGAACGCTCGATCACCGGGGCGGCCAACCGGTTATTGCTGCGCCAACCCAGTGTCAGTAACGCGCTCAAACGGCTTGAAGATCAGATTGGCGCGCGCCTGATTGACCGTGAACGCGGCCGGTTTGAAGTCACCGAACAGGGATTGGCGCTGTATCACGAATGCCGCGAAATTTGCGGTGCCATCGGCCGATTGTCTGATGTGATGTCTGATAGCGGCAATCAACTGACCGGGCACTTGCATATGTGGCTGGCCAGTCATGTGGTGTTCCCACCCCTTGATGATGCCCTGTTTGAATTCAATCGCGCCCACCCGGAAGTCACCTATGAAATCGATGTCGCGACCTCGGTCAATGTCGTCGATCAGGTGCTGTCACAGCAGGCCAGTTTTGGCATCTGTCTGGTCAAGGAACGCCATCCCAGACTGGAATATCGCCGTTTGTATCGCGAACATTTCGGCTTTTTCTGTGGCCCGACCCATCATCTGTTCGGTCAAAAGGACCTGACCCTGGCCGATTTGCGCCGCGAGGCATTCGTATCATTCGCGACCGACCAGCTCAGTGATGCACTGGCCCCGGTCGCGGTCCTGCGCGCGCAGGAAGGCATGAAGGGCAAGGTCGTCGCCGTCAGCCCGCACCTTGAAGAAGTCCGTCGCCTGATCAATGCCGGGCTTGGCATTGGGCCGTTGCCGATCCACGTTGTACAAAGTGCGACCGACCGTGGGCAGCTTTGGCGCTTGCCGCCCTATATTGACCCGCCAGCGATTGACATTTATCTGGTGACCAACCCGCGCATGTCGCTTAGCCGGGCGGAACGGTTCTTTATCGAAAACCTGACTGCGCGGCTGGATGCGGCGCCGGACGGCTATTTTGTCTATCCATAGGGCGTAAATTCGTCGGATCACGCCATTGGGACTTGCCACCGGGCAGGGACTTGCGCAAGCATGCGGGCAAATTGAAGTTTGTTGTCAGGAATAAACATGAAGCTGATCTATTTTTCATGGGTCAAGGACCGCATCGGCATGGCGGAAGAGGCCATTGATCTTCCAGATACCGTCAAAACGGTTGCCGACCTGCTGGCATGGCTGCCCGCTCGCGGAGAAAACTTTGCCAATGCCCTGGCGGATCCGGCGATCATTCGCGTCGCGGTCGATCAGGAATATGCCACGCCTGAAACCGACGTGACAAAGGCGACTGAAATCGCTCTGTTCCCGCCGGTTACAGGCGGGTAATTCATTCCTCATACAAAAGGGCGCCTTGTTTCCAGGGCGCCCTTTTAATCATCAGACTATTTGATCAGCTTAATCCGCCACAGACGCCGTCTGGGTCAAACTGTCAAAGAACTCCTTGCGGCCCAGGGTGCCGGTCACCTTGCCATCGCGGGTCAGGATCACCGGGTTCTGGGTAATGGATCGCATCTCGATCAGATCCTTCAGCAGCACATCCTCCTGCGCGACAAAGACAATCGAGTTGTCGGTTGCGTCCAGTTCATCGGGCAGGGTGCCGTCATAATTGATCAGCTTAAGCTCGCCGCGTTCGCCATTGTTGGCCGAGCGGACAACGCCATCCTGCAAAGTGACGCGGATATTGGCGTCTTCGAGCAGGAACTCGGTATTTCCGGATTTCTGATCGCTATCAAGGCGATGCATGATCGCCCGTCCGCGCAGGATATTGACCGGGTTCATATGCGCCACAAAGTCGGCAACATATTCGTTGGCCGGGCGAAGGGCGATGTCTTCTGGCGTGCCGTGTTGCACGACATAACCACCTTCCATGATGGCAATCGAGTTGCCGAGCTTCATGGCTTCATCAAGGTCGTGGCTGACAAACAGGATGGTTTTATTGAGCTTCTCCTGAAGGTCCAGCAACTCGTCCTGCAGACGGTTACGGATCAACGGATCAAGGGCCGAGAACGGTTCATCCATCAGAAGGATCGGGGCATCCGTGGCAAAGGCGCGCGCCAGACCAACACGTTGCTGCATGCCGCCAGACAGTTCATGGGCATATTTGTTTGCCCATTTATCCAGTCCAACAAGGGCCAGTTTTTCACGCACGATCTCACGGCGTTCGGCCGGACCCATACCGCCCAGTTCAAGGCCAAAGCCGACATTGTCTTCAACCGTTCGCCACGGGAACAGGGCGAATTGCTGGAAGACCATGGCGACACATTCGCGGCGCAACTTGCGAAGGGTGGCGCCGTCACATTTGGTGACGTCTTCCATCCAATCGCCATCACGTACCCGAAGCGAACCACGTGATACAGCGTTAAGCCCATTCACGCAGCGCAGAAGTGATGATTTGCCTGAACCGGACAGGCCCATCAGGACGCATATCTCACCCTGAGGCACATTGAAGGTCACATCGGCGACACCAAGGACATTGTTGGTGGCCGCAGCGATCTCTTCGCGGGTTTTGCCTTCGTCCAGCAGTTTCAAGGACTCTGCCTGACGATTACCAAAGATCACGTCGATATTTTCGAATTCAACAGCATTGCTCATGATCACTGCCCCGACTTTTCTTTGTGGTCACGACGGCAGATGCGGTCCAGCACGATGGCCAGAATCACAATTGCCAGACCGGCTTCAAAGCCTTGTGCGATATTCACCGTATTGAGCGCACGCACAACCGGCTTGCCAAGGCCGTCTGCCCCGACTAGGGCTGCAATCACAACCATCGAAAGCGACAGCATGATGCACTGGGTCAGGCCTGCCATGATCGATGGCATGGCTGATGGCAATTCAACCTTGAACAGCAACTGGCGCGGCGTGCAGCCAAAGCTTTCCCCGGCTTCAAGAAGGGATTTCGGCGTGTTGGAAATGCCAAGATGGGTCAGGCGGATCGGGGCGGCAATCGCAAAGATCACGGTCGAAATAAGACCGGGAACAACGCCAAGACCAAACAGGATCAGGGTCGGGATCAGATACACGAATGTCGGGATCGTCTGCATCAGATCAAGGACCGGGCGCATCGCCTGATGCAGCCACGGGCGGTGGGCGGATGCCACGCCAAGCGGCACACCGATCAACATGCAAAACAGCGTCGCATAGATCACCAGTGCCAGCGTTTCCATGGTTTCTTCCCAATAGCCAAGATTGACCACCAGCAACAGGGACAGAACCGTAAACGCCGTTAGTTTCCATGATTTATGCAAGACAGCGGCAAGCGCCCCAAAGACCGCAATGATCAAAAGGGCCGGCAGCCACACCAGAAAATCGATGGTGTTTTCAATAATGAATTCGAGAACATCCGAAACGGTATAGAAAACGAAATCGGCATGTTCGTTCAGCGCATCCATCAGGGACGATATCCACTGTCCCAGCGGAATCTTCGTTTCCGTGAGCCATTCCATGCGAAAAAATCCGTTCAATGAGAATTAAGAAAAATACATCCGATGCGCCCGCATCGGCCGGAAGTCACAAATGGAAACCAGCGGCGGGCGCATCGGTAAAATCAATCGCGGTGCTTAAAGACCAAGACCGGATTTCAGGGCTGCTTTGGCATCGCCACCGTCAAAGGTGGTCACACCGTCAAGCCATGCATAAGCTGCATCCGGGTTGGCTTTGAGCCATGCGGTTGCGGCTTCTGCCGGGTCGGTCCCTTCGTTCAGGATCGCGTCCATGATTTCGTTTTCCATGGCGAGGCTGAATTTCAGGTTGGTCACGAATTTACCCGCATTCGGGCATTCGTCGGTGTAACCGGCACGCAGGTTGGTGTGAACAGTCGCACCGCCAAAGTTCGGGCCAAACACGTCATCGCCACCATCAAGATAGGCCATGTCGTATTTCGCATTCATCGGATGCGGTTCCCAACCGAGGAAGACGATGAACTGATCGCGCGAAGATTTGCGGCTCACCTCAGCCAGCATGCCCTGTTCGGAGGACTCAACAAGCTCGAACTCGCCCAGACCGAACTGGTTGCTGTCGATCATGTCCTGGATCAGACGGTTACCGTCATTGCCCGGCTCGATGCCATAAATCTCGCCATCAAGCTGATCCTTGAACTTGGCAATGTCAGCAAAGTCCTTAAGACCCGCATCAAAGGCGTTCTGGCTCACAGCAAGGGTGTATTTCGCACCTTCAAGGTTGGCGCCGGTCGACACAACGGTGCCTTTATCAAGGTAGGGCTGAATATCGGCTGCCATGGTCGGCATCCAGTTGCCGAGGAAGACGTCAACGTCGCCATTGGCAAGGCTCGTGTAGGTGACCGGTACCGACAGCAATTCGGTTTCCGCGGTATAGCCAAGTGATTCAAGAATCACGGATGCGGTCGCCGTGGTTGCAGTGATGTCGGTCCAGCCCACATCAGAGAAAGTCACGGTTTTGCAGGCATCGCTATCGGCTGCTTTGGCAGCAGTGGCACCCAGAAGGGTGGTCGCAATAATGGTGCTGCCAAGAAGGCGGCCGAACGTGGAAAGATTGGTCATGCTTCTGGTTCTCCCTTGTATAAACCTGATGTTGCTGATGACCGGATTTGGCCGGTCATCAGAAGACGCTCGGTTCCGGAGGCCAGACGAACATCAACGCAACAAACATGTCGCCAACACTCGCCCAGAGCCATCAACCACATTCCCCTGAATGGGTGTGATGGGCCGGAATAATCACAAAAACAGCCGCATAGCCGCGCAGCAAAGGCCAAAAGCCCTGAGAAACGCGCCGCATATGTCGGCGTGTTTTTATTGATTGATTGTTCAATTAAATTACAGCATATTCACGAGACGTCAATTGCGAAGGATTAAAAACTGCGTCTTATGCTGTTGCACCGGCGTTAAACCCTTCGCAACGCAGAGGATTGGATGAATTAATGCCCAAAGTTGGTATGCAGCCTGTACGCCGCAGGCAGTTGATCGACGCAACGATTGAAACCATTCACCAGCACGGATTCGCTGATACGACGATTGCGCGTATTGCGAACACTGCGGGGATGTCGTCCGGGATTATTTCGCACTATTTTGGCGGCAAGAACGCCCTGTTGCAGGAAACCATGCGCTCCCTGATGAAGGATCTGCGCAATGACTACATGGTGCGACTGGCAACGGCCAAAACGCCGATGGACCGTCTCGAAGCGATCATCAATACCAACTTCAACGAAGAACAATTCACCCCGCAGGTGACGGTGGCTTGGCTGTCTTTCTGGGCGCAGGTGCCGTTTTCCGATCAGTTGCGGCGTCTGAACAATATCTATTTTCAGCGCCTTGCATCCAATCTGCGGCACGAGTTGCGTCAATTGACCACCGAAGAATGCGCAGATGAAATCTCGTCTGCAATTGCCGCCATGGTTGACGGCATCTGGGTGCGAACCGGTCTGTCACGCGGGCAGGCCGATATTGCCGGGGCGCGCAAGATGGTGCTGGGCACTTTGCGCCTGTATCTGGCGAATTCGCCCAGTCCGGCAAAGTGTCCGAAAAAGCACGCAAAGAAGTAATCGAACCAAACAAAAAGACCACGGCTGCCGGTTGCCCCGGTGGCCTGCAGGAGTTTTAAGATGAGCCTTTATCAAATCCAGAATTTCATCAACGGCAAGAAGACTCAGGGTTCGGGCGCAGAGATGGTTACCCTTAACCCTGCGACCAACACGGTTCTGGCCAAGGGCCACGAAAGCACCGCTTCTGATGTTGATGCCGCGGTCAAGGCCGCACGCGCAGGGTTCGAAATCTGGAAAAACACACCAGCTGCCGAACGGGCGCGTGTCCTTTTCAAGGCTGCCCAGATCCTGCGGGATCGGAATGATGAACTGGCACTGGTTGAAACCCGTGATACCGGGCGTGCCATTCAGGAAACTGAAATTGTCGATGTGATTTCGGGTGTCGAATGCCTTGAATATTTTGCCGGTGTGGCTGGCAGCCTTGCGGGCGAACATATCGACCTTGCCGGCAACTTTGCCTATACCCGCCGCGAACCGGTTGGGGTTTGTGGTGCCATCGGTGCCTGGAACTATCCGATCCAGATAGCCTGCTGGAAGGCGGCCCCGGCATTGGCATGCGGTAACGCGGTTGTCTACAAACCGTCCGAAACCACGCCGCTTTCGGCCATTGCGGTCGCCGAGGCCCTTCAGGAAGCTGGTCTTCCTGATGGCGTTTACAACGTCGTACAGGGCGCGCGCGAAAGCGGTGCGGCGCTGGTTGAACATCCCGGCGTTGACAAGATTTCCCTGACCGGATCGGCCGCAACCGGTGCCAAGGTGGCCTCTGTTGCCGCAGGTGGCATGAAGGCCGTCACCATGGAACTGGGTGGCAAGTCGCCGATGATCGTGTTCGAAGATGCCGATCTGGATAACGCTGTTTCCGGTGCACAGATGGCGAACTTCTATTCATCGGGTCAGATTTGCTCGAACGGGACGCGTGTGTTTGTCCATGAAAGCGTTGCCGATGCCTTCATCGAAAAGCTGATCGCGCGTTCCAAGGGTCTTGTTCTTGGCGATCCGGAAAAACCTGAAACCCAGGTCGGCCCGATTGTCACCAAGGCGCAGTATGAACAGGTCATGTCCTATATCGAAAAGGGCAAGGCAGAAGGTGCCAAGTGCGTTCTTGGCGGCCATGCCGTCACCGAAGGCATGCCAGAAGGCGGACTTTTTGTTGCCCCGACCGTGTTTGCCGATTGCACCGATGACATGACCATCGTGCGCGAGGAAATCTTTGGCCCGGTAATGTCTGTCCTGACCTTCAGCGACGAAGACGAAGTGATCAAGCGCGCCAATGACACCGAATACGGTCTGGCGGCTGGTGTGTTCACCAAGGATCTGTCGCGTGGTCATCGCGTGGTCGCACGGCTTGAGGCCGGCACATGCTGGATCAACACCTATAACATTACGCCGATCGAAATGCCGTTTGGCGGTGTCAAGAAATCTGGCGTTGGCCGCGAAAACGGCCGTGCGGCGATTGAATACTACACCCGCATCAAATCCGTTTATGTCGAAACCGGCGATGTTGAGGCCCCTTACTAAGGGGCTTTGACCAACCAACGTCGCCAACCACTCACCGGCTGCCCACACAGCACGACCAAACAAGGGATCAGAAATGACGACCCCAACGACCACTGAAAAATATGATTATGTGATTGTCGGTTCAGGTTCGGCAGGGGCTGTGCTTGCCAACCGACTGACCGAAGATGCCGAGGTTAAGGTTCTGGTGATCGAAGCCGGACCAAAGGATCACTGGTGGGACTGGCGCATCCATATGCCGACCGCGCTGTCCTATCCGATGCAGTCGGAAACCTATAACTGGGCCTATTGGACAACGCCGCAGCCCAACCTGAACAACCGCCGCATGGAAACGCCACGTGGGCGCGTTTATGGCGGGTCAAGTTCGGTGAATGGCATGGCCTATGTCCGTGGTCACGCCCTTGATTACAATCGCTGGGCCGAAGAAGACGCAAGCCTTAAGGAATGGGATTACGCGCGCTGCCTGCCATATTTCCGCAAGGCCGATACGCGCAACGAAGACACCGAAGGCGATGAATATCACGGTGGTGATGGTCCGCTGCATGTGACGACCGGTGCCTGTCAGAACGACCTGCACAAGGCCTGGATCAAGGCCGGTCAGCAGGCGGGCTATGAATTCACCCCGGATCAGAACGGCTACCGCCAGGAAGGTCTCGGGACTATGGATATGACGGTCTATAAGGGCCGTCGCTGGTCAACGGCGCGCGCCTATCTGCATCCGGCGATGAAGCGCCCGAACCTGACCGTCTATCACAAGGCCTTTGCGCAACGTGTTGTTTTCGAAGGAAAACGCGCCATCGGTCTTGATTTCACCCATGAAGGTGAGAACAAGCGCGCCCTTGTTGATCGTGAAGTCATTATTTCGGCAGGGTCGATCAACTCGCCAAAGCTTTTGATGCTTTCGGGCGTTGGTCCGGCGGCGCATTTGCGCGAACATGGTATTGATGTTGTCCATGATTTGCCCGGTGTCGGTGAAAACCTTCAGGACCATCTTGAACTCTATGTCCAGATGGAATGCACCAAACCCATCAGCCTGAACAGCAAACTCGATTGGTGGAACAAGCTTAAGATCGGGGCGGAATGGTATCTGTTCAAAACCGGTCTTGGCGCCAGCAACCATTTCGAGGCGGGCGGCTTTATCCGTTCCAAGGCGGGCGTGCAGCACCCAGACATTCAGTATCACTTCCTGCCAGCCGCGATTAACTATAACGGCTCCAAGGCGGCCGAAGGCGATGGCTTCCAGGCCCATGTCGGTCCGATGCGTTCCAAATCGCGCGGCACGGTTCGTCTGGCATCCGCCAACCCCAAGGATCGCCCGATCATTGATCCGAACTATATGAGCCACCCGGAAGACTGGGAAGAAATGCGCGCATCGGTGCGTCTGACCCGCGAAATCTTTGCCCAGGAAGCCTTTGCTGATCTGCGCGGGGCGGAAATTGCACCGGGCAAGGACATCCAGACCGATGAAGAGATCGACGCATTTGTCGCCGATCACGCCGAAAGTGCCTATCACCCGTCCTGTTCGTGCAAGATGGGCAGTGATGAGATGTCCGTGGTCGACGAGAAAACCCGCGTGCATGGCGTCGAAGGCCTGCGTGTGGTCGACAGTTCGATCATGCCGACCATCGCATCGGGCAACCTCAATGCACCGACCATCATGATCGGTGAAAAGGCTGCCGACATCATTCGCGGTCGCACGCCATTGGCACCATCGAATGCACCGTATTTCGTGCATCCGGAATGGGAAACCAAACAGCGCTAAATTTGCGGGCTTTAAATAGTCTGATGATTATCCCCGGTTCATTTTTTGATGGATCGGGGATTTTTATTTCCGGTGATTGCAATCGGTTCGGCATCGGAGGATGATCATGGCATATTGTATGCAAATCCCGCGACATACAGCGCCAACGAAGAAGTGCCGCCATGCAAGAAATCAGCCTGCTTAATTCCGTTATCGGTCCCGTTATGCGCGGGCCATCCAGTTCCCATTGTGCGGCACCCTATATGATGGCCAAGCTGGTGCGCGAACTTTCCTGTGCCAACGGTGAAACACTTAGACGTGCCGTGATCCGCTTTGACCCGCGCGGATCGTTTGCGCCATGTTACAAGTCGCAAAGTTCGGACGAAAACTTTGCCGCCGGGCTGGCCGGGGCCAAGCTGACCGATCCGGACTACCGTGAAATTCTTGGCCGGGTAGAGCAGGGCGAAGGCTTCCATTTCTCGATCGAAGTCACCGAGCTTGAAAACAACAACCACCCAAACCGTGTTGATCTCGAACTGAGTGTCACGACCCCGGATGGCGAGGAACGTTCAGACCTCTATACCGGCGCATCTGTCGGCGGGGGAATGTATTACATCGACGGCCGCAATGGCGAACGGCTGTTCATGACCGGCAAAACGGCAATCGTCTTTGTCTGGGGCGCCGAAGCGGTGGCAAAGGCTGACACGTTGGCAAACGAGCTGGCGGTTGGGGAAAACAGCCTGCTGGGGGTTTCGGTTGAACCCGATCACGAACGTGTTGAAATCGCGCTTCAGGCCTTGCCGAATGCCGATGTCCTGACGGCCATTCGAAACCGCGATGGCATTGCAGATGTGCGCTTTGCCGATGCATCGCAATATCCGGTTTGCGCCACCGATGATCTGTTTTCCGAAAGTGCCGCCGTGATTGCGGTGGCCGACGATCAGGAAGGGGGATCGATCGCCGATGCCGCCCTGGTGTTGGAGGCAAAACGCCTTGGGCTATCGCGCGATGCCACCCGCGCGCTTTTCAGGGAGCGGTGCGAGCTGATGCTGCGCGTCGTGGCAGAGGGTTTTGAGGCCAAGCCAGAAGACAATGTTATGCGGTTCCTGACACTTCGGGCCCGTACTGTCCGTGATGCCAACCTGCCCGCGGGTCTCGGTGGTCCGGTGTTGCAGGATGCAATGGCCGGTGCGCTTTCGGCGATGGAACGTGACAGCAACCGGGGTCTTGTTTGTGCCGCACCAACAGCGGGCAGTGCCGGTGTTGTGCCGGGCACACTTTATGGCCTGATCCGTCACGGAATTGATCTTGATGGTGCAACCGATGCCTTGCAAACCATGGCCTTGATCGGGGCGGTGTTTGCCGCGCGTGGAACCTTTGCCGCGGAATGCGGCGGCTGTTCGGTGGAAACCGGCGCATCGGCCGCGATGGCGGCCGCGGGGGTCACGCAGGCCTATGGCGGCACGCCAAAACAATGCTTTGATGCCGCCAGCATGTGTCTGATGAATACGCTTGGCCTTGTTTGTGATCCGGTGGGCGGGGATGTTGAAATCCCGTGTCATGCCCGAAATGTCGCCGGGGTATCACATGCCTTTTCATCGGCGATGGCGGTTCTGGCCGGGTTTGACGCGGTACTGGCATATGATGAACTGGTCGATCAGACGGTGAAGATCGGCAATATGATGCATCCTGATTTACGCTGCACAGCGCGCGGTGGCTGTGCCGCCACCAAAACCGCCCTTCGCATGGTCGAAGCCGTTAGTCAGAAACCTTAAAACGCTGATTCTCAAGGGCCTGTTGGATACCAACAGCAAAAATCAGTGCCGCAGGTATCACGCTTTGTTGGCCGCTTTGCGCAATCGTTCTGCTTTGACTTGGCCGGTTTTGGCATAATCGGCGAAAAGCGGGTTTAAGGCCGGAAAAAGGGCAGTTTTTCCTTGATAGGTCGGCCGGATTGGGCAGGATAAGCCCACATCCATTTTCAAATATGAGGGTTCCTCATGTTCACCCCGAACTTGCTGACCGCCAATGACCGGGCAGGCCAATATCCTGATTCCTATTACGCCGCGACGGCGAATGCGACCGCGCCCTTCGCCAAGCTTGAAGGGGATCAGACCTGCGACATTGTCATCATTGGTGGCGGTTTTACCGGGCTGTCATCGGCATTGCATCTGGCAGAGCGCGGCTATGACGTGATCCTGCTTGAGGCGCATCGGGTCGGCTGGGGCGCATCGGGGCGTAATGGCGGGCAGGTCGGCTCTGGCCAGCGCCGTGAACAGGATGAACTTGAACAGATGGTCGGGCGTGATGATGCGCACAAGCTTTGGGACATCGCCGAAGAGTCAAAGGACGTCGTCAAGGCCCTGATCGCCAAGCATAATATCCAGTGCGACTGGAAGCCGGGCATTTTGCATGCCGATCACCGCGCACGCTTTGTCGAACATTCCCGTGCCTATGCCGAAAAGCTTCGGGCCGAATATGGCTATGAGGATATCCGTTTTGTTGACTGCGATGAAATGCGCGCGATGCTTGGCACCGAATTTTATCATGGCGGGTCGCTTGATATGGGGGCGGGGCATTTGCATCCGCTGAATTTCGCCCTTGGTCTGGCCGATGCCGCACGCGCGGCAGGCGCACGTATTTTCGAAGGTGCGGTTGTCACGTCGTATGAAAATCAGGCAGGCAAGGTTACGGTGAAAACCAAGGATGGCGGCGTTGTTAGCGCTAACAAGCTGATCCTTGGCTGCAACGGGTATCTTGATGCCCTGGATGATCGGGTGGCAAAACGTGTGATGCCGATCAACAATTTCGTCATTGCCACCGAGCCACTTGGTGATGATCTGGCGCGTGAACTGATCCGTGATGATGTCGCGGTCGCGGACTCAAAGTTCGTGATCAATTACTACCGGCTGAGTGCGGATAAACGCATGCTGTTTGGTGGCGGGGAAACCTATGGCTATAATTTCCCGCGTGACATCAAGGCGTTCGTGTCGCCGCATATGTTGGAAGTCTATCCGCAGCTTAAAGACGTCAAGATTGATTATGGCTGGGGTGGGACGCTGGCGATCACGATGAACCGCATGCCGTTTTTCGAAAAGATTGAGGATAACATCTTCACCGCGTCGGGCTATTCCGGGCACGGGGTTGCGATGGCAACCCTTGCCGGGCAGATCATGGCCGATGCCGTTTCCGGCACCATGGAACGGTTTGACGTGATGGCCAACATCAAAACCCCGGTGTTCCCGGGCGGGAAGATGTTGCGCTTCCCGATGCTGGTGGCTGCGATGTTGTGGTATTCGATCCGCGACAAGATTTGATCTGATGTGACGTGATGTGCTTAGCGCTTTGTATGGCGCTAAGCCATTTTGCGTCCTTCGTCTTTGTCTTTTTTGGTCTGGGCACGGGTGTCCTGTTCGCCGGTGTCGGGTGCCGTGGTATTTCGGTTGCCCGTATCGGGTGTACTGTCAGGGGTGCGGGCGCCAGATGGGTCTGCATCCGTTGAACCGGTCTTAACGACCTGTGTGTCTTGGCCCGTATTATCGGATGCGCCGCGTGCGGTCAGAAGTGCCTTGGTGCGTTCCCATTTTTTAGGGTTCAAAGCCAAAGTGGTCGCGTCGCTGAACGATACGTCATACCCGCGGTTCAGGGCGGCCTGCATGGTTGCCTTGACGCAAAAATCGCCGTCCAAACCCACGATAACCAGTTTGCCGACTTTCTGACGATCCAGAACGCGATCAAGTTCAGGTTCGCTGAAGCCATCCGCGCGCGCCTTGACGATATCGTGGTCGATATCGCCGTTGACCCGTTCATCAAGATCAAGGCCCTTGGATTTGGGGCTGCCACGACCTTCATTCAGCAATTTCATAATGAAATTCATGTACCAGCCACGGAATGTCTGGCGGATCGAGATCACCGGCGTTCCATTGGCATTGGCGGCTTCAACCAGTTTGTTGATTGCAGTGATCAGTTTATCGACCATGTCGGCCGGATAGGCATGCTTGCCGTCCGAACTGGTGAAATCTTCCTGGACGTCAACGATCAGAAGGGCGCTATTGGGCCGCTCTGCGAGATTGATCTTTTTGCCCTTGCTGGGGGCGAGGTGATGGCGTTGGCCATAGATGGTGTAGGCGATGGCGCCCACCAGTAAAATGACAATAAGAGTGATCACCGACCACATGTCCAGGCTCTCCGTTTCGTCGTCTCAGGTCGCTTCGTAAATCTACTTTGCAATCGGACTTAAAGACCATCGGTGAACCGGGCAGTTCAGGTGCTGTAACGCACTGAACCACACCCGACCGTTTTGGGGCGGGTGTTCCAGGCCAGATGTATCCAATTGTCAGAATGCCGGATGCCGCGTTGCGGCGCGTCCATTGGACGTCACGATCAGAGCTATTTTTTTCTACTCTTCCAGCATTCTTCATAACCACATGAAATCGCAATCATTTAAATTTGTCAACTTAGCCGACAAAAAGCAAACCCCCGGTTTTGCAGGGTGCGTGGTTATGTGTGTTTGATTGCCTAACGTTTCAGGATCAGTTTGGTTCCCAACTTGATACCGGGTCATAGCGTTCGCCCTTGGACAGGATCACGCCATTATGGGCGGCAATGCCGACTTCAAAGCTTGAAGCGATGCGAAGGGCCCGTTCCATGAAATGTCTGGCGGCGGGTTCTTCGCAATATTCCGACAGGGTCTGGGCAAAGAGTTGCAGCCAGCGGTCAAAATGATGGCGGGTGATCTTGAGCGGCAAGTGCTTTTGCATCGGGCGCCCGTCATAGTTGCCAGTCGCCAGCGCGACCGAGGACCAGAACATCACCATGCGATCAAGATGATGGTCCCAGTTATCGACCTTTTCATCAAACACCGGGCCCAGCAGATCGTCATCGCGCACCTTGGCGTAAAAGCCATGCACGATGTTCTTGATCATGTCCGTATCAATGCCGGTATCTTCCTTGATACGCCGCGTGGCAATTTCGCGACGTTCCTTGATTTCGGCAAGGGTTGGCTGTTTTTCGGACATGGTAAGGGGCCTGTTTTGCGCATCAACGGGAACCGCTTTAAACGACGAAGCGATTTTCGGACATGACATATGTCACTTTGTGTCCGAACGCAAACAGATCACCGATAACGGTACGGTCGATCAGGCGAACCGATCGTGCAGGCCGTAATAGCGATAGCCGATAGAACGCGCCACACGCCGCAATGACGCCATCGGGAATTTATCCATCGGGGTCGTCAAGACAGCGCCCAGATCGTCCTCATCGCAGATGCCCAGCATCCGTTCTGCCAAAAGCTTACCACCCAGACTTGCCATCGCCACCCCGTTGCCATGCCAGGCAAGGGCGGTCCAGACATCGTGATGACCCGGAACCCGCCCGATATAAGGCCGCCAGCTTTGCGACAGGCAGGCAAGCCCGTTCCAGTGATGGGTAAAGGCAACATCCTCCCAAGCCGGGAACATGCGTTTGAAATTATCGAGCAGATCCTGTTTGCCAGCAGCAAAGGCCTTGGGCGTTGCGGTAATCCCGCCGCGTCCACCAAACAGAAAACGATTATCAGGCAGCTTGCGGAAATAATGCAGCAGGATGCGGCTGTCAAAAGCCATCAGGCCGCTGGTCCAGCCTTGATTTTCCATCTCATCCGGGCGGAGCGGACGGGTAATCAGAATACCCGAAAAGACCGGCATCAAGCGCCCGCCGATCCAGTCGGGCAGGTTTTCAGCACTATATCCGTTGGTGGCGATGACGATCTTTGCGGCCGTGATTTGGGTGTTGCCAGCATAGAGGCGATAGGTATCGCCATCTTCCTCAAACCGCTCGATCGTTGCCTGTTCGAATATCCGAACACCTGCGCGAACGCATTGTTCATGCAAGCCCGAAAGATACTTCATCGGGTTGATGCCAAAACCGGCCTGAACATGCAAACCACCGTATGTTTCCGCCGCGCAAAGCCCGCGTTCCTTCAATGCGTCGCGGCTTAGCAGTTCTGTCGGGATGGTTGTGAAATGGGACAGTTCCTGTGCTTCATGGGCCAGTTCGGCAACCCGGTTGGGTTTATGCGCCAGAACCACTTCGCCGTCAGAATGGCGATCCGCATCAATGTCCCAGTCATTCAGACGTTGATCCACCAGATCAATGGCATCGCGTTGATGGCGGGCGAACTGTTTGACCGCGTCTTCGCCAAAACTCTTCGCCAGTTGGCCAAATCCCTTGCCACTGCCACCCATGCAGCAAAAACCACCATTGCGCCCCGATGCGCCCCAACCGGACCGACCGGCATCAAACACCGCAACATTGGCTCCGTTCTTTGCCAGTTCGAGGGCCGTCGACAGGCCGCAATAACCGCCACCGATGATGGCGATATCGGTTTTAAGATGACCTTCTTTGGGCAGGGTTTCACAGGCGGGAAGTGGTGATGCGCTTTCGACCCAATAGCTGTCAGGCAGGGTATCTGTGCGATAGGCGGCGGGTTGATAGATACGTTTTAGCATGGTGGGCTCTTTTGGGTGTTGGGATGTGCATGCCTGTGGGGCAGGCTTGGTGGGCGGTGTTGTGTTGTCTGTTTAATCAAAATACCCGGCAATGAAAACTCATGCCGGGTATTTGTCTAAGGTACTGTAATCGAACCTGGATTACATTTTACCAAGTTTCTTCGCGGTCTCGTCAAAGGCGGCACGCACCCGTTTGACCAGCTCGTCGATTTCTTCCTTGGTGATGCAAAGCGGCGGCGACAGAACCATGCGATCTCCACAGGCACGCATGATCACGCCATTGGCCACACAGGCATCGCGGCACATGGTGCCAACGGTGCCCGGCTTGTCAAACATCTTGCGGGTTTTCTTGTCATCAACCAGCGGCACCCCAGCAATCAGACCAACGGTTTCAACTGCGCCGACCAGCGGGTGGTCTTCAAGGGTTTTCAGTGCCTTGGCGAAATACGGGCCGATATCGTCCTTGACGCGTTCGACCATCTTTTCTTCACGCAGGATACGAATGTTTTCAAGCGCCACAGCCGCACATGCCGGATGACCGGAATAGGTAAAGCCGTGGGTGAATTCACCGCATTCATTGATAAGGACGTCGGCAACCCGATCGCCAACCATGACAGCCGAGATCGGCAAATAGCCCGAAGACATGCCCTTTGCCATCGGCATTAGGTCCGGCTTGATGTCAAAGGTGTCCGAGCCAAACCATTCGCCGGTCCGGCCAAAGCCGCAAATGACTTCGTCGGCAATCAAAAGGATGTCATATTTTTTGCAGATACGCTGAATTTCCGGCCAGTAGGTTGACGGCGGAATGATCACGCCACCAGCACCCTGGATCGGTTCACCGATAAAGGCGCCGACGCGGTCTGCACCAAGTTCCTTGATCTTTTCTTCAAGCTTGCCGGCTGCAATCAGGCCGAATTCTTCGGGGGTGTGATCGCCGCCTTCGCCGTACCAGTATGGCTGATCGATATGAACGATATCGCGCACCAGCGCACCGCCCTGCGAATGCATGCCCGACATGCCGCCAAGCGACGCACCGGCAACGGTGGAGCCGTGATAGGCGTTCTTGCGGCTGATGATGGTGGTGCGTTCCGGTTTGCCCTTAAGGTTCCAGTACTGGTGCACCATGCGGACAACCGTGTCGTTCGCTTCCGAGCCGGAATTGGCATAGAAAACGTGGTTCAGGCCTTCTGGCGTGATTTCGGCAAGAACTTTGGAAAGCTCGATCGCCGGGGTATTCGCGCACTGGAAGAAGTTGTTGTAATAGGGCAGTTCAAGCATCTGCTTGTAGGCCGCTTCGGCAAGTTCCTTGCGACCGTAGCCGACATTGACACACCACAGGCCCGCCATGCCATCAAGATAGCGTTTGCCGTTGGAATCTTCGATAAAGACGCCTTCGGCACGTGTGATAACCCGGGTGCCACGATTGTTCAGGTCCGCCGTATCGGTGAATGGGTGAATGTGGTGAGCCTGATCAATATCCTGCCAATAGGCGGTTTTGTCGAAATTATTCATAACGTCTCCTGACAGCGGCGCTGCTCTGCTTTCGTGCGATATGTTGAACATCTGACCTTAGTGTTCGTTTTTTCGAACACCTTTGCAAGAGGATTTTTCGACAATCTTTTTGAGGAATTCAAGGTCAGTTTTTGTTACCTGGCGGTCGATGTGAGTGGTCTGTGCTGCTTAACCATCCTGTCGCGCCAGAAAATTGTGCATTGCATGATTTGCACGATATATCGAACGAAGGGGCTTGACCGGGGCTATCCGGCGCGGCACGATGCGTTACAGTTTAATAACAGGCCTTCTCTGGGAGTATATGACGATGAACAAGTCGTTCGTCGAAGACAGTAGGGCGGAAGCCCAACGATTCTTTGAAGAAAATCCGGATGTCGAACTTGTTGAGTTGCTCATTCCCGACATTAACGGCGTGTTTCGCGGCAAGCGAATCAGCAAACAGAAATTCCTTAAAAGCTTTAGCGAAGGTGTAACTCTGCCGGGCTCGATGTGCCTGGTTGATATCACGGGTGACAACCCCGAAGGCACAGGGCTTCTTTGGTCGAGCGGTGATCAGGACAATCTGGCAAAACCGATCCCAGGCACCCTGTGCCGTGTGCCTTATGGTGAACTGCCACTCGCACAGGTGATGATGAGCCTGTATAACCTTGACGGCACCAAGTTCTTTGCTGATCCGCGCAATGTGTTGCAGGGCGTCGTTGATCGCATGGCGGCCGATGGTTTTTATCCGACCGTGGCACTTGAACTTGAATTCTATCTTGCCGATCAGAACCAGGAAACCGCCGCACCGCTGCCGCCGCAACCGCTTGGTGGTGGTATTGCGTCTGACGGCGTGCAGGTTTATGGCCTGCAACAGATCGAGGATTTTGAAAAAGTCCTGCATGATGCGGTTGCCGAACTGAACCGTCAGGGCATTCCGGCCGACACCATCGTTGCCGAAGCAGGCCCGGGGCAGTTTGAAATCAATCTTGGTCACGTGACCGATCCGATGATGGCGGCTGATCACGCCATGCAGCTTAAACGCGTGGTTAAGGGCATTGCCTGGGATCACGGGGTTACCGCGACCTTCATGGCAAAACCTTATTCCGATCAGGCGGGCAATGGCCTGCATGTTCATGTGTCGCTGCGTGACAAGGATGACAATAATGTTCTGTCACCGGTGGGTGACGAGGAAGTGTCGGACAATCTGCGCTTTGCGATTGGTGGCCTGCAGGAAAGCATGTTTGAAAGCATGGCGATCTTTGCACCCAACCCGAACTCCTTCCGCCGGTTCCAGAACAAGGCCTATGCGCCGATGTCACCGAACTGGGGTTTGAATAACCGTACCGTCGCCCTTCGCATCCCGGCTGGCAGCCCGAAGGCTGCGCGTGTTGAACACCGCGTGTCGGGTGCCGATGCCAACCCGTATCTGGTTCTGGCGTGTGTATTGGCGGGCATGCATCACGGCATGAAGAACAAACTTGATCCGGGTGAACCGACCGTTGGCAACGGCTATGAGCAGCATGGCGGACGCATTGTTCCGCGCAGCATGATTTCGGCCCTCGATCGCTTTGTCGAAGGCGATATCGTCAAGGAATATCTGGGCGAACGTTTTGTCGAGGTGTTCGATATCTGTCGCCGTGCCGAATATGACGAGTTCTTTGCCGAAGTCACCCAGCTGGAATATCGCTGGTATCTCGACGCGGTATAACCAGACAAAACAACAATAAAGTTTGACAGGGAAAAGACGGGAATGTCGCAAAAGGTAGGGGATCGTCTGAAGGCGGTGCGCAGCATGTACGGGCTGTCGCAGCGTGAACTGGCCCGCCGGGCCGGTGTGACCAACAGCACGATCTCGACGATTGAACAGAACCGGGTCAGCCCGTCTGTTGATAGTCTGGCCAAGGTTCTGGCCGGCATTCCCATGAGCCTGATTGATTTCTTCACCATTGATCTTGATACCGGTGAAGAAATCTTTTTCAGGAAAGAAGACCTTGTCGAACTGTCCGACGGGACGATGTCGATGCGTCTTGTCGGGGCATCGCGCAAGGACCGTAATTTGCGCGTGCTGCATGAAACGTACCCTGCGGGCGGGGATACCGGTAACAACCTGATTGTCCAGAAGGGCGAGGAAGCCGGTGTTGTCGTCCGCGGCAAGCTTGAAGTCACGGTAGGCGAACGGGTCAAGGTGCTTGGCCCCGGTGATGCCTATTACTTCAATGCAGAAATTCCACATCGTTTTCGAAATGTGGGTGACGGGGAATGTGAAGTCGTCAGTGCGGCGACGCCACCGTCATATTGATGACAGATCGTGCTGCCAGAGTGCCCATCAGGGTGCCAAGTGCCATGATCAACTTTGAAAAATCCAAACGCGCCATCCGTCAGGAGACTTGCGATGACCAATCCGATGAATTTTGAACAACTGACCGCGCAGGCCGCCGCCCTTGATATTCGCAACAAGGCGTTCATCAACGGTGCCTATGTCGATGCGGCATCCGGCAAGACATTTGATTGCATCAGCCCGCGTGACGGGTCGGTGCTGACCAAGGTTGCCGAATGCGACGTCGAAGACGTCAATCGTGCGGTGGCATCGGCGCGTGCGGTGTTTGGAAAAGGCAGCTGGTCCGAAGCCGCCCCTGCGAAACGCAAGGCAATCATGCTGCATTTCGCCGATCTGCTGGAAAAGAACGCCGCCGAACTGGCACTTCTCGAAAGCCTTGATATGGGCAAGCCGATCACACTGGCCGCGCGCGATGACATTCCGCTGTCCTATAAGTGCATCCGCTGGTATGCCGAGGCGATTGACAAGATCTACGACGAAATCTCTCCGTCGGGCACCAATGAAATCGGCATGATCACCCGTGAACCGCTGGGTGTGGTTGCCGCCGTTGTGCCGTGGAACTTCCCGCTGATGATGGCGGTCTGGAAGCTTGGCCCGGCCCTGGCGATGGGAAACTCGATCATCCTCAAACCAGCTGAGCAGTCACCACTGACCGCCCTTCGTGTTGCCGAAATCGCTGTTGAGGCCGGTATTCCCGAAGGCGTTCTGAACGTTGTGCCGGGCTTTGGCCCGACGGCAGGCAAGGCGCTTGGCCTGCATGAAGATGTTGATTGTGTGACCTTTACCGGGTCGGGCGAAGTCGGCAAGCTGTTCTTGCAGTATTCCGGTCAGTCGAACATGAAGCGTGTCTGGCTGGAATGCGGTGGCAAAAGCCCGAACATCGTTCTGGCCGATTGCCCGGATATGGATGCGGCTGCCGCGGCGGCAGCGGGCGGTATCTTCTATAATCAGGGCGAGGTCTGCACAGCTGGTTCGCGTCTGATTGTCGAAGAAAGCATCAAGGACGAGTTTATTGAAAAAGTGGTCGCCGCGGGTGCGAAAATGCAGCCGGGTGATCCGCTTGATCCGAAAAGCCAGATGGGCGCGATTGTCGATGAAAGCCAGATGAACCGTGTTCTGGGCTATATCGAAAAAGGCTCCAGCGAGGGCGGGGTTCTTCGCACCGGTGGCAAGCGGGTTCGCACCGAATCTGGTGGGTATTATGTCGAGCCGACCGTGTTTGACGGCATCAAGAACGACATGACGATTGCCAAGGAAGAAATCTTTGGCCCGGTTCTGTCGGTTATTTCGGTCAAGGACTGGAAAGAGGCTGTTCAGACCGCAAATGATACGCCATATGGTCTGGCAGCAGCAGTCTGGACGCGCGACATCAACAAGGCACACATGACCGCAAAGAAACTGCGTTCGGGTCTTGTCTGGGTCAATTGCTGGGACGGTGGATCAATCACCATGCCGTTTGGTGGTTACAAACAGTCCGGTACCGGTCGCGACCGTTCGCTGCATGCGCTGGACAAATATTGTGAAATCAAGTCGACCTGGATTGCACTGGGCGACGCGTAAGAACTCCGTCGACCGCTGGCAGGCAGACGGTCCGGGTTTGATACGGGAAGTAAGAAGGGTTTAAAAATGAGCAGCACCGGGGTCATTGACACCAAGGGCGGTGATAACGCCTTTACGGCAAAATCTGTGCATCAGAACACCAGCGAGCCGATGTATTCCGGTGCGCTGTCCTTCATGCGCCGCCGATATTCACGCGACCTCAATGGGATTGATGTTGCTGTGACCGGTATTCCCTATGATCTTGCAACATCAAGCCGCCCGGGCACGCGTCTGGGCCCGCAGGGTGTGCGTCGTGCATCGACCAACCTTGCCTGGGCACCGCATTTCCCGTCTGGCCGCGATATCTTTGCCGAGATGGCAGTGATTGATTATGGCGACATGGTCATTGATCCGGGCCATCCGGAAAAGCTTCCGGAAATGATCGAAGATCACGCACGTGACATCGTTCAGTCCGGCGCCAAGATGCTCACCATCGGTGGTGATCACTTCATCACCTATCCGATCCTGAAAGCGCACGCCGAAAAGTACGGTGATGGCATTTCACTGATCCAGTTTGATGCCCATTCCGACACCTGGGAAGATGATGGTGATCGGATTGATCACGGCACCATGTTCTGGCATGCGGCCAAAAAGGGCATCGTCAATCCGTCAAAATCCATTCAGGTCGGTATTCGCACCCACAATGAATCGACCCACGGGTTCAATATCCTTTATGGCCCGGATGTTCAGTCGATGTCGATTGACGCCATTGTCGAAAAGATCAGGGCCACGGTGGGTGACAACCCGGCCTATATCACCTTTGACATTGATGGGCTTGATCCGTGCTATGCACCGGGCACCGGTACGCCGGTTCTGGGCGGTTTGACGAGCCATCAGGCCGTGTCGATCCTGCGCGGTCTTGCGGGGCATGTGAACCTGATCGGCAGTGACGTGGTCGAAGTTTCCCCGCCTTATGATGTTTCGGACATCACAGCGCTTGCCGGTGCGACCATGGCGTGGGAAATGCTGAACATTCATGCGGTTAACCGCGCAAAGTAATCTGACATTTCAGATCAAAATTTAAGGGGGCCGGTATTATTTCATGATACCGGCCCTTGTTTTTTCATTTTCCTGTGCTCTGATAGCAGTCAGAAAAACAAAAGAAGACAGGAGATCAAGGAAATGAAACCAATTGCTATTTCGCGCCTGACCATCTGTGGCATTGACGAACTGCCGACCCATCGCAGCCATGGTGTGACCCATGTCCTTTCGGTCCTTGATCCCGAACGCGAAGACCCGACCATCTTTGCCAACTTTGACCCGCATGAACGCACTATTTTACGTTTCCATGACGTGATCGAGGACAAGGAAGGCCGTCCGGCACCGACCAAGGCCGATGTCGAAGCCATCCTTGCTTACGGCGAAACCCTGATCGGAAGCCGTGCGGATCGCCGCGATGGTCATTTGCTGGTGCATTGTCACATGGGAGTGTCGCGTTCGACCGCTGCCATGATCACCCTGATGGCACAGTGCGAGCCGGACCGCGATGAAGACAGCATCTTCACCACCATCCGCGAAATGCGCCCGATTGCCTGGCCGAACTCGGTCATGATCGCCTTTGCCGATGAACTCTTGGGGCGCGAGGGGCGCCTGACCGCGGCCCTTCATCGCCACTACGCCATTCAGCTTGAGCGTGATGCGATGTTCGAACGCTGGATGACCGAACTGGAACGCCAACGTGAAGTCGGCTTTGGCAAAGGCCTGCAGAAGACGTAATTCGTTCGCCACAGGCACTCTGTCGCAGCAATTTGGTTGAGGTTACAGTTGCTGCGATAGGGTTTTGGTTTTTTCAGTAACAACATTGCCAGTGTGTTTGGTCGATTTGCTTTCAATCAGCAGGACCCAGCACTCATCCTTGGCAATCGGGTTATGCATGACCCCTTTGGGGATGGTCAGAAATTCACCTTCGCTCAGTTCGACCTTGTGGTCTTCGAACTCGATGATCAGGCTCCCCTTGACGATATGGAACAGCTCGTCTTCCTCGTCATGGGCATGCCAGACCAGTTCGCCTTTTACTTTTGCAATTTTGAGATATTGGTTATTCACTTCACCAATGACTTTTGGCGACCAATAGTCGGTAATTTGATCAAAACTTTGCATCAGATTGCGTGCGACGAGTGTGCTCATGAAAATGCCCTGTTGTCTGCTAGTGTCGTTTGGTTTTGATTTCGCGACTTTATATCCGGGTCGATTTTCGCACTGAAGTCCTAATCTTTTGGGGCCAAGCCTTTTGCGCAAGAATGTGAAAAGCCGATATGCGGGTGAATGCGACGCCACGTTCGATTAGCATTTGTCTGACGCGTTGAATCGATTTAAAAGGCGGTGGGTCCCACAGACCACATACTATTGATCCGCCGAATTTGCGGACAATTCGAACGGAGAAACGTCATGACAGCCAAAGCTGTTTGTCTTGGGGAACTGCTGATTGATTTTGTTCCGACCGTGACCGGAACCGGCCTTGCCGATGCGCCGGCCTTTGCCAAGGCGGCCGGGGGCGCACCGGGCAATGCGGCTGTGGGTTTGCAGCGTCTGGGTATTGAAACCGGTTTTATCGGTAAACTCGGCGATGATGCCTTTGGCCATTTTCTGGTCGATACCCTTAAGGCCGACAATGTCGATACATCGGGCATTGTCCTGACCAAGGAAGCCCTGACCGGGCTTGCCTTCGTCTCCCTGCGTGCCGATGGGGAACGCGAATTTTCATTCTATCGCAGCCCGTCAGCCGACATGTTGCTCAGCATTGCTGATCTTGATCAGGACATGCTGAAATCCACCGATCTGTTCCATTACGGAACCCTGTGCATGATCGATGATGACCCGCGCGCGGCAACTCTTGAGGCGATCAAGATTGCGCGTGAAAACGGCGCGATTATTTCGTGTGATCCCAACCTGCGCCTGCCGCTATGGCCGAGTGCGGAAAAGGCACGTGAAATCCTGCGCCTTGCGATCAGTCAGGCCGATGTCGTCAAGATGTCGGACGAGGAAATCACCTTTGTTTCCGGCAAGGATGACCTTGAAGAAGGCATCAAGGATCTGTGGTGTGATCAATGGCGCGCGATGATTGTGACTTACGGTCCCAAGGGATCACGTTACATCACCCCGGCGTTTGATGGTTTTGTGCCGTCCTTTGAAATCACCGCGGTTGATGCGACCGGGGCAGGGGATGGCTGCACGGCAGGCTTCCTGTCGCGCCTGCTGAAGGACCCGGAACTTCTGGGGTCCGAAGACAAGCTTGCAGCCGCGTGCCGCTTTGCCAATGCGGTCGGGGCGATCACGGCAACCAAGCGTGGTGCCATCAACGCATTACCGACGGAAAAAGAAGTCGAAGACTTTCTGTCGAACCGATAAGATCACAGGCGTAAATGAAAAATCACGCGGCGGCCATAATCTTGCCGCCGCGTGCTGCAAACTGTCCCACACATGGTTTGAAACGCGTGTTAGCCTGTTGGCAATAGCACCGTATTGTTATGAATAAATTTGAATGGGCCGAGGGTGGTATGTCTGCTGATAAAATGACCGCAAGCTGGGATAAACTCGATCAACTGGGCGCGGAAGTTTCCGAAAAGCTCAACCTGCGTCAGGCCTTTGCCGATGATCCCGCACGGTTTGAACGATACAGTGCGGCCCTCAATGACCTGTTTGTTGATTATTCCAAAAACCTGATCACCGACGATGTGATGGCGGCTCTGGTTGAGCTTGCCAAGGCGGCCAATATCGAAGGCTGGCGCGACCGGATGTTTGCGGGTGATCGGATCAATGTCACCGAAAACCGCGCGGTCCTGCATACAGCACTTCGCAATCTTGATGGTGGCCCGGTCGAGGTTGACGGCGAAGACGTGATGCCGGCGGTCAAGGAAGTGCTTGCCCGTCTGAAAGACTTTGCAGGACGCGTCCATTCCGGCGAATGGAAAGGCCATACCGGCAAGAAAATCATCGATGTGGTCAATATCGGTATTGGGGGCTCCGACCTTGGCCCGGTGATGGTCAACGAAGCGCTGCGTCCTTATCACATTGATGGCATTCGCTGCCATTTTGTGTCGAACGTTGATGGCGCGCATATTGTCGATACGCTGAAATTCCTTGATGCGGAAACGACGCTTTTCATCATTGCATCCAAAACCTTCACCACAGACGAAACGCTAACCAACGCTTATTCGGCGCGTGACTGGCTTGTCGGCATGCTGAAAGACGAAGCCGCCGTTGCCAAGCATTTCGTTGCCGTCTCAACCGCCCTTGATAAGGTCGCGGCATTTGGCATTGATACCGACAATGCATTCGGTTTTTGGGACTGGGTTGGCGGGCGTTACAGCCTGTGGTCGGCAATCGGTCTGCCGATCATTCTGGCGGTCGGGTATGACAAGTTCGAAGAATTGCTGCGTGGTGCGCAGTCAATGGACAACCATTTCAAAACCGCCCCGATTGAAACCAACATTCCAATGATCCTCGGCCTGATCGGGGTGTGGTATCGCAATGTGCTCGGCGCTTCCAGTCAGGCCATCCTGCCTTATGATCAGCATCTGTCGCGTCTGCCAGCCTATCTGCAACAGGCCGATATGGAAAGCAATGGCAAGTCTGTGACCCGTGACGGCAAACCGATTGCCTATGAAACCGGCCCGATCATCTGGGGAGAGCCGGGGACAAATGGTCAGCATGCGTTTTATCAGCTGATCCATCAGGGCACGGAACTGATCCCGGTTGATTTCATCGTGGCTGCCAATGCGCTTCATCCGTTGGCCAACCATCATGACAAGCTGGTGTCGAACTGCCTTGCACAAGCCGAGGCATTGATGCGCGGCAAGACCGAGGCCGAAGTCCGTGAAGAGCTTTCTGGCAGTGATTTGAGCCCGGCCGAAATTGACGTGCTGGCACCGCAAAAGGTGTTTGATGGCAACAAGCCCAGCACCATGATCCTCTATAAGCAGCTTGATCCCTTCACCCTTGGCCGGTTGGTCGCGATGTATGAACATAAAATCTTTGTTCAGGGCATCATCTGGAACGTCAATTCCTATGACCAGTGGGGCGTTGAACTTGGCAAGCAGCTTGCCAAGGAATTGCTTCCGATGGTTGAGGGCAAGGAAGATGCCGGTACACGTGATGCATCGACCGCCGGTCTGATCAAACGCCTGCATGCGTTGCGTGGCTAATAACCTGGCTTAGTCGTCCTGATCATCGGCGACAATGCGCAATCGATAGTGACCCGAAGGGCGGTTTTGGCCATGGCTGATGCCGCCCTTTTCAAATGTCAGTTTGCGTTCAGCACACAGTTGCTCTGCCACCTGATGCACGCGCGGCATCAAATCCCGCCAGTAGGAGCCAAAGGTTTTGGCAACTTCGGACGGGCATATCGTTCTGTCTGGCCCGCGCTCTGTTGCCAGATCAATCACGCGCTGGCGCAGGATGGCATAGGTTGGCTGATCTTCGTCTTTTTGGTCAAACATCATGACACTTGGTTCTGCATGTCGGTTTTTGCAGGCTGCTTTCGCTGGCGTCGGCACCGGTCAGAGCAATACTGAACCTCGTCCCAGCAATCCTTCCATTTGCGCCGCCAGTTAAAAGGCCGCGCGCATGTCACGCAGGTTTTCTGCGGCAAATCTGATTTGCTGTGACGATGTCCATTGGCATTTTTCGGCATGACACTGCGTTCGGATCAAGTTTGTCGATTATCCGATCAGTGCTTCGACCATGGCATGTGCCGCTGTTCGGCCACTGCGCCAAGCCGCCTCGACCCGTGCGCCAAGGCACCAATCCCCTGCGGCAATCACCCGGCCATTCATGCCATTAAGGTGACTTTTGCCAAGCGGCAATTCAGTCCGCGCATAGCGCCAACGATGGGCCTGAACCGAATGAAGTTCTGGCAGTTTGACACCACTGACATCACGAAGGGCAGCCAGCAGCTTTTCAATCACGCGGTCCTTGTCTTCTTCAAGGTGCTGACGTGACCATTCCGGGCTGGCATGCAGCACCCACGGATCGGGTGTGCGACGGTGGAACATGTCATCGTTCTGGCTGCTGCGCGCGGCCCAGCTGATTTCGGGGCTCGGATACAGCATCGCGTCAAAGCCGGTCGGAAGCGGGGTTTCAAAGGCGGCCATAACCGCCCAGCACGGAGCCATGACAACCTCGTCAATCGGGGCATAGCGCGGGGCAAGCGGGCGCAAAAGATCGGCGGTCTGCGGGGCAGGGGCGGTAACGATCACACCATCAAACGGGCCGTATGTGCCGTCCAGATCATCATGGAGCATAAAACTGCGCGGGCCGTTCGGCTCGATGCCGATAATACGGTGTTGCTTCTGGATCGGGAAGGTGTCGACCAGGGGGCGGATCAGTTTGTTCATCTGCGGCGCACCCTGATACCAGGGCTCTTCGGCAAGGTTGCCGACATGGCGCGCGATCGGTGAAAGTGCCGCACCGGATTGTGCGGGGGCGGACGTTCCGCGATGAAGGTTGGGCGACCAGTTCTGGGCGGCGTTAAACTCGGTTGCTTCTTGCAAAAACGCATTAAACCCCGGATCACGCGCCGTCACATATTGCGCACCATGATTGAAATGACCAAAGTCGGTGCGCCGTGACGCCAGACGCCCGCCAAGACCGCGGCTTTTTTCAAAAACCGTTACGTTCATGCCAATGCGGTGCAGCGTGCTGGCCGCTTTTAGGCCCGCCATTCCGGCACCAATGATCGCAATATTCACGTTTGACATCCGTGGCATGTGTGGCTCCTGTCTGGGTCGCGGGGCAAGTCCCGACGGATTGTTTAAAGTTATAGTTTCGATACGAAACCAGACCGGAATTGGAGCAGTCCCACCGATAAGAAATTTATGAAACTGTCACGACCGGGTCATGAAACCGTTACAACAAACACGCAGTCTGCCTGCTTTGATTACGGTTATTCCAAGGGGAAAACATGCGTTCTTCATTGATGGCGACAGCCGCTGTTTCGTTGCTTCTGACAGCCTGTGCAGGCACGGCACCCAACCAAACCAAGATGGCGGGTGACGTCATGAATGCGGGTGCGCATCCGATCACGATTGTGCCGATGGGCGAATATCGTACCGGGATGCTAGATGAAAGTGCGGCGGAAATTCCGGCATTTGATCCGGTGTCAAAGCGCATCTTTGTCGTCAATGGCGCGGACAAAGTGGTCGATATTCTTGATATGTCTGATCCGTCCGAACTGACCAAGATCGATGCGATTGATCTTTCCACCTGGGGCAAGGGTGCCAACAGTGTTGCCATCAAAAATGGCGTTGTCGCCGTGGCCGTGGAAAATACCGATAAGCAGGCACCGGGTCAGGCCGTTTTCTTTGATACCGATGGCGGGTTTATTTCAGCGGTCACCGTGGGCGCACTGCCCGACATGATCAAGTTCTCCCCGGATGGGAAATATGTTCTGGTCGCAAACGAAGGCGAGCCGAATGACGCATTCACCAATGATCCGGAAGGTAGTGTTTCGATCATTTCCATGGCCGGTGGTGCAGAAAACTTGTCCGATGATGACGTCCGCACGGTTGATTTCAAGTTCCTGAATGATGGCAAGCTGCCCTATGGCATGCGGACGTCCAATCCGGGTGCTTCAAGCGTGGCACAGGATGTGGAGCCGGAATATATCGCCGTCTCCAAGGACAGCAAAACAGCCTATGTGTCGTTGCAGGAAAACAACGCGATTGCGATTATCGATATCGAAACTGCAACCATCAAAAACGTCGCCGGTCTTGGCTTCAAGGATCATTCGGTTCATGCCTTTGATGCCAGCGACAAGGACGGCAAGATCAATATCCGCACTTGGCCGGTGATGGGCATGTTCATGCCTGACACCATCGATGCAATCAATATTGATGGCAAGGAATGGGTCCTGATCGCCAACGAAGGCGATTCACGCGACTATGACGGCTACAGCGAGGAAACCCGCGTTGGCAAACTGACGCTTGATCCGGTGGCCTTCCCAACCGCAAGCACCCTGCAAAAGGATGAAAATCTTGGTCGTTTGAAGACCACAACCGCGCAGGGCGACGTTGATGGTGATGGCGATTTCGATGTCATCTATAGCTATGGCGCACGGTCGTTCTCGGTGCTGGATGCGGACGGTGAAATGGTCTTTGACAGTGGTGATGCGTTTGAGCAGATCCTGGCGGCGAACTATCCCAATGTTTTCAATTCCTCGGATACTGAAAACTACAGCCGTGACAACCGCTCCGATGACAAGGGCCCGGAGCCAGAAGGCATTGCAAGTGGCTATGTCAATGGCACGCCCTATGCCTTTATCGGGCTGGAACGTCAGGGCGGCTTCATGGTCTATGACCTGACCAACCCGACCAACCCGCAATTCGTCACCTATCACAGTGATCGTCGTTTCTCAGGCAATCCGGAAAATGATACTGCCGGTGAACTGGCCCCCGAAGGCCTGCAGTTTGTTGATGCCAAGGACAGCCCGACCGGCAACGCAATGCTGGTGGTGGCATCGGAAGTATCTGGTAGCACCAAGGTTTATGACCTGAAGTAACCCGATTACAGCCCTGATTACTGGATATGGGGAAGCCGGGCATTGCCCGGCTTTTTCCTTTTTAAACGCCAGATGGAAAACGGTTCAAACCGGTGGCGATATCGACTAAACTCCCGCCGCGGTCGGGGACATGGCCGATGAATATCAGGGGAGTTCGGGACACTGACGACGCGACGTGAACCACATATTCTGGTCGTTGATGACGACCAGGAAATCCAGAAGCTTTTGAAGAAGTTCCTGTTACAACACGGTTTTCGCATTACCACCGTGTCCGACGGCAATGAAATGCATCGTGCACTGCGCGACTGGAAAATCGATCTGGTGATTCTTGATATCATGTTGCCGGGCGAGGACGGCTTTGCGCTGTGCCGGGATGTTCGACGGACCTCCAAGGTGCCGATTGTCATGCTGACCGCGGTGGGCGAGGATACCGATCGTATTCTTGGCCTTGAACTTGGTGCAGATGATTACCTGACCAAGCCGTTTAATCCGCGTGAATTGCTGGCCCGTATCCGTGCAGTGTTCCGGCGCTTTGAAACGGGGGCGGTTGGGCCGTCTGATAACGAAGTCGCCCCGGCGCACAAGATCATTTTCGGTGAATGGACGCTTGATATCGGATCACGCGAATTACGCGATGCTGATAATGTTGCCGTGCATTTGTCGACCGGCGAGTTTTCGTTGCTTCTGGCTCTGGTCAAAAACAACAAGCGGGCGCTGTCGCGTGAGCAGCTTGTTGATATTGTGCGCGGACAAAGCTCGCTGCCGTTTGATCGCAGTATCGATATCCAGATCAGCCGCCTGCGCCGCAAAATCGAAAAAGACGCCAAGAACCCGAAACTGATCAAGACAGTGCGCGGCATCGGCTATCAGTTCTGCGCCGACACCCAAACGATTTAGGCCGACCCATGGCCGATATGTTCGCAAAATTCAGCAACTATATGCGCCGCTACAAGCCGCGCACGCTGGGCGGGCGTATCTTTCTTTTGATGATGCTGGGCGGGCTGATCATTGCAGCCCTCAGTGCCATGGCATCCTATTATGTTATCGAGCGGGACGAACGCATTGGTCGGGCCTATACGCTGGGCTTTACCATTCGCGAACTGGTACGGATCGCCGAAAACCCCGAATTTGAAGAAAACATCATCGATATTGCTGCGCGCGATGGCATGACGATGCGCATCCTGCCATCCGATGATGTCGGGACCTTGTTACTGTTTTCCAGACCCGCACAGCACATCGCCATGCCGGTCCGACTGGCCAATACCGGTTGGCCGACCTCGGTCAAGGTGCATTTCGAACGCGGTCGTTTGAGTGCCGAACAGCGCGCCACGATCGAGGCCACCGAAAATCCCAGCCTGTTCTTTGCCGAATTGTCGCGTGAAATCGCGCGTCTTGGCCTCGAGGCACAGGTGGAAATCATGATGCCGTCGGGCAAGCGCATTCTGGTGCACCATAACGAGTTGTGGGCGAATTATTCGTCCCCGTCGCTGGTCTTTCTGATGTTCCTGATGGGGGTGGCCGCGGTTCTTGTCGTGTTTGCCGGGCTTGCCGATTTGTTGGCAGGCCCGTTCAAGCGCCTGACACGTGCGATCATTGACCATGCTGATGATGTCAGCGGCCCACCGGTCGAGGAACGAGGGCCCACAGAGGCGCGGTCAATGGCCGCGGCTTACAACGATTTGCGCGAACGTATTTCACGGATGCTGGGCGATCGCACCCGGATGCTGGCCGCCATTTCGCACGATTTGCGCACGCCCAGCACGCGGTTAAGGCTGCGCGCCGAATTCATTGAAAATGATGAACTGCGCGAGACCGTTTTGCGCGATCTTGATGAAATGGACAGTCTGCTGAATGACGCGCTTGATTTCCTTGGTGACTGGATCGCCAAGGAGGAAGAACGCACGGTTGACTTCATTTCCGTGCTTGAAGCCATCTGTGACGATTACGCCGATCTTGGCCGCCCCGTAAGCTTTGCCGGGCCACAACCCTTACAGTTCAGCTCGGTCCATACGGTGTTCGGCGGCAATGATGATGCCCATTCCTTTGAGGGCAAGCGCAGCATCCGGTTGTCTTGCCGTCCTGGCACGTTAAAGCGTGCCTTTACCAACCTGATTGAAAATGCCCTGAAATACGGCCATCGGGCCAATGTTAGTTTGGAAGCAACGGCGGATACGGTTTTGGTCACCATCCGTGACGAAGGGCCCGGTATCCCGGTCGAACATCAGGACAAGGTATTCCTGCCGTTTTATCGTGTCGAAGGATCGCGGGCGCGCAGCACCGGGGGCAGTGGTCTTGGGCTTTCAATCGTGAAAACAGTGATTGATGCCCATGACGGGCGCATTGAATTGCGCAATATGCCGGGAAAAGGTCTGGAAGTGATCGTGTCCCTGCCACGCAGGGTTTAGGGCTACCCCGCCAAGTGCAGGGCAGAGCAGGGCCCAAAAAGAAGAATGGCGGGTGGCCCCCAGAACCACCCGCCAATCAGATCAGATCCGCAACTCGGTATCCGGGTCAAACAGACTGATCTGAGACATGTCGGCCGAGAACGTCATGCTCTCGCCCGGTTTCGGTTGACGGTCCGGACGGACGCGCGCAACGATTTCCTTACCGGCGATTTCGATCACGGTCATCGTGTCGGCACCGGTCGGTTCAATCACTTCGACCTTGCTGTCGAAATTGACATACTGGCTGCCCGGTTCGTCCGACCCGGTACGTTTGTGGGTCAGGGCTTCGGGGCGAATGCCGAACACAACATCCTTGCCGATATAACCACGATAGCTTTCCGGTGCCTCAAACAGCGGCAGGACAATCGGGTTGCCATCGCGCGGGATGGTCAGGGCCAGCTTGCCGTTGTCCTCGGTCAGGGTCGCATCAATGAAGTTCATCGACGGCGATCCGATGAAGCCGGCAACAAACATGTTGTTGGGGCGTTCATAGATGTTCTGCGGCGTATCGAACTGCTGCAGGATACCGTCCTTCATCACCGCGATGCGCGAGGCCAGGGTCATGGCTTCGATCTGATCGTGGGTGACATAAACGATGGTCGAGCCAAGACGCTGATGCAGCTTCTTGATCTCGGTCCGCATGTCGACACGCAGTTTCGCATCAAGGTTGGAAAGCGGTTCGTCAAACAGGAAGATATCCGGATCACGGACAAGCGCGCGGCCCATGGCCACACGCTGACGCTGACCACCCGAAAGCTGGGACGGTTTGCGATCCAGAAGTGCTTCGATCTGAAGCAGTTTGGCAACATCGGCAACGGCCTTGTCACGTTCCTGATTTGAAACGCCACGGATTTCGAGGCCAAAGGTGATGTTCTTGCGCACAGTCATGTTCGGGTAAAGCGCATAGGACTGGAACACCATGGCGATGTTACGGTCTTTGGGATGCACGTCGTTGATAACGCGATCCCCGATGCGGATTTCCCCGTCGGTGGCTGTTTCCAGACCTGCAATCAGGTTCAGAAGGGTCGATTTGCCGCAACCGGACGGACCGACAAGGACGAGAAACTCGCCATCGTCAATCGCCAGATTGATTTCCTTGAGAACTTCGACAGGGCCAAAAGCCTTGCGAACTTTATCGAGGGTGAGTGATGCCATTTGCTTATCCCTTCACCGAGCCGGCGGTCAGGCCGCGGACGAAGTATTTGCCAGCGAGAACATAAACCAGCAACGTCGGAAGGCCGGTCAGCAGGGCTGCTGCCATATCAACGTTATACTGTTTCACGCCGGTCGTGGTGTTGACGATATTGTTGAGTGCGACGGTCATCGGTGCGTTTGCGCCAGAGGCGAACGAAGCACCGAACAGGAAGTCGTTCCAGATCTGGGTGAACTGCCAGATGACCGAAACCACGATGATCGGGGTCGAGATCGGCAGAATAATGCGCCAGAAAATGGTGAAGAACCCGGCACCGTCAATGGTGGCGGCCTTGACCAGCTCGTCCGGGATCGAAACGTAGTAGTTCCGGAAGAACAGAGTGGTAAAGCACAGGCCGTAAACCACGTGGACCAGAACAAGGCCCGGAGTGGAGCTGGCAAGACCAAGTTTGCCAAGAACCTGTGACATCGGCAGCAGAACGACCTGGAACGGAATGAAGCAACCAAACAGCAGCAGGGCAAATACGATGTTTGCACCCTTGAACCGCCACTTGGTCAGCGCATAACCGTTGATCGCACCAAGGAAGGTCGAAATCAGAACGGCGGGGATCGCCATTTTGACCGAGTTCCAGAAATAGATTTTGATCCCGGTGCATTCGACACCAACGCAGGCTTCGTTCCACGCATAGTTCCATGCATCAAACGTCACCACGCGCGGCAGTGAAATCAGCGACCCTTCACGAATTTCGTCAAGCGATTTCAACGAGGTCGAAATCATGACGATCAGCGGGAAAAGGTAATAGGCCGCAAACAGGATCAGAATAAGATACAGCAACCCGCGCAGAAGGGTGTGTTTCCAGCCTGCATCGTGGCTATAGGTCTGAATATCAGCCATTTTTCTTGCCTCCGCGCAGTTCGGAATACAGATACGGCACAATGATCGCCATAACGGTTGCCAGCATCATCATGGCACTGGCGGCACCAACACCAAGCTGGTTACGCTGGAAGGCCATCGTGTACATGAAGGTTGCCGGAAGATCCGATGAATAGCCCGGGCCGCCACCGGTAAGCGCGATGACAAGGTCAAAGCTTTTAACAGCAAGGTGGGCCAGAACGACGATCGCACTCAGGAAAACCGGGCGGATCGACGGAATGATGATACCGAAATAGATCCGGGGCAGGCTGGCACCGTCCATATAGGCTGCGCGAATGATGTCCTGATCGACGCCGCGCAATGCCGCAAGGAACATTGCCATGACAAAGCCCGATGCCTGCCAGACTGCTGCGATCACAACCGTGTAGATCGCCATGTCCGAATTGACCAGCCAGTCGAACTTGAAGCTCGTCCAGCCGAGGTCATGCATCATGCTTTCAAGGCCAAGGCCCGGATTAAGAAGCCATTTCCAGACAGTACCCGTCACGATGAAGGACAGGGCCATCGGATAAAGGAAGATCGTACGAAGCGCACCTTCGGCGCGAATACGCTGATCAAGAAGAACTGCCAGAAGGCACCCGATGATCAGGCAGGTCACAATAAACAGACCGCCAAAGATCAGCAGGTTTTCAATGGCAACATGCCAGCGTTCCATCTGCCACAGACGTTCATATTGCCGAAGCCCTGCCCAATCCCAGACGGGAAGCATGCGCGACTTGGAAAACGCCATATAGCCGGTCCACAGGATGAACCCGTAGACAAAAAACAGGGACGCAGCAAAGGACGGTGCAACAACGATCTTGGACAGATGACGCTGGATGCTGGCCGTCAGGTTGCTTTCGGTGCTTTGAGAAGCCCCCATAACCTTTGCCTCAAAAGTTAAATGAGTGGGAAACAGGCCCCGGAAATTCCGGGGCCTGCAAATTGCTCATATCTCAGATTGTACTGATCAGATGAGATTAGTCTTTGGCCAGTTCAACAGCTTCGACCAGACGCGAGACAGCTTCGTCAGACGACATGTCGGAGTTGAAATGTGCGGTCACGACGTCAACGATCGCACCTGCAAGGTGGCCACGAAGCGCCATGCCATGTGCCATGGACGGAAGGAAACCACCGGCTTCCTGTGCGGCCTGAAGGTCAGCTTCGGACTTCTTGGCGCAATCGTCGAACTTATCAAGCGAAACGCCTGAACGTGCCGGGATCGAACCTTTGAGAAGGTTGAAGGTTTCCTGGAACTTCTCGCCAACAATCAGTTCGGCAAGCAGTTTCTGGCCAGCGACCTTGTCGTCGCCCGAAACGTTGAACATGGCAAAGCTGTCAACATTGAACAGGTAGCCGTTTTCAGACGGGGTTGCTGCACAGATGAAGTCTTTGCCCGGTACTTTACCAGCAGCAAGGAATTCGCCTTTTGCCCAGTCACCCATGATCTGCATGGCGGCTTCGCCATTCATGACCATTGCGGTTGCAAGGTTCCAGTCACGACCCGGGAAGTCGGCATCGACATAACCACGGATTTTGCGCATCTGGTCAAACACCGCTTTCATGGTGTCGGAGTTCAGTGCGTCTTCGTCGAGATCAACCAGAGCGCTCTGGAAGAATTCCGGGCCGCCAAGGCCAAGAACGACGGTTTCAAAGACGGTTGCGTCCTGCCACGGCTGACCACCATGGGCAACCGGCGTGATGCCAGCAGCCTGCAGTTTATCAGCAAGGGCGTTGAACTCGTCCCAGGTGGTCGGTGCGGAATCGGCACCAACTTTTGCCAGAAGGGTCGGGTTTGCCCAGATCCAGTCAACGCGGTGTACGTTTACCGGAACAGCAACATAGTCGCCTTCGTATTTCATAACGTCCTGGATCGCAGCCGGGATAACGTCATCCCAACCTTCCGCAGCGGCAACGTCATTGAGATCAGCAAGGGCACCCTGTTCGGCCCATTCCTGAATTGCCGGACCTTTAAGCTGAACAGCAGCCGGTGCATCACCCGACAGAACGCGCGAACGCAGAACGGTCATGGCTGCATCGCCAGCACCACCAGCGACCGGGCTATCAACCCAGGTACCGCCATTGGCTTCGAAATCTTCTTTAAGGGATGCGACAGCTTTTGCTTCGCCGCCCGAAGTCCACCAGTGCAGAACTTCAGCGGTCGGCTCGGCATGAGCAAAGTTAGCAGTCGCGAGTGCAGAAAACGCCACACCAGTGGCGAGGATGGTTTTGCGCAGATACATCTAGGTTTCCTCCCTGGCTTTTAACCATTTGCAGCGACAACATGCTGCGAGAAGGGGCACAATGCATCCACAAAACTGTAACAGGGCGTTTCCAGATTGCGAACTGAAACACTTTGTTACAAAATTGGCAATATACATCGCTAATATATTGCAGGGCAGCAAAAACAATTAGGGCGTTTGTCGGCATTAAAGCTGTGACGTCTCGGAATAAGTGCATTGAATTTGGTCGTGATTATCATGTGATAGCAGGGGAATAGAGGACGGCCATGTGGAATAGCGCACCTGTTATCGAATGGATTGCCAAAGAAGGCCGCCTGATTGAGGATGCAAATGCCTTCCTTGACCAACTGATGACGCGGATCAACGCCCAAGGATTTCATATTGCGCGCATGCGCTGCTCGATGGAGGCACTCCATCCGCAAGTCGCCGTCTGGTCGTTTCTGTGGGATCGCGAACACGGGGCCCGTCTGTGGGAGGCCACCCACGGCATTCATGAAAGCGGTTCTTACATCGGAAGCCCGGTCGAAGACGTTAACCTGCATGGTGGCCCGGTGCGCATTCACCTTGCAAAGGTCAATCCGGCCGATCATCACCCGCTTGTCGGCGAACTGATCGGCATGGGGTTGACCGACTATTATTGTACCCGCATTCGGTTCAGTGGCGGACGCTGGTGCGTTATGACCATCGCAACAGAGCAGCCCGACGGTTTCGATGATAGCGAAATCGCCTGTTTCGAAGGGTTGTTGGACCACGTTGGCGGGGTTCTTGAACTGCATGTGACCAAACGGATCGAACATTCGTTGCTTGATACCTATTTGGGCGAACGCACCGGTGCGCGGGTCATGCATGGCCATATTCGTCGCGGTGACGGTGAAACCATTCGTGCAGCCCTTTGGTTCAGTGACGTGCGCGATTTTACGGTGATGACCGAAACCCTGTCGGTCGAACAGCTGCTTGACAGTCTCAATGTCTATTTCGAAACGGTCGAACGTGCGGTGCGCGCCCATGGGGGCGAAATTTTGCGTTTTGTCGGCGATGCGATGCTGATTGTCTTTGCCCAGGAAAACAATCAATCAGGCGAAAGTGTCTGCGAAAACGCCGTGCGTGCGGCAAAGGCCGCCTTGGCGGATCTGGAAAATGTCAACCGGAAACGTTTGAAAGAAGGCTTGCCAATCCTTCGCTTTGGTGTCGGCTTCATTACGGCGAAGTGGTCTATGGCAATGTTGGCGGCACCCATCGACTGGATTTCACCGTGATGGGGGTGGCGGTAAACCGGACGGCCCGTCTGGAAAGCCTGACCAAACAGATCGGCACACCCTTGTTGATATCAGATGTTCTGGCAAGCCACATCACCGAGCCGACGGTTTGCTGTGGTGACTTCGCGGTCAAAGGCGTTGCCGCGCCGCTTACCGTCCATGCCCTTCAATCGGCCTTGCCGTTTGCCAAGGTCGCAGAGGGTAACGCCTAGGACAGGGCATGGGGCAGGGCGTTTTGACCTGAAAAGTCAGCAAAAATGCTGCGCTGCACTATGCGCGTTCAGGTATTATTCAACTCAAAACATCATACTTAATCGCCGTATCAGCCACGGATTGTCGGGTATGGTTTGTCGATCTGTGCTTATCTGTGAATAAACGGCACAGATGATATGCATTTTTTGGTGGTTGAGGATCAAGTGGAATTTCGACATATTGCAACGCGAAGCAAGCTGATGAATGCGCCAGACAGTTGGAGGTCACCTCCAAGGCAGCATTCAAAATTGTAACCCAAGGAGGTTCAACATGTTCCTGTCCAGTATTCTTGTTGCTGTTCGCCGTTGGGCCTATGCACGCTCGGTCGCGAATGAACTTTACGGCCTTGATAAGCGCGATCTTGATGATGTCGGGATTTCCCAGTGGCAGATCAAAGACGTTGCTCGTAAAGCAGCACGTGACGCGATTGCATAACGCTCGCACCATATAGGCACCCGTCCATCGGGATTGCCAATGCGGAAGCCGGACACAAGTCCGGCTTTTTGTGTTTCTGGGGTAGCTTCTAGGCCAAACCAATCCGGACAAAGTCACGCAGCGTATGGAAGCAATGTTCTTGTGATTGCGAGTTCCGTTTGCATGCCGCTGGTTTGTTTCCGCATTTTAAATCTGTCCACCACACCTGATGCAACTGTTGTCGTTGGGTGGTGCTGATGCGTGCACCCATCACAATTGTCTGGTTAAAGCGCGACCTGCGTCTGCATGATCATGCGGCGCTGAATGCGGCGATCGCTGCCGGATATCCGGTTGTGTTGCTTTATGTCGTCGAGCCCGACTATTGGCGACTGCCAGACACATCAGCACGGCATTGGCAGTTTATCCGCGTGTCGCTTGGTGAACTGGCGTCTGATGCCCGTGCGCTTGGTCAATCGCTTACCGTGCGGGTTGGCAATGTTGTTGATGTCTTGGCCGGGTTTGCTGACACATTCGATATCCGTGCCATTCATGCACACGAAGAAACCGGCAATCTCTGGACATTCAAACGTGATCTGGCCGTTTCGGATTGGGCGCGCCAGAAGGGCATTGCATTCCAAGAACATCGGCAGTTTTCTGTCATCCGCGGCAAGCTTGATCGCGATCACTGGCACGGGGCATGGCAGGCGTTTTTTGCCAGCCCACCGACCGGGCAGGTGCGGTTTCAAACACCTGCCGTTGATCTTGATCCCGGCACACTTCCCGAAAATCCTGTGGCGCACCTTTCCGCACCTTGCAATGACCCGCAGGGTGGAGGACGACGCGCGGGGATGCGGCTGCTTGACAATTTCCTTGGCTATCGCGGGCAACGATATCACCGGGAAATGTCATCGCCCCGAACCGCATTTGAAAGCTGTTCACGGCTAAGTCCGCATATTGCCTATGGCACAGTATCCTTGCGCGAAATCATTCATGCCGTGCGTGAAAGACGGCGCGATATTCATGGCATGCCTGCAACGGATCGCCCCAAAGGATTTCTCTCCGCGCTAAAGGCGTATGAAAGCCGGCTGCATTGGCATTGCCATTTCGTCCAGAAACTTGAAACCACACCGGGGATCGAGATCGAAAACCTGCATCCGGCCTATGATGGCTTGCGGCCTGATCATCCCGATGATCCGGGCCTTCTGGCGTGGAAAGCTGGCAAAACCGGCTTTCCGTTTATTGATGCCTGTATGCGCGCCCTTGATCACACCGGCTGGATCAATTTCAGAATGCGCGCGATGCTCACAGCCTTTGTCAGCTATCAGCTTTGGCAACATTGGCGCGAACCCGCTTTGCATCTCGCCCGGCAATTTGTCGATTACGAACCGGGCATTCATTACCCGCAGATCCAGATGCAATCAGGCACGACGGGGATCAACACGCCACGCATCTATAACCCGGTCAAGCAATCCAATGATCAGGACCCCGATGGTGACTTTATCCGCCGTTGGGTGCCGGAACTGCGCGACGTTCCGGACGCCTTCATTCACGAACCCTGGCGCCTTGCCCCGATTGAACAGATCGATCTCGGCGTTGAGATCGGAAAACATTATCCAGCCCCGATTGTTGATCACATGGCCGCCGCCCGACATGCGCGTACCAACATCTGGGCCATTCGCAAAAATGATGATTTCCGCGATCAGGCACAGCAAATCGTCAAGCAGCACGGAAGCCGAACCTTTAAACAGAAACGACCGCCGGCCGGGCGCGATAAATCAGATCAACAAATCACTTTTGATTTCTAAGCCTCAGAAAAGGCTGCCTTGTTCAGATCCGGTATCAAGCTTGCCATCATCAAGTTTGCGTAAGAACGCGTCGGCCTGTGCGATCAGATCGCGCTTTTTGTCGTCCTTCATCCTGGCCCAGTTGCGATATGGCATGCCAAGGCGCGGATTGTTGCCAAGCTTATCGGCGTTGCGATCTAAAAAATGCCAATAAAGCGCGTTAAACGGGCAGGCATCCGTGCCGGTATTGTTGCGCGGGTTGTACTGGCAGTCCTTGCAGTAATCTGACATGCGGTCGATATATTTGCCACTGGCGGCATAGGGTTTTGACGCCATCTTGCCGCCATCGGCATAAAGCGCCATGCCAAAGGTGTTGGGAAGCTCAACCCATTCAAACGCGTCGATATAGACCGCCAGATACCAGTCGCAGACCTCTTTGGGATCAAGCCCAGCCAGCAGGGAAAAATTGCCAATCACCATCAAACGCTGAATGTGATGGGCATAGGCATTTTCAAGCGTTTCACCAATCGCCTGTTTCAGGCAATTCATCGGCACATCGCCATCCCAGAAGAATTCGGGCAGGGGGCGTTTGGCATCAAAATGATTACCGCTGCCGTAATCCGGGCCAAGATACCAGTAAAGCCCCCGGACATATTCCCGCCAGCCAAGGATCTGGCGAATAAACCCCTCAACCGCGTTCAGCGGTGACTTGCCCTCATGATAGGCCTTCTCAGCAGCCCGGCAGACTTCATCAGGCAACAACAGCCCGGTATTGAGGCAAGGACTGATAAGGGAATGATAAAGGGTGGTACTTTTGACCGTCATCGCATCCTGGTAATCGCCAAACTGCGCCAAGCGATGCTTGATGAAATGATCAAGTGCCGCAAGCGCATCTTGGCGCGTGACCGGCCAGCCAAATGACGCAACATCCCCCAGTGCATCGGGAAAATCATCGCACACGTGATCAATCAAAGCTTGCGTGATCTTGTCGGGCGCAAAGGTTTTTGGTGATGGGGGTGTCACATCATCGGGCAGGCTTTTACGGTTATCGTGATCAAAATTCCACTGCCCGCCAACAGGCTTGCCATCGGGTTCCATTAGGATGCCGGTATCGCGTCGCAAACCGCGATAGAAATACTCCATCCGGAGTTCCTTGCGGTCCTTGGCAAAATCCGCGAATGCCGAAAGCGGGGCAAAGAACCGGTCATCGGCGCGCACATCAACCGAGATATCAAGGTCTTCGGACCATGTATCGATTTCATGTTTGACCCGCCATTCGCCGGGCTCGGTGATGATGACTTCTTTGACGTTGTGTTCGGTAACGGCCGCTTTCAGGGCGTCGGTAAAGGACTTGGTCGGATGGTTTTGATAGTCAAAATACGCGACATGAAATCCATTGCCGCGTAATTCCTCGGCAAAGTGGCGCATCGCAGACAGGATCATCACGATCTTCTGGCGATGATGGGGGACATAGGTCGCCTCATCATGCGGCTCTGCCATGACGACCAGGTCCTGATCGGGATCGGCGTCCTTCAGGCTTGAAAGCGACGGTGTCAGTTGATCACCAAGGATGAAACGGATGGTTTGAAAGCGCGGCTTCATGTTTTGCTTCAATTGATTGCACGGTAGTTGCGAGTCGTACGAAAACATCCGGACACAAGATCTTTGCGAAGGGCAATTTCGCCGAACCGATTTTCATTCTCAGGGAAATCCGTGCGAATGATTTTTAGTCATTCAGACAAAGTGGCAAATTTCGGAAAAATCGGCTAAATTATTGATAATGGTAATCAAAGGCGCGTTTTTTCCTTGAAAGCTAGAAGGCGGATTCCCACTATCTGTATAGCCCAACCATCAGGAGAGCCATGATGAAAGGTGATCCCAAGATCATCACATACCTTAATCGCATTCTGACCAACCAGTTGACTGCGATTAACCAGTATTTCCTGCATGCCAGAATGCTGCGGGACTGGGGCGTGGAAGAAATGGGCGAGTATGAGTACAAGCTCTCGATCAAGGAAATGAAACGCGCCGACGACACGATTGAGCGCATTCTGTTCCTCGAAGGTCTTCCCAACCTCCAGAACCTCAACAAACTGATGATCGGCGAAAATGTCGAAGAAATCATCAGCTGTGACATGAAGTTTGAATTGGCGTCTCTGCCGCTTCTGCGCGAAGCCATCACCGCCTGTGAAAAGGCCGAGGATTTTGTGACGCGCGATCTGCTTGTGAAATTCCTGGAAGAACAGGAAGAGCACGTTGATTGGCTTGAGACCGAAGAATGGCAGCTCGAAAATATCGGGATTGCAAACTACATCCAGAGCCGTTCAGGCGACGGCGACTAATCAGATCAGGAGTATTACGCCATGAAGGGTAGTAAAAAGGTCCTCGCCGCGCTGAACAAACAGCTCACTGCCGAACTGTCGGCGGCGGATCAGTACAACACACATGCTGAAATGTATGCCGATTGGGGGCTGCATTCGCTCTATGAACGCATGCATCACGAAAAGGATGAGGAACTCGAACACGCAAAGCGTCTGATCGAGCGTATCCTGTTCCTTGAAGGCGTGCCCGATACCGCATCGCGTGAACCGATCAAGATCGGCAAAACCGTGCCCGAGATGATGAAAAACGATCTCGAACACGAATATCATGTGATCAATCTTCTGAAAAAGGCGATCAAGATCGCCGAGGCAGAGGATGATTTCCAGACCCGTCAGATGCTGGTCGCCCTGCTTGATGACAGCGAAGAAGATCATGCCTATTGGCTGGAACAGCAGATCCGCCTGATCGACATGATGGGCCTGCCGAACTACATCCAGTTCCGCGCAGCCGGGGAACCAAGCCCGGAAGGCTGATCATCGGCCAGCAAACAATTTTCAGAAAGCCCCGGCAATGTCCGGGGTTTTCTTTTTGTCTTGACCTTCCAGTTGCTGGAAGGTCTATCGTGCCCCATATCTTGTAATAACCCCTTTTTGAGGTGCGTGATATGGATCGCCGAACAGACGAATATGATACCGCAGCAGGCGGTGGGGCATCCGTGCAGCCGACTGCCAATACCAGCGAAGTGAACCTCGAGATCGAAGGCATGACCTGTGCAAACTGTGCAGGCCGCGTTGAAAAGGCCATTGCTGGTCTTGATGGTGTTTCTGATGTCACCGTGAACTTTGCACTTAACAGAGCAAATGTGCATTTTGACGACAGCAAGCTTGATACATCCAAAATCGCCGAGGCGGTCGCGGATTCAGGCTATAGCGTCGTAACCCAGCAGCTTTCCTTTGATGTCGATGGCATGACATGCGCAAACTGTGCTTTGCGGGTTGAAAAGGCACTTTCGGCATTGCCGGGCGTCACCGAAGCCAGTGTCAATTTCGCGCTGGAACGTGCCGATATCTCGGCCCTGTCGGGCAAGGTTAATGATGCCGTCGCGATCAAGGCGATCGAGGATGCCGGCTATCACGCAACGTCACGCAACAAATCCGGATCCGAAAACGGTGACGCAGACGAAGCGGCACGCAACGAAAAGAAGCAGGATAAATCCCTGATCCTTCTGGCGGTATCGGCATTGCTGACCGCACCACTGGTTTTGCAGATGGTCTGGATGAACCTTGGTGTGTCCTATCATCTGCCAGCATGGGTTGAACTTGCTCTTGCAACCCCGGTTCAGTTCTATATCGGTGCGCGCTTCTATCAGGGGGCATATGCGGCCCTGCGCCATCGCAGTGCCAACATGGATGTGCTGGTCGCACTCGGGACATCGGCGGCCTATTTCCTCAGTCTCTATAACATGCTGACGGCCAATGCCGGGCAGACCCATCTTTATTTCGAAGCATCGGCTGCGATCATTACCCTGATCCTTGCGGGTAAAATCATGGAAGAACGCGCCAAACGCGGGGCATCAGCCGCCATTCGTGAATTGATGGCGCTGCGTCCACGTCGTGCGCGCAAGGTGGTCGCGGGCGAAGGTGAACAGGATGTCGCGATTGAAAGTCTTTCGGTTGGCGATATCGTTCGTGTTTTGCCGGGCGAACGTGTGCCGGTCGATGGCAAGGTTCATGCCGGTGAAAGTGAACTTGATGAAAGCCTGATCACCGGCGAAACCCGCCCCGTGGCACGAATCACGGGCGATACTGTCGTTGGTGGCGCTGTGAACGGCACCGGACGCCTTGATATCGAAGTCAGTGCGGTTGGCGATGATACGACGCTGTCGCGCATCATCCGCCTGGTTGAAAAGGCCCAGACCGGCAAGGCCCCGGTTCAGAAGCTTGTCGACCGGGTATCGGCCGTGTTCGTGCCGATTGTGGTTGTCATTGCATTGCTGACCCTGGGCGCATGGTTGTTTACCGGCTTTGGCGCAGAGGCATCGATCGTTGCCGCCGTCTCCGTACTGGTGATTGCATGTCCTTGTGCGCTTGGTCTGGCGACGCCGACTGCGCTGGTGGCCGGTACCGGCAGTGCTGCGCGCAACGGCATCCTGATCCGTAATTTCGAGGCGCTTGAACAGGCCCATAATGTCGATACCGTCATCTTTGATAAAACCGGCACCCTGACGGAAGGCACACCGACCTTACGCGATATCTGCCCGGTTGAGGGTGTTGACCGTAATGAGTTGCTGCGCCTGACAGCAGCGGTTCAGGCCGCCAGTGAACATCCCCTGGCGCGTGCGGTTGTCTCGATCGCCAAGGATGAAGGCGTATCATTGCCCGATATCGATAACTTCAAGGGCAAAACCGGTGCCGGTGTCATGGCCGATGTCGAAAAGCACAAGATCGCCATCGGCAGCGAAGCCTTGCTGAGTGATCTTGATATCGCAGGTCCGCCGCAGGATCTGGCAAAGGACATCAAGAAACAAGAGGGCGAAGGTAGAACCGTTATTCTGGTTGCGCTTGATGGCACGTTTGCCGGTTACCTGACCCTTGAGGATCGCATTCGCGAAGGTGCCAAACAGGCAATTGCCGATCTCAAGGCACGCGGCATTTCATCGATCATGTTGTCGGGTGACAGTCAGGATGTCGCAAGCCACGTGGCACGCGAACTTGGCCTGGAACGCGGCGAAGGTCGTATTCGCCCGCAGGACAAGGCACGTGAAGTCGAAAAACTCCGCAAGGAAGGCCGGCATGTCGCCATGGTTGGTGACGGCATCAATGATGCCCCGGCATTGGCCGCGGCCGATGTCGGTATTGCCATGGGTGGTGGCACCGATGTTGCCATGGAAACGGCTGGCATCACCCTGATGCGGTCTGATCCGGCACTTGTGTCTGCCGCGATTGATATTTCGATCGCCACCCGTCGCAAGATCGCACAGAACCTGTTCTGGGCCTTTGCCTATAACGTGGTCGGTGTTCCGTTGGCAGCATTCGGTGTTCTGAGCCCGGCGATTGCCGGTGCGGCGATGGCGCTTAGCTCCGTCTCGGTTGTTGGTAACTCACTGACACTGCGGCGCTGGACAGTCCGGAAGTAGGAGAAGGCGATGAACATTTCTGATGCCGCGACCGAGTGCGGACTTCCGGCGAAAACCATCCGTTATTATGAGGATATCGGTCTGGTTTCGCCGGGGCGTCTGGCCAACGGGTATCGTGACTATGACGAAAACGATCTGCACAAATTGCGGTTCCTGCAACGTGCCCGCGGGCTGGGGTTTTCGGTCGAAGATTGCCGGGTGTTGCTGTCACTTTACGAGGACCGCAACCGTGCCTCTTCCGATGTAAAGGAAATCGCCAAAACCCATCTGGCAGAGATCGAACGCAAGATCGCCGAACTTCAAAGCCTGCGCGATACACTTTCCGACCTTGTACAGTCCTGTCATGGCGATGATCGTCCGAATTGCCCGATCATCAATGATCTTGCCCGCAAGGCGTGATGCCGAAACACAAAAGAATGAGAGAGCACATTGAAGAATAAAGGTGTTATGGCGCTTGGCGCCCTTGTCGGTGCGGCGATTATGTATGGCATTGTCACATTCTTTGGCCCGGGCGGGATTACGGGTCAGGATGTGTCGTTGCGTCCCGATGATCTGCAACTGGTGGCGCAGGGCAAGAAGATCTATGACGCAAATTGTGCGTCTTGCCACGGTGCCAGACTTGAGGGCGAAGCCAATTGGCGTGAACGCGGTCCTGACGGTTTGCTTCCGGCACCACCCCACGACGAAACCGGCCATACCTGGCATCATCCCGATCAGGTCTTGTTTGAGCTGACCAAATACGGACCGGCGGCAATGGCCGGGGGCGATTATAAATCGGCCATGCAGGGATATGAAGGCGTGCTGAGCGACGAGGAAATCATTGCCAGCCTGTCTTACATCAAAAGCCGCTGGCCCAAGGACGTCATCGCGCGGCACGACCAGATCAATCAATCTGCGGCCCAATAAGGCCTGAAAAGCAGAAGACCCGCCTCGGACATGTCCGGGCGGGTCTTTTGCTTTTCAGAGTTAACAGTATCGGCTTACGGGCGGGGCAGGGTAATGCGCACCGTCGTGCCCTTGCCAAGGTCGCTTTCGATACTAAGCCGTCCGCCATGCAGTTCGACCAGAAGCTTTGCCAGTGGCAGGCCAAGGCCGGTGCCGACACTTTCCTTCACCCCGGATGGATGAAGCTGCGAGAACCGGGCCAGCGCGCGGGGAATGTCATTCGGGCTCATGCCGACACCATTATCCTCGATCGCAAAACTCACGTCTTCGTCGGTTGTGGTCAGTCCGATGCGGATCTTGCCGTGTTCGGGCGTGAATTTTGCCGCGTTACTCAGGATATTGATCAGGATCTGTTTGAGTTTCAGCTTGTCACACAGCATCGATACCGGCTGATCCGGCAGATCAAATTGCAATTGATGGCTGCGACGCGAAATATCATCCCCGACAAGCCGGGCGGCATCGCGTATCACCGAACCAAGATCAGCCTCTTCAAGCTGCAAGGTCATGGAACCGGCCGAGAGCTTTGACACGTCCAAAACATTATTGACCAGTTCAAGCAGATGCTTGCCCGCCTCGTAAACGTCGCGGCCGCATTCGCGATACCCGTCAGGCAGATCGCCAAGAACCCCATGCGCAATCAGTTCGGAGTTGCCGATAATCGCATTAAGCGGTGTGCGCAATTCATGGCCCATATTGGCGATAAAGTCGGATTTTGACGCGTTGGCATCCGACTGATTGCGGTTTTGCTCCATCAAGGTACGTTCGGCCTGTGCCTGACGGTCATTTTCAAGCAATGTCATCAGCACCGCGGTGCGCGTTTCATTGTTCTGGCAGTATTCAAGCGGCGCGATGGAAAGGTCGCAGACATGGCTTTCCTTGGCAGCACCGACCAGAATGATATCGCCGCGCCAAGTCCGGCCCGAAGAAAACACATCTTCGATATCGCTCATCAGACCTTTGGAAATGAAACCGGCCTTGCGGCCAAGCATGCGATCACGCGAAACGCCGATCAAACGCGCGATGGCCTCGTTACATTGCATGACGATGCCGTTGCGGTCGCAAATGACGGCGGCATAGGGCAGGGCGTTCAGAACAACCTGGTCGGCCAATGGCACATTGGTTGAACCAATTGGTGTGTTGCTGGTCATGTCAGCCCGTGATCCCATAATAATCAGGTCGTCCGCTAAAAGCGGTCGATACCCAGCCCCGTCAGAGAGATGTCAGGGGTCTTGTCGCTGATGAGATCGGCGACTGCTTTTGCTGATCCGCAACTCATCGTCCAACCCAACGTCCCATGCCCCGTATTAAGGTATAGATTAGCATACTTCGTATCCCCAAGAACAGGGGCAGAATCCGGCGTTACCGGCCGCAAACCCGACCAGAAATCGATGCTGGAGCGATCACCTGAATTCGGGAATAATTCCAGTGCTTTATCAACGATAAGTTTTTGGCGGCGTAGCGACATCCGAAGGTTATAGCCATCAAGCTCCGCTGTGCCTGCAACTCGAAGGTGTGTGCCGAGGCGCGAATACACCATTTTCACGCTATCATCGATCAGGGCCGTTTCGGGTGCCCCGGAATAGCCTGTGGTATCGATGCTGATCGAGTATCCCTTGCACGGATAAATCGGCAGTTTAATGCCAAGCGGGGCCAGCATCAGCGGGCTGTAGCTGCCCAGACAGACCAGAAAGGCATCCGCATGGATGTCACCCTTGTCAGTTTGAACACAGGTGATCTTTCCCTGATCGTGCACAAGGCCGGTGATGTTGGTGTTGAAGTGGAATGCGGCACCCTTGGCGATGCAATGTTCGCTCAGACATTCGGTGAATTTACGCGCATCACCGCTTTCATCATCGGGGGTAAAGCTGCCGCCAATGATCGGTGCTGTGGCATCACGCAAGGCCGGTTCGATGTTAAGACATTCTTGGGGCGAGACAAGTCGACGTTTAAGCCCGTATTCCTGCATCTGGGCGGTGGCCTTTTCGACCGCGACCATGTCCTGCTCAGTGCGGCAGATATGCAGAATACCGCGTGTGCTATGATCGTATTCAAGATCAAGCTCGTCGCGAAGCGCGCGCAGGCAATCGCGGCTATAGATCGCAACGCGAAGCGCCTTTTCCAGATTGATCCTGGCCCGCGCATCGGTGCAGTTGCGCAAGAACCGCAAGCCCCATGAAAATAGCTGCGGGTCAAAGCGCATCCGAAACAGAAGCGGCGCTTCTTCCCGGCCAAGCCAGCCGAGGATTTGTTTGGGGGTGGATGCATTCGCCCATGGGGTGGCGTGACAGGCAGAAATCTGACCGCCATTGGCAAAGCTTGTTTCCTGCGCACTGGCATGCCGACGATCAACGACCGTAACCTGATGACCATTTTGCAAAAGATACCAGGCCGCCGTTGTCCCGATGACCCCGGCGCCCATGACGACTACATGCATGCGGGCAAAGCCTTGCTGCGGAAAGTTTAGTTTTGCGGTCTGACGGTCAGCCTTTCTGCCAACGATCCGACATGCGAATTTCGCTGCACTATAGTGGGGTGAAATTTAAATGGCTACAGTCGACTGGACCTGTTTTAAATGCTGTCTTGATGCATAACGCAGACCGGAAGTTCATGACAAGGATGACGGGGTGAAATGTTTGAAATCCTGACAACCGATCAGATGTACGAAGCAGACCGCCGCACGATCGAAGGCGGCATTCCCGGCGACGTTTTGATGCAAAATGCCGGTCGCGCCGTATTTGAGGAAATCATCCGTCACTGGTCACCGCGTTCCGTATCTGTGTTGTGTGGCCCCGGCAACAACGGCGGCGATGGTTTTGCCATCGCCAAGCTTCTGCGTGATGAAGGCTGGTCGGTGCGTTTGGGGCTGATGGGCGATGTTGCTGACCTCAAAGGGGACGCTGCCCTGCATGCCGCCCGCTGGGAAGGGGCGACCGAGCTTCTTTCACCCGCCCTTGTTGTCGGCGCGGATCTGGTGGTCGACTGTATTTTCGGGGCCGGGCTTGCGCGCGCCATCACCGGTGATATCGCCGAACTTGTTACCACAATCAATTCAAGCCCGTGCAGCGTGGTTGCGGTGGATGTGCCATCTGGTGTTGATGGCAATAGCGGCATGGTTTTGGGTGTCGCCGTCAAGGCGGACCTGACCGTGACGTTTTGTCGCGCAAAGCCCGGGCATTATCTTTTGCCGGGGCGTTTGATGTGCGGTGAACTGGCCGTGCGCGATATCGGCATAACTGATCAGACGGTCCTTGAGATTGCGCCGGCCTGCTGGCGCAACGATCCGGTTTTGTGGCGGGCAGGCATCCATTGGCCGGGGCTTGAAGGCCACAAATATCATCGCGGGCATCTTTTGGCCTTTGGCGGCGCTACCATGACCGGGGCAACCCGCCTTGTGGCGCGCGCCGCACGCCGATCCGGTGTGGGGCTTCTCACCATCGTGGCAGATGCGCAGGCGTTACCGATCTACGCATCGGATGCGCCGGGTAACATGACCGCCCCGATGTCTGCCTTTGATGCGCTTGTGAATGACTGTCGTCACAATGCCTTTGTCATCGGGCCAGGATTTGGCGTCGGCGATGATACCCGTGCCCTTGTCCTGAAACTTTTGCATCTCTGTCGGGCGACGGTGCTTGATGCCGACGCACTCACAAGCTTTGCCGAAGATCCGTCTACCTTGTGCTTTGCCGTACAAGGCCCGACCGTCCTGACCCCGCATGAGGGCGAATTTGCCCGCCTGTTTCCCGATATCACCGGCGACAAGCTTTGTCGGGCGCGCGCAGCCGCCAAACGCTGCAGCGCCACTGTCCTGATCAAGGGGGCTGATACGGTGATTGCCGCGCCGGACGGGCGGGCAGCCATCAGTGCGGTCGATGTGCCTTGGCTGGCGACCGCTGGGTCGGGCGATGTATTGGCCGGGATCATTGGTGGTTTGATGGCGCAGGGCATGGACAGTTTTGATGCCGCCTGCATGGGGGTATGGCTTCATGCGCGAAGCGGCGCGGATATTGGCCCCGGCCTGATTGCCGAAGACATTCCGGAACATCTTCCGGCTGTCTTGCGCGAGCTGTGGCTGGCGTCGCGCAAAAAGGCGTGACGTGAAATAAGGTGAATAAGAAGTCGCCGCAGCCGCTGGCACTTGCGGTATAATCACCCGATATAAAAACGGTATGGCGTGATGGGATGGATCATCACGTATTGAGGAAACGATTTGAAGTTCTTCTGATATCGGAGTGGGAGACAGGCATGTCTCAGACGTTTCTCGACAGAACCCTTGATAATCTTCGCGGCGCCTGGCGCGAACTGCGCGATAGCCCGGTGGTGCGTGGCCTTGGTTTTGATGAAAGCCAGACCCGCCAGGATCGTTGGCGCGAACAGATCGCCGATTGCCTGGCAAGGCGCGGTGGGGCGGTATCGGCCCGTGCGCGTGCTGCAGCCCTTGGACATGATTTCTTGCGCCTTGATGATATGGGAAAACGTGAATTCCTGCATCTTCTGGTCAATGAATTCGGGGTGGATCGCGACCGTGTTGCGGCCGTCATGGCCGATTGGACGGCGGCGGATGATCTGGCAGAGCAGGCATTACTTGAAACCGAACTGCGTGCCGCACTGGTGCCGCCATTTCGTTTGATCCTCAAGGAATTCAATTCATTACCACAAGGTGTGAAGTTCCTGGTTGATCTGCGGGCAGATCTTTTGCGCTGGCGTAGGGAGGCCCCGGGACTTGCCATTCTGGAACGTGATCTCAAGACACTGCTGGCGAGCTGGTTTGATATCGGCTTTCTGGAACTCCAACGCATCACATGGAATTCCCCGGCCGCACTGCTTGAAAAACTGATCGCCTATGAAGCGGTTCACGCCATTCAAAGCTGGGATGACCTTAAACGTCGACTGGCATCAGACCGTCGGTGTTTTGCCTTCTTCCATCCCGGCATGCCGGACGAGCCGCTAATTTTCGTGGAAGTCGCGCTTGTGAACGGCATTGCCGGAAACGTCGATGAACTGATCGAAAGCAAGGATGACGATTTGGGCGGCACGGAAAAGGCCCCCAAAGGCGACACGAAGCCCGACACGGCGATCTTTTATTCAATCTCGAACGCGCAGGCCGGATTGGCGGGAATCAGCTTTGGCGACTTCCTGATTAAACGTGTGGTCGCCCAATTGCAGCGTGATCTGCCGCATCTCAAACAGTTTTCAACCCTGTCGCCGATACCGGCACTGCGCAGCTGGATGGACCGGCAGCTTGATACCATGGCCAAGGGTGAGGAAACCGGCCTGCCCAAGGCGATTGAGGCTGCCTTGACCGATTGCGATGACTTGCTGGGTCCAAAACCACCTGCCACCAGCCCGGACGGCGTTTCCGAGCGCACGCGGGCAAATATCGAGTACCTGACGGCGTGGTATCTTTTGAATGCCAAGCGTCCCGGCATGGACACCGCCTTTGACCCGGTCGCACATTTCCATCTGAGCAACGGTGCGCGGGTTGAACGACTGAACTGGAACGGCAATGCCAAGGAAAATGGCTGGAACCAGTCATTCGGGATGATGGTGAACTATCTCTATGACCTTTCGACCATCGAAAAAAATCACGAAAGTTACGTCGGGCAGGGCAAAATCGCGGTTTCCAGTGCCGTAAAACGTCATTTCCGCTAGGGCTGCGTCACCTGAAATCGGCTGATTGCCCTCAATTCAGGCCCGGTTTTACGGTTATTTTCGACAAGATTGCATTTGTCGAAAAGGCGATGCTTGCATGAGGGGATCGAAGTTTGTATTAAGGCGCACTCATTCCGGTGTGACCGGAGTGATTTCTATGCTTGTGTGCGGGTGTGGCGGAACTGGTAGACGCGCTGGATTTAGGTTCCAGTGGAGCAATCCGTGGGGGTTCGAGTCCCTTCACCCGTACCATAAGCAGGCTGAAAATTTGACCGGGTACCATATTCGTTTAGTCGTATTGACTTTCTGACGTCCGGACTGCGTCGCGTAACGGACATTATTCGAACCAAGCAAAAGAGTTATCTATGCAGGTTACTGAAACCAAAAACGAAGGCCTGGCGCGCGAGTTCAAAGTCGTCGTGCCCGCCGCACATATCGAAGAAAAAGTTGTCGCCAAACTTGACGAGATCAAGGATCAGGTTCGCCTGCCGGGCTTCCGCCCAGGCAAGATTCCGGCGAAACTCCTGCGTCAGCGTTACGGCCAGGCCGTCATGGGCGAAGTCCTTGAAGCCGCTGTCAACGAAAACACCGGCAAGGTTCTGAACGACAATGACCTGCGCCCGGCTGTTCAGCCGAAAATCGAAGTTACCAAATTCGATGAAGGCGGCGATCTGGAATTCGACATCGCAGTCGAAATCATCCCGGCCATCGAAGCAATGGACTTCAAAAAGCTGAAGCTGACCCGTGAAGTCGTTGAACTTGACGATAGCAAGGTGAATGAAACCCTCGAGCGCATCGCATCCGCACAGGGTACGACCGCACCGCTCGCACGCAAGCGCAAGTCCAAAGCCGGTGACGTAGTTGTTATCGACTTCCTGGGCAAAATCGACGGCGAAGCGTTCGAAGGCGGCAAAGCCGAAGATTACGAACTCGAACTCGGTTCTGGTTCCTTCATCGAAGGTTTCGAAGATCAGCTGACCGGTGTGAACGCTGGTGACGAAGTTGTCGTCAAAGTGAAATTCCCGGAAGCTTATGGTGCTGCTGAACTCGCAGGCAAAGACGCTGAGTTCGACGTAACCGTTAAGGAAATCAAGGAGAAGAAACCGGCTGAGCTGGATGATGAACTGGCCAAGAAACTCGGTCAGGACAGCCTTGAGTCCCTTAAAGAAGCGATCCGCAAGGACTTTGGCCGCGAATACGAATCGGTTTCCCGTCAGAAAATGAAGCGTCAGCTTCTTGACGCGCTGGCTGAAAACCACAGCTTCGAACTGCCGAAGTCGCTCGTTGAAAACGAACTCGAAGGCATCATCGGCCAGATCAAACAGGCCCGTGAAGCTGGACAGGAAGACGACGAAACCAAAGGCAAGTCCGAAGAAGAGCTGACCGAAGAGTTCCGCGAAATCGCAGAACGTCGCGTTCTCCTTGGCCTTCTGCTTGCAGAAGTCGGCCGTGAGAATGAGATCCAGGTCACTCAGGAAGACGTCAACAAGGTCCTCGTTGCCGAAGCCCAGAAATATCCGGGTCAGGAACAGCAGGTTATCGAATTCTATAAAAATAACCCGCAGGCCTTGCAGGCGCTTCAGGGCCCTGTATATGAAGACAAGGTCGTTGATTACATCGTCGAACTCGCCAAGGTAGAAGAAAAAACCGTTTCGGTTGAAGACCTTCTGAAGCCGGAAGAGGAAGACGAAGCTCCGAAGAAGAAATCGGCTGCTAAGAAAGCACCGGCGAAAAAGGACGCAGAGAAAAAGGCTCCGGCTAAAAAAGCCCCGGCCAAGAAAGCTGCAGCCAAAAAGCCGGCCGCTAAAAAAGCTGCTGACAAATCCGAAGACAAGTAATCCGGCCGGACACGGTTTAGGATCATGCAGGGAGATTGCAGTTGATGATTGAAGAACGGATGAATTCGCTTGTACCGATGGTCGTTGAACAGACCAGCCGTGGCGAGCGTGCCTATGACATCTTTTCGCGCCTTCTTAAGGAGCGCATCGTTTTCATCAACGGTCAGGTCCATGACGGCATGTCGTCACTGATCTGTGCGCAGTTGCTGCATCTCGAATCGGAAAATCCGGATAAGGATATCTCGCTTTACATCAACTCACCGGGCGGTGTTGTGACCTCGGGTCTCGCCATCTATGACACCATGCAGTACATCCGTTGCGATGTCTCCACGGTGTGCATGGGGCAGGCGGCATCCATGGGCTCGCTGCTTCTGATGGCCGGTGCAAAAGGCAAGCGTTACTGCCTGCCCAATGCACGCGTCATGATCCACCAGCCGTCCGGCGGCTTCCAGGGTCAGGCATCGGACATCGAAATTCATGCCCGTGAAATTCTGGCTCTGCGTCAGCGTCTTAACGAGATCTATGTCGAACATACCGGCCGTGATCTCAAGACCATCGAAGACGCAATGGAGCGCGATAACTTCCTCACCCCTGATCAGGCCAAGGAATTTGGTCTGATCGACGAGGTCGTTACATCGCGTCCGAAGCCGGAAAGTGATGAAAAGAAAGACTGATCACCCAGGTGTGATTGGTGGAAACGCCCCGGTGATCGGCCGGGGCGTTTTTTTATGTCTTGCCTCATGGCAGTTTTAAGTCATAGACAAGAGTATGTGCAGGCTTGGGCGTTATTGTTCGGAACTTGCTGGCCGCCCGAACGTTTGGGTGATTAATGCAAGGGGTTTCGCAACCAAGATAGCGAACCCATATCAAACATGACGCCATAAAGCCGAAAAGCGCAGATTAAACGTTGAGATCGGTATCGTTTACCGGCTAACATGGCGATAAAAGATAACGTCAAACGTAATTGGGGTTTGTATGAGCAAATCGAATAGCGGGGACTCCAAGAACACTCTGTACTGTTCTTTCTGTGGAAAGAGCCAGCACGAGGTTCGCAAGCTCATCGCCGGTCCAACCGTGTTCATCTGTGATGAATGCGTAGAGCTTTGCATGGACATCATCCGCGAAGAGCACAAAACACATCTCGTCAAATCGGCAGACGGGGTGCCTTCTCCGCAAGAGATTTGCAAGGTCCTTGATGACTATGTCATCGGTCAGGGCCATGCGAAGAAAGTTCTCTCGGTCGCGGTTCACAACCATTACAAGCGCCTGCACCATTCCAGCAAGAATGAAGACATCGAGCTGGCAAAATCGAACATCATGCTGGTTGGTCCGACCGGTTGCGGTAAAACGCTTCTGGCCCAGACCCTGGCACGTATTCTTGATGTGCCGTTCACCATGGCAGATGCCACCACCCTGACCGAAGCCGGTTATGTGGGTGAGGATGTCGAAAACATCATTCTCAAGCTGCTGCAGGCTGCTGACTACAATGTCGAGCGGGCCCAGCGCGGCATCGTCTATATCGACGAAGTCGACAAGATTTCCCGCAAGTCCGACAACCCGTCCATCACCCGTGACGTCTCGGGCGAGGGCGTGCAGCAGGCATTGCTCAAGATCATGGAAGGCACTGTTGCTTCCGTTCCGCCGCAGGGTGGCCGGAAACATCCGCAACAGGAATTCCTGCAGGTAGACACCACCAATATCCTGTTCATCGTCGGCGGCGCGTTCGCTGGCCTGGACAAGGTGATTTCCCAGCGTGGCAGGGGCAGCGCAATCGGCTTTGGTGCCGATGTCCGTGGCCCTGATGAACGCCGTGCGGGTGATGTTCTGCGCGAAGTCGAACCGGAAGATCTTTTGAAGTTCGGTCTTATTCCGGAATTCATTGGTCGTCTGCCGGTTCTGGCAACGCTCGAAGACCTCGACAACGAAGCTCTGGTCCAGATTTTGACCGAGCCGAAAAACGCACTGATCAAGCAGTATCAGCGCCTGTTCGATATGGAAGACGTGAAACTCACCTTCCAGACGGATGCGCTCAAGGCGATTGCCGACAAGGCAATTGAACGCAAGACCGGTGCACGTGGTTTGCGCTCGATCATGGAAGGCATCCTGCTTGAAACCATGTTTGATCTGCCAACCATGGAAAGTGTCGAGGAAATCGTCATCAACGCTGACGTCGTTAATGGAAAGGCAAAGCCGTTGCTGATCCATGCAGAACGTCGTGAAGGTGTTGAAAATACTGCCTGAACGTAATTCCCGCACCGGCAACTATTGCGGTGCGGGAAATCCGGATTATCTAACGATTATCTAAAACATGTTCGCGTTGCTGGCGGGGCCTATGGCAGGACCGCACAGCAGCGTTACGGCTCAGAGTAGGGAAAGAACATAATGGTCGAATTGGCGCGTGGCGAAATATACCCGGTGCTGCCGTTGCGTGACATTGTCGTGTTCCCGCACATGATTGTTCCGCTGTTTGTCGGACGTGAGAAATCGGTGCGTGCACTCGAAGATGTGATGCGCGAAGACAAGCAGATCCTGCTTGTCACCCAGAAAGACGCCGGTCTTGATGACCCGGCTGTCGAAGATCTCTATGAAATTGGTACTGTCGCAACTGTCTTGCAGCTTCTCAAGCTGCCGGACGGAACCGTCAAGGTATTGGTTGAAGGCGGGAAACGTGCCGAAATTACCGGCTACGTTGATAACCCGGAATTCTTCCAGGCCTATGGTTCGGTGCGTGAAGACAGTGACGAGGATGACAGCGAACTCGAAGCGCTGGCCCGTTCTGTCGTCACCCAGTTCGAACAGTACATCAAACTGAACAAGAAAATTCCGCCTGAAGTTCTGGTTTCGGTCAATCAGATCGAAGAACCGGCCAAGCTTGCCGATACGGTAGCATCCCACCTGTCGCTGAAGATTTCCGAAAAGCAGGAATTGCTGGAAACCAAGCTGGTTGGCGATCGTCTGGAACGTATTTTCGGCTTCATGGAATCCGAAATTGGCGTGTTGCAGGTTGAAAAGAAGATCCGCAACCGCGTCAAACGCCAGATGGAGAAAACCCAGCGCGAGTACTATCTGAATGAACAGCTCAAAGCCATTCAGAAGGAACTGGGCGAAGGCGAAGATGGCAAGGATGAAGCTTCTGAAATCGAAGAGAAGCTGAACAAGGCCAAAATGCCCAAGGAAGCCAAGGAAAAGGCACAGGCAGAGCTCAAGAAACTGCGCAATATGAGCCCGATGTCGGCAGAAGCCACCGTGGTGCGCAACTATCTTGACTGGATGGTGTCCATTCCGTGGAACAAACGTTCGCGTGTTTCCCATGACCTGAAAAAGGCCAAGAAGGTACTCGACAAGGAGCATTACGGTCTGGAAAAGGTCAAGGAACGCATCCTTGAATATCTTGCGGTTCAGGCGCGCACCAAAAAGGTCAAAGGTCCGATCCTTTGCCTTGTTGGTCCTCCCGGTGTTGGTAAAACCTCGCTTGGCAAATCGATGGCCAATGCGACCGGGCGCAGCTTTGTGCGCATGTCACTCGGTGGGGTTCGCGATGAATCCGAAATCCGCGGTCACCGCCGGACCTATATCGGGTCGATGCCGGGCAAGATTGTTCAGGGCATGAAAAAGGCGAAATATTCCAACCCGCTGTTCCTTCTCGACGAGATCGAAAAGATGGGTTCGGACTTCCGCGGTGATCCGGCCTCGGCACTGCTTGAGGTATTGGATCCGGAACAGAACTCGACCTTTAACGATCACTATCTCGAAGTCGATTACGATCTTTCGGATGTGATGTTTGTCACCACGGCCAACTCGCTTCGCATGCAGCAGCCGCTGCTTGACCGTATGGAAATCATCCGAATTTCCGGTTACACCGAAGACGAAAAAGTCGAGATCGCCAAACGTCACCTCATTCCCAAGCAGGTCAAGGATAACGGCCTGAAGAAAGGGGAATGGAGCATCTCGGACGAAGCACTTCGTGATCTGATCCGGTATTACACCCGCGAAGCTGGTGTGCGTAACCTTGAGCGCGAACTGGCCAAGCTGGCCCGTAAGGCGACCAAGCGGATCATGCTTGAAAACCTGAAAACGGTGCGTGTCACCCCGCGCACACTTGGCAAATATGCCGGTATCCGCAAGTTCCGCTTCGGCGAGACCGAGGGTGAAGATCAGGTTGGTGTTGTTACCGGTCTTGCCTATACCGAGTTCGGTGGTGATCTGCTTCAGATCGAATCTGTTACCGTGCCGGGCAAGGGCAACATGAAAACCACCGGTAAACTCGGTGAAGTCATGACGGAATCAATCCAGGCGGCGACGTCGTTTGTCCGTTCGCGTGCGGTTGATTTCGGGATCAAGCCGACCTTGTTCCAGAAACGTGACATCCACGTTCACGTGCCAGAAGGGGCCACCCCCAAAGACGGCCCGTCGGCCGGTGTTGGTATGGTGACCTCGGTTGTTTCGGTTCTGACCGGCAACCCGGTGCGCAAGGACGTTGCGATGACCGGCGAAGTCACGCTGCGTGGCCGTGTGCTTGCGATTGGCGGTTTGAAAGAAAAGCTCTTGGCGGCCTTGCGCGGCGGGGTAAAAACCGTTCTGATCCCGCAGGAAAACGAAAAGGATCTCGAAGAGATTCCGGACAATGTCAAACGCGGCATGGAAATCATTCCGGTGTCGCATGTTGACGAAGTTCTGAGCCATGCTTTGGTCAATCCGCTTGTCCCGATCGAGTGGGAAGAAGAGGTTGATGACGTTGCTGTCAAATCCAAGGACGGTGAAGAATCGGAAATCGGCGGTGTGACGACTCACTAAGGATCGTCGTAACGCGCAGAAAACAAGGGGGCCGACACTGTCGGCCCCCTTTTTCTGTGGATAACTTTGCCCAAGAATCGGCGCAGGAACATGTCAGGATTGGTGTAAAGCGCAAAAAATCGAAAAAAACGTCAAAAACCGCAGAAAACTGCGTCTCTCGCATTGACGAGCTGTTTGCGACCTGCTTACACTGCCCATGCAACAGGTTTGGGGCAAACCAAATTTCCTCATAACTCCGAACGTCCAAACAAGGGGGCCAGGAAGTGAATAAAAACGATCTCGTTGGAAGTGTAGCTGCTAAAGCTGATCTGTCCAAAGCTGACGCTGCCAAGGCAGTAGACGCTGTTTTCGATTCCATCACCGATTCTCTGAAATCCGGCGACGAAGTTCGTCTGGTTGGTTTCGGTACCTTCGCTGTCGCTGCTCGCGCTGCTTCAAAAGGTCGCAACCCGCGCACCGGTGAAGAAATCGACATCCCGGCATCGAAACAGCCGAAGTTCAAGGCTGGTAAAGGCCTTAAGGACGCCGTCAACTAAGTTTGACGATGTTCAGCTAAAAAATGCCGGTGACTTGCGTCACCGGCATTGCTTTTTGGAAAATCCATGCTATGTTCCGCTCCGCTTCGGGGCAATGGACCCCAAGAAGACGGGTGATTAGCTCAGCTGGTTAGAGCATCTCGTTTACACCGAGAGGGTCGGGAGTTCGAATCTCTCATCACCCACCATGATAAAGGCAGCCCTAAAGGCTGCCTTTTTTGTTTTCCCGATCTTTGCGAATCATCATGCCCATGTTTGGCGTCTCAGACCCGCTGGACGCTTGTATCATCTGCCTGAAAATACGGGGAAATCATCGCGTTTTGGCTGGCTTGGGTTGAGCATTTGCCAAAGATAATCCGCCCTGAAATAGAAGTTACATTTTTATGCAAAACTGGCATTGCTTTTTGGGGAAACCATGGTAAGTTCCGCCCGCTTCCGCAGAACAGCGCGGTTTGCAAAAGGGTGATTAGCTCAGCTGGTTAGAGCATCTCGTTTACACCGAGAGGGTCGGGAGTTCGAATCTCTCATCACCCACCATGATAAAGGCAGCCCTAAAGGCTGCCTTTTTTCGTATCTGGTTTTTGCGTATCGCGATCTCTTGTAAGCAGTTGCTTTGCTTCCCCATATCGTCCTTCGGGCAGGGGCTTGTATCAGTTGACGCTTGGTCGGCAGACAGGCACTGTTGATGCCATGGTCAAGAGAATCGGAACCTTCAAGATGAACAGTAATCCGGCCCGCCATCCGTCTGGCCCTGAGCGTATCAGCACTGCGGCAGTACCACGGCGGTTAGTGCGTCAAGCATGGTCGGTATGCCGACAGGTTCTGATTGTTCTGTGCCTGCCGGTAATGCTTGCCAGCTGCTATCTGCCGGAGGCCTTCACCATTGATCTTTCCATGGAGCGTAATGGCGATTACCGGCTGAGCTATCGTGGTTTGCTGGTGCAGCCAAACATTACCCAAGGCCTTCTGGATAAAAGCCTGGATGCGGAGGGTGAAAAGGAAAAGGTCGCCAAGGTTCTGGCAGATCTCAAGCGCGATTCGTCTGTTAGACAGCTGACCTATGCCGGGCGCGGTGTGTTTAACATGGTCTATGAAAAGCGCGGCAACATCATGCGCGAAAAAAGTTTTGTCTTTGTCCGCCGACAATCGCGCATACTGGAAATGTTCTTTAATTCCGAACGAAACATCGTTGAAATTCGCGGTGGCTTTGTCCCCGATCAATATCAGGACCGTCTGACCGCACTCGGTTACCAGATGACCGGCAAGATCGAGGTTCGCACGACCGCAGGGGTTCGGAGCCACAACGCGGCAGAGTTCCGTGAAATCAACGGTCAGAACCGCCTGCGCTGGGAAATTCGGTCGATCTCTGATCCAGTCCCCAACGTCATTCTCGGCTAGGGTAGGGTAGCTTAGCTTAGCCTTAGCTAGCTTGGGGATGTGTCCCCGGCTGATCGCGCCTTACGAACAAAAAAGGGACAGCATTGGCTGTCCCTTTGGTGTTTGTGCAGTTGCGACATTTTGTTGGGGGCTAGAAGACCATTTCGTCTTCGGCACCGCCTTCGGAAATGACGATCTGGCCCTGTGCGGCGAGTTCCTTGGCCAGCTGAACAATCATCATCTGCGACTCTTCGACGTCGGACAGACGGACCGGGCCAAGCGCATCCATATCTTCCTTCATCATCTTGCCGGCACGTTCGGACATATTCTTGAAGAACAGGTCGCGCATCTGATCGGTCGAGCCTTTCAGCGCCAGGGCAAGTTTGTCCTTTTCGACCTGACGCAGCAGGGTCTGAACGCCGTTGTTGTCAAGCCGCGCAAGGTCTTCGAAGGTGAACATAAGCGCCTTGATCTTCTCGGCCGAATCACGGTTGCGCTCTTCAAGCGCAGTAAGAAAACGGTCCTGACTTTGGCGGTCAAGGCTGTTGAAGATATCCGCCATCAGTTCGTGGTTATCACCACGCGAACCGCGCGCAAGGTTCGACATGAACTCGGTGCGCAGCGTCTTTTCAATGTTATCGAGGACTTCTTTCTGAACCGCTTCCATGCGCAACATACGCATGATGACTTCCATCGAGAAGTTTTCCGGCAAAAGAGACAGAACCGACGCAGAATGTGCGGGTTTGAGTTTGGACAGAACCACACCGACGGTCTGCGGATATTCGTTTTTAAGGTAGTTCGCCAGAACCGCTTCGTTCACGTTGTTCAGTTTGTCCCACATGGTACGACCCGCAGGACCGCGGATCTCTTCCATGATGCCGTTCACACGGTCTTCTGGCAGAACCTTGGAAAGCAGGCGTTCGGTGGTATCAAACGAACCGACCAGTGACCCGGTTGAAGAAAGCTGGTCAGCGAATTCGACAAAAAGGCGCTCAACGATATTAGAGTTGATCGTACCCAGGCTCGACATGGTTTGGGAAATCTCTTTGATTTCCTCGTCATCCATCATGCTGAACATCTTGGTTGCGTGCTCTTCCCCAAGAGCAAGCATGAGAATCGCTGCCTTTTCAGGTCCGGCCAGTGATCTGTATTCTTCTTTTACGCGCCCCACGGGTGGTCTTCTCCGTCGTAATGACTCTGTTCGGGGTGGAACCTGACGCCCGAACCTGCCTCTATCGCACCGTAAGATAGGGGTTATTTGTCAACAATTCTATAAAAGCCGACACCCCTTTGCAAAGCCCCATCGGTATAAAGCGCCCTAAATGTACAAAATTGATTAATGCCGTACAATTTCGGGGGCAAATTACCCCGCAAAGGGTGATGTTTGCGGGCGCAATTGTCGAATGGGTTGAAATCGTTGCTAGCTGCTTGACTTGGTTTGGGGGGTGGTCTAACAAAGGCGCGCCGATTGATGGTCATTTTGCGGGCGTAGCTCAGTTGGTTAGAGCGCCGGCCTGTCACGCCGGAGGCCGCGAGTTCAAGTCTCGTCGCTCGCGCCATGATCCATCATCTGTTGTCTTTTTTTGGGGCGAATTGTCTTTTCCGCGGTCGCCTTTTCTTGTGTTGCTAATGCTGCTTCGCACGATTGGGTCTTGATCATCTCGACGTCCAGCCCGATATCGGACGATAGTAAACGGTAAAAAGATTAGAAAGTTTCCGGTCTTAGAGCATGTTCAACGTGCTTGGGGACTGGAACTTGTGCGGTGCATACGTTATGGTGCGCCGTAATTGGCCAGGTGGGGACCTGGTCGGGTCAAAAGGCCTGTTCTTGAGAGGTCAGAGAGATGCAAGAGCTTCTTTCGGAATATCTTCCGATCCTGGTGTTCATCGGGATCGCCGTCGGTCTTTCGGCGGTAATCGTCATCGCGTCGCTGGTTCTTGCCAAGCAGGCACCGGATGTTGAGAAATTGTCCGCGTACGAATGCGGGTTTGCGCCGTTCGAAGACGCGCGCATCAAGTTCGACGTTCGGTTCTATCTGGTCGCAATCTTGTTCATTATTTTCGACCTCGAAGTCGCCTTCCTGTTCCCGTGGGCTGTAACCCTCGGTGATATCGGAACATTCGGCTTTGTATCGATGGTGATCTTCCTGGCTGTTTTGACGGTCGGCTTTATCTACGAATGGAAGAAGGGAGCTTTGGAATGGGAGTGAGCACCAACTCAGGCGCACCCCTGGCACCCGGTTCGGATCAGGATGCAATGCTTAAGGGCGTGTTTGACGAGATGAACGACAAGGGCTTTGTCCTTGCCAATCTCGATAAACTCGCAAGCTGGGCAAGCACCGGTTCCTTGTGGCCGATGACTTTCGGTCTGGCCTGCTGTGCTGTTGAGATGATGCATTCGGCGGCGTCGCGTTATGACCTTGACCGTTATGGTCTGGTTTTCCGCCCAAGCCCGCGTCAGTCGGACGTGATGATCGTTGCTGGTACCCTGACCAACAAAATGGCCCCGGCACTGCGTAAGGTCTATGACCAGATGGCAGAGCCGCGCTGGGTTATTTCGATGGGCTCGTGCGCCAATGGCGGCGGTTACTATCACTATTCTTATTCGGTGGTACGCGGTTGTGATCGCGTTGTGCCGGTGGACGTATACGTTCCCGGGTGCCCGCCGACAGCCGAAGCGCTGATTTATGGCGTGATGCAGCTGCAAAAGAAAATCCGCCGTACCGGTGTCCTGACACGCTGATCCGTAATAGGGGGCTTGCATGAGCGAACTGCTCAGCGATAACAGCGCTGCTTTGAAAGATCTGAAAGATCTGGTGGCGTCACAGCTGGCCAACGAAATTCTCGAAAGCGAGATTCGTTACGGCGAGCTGACCATCGTCGCCAAGCGCGATGATATCCTTAAAGTTCTGACCTTCCTTCGGGATGATACCGGCTGCTTGTTCAAGCAGCTGATTGATGTTTGTGGTGCAGACTACCCGGAACGTATTGAGCGTTTCGACGTTGTCTATCACCTGCTGTCTCTCAAGCATAACCTGCGCATTCGTGTGAAGGTCCGTACTGACGAAGATACCCCGGTACCAAGCTGTGTTTCGCTGTTCAGCGCCGCCGACTGGTTCGAGCGCGAAGCGTGGGACATGTACGGTATCTTCTTCGCCGGTCATCCGGATCCCCGCCGTATTCTGACCGATTACGGTTTTGAAGGTCATCCGCTGCGCAAGGACTTCCCGCTGACCGGGTATGTCGAAGTGCGTTATGACGACGAACAGAAGCGTGTTGTCTACGAGCCGGTCAAACTGGTTCAGGATTTCCGTAATTTCGATTTCGAAAGCCCATGGGAAGGCATCCAGCATGTTCTTCCGGGTGATGAAAAGGCGGAGGGCAACGCCTGATGTCCGAACAAAAAATCAAAAACATGACCATGAACTTCGGCCCGCAGCACCCTGCGGCGCACGGCGTTCTGCGTTTGGTTCTGGAAATGGACGGCGAAGTCGTCGAACGTTCCGACCCGCATATTGGTCTTCTGCACCGTGGTACGGAAAAGCTGATCGAATATAAGACCTATATTCAGGCGACCCCGTATTTCGACCGTCTCGACTATGTCGCACCGATGAACCAGGAACATGCATATTGCCTGGCCATCGAAAAGCTGATGGGCGTCGAAGTGCCCAAGCGTGCGCAGTATATCCGTGTTCTTTATGCGGAAATCGGTCGTATTCTGAACCACATTCTGAACCTGACCGCGTTCGCACTGGACGTTGGCGCGATGACCCCGCTTCTGTGGGGCTTTGAAGAACGTGAAAAGCTCATGGAATTCTATGAGCGCGCCTGTGGCGCCCGTCTTCACGCCAACTACTTCCGTCCGGGTGGCGTTGCTGCCGATCTTCCGGCAGGCTTGCTTGATGATATCGACGCATGGGCAGACCAGTACGAAATCTTTATGAAAGACTTCGACCGCGTCCTGACCGGCAACCGTATCTTCAAACAGCGTACGGTCGATATCGGTATCGTCAGCGCCGAAGAGGCTCTTGACTGGGGCTTCACCGGTCCGAACATCCGTGCTTCGGGTCTGGCGTGGGATCTGCGTAAATCGCAGCCCTATGACTCTTACGAAGAATTCGACTTCGACATTCCTGTCGGCAAGAACGGCGATTGCTATGACCGCTTCCTTGTCCGTTTCGAGGAAATGTGGCAGTCGCTGAAAATCATCAAGCAGGCCATCAAAAATATGCCGGATGGCCCTGTCATTGTTGAAAACAACAAAGTGGCACCGCCGTCGCGCGCCGAAATGAAGCGTTCGATGGAAGCCCTTATTCACCACTTCAAACTCTTCACTGAAGGTTTCCACGTACCGGCCGGCGAATGCTATGCCGCGGTCGAGGCACCGAAAGGCGAGTTTGGTGTGTATCTTGTTTCGGATGGCTCGAACCGTCCGTATCGCTGCAAAATCCGCGCCCCGGGGTTCCCGCACCTCCAAGGCATCGACTTCATGTCAAAAGGTCACATGCTGGCCGACGTCGTTGCCAATATCGGGTCGCTAGATATCGTGTTCGGTGAGATTGACCGATGAGCCATTTGAGAAGACCAGCTCCGAAAGAGCTTCAGCCGACCAGCTTTGCTTTCACGCCTGAAAATCAGGAAAAGGCAAAGAAGATCATCGCCAAGTATCCGGAAGGCCGCCAGCAGAGCGCGGTCATGCCGCTGCTTGATCTGGCACAGCGTCAGACCGAAGGTAACTGGGTTCCGACCGTCGCAATGGATTACATTGCCGACATGCTCGAAATGCCGGCCATTCGCGTCTACGAGGTCGCAACCTTCTATACGATGTATAACCTTGCCCCGGTGGGTAAGAACTTCATCCAGGTTTGCACCACCACGCCGTGCTGGCTTCGCGGTTCTGCCGACGTTGTCGATACCTGCAAAAAGGAACTCGGCATTGGCGTTGGTGAAACCACAGAAGACGGTCAGTTCACCATGATCGAAGTCGAATGTCTTGGGGCGTGTGTCAACGCACCGATGATGCAGATCAACGACGATTATTACGAAGACCTGACGCCGGAAACGACCAAGGCCATCCTCGATGCCCTCAAAAAGGGCGAGAAGCCGAAAGCCGGTCCGCAGAGCGGCCGCAAAGGGTGCGAGCCGATCGATGGTCCGAAGGTTCTGAAGGCATTCTGTGGCTGCGGCGCAGCCCCGCAGGATGCTGATGCAAGCGAAGGGGACGCCTGATATGCTGCAGGATAAGGATCGTATCTTTACCAACCTGTATGGTTTCCAGGATTTCGGCCTTAAAGGCGCGCAGTCCCGTGGCAACTGGGATGGTACCAAGGCATTGATCGAAAAAGGCCGCGACTGGATCATCGACGAGATGAAAGCATCCGGTATGCGTGGTCGTGGGGGCGCTGGCTTCCCGACCGGCCTGAAATGGTCCTTCATGCCCAAGGAATCCGATGGTCGTCCGAGCTATCTGGTTGTGAACGCCGACGAAGGCGAGCCGGGTACCTGTAAAGACCGCGAAATCATGCGCAATGATCCGCACACCCTGGTCGAAGGTTGCCTTCTGGCCAGCTTTGCGATGAATGCGCATGCGGCCTATATTTATATCCGTGGTGAATTCTATCACGAGGCATCCAACCTGCAGCGCGCGATTGACGAGGCATACGAAGCCGGTCTGATCGGTAAAAACGCCTGTGGTTCCGGTTGGGACTTTGACCTTTACCTGCATCTTGGTGCCGGTGCTTATATCTGTGGCGAAGAAACCGCCCTGATCGAAAGCCTGGAAGGTAAAAAAGGCCAGCCGCGCCTGAAACCGCCGTTCCCGGCGAACGCAGGCCTTTATGGTTGCCCGACCACGGTTAACAACGTCGAATCAATTGCTGCTGTTCCGACCATTTTGCGTCGTGGCGGTTCGTGGTTTGCCGGTTTTGGCCGTGAAAACAACCACGGCACCAAGCTGTTTGCCATTTCCGGACACGTTGAAAAGCCGTGCACTGTCGAAGAAGCCATGAGCATCCCGCTCAAGGAACTGATCGAAAAGCATTGCGGCGGCGTTCGTGGCGGCTGGGACAACCTTCTTGCGGTTATTCCGGGCGGTTCGTCTGTTCCGCTGATGCCAAAAGACGTCTGTGATGACGTTCTGATGGACTTTGACGGTCTGCGTGAAGTCGGCTCCGGTCTTGGGACCGCTGCTGTCATCGTCATGGACAAGTCGACTGACATTGTCTACGCGATCGCGCGTCTGTCGGAATTCTACAAGCATGAAAGCTGTGGTCAGTGCACGCCGTGCCGTGAAGGTACCGGCTGGATGATGCGCATGATGACGCGCATGGTTCGCGGCGAAGCCACGCTCGATGAGATTGATCTGTTGTGGGATGTGACCAAACAGGTCGAAGGCCACACCATTTGTGCGCTTGGCGATGCTGCTGCATGGCCGATTCAGGGCCTTATCCGTCACTTCCGTCCCGAAATGGAACGTCGGATCAAGGAATATCGCGCACGGATCGCGGCCTGAGAGAGGCCTGTTGAGAGGGATTGAGACATGCCGAAACTAACAGTTGACGGTATTGAAGTTGAAGTAGAAGCCGGGGCGACAGTCCTTCAGGCCTGTGAAGAGGCCGGTAAGGAAATCCCGCGTTTCTGCTATCACGAACGCCTGTCAATCGCCGGCAACTGCCGTATGTGCCTGGTGGAAATGGAACGTGCGCCGAAACCGGTCGCATCCTGCGCCATGCCTGCGGCAGATGGAATGGTGATCAAAACCGATTCCGACCTTGTGAAAAAGGCACGCAATGGCGTGATGGAATTCCTGCTGATCAACCATCCGCTGGATTGCCCGATTTGCGACCAGGGTGGTGAATGTGATCTTCAGGACCAGGCCATGGCCTATGGTTTTGACTCTTCACGTTACGCCGAGAAAAAACGTGCGGTAAAGGACAAGGAACTGGGCCCGATCGTCAAAACGATCATGACCCGTTGCATCCACTGCACCCGTTGCGTCCGCTTCTCCGAGGAAGTCGCCGGTGTCGGCACCATGGGTGCTGTTTACCGTGGCGAGGACACCGAAGTCGGACCGTATATCGAAGCCTCCATCAATTCCGAGCTTTCAGGCAACCTGGTTGACCTGTGCCCGGTCGGTGCTCTGACCTCCAAGCCGTATGCGTTTACCGCGCGTCCGTGGGAGCTCAAGAAAACCGATAGCGTCGATGTCATGGACGCGGTTGGCTCGAACATTCGTATCGATGCCCGTACCGGCGAAGTGATGCGCGTTCTGCCGCGCACCAACGAAGACATCAACGAAGAATGGATTTCGGACAAAACCCGTTACGCCATTGATGGCCTGAAACGTCAGCGCCTTGACCGTCCGTATGTTCGCAAGGATGGCAAGCTGCAACCGGCAAGCTGGGACGAAGCATTTGCTGCGATCAAGGCAAAGGTTTCTGGCCTGGATGGTAAGAAAATTGCCGCCCTTGCGGGTGACACGGTTGATTGTGAAGCGATGACCGCGCTGAAAGACCTGATGGGTAAGCTTGGCTCGCCGAACCTTGATTGCCGTCAGGACGGCTCGAAGATCGGTGGCCCGCGTGCCTCCTATATCTTCAACAGCACGATTGCCGGTATTGACGAGGCAGATGCCTGCCTGATCGTTGGTGCCAATGTCCGTGCCGAAGCGCCGATCATCAATTCCCGTCTGCGCAAACGCTGGCGCACGACCGCTGGTGATTTCAAAGTCGGCATCATTGGTGAAAAGTGGGATCCGACCTACAAGAACGATTATCTTGGTGCCGGTCCGGACACCCTCCAGGAAATCCTGGATGGCAAGCACGAGTTCGCCAAGGTTCTCAAGGCATCTGAAAAGCCGATGATCATTGTCGGTATGGGCGCGCTTAACCGTGAAGACGGTGATGCGGTTCTTGCTGCCACCCGCGCCATCGCCGAAAAATACGGCATGGTTTCCGGTGAATGGAACGGCTTTAACGTTCTGCACACTGCGGCATCACGTGTTGGTGGTCTTGATCTCGGCTTCGTGCCGGGTGAGGGCGGTCTGGCAACCAATGATATTCTCGATGGTGCTGCCAAAGGCGATATCGAGGTTGTCTATCTTCTGGGTGCTGACGAAGTCGACATGAGCAAACTGGAAAAGGCATTTGTCATTTACCAGGGTGCGATGGGCGATGCCGGCGCGCAGGCAGCCGACGTGATCCTGCCGGGGGCTGCTTACACCGAAAAGAATGGCACCTATGTCAACACCGAAGGCCGCGCTCAGCAGGGCTGGCGTGCGATCTTCCCGGTCGGTGACGCGCGTGAGGACTGGGCGATTGTCCGTGCACTGTCCGGTGCGCTGGATCTGACCCTGCCATACAACAATATCGATGCCGTTCGCTCGCGCATGGTGGAACTCAGCCCGACCTTTGCGTCGCTGAACGTTCCGACCAAGGCAGAATGGACCGATTTCGGTGTGTCAGGTGACATGAAGTCTGATGGCTTTGTATCGCCGGTTCGCAATTTCTATATGACTGACCCGATCAGCCGTGCTTCGGTGACGATGGCCAAATGTACTGAGGCCTTTGTCAAGGATGCGGCTGCCGAGAAGGTTGCCTGAGTAAGGGGAGCGACGATCTGATCGTCGCTCATCCCGCAAGGGGGTGTCCCAATTTTGGGACGAAACGCAAAAGATACGGTTTGACCGATGGAACTTCTTTGGGACGGATATATTGAACCGCTCGTCTGGATCGTCGCCAAAATTCTGGCGATTGTTCTGCCGTTGCTGGGTGCTGTCGCCTATCTGACCTACGCCGAGCGTAAGGTCATCGGTGCTATTCAGCTCCGTAAGGGCCCGAACGTTGTGGGGCCGTTTGGCCTTCTGCAGCCGCTTGCCGATGGTTTGAAGCTGTTTCTGAAAGAAACAATCATTCCAAGCAGCGCGAACAAGGGCGTGTTCATCATCGCCCCGATGCTGACCTTTATTCTGGCAATCATTGCCTGGGCGGTTATTCCGTTCGACGAGGGCATGGTTCTGGCCGATCTGAATGTCGGTATTCTTTACATCTTCGCGATTTCTTCGCTGGGTGTTTACGGTATCGTGATGGCCGGTTGGGCATCGAACTCCAAATACGCCTTCCTTGGTGCGCTGCGTTCCGGCGCCCAGATGGTTTCGTATGAGATTTCGATTGGCCTGATCATCATCTCGGTTCTGCTGACAACCGGTTCGCTGAACCTCAGCGACATTGTCCGCGGGCAGGTCGGTGGTATCTGGGAGTGGAACTTCGTTTATCACTTCCCGATGTTCATCGTCTTCATCGTATCCATTCTGGCAGAAACCAACCGCGCACCGTTTGACCTTCCCGAAGCGGAAGCAGAACTGGTCTCGGGTTATAACGTCGATTATTCGGCAATGACCTTTGCGCTGTTCTTCCTGGGTGAATACGCGAACATGATCCTGATGAGTGGCCTGTGCGCCATTCTGTTTCTGGGTGGCTGGAGCGCGCCGTTGCCGTTCCTCGAATTCATCCCGGGCGCAATCTGGTTCATCATCAAGATCTGCTTCGTTCTGTTCATCTTCCTGTGGGTCCGTGCAACCTTCCCGCGTTACCGTTATGACCAACTGATGCGTCTGGGCTGGAAAATCTTCCTGCCGCTGTCGTTTGCATGGGTCATGCTGGTTGCCACGTTCCTCGTTGTTTTTGACAAGGTCCCGGCCTGATCGCCGCGCATCGGAAAGAGAGAGGTAAACGATGTCATTTATTGATCGGACGGCCCGGAGCTTCCTGCTCGCGGAACTCGTTTCGGGAATGGCGCTCACCTTGAAATACATGTTCAAGCCCAAGGTGACGATCAACTACCCGTACGAAAAAGGTCCGCTGAGCCCGCGTTTCCGTGGCGAACACGCACTGCGCCGTTACCCGAACGGTGAAGAGCGTTGCATCGCCTGCAAACTTTGCGAAGCCATTTGCCCGGCACAGGCCATCACCATTGAGGTCGAGCCGCGCAACGATGGTTCGCGTCGTACCACGCGTTACGACATTGATATGACGAAATGCATCTATTGTGGCTTCTGCGAGGAAGCCTGCCCGGTGGATGCCATCGTCGAAGGTCCGAACTTCGAGTTCGCAACCGAAAACCGCGAGGAGCTGTTCTATGACAAGGACAAGCTGCTGGCAAACGGCGAGCGTTGGGAAGCCGAGCTTGCTGCACGATTGGAGGCAGACGCACCTTATCGGTAAGTGTCGCGTCTGATCGTTAGAAAGAGAGTTCATGGGCCGTTGCCAGCCATTGGGGCAACAACGGTTCGCCAAGGGGGTACCTTATGGTCGTACAGGCTTTGGCTTTTTACCTGTTTGCTACCGTCGCGGTTTTGTCCGCGACTGCGGTTGTGACCGTTCGCAACCCGGTGCATTCGGTACTGTTGCTGATCTTGACATTCTTTAACGCAGCCGGACTTTTCGTCCTGCTGGGTGCCGAGTTTCTCGCCATGCTGCTGGTCGTCGTCTATGTCGGCGCGGTTGCAGTCCTGTTCCTGTTCGTCGTCATGATGCTCGACATTAACTTTGTCGAAATGCGTCAGGGCTTTTTGAACTACCTGCCGATCGGCGTTCTGATCGCGGTTGTTCTGTTTGTCGAACTGGCACTGGTTGGCGCTGGCTGGACCCTGACGGATGAGGCGGTCGCGGTTCTCGCGCAGCCGACACCGGCAGGTCTGACCAACGTCGAAGCACTCGGTCAACTGATCTACACCGATTACGCATACATCTTCCAGGCGGCTGGTCTGGTTCTGCTTGTTGCGATGATTGGCGCAATTGTCCTGACACTGCGTCACCGTGAAGGTGTCCGTCGTCAGAAAATCTCCGAGCAGGTCAAGCGTACCCGCGCTGATACGCTTGAAGTCAAAAAAGTTCCGGTCGGAAGGGGGATCTGATGGAAATCGGTCTTGCACATTATCTGACCGTCGCGGCGATCCTTTTCACACTCGGGATCTTCGGCATCTTCATGAACCGCAAGAACGTCATCATCATCATGATGTCGATCGAGCTGATGCTGCTGGCGGTCAATATCAATCTGGTCGCGTTCTCGTCGTTCCTCGGCGACCTCGTCGGACAGGTATTTACCATCTTCGTTCTGACGGTTGCTGCGGCTGAAGCGGCAATTGGTCTGGCGATCCTGGTCGTCTATTTCCGTAACCGCGGCACCATCGCGGTTGAAGACATCAACATGATGAAGGGGTAAGGCAGATATGTATCCGTTGATTGTATTCCTGCCCCTGATCGCGGCAATCCTTGCCGGGGCCATCACGCTGGTCGGCGCCATGTCGACCGCAAAGGATGCCCCGCATGACAGCCATGGTCATCACCATCATGGTGTGTCCTCGTCGGATCGTCTGGCACAGCTGGTCACCGTGGCCGGTGTCGTGATTTCCTTTGTGATTTCGATCTTTGCCTTTGTCGATGTCGCCCTGGGTGGCAACCCGGTTGTGATCGAACTGTTTACCTGGATTTCCTCGGGCAGCTTTGATGCGTCCTGGTCGCTGCGTATTGATACGCTGACCTGTGTGATGCTGATTGTTGTCACCGGCGTGTCCTCGATGGTTCACATCTATTCCATCGGCTATATGTCGCATGATCCGGACAAGCCGCGCTTCATGGCGTATCTCAGCCTGTTCACCTTTGCGATGCTGATGCTGATTACCGCCGACAACCTGATCCAGCTGTTCTTCGGCTGGGAGGGCGTTGGTCTGGCATCTTACCTTCTGATCGGCTTCTGGTATTCCAAACCGTCGGCGTCGGCGGCTGCGATGAAAGCCTTCATCGTCAACCGTGTCGGTGACTTCGGCTTTGCCCTTGGTATCTTTGCGGTTTATGTCCTGTTCGACAGCGTTCAGTTTGACGTCATCTTTGGCAATGCCGAAGAAGTCGCGGGCACGACCCTGATGTTCCTGGGCCATGAATTCTCAGCCCTTGAGATCACCTGCTTCCTGCTGTTCATCGGTGCGATGGGTAAATCGGCACAGCTTGGTCTGCATACCTGGCTTCCGGACGCAATGGAAGGCCCGACCCCGGTTTCCGCCCTTATTCACGCGGCAACCATGGTGACGGCCGGTGTGTTCATGGTCGCGCGTCTGTCGCCGATCTTTGAATATGCTGAAACCACGCTGATGATCGTGACCATCGTTGGTGCGTCGACTGCGTTCTTCGCAGCGACCATCGGCTGTGTTCAGAACGACATCAAGCGCGTCATTGCCTATTCGACCTGTTCGCAGCTGGGCTATATGTTCTTTGCCTGCGGCGTGTCGGCCTATTCGGCGGGTGTCTTCCACCTGATGACGCACGGCTTCTTCAAGGCGCTTCTGTTCCTTGGTGCCGGTTCGGTCATCCATGCCATGTCCGATGAACAGGACATGCGCAAGATGGGCGGTATCGCCAAAATGGTTCCGCTGACCTTTGCTGTGATGGTGATCGGGACGTTGGCGATTACCGGTGTTCCGGGCTTCGCGGGCTACTATTCCAAGGACCTTATCCTTGAAAGCGCCTATGGGGCACATACCGGTGTTGGCCTGTATGCGTTCTGGGCAGGTATCCTTGCGGCTCTGATGACCTCGTTCTACAGCTGGCGTCTGATCTTCCTGACCTTCTTCGGCGCACCGCGCGCTGATGAACGCACCATGGCGCACGTGCATGAAAGCCCGGCGATCATGACCGGTCCGCTCCTGTTCCTGACCGTCGGTGCTGTCTTTGCCGGCTGGTTCGCCAAGGACTGGTTCGGTGGCGGCGACTTTGAAGAAATGCTGACCTTCTGGAATGGCGCACTCTTCATGGCCGAAGGCCACAACGCTCTGGAAAATGCACACCATGTTCCGGGTTGGGTGAAATGGGCACCGTTCGTTGCCATGATTACCGGTCTGTCGCTTGCGATTGTCATGTACAAGGTCGTGCCGTCGCTTCCGCGCACGCTGGCCAACACCTTCAACGGTGTTTACCGCTTCGCGCTGAACAAATGGTACTTCGACGAGCTCTATGACAAGATTTTCGTCAAGCCGGCCTTTGCTTTGGGCTATGGCTTCTGGAAATCAGGGGATGGTGCCATCATTGATGGTTGCGGTCCGGATGGTGTGGCAGCTGCTTGCCGTAACATCGCACGTCGCGTCAGCGCCATTCAGAGTGGTTTCGTCTATCACTATGCATTTGCGATGCTGATCGGCATTGCAGCGCTGGTCTCCTACACAATTTGGAAGATGGGTTAACGGGCGATGAGTGATTGGCCAATTCTTTCGATCGTCACTTTCCTGCCGCTGGTCGGTGCAGCCCTGCTGCTGCTGATCAATGGTGAAGAGGCGACTGTTGCCCGCAATTCCCGTTGGGTTGCGCTTTGGACCTCGGGGTTCACGTTCCTCGTATCCTTGATGCTGTGGGTGAACTTCGATGCAACGACCGCAGATTTCCAGTTCGTCGAGCAGGCGGACTGGATGCCGGGTCTGAACATTTCCTATCACATGGGCGTTGACGGTATTTCCGTTCTCTTCGTCCTGCTTGCGACCTTCCTCACACCGATTTGTATCCTGTCGGCATGGGAAGCCATCCAGAAGCGCGTGAAGGAATACATGATCGCCTTCCTCGTTCTTGAAACGATGATGGTCGGCATGTTCAGTGCCCTTGACGGTCTGCTGTTCTATCTGTTCTTCGAAGGTGTCCTGATCCCGATGTTCATCATCATCGGCGTCTGGGGTGGTCAGCGTCGCGTCTATGCGGCATTCAAGCTGTTCCTTTATACCCTTCTTGGTTCGGTCCTGATGCTGGTGGCACTGCTTGCGATGTATTTCGAAGCGGGCACCACCGATATCCCGACCCTGATGGAATATGGCTTCGATTATAATATGCAGCTCTGGCTGTGGCTGGCCTTCTTTGCATCGTTCGCCGTCAAGGTGCCGATGTGGCCGGTCCATACCTGGCTGCCTGATGCCCACGTTGAGGCACCGACAGCTGGTTCTGTGATCCTGGCTGGTGTGCTGTTGAAAATGGGTGGTTACGGTTTCCTGCGTTTCTCGCTGCCGATGATGCCGCTGGCGTCTGAAACCTTCGCACCGCTCGTTTTCACGCTGTCGATTGTTGCAATCATCTATACGTCGCTGGTCGCCCTTGCGCAGCAGGACATGAAAAAGCTGATTGCATATTCGTCGGTCGCGCACATGGGGATCGTGACCATCGGTGCATTCACCTTTAACCAGCATGGTATCGAAGGTTCGATCTTCCAGATGCTCAGCCACGGTGTGGTTTCCGGTGCACTCTTCCTGTGTGTCGGTGTGGTCTATGACCGTATCCATACCCGCGAAATCGACGCCTATGGTGGTCTTGTCCATCGTATGCCGAGCTACGCACTGATCTTCATGTTCTTCACCATGGCATCTGTTGGTCTGCCGGGTACGGGCGGGTTCGTTGGTGAAATCCTCGCACTTCTGGGTGCGTTCGAAGCCAACACCTGGGTCGCCTTCTTTGCGGCAACCGGTCTGATCCTTGGTGCGGCCTATGCGCTGTATCTCTATCGCCGGATTATTTTCGGGGCACTCACCAAAGAGAACCTGAAGACCATCCTCGATCTGAGCCCGCGTGAATGGATTATCTTTGCACCGCTGGTGATCATCGTTCTGTGGATGGGGGTCTATCCGGTCTCCTTCCTCGACATCATGCATGTCTCGGTTGAGAACCTCGTCAACCAGGTCGAAACGGCCCAGGCTGCAGCGGCACAAGCCGCCCAGCTGGCTGCGAATTGAGGGGAATGAACATGGGAGTTTCTATGCTCAACCTCGGGGCCGCGCTGCCCGAAATGTTTATGGCAGTTTCTGCCTTGGCGCTGTTGATGCTTGGGGTTTTCGCAGGCAAGGACAAATCCTTCCGCACCGTATCCTGGCTGGCAGTTGCCGCCCAGGTCATTACCATAGCACTGGTGGTGATGGGGGATGGTGGTTCGGCATTCTTTGGTCAGTTCAGTGCTGATCCGTTTGCCAAGTTCTGCAAGGTCCTGATCCTGATCGGTTCTGCAACCGGCATCATCATGACCATGAACTTTGCCGAGCGTGAAAACATGGCACGCTTCGAGTTCCCGATCCTGATCTCTCTTGCCACCCTTGGCATGATGGCGATGGTCTCGGCAACCGATATGCTGTCGCTGTATCTCGGTCTCGAACTGCAGTCGCTTGCACTTTATGTTGTCGCTGCCATCCGCCGTGACACCGTGCGTTCGACGGAATCGGGTCTGAAATACTTCATCCTCGGTTCGATCGCCTCGGGCATCCTGCTGTATGGCATGTCGATGGTCTATGGCTTCACCGGCACCACGAACTTCACCGTTCTGGGCAATACCCTTGTCGGTGGTGAACTGCCGCTTGGTGCGCTGGTTGGTCTGGCCTTCATTTTTGCCGGTCTGTGCTTCAAGGTTTCCGCTGTTCCGTTCCACATGTGGACCCCGGACGTTTATGAAGGTGCGCCGACCCCGGTCACGTCCTTCTTTGCGGTTGCCCCGAAGATTGCCGGTCTGGCACTGTTCATCCGCGTTGCCGTTGGTCCGTTTGGCGGTGCTGTCGAGGACTGGCAGCAGATCATTGTCCTGATCTCCATCCTGTCGATGGCGGTTGGTTCGTTTGCTGCACTCCGTCAGGAAAACATCAAACGTCTGATGGCCTATTCGTCCATCGGTCATGTTGGTTTCGCACTTGTCGGTCTGGCCGCAGGCACGCAAGAAGGTGTCACCGGTGTTCTGGTTTATCTGGGTATTTACCTTGTCATGAACCTTGGCACCTTTGCCGTCATCCTGTGCATGCGTCGGAATGACCGCATGAACGAGGAAATCACCGATCTTGCCGGTCTTGCCAAAACCAAGCCGCTGATGGCTGCGATCACTGCGATCTTCATGTTCTCGATGGCAGGTATCCCGCCGCTGGCTGGCTTCTTTGGCAAGTTCTATGTCTTCAAGGCAGCCGTCGATGCCGGTCTTGTGACGCTTGCAGTAATTGGCCTGGTGACCTCGGTTGTCAGTGCCTATTACTACCTGCGTATCATCAAGGTCATGTATTTCGACGAGCCGGTCGAAGGCTTTGATCGCAATGGTACCGAGATGAATGTCATCATGGCGGTTGCCACGATCATCATCCTGGCCTTTGTCTTCTTCCCGAACCCGCTGATGGATAGCGCAGCTGTTGCCGCGGCATCGCTGTTTGGGATGTAAGAATGGCATTGCGAACGATCCGTCTTCCCGAAGGTTTCACCCTTCACGAACTGGAAGCGGTCGACAGCACGAATGAAGAGGCCAAGCGCCTCGCAGACAAGGGCGCCCAAAGTGGCGCCCTTGTTATAGCCAGAACCCAGACGTCTGGCCGGGGCCGCCGTGGCCGTGCCTGGTCGTCACCGGTGGGTAATCTGTATTCGTCGCTGTTGCTGCGTCCGACCTGTTCACTGGCCGAAGCCGCCCGTCTGACCTTCCTGATCGCTGTTGCCATGGCCGAGGCGGTTGAAACCGTCACCGGCGGTATGGTGCGCCCGGACTGCAAATGGCCCAATGACCTGATGGTCAATGATCGCAAGATTTGCGGTATCCTGCTAGAAAGTGCCTCCAATCAGGGGGCAGCAACCGATTATCTTGTGATCGGGGCAGGGGTAAATGTCGCCTTTTTCCCCGACGATTCCGAACGCCCGGCAACCTCATTGGCGGCGTTGGGGGCACCGGTTTCGGTTACGGATCTGATATCAACTTATGTTGCGCGCGTTGCGCACTGGTTGCCGATCTGGGAACAGGACGGTTTTGCACCGATCCGCGAAGCTTGGCTGGCGCGCGGATATGGCATTGGCAAACCGGTTGTCGCCCGTCTGACCGAACGCGAACTTCAGGGAACTTTCGTCGGGCTTGATGAGGGGGGCGAACTTATCCTAAGAGAAGACAGCGGTTTTGAGCACCGCATCGGGGCTGGCGAAGTGTTCTTTGCCGCCTGATATAACGAAATAGCTTGCTTTGTAGCGGAGGCTTGTAAGCATCATGTTGCTTGCGATTGACGCCGGGAACACCAACATCGTCTTTGCGGTTTTTGATGGCGATACCATCAAGGGCCAGTGGCGCTGTTCCACCACCACCGAACGCACCGCGGACGAGTTGGGCGTGTGGTTGCACCATCTTTTCACGCTGTCTGGCGTGCCCAAGGATGCGATTACGGGGGCGATTATTGCCACTGTGGTTCCGGCTGCGGAATTCAGCCTCAAGACCCTGTGTCGCCGCTATTTCAACGTCGAACCGATGGTTGTCGGGGATCCTGCGGTCAATCTTGATATGAAAATCATCATGGACCGACCAAGCGAGGTGGGCGCTGACCGCCTTGTCAACGCGATTGCCGCCCACGAACTGTTTGGCGGGCCGCTGGTGGTGCTTGATTTCGGGACGGCCACGACCTTTGACGTGGTCGATGGCAATGGTGATTACCTTGGCGGTGTGATTGCACCGGGTGTCAACCTGTCGATCAAGGCCCTGCATATGGCCGCGGCCCAGTTGCCGATGGTCGCAATCGAAGCCCCGCGCAGTGTGGTGGGCAAAAACACGGTCGAAGCCATGCAGTCAGGGGTCTATTGGGGCTATGTCTCGATGATCGAAGGGTTGCTTGCGCGTATTCGCCAACAGCAAAATGTCGACCAGATGAAAGTCGTGGCAACCGGCGGGCTTGCGCCGCTCTTTACCAAGGCGGTTGATGAAATTGAATATCTGCATGGTGATCTGACCATGCTGGGTTTGTTGATGATCTATCGTCGCAACAGCCAGCAGACCGAACGCCCTACAGGATAAAGACTTGCGTGACGCAAGGGGAACGATTATCCCGCATGTAATTGATGCGCCGAAAACAAAGGATATAGCTTCCGTGGATTTGTATTTGCCAAAAGATGACGTTTTGTTCGTGCCGCTCGGAGGTTCCGGCGAAATTGGCATGAACCTGAACCTTTATGGCTATGACGATCAATGGTTGATGGTCGATATGGGGGTTTCGTTCGGCGAGGAAGGCTTGCCCGGCGTCGATGTGGTCATGCCCGACCCGACCTTTATCGAGGAACGCAAGGACAAGCTGCTTGGCTTGGTCCTGACCCACGCGCACGAAGATCACTTGGGCGCGGTGCCGTATCTGTGGCCGCGTTTGAAATGCCCGATTTACGCGACCCCGTTTGCCGCCGAATTCCTTAAGGCAAAGCTGTCTGAAACCGATTTTGCCGACCAGGTGCCGATCCATGTGATCGAACTGGGAGGCCGGTTCCAGCTTGGTTGCTTTGATATCGAATTCGTCACCATGACGCACTCGATCCTGGAGCCCAACGCGCTTGCGATCCGCACGCCCAAAGGCCTGATTGTCCATACCGGCGACTGGAAGTTCGATCCCGATCCCCAGATTGGCGAGGCATCAGATGTCAAAAAGCTCGAAGCCCTGGGCGATGAAGGCGTCATGGCGCTGGTCTGTGATTCGACCAATGTGTTCTCAGAGGGCAAAACAGGCTCCGAAGGCGACGTTGCCAAGAACCTGTCCAAACTGTTCGCCGAACACCCGCAGGGGCGCATTGCCGTTGCCTGCTTTGCCACCAACGTTGCCCGTGTGCAGTCCGTGATCGAAGCCGCCCACGAAAACGGTCGTTGTGTCGGGCTTGCCGGCCGGTCGCTTAACCGCGTAACAGAGGCCGCGCGTGAAGTCGGCTATCTTAAAGGCTATCCGAACCTTCTGACCGACGAAGACGCGATGGAAGTGCCCAAGGATCAGGTGCTTTTGCTGTGCACCGGATCACAGGGCGAACCGCGTGCCGCATTGTCGCGCATTGCCAAGGGCGATCATCCGACGGTTCAACTCGATCCGGGTGATACGGTGGTGTTTTCGGCGCGTGAAATTCCTGGCAATGAAAAGTCGATCGGCTATATCCAGAACCTGCTGATTCGCCGTGGCGTCAAAGTCATCACCGCGCGCGATGAACCGATCCACGTGTCGGGCCATCCGGGCCGTGAAGACCTGACCCGCATGTATCAGCTGACCCGCCCGAAAATTCTTGTGCCGGTGCATGGCGAAACCCGCCATCTGTGCGAACAGGCCGCCCTTGGTGCAGAATGCCAGATCCCCGAACAGGTCATCCCGCATGACGGCACGGTTATTCGGCTGGCGCCCGGCGATGCCCACGTTATCGGCGTGGCAGAGGCCGGTGTTCTCGCCCTTGATGGCGGTCGGTTGCTCAAACGCGATGCCGATACCTTCCGTAACCGCAATCGCATCGTTTGGAACGGCGTGATGTTTGTGACCGTGGTGCTCAACCAGTTTGGCGAAATGGTCAATGAACCGATGATCACAGCCCCCAGCCTGTTTGACGAGCCCGGCGAAGAAACCCGTCTGGATCAATTTGCTGCCGAAATCGGCAATCGCATTGATCAACTTAATGACGAAGAAGTCATGGACGATGCCACGGTGATCCTTGCCGTCCGTCAGGCCCTGCGCCGTCCGGTGCGTCAACGCATGGGCAAACGCCCGCTGATCGAAGTCCATCTGGCGCGCGTGAAAGAGCAGGGCTGATTGAGCACGCAGGCAACCGCATTCGACCAAAAGCGCAGTTGTCTTAAAGATGTTCACCGTCCTAGATTGGCCCCAATCGGGCAGATGAAAGACGCAAGGAGAACACCATGATTGGACGGCTGAACCACGTTGCGATTGCTGTGCCGGACCTTGAGGCCGGGATTGCGCAATATCGCGATGTTCTGGGCGCAAAGGTCTCGGAGCCGCAAGACGAGCCTGATCACGGCGTGACGGTTGTGTTTGTCGAACTGCCCAATACCAAGATCGAACTGCTCTATCCGTTGGGGGACAACTCCCCGATCAAGGGTTTCCTTGAAAAGAACGCGTCGGGCGGCATTCATCATGTCTGCTATGAGGTCGATGACATTCTGGCCGCGCGTGACAAGCTGCAGGCAAGTGGTGCACGTGTTCTGGGCGATGGTGAACCCAAGATCGGTGCCCATGGCAAGCCGGTTCTGTTTTTGCATCCCAAGGATTTCAACGGAACCCTGGTCGAACTCGAACAGGTTTGATCTACCCCCTCAGGAGATCCGCCTCACAACGTCCGGCCTTGCAAAACAGGTCGGGCGTTTCTATCGTCTTTTAAACATTCAGATGCTGCATCCAACCCGAAGGCACCCCTATGAACTGGTTTTCCGGACTTCTTGTTTACATCGTTATCTGGTGGCTGGTTCTGTTCATGGTGCTGCCGGTCGGCGTGAAGCGGGTCGAAAATGTTGAACCGGGCCATGACAGCGGTGCACCGGAAAAGCCGCATATGTGGAAAAAGATCCTCGCCACCAGTCTGATTTCGGCAATCCTGTGGGTGGTCGCATGGTTTGTCATCACCAGCGGCATGATCGAAGTCCGGCCGCCGCAATAAGGCGTTTGCCCCACGCCGCAAAACATAAAACCCCGCAACATTTTGTGCGGGGTTTTGTCGTTTGGCGCGTCGCAAGCCCTGCAGAAAAATCATGGCTTGGCGCGTCGATTGGTGCAGGGGCAAAAAAAAAGCAAGATCACAAGGATCTTGCTAAGACGCTATTTTTATAGCTGTTTTCCCGTAATCTTTTTATACTTCCTCCTAAGACCTGGGCTTATGCACAGGTTTTATTTCGACGTCGCGCCTGCTTCTTGTATGCTTATTGGCAACAAAGCCTCCCGCAATATTATGAGCGGCTGCGATACGCCTTCCGCAACGATCTTGCGCCGTTAGCGGACGACTAAAAAGCCACATGTTTCGTTTTTATGCAAGATGTTTTGACCAAACTTCACAAATGAATCGTTGCTGCACTGCACACAGATAGGACGAAACTAAATCATGCCCCAGTTTTCATTGGTCCAATCTATCTCAAAAGCCGGATTAGGTCATAAAATCAGACTATTGGCTCCTGCGACTGCGGTGATGCTGATGGTGTCTCCACTCATCACGGCCTACGCGCAGGACGAATCCCCGTTCCCCTCCGCGACAGAACAAACGGATGGCGGTGCTGCGGATGATGCTGCAGCAACAAGTGAGGCATCGGCACCAACGATCATCGTTACGCGTGCTGCCTGCAAGGAACTGGTTACCCACGTGCCGGATGATGATGTGGCGTACAAGCCGGGTGTCGATGTGCGCGGGAATGCGGTTGCCCCGGCCGATTTGAATGGGGGCAGCAACATCTTGAATTCGCTGCCCAAGGAAATCGAATTTCCGGTCACCATCGACTTCTTCAAATATTCGGGAATTACCGTGCCGGACGGGGTCAGCGGCGAACAGAATGTCGGCAAGATCACCTATCGCAACGGGCGGGTTTATTTCAACGATCAGCCACTTGGCGATGATGCCAATAACGCTGAACTGATTGATGCTTGCCGCAAGGCTGGCTTTCGCTGATTGCCGTCGTCGTTTTGCCATCTTTGGCGCTTAACCAGCCATCGATGATATAAAGCAAGTTCCGGCTTGCGTTTCGGGCTGCTCTGTCGCATTTTCCGGGCAAGGTTATTACAGACCCAAATATTCAGATCTGATCATCACGAGGCATTGATGCGTCTTTCCCAGTTCTTTCTGCCGACCCTGAAGGAAACCCCTTCGGAAGCCCAGATTGCGTCCCATCGTCTGATGCTCCGCGCCGGTATGGTGCGTCAGCTGACCGCAGGGATCTATTCCTGGCTGCCACTCGGCCACCGTGTTCTTAAAAAGATCGAACAGATCGTTCGCGAAGAACAGGACAAGATCGGCTTTAACGAGCTTCTGATGCCCACCATTCAGCCGGCCGAGCTTTGGCAGGAAAGTGGTCGTTATGATGATTACGGTCTTGAGATGCTGCGCATCACCGACCGTCATGATCGCAAGATGCTGTTTGGTCCGACCAACGAAGAAGCGATCACCGACATCTTCCGCAAGGATGTGCGCTCTTATAAACAGCTTCCGCAGCTGCTCTATCATATCCAGTGGAAATTCCGCGACGAAATCCGCCCGCGCTTTGGCGTGATGCGGGGGCGCGAATTCTACATGAAAGACGCTTACTCGTTCGATATCGATTACGAAAGCGCGCGTCACACCTATAACAAGATCTTCCTGGCTTATTGCCGCACCTTCACCCGTTTGGGCGTCAAGGCGATCCCGATGGTGGCCGATACCGGCCCGATCGGTGGTGATCTTAGCCACGAATTCATCATTCTGGCCGATACCGGCGAAAGTGAAGTGTTCTGCGACAAGAAGTGGCTCGACAAGGACCTGACCGGCAAGGGCGTTGATCTGAATGATCGTACCGGCCTTGAAAACTGGGTACAGGGCACGCTTGAAGATTACGCCGCAACCGAAGAAATGCATGATGCCAGCAACGAGGCCGTAACCGCCCTTGGTGATGATCTTGTCACCACGCGTGGCATCGAAGTCGGTCACATCTTCCACTTCGGCACCAAATATTCCGAACCGATGGGCGCAACCGTCCTTGGCCCGGATGGCACCGAAGTTCCGGTTCAGATGGGCTCGTACGGCATTGGCGTGTCGCGCCTTGTCGGTGCATTGATCGAAGCATCCCACGACGAAAACGGCATCATCTGGCCGGAATCTGTCGCGCCGTACAAGGTTGGTCTGATCAATCTGCGTACCGGTGACGATGAATGCGATGCGGCCTGCGAAGATGCCTATGCCAAGCTGACCAATGCCGGGGTCGAGGTCCTTTATGATGACCGTGACATTCGTGCCGGTGGCAAGTTTGCCGATATGGATCTGATCGGTCTGCCCTGGCAGATCGTCATTGGCCCTAAAGGCCTTAAAAACGGTGTTGTTGAACTCAAGAACCGCAAATCGGGTGAGAAAACCGAAGTCACCTTTGAAGCGGCGCTTAATCAGCTCAGCGCCTGATAAAATATGCTTTCGGACGGGGCAGCTTGTGCTGCCCCGTTGCCATTTTCGGTTTGAACGCTAAGTTCTTTGTTCATACCTTTTTCCTGACCCGCTTCCACAAGGATCGATTGCCCATGTTCAGTCCGTTCGAACGTATGGTGGCCTTTCGCTACCTGCGTCCACGTCGGCAGGAAGGCTTTGTTTCCGTCATCGCCATCTTCTCTTTGCTCGGCATCATGTTGGGTGTTGCGACACTCATCATTGTCATGTCGGTGATGAATGGTTTCAGGGCAGAACTGCTTGGCCGAATTCTCGGGCTGAACGGCCATATCTCGGTCTATGCACAGGGTAATGGCGGCCTTGGTGACTACACCAAGATCGAAGACGAGATTGCCAAAAACGGCAATGTTGTTCTGACGGTGCCCGTGGTCGAAGGGCAGGTGATGGCATCGAAAAATGGCCGCGCGTCCGGTGCCATTGTGCGCGGCATGCGCCCCGAAGATGTCAAAAAACGCAAAACAATCGCCGATAATATCGTTTTCGGCTCTCTTGATGATTTCAAGGGTGAAGACACCGTTATCATGGGCGCGCGTCTGGCCATGAAGCTTGGCGTTGGCGTTGGCGATACGGTCAACCTGATTTCGCCGAAGGGCAATGTCACCGCATTCGGTTCCGTGCCGCGTGTGCGTGGTTATACCGTGGCGGGCTTGTTTGATATCGGCATGTATGAATATGACAGCGGCTTTATCTTCATGCCGCTGGAGGCCGCGCAGGTCTATTTCCGCCTGCCGGAAAAAATCACCCATTTTGAAGTGATGCTTGAAGATATCGGCGCACTTGATGACACGATGGAGGAATTGCTGACAAGCTTGTCCGGGCAATCCTTGCGTCTGGTCAATTGGCAACAATCCAATGCCGGGTTCTTTAATGCGCTTCAGGTTGAACGCAATGTGATGTTCCTGATCCTGACCCTGATCATCCTTGTTGCCGCCTTTAACATCATTTCCGGCATGGTCATGCTGGTAAAGGACAAGGGCCGCGATATCGCCATCCTGCGCACCATGGGCGCGACCCGCCAATCGATCATGAAGGTGTTCTTCCTGGCGGGTGCCTCCATCGGTGTGCTGGGCACGATTTCCGGTCTGGTTATTGGGGTTCTGTTCTGCCTGAACATCGAAAATATCCGTCAGTTTATCCAAAGCCTGACCGGGACTGACCTTTTCAATGCCGAGATTTACTTCCTGTCGCAGCTGCCAGCGGACATGGATGTCGGCGAGGTCGTTATGGTCTGTATCATGTCGCTGACATTGTCCTTCCTTGCCACGGTCTATCCGGCATGGCGGGCATCGCGCCTCGATCCGGTGGAGGCCCTGCGTTATGAGTGATCTGTTGAAAACAACCGCCGAACAGCGTGCGCGCAAAGTTGTGCTGCGCCTCGAAAAGATTGATCGCATTTTCAATCAGGGCCCCGATCAGCTCGAAATTCTGAAATCGGTTGATCTCGAAATCCATCAGGGCGAAATCGTTGCCCTTGTCGGGCCGTCAGGCGCGGGTAAATCAACCCTGCTTCAGATTGCCGGTCTCTTGGAAAAGCCCGATGGGGGGCTTGTGTCCATCGGTGGCAAGCGCAGCACGGATCTGTCTGATCTGGCGCGCACTGAAATGCGCCGCAGCCACATCGGCTTTGTCTATCAGTACCATCATTTGCTGCCGGAATTTTCAGCCCTTGAAAATGTCGTCATGCCGCAAATGATCAAAGGCCTGAAGCGGGCCGAGGCCGAAGAGCGCGGGCTGGAATTGCTGCGTTGTCTTGGCCTTGAAAAGCGTGCCGATCATCGTCCGGCGCGTTTGTCAGGCGGTGAGCAACAGCGTGTTGCAATTGCCCGTGCGCTGGCCAACGTGCCTGATGTGTTGTTTGCCGACGAACCCACCGGTAACCTTGATCCGCAAACGGCCGAAACGGTGTTTGGCATGTTGATGACACTGGTGCGTGAAACCGGTCTTGCGTCGCTGATTGCGACCCATAACCCGGAACTTGCACGCCAGATGGATCGGGTGGTGACGCTGCGCGACGGTCATTTGATCGAACTCGATCCCGCTGATCTTCCCTAAGCGATCAAAATTCTTTAAGCTGGTTTTGCCGCGCCTGTGATGGGCGCGGCACTCCTGCATTTTTCTTATATTTCAGAGGTCTGGCTCCGATGGAAAATGGTTTCGTCCATCTTCGTGTACACACCAACTATTCGCTGGCCGAAGGTGCGATCACGACCAAGGAGCTTGCCAAACTCTGTGCTGCTGACGGCCAACCCGCCGTTGCGATGACCGATACCGACAACATGTTCGGCGCACTTGATTTCGCTGGCGCGCTGAGCGGTGCCGGCATTCAGCCGATCCTTGGCGTGCAGATGGGTGTGGAACGCTATGGCGATAAACCCACTGTTGGCAAAATCGCCCGCGAACCGATGCCAGACCGCCTTGTTCTGATTGCCCAGAACAAGGAAGGCTATTTTAACCTGCTGAAAATCGTTTCGCGCGCCCACATGACGTCCGAGGCCGGCAGCGAGCCAAAAGCCCTTTACGAACATATCCGCAAATATGCCGACCACATCATCTGCCTGACCGGTGGCCCGACCGGGCCTCTTGCGCGTTTGCTGGGTGAAGAGCAGCTCGAAAAGGCCGAAAGCTGCGTATCCGAGCTTAAGGACATCTTTGGTGACCGCCTTTACATCGAATTGCAGCGCCATGGCGAACCGCTTGAAGAACAGGTCGAACCCGGCCTGATCAAGCTGGCCTATGATCATGATGTGCCGCTGGTCGCGACCAATAACTGCTATTTCCCGACGGTCGATATGTACGAAGCCCATGACGTGTTTATCTGCGTCGGGCAGGGGGCGGTTGTTGGTCAGGAAGATCGCTGGAAACTGACCCCCGATCACCGCTTCAAGTCTGCAGCCGAAATGCGCGATCTGTTCGCCGACATTCCGGAAGCCTGCGACAATACGATTTTAATCGCCCAACGTTGCTCCTGGCACGTGGAAAAGATCGACCCGATCCTGCCGCCCTTTGATTGCGGCGAAGGCCGCACAGAGGTCGATGAACTCCGCCACATGTCCGAAGAAGGCCTGAAAGGCCGTCTCGAAAAATACGTCTTCACCGATGAAATGTCGGATGCGGAAAAAGAAGAAATCGCCAAGCCTTACTGGGAACGCCTTGATTACGAGCTCGGTATCATCAATCAGATGGGTTTCCCGGGTTACTTCCTGATCGTTGCCGACTTCATCCAGTGGGCCAAGGATCATGAAATTCCGGTCGGGCCGGGTCGTGGTTCGGGTGCGGGTTCGCTCGTGGCTTATGCGCTTTTGATTACCGACCTTGATCCGCTGCGGTTTTCGTTGCTGTTCGAACGTTTCCTCAACCCGGAACGTGTGTCGATGCCTGACTTTGACGTCGATTTCTGTCAGGACCGGCGCGGTGAGGTGATCGAATACGTTCAGAAAAAATACGGCCACGACCGCGTCGCACAGATCATTACCTTTGGTAAGTTGCAGGCAAAGGCCGCTGTGCGTGACGTCGGGCGCGTTCTGTCGATCCCGTATGGCTATGTCGACAAGATCTGTAAAATGATCCCGGGCGATCCGGCCAAGCCGATCCCGCTGAAAGAAGCCATTGATATGGAACCGGACCTTCGCCGCATCGCGCGTGAGGACCCGGATATTGATCGTCTGCTGTCGATCGCCATGCAGATCGAAGGCCTTTATCGTAACTCATCGACCCACGCGGCAGGCGTGGTGATCGGTGACCGTGACCTTGATGAACTGGTCCCGATCTATCGCGATCCGCGTTCGGACATGCCGGTCACCCAGTTCAACATGAAGTATGTTGAAAATGCCGGGCTGGTGAAGTTTGACTTCCTGGGTCTTAAGACCCTGACGGTGATTATCGAGGCCGTCAATTTGATGCGTCTTCGAAAAGACGTCCCGCAAGACTTTGATATCAGTGCAATTCCCCTTGATGACCGCCCGGCCTTCAAGCTTCTGTCAGCCGCCGAAACCGTCGGCGTGTTCCAGCTTGAATCCCAGGGCATGCAGGATGTTCTGCGAGGGCTAAAGCCCGATACACTCGAAGATATTATCGCTGTCGTGGCGCTGTATCGTCCGGGTCCGATGGATAACATTCCGCATTACATCGCGCGTAAGCACGGCCAGGAAGAACCTGATTACATGCACCCGATGTTGCAGCCGATCCTCGAAGAAACCTATGGCATCATGATCTATCAGGAGCAAGTCATGGAACTTGCCCAGATCATGGCGGGCTACTCGCTTGGTGGTGCTGACCTGTTGCGCCGTGCGATGGGTAAGAAAATCGCCGAGGAAATGGAAAAGCAGCGTAGCCTGTTTGTCGATGGCGCCGAGAAGAATGGCGTTGATCGCGGGCAGGCGTCTGACATCTTTGATCAGGTTGCCAAATTCGCATCCTACGGCTTTAACAAATCCCACGCGGCGGCCTATGCGCTGGTGGCCTATCAGACGGCATATCTCAAGGCGAATTACCCGGTCGAATTTATGGCCGCCTTGATGACGCTTGATATGCACAACACCGAAAAGTTGGCGATCTTCAAACAGGAAGTCGAACGGCTTGAAATCGAAATCCTGCCGCCATGTGTCAACAATTCCCAAGTCGCGTTTTCGGTCGAAAACCATGATGGTGTGCGCAAGATCCGTTATGCGCTGGCCGCGGTTCGAAATGTCGGCGATGCCGCAATGGAAAGCCTGGTTGCCGAACGCGAAGCCAACGGTCCATTCAAGGACATTACCGATTTCGCATCGCGCATAGACAGCCGCGCGGTCAATAAGCGCCTGCTTGAAAACCTTGTACGTGCCGGGGCGCTGGATTGCCTGGCGTCCAATCGCAAGGTCATGTTTGAAAATGTCGATAAGGTCATCGCCGTTGCCCAGCGTGAAATGCATGCGCGCAATGACGATCAGATTTCGATGTTTGGCGACAGCAGTGGCTTTGGCAAGGATCAGATCCGTCTGCCTGATGAACGCGACTGGGTCCCGATGGAAAAACTGACCGAGGAATTCTCGGCCATTGGTTTTTATCTGTCGGCTCATCCGCTTGATACATTTGGCAAAAGCATCCAGCGCATCGGCATCGCCCCGATCAAGGAATTGCCGGCCCGCATGCGTGCATCCAACAAGGGCACCATCCGTCTGGCCGGAACGCTGATCAACGCACGCGAAATGATCTCGAAAAAGAATGGCTCGAAATTCGCCTTTGTCATGTTCTCTGACCCGACCGGCAGTTTCGAAGTCGCCTTCTGGGCCGAGGCATGGGCGGCGTATAAGGAAATCATCAATGCCGGACGCCCGGTTTTGCTCAATGTTTCTGCTGAAATGCGCGAAGGCCAACTGCGCATTCAGGGCCAGCGCGTCGAAGACCTCGAACAGGCGGTTGCCGGTGCGGCCGAAGGCATTCGCATTCGCCTGAACCGTCCTGATCCCGTCGCGGAAATTCGTCAGTTGCTTGAACAGGCGGGCCGGGGGCGTGGTCTTGTCAGTCTGTCAACGGTTTGCGATGACGGTCGCATGGCCGAGATCGAGCTTGAAGAAAACTATAAGGTTGGCCCATCCCTGATCGGCGCAATTGGCGCGATTCCAGGTGTGGAATTTGCCGAAGAAATCTGATGATTTCATCTGGTTGGCGCGTATCGTCCGTCGGAACTGTTGAGAACCGCACATTTGTGCGCATTTTAGGGGTTGCAATCTCTCGCTGAGGGGATTAAAACCCGCCCGAACATCGCACGCGGAAGAGCGGCGACTGCCGTCATATGGCAACTCGTCCATCCGGTGTTTCATACATGGTGTATGGAATTCCCTTCCGCGGAGGTATTAACCGGAAAAAGGTAGGAATTATCATGGCTTTGCCAACCTTTACCATGCGCCAGCTCATGGAAGCTGGTGTCCACTTTGGTCACCACACCCGCCGTTGGAACCCGAAGATGAAACCGTACATCTTTGGTGCCCGCAACGACATTCACATCCTGAACCTGCAGGAAACCGTTCCGATGCTGCATCGCGCGATGCAGGCCGTTCGTGACGTAACCGCTTCGGGTGGTCGTGTTCTCTTCGTCGGTACCAAGCGTCAGGCTTCCCCGATCATCGCAGACGCTGCAAAGCGTTGCGGCCAGTACTATGTGAACCATCGCTGGCTCGGCGGCATGCTGACCAACTGGAACACCGTTTCCAACTCGATCAAGCGCCTCAAAGAACAGGACGAGATCCTGAACGCTGGTGCAGAAGGTCTGACCAAAAAAGAAATCCTGAACCTGACCCGTTCGCGCGACAAGCTTGAGCGCGCCCTTGGCGGTATTAAGGACATGGGTGGTCTTCCCGACATTATCGTCGTGGTCGACACCAACAAAGAATCGCTTGCTATTCAGGATGCCAAAAACCTGAACATCCCGGTTGTTGCGATCCTCGACTCCAACTCTGATCCGGCAAACGTTCAGTTCCCGGTTCCGGGCAACGACGACGCGATCCGCGCAATCCAGCTGTATTGCGATCTGTTCGTTGGTTCCGTTCTGGACGGCATCCAGGAAGAAATGACTGCTTCTGGCGCAGACCTTGGCGAAGCGGAAGAAGTTCCGGCCGAGGCAGCTGCTGCTTCCGAAGCTGCAGAAGAAGCTTCCGCATAAGTTTCATTTTGTACCTGATGAAACGGCGGCTAGCATGCCGCCGTTTTGTTAGGTGTTAACCTGATCGCGTACTTAGGGGCTTTAAAAATGGCTATTACCGCTGCTCTCGTTAAAGAGCTTCGCGAAACCACCGGCGCTGGCATGATGGATTGCAAAAAAGCGCTGTCCGAAACCGATGGTAACCTTGAAGCAGCTGTTGACTGGCTGCGCACCAAAGGTCTTGCTGCTGCTGCCAAGAAAGCTGGCCGTGTTGCTGCCGAAGGTCTGGTTGCTGTTGCAGTTGACGGCACCAAAGGTGCCGTTGTCGAGCTGAACTCCGAGACCGACTTCGTTTCGCGTAACGAAGACTTCCAGAAATTTGTTGGCGAAATCGCAAATCAGGCGGTTGCTGCTAACGGCGATATTGATGCCCTCAAAGCTGCTGCTTACCCGGGTACCTCGCGTAACGTCGAAGAGCAGGTCACCCACATGATCGCTACCATCGGCGAAAACATGTCGCTGCGTCGCTCGGCTGGTCTGGCTGTCGACAAAGGTGTTGTTGCTTCCTACGTTCACTCCGCTGTTGCCACTGATCTGGGTAAGATCGGTGTTCTGGTTGCGCTTGAATCCGAAGCAGACGCTGGCGTTCTCGAAGGCCTTGGCAAACAGATCGCGATGCACATTGCTGCAACCAATCCGGCATCGGCAACCGTCGATGATCTTGATCCGGAACTGGTAGAGCGTGAAAAAGCTGTTCTGACCGAACAGGCCAAAGAATCCGGCCGCCCGGCAGAAATCATCGAAAAGATGATCGAAGGTCGTATCCGTAAATATTACGAGCAGGTTGTTCTGGTTGAACAGACCTTCGTGATTGACGGTGAAAACAAAGTCAAAACCGTGATTGAGAACGCTGCCAAAGAAGCTGGCAAGCCGATCACCCTTAAGGGCTTTGTTCGCTTCGAACTCGGTGAAGGCATCGAACGCGAAGAAAAAGACTTTGCTGCCGAAGTTGCTGAGCAGCTGAACAAATAAAACATCTGTTCGGAATGGTGCGTTTGCCACCATTTCGTGTATGATCCAGACCGGCGAGGTCGGCAGCGCATATCCGCCCTGTTACTCGCCGGTCTTTTTATATCTGAATTCTGCATTTCCCGCGTTCGGGCAATGCGTTACATCGGCATTTAAGAGGCAATCCGACATGGCAGAAAACGGCCCATTGAAGTTTCGTCGCGTCCTTTTGAAGCTCTCGGGCGAGGGGCTTTTGGGTAAACAGCAATACGGTATCGATCCAGAAACTGTTGACCGGATTGCCAGCGAAATCAAAGCCGTTCATGACATGGGTGCTGAAGTCTGCATGGTGATCGGCGGCGGGAACATTTTCCGCGGTGTCAAAGGTGCCTCGCAGGGCATGGAACGCGCAACCGCCGACTATATGGGCATGCTGGCCACCATCATGAACGCGCTTGCTGTTCAGAACGCGTTGGAACGCCATGGCGTTCAGACCCGTGTACAATCTGCCATCCCGATGTCTTCTGTCTGCGAGCCCTATGTGCGCCGCCGTGCGGTCCGTCACATGGAAAAGGGCCGGGTTGTGATCTTTGCTGCGGGCACCGGCAACCCGTTCTTCACCACCGATACCGCTGCTGCCTTGCGCGCGGTTGAAATGGGCTGTGATGCGTTGCTCAAGGGTACTCAGGTTGATGGTGTCTATACTGCGGATCCGAAAACCGACCCGACGGCAGAACGCTATGACTCTCTGACCTATATGGAAGTTCTGTCCAAAGATTTGCGTGTTATGGACGCATCGGCTATTTCTTTGGCACGCGAAAATGATATTCCGGTTATTGTATTTTCTTTGCATAATCCGGGTGCCTTCGCAGACGTTGTTTCTGCGAAGGGGACGTTTACGATTATTTCGAATGGAGACTGAACGTGTCTGACGTTGCTGGCCTAAAAAAGGACCTGTCCCGCCGTATGGAAGGGGCTGTGGAAGTATTGCACAAGGAGTTCACCGGTCTGCGTACCGGGCGCGCCAGTGTGAGCCTTCTGGAACCGGTCATGGTTGAAGCCTATGGCGTTCCGACCCCGCTTAATCAGGTGGCATCGGTCAGTGTTCCAGAATCCCGTATGCTTTCGGTTCAGGTTTGGGACAAGTCGATGGTCAAGGCCGTCGAAAAAGCCATCCGTGATTCGGGCCTTGGCCTGAACCCGGCTGCTGATGGCACGCTTGTTCGCGTTCCGATCCCGGCACTTAACGAAGAACGTCGTACCGAACTTTCCAAGGTTGCTGGCAAATATGCCGAGCAGGCCAAGATTTCGGTTCGTAACGTCCGTCGCGATGGCATGGATCAACTGAAAAAATGGGAAAAGGACGGTGACATCTCCAAGGACGAGATGCACGACGAAGAAAAAGAAGTCCAGAAGCTGACCGACAAGGTCATCGGCGAGATCGACGAAGCACTCGCCCACAAAGAACAGGAAATCATGCAAGTCTGATTATGGCTGTGCTTTCTTCGCAAACTCAACCTTCAGATGCGCTTTGTGTGCCGCGTCATGTTGCCATCATCATGGATGGCAACGGGCGCTGGGCGCGCGGGCGTGGCCGACCGCGGACGATGGGGCATCGCGCCGGTGTTGATGCCGTCCGTCGCACCATCGAAGCCGCAGGCGAACTTGGGATCGAGTATCTGACGCTTTATGGCTTCTCGACCGAGAACTGGAAGCGTCCGGAAAGCGAAGTCAGCGACCTGATGGGGCTGCTGCGCCTGTTCGTAAAGCGCGAATTATCCACTTTGCACAAAAATGGTATCAAAATTCGCATCATCGGCGATCGTTCGCGGTTTGCTGATGATATCCGCGAACTTCTGGCCAAGGCCGAAGATCAAACACGCGACAATACGCGCCTGAACCTGACCATCGCACTGAGCTATGGTGCGCGTGCTGAAATCACGCAGGCTGTACGCGATATTGCCGCCAAGGTTGCCGCAGGCGAACTGTCCGCCGACGAGATTACCGAAGACCTGATCGAACAAAACTTGTCGACAGCCGGTATTCCGGACCCGGATCTTCTGATCCGAACCAGCGGCGAACAGCGGATCAGTAACTTCTTGCTCTGGCAGTCGGCCTATACTGAATTCGTCTTTGAAGATGTGCTTTGGCCGGACTTTGATCGCAGCCACCTCGAAAAAGCTATCGATAACTTTGCCGGGCGGGAGCGGCGTTTTGGTGCCGTCATCTGAGACACAAGATCAAAAAGATACCAATTCCGGCCTGATGCCACGCGTTCTTTCCGCGATGGTTATGGCGCCTGTGGCTGTTGCGGCGGTCTGGTTCGGATCTCCCTATTTTGACATATTACTGTTTGTGTTTTCTGCAGGCATGATGTGGGAATGGTCGCGGATGTGCGCCCCGAACCACCACAACGGCATATCGGTTGTTACCGCCGTTGCGCTTGCGGTTGCGATGATAATGTATGTCGCTGGTCAGGAAGAATATATTGTCATGCCGATTGCCATCGGGGTGATTATTGCTGCGGCCCGCTCGGGCGCAAATTGGTTGCTTGCCGGGTTTGGCGTTTTGTACATCTCGGTTGCTGCACTGTCAGCACTCTGGCTGCGCACTCAGGATGGCGACGGTCTTCTGATCATTATGTGGCTGTTCTTCCTTGTATGGGCCACCGACACAGGCGGTTATGCCTTTGGCAAGACCATCGGCGGCCCAAAACTCGCACCACGCTTCAGCCCAAAGAAAACATGGGCGGGGTTGATCGGTGGCATGGTCTGTGCCGGTTTGATCGGTGGATTGGTCACGTATTTCAGTTCCGATGCGATCAATTGGGCGATTGTCGCGGTCAGTATGGTTTTGGCGATCATTGCCCAAATCGGTGATCTTGGTGAATCCGCACTCAAACGTCGTTTCAAGGTCAAGGACAGCAGTCACTTGATCCCAGGCCATGGCGGATTGCTTGATCGTGCTGACGGGATGTTGTCGGTGTTTCCTGTTGCCTTTGCTATTATCTGTTTCGCAGGGCTTTCTCTGCGTTAAGGCGGCCAATCCTCGGGCTGCTGTCTTTACAGGTGTTTGATGACTTTGAAGAAATCCGTCAGTGTCTTTGGTGTTACCGGTTCCATCGGGGCCAGCACCGTTGATGTTTTAAAGTCCCACACTGACAAATATGTTGTCGAAGCTGTAACGGCGCATCGCAATGTCGATGCATTGGCCAAGGCCGCCATCGAACTTGGCGCCAAATGCGCCGTGATCGGCGATTCTTCCTGTTTTGCGGACCTTCGCGATGCTCTGGCGGGGAAGGGTATTGAAATCGCGGCCGGCGAAGACGCGCTGATCGAGGCTGCCGAACGTCCCTCTGACATCGTCATTGCCGCAATTGTTGGGGCAGCTGGCCTGAAACCGACGCTGGCGGCCATTCGCCGTGGTGCACGCATTGGACTTGCCAATAAGGAAACGCTGGTCTGTGCCGGCGCCCTGATGACGGCGGAAATTTCAAGGCATGGTGCGACCCTGATCCCGGTTGATTCCGAACATAGTGCAATTTTCCAGGTTCTCGAGGATCGCGAAGAAACGCGCATTGACCGTATCCTTTTAACCGCTTCGGGCGGTCCGTTCCGGGAATGGTCATTAAAGGACATGCAATCTGTCACTAGGGTCCAGGCTTTGGCGCATCCGAATTGGGAAATGGGCGCAAAGATTTCGATCGATTCTGCGACCATGATGAACAAAGGGTTGGAGCTGATAGAGGCTTGGCACTTGTTCCCGGTCGCCGAGGAACAGATTGAAATTGTTGTTCATCCTCAATCAGTTGTTCACAGCATGGTGGAATATCCTGATGGTTCTGTGCTGGCACAGCTGGGATCTCCGGATATGCGGACACCAATTGCTTATGCGCTTTCATGGCCGGATCGGATCAAAGTGGACGCACCGCGTCTTGATTTTGCCACGATCGGGCGTTTGAACTTCGAGGCGCCGGATACAAATCGTTTCCCGGCTCTTCGTCTGGCACGACAGGCCTTGCAGGAAGGTGGCACGCTGCCTACTGTTCTGAACGCTGCCAACGAAGTCGCCGTCGAAGCGTTCCTTAATGACAGAATCGGCTTCCTTGATATCGCCGCGACTGTCGAAAAGCTCATGACAAGGCTTGGAAGCGAACCGCTGACCAGCCTTGAACAGGTATTTGAAACAGATGCAATGGTGCGCCGGGAAACGTCGGCGTGCCTTGTTTCGGCTTCTTAGATTGAAACTGCCGGTTTCACCGGCTTAGGGAATTCTTGATGGAAACCTTGCTTGCTTTTCTTTTTGTGCTCTCGGTACTCGTGTTTGTTCACGAATATGGTCACTACTGGGTGGCAATCAAAAACGGCGTGAAGGTCGAAGCCTTTTCAATCGGATTTGGCCCCGAACTTTTCGGTTGGCAGGATAAAAAGGGCACGCGCTGGAAAGTCAGCCTGATACCGCTTGGTGGTTACGTCAAAATGTTTGGCGACATGAACCCTGCCAGTGCCGGTGGTCGCGATGACCTTGACGCCGAAGAAGCAAAACACGCCTTCCATCACAAAGGGGTCGCCGCACGCGCGGCCATCGTTTTTGCCGGACCTTTGGCCAACTTCATCTTTGCCATCATCGTCTTTACATTCCTGTTTGCTGCTGTCGGGCAACAGCGTGCCTTGCCGGTTGTTGGCGAAGTTCTTGAAAACAGCCCGGCATCTGTTGCTGGCCTGATGGCTGATGACCGCATCACCGCGATCAACGGTCAGCCGGTTGAATGGTTTTCTGAGCTTTCTGACATTGTGCGAGCAAATCCCGGGCAACCGATTTCCGTCACGGTCCAACGCGACAGCGAAATCGTTGATCTTGCCGTGACGCCCGAAGCCGTCGAAGTCGACGAGGGTGGTATGACTGCGACGGTCGGACGCCTTGGCATCACCGCTGGTGACTTTGAGACGAGCCGCACCGGGGTTGTGGAATCGGTCGGTCGCGCATTTGAGACGACCTATTCATTGACCACGCAGACCTTCTCGGCACTCGGTGAAATGATCAGTGGTGATCGCGACAGTTCTGAACTGGGCGGGCCGATCCGGATCGCGCAAATGTCAGGACAGGTGGCCGAAGGGGGCATCGCACCGCTTCTGTTCTTTATGGGCTATCTTTCCATCAGCCTTGGGTTGATCAACCTGATGCCTGTTCCGGTCCTGGATGGTGGTCATCTTGTGTTCTACGCGATTGAGGCAATTCGCGGTAAGCCATTGGGGGCAAAAGCACAAGAATATGGTTTCCGTATCGGCGCGGGTTTGGTATTCAGCTTAATAATTTTCGCAACGTGGAACGATTTGACGCAATTGGGTGTCTTTAGTTTCCTCAAAGGACTTGCTGGCTAATGCATGACAGCAACAGGGGGGTTAACTTGCTGCGTAAGGTAAAAGCGGCCGTTGTGATTACGGCCCTGCTTGGCGGAACGGCGCCATTGATTGTTCCTGTGGCTGCGCATGCCCAATCGGGTCTGATTCGCGACATTGAAGTCGAAGGCAATAATCGTATCGAAACGGCGACGGTGAATGCCTACCTCACCGTTGCACCTGGCGATTCCTACGACATCCAGAAAATCAACAGTTCACTCAAGGCGCTTTTCTCGACCGGCCTGTTTGCCGACGTGTCCTTCTCCTTTAATCAGGGAATTTTGCGTGTAAATGTCGTTGAAAACCCGATCATCAACCGCATTGCGTTTGAAGGAAACCAGCGTCTTGATGATGATACCCTGAGTGCTGAATTGCAGTTGCGCCCGCGCGTTGTTTACACCCGCACCAAGGTGCAGGCCGACGTTCAGCGTATCCTCGAACTCTATCGTCGTAGCGGACGTTTCGCCGCAACGGTTGAGCCCAAGGTCATCCAGCTTGACCAGAACCGTGTCGATCTGGCGTTCGAGATTGATGAGGGGGATGCCACGGGTATCCGCAAAATCAACTTTGTTGGCAACAAGGCCTTTGACGACGGAGAACTGTCTGATGTGATCCGCACCACCGAAAGTGCGTGGTGGAAAATCCTGACGGCCGACGATAACTACGATCCCGACCGTGTGACCTTTGACCGCGAACTCCTGCGTCGCTTCTACCTGTCTGCCGGCTATGCTGATTTTCAGGTTCTCTCATCGGTTGCCGAACTGACACCTGATCGCTCGGATTTCTTTGTCACCTACACGGTGAGCGAGGGGCAGCGCTATCAGTTTGGCGAGATCAATGTCGTCTCACAGATCGACAAGATCGATCCGGAAACCCTGTTGCCGCTGATCGAGATTGAAAGCGGCGAATGGTATAACGCCAACCTTGTGGACGATGCGGTTGATGCTTTGACCGACAGTGTCGGGGATCAAGGCTATGCCTTCATTGACATCCGCCCGAACGTGCAGCGCAACCGTGAAACCGGCACCATTGACATCACCTTCAACATCTCCGAAGGGCCGAAGGTCTATGTCGAACGTATCAACGTTGTCGGCAACGTCCGAACCCTCGATGAGGTGATCCGTCGCGAATTCCGCTTGGTCGAAGGCGATGCGTTCAGCAGCTCCAAGATGCAGCGTTCCAAACAGCGCATCGAAAACCTTAACTTCTTCAAATCTGTGGATGTCAAAACCCTGCCGGGGGCGTCGCCGGATCAGACCGTGATCGAGGTCGATGTCGAAGAAAAATCGACCGGTGAGTTTTCCATTGGTGCGGGTTACGGAACGGATAATGGTGCGTTTGGTCAGCTTGGTATTCGTGAACGCAACTTGCTTGGCAAAGGCCAGGATTTGCGCCTGAACTTCACGCTTGGTTCAACCGACCAGCAGATCGACCTGTCCTTCACCGAGCCGTATTTCCTTGATCGCGAAATCGCTGCAGGTTTTGATGTCTATCGTCGTGAAGAAGATAATCAGGACGAAAGCTCGTATGATGAAGAGCAGACCGGGGGACGTCTCCGTGCGGGATTCCGCTACAGTGAGGAACTCTCGCATTCGTTCCGCTACTCGCTCGAAAGCAATAGCTATTCAAACATCAATCGTAGCAGCGCTTCACGACTTCTGTTGGCTGAAGAGACCGAGTTTGTTGAGTCCGCTATTGGTCATACTCTGACCTATGATGAACGTGACAGCTCGATTTCGCCGACGGAGGGATATTTCGCCCGCCTGTCAAATGATTTGGCCGGTGTTGGCGGCGATGAGCAATATTTGCGGTCGCGCGTTGAGGGCGGATATTACTATCCGATCGATCGCGAGCATGAGTGGGTTCTCTCGACCCGTGGTTCTACCGGCTACATTTTCGGGTTCGACGATGATACCCGCATTTCGCAACGTTTTTCTGTTGGTGGTTCAAACCTGCGTGGTTTCGAATCTGCCGGTGTCGGCCCGCGTGATATAGCGACCGGGGATGCTTTGGGTTCCAAACTGTACTACACTGGAACGGTTCAGTTAGACTTCCCGCTCGGGCTTCCATCTGAGTTTGCTTTAACAGGTCGCGTGTTTAGTGACTTCGGCTCCGGGCAGGACGTCGATGGTGCCCGTCCCGGCGAAATTTATGATACGGGCACTCTACGAAGCTCTGTCGGTTTTGGTGTAGGTTGGGAATCGCCGTTCGGCCCGATTGGTGTTGACATCTCTCAGGCAGTCACAAAAGAAGATCACGACAAAGAGGAAATGTTCCGACTTAACTTCGGAACGAGATTCTAATGAAAATGATCAAATCTCTCCGTAATCTGCTGGTTCTCTCCGCTCTTATCGGTTTCTCTGCACATGCCAATGTTGCGCAGGCGCAAGAACCGAACCCGGATAACTTTGCCTCCGTCATGATTGTCGATTTTGCCGGCATCATGCGTGAAGCATCTGCGATGCAGGATGCCCGCAAACAAATCCGCGATCGACAGGTTGCCTATCAAAAGGAAATCGAAACCCGCGAGCAGGGGCTGCGCGAGGAAGAAAAACAACTCGCTCAGCAACGCACGCTGCTGGCTGCAGACGTTTTTCAGGAAAAACAAAAGCAGTTTCAGCAAAAAGTCGCTGATTTCCAGAAATTTGCCCAGGCCCGCAGCCGTGTTCTCGATCAAGCCCTAGCCGAGGCTCAGTCCAAATTCTCGCAAGCCCTGAACGAAATCATAGGAAGCATTGCCGAAGAACGTGGCGCAAACCTTGTCCTGCATCGTGGGCAAGCTGTTCTGTTTGCAACCACCATGGATGCGACCAAGGAAGTTTTTGATCGCGCAAATGCCGAGGTTCCAACCATCACGGTTGAATTCAAGGAAGGCTCCTGATGGCGGATGCCCGTTTCTTTAGCCGCAAGGGACCCTTCAGTGTTGCTGAAATAGCCGCACTGACGGAAACAACACTGGTCAATGCACCCGATGAAACACGGGTCTTTCACGATGTCTCGCCCCTGCAAAACGCAGATGGCGATATCCTGAGCTTCTTTGACAATCGCAAATATCTTGATGCGTTTGTCAGCAGCAAGGCAGGGGCGTGCTTTGTGCGCCCTGAGTTTGTCGAGCGTGCACCCGAAGGCATGGTGTTGTTCGTAACCAAGGACCCGTATCGCGCCTATGCCAAGGCCGCGACTGCGTTCTATCCGTTCGAAACCGGCAATGGCGTGATTTCGGATCGCGCCGTCATTGATCCGTCTGCCAAGCTTGGCGAAGGCGTGCAGGTCGATGCCGGTGCAGTCATCGGTGCCAAGTGCGAAATTGGCGATGGCACCATCATCGCATCCAATGCTGTCATTGGTGACGGGGTTGTCATCGGTGCGGGCTGCAAGGTGGGTGCGAATGCCTCCATCAGCCACAGCCTGATTGGCAATCTGTGCCTGATCTATCCCGGTGCCCGCATCGGGCAGGACGGCTTTGGCTTTGCCATGGGCCCGCAAGGGCACGCCAAGGTTCCGCAATTGGGCCGGGTTGTGATCGGCAATGACGTCGAAGTCGGTTCAAACAGCACGATTGATCGCGGAGCAGGGCCGGATACTGTTATCGGGAACGGCTGCCGTATCGACAATCTGGTGCAAATCGGCCATAACGTTGAACTTGGCATGGGCTGTGTTGTTGTCTCGCAAGTCGGGATCTCCGGCTCGACCAAGATTGGCAATTTTGTCGTGCTTGCCGGTCAGGCAGGCATTACAGGACACCTCGAAATCGGCGATGGCGCGAAAGTCGCAGCCCAGTCGGGTGTCATGAAAAATGTGGGGCCGGGGGAAACTGTGGGCGGAAGCCCAGCCGTTCCGGTCATGGAATATCATAAACAGACGGTCGCCTTGTCGCGTCTGATACGAAAAAAGAAATAAGGGCTACACACATGACCGAACTGGTAAGTGTCGATATCCAGCGCATTCTGGAAATGATTCCGCATCGCTATCCGTTCCTTCTGATCGACAAGGTCATCGACATCGAAACCGATGTCCGTGCCACCGGCATCAAGAACGTGACGATGAACGAGCCGCAATTTACCGGCCATTTCCCGCAGCAGCCAATCATGCCGGGCGTTCTGATAATCGAAAGCATGGCGCAGACCGCAGCCATCCTGGTCGTTCAGACCCTTGGCGCGGATGCCGAAGGCAAGCTGGTTTATTTCATGAGCATCGATAACGCCCGTTTCCGCAAGCCGGTAACCCCGGGTGACGTCATGCACATCCATGTGACCAAAAAACAAAGCCGCGGCCCGGTCTGGAAGTTCGAAAGCCAGGTCAAGGTCGACGGCCAAGTCGTTGCCGAGGCAACCATCGCCGCGATGATCCGGGATAACTGATAATGTCAAAAGTACATCCAACCGCCGTTGTCGAAGATGGCGCGCAGATTGGTCAGGATGTCGAAATCGGACCCTATAGCGTGGTCGGTCCGAATGTTGTCTTGGGTGATGGTGTCAAACTGCACAGCCACGTGGCCGTCGCAGGTCACACCACCCTTGGCGATCAGTGCGAAGTTTATCCCTTTGCCTCTGTGGGGCATGCCCCGCAGGACCTGAAATTCAAGGGCGAAAACAGCCGCCTGATCGTTGGCAAACGCACCAAAATCCGCGAGGGCGCAACCCTTAATCCGGGCACCGAAGGTGGCGGTATGGAAACCACCATCGGTGATGATTGCCTTCTGATGACCGGAGCCCATGTCGGGCATGATTGCCATGTCGGCAACCACTGCATTCTGGTCAATAACGGCACGCTTGCGGGCCACGTGGTGGTCGAAGACTTCGCAATTGTAGGAGGTCTTTCGGCGGTTCATCAGTTCGTCCGTATCGGCAAGCACGCCATGATTGGCGGCATGACCGGGGTCGAAAGCGACGTCATCCCTTATGGTTCCGTCATCGGCAACCGTGCCTATCTTTCAGGCCTGAATATCATCGGCCTGAAACGCCGCGGGTTTGATCGTGAAACCATCCATTCGCTGCGCAAGGCCTATCGCCTTCTGTTTGCACAGGAAGGCACCCTGGCCGAGCGTGTCGAAGAAGTCGCCAAGGATTTTGAGGGCGTTGGCCCGGTGATGGAAATCATCAATTTCCTCAAAGCGGAAAGCATGCGTTCCGTATGCACGCCAAAATATGACAGCTCCGCAGGATAATCCGCAGCCGAAATTGGGGATTATCGCCGGGGGCGGGGCGCTTCCCGCCCGTCTGGCGTCCGCGGCTGTTTCAATGGGCCGCGATGTCTGCATCGTCAAGCTTGATGGCTATGCCGATGATACCGACCTTGACCAATATCCGAATGTAACGGCCCGCCTTGGTGCAGCATCGAAAATCCTTGATGCCATGCGCAAGGAAAACTGCCAGGACGTGGTTCTGGCAGGTAAGGTCGCACGCCCCAGCTTTTCTTCGATCCGCCCGGATTGGCGGGCAGCAAAGCTTTTGATGAAAGTTGGCACCAAGGCACTTGGCGATGACGGATTGCTCCGCCTTGTCGGTAAAGAGCTCGAACGCGAAGGCTTCCGCCTTTTGGGCGCCCATGAAATTCTTGGCGATCTCGCGGTTGAGGAAGGCGTTCTTGGTGCGGTAACCCCCGATGAACAGGCAATGACCGATGCGCTCCATGGCCTCTCAGTCGCCCGAACACTTGGGAAGGCCGATGTCGGGCAGGGATGTGTCGTGCAACAGGGGCTGGTTCTGGCCCTTGAGGCGATCGAAGGCACCGATGAAATGGTGCGCCGCTCGGCCAAATACCGGCGTGATGGTGTTGGCGGGGTGCTGGTAAAGTCCGCCAAGCCGCAACAGGATAAACGCCTTGATCTGCCGGCCATCGGCATGAAAACCATCGAAGAGGTCCATAAAGCTGGCTTGCGTGGTATCGCACTGCTTGCCGGTGGCACCATGATCATTGATCGTGCCGCCGTCATTGCCCGTGCTGATGCGCTGGGCCTGTTTGTCGTTGGTCTGTCCCTCCCGGACGAGGAACGCCAAAATGGCGGATGAAACCGCGCCGCTTGGCCCGAAAATCATGCTTGTGGCTGGCGAGGCATCCGGGGATCAACTGGGTGGGCGCCTGATGGCGGCCCTTAAGGCCAAACAGGATCATATTCGCTTTATCGGTGTTGGCGGTCCGCGCATGGAGCGTGAAGGCCTCAAAAGCCTGTTTCCGATGAATGAAATGTCGGTCATGGGCCTGACAGAGGTCGTGCCGCACATTCCACATCTGCTCAAACGCATTTCCCAAACCGCGGACTTCGCCAAATCCGAAAAACCCGATGTCGTGATTACCATCGATGCCCCGGATTTCAGCTTTCGGGTCGGCAAGAAGCTAAAAGGCAAGGGCATCCCGCTGGTGCACTATGTCGCCCCCTCGGTCTGGGCGTGGCGCGAAGGCCGGGCAAAGAAGATTGCGGGTTTCCTCGATCATCTTCTCGCACTTTTGCCGTTTGAACCGCCCTATTTTGAAAAAGAAGGCCTGCCAACCACCTTTATTGGCCACTCAGCAGTCGAAGAACGCCATGACGGGGATGGTGAGCGGTTCCGCGCTCAATATGGCCTGAAAGTGACCCAAAAGCTTCTGGCGGTTCTGCCCGGAAGCCGTAATTCCGAAGTCAAACGCCTCCTGCCGGTATTTCGCAAGGTCATTGATGATGTTGCCACGAAATACCCCGATGCACGCATCGTCGTTCCAACGGTCAGCAAGGTCGTCGACACCGTCACCGAAGAAATGAAATCCTGGCCACTCGATCCAATTATTGTCGCAACCGATCAGGAACGCCATGACGCGTTTTCGGCGGCCGACTGTGCGCTGGCGGCATCAGGCACCGTCTCACTCGAACTGGCAATTGCCGGTGTGCCACATGTCATTGCCTATCAAGTCAATGCGGTTACGGGCTGGATTGCAAAACGCCTGATCAAGATCGATACCGTCACCATTGTTAATCTGGTCCTTGGCAAAAAACTGATCCCCGAGTTCCTGCAGGACAAATGCAAGGCCAAAAAGATCATTCCGGTTCTTGATACCCTGATGGCTGATAGCCCTGAACGGGCAGCACAGATCGACGGCTTTGATAAAGCCTGCACCTTGCTGGGATTTGGTGACAGACCTCCCAGCGAAAAGGCTGCCGAGCAGATTTTGAAAATCATCGCCAAAAAATAGTCTGTTACGGGTGGCATCAAGTCCGCATTGCAATTAGTTTCTTCGCATTGATTAATTGAAAACGGAGACAGTGTTATGCGCTACCTGCATACGATGGTACGTGTCGAGAATGTCGATGAGTCGATGAAATTCTATTGCGACCTTCTTGGCATGAAAGAGACCCGCCGGATCGAGAGCGAGCAGGGCCGTTTCACCCTGATCTATCTTGCACCGCCGGCGGACGTCGAAAGTGCCAAATCCGTCAAGGCCCCGGAACTTGAACTGACCTATAACTGGGACCCGGAAAGCTATTCGGGCGGTCGCAACTTCGGTCACTTGGCCTATGAAGTCGACGACATCTATGCGCTTTGCCAGAAACTGATGGATGCGGGTGTTATCATCAACCGTCCGCCGCGTGATGGCCGCATGGCGTTTGTTCGTTCCCCGGACGGCATTTCCATCGAGTTCCTGCAAAAAGGCGAAAGCCTCGCCCCGGCTGAGCCGTGGGCCAGCATGGAAAACACCGGAAGCTGGTAAGCCCGGAAAATATCGTGGGGCAGGTTAAAGCTGCCCCACAAATACAAAAAGGCCCGGAAAATTCCGGGCCTTTTCTTTGATCTGTCGATGTCGACGCGGCTTAGCGCTTGTCGACCGGCACGAACGGACGTTCTGCAACACCGGTAAACAGCTGACGCGGACGACCGATTTTCTGAGACGGATCTTCGATCATCTCTTTCCACTGGGAAATCCAGCCAACGGTACGTGCAACAGCGAACAGCACGGTAAACATGCTGACCGGGATGCCCATCGCCTTGAAGATGATGCCCGAATAGAAGTCGACGTTCGGATAGAGTTTCTTCTCGATGAAGTACTCGTCTTCACGTGCGATGCGTTCCAGTTCCTGGGCAACGTCAAGCAGCGGGTCGCTGATGTTGAGTTCTTTGAGAACTTCGTGGCAGGTTTCCTGCATGACCTTGGCGCGCGGATCGTAGTTTTTGTAAACGCGGTGACCAAAGCCCATCAGACGGAACGGATCGTTCTTGTCTTTTGCTTTTGCAACGTATTCCGGGATGTTTTTCACATCGCCGATTTCGTTGAGCATGACCAGAACGGCTTCGTTTGCGCCACCATGTGCCGGACCCCAGAGGGATGCGATACCAGCCGCAATACATGCAAACGGGTTGGCACCCGAAGAACCGGCCAGACGAACGGTCGAGGTCGACGCATTCTGTTCGTGGTCGGCATGCAGGATCAGGATGCGATCCATTGCCTTGGCCAGAACCGGATTGACTTCATAGTCTTCACACGGGTTGCCAAACATCATCTGCAGGAAGTTTTCTGCATAACCGAGCTTGTTGTTCGGATAACGGAACGGCTGACCGATGGAATATTTATACGCCATCGCCGCAATGGTCGGCATTTTCGCAATCAGGCGATAGGCCGAAATCATCCGCTGCTTCGGATCGTTGATGTCGGTGCTGTCATGATAGAACGCGGACAATGCGCCAACAACGCCACACATGATCGCCATCGGATGTGCATCACGGCGGAAACCGTTATAGAAATTGCGCATCTGTTCGTGGACCATGGTGTGCATGGTAATATCATTCTCGAACTTGGCTTTGTCGGTGGCATTCGGCAGCTCACCATAAAGCAGCAGATGGCAGACTTCGAGGAAGTCGGCATTTTCTGCAAGTTCATCAATTGCATAACCGCGGTGACGCAGAATACCAACGTCGCCATCAATATAGGTCAGTTCCGACTGGCAAGAGCCGGTCGAAGTGAAGCCCGGATCATAGGTGAAATATCCGGTTTCAGCATACAGCTTGCGGATGTCAATCACAGACGGGCCTACACTGCCCTCAATCACCGGCATATCGAACGACTTGCCAGTGGCATTGTCGGTCATTGTCACGGTGTGGGAAGTCTTGGGATTAGATGCCATGACTATTTTTCCTTCCCTGTTTGAACGAACACGGTTTCAAGTTGTGTGCAGCATAATGCTGCGGCGCACAAAGCGCAAACGGGTTATTAGTTTTTCTTAATTCGCTGTTGTTATGCATCAAAATGGCGAATGCGTTTCAGCGTTTGGGTTTTGCCAAGCACAATCATTACTTCGAAAATGCCTGGTGAAGAGTTGGAGCCTGTAAGCACCGCCCGCAAGGGCTGCGCAACTTTGCCAAGCTTTAACTCAAACTTATCGGCAATGGCGCGAACACTTGCGTCAACGTCCTCTTCGGTCCAGCTATCAAGCGCTTCAAGACTGTTGGCCAGTTCCTTGAACAGACCTTCAGGTGCACCATCAATCAGGGACTGGGCTTTCTCGTTAACGGACGTAATGCCATCGGTAACGTAGAAAGCCGAAGAGTCGGCGAGCTCGATAAGAGTCTTGGCCCTTTCTTTAAGGCCTGCCATGCCGTTGATCAAGATTTCTTTTTGCGATGCATCAAGCGCATCGACGCCAATTTGCTTGGCAATCAGCGGCGAAACCTCGTCTGCAAGGCGTTTGTCATCGGCCTGACGCAGGTAGATGCCATTAAGGTTGGTCAGCTTTGCAAAATCAAAGCGCGCAGCCCCTTTGCCGACATCGGTGATGTCAAACCATTCAATCGCCTGCTCGGTCGAAATGACCTCATCATCACCATGGCCCCAGCCAAGACGCAGAAGATAGTTGTTCAATGCCTCGGGCAAGAAGCCCATTTCATCGCGATAGGCATCAACACCCAGCGCACCATGGCGTTTTGACAGCTTGGCGCCATCCGGACCATGGATCAGCGGGATATGCGCAAAGGTCGGAACGTCCCAACCCATGGCATCATAAATGACTTTCTGACGGAATGCGTTGGTCAGGTGGTCGTCACCACGAATGACGTTGGTAACACCCATGTCATGGTCATCAACCACTACGGAAAGCATGTAGGTGGGCGTTCCGTCGCCGCGCAGGATGACATAATCGTCAAGCTGCTCGTTGCCGACGCGAACTTCGCCCTGCACCTGATCATTGATCACGGCATCGCCTTCCTGCGGGGCCTTGACGCGGACCACCGGTTTGACACCTTCCGGTGCCTCGGACGGATCGCGATCGCGCCAGGTACCGTCATATTTCATTGGACGGCCTTCTGCGCGGGCTTTCTCGCGCATGGCGGTCAGCTCCTCGGGGGAGCAATAGCAATAATACGCTTTCCCGGCATAAAGAAGCTGTTGGGCTACTTCTGCATGGCGGTCGCGACGGGCAAACTGGAAAGTCGGCTCTTCGTCTGCGGTCAGGCCAAGCCAGTTCAAGCCGTCAAAAATGGCGTCTACGGCCTCGGGCGTTGAACGTTCACGGTCGGTATCCTCGATCCGGAGCAAGAACTTGCCACCGGTATGTTTGGCATATAGCCAGTTATAAAGTGCGGTGCGTGCGCCGCCGATATGCAGAAACCCGGTCGGAGACGGGGCAAAACGGGTAACAACCGTCATTCAATCTATCCGTTATTTGGATGTTGTCGCTTGTCCTGAGGACTTTTGGCGTGCAGGCTATAGCACAAATGACACGCTGTTGCACCACAGCGGATGTTAGATAGAAACTATGCGGCAGGCGGGCTATTGGACATTCGTCGTACGGCGACAGGTAAAGTTAAATTAAAACAATTATTTGTGGGTGTTTTCTCACAAATTAATTTTGTTGTAACAAGCCAAAGAAATAAATGGTTTCTGTCCTCGGTTATCTTCTTTGGGTTGGGCTGCGCCGGGTATTTCTTGCTCCCTGCGCGTATCGGGCTTGGTCAAATTGCTCTGGCGGTGATTCTGCTGGGCTGCGGTTTCTGGATGTCGCGGCGGCTTGCCACTCTGGCCTTCGCATTTCAACTGCTTGCCAGTTTGGCGTTCGGGGCTTTGACAAGTGCCATCCATACCGAACTTGGCCCGGATAATATCCCGACAAAAACGCTCTACACGACCAAGGTTACCGGCACCATCATTGCGCTGGAACCGCGGAATGGACGCATCCGCGCCACCGTGCAGCCGTCCGAGATTGTCGGCATTGCCCAAGACCAACTGGACTGGAATGTAAGGCTCAGCTTTCTGGGCGATAGTGCGCTTTCAATTGGCGACCAGATCCGTGCGAACGCACGTCTCTTTCCCTTGCGCGCACCTGCTGTTCCCGGCGACCCGGATTTTGCACGTAATCTCTATTTCAGCGATATTGCCGCTTCCGGATTTGTCTTTGGACGACAGTTCGAAGTTCTGGAAAATCAAAAAGACATAAACAACAACGCATTGCTGGTCGGTATTGAAACAGCGCGTCAATATATCTCAAACGTCATCAGCGATGAAATGACAGGCCCCGAAACCGGCATTGCCAAGGCGCTGATCATCGGCGAACGCGGCGAAGTGACCCCGGATATTGCCGATAACCTCCGCAAATCCGGCCTTGCGCATTTGTTGGCGATTTCCGGTCTGCATATGGGATTGCTGTGCGGGACGGTGTTTTTCCTGATCCGGTTCGGGTTGGCGGCCATTCCATCAATTGCCTTGCGTTATTCGATCAAGAAATGGGCGGCGATGGCGGCCATGCTGGCGGGGCTTGTCTATCTCGGATTATCCGGGGCGACCATTCCGACCCAGCGCGCCTTTGTCATGTTGCTTGTGGTTTGGCTGGCACTCCTGCTGGATCGCCGTGCCATATCGCTGCGCCTTGTGGGCGTGGCCGCGATCATTGTTTTGATCCTGCGGCCCGATGCGGCGCTTGGCGCCAGTTTCCAACTCTCCTTTGCCGCCGTTGGCGCACTTGTTGCGTTTTATGACGGGCCGGGGCGGCGCTGGCTGGATCGGCAGGGGATGCTGTCCTGGTATGAGCGTGCCGGCCTTTATCTTGCGGGCTTGCTGCTGACCAGTCTGATCGTGACGGCCGTGACTGCCCCCATCATCGGCTATCATTTTGGCCGGATTTCGATGCTCGGTGTCTTCGCCAATCTGGTCGCCATTCCGGTCATGGCATTCTGGGTGATGCCCTGGATCGTCGTGACGCTGGCGCTGATCCCGATTGGGTTATCGGGGCTCTCACTGGCCGCGATGAAGCCCGGATTGACGGTATTGTTGGAAACCGCCGAACTGGTTGCCGCACAGGACTGGGGGCTTTGGTATGTCTCGGGCCTTGATATGCTGGCGGTTGCCTTGGGGCTGTTTGCCTTGGCCTGGATCGTTATCTGGCGCGACAAGGTGATGATCGTGCCGGTCCTTCCGCTGATTTTTGCCGCCATCATCTTTCAGGCACTGCACAAAGAGCCCGAAATCCTGATATCGGGCGACCGCGAAAGCTGGGCTGTTTATGATCCCGATGCCGGTATCCTGCATACCTCATCACGGTTAAATGACTTTCAAAAAGGCATCTGGATGAGCCGCTTTGGTATTCGCCCCGAACAGGAACCAAGCCGCGTACAGTCCTGCCAGAACGACCCGTGCTCCCTTGGTGTTAGCGCTAACATCGTTCAGTCACGGATCACTGTCGCAAGCCGTATTGCCAATCCGTTTTATGCCTGCCGTAATGCAGATATCATTGTTAGTCTGAAAACAGATCTACCAACCATCTGTCAGGCCTCTGGCGCGCGCATGGTCATCGATGATGATGTTCTGTGGTGGCAGGGCGGTGTTGCGATCAAACTGCCGTCTGAGCCTGGCGAAAAGCCAGAAATCAACACCGTCCGTGCGGAAACTGGCAATTGGCCCTGGATCATCATCGGCGGCAGAGCAGGGCGCTAACAACCTGATCGTACTCAAAACAAAAACGCCCGGGCACAAGCACCGGGCGTTTTTGTTTGTAACTTCGGGCAAGCAATCAGTACTGACGCAGCAGCCCGACCAGACGGCCCTGAATGCGCACCCTATCTGGCGACAGGGCGCGGGTTTCATAGCGCGCATTGGCCGGCTCCAGAAGTACTTCACCGCGCCCGCGTTTCAGGCGCTTAAGCGTGGCTTCGCTGTCATCGACGAGTGCCACCACAATCGTTCCGTCATGGGCCTGTTCGCAGCGCTGGATCAGGACGGTGTCACCATCCAGAATACCGGCATCAATCATCGAATCCCCCGATACTTCAAGGGCATAGTGATCACCAGTGCCAAGCAGGGCGGCCGGGACCTGTACCATGGTCGTTTGATCGCGAAGGGCCTCGATCGGTGTACCGGCAGCAATCCGGCCATATAGCGGCAAACCAACAGATTCCCCGGCTTCCGAGAAGGCGGTTGGTACCGTGGTCGGCCGATGTGCGGCCTTTCGCACACTGGCAAGCGAGGTCACATTGTTTGGCGTTTCCGGGGTGTCATCATCGCTGTTTTCCGGAAGTCTGACGACCTCAAGCGCGCGCGCACGGTGCGCAAGGCGGCGGATAAAGCCGCGTTCCTCAAGGCCCGTGATCAGGCGGTGAATGCCGGATTTGGATTTAAGGTTCAGGGCCTCTTTCATTTCATCGAAAGAGGGCGAAATCCCGTGATCGCGAAGGTAATTGTCTATATAGACCAGCAACTCATATTGCTTGCGCGTCAGCATGTTATTTCCCGAACCTGTAAAAAGAACAAAAAGGATACACAGATGTTCTACTTTAGTTCTTTTCGCGGGTCAAGCGGCTCTGTGCGATTTGACGGAAAAACCGAATAATCGCCGCGATCTTTCAAAAAATATGAATAGTAGGCGACCTGAAGGCACAGGAAGCTAATCCGCGATGAAGGTACCTGATTTGCCACCTTCTTTTCGGGTGACCCGCAAATCGGTAATCCTCATACTTTTATCAACCGCCTTGCACATGTCAAAAACAGTCAGTGCCGCAACCGAGGCCGCGGTGAGGGCTTCCATCTCGACACCGGTCTTGCCGGTTGTCTTGCAGGTCGCGGTGATATCGACCGCATCGACACCCTCGGCCAGTTCGAGATCGACGGTGACAGAAGTCAGGGGCAGGGGATGACAGAGCGGGATCAGATCAGGGGTCTTTTTCGCGCCCATGATCCCGGCAAGCTGGGCGATGCCAAGAACATCGCCCTTTTTATGGCCGCGCGCCGCAATCAGCTTGGCCGTTTCGGAAGACATCAGAACCCGTGCCTTGGCAATCGCAGTGCGCGCAGTTTCGGCCTTGGCCGAAATATCGACCATCACCGCGTTGCCACCGGCATCAATATGGGAAAGCTTGTCTGCCATTGGTTCTGTCCAGTATTGATCAGGCCGCAAGGCCGAGCAGGTTGCGGGTGGCGGTTGCGACGTCGTCCTGACGCATCAGGCTTTCGCCGATCAGGAAACACTCAGCGCCGACCTTTGCCATGCGGGCAAGGTCATCAGGGGTAAACAGGCCGCTTTCCGCCACCAGCAACCGGTCATCGCCGACCATGCTTGCCAGTTCCTCGGTCGTGGTGAGCGAGATTTCCATGGTTTTGAGGTTGCGGTTATTAATCCCCACCAAACGTGACTTGAGCTTGAGCGCGCGTTCGAGTTCCGGGGCGTTGTGTACCTCGATCAGAACATCCATGCCAAGGCTGTGCGCGGCATCTTCAAGCTCAGCCGCCAGGCTATCTTCAAGGGCCGCCATGATCAGAAGGATGCAATCTGCACCAAGCGCACGTGCCTCGGTAATCTGATAGGGATCGACCATGAAATCCTTGCGAAGGGCCGGAAGATCGACCGCCGCACGGGCCGCGACCAGATAGCTGTCATCGCCCTGGAAATAGGGGATATCGGTCAGAACCGACAGGCAGCTTGCCCCGCCAGCCTTATAGGCCTTGGCGAGTTCCGGCGGATTGAAGTCCGGGCGGATCAGCCCCTTGGAGGGGGATGCCTTTTTGATTTCTGCAATCAGACCATAACGGCCATCGGCAACACTGGTTTCAAGGGTCTTGATAAAACCACGCGGGGCGGATTGTGCCTTTGCCTCGGCCTCGAGGGTGGCAAGTGTCTTGCGCGCCTTGCAGGCCGCGACATGTTCGCGTTTGTCATTGCAGATTTTGGCTAGTACGTCGCTCACGCCGGGGTTCCTTCGTTGGTGATCTTCACAAGCCCTTGCAGGGTCTCGGCAGCCTTGCCGCTATCAATGGCGTCTGCGGCCTTTTTAATGCCGTCGGCCAGATCGCTGGCAATGCCGGTGACCACAAGAGCCGCCCCGGCATTCATCAGAACGATGTCGCGGTACGGGCTTTTCTTGGCGGCCAAAAGGTCGGTAATGGCCCTGGCATTGACATCGGCATCACCGCCCTTGAGGTCGTCAAGCGTTACGGTTTCGAGCCCAAAATCACTTGGGCTGATTTCAAATGTGGTGACCTTGCCATTCTTGACCTCGGCAACGTAAGTCGGGCCGGTGGTCGAGATCTCATCAAGGCCGCTGTGGCCATGAACAACCCATGCATGCACCGATCCCAGACGGTTGAGCACATTTGCAATCGGTTCGACCCACTGTTTGGCAAAGACACCAAGAACCTGACGTTTGGTCTTGGCCGGGTTGGCCAGCGGTCCCAGCAGATTAAAGATGGTGCGCGTGCCCATTTCAACGCGGGTCGGCATGACATGGCGCATCGCCGAATGGTGGCGCGTTGCCATCATGAAGCAAAGATTGATGTCGCTAAGCGCCTTTTCCAGAAGCTTCATATCGGCATCAAGATTAACACCAAGCGCCATCAAAACATCGGCAGACCCGGATTTGGACGATGCGGCACGGTTGCCGTGCTTGGCAACGGTAGCACCCGCGGCGGCCGCCACAATCGCAGCCCCGGTCGAGATGTTATAGGTGCCACTGCCATCACCGCCGGTGCCGCAGGTATCGACCGCGTTTTCCGGGGCAATGATGCCGGTTGCCTTTTCACGCATGACACGGGCGGCGCCGGTGATTTCATCAACGGTTTCGCCACGAATGCGCAAGCCCATCAGGAAAGCCCCCATCTGCGATGGTGTCGCCTGACCGGACATCAGCACGTTAAAGGCCGCCTCGGCCGCGCTTTCGGTCAGTTTTTCGCCATCTGCGACTTTGGCCAGAATTGGCTTCAGATCATGATCAGTCGACATCGGGTCTTCCTTGGTTTGCGGTCCGGAGCGTATCAGGCACCGGTATAGTCGATAAAATTCTTAAGCAAGGCGTGGCCATGTTCCGAAGCGATGCTTTCGGGGTGGAACTGGACACCATGAATTTGATGGGTTTTGTGACGCACACCCATAATAAGACCATCTCCGCTTTCGGCCGTTATTTCAAGGCTGTCGGGCAAAGTTTCGCGTTCAATCACCAGCGAGTGATAGCGGGTGGCCTCAAACGGGCTGGGAAGGCCTTTAAAAACGCTGGTGCCGGAATGGGTCATCGCATCGGTCTTGCCATGCATGCATTCAGGCGCACGGATTACTTTGCCGCCAAAGGCCTGACCGATCGATTGATGACCCAGACAGACGCCAAGCAGCTTGACCTTGCCTGCGGCGGCCTTGATCAGATCAAGGCAGATACCGGCGCGTTCCGGATCGCAAGGGCCCGGCGAAATCACCATGCCTTCGGGATTGAGCGCCATGGCCGCATCCACGGTAATCTCATCATTGCGGCGCACTTCGACCTCCGGGCCGAGTTCGCGCAGATAGTGCCACAGATTGAATGTGAAACTGTCGTAATTGTCGATGAGGAGATACATCGGAGGAAAGGCCTGTGCACATTAAAGTTGCCAGAGAATAAACGCCATTGTCGCTACGTCAAGCAGAAGCAGAGCAAGGGTTTTTCGTGATCTAAATGCACGTTGGTGCTCGGTCGTTAATGTTCTTTAACCGGGTGCTAACCAGAGGCGTTTTAAAAACGTGAAAACACAAACCGACTTGATCGGTATATAATCACCATATGGGAAGGGGCCGAACCGTGTGTTTGGCCGCTACGAGCATCCCAGCAAACGAATACTGGAGACCACAGCGTGGCACGCCGGGCAACCCGGGCACCGACCGCCAAACGTAAGAAGGCGGCACCCAAGAAATCCACTCGCAAAAAGACCGCCCCGAAAAAGAAATCGGGTGGCATTGGTCGCCTGATGCTGGGCGGGGCCTTTGTTGCGGGTACGCTGTCGGCCATTATTGCCGTTGGCAGCATGCTTGAACTTGATCGTGCGTCAGATGAATTTGGCCGCGCAGCGGATCAAAGCGCACCGAATTATGCCCTGGCCGAGCCGGAACCGACCCCGAAGCTTCGTAAGGATTACAAGCTTTCGGAAAATGCCAATGTTTCCGAGCGTGGACGCACGGGATATCTGGTCGGTGAAAATAACGAAACGACGCGATCCACCGGGCAAGGCGGGCAGGGACTGACGGACTTTGTGCCAGCACCAACTGCGCGCAAACCGGACCAGGGTGGGGAGATCCTTTCTGGCGACAGTGGCAATGATGTTCCGATGGCAACCGTTGGCCCGACAAATCAGCCGTGGCAGAAATATGCCGCGCTGACACAGGATACTGGCGACAAGCCGGTGATTGCGATTGTGATTGATGATGCCGGCCTTGATCAGCCGCGCACCGCCAAGACGGTCGATCTGCCGGGGCCGATCACGATTTCCTATCTGCCCTATGCCCGGGATTTGCAGGCGCAGGTCAATGCCGCGCGCAAGGCCGGTCATGAAGTGATGTTGCATATGCCGATGGAGCCGTCATCTGCATCGGTTGATCCGGGGCCGCATGCGTTGCTGGCAAGCTATGACCGCCAGAAGATCCTCAATGAGATGTCCTGGATGCTGGATCGGTTTGATGGTTATGTCGGTGTGAACAACCACATGGGCAGCAAGTTTACCGCCGATCCCGAACGCATGCGTGTTGTCATGGAAGTCATGAAGTCACGCGGCCTGATGTTCCTTGATAGCCGGACCAGCGCAGACTCGGTCGGCTATTCAACTGCCAGCAGCTTTGGCGTCCCGGCAATTACGCGGGATATCTTTATTGATGATGCCGATGATGCGGCCAAGATCGCCGATATGTTGGCCCGCACCGAAAATGTCGCCCGCAAACAGGGCTTTGCCATTGCAATCGGCCATCCGCGCGATCTGACAATCGGCGCGCTTAAAACATGGATCCCCGAAATTCAGGCGAAGGGCTTTGTGCTGGTGCCGATTACGGATGTTTTGCGCCGGTCGATGCAAAGTGTGACCGGCTAGAGTTCGCTGACGGACATAAAAAAAGGGCTGCAGGATGACTGCAGCCCTTTTTGTTTGCGCAATACCGGATCAGGCGAAGCGATGGGCTTCGCGGGCGGCGGCCATGAGGGCGCCGGCCTTGTTCTGGCATTCCTTGTGTTCAAGTTCCGGTTTGCTGTCGACGACGACACCGGCACCGGCCTGAATGTGGATTTTCTCGTCCTTGATGACGGCGGTGCGCAGCGCAATGCAGGTATCCATCGAACCGTCGGCCGAGATATAGCCGATGCACCCGGCATAGATGCCACGCCGGACCGATTCCAGTTCATCAATGATTTCCATGGCACGAACTTTTGGCGCGCCCGAAACGGTTCCGGCGGGGAAGCCGGCCTTCAGCGCATCCATGGCGTCGTATTTGGTTTCGTCAATCTGGCCGACGACGTTTGAGACGATATGCATGACGTGGGAATAGTATTCGATCTGTTCGCGGTCGGTGACACGCACAGTCCCCGGTTTGGAAACGCGGCCGACATCGTTTCGGCCAAGGTCGAGCAGCATCAGATGTTCTGAGCGTTCCTTGGGGTCGTCGAGCAGGTCTTGCGCCATGACTTTGTCGTCATCAGGCGTTTTGCCGCGGCGACGGGTTCCGGCAATCGGGCGAATGGTGACTTCTCCGTCGCGGAGCCGCACCAGGATTTCCGGGCTGGCCCCGACGACCTGAAAGCCGCCGATATCAAGATAGAACATGAAGGGTGACGGATTGATCCGGCGCAATGCGCGGTAAAAGGCGAAGGGTGGCAACTGATAGGGCAGTGTGTAGCGTTGCGACAGCACGACCTGAAAGATATCGCCGGCGCGGATATAATCCTTGGCCTTTTCGACCATGTCGTGGAATCCGGCCTCGGTGACGCTGACCTTTGGTTCGGGCAGGGTATCTGGCACGGATTTGGAGCGGCGGTCGATAAACAGGTTGCGCTGGAACTGCTGAACCACGTCATTAAGCCGCGCACAGGCCAGATCATAGGCCGCATCAGCCGAAATGCCGCTTTCCGGACGCACCGGCGTCACCACGGTCACCGTGTCTTCGATGGTGTCAAAACTTGCCGTGACGGTCGGGCGGATGAAGATGCCATCGGGTACATCAAGCTCGTCCTTGTTGCTGTCGGGCAGCTTTTCCATCAGACGCACAGTGTCATAGCCCATATAACCAACCAGACCGGCACTCATGGGGGGCAGGTTGTCGGGTAGTTCAATGTGGCTTTCGGCGATCAGTTTCTTGAGGCTGTCAAGCGGGGCGTCAGGCTCGGCCACAAAGGCATCGGCATCAGCCATCACACGGCGATTGAGTTCGGCCTTGTTGCCAAAGCAGCGCCAGATCAGGTCGGGTTTGAGACCGAGGAAGGAATAACGCCCGCGGACCGATCCGCCTTCAACAGATTCAAGCAAATAGGTGTTTGGCATGCCTTCGGCGATCTTGAGAAAGGCCGAGACCGGCGTATCAAGATCGGCGGTCAGCGCGGTCCAGAGAACCTGCGAAATGCCGTTGTCGTAGTTTTGCTTGAAACTGGTGAAATCCGGTTTGATTTCCATGATCTGTCCGATGGTTGGGCTTGGTCGGTTTGGCGATGGCGTCTTTGGGATAGAAAAAGGGCGACCGGATTTTCCGGTCGCCCCTGGATGCGTATCAGTTTGCAGCGGTCGGCTGATAAAGCTCGTTGATCACGCTGTTATTGACGCTGACCGAGATTTCCTCGTTCAGGTAGTTGAGATACTGCGCAAGGATGTCTTCGTTAAGGGCTTCCTTGAGCTCGTCATTTACCGGTGCGGCATCGGCGGTGTTGATGTCGGCGGCCTGAATTTCATCAAGCTTGACGATCATGACGTCTTCGCCGGTCTGGACGGCTTTGGCCTTGCCGTCTTCAAGGGTGAAGAGGGCGGCGGCAACCGCCGGGTTGACGTCATCTGCAAGACCACGGCCGGTACGGCGGGTCAGGCCGGTTTCACGAACGTCCGCGCCGTCTTCGGAGGCGAGGGTCGCGAGATCAGCACCGGACGTATTGATGTTGCCAGCCAGTTCTTCGGCCTTTTCCATCATCAGGCGTTGGCGTTCTTCGGCGGTCCATGCGGCAACAACTTCGGCGCGGACTTCGTCAAACGGACGCAAGGCCGACGGGGTTACGTTTTCAACGCGGACGACATAACGCGTGCCCGAAGCGGTTTCTTCAAGGAAGCTTTCCTCGCCGTTTTCGAGCTCGAAGATTTTGGCGTTGATTTCGTCTGCGCCGTCAACGTTCTGACCTGCAAGGCCTTCGCCACGGACAACACCGTCAAGCTTGTAGGTCTTTGCGCCAACATCGCGTGCGGCGTCTTCGATCGGGGTGCCGGCACCGAGTTCTTCGTCAAAGGTGGCCGCCAGATCATAGATGGCGTCTTCGGCTTTGAACTGTTTGAGGCCGTCCACAATGATGTCGCGGACTTCATCGAGGCTTTGGGTGCTGCCCGGGGTGATCGACGGAACACGGATGATGTGCCAGCCAAGGGCGGTTTCAACCGGCTCGGAAATGCCGCCTTCGTCAAGCGAGAAGGTTGCATCGCGGAGATCGGGCAGGATGTCATTTGCGGTGAACTGGCCAAGTTTGACCATGGCTTCGTCCATGTTCGCGTCTTCTTTGGCGACCGTCATGAAGTCTGCACCTTCCGTCAGGCGCTTATAGGCTTCGCGGGCGGTCTGTTCTTCGTTCGGCGAGAACAGGATTTGTTCGACGGTGCGTTTTTCCGGGGTCTGGAATTCCGGTTCGCGCTGTGCATAGGCATCGTTGATTTCTTCGTCGGTTACGGTGACGGTCGAAATCAGGTCAGCAGCACTCAGCGTTGCAAGGGTGACATTGCGGCTTTCCGGTGCGGTGAACTGGGCCGCATTTTCTTCGTGATAGGCACGAAGGGTCGCGTCATCCGCCGGTTCGATGTCAGCAAACGCATCCTTGTTAAGCGTAAAGAACGAACCGCTGCGCTGTTCATTGCGGTAAGCGACGATCTGACGCGCCATGATGTCTGGCACCGTTGCCGGGTTGGTCAGGCTGCTGACAACCTGCTGGCTCATCATGTCGCCACGGACACCGTTGATGAATTCGTTTTCGGTGTAGCCAGCCTGATACAGGGCCTGCAGGAAGCGGTCACGGCTGAACTGGCCGGTGGTCGGATCCTTGAAGCTGTCAGACGAGAATATCTGATCACGGACGGCTTCGTCGCTGATACCGATACCGATGTTTTTGGCATCTTCACGCAGGATCTTCTGGGATACGAGCGACTGCACCGTATTGTTCAGAAGGCCCATCTGAATGGCCTGCTGCTGGTTGAAGTTCGGTCCGAACATGTTTTGCATATTCTGCACGCTACGCTGGAAGGCGCGATCCAGTTCGACCGGGGTGATCCGTTGGCTGCCGATTTCGGCAACTTCACGCGAGGTGCCCAGATTGAGCATCGATGCGTTCAGGCCCCAGATCACGAAGCTCAGTGCAATCACGCCAAAGATGATCTTGGCGAAGATTGATTTCGAAAATGTGCGAATGCCAGCAAGCATATGATAAGCCTAACAATCCGTGGTTTGACGCCAAAATCAGGCTTTGACGTCGTTTCATTATGGTCGCCCGGACGACGCGATAGACGAAAAGGCCCGAGCAAATTTGCCGCGCATCTTAATGGCGAGTGTTATCAGCGGCAACAGGCGATTGTATAGAAGATGACTGCAATCACATCCTAAATACGTGATCGGGCGTTTTCGGGTACTTGGCCCCGCTGGCATGGCATGCTAAAACCCGCGTCGAAACAGGTCCTGTAACAAATCGTATCAACCGCAAACCGGTTGTTATGGTCTTGAAACAAGGACACTACACAGACAAAATGTGAACCAGATCAGCACGAGGTAGCTCCCATGACCCAACGCCGTCCCCTGATTGCCGGAAACTGGAAAATGAACTGTTTGCGTGCAGACGGTCTTGCGCTGGCATCAAGCCTGGCGGCAAAGGCATCTGAAAAAGGGGCGCTTGGTTGCGATATTCTTGTTTGTCCGCCAGCAACGCTTTTGTCCGAGGCGGTTGGTGTAACCAAGGGAAGTGCGGTTGCCGTCGGTGGGCAGGATTGCCATGCGGCGATTTCAGGCGCGCATACCGGTGATTTGGCCGCCCCGATGCTGGCCGATATTGGCGCACAATATGTTCTGGTCGGTCATTCCGAACGCCGTGCCGATCACGGGGAAAGTTCGACCGACATTCGCAAAAAGGCGATTGCGGCCCATGATGCCGGTCTGATTGCGGTGGTGTGCGTTGGCGAGACCGAGGAAGAACGTGATCTTGGCGCGACGTTGCCGGTGGTGAACGGGCAGGTGGCGGTATCGCTTCCAGATGGGGCGACGGCGAAAAACACGGTTGTTGCCTATGAGCCGGTCTGGGCGATTGGCACGGGCCGTACTGCCAGTGTCGAGGAAGTTGCCGAAGTGCATGCTGCGATCCGTGCAGGTCTGATGGCACGGTTTGAGGATGGTGATCAGTTCCGAGTTCTGTATGGTGGTTCGGTCAAGCCGTCGAATGCCAAGGAATTGATGGCTGTCGAAGATGTCGATGGTGCACTTGTCGGCGGGGCCAGCCTTAAGGTTGAAGATTTCTGGCAGATTATTGAATCTTGTGCCTGACCGACTGCGGTGCAGATTTTGTTTAATATGGTCTAGCCAACAGCCATAAAACGCGTTAAATACGCATCAAATTTATGCCCGATCCGGGCCGAATTGCGTTTGGATCGGTTGATTAGGACAAGAGTTTCGACACCATGCAAACAGTCATTCTGGTAATCCACCTTCTTCTTGCGCTCGGCTTGATCGCTGTGATTCTCGTGCAGCGCAGCGAGGGCGGTGGGCTTGGTATCGGCGGTAACAGCGGCGGCGGAGGCGGCGGCGGTGGTTTCGGCGTGATGAGCTCACGCGGCGCTGCGAACCTGCTGACCCGTACTACTGCTATTCTGGCAGGCGCATTCATGATCACCAGCATCATTCTTGCCCTTCAGTCGAATACCCACACCCAGCCGGCTTCGATCCTTGATCAGGCGCCGGAACCGGCCCCCGCGGTCACCGAGCCCGCCGAGGACACCGGTCCCGCGGCTCCGACCCGATAAACAAATTAACCGACGACCTGAGGCGGCAAACTTGCCGCCTCAATTTTTGATTGTTGAATTCCCCGGTTCGTGATGCACTGAATGGCATCGAACCGAGGCTTTGTGCTTTGAGATGAGGCCAAGATAATGACTCGTTTTATCTTTATTACCGGTGGCGTGGTTTCCTCGCTGGGCAAAGGTCTGGCTTCCGCTGCTTTGGGGGCGTCCCTGCAGGCACGCGGCTTTACAGTTCGTCTGCGTAAACTTGATCCGTATATCAACGTCGATCCGGGCACCATGAGCCCGTACCAGCATGGCGAATGCTATGTGACCGAAGACGGTGCGGAGACCGACCTTGATCTTGGCCACTATGAACGTTTCACCGGCGTATCATCGCGCCGGTCCGACAACGTCACCACCGGTCGTATCTATTCCAACGTGATCGCGCGTGAACGTCGCGGCGATTATCTTGGCGGGACTGTGCAGGTCATTCCGCACATCACCGATGCGATCAAGGAATTCGTGATGTCGGACGCGACCGAGGATTTTGTCCTGGTCGAAATCGGCGGCACGGTGGGCGATATCGAAAGCCTTCCGTTCCTTGAAGCCATCCGTCAGATGGGCAATGACCTTGGCGATGGCCGGGCCTTGTTCATGCACCTGACACTTGTTCCTTATATTTCGTCTGCCGGGGAGCTTAAGACCAAGCCGACCCAGCACTCGGTCAAGGAACTGCAGAGTGTCGGTATTCAGCCAGATATTCTTCTGTGCCGTTGCGATCGCGAAATTCCGATCAATGAACGCCGCAAGATTGCGCGTTTCTGTAACGTCCGTGAAGCGGCGGTTATTCCGGCCTATGACGTTGATAACATCTATCAGGTGCCGATCAGCTATCACCAGTATGGTCTGGATAACGAAGTGCTGTATCACTTCGGCCTGCAGGCGCAGGAACCGGATCTGCAGCCGTGGGAAGATATCTGCAACACCATCCGCAATCCGGAAGGTGAGGTCACCATCGGCATCGTTGGCAAATACATCCAGCTTCCCGATGCCTATAAGTCGCTGACCGAAGCGCTGACCCATGGCGGTATCGCCAACAAGGTGCGCGTCAAACTGGAATGGATTGCGTCTGACGAGCTGGAAAAAGAAGGCAACGTCAACGAAATCCTGTCCAAGCTTGATGCGATCATGGTGCCGGGCGGCTTTGGCGAACGTGGCACCGAAGGCAAGATTGCCGCGGCCCGCTATGCGCGTGAAAACAAGGTGCCGTATTTCGGGATTTGCTTTGGCATGCAGATGGCGGTTCTGGAAGCCGCGCGTAACCTTGCCGGGCTTAAGGATGCGTCCTCGTCCGAGTTTGGTCCGACCAAGACGCCGCTTGTCGGTCTGATGACCGAATGGGCGAAAGATGGTGGCTCGGTCGAGCGTCGTTCTGATGACGATGACCTTGGCGGCACCATGCGTCTGGGTAATTACGAGTGCAAGCTTGTCGATGGCACCCGTGCACGCGAGATTTACGGCAGCGAAACCGTTCTTGAACGTCACCGCCATCGTTATGAGGTGAACGTCAACTTCATGGGGCAGCTTGAAGAGAAGGGTCTTAAATTCTCAGGGCTGTCGCCGGATGGTCGTTTGCCGGAAATCGTCGAATATCCGGATCATCCGTGGTTCATCGGTGTTCAGTTCCACCCGGAACTGCGTTCGCGTCCACTGGATCCGCATCCGCTGTTTGTTTCCTATATCAAGGCCGCCAAAGAGCGCAGCCGTCTGGTATAAGCCTGGTATCTGATTGCCAGAACAAACAGCCACAAGTGATCGACAGAAAGTCAGTGCAATGACCGAAATTAAAACCGTCAAAGTCGGCAATATCGAAATCGCCAACGACAAGCCGTTTGCCGTTCTGGCAGGCCCGTGCGCGATCGAAAGCCGTCAGCACGCCCTCGAGATGGCCACAGCGCTTAAGGAACTGTCCGAAGGGCTTGGCATCGGGCTTGTTTATAAAAGCTCGTTTGACAAGGCCAACCGGACCAGCACCACGTCCAAACGCGGTGTCGGCCTTAAGGAAGGTCTCGATATCCTGGCCGAGGTCAAGGAAGTCACCGGGCTTCCGATTGTGACCGACGTGCATTTGCCTGATCAGTGTGCGGCGGTGGCCGAGGTTGCCGATATCCTGCAGATCCCGGCATTCCTATGCCGTCAGGCCGATCTGTTGCAAGCGGCTGGCAAAACGGGCCGCGCGGTTAATGTCAAAAAGGGTCAGTTCCTGGCCCCTTGGGACATGGTCAATGTGGCCAATAACCTGGCTGCGACCGGCAATGAAAACATCATGCTCTGTGACCGTGGGACCAGCTTTGGCTATAACACGCTTGTCACGGACTTCCGTGGACTTCCCACCATGGCCCGTCAGGGCTATCCGGTTGTCTTCGATGCCACCCATTCGGTTCAGCAGCCGGGCGGACAGGGCACCTCGTCAGGTGGCCAGCGCGAATTCGCGCCAGTTCTCGCCCGTGCGGCCGTTGCGGTTGGTATCGCAGCACTGTTTATCGAAACCCACGATAACCCGGCGACGGCCATTTCCGATGGCCCGAACCAAATCCCGTTGAACAAGCTTCCCGAAGTTCTTTCGGTTCTGATGGAACTGGACAAGGTGGCAAAAGCCAATCCGGTTCGTCTGGATATGTTTGACGCGTAAATAACAAATGCCGCCAGCACGTGATTGGCGGCATTCTTTTTTGCTGTAACCTGCATGCCTGATGGTCAGGTATGGTTCCTACCAGTGAGGAGAACGTTTCTGTCATGACCGCTATTATCGATATTCGCGGCCGCGAAATCCTTGACAGCCGTGGTAACCCGACGGTCGAAGTTGATGTCACCCTGGAAAATGGCGCCTTTGGTCGTGCTGCCGTTCCTTCGGGCGCATCCACCGGTGCACACGAAGCCGTCGAACTGCGCGACAAGGAAGACCGTTACCTTGGCAAAGGTGTTACCAAGGCGGTTGCATCCGTAAATGGTGAAATCTTTGAAGCGCTGGCTGGCATGGATGCCGAAGACCAGCTTGCCGTCGACAATGTCATGATCGACCTTGATGGCACCGAAAACAAAGGCCGTCTGGGCGCAAACGCCATTCTGGGTGTATCGCTGGCGACTGCCAAGGCCGCCGCCGAAGACGCCGGTCTTCCGCTCTATCGTTATGTCGGTGGGTCCTTTGCCCGCACTTTGCCGGTGCCGATGATGAACATCATCAATGGCGGCGAGCATGCCGACAACCCGATCGACGTTCAGGAATTCATGATCATGCCGGTTTCGGCCGAGACCTGCTCGGACGCGATCCGCATGGGTGCGGAAATCTTCCACAACCTGAAAAAGGCATTGTCGGCAGATGGCCTGAACACCAACGTGGGTGACGAGGGCGGCTTTGCGCCGAACATCGCATCGACCGAGGCTGCCATCAGCTATGTCATGAAATCGATCGAAGCTGCCGGCTATCGCCCGGAAGAAGACGTTGTGCTGGCCCTTGACGCGGCATCGACCGAGTTCTTCAAGGACGGCAAATACGTTCTGGCCGGCGAGGGCAAGTCGCTTGATCCGAGCCAGATGGTCAAATACTGGGCCGATCTTGTGGGTAAATACCCGATCTTCTCCATCGAAGACGGCATGGCAGAAGACGATTGGGATGGTTGGGCAGAACTGACGGCTGCCATCGGTGCCAAGACCCAGCTTGTCGGTGATGACCTGTTTGTCACCAACCCGAAACGTCTGGCAGATGGCATCAAGAAGGGCGTTGCCAACTCGATCCTGGTCAAGGTCAACCAGATCGGCACGCTTTCGGAAACGCTGGAAGCCGTCGAGATGGCACACCGCGCGGGTTACACCGCTGTGATGTCGCACCGTTCGGGCGAGACCGAAGATGCGACCATTGCCGATCTAGCGGTTGCCACCAACTGTGGTCAGATCAAAACCGGTTCGCTGTCGCGTTCGGACCGTATGGCAAAATACAATCAGCTGATCCGCATCGAGGAACTTCTTGATGCCGGTGCACACTTCCCGGGTCGTTCGATCCTGAAGTAAGGGCTGCTGATATTTCGACTGCGTAACAGGCCGCTTCCCGATCCGGAGGCGGCCTGTTTTGTATGTGCGCCAAGTGATAAATTCGAATATCAGGATTAGTGAATTGAGCGTAATCGCGCAGCTTTGCGCAGATTGCTTAACTCTATTTTTACCCGAATATGCGCATGGTTACGGGTAATCTTGCCGGTTTTCCCGGCTTGTCCGATGGTAAATCATTGTCAGACAAGCGAAATAACGTATGTGGTTTTTACGTTGTGCAGCCGGAACGAAGTATTTGGTCATCACGTCGCACAGATGTGCAAGGGGCATAAGGTAAATGTCGTCCAGTTCACCGGTCATTCTTCGCCTGAAACAGGCTGTCGCACCGGTAATCGCATTTACCGTGATGGCGTATTTCATCTTTCACAGTGTTGAAGGCGAACGCGGGCTTTTGAATTACTGGTCGATGCAAGACCGCGTCAGCCAGATCACCCAGGTTCTTGAAGAAACGACCGAGCGCCGCAAGTTGCTTGAACAACATGTGCTTTCGCTGCGTGCCAGCCACCTTGATCCGGATCTGCTTGATGAGCGGGCACGTGCGATGCTGAATGCTGCCCATCCCGATGATGTGATCATCTTCCACCATGATGGCTATAGCGATGTCATCACGGCAGCAGCCGCAGCCGACGCCAACTGAGCTTGATGCCTGCTTTGAGTGGGCAGGGGATCTGGTGCGAAAGAATCCGTTGGCGGCACAATCGTATTTCTCTGCGTAAAATGGCTCTGTACTGTTGACCAGATCACAGTTTGACAGAAATTTTGGGTTGTGAATTGTGTTCAGCAATAATCGCAAACGGGTAAGTCGTTGTTTAAACTGACTTCTGGTTTAGGGCGCTATTTTGCCAAACCGAGTAGAGGTCATTGATATACAATGCATTCTTTCGGTTGTTTTCCGTTTTGCGCTGCTATGCGGTATTATCCCCGCGAAAGCATAGCATTTGTGACGCAGGGGAATGAACGAGTTTTAAAGCAGGCGTCCAAGGTGCTGAAAATCCTGCAACTCTGTAAAAACGCGTAAACTCAAAGATTAACTGAAATCAGGTTTATTTGTGATTGTGCGTTGCAAAACAACAGTTTAATCGAGGTTAGATTGCTTGCCCTTGTGGTCTGTTTTCGGTAGTCATTTCGGTGGTCCAGTACCGAATTAAGCACTCATACATGATGCTTAAGCGATAGCCATCCACCGGGAGGAAACATGGCGACCACACCAAAACGCAAACGCGGCACGACGCGCGCCGACAATCAGGCGAGCAGTGACGATCTCCTCAAATATTACCGTGAAATGCTTCTGATCCGTCGCTTTGAAGAAAAAGCCGGTCAGCTGTATGGCATGGGTCTCATTGGCGGTTTCTGCCACCTTTATATCGGGCAGGAAGCCGTTGTTGTCGGCATGCAGGCCGCCGCATCGAACGAAGATGGTGTTATCACCAGTTATCGCGATCACGGGCACATGCTTGCAACCGGCATGGATGCCGCCGGTGTGATGGCCGAACTGACGGGCCGCGAAGGCGGGTATTCCCGCGGTAAAGGCGGCTCGATGCACATGTTCTCCAAGGAAAAGAATTTCTATGGTGGTCATGGTATCGTGGGAGCGCAGGTTCCGCTCGGAACCGGTATTGCCTTTAGCTACAAATACCGTGGCGAAAACAAGGTTTGCATGACCTATCTGGGTGACGGTGCCGTCAACCAGGGCCAGGTCTATGAAGCATTCAATATGGCAGCCCTTTGGCAGCTTCCGGTGATTTATTGCATCGAGAACAACCAGTATGCGATGGGCACCTCGACCCAGCGTCACTCGTCGAGCCCGGATCTGTATGAACGTGGTAAGGCCTATGGCATTCCCGGTGAGCAGGTTGATGGCATGGACGTTCTGGCGGTCAAGGCTGCTGGTGAGCGTGCTGTGGAACATTGCCGTTCAGGCAAGGGGCCTTATATCCTTGAGCTGAAAACCTATCGCTATCGCGGGCATTCCATGTCCGACCCGGCGAAATACCGTACCAAGGACGAGCTCGACAAAATGCGTAAAGAGCACGATCCGATTGATATGGTCAAAAAACTCCTGATCGACGGCGACATCATTGATGAAGCCGGTCTGAAAGACATCGACAAGGAAGTGAAAGCCGAAGTCGCAAAAGCGGCCGAGTTCGCGCAGAACAGCCCGGAACCGGATGTTTCCGAACTGTTTACCGACATTCTGATCGACGCGTGATCGCAAGCTCTGCGAACCGCTTTTGAACGATATTTCCCGGGAGAGAGGGAACAATGCCGATTGAAGTTTTGATGCCGGCCCTGTCGCCGACCATGACCGAAGGCACACTTGCCAAATGGAACGTCAAGGAAGGCGACACTGTCGCATCCGGTGACGTGATCGCAGAAATCGAAACCGACAAAGCCACGATGGAAGTCGAGGCCGTAGACGAGGGCACCATTGGTAAGCTCGTTATCGAAGCCGGTACCGAGAATGTCGCGGTCAATCAGGTGATTGCCTATATCCTTGAAGAAGACGAAGACGCGTCCGCACTTGATAACGTTTCTGCGTCCTCTGAACCCAAGAAAGACGCCGCACCGGCAAAAGAAGAAGAGTCTTCCAAGGAAGAATCATCTGACAAAGCCCCGGCATCGGCATCTTCGAATGCTGCACCGGTTTCTGCCAGTGGTGCGATTGAACGTTCTGACGCTGAGCCGCGCGCAATGAGCGTGATGAACGCGACCCAGGACGAAAAGACCTATACCAGCTTTAAAACCCAGACCGTTCGTGAAGCCCTGCGCGATGCAATGGCCGAAGAAATGCGTTCTGACGAAAACGTCTTCGTCATGGGTGAAGAAGTTGCGCAGTATCAGGGTGCCTACAAGGTTACCCAGGGTCTTTTGGATGAATTCGGTGACAAGCGCGTGATCGATACCCCGATCACCGAGCACGGTTTCACCGGCCTTGCAACCGGTTCGGCCTTTATGGGTCTTAAGCCGGTTCTGGAATTCATGACCTTTAACTTCGCAATGCAGGCGATTGACCAGATCATCAACTCTGCTGCGAAGACACTGTACATGTCTGGTGGCCAGCTTGGTTGCCCGATCGTGTTCCGTGGCCCGAACGGTGCCGCATCGCGCGTTGGTGCCCAGCACTCGCAGTGCTATGCATCCTGGTATGCACATTGCCCGGGTCTCAAGGTTGTTGCACCGTGGTCGGCGGCAGACGCCAAAGGCCTTCTCAAGGCGGCTATTCGCGACCCGAACCCGATTGTCTTCCTTGAAAACGAAATCATGTATGGTCAGAGCTTTGAAGTGCCTGACGACGAAGATTTCGTCCTGCCGATTGGTCAGGCCAAGATCGAACGCGAAGGTACCGATGTCACCATCGTTGCCTTCTCGATCATGGTGGGCAAGGCGCTTAAGGCGGCCGAGCAACTGGCTGAGCAGGGCATCTCGGCAGAGGTCATCAACCTGCGCACCATCCGTCCGCTGGATGTGAACACCATCGTGCGTTCGGTCATGAAGACCAACCGTCTGGTGACTGTTGAGGAAGGCTGGCACTTCTCGGGTATTGGTGCGGAAATCGCGTCTGTTGCGATGGAACATGCATTTGATTACCTCGATGCACCGGTTGCCCGTGTAACCGGCGAAGACGTTCCGATGCCGTATGCTGCCAACCTGGAGGCGCTTGCGCTTCCGCAGGACAGCCACATTGTCGCCGCGGCCAAGGCCGTTTGCTATCGCTAAGTAAGACGGACAGGGGCTGGTCGCGGGTTACACCGCGCCGCCCCGTTACCGGGAGAATGCGTTCATGCCTGTAAAAGTATTGATGCCGGCCTTGTCGCCGACCATGACCGAAGGCACCTTGGCGAAATGGCACGTCAAGGAAGGCGACACCGTTGAATCGGGTGACGTCATCGCCGAAATCGAAACCGACAAAGCCACGATGGAAGTCGAAGCCGTCGACGAAGGCAAGATCGGTAAAATCCTTGTTTCTGAAGGCAGCGAAAACGTTGCGGTAAACGAAGTTATCGCGTTGCTGCTTGAAGAAGACGAAGACGAAAGCGCGCTTGAAGGTGCGGACACGTCTGCTGCCAGCATGTCTGGTGGCGGTGAAAGTGCGCCGGCCAAGGACGAGGCCAAAGAGGAAAAAGCACCAGCAGCAGCCGAAAAATCGGCTTCTGGTGATGACAAACCGGCACCGGCTGCCCCGGTTTCCGGTGGCAAGCGCATCAAGGCAAGCCCGCTTGCGCGGCGAATTGCCGCCAACGAAGGCGTCGAGCTTTCCGATGTTTCCGGTTCGGGCCCGCGTGGTCGTATCGTGAAACGCGACATTGAAGCGGCTCTGTCGTCGAAACCGGCCGAAAAATCCGCCGCATCCGAAGACAAGAAATCGGCAGATGCACCGGCAGCAGCAAGTGCACCGGCCGCATCTGGCTGGAACCCGGATCTTACCGGTCTTCCGGAATACGAAGAAATTCCGAACAGCGGCATGCGCAAAACCATCGCGCGTCGTCTGACCGAATCCAAGCAGCAGGTTCCGCACTTCTACCTGACGGTGGATTGCGAACTCGACAATCTGTTGGCCACCCGCAAGCAGCTGAATGAAAAGGCGGGAGAGGGTGTCAAGATTTCGGTCAATGATTTCGTCATTCGTGCGGTTTCGCTGGCGCTGAAAAAGGTTCCGGCTGCGAACTCCATCTGGACCGACAAAGCGACCCTGCAGTGCAAGAAACAGGATATCTCGGTGGCAGTTGCCATCGAAGGTGGCCTGATCACGCCGGTTGTTCGTGATGCCGGTTCGAAAGGCCTTGCTGAAATCTCAAGCGAGATGAAGGCGCTGGCTGGCAAGGCACGTGACGGCAAACTGAAGCCAGAAGATTATCAGGGCGGGACCTTCTCGGTCTCCAACCTGGGTATGTTCGGTATCAAGGACTTCTCGGCGATTATCAATCCGCCGCAGGGCTGCATCCTTGCAGTTGGTGCGGGTGAACAGCGCCCGGTCGTCAAGGACGGTGCACTGGCAATCGCCACTGTCATGACCTGCACCCTTTCTGTTGACCATCGTGCGGTCGATGGCGCAGTCGGTGCGGAATTCATGGCCGAATTCAAAAAGCTTATTGAAGATCCGCTGAGCATGTTGCTCTAGGGTCCAAAGTTGCGCGGGGGCTTTAATAAGTCCCCGCAAGCATTTGAATTAAAAGACCTGTAACCATTAGTGGGCAGGCGAAGGAGATCCTACGATGGCGGATAACAATTTCGACGTAATCGTGATTGGCGCAGGCCCGGGTGGTTATGTAACTGCAATCCGTGCGGCCCAGCTTGGCCTGAAAACGGCTGTTGTCGAACGTGAACATGTTGGCGGTATTTGCCTGAACTGGGGCTGCATCCCGACCAAGGCGTTGCTGCGTTCGGCCGAAGTTTATCGCAACATGCACCACGCAAAGGATTATGGCCTTTCCTGTGAAAAGCCGTCCTTTGATCTGGATGCGGTGATCCAGCGTTCGCGCGGTGTGTCCAAGCAGCTTGCCGGTGGTGTTGGTCATTTGCTGAAAAAGAACAAGGTGACCGTGATCAACGGTGAAGCCAAGTTCGACGGCCCGAAAAAGATCGTGGTCGAAGGCAAGGACAAGGGTACCTATACCGCGAAGAATTATATCATCGCGACCGGTGCGCGCGCCCGTTCACTGCCGGGTCTTGAGGCCGACGGCAAGGTGGTTTGGGATTACAAAAAGGCGATGACGCCTGACAAGATGCCCAAAAGCCTTGTTGTGGTGGGTTCCGGTGCCATCGGGATCGAGTTTGCCAGCTTCTATCACACCATGGGTGCGGATGTGACCGTGGTGGAAATCATGCCGCAGATCATGCCGGTTGAAGACAAGGAAGTCGCAGGCCTGGCGCAGAAGATGATGACCAAGGACGGGATGAAGATCCTGACCGAAGCCAAGGTCGCGAACCTTAAGCGCAATTCCGATAACGTTGTTGTCACGGTTGAAACCAAGGACGGCAAGAAACAGGAATTGACCGTTGATCGCGTGATTTCGGCCGTTGGTGTGATCGGTAATACCGAAGGTCTTGGTCTTGAAACCACCAAGGTCAAGGTCGATCGCAACGTGATCGATACCAACGAATATTCGGCAACTGCGGAACCGGGCATCTATGCCATTGGTGATGTTGCCGGTCCGCCGATGCTCGCGCACAAGGCCGAGCACGAAGGTGTCATCTGCATTGAAAAGATTGCCGGTGTCAAAGGCGTTCATCCGCTTGATCCGCGCAAGATCCCGGGCTGCACCTATTGCCATCCGCAGGTCGCAAGTGTCGGTCTGACCGAAGCCAAGGCCAAAGATGCCGGTTATGAAGTCAAGGTTGGCAAGTTCCCGTTCATTGGCAATGGCAAGGCGGTCGCCCTTGGCGAGGCAGAAGGTCTGGTCAAGACCGTGTTTGATGCCAAGACCGGTGAATTGCTTGGCGCGCACATGGTTGGTGCCGAAGTGACCGAGCTGATCCAGGGCTTTGTGGTTGCGATGGGTCTTGAAACGACCGAGGAAGATCTCATGCATACGGTCTTCCCGCATCCGACGCTTTCGGAAATGATGCATGAGTCGGTCCTTGACGCCTATGGCCGTGCGATCCACTTCTAGAGCTTGAGATATTGTGTCGTGCCGGGCGGACATGCCCGGTATGATCACCTTTTACGAATGTCGGTTTGACAAATGCGCGGCGTGGCGGCAAATTGCCGCCCGTCCAATCCTTCGGAGGTAACTCTATGTCGACGGCGCCCAGCGAACAGAAACCCGTTCGTCACCCGGAAAAACAGAAACGGCCAGATCGCCCATCGGGGCGCAAACCGTCCTGGATCAGGGTCAAGGCTCCGACCTCCAAGGGGTATCAGGAAACCCGCGACCTTGCGCGTGGTCTGAACCTTCATACCGTGTGTGAAGAAGCCGCATGCCCGAATATCGGCGAATGCTGGCAGAAGAAACACGCATCCTTCATGATCATGGGCGATACCTGCACGCGTGCATGTTCGTTCTGTAACGTCAAAACCGGAATGCCGAACGCGCTTGACCCGTTCGAGCCGGAAAACCTGGCGATGGCGGTTGCCGACATGCAGCTTAAGCATGTTGTGATCACGTCTGTTGACCGTGATGATCTGGCCGATGGCGGGGCAGCGCATTTTGCCCGCGTGATTGAGGCGATCCGTCACAAGTCGCCGGAAACCACGATTGAAATCCTGACCCCGGACTTCCGTGACAAGCCTGGTGCAGTTGAAATCGTTGCCAAGGCCCGTCCGGACGTGTTCAACCACAATCTTGAAACGGTTCCCAGGCTTTATACCAATATCCGTCCGGGTGCGCGTTATTACCAGTCGCTGCGTATTCTTGATCGTGTCAAACAGATTGACCCGACGATCTTTACCAAATCCGGCCTGATGGTTGGTCTGGGTGAGGAACGCAAGGAACTGGCACAGGTAATGGATGACCTGCGTGTGGCCGATGTCGACTTCCTGACGATTGGCCAGTATCTGCAGCCGACCCTTAAACACGAGCCGGTCCACAAGTTTGTCACACCCGATGAATTCAACGAATATGCATCGATGGCACGTGGCAAGGGCTTCTTGATGGTGTCGGCAACGCCGCTAACACGGTCGAGCTATCACGCGGACCGCGATTTCGAGCAGCTCCGTGAAGCGCGCGAGAAGAAGCTGGCGGCTGCGGATGCGGCCAAAGCCAAGGCGGAACAGACCGTAACGGCGGCACAGTAATCCTTTCACCCGCTTAGCCACAGACCACGACGATCAAGGGAGATATCGCGTGCCGACGCATGCAGAGCGCAGGAAACTGCCCTATACGCCGGAACAACTCTTTGATCTTGTCGCGGATATCGATTCCTATTCGGAGTTCCTTCCGTGGTGTGTCGCATCGCGGGTGCGCAAGCGTGAAGGCAATGTGCTTAAGGCGGATCTTGTGATCGGCTTTAAGATGTTTCGCGAAAAATACACATCGAAAGTCACCCTGCAGCGCCCGGACCGGGTTGATGTGGAATATCTGCAGGGGCCCTTCAAGTACCTTAACAATCACTGGGTGTTTGAAGAGGATGAGGATGGCGGCACGTCGCTTGATTTCTTTGTCGATTTCGAGTTTCGATCAGCACTTCTGCAGAAAATGATCGGCGTCGTGTTTAACGAAGCCGTCAAGATGATGGTGGGGGCGTTTGAAACCCGTGCCCGCGAAGTGTATGGCGAGCCGAACTTGCCAACGTCGGAAAATCAGGCCTGATTCCTAGTCCTAGCGATCCAGCATTTCTTCGATCAGGGCAAAGGCCTTAAGGACTGTTGCCTTGCGCACGGTATGGCGATCACCCGGAAAGACCGTGTGGGTCGTGATGGTTTCACGCCCCTTGGCGGCACAGCCAAAATGAACAAGTCCGACCGGTTTGGTATCCGTTCCGCCGCCCGGACCGGCAATGCCGGTAACCGAAACGGCGATGGTGGCATTGGGTGCACGATCAAGCGCCCCTTCGCACATGGCGCGCGCAACCTGTTCCGAGACAGCACCGTGTTCGGCGAGCAAGTCATTGCCAACGCCGATCAGGCTGTTTTTGGCCTCGTTCGAATAGGTGACAAAGCCGCAATCGACCACCGATGAGCTGCCATCAACGCCGGTCAGGGTGCCGGTGATCAGACCACCGGTACAGGATTCGGCCGTGGCGATCATTTCGCCCTTGGCCTTGCAGCGCGCGATCAGGGCACTTGCCGCATTTAGAAGATCAGGGTCATTCATCATCGCGATCATCCGTCCATCAGGTGTGTTCGTCAGGAGCCGGTCAGGTCGCCGGTCAGGTAAACAACGCCGACAAGCGCAATCATGGCAAAAACGCCGGCCAGGACATCATCAAACATGATGCCAAACCCGCCGCCCACGCGCCGGTCAACCCAGCGTATCGGCCAAGGCTTGATGACGTCAAATATGCGGAATGCCAAAAAGGCAATCAACAGCCACACAGCATCCATCCAGACCGCACCAAGCGGCACGACAAGCAGACACATCCATTGACCGACCACTTCATCAATGACGATCTCGCCGGCGTCATGGATGCCCAGCATGTTGCTGTAAAGATGGGCGACCCAGATGCCGACGGCAAAAACGGCGATGCTGGCGATGATCAGTGCCGTGTTCCCGCCATAGGCCCAGATCAGCCAGCCAAAGGGCAGGGCGGCGAACGATCCGGCCGTGCCGGGTGCCTTCGGGCTTTTGCCGCTATAAAACCAGGTTGCGGCAAAGGTGATCATAAATCGGGAAAACGCCATTCTCAGCAAACGCATATGATGTGGAAGATGGCCATAGGTAACACAGCATATGAGCAGAAGGTGAAAATTTTGCGATTAAGGATGTGTTAACGGGCTTGCTTGCAGGCCGAGTTACAGGTAGCGTAAAGAAAAGGCAAAAATGTCTCAGGCGGGGTCAAAGAAACTCTGCATAACCGGGGTAACCGGACATGCATACGGGCAACTAGGGGTTAGACACTGAATATGTCGGCGTTTGAACGCATTCGTCGGTTGGTGGATAAATGGTTTCCGGATCGGCAGTTGCTTATCCGTTCCAATGATTCCGTTTACCAGCTTCGGCTTGGAAAATACGCGCAGGTCGCACTGGCCTCATTCGGGGCAGCAGCCATAACCTGGACGGTCGGCGTTACAGGTTATAGCTGGTACCTAGATCAGCGCCTTACAATGCGTGAAGAGCAGCTTTTCAGAAGCGAGCTGTCGTACAACCGTCTGATCGCCCGGGTTACCGAAAGTCAGCGCCGTTTTGGCGAGATTACATCCCAGATGGAAGATACCCATCGTAATCTGTTGTCGATGGCGGAAAAGAACCTGCAGCTTCAGGCGCGGGTACAGGATTATACCTCCAAGCTTGCTGATAGCGAGAAGGAGAAAGTCCGGATTTCATCGCTTCGCACGTCGATGGATAACCAGATGAACGCGTTGCAGGGGCAGATTGACGGGATCACCAACCGCAACCTTGCACTGCGCGATGAGTTGGAAACGGTTGAGACCGTCATGTCGCGTGTGATGCGCGAACGTGATCAGGCTTTGCAGCGGTCCAAAAAGCTTCAGGGTGAACTGAGCGAAGCGCGTCAGCGTATTGCTGATTTGCACTCGATCCAGCAACAAGCCATGCAGCGGGTGGCACAGACGGCAGATACCACCATTCTCGAACTTGAGAATGTGCTTGAGATGACCGGCCTGCAGCCGGAAACATTTGTTCTGCCGCCGATGAAGCCGCAGCAGCCCGGCGTTGGTGGTCCGTTCGTGGCGTTTGAGCCCGAACACCCGCAGGACGAGGAATTTGTCAATACGGCGTTGGCGTTGAATGATCGTATGGATCACCTTGCCAACCTGCATGACAGGATCAAGAAGACGCCAATCGGGGAACCGGCGGCGAAATACTATCTATCGAGCTCGTTCGGTAAACGAAAAGACCCGATCAATGGTCGCTGGGCTTTTCATTCCGGTGTTGATCTTGCCGGACCGATCAAGACACCAATTCTTGCAACCGCACCGGGCAAAGTGGTGCATGCGGGATGGAGTGGCAAATACGGGAAGATGGTCGAAGTTGATCACGGAAACGGTATTCGAACCCGTTATGGCCACCTATACAAGGTCCTCGTAAAGAAGGGCGACGAAGTGCAGTACCAGGACCATATCGCCTTGATGGGAAGCACGGGCCGCAGTACCGGTAGCCATGTGCATTATGAAGTTCTGGTCAATAATAAGCCGGTCAATCCTGTAAAATTTATTGAGGCGGGACGTTATGTTTTCAAAAGCGAGCAAGACGACACAAACAACGAATAAAAGTGGTTCACACGGCGCCGAGAAAAAGGGTGGCCTTTCGGTCATCAATGCCGATCTTCGTGTGACGGGTGATCTGATTTCGGAATCCGATGTTCAGGTTGATGGTTCGGTTAATGGCGATATTCGCACACGAACCCTGACAATCGGTCAAAGCGGCGAAGTCCGCGGCGAAATCGTTGCCGACAAAATCCGCATTTGCGGCACTGTTATCGGTCAGGTCCGGGCAAAGGACGTTTCCCTTTCCGATACCGCCCGCATGATCGGTGACATTCTTCACGAAAGCCTTTCCATCGAGCCGGGTGCACATATTGAAGGCCACTGCCGTCGCATCGAAAGTGCTGCTGACGAAGGCGGCCTGACGGTGATCCAGGCGGGGCAGGTGGTTGCTGCCAACGTGAAGAAAGAAAACAAATAGTCACTTAAGTGATTTCTGTTGCGGTTTTTAGGTGGCGGGTCCGGCCATAGGAAAAACCGACAGCAAAGCAAAAAAGGCAGGCACCGGTTTCGGGCCTGCCTTTTTCATGTTTGGGAGCGATTGATGCTATCGGGCGTTATGCCTTTTGCGGTTCGCCAACCAGTGGCAGCAACTCATCAAGGCCGTTCAGCACCACATCGGCGGTATGCGACAGGCGTTCGGCCGGGCTGTGTGCGCGGTTGATCCAGGCGGTGCGGAACCCGAAATGTCCGGCCCCGGCAATGTCCCAGCCGTTCGATGACTGGAACGAAATTTCGGCCGGTTCGACTTCAAGCTTGTCGACGGCAAGCTGATAAACATCCGGATGCGGCTTGTAGGTCTTAAGATCATCGACACATATGATCTGATCAAACAGCGACAGAATGCCCGACGATTTGGCCGCCGAGATCAGCATATGCTTGGCACCATTGGACAGGATCGCAAGCTTGTGACCCTGACTTTTAAGTGTTTTCAGCGTTTCGACGACTTCCGGGAAGGTATCAAGCGACAGATAGGTTTCCATCAGCTTGGCACGCAAAACCGGATCCTTTTTGCCAATCTGATCAAGCGCATAATCGAGCGCATCACCGGTCACGGTCCAGAAATCGGCAAAGTCCCCCATCAGACTGCGCAGCCAGGTGTATTCAAGTTGCTTTTGTCGCCAGAGGGATGAAAGGCGGTCTGCTTCATCGCCGACGCTGTCGCGCAATTTGGCGACGGCAGAACGGACATCAAACAGGGTGCCATAGGCATCGAAAACAAAAGCACGGCAGGAAGACAGTGCGTTATCGGACATATTGCTGACCTCTTCTGACAAGCAGTATTGATCAAATATGGGGTGCAGGTGGACAAGCGCAAATCAGGACCGTGGGCAAGTCGCCCGCAAACCCTTATTCTGCGTTGCTCACCGCGTCGCTTTGACCCATTGCGATCTCGTCCCGGGCAAAACGCCGGCGATAGACATAAGTTCCTTCCATCACACGCTGAACGTAGTTTCGGGTTTCGCTATAGGGGATCATTTCGATCCAGTCGACCAGATCGACATCCGGGTCGCGCGGATCGCCATATTCGTTGATCCATTGGCGCACACGGGTCGGCCCGGCATTGTAACTGGCGATCGTCAGGACTTCCTGACCATCCCAACGATCAAGAAGGCGGCTGAGATATGCACGGCCAACTGCGATGTTGAAGGACGGATCCTCGATCAGGCGATCGGTGTCGTAATCAAGCTTGAGCGACTGTGCCATGCGCTTTGCCGTGGCCGGCATCAACTGCATCAGACCACGTGCGCCAGCAGACGAGACCGCCTGCGGGTTAAACAGGCTTTCCTGACGCATGATGGCATGGACCAGCGCCGGATCCGGGGCACGGCCCAACGGAACCTGTTCATGGATCGGGTAGGCGGCATCAAGATAGCCACTGCCAGTGCGGATGCTGCGTTTGGCGGCCAGAATACCCAGATCGGTGCGGCCATATTCGCGCGCCAGATCTGTCGCCATGGCGAGGTATTCTGGTTCATCATGTTCGTAAACCAGTGCCATGATGAAAGGACGGATGATATTGCCAAGGCCCATCGCGCCGAGCTTGCGGACAACCTGGGTCAGTTCCTGTGCTTCGAATTCGGCGCGTTGTTCGGCGGTCGGGACCGGCTGTTCAACCGAATAGGATGGCTTGCTGCCCAGTTTGTCGATGGCAAGCTGCCCATAGAAGGTGTGGGCATGTTCAGCCGCGATTGCATACCATTCCTTGGCGCGTTTCTGATCGCCAAGCGCCTCGTTTGCGCGCCCGGCCCAGTAAGAGCCGCGCGACAGGCTGATCGGGTATTGAACGACATCATAAAGGTTCTGGAAATGGGTCAGCGCGATGTCGGCATCACCCAAAAATTCAAGCGCGATCCAACCCGCATACCATTCGGCCTCGGCGATATCGCCCGGATCAACCTGCCCATGGTTAGCGACCAGACGGTATGCATCGGTGATATGGCCCTTTTGCAGGGCGCGGCGGGCCAGAATGGCCTTTTCCAGCCACCAGTATTGCGGCCGGATCGAGATATAGGCGAGGTCATTGGCCTGCGAGAGCAGAAGATCACGGGCATCCTGATCACGGTCCTTCTTGCGGCGCCAGCGCACACGTTCGTAAATCAGGCCGGGATCATCGCGGTATTTTTCCGGAACACGATTGATCGCGCCGTCAACACCGCCACTCATGGCGCGCAGGGCGGCGCGGGCCTCGGCCAGGCGACGGTAATCGTCGCTAACATATTTCATCATGCGCGCGGCCGTCGTTAGGCGACCTTCCCATAACAGGCGATCAAGGCGCTGTTGGTGGGTTTCCTGATCAATATATTCACCGTAGCGATCAAGGAAGCGGCGTTCCTGACCGCTGCCGAAATTCTCGTTAATCCAGCTGTGGCGGACCAGTGCGATGGCCGCCGATTCCTGTCCAGCACCCAACAACGCCTTGATCTGGCGGGTGGCACCATCAGCGGTCACCGGTGCAGATCGTTTGAACCATGCCAGAATTTCGTCATCGGGCACGGCATCGGTCATGGCTTCTTCGGCGCGCTGTCTTAGCAGCGCCTGATTGGGCCATTTCGGATGGGCATCGATGAAGGCGGTGATTTCTTCGAAGCTGTGACCGGAATTGGGGGCGGTCAGCAGCATCCATTCCGCTGCCTTTTGCAGCAGGGGATCATCAAAATTGGTCAGGAGTTGTTCGAAAATGTCGGTCTTGCCATCTTCAACCGCGTCCAGAAAGGCGTTCAGGCGCGCCCGGCTGACAGCAGAATACAGCGGCGAGGGCGGCTGCGTCTGAAGAACGTTGTCTTCATTCGTTGCGGCCTGCACCTGATAACTGCCTGGTATCAAGATCGAAAAGCCCAGTGCCAATGCGCAGATCGAAATCTTGCGGAAAGACGCTTGCGCCATGTGATGTTCCCCTTGTGCCTTGCGGCAACGAATGCTCTCTCGAGCCGGGCATTATGGCAGCGAAATTGATAAAAGCCAAACAGTCCTGACGGGAATTTTCAGACCCGATCCCGGATCGCCTGGATTATTGGATACAGTGCTTGCGGGAAACCCCAACAGCGGCTATTTTCGCGACCGCTTTCAATATATCCCGAATTTGGAGATCTCTATGTTTAAGGGTTCAATCACAGCTTTGATCACACCATTCACGCAAGATGGTGCGATTGATGAAAAGGCGTTCCAGTCTTTTGTGGATTGGCAGCTTAAACAGGGCACGACAGGTGTTGTGCCTGTCGGAACCACTGGTGAATCTCCGACCCTTAGCCATGCCGAGCATCATCGCGTCGTCGAACTGGCACTTGAAGTTGCCAAAGGCCGCGGTCCTGTGATTGCCGGCACGGGTTCGAATTCGACCGCAGAAGCGGTGTCGCTGACCCGTCATGCGCAGAATGCCGGTGCGGATGCCGCACTTGTGGTAACGCCGTATTACAACAAGCCGACCCAGAAAGGCCTGTATGCGCATTTCAAGGCGGTTCATGACGCGACCGATATCCCGATTATTATTTATAACATTCCGGGCCGCTCGATCGTCGATATGCATGTTGATACCATGGCGCAACTGGCCAAATTGCCGCGCATTGTCGGTGTTAAGGATGCGACCAGCGATCTGGAACGTCCGGCATTGACCCGCCTGGCGGCGGGTGCCGATTTCTGCCAGCTGTCGGGTGAAGACGGCACGATTGTACCGTTCCTGGCACAGGGTGGTCATGGCTGCATTTCCGTCACATCGAACATCGCGCCGAAATTGTGTGCTGATCTGCATGCGGCCTGGGCTGCGGGGAACATTTCGAAGGTTCAGGAGTTGAACTATCGATTGATGCCGGTTCACAAGGCGATGTTCTGTGAATCCAGCCCCGGACCGGTGAAATACGCAGCAGAGCTTCTTGGCCTGTGTGGCAGCCATATGCGTTTGCCGATGGTCGAGATTGCCGAAGAATCCAAACGCAAGGTCGAAGCCGCACTTAAGAATGCTGGTATTCTCGGCCAGTAAGCGATAACAAGCGTCTTATGGCACCCAAGAAAGAAACAAGTAACAACAAGATTGTCGCGCAGAACCGGCGGGCCCGCTTTGACTTTTTCCTGACGGAAACGTTTGAAGCTGGCATCGCCCTGCGCGGTACCGAAGTTAAATCGCTGCGCGATGGCAAAGGGAATATTCAGGAATCCTATGCCGAAGCGAAGAACGGCGAAGTGTGGCTGATCAACGCTTATATCCCTGAATATCAAAGCAAAATGCCGTTCGGCCACGAAGAGCGTCGACCGCGCAAGCTGCTTTTGCATAAGCGTGAAATCACCAAGATGCATGATGCCCTGAACAAGAAGGGGTTCACCCTTGTTCCGGTCAAATTGTATTTCAATGAACGCGGTATTGCGAAACTTGAACTCGCCATCGCCGAGGGCAAGAAAAAGGCCGACAAGCGTGAAGCGGTCAAAGAGCGTGACTGGCAGCGCGACAAGGCGCGTTTGATGCGCGACTTTGGCTGATTGAAAGATCGGTCGCGGGCATGTGACTTGCCCCAGCCCTGTGAAAAGAGATTAAATGGCGCTGACATGGTGAACGTGTTGGCGCCATTTTTCGTATGTCGATCATCAACCAAGGAATATCCCGTGACCGAGAGCTTTTCAGGCAAGATCAAAGACAAACTGATCGCGGCCAAGCGCAAGTGGGCCGAAGACGGGCGCTTGATGACCGGCGCGCCGGATACTGAGCGTGCGAACCGTTTGCCGCCGGGCCAGCGTCTTGTCACGGATTGGCCGGTTCTGGATCTTGGTATCACGCCGCATGTGTCAGCCGATGACTATCAGCTTGAAATCAACGGGCAGGTCAGAAAGCCGACGACACTGAGCTTTTCCGATCTGCTTGATTTGCCGCATGTGACGGCCAAAAACGACATTCACTGTGTGACCAGTTGGTCGCGATACGAAAATCACTGGCAGGGCGTGTTGGCCACAACGCTGGCAGAGCTTGTTGATCCATTACCCGCTGCGCGTCACGTCCTTTTTACCGCCCATGACGGCTATACGACCAATGTTCGGATCGAACAGTTTTTGGATGATGACGTGCTGTTGGCCCATCATTGGGAGGGCGAGCCGCTGAGTGAAGAGCATGGCGGGCCGCTTCGTGTTGTGATCCCGAAGCTTTATTTCTGGAAAAGTGCCAAATGGGTAAAAAAGATTACCTTTGCCCGCGATGACAAGCCGGGCTTCTGGGAAGAACGCGGATATCACAACAATGCCGACCCATGGACGGAGGAGCGCTATGAATAGGCGGCAATTCGTTGTATTCTTTGTCTTTACTATTGTTGTCGTGAGTTTGTCCTGGAGGGAGACAATGGCATCGGATGATGCGCCATCTGCATACGACTTTTCTTTCCCGGCGATTGATGCCGGTGAAATCCATCTTTCAGAGTATAACGACAAAGTCGTTTTGCTGGTAAATACCGCCTCGATGTGCGGGTTTACGCCACAATATACCGGCCTGCAGAAACTGTGGGAAGACTACCGTGACGAGGGGCTTGTTGTCCTTGGCGTCCCGTCGGCCGATTTCGGCGGACAGGAATATAGCGAGGATGCCGATATCCTTGATTTCTGTGAGGTCAATTTTGATGTCGACTTCCCGCTGACATCAAAAACCACGGTCAAAGGCCCCGATGCGCACCCGTTCTATAAGTGGGCGGAGCAGGAATTGGGCGCTGAAAACGCCCCGCAATGGAATTTCCACAAGTATCTGATTGGCCGTGATGGCAAGCTTATTCAAAGCTTTGACAGCCGGACCAAGCCGGAAGACGAGGAAATTGTCAGCGCCATTCGCGCAAGCCTTTAGGGCAAAACTGCCAAAAGACGATTTGATGACGGGACGGCGGGTTACCGCCGTCCGTCCATGACATCAAGAAATGCCAATCCGTACTGATCAAGCTTTTTGACGCCGACACCGTTGATGGATGCCATATCTTCAAGGGTGCGGGGCTTGAAACGCACCATTTCCCAAAGTGTCCGGTCACTGAAGATCACATAGGGCGGCACATTCTGGCTGGTTGCCAGTTCGCGGCGGAGCGTGCGCAAACGTTCCCAAAGATCGCGGTCTTCCTCGTTTTCGAACTCTGTATCAAAATCGCGCAGGCGCTTGGTCATGGCGCGTTTGCTTTCGCCCGGGTCCTTGCGCATTTCGACGACTTTTTCGCCGCGCAGCACCGGTCGGGACTCCTCGGTCAGATAGACGCCGCCATGTCCTTCGACATCGACTTCGAGATATCCCATGGCAAGGAGCTGTCGGAAGACCGAGCGCCATTGCGGCTGGGCGATGTCCTTGCCAATGGCATAGACCGAAAGCTTGTCGTGGCCGTTTTGGCGGATTTTTTCGGTCTTGCGGCCCATCAGGACTTCGATCACATGTGCCGGGCCAAAGCGTTGGCCGGTGCGATACACCGCCGACAGCGCCTTGCGCGAGGCCTGGGTTGCATCCCAGGTATCAACCGGTTCAAGGCAGGTGTCGCAGTTGCCGCATGGTTCGTGCCGGTCTTCACCAAAATAGGACAGGATCACCTGACGGCGGCAACGGGTGGTTTCCGCAAGCCCGACCAGCGCATCGAGTTTACGCGATTCAATGCGTTTCTGGGCTTCGGGTGCGTCGGAACCGGCCACCATGCTTCGGATCGAAACGATATCGGACAGATCGTAATTCATCCACGCATTGGCCGGCAGTCCATCACGTCCGGCACGCCCGGTTTCCTGATAATAGGCTTCCATGCTTTTGGGCAGATTGAGATGGGCGACAAAGCGGACATTGGGTTTGTCGATCCCCATGCCAAAGGCCACAGTCGCACAGATGATCAGCCCGTCTTCACGCAGGAAGCGGTCCTGATGAAGTTGGCGTGTTTCCTGTGCCAGACCCGCGTGATACGGCAGGGCCGGTCGACCATTTTCCGAAAGCCATTGCGCGACGTCTTCGGTTTTGCGCCGTGACAGGCAATAGACAATCCCGGCATCCTTTGCATGTTCGCGATTAAGGAACGACAGCAGGCGTTGCTTGGCATTGCCCTTGGTTTCAATGCGATAGGTGATGTTCGGTCGGTCAAAACCGGTGATAAAGCACTGTGCATCGGTCAGATGCAGGTTTTCGGCAATGTCTTTGCGGGTCGGCGTATCCGCCGTTGCCGTCAGCGCAATGCGCGGCACATGGGCAAAGCGCGTTGGCAGCAAATCAAGGCGGCGATATTCCGGGCGGAAATCATGGCCCCATTGCGATACGCAGTGAGCTTCATCAATCGCAAACAGTGAAATGCTGATCCGGTCGAGCAGGTTCAAGAACCGGTCAGAGGCAAAACGTTCCGGCGCCACATAGAGAAGATCGATATCACCATCGACGGCACGCGTTTCAATTTCGCGCGCGGCATCGGGGGCAAGGGTCGAATTGATAAAGGCCGCCTTGACGCCCAACTGATTAAGCGCATCGACCTGATCCTTCATAAGCGCGATCAGCGGGGATACGACAACTGCCGTTCCCGGACGGCACAGGGCAGGAACCTGATAGCAAAGCGACTTGCCGCCACCGGTCGGCATCAGGACCAGTGCATCATTTCCAGCGATGACATGATCAATGATTTCAGCCTGTTGGCCACGAAAGCTGTCATAGCCGAACACTTCTTGCAGAACGTCAATCGGCTGACGTTGTACAGGTCGGTCGAGAAGGTCGGGCATGGGCAATGTATCGGGCAAATTAACCGTCCAGATGTGCGCGAATTCCGGCAAAGACGTTTTCAAACATCTCTGGCGTCAGGCGATAGGTCTGGGTGTTGTAGCGCGAACAGTGATAGCTATCAAACAATGTGATGCCATTTTCCATTTTATGCGATGCGCCATGGCCAAATTTCAGCGATGAAAGCTTAAGCCCGAAGGTGCGCAGCATCGCCTGATGAGCCACCTGTCCAAGACAAAGAATAGCCGACAGGTTCTTCATGGCATCAAATTCGCTGATCAGGAACGGGCGGCAGGTATTGGCCTCTGGCCCGGTGGGCTTGTTTTCCGGGGGCACGCATTTCACCGCGTTGGTGATGCGGCAATCAAGCAGTTCAAGGCCGTCATCCGGGCGTTTGTCATAGGTGCCCTTGGCAAAACCGAACTTTTTAAGCGTGTCATACAAAAGATCACCAGCATAGTCGCCGGTGAAGGGGCGGCCAGTGGCATTGGCCCCCTTAAGCCCGGGGGCAAGGCCAACGATCAGAAGGCGCGCATCAAGCGGGCCGAACGGACGCACCGGCCCGTTGTAGAATTCGGGAAATTTTTCCTGATTCTTGCGGCGGAATTCAACAAGGCGCGGGCAAAGCTGACAATCGATATCGGGTTGCTGATAGGCGGTCATGGCAAGTCTGACGTTTTGCCGGTTACAGTGCGGGCTGTAACCGGTGGTGATCAGGGCAGGGTGACGGGCGACGCGGTGTCGCGATCAATCGTAATCGAATTCTTCGAGATCGGGATGTTCAGGATGATCGTCGATATCGGGATGATCGTCGTCGCGTCGTTGCTGAACCTTGCGCGCAATCGTGCCTTCAAGGGCGGTCAGTTCGATAAAGTTATCGGCCTGACGGCGCAATTCGTCGGCAACCATCGGCGGGTTTGATTTGACGGTCGAAACAACAGTGACGCGCACACCTTTGCGCTGCACGGCGTCGACCAGACGGCGGAAATCACCGTCGCCCGAGAAAATAACAACATGATCAAGGTGTTGCGCCATTTCCATGACGTCAATTGCCAACTCGATATCCATGTTGCCCTTGATCTTGCGGCGACCGGCGGCATCGGTGAATTCCTTGGTCGGTTTGGTGACCATGGTGTAGCCGTTATAGTCCAGCCAATCGACCAGCGGGCGGATCGGGGAATACTCCTGATCTTCAATCAGGGCGGTGTAGTAGAAGGCCCGGATCAACTGACCTTTCTGGGCGAAAAGATCCAAAAGACGTTTGTAATCAATGTCAAAACCAAGGGCACGGGCAGCGGCATAAAGATTGGAGCCGTCGATAAATAACCCGATGCGTTCTTGCGGGTAAAAAATCATCGTTAAATTCCTCAAACATCAAATTTAATTATGCAGTTCCTAAAATACGGAACTTTCAAATACAGACCTTTCATGTTTACCGTGGGCGCCGGGACAAAGAAAGGCGAAAATATCGTGGACAGAGCAGGGTGGCTCCCTTAGATATGCCGTCTTTCCGAACCTTGTCATACGCCCAATCACCGAACCGAAGGTCTTCTTTGTGCGCAATTCTTCACCGTCAGACACCAGCATGATCGCGGATGACGCTATCCTGATTGCTTTCGGTGCAAATTTGCCTACCGAAGAATATGGTGCGCCTGCACAAACATTGAAAGCCGCACTGCGTCGATTGGCCGAAAATGGCGACATTTCGATCGATCAGGTGTCATCGTTTTATGAAACGGCACCGGTGCCGATTTCCGATCAGCCTTGGTACGTGAACGGTGTTGCACGCATTTCGACGGGCTTGTCAGCGCATGATCTGCTTTTGCGGTTACATGACGTTGAGGCCGAATTCGGGCGTGTTCGGCGGGAACGCAATGCCGCGCGCGTCATTGACCTTGACCTGATTGCTTATGGGCGGGAACTGGTGCGTGAAGAGGGCGGCATTCAGGTGCCGCACCCGCGCATGGCGGAACGGGCGTTTGTCTTGCTGCCGTTGCGCGATGTGGTTGCCGACTGGGTTCACCCGGTTTTGAACCGCACCGTTGATGATCTGATTTCCGATCTGCCGGCCGATCAGCAGATTCGCAAACAAACGAATGGCTGATAAAGCATGCGAAAACCTGATCGAAAGAGTGGTTTCGCTGTTGCAACACACGTGATCCGACGCTATAAAGCTCGGTCTGGACACCCCAAAAGTATTTCTGGAGACATTTATGGCGCGCGTTACCGTCGAAGATTGCGTTGACAAGATTCCGAACCGCTTTGAGCTTGTAATGCTTGCAGCTCAGCGTGCACGCAACATCTCGGCCGGTGCAGAACTGACCATTGATCGTGACAACGACAAGAACCCGGTTGTTGCGCTGCGTGAAATCGCCGAAGTAACGGTTGATTTTGACGATCTGCGCAATGGCATGGTGCAGGGTCTGCAGCGGCATGTTGAAGCCGATGAGCCGGAAGAAACCGAAGACGATTTCGGTCCGAAACTGGTTGCTGAAGCTGTTGAAGAAGCTTCCGCTGGCGTTGTTGCTCCGTCGGAAGAAGAATAAGGTCAGACTGGTTTTGATCTGAACCTTTCCAAAAGAAGAGCCACGGTGTTTATCTTCCGTGGCTTTTTTTTGTCCAGATCGTACTATCTTATGAAAGGGGATGGATTATATCCCCTTAGGGTCGAAACTCATTCACATGACCGATCCGGCAACTGATATGAGAGAAAAAGCTAGGAAAAGCCCGCAGAACGGGGTGATCCCCGATCAAGGGATTTGACGCAGAGGCTTTCTCTCATATCAGTTGTCCTTCGGATCTCCCGGATTTGCACGGGCTACTTTGTCGCAAAACCTTGAAAGATGTATATCTTTCTGCAGTTTTGCTTCGCGTATCCGCACAAATCCGGGAGACCGGAGCGATTATGTGAATGAGTTTGGACCCTAGAAACTGCGGAGACGCCCCTGAATGATGCGGCAATACGAACTTGTTGAACGGGTTAAGGCATACGACCCCGATGCGTGCGAAACCACGCTGAACCGGGCCTATGTCTATGCGACCCAGAAACACGGTTCGCAAAAACGCGCATCCGGTGACCCGTATTTTTCCCATCCGATTGAAGTCGCAGGCATTCTGACCAATTACAAGCTTGATTGCGACACGATCATCACGGCCCTTTTGCACGACACCATCGAAGATACCGATGCGACCCCTGAAGAGATCACCAAGCTTTTCGGGACCAACATCATGAAGCTGGTCGATGGTGTGACCAAGCTGACCCAGATCGAGCTTAAATCAGCCGATTCCAAGCAGGCAGAAAACTTCCGCAAGTTGCTTTTAGCGATGTCCGAAGACATTCGCGTGTTGCTGGTCAAGCTGGCCGACCGACTGCACAACATGCGGACGTTGCATTATATCTCCAAGCCGGAAAAGCGTGTGCGGATCGCTGCTGAAACGCTTGAGATTTATGCCCCGCTTGCCGAGCGCATCGGTATGCATGACATCAAGGAAGAGCTTGAAGATCTGGCCTTCCAGCATATCAATCCCGAAGCACGGGATTCGATCCTCGCCCGCCTGGAATTCCTGCGCGAGAAGGATGACAACGTCGTCAGCCGGATTGTTTCCGAACTGACCGAAGTCATTTCGCGTCAGGGGCTTAAGGTCGACATTTACGGGCGCGAAAAGCGGCCCTATTCGATCTGGCAGAAGATGCAGCGCAAGAACATCACCTTCGGTGAGCTGTCTGACATCATGGCGTTTCGCGTGCTCGTCGATGACATGCCCAATTGCTATGAAGTGCTGGGCTATCTGCACGCCAATTACAAAGTGGTGCCGGGCCGGTTCAAGGATTATATCTCGACGCCGAAACCCAACGGATATCGTTCGATCCATACCACGGTGCTCGGCCCGGAAAATCACCGGATCGAGGTTCAGATCCGCACCCGCCAGATGCACGAGGTCAACGAAAACGGTGTGGCCGCGCACTGGGCTTATAAACAGGAAGCACCGACCGGACAGCAGAAGGAAGGGGTGCAGTATCGTTGGCTGCGTGACCTTCTTGATATTCTGGAACATGCGTCCGAACCGGAAGAATTCCTTGAACATACCAAGCTTGCGATGTTCCAGGATCAGGTGTTCTGCTTTAGCCCGAAGGGCGATGTGATCGCCCTTCCGGCCCGCGCAACCCCGGTCGATTTCGCCTATATGATCCATACCCACATTGGGGATACCTGTGTTGGGGCCAAGGTCAATGGGGCGATGGTGCCGTTGCGTACGGTGCTCAATAACGGTGATCAGGTCGAGATCGTAACATCGAAGGCGCAAACGCCGAATCCGACCTGGGAACGGTTTGTTGTTACCGGTAAGGCGCGGGCGCGAATTCGTCGCTTTATCCGCCAGCAGCAGGAAGACCAGTACAAGGATCTTGGCAAGGCGATCTTGCAAAAGGCGTTCCGTCAGGAAGGCTATGACTATTCCGACAAGGCGCTTGAAGGGGTTCTTAAAATCTTCAAGCAGCCATCGGTTGATGCACTTTTGACCCTTGTGGGGGCCGGGCATCACACCGGGCGTGAAGTTGTTCATGCCGTGTTCCCGGGCACCAAGGACAAGGAAACGGCGCGCAAGGTTGTGCCACTTGATAAGGTGCGCGCCCGCAAACATGATCACGCCATCCCGATCAAGGGCCTTATTCCCGGTATGGCCGTGCATTATGCTGGCTGTTGCCATCCGTTGCCGGGGGACCGGATTGTCGGGATTGTTACAACCGGCAAGGGTGTGACAATCCATACGATTGACTGCGATACGCTTGAAACCTTTACCGAGCAGCCGGAACGCTGGCTTGATGTCGGGTGGGATAACGAGGGCGAACCGGAACACTTCATCGGTCGCCTTGGATTGACCGTGGGGCATGAGCAGGGGGCGCTTAGCTCAATCACCAGCGTGATTGCCAAGAACCATGGCAATATCACCAATCTGCGCTTTACCAATCGCACGACAGACTTCTTTGAAATGCTGATTGATATCGATGTGGTCGATGTCAAACACCTGACCAATATCATTGCCGCATTGCGTGCCACACCGGTGGTCAATGCCGTTGAACGCGCGCGCGGGTGACGGCGAACTGTAAACGCCTTCACCTTTTAGGCGAATTTGGCGCAAAAGCCTTGCCAATCGCGCAGTCAGCACTTACGCATATGCTTCAAGATTTTACAGCATTACGTGATTAGATCCAGAACTGACCCCGCATGTTTCGGCGCCGCAGCAAACCTTCATCCTTTCAGCGTGTACGCAACGTGGTATGGCCGCGCGGCGGATGGCGTCGTTCGTCACAGTATTTTGCCCATCGGGTCGCCCGTTTGCCGGGATCGCCCTATAGCATCGCTTCAGGTTTTGCGATCGGGGCGGCGGTGTCTTTCACGCCGTTTATCGGGTTCCACTTTGTCATCTCGACACTGCTGAGCCTTTTGACGCGCAGTAACGTGGTGGCGTCGCTTTTGGGGACAGTGGTTGGCAATCCCTGGACGTTTCCGTTTATCTGGTTGTGGCTTTATACCTGCGGCAATTGGATCCTTGGCGCGCATTCGGCAAGTTCGACAGTGCATTTCGATATGGCGGTGCTGTGGGAATTCGTTGTCCTCGGCCTGAACTATGTCGGTGGCGGGCTTATTTTCGGTAATTGGGATGTCAGCGATCAGCAGGCACTGGGGCAACTTTGGGCCAGCATTGTTGATATCATCTGGCCGATGGTGGTTGGCTGTATTCCGACAACGATTGTTATCTGGATACTGTTTTACTTCCCAATCCGCCGTGCGGTTGTGATTTATCGCCATAACCGCATTTTGCGCCGGATGAAAAAGACCGAGCGTCATGGCCTTGGCCCGATGCTTGAAAGTGCCAAGGAAAAGATCGGAACCGCCGCAAAGCACGCCACCAAAAAGCAGGATGAAACATCATGAATGCGAAGCTGCGCCTCGGGGTCAATATTGACCATGTTGCGACCATTCGAAATGCCCGCGGCGGCGATCTGCCCGACCCGGTGCGGGCAGCAGAGCTTGCAAAGGCGGCTGGTGCGGATGGTATCACCGCGCACCTGCGCGAAGACCGTCGCCATATCCGTGATGCGGATATGCAGCGCCTGCGCGAAGAAGTTGATTTGCCGCTTAATTTCGAGATGGCGGCAACCGATGAAATGCTGGCCATCGCAATTCAGACCAAGCCGCACGCGGTTTGCCTGGTGCCGGAAAAACGCGAAGAACGCACGACCGAAGGCGGGCTGGATGTTGCCGGTGGGCATAATCATCTCAAACGTTTTGTCTCGGACCTTGGTGATGCCGGCATTCGCGTTTCACTGTTTATCGAGGCATCCGAGGCACAGCTTGATGCGGCCAAAAGCCTTGGCGCGCCGGTGGTGGAAATCCATACCGGCGCCTATTGCGATGCGAAGACCGATGAAGAACGCGCCCGCGAACTGGACCGTATCCGCCATGCTGTGCAATATGGGGCAGGGATCGGACTTGAAATCCACGCCGGTCACGGTTTGAATTTCGAAACCGTCAAGCCGATTGCCGCCATGCCGGAAATTGCCGAGCTTAATATCGGGCATTTCCTGATTGGTGAGGCGGTGTTTGTCGGGCTTGAAGCGGCGATTGCCGAGATGCGCCGTTTGATGGATGAAGCACGCACGCAGGCAGGTTATGCGTAAATGATCATTGGGATTGGCACAGATTTATGCGATATCCGTCGGATAGAGGCTACTCTTGAACGCCATGGCGAGCGTTTCATGAAGCGTGTCTTTACCGATATCGAGATTGCGCGTGCCAAACGCAAGCCGCACCGGACTGCCTCGTCGCTGGCCATGGCGTTTGCCGCCAAGGAAGCCTGTTCAAAGGCGCTTGGGACCGGTTTTCGTCGCGGTGTTTATCATAACACCATGGGTGTGGTACATCAGCCCAGCGGCAAGCCCGATATGGTTTTGATTGAAGGTGCGCAAGCACGACTTGAAGAATTGACCCCGGATGGGAAAACTGCCTCTGTGTATGTGACCCTGACGGACGAATATCCGATGGCCAATGCGGTCGTTGTGATTTCGGCAGATTGACAAAAATTGATTGGTTGAACACGGAATGGAAAAGCTTGTGCATAAGAAGAAAACGGGTGGTTTGCTCGACACCTTGAAGACCGTTTTCTGGGCCATTGTCATTGCACTTATGGTTCGGACCTTTGCTTTCGAACCGTTTAATATTCCGTCTGGCTCGATGATCCCGACCTTGCTGGTGGGGGATTATCTGTTTGTGTCGAAATTCTCTTATGGGTATTCGAAGCATAGCATGCCGTTCAGCCTGCCGATCATTCCCGGCCGTGTATTTGAAAGCGAACCGGAACGTGGCGATGTGGTTGTCTTCAAACTGCCGTCTGATACCTCGCAGGATTACATCAAGCGTGTGATTGGTCTGCCGGGCGATACCGTTCAGGTCAAGGAAGGCCGCCTTTACATCAACAACAAGATGATCGAGCGCGAGCGCATCGAGGATTACATCCTGACCGATGGTGGCGGGCGATCGGCCGCAGTGCCGCAATATATCGAAACCCTGCCAAATGGCCGTGTGCATCGTATTCTTGAGATGTTTGGCGATCAGGGGCCGAGCGACAACACCGAAGCTTTCACCGTTCCCGAAGGTCATTTCTTCATGATGGGTGATAACCGCGACAATTCGGCAGACAGCCGTGCGTTCCCGTCGCGCTTCCGGTTTGTTCCGATTGAAAACCTGGTCGGGCGTGCTGAATTCCTGTTCTATTCCAAGGACAGCTCTCAGCCGGTTTATGACCTTGGCAGCATCCGCTTTGATCGCCTGTTCCAGGGGGTTAACTGATGAGCGACGGCCTGCCGGTGATCGCCGAGATTGATCACGGTTTTTCCGATCCCGACCTTTTGCGTGTGGCGCTGACCCATCGCAGTGCCGCCAAGGGCAAGGATATGCTAAGCGGCGGCAACGAGCGCCTTGAGTTCCTTGGCGACCGTGTGCTGGGTCTTGTCGTGGCAGAGATGCTTTATACCCGGTTCGGACGTGAGCGCGAAGGTGCCATGGCCAAACGGTTTGTCGCACTGGTGCGCCGCGAGACTTTGGCGCGCGTGGCAGAACAGATCAAACTGGGTGAACACATCCAGATGGCCAAGGGTGAACGCGCAGCAGGGGCGGATACCAATCCGGCGATTTTATCTGATTGCATGGAGGCGGTGATTGCCGCACTCTATCTTGACGGTGGTCTTGAACCGGCGCGGCGTTTCATTGAAAAGCTGTGGACGCCGCTTTTGGATGAAGCCAACAAGCCGCCGCAGGATGCCAAAACGCAATTGCAGGAATGGCTGCAAGGGCGGGGCAAGCCGTTACCGAAATACGAGATGGTCGGCCGTGAAGGCCCGGCCCACGCGCCGTTATTTACCATCGAACTGACGACCGGCGACGGTGACAGTGTCAGTGCGGAAGGCAAATCGAAACGCGAAGCGGAACAACTCGCCGCAAAATTGATGTTGGATAAACTTAGTGATGAATGAGGTTCCCACACCGGTGGCCGAAGACAGATTACCTTATCAGCAACGTTGTGGCTTTGTGGCCCTCGTTGGTGCGCCGAATGCCGGCAAATCGACACTTTTGAACCAGTTGGTTGGTACGAAAGTGTCCATCGTCTCGCCGAAGGTCCAGACGACGCGGACGCGCGTGCGCGGTATCGTCATGACCGAAGACGCGCAGATTGTTTTCATTGATACGCCGGGCATCTTTGCACCCAAACGCCGTCTTGACCGTGCGATGGTCAAGGCCGCCTGGAATGGGGCAGATGACGCGGACCTTGTTGTTCTGGTGATTGATGCCGGAAGCGGCATCACGGACGAAGACCTGGCCATCATCAAGACGCTTAAGGAACAGAACCGCAAGGCGATTTTGGCGTTGAACAAGGTCGACAAGGTATCGGACAAGGAAAAGCTTCTGCGTCTGTCCCAAGACCTGTTTGCCCATGAAGTCTTTACCGATGTCTTCATGATTTCGGCCAAAAAGGGTGCGGGTACGCAAGATCTGGTGAATTTCCTTGCCGCCAAGATGCCCGATGGCCCTTGGATGTTCCCGGAAGATGATGTTTCGGATATGCCGCTGCGACTGCTTGCGGCCGAAATTACCCGTGAAAAGCTTTATTACCAGCTTCAGCAGGAACTTCCTTATTCAGCAACGGTCGAGACCGAGCTTTGGGAAGAGCGCAAGGATGGATCGGTCAAGCTTGAACAGACCATCTTTGTCGAGCGTGAAGGCCAGAAGGCGATCATCCTTGGCAAGGGCGGTAAACGTATCAAGGCGCTTGGCAGTGACGCCCGCAAGGAACTGGAAGCCATTTTCGAACGCCGGGTACATTTGTTCCTATTTGTGAAGGTGCGTGAAAACTGGGGCGATGATCCCAACCGCTTTGCCATGTGGGGTCTTGATCACAACGCCTGATCGCGTTGACTGGTCCCATATCGAGTGACCACAAATTGCCGGGTAAGTAATGGAAATCGGATCCGTCTGGGGAATTGTCATGATCATTGTTGGCGCTGCTGCCGCAATGATTGTTGCGCGCGTCGCCAGACGTCCGTTCCGCAACCGCAATTCCAGTGCGTCTGTGCAACGTGAAAAATCGTTCCTGCACAAACCACTTAACCTGATTGCACTTCTGATTGCGATCGCCGTCTTTGTGCTGGGCCTTTTCTGGCGCATGACGGGTGGAGGCCCGACCTAATGCGTAATGACTCATCTGATCCACTGTCTGATGCCATCGAAGAAATCCCGAACCGCCCGATCCTGCGCAAGGTTGTGTTCGGTCTGGCGTTGTTCAGTCTTGCGTCCTGCCTGCTCGGGTTCTTTTTCCTTGTCACCCGCCTCATTGTACCCAGCGGCTTTTTCTAAGGTACGCGGATGGATTGGCGGGATGACGGTATCGTTCTTTCGACACGCAAGCTGGGTGAAAATTCAGTCCGTCTTTCTGTCCTGACACGTGATTACGGCCGCCATGCCGGTCTGGTACGGGGTGCTACCAGCAAATCCATGCGTGGCACCCTTGAGCCCGGCAATGAAATCAGGGTGGGGTGGTCCGCCCGGTTGGCCGAACATCTGGGGCAATTTCGCTGTGAACTGACCGGGGCGCATGCAGCAGACCTTTTGTTGCATGCTGGCCCCTTGATGGCGATGAGTTCGGCCTGTGCGATGCTTGATGCAACACTTCCGGAACGCGAAGCCCATCCGGATCTGTATCGTGGGACCGTCGCGTTGATTTCGGCACTCAAGTCCGAGCAATGGTTGCCTGCCTATATCCGTTGGGAAGTCGGGTTACTGGAAGAGCTCGGTTACGGCTTGGCACTGGATCGATGTGCCGCGACCAATGAGACCGAAAACCTTGCCTTTGTATCCCCCAAAAGCGGCCGCGCCGTTGGTGAGGCATCAGGGCAGGCGTATCGCGACCGGATGTTGCCGTTGCCGGCCTTTCTTGCCGCCGGGCGGGCGTCTCAATCGCGCAAGGAAATGTCTTTATCAGAACAGTTGCGCGATGGTCTGAAACTGACTGGTTTCTTCATTCACCGCGATATTTTCGAGGCAAAAGGCATCAAACCTGTTGCTGCGCGGGACCGTCTTGTCAGCCATGTCTGGCGCACGGATATCGGAGCAGAAAAATAAATTCGGCAATTTGCGCGCCATATGTTGACCAAGACCATGCCCGGCGTAGTATGTTGCCAATAACGTAAGGTGTTCGGGTCCGAACGCACTTGCACATGTCCATTTTGACAAGCAACAAGAAAAATCGTTCATGAGCACCAAGACTTCCGATCCGGCCAGTGCCGGACAAATCCGGGAAACCCGGCTTGCAGACGCGCTGAGCGAACGATATCTCGCCTATGCGATGTCGACAATCATGTCGCGTTCCCTGCCTGATGTGCGTGATGGCCTTAAGCCAGTGCATCGTCGTCTTCTTTACGCCATGCGTCAGCTTAAACTGAACCCGGAACAGGGGTTCAAGAAATGTGCGCGTGTTGTCGGTGACGTGATCGGTAAATATCACCCGCATGGTGATCAGTCGGTCTATGACGCGCTGGTACGTCTGGCACAGGATTTTGCGGTTCGTTATCCGCTTGTTGATGGTCAGGGCAACTTCGGCAACATTGATGGCGATAACGCCGCGGCAATGCGTTACACCGAGGCCCGCATGACAGCGGTTGCCGCGGCGTTGATGGATGGCCTTGACGAAGATGCCGTTGATTTTCGCCCGACCTATGACGGCGAGGAAAAAGAACCGGTTGTGATGCCGGCTGCTTTCCCGAACCTTTTGGCCAATGGTGCGTCGGGTATTGCCGTGGGTATGGCGACCAACATCCCGCCGCACAATGCAGGCGAGCTTTGCACGGCCCTGATCAAACTGATTGATGATCCGGAAACGTCGATTGCGCAGCTTGTGCGTTGTGTGCCGGGTCCGGATTTCCCGACAGGTGGCGTTCTGGTCGAGCCGCGTGAAAACATTCTGGAAGCCTATGCGACCGGACGTGGTTCATTCCGCCTGCGTGCGAAATGGGAAGTCGAGAAGCTTAGCCACGGTCTTTATCAGGTCGTGATTACCGAAATTCCCTATCAGGTTCAGAAAGCCAAGCTGGTTGAACGTATCGCCGATCTGATGGTGGCAAAGAAATTGCCGCTTTTGAACGATGTGCGCGATGAGTCGACCGATATCATTCGTCTGGTTCTGGAGCCACGGACCCGCGCGGTTGAACCGGAACACCTGATGGAAATGCTGTTCAAGAATACCGAACTGGAAATCCGGTTTGGCTTGAACATGAACGTTCTGGACGGCGATAACACGCCACGTGTGATGAACTTGCGCGAAGTTCTGCGCGCATTCCTAGCACATCGTCAGGATGTTCTGATCCGTCGTTCCAACCATCGCTTGGCCAAGATCAATCACCGTCTTGAGGTGTTGGAAGGCTATCTTGTTGCCTATCTGAACCTTGATGAAGTGATCCGGATCATCCGTTTTGAGGATGAGCCGAAAAACGCCCTGATGAAGGCGTTTGACCTGACCGAAGTGCAGGCCGATGCGATCCTTAACATGCGTCTGCGGTCGTTGCGCAAGCTCGAAGAGATGGAAATCAAGAACGAGCATGCCAAACTTACCGAGGAAAAGCAGGGTCTCGAAGCACTGCTGGCCAGCGAAAGCCTGCGTTGGGAGAAAATCCGCGACGAGATCGAGGTGATGCGTGAAAACTTTGGCAAGAAGACTGCCATTGGCAAACGCCGCACCGAGATTGGCGATGCACCGGAAGAAATCGAAGTTCCGCTGGAAGCATTGATCGAACGTGAACCGATTACGGTGATCTGTTCGAAAATGGGTTGGGTGCGTGCGCTTAAGGGCCATGTCGCCGATATCAGCGACCTGAAGTTCAAGGATGGTGACGAGCATCGCTTTGCGCTGAAGGCCTTCACCACTGACAAGCTTCTGATCCTGTCGACGGCCGGGCGTTGTTACACCATGTCGTGTGACAAACTGCCGGGCGGCCGTGGTCATGGGGAGCCGATCCGTCTTTCCATCGATCTGCCGCAGGAACATGACATTGTTTCGATGGTGGTGCACAAGGAAGGCCGTAACCTTCTGGTGGCAAGTTCCGGTGGACGTGGGTTCCTGGTGGCCGAGAAAGAAGTGGTTGCGCAGACCAAAAACGGCAAACAGGTGCTTAACCTTGGAACTGGTGAAGTTGCCAAGATCTTCCTGCCGGTTGAGCAAGATCATGTTGCTGTTCTCGGCGATAACCGCAAATTGCTGATTTATCCGGTTTCGGAAATTCCGGAAATGACGCGTGGTCGCGGTGTGATCCTGCAGAAATACCGTCAAGGCGGTCTTTCCGACCTTATCCTGTTTAACCTTGAAGAAGGTCTCAGCTGGACGATGGGTGGCAGCGAAGGTCGTACCCGGACTGTGACCGAACTGGCCGAATGGATTGGCAAACGGGCGGGGGCAGGGCGCCTGCCGCCAAATGGCTTCCCGCGGTCCAACAAGTTTGAATAACGGGTGTTAAAACGCCTTGATAAAAGCCGGGTGGTGCCAAGTCATCCGGCTTTTTCTTTGCCTGAATGACGAAAATTGATGCACTGCCTGTGATTTGTTGCATTTCCCGGCAGAAATGGCCGAAATTCGGTGCAAAAGATATAGCGTTTTCGGTGGTTAATCTGTAACTTCCCAACCTGTTTAACAGGAAGCCCGCAATTTTCCTGTGAGATTCAAAAAAGGGCTTGGGAGTGAAAAGTGAGATTTCTGGGAAATTTCGTCCGCGCCGTCGACAGTCTTAATGACTGGATCGGACGCGGAGTAGCCTGGCTGGTGATCCCCATGGTGGTGATCACATTTTTGGTGGCAACGTTGCGTTATGGCTTTGCGGTCGGCTGGGTGTCGATGCAGGAAAGCTATATGTGGCTTTACGGCATCATGTTCATGGTCGGCGCGGGTTACACGCTGCTGCATGGGGGGCATGTGCGTGTTGACGTTTTCTATCGTCCGGCATCTGCGCGCTACAAGGCATGGGTAGACCTTTTTGGTTCCCTGTTCCTGCTTGCGCCTGTCGTCATCATGATCCTGATGTACAGCTATCCTTACGTTGTCACGAGCTGGCACCGTCTGGAAGGATCGCATGAAACCGGCGGGCTTCCGGGACTGTTCCTGTATAAGTCTGTGATTTTGGTCTTTGGTGTCCTGATGCTGCTGCAGGGGCTGTCTTTGGCAGCGCGCAGTGTTCTGGTCCTGACCGGTCACAAAGAGTTTGAAATCAAAGAAGAAGAGCACGAGGGCGTCTGATGACGGGGGAAATTCTTAGCCTGGTGATGTTCGCCGTAGCTTGCGGCGTGCTTCTTCTTGGTTTTCCGGTTGCTTTCTCACTTGCGGGCACCGGTCTTGCTTTTGCGCTTATTGGCAACGCCATGGGCACATTCGATATGCCGCTTCTGGGCTCTTTGCCGTCACGCTATTTCGGTGTGATGACCAACGAGCTTTATGTTGCGATCCCGTTGTTCGTGTTCATGGGCGTCATGCTTGAACGCGCACGGATCGCCGAGAAGCTTCTGACCACCATGGGCATGCTGTTTGGCACCATGCGTGGTGGCCTTGGTATTTCGGTCGTGATCGTCGGTATGTTGCTGGCAGCATCCACCGGTATCGTCGGTGCGACGGTTGTGACCATGGGCTTGCTCAGCCTGCCGGCGATGCAAAAAGCCGGTTATGATCCGAAACTGTCGACCGGTGTGATCTGTGCATCGGGTACGCTGGGTCAGATCATTCCGCCGTCGATCGTTCTGGTTCTGCTGGGTGATATCCTGCAGGGGGCCTATGCCGAAGCGCAGCGTGCGCTGGGCAACTGGGCACCGGAACCGATTTCGGTGATGGATCTGTTCGCCGGTGCCTTTATTCCGGGAATTATGCTTGTTGCGCTTTATATCGGCTGGATCATCATCAAATCCCTGATTGATCCGGAATCAGCACCGGCATTGGTCGAGGGCAAACGCCCGGCAGGCCTTTGGGGTGAAGTGCTGCGTGCATTGCTGCCGCCGGCATTGCTGATCGTTGCGGTTCTGGGCTCCATCCTGACCGGGATTGCAACGCCGACGGAATCTGCGGCATTCGGCTCGGTCGGTGCGACCATTCTGGCTGCGTTCTATCGCCGTCTTGATATGCCTGTGCTGCGCCATGTGGTGCGCCAGACGGTTCAGGTCAGCGCGATGGTGTTTGTCATCCTTCTGGGTGCGTCGGTGTTCTCGCTGGTGTTCCGTGGTCTGGGTGGCGATCATCTGGTCGAAGAACTGCTGCACAACCTTCCGGGTGGTGTGTTCAGTGCGATGCTGGTCGTGATGTTGCTTATGTTCGTCATGGGCTTCTTCCTCGACTTCATCGAGATCGTGTTCGTTGTGATCCCGATTGTCGGCCCGATCCTGCTTAAGCTTGATGTCGATCCGGTCTGGCTGGGTGTGATGATTGCAATCAACCTTCAGACCAGCTTCCTGACACCGCCATTCGGCTTTGCGCTGTTCTATCTGCGCGGTGTGGCCCCGGCGGCGATCAAGACGTGGGATATCTATCGCGGGATTGTTCCGTTCGTGGTTATCCAGATGCTTGGCCTGTGCCTTGTGGCTGCCTTCCCGTGGTTGGCAACCTGGCTTCCGAGCGTTCTGTTCTAAGAACGACGGCGACATATCATCAAAGAAAAAGGCACCCGTGATGGGTGCCTTTTTTTGTTTCAGTGACCGGCTCTGATAAGTTTGGAGCAGGCCAAATAAAAAGGGCTGGCAAATGCCAGCCCTTTGTCGTTTTCCGAAATCGGAGAACTTAGTATTTGAACGGCAGGACACGTGCCTGTGCGAATGCCGCTTCCGAGAATTTCGACCATGCGATCGACTGGGTACGGAAGGCGATAAGGCTTTCGAAGACTTCCTGCGACAGCGGGTTCGACGAAACCAGGTCACGCAGAACTTCGCCCGACAGTTTGCCAAGGCCGGTCAGAATGTCGTCAGAGAACGGACGAACATCAACGCCGTGCTTGTTACGCAGGGTGTCGAGTGCCTGAACGTTACGCGCGGTGAATTCCGACAGAACCATCTGGTTCACAGCACGGTTTGCCTGCTCGACAATGGCTTTCAGATCATCCGGGAGTGCATTCCATGCATCCAGGTTGATGAAGTTGTCGAGAACGGTCGCCGGCTCGTGCCAGCCCGGATAGTAGTAGTATTTGGCCGATTTATAGAGACCAAAAGCCAGATCGTTATACGGACCAACCCATTCGGTTGCGTCAATCGCGCCCGACTGCAGTGCCGGCGGAATTTCACCACCCGGAAGGTTCACAACGTTGGCACCAGCAGCTTTGACAACTTCGCCACCAAGGCCCGGAATACGCATTTTCAGACCTTTATAGTCGTCAATGGTGTTCATTTCCTTGTTGAACCAGCCGCCCATCTGGGTGCCGGTGTTGCCCGACGGGAAGAACTTACAGTTCAGTTCCGCATAGACCTTATCGGCCAGTTCCTGACCGCCACCCCACTGGAACCATGCATTCTGTTCCTGTGCGTTCAGACCGAACGGCATTGCTGCGATATATTGGGTCGCGTCGACTTTGCCTTTCCAGTAGTAAGGCGCGCCGTGGCCCATTTCGACGGTGCCGTTGCCAACAGCGTCGATGGCTTCGAATGCCGGAACAATTTCACCTGCGCCAAAAACGGTAACTTTCAGGCGACCTTCGGATGCCTTGGTGATGTATTCAGCAAGAAGGTTTGCGCCGGTGCCAAGGCCCGGAAAGTTTTTCGGCCAGGTGGTGACCATCCGCCATTCGCGGACGTCCTGGGCAATTGCCGGTTTGGCGAAAGTTGACGCGGCAGCAGCAGTCGCACCTGCTACGGCAGCGCCGGAAAGAAATTGGCGACGTTTCATTGGTTACAACCTCCCAAAGATGCAAGCTCATGATTTATCTGTAAAAGCTGGATGATCAGCTTTGAGACGAAGCTTATATGCGTCTTTACGGGCAGGCAACCGAGGATCGAGTTGTTGTATGGTACTTTAGTCTAATTGGGGAAAGTGGTTCGCGCAATTGGTGCAGAACGTGAACTTTTACAGCTTAGTCCGCGTCGCTATCGGCGTCTTCCATCGAGATCCATTGACCGTCGCGGAAGCCTTCAAGGGGCTGGAAGCGCATCTTATATGACATCTTGCGGCAATCGCCGATCCAGTAGCCGAGATAGACATGCGGAAGAGAGAGCATTCTGGCTTCGTCGATCAGATCAAGCACGATGTAAGTGCCCAGTCCGCGGCGGTCTTCTTCCGGGTCAAAGAAGCTGTAAACAGCAGATAATCCATCGGCCAGAATATCAACCAGCGCCACAGCAATCAGGCTGTCATCATCCCGGCGATACTCGAAGGTCGAGGTTTCCACAGTGCTGTCTTCGATCATTGCGCGGTAATCACGGGCATCCATGCGCGCCATGTCACCATTGCCATGTCGGGCATCCTGATAGGTGCTAAACAGCTGATATTGTTCTTGTGTCGCGGACGGTGGCATCACCTTGCGGACAAGATCGCTGTTTCTGTTCTTGATGCGGCGGAAAGACCGGCTGGGTTCGAACCCGTCACAGCGGACCCGAACCGGAACACAGGCATTGCAATCACTGCAGGCTGGTAGATAGGCGATGGAGTGGCTGCGGCGAAAGCCAGCACGCGACAAAAGATCGTGGACGTTGTTGGCTTCTGGCCCGCGCAATTCCGTGACCAGTTTACGTTCGAACCGGCCGGGCAGGTATGGGCACGGCATCGGTGCGGTCATAAAATAGTGCTGGGTCAGGCGCCGCTGATTAACTGTCATTTGATCCGATCAGTCCCGGTCACATCAAAGAGAACTATTCTATGAGATTAGGTGTTGTTTATGACAGTTTAAAGGCCTGACGGTCAAAAGGGCACTGATTTCTGTTGCCGGATTTCAAATCAACGTTGTGACGGAACCGAGAAGGTCGGGCGGCGCTGGTTTTCACCCTGTGCCGGTTGTTGTGCAGGCGATGGTGCCGGGCCAGCGGGTGCTGCACCTGCCGGTGCAGTTTGTCCGTTTTGGCCAGCTTCGCCGGTGCCTTCAAGCGCGGAACGTTCGCCGGTACCACGCAGCAAGGTGATGCTGATGCGGCGGTTGCTTTCATTTTCCGGTGCCTCGGGCAGGAGCGGGTCGGTGTCTGACAGACCGGCAACCTTGGCAAAGCGTCCGGTTTCAAGCCCCATGTCTTCAAGCGCACGACGGGTCGCCAGCGCACGATCGGCTGAAAGCTCCCAGTTGGAATATCCGTCTGTCCGGTTGAACGGCACGGCATCGGTATGGCCTTCTATCGAGACATCCTGTGGCATGTTTTCAATCACGCCAGCGACCTGTTGCAGCAGAAGGCGGGTATGATCGGCCATGGCGGCACTGCCGCTCGGGAACATGGCGGTGCCGTCTTCGTCAAGGATCTGGATGCGAAGCCCTTCATCGGTGTTTTCGATGCGGATGTTCTTTTCAAGGCCCTGAAGTTCCTCATTGGCTTCGATTGCCTTAAGGAGTTCTTCCTGTGCCTCGTTGAATTCCTGTTCTTCCATCTGGGCCACACGGATGGCTTCGCGTTCTTCCGGTGTTTCGACCGGCGGGATTTCCATGCTGATGGATGGTGATCCGAATTCAGAACGCAGTGCACCTTCTTCGGCAAGGCTGGTGCCGCCCAACAAACCGCCCGAACCCGATTCATTTTGCGAGATGGTCTCGGGCGTGAAATACATCGACACGCCTTGCAACTGTTCCTCGGTCGCGCTTGAAAGCAACCACAGCAACAGGAAGAATGCCATCATCGCCGTCACAAAGTCGGCATAGGCAACTTTCCAGGCACCACCATGATGCCCGTGCCCACCTTTTTTGATCTTTTTTATGACGATATCGGGCATTTGCTGCGTTGTCCTCTAAACCAGATCTTTTATCGCAAAATCAAGCCGTGGGCGCGTCTTGCAGCGCTTCGTCAAGCTCTTTGAAGCTGGGTCGAAGATTATGCGGGAGGGTTTTACGGGCGAACTCCACCGAGACCTGCGGGGCATAGCCCTGCATGTGACCAACCAGGGCGGCTTTGATGCAGCTGTAATATTTTCCGTCAGCGTCCACGGTGTTTTTGATGATCGAGGCGGTCGGGCCGACAAAGCCATAGGCACCAAGAATACCAAGGAAGGTACCGACAAGGGCCGCCGCAATCAGGCCACCGAGAATTTCAGGCGGTTCTGTCACCGAGCTCATGGTGACGATAACGCCAAGAACAGCCGCCACAATGCCAAGTGCCGGCAGGCCGTCACCAGCCGTTTGCACAGCAGAGGCAACTGCGTGCTCTTCTTCGTGATGGGTTTCAAGTTCCTGATCCATCACCGCTTCGAGTTCATAGGCGTTTGTCGTGCCAAGGGTAAGCAAGCGCAGATAGTCACACATGAATTCCATCGCATGATGATCTTTCATCAGCATCGGGAAACTGGAAAACAGACTGGAGCTTTCCGGGTTTTCAACGTGGCTTTCAAGCGCAAGATCGCCTTTGGATTTCGCAAGGCGGAAAATCGCATAAAGGCAGATCAGGAGTTCCAGATAGGCGGCCTTTTTCTTCGGGCCTTTCATGGCGCGAATGGTGTAGGTGAAGGATTTCTTCACGATGCCAAGCGGGTTGGCAGTCAAATAGGCACCAAACGCAGCCCCGAAAATGATCAGAACTTCAAGCGGTTGCACAAGAATGCCAAAGTCGCCATGCGGCAGATAGCCACCCAAGACAGAGCCGACTACGACGATATAACCAATGATCAAGAACATTCTTTTTTCTTCTCCGCTACCCCAAGCCAGATACCTGAACGATCAACCCCGAGTTCATCGAAACATCTGCCTTCTGCGGCAGTGCAGAACGTGTTTCTGATATCTATATGCTCTTATTAAGTTTTAATCTTATTAACATCGCGTTTAAATTAGCTGCGAGTTAGGTTTGACAGCGCGGTGAATAGACGCCATTTTCCCCAAGCTCCATTCGGGACGCGTCACCCATCCATATTGGTATACGAGAGCTTCCTTCAATATGTCTTTCTCTGCGCGCGATTTTCGCGATTGCCTTGGTCAATTCACAACCGGCGTTGCCGTTGTAACCACCCGCGCCCAAGACGGTGCAAAAGCGGGCATTACCATCAACAGCTTTGCCTCGGTGTCGCTTGATCCAGCGCTGGTCTTGTTTTCGGTTGATCACCGTGCTGCGACTCACGCGCTGTTCACCGGAGATGCCAAACGGTTTTGCATCAATATCCTGAGCCAGAGCCAAAAGCAGGTGTCCGAGCTGTTTTCAGCCCCCGGGCAGGATGGTTGGGACAAGGTTGCATATGAAGATGACAGCCTTGGTATGCCGCGTCTTAAAGGTAGTGTTGCGGCCCTGACCTGCGAACGTCACGCGCTGCATGAAGGCGGAGATCACAGCATCATCGTTGGTCATGTTCAGGAACTGGTGATGGGCGAAACCGGTGCGCCGTTGCTGTATTATGGTGGGCGGTATCGCACGCTGGGTGACTAATGTTGTTGCTTGCGATGTGATGTAGTTCACAAAATAAAAGGGCCGTGGTGCAACACCAACGGCCCTTTGTCGTTTTTAGATGAAGGCTGCCCTAGTCGAGGGACGTGTTGCCAAGCAGGCGGCCACCGAATCCTTCCTTGATCAGGCGGTCGATCACCTGTTGTCCGTGCTGGGTGTCGCGCACTTCAAGCACCATGTCGACATCTGTCTGTTTTGCCGGGACGTCATAGAAGTGGCGCTGGTGATAGACTTCAATGATGTTGGCGTCTTCTTCGCCGATCAATGCACTGATGGTGGATAGTGCGCCCGGCACATCCGGAATTTCGATCCGGACACGAACAAGGCGGCCTTCGCGGGCCATGCCGCGCATCAGAACCTGTGCCAGCAGGCGGGTATCGATGTTTCCGCCACTGATAATCAGGCAGACTTTCTTGCCCTTGAAGCGATCCGGGTGATCGAGCAGGGCGGCGAGCGGAGCGGCACCGGCACCTTCGACAACGCTTTTTTCGATCTCGATCATCATCTGGATGGAGCGTTCGATCGAACTTTCTTCGACCAGAACGACGTCATCGAGCTTTTCCTTACAGATTTCAAGCGTCAGGCCGCCGGGCTGTTTGACAGCAATGCCTTCGGCAATGGTTACGCCACCGCCGGTGAATTCCTTGCCGTGTATGCCTTCATACATGGAGGGGTAAAGCTTGGTCTCAACCCCGATGACTTCGATGTCGGGGCGGCGCGACTTGATCGCGGTGACAACGCCCGATGCCAGACCGCCACCGCCAATCGGCACGACAACCGTGTCGATGTCTTTGTTTTCATCAAGGATCTCTAGCCCGACAGTGCCCTGGCCTGCGATGATATGTGGATCATCAAACGGATGGACGAAGGTCAGACCACGTTCTTGCTGGATGCGGCCGGCGGCCTCAAGGCTTTCGGCAAAGACGTTGCCGGTCAGAACAACTTCGGCACCGTGCGAACGCGTATGGTGAACCTTGGTGTAGGGGGTGTTTTTGGGCATCACGATGGTGGCGGGAATACCAAGTCGTTTGGCGTTATAGGCGACACCCTGCGCGTGGTTGCCAGCCGACACGGCGATAACACCTTTTTCGCGTTCTTTGGGAGTCAGGCTTGCCAGTTTGACATAGGCGCCACGTTCCTTGAACGACGCGGTATATTGCTGATTTTCAAGTTTCAGATAAACATCCGCCTGGCAAATGTTTGAAAGCGTTAAGGATTTCACCAGTGGTGTTTTCGCAACAATGCCTTCGAGCAAGCCCGAGGCGCGAACAATATCGTGATAGGAAACAGTCATGATTTCCGTACTCCTGCGGCCATCCGCAATCTGATGCGATGGCTATAGTAATATTTTATGGCGTGAATAGCGGTATTAAACCGGTCCTGTCATCCGCAGATGACAGGGATCACATTCGCAGGTCGGAAATACCCATAATCATGGCGATCACACCGGCACGAAGAGGCGGGCAAGAGTGTGATGCGAGGATGTCAGTAGCTGCAGACATAGCCATGTACTTTCCGGGTTTCGATGTGTTTGAGAAACGCACCTTTGCGGATTGCGCGCGCAAGGTCAAGCATCGGAAAAGAAAAACCGGGTTGCGTCACGTGCAACCCGGTTTCTTCTGGTCAATCGTATCAAGCGACAGACACGTTATTCCATATTGAGGATAATGGTCTTCTTGTAGGTGAAGTGTTCGAGCATGCTTTCAAGCGATGCTTCCTTGCCAAGACCGGAAAGCTTGATGCCGCCATAAGACAGGTTCGGCTGGACAACAAGGTTCTGGTTGACCTGAACGAAACCGGCTTCGAGGCGCTTGGTGGCGACAAGTGCGGTTTTAAGGTCCGTCGTCCAGACGGTCGCAGCCAGACCAAAGTCGCTGTCATTGGCAAGTTCAAGGGCCTCTTCAAAGGTTTTGAACTTGAACACGCAGGCAACAGGGCCAAAGATTTCTTCACGGGCAATCCGTGCATTCGGATCGACATTGGTGAAGATCACCGGACGGACAAACAGGCCATCGGAAAGGGCGCTGTCAGTGGGAAGGGCGCTTAGTTCGTTTTTGGTCGCACCTTCTTTTTCACCGACTTCGATATAGCCACAAACCTTGTCGAACTGTTTGCGGTTGATGATCGTGCCGATGTCGGTTTCTTCATCCAGCGGATCACCCATTTTAAGGGTGTTGACCTTATCGATCAGGCGTTTGACGAATTCGTCATGCAGGCTTTCATGCACCAGCATGCGTGACGCCGCCGTGCAGCTTTGCCCCTGACGGGTGAAACGCATGCCGCCAATCGCACCGGCAATCGCCTTATCAAGGTCGGCATCACCCATGACGATCATCGGGGATTTGCCACCCAGTTCAAGGGTGACCGGAATGAGTTTTTCGGCAGCGGCGCGATAGACCGTGCGGCCGGTTTCAACCGATCCGGTGAAGGAAACCTTTTTGACATCCTTGTGTTCGACCAGCGGGCCGCCACAAGACGGGCCAAAGCCCGACAGGATGTTAAAGACGCCCGCGGGAAGGACTTCCTGCATGATCTGACACACGCGCAGAACGGCAAGCGGGGTGTCTTCGGCGGATTTTACGACGACTGCGTTACCGGCAACCAGAGCTGGAGCAACCTTGATCGCCATCAGCATCATCGGAACGTTCCACGGAATGATTGCACCGACAACGCCCACTGCCTCGCGGGTGGTCAGGGTCATCATGTTCGGGTTAAACGGAACTGTTTCACCTTTCAGCTCGGACGCAAGTCCGCCGAAAAAGACGAACATATCGGCCAGAACCGATGCCTCAACCCGGCTTTCGGTGCGAAGGGCCTTGCCCGACTCAAGGGCGACCAGACGGCCAAGTTCCTCGGCATGTGACATCAGGATACGACCGCATTCCGCCAACAGCTTGCCGCGTTCACGCGCCGGGCGTTCGGCCCAGTCCTTCTGGGCGGCCTTGGCGGCGGCGACTGCAATCGCGACGTCATCGGCGTCACCGTCGGCTGCCTGACCGATGACCTTGCCCGTGGCAGGATTAAGAACATCAAAGGTTTTGCCGTTTTTCGGGGCGACAAGTTTACCTTTGATCAGATGATAACCGGACAGCTCCTTGGCCAGAACGGATGGATCAAGGATCGGATCGATGGGCATTTCAGGCTCCCTGTGGGTTGGCGTGCATCTGCGGTAAACCGCGCGGGGCGCACGATATTGGTTATTTGGTATTGGTTTACCAAATTATCGACAGGGCGATGCAATATCAAGCGCAATTAGTACCCTAATCGGCGTCGTGCACATGCAAGTCGCATGACAGGCGACAAGAGGGCTGTTACCCTAACTCAAAGGCCAGCCCGGCGGCGGTACGTGTCTGGGCGCCTGATATTGGTAAACGATGGAGTATATTGTGCCACGTCATTTCGATACGACGTTCGATGTTGTTAAGGAACTCAAGCCTTCCTATCCGGTGTATTGCCTTAGACCCAATATTCTTCGAGAAACAGCGCAGCGCTTTGTCGAAATGTTCCCGGGAGACGTCCTGTATGCGGTGAAATGCAATCCGCATCCGGAGGTCATGCGATATCTTCACGAAGGCGGGGTGCGTCATTTTGACACCGCTTCGCCTGAGGAAATTTCTATCGTGCGGCGCCAATTCCCGGGGATGAAGGCCTATTTCATGCATCCGGTCAAAAGCCGCGATGCCATCCGCAATGCCTATCGGGTGTTCGGGATTGATCATTATGTGATCGATACTGCCGAAGAGCTTGAGAAAATTCGCGAGGAAACCGAGGGCGACACGAACCTGGTGATCCATGTGCGGCTTGCAACACCGCCAGCCGGTGCGACCTATAACCTGTCAGCCAAGTTTGGTGCGCGCCCGATGGTGGCGGCCGAGCTTTTGAAGAAGGTTGATGAATACGGTTACCATGCGGGCTTGTGTTTCCATGTCGGGTCGCAATGCACGACACCGACCGGGTATCGGATCGCGGTCGAACTTATCCGTCAGGTGGTTGATTTTTCCGGTGTGAAGGTCAAGCATATCGACGTTGGCGGCGGTTTCCCCGGCCAGTATATGAACCAGCGTGGTGCCAGCCTTGAAGAGTTCATGGACGAGATCAAGGATTGTATCCGCTGGCTTGATATGCCCGATACGACCTATATGTGCGAACCGGGCAGGGCGCTGGTATCGAGCGGTATTTCCCTGATTACGCAGGTTCACCTGCGCAAGGAAGATACGCTGTTTATCAATGACGGTGTTTACGGCAGCCTGTCGGAAACCGTGACCGGGCAATTGCGTTATCCGGTGCGTCCGCTGCGCATTGAGGGTGATTTCGATCCGGAAGAAACACTGGAATTCACCATCTATGGGCCGACCTGCGACAATATGGATGTCTTGCCGGCGACCGTGACCTTGCCTGCCGATATCCGCGAAGGCGACTGGATCGAGTTTGGTCACATCGGGGCATATAGCAATGCGCTGGCCACCCATTTCAACGGCTTCCATCCCGAGGTGCAGGTGACGGTCAGTGAGGCGTTCCCGTATATTGACGGGGAGTTCCCGTCGGTTGCGCTGGACTAGTGCCGCAAGGCAAAAACAGTCTGGCTGACAGACAAAATCGATCATTGCGGTAAAAAGGTACTTGTTTACCAATAATGGTTGGTTGCACTATGCTGCCCGCAGAAAAGACCGGCAGGGAAACCTGCCGGTCAAAACGAATTCTCGGGGAAGCAGTACAGTGACCAACAGCCTTTTCATGCGCATCCGTGACCGGTTTCCGGCCGATCTGTCATCAGTTCTGATTGAGACGCCTGATGGCAAGACCTATAGCTATGGCGATGCCAACACAGCATCGGCCCAGATTGCCGGTCTTCTGACGTCGCTTGGTGCGAAAAAGGGCGACAGGGTTGCCGTTCAGGTCGATAAATCCCCCGAAGCATTGTTTCTTTATCTTGGCTGCATTCGTGCCGGCCTTGTTTATTTGCCGCTGAATACCGCCTATCAGGCGGGCGAACTTGCCTATTTCATGGATAACGCATCGCCGGTGATCTTTGTTTGTCAGCCCCATCGTGAAGATGAGGTCAAGGCCATCGCGGACGAGCAGGGCGTTGCGCATGTTCTGACACTGGGCATGCAGTCTGAGGGCAGCCTGATGGATGGGGCGGCATCGCAAGCATCGGATTTTGCGCCGGTCGCGTGCGAAGACAATGAATTGGCAGCCATACTTTATACGTCGGGCACAACGGGCAAGCCCAAGGGTGCGATGATGACCCAGATGAACCTGTGGTCCAACGCATCAACGCTTGAAAAGCTTTGGGGCTTTAAGGCCGACGATACCCTGCTTCATGCCTTGCCGATCTTCCATACCCACGGGCTTTTCATTGCGTGCCATTGTGTGATGCTGTCGGGATCGAGGATGTTCTTCCTGCCGAAATTTGATCGTGACCAGGTGATGGCGCTTTTGCCACGCAGCACGGTGATGATGGGCGTTCCGACATTTTATGTGCGTTTGTTGTCGGGCGATGATTTTACCAAGGATGTCACCGCAAACATGCGTCTGTTCATTTCCGGGTCTGCGCCGCTTCTGCCAGAGACCTTTACGGCTTTCAAGGAGCGGACAGGCAAGGCGCTTTTGGAGCGCTATGGCATGACGGAAATGGGCATGGCGACCTCCAATCCGCTCGACGGCGAACGCATCGTTCATACCGTTGGCCCGGCATTGCCAGATGTCGAAGTGCGCGTGTGTGATGAAGACGGCAATGTTCTGGGTACGGATGAGATTGGTGTGCTGGAAGCACGCGGACCGAACGTATTTGCCGGTTATTGGCAGATGCCCGAAAAAACCGCCGAGGAATTCCGTAAAGACGGGTTCTTTATCACCGGTGATATCGCCAAGATCGATGCCAAGGGCTATGTCCATATTGTCGGGCGGGCCAAGGATCTGGTCATTTCCGGTGGGTTTAACGTTTATCCCAAGGAAATCGAAACCCTGATCGACAAGATGGAGGGCGTTGTTGAAAGTGCCGTGATTGGCGTTCAACATCCCGACTTTGGCGAGGCGGTTGTAGCCGTGATCGTGCCGGAAGAAAAAGGCAGCTTAAGCGAAGAGGGCGTGATTGCCGCGATCAAGTCGGAGCTTGCCAACTTCAAGGTGCCCAAGCGCGTGTTCTTTGTCGATGAACTGCCGCGTAATGCGATGGGCAAGGTGCAGAAGAATGTCCTGCGTGAAGAGCACAAGGCCCTGTTTGCCAACTAAGACGAAGCAGGCAAAGCGGATCTTTTCGCGGCAATCCCAAAATCCGGACAAAGAAAAACCCCGACAGATGCTCTGTCGGGGTCTTCCTCATGGACGCTACGGTCGTGGCTTAGCGACCGAAAGCAACACGGTGTGCTACATCATCGATCATGTCGCGGTTCAGACCGATGTCTGCCAGTTCGCGCGTATCAAGCTTACGCAGCGCATTCTGGGTCTGGTACTGAACGCGCAGAGCGCGAAGGAAAGCAAAAATCTTGGTTACGATCATTTCATCACCTATTTCAAACCGGCCGATTATTCGGCGTCTGTTCAGTTAACCGGCATGTTCTCACCGAGATATTCCGCACAGGAATAGTTAGCTGGTTTGACGTGTCGGTTTGCATGGGATGTATCGAATGATCAACTGCTTGGTGGCGCATTCATCAGTCGATACGTCCTATTCATTTCGTGAGGGCAATCTAAGGGTGATTGCGGATATAATCCAATGCGTTTTTTGCATGTCTGCGGATTGAAAAGCGCAGAAATCCCTGAAATTTCTCGTTAACTGTTCTAGAGTGGATGACTGACGCAGATTTGATGCTTTTTATTGCTATGCGTATGATGCATGGGTAATGAAGTTGCGTGATGCCTTGAGGTTGATTATCGGCGTTTGTGGTGTTGCGAATAATTTTGGGTGTAATTAGCGCGCTAATCGGTTTGAATACGCCGGAATTTTAATAACGTGCCGTTCGTGTGGGAGAAATGACGATGAGTGCCAATCGGTTGCAACTGGATTTTGCGCAGGCCCTGGATGCCTATTTGCGCTATGCACCGCGTCTGCCACAGGTCGCACCCGATGCCGTTCCGGCTGCAACCGATTATGTCGACAACCTTCTGGCGATTGCCGATCAGTTTGATCTGATCGTGTTTGATGCCTTTGGTGTGCTAAATAGCGGACAAAGTGCCATTCCCGGTGCGGTCAAGACGGTCGCGACATTGCAGGAAATGGGCAAGAAGATTGCGGTTGTCACCAATGATGCCTCAAGCTCCGGCGAGGCTATTCTGGCGCGTCATCGCAAACGCGGCTTTGATTTTGACAATAACAGCCTGATCAGCAGCCAGCAGTTTGTCGCCCCGCTGATGGGCGAGTATGCCGACATCACCCATTGGGGGGCAATGGCGCCGACCGACTGGCCGTTTGATATTCTGCCCGGTCGGGTGGAGCCGCTTGGCAGTGATCCTGCGCTTTATGATGCGGTTGGCGGGTTCCTGTTGATTGACTCCGATAGTTGGACCGATATCCAGCAAGCCCTTCTGGAACAGAGCCTTAAGGATAATCCGCGGCCGGTTCTGGTCGGTAATCCCGATATCTGTGCGCCGATGGGTGATTTCCTGTCGGTTGAGTCGGGCTATTTCGCGCATCTTGCGGGCGATGCATCCGGTGTCATGCCGCAATGTGTTGGCAAACCGTATCACCATGTGTTCGAGGAGGTCCTGAAACGTCATCCCGGTGTTGATCGCAGTCGTGTGCTGATGGTCGGCGATACGGTGCATACCGATGTGCTGGGTGGTTTGGCGTCGGGCATCAAAACCCTTCTGGTCCATCAGGGCGGGTTCCTTGATGGACAGGATATCGAAGGCGTGTTTGCCCGATCCGGCCTGCGTCCGCATTTCTGCGCGCGGGCGATTGGCCATGGCATTGAAGATGATGCGGATGGCATTGCGGCAAAGTCCGCATGATTTGATACTCGCCTCCCAAAACAAAAGGGCCTCGATTGAGGCCCTTTTTTGTTGCTTGTCGTGGTGCCACAAAGATCAGCTTTCCAGTGCCTCGGCAACTTCAATCGCGCTATAGGTCAGAACACCCGATGCCCCGGCACGCTTGAAGCAGGACAAGGTTTCAATCGCACAGCCGATATAATCAAGCCAGCCATTCTGCCCGGCGGCACGCATCATCGCGTATTCGCCCGAGACCTGATAGGCAAAGACCGGCACGCCGAACTCCTGTTTGACGCGATAAAGCACATCAAGATATGGCAGGCCCGGTTTGACGATGACCGAGTCTGCACCTTCATCAAGGTCATAGGCGACTTCGCGCATCGCCTCATCGCTGTTGGCCGGATCCAGCTGATAGGTTTTCTTGTCGGCCTTGCCAAGTGCACTGGCCGAACCAATCGCATCACGGAACGGACCATAAAATGCGGATGCATATTTGGCCGAATAGGCCATGATCTGAACGTTTTTGAGATTTGCTTCCTCGAGGATCTTGCGGATCGCGCCAATGCGGCCATCCATCATGTCCGACGGGGCAACCACGTCACAGCCTGCCTGCGCCTGAACAAGGGCCTGACGGACAAGGGCCTCGGTCGTTTCGTCATTAAGGATCTGACCGTCGACCACAATGCCGTCCTGTCCGTCGGCGTTGAAGGGATCCAGCGCGACATCGGTGATGACGCCCAGATTGGGGCAGGCATCCTTGATCGCCTTGACCGCGCGGCACACGACGTTGTCGGGGTTATAGGCTTCGCGGGCGTCCTTGGTTTTCAGGCTGGCATCGATATAGGGAAACAGGGCAAGGGCCGGAATGCCGAGCTTTTCGGCATGTTTGGCGGTTTCAACCAAGATATCGACCGACTGGCGTTCAACGCCGGGCATGGACGGGATCGGGGTGCGTTCGTTTTTGCCGTCAATGACAAAGACAGGCAGGATCAGATCATGGGAGGTCAACCGCGTTTCCGCGACCATGCGGCGCGACCAGTCGGTCATGCGGTTGCGGCGCTGCCGGGTGCTGGGGAAGGTGCCATAGGCGAATTTGTTGACCATGATCTGTTCTCTATAATGTGAGGCTGGGCAATTTATGGGACAGATTGCGCCGTTGATCAACCATTGGCCGCAATTTGCAAACGCCTGCGCATGGTTAACAGGTAAACCGGGATAATCATGGCCAGGAATGCCGATGTCAGGGCAAAGGCCGTGACCAGCCCGAGGGCTTCACCAATGGCACCGATCACCGGTGGCCCGGCCATGATGGCGGAATAGCCGGTTGCGGCAATGATCGAAACAACCGCACCACCACCTTTGCCCGTTGTCTGGGACGCCGCAGACAGCAACAGCGGCAGAATCACCGCAAGCCCCATGCCGGCAATCCCGCAGCCGATCCAGGCGATGACGATATTGGGAGACAAGGTCAAAACAAGGGTGCCAAGGGATGCCAGCACCGAACTTGTCAGCAATACCGGCACGCGACCATACCGGGTGACCAGTGCATCACCGGACAAGCGGGTGGCGGCCATGGCAAAGGAATAGATGGCAAAGCCGACGGCGGCCAATGTCGGACCAGACGAAAGCTCGGAATTCATGAATACCGTCGCCCAGTCAGTCAGGACACCTTCACCGAACTGGCCAATAAAGGCGCAGACCCCGAATGGCAACAGCATCAGGAACAGATTGCGATCCTTGGTCTTTGCGGTCGTGGTTTGGCGGGCATCCTTTGGGCCAGACAGATGTTCCGTTGCTGCCTGATCCGACAGCAGTCCCGCTTGTGCGATGATGTGCGCAATCAGGAAAAGAGAAAGCACGATTGGCAGATGGAATTCATTGCCAATGGGCAGGGCGAACCAGGCGGCGGCAATCCCTGCGCCGACAAAGCCACCGAGACTCCAGAAACCATGTAACCCGGACATGATGCTGCGGCCCTTGACGCGCTCGACCTGCAGGCCATTGGCATTCATCGCGACATCCAGAAAGGCACCGGAAAAGCCCAGTGCGAACATCGCAATCGAAATGCTGAGATAATCTGGCATGAAGGCGGGCACGCCGACCGCGATGAAATAAAACAGCCCCGAATAGCGCACCACGCGTTCGCTGCCAAACCGGTCTGCCAGTCTTCCGGCGATCGGCATCACGGCAAGCACCCCTATGGCCGCCGCCAGCAATATGCCACCAAGTTCGTCATGTCCAAGGCCAAGGCGTTCCTGCACCAGCGGGATATGCGGCACCCAGCTTGAAAAAGCGGCACCATGCAAAAAGAAGATGGCGCGCACCCGGTTATGGGCAGTGGCGTGGGTTTGCATTTAACAAGTTTCTCCGCAAGGCGAGGGCAGGCGATCAGGCCTGAATGACGTTCAAACCACGCCGGGTGTAATTGGCAAGATAGCCGTTTGAAAGTTTGCGCCCGGTGACCAGATGGGAAATCGCATCAATGTCGCAGACCCGGTGCGGCAAACTGGTTTCAAGTTTGTCGGCGGTGGTGATGGCAATGACTTCGGCCGATTGGGCGATCATGGCCGCCTTGGTGGCGCGTTCTTCGGTGCTGCTGGTCGAAAGGCCTGCCTCCGGGTGAAGCGCGCAGGTGCCAAGCAGTGCGATATCGGCATTAAAGTTTCTAAGCTGATCAAGGGTCGTCGGGCCGCACACCACCATATCTGTTTTGCGTAGCGTGCCACCCAACATGATGACCTCGGCATTCGGATGGCTGGCGAGCTCGACCGCGATCATCGGATTGACTGTAATCACCGTGCCGCGAAAGGATGGTTTGAGGTTGCGCGCAACTTCACAAACGGTGGTGCCGCTATCGAAAAACGCCACGCAATCATCGGGGATCAGTTCACGTGCGGCCTTTTGGGCGATGGCAGTCCGTTCGGGTTGCAGTTCCTGCGCCCGTTCCGCGTAACTTTCCTGTGCCAAATTGGGCAGGACCGCACCACCATGAATGCGGCGCAAATAACCCTCTTCCTCCATCTGGCGCAGATCGCGGCGGATGGTATCAAGGGATGCGTGAAACAGGGCGGCCAGATCGTGGATATGAACCGTGCCCTGACTGCGCAGAAGTTTCTGGATTTCGTCCTGACGGCTTGAAACGCTCGACATCGATATGCCTGTTTTACATGTTGTGCATGTATTGCCGATATTGGTTAGCCCGGACATGCAAAAGCGTCAATAGAAAAACCGGCCAGACGAAGGTCTGACCGGTTTGTCCGTAAAGCAGTCTTTGGTGGTTTATCAGGCTTTATCAAGCGCCTGGGTCAAATCCGCCAGAATGTCGTCAATATGTTCGATGCCAATCGACAGACGGACATAGCCATCAGTCACACCCGATGACAGGCGATCTTCCTCTGAGAGCTGGCTGTGAGTCGTGGTGGCCGGGTGAATGGCAAGCGACCGTGTGTCGCCGATATTGGCCACGTGATAGAACAGCTCCAGCGAGTTGATGAATTTCTCGCCGGCATCTTTGCCGCCTGCCAGCTCAAAGCCCATCAAAGAGCCCAGACCACCCTTAAGGTATTTGTCCGCTCGACGACGGGCCTCGCCATCCTGTTTGCTGGGATGGATGACCTTGGTGACTTTCGGGTGGGATGCCAGGAAGTCGGCAACCTTGAGCGCGTTTTCGCAATGGCGTTCCATCCGAAGCGGCAAGGTTTCCATACCCTGAATGGTCTGGAAGGAATTGAATGGCGATGCCGCAGCACCAACGTCGCGCAGCAACGTGCAGCGCAGTTTGATCGCATATGCCACCGGTCCGATCGGTTTGACAGCCTCGGTCCAGACAGCACCGTGATAGCTGGGATCCGGTTCATTGAGAAGCGGGAAGCGTTTGGCGTGTTTTTCCCAATCAAACTTGCCCGAATCAACAACGATGCCGCCGACCGAGGTGCCATGACCGGCAATGAATTTGGTGGTCGAATACATCACAATGCTTGCACCGTGGTCGATCGGTTTACAGATGACCGGGGCGGCGGTGTTATCAACGATCAACGGAATGCCAAGGTCATCGCCAATATCGGCAACTTCGCGGATGGGGAAGACCTGCAGTTTCGGGTTGGGCAGGGTTTCGGCATAGAACGCACGCGTTTTGTCATCGGCAAGGCGACGGAAGTTTTCCGGATCGGCCGGATCGGCAAAGCGGACTTCGATGCCCATCTGTTTGAAGGTGTTGGCAAACAGGTTCCAGGTGCCACCATAAAGGTCGGTTGAGCTGACAATGTTGTCGCCCGCCTGCGCGATGTTCAGCACCGCAAAGGTCGAGGCCGCCTGGCCCGATGCCAGTGCGACCGCCGCAGCACCGCCATCAAGGGCCGCCACGCGCTGTTCAAGTACATCATTGGTCGGGTTCATCAGGCGGGTATAGATGTTCCCCAGTTCCTTAAGCGCAAAAAGGTCTGCGGCATGCTGGGTGTCGCGGAACTGATAACTGGTGGTTTGATAGAGCGGGACGGCGACAGAACCGGTTGTCGGTTCGGCACGGTAGCCTGCGTGAAGGACAATTGTTTCCGGCTTGGTCGAGGACATGATGACTGTTTCCCTGATTTATTGTGATTCCTGAGGCGAGGAGGGTATGCGCAGCGGCCCTGTATTCGCAAGGAAGATTTGGCGAAATGCCAGAGTGCTATGCACGTGATGGGCGTTCAGGATGAGAATTGTGATAATTCGGTACGATTATACCGAATGAATTGACAAGCAGCAGATTTCACGTTTACGTAAAGGGAAAATAGAAAATCAAAAGAGGCGGCGATCCAATGGAATTCAACCTGTCTGAAGATCAGCAGGCATTTGCCCAAGCTGCGCGTGATTTCGCGCAGAATGAAATGGCGCCATATGCGGGCGACTGGGATGCCAATCATACCTTTCCCGAAGAAACCCTGCGCAAGGCAGCCGAACTTGGTTTTGCCGCGATCTATACCGGCGAAGAACATGGTGGCACAGGGCTTGGGCGCCTTGATGCTGCTGTCATTTTCGAAGAGCTTGCGGCGGCTTGCCCGTCAACAGCGGCGTATATTTCGATCCATAATATGGCCTGCTGGATGATTGATACGTTTGGCAATGATGCGCAGCGTGCGAAATATCTGCCCAAACTGGTCACCATGGAGCATTTTGCAAGTTATTGCCTGACCGAGCCGGGGGCAGGATCAGATGCCGGGTCGCTTCGCACCCGGGCCGAACGCGATGGCGATCATTATATACTGAATGGCGAGAAGGCGTTTATTTCCGGTGGATCGCGCAGCGATATCTATGTCGTCATGGCGCGTACTGGCGATGACAGCCCGAAAGGCATTTCGACCTTTATCGTGCCAAAGGATGCCGAGGGGCTATCATTTGGCAAGCTTGAAGAAAAAATGGGCTGGAACAGTCAGCCGACCGCCGCCGTTATCTTTAGTAATTGCAAGGTGCCGGTCGAAAACCGTCTGGGCGAAGAGGGCGAAGGTTTCAAATTCGCCATGAAGGGCCTTGATGGCGGGCGGTTAAATATCGCGGCCTGTTCGATCGGTGGTGCGCGTGCGGCAATGGAACATGCCCGCGAACACATGAAAGTCCGCAAGCAGTTTGGCAAAAGCCTGGATCAGTTTCAGGCATTGCAGTTCAAATTTGCTGATATGGTGACCGAACTCGAAGCCGCGCGGCTGATGTTGCATAAAGGGGCATGGAAGCTGGATCACAAGACCGATAATGCCACGCAGTTCTGTGCGATGGCCAAACGGTTTGCCACCGATGTCGGCTTTAATGTCTGTAACGAAGCGCTGCAGCTTCATGGCGGATATGGTTATATTCGCGAATACCCCATCGAGCGGCTTTTGCGTGACTTGCGCGTGCACCAGATCCTTGAAGGTACCAATGAAATCATGCGCCTGATCATCGCGCGTGCAGCCCTGAAAGACTAGGTTATGAGCACAGTTTCAAATTCGCCGAACGAGACCGCAGACGCACCGGTTCTGTTTTCGCAGGACGGGCCGGTTGGGCGTATCCTGTTGAACCGTCCCAAGGCGCTAAACGCGCTTGATCTGGTGATGGTCGATATGATGCTGGCGCAGCTGAAATCCTGGGAACAGGATCCTTCGGTGAAGGTCGTCATCATTGAAGGGATGGGTGAAAAGGCATTTTGCGCGGGTGGTGATATCCGCGGCCTTTATGATGCCCGCAAGGTTGATGACGAAGAGATGCTTGATGCGTTCTATCGTCGGGAATATCACCTGAACCACTATATCGCTAACTATCCAAAGCCCTATATCGCACTGATGGACGGGATCACCATGGGCGGTGGTGTCGGGGTTTCAATCCATGGCCGATTCCGGGTCGTGACCGAACGGACGTTGTTTGCCATGCCTGAAACCGGCATTGGATTTTTCCCGGATGTGGGCGGGGGATATTTCCTGCCGCGGTGTCCTGGCAAAATCGGGATGTACCTTGGTTTGACCGGGGCGCGGATCAAGGCCGCAGATTGCCTTTATGCCGGACTTGCAACCCATGGGGCGGAAAGTGCGAAACTGGATGCCATCAAGGGTGCACTGGCAAGTGCAGCGTGGGACAGTGATGGCTTTGCCATTGCCGAGGATATCCTCAATAAGCATGAAACGCCGTTCGGTTCAGCACCACTTTCAGAAATTCGCAGCGAGATCGATCATTGCTTTGCTGGTGACAGTGTCGCGGCGATCTTTGAAGCCTTGCGGAATGCGGCCAGCGCATTTGGCACAGAGACCCTTGAGACGTTGCTGGGCAAATCGCCGACATCCCTTTGCGTCAGTTTCGAGCAAATCCGTCAGGGGGGCGATATGTCGCTGGCAGAGGTCCTGAACATGGAATATCGCTTGTCGCAGCGCATGGTGTGCAAGCCGGACCTGTTTGAAGGTGTGCGGGCGGTGATTGTTGATAAGGATCACGCGCCGAAATGGCAGCATGGCGATATCGGTCAGGTCGATCCACGCGAAGTGGCGGAATATTTCGAAAAACTGCCAAAAGACAAAGAGCTTAATCTTTAGACCATTGGGCAGGGAATATCACCCTGCCAGATCACCATAAATCAGAACAAAACACCCAGACAGGGTGTCAGAGGAGACTTCAAATGGCGAATATCGGTTTTATCGGTCTGGGCAATATGGGCGGCCCGATGGCGGCCAACCTTGTGAAGGCCGGACATGCGGTCAAGGTCTTTGATCTGTCGGCGGATGCGGTGGCAAAGGCGGTGGAGGCCGGTGCCTCAAAGGCGGCATCGGTCGGCGCAGCGGCCAGTGATGTCGAATTTGTTGTCACTGTTTTGCCCGCGGGCAAGCACGTGCTGGGCGTTTATGATGGGTCGGACGGTGTCATTGCACATGCCAAGCCGGGCACCGTTCTGATCGACAGTTCGACAATTGATGTGGACTCGGCCCGCAAGGCAGCCGAGCTGGCCCGTGCGGCAGGCCTTGGGGTTGTTGATGCCCCGATCTCTGGCGGGACGGCCGGTGCGGCGGCAGGTACGCTGACATTCATGGTTGGTGGATCTGAGGCGGACTTTGCCAGTGCACAGCCTATTTTGGCGGGCATGGGCAGCAATATCATTCATGCCGGTGACAGCGGTGCCGGGCAGGCGGCAAAGATCTGCAACAACATGGTGCTTGGTGTCAGCATGATCGCGGTTTCCGAGGCCTTCATGCTGGCAAAGCGCCTTGGTCTGGATGCCCAGAAACTGTTTGAGGTGTCTTCAAAGGCATCGGGTCAGTGCTGGGCTTTGACAAGTTATTGCCCGGTCCCGGGGCCGGTTCCGACGTCCCCGGCCAACCGCGATTATCAGCCGGGCTTTGCGGTGGATATGATGCTGAAGGACTTGAAGCTCGCCCAGCAGGCATCAGCGGCATCTGGTGCAACAACCCCGATGGGGGCGTTGGCCGAAAGCCTGTATGCGCTTTATTCCAATGGCGGCAACGGCGGCATGGACTTTTCGGCCATCGTTAAAATGCTGGATGGCGAGAAATAGAAGTACCCAGAAGCGGTGCCAAACGAGCGGGTCCGGATTTCCGGGCCCGTTTTGTTATATGTTGCGTTGTCTGAAAATGGGAGCACAATAGACAAGTCCATTTTTGATTACAGCAGTGCATCAATGACCTCACGCTATAACACCTCGAACGAGATTTATTTTGAGCTTCGGCAAGTCGGCACCTATCTGCGGTGTACGGCCATTGACGGCAAAACAGGCGTGGAAGTGACTGTTGCCGGACCTGTCAGCCGGAATCCGGAACAACTGAAGCGCGTTGCTGCACAAAAACTTGAATACGTTCTCAAAAAGGGATAATTTATACAATATAAAGCGTGGGTGACTTTCGAAGTCAGTGTTTTATGCCAATTTCAAATCCTGTTTTGGTGATTTTCACTAAAATGTCAAAGCGGCTTGCAGGGTTTGAAATCGTGTGTCTAATGTCCTCGCTCTAATCGCGCTCTTTATGTAATGGTCGCAAAAAGAATGACCGGCATAAGGGGTTAAAACCGGGGGTTACCCGATAACAATAAGACGGAGGCTTTGCGGGTTTGCCAGGGGGCTATGGGGAGACAGTGTCTCATCCAATCATTACATCTGTGTGTGAATTGATACCTTCTGCTGATCTGGCGAAGTCCTTGTATGTCTGTGCCAAATCTAAGGTTGTGCAATGGATTGGGCTTATTTCCTACAACAATTGATCAATGGTCTGACGCTGGGGGCCATTTATGGTCTGATCGCCATCGGTTACACGATGGTTTATGGCATTATTGGCATGATCAACTTTGCGCACGGTGAGATCTATATGATCGGTGCGTTCCATTCCCTGATTACCTTCCTGATCTGTCAGGCTGCCGGTATCAGCGGAATTCTACCTCTTACTCTTCTTTTGATGCTGTTCGTTTCAATGGTTCTGACCTCTGTCTATGGTTGGGGCGTGGAACGGGTCGCATATCGGCCGCTGCGCGGCTCATTCCGTCTGGCAGCTTTGATTTCTGCCATCGGCATGTCCATTTTCCTGCAAAACTTCGTTCAGATTTCGCAGGGCGCGCGCGTGAAACCGATGCAGCCGCTTGTTGAGGGCGGCATTACCCTGATGGAAAGCGCGAATTTCGACGTTCAGCTCAGCTATATGCAGATCGTGATTATCGTTCTGACATTCGTGCTGATGGTTGTCTTCTCGCTGCTGATTGCCAAAACGTCCCTGGGCCGCGCACAGCGTGCCTGTGAGCAGGACCGTACGATGGCAGGCCTTCTGGGTGTTAACGTTGACCGCACCATCTCGACCACGTTTGTCATGGGGGCTGCCCTGGCATCGGTCGCGGGGATGATGGTGACGTTGTATTACGGCGTGATTGACTTCTATATCGGCTTCCTTGCCGGTGTTAAGGCCTTCACCGCAGCCGTTCTTGGCGGTATCGGATCTTTGCCGGGCGCAATGCTTGGCGGTCTTCTGATCGGCCTGATCGAGGCTTTCTGGTCGGGGTATCTCACGATTGAATACAAGGATGTCGCAACGTTTGGCATTCTGGTTCTTGTGCTGATCTTCCGTCCGTGGGGTCTGCTCGGCAAGCCGGAGGTGGAGAAAGTCTGATGTCTTCTGCATTTGCTTCTTCTCGTACCAATGGCTCGGAAGTGGTCAAGGAACTTGCGTTCTTTGCCGTGATCGCGCTGTTGATGTCGGTCATGCTCCTTGGTGTCGAGACGGTTGACCGTCCGACCGGTCTGGAACTGGCCGTGCGTTGGGACCTTGTCCTGCTTGCAATCGGGGCGACTGTGATCGGGCGTCTTGGCCTGATTTTCCGCCGCGAGAACATTTCACGTCTTGGGCAGGCCGTTCTGATTACGCTTTCTGCCGTTGCCGTTTTTGAAATGTTCGTACGTTTCCGCGAACTTGATGACCGCTGGGTTTCGCCGGTCTTCCTCGACATGGTGTTTTCAAGTGTCGTCAGCACCATCGTTGGTATCGCGTTTGTGGCGATTATTTTTGCCACGGCCTATTTCACGATGAAAGACAAGACCGCGGCTGATGTCGATGAAAGCGCCAAACTGTCGTCCAAAATCCAGTTGGCGTATCGTTCGAACACCAAGAAAATCGGTCTGATCGGGATTATCTTCTTTATCATTTTCCCGTTCATCTTTGGCGAAGACCGTTCCGCAATCGACCTTGCGACCCTTGTGATGATTTACATCATGCTGGGGTGGGGGCTGAATATCGTGGTTGGTCTGGCAGGTCTTCTTGACCTTGGATATGTCGCGTTCTACGCGGTTGGCGCATATTCTTATGCATTGCTTTCACAGAACTTCGATCTGAGCTTCTGGCTGTGCCTGCCGTTGGCCGGTATCTTTGCGGCAAGCTTCGGGATTATCCTTGGCTTCCCGGTTCTGCGTCTGCGCGGTGACTATCTTGCGATCGTGACCCTCGGGTTCGGCGAGATTATCCGCGTTGTTCTGATCAACTGGTATGACCTTACCGGTGGTCCGGACGGGATTTCATCGATTGAACGTCCGAGCTTCTTTGGTATGGCCGATTTTTCACGGCGTGTTCCGGATGGGGCGATTGGCTTTAACGAGTTGTTCGGCATGGAATACTCGTCCATGCATCGCCTGATCTTCCTGTACTACCTGATCCTTGTGCTGGCACTGGTGACGAACTTCGTGACCCTGCGTCTGCGCAAACTGCCGATCGGGCGGGCCTGGGAAGCGTTGCGTGAAGACGAGATCGCCTGCCGTTCGCTTGGCATCAACCCGACCAACACCAAGCTGTCGGCATTTGCCATCGGCGCGATGTTTGGTGGCTTTGCCGGTGCGTTCTTTGCAACCCGTCAGGGCTTCATCAGCCCGGAAAGCTTCACCTTCCTTGAATCGGCTGTGATTCTTGCGATTGTGGTTCTGGGCGGCATGGGCAGCCAGATCGGCGTCGTGTTGGCAGCAATTGTAATGATCGGTTTCCCGGAAATGTTCCGTGAATTGGCCGAATATCGCATGCTGATCTTCGGGGCAGGTATTGTTGCCATCATGCTCTGGCGTCCGCGCGGTCTGTTGTCCTTCCGTGATCCGACCATTCTGCTCAATATGAGCCAGAAAGAAAAAGTTGCCGGAGAAATCAAATGACCGACAACAAACTGCTTGAAGTCGAACATCTGACCATGCGTTTCGGCGGACTGGTCGCGATTGATGATCTGTCTTTCAATGCCAACAAGCGTGAAATTACAGCGATCATCGGCCCGAACGGGGCAGGGAAAACCACTGTGTTTAACTGCCTGACCGGGTTCTACGTCCCGACCGAGGGTCGCCTGACCCTTCATGCCGACGATGGCCCGCGGTTGCTGGAACGGACCGAAGGGTTCCGCATTCCACGTAACAAAGGTGTTGCCCGCACGTTCCAGAACATCCGCCTGTTTACCGGGATGACGGTTCTGGAAAACCTGATCGTTGCCCAGCATAACCGGTTGATGGAGGCCTCTGCGTTCTCTCTTGCCGGTTTGTTAAAGCTTGGCAGATATGCCAAGGCGGAAAAGGAAGCGGTCGAAAAGGCAGAGTTCTGGTTGGAGAAGGTTGGTCTGTATGCGCAGGCTGACTGGAATGCCGGTAATCTGCCATATGGTTCCCAGCGTCGACTGGAAATCGCACGTGCCATGTGCACCGACCCGTCACTGCTTTGTCTGGACGAACCGGCTGCGGGCCTTAACCCGCGTGAGTCGGCGGAACTGAACGTTCTGTTGCAGAGCATCCGTGATGATCAGGGCGTTGGCTGCCTTCTGATCGAGCATGATATGAGCGTTGTCATGCAGATTTCCGACCATGTGATCGTTCTTGATTACGGTAAAAAGATTGCCGACGGCAATCCAGAAGCCGTCAAGAATGATCCGGCTGTTATCCGCGCCTATCTTGGCGAAGAAGAGGATGACGAGCTTCCGCCGGAAGTTGCTGCCGACCTTCATCTTGATCCGAAAGCGCAGTGAGGGAGTCCATCGATATGTCCATGCTTAAAATCGAAGGTGTTCATACCTTCTATGGCAATATCGAAGCCCTCAAGGGCATTGATATGGAAGTCAATGAAGGTGAAATCGTCACCCTGATCGGTGCCAACGGTGCCGGCAAAACCACGTTGCTTATGACCTGCTGTGGTTCGCCGCAGGCCAGCAAGGGACGCATTCTGTTTGAAGGCCAGGATATCAGTCGCATGCCAATGCATGAGATCTGCCAGCTTGGTATTCAGCAGTCGCCGGAAGGGCGTCGTATTTTCCCGCGCATGTCGGTTTATGAAAACCTTCAGATGGGGGCGATCACCCAGGATCCGAAATATTTCAATTCGGATATCGAAATGGTGTTTGATCTGTTCCCGCGTCTGAAGGAACGCATCAACCAGCGTGCCGGTACGATGTCTGGTGGTGAACAGCAGATGTTGGCGATTGGCCGTGCGCTTATGGGCCGTCCGCGTCTTCTTCTGCTTGATGAGCCGTCACTTGGTCTGGCGCCACTGATCGTGAAGCAGATTTTCGAAACGGTTGAGAAGATTAACCGCGAGAAAAAGATGACGGTCTTCCTCGTTGAGCAGAACGCATTCCATGCGCTTAAACTGGCTCATCGTGGATATGTGATGGTCAATGGCAATATCACGCTCTCGGGGACGGGTGCGGAACTTCTGGCAAACCCGGAAGTCCGCGCAGCCTACCTCGAGGGTGGCCACTAGGGAGTTCTGAGATGGAAGCGATTACGGGTACCAGCATTGGTGTCACAATCGGAATGACCATCATCCTGATGGGGTTCTGCGGTTTTATGACCGGTCAGGCCATCGCAAACACCTGGCGTCCGGCCTGGCAGCTTGTGCCTTATGCACTGCTGCTTGGCTGCGTTGACCGCTTCATGGTTTTTGCCCTGTTTGAAGGTGAGCTTCTCTCACTTTCCGGCTACATTTTTGATACGGTAATCTTGTTTGCAATCACCTTCGCGGCGTTCCGCCTGACGCAGGTGAACAAGATGCTGTCGCAATATCCGTGGCTGTATGAACGGGTTGGTCCGTTTGCGTATCGCGCCCGCGAAGGTGCTGATGTTCGCTGATATTTGCGGGGACGTTACGCGTCCCCGCATGATTGCCCGATAAAGGGCAATCATCTGGTTTGTACTTATGCGTCCCGGATACGGAGCGCTATGGTGCGAGGGAACTGAAACCGGTAATCGGCGATAAACACGGGCCGGTTTCAGATCCAAAAAGATGATTCTGTCATGGTGATGGAATCAACCTTTGGAACAGGGAGACTTCTCTTATGTCGAAAACCAAGCTCGGCCTTCTTGCCACTGCTTCCGCGCTTGTTCTTTCAATGGGTGTAGCAAAAGCTGACATCGTTGTCGCGACCGTTGGTCCGATGACCGGTCCGTATGCTGCATTTGGCGAACAGATGACCCAGGGTGCAGAGAAAGCAGTTGCTGACATCAACGCAGCTGGTGGCGTGAACGGCGAAATGCTCGTCCTCGAAATCGGCGATGACGCTTGCGATCCGAAACAGGCTGTTGCTGTTGCCAACCAGTTGGTTAGCAAAGACGTTGCACTTGTTGCTGGTCACTTCTGCTCTGGTTCCTCGATCCCGGCTTCGGAAGTTTACTTCGAAGAGGGCATCATCCAGATTTCCCCGGCTTCGACCAACCCGCAGTTGACCGAACGTGACATGGACAACGTGTTCCGTGTTTGCGGTCGTGACGATCAGCAGGGTGAAGTTGCTGGTAAATACCTGGCTGCAAACTATGGCGACAAGAAAATCGCCATCGTTCACGACAAACAGGCTTATTCCAAAGGTCTGGCTGACGAAACCAAGAAAAACCTCAATGCGAACGGCGTAACCGAAGCCCTTTACGAAGCAATCACCCCGGCTGAGAAAGACTACTCGGCTCTGGTGACCAAGCTGAAGTCCGAAGGCATCGAAGTTCTGTATTATGGTGGTTACCACACCGAACTCGGTCTGATCGTTCGTCAGATGCGCGCACAGGGCATGGACACCATGGTCATGTCTGGTGACGCGATCAACACCCTTGAATATTGGGCAATTACCGGTGATTCCGGCGAAGGCACCATCTTCACCGCATCGCCTGCAATTGAAACCGATCCGCGCAACGCCGACCTCGTCAAATACTTCGACGAAATCGGTTACAAGCCGGAAGGTTACACCCTGTTCACCTATGGCGCGATCCAGGCTTGGGCACAGGCTGCCAACAAAGCTGGCTCTACCGACTTCGAGCCGGTTGTAGATGCCCTGCATTCCGAGAAATTCGACACCGTTCTTGGCGAAATCTCGTTTGACGCCAAAGGCGACGTCGATGCTCCGGGTTACTGGATCTACACCTGGAAAGACGGTCAGTACACCGACGGTGCTATCCAGAATCCGTGATCAACTGCAAACGGTCAGTCCGGCCTAGAGCCGGGCTGACCCGACTTTTGCAGTCGGATACGAAAAACGCCGCCCTGAATGAGGGCGGCGTTTTTTCTTTCGGTATTTGACCGGGGAAGGCGTTATTTCGCCTTGCGACCCAAACCGATTTTCTTGGCAAACTGCGAACGCTGCTTGGCGTAATTCGGTGCGACCATCGGGTAATCTGCCGGCAGGCCCCATTTCGCACGGTATTCTTCCGGGGTGAGGTTATAGGTCGTGCGCAGGTGACGTTTCAGCATTTTCAGCTTTTTGCCGTCTTCGAGGCAGACAATATAATCATCGCCAATAGATTTTTTGATCGGAACAGCCGGTTTCAACGGTTCCTGTTCCGGTTCTTTTTCAACACCGTGTATATCATCAAGAGAAGCAAAGACAGTCGAAATCAGTTCCGGAATCTGTGCCGCGGCAAGCGCATTGTTGCTGACATAGGCAGATACAATGTCGACGGTCATCTGTAAAAGTTCGTCGCGATCAAGCACGCTGTTCTCGGTTTCAGCCATAATTGAAGTAATCCTTCATTTGATAAATCACATTAAACTTAATGCACTATTCAATCGGTATAGTCAAACTACAGAAAAACACAAGGTTATTTGTTTAATAGACCCTGTTTTGGTTTATAGGGATGTTATATTAAAGTTTATGCTTTGGCGGCGATGATTAAACCCTCTTAAATTTCAGATCATACAGGAAATACAACCAAACAGATTGCGCAATAATACTGTTTATATGGCTGGATCGTACTTTACGGCCATGGAGGCATTCTGATACCTGCTTGGACCTTGTTGACGGCGTTAAAGCTGACATATGTGTTCAATATACGGAGCGTTTGAACCATAACGGTTTTACTGCGTCAGTTCTGTCTGGAAAACTTGCTGTTTTGCATGAGCTGCGCGTTGGCAGCCCCGACGCTATATGCTACAAGGCGCTCAAATTTTAACTTTTGCTTTTGAATAAAGGCACGCCTATGACCGTCAAAACCCTTGCGATTGCCTCCGACCACGGTGGTGTGGAACTGAAATCAACCATTGCTGAAACCTTGAAAAAGCGCGGGATTGAAGTGCTTGATCTGGGCACAGATGGTTCGGCTTCGGTTGATTACCCGGATTATGCGCAGGCAGTGGCCAAGGCCCTTATCGATGGCAAGGCCGAGGCGGGTATTCTCGTCTGTGGATCTGGCATCGGTATGAGCATGGCAGCCAACCGCTATCCGCAAATCCGCGCAGCACTGGTTCATGACCGTCTTTCCACGGAACTTTGCCGTCAACATAACAACGCAAATGTTCTTTGCCTTGGTGCCCGCCTGATTGGTGAAGCCACGGCACTTGATTGTGTTGATACCTTCTTGTCGACCGAATTCGAAGGCGGTCGTCACGAAGGCCGCGTCGCAAAAATGTCCTGCTCCGTCTGATTTTCTCGCCATCTGGCATCAACCGGAACGGGCAGGCGGCCCCCAAGGGTCGCTCCCCGTCACATCGCATCGAAAGAGGCCCCCGCATGTCGTTCAAAGGCTTTTTCACCACCAGCTTGGCCGAAGCTGATCCGGCACTGTACAAATCTGTTACCGACGAGCTTGATCGTCAGCAGAACCAGATCGAGATGATTGCTTCGGAAAACATCGTTTCCAAAGCGGTTATCGAGGCACAGGGCACTGTCCTGACCAACAAATACGCCGAAGGTTATCCTTCGCGCCGTTATTATGGTGGTTGTGAATATGTTGACGTTGCCGAACAGCTGGCAATTGATCGCGCCAAGGAAATCTTCGGCTGCGAGTTTGTCAACGTTCAGCCCCATTCCGGTGCGCAGGCAAACGGTGCGGTGATGCTGGCCCTTTGCAAGCCGGGCGACACCATTCTGGGTATGTCGCTTGATGCTGGTGGCCACCTGACGCACGGTGCGCGTCCGGCGCTGTCGGGCAAGTGGTTCAATGCGATTCAGTATGGTGTTCGTGAAGACGACCTGACCCTTGATTACGATCAGGTTGAGGCCCTTGCGGTTGAACACAAACCGGCGCTGATCATTGCCGGTGGTTCGGCCATTCCGCGTCAGATCGATTTCAAACGTTTCCGTGAAATCGCTGACAAGGTTGGCGCTTTGCTGATGGTTGATATGGCGCACTTTGCAGGCCTGGTTGCCGGTGGCGTTCATCCGAGCCCGCTTCCTTATGCAGATGTCGTAACCACCACCACACATAAAACCCTTCGTGGTCCGCGTGGCGGCATGATCCTGTCAAACAACCTCGAGATCGGCAAAAAGATCAATTCCGCCGTCTTCCCGGGTCTGCAGGGTGGTCCGCTGATGCATGTGATTGCGGCCAAGGCGGTTGCCTTTGGCGAAGCGCTGCGTCCGGAATTCAAGGCATATGCCCAGCAGGTTGTTGATAACGCCAAGGCACTGGCCGAAGTCCTTGTTAAACGCGGCTTTGACATCGTGACTGGCGGTACCGATACGCACCTGATGCTGGTGGACTTGCGTCCGAAGGGCCTGAAAGGCAACACGGCGGAAGTCGCACTGGAACGTGCAGGCATTACGTGTAACAAAAACGGTATTCCGTTTGACACCGAAAAGCCGACGATTACGTCTGGTGTGCGTCTTGGCACGCCGGCTGGTACCACGCGTGGTTTCGGTGTTGCCGAATTCCGGCAGATCGGTGAACTGATCGGTGACGTTCTGGATGCCATGGTCGACAACCCGGAAGGCAATGCCGAAGTCGAGGCCGCCGTCCGTGCGAAGGTTGAAGACCTCTGCAAGCGTTTCCCGATCTATTCCTGATCGAACTGAGGCTTAGATAAAAATATGCGTTGCCCGTTTTGCGGACATACCGATACCCAGGTTAAGGACTCCCGTCCGACCGAAGAGCATCATGCCATTCGTCGTCGCCGGTTCTGTCCTGCCTGTGGTTCACGCTTCACGACATTCGAACGTGTCCAGTTGCGTGAATTGATGGTTGTGAAGACAGACGGGCAACGCGAATTGTTCGACCGCGACAAACTGGCGCGGTCGATCTTTCTTGCGTGTCGCAAACGCCCGATTGAAGACGAACGTGTTGAAAAGGCCCTTAATGGCATCCAACGCCGTCTTGAAAGCAGTGGCGAAAGCGACATTTCCACCGATACCATTGGTGAAATGGTGATGGAGGCACTGAATGCCCTCGATCAGGTGGCCTATGTACGCTACGCTTCGGTGTACAAGAATTTCCGTGAAGCCCGCGATTTCGAACAATTCGTCGAAAAAATGCATGATGGGGAAGAAGAGGCGGACGCAGAGTAATGACAGCCCCCGCGTTTAGCGAAGACGACCGGCATTTCATGCGGGTCGCATTGAGCCTGTCAAAACGCGGTTTGGGAAATGTCTGGCCGAACCCGTCGGTTGGCTGTGTCCTTGTTTCTTCTGATGGCACCATCGTTGGTCGTGGTCACACACAACCCGGTGGTCGCCCGCATGCCGAACGTGTTGCCCTTGATCTGGCAGGTCCCTTGGCCCGTGGGGCCACCGCCTATGTCACCCTTGAACCGTGCAGCCATGTTGGCAAAACGCCGCCCTGTGCAACCGGTCTTATCGAAGCCGGGGTGTCGCGCGTTGTCAGCGCGCTGACCGATCCGGATCCGCGTGTGTCGGGCAGGGGGCATGAAATGTTGCGTGATGCGGGCATCAAGGTTGATGTCGGGCTGAATGCCGACGAGGCCCGCCGTGTGAATGAAGGTTTCCTGTCCAAGGCCGAGCGTTCCCGTCCGTTTGTTACCCTTAAACTGGCGTCCACCCTTGATGCGCGATCTGCGACGGCCAGTGGCGAAAGCCAGTGGATTACGGGTGCTAGCGCACGCGAAGCAGGTCACATGCTGCGCGCGAACCATGACGCCATTCTGGTCGGTGCCAAGACGGTTATCGCCGATGATCCAAGTTTGACCTGTCGCCTTGCCGGGCGGGATCATCAATCGCCGGTGCGCGTCATTCTGGATCGCGCGGGCGACGTACCGGTTACTGCCAAGCTTGTCCAGACGGCCGACGACGTGCCGACATGGCTGGTGACAGCCGACAAGAATTTCGCCGAACTATCGGAAAAATTTGAAAAAACTGCGGTAAAAGTGATTTCTGCAGGATGCGCAGATGATCATTTGGACCTACATGATGTGCTGCGTACGCTGGCAGATGAAGGTCTGACGCGTGTCCTTGTTGAAAGTGGTGGAAATCTTGCCGCCGGTTTGATCAGGGCGGGCGTCGTGGATCGTATCATTCATTTCGTCGCGCCATCGCTGATTGGTGGTGACGGCAAGGCAATGATTGCAGATCTTGGTTTGAAACAGCTTGCCGACGCACCGCATTTCAAACGTACTTCAGTTCGTGAAGTGGGTGCAGATATTGCGGTAACCTACGATAAAATAACGGAATAAATGAATGTTCACTGGCATCATCACCGATATCGCAACCGTTCGTGCAATCGAGAAAACCGGCGACACCCGGTTTGAGTTCACCACATCGTTTGATACCTCAAAGATCGTTCTGGGGGCATCAATCGCGTGTAATGGTGCCTGCATGACCGTGATCGAAACCGGTGATGACTGGTTTGCCATCGAGGCATCGGCAGAAAGCCTGTCGCGGACGACGTTGGGTGATCTTGTTGTCGGATCCAAGGTTAACCTCGAACAGGCGACGCGTGTCGGCGATGAGTTGGGTGGTCACATCGTATCCGGGCATGTCGACGGGGTCGCAACGCTGACCAAACGCGTACCAGAGGGTGATTCATTGCGCCTGACATTCGAAGTGCCCGAAGCCTTTGCAAAATATATCGCCTCCAAGGGGTCGGTGACACTTGAAGGTGTGTCTTTGACTGTCAACGAGGTTGACGGAAACACATTTGGTATCAATCTGATACCGCATACCCAAAACGAAACCACATTGGGTTCAAAGCAACCGGGCGACCGGATCAACTTTGAAATTGATATGCTGGCACGCTACGTCGCGCGCATGCTGGGCAAGGATTGATCAACAATGCCGCATAATTATCTTTCGCCAATCGAAGACGTCATCGAAGAGGCCCGCAATGGCCGGATGTTTATTCTTGTCGATGACGAGGACCGCGAAAACGAGGGCGATCTGGTTATTCCGGCCCAGATGGCAACGTCCGATGCCATCAATTTCATGGCGACCCATGGTCGCGGACTGATTTGCCTGACGCTTGAATCTGAGCGTTGCGACGAGCTTGGCCTGACCATGATGAGTGCGCACAACGGCACGCGCCACGAAACAGCCTTTACTGTATCGATCGAAGCCAAGACTGGCGTTACCACCGGTATTTCCGCACCTGACCGCGCGCGGACTGTGGCCGTTGCGATTGATCCGACTGCTGGTCGCCACGACATCGTGACACCGGGCCATGTATTCCCGCTCCGTGCCCGTCCGGGTGGGGTTTTGGTGCGTGCCGGTCACACAGAGGCGTCTGTTGATATCGCACGCCTTGCGGGCCTGAACCCGTCGGGTGTCATTTGTGAAATCATGAGTGATTCGGGTGAAATGGCGCGTTTGCCTGAACTGGTCGAGTTCGCCAAGAAACACAATCTCAAGATCGCACAGATTGCCGATCTGATCCGCTATCGCCGCAAACATGAAAAGGTCGTTCAGCGCAAGGCCACCACCAAGATCAAAAGTGTGAATGGCGGCGAGTTTGACATGCATCTTTATGTCAATAACGTCACCTATGCCGAACATATTGCGCTGGTCAAAGGCGATATTTCTGATGATGCGCCGGTTCTGACCCGTGTGCATGCCCTAAATGTGATAGAAGATGTCTTGGGCGATACCCAAACGGGCCATCAAGGCCAACTTTCAGCCGCCATGCGCCAGATCGGCGAGGAAGGGCGTGGTGTGGTTGTCCTGATCCGTGAACCGCGTCCGAACACGCTGTCTGCTTCGATTGCCAAACTGATCGAGATGAATGGCGGTGATGGCGATGCCCTGCGTCAGGAACTGGCGAATGAAAACGGTGATGGCGATTTGCGCGACTATGGTGTCGGTGCGCAAATCTTGCATGATCTTGGTATTCGCGACATGATTCTGCTTTCAAATACCAAACGCCACATTGTAGGACTTGACGGCTTCGGTCTAAATCTGGTTGATCAGCGTCCGCTTGTCGTCTCGGAGGAATAAAATCATGAGCAACGCCCCCCACATCCTGATTGTGGATGCGCCGTATTACACGCATATCGTCGAAGACCTTGTCAAAGGGGCTGCTTCGACGCTGCAAGCTGGTGGCGCGACATGGGACCGTATTTCGGTCGCGGGTGCGTTTGAAGTGCCAATTACCATCCGTTATGCTGTGCAGTCGATGGAAGAACTGGCCACCGGTCCGCGCTATGACGGTTATCTTGCACTGGGGTGTGTTATCCGTGGCGAAACCACGCATTACGACCACATTTGCGAAGAAGCCAACCGTGCGCTGATGCAGCTTTGCCTTGACTACAACCTGGCAATCGGCAATGGCATCCTGACTGTCGAGAACGAGGCGCAGGCACTTGCACGGGCCAAGGCTGACGAAAAGAACAAGGGCGGCGAGGCTGCCAAAGCTGTTCTGCGTCAGATTGAAGTTCAAAACCACTTTGGAATACATCACAAGTAATGACCGAGAAATCAAAGGCATCAGCCGCACAACGGCGCAGCGCGGCGCGTTTTGCCGCTATTCAGGCGCTTTACCAGGCAGAGCTTTCGCAGCTGCCTGCCGCTGATATCGTGCGCGAATATTCCGACTTCCGCCTTGATGGTACGGGTGGTCGCGATCTTGATGTGCCAAACGAGGACCTGATCGATCCGGATCGCGGCTTTTTCGCCGATCTGGTTCAGGGCGTTGCCGCGCGCATGGTCGATCTTGATGCGCTGATCAATGGGGCGCTTGAAAAGGGCTGGACCACGCAGCGTCTTGAGACGGTTCTGCGCAGTATCCTGCGTGCGGGCACCTATGAACTGATCGCACGTGAAGACGTGCCGATGCGGGTTGTCATCACGGAATATGTCGACGCAGCACATTCGTTCTTTGACGAGAACGAACCGAAGCTGGTCAATGCCGTGCTGGACCGTATCGGGAAAACCTTGCGTCCCGGTGAAGCCGGACAGAATTGATATGGCAGCGCGATCCGGCGAATTTGAACTGATCGCGCGCCATTTTGCGCCCATTGCGCAAAGTGATCCGGCCGCATTGTCTTTGAAGGATGATGCGGCCGTATTTTCACCACCAGCCGGGCACGAGGTTGTTGTAACCACCGATGCGCTGGTGGCTGATGTCCATTTCCGAAGCATTGATGAACCGGAACTGATCGCAAAGAAAGTTCTGCGCGTGAACCTGTCGGACTTGGCGGCCATGGGCGCCCGACCGGGGGGCGTGGTATTGAGTTCGGGTTATAATCGCGATCTGTTGGATGACTGGGTGGCGCGATTTGCCATGGGGTTTGGCGAAGACTGTGTTGCTTATGATGTTTCGCTTTGGGGCGGAGATACGGTTGCAACGCCGGGCCCGACCTTTTTCAGTCTGACGGCATTTGGCTATGTTCCAACGGGCAGGGCCCTTCGACGTGATCTGGCCAAACCGGGCGATGTTTTGGCTGTCACCGGAACGTTGGGTGATGCGGCCTTGGGGCTGGCGCTACTGAACGGTGAATTTCCCGATCTCGCACCGGATTTGGCCGAGTTCCTGAAAAACCGTTATTTGTTGCCGCAGCCACGGATGACGGAGAGTGCGGCCTGTATCGCATCGGAAAGACGCCTGGCTGCCATGGATATTTCCGACGGGCTTGCAGGCGATTGTCGCAAGATATGCTCTGCTTCGGGTGTCGGTCTTGTGATCAACCGCGATGCTGTTCCGCTATCCAAGGCGGCACGCAAGGTGCTGGATGGTGACGAAGACCAGTGGTTGCGCATTCTTGCGGGCGGTGATGATTACGAACTTCTGATTGCGGGCGCACCCGACGATGTTGCTGCCCTGGGCGATGCCTTCACCGTCATCGGTGGGGTGACGGATGAAGTTGGCGTTGTATCGTTGATCGGGACGGATGGAAAAATGGCCGAACTCGCAGATGGCGGGTTCGACCATTTTAAATAACGACAGGTATCTTGATCGGCTCAGGCGGCTTATTTCTGCTCGCTGAAGCGACCCAGGTTGCCAAAGAGCTGTTGCAGGATCGTGATTTCACGACCGGCAGTCGGTGTAACGCGGTCCGTCGGGATAACCGGCTTGCCGTCTTCGAGGTCATATTCACTCAGGATTTCGACGCGGTTGGCCGCATCGAAGCTGATCAGAATGACTTTCTGCTGGACGGTTTCGGGTTCGAAGAACGCAACGGTCTCGGTCACACTGGAAATATAAAGCCAGACATTTTCGTCAAAGGCGGCAACCGATGATGGCGATCCCAGAATATTGGTAACATCACCCTTGGTCGATTCTCCGACAGAGATCTGTTCAAGCTGTTCTGGGTCCGGCGCGTGGCCGCGGGTCGCAATTCTGGGGCTGCAGGCAGCGACAAAGGCAATAGCCAGCCCTGCCAGCATGATCAGGGGAATGCGGGTAGTTTTGTTATCCATGAAGCTCACCTGAGCGACCCTCTTCTTGAAGCGAAACCGGAATTGCCTTGAGTTTCTGCGCGAGGCGCATGATATTGCCGGGCAATGCATGGGGCAGACATGCCCCAATGAGATTTACGGCATTCTGCGTGCCACGACAGGAATGTCAACGAAGGAGTGTTACTGTTGTTTGGATGGCTTAAGAAAAAAGACCGCAAGCAAACTGCTGCGTTCGAGCTTTACACGGCAATGGTAACCCAGGCGCGCCAACCGGACTTCTACGCAAAGCTTGGCGTTCCCGATAAGATGGAAGGGCGCTTTGACCTTATTCTCGTTCATGCATTCATCCTGTTTCGCCGTCTGAAGGCCGATGATGGTGACCGTGATCTTGCACAGCGCATCTTTGATGTGATGTTTTCTGATCTTGATCAGAACATGCGTGAAATGGGGATCGGCGATGTCGGTATCCTGAAACGGATCCGCAAGATGTCTGAATCCTACCATGGGCGCATTGTTGCCTATGAAGAAGGTGTTCAGTCTGGCGCAGCCGAGCTTGCCGCCGCACTGGACCGCAATCTTTACGCTGACTGCAATGTCAGCAATGAACAACTTATGGCAATGGTCGGCTATATCCACGACGCGCTGACCAGCCTCGAAAATCAAACCATTTTGCAAATGCAGAACGGCGCGGTTCATTTTCCCGATGTCCCGGCTGTTGCTGTATCTGACTCGCACGAGAAAGAACGACCTGATGCCTGATAATTTTACCCCCGAGTTTTCCCGTATTGTCAAAACCGATGAAATGGTCAGTGGCAAAGAGAAACTTGTTATTGAAGCCAACGAAAAGGAACGTGCCGACCTGGCCAAACGGTTCGAGCTGGTTTCAATTGATAGCCTGCGCGCCGAGCTCGAAGTTAAAACCGCGTCAAATGGCGAAGTTACCGTGCGTGGCCCGATGAGTGCTGAAATCGTCCAGCGCTGTGTCGCCACACTCGAGCCCGTGCCGGAAACCGTTGAAGATACGGTCGAGGTTCTTTTCTCGCCGCATGTTTCCGAAGAAGACATGCCGTCAAACCCGGACGATCTTGAAAATCTGTCGGAAGCCGAATTGATGGCGCTGCTTGAACAGCCCGAGCCGCTTGTTGATGGCATGATTGATCTGGGCGAGGTTGTTGCACAGTTCCTTGCCGTTGCGATGGACCCGTATCCGCGCAAGGATGATGCGGAGCTGCCGGACTCGATCCAGACCGAAGAAGAGGCCGACGCCGACAAACCCAACCCGTTTGCGCAGCTTGCAGGCCTTAAAGAACAGCTTGAAAAGAAAAAATAGTGGTCATCCGGGCGGGAACGTCTGATGATTAGGCTTGTTGAATATGCCGGTATTTACCGGCATTTCACATTTTGACTGCACTATGATCGCGTTCACGCTGTTATGGTGTGGGCAGCCGGAATGTGCTTTACCTTGTATCTGGTGGAGAATTCCGGTAATTACGGGCGTTCCGGCCCATTGATGACAAGCTTTGCCTATTGGCTTGCCTGCCGGATACCCGGTTCAGAGATTTTAGAACAACCATAAGAGAATACGTTGCCTGAACAGGTTTGCATATCACTTGACGCGATGGGAGGAGACCACGCGCCTGAGATGGTTTTGGCTGGTGCCGAAATTGCGCTCAAGCGTTTGCCCCATCTCAAGTTTCTGATGTTTGGTGATGAAGCGAAACTCAAACCGCTTTTGGCCAAATATCCAACACTGGAAGCTGTCAGCGACATCCGCCACGCTTCGCAGGAAGTCATGATGGAAGACAAACCTTCCGTCGCGCTTCGCCAGCGCCGTGATTCCAGCATGCGTCTTGCCATCAACGCCGTCAAAGAGGGCGACGCACAGGGTGTCGTGTCTGCCGGGAATACCGGGGCGCTGATGGCGATGGCCAAGTTCGTTTTGAAAACTGTCCGCGGCATCGATCGCCCGGCAATCGCCACCTATATGCCGACACAGCGCGGCGAGACGGTGATGCTTGACCTTGGCGCAAACATCGAATGTGACGAACACAATCTTGTGCAGTTTGCCCTGATGGGGGAAGTGTTCACACGGATCCTGTTTGGTCTTGAAAAACCTTCTGTCGGTTTGCTCAACGTTGGTATCGAAGAACTCAAGGGTAATGAGTCGGTCAAGAAAGCCGCGGCGATTTTGCGCGACATTGATCTGCCGATCCGTTTTGAGGGCTTTGTCGAAGGGGATGACCTGGCCAAGGGGACGGTCGATGTGATCGTGACTGACGGGTTTACCGGCAACGTTGCGCTTAAAACCGCAGAAGGTACTGCGCGTCTGCTGGTGCATTTCCTGCGCGAGACGTTCAAAAGTTCGTTCTTTGCCAAGATCGGTTATCTTCTTGCCCGTCGTTCGCTTCAGCGTTTCCGTGATCGCATGGATCCGCGCCGTTACAACGGGGCCATGTTGCTTGGCCTGAATGGTATTGCGGTCAAAAGCCATGGCGGCACTGACGCGCTTGGTTTTTCCAACGCCATCGGGGTTTGCCACGATCTGATCGTCAATAACCTCAATGACAGCATCAAGCACGAGCTTGCACTATTTGAAGAGGCCATGAGCGGCCTTGAAAATGCGGAGCAAGAAGACGTTGCCGTTCCTGTTGGTCAAGCCAACTGATTAACCCACCAGAAAAACAGAAAACCGGCGGTCCCCAAATCATGACAACTCGTTCTCGCATTATTGGTTGCGGTTCATATTTGCCTGCAAACGTTGTAACCAATGATGATCTGGCCAAGCGCGTTGACACGTCAGATGAATGGATTGTTGCCCGCACGGGCATTCGTCAGCGCCACATCGCAGCCGAAGGTGAAACCACCAGTGATCTGGCCTTTGCTGCTGCCAAAAGCGCGATGGAACATGCCGGTGTCACATCTGATGACATCGATCTGATCATTGTTGCGACCGCGACCCCGGACAACACATTCCCGGCCACAGCCACCAAGGTGCAAAATCGCCTTGGGGTCAAAGGGTTCGCCTTTGATGTTCAGGCGGTTTGTTCTGGCTTTATCTATGCGCTGACGACGGCGGATATGTATATTCGTAACGGTCAGGCCAAAACCGCGCTTGTTATCGGGGCGGAGACTTTTTCGCGTATCCTTGATTGGGAAGATCGCCGGACTTGTGTGCTGTTTGGCGATGGAGCAGGGGCTGTCGTCGTGCAGGCCGTTGAAGGCCAGGGCACGATTGAAGACGTTGGTATTCTTGCCAACCGTCTGCATTCTGACGGCAGCAAGTATGAGCTGCTTTATGTTGATGGCGGGCCATCTGCGACCCAGACCGTCGGGCATTTGCGCATGGAAGGTCAGGAAGTCTTCCGCCATGCTGTGACAAACCTTGCCAGCGTTATCCGCGAAGTTCTGGCCGATACCGGCCTTGAGCCGGGCGATATCGACTGGCTGGTGCCGCATCAGGCCAACCAGCGCATTCTCGATAGTACGGCGCGCAAGTTTGGTATTTCCAAGGATAAGGTGGTTGTGACGGTTGATCGTCACGCCAACACGTCTGCGGCTTCAATCCCATTGGCACTGGCCGAGGCCGTCCATGATGGACGTGTCAAACGCGGTGATATTGTTGTGCTTGAAGCCATGGGCGGCGGATTTACCTGGGGCGCATCGCTAATGCGTTGGTAAAGCCGGACCATTTGTGCGGAATGACACAAATTCACGTGAAATTCTTAATTTTCACAACATTCCGTCAAAAAGCATTGTATCCTGTTGATATTGAGTGATTTCGCTACCAGATATAGCCTTGTAAATTAAGTCCCGTAATTAGGAGGCGGCCTGTCATGTCGGAAACAACGATTACCCGTGCGGATCTCGCGGAAGCCGTTTATCAGGAAGTTGGTCTGTCGCGGAATGAATCCGCCCAGCTGCTTGAAACTGTTCTCGATGAAATTTCATCGGCACTGATCAAGGACGAAGTTGTAAAAATTTCCTCTTTCGGAAGTTTCTCTGTTCGTCAGAAAGGTCAGCGTATCGGACGAAACCCGAAAACGGGTGAGGAAGTACCGATCCTTCCGCGTAAGGTGCTTGTCTTCCGGCCTTCACAGGTCCTGAAAGCCCGAATTAACGCTTAAGAAAAAGAAGTCATGAAAACGAACTTGGGGGCTGCGGCGGGAACTTCCCGCCGGACAGCAAAGTCTGACTCTGCTTTTCGCACAATTAGCGAGGCTGCAAAGGAGCTTGGTCTTCAGCAGCACGTCCTGCGGTTCTGGGAGTCCAAGTTTCCCCAGATCCAGCCGATGAAACGGGCAGGGGGCAGACGTTATTATCGTCCAGAAGACATTGATTTCCTTGCCCATATTCGCACGCTGCTGCACGACCAGGGCTTTACGATCAAGGGGGTGCAAAAGCTCCTTGATCAGAACAAGGGCAAGTTGCCATCGGAAATCGCTGTAACCGGGCAGGACGCAGAGACGGGCGCATCGGATATGGCGCGTAGTTCCACTGTGTCTGGAATGACCAGTGTCTCCGGTCCGGACAAAACAGCGCTGAAAGCTGTTTTGGGCGAACTCGAAGAACTTCAGGCGATCCTGCGCACAGGCCTGCAGGACGTTAAAAAAAATCCATAAAAACCATTTGCGTCTTTGGCGTGGCGCCGCTATTTATCGAGCCGCGCCAAACGGCGCAACTCTACGGTCGGAGCGTGGCGCAGCCTGGTAGCGCACCTGCATGGGGTGCAGGGGGTCGGAGGTTCGAATCCTCTCGCTCCGACCAATTATCTCCCCTTTGATATTATTGCGAAATTTCGCGTCTTGGGATGTTACGGCATCAGACGCGCAAGTACGTCTATATCCGTGCCATCATCAGACATCCTGAACAGAATGATTTCACCCGACCGCGGGAAAATGTCGGTCAGGGCGGTGATGTTCACCTGGTGGGTCACCAGTAACAGCTTTTCATCACCGGAAAGGCTGGCAAGCTTTGCTTTGATTGCGGCGGTCTGTTCGGTTTCTGTACTGCGATTGCGGAAAAAGGAATTCAGTGCGGGCTCCTCGGTCACCGGACCAAGATCAAGCAACTGCGCGGTATCAACGCATCGGCACCACTGGCTTGTCAGGATTGAGGTTAATTCAATCCCCATTTCGCGGATGCGATCACCGGTTTGACGCGCTTGTTGGCGGCCGGTGTCGTCAAGATTGCGCTGTGTCGTGCAATCGCCAAGGGTGAGGTTTGCCGGATCGCCGGTGCCCGGCGCAATGGCATGGCGCATCAGGGCATGAACACCGTCAGACTGCCAGATCTGCCATGCTTCGTCGGAGGCGGCAGCCGCCTGCGGAAGGCTCAGTAATGCCCCCAGAACAGTAACCACCCGGAACATATTTCGCAGCAATATCGGCATGATCTTTACCCATCTGTTGCCATCAGCAAGATGAGTCTGATACCCGCAATCATCGGGATCGGATCAGATCGGTCAGGATTTTGCGGGTTTGGCTGGCTAAGCTTAGGGGGAGCGTGCGTTAATTGCCTGCACTGGCGACCCGACGCCCTTCGTCGGTCAGCTTGCAGATCAGCCAATCGGGTTTGACAGGGTTGTCAAACCAGGGGGCCACCCAGCCATGATCGATACAGCTTCGAACCGTTTTTTCGCTGATCTGTTTGCCATTGCCGTCAAAAAGCGGCAATTTGCCACCGGGCTGGCTGAGACCACGGCGCAGCCATTCAAGCTGCACATCGGTCGGTTTCGAATGTTTTTTCCCCGCCATCGGTACTCCTCGCACCGTTATGATATGATTGGTGATACAAACATCGGATGTTAGGTCCTGACCCTGGTCAGTGTGACGGATTATCAACCATGGAGCAATCGCAATGACGCCAGAAGAGTTCCAACCAAGTGAGATGTCATTTCTGTATGTTACGGTGCCTGACATGGATATGGCGCGTGTGATTGCGGGTGGTGCTATTCGCGAAAAACTTGCGGCCTGTGCCAATGTCTTACCTCATATGACGGCGATCTATGAATGGGATGGCGATGTCGAGGAAGAAACCGAGGTGGTGGTTATTCTGAAAACGTCAAAAGCCAAGGCGCTTGAATTAGCGCAATGGGTCGAAGATCATCACCCTTATGAGGTCCCCTGTATTCTTGAGCTCCCGTTGGGGCGGGGCAATCACGATTATGTTTCATGGCTGCAAACCCAATTGGGATCCGGATCACGGCTGATGTGATTGCATCTGGTGGGCATGCCCCCTAGGATGGCGCAAATTTATTCCATGGGATGATACGAGTTCATGAACCAGCTTACCAAAATGGCCCTCGAAATGGGGCCGTTGGTCCTGTTTTTTGCGGTGAATGCAACGACCAACCTGATGACAGCAACGGCAGTGTTTGTCGCCGCCACCGTCATCGCGCTTGCGACATCATACGCGCTGGCGCGAACCATCCCGGTGATGCCGCTGATCGGTGGGGTGTTTGTCATCGTGTTTGGGGGCCTGACGCTGTATCTCGATGATGAATTGTTCATCAAGATCAAGCCGACTATTGTGAACTTGCTGTTTGCCAGCATCTTGTTTGGTGGACTGGCAGCAAGAAAACTGTTCCTGAAGCTGGTTCTGGAAAGCGCGTTCAAGGCAACCGATGAAGGTTGGCGTATTCTGACCTGGCGTTGGGCGTTCTTCTTTGTGTTTCTGGCCGTGGTCAATGAAATCGTCTGGCGCAATTTCTCCACCGATACATGGGTGGCCTTCAAGGTTTGGGGCATTATGCCGATCACCATGGTGTTTGGCATGGCACAGGTGCCGGTGCTGATGAAACACCAGTTGCCAGAAGAAGAGGGCGACAAGGCCGCGTCCTGAGCGACTGATGCGCGCATATATCCTTGAAATGCAAAAGGGCAGGATTTTGATCCTGCCCTTTGTTTGTTGGTCAGCGCGGTTGATCAGTTGATCGGAAGGGCAACACTGACGGCCGCTTGTGCGGCAATGCCTTCTTCGCGCCCGGTAAAGCCAAGTCGTTCGGTCGTGGTGGCCTTGACGTTGACCCGGTCCACATCAATCCCGAGAATTTCCGCGACTTTCTGGCGCATTGCCGGGGTGTGTGGCCCGATTTTCGGACGTTCACAGATCAGCGTCACATCGACATTCACAATCCGCCCGCCACGCTTGCGGACAAGGTCGGCCGCGTGTCTGAGGAAGATGTCGGACGCCGCACCTTTCCATTGCATATCGCTTGGCGGGAAGTGTTGACCAATGTCGCCAGCACCAATCGCGCCCAAAATCGCATCGGTCAGGGTGTGCAGGCCGACATCGGCATCAGAATGGCCTTCAAGGCGCGCGCTGTGCGGGACTTTTACCCCGCATAGGATGCAATGATCCCCCGGTGCGAAGCGGTGAACGTCAAATCCGGTGCCAGCCCGATATTCTTCTTGCGACATATGCGCTGTTTCCTTGTCTGTCGTATTAGCCCAGCTTTGTGCCCGGCCAAAATCATCGCGATGGGTAATCTTGTCGTTGTTGGTGGTGCCGGCAACGCAGATCACATCAAGCCCGATGGCCTCAAGCAGGGCTGCATCGTCGGTAAATTCCTGGCCTTCGAATTTCTGATGCGCATCGAGAATCGTTTTGAAATCAAACCCCTGTGGTGTCTGCGCTCGTTGCAGGGTTTCGCGTGCAATCGTTTTGGTGATGACGCCATCCCGATCTGTCTGCTTGATGGTATCCGCCACCGGTAGGGTGGGTATTGCCCCCGGATGGGTCTGAAGCGCTGTCACAACCCGATCAATCACGTCATCGGATATCCCCGGGCGTGCGGCGTCATGGATCAGAACGATATCCGGTCCCTTGGCCTCAAGGGCGCGCAATCCGTTCAGAACCGATTGCTGTCGGGTGTCACCACCTGGCACTGGTGCTGGGAGCAATCCGGTTTCATCCAAGGTCGCTGTTGCGCTTTCATACCAGTCCTGATGGGCGGGATTATAGACCACCTGAATAAGGTCGGGATCGGTATGACGTGCAAAGCATTCAATGCAATGTGCAAGAATGCTTTTGCCGCCAAGCATGTGATATTGTTTTGGTATCGGGTCGCCAAATCTGCTACCGCTGCCGGCAGCGACGATGACAACGCCTGTTTTTTGGGTCATAAACATAAAGCCATGGCTTGTCGTGAGTGCGCCGCAGGCTATCTTTCTGCGGAGGTTTTGCCAAGTCGGCAAATGCAATATCGGGGTCGTGATTGATCCCGGAGACTGAAACGGGTTTCAAGATGCTTGCAGCATATATCCATATCCTTGCCCTGTTGCCTCTGACCGGACAGATCATGCGCCCTGAACCACGGCGTGATATCTGGCTTTATGCATCCATTTGTCTGGCGGCTGTTGGCACAATGGTGTTGCTGGGAGTTACCGGCGAGGAAGTTCAGTCCCGTGGCTTTGCCGCAGCCCTGCATTGGTCGGAACTAACCGTGATCCTGATCTTTGGTGGTCTGGTAATTTGCAAAGGCCCGCATCAGGTCTGGCGATTGGCTGGGTATATCGGCGGTTATCTGCTTCTTTTCGCGGTTTTGGCGGCGGTCTTCCGGGTATTTGGTAACAACGTTGCCGAAACCGTGGATGGGCCGGCACTTTATTCCGGTTGGCTTTGGGCGCATATCGGCAGTTCATTGATCACCTATGCGCTTGTGACTTTGGCAGCGATTGCTGCGATGGCTTATGTCGTTCAGGAATACGCCCTGAAAAAACGCAAGCCGACCCGTTGGAGCCGACGTCTGCCACCGTTGCGCGACAGTGAATACATGTTGGTCGGTTTTTTGAAATGGTCGGCCTGGATCCTGATCATCGGGATCATTTCGGGATTTGCGCTTCGATATGTTGAAGGCCAGAGCCTGTGGGAAATCGACCACAAGATGCTGCTGACCTTGCTGGGTTTTGCGACCATTTGTGTGCTGATCTTTATCCATGAACGCTCCACCTTGCGCGGACGCATGGCCGTGCGCTTTGTTCTTGGCACCTGGTTGCTTCTGACCTTGGCGTTTCCGGGCGTTCGGTTGGTAACCGGCTATATCATCGGCTAGCCCGAAAGCAGGACGACCATATAGCCCTGCCAGATTGTGTCTTGCTCAATTTTTACGATCATCCTTTTGATGTATGCATAATTGCTAGTCATTATTCTGGCATGGGCACACATTCCTGATCGGATGGTTAATCCCGGCAATGTTGAACTTTCGTCGGATTTTCCTAGAATTTTCAGGTTTGAAACAACGATAATTGCATCAACAGGCTGAGAGTTGTTGCATGTCGTGGCCAGTTTTATTAATCTGCCCAAGTTTTAGGCAATTGGAATTCCTTCATGTCATTGCAGATCGGTTCTGTACATGTGCCAGAGAATGTTGTGCTGGCACCGATGTCAGGTGTGACTGACCTTCCGTTTCGGCAACAGGTCCGCCAGTTTGGCGGACATCTTGTTGTGTCCGAAATGATTGCGTCGGATGCCATGACCCGCATCCAGCGGCATGAAAAAGAAGTCCGTAAAATGCACGGTGATTGTGCTGCTGAAAGCCCGCTTTCGGTTCAGCTTGCCGGCACCGAACCCGAAGAAATGGCCGAAGCGGCCAAGATGAACGAAGCCCGCGGGGCCATGATCATCGATATCAATATGGGGTGCCCGGCCAAGAAGGTGACCAAGGGCTATGCCGGCTCGGCACTCATGCGTGATGAAAAGCTGGCTACCGATATTATCAAGGCGACGGTGGATGCGGTGTCGGTTCCGGTGACGTTGAAAATGCGTCTTGGCTGGGATGATGATAACCGCAATGCCCCGAAGCTTGCCCGTATCGCCGAGGATCTGGGGATTGCGATGCTGACCATTCATGGGCGCACGCGCTGCCAGTTCTATAAGGGCGATGCCGACTGGGATGCGATTGCACTGGTCAAAGACGCGGTATCGATCCCGGTTCTTGGCAATGGGGACGTAAACAGCGAAGAAGACGCCAAGGAACTGCTTGAGCGATCCGGCGCCGACGGGGTCATGATCGGTCGTGGGGCACAGGGGCGTCCATGGTTCCTTGCACAGGTGTCACACTATCTTGCGACGGGGAAAAAGCTTCCGGCGCCAACACTTGAAGTTCAGCTCCAGACCATCCTGCGTCACTATGATGCGATGATTGATCATCATGGGCGACAAGGCGTGCGCATCGCGCGCAAACATCTGGCGTGGTATTGCAACAGCCTGCGCAACGCGACGGAATTTCGTCGCGTTGTCAATGTGTTGGATGACCCGGCCGAAGTCAAAAATCAAATCCGGTCGTTCTATGAACCGTTGATCGAAAACGAAATCAAACTGGATCAGGCAGCCGCCTGATTACCTCATAACAATAATATGGCGACGGTCAAAAACTGTTGTCGGGGAAGATATGCATGAGACTGGGATTTGGAAAAGGCAATGGGGTCGACCCGACCGGCGTTCTGAACGCGATTGCGAGTGCTGTTGTCGTGGCCAACCGGGATGGCAAAATCAAGTTTGTCAATCAGGCCACCGAGCAACTGTTTAACACCAGTGCCGCCGTGCTGTGCCGCAGTGACCTGACGGATTTCATCCCACAGGACAGCCCTGTTTTTTCCCTGATCAGACAGGCCGTTGATGAGGCAACCTTGGTTGCCGATCATAATCTTCTGATCGAAAGCCCGAAAATCGGCAAACACACCGTTAACCTGACGGTTGGCTCAATGCCCGATGACAGCGATTGCGCGGTTCTGACCTTTGAGCCGCGCTCGATCGCGCAAAAGATCGACAACCAGTTGCTGAGCCGAAATTCAGCACGCTCTGTCAGTGCCATGGCGGCCATTCTGGCGCATGAAATCAAAAACCCGCTTTCGGGTATTCGTGGTGCCGCGCAGTTGCTTGAGCAAACCAGTAACGAAGATGATCGCGTGCTGACGCGCCTTATTTGTGATGAAGCCGACCGCATCGTCGAACTTGTTGACCGGATGGAGATTTTCTCTGACAAGCCGCTGGAGCGTGGGGCTGTCAATATCCATACGGTTCTGGAGCATGTGCGTCGTCTGGCCGAAAACGGCTTTGCCAAGAACCTGACATTCGAAGAAATATACGATCCGTCCTTGCCGCCGGTATTTGGCAATCGTGATCAGCTTGTTCAGGTGTTCTTGAACCTGATCAAGAATGCCGGTGAGGCAGTCGATCCGAAGGATGGTGTTATTACCATTTCGACCCGCTATCAGCATGGTATCCGCCTTGCCGTGGCCGGCGGTGACGCGCGCGTTCACCTGCCGCTAGTGGTATCGGTGCGTGATAACGGGCCGGGTATTCCACAAGACATGCGCGAAAGCCTGTTTGACCCGTTTGTGACGACAAAACCGACCGGATCGGGGCTTGGCCTTGCACTGGTTGCGAAAATTATCAATGACCATGGCGGTGTGATTGAAGTGAAAGATGTGCCCGGGGGAGGTGCAGAGTTTCAAATCATGCTGCCAATTTACAATCGGGCATTGGCCGAGGGGGCCGCTGATCCGATCATAATCAATAACAGGGAAGAAACCGCATGAGTACGAGCCCTGCGAGAATTCTGGTTGCCGACGATGATCGGGCCATTCGCACTGTCCTGACGCAGGCATTGTCGCGTCAGGGACACGAAGTCCGCAGTACTGGCCATGGCCGCACACTTTGGGACTGGATCGCCGATGGGGATGGCGATCTGGTGATTACCGATGTGATGATGCCTGACGAGAACGGGTTGGATATGGTGCCGCGCATTCGCAAGCTGCGCCCGGACCTTCGCGTTATTGTCATGAGTGCTCAGAATACGCTGATGACGGCAGTAAAGGCCGCCCAGCGCGGCGCGTTTGAATATCTTCCAAAACCATTTGATCTTAATGAGTTGATGGGGATTGTTGATCGCGCACTTGAGACGCCGCAGGCAAATGAAACCGGTAAGTCCGAGGATGAGGAGGGCGATGATCGCCTGCCACTGATCGGCCGTTCACCGGCGATGCAGGAAATTTATCGTGCGCTGGCGCGTCTGATGAATACCGACCTGACCGTGATGGTGACCGGTGAAAGCGGTACCGGCAAGGAATTGGTTGCGCGCGCACTGCATGAATATGGCGGACGCCGTCATGGTCCGTTTGTTGCCATCAACATGGCCGCCATCCCGCGCGAACTGATCGAAAGCGAACTGTTCGGTCATGAAAAAGGTGCCTTCACCGGTGCAAACGAACGCAAGGTCGGCCGGTTTGAACAGGCCGAGGGTGGCACGCTGTTTCTTGATGAAATCGGCGACATGCCGCTTGAAGCCCAGACCCGCTTGTTGCGTGTTTTGCAGGAAGGTGAGTACACCCGTGTTGGCGGGCGTACGCCCATTCGGGTCAATGTGCGCATTGTTGCGGCCACGCACCGTGATTTGCGCAAGCTGATCCGCGAAGGCACGTTCCGTGAAGATTTGTTCTATCGCCTGAATGTCGTGCCGATCCGTCTGCCGTCGCTGCGTGAACGGCTGGAAGATATTCCGGAACTGGTCAATCACTTCCTGATGCAGGCCAGTGAAGAAGGCCTTCCGCGCAAGACGTTGTCGTCCGAAGCGATGGCGCGCCTAAAAGCGCATCGCTGGCCGGGCAACATCCGAGAACTTGAAAACATGGTACGGCGCCTGACGGCACTTTATTCGCATGATGTCATCGGTGTCGATGTCATCGAGACCGAGTTTTCCGAGAATAATATCAGCGAAGCCGCACCGACTGCGGAACCACAGTCGCTTTCAGAATCCATAGAACGCCATGTTCGCGAATATTTTGATGCCCATGATGACGATCTGCCTGCGAACGGTCTTTATGATCGCATTTTGCGGGAAATGGAGCGTCCGCTTTTGAACGTCACACTTGAAGCAACGCGGGGCAATCAGGTCAAGGCGGCAGAGGTTCTTGGCCTTAACCGCAATACGCTGCGCAAGAAGATCCGTGATCTTGGACTGGAAGTCGTCAGGGGCACGAAATGAATAATACCGACCGTTCGATCTCCAACCGGTTCTTGCGGTCGGGCTTTGTACGGTTTCTGGGGCGGCTGGGACAGTCACGGCGTTTTGCGTTTGGATTGGTTACTTCTGCCCTTGTTTCGGTAACGGCGACCTACCTGGCGATGACCGGGACGGCGCCATTCCGGCCTGATCCGCGCCTGATTTTGTTGCTGCTAAACATCGACCTTGTGTTGGTGTTGCTTTTGGCGACGCTTGTGGCGCGCAAGCTTGTCCAGATCTGGGTGGAACGCCGGCGCGGGGTTGCCGGGGCCAAGCTTCATACCCGTATGGTTTTGATGTTTTCGCTGGTCGCAGTGACACCGGCGATTGTGGTTGCGATATTCTCGGCACTTTTCCTGCATTTCGGTATTCAGGGCTGGTTTAGCGACCGCATCAGAACCGCCGTTGAAGAAAGTATGGTGATTGCCGATGCCTATTTGCGCGAACATCAGGAACTGATCCGCGCGGATGCCTTGGCAACCACCAGTGACTTGCAGCGTTTCGGCGTCAATTTTTCGACCAGTCCGGACCGCATTTCGAACTTTCTGACCGATCAGGCACTGGCGCGCGGGTTGCCGGAAGTGATGATGGTCGACGGATCCGGTCAGATTATCGCCCAATCCGAATACAGTTTTTCCTACGATACCAATCAGGTTTCGGTGCCACCGGAAGTCTTTGACGAAGCACGTCAGAAAGACGTTGTTCTGATGATCGGTTCAAGCGATAACCGCATCCGCGCAATCGCCAAAATCCCAAGCTTTATTGATGCTTTCTTGCTGGTTGGTCGTTTTGTCGACCCCAACGTTCTGGATCGCATCGACAAGGCCCGGCGTGCGGTTGATGCCTATGAAAGTCTTGAAGGTGAACGTTCGGGGATTGTGATTACCTTTGTCATGATCTTCGTTCTGATCTCTGTTGTGCTGCTTTTGGCGGCTGTGACGCTGGGCCTTATGGTGGCAACCCGTTTGGTCCAGCCTGTGTCGCAGTTGATTACCGGCGCGGAACGTGTGCGCGACGGGGATTTGTCTTTCCGTGTGCCGCTTGACGGGCAGGGCGATGAGCTTGAAGCGCTTAGTCGTGCGTTTAACCGCATGACAGCCCAGCTTGAAACCCAGCGCAATGAACTGATTGCAGCCAACCGGCTGAACGATGAACGGCGTCGCTTTACCGAGGCCATCCTTGGCGGGGTTACCGCCGGCGTGATTGGCCTTGATCCGGCACGCAAGATTGATCTTCCAAACCGCAGTGCATCGGATCTTCTTGGCGTTGATCTTGAGGATTACCTGGCACAGGAACTGACCGACGTTATTCCGGAGTTTCAGCCACTGTTTGACGATTTTGCCCGCGACGGAGATCGCAGCAAGCCACGCCAGATCGAAATTCGCCGTGATGGTGTCAACCTGACACTGATGGCGCGTGTGACAGCGGAATGGGCCGATGATGGCACGGTGTTTGGCTATGTCGTGACCTTTGACGATGTCACGGAACTTCAGACCGCACAGCGTATGGCAGCCTGGGCTGATGTCGCGCGCCGTATCGCCCATGAAATCAAAAACCCGCTGACACCGATCCAGCTTTCAGCAGAACGTTTGAAGCGCCGGTATCTGAAGCAAATCACTGATGATCAGGAAGTCTTTACGACCTGTACCGATACGATCATCCGACAGGTTTCCGATATCGGGCGGATGGTCGACGAGTTTTCCAGCTTTGCCCGCATGCCATCACCAACCATGCGATTGGAAAACATCGGTGAGCTGGTGAAAAGTGCGGTCTTCCTGCAAAAACAGGCGCACAGCAATATCACTTATGATTTTGACCGCAGTGGCATCGAAGATCTGCAAATTTCGTGTGATGCGCATCAGGTCAATCAATGCCTGACCAATACGCTCAAGAATGCGGCAGAGGCGATTGAAGGCCGTGAAAAGCCCACAGAGGGTGAAGTGCCACCTGGCAAGATCGAGATTTCAGTCGCGGTGTCGCCCGACAATCAACGCGTTTTTGTGGCTGTGTCGGATAACGGCAAGGGCCTTCCGGCAGAACATCGCGAACGCCTGACCGAGCCCTATGTCACCACCCGATCAAAGGGAACCGGGCTTGGATTGGCGATCGTAAAGAAAATCATGGAAGACCATGGTGGAGAGCTTATACTCTCCGACGGCGTTGAAAGCGGAGCTACGATTACGCTATCTTTCCCAAAGGTTGTAGAAGCCGAAATTGATAGTATGGCTTCGGACGCACATTCCTCAGGCAATTGATTTAGTTGTCAAAATCGAAACAAGAAAAAGATTGATTTGGTCACGACATGGCGCACGACATTCTTATTGTCGACGATGAAGAAGATATCCGGGCTCTGATATCAGGCATCCTCGAGGACGAGGGTTATACAACCCGTCAGGCAGGATCAAGCCAGGGCGCGCTGTCAGAGGTTGCCGCCCGTCGGCCGAGCCTTGTGGTGCTTGATATCTGGATGGATGAAAGCGATCACGATGGCATCGAGACGCTTAAGCTGATCAAGCGCGAGCACAGCGAAGTCCCGGTCGTGATGATTTCCGGTCACGGTAATATTGAAACGGCACTCGAAGCGTCGCGCATCGGTGCCTATGACTTCATCGAAAAACCGTTCAATACTGACCGCCTTTTGATGGTGGTCGAACGCGCCATTGATGATGCGCGCCTGCGCCGTGAAAACCGTGAACTGACCTTGCGGGCCGGCGGCGATACCGAACTCGTTGGCAAATCATCGGTTTTGAACAACCTGCGCCAGTCGGCCGAACGGGTTGCGCGTACCGGCAGCCGCATTCTGATCCATGGGCCGGCCGGATCGGGCAAGGAAGTTGTCGCGCGCCTGATCCATCAGAAATCCGCCCGTGCCGAGGCGCCGTTTGTCGTGCTGAACTGTGCCAATATTTCGCCCGACACCATGGAAGAATCGCTGTTTGGTGCGGTTGCGACTTCGGATCGTGAGGCGCGCACAGGCGTGCTTGAATTGGCCCATGGCGGGACCTTGTTGCTTGATGAAGTGGCCGATATGCCGCTTGAAACCCAGGGCAAGATTGTCCGGGTTTTGCAGGATCAAACGTTTGAACGCGTTGGCGGATCGGTTCCGGTCAATGTTGATGTGCGCGTTATCGCAACAACTGCACGCGACCTTGAACAACGCATTGCCGAGCAGAAATTCCGCCAGGACCTTTATTACCGCCTCAATGTTGTGCCGCTTGAAGTACCATCCTTGCAGCAGCGTCGCGAAGATATTCCGATGTTGGCGGAAATGTTCCTTGATCGTTATGCCGATGCGACGGGGCTTCCCAAACGGAAACTTTCGCCCGAGGCAATGGCAACCCTGCATGCTTATGATTGGCCGGGCAATGTGCGCCAGTTGCGCAATGTCATCGAAAGATTGATGATCATGGCGCCCGATGATGACGACAAGGTGGATCTGATCAGTGGTAAAATGCTGCCATCAGAGCTGTTTTCTGACGTGCCGACGTCGCTAAGTTTTGACAAGACCAGTGAAATCATGGCATTGCCGCTCCGCGAAGCGCGGGAGATGTTTGAAAAAGAATATCTCCAGACACAGATCGACCGTTTTGGCGGGAATATCTCCAAAACGGCAAGCTTTGTCGGCATGGAACGCTCAGCCTTGCATCGCAAGCTGAAAAGCCTTGGTGTGAACGGTCAATAAGCCCAAACTCACCATGGACTGTTGTGAACGGGAGAATTCGAAATGAAGGTCATCATTTGCGGCGCCGGGCAGGTGGGGTTCCACATTGCCAAATATCTGGCTGCGGAAAACAATGATGTAACCGTGATCGACCAGTCCGAAGAACTGGTACGCAAGATTTCCGACACGCTTGAGGTCAAGGGCATCATTGGCTTTGGGTCGCACCCGGATGTGTTGCAGCAGGCCGGCGCCGAAGAGGCCGACATGCTGATCGCGGTGACCTTTGCCGATGAAGTCAATATGACAGCCTGTCAGGTGGCGCATTCGCTGTTTAACGTGCCAACCAAAATTGCCCGTATCCGCAGCCAGACTTATTTGCAGCCGGAATGGGCCAGCCTGTTTGGCCGTGAAAAGCTTCCGATTGATGTGGTGATTTCGCCCGAGATGGAAGTCGCGCGCGCGGTTGCACGCCGCCTTCAGGCACCCGGTGCGTTCGACATGATCCCGTTTGCCGATGACAAGGTCAAAATCCTTGGCATCCGGTGTAGCGATGATTGCCCGGTGATCAATACGCCGTTGCGTCAGCTTCATCAGCTTTTCCCGGATCTTAACATCTCGATCCTTGGCATGATCCGCGGTGACAAGGCCGTCTATCCCAAGGGCGATGACCAGATGCTGGCGGGTGACCTTGTGTATCTTGCCGTATCGAGCGACCAGGTGGATCGCGCAATGTCGGCCTTTGGTCATGAAGACCCCGAAGCACGCCGTATCGTGATTTTTGGCGGCGGGAACATCGCATTGTTCCTGGCCGAGGAAATCAACAAGAACTTCCCGGGGGTGACCACCCGACTGGTCGAAGCCGATCCGGAACGCGCGCGCTATGTCGCGCAGAAACTGCCAAAGAAAAGCGTTGTTCTGCGCGGGGACGTTCTTGATCCGGAACTGCTTGAAGAAGCCAATGTCGGCAATGCCGAGGCGGTTGTTGCGCTGACCAATGACGATGAAACCAACATTCTGGCATCACTTCTGGCCAAGCGGTATGGCTGCCCGCGTGCGCTGACCCTGATTAACAAAAGCACCTATAACTCGCTGGTTTCCGAACTTGGCGTGGATGTGGTGATCAGCCCGCGTATGACGACGGTGTCGACCATCCTGCATCATGTACGCCGCGGCCGTATTCGTGCCGTGCACAGCCTGTCAGAGGGCTTTGGCGAGGTTCTTGAGGCAGAGGCACTTGAAACTGCACCAATTGTTGGCAAGGCGATCAAGGATATCGCGATGCCGGCAAGCGTGGTCTTTGGGGCCATTTTGCGCGATGGCGAAGTTGTGATGCCGCGCGCCGCCACCGTGATCGAGGCCAACGACCGGATTGTCGTATTTGCCGGTTCGGAACAGATCAAGAAGGTCGAAAAGATGTTCGCTGTTCGTCTGGAATACTTCTGATAAATCAGAGCGCTGCCGTAATCCTCATACAATATATTCCCGATCCTGCCAACGGAAGTTCAAATGTCTGATCAATTGCCCCATCCGCCAAAGGCCGTCATATTTGACTGGGATAACACCCTTGTCGATAGCTGGGGAACGATCCAGGCAGCGCTTAACATGACATTTGACGACTTCGGGCTTGAGACATGGACGCTTGACCAAACCAAGCAGCGTGTCGCGCGCTCGATGCGAGACAGTTTCCCGATCTTGTTTGGTGAAGATCGCTGGGAGCAGGCCAAAGACAGCTTTTATGGTCACTTCCAGTCTATTCATCTTGAAACCCTGATGCCGTTGGCCGGGGCGCATGATCTGTTATGTGCACTGCGTGATAACGGCACTTATATCGGGGTGGTCAGTAACAAGAACGGGGATTTCTTGCGCAAGGAAGCCGATCACCTTGGGTGGACACCATTTTTTGGCAGGATTGTCGGTGCAACCGATGCCGCCAAGGACAAACCGGCACCCGATCCGGTGCATCTGGCGATGGGCGACTCTTCGGCGCCGCAATATGAGAATCTGTGGTTTGTTGGCGACAGCGTGGTCGATATTCAGTGCGCGCGCAACGTCGGGGCGACTGCAATTCTGATTGGCGATGAAATTACCGGTCACGGCGATACGCAGAATTCCGCGACTCTTAGCCCTGATTGGCATTTCGCTGATTGCGGGGCGCTTGTAGGGGTTGTAAAAGGCTTCTCGAAAGTCTTATAGTTCATAGAGGTCATTAAAAATGGGGCCGGAATCGTGACAGACCTTTAAGTCGACGGTTCCACATTTTCCTTGACCGCCCGAAACCAAAAAAACGCTCATAAAAGAAGGCTAGGTCTAACCGATGGCGGAAAAATCACAGAATGTTCAGGACGTCTTCCTGAATTATTGCCGTAAAAACAAAACGCCGGTTACCGTGTTTCTGGTCAACGGAGTCAAATTGCAGGGCATCATTACCTGGTTTGACAATTTCTCTGTTTTGCTGCGGCGCGATGCTCATACCCAGCTCGTATACAAACATGCGATTTCGACGGTAATGCCGACGACGCCGATCAAACTGTTTGATCCGAGCCAGCCTGCGACGGAAGAAGAAAATAGCTGAAGAATCTCTGACTTCGGGGGGCGGCGATACGCCAGAAGCTCCCCGGGTCCTAGTTTTCCACCCGGAACTAAAACGCGCAGACCAGACCGGTGCTTGGCGCGACGCATCGTCGCGTCTCGAAGAAGCGGTCAGTCTTACGGGTGCACTTGATTTTGAAGTGGTGGGCGCGGAAATTGTGCCCATCGCGAAATTGCGGCCTTCAACCCTGTTTGGCAAAGGCGTTACCGAACGTCTTGGTCTGCAGATCAAGGCCATTGAGGCCGACATTGTCATGATCAACGGCCAGCTTTCCCCGATCCAGCAACGTAATCTGGAACGCGAGTGGAAATGCAAGGTTATTGACCGGACCGGCCTGATTCTTGAAATCTTTGCTGATCGCGCGCGGACGCGTGAAGGCCGTTTGCAGGTTCAACTGGCACTGCTGAGCTATCAGCGGTCGCGCCTTGTCCGGACGTGGACGCACCTTGAACGTCAACGTGGTGGGCGTGGCTTCCTTGCCGGTCCTGGTGAACGTCAGATCGAGATCGACCGTCGTTTGATCGGTGACAAGCTTGCCAAGCTCCGTCGTGAGCTTGAAGAAGTCAAACGGACGCGCGAACTTCACCGTGAAGCACGCCGTCGGGTGCCGTATCCGATTGTGGCTCTTGTCGGTTACACCAACGCCGGTAAATCGACGCTGTTTAACCAGCTGACCGTGTCCGAGGTCTTTGCCGAGGACATGCTGTTTGCGACGCTTGATCCGACCATGCGTGGTTTGATCCTGCCAAGTGGTCGCAAGGTTATTCTGTCTGATACCGTGGGATTTGTGTCAGATCTTCCGCACGATCTTGTCGCGGCGTTCCGTGCAACGCTTGAAGAAGTTCTTGAAGCCGACCTGATTGTTCATGTCCGCGATGCGGCTTCGCCGGAAACCGAAGAGCAAAAGCTTGATGTGCTTGAAGTTCTTAAGGAGCTTGGGCTTAAGAAGGCGATTGACGGCGAGGAACTTGTCGAGGCGCTGAACAAGATTGATCAGCTCAAAGGCGAAGAACTGCAAGCCGTTTCGGAATATTCTGCGCGCCATGACAATACGATCGCGATTTCAGCCATCAAAGGTACCAATTGCGATGCATTGCTTGGCCTGATTGAAGACCGGCTGACCGAAGATATGCCGGTGTTTGAGCTTTGTGTGCCGTATTCGGATGGCAAATCACTGGCGCGGCTTTATGAGCAGGGCGAGGTTTTGAAACGCAACGAAGGTGCCGACGGCATTTCGGTTCAGGTGCGCGTCGATACGACCCGCGTTGGCCGTTTCGAAGACTGGTGTGCCAAGGCCGGGCTCGATGTTCATCTGGTTTGATAGGGAGAGAGCGCGTGGCGATTAAAGTCGATATGGACAAAGTGACCGAAATCATTCGGGAAGTGTCGGCTGCTGAAATTGCCCCGCGTTTTGGCCAGTTGGATGATGCAGATATCGATACCAAGACCCATGCGATGGATCTGGTGACGATTGCGGATACTGAAGCTGAGCGCGTTCTGACTCGCCGTTTGACCGATCTTTTGCCGGGCAGCCGCGCCCTTGGCGAAGAAGCCGCCCATGAAGACCCGACTTTGCAGGAGCGGATCTTTGCTGGCGATGATCCGTTCTGGATCATTGATCCGGTGGATGGCACCAAGAACTTCGCCCATCACAAACAACCGTTCCGTTGCATGGTCGGCCTTTATTCTGGTGGCGAAACCGTTGCTGCCTGGATTGTCGATCCGATTGAAGGGGCGGCAACCGTTGCAGAACTGGGGTCGGGGACGCGTTACCGGGATCAGCCGGTTTCCGTGCGTTCCAACATCACCAAGGCGTCTGATGCCAAAGGTTTTCTGATTTCCTACGCACGGGACCGCATCCGCAAGCATTACGGCCATCTCGATTTCTTTGCCGATGTTGCGCATTATTCCTGCTGTGGTGCCGAGTATGAGGAAACAGCGCGTGGGGCGTTTGATTTCTGTGCCTATCGGACACTTAAACCCTGGGATCATGCGCCGGGCACATTGCTGGTGCGTGAGGCTGGTGGCTATGCGCGCTATATCACTGCCGACAAGAACAATGAATATAACGCCAATGCCACGGCGGCCGGACTTTTGTGCGCCAGCTCCGAGGAGCTGTGGGCAGAAATCAATGAAATTCTGATACCGCTCTTTACCTGAGTTTGATCAGACCTGACCGCGTTCGGTCTTTTTCGCCACATCCCAGAGACTATCCATTTCAGCCAGATCGGAGTCCGCAGCCGTGCGGCCGTCGCGTGCCAGTTCGTCTTCGATGAAGTGGAAGCGTTTGGTGAACTTATGGTTCGCGCCGCGAAGGGCCACTTCGGGATCAACACCGATCTTGCGCGCAAGATTGGCCATCACAAACAACATATCACCAAGTTCATCCTGCAAACGGGCCGGATCCGGGTTTTCCGTCATTTCGGCTTTGAGTTCGTCGATTTCTTCGTGAAGCTTGTCAAAGACTTCATCGGTGCTGGGCCAGTCGAACCCGACACGCGCGGCGCGTTTGGTCAGTTTTTCCGCACGCATTAACGCGGGCAGGGCGCTTGCGACCCCATCAAGGGCGCTGTGGCGTTCGTGTCCTTTGTCTTCGGCCTTCCGGGCGCGTTCGGCGGCCTTGATCTTTTCCCAAGTCTGATTGACGCCATCGGTCGTCGTAGCATCCCCGTCGCCAAAAACATGCGGATGACGGCTGATCATTTTTGAAACGATGCTGTTGGCGACGTCTTCGAACTCGAAATGACCGGCTTCCTTCGCCATCTGGGCATGGAACACCACCTGCAACAGCAGATCGCCCAACTCGTTGCAAAGCTCTGGCATGTCATTGTCGGCAATCGCATCAGCCACTTCGTAGGCTTCTTCGATGGTGTAGGGGGCAATGGTGGAGAAATCCTGTTCGAGATCCCACGGGCAGCCACCATCGGGATTGCGCAGCTTTGCCATGACGTCGAGGAGTTCGTTGATGGCTTTGCTGTTATGCGTGGTCATGGTCGATGTCCCGTCTGTTTTGCTGGTGTGCCCCGATTATCCTTTAAGTCCTATCGCGCTGCATCAAAACTGACAAGCATATGATCAAGGCAAAACAAAACCCGCAAGGCCAATGCGGCACTTGCGGGTTTTGCTGTGATGTTCGGATGCCCTTTTGGCTTATGCAGCCTTGAGCTTTTCCTGTTTTTCGGTGCTGTCATCCTTGGTTTGCTTGGATGATGCTCTTTCTTCTTTTTTGCCTTCGACGAGGCCGCGATGCAGGGCGACAATTGCCTTGTTGAAGTCGCCTTCGGCAACAACAAACTGCAGATCAACGCGGCGGCTCGGATAGTGGGAGGCCACCAGTTCAACACCGGCATCATCAAGGATCGATACCGCGCGGGCGAACAGACCCGGCTGTTCGATGTTGGCACCAATCACCGAGACAATAGCGACCTTACGGGTCTGAACGGTTGCCTCTGGCTGATTTGCCTCGATCTCGTCAACGCAGCGGCGGATCTGCTTGAGCGGTGCCGACACGTAATGCGTAATCGTATTGGCGTTCAGGTTCTTGGTAACGGTCGGGACCTTGTAACGTTTCAGAACGTTCAGGATCGCTTCCTCGCCACCTGGAACACCAACCATATCCTGATTGAAGACTTCAATCTCGAACGCGGTCGGAACGCCAGTCACGATTTCAACACGGCTGTTTTCCGGCTCCCAATGATCGTCAATAACCGTGCCCGGATGTTCCGGTTCAAAGGTATTGGCAATCCTCAGCGGAATATCGTTCTGACGAAGGCCTTTGGCCGCACGCGGGTGGATGGCTTCCATGCCCATGTTCGACAACTGGTCGGCCACGTCGTAGCTGGTGCGGCCAATCGGGCGCACAGCATCTTCGCCGACGATGCGCGGATCAGCACTCGACAAGTGGAATTCCTTGTGAATGATCGCTTCGCGCGCCTGGGTCAGGCAGGCAATGCGCGAGAAGGTCACTTCACTGTAGCCACGGCCATAGATGCTCATCAGGCCTTCGCTGCACTGGGCATAGCCCGTCGCAATGGCAAGCTGCTTGGAAAGGTCGATGTCATCAAACACCTTCCCAATACGACCATCAAGGGTAGAGGCCTCTGGCTCACGCCAGCCCGAAAGATCGGCAAAGACCGCATTCACACCCTTGGCGCGCAGGAGAAGCATGGTGTTGTGCGCACTGTGCGCTTCACCAATGGCTGACAGCATTTCACGTACGGTCAGAAGATGCTTTTCAAGCTTGAAGTGACCGAAGCTGCACAGACGATGAAGATCCATCAGGCAGCTGCGCGTGCCTTCAATGCGTTCCTGTACAAAGGCATTGGCAAGTTTCAGTTCCGGCGCGTCGCCAAAAATTTCTTCGTTAATGGCGCACATCTTTTCGGAGACCTTGGTCAAGGCATCGCCCCAGGCCCAATCGGTTTCCGAGCCGGCGTAAAGCTGATAGACGCCCGGTTCACCGGTCTTTTTGTTTTCCAGCAAAAGGTCGGTAAAACCGCCATATGCCGAAACAACAAAGACACGGTTGTAAAGCTCGTCTTCCTTACGGTTGCCGACAAGAATGTTGTCCATGACCGCATCAACCTGGGTCATCGACGTACCGCCGATCTTGTGAACGCTATGCCCTGCGTCCTTGTTTTTCTGGGCTGAAAGCATGTTGCCTCCTTTAGGGGCGTTTCCTTTAAAGAATATGCTTTAAATGGTCGGGCAGTCGTTAGGTGCCGCCCGACCAGAAATTGTTAGCTTGCGAGTGCTTCGCCATCGAGCGGATAAACACCGTTCTCGTCATGCACTTCACGGCCATTCAGCGGCGGGTTGAAGGCACAGGCAACTACCATGTCCTCGGTGCCGCCACGCAGATAGTGGCGGTCATGCTTGTCAAGGATGTAAACCGTGCCCGGCTCGATCTTGTATTTCTTGCCGTCAGCAATGGTTTCGACTTCGCCGTTGCCCGAGATGCAGTAAACCGTCTCGAAATGGTTGGCGTAGCATATCTCGGTTTCGGTGCCGGCATAAATGGTGGTGATGTGGAACGAGAAACCCATGCCATCTTCGGCGAGCGACAGGCGGGTGCTTTCCCAGTTGTCCGAAACCACGCGGCGACCGGATGCTTCACATTCTTTCAGAGTACGAACAATCATTTTTAACTCTTTGATATAATTAAGTTGTGGGGCCGGGCGACGCAGTTAAGCGTCGCCCAAACTATGTTACTCAGCGGCTGCTTTGGACGGGGAAACGTCCTTGCCCATGGCTTTGGCGGTTGCCAGTTCAAGGATTTCCAGTCCATGTGCCAGATCCTGCTTGGAGATGATCAGCGGCACAAGGCATTTGACCACTTCATCTTCCGGACCACTGGTTTCGATCACAAGGTTATGCTTGAAGCATTCCTTGGTGACCTTCGATGCCAGTTCGCCGCTTTCAAAGCAGATACCCTGCATCAGGCCACGGCCCTTGCGATAGAGTTTGCCATCGCCATAGCGATCAATGATTTCATCGAGGCGCGTTTCGAGGAACGCAGCCTTGTCGCGTACATCAGCAGCAAACTTGTCATCCGACCAGAAATGGTCAAGCGCAGCAGCGGCAGTCACAAACGCGTGGTTGTTACCACGGAAGGTGCCGTTATGTTCGCCCGGATGCCAGACATCGAGTTCCGGCTTCATCAGAACTACGGCAAGCGGAAGACCATACGCCGAAAGGGATTTCGACAGCGTGATAACGTCCGGCTTGATGCCAGCAGGTTCGAAGCTAAAGAACGTACCGGTACGGCCACAGCCCGCCTGAATGTCATCGACAATCAGAAGGATGTCATGCTTGCGGCAAACCTTTTCCAGGTTCTTGAGCCAGCCAAAGTCAGCGGCATTCAGGCCACCTTCACCCTGAAGGGTTTCGACGATCACGGCTGCGGGCAGGGCGATGCCGCTGGAGTTGTCCGAAAGGACACGGTCCAGATACTCGGTGGTATCAGCACCGTCACCCATGTAACCGTCAAACGGTACTGCAACAGCATTATCAAGCGAGACGCCAGCAGCACCACGATGATGTTCGTTGCCCGTGATGGCAAGCGAACCAAGCGTGCAACCATGGAAGCCGTTGGTAAACGAAATCACGGTTTCGCGGCCCTTGACGCGACGGGCCAGTTTAAGAGCAGCTTCGACGGCGTTGGTGCCGGTCGGGCCAGTAAACTGGACCTTGTATTCCATGTCGCGCGGCTTGAAGATTTTCTCTTCGAGCGCTTCAAGAAAGGCTGCCTTGGCCTTGGTGTGCATGTCCAGACCATGGGTTACGCCGTTTGATTTGATATAATCAATCAGCTTTTCCTGCAGGACAGGATGGTTATGGCCATAGTTCAGCGTGCCGGCACCGGCAAGGAAATCAAGATAGCGGTTGCCATCGACATCGGTCAGCCAAGCGCCCTCAGCACTTTCAAAGGTTACGGGGAAGGAGCGTGCATAGCTCTGAACTTCCGATTCAAGGCGATCAAATACAGTCATAGTTCCCTCTTTCAGATTGGGAAAATCAAGTCCACCTGTCATACCGAACGTTCCGGCGTGCCGGATGTTCCAGAAATGGTCGATGCCATTTCGCGTATGACAAGTGGGGAAATTAGGTCAGCCGGATTAGGCGGCGACGCGTTCGACGTCTTCGCGCTCGAACGGACCGATCTGCCAAAGAATTTCGCTGGCAGCGGCGCCTTCGAAGTGTGTTTCGCGTTCAAACTGGACCTTGCGCTTAACATCAGTACCCAGTTCGCGCGCAACGGAACGGAAGACACCCTGCGACGGTGCGTTCGTCGAGGTGATCGTTGTGTTCAGCTGCGAGACGTTGTGGCAGGACGGACGATCCAGAATGTCAAGGATCAGACGCTTCGCCAGACGCAGGCCTCGGGCCTTGGGCGAAACTGCCACCTGCCAGATGAAAAGCTGATCAGGCTGGTCGGGGACGATATAGCCCGAAACGAAACCGACGGCTTCGCCGTTCAGTTCGGCAATCGCGCACGTGCCTGAGAAGTGCGAGCACTGCAGCAGATTGCAATACATCGAGTTTTCATCCAGCGGCTTGCAGTCGGCAATGAGGTTATTCACCGCAGCGCCGTCTGTGGCCTTGGGTTTACGGATAATCAGGTTGGCTTTCTGGCCGGTATTGCCGTTTGTGTTGGCAATTTTCATCGGTCTGCCTGCTCTGTTATTTCGATACACGATCATTTATGTCGCGAGAGATGTATAGAACAACGATACAAATTGATCAACCCCTTCTCTGTGACTTTCCTGTGAAACTCTATAAGTTATTGATATTAAGCTAAACATTGATGTATCGCCCTTCGATAAGGATAATATTCTTTCGATGAAATATTGTTTCCTGAATAGAGCGATAATCGATGGAATAAATGATCGAAATTCGATATAAAAGTGTCTTAAAGCGTTGCGCAGCCGCGGGTCCGGGGCTAAAACAACGCTTGCTATAGAAACGAAAAACGTCCGGAAAATAACAATGGATAAATTGCATGAAGCGTTGATCTCCATCCGCCGCATTTTGCGGGCGAGTGATATCCACGCCAAAAAGCTTGGTAAAGTGACCGGGCTTAAAACATCCCAGCTTCTTGTTTTGCAATCGCTTGAGGAATTCGGTGAGATGACGGTTGGCCAGATCGCGGCCAAGGTTAATCTGGCCCAGGCATCGACCACGGCGCTTGTCGACAAGTTGCAGGCGATGCGGCTTGTGACACGCGAGCGCGGCGACACCGACAAGCGCAAGGTGTTCGTCAGGCTTACCGATCAAGGCAGGGCCATTCTGGATCGCGCGCCGATGGCGCTTCATGACCGTTTTTCGGACAAGTTCAACAATCTTGAAGAATGGGAACAGACGTTTCTCATCGCAGCCCTGCAACGTGTTTCAGGGATGATGGATGCCAGTGATATCGACGTCGCCCCCGTTCTGGACCACGACGAGATTGTTGAAAGGGCGGTAGATCGACACTGAATGCAGTGAGATCAATGTTTCCTTTAGTTCGTTGTAAATAAAGAAAAAAGTACACGACGCGACCTAGGTGTCGTACCTGGGCTTTGGTGTGGCATCCGGGGCTGTTGGCGTGTGGAAAGCTCCACTTGGTATGTTTTTAGGTTGACCAAATCAACCATGAGTGCATTCATTCAAAAAAACATATATGTGGAGGATGCAATGTCTGGAAGCAATTCCTGGTCTCGTCGTAATGTTCTGAAATCTTCGTTGGCACTGGCGGGTATGGGGGCAACCGGGTTGTTTCCCGGGGCTGCGTCAGCGCTTGGTTCCCTGAAACTTGGTGCGTCAGACATCACGGTCATATCGGATGGTAATCTGATGTTGCCGTTATCTTTTGCCTTTCCTGATGTGTCACAGGATGAACTGGTTGCTTTGCTTAAGGCCGAGGGGCAACCAACGGATGCGTTGCTGCCCGATTGCAACATCACCGTTTTGCGCCGTGGTGATCGGGTGGTGATGTTTGATGTTGGCGCTGGCCCGAATTTCATGCCGTCAGCCGGCAAGCTTATGGACAACATTGATGCGGCCGGTGTCAGCCCGGATGAAGTGACCGATATTGTTTTTACGCACGCGCATCCCGACCATCTGTGGGGGCTGATTGATGATTTCGACGAATTGATCTTTGCCGACGCGCGCTATCACATGAACCGGATCGAGTGGGAATACTGGCAGGCCGAGGATACGCTTGAAAAAACGCCCGACGCGCGCAAAAGCTTTGTGGTCGGGGCGCGCAACCGCATGGCCTTCCTTGAGGATCGTATCGAGTTGTTCGATTATGACGCAGAGGTGGTACCCGGTGTCGAGGCAGTCGATACTGCCGGTCACACACCCGGGCATACATCTTTCATGATCCATGACGGATCAAACAGCGCACTTGTGGTGGGCGATGCCATTACCAATGTTGCCGTCTCCTTGATCCATCCAGAATGGCCAAGCGGATCTGATCAGGATGCCGAAAAGGGCATTGCCACGCGCAAGATGCTGCTCGATCGGCTTGCCGTCGATGGATCGCGGATTATCGGCTTTCACATGCCGCATCCAGGCCTTGGCGTGATCGAGCGGGCACGTCCGGCATATCGGTTTGTTGTGGCGGGATAATTGCTGCGTGGGTTTTGGTTTAACCGTGCTTGCGCAGCGATATTGCGCGCAGGAACCCAAACGGTGATCCTTCAAGAAGGACGCCAAGGCCGACCCGCGCGCCGATGGCAATCGAGATCATTACAATCGGCGAAGAAATTGCCAGCGTGGAGAACGCGCTGACACCTTGGCCGATGGTGCAGCCAAGGGCAAAAACGCCGCCAGTTCCCATCAAAAATGCGCCAAGCAGGTGGCGACCAAGTTCGCGGGCGTCATCGCAGGCTTCCCAGCGCATGTCGTTGCTTTTCCAAGCTGCCAGTGCCGCGCCCAGAAACACCCCAATCACCAATCCAACCCCGTAATCGGGCAGGGCCCCGGTAACGGTGATGATCTGCATGATTGTATCGCCAACCGGGGTGACAAAGGAGCCTGCCTCGATCTGGGTTTCAACAAAGCGATATTTTGCAAAGCTCGTCGTCCAGATCCAACCAAGCGATATGCAGGCACCAATTGTGATGGCGCCAAGCGCCTTTGCGCGTTCGGCACGGAAATCAGAACTGCGAAAGACCCACCAAAGGCCGATGGCACTGATCAGCAGGGCAATCGGATAGTGCAGATCAAATCCGCTGGCGTTTGATGCGATCGCGCCAATCGATTGCGATCCGGCCGAGGTGAACTCAATCGACAGCGGATCAAGAAACCAGACACGAAAATGGCCCGTTACGCCGCGAAGGGCAGCAATGGCGGCTAGTCCGATACCGGTCAGGACAACCAGTGCACGCAGATTGCCACCGCCCAGACGAATGATCGCGCCAAATCCGCATGTGCCGACAAAGGCCATGCCAAAGCCAAACATCAGCCCGCCCAGAATGCTGCCTGCAATCGGCAGGGTCGGGGTAATGTAGAAACTGTTGGAAAGATCAATAACGCCAAGGGCGATAAACGTTTGGGTGCAGAACAGTGCAGTGATGGCCGCCAGCACCCAGGCGCGCAGACCGATGCTATTGGCGGCAAACCAATAGCGTTCAAGGGCTGCCATCGTGCAGAAATGTTGTCGACGTGCGACAAATCCCACCACGATGCCGGTCAAAACACCGACAAGCGGCAGGGCCCAAGGATTATCCAAACCCAGCATGACGTTTTCCTCCCGCCTTGTTGATTGTAATTTTTTGCCAAGGCGTCGGCGGAATCGTGACGTTTTTTCTGTTCTAATTCAAGGAAGCTTTTTCGATCAGCAGTTGTCGCCTATTCGGCAGCGGCCTTTTCTTCGTCGCGGACCGGGGCGCAGAACAAGTCATAAAGCGTACCAATGATGGTCGCCATTTCTGTATCGACAATGCGGTAATAGATCATGCGGCCTTCGCGGCGGGCCGAGACCAGACCATCAATGCGAAGCCGTGCCAGTTGCTGTGATACAACGGCCTGGGGCATGGACAGAATTTCTTCGAGATCGGATACCGACTTTTCGCCTTCCTGGAGGATGCAAAGGATCAGCAAGCGTGTCTCATGCGACAGCGCCTTGAGCATCTCGCTGGCCTTGCGCGCCTGCTTGAGGAGAGCTTCGGCTTCGGTCGAGTCCATGTTTTGCTTGAAACGTGGTAGGGCCATCGTTTGCTGTGCTCGTCGGTTAAAGGGCCAAAGCCGTTAGATGTCCGATTATACCAGACATCGAGGTCAATACACGATTGGATACTGTGCTTCAAACCGAATATACAGTTTTCCTAATCGTTCGGCAATTGCGAGAGCATCTCGTCAAGCATCGGCCAGAAAAAATGATCGCCGGGATAACCCCGCAGGCGGGCGACTTCCCGGTTGTTGCTGATTAACACGAATGTCGGTGTAACACGTTCACGCGCGATGTGATCAAGGTCTTCGGGCCATTCCTGAATATCAACACGGCGAAGAGGGGCCAGTTTGCCCTGATCGGTGTTGGGGTAGGCTTCGCCGATTTCCTGATGCCAGCGGACACACCATGCGCATCCCTTTTGTTCAAGCATCAGCAATTCGGTCGCCAATGCAGAGCCGATCCACATCTGTGATGCGAAAATCATGGCCAGAGTGAGCCGGAATACCCGGGAAATGTGCGGTTTTTTCATATGTCTGGATTCTACATAAAGTTATGATTGAATTATATATATGAAAAATACTATTCTTTGAATAGGCGCTGATAAACAAATTCCAAAATCAGATACCCACAGTGCCGGGAGGAACATGAATTGCTCGATATTGGTTTCGGCGCAGCCTTCCTTGCGGGGGTGTTGTCGTTCTTTACGCCATGTGTTTTGCCGATTGTGCCGCCATACCTTGCCTATCTGGCAGGGGTCAGTGTGGCGGATCTTGATGATCGCGCGGTCGCAAGTGCGAAGTCACGCCAGGTGTTCTTTACGGCATTGGCCTTTGTCGCGGGTTTCAGCACGATTTTCATCGCCCTTGGCGCGACGGCGAGCGTCATTGGTCAGTCACTGGCCAGCTATTTTGACATTTTATCGATCATTGCCGGGATCATGATTGCGGTCATGGGCCTCCATTTCATGGGGGTGTTCCGGATATCGCTTTTGTATCGCGATGCGCGGGTCAACGTTGCGAAAAAGCCGGCGGGTCTTGTCGGGGCCTATGTGATGGGGCTTGCCTTTGCCTTTGGCTGGACACCGTGTGTGGGGCCAGCATTGGCCGCAATCCTGTTTGTTGCCGGGGCGGAAAGCACGGCATTGCGCGGGGCTGGGTTGCTTGCGGTTTATTCGCTGGGAATCGGTTTGCCCTTTGCGCTGGCGGGGCTTTTCGCCGGGCAATTCGTTGGCTGGTCCCGAAAATTCAAACGACACATGCACACTGTTGAACGTGCGATGGGGATCTTGTTGGTGTTGACCGGTGTCTTGTTCATGACCGGGCAGATGTCGGCCATCGCCCAATGGTTGCTTGAAACTTTCCCTTCGCTTTCGACCCTCGGATAGGAGTTGCGTCATGAATATGCGTCATCTGCTGCGTGGAGTGCCTTTGGCGAAATATCTGCTCGCCGGTTTGCTGGTAATGAGTTGGTCACACGGATCGCACGCGGAAACCGTGGGCGAAGATGGTCTGCACAAGCAGGACTGGTTTTCGATCACATTTCGCGACATTGCCGACGATATCGCGGCCGCCCGGGATGAAAACAAGCGCCTCGTGATGATCTTTGAACAGCGTGGCTGCATCTATTGCGCCAAGATGCATACCGAACTGCTGAGCGATCCAGAGGTATCCGACTATATCAAGGAGAACTTCAAGGTCGTCCAATACAACATGTTTGGCGACGAAGAAGTGACTGATCTCGATGGCGACGTGCTGAGCGAGAAAACCGCCGCCCGCAAGTGGGGCTATGTCTTTACCCCGACCATCGTTTTTCTGCCTGAAGAAGCACCGGAAGACGGCAAAAATGCCGCCGAGGCCGCGGTTGCGACCATGCCCGGTGCGTTTGGCAAATGGACGTTCCTGAATATGTTTCGCTGGGTAAACGAGAAGGGTTACGAAACCGACGAGCACTTCCAGAAATATCATGCCCGCATCATTCAGAAGCTTCAGGAGGAGGGGCGATTAGGGCAGTAACAACCCCTTGCAATGTATGCATAATTAATAGTTCAGAACATGAAACATTAAAAATATCATATTTATGTGTTGAATTAAAAGTTGAGTTTGAATAACTTGAACTAAAGGCGCCGTCAGAGCCGCCAGATGTCAGACCGGGGATGTTCATATGCCACACAGAGGGCAGGGGCATCGTCACAGGAGGAACCACAACGCCATGTCTTGGAAACCAAGAACCTTTCTTGCGTGCCTGATCGTTGGCCTTCCGGCCCTTGCCGCAGCTGATGCACTCGCACCTGCCGATGTCAAATTCGATGACATGTCTGTATCCCAGTCATTGACCAGCCAGCCGGGAGACCCGGAAAACGGGCGTAAGGTCTTTGCCAATCGTAGCCTTGGCAACTGTCTGGCATGTCACGCTGTCAAAGATCAAAGCGACCAGCTGTTCCACGGCGAAGTCGGGCCGCCGCTTGATGGTGCTGCCGACCGCTGGAGCGAGGGCGAACTTCGCGCCATCGTGGCTGATGCCAAAGAAGTTTTCTCCGAAGAGACGGTTATGCCGGGTTTCTATTCGCTGAATGTCGGCATCAATGTCCGCGAAGATCTGGTCGGCAAAACAATCCTGACCGCGCAGGAAGTTGAAGATGTCGTGGCCTATTTGGCGACGCTCAAAGAATAACAACCACCGAGGAACCAAGATGAATCTCACACGACGCCAAATGCTTTGTGCATCGGTCGGTGCAGCTGCAGCCGGAGTGTTCGGCTTCTCGCTGTCCGCCTCTGCCACGCCGGAAGCCACAGCCGAAAGCATCAAAAACTTTGCCGGTGGTAAAGAGCCCGCGATGGGTGGTGACCTGACCCTGACGACGCCGGAAATTGCCGAAAACGGCAACACCGTGCCGATCGAGGTGTCTGTGGCAAGCCCGATGACGGATGACGATTACGTTGAGTCGGTTGTCATCTATGCCGAAGGCAACCCCAACCCGGATGTCGCTGTATTCCACTTCACGCCGATGAGCGGTGCAGCCGAGGCGAAAACCCGCATGCGTCTTGCGAAAACCCAGAATGTGGTTGCGGTCGCAAAGACCAGTAAGGGGCAGGTTTTCATGGATAAAAAAGAAGTCAAAGTGACCATCGGTGGTTGCGGCGGCTGATCGGATCGGGAGAAAGTCAAATGGACAATATCAAGCCGCGTGTAAAGGTGCCGAAATCCGCATCGGCTGGTGAGATCATCACCATCAAGACCCTGATCAACCATCCGATGGAATCAGGTTTGCGCAAGGGCAAGGATGGCAATCTCATCCCGCGCCAGATCATCAACAAGTTCACCTGTGAATTCAACGGCAAGCCCGTGTTTTCCTGTGAACTCGAGCCGGCAATTTCCGCCAACCCCTATATCGAGTTTTCCGCCAAGGTTAACGAGGCTGGAACATTCAAGTTCAGCTGGTTGGATGATGACGGTTCTGTCTACGAGACTGAAAACAAGATCGCCATAAAATGATTCGGGACGGGTCCTTGATCCAGGTGATCACGGGCCCGCCACTGCATCGGGAGGGAATGTCTTGAGAAACCAAATCATAGCCAAAGCTGCTGCGGTTGCCATGACCGCACTTGTCCCGGGGATTGCGTTTGCCGGTGGGCCGGTTGACGATGAACTCGTCATCGACGGCGAAATCCAGATGATCACCCGTGCAGCACCGCCAGAAGGTCACCCGCTTGACGAGGTGCTGTCAGGCTGGCTGTATCGAACCGAAGAAACGCGTCTTCTGGAAACCGATACCTTTGAAAATCCCGGAATGCTTGAAGTGCAGGACGGTGCGGATCTTTGGAATACGGTTGACGGAAGTGCCGGTAAATCCTGCGCATCCTGTCACGGGGATGCCGAGGAAAGCATGGCTGGTGTCGGGGCAAGCTTCCCGAAATGGGATGAAGCATCCAACCGCCCGATCAATGTGGAACTTCAGATCAACAAGTGCCGCACCGAAGAGATGGAGGCAGAGGCCTATAAGTTTGATGCGCCTGAGCAAAAGGCGTTGACCGCCTATGTCAAACATCAGTCTTTGGGCACGCCGGTCGCCATCGATCTTGCCGAAGGGCACATGCAGAGCTGGTGGGAGAAGGGCAACGAGCTTTATTACACCCGGACCGGGCAGCTCAATCTTTCCTGTGCATCTTGTCATGAACAGAACAATGGCAACTACATTCGCGCCGACCATCTCAGTCAGGGCAATGTCAACGGGTTCCCGACCTATCGCCTGAAGCAGGCCAGTCTGGTGTCACTGCATAACCGTTTTCGCGGTTGCATCCGTGATACCCGTGCGGAATTCCCGGCTGCATTTTCTGACGAACTGATGGCGCTTGAGGTCTATGTGACCTGGCGTGGCACCGGCTTGTCCGTCGAGACACCTGCAGTTCGCCAATAAGATTCAAAAGTTACTACAGGGGTGATTGGCTTATCCTCCCGGTTGCCCCGCCTTTCTTCCTTTAAATGCCTCGGCCGCGTTGCCGAACAGGTGAATATTGCCCGGAGGCCACCAATAAATGTTTTCGCGCCGTGAATTTTTGCAATGGGCAGCTGTGACCACCGCAGCGACCGGCTATATGGGTAGTTTGACCCGTGTGGCTGCCCAACAGCGTCTGACTCAGGACGATCTTTTGAAGTTTGACAGCAAAGGCAGCATTACGCTTTTGCACTTCACCGATGTTCATGCCCAGCTAAAGCCGGTCTATTTCCGCCCGCCATCAGAAAACTACGGTGTCGGGGCGTTTGAAGGCATTCCGCCGCATCTTGTTGGCGAGGAATTCCTGTCCCACTTCGGGATAAAGCGCGGCAGTCCGCTCGCCTATGCGCACACCATGGTCGATTATGTCGATATGGCGCGGACTTACGGACGGCTTGGCGGCCTTGATCGCACCGCGACGCTGGTCAAGGCGATCCGTGCGGAACGCGGGGATAGCAACGTTCTGTTCCTTGATGGTGGTGACACCTGGCAGGGGTCTTACACGTCGCTCAAGACCAATGGGCAGGACATGGTTGATTGCATGAAGCTGCTCAAGCCGGACGCGATGGTCGGGCACTGGGAATTCACCTTTGGCGAAGATCGGGTCAAGGAGATCGTTGATGATCTTGGTTATCCGTTCCTGGCCAGCAACGTTTTTGACACGGAATGGGATGAACCGGTTTTCGAACATACCGCGTTTTATGAAACCGGCGGGCACAAGGTCGCGGTGATCGGGCAGGCCATGCCCTATACCCCGATTGCCAATCCGCGCTGGATGATCCCGAACTGGTCGTTTGGTATTCGCCCGGAAGTCATTCAGGCCAATGTCGACGCCGCGCGCGAGGCCGGGGCCGCTGTGGTCGTCCTGTTGTCGCATAACGGATTTGACGTGGACCAGAAACTGGCGACCGTTGTGAACGGCATTGATGTCATCCTGACAGGCCATACCCACGACGCGGTGCCCGAGGCGATCAAGATCGGCAATACATTGCTTTTGTCATCGGGTTCACACGGCAAATATCTGGGGCGCGTTGATCTGGAAGTTAAAGATGGGCGCGTAACCGATTATAATTCAGCACTTATTCCGGTGTTCTCGGATGTAATCGATCCGGATCCGGAAATGGCCGCCAAGATTGACGAGGTCCGCGCACCTTATGAGGCGGAGTGCAATCGCGTCATCGGCAAGACATCAGGTCTGCTGTATCGCCGCGGTAATTTCAACGGGACATGGGATGACCTGATTTGTCAGGGCATCATGGAAGAACGAGATGCGGAACTGGCATTTAGCCCGGGATTCCGTTGGGGTACGACATTGCTTCCGGGTGACGATATCACCATCGATGATCTTTATAACCAGACCAGCATGAATTACCCGTCGGTTTATCGTCTGGAATTCACTGGCACGCAGATCAAGGAAATCCTCGAGGACGTTTGTGACAACCTGTTTAACAAGGATCCGTTCTTCCAACAGGGGGGTGACATGGTTCGTGTCGGTGGCATGGCCTATAGCTGCGCACCCAAGGAAAGCATCGGCAACCGTATCTCGAACATGACCATGATCAAGACTGGCGAGCCGATTGAAGCGGATCGCAGTTATGTCGTCGCCGGTTGGGCATCCGTCAACGAAGGCGTTGAAGGACCCGCGGTCTACGATCTGATGGAAAACTACATCACCCGTCACAAGGTCATTGATATTCCACGCAATGACACCGTGAAAGTGATTGGAATGAACTAGGCGAAATCACCTGGCCGGTTCCAATCACCGGGCAGGGCATTTTTCGCCTCAATATATATAAAATTTCGAATGTGTAGGGAGGGCACCAAGAGCCATGTCCAAACAACCTCAAAAAGATAAGAATTTTGTGCCAAGTCGGCGCAGCTTTCTTCAGGGTGGTTTAACAGCCGCTGGTGGGGCGGCGGTTGCCGCAATTGGTGGCGGTGCTGCGTTGGCGGCCGGAACCCCGGATCCGGCGATCACGGAACTCAAGGACTGGAACCAGTATTCCGGTCCGGGCGTGGATGCCGCACCCTATGGTGTGCCATCACCGTTTGAAGCCCATGTCGTGCGTCGCGATGTGCCATGGCTGACCGCCGATCCGATATCGTCGATCAACTTCACGCCGTTGCATGAACTTGACGGCATCATTACGCCAAATGGTCTTTGCTTTGAGCGTCATCACAGCGGGGTCGCCGAAGTGGACCCGGCTGAGCATCGCCTGATGATCAATGGTCTGGTCGACAAGCCGCTTGTCTTTACCATGCAGGATCTGATGCGCTTCCCGCGTGAAAACCGGGTCTACTTCCTTGAATGTGCGGCGAACTCTGGCATGGAGTGGCGTGGCGCGCAGCTTAACGGCTGCCAGTTTACCCACGGTATGCTGCATAACGTGATGTATACCGGCGTTCGCCTGCGGACACTTTTGGAAGAAGCCGGTGTTAAACCAGCCGGAAAATGGATCTTGGCCGAAGGTGCCGATGCATCGGGTATGGGTCGTTCGATCCCGATTGAAAAGGCGCTTGATGACTGCCTGGTTGCTTTCAAAATGAATGGCGAGGCCTTGCGTCCCGAACAAGGATATCCGGTGCGTCTGTGCGTCCCGGGTTGGGAAGGCAATATGTGGGTGAAATGGCTGCGCCGGATCGAGGTCGGCGATAAGCCATGGCAGCTCCGCGAAGAGACGTCGAAATACACCGATCTTATGCCTGATGGCCGAGCACGGCGCTTTACCTGGGCAATGGATGTCAAATCGGTCATCACCAATCCAAGCCCGCAGGCCCCCATCACCCATGGCCGCGGCCATACCATCATTACCGGTGTTGCATGGTCTGGCCATGGCAAGATCAAGCGCGTTGATGTGTCGATTGACGGTGGCCGCAACTGGCAGCATGCCCGAATTGATGGACCAAGCCTTAGCCGGTCGCTGCATCGTTTCTATTACGAATTCAACTGGGACGGATCGCCGCTTTATCTGCAATCGCGTGCCATTGACGAACAGGGTTACGTCCAGCCGACCAAGGACGCCCTGCGGGCGGCGCGTGGCGATAACTCCATCTATCACAATAATGGCATCCAGACCTGGTATCTGAAGTCGAACGGAGAGGCGGAAAATGTCGAAGTTTCTTAAGTTTACCGCAAGCATCGTTCTGCTTGGCGCAGCATGGGCAACCAGTGCCAACGCGCAAGATGCAGATGCAGGAGAGAAGGTTTTCCGCAAATGTGCTGCCTGTCACGCCGTGGGTGAAGGAGCCAAAAACAAGGTCGGACCAGAGCTCAATGAAATCTTTGGGCGTGTCGCAGGATCGCTTGAGGATTTCAAATATTCCAAGGCGATGACCAAGGCCGGCGAAGAAGGTTTGGTCTGGGACCACGACAGCCTGACTGAATATCTGGCGAAACCGCGCGACTATGTCAAAGGTACGAAGATGGCCTTTGCCGGCCTGAAAAAAGACGACGAGATCGCCAATGTGATCGCCTATCTGGCAACCTTCTCGGAAAGTGCAGAGCAAGCCGCAGCTGAACCTGATTCTGCGCCGGCAGCAGCACCTGTGGAAACCGCATCTACGGCGGAACCTGCTGTGAATGCGGCAGATGCAGTGATCCCTGAGCATGGTGTTTATCATCTTGGCCGCGAAGCACTGCCCGAAGAAGTTGCTGCGTGGGATATTGATGTGCGTCCGGACGGTGTCGGGCTACCTTTTGGCAGCGGTACGGTTGCAGATGGAGGCGTGCTCTATGATGAAAACTGCGCGGTGTGCCACGGTGTGTTTGGTGAAGGCGAGGGACGCTGGCCGGTATTGTCGGGGGGCTTTGATACCCTGACGGCGGATCGCCCGGTTAAGACCATCGGGTCCTATTGGCCGTTCGCTTCGACGATTTTTGACTATGTCCATCGGGCAATGCCGTTTGGCAATGCCCGGTCGCTGAGTGCGGATCAGACTTACGCAATTACAGCTTACCTGTTGTATTTGAACGACATTGTCACAGAAGAAGACTTTGAGTTATCCAATGAAACCTTTAGCGAGATTTCGTTGCCTAACGAAGAGAACTTCTATCCCGATGATCGTTTGGAAGAGGCAAATTTCGCGACCAATGTTGAACCCTGCATGGAAAACTGTGGCGATGGTCCGGCTGAGATCGTGATGCGCGCGCGTGTTCTCGATGTTACGCCGGACGGCGATGAAGAAAACGGTGCCGGGGGGATCGATTAATGCGTGACTGTCACCGGAAACATCATGAAACGGATGGTGGCAGGGCTTTGACGGCGCGCGTGTTTCGGGTGCTGGGCATTGATAAGATCTGGCTGTGTGTTGCGTTCGGGATCTTCTTGATCCCGAACTTTTCGTTTGCGGAGTCCGGTGCGGAGAAAACGACACCGGACATGCCATTGGGTGAGGCCATCGGACAGGTGTTGGCAATGCCAGGTGATGCAGATTATGGCGCTTATCTCGCGACAGAATGTTTGACGTGTCATCAGCGACAAGCTGCCAATCATGCGATCCCGGTGATCGACGGATTGCCGCGCGAGTATTTTGTCGAGGCGATGCTGGAATACAAATACCGCCTGCGCGACAATTCGGTGATGCAGGCAATCATGGCAAGCCTTGGTATGGAAGAATTGGCAGCGCTTGCGACCTATTTTTCGACCAAGGAGTAGAGGTTGGAGTTTATGAAACGTCGTTAATTAACGGATCAGGAACAAGAAAATGAGCAGTGTCACAAGGCGAACGTTCAACAAGTTTCTCGGCGCCGGTGCAGGTGCCATGGCAATGCCGGGCATTTTGCGTGCCCAAGGCCGCAAGAATGTCGTGATTGTTGGCGGCGGTGCAGGTGGGGCGACGGTGGCCCGTCATTTGGCGGAAAAGGCCGGTGGGGCAATCAACATCACCCTGATTGAGGATTCCGAGAAATACACGACCTGCTTCTTTTCCAACCTGTATCTGGGTGGCTATCGCGATTTTGCGTCGATCACGCATGGCTATGATCGTCTGATCAATGATTATGGCATTCGCAAAGTGACAGCCCGGGCAGAAGAAATTGATCGCACAGCCCAGCAGGTGCGCACATCAACCGGGGAAACCATCCCCTATGACCGGCTGGTCCTGTCACCGGGTATTGATCTGGTATTTGATAGTGTTCCGGGATATTCGGCGGAGCTGGCGGAAATTGCCCCCCATGCCTGGGAGGCGGGGCCACAGACACAATTACTTAAATCAAAAATCGATGGCCTTAAAAACGGTGATCAGGTGGTGATGGTAGCGCCACCCAATCCGTATCGCTGTCCGCCGGGCCCGTATGAACGTGTTTCCATGATCGCCCATACGCTTAAGGCACGCGGGCTCACTGACTGCACGATCGTTGTTCTTGATCCGAAAGAGAAATTCTCCAAACAGGGTCTGTTTGCAGAAGGGTGGGAGAAATACTATCCGGGCATGGTGGAATGGTATGGGCCCAATATCCATGGGGGGATCAAGAGTGTCGATGTCGAAGCCGGAACGGTAGAGACCGATTTTGATACCTTTAGCGGTGCGTTGCTCAACATCATTCCGGCACAGCAGGCCGGGAGCATTGCCATCAGTGCGGGGCTTTCGGATGACAGCGGTTTCTGCCCGGTGGATGCCGAAAGCATGCGGTCCAAACGCGATCAGAAAATCTTTGTCATCGGTGATGCGTCTATTGCAGGCGCCATGCCGAAGTCAGGATCTGCTGCCAACAGTCAGGCGAAAGTGGTGGTGATGCATCTGATGGCGGATCTGATGGATACGCGGGTCTTTCCAGCGCGTTATCTCAATACGTGCTGGAGCCTTGTCGAAACCAATGACGGAATCAAGGTCGGGGCGCAATATGGCAATGTTGACGGCGCGATCGCGAGCACATCATCCTTTATCAGCCAACCCGATGAAGGTGCCGATGTCCGCCGGCATACATTTGAGGAATCTGTTGCCTGGTATGACGGGATCACCAAGGACATGTTTGGCTAATCAGACGAGAGAAGCGTCCGAAACAGATTAATTTTGCCGTGCGGCTTTCTTTTGCATGTGGCGCTGAAACCACTTGGCAAGGAGTGGCGCCAGCAACACGATTTCGAAAATGCGCACGATATGGTGAAAGGCGACAAAACTCGGTTCGACATTGAGGGCCAGCGCAATCAATGACATTTCAGCAACGCCACCCGGCGCAAAGGCCAGCAATACGGCAATGAAATCAAGATCCAGCCATTGCGATACGAACCATGCAACCCCGCCCGTGAAGGCCAGGACAACAAAGGTTGCCAGCACCGAATAGCCCGCAAGACGGACAAGGACAGCGATCTTGACGCCCGAAAACCGACTGCCGATGGCAGAACCAAGGATCAACAGGCTTCCGGCTAGAAGCCAGTCGGGCAGGTTACCCTCGACGATGCCCGATACATGCAACACCATGCTAGCCGCCATCGCACCGGTCATATAGGCCGCCGGGATGCGCAGCTTGCGAAAGACCAGAACTGTGATGATCGCGCAACCGGCGGTCAAAAGACCTTCGTTCAGTGTCATTTGAACCGATTGGCTATCGCCATGGCCGTTTGCTACAACGCCGGTGATCATCAAAACAATCAGGGGTGCCGACATCACCAGCAGCAAAACACGCAAACCCTGCGTCAGGGCGATTTCCTGTTCATTGCCGCCAGCAGCCGCCCCAAGAACGACCATCGGTGTCAGGCCACCCGGTGTTGCGGAAAACAACGCTGTGGCCGGGTCAAGGCGGGCAATGCGGGAATAGAACCACGTGATCACGAATGTGATGATCGGAACATACAACAGAACCGCGATCATGCTGATCGGCCACTTTGCGGCCTGATCAAGGGTATCGGGGGTAAAGGATGCGCCTAGGAAAATACCAATAACGCCAAGGATGCCAGAGCGAAATTGCATCGGGACACCCATCGGCACGCGCAGCAGGCTTGCGACAAACGTGGCCAGCATCGGGCCCATCATCCAGGCCAGAGGCATATTGATGAAATGGGCGATCAAGCCGCCAATCAGGCCGATCCCCAAAGCAATCGACAGTTTTTTGAAAAACTGGGGTGTCAAAACACCGGAAAGTCGGTTGATCCAATGGGCGCCTGAGCGACCATCCGGTGTTTTCCTCATTATGCTTCGGCCTTGTTCTTCTCGATTTGTTCAAGGAAGCCATCGATTGCGTTACGCAGTTTGGTGGCCTCGTCATTCAATGTGCTGGTGGCGCGCGTTACGTTTGCCGAACCGTTATGGACGCGGGCTGTTTCGTTATCCAGCGCACCAACCGCCTCGGCCACGGTCCGCATACCACCATTAGCATCCTGAATGCTGTCAGAAATACCGGCTGTGGAGGCCTGTTGTTCTTCAACGGCAGCAGCGATGGCAGCGGCCGACTGGTCCACCTCGCCGATAACATCGGCAACACCGTGCAAGGCATTGACCACGTTATCGGTAAGGCCACGAATTTCTTCGACCTGACTTGCGATATCTTCGGTTGCGCGTGCAGTCTGGGAGGCAAGGTTTTTGACTTCGCCCGCGACCACGGCAAAGCCCTTACCGGCGTCACCGGCGCGTGCGGCCTCAATGGTGGCGTTCAGGGCAAGCAGGTTGGTCTGGTTGGCGATGTCTTCGATCAGGCTGACGATATCACCGATCCGTTGGGTGGCGTTGGTCAGCTGTTCAAACAGGGCACGTGACTGTTCGCTTTCGGAACGTGCACGTCCGGCAACCTCAGCCGAGTTCTGGGCCTGTTGGCCGATTTCAGCAATGGCTTCGGACAAACTTGCCGTCGTTTGGGAAACAGCTTCGATGTGATGAAGAACCTGCTCGGAATGCTGGTTTGCGTCGGCGGACCGTGCGCTGGCAAGGGTTGCGATCTGTTCCATGTCGCTGGCAGATCCGTTGAGCGAGCTGAATTCCTGATCAAAGCCGGAAAGGGCTTCCTGAACGACGCGCTGGAAATGGTTGGTGGCGTCGATCAGGTTTTGCTGGCGCTGTCTTTCAAGGCCACGCACGCGTTCGCGTTCCTGACGCAGGACTTCTGCCTCCTTGGACTGATCCCGCAGTACCATGACAGAGCGCGCGACCTTGCCGATCTCATCAGCGCGTTGTCCGCCGCGAACACTCACATCAAGATCACCATTGGAAATTTGTTCGATCAATTCGGCAAGGTCGGTCATGGGTCGTGAAATGCGCCGGGAGACAAAGACCGACACAACAACCGCAACAACCACAACAATCAGTGCAACGATGACAAAGACACGCTGCAGGGCTTCGGCCTGCGCATAGGCATCGGCAAACGATGTGGTGGCAATTTCATGTGATTGGGCAAGGATATCGTTAAGCGGTGCCTGAAGGGCCTGGAAGGTTTCATCAGCCTGGGCAATGACTTCCAGCGCGCCATAGATGTTCATTTCGCTTTCAACAAGGAACTGGTTCACCTGTTCCATGTATTTCGCATAGTTCTCGGTAAAGGCATCACCACCCACAGCGGCAAGACGCTGGGCAAGGGGGGCTAGTTCTTCTTCGAGTTTGGCGACCTGTTCGCGAAGATCGGGCACAACAGCAGCATTAATGCCGTTGGAGTCCCAGGTCAGAATACGAAACAGCGATCCGTGCGCCTCGTTCAGGGCGTTGCTGAGTGTTAGCGCATCGGATCGCCGTTCATAGGCTTCAACGCGAAGGCTGGTAAGGGTGTCTTTTTCGCTTTCAAGGGTTGCCACAGTGGCAATCCCCATGGCGACAATAACGATCATCAGGAAGACCGGAACCAAAAGGGTTTTGGGACCAATCGACAGATTATCAAGAAACCGCATTACCAATATCCTTCACGTCGCTCAGAGGCAGATCTTAGAGTTCACCATCATTGGGAAGCGCTGATTTGCGGTTTGCCAACCAGCTGCGCAGATTGCCGATCAACGGGGCTGCAAGGAACAGAATGCTGATCAACAGGATCACAAGCGTGATCGGGCGTTCCCAAAGGAACGAAATGGAACCGTCGCTAATGGCCAGTGCACGACGGAGGTTTTCCTCCATCATCTTGCCAAGAATGAAGCCAAGCAGCATCGGCGCCATCGGATAGTTCAAAAGACGCAGGCCGATCGCGATTGCAGCTGCAATCACCATCATGTGGATGTCCATGGTGTTAAAGGTCACCAGATAGACACCAACCAGCGAGAAGAACAGAACGAACGGAACAAGAAGCTGCTGGGGCAGGGCCAAAAGACGCGAGATATACGGGATCAGCGGCAGGTTCAGAACCAGCAGGACAATATTGCCGATATACATCGAAATGATCACGGACCAGAACACGTCAGGCTGTTCAACAAACAGACGCGGACCCGGCTGAACGCCATAGGAAATCAGCGCGCCCATCATCACAGCCGTGGTGCCCGAACCCGGAATACCAAGGGTCAGAAGTGGTACGAAGGAACCAGAACACGCAGCGTTGTTTGCGGTTTCCGGCGCCGCCAGACCACGAATGGAGCCCTTGCCAAAGCCGAGCTTTTCCTTGGCCGAGGCAATATTGCGTTCCATGCCGTATGCAAGGAAGGATGCAATCGTTGCACCGGCACCCGGCAGAACGCCGGTGAAGAAGCCAAGAACCGAGGAACGGCCAATGACCGGGATCATGATCTTGACTTCTTCCTTCGACAGCTTCATCGAGCCCAGGCTTTTAAGGGCCTTTTCTTCCTCGGACCGGGTGTCTTTGGTCGGACGCAGGATCGAGAGCAGGGCCTCGGAAAGGGCAAAGGTCGACATGGCGAGCAAAAGGAAGCTGATGCCGTCGACAAGATCCATGCTGCCAAAGGTAAAGCGGGCAACGCCAGCCGCCGGGTCGGTCCCGATGGTCGAAAGCATGATCCCGAACAGGGTCATGGTAATCGCCTTAAGAACCTGTCCCTTGCCAGCAAAGGCAGACACAGCCGTCAGGCCAAGCACCATCAATGCGAAATAGTCACCCGACTGGAACGACAACGAAACTGATGCCAGTGCCGGTGCGGCGACCAGCAGGAAGATTGCAGCAATCGTACCGCCAGAGAAGGACGAGTAGGCGGCAATGGCCAATGCCTTGCCAGCCTGGCCCTTTTGGGCCATCGGGTAACCGTCAAAGGCGGTCGCAACCGTTCCGGCAACACCCGGCGCGTTGATCAGAATAGAAGATGTCGAGCCACCAAAGATTGCCCCGTAATACACGCCCGCCATCAGAATAAGGCCGGTGGACGGATCAAACCCGTAGGTGATCGGGATCATCAGGGCAATGGCAGTGATTGGGCCAAGACCGGGAAGCATCCCGATAAAGGTGCCTGCGAAACAGCCGACCGCAACCATCAGAAGGTTGATCGGCATGACAGCGGTCGAAAGACCGGAGAAAATTCCCTCAAGCATCGTTTGACATCCAACCGAGATAATAGAAGAAATCGCCCGGGGTCAGGTAGATGCCCATGGCATAGAGCAAGCCCCAGAAAGCAAGCGTGACACCGACAGCCGTCAGGATCAGAACCAGCGGACGGCGTTCGCCAAGCGTATAGAAACCGCCCATAAGGAAGAGCGATGTTGAAATCGGGAAGCCCAGCTGGCGGATGGTCAGGCCATAAAACACCATCAGTGCCGCCAGGATAACAACGCGTTTCCACTTAAGACCGCGGAAAGCGTGTTCGAGACTGCCGGCCTCTCTGTTGGTCGGCAGTATCAGTTGGATGAAGGAAACCACACCAAGCAACCATGCAAGGGCGTTAGGGAGGGTTCTGGCATTGAACGGGGCATCCTCGTCGCCAAACAGCAGCGGGATGTCATCGACATAGAAGCCATATATCAGCGCAAGGCAAAGAAATAGCAGCGCGCCGAATTTGTCGCGATTGATGGACATGGCGTGGTTTCCTTCGGAGGTCTTTTTACTTGTGTATTAACGGCTTATTTCAGGAAGCCAAGGTCGCGCATCAGGTCGCCAACGACCTTTTCCTGATTTTCCATGAAGGCAGAAAACTCAGCACGCGGCTTATAGATTTTTTCCCAGCCATTGCGGGTACGAACGGTTTCCCATTCCGGGGTTGCCTGAACGTCCTTGAGGATCGCAGCATAGGCATCCGCTTTGTCAGCTGACAGAGAAGGCGAACCGAAGTAACCGCGCCAGTTGACGAATTCAGCATCAATGCCGAGTTCACCGAGCGACGGAACGTCCGGAGCAGCTTCAACGCGTTCTTTCGAGGTTACAGCCAGAATGCGAACCTGACCTGCCTTGGCAAGTTCAAGCAGCTCACCCAGACCGGTCGACAGAACTTCGGTTTCACCCGACAGAAGGCCAGCGATTGCTTTGCCGCCTGCGTCATACGGAATGTATTTTACCTGTTTGGCATCGCCGCCGCCCTGCTGAACAGCATAGGCTGCAACGATGTGGTCCATACCGCCACGGACCGAACCGCCACCGAACTTGACCGAAGACGGATCAGCTTTGACCGCGTCAACAACGTCGGTGAAGGACTGATACGGGCTGTCGGCCGGAACAGCGAATGCTGCGTATTCAGCAACAACGGCTGCAATCGGGGTCAGGTCGCGGAACGACTGCGGGAAGACACCGGTCAGCGAACGCACGATGATCGGGGTGGAGTTGACCATCAGGGTGTTGTCAAGACGATCAGCAGCTTCGATCATGTAGGCGATCGCTTTACCGCCGCCGCCGCCAGACATGTTTTCGTAAGATGCGGTGCCAACCAGACCCGATTTGGTCAGGGCTTCACCGGTACCACGTGCCGTGCCATCCCAGCCGCCGCCTGCGCCGCCTGGAATGACGAAGTGAATTTCGTCGATTTCTGCAGCTTTGGCATCCATTGCACCAAATGCAGCAGTCGAAACAGCAACAGCCGTGGCTGCTGCGATAAATCCGCGACGCGAGAACATCGACAGTTTGTTCATCAGGGTCTCCTCCAGACACTAAAGCAATTTCCCAGCCACCCGAATAGTGGCAAGCCGATCAATGGAACAAAACGCCAGCAAGGGGAGTCCGAACACCGCTTTCAGAGGCATGAATGCCCACCTGACCCCGGAAATTGACCTGACCTCCCTTGCCGAATTTTCTTCTTGTTTGTTCCGGGGCCAATTTATGACTCACGGATCGGCAGTGGCGGGACGGTAACAGCCAAACCTGTCACCAACCTGTCATTGGCAAAAAATGGGTGAAAAAAGTTCATATGATTTATGCGTTAACGGCAAAGATGGGCGGCAGTTTGTAATCATGAAGACATGCGTTTACCGCAATCCGCTGCACGTGATTGCAGCGAAGCCAGGCATTTGAGACGCTTTTCCGGGGTGAACCGACTGATCGGACCGGAAAGGGCAAGTGCACCGAGCAGGTGGTTCTGGCGATCCAGTACCGGTACGGCAATCGCCGAAACATCCGGATCACGTTCACCTTCGCTCAGGGCAAACCTGTCTTCGAGGACCTGTAACGAACGGTCATCGACGCCATCGCCCCAGGCGCGGATGACGTGGCCAGCAGCCCCTAATTCACAAGGAAGAATAGCGCCTTCTTCAAGATGATGACGCAGGCTGCTTGGGGAGTTTTCGCGAAACAGGCACAGGCGATTGGCGCCTTCGGGCACGTAAAAGGACGCGGTTTCACCGCTTTCTGAAACAAGGATCGAAAGGTGTGGGCGGACGATATCGTCCATGCCGTATGATCGCCGGTAAATGGAGCCAAGACGCCAAAGTGCCGGGCCGAGGCGATAGCGGCCACGACCGGAAATCATCAAAAAACCACAAGACTCCAACGTTCCCGCCAGTCTCGAGATGGTGCTTTTATACATTCCGGTACGCTCGGACAGATCCTTGAGCGACAGGTCATGGTCCTGATCGGTGAAGGCATCAAGAATTCCCAAGGCGCGCTCAACCGCTGTAACGTTTTGTTCTGACATGGTTAAATCCGTCTCGTGCTCTGATTTGGCGCAGTGAGAGCGCCAAGACCATTTTGTCCAAGCTTAAAATTCTATATAATGGAACATAATTCTACCAGACAGAATTTAGGAAATAACCATGAGTGGACCAAAATCTCTTTCCGGAATAACGGTTCTTGACCTGACCAATGTGTTGGCCGGACCGTTTTGCTGTCACCAGCTGGCCCATATGGGGGCGGATGTCATCAAGGTTGAAGCGCCGGGGCGTGGCGATCTTGCCCGCCAGCTGGGTGCCGACATGGAGCTCAATGAAAAGCTGATGGGCGTTTCATTCATGGCACAAAACGCCGGTAAACGTTCGATCACGCTGAACCTTAAGGACCCGCGTGGGAAGGAAATCCTCAAAAAGCTCGTGGCCAAAGCCGATGTTCTGGTCGAGAACTTTCGTCCGGGTGTCATGGATCGCCTTGAACTTGGCTATGATGTGCTGTCAAAGGTGAATCCGGGGCTGGTTTATTGCGCGATTTCCGGCTTTGGCCAGAGTGGCCCGATGAAGAAGCTTCCTGCCTATGACCAGATTGTCCAGGGCTTGTCGGGGATTATGACGATCACTGGCGAGGAAGGCAAAGGGACCTATCGCGTCGGGTATCCGATGGCCGATACCATTGGCGGCATGACAGCGGCCTTTGCGATCAGTTCAGCGTTGGCGGGGCGGGCCATGGGAAACAAGGATGCCAAGGGCAGTTTCATTGATATTTCGATGCTGGAATCGGTGATTGCCACGATGGGTTGGGTGGTCTCGAACTATCTGATTGCCGGCAAGGAGCCGACCGCCAATGGTAATGACAACTTCACGTCTTCACCATCTGGTGCCTTTGCCACGGCAGATGGCCAGATCAACATTGCCGCAAACAAGCAGGAACAGTTCGAAGCTCTGTGTGGTGTTCTCGGTCTTGAAACGCTTATCAAGGATCCGCGGTTTGTGTCGCGCAAGGAACGGCTCGAAAACAGATCGGCTTTGACCGAACTGCTTGAAGAAGTGCTGGTTAGACAAGAAACCGATTACTGGGTTGAAAAGCTTAACGCCGTTGGTGTTCCGGCCGGTGCGGTTCTGACCGTGCCACAGGCGCTTTCGCTGCCACAGATTGCTGATCGCGGGATGCTGGCGTCGTTTGAGAATGTGCCAGGCGCTGATCGGGATATCCGCATCCTTCGAACCGGAATCAAAATGGATGGTGATGCACCGTCGGTGAGTGCACCGCCGCCGGAACTTGGACAAGACAATCAGGACATTCTGTCGTCGCTTGGCTTTTCCAATGATGAAATCGATAACTTTGCCAAGGAGGGCGTGCTGTGAGTTCGAAAACCGTTGAAGACGTTGAAAACGAAGTGCGCGACTGGTGGCAGACCGGCATCATCGATATGGAGCCAGGCAAAATCCATTATGGCGGTTACGCGATTGAGGATCTGATTGGCAATATCAGTTTTCCGACCATGATCTGGTTGATGACACGCGGCGAATTGCCATCGACCCCGCAGGCCAAGCTGCTTGAAGCAGCGCTTGTTTCGGCCGTCGATCACGGGCCGCAAGCCCCCAGCATCGCCATTGCCCGTATGGCGGCAACTTGTGGCGTTGGTCTGAACAATGCCATGGCCAGTGCGGTTAATGTGTTGGGTGATGTGCATGGCGGGGCGGGCGAGCAGGCAGTTGCCCTTTATCATGATATCGCAGCACGCATGGATGCCGGACAGGATATGGCCGCGGCGGTTTCAGACGGCCTTGATCATCAAATCGCTGAGCATGGCAAACATGTGCCGGGCTTTGGCCATCGGTTCCACCCGGTTGACCCGCGTGCACCACGGCTTTTGGCACTCGTAAGCGCTGCAGCACAGGACGGTCATGTGTCGGGGCGGTATGGCGAAATTGCCAGCGCGATCGAGGCAGAGCTTTTGGCGCGTAAAGGCAAGCGGATCCCGATGAATATCGATGGTGCAACGGCAGTTATTTATGCCGAACTTGGATTTGCGCCGGAATTGGCGCGTGGGCTGTTTTGTCTTTCGCGGTCGGTGGGCATTCTTGCCCATGCATGGGAACAAACCCAACAGGGTGGCCGCAACAAGGGACCAATCCCGCGCCGGATGATCTGGAACTATACCGGTCCTGATCGTCGTCCGGTACCCGATAGTGCGAAGTCTTAAAAGGCACTTGATCGGCAGGGTGCGCTACCGGCGGTTCAGCAGTGCATCCTGCCAGCGGCGCAGGAATCGCTGACGCTTGGCCTGATCAAGGTAAACCAGCAATCCCGGGCCGACCGGGAAGGAGCGCACGCGTTCGCCATACCGGTCAAAGATCAGCGAAGAGAATGTGCTGGGCGGAACGTCGGCGCGTACCGGGTTGAAGTTGCCTTCATTTTGCAATACGCTTTGGCCCTTGATCGACAACATGAAATCAAGGAACCGACCGCCAAGGTCGGGGTTGCGTGCGCCACGCGGGATGATGGCAATCCTTGAATAAACGACGATAAAATCGTCCGGCAGGATGACGCCAAGGTTCGGGTTTCGTTGGGTAAAGGTTTCCGCATACGATCCCAACAGGTTATAGCCAAGCACCACCTGACCGGATGCGATTTTTTCAAGCATCGGAGAGGTATTGGAATAAAGCTTTACCTTCGCCTGACCCAGAATTCGGACAAAATCCCAGATACCGGGGAAAAATCGTTCATCGCGCGCCAGAAACAGGAAGCCGACACCGCTGCGTTCAATGTCATAGGTCGTGACTTTTTCACTCAGTAACTCGTCGTGGTTGACAAGCAGCCGGATAAAGTCTTCGCGGGTTCTGGGCGGTTCAAGTTCGTTTTCGCGGAAAAACTCGCGGTTATAGGCGATGACGGCGGGTTCTTGCGTTACGGCGAAGGCTTCGTTGCGCCAGCGCGCCCAATGGGGTAAAGCGTCTGTTTCACTGCTTTGATAGGATGTGGCATATCCGTCATTGGCCAGTTTCATCTGCAGATCCATCGAGGAACTGATGATCAGGTCCGCCGTTGGTTCACCGTTGGCGCGCTGGCTTTGGGTAATGTCATACATCTCAAGCGTTTGCAGCTGATGGTATTCAACACCAATAAACGGGTTGTCTTGCTGAAAGGCTTCGATCACCGGGACAAAGGCACCGATATCGGCGGAGCCATAGATAACGGCCATCGGTTGTGTGCTGGTCAGCAGTGATTGTTCTGGATCGGATGCCTGGGACGAACGCAATGCTGGATAGGTGAAAACTTCGGCCATCGCAGAAGAAACTTGCATCGCGAGGGCGATGAAACATAAACCAATACAGATACGGCCCGAAATCATGCTGCAATACTCTGTGTCACGGATGGTCATTGGCATATGGTGCCGGGGCGAGGATATCGCTTGTTCTTGAATGCCTTTGCCGGGAAAATGGCAGAATAGAAATTACCTCTGTCGAGGTTTATCAGGGAAAAGTCGCGCAAACAATGAGAGTCCTTGTTGTCGAAGATCATGCCGCACTGGCAGATGGAATTGCAGGATCCCTGCGACAGTCTGGCTATGCGGTCGATGTGATTGCCGATGGCGAGGAAGCTGACGACGTTCTGCGCACACAGGAATATGGCCTGGTGGTACTTGATCTGAACCTGCCGAAACTTGACGGGCTCGAGATCCTCAAACGTTTGCGTCATCGCGGCGCAGAAAGTGCCGTTCTGATCCTGACCGCGCGCGGTGACATCGAAGACAGGGTCAAGGGACTTGATCTTGGTGCGGATGACTATCTGGCCAAACCGTTTGAGCTGGTAGAGCTTGAAGCAAGGGTGAGGGCGCTTATGCGGCGTAATGCCGGGACGCATAATACCCAGCTTAAATGTGGGAAGCTCAGTTTCGATACAGTGGCGCGGAGGGTAACCGTTGATGGCACGGATGTCGATATTCCAAAGCGTGAGCTTAATATCCTTGAAATCCTGTTGATGCGGGTCGGTCATGTTCTGAGCAAGGAGCAAATCGTTGATCAGCTGGCCGGGTTTGAAGACGATATCAGTGCCAATGCGGTTGAGCTTTATATCAGTCGATTGCGCAAACGGGTCGAGGCGGCCGATGTAAAAATCCAGACCGTTCGCGGTCTTGGCTATCTGTTGAAAAAAACATGAAATGGCGTAATCGATCGCTTCGGCGCAGGCTTGTCATATCGCTGCTGATCCCGCTTTTGGTGGTCAGTTCCCTGATGCTGCTTGAAGTCCGTAGTAACGCGGTTAATTCGACAAACCAAGCATTTGACCGCGCACTTTTAAGTTCTGCATTAGCCATTGCTGACCGTGTTGTTTTGATTGGTGGCAAGATCGAGGTGGACGTTCCCTATGTTGCACTTGAGATGTTGACAAGTGCGGCAGAAGACAGGGTTTTCTATCAGGTCAGTACTGCGCAGGGCGAATTCATTACAGGCTACGAAGATCTGCCGCCGGTGCCTGAGAAGTTCCTGCCTTTGCGTGAAGAACCGGTTTTCTATGATGCGGTTTATAACGGCGAGACGGTCAGGATCGGCGCGCTTTCACGCTATGTGGCGAGTGTTCGCAAAGCGACCCGTTTTCATGTGCTGGTTGCCGAAACCATGGGAACCCGCACAAGGCTTAGCGAGGATATTCTTGCCAGTGCCGCGGCGCGCCAGATCTTGCTGATTGTCATTGCCGCCATGATCGTCTGGTTCGGGATCGGTCAGGGCCTGAAGCCGCTGGCCCGCCTGGAGGAGGCGCTCAATCGCCGTTCTCCGAGTGATCTCAGACCGATTTTGCACGATGTGCCGATCGAGGTGCGCCATCTGGTGGGCGCTATCAACCAGCTTTTTGGCCGGTTGGAAAACAGCCTGAAGACCATGCAACGCTTTACTGCAGATGCAGCGCATCAGCTTAGAACGCCTTTGGCCGCACTTCGAACCCAGGCCGAACTTGGTCAGCGTGAAAAGGATCCCGAGAAAATCCACCAGATCATGGATACCATCGCGGCCTCGACCCGGCAGACATCACATCTGGCCAATCAGTTGCTGGCATCGGCACGTGCCGCACCCGAAGGCCTTGCCGGCCGACCATTTGACAAGATCGATCTGTGTGAAATTACCCGTGCGGTAACCGGATCAAAAGTTCCGGTCGCAATCGAACGTGGCATTGACCTTGGATATGAGGGGATCACCGATCCTGCGTGGATTATGGGTGATGCGACCTTGATTGAAGAGTTGCTTAAAAACCTTGTCCATAACGCACTGACTTACTGCCCAAGTGGCAGCGCTGTGACCGTTCGGCTTGAACAGAACACTGCCAAAAACAAGGTGATATTGACCGTCGAAGATAATGGACCGGGTATTCCGGTCGAACATCGCAAGGATGTCTTCAAGCGGTTCTATCGGATCAATGATGCCGGATATGACGAGGGATGTGGACTGGGACTTTCCATCGTCAAGGAAATCGCCGCCCGGCACGAGACCAAGGTAAAACTGACGCAACCCAAAGAGCATAGCGGGTGCATCTTCAGTATAGGTTTCGATATGGCACCTTTGGACGAGCGCAAAGAAAGCTGATTGGCCAGGGGTCCTGCTGACTGGTGGTGCCGAACAAGAACCTAGTCCAGTGGCACTGGTTGACCTGCAAGCCAGGCGGACAGTTCCTTGTTGGCACTTATCAACCCCTCGCGATTGATGACCTTTCGGGCAATGGCACTGGAAACGGCGCGTGTGCGTTTGTTAAGCACAATGCCCATTTCGTTCTGGTCCTGTGACTCAACTTCAAGCTTGTCATAAAGCGACAGCAATCTGTTCTGGACGGTACGGAGCGACAGTTTTCGGCGCATGGCAATTGCCTTGTCAGGAAGTCCTAACGCCAGATCAAGCAAGATCAGATATTCGAATTCTGTCAGCGCACTGCGCGAGCGCATCTGCTGTGCCTGGATCTGGTGGACTTCACGATCAACAACAATTTGTGCTTCGATAAGGACGGCACGCAACGCCAGTCGCATCTTGTCCGGTGTTGCGGTTTTAAGGACATATCCATAGGCCGCTTGATCAGGAACGATCCGGGTGATTCCCCGCAGATATGCCTCATCCGAATAGTTCGACCAGAAAAGTATCCTTGTGTGGGGGCGTTCTGCCCAGATCGTTCGCGCGGCTTCAATGCCGTTATGTTCCTTCATGCGCAGGTCCATTACGACGGCTGAAATCTGATGTAGATGGGCAAGTTTTTCGGCCTCCTTGCCGTTATGGGCAACAAGGATTTCGTCAAATTCCGGCAAAGCGTTTTCGACGATTTCCATCAGGAAATCCGCATGCATGTTGTCATCTTCAACCAGCAATATTTTCATTGATCGTTTCTCCTTGTTGTCTGGTCGCTTGATGCAACTGAATTGTTATTTGTGTGCCGTCGGACGTTGAAAGGTCATATTTTGCACCGATCAGGCGGGCGCGTGTTTTCATATGTTCCAAGCCACTGGACGGTTTTCTTGGATGTGGCTGGAAGTTTCCGTTATCCGAAACGCGGATCGTCAGACAGTCATCCGGGCTTTTGGTAATCAAGACTGAAACAAGTGACGCATTCGAATGCAGAACTGCATTGTTGATGGCTTCCTGGCAGATACGGAAGACTGCGATGCGGGTTGTTTCAGGCAATAGGTCAATCGCCCCATCTGTTTGATCATCGACCTTGAAGCGCATTATGCTGTCATAGCTTACAGCCCGTTCCAGATGCGTCTGGACAGCATGGTGGAAGCCAAACAGGTCAAGAATCGATGGGATCGAGGTATCAATGATGTCGCGCAGTCCCTGGATCATGTTTTGGACTTGCTGCTGCAGTCTTAGATACTGTGCCTCGCTCAGTCCCGGGCGAAGATCCCGTGCAATGCGTGTCAGATCAGCCAAGGTTTGATCATGCAAATCCATACCGATGCGTTGGCGTTCGGCCTCAAGCGCATCAGTAAGGCTGAGTGCGCCAAGACGCAGACCTTCTTCGCGTGCAAGGATTTCAGCGCGAATGATCGCCTCCTTGTTGGCCTTTTCGTTGGCGCGCAAGGCATAGAAATACGGGGCCAGCATGTCGGCCAAAATACGCATCTGTTCAAGATGACTGTCGTCGTAGAAACCTTCCTTTTTCGAAGAACAATTCAACGATCCAACGACTTCCCCGAGAACCTTCATGCCGACACTGACGCGGCTGCGAAGTTCGTGGTCAATAATCGGCGCACTTACCGCGCCGGGGAAAAGGAAACGGGGATCGTCAAGGGCATTTCCCGTCATTAGATGGTCCGTTTTACCCAGCAGAATGTCGCGGATAGGCGCCTTTCGCACATGGGAGCGCATCTTGCTCCAGGCTGTTTCGACGCCAACCTCATAGGCTGTTGCCCACCTTTTGTCCGTGTCAATCAAGCACACATCAAGGTGATCAAACTCGATAATCTTCTCGATCTCGGTTTTGACCGAGCTGAGCGCCGAGTGAATATCAAGGTTCCCCGCAAGCAAGTTGGAGATGCGAAGGTAATGAGCAAGATCCGACATGAGTGGTTTCCTCCAGCTCTTCGATAATATTCACAGGCATTTCTCTTGTCTTGCGGGAACCCGCAACTTGGATGCGTAACACCGTATGCGTTCTGCGGAAACTGCTCTTTACGATTTAATCGGAACTGATGAAGATTGCGCCATGGTTTGGTGTCTGATTTTCAGGCATTGACCACTCCTTGCCGCACGACGGTAAAGAGCCAAACAAAAACAATAAGTCACATGCTGACATCAGGGGGGAAATCTCGGTTCACGCCAAACCGGCGTGAGAACGAAATTTCTCTGAAAATACCAGAAGAACCGACCCTTGTGATCTTTGATCAGAAGGCTCGTCGTCGGCATGCGACAAACGAGACGTCAAGAACTTGCACAATGCGGGCAGGGGCGCTGACCTGCTGAGGAAGCGATAAAGAACAGCGCATCCAACGGGAGGACTACCATGAAAAAATTACTGACGATGACGACAGCCACTGTCGCATTGATGATGACTGCACAAGTTGCGTTTGCCGGGCCGAACACTGTTGCTGGTCCGGGTGCTGATCCGGCGTGCTTCACACCGGTTTCCGATGATACTGCCTATTTCCAGTGGCCTGCACGCGAAGGGCCTTACAAGATTGCGCTTGTAAACGGCTTCATCGCCAATGACTGGCGCGTTCAGATGATCGCAGTCGCAAAGGCCTATGCCGCACAGCCGGAAGTCGCGGCCGAGATCGAAGAATTCAAAGTTGTGTCGGTTGGTGAGGACATCGCCGCACAGATTGCCGCGGCCAACAACTTTATCGATCAGGGCTTTGACGCCATTATCATTAACGCCAACAACACGCGCGCATTCGGATCGGTGGTGCGTAAAGCCAACGAAGCCAATGTTGTCGTTCTGTCGTTTGACAACGTGATTGATGACCCCAACCAGATCGCGATCAACGTTGATCAAAAAGGACTTGGAATGTCGGCCGGTAAGTTCCTTCTGGAGCAAAGCGGTGATGGTCCGGCCAAGTTCCTGCATGTCCGCGGTCCGGCTGGCCAACCCGTCGACATTGCACGTAATGAAGGTTTCCATGAGGTGATCAAGGAATCCGGGCGTGATATCGAAGTCGTCGATGTCGTTGGAAACTGGGCGCCAGGTGATGGACAAAAAGTGACGGCAGATGCCATTGCGGCCGGCGGTGTATTTGACGGTATTTACGTTCAGGGCGGCTCACAAGGTGTTGCCACCGCAATGCTCGATGCAGGCGTGTTCAAGGCCCCGATTTCCGGCGAAACCGAGAACGCATTTCGTCAACTTTGCAACAGCGCAGAGCTGAGCTGCCAGTCGGGTGGAACGGGACCGGCACAGTCATCTGTGACCATCAAAACCGCCATTGCGGCCTTGAAGGGTGAAGTCGTTCCGTCAGAAATCGCGCTTCCGACCTCGATTTCCTATTCCCCGTTCAAGGAAGGTGTCGAGATGTTCCCGAAACTGCCGGGCAGCTTCTTTGCGGGTAACAATTTTGAAGCCTGCAACATTGGCTTCACGGCTGAAGAAATCGCGTCTCAGACAGGCGAAAACAACTAACAACAATAAACGTTCGGATACCGTCGATGCCGCGCGTGGCGTCGACGGTATTCAATAAAGTTAGGAAAACTGCCGTGTCAGAGAGCAAATCTCCTTATCTATTGTCGATGTCGGGCATAACCAAACGTTACGGTGGTGTCCGCGCACTGGAAAATGTCAGCTTCGATATGCACCGCGGATCAATCCATGCGCTGCTTGGTGAAAACGGTGCAGGGAAGTCGACGCTGATCAAGATCCTTTCGGGCGTTGTGCAGCCCGATAGCGGAACGATCGAACTTGATGGCAACACCGTAAGCTTTGCAAATCCACAACAGGCCAATGATCTGGGCGTGTCTTGCATTTTTCAGGAATTGTCGCTGCTGCCGGACCTGACAGTAGCCGACAACATTGGCATTACTCGTCCGCCACTTAAATTCGGAATGATCGATTATCGGGCCCAGCGCCGCATCGCCGAAGAGGCCCTTGCGCGCGTAGGCGGCGAAAACATTGATCCGATGGAAACGGTCAGCAATCTTTCACTGTCGCGGCGCCAGATGGTTGAAATCGCCAAGGCACTGGCACGCAACCCAAAAATTCTGATCTTGGATGAAGCGACGTCTGCCCTGACGGCGGCCGATGTCGATAAGGTCTTTAAGATGCTTCATCGGCTTCGCGATGAAGGGATGGCGATCATCTATATTTCGCACCGCATGCCCGAAATTGCTGAACTGGCCGATACCTGTACGGTTTATCGCAATGGCACGAAAGTCGAGACATTCAAAAACGGCACAAAATCGGACAGCGCCGTTGTCGAGATGATGATCGGCCGCGAATACAGCAGTGTCTATCCGGCAAAAAGCACCCGACCCACCGCATCCAAGCCGATCCTGAAGGTCTCAGACTTTTCCTGGAACGATGAACTTAATGGCATCGATCTGGAAATGCGGCCGGGGGAAATTGTCGGGCTCGGTGGTTTGGATGGGCAGGGGCAACGACAGCTGCAGTTGGGGCTGTTTGGGACCCTGATCGGGGCGAGCGGATCGGTGGAAATCAATGGCGCGCCGGTAAAGTTGAACAGCCCGAAGATGGCGAAGTCAGATGACATCGGCATTGCTTTGGTGCCCGAAGACCGCAAATACGAAGGTCTGATGTTGTCGATGACTGTGCGTGAAAACCTGTCTTTTGCCGCGGTCGAAAAAATGAGCCGGATGGGCGTTGTTGATAAGCGCGCAGAAGAGGCCGCTATTGACGAGATGATCGCACTCCTCAAGATCAAGGCAGATGGCATTGACGGTCCTGTCGGGGCGCTATCCGGCGGTAACCAGCAGAAAGTCGTTATCGGCAAGTGGCTGATGACCAAGCCACGCATCATTCTGTTGAACGATCCGACACGTGGAATTGATGTAGGCACCAAGCAGGAAATCTATCAACTGTTGCAGAAACTGGCCTCAGAAGGATGTGCAATCCTTTTGTATTCAACCGATTACGACGAGTTGATTGGCTGCTGTGACCGTGTGCTGGTGATGTATGACGGCAGGATCGTTCGAACCCTTGCCGGGGAAGACCTTAACGAAACAAATCTGGTGTCAGCCGCGCTTAACCTGCCGGAACAGGCAGCGAAGAGACCTGAACCAAAAAAACTACAGGAAGCGTCGCTATGACTGTGAGCTCAGAACCAGCAGATCTGGTTTCTCGCCAAAAATACTTCGGCTGGGTTGGCCGCTTGTCGGCGGCACAGCGCGGTATTCTGATCGCAATGCTTATCTTTGCCGCCATGTTCATCGTCTATGGCTGGAAGCAGGCAGCGGGCCTGACGCCCAACATGATAAATACCGCGGCCAACAAGGGCGCATTGCTGGCACTTGTCGCCATGGCGCAAACCTTGCCGGTTATTACCCGCGGGCTTGACCTGTCGGTCGGGGCAACATTCGTTCTGGCGAACTGCCTTGCTTCGACGATTGTTGTTGATGGGCCGATCGCAACCACGTTCGGCATTTTTGGTGTCCTGCTGCTTGGGCTGGCTTGCGGGGCAGTAAATGGCTTGATTATCGTCTATGGACGGTTGCAGCCGCTGATCGCGACACTGGCCACCAGTGCGGTTTATTTCGGTATTGCACTTGCCGTTCGACCCCAACCGGGTGGATCGGTCAATTTTGAACTTGCCGACTTCATGACGCGATCATCTTTTGCCGTGCCGCATAGCGTTTTGCTGTTGCTGGCCGTCGTTGTGTTCATCTGGATCCCGTATCGCCGATCAGTTCTGGGAAGGGCCGCCTTTGCCATCGGTTCGTCCGAACAGGCGGCGTACATGTCCGGAATTCCGATCAATCGCGCGAAGATGCTGGCCTATACCCTAAGCGGTTTGCTGGCATCGATTGGTGGCATCCTTTTGACAGCATTGACCTATTCGGGCGCGGCAAAGATGTCTATTGCCAATGAGTACACACTCAACTCCATCGGCGCAGTTGTCATTGGTGGCACGTCTTTGTTTGGCGGTGTCGGCAGTGCAGTTGGCTCGATTTTCGGGGCCTTTGTCATGCGGACTGTTGGTGATCTGTTGATCGTGTTTGACATCAACCCAGTCTTGCAGCCGCTTTTCGTCGGCGTCGTACTGCTTGTTGCGGTCAGCCTCGGGTCGCTGCGTGTGCTCCGAATTAAGAACAGACTAGATATTTATCGGTAAGGCGGAAAAATGAGTGTTTCAGGCGTAATCGCAAGGCAATTTGATCGGGCAACCCTTATTGCATTTGCATGTGTGATTGTTCTGCTTCTGATCGGGGCAATGGTTGAACCTGCCTTTCTGTCACCGAAATATTTGATCCAGCAGCTCCATACCGCGTCCTTCCTGGGTGTGGTGGCAAGCGGGGTGATGCTGGTCATTCTGCTCGGGCATATTGATCTATCCATTCCCTGGACAATCGGCGTTGGTGGCATGATGGCAACCGGTGCCACCGGATTCCTGGGGCCGGAGTGGGGCGTTACACTTGCTGTTCCATTCGGTGTTTTGTGTGGTGCATTGATCGGGACAGTAAATGGCCTGGGTGTGGCATATTTGCGTGCGCCAGCCATGATCTTCACGCTTGGTATGAATGCTGTGGCCCAAGGCCTTATGGTTTATCACACCGGCGGTTTTGCCCCGCAGGATCGGGCGACCGAATTCATGCGGGAACTGGCGGTCGGGCATTTCATTCCGGGCATTCCCAATCCGCTTCTGATCTGGATCATTCTGGGGGCAGCGATCGTCTTCATGCTGAACCGGTCCGTTCTTGGTCGACGGATTTATGCCGTCGGAAATCAGGAACGTTCAGTTTTTCTGAGTGGCGTTGATACACGCAAGGTCATTTTGGCTTGTTTTATCTTTTCCGGTGCGTCTGCAGCGTTGACGGGCGTTCTACTGGCGGGGTGGGCCAATAGGTCCTATCAGGCGATGGGCGATCCCTATCTTTTGCCGACCATTGCGGCGATTATTCTTGGCGGGACGAATGTTCTGGGTGGTCGCGGCAAGTATGTTGGGACGGTTGCCGGCGTCATTTTGATTACCATCCTGCAATCGATGCTCTCGGTCGTTCAGCCGCAGCGGTATTTTGCCCAACTCGGTGTCGATATTCCTGCCGATACCTTCCGACAGGTGGTGTTCGGAGTTGTGATCATCGGGATGTTGTTGATTTATGGGCGGCAACAGTTGGTGCGTTAAGGGCTTTGCGCTTAGGGGCGTAAACTTTCGGACATTAGATACATTTAGCAAAGGACGTTCAATTGCCTAACTGTGCCGCAGACAAGCACCAAGATGCATTCGGTATGGTGGAACCTTATCAGGTTCTCGACAGTCGGTTCCGCGACCTTGTGTTGCCAAATGTCAGGCTGAGAAAAATCTCTGGCGGGCATTTGTGGACAGAGGGACCTGTTTGGTTTCCAGCGCATCAATGCCTGTTGTTCTCTGACATTCCAAATCAGAAGATTTTCCGTTGGATGTGTGATGGTTCGGTCAACGTGTTCCGGGATAATTCAGACTTTGCCAACGGCAATACGATGGACGTGAACGGTCGTCTGATTACCTGTCAGCACGGCACAAGATCGGTTACACGAACCGAACATAACGGCGCAACCACGACACTTGCCGATGGATTTGAGGGCAGGCGGCTTAATTCGCCAAACGACGTTGTGGTCAAATCCGACGGGTCGATCTGGTTTACGGACCCGACCTACGGAATATTGTCGAACTATGAGGGCTACAAGGCCACACCGGAACAGAAATACAACAATGTATTTCGCCTTGATCCTGAAACGGGCACTTTAGCCAGCGTGACACCCGAGTTTCATAAACCAAACGGTTTGGCATTCTCAAATGATGAGACGCTGCTTTATATCGCGGAATCAGGCAGCAGCCATGACGAGGAAGTTCCCGCCGTCATTCGGGTTTACGATGTTGTTGACGGGAAAAGACTTGAGAACGGTCGTGACTTTGCCAAGATCGATCAAGGTCTGCCGGACGGGATCAGAGTTGATTGCTATGGCAATGTCTGGAGTTCTGCGGCCGACGGCGTGCATTGCTTTGATCCGACAGGTGTTCTGCTTGGCAAGATACTGGTGCCCGAAACAGTATCGAATTTAACGTTCGGCGGTGCACGGGGGAACGAGCTTTTGATTACGGCAACTACAAGCGTCTACGCCATACATGTCAACAGCGAAGCATTGGTTCGATAGACTAAGTCGTTGGCGGACTTTAGACCCGACGCAGTGGCTTAGTAGCCGTCGAACCTGAAAATAAGCGAGGTGTTGATGCCACCGAATGCAAAATTGTTGCTCATCAAATGTTCGGCTTGGATGTGTCTGGCACTGCCTGAAATATAGTCCAGCTCGGCGCAGGCGGGATCGACCTCTGACAGGTTTGCAGTCGCCACGAAATTGCTTTCACGCATCATTTCCAGCCCCAGCCAAGCTTCAATCGCACCGCACGCACCAAGGCTGTGGCCAAAGTGGCCCTTAAGGGTGTGTATCGGGACCGCACGATCGAAAACAGCACGAGTAGCTTCACTTTCTGCGATGTCTCCGTGGTCAGTTGCCGTGCCATGTCCACTGACAATGTCGATGTCGTTGCCACACAGCCCTGCATCATCAAGAGCCCCCTGAAGGGTGCGGGCCATTGTTTTGCTGGCTGGGTGCGTTATGTGTGAGCCATCCGAGTTGGTCGCAAACCCGACAATCTCGCCCAGAATTTTTGCTCCGCGTGCCTTTGCGTGCTCATATTCTTCAAGGATCAGAGTGCCCGCACCTTCGCCGATCACCAATCCATCGCGTTTGACGTCATAAGGACGGGGTGTTGCTTCTGGCGTATCATTGCTGACGCTGGTTGCAAAAAGTGTATCAAATACGGCCACCATGGTAGGGCATAGTTCTTCGGCACCACCGGCGATCATGACATCTTGCTTGCCATATTTGATTGCCTCGTACGCATATCCGATCCCCATGCTGCCAGATGTGCAGGCGGTTGATGTGGGAATGATCCGCCCGGTAATCCTGTAAAGGACACCGATATTGACCGCTGCTGTATGGCTCATCATCTGAATGTAGCTGGTGGCGGTGATGGCGTTGCTATCGCCGTGTTCCATCAGGCGGGTAAAGCCAAGGACAGGCGGGGTGCTTCCAAATGACGATCCATATGCGATGCCGAGCCGCCCGCCTTCGAACAATGCGGTATCATTCCGCAAACCCGCCATTTCAAGCGCGTCGTCGGTTGCAGCGACAGCCATCTGCGCGACGCGCCCCATGCTGCGCAACTGTTTCCGGTTAAACCGAGTTTTGAGCGAAAAGTTCGGAACAGGTGCGGCAAGACGGGTACGCAGATCGTATTTGTCATCCCACTCCGACATTCGCGCAATGCCGGTCTCGCCAGCTTGTATGCGGGCTTTGATGGTTGGCCAGTCGTTGCCAAGTGCTGTAATGCCGGACATTCCGGTGACGACAACGCGGCGGGTCATAGCATGCCCCCATTCACACTGATGACCTGACGGGTGACATATGATGCATCGTCGCTGCACAGGAATGAAATGGTCGCGGCGACTTCATCTGCTGTTCCGTAACGGCGCATCGGGATCATGGCCTTGACCTCATCTTCGGGCAGGTCTTTGGTCATCTGTGTTTCGATGATCCCGGGTGCCACAGCATTGACGGTGATTTTACGTTTCGCGAGTTCCAGGGCGAGGGACTTTACCGCCCCGATGATCCCGGCCTTTGACGCCGAATAATTCACCTGGCCGCGGTTGCCTGCAATTCCTGCAATTGATGTCAGGGCCACGATGCGCCCACCTTTACGCTTCTGAATAATTGGCATCAATAGCGGCTTGATAACGTTGTAAAATCCGTCAAGATTAGTGTGAATGACGCTGTCCCAGTCATCGTCTTCAAGGGCGGGAAATGGACCATCCCGTGTGACACCAGCATTCAGAATGATGCCATATGGTGCGCCATGTTCGGCGATATCGTTTTCCAAGGCTTCGCGTGTCGCGTCCCGATTGGAGATATCAAACTGAACCAGGCGGGCCTGAACCCCGGATGACAGAACATCTTTTGCGACAGTTTCAGCGCCATCACGATCAGAGTTATAATGAAGAACGATGTCAAAGCCATCCCGTGCAAGACGTCGTGCTGTTGCGGCACCTATGCCCTTGCTGGCGCCTGTTACCAATATGGTCCTGGTCATTGGTCTGTTGTTTCTTGGTTGTTGTCCGAAGGTGATGTCAAAGAAGTTTCATTGTCTTTGGGCTGATATACATTGATGCGTGCGGCGACAAGTATTTCCTCGCCCAAACGGATCTCCCCGTCAAACACACCCATTTCACCATCTTCAAAGATGTTGCTTATGTGAACCGACAGGGTGCGGCCAACCGGGAACCAGTTGCGTGACAGCGTGACCTTACGCGAACCCAGAAGGTATCCGATACGTGGTGTCGCGTCAGGATCATTGTTTTTTGCGCGCCAGCCGCTATAGGCGGCAACAGTCTGTGCAATATATTCAATGCCCACATAGCTCGGCACACCTTTTTGGGGAACGCAGAACATGCTGTTGGCCGTGATGTCGACTTCAGCGGTCATTGAGGTTTCGTCAGCGGACATCGCCCGATCAATCAACAGCATCGGCTTGGCATGCATGACCAGTTCACTGATCGGGGGCAGGGCATGATTAAGGCGCTGTGACATGTTGCTCATGAGGTCGTCCATCCCTTTCCAAGGATGACAGAGACATTGCTGCCTCCAAAGGCAAATGAGTTGCTCATCATTGCCAGGCGATCAGCCGGCGCCAAGGATTGCTGTGCAGAAACAAGGTTCAATTCCGGAATGTCATCATCCCTTTCGCCATCCCAGCGGTGCTGCGGGAGCGGTGCACCAGTCTTGTTTTCGCTCAGCGAAAGCCAAAGAATTGCAGCTTCGATTGCGCCAGCTGCCCCCAAGCTATGCCCGGTCAGGGGTTTGGTCGAACTGGCCGGTACGTTTGATCCGAGAACTTCTGTAACGGCCTTGGCCTCCATAACATCATTAAGTGGCGTTGCCGTGCCATGGAGATTGATATAGGCGATCTCGTCTGCTGTCAGGCCTGCATGCGCCAAGGCGGTGCGCATGGCACGTGCCGCACCAACGCCATCCGGGTGCGGGGCGTTGGGGTGATAGGCGTCCGAGCTTTCACCAACACCAAGCAATTCGATATCGCCGGCATCCTTGCGCAGAATGAAGAGGGCGGCACCTTCACCAATATTGATGCCGTCGCGATTCCGGCTCATCGGGTTGCAAATCGACGTGGACAGCGATTGCAACGTATCAAACCCGCCAACGGTCAGCCGACACAAACTGTCAACGCCCCCAACAAGAACGGCATCGCAGATATCCGCCTTTAGCAATCGCATGCCCGATGCAAAAGCCTTCGCACTCGACGAGCAGGCCGTAGAAACGGAATAGGCAGGGCCCCCAAGCTTAAAGGCATCCCTTAAAAATGCCGATGGGGATCCTATTTCCTGATGTTCATAGCGGAAGGTATCAGGAAACGCGCCGGTTTCGACGCGATGCTGATAGTAATTGGTGCCTTCTTCAATCCCGGAGGTGCTTGTTCCGATCAGAACGCCAATCCGTTGCCGGCCATAGGTGGCAATCAGCTCTTCAATCTCATCCCCGATCTGGCTTGCGGCAGCCCACAGAAGACGATTGTTGCGGGTATCATGGGCTGATAATTGCGGCGGCAGTGCAGGCAGGTCTGCCGTAACAGAGCCAAGAATGGCGTCACGGTCCGGTAAAAAACCGCTGCGTTTTATCATGTCTGCCGGTCTGCGCCCGGCAAGTGTCGCCGCGGTCTCTGCCTTGCCATTTCCCAGCGCAGAGATGATGCCGAGCGATGACAGATAAAATGCATGCCGGGCCATACTTAATTCCCGGTCCGTATTGAATTGATCTTGATGCGATAGTTGAATTGCTGGTTTTGGAGAATGGCCTGACCTTGCCAGACGTCTTTGATCGGATGTTCGATGGTGGCGTATTTGCGGCCCGTATCGTCAAGCCGAATGGTTCGTTCACCAAATCCTTCATGAACCGACATATTATCGGGCAGGGCATCTTCAACAGCATCAAGTGGCCAATAGGTCATGACAATGTCCGCAAGAAGTCTGTTGGTATCAAATTCTTGCGGCAGCCAATTCGCATTCTGGATTATGATTTGCTCAGCGGTCCAGTCGATTTCAACAGCACGACGGCCAAGATCATCAATCAGAACAATTCGCGCGCGATCGGACTGAATATTGATGCGCCCCTGAAAGGTTGCGGTCCCGGACTGGGTTTGATTGTTCCATGTTGCTTCAACCTGTTGGGCAACATCAATTGTCTCGTCTTCATCCCAAGGGGCAGCGGGCAGCGTAAACTCAAGCCCATCAGCCAAGGCAACCTTATGCCCAGCATTGCCTGAAAACACTTCCGGCAGGGTTACCTGAGGCAGGTTCATTGTCTCACACGCCGACAGGCCGATCATGCAGGCCAAGATCATTGCGGCTTTTAGGATGCGGGAGCGCATAGGTCGTGCAACATCTCAAGATAACGGTCGGTTTTGGCAACCAGCGGATTTTCCATGTTCCATGCATAACCTGCCAGGATGGAAACGACCATACGTTTCAGTTGGGAATCATCATCTGGTTGTTCAAAAATAATTTTCTGCAAGCGGCCGTCATACCATGCATCGACATAAGATCTGAAGGTTTCCACGCCTTGGATCAATGGTTTGGCAAAGCCCGTTTCCCAGTCGATGTCCGTGCGTCCCTGATGTCGCGCGATCAACATATCCGCAGCCAATTCCGCAGAATGAAGGGCAATTGTAACACCTGACGAGAATACCGGATCAAGAAAACCGGCAGCATTGCCAAGCAACACGTACCCATCGCCGCACAGCTTTTCAGATTCCGCATTGTATCCAGCGATTGATTGCAATTGTCGGGTTTGTTTCGCATTTGCCAGCAAATGACCAAGACGGGTTTCGGATATCAACCGGTCAAAGATATCCTGTTCACGCATACCGGCAAATTCAGGGTCGCCATCAGGATAAATAACCCCAACGGATGCGGTGCCATCTGAAAACGGGATCAGCCAGTACCAGATATCGTGACGATCAGGATGAACGGTGATCAGGATTTTGTCACGGTCGTAGCCAGTATCGTCAATGCGGTCCATGACATGGGTAAACAATGCTCGGCGGGAAATTGATTGCGGTGCACGGGCAAGTCCCAGAAGCTTTGGTAAAACACGGCCATAGCCGCTGGCGTCGACAATAAAACCAGCCCGCAATTCGGATGTTGCGCCAGCTTTATCCTGATAGGTGATGAGACAATCACCATCTGAGGTCTCTACCGCTGTGACCGTATGACCAAATCGAAGGTCAACACCGGCGCGTGCGGCCTCGTTGGCAAGGATATGATCAAATTCCGCACGCTTTACCTGATAGGTTGTCCCCCAACCAGTGGTCTCGAAATTCTGGCGGAAATCAATAGTGCGATGTTTTTTGCCGCACTCAAAGACAGCGCCGTTTTTGTGCTGGAAACCCGCTTTTTCAAGGGCGGGCAGAAAACCGGCACGTTCAAGCACATTCATGCAATTGGGCAGCAGACTTTCGCCGATGACGAAGCGTGGAAACTCCTGCGCCTCAAGCACTGTGACGTGAAGTCCTGCATCGTGAAGCAGTTTGGCCACTGTACTGCCAGCGGGACCGGCGCCAATGACGGCGATATCGCAATCTTGTCTCAATTTGCCTGTCCTGTTGTTGTCGTGAGCTTGTTTGGTGCTGTCATCCAGAAGGCAAGGAACCAGGCGCCAACCAATCCGATTGCTATCACAGTGCCGATATCGCTAACCAACGGGACTGAACTGGTCGCCAAAAGTCCGAATGCAAGAACGCTGCTAATCAGCGACAGAAAAACAGCAAGCTGGGTATGGGTTGCTTGTTCCCCCTCATTTCCTTCACTGAGGAAAAGGACATAATCCGCGCCAATCGCAAAGACGAGGAACATCGCCATTGTTGTAAAGAAACTGATCGAAACACCCAACACAGTCCCGCCAAGGAGCGCAAACAAGATCGCGCCGGCAGGGGCGGAAAAGATACGGATACCTTTTTGAACGCCATAGCGCAGCGAGGCAAGAAACAGCGCAATCAGCAGAACCGAGCCAAGTGCGACATAGGCCCAATAGCGGTATTCAGCGAATTGAGCGCTGATCGTTTCCGTCGGGCTGATCAGGCGGGCTTCCTCAAAAGGCTCAAGAACCTTGGCGACTGCAGCGCCATCTGAAACACCACGCAGCCGGATGATATCAGATGCACCGGTTTGAAGAGTAGTCACCTCTGGCAAGGTATTGCCTACCTTATCAGGACTAAGGTACGGCGCGTCCAAATCCGGGGTGTTGAGGGAAATTTGCAGAACTTCAGCCAATGCAGGGGCGAATGGCTGGTAAAGGTTGTTTCGAACCAGTTCTCTGTTGGCTTTCTGGCGCGCAATGGATGGGACAAAATCTGATAATGCGATAGCACCCTGAATTTTCCCATCGGCGATCAGCGGCGAGATGGCTTGGCGAACCGCCTCGGATGTCTCAAGGCGCTGCTGTGCGTTTTTGCCGTTAATCCTGATAAATGCCGGGCTTCCGCCCAAGCCAAGGGTTTCAGATATGGTCCGGGCGTCTGAAACCAGGGTCGGATTGCTTTGGCCAAGTGCGCGTATGTCATCATGGCCGGGAACAAGATAGGCAGTAACGGGAAGGGCAGCGATCAGGATGCCTGCCACAATCAATCGCAGCCGTGCTGAAACAACAACGTAGGACAAGGCGACCATAAGGTTGTTGTGTATGGCCGCGATCGGCGAGTTAGTCCGAACTTCACGGGCCGGAAAAAGCGGAAGCAGGAATTTTACTGAACAATAGGCCGAAAGCAGCCCGGCAATCGAATAGATGGCGATTTGAAGCAACAAACTGGTGGGGCTCAGTCCCAGCGCGATAAAGCCGATCACCGAGGTTAAAAGCCCCAAACCAAGACCGCTTCGGATTGCGTTAAAACGATCATCGGGCCCCGTCTTACCCGTCGGAACCACAAGACAATGCAGGGCATAGTCAATTGAGATCCCGATCATTGTTGCGCCGAACACCAAGGCAATCGCATGAATGGTGCCGAAAAAGGCCGTCAAGGCTGTGGCACCCGCAATCAGTCCACTTCCGACAACCACAATCGCGCCGATAAGTGGTAACACCGAAAAGAAGGTCAGGCCGATCATGATTGCGATCCCAAGTGTCGCAATCAAAGCAATGGTTTGAACGTCACTTTTGGCCGTGGCGGCTTCGTTCACAGCAAAGAATATCTGACCGGTTTTAATGATCGTAAGTTCGGGGACATTTCGGTGCGCGTCTGTGATAATCCGGTTGATCTGATCAACCCAGTTTTTTGCGTGGCTGCCAGATTGGTCATTTTGTAGCGAGACAATCAACGGAAGATAAATGCGATCAATTTTGGTGACGATGTCATTCCCGGGGCCGAGTTTTGTCGCCAACCCAGTCAGAAATTCCGGCATCAGCAGGAACGGGTCCAGCTTTAGTGTCGTGCTGGTAAAGGATGATGCAGGCGAATAGAGCTGTTGAAGTGTGCGTTGATACAGCTGCTCTGCTTGTCCGTTGGCAAGTGCAGTCCTGTCACTGTCAGACAACAACCCGCTGGCATAGGGGCCATAGAGGCTGCGCACGTCTTCAAGGCGTCCGGCGTTTTGTCCGGGCAGCGTGACGCTTTCAGTGCCTGCAATCTGCGAGATTTCTGTTTTGAGCTGTTCGGCAAGGGCCTCTAGCTGATCCCGGTCAGTAGTATGCGACAGCATCAAAATCGCCTGTCGACCATTTTCCCGTAGCAGGGCGCGTACCGCATCAATATCGCTGAGGCCATCCTGATTGCGCTCCTGTTCCTGGCCAATCAATGACAGAAAGTCAGCATCCAATTGGGTCCGGTCTGTCGCAAACTGCCAAACAGAGAAGCTGGCCATCACGAGAAGACAAATGATCCAAATGAATGCGCTGCGCATTATTCGGGTATCCCGTCTGTGAAGAGTTTGGCGAATTCAGGGGGAAGAGGAAGCATTCCGATCACCTGATCATCAAACGTAATGACATCCTGATCTGACGATGGTTTTTTGATCGTCACCGTTTTCACAAAGATATCGCCAGACGCCGCGATCCGGTTCACCTGGGTCGCGACAGCACCGTTAGCTTTCGGCGTTAGGATGGCTTCCCATGTGTTTGATTTTTTGGTGTTTTCGGTAATATTAAACTGGCTTTGCAAGGTTTCCCAGTTACCTGACAAAACCGAAGAGATCATGCGGACGAACTGTCGTGTCTCTGATCCGCTTGCCATGGAATTTCGGTCACCATTTGGGGTAATCGTAAAAATTCCATCATCCTCAAGGACGGTTATTCCGGGAAACGGGAAAGTTGTTTTCCAGATCAAACCATTTTGAGGCGATATAACGAATTCACCACGCGACAGCAGCGGCTTTTCAAATCCGTCCAGATGACGGGCAAGCTCAAACCTGCCGCGAAGGTACTCGTTCTCATCAAGCGGTGCGGGTTTTGCTGTCTCTGCGTGCAATGCCCGCTGCCCTGTCGACAGACCGACAATGACGATTGCACACAGTGTGATCAGAACAAGAAAACGGTGGGTCACAGGAGAACCTCCATCTTTTCGATGAAGAAATCCGGGCTGCGATACAGCATTTCGCCGCTGTCTTTTTCAACAGCGACCTGAATGGTAAATCCCTTGGTCAGTTTCTGGCCCGTTTTCGCATCCGTAACCAGATAGTCGATCTTCAGGCGGTTTTCATATTCCCGCAGGGTTGCGGTGATCGTGATTTCCTGACCAAAGCGACACGGGGCGACATATTTGACGCGCATGTCGACGATTGGCCAGACAAAGCCGGACTCATCCATCTGCGGGTAATTGTAGTCAATCTTGTCGAGCAGGGCACACCGGGCATTCTCGAAGAACTGAACATAGTTGCCGTGCCAGACCACATTCATCGGGTCGAGATGATAAAACTGTACGATTTCAGTGACAGATGCGCTGATCATCAAACGCCCTCATTGCCACATATGGCGTGTTCCTGGTGGTTATTCATTTTTATCCTTCTTGTCTGCCCAGAAATCGTAAAAATTGAACCATTGCAGCGGTTGTTTCACAACAAGCTTTTCCAGCCAGCTTGCATATGTTTTTGCATATGTCGTGATTGTGGCTGTGCGTGTCTTGCGCGGCAAGTCTATGCGCTCAGCCAGTTTTTCCCAAGAAATGTTGAAACGTTTGCCATCTCGCCAGGCCGCGACCATGTAGACCGGGCACCGCAGAAGGTGAGCAAGGATAAATGGCCCCTGCGGGAATGGGGCATTCTGGCCGATAAAGGGCACAGAAACCGTTTTATCCCGGGCGCCGATGGCCACACGGTCAGCAGCAATCACGATCCATTCACCACGTTCCACCTTTTCACGAAGAAGCATCGCGGTATCCGGGCCGATATCGCTAACCTCGATCAAGTCGACCTGGCTTGCCGGGGCAAGCTTTTGAAGCACGCGGCCAAATCGGGCGGCGTTTTTCTGATGAAGCAGCACATTGACCCGAAAGTTACGATCACGGCTGGCGATGGCGCGAACGAGCTCGATATTGCCAAAGTGCGAGACAAAGAGGATTACCGCCTGATCCCGGGGGATGTAAGAAAAAAGACTGTCCGCATCTTCGGGCAGGTCAAGATCATCAATGTTCATTTCGCCGCACCAGGCAGCGATTTTATCAAGGGCGGATTCCCCGAACTTCATGAAATGGCCAAAGCAGTCACGCCAGGTCGGCTTGGGATCGCCATTATGCTTTGCTACGCGTTCAAGGAAGTCTCGCGATGCCGCCCGTGCTGTGCGCCCTGTCACGAAGAAATAGGCAATGATCGGCGACATCACTGCCAGACAGAGCTTTCGTCCACCAAAACGATAAACCTGTCCCAGTAAACGCATGCCCCAATAAATGCCGCGTTCATCGATTTCAGACCAATGATTTTCGGTGTTTGCGTTTGTGGGTGACTCAAACTTTCCGCCCTTGGCAATGAAGCGTGGAAGCCTTGCAAGCATGCCACACACCAGTCGGGTATGCATCCAGCTGATCAGAACGTTATCGCGCCACATGCGGAAGTTCGACGTGTTTCCAACCGGGTAGGTGACCTTGATGGGCATATGGATTACGGGCACGCCCTGCCAGAAAAGGCGAACCATGATTTCGGTGTCGAAGTCCATCCTGTGGCCGATGCCATGGCGTTTCCAGATATCAAGGCTTGGGCCAATGGGATAGATGCGAAACCCGCACATGCTGTCGCGGATATGAAGCGACAGTGTTTCAATCCACACCCAGACATGGGTCACCCAGCGGCCGATCTTGCGCCCGGTGGGGATGCTGTCATCATATATCGGAAGTCCGGTAATAAGGGCTCCGGGCGATTGTTGCGCAAGTTTGACCATGTCATCAATGCGATCAAGTTCATGCTGACCATCGGCATCAATCTGAAAGGCATGGGTGAACCCATGACGCTTGGCCGCGGCCATGCCCGTCATCACGGCCACGCCTTTGCCAGCATTTTCATCAAGCCGTTGGCAGAAAATACCGCTAACAGGTGCATGTAACCTGCTTACGGTGTTTCGGGTTTCGGTGTCCGAACCATCATCGACGATAAAAACCGGGATGTCGTGCGCACGAATGCGCGTTACGACACTTTCCAGCGCGGAACTGTGGTTATGGGTGGGGACGACGGCACAAAGCTTCATGCGGCGTCACCATCATATTTCAATATGCCCGAGCTCAGATCGCCGTCACTGTCCGAGAAGTAACGGAATTTTACTTTCTGGCGACTTGCATCAAGGCGCATTTCCAAGTTCACAACATGCCCCGGGAGGATCGGTTTTCGGAACTTAAGCTGGGAAACCTCAGAGGTCGTTTCCGGCGTTCCGAACATGGAAGACGCATAGGACGTCGCCCAATGCAGTTGGGTGACGCCTGGTAAAATCGGCATGTCCGGGAAATGACCGGCAAAGTAAATCAGGTCTTCGCGCAGCCTCAGTTTGAGCGCGACCTGATCGTCGGTTTGAAAAGTATCCAGAATATCGGGTTCTGTTGGCCTTTGTGCGAACACAGCGCGTAACAGATGAAGCGGGCGCTTGCCCTGGCTGTCTGTTGGGATCTGGTCAACAAACCGCCAGCGCTGCGGCAGAGCGGCGTCTTCTTCAAAGTCGGCGATCTCACGACGTAACAAACGGCCCATCCGAAAAGTGCCCAATTCTTTGTGCCGGGCAACCCCCGCATCGCTAAGAACAATGATCGCACCAAGTCGGCGATCCTTATCGTCGGGAAGTAAAACAACCGCCTCCGATACCAGATCAGAGACCATCAAATGTTGTTCCACCGAACTCAGTGAAACACGTTTTCCTTCAACCTTTACAATTCGGTCGGCACGCCCCAGCAAGCGAAACTTCCCGGAAGTCTGGTCAATATCGGCTTTGTCTTCGGTTTGATACCAGTCTGACTGGGCAATATGCGGTCCCTGCACCGCAAGGCATCCCTTATCATTCAGACGCGGTTTTACGCCGGGCAGGGGCGTCCAGTCTGTTTCAGTGGACGTTTGGCGTCGATAAGCAATGCCGCCGGTTTCCGTGCTGCCATATATTTCGATAGGGCAAGTCCCGAACATGTCCCGCGTCGCTTGTGCATGTTTGTAGTCAAGTGGTCCGCCGGACGAGAAAATCAGAGATGGTCGTGCTATATCGGCCAGACCCGGATGCAGGTTTTTGAGATGTGCGGGACTGGTGATCAGGACATCTCCCTGATTGAGGTCACCCTGCATCATTTCCCAGAATGGCGCAGGGTCAGCGGTGAATATCCGGCCAGACATAACCGGCCAGATCACACGAAAGATCAGGCCGTAAATATGCTGGTGCGAAACAAGCCCGACAATCCGTGCGCTTGGTGAAATCATCGGTGACCACAGCGGGTCCTGAATGGTGACTTCTTGCTCAATCTGTTCAAGTGTTTTCGTGATGGGCTTCGGAAGGCCTGTACTGCCGGATGTAAAAAACACGGCAAAACAACGTGTTGGAGTCGGTATTGTGTCTGGTTGCTGAGGACAGGTTGCTTGACCAGCTTTCATCAGATCTTCGATTGATGCGTCATCAAGGAAAAGATCAAACTGATCATCGATGGTGCCGAGATAGGCGGGTTTGTCGGTCGCAGGCAGGATTACCGTCGAGCCACGCTGCCATATTGCCATCAGGGCAATCGCGAACAGATGTGCAGATTGACAGTGAACTGCGATGCGTTTTTCACCCGGAAGGTTTGCTGCAAGTGTGATGGCATCCTTCATCAACTCCGCACGCGTAATTAGCCGTTCACCAACAATGCATTGGGGCCTATTGCGGCTTTCTGTCTGGTAAAGGGCTGTCAAAAATCCGGTCATACTCGATGATCATTGATATGATGTTGGTGGCGGGCTTTGATGATGCGGCGAACAGGCCATTCCCCGACGAACAAACTCGCAATCAAAATATATGAAATCAACCCGTTATATAGGGTCCATGTTTCAAGTGTTGCGTAAAGTGCGGTCCACAAGGCAACCAGGCCATTCGCAATAAAAAACGCGATCCATACTTTGGTCAGTCCGCGGGTGTACATCACCCCGAATGTATCTAGTTCCGGTGTTTGCAGGCGGGCGAACCGCTCAATAATCGTCATCCCAGAGAACAGCGACAGCGTAAACACCAGGACAAGCGTCGCACTGATAATGACCGGGTAGAAACGCAAAGCCAAGATCTCGCTGGCAAAGCCTGCTGCGCCGAGGATGACAGCAACGATGCCGGCAATCAGTCCCGCACCATATTTATTGGCGATGAAGAACATAATAGCGCGTGCAATGACAAAGATGATGGCCGCGATCAGGATAATACGTGGGGAAACCGCGCCCAAACCGAAATACACGATAACCGGATAGGCGATGCCCAACAGGGCAATAACGATGGTCAAAATCCGTTTAGGAACTGACCAGGTCATGAATTTTCTCTACCACATCATCGACCGTACGCACCGACCGGAATTCCATGGCCGGGATTTTCTTGCCGGTAATTTCCTGAAACTTCACAATAAGATCAACCGCATCGATACTGTCGAGATCAAGGTCTTCCATCAGGCGGGCATCGGGCTGGATGTCCTCGGCCGGGACTTCGAACATATCGACAAGGTAATCGTGGAGCTGCTGATAAACGTCTTCACGGCTATGCATGATCACCCCTCCTTGCCGGACTGTTCGATGAAGCGCGCAAGGTTGCGGACCGAAGCGAAGTGGGTTTTGACATCTTCGTTCTTGGCATCAATACGTACGTCGTACTTCTTCTGAATGGCGACCCCGAGTTCGAGCGCATCAATGGAATCAAGTCCAAGCCCCTCGACAAAAAGCGGTTCTTCGCCGTCAATTTCTTCGACTGTGACGTCTTCAAGGTTAAGCGTCTCGATAATAAAGGCTTTAAGTTCGTTTTCCAGCGCGGTCATTCTTCAGTCTGTCCACAAAATAATCCCTGATGAACCGGGTAACATACCGGGCCTGTTTGGCACGGCTGAGCTCCGGATCATGCAAATCCCCAAATGCAAGCGGCTTATCCGCCACGATACGATAGCGTATTTTCGATGGTGCGATCCTATACCACGGTACCCCTTTTTTCAGAGTATCGTGATTACAGTGCACAACCACCGGAATCAAGTCGGCTTGTGTTTCTATCGCGATGTTGGCAACGCCACGTTGGAATTTCCCCAATGTTTGGTTGCTTGGCGTGCGGGTTCCTTCCGGAAAAATCAGGATGCACGCACCATCACTCAGATGATATTTCGCCTGTTTAATCAGGTGTTCCGGGTTGTCATCATTGCGAATAAAGCCGGCAGCCCGCACGACACCGAACAAAAACGGATTCCGAAACAGCTGGTGCTTTACGACACATTGGCACTTATCACGCTGTGCCAGGATCATCACAACATCAAGCAGAGTAGGGTGGTTCGCGATGATGATCGACCCGTTTGCTGCACGAAGCTGCGCAATATTCTTGGTTTCGACCGAGGCGACGCCAATTACATCAAGCATTCTGGCAAAAACTCGGAAACCGCGACAAATCACGAGCTGCGCATAGCGCCTTCGCTTTTCGCGGTCCTGAAGTACCAGCATCATGGCCGGAAAAATCGTAAGCGCCATAAAAAGCCCGCCGAGCCCGAAACTGGCAAAGGCAAAGCCCGTGGCTACAAGGCGCCAGTACCAGTTAAAGCCTTTTTGGGTGCCTTTGCGCTGAGGTCCTGGCCGCTGAGCTATATTGTCAGTCATTTTTGGTAACGGTCCAACAGCCGTTGGTTCCGGAAAGTGTGTGTTTTCCTAGACCGCTTTCCAAAAACTCGACAAAGCGTTCTGCCTCGAGAGGTGCCGATATCCGGGGCGTTTCCGAAGTCGTGCCGAATTCGGCCGTGTAGCTGTTGGATTGGCTGGCATGTGATAAAGGTTCGAGCCGCACGGCCAGCGCGGTTCCAGTTTGGTCACCCTGTTCAAGATGTCTGTAAACAGCAGGCAGCGGCAGGTCGATATAGCACAGTATGACGGGCAGGTTGGTGTCATTGATCTGACAAATTGCCTCTGTCATACCGGCGATAAGGCTATCCGGCCCGGCGGCAACGGCAGTATGGCTTTCAGTTATTGACCAATTAATCGATGCGATGCCCACCAGCGCATTGTGAACCGACATGCCAAAGTCGGCCGGAGACAGTGCTTCGTCCGTTATGACCTGGTGCAGAAGCTTTACAGTGCGTTCAATATTTCCGTGTCTTGATGCAAACACGATGTATGGATTGTCGTCTGTGCGCAAGGTTGTCGCCAAGACCTCTGCTGCGGCACGGCCATACAGATCCAGTCGGCGTTTCCATGCCGGTTTCAAACCGCCAGCCAAGTCAGCCTTGCCGATCCCGGTTTTGCTGGATTGAAGCAGCCCGGGCGTTCCGTATTTCAGATCAGCGTGATCGTTAGACCCGCACCAGAACGCCCAGTTTGTAAAGCTGACTTGCACTGCCATAAGTGGCGCGGTCAGTTGGCAAGTGCGGCTTTGGCCGACACTTCACGCAAGATATCCTGACGCAGGTTATTGACCCAACGATTGTAATTGTAATGGATCGAGGTGCCGTCATAGTTCAGGTTTGTACTATCGGCATAGACGATGGAGAATTCGGTTTTGTCAAAGCCGATTCTAACTTTTGCCATGTGCGAGCGTGGCGAGTAGGTGGCGAACAGTACGCCGTCCGCCTGACGGGTAATGATCCAGTCACGGTCGGACGCGGCTTTGATGATGCTTTCTTCAATTTGCGCAAGGCTGAGCTTTTCAGTGCCGGCCGGGAATGCATGGTGAGTGACATTTTCGATAGGTGCCGTACGGCAGGCCGCGACAAGAAGTGTCAACAAACCGACGACGGCAAACTTTAAACGGCGCATATCCAACCTACCAATTTTCGATATTATGTTGTGCATCCGATGCGGATGATTGTTGCATGTTACAACAATACTTAATTGTGTAATGAAACCATGATGAACCATTCAACCAAAACTTGGCCTTCAGACGAAAATTTCCCATCAGTTCCCGTTAATGTTGCGGGAAATGGAAGTGTTTTATGGTCCATTTTGCGATTGGAGCATGGGGCGAACGCAAGCCGTCGCGCACAGCGCCTGCGATCGTCAAGTGCCGCGCAATCAATGCTGCGTAACCTCGCGCTGAAGCATTTAGGACCTTCGCAGGCATTTGAGGTGTCCAAGGAGCCGTCGGGCAGGCCGGTAGTCAGGCTTTCAGATAAAGCCCTGATGGCAAGTATCAGCCATAGCCGAGATTTGGTCTGCGTCGCACTCGGATGCGATGAACAAATCGCGGTTGGCATCGATGTTGAGTTTCACGAACCTGACAGAAATATTGAGGGTATGATCCGGTCGCTTGGCTGGGCCGATGTGGGACTGTCGGCAGGAGCATTTTATAATGAGTGGTGTCTCTATGAGGCACGGTTTAAAGCGACCGGCATTACCGCTCGAAACGAGCAGCCTGAGATGTGCGTTTGTGCCTTGGCGGTGCCGGCGCAGTATAGCGGAATGTTGGTGTGGGCGTCAGAACCCAGCGATAGTTCAAATCGATAATTTGTCATAATATATATTATAGAACTATTCGGTGCTGTGTCGCGTTAGGGCATTTCGACCTCACCTCTGAAGTCTTAGGTGCTTAGTTCACCTCAATAACCAAGCCATCATAAGCTGGTTCGACGTGATCTGGCGTGTCTGCCATCGCCTGTGCGTAGTCAAACTGGATGCTCATGTGCGTCATGTAGACTTGCTTGGGCTTGAACTCTTCGACCCAGCCCAGAAGTTTTTCGAGATGTGCGTGCGTGTTGTGCGGACGATGCCGCAAGCAATCCACGACCCAGACATCCAGATCATAGAGATGATCTTTGGATTCTTCAGGGAACTCAACCACATCCGTTGAATAGGCAAACTTCCCTATCTTGAAACCCAGGGTCTCGCCATAGCCGTGGTCTTGGCTGAACACCGTGATTGGAACCCCTGCTGGCGTGATTGGCCCCGTGATGACATGCGGGATCAATACCGGCTTGAAATAGAACTCAACGCCTTCTGGCAGTGGCGTGAAGACATAATTGAAGCGATGATCAATGTCCGAGATTGTCTGTGCATTTGCATAGATATCAATCGGACGCTCCATGGCGACATTCAACCAGCGAACATCATCAATGCCATGCACATGATCGGCATGTGAATGGGTAAACAGGATGGCATCGACGTGGTCGATCCCGTGCGTCAGCGCCTGCTGGCGAAAATCCGGTGTCACGTCGACAAGGATCTTTTTCCCGGCTTCCTCGATCAGGATCGAGCTGCGTAAACGTTGGTTTTTCGGATTGTTCGGGTCGCACTTTCCCCATCCAAGGCCAACCGATGGCACACCATTTGAGGAGCCGCAGCCAAGGATGGTTACCTTCGTCACTGTTATTCGGCTCCCAGCGCAAGCAGGTTTTTCCGATCAGCTTTTGTGAACAGTGTGAAGAAGTTATCCGTCGTTATTCGCGTGATTTCTTCGATGTCAACACCCTTGATTTCGGCTAGCTTCGCCGCCGTATGGGCAACGTAGCTCGGTTCGTTCGGTTTGCCGCGCTTGGGCACTGGTGCGAGATACGGCGCGTCGGTTTCCACCAGCAGCCGATCCAGCGGTACGTCTTCAACAGCGGCACGAATTTCCTTGGCCGAATTAAAGGTAATGATGCCTGAACAAGAAATATAAAACCCGATCTTCAGAGCGCGCTGCGCCAGAGCAGCGGAGCTCGAAAAGCAGTGAATAACGCCGGTAAACGGCCCCTTTTCATATTCTTCTTCCAGAATATCCATGGTGTCGTCATCGGCATCACGGGTATGGACGATCAAGGGCAAACCCGTTTCGCGGCAAGCCGCGATATGGGCACGAAAGCTTTGCTGCTGCGCATCGCGCGGGGCATTGTCATAGAAATAATCAAGACCGCTTTCGCCGATGCCGATGACTTTCGGGTCGGATGCCTTTTCGATCAGGGCATCCGGGCTTGAAAGCCCCTCCTCGCCCGCTTCGTGTGGATGAACTCCAATCGTGCAATAGATATGATCAGATTGTTCGGCAACCGCGCGGACCTTGTCAAAGGTCGTAAGTTTCACGCCGATGCTGACCATCATGCCAACGCCGGCATTTTTGGCCCGCGCAAGGGTTCCGCTCAGATCATCGGAAAACTGCGGGTAGTCCAGATGGCAGTGGCTGTCGACAAGGGCGACATTCATGCCTTCTCTCCTTCATCCTCGGTCTCGACATAGCGCGGGAAAACGCCAGCCGGTTTCGGAATTTCCGACCCCGGTTTCAGGGCGTTGTTCGGTCCAAGCGCATCAAACCCGCGCTGATCATCGGCCAGCACCAGCTGATCAAGGATTTTGGCCGCGGAGTCCGGCATGATTGGCTGTACAAGGATGCCGACGTGGCGAATGACCTCGGCCAGGACATACAAAACCGTCTCCATGCGCGCCGGATCGGTCTTTTTCAGGCCCCAAGGCGCCATTTCATCGACATAGCGGTTGGCATCACCCACAAGGCTCCAGATCGCTTCCAGCCCCTTGTTGAACGCCTGTTCGTCAAAGAGCGGACGCACGGTATCAAGCATGCCGTGTGCCTTGGCGAGGATTTCCTTGTCTGCGTCGGTGAACTCGCCCGGTGTCGGGATCGCAGCATTACAGTTCTTGTGGATCATCGACAGAACACGCTGGCACATATTGCCAAGATCGTTGGCCAGTTCGCTATTCATGCGGTTGACCATGGAACGATGGGAAAAGTCACCATCATTGCCAAACGGCACTTCACGCATCAGGAAATAACGCGTCTGATCCAGACCATATTTATCGGTCAGGTCATACGGGTCAATCACATTACCGATCGATTTGGAGATCTTCTGGCCTTCGTTGGTCCACCATCCGTGCGCAAAGACTCGCTTCGGCGGTGTGATACCGGCCGCCAGAAGGAAGGCAGGCCAGTAAACAGCATGGAAACGCAGGATATCCTTGCCGACCATATGCAGGTCAGCGGGCCAGTATTTTTCAAGTTTGGCCGGATCTGCATCCGGGTAACCGATCGCGGTCAGATAGTTGGTCAGGGCATCGAGCCAGACATACATGACGTGGTCTTCGTCACCTGGCACCGGAACGCCCCACTTGAAGCTGGTGCGTGATACGGAGAGATCATGCATGCCACCCTTCACAAAGCTTATCACTTCGTTGCGGCGTGATTGCGGTGCGATGAAGTCCGGGTTCTGTTCGTAGAACTCCAGCAGGCGATCACCCCAAGCAGACAGCTTGAAGAAATAACTCGGTTCAGACACCCACTCCACCGGTGCGCCGGTTGGTGCGAGTTTTTCGCCGTCTTTTTCGATCAGTTCCTTCTCGCCGTAGAACGCCTCGTCACGGACCGAATACCAGCCATCATAGGAGCCCAGATAAATCTCGCCCTTTTCAAGCAACGTATTCCAAAGCGCCTGACAGGCCTTTTTGTGACGTTCTTCCGTGGTGCGGATGAAGTCATCGTTGGAATAGTTCATGTGAACGGCAAGATCGCGGAAGTTTTGCGAAACCTGGTCTGTAAACGCCTGCGGGGCAATGCCCTTCGCTGCGGCCGATTTGTCGACCTTTTGACCGTGTTCATCGGTTCCGGTCAGGAACATCACGTCATAACCGTCCAGGCGCTTGAAGCGGGCCAGAACGTCACAGGCAAGCGTGGTATAGGCATGGCCAATATGGGGCTTGTCGTTGACGTAATAGATCGGTGTCGTGATGTAATAGGGCTGTTTGTGCCCGGTCATGGTGGCAAATCCTTCGCGCAAGTCGTGAAACAAAACGGCCCGAAATGGGCCGTGATGGTCAAAATTTCGGCATGTGGGCAGTGATGTCAGGTTCGCATGGTTTCTTCAAGCATGAAGAATGCATTCAGCAAGGCCTGCTTGCGATCAAGATGCAAACCGCGGGTCGCGCCCATCAATTCGTTGATCTTTTCCCATACCTCCAGCCATTGATCAAGCGGTTGCGCGGCTGCCATGCGCTGCATGGCGGGCAATTCACCGTCAACGACTTCGCGGGGCGCCTGCCCTGTGGCGGCAAACCGGATCATTCGCGCAAGCCACCAATGCATCAATTCGGTGATTGTTGCAAAGGCCGCGTCTTTGTCTGCAGGTGAAAATCGCTCTGCAAACTTGTGTTGGGCTGCTACATCGGCATTGGGGAGTGCGGCGATGATATCGACAAGTTCAGTATAAAGCTCAAGCCCGCCCACTTCATGGAGTTGAAGTGCACGACCGATGCTGCCTTCTGCGAGACCCGAAAGTGCGTCACGTGCGCCAAGATCCATATCCGGGCAATAGCGCCCAAGAAGATCGACAACCTGATGATCTTGCAGTGGGCCAAGATTAAGGCGCCGACAGCGCGACCGAATTGTCGGTAGCAACCGTCCCGGATGATGGGCAACAAGGATCATCATGGCGTTGGCTGGCGGTTCTTCGAGAACCTTGAGGATCGCGTTGGCAGCATTGCGGTTCAGTTCATCGGCGGCATCAACAATAACGATCCGCCATCCGCCCTCTGCCGATGTCTTCGACATGAAATTTCCAACCGTCCGCACGCTGGCTACGGTGATTTCGCCCTGCAGGCGTTTCTTCTTGTCGTCGTACTGACGCTCGATAACCTTAAGATCACCATGACCGCCACCGGCAATCCGTCGTGCTACCGGGTCTTCCGGATCGACATAAAGACCGTCATTCTGGTCGCCAAAGAGCCCGGCACCGGCATTGTTTCCGCCGCCGGATAGGATGAAACGTGCCATACGATAGGCAAGCGTTGCCTTGCCGACGCCCTTGGGGCCACAGAGCAGCCAAGCGTGATGCATGCGTTTGCTGTTCCAGGCATCAAGAATGACTTTCTCGGCCTCTTCGTGGCCAAGAAGGGCATCATTGCGTCGCGGCTCAAAGGGGTTTTCTTCTTCGGGAAGGTCGTCCTTGGCCATGATCAGGTCCCCTGCCCGGCAATGCGCCCCTGAACAGCGGCGATGACACGTTCACCTACGCTTTCGATGTCTCCACTGGCGTCAATGACGACACAACGGTCTTTTTCAGTTTCTGCAATTTCGCGGTAACCGTCACGTATGCGCTCGTGAAATGCAAGTCCCATGCGTTCATAGCGGTCCTCAGCGGCACTGACATTGGCAAAACGTGCCCCAGCTCGGTCAAGACCAACTTCAAGCGGCAGATCAAAAATTACGGTCAGATCAGGTTTGAAATCGCCGATCGCCAGTTTCCAAAGATTGCGGATATAGTCTGCACCAAGGCCATGGCCGTAGCCTTGATAGACAACTGATGAGTCTGCGAACCTGTCACAAAGAACGACTTTGCCTTCGGCAAGGGCCGGACGAATGGTGCGTTCAACATGATCGCGACGCGACGCAAACATCAGAAGCGCTTCGGTTACGGCGTCCCAGCGACCGGGATCGCCTGTCAGAATAAGGTTGCGGATTTCCTCGGCACCCGGCGAGCCACCGGGTTCGCGCGTGACGACAACATCCCGGCCCTGCTCGCGGAACCAGGTTGCCAAATGGTGGATCTGGGTGGACTTTCCGCTGCCTTCACCGCCTTCGAAACTGATGAACAAACCGGGCTTCGACTTCACCCGTTTGCCCCCCAGAGAAGATATTTGAAGGCTGCGCCAATACGGCCAACAAATCCAAGGCGTCCGACATCATGGGCGGCATAAAGCGGGAACTCGATGGTGTCCTGATCGGGGACTTCGACCTTAAGTGTTGCGATCTGATCGCCCTGACTGATCGGGGCCGGCACCGGACCATCATAGACGACGGTGACCTTCATATCGCGGCTGGCACTACGCGGCAGTGTCAAAAGGATTTCCTTGTCAGCGACAAGATCAACCTTGGTTTCCGAACCCAACCAAACATTAGCGGAACTGACGGTTTCGCCCTCTGCGAACAGATCGTAGTTGTCAAACTCGCGGAAGCCCCAATCCAGAAGCTTTTGGGACTCCGTGCGACGTTCACGTACAGAATCCAGACCGTTGACCACAAGGATCAACCGACGCCCGTCACGCTCGGCCGAGGCCGTAAGACCGTATCCGGCCGCTTCTGTGTGACCGGTTTTGAGGCCGTCAACACCGGCACTCGTGCCCAGCAGCGGGTTGCGGTTGGGCTGACGGATACCGTTATAGGTGAATTCCTTGACGGAATAGAGCTCGTAAAGGTCCGGGAAACTGCGAATGGTGTCGCGCGCAAGGATGGCAAGATCATGAACTGTCACAAGGTGGCCGTCCGCCGGCCAGCCGGTGGCGTTCTTAAAGACGGACTTGGTCATGCCGATTGCGCGGGCTTCTTCGGTCATTGCCTCGGCAAAGGCTTCTTCGGATCCACCAATTCCCTCTGCGACGACGATTGCCGCGTCATTTCCCGACTGAACGATAATACCGTGCAGTAGGTCAGAGACCGAAACGTTGGAGTTTACCTCGACAAACATTTTCGATCCGCCCTTACGCCAGGCTTTCTCGCTGACGTGGAAGGTGTCGTCCATCGAAACGCGACCGTCCTTGATATACTTGAACAGCATATGAACGGTCATCATTTTGGTCATCGAAGCCGGCTCGGTCAGGGTGTCCCCTTCTTTATCAAGCAGCACTGCGCCAGTATCGAAGTCCATAATGAAAGCTTCACGTGCGCTGGTCTCTATTGCCTGCGCGCTTGCAAAGCTCATCGACATTGCCATGACTGAGCCAAAAATTAAGGCTCCGGCCACTACCCGGTTCAGAGTGCTTTTGAACGGAACTGGCGGCATCAAAGTCATGGCATTCTAACCCTGTAAAATAATTTCTCTATGCACCGGGAAACGGTGTATCCGCTGATTTGCTTATGTCGCAAATTCGGCAGAATTGTGCAACACCAACAAATCCGGCATTCTAATGCGGTCGCATAACCGGCTTTTTTTCAATCAACAGACAGATGTCGCCGAGCCGCCATCAGCACACTCAACGACAACTTTTGCCCCGTTTTGGCCGGTTGCAATCACCCGTTCAAGCAGAATGTCCGCTTCCGGGACAGTTTCTAACGGACCAAGCCGCACGCGGTAAAAGGTCGTGCCCTTGACGTCTATTGACTCAATCTTGCTAGGCGCAAGATCATACAGGCGATTGCGCAGGTTTAAGGCATTGTCATAAATGGAAAAGGCACCTGCCTGGACATAGATCGAAGAAGATGCGACAGGCGCAACTTCAACCACGGCGGCCTCTTCAACCACGCCATCAAATGGTGCGGATTGCACACTGGCACTGGAAGACGGCGGTGTCAGTTTGATACTCGAAGTGGTGGGTTCGCCTGCATCGGTAATGGGGCCGTCATCAAGGCGGACAGTTTCAACAACATCGCGCGGTGCTGCCGTAACGGTGCTTTGTTCGGCCGAGGTAACTTGCGGGGCGGCTTTACCTTGCGCTATTGCTGCGACCTGACGGCTTTCGGCTTCAACCACTTCGACGAGAACCTTCGCCGTACCTTTTCGCTCGAACCCCAGAAGTTGGGCTGCGCGTCGCGACATATCGATGATCCGCCCATGGGCGAATGGTCCACGGTCATTGACCCGAACCTTGATCGACTTGCCATTTTCAAGGTTTGTCACCCGAACGATGCTGGGTAGTGGCAAGGTTCGATGGGCGGCCGAAACCTCATATTGATCAAAAATCTCGCCGTTGGCGGTCTTCTTGCCATGGAATTTGGGGCCATACCAGGATGCAATACCGGTTTCGGTGTATTCGTAATCTACGGCCGGATAATACCACTGGCCGGCAATCTCATATGGATTGCCGATCTTGTAGTTTCCGATTTGGGCAGGTTGTTGTGACTGACCGCCAAGCCGTTTGACGCCATGGACGGCCAGTTGCGTTTCAGCACAGCCCGCCAGCAATACGCCAAATGCAGCAACCGCAAGGGTGATGTGGCATTTGGCTCGCAGATGTGCGAAGGCACTTTTTCGTGGTTTGGGCATCAAGGTGTCCCCGCTTGTAGATGCTCTGTCCATGCTCGTTCAGACATGATGTCCGTTTTCCGGACGTTGTTTTTAACGACCGGCAATCGCATCGGCCAATGTGCCAACCGCAATCGCAAAGTAAGTCGAACGGTTCCAATGCATGATGGTATGGAAATTGTTATAAACCATATATGCGGGACCTTCACCGTCATTTACGATGACAATTGATGCTTCCATGTCAGCCGCAGGCAAATCGGCACCGTTTGGCATGCGAACGCCAAGTTCCTGCCATTCAGAAATTGGTTTGCGGATATCGCGACCTTCAAGCTCGGTATTGAAGTTTTCCGGCAGCGAAATTTTGCGGCCCCAGCGTTCGTCGGCGTGCCATCCGACCGAGGAAAGATAGTTTGCCGCAGAGGCAAAGACGTCTTCCTTGGCCCCCCAAAGATCAATCTTGCCATCTCCGTTTCCGTCGCGTGCATAATTTAGGAAGGTAGATGGCATAAACTGCGCCTGCCCCATGGCGCCGGCCCAAGAACCGGACATGTTTTCAGGCGCGATATGGCCCGCATCGATGATGGTCAGCGCGTTCATCAATTCCTTGCGGAAATATTCAGCACGACGTCCCTCAAATGCCAAGGTCGCAAGTGAATCAACAACGGAATAGCCGCCGGTGAAACGCCCAAATCCGGTTTCAATGCCCCAGAACGCTGTCAGATAATGGCCCGGCACGCCGTATTTTTTGGCCGCGGCGTCAATGATTTCGCGATTTTCGGCGTATTTCTTACGACCTTCATTGATGCGGGATTGCGGCACAACCCGATCAAGATATTGGTCAAAGGTCAGCTTGAATTCCGGCTGACTGCGATCATATTCGATCACTTTGGGGATCGGTTTGGTATTGGCAAAGGCAACGTCAAGTGTGGCATCGGAAATGCCTTTGCTTGCGGCTTCCTTTTTGAATTCAACGAGCCATTCGTCAAATCCCTCGGTGGTGAATTCTGGAAGTTTTTCATCGGTCTGTGCAAAGGCCGGTGCATTTGCCGCCATCAAAGCAACGACGGAGGCGGCAGTCAGTAGTTTCCAGAATTTCATCTAAGCCTCATCCAATCATGTAATCAGTTTTCCGCCCCGGGATCTTTCGGCCCAGGGAACCATGCGTCTGTGCGGCCGGTCCAGTAATAGGCGGTCAAACCAACCCATTCCCGCAAAGCACGGCCCAACGATTTGATACCGTCAGAGACGTTAAGACTTGCTAAATGGATGTCATCTGAGGTGAATCTGTCGACTGGATACGGGATCACATTCCAGCAGGCCTGACGGAATACACCTACCGCCCTTGGCATATGTTGCGCCGAAGTGATTAGTACCCAAGGCTTTTTGGCAAGTTCTGGCCAATCGCGATACACCATCTCCAGAGATTTCGTCGCGTTCTCGTGCGTGTTCCGCGATTTTTTTTCAAAATACATGTTTGACGTCTTCAGGTCCGATTCGTCCAACCAGTTTTTAAGAACCGCTGCTTCACTAAATCCACGCTCTGTCAGATTGCCATCCCCACCAGTGAACAAGACAGGTTTGCCAGGATACAAGCTGGCGAAGCGCAGCATGGTAAAGAGACGATCTGCCGAAGCACCGACATGCATTTCACCGCGTGTAAGGTAACTGGAAGGGTCAAGACTGCCTGCCAGAGTTATCGATCCGGCAAACTCCTGCTCTGTAAGAACAGGTTTATCAAAGCGGGTTTCAAGTGCGCGTGACAAGATTGTGCCAACAGGAATAACCGTGATTAGCAAAGAGAATCCAGTTACGAAAACCAGCCCTCTTATCGCAAATCTGCGCGTTCTCTTGATGATCAGCAGGCAAAACAGAATGGCCAGCAAAAGGCCATGCATGAAAGCTGTATTGATAAGAACACTCAGCGTTTTGGACAGGAAGTAGAACACGTGTGAAAATTCCGAAAAGAATTGGTTTGTATAACGTTATTACCATACTGAAATCAGGATAAATCACCAGCATTCGCTGCAATATTGGATTGCCCTATTGACAGGTCATTCTCCCCAATTTATTGAAAGCGCCCAGAGCGAAACGCTCCAACCAGTTTTGCGGAGAGGTGGCAGAGCGGTTGAATGCAGCGGTCTTGAAAACCGCCGTGCCTTTACGGGTACCGTGGGTTCGAATCCCACCCTCTCCGCCATTTACTCCAAGACAGTGCAGAAGCCAGTACAGTAATCGCACGGTGATGTTCTCTGCGTGCTGCCAAGCCGTATCTGTCAGAACGTCATAATCGTCGAAAGGTCACTGATATGAGCGAACTGCCACCCTGCCCCAAATGTGAATCCCCTTACACCTACGAAGACGGCGACTTGCTGATCTGTCCTGAATGCGCCCACGAATGGTCGCTTTCGAATGCACAAGCTGATTCAATTGTTGTTCGCGATTCCAATGGCACGCCACTTGCCGATGGCGATACGGTTTCAGTAATCAAGGACCTCAAGGTCAAAGGTTCGTCAGCTGTCGTCAAAGTCGGGACCAAGGTTAAGGGCATTCGCCTTGTTGACGGTGATCACGATATCGATTGCAAAATCCCGGGGATCGGTCAGATGGGGCTGAAATCGGAGTTCGTAAAGAAGGTTGTTGAATAGGCAACTGAATACAAGTTCGACCAAAAGCAAAAAAAGCGCACCGAATGTGGTGCGCTTTTTCTTTTTATGGGTATTTGCGTCGTAGGGCTTAGTCAGCCCCGCCTGTCCGGAATGTCGTTCCTGGTTTCGGCTTCAAAATACGCTGTATGAAGAGCGTGCCGATTGCCATCCCCACCCCGATCAGATCCGTAATCAGACCGCCGGAGATCATGAACAACGCTGCGATAACAAGCAGAATGCGCAGGAACCAAACCGCTGAACGGCCAAGGAACCAGCCCTGAACGCCAGAAGACAGAAGGAATACCCCCACAACGGCCGTAATCAGCGCCTGACCTATCTGAAGATAACTTCCGTCCATGAGGATGGCAGAGTTGTAGAAGAACATGAACGGTACGATGAAGGCGGCAATACCGATCTTGAATGACGCAACCGATGTTTCCATCGGGTTGGCCCCGGATATCCCGGCCGCGGCATAGGATGCCAATGCCACCGGCGGTGTGATCGCCGAAACCACAGCAAAGTAGAACACGAAGAAGTGTGCCGTAAGTGGTTCAATTCCAAGCTCAATCAGGCCTGGCGCCACCACAGATGCCGCAACCGCATAGGCCGCCGTCGTTGGCATTCCCATGCCGAGCAAAATAGCAATCAGCATGGCGAAGACCAGTGCCAGAAGCTGGGAGGCTTCGGCCAAACCAAGCAGAAGGTTGGAGAAGCGTGCACCAACCCCGGTTAGCGCAATCACACCGACAATAATACCCGCACAGGCACAAACTGCGATGATCTGGATCGACATGCCGCCGGCCAGCTCAAAAGCCTTGGCAACCGACCGTGCCCCCACGCGATTTGGCGTTAACCAACTGACAACGACAGCCGCAACAGTGGCAAGGGTCCCTGCCCTGATTACGGAATAGCCGAGGAACAGTGCGATGATAAGAATGATGATCGGAAGGAACAGGAATACCTTTTTGATCATTACATCAAAGCGCGGCAATTCATCTTCGCGCATGCCGCGCATGCCAAGTTTCGCGGCCTCAAAATCGACCATGAAATAGATCGATACGAAGTAAAGAATGGCCGGAATGACGGCTGCAATAGCGATCTCGGTATATGGAATGCCGGTGATCTCGGCCATGATAAAGGCACCTGCCCCCATAATTGGCGGCATGATCTGACCACCGGTTGAGGCCGCGGCCTCGATCGCACCGGCGGTCTTCTTGTGATAGCCGACCTTTTTCATCAGCGGAATGGTGAGCGAGCCGGTGGCCACCACGTTCCCGGCAGACGTACCATTAATCATGCCCATCAAACCGGATGCAAAGATCGCAACCTTTGCCGGGCCGCCACGGGCACGACCTGCGACCGAGAAGGCAAAGTTCACGAAATAGTCGCCAACCTTGGACGCCTGCAGGAAGGCTGCAAAAATGATGAAGAGAATGATGTAGGTCGACGAAACGGCCGTCGTCGGGCCGAGGATCCCTGCATCGGTGTAAACCTGGCTAAAGAAACGCTGCCAAGTAATAGATGGCGACTGCAGAAACCCTGGCAGGAATTCACCAACGAAAACGTAGATCAGGAAGATGGTTGCAATGACCACCAATGCCAGACCGGCGACCCTTCGGGTCAGCTCCATAATCAGCAATGTGCCGGCAACAGCAGCGATCGAAATCCCGATTGGCGCAAAGGGTGTACCCGTTGAGTTGCGCATCAATGTGCCATAAATCGTGATCAGATAAACAGCGACTGCGAAGGCACAGACGCATAGCACAAAGTCAGGGGCAGAATATTTTTCGCGCGATGTTTTGTGGAACCAGGACAAAACAATACCGCCGACCGTCGCCACCAGAAGCGGTGTTCCGAAAAGCCAGGTTTCATTAAACTTGATTGTCGCGTCAATGCCGTTCCACATCACGCCGTTCTGGATGTCGAGCGCGAAGCTAAACGCCATACCGGTGGCCATGAATGCCGGCACGAGAAGAACATATGACAGATACCCCAAAAGCGGTGTACCTGTGCCCGGGCTGTCATTGAAACTGTTGGCCGAGTACCACAAAAAACCAAGCGCAAGTGCGCCCGCAACGTGAACGATACGGAAGTTCCATGTCTCAAGCGGAAAGTCAGGAAGAAATGGCAGATTAACAATCCCGCCCGTCATACCCGAGAGCGAAACCCCATTCAGTGCAAGCATGTGGAAGGCTGCATAGATTGCAGCGGAAATCGTGATAAAGGTCAGGCCAGTGCCTTCGAAAAGACGTCGGTTATGTTCGACCGGCTCTTCGTCAACACCATCGGCAATAAGGTGTTCGTCTTCCACCTGGCTTTTGTTTGTCATCTGTTCCCCCGCTCTCACGCAAGTTTGTTTTTGGCCACAGGCAAGCTGATAATTGAAAGATGGCGGACCGTCCGCCCGGACAGTCCGCCTTCAAGATGTTTAACAGACAGAAATTAGTGGATCATGTCTGCCGGAATGGATGCACCATTCTCATTGAACCACTTGGCAGCACCCGGGTGCCACTTCATGACCTTGTTCTTGTCCCAGTTTGCCGGAACAGTCGAACGGGCCGCACGGTGGATCGATACCATCCGCTCGTTGTCAGACATCACAACGTCGGTCGCGGCATAAACAAAGCTCTCCGGAAGCTCGCAGTTGGCGATCGCGAAGTTCCACATCGAAACCGAACGCGCCGGTTCGGTCAGCGTGGTGTAAGTGTCTGCAGCAATGTCGAACTCGGATACCGGGAAGGCATCCATGATCTGCTTCTGTTCAGCTTCGGTGAATTCGATGATGTTCACGTCAGTCTGGACTTCAAGCTGACTGACAGCCGGAACCGGAACACCTGCAGCAAAGGCAATCACGTCAAGCAGACCATCCTGCAACTGACCACCAAGGTCGGCCCAGCCACCATTACGACGTTCGAAGTCAACACCGAGTTCCTCAAGCATACGTGGGAAATATGTATCTGATGTTGAACCTGCCGGACCAAAGCCGATTTTGGCACCCGCCGGAATTTCCGCAACCGAGGTAATTCCCGAGGAAGAAAGCGCCGTGATCGAGAACGGTGTCTGATACATCGGGAACATTGCACAGGCGTTGGTCATCTGAAGACCCGGTGCAATCGGGTTCGTACCTGCGAGTGATTCCGCAGCCGGCCCCATCGTTGTCATACCAAAGGCGGCTTCACCGGTATGGACAAGGGCCATGTTCTGCATCGGGCCGCCGGTGACTTCACCGCCACCCGAGATGCCGAGTTCTTCCGCCACAAGGTTCGCCCAGCCAGAACCATACGCGAAATAGGTCCCGCCCTGTGAAGCTGTACCAACGGTAAAGCTTTCCGGCCAGTCAGAACGATCCTGAGCTACGGCAGCAGTGCTCCCGAACGCGAACGCGACCGCCATCCCTGCAAATAATGCGCGTTTCATTAATTTCCTCCGTTTATCGGTATTTTGTGAGAGTTCGCCACAAGTCATTTCCTCATATGGGGAAACTCAAAGTTGATAGCAATGTGGTTCTTAATCAATACCGAAAACAAAGAGATTTCATAGTGATGTCGATCTCTTGTCGGGTGCTACTTTAGTTGCATCCCGCAATGAGAAGACGTTCTGATGGATCAGTTTTTCGACAGCCTTACTCTTCGCGGCGCCAAGTGCTTGTAATCGCGTCAGGCAACCACATTTGTTTAATGTAATGTACTTCTTCCGGAGGATTGCCGCATGTCGCTCAATATTGGTAGCCGGATATTGCTTGCTGCGGCAATGATCGTTGTTACGACGTTCACGGCATTCATCTTTTATTTTGACTATCAGCAACGAACATACATCCAGAATGCGCTTGTGGCTAAATTGACCGAGAGTGGTTCGTTGGCCACTGCCGGCATTTCAAGCTGGCTTGATGGCCGGCGCCTGTTGGTTGAGAGCCTCGCCAACAATATTGCCCGTGACAGTTCCCCCACCAATGTCTCTGAAGTTGCAAGCGGTGAGGCATTTGCCGAGTCATTTATCTTTTCATATTTCGGCAGTGCTGACGGTGTAATGACAATGTATCCACCCGATGATCTGCCGCCCGACTACGACCCGCGCCAACGCCCATGGTATGCAGATGCAGTTTCTGTCGGTGACAGTACGCTTACCGAACCCTACACCGATGCATCCACCGGTCAGCTCATTGTTACGGCAACCACACCTGTTTTTGATGGATCAAACCTTCTTGGGGTTGTTGGCGGCGATATCGATATTGGTATCCTTGGTGATCTGGTTCGCAGCATCGATCTGGGCGGGATCGGATATGGCTTTCTGGTTAATGATCAGGGAACGGTTCTGATCCACCCAAGTGCAGAATTCACCCTTAAACCCCTGCCTGAAGTGTTTCCTGACGACACACCAACGGTAAAGGAAGGCATGGAGAACATCATTGATGGCACAGGCGATCAGTTGTTCACCTTTTTCCGCGTCAACGGCTTGCCTTCTGTAAACTGGTATCTCGGCTTTGCACTTGATCGCGATGCCGCATATGCGTCCCTTACCGAGTTTCGCTACACTGCAATTATTACTGCGATCATTGCCATTCTGGCCATAATGGGCCTGATGGGGCTGCTGGTACGTATTTGGGTTTCGCGGCCGGTTATGAGTATGACGTCGGCCATGACTCGCCTCGCCAATGGTCAGAGGGATGTCGATGTCCCGGGAACGGAACTCAAGGACGAAATTGGCGCAATGGCCGCGGCTGTTCTGGTGTTTAAAAACAACGCTGCAGAAGTGGACCGTCTGGCGAGCGAGAACGAGGCCGCGACTAGGCATGCGGCTGAGGCGCGCAGGCGCGCCATGGAACAAATGGCAGATAATTTCGAGAAGAGTGTTCTTTCCATAGTGGAAACAGTGGCTGACGCGGCCGAAAAAACGCAGTCGGTCGCAACTCAGTTATCTGCCAATGCAGAAGAATCGACGGCCCGTGCCGCCGCAGTTTCGAGTGCAGCGAACATAACAACAGAAAACGTGCAGGCCGTGGCGTCCGCAACCGAAGAGCTTTCTGCTGCCATTCGCGAAATTGGTGCACAGGTTACGCAATCAATCGAAGTTGCGACCGAGGCAGTTTCAGGCGTCAACATTACTTCTGCAACGGTCACAGAGCTTGCCGAGGCCGCTGAGCGGATCGGCAAAGTCGTTGGTCTCATTCAAGATATTGCCGGTCAAACAAACCTACTGGCGCTAAACGCAACCATCGAAGCAGCTCGTGCAGGTGATGCTGGTAAGGGCTTTGCCGTTGTTGCCGGTGAGGTGAAATCGCTTGCCAATCAAACGGACAAGGCTACTGGCGATATTCAGGTTCAGGTAGATGGTATTCAAGGGTCGTCGAACCGTTCAGTTTCCGAAATCAGGTCTATTTCCGGAACGATCGAGCGAATCAACGAATTCTGCAATGCCATTGCAGCCGCGGTTGAGCAACAAGGGGCTGCGACACAAGAGATTGCAGACAGCGTTCAACGTGCAGCATCCGGCACACAGGAAGTCTCGCAAAATGTGTCGGCCGTCTCTGATACCGCCAACATGGTAAGTGAGGAAGCCAACTCGCTCCTTTCGTCTTCCCAGGAATTGCGAAAACTTGCCCAACGTCTCAGGGAAGAAGTTATCGGCTTCCTGAAATCTGTGCGCGACAACGACTAGATAACAAACGGTCACTGGTTTGCATGGTTTGAAACCGTCGTTTTTACCAACCACCGGCCGGATTCCGTCGTGGGCGCATCTTCTCCCTAAAATCCATGTAGTTTTTTATTGCGTAAAATCCCTTACTGCTGCACGATTTGTGCAATGCGGTCGTTAATGGTGATGTGTAACCGTCTGAAACCGCAGTTTTCTTCATAAAACTGCAAAATATCAGTGGAAATGCTCTCGTTGGACAGGCAATTATTGACGGAATGAGAGGCGCTTTGGCGTGTCTTGTGGGGGAGCATCCGATTTCGGATGCTAAGACGAACGAAGAATGAAGACTCTCAACAGGGATAATTTAAACTCGTTATGAGCAAAGACATACCCGCCCTACAGGTCGAAGGGATGTTCAAAAGCTTTGGGGACCATGAAGTTCTTAAAGGAATTGATCTTACGGCCAACACCGGGGACGTGATTTCGATTATTGGCTCGTCCGGTTCGGGCAAAAGTACGTTTCTGAGATGTATCAACCTGCTTGAAACGCCCAATGCTGGCGCTGTTCACGTCAAAGGTGAACTGATCCGCATGAAGAGGCTCAAGGATGGCTCACAGGAAGCCGCCGATAAGAAGCAGCTTCAGCGTATTCGCACCAAGCTTGCGATGGTGTTTCAAAGCTTCAATCTTTGGAGCCACCTGACCATTCTTGAGAATGTCATCGAAGCACCGATCCACGTGCTTGGTGTTCCGAGAAAAGAAGCAATCGAAAATGCAGACGCGTTGCTGCAAAAGGTCGGGATGTATGAACGTCGGGATTATTATCCCGGTCATGTCTCTGGCGGTCAGCAACAGCGTGCGGCCATTGCGCGCGCGCTTGCGATTTCACCTGACGTCTTGCTGTTTGACGAGCCGACATCGGCACTTGATCCGGAACTGGTCGGTGAAGTTCTCAGGGTTATGACCGATCTTGCGGAGGAAGGCCGCACGATGCTTGTCGTGACCCACGAGATGGGCTTTGCGCGCGGTGTATCAAGTCATGTGATGTATTTGCATCAGGGACGGGTTGAGGAATTCGGCTATCCGACCGATGTATTCGAGAATCCAAAATCGGAACGCATGAAGCAGTTTCTTCAGCGCGATTTCTGATTTGGGCAGACCAGGGCCTGGTTGGCTCTGGCCGCAAGAATGGGAGCACGTCGTTGCGCGCCATTCCAATCAACAAGGGAGACTATGAATGAAAAACTGGATCAAGGTTGCATCTGCCGCAGCAATTGGCATTGCACTGAGTGCTTCGGCAGCAAGTGCTGCCTGGGAAAAAGTCGTTATCGCGACCGAGGGTGCCTACCCTCCGTTCAACATGATGGACGACAATGGCAACCTCATCGGTTTCGACGTTGATTTCGCCAACAAGCTTTGCGAAACCGCAAAGATCGAATGCGAAATCGTTGCTCAGGACTGGGACGGCATGATCCCGGGTCTTTTGGCCAAGAAATATGACGCGATCATCGCTCAGATGTCGATCACCGAAGAGCGCAAGCGCTCCATCGATTTCTCCGACTACTACAGCAACACGCCGGCAGTGTTCGTTGGTAAGGACGGCATGAGCATCACCGCTTACAAAGACGGCGAAGTCATGGAAGACGCGCTTGATGGCATGGTGATCGGTGTTCAGCGTTCGACCACGCACGCAAACTTCCTTGAAGACAACTTCCCGGGTATCGAAATCCGCATGTACGGTACCCAGGACGAAGCCCTGCTTGACCTGACCGCTGGCCGCGTAGATGCGACCCTTGCTGACTCCGGCACCCTCGAAGCATGGGTAAACTCCGAAGAAGGCAACGGTTACGGCTTCGTTTCCAACCAGTTCGCACCGAGCGAATGGTTTGGCGAAGGTGCCGGTATCGGTATTCGCAAGGAAGACCAGGACCTGAAGGAAATCTTCAACAAAGCCCTGGCTGAAATGCTTGAAAACGGTTCTTACGAAGAACTGAACAAGAAATACTTCCCGGCGATCGATCTGCATCCGAATTGATCTGCCTAATCTATCCGGGGCGGCGAATTGTTCGCCGCCCCTCCCTTATTGTTGGGTGTTGCTTTTAATCAGGGGTGAAAAGCACGTTCGGCATCAAGGAAAGCTGGAGATACCATGCTTGATTTATACGGCCGCGGCTGGCAGATGCTTGAAGGGGGACTGGTCACAGTTCAGCTTTGCCTGACCGTTTTGCCATTCATGATTGTTATTGGTTTATTAGGTGCCTCAGCAAAGCTGTCGCGCTATCGCACGCTACGTGTGATCGGGGAAAGCTATACCGTTCTTATTCGCGGCATTCCCGAGCTGCTTGTTATTTTGTTGATTTATTTCGGCGGCACCATTGCTGTCCAAAGCCTTGCCGAAGCGATTTCCGGCGAGGAAACCCGCGTGGATATTCCCGCATTCTGGTCAGGTGTTGCTGCTTTGGCCCTGGTTCAGGGTGCGTTCGCATCCGAAGTTTTCCGTGCCGCCATGCAATCGATCCCCATTGGTCAGATCGAGGCCGCGACAGCGTGCGGCATGACACCGATGCAGATTTTCATGCGCATCAAGCTACCGCAACTTTGGCGTTTCGCCCTGCCCGGGCTTAACAACCTGTTTCAGGTTCTGATCAAGGACACCGCGCTTATTTCGGTTGTTGGTGTCGAGGAAATCATGCGAAAGGCCGCCATTGGCGCCGGAACAGAGAAGGCACCGTTTACCTTCTATCTGGTGGCGATGCTTATGTTCCTTTCATTTACAACGGTTTCGCTGCTGGTCTTCAACTATCTTGAAAAGCGGGCTGCCCGCGGTGTGGCGAGGGCGTAGCAGATGTTTGAAGATTTCATATACGTTCTTGGCAAGTACGATACCTGGCTATGGCGCGGCTTTTTGCTGACCATCGAGCTACTGGTGATTTCGGTAACTCTTGGCACGCTTTTGGCCATTCCGTTGGCTGTGGCGCGTGTTTCGAAAAAGGTATGGATACAGGCCCTGCCCTTTGCCTTCATCTATGTGTTCCGTGGAACGCCGCTGATCGGGCAGTTGTTCATGATGTATTATGGCGTCGGGCAGCTGATTGCCAACATCGACGGCATTCAGGATCACTGGACCTGGACCTATCTGCGCGACCCGTATTGGTATTGTCTGCTGACCTTCGTTCTGAACACGGCGGCCTATGTTGCCGAAATCATGCGCGGCGGCATCCAGAATGTGCCGAATGGTGAACTCGAAGCCGCCCGTGCATGCGGTATGTCGCCGTGGATTACGTATCGGCGCATTATCTTTCCCCGCATGTGGCAGATGATCTGGCCAGCCTACACCAACGATGTGATCTTTACCCTCAAGGCGACGTCGCTGGCATCGACCGTCACCATGATGGAATTGACCGGTGCTGCGCGTAAGATCGTTGCGCGTACCGCCCTTCCCTATGAGGCGTTCATATCGGCCGGTGTGATATATTTGATTATCGTTTACTCGCTGACCTTTGGTTTCAAGGGGATCGAACGCTATCTGCGTCGCAGTGAGCAGCGCAGCGAACCCAAAACAGGCAGAGCAAAAGCAGTAACCTCGGCCTAAAAAATTCCCGATCAAACCCGGTATTCGGAGACAGGTACCTGTCGGCGTGGCGTCGAAGGTGCCTTGATCCGGCCGGGTTGATTTGCCCCACGCCACCACCTTTCAGGATTTCGAAATGCAAGAAGAACGCATTGAACTCGTCCGCCCACAAATGGGCACCTCGCGCGCTTTGACCGTGCGGCGCTTTGGCAAACCGGGCCAAGGCCCAAAGGCCTATTTTCAGGCGGCCTTGCATGCCGATGAATTGCCCGGCGTCATAACGCTGCACCATCTTGAGGCACTTCTGAAGGAAGCAGACGCCAAGGGCGACATCACCGGCGAAATCGTTGTTGTTCCCTTCGCCAATCCGATCGGTTTTACCCAGTATGTCGATATGAAGCCGCTTGGCCGCTTCGAAATGCGCAGTGGTCAGAACTTTAACCGTCACTATCCGGATCTGAGTGCAGCACTTATTGATGCTGTTGACGGCAAACTGGGTCAGGATGCCGAGGCCAACGTTGCATTGATCCGGACCGAGTTGCGCCGCCTGATAAAGGAACACCGCAAGGATGTCAGCCCGCTGACAGATCTGCAGGATTTGCGTCTGACACTGGCGGAGCTTGCGATTGATGCCGATTACGTGATGGACCTGCATTGCGACTGGGAAGCACCGATGCATCTTTACATCAGCGACCATAACTGGCCGGATGCAGCGGATCTGTCGGCACAGATTGGATCGGAATGCAGCCTGATCGCAGAAATCAGTGGCGACAACCCGTTTGACGAGGCATTCAGCCGCCCCTGGGTCGAACTTCGCCGTGCCTATGGCGACAAATTCCCGATCCCGATGGCCACACTTGCAACTACGATCGAACTGCGCGGTGATCGCGATGTCTATGATGATTACGCAATCGCAGACGCCGCCAATCTGTTCAAGTTCCTGCAGCGCCGTCGACTGATTGCAGGTGATCCGGGCCCCCTGCCCGAAGCCAAATGTGATGCCACCCCGCTTGCCGGTGTGGATCGCGTGATGGCGTCACATGGTGGCATGGTTGTTTTCGCGGTTGATGCTGGCGCAAAAGTCAATGCGGGTCAGGAGCTCGGCTATGTTCTTGATTGTGAAACCGGCGAGAAAACCCCGTTCTCAAGCCGAACCGACGGGGTGCTGTATTCCCGCATCGGTATTCGGCTTGTCGTTCCGGGCGGATATCTATGCTCGGTCGCGGGTGAAAAACCGCTTGAAGGACGTGAAGGTCAGCTTCTTCTGTCGAAATAGCGCGCCTTTGACGTTTCCGCATTCTGATTGAAACTGTATTTTGAGACGGATCGATTGATTGCCGAATGAAGGTTGGATACCCTTCAGGCCGTCGTTGATCCGTCTTTCTCATTCGGGCCAGATGGTCACCGATTTTGCCGATATTGACGAACCGCGCAGTGCGCGTTGCAAGGAATGTTTGATGTTCGATCCGAAAACTGTTTCAGAAGTCATTTCAGTTGCCAAGAACAAGGCCGTGCCAGATGCCGCGACAGCACGCCGTGCGATTTCTGTTCTGGATTTGACCAGCCTGAATGATGATGACAATGAACAGGTCATCGAAGCCCTGTGCAAACGCGCGCAAACGCCTGAGGGAAACACAGCTGCTGTTTGCGTCTATGCCCCGTTTATCGAAACCTCTTGGCGGGCACTGGGCCAGTCAGGTGTGAAAACCGCAACCGTGGTGAACTTCCCCGAAGGCGGCACCAATGCCCAGCGTGTCGCCGATGAGACCGCAAATTGCGTTTCCAAGGGCGCAGACGAGATCGATCTTGTCTTCCCCTACAAGGCGTTTCTTGATGGCGATGCCGCGACTGCAACGGATGTTGTCGATGCCACGCGCACGGCCTGCGGAACGATGACCACCATGAAGGTCATCCTTGAAAGCGGCGAGTTTGAAGATCTTGGCAAACTTTACGACGCCGCCCGGCTTGCCATCAAGCATGGTGCGAATTTCGTCAAGACATCGACCGGCAAGGTATCTGTCGGCGCAACGCCCGAAGCCGCGGTTGCAATGCTGACAGCCATTCGCGATGCCCGCGACGAGGATGGTATTGATGCCGGCTTCAAGGCATCCGGCGGAGTTAAATCAACCGAGGACGCCGCCCTTTATCTTGCGATTGCCGATCACATCATGGGCGATGGCTGGGCAAAACCGGAAACCTTCCGTTTCGGGGCAAGTGGCGTTTTGACCGCGTTGCTTGAAACCTGTGGTTCCAAACCGGGTGATGCACCGGCTGCGACTGGCAACTACTAGAATTTATGACTATCTGCTGGGCATCGCATTGCCCGGATAAGGTTTGAAGGAAGACATCAATGGCACGTGCCATCATTATCGTGGCGGACAGCTTCGGGATCGGTTCGGCACCGGACGCGGCAAAATTTGGTGACCAGGGTTCTGATACCCTTGGCCACATTGCAGAACAATGTGCCAAAGGCCTTGCCGATAGCGACAAGCGCAGTGGTCCCCTGAATGTGCCGAACATGGTCGCACTTGGTCTTGGCGAGGCTGCCAAGGATGCCACAGGTCGTGTCCCGCCCGGGCTTGATCATGGCGGTGCAATGATCGGCGCATTTGGCCATGCCAAGGAACTATCGCGCGGCAAGGATACGCCAAGTGGCCATTGGGAAATTGCCGGTGTGCCGGTGGATTTCGACTGGGGTTATTTTCCCATGACCGTCCCGACCTTCCCGGCGGAGCTGACCAATGCCCTGATCGAACAGGCCAAGCTGCCAGGCATTCTTGGCAATTGCCATGCATCGGGCACGACCATCATCGCAGAGCTTGGCGAAGAGCATATCAAAACCGGCAAGCCGATTTGCTATACTTCGGCCGACAGTGTGTTTCAGATTGCCGCCCACGAGGAGCATTTTGGCCTCGATCGCCTGTATGAAGTCTGCGAAATCGCCTTCAAACTGGTTGAACCCTACAATATCGGGCGTGTAATTGCCCGCCCGTTCCTTGGTGAAACGCCTGCTGATTTCAAGCGGACCTCGAACCGTCGTGATCTTGCCGTTCCGCCCCATAAACCAACGCTGCTTGATCTGTTCAGCCAATCGGGTGGCACGGTGATTTCGGTTGGTAAAATCGCCGATATCTATGCCCATCGCGGGATCGCCAAAAAGGTCAAGGCGTCGGGGAACATGGCGCTGTTTGATGCCATGATGAAAGAAATCGACGAAGCCCCGGATAACAGCATTGTGTTCACCAACCTGGTGGACTTCGATATGGAATTCGGTCACCGTCGTGATGTCGCCGGGTATGCAAACGCGCTTGAGGAATTTGATCAACGAATTCCGGAACTGCGCGCCGCGTTAAAGCCCGGTGATCTGGTGATCATTACCGCCGATCACGGGTGTGACCCGACCTGGCGCGGCAATGACCATACACGCGAATTCGTGCCGATCCTTGCCTTCGGACCGGCGATTGCGCCAGGACCATTCGGGATGCGCGAAACCTTTGCCGATATCGGTCAAACGGTTGCCGACCATCTCGGGATTGCGCCGCTGGCGACCGGAACGTCTTTCTTGAATGGATAAAGTGGAATGAACTGGCAGTTCGGACAAAGTGAAGCATCAAATTCGCCGATCAGGATCGAGGCGATTGTAGATACGATTTGTCCGTGGTGCTATATCGGCAAGAAGCGCCTTGAAAAGGCGTTGTCACGCGAAAAGCTTGATAACCTTATCATTCATTGGCGCCCTTTCCTGCTTAACCCGGATATGCCGAGCGGCGGCATTGATCGCAAACTTTATCTATCCGCAAAGTTCGGCGGAAGCGAAAGTGCTGAGCGGGTTTACAAGGCGATCGAGGATGCCGGGGCTGCAGTCGGTATCCCGTTCAGGTTTGATCTGATCAACGTAACGCCGGATTCAACGGACTCTCATCGCCTGATCTACAAGGTGTGCGCAGAACGGCCAGCGGTTGGCAATGATTTGGTCGAAGATCTGTTCGTGGCCTATTTCCTTGAAGGTCAGGATATCGGCAATCATGAACTCCTGGCCGATATCGCAGTTCGCCATGGCGAAGACAGAAACGAAATTCTTGAATATCTTGCCGGTGATATGGACCGGGAATTTGTCAGTCAGGAAAACCGGGTCGCGCATCAGATGGGTGTAACCGGTGTACCGTGCTTCCTGTTTAACAGCCGCCATGCCCTGTCCGGCGCACAGGAACCCGATATCCTTCAACGTATGATCCGACTGGCGCGGCAGGAAGAAATTCCGGTCTAAACAAGAGCCCATTGAGAATTGAAAAAGGCGGAATAACAATTTGTTACCCGCCTTTTCTTTATGCGTTTCCTGCGATATCCGAAAGCCGTTTCATCAATCGTTTGAGGCCTTCAAGCCGGTCAGTCGGACCATCCCACCCTGCGGAATAGACGATCTTGTGGTCCGGGCGCAGGCGGGCGACACCAACCTGTTGCTGGATGAAGCCGATCAAACCGGCCGGGTTCGGGAACTCGTTATTCCGAAGCGTGATGAGTGCCCCTTTCGGGCCCGCATCAAGTTTCTCGATATTGGCAACCCGACACCATTGTTTGATGGTGACCACATCCAGAAGGTTTTCGACTTCCTTGGGCAATTTGCCAAACCGGTCAATCATTTCGGCGGCAAACTGGTCGACCTCTTCACGCGATCTCAGTTCAGAAATACGGCGATAAAGACCAAGCCGCACACCAAGGTCCGGCACGTAGCGATCCGGGATCAGAACCGGCATGCCGATATTGATCTGCGGGACGAAACTTGCTTCTTCGGATGCATCAATCTCGCCCTTGGCTTCTGCCACGGCTTCTTCGATCATCTGTTGATAAAGCTCGATCCCGACTTCCTTGATATGGCCGGATTGCTCTTCACCAAGCAGGTTCCCTGCCCCGCGAATATCAAGATCGTGGCTCGCCAGATTGAACCCGGCACCCAAACTGTCAAGGGTCTGCATGACTTCCAGTCGTTTAAGCGCGGTCGCCGTCAGTTTCTTGCCATTGGGCAAGGTCAGATAGGCATAGGCACGCTGCTTGGAACGTCCAATACGGCCACGCAACTGATAAAGCTGCGCCAAGCCGAACATGTCTGACCGGTGAATGATCATCGTGTTGGCGTTTGGAACATCAATACCGGACTCAATAATGTTGGTCGCAAGCAGCAAATCAAACTTACGGTCGGTGAAATCGGTCATGACCTGTTCAAGGTCACGCGCGCCCATCTGGCCGTGCGCCACATCAAACTTGATTTCCGGCACAAGGTTTTGAAGTTCCTTGGCAACCCGGTCAAGTTCATTGACCCGTGGGCAAACATAGAAAATCTGGCCGCCACGGTGGCGTTCGCGCAAGATGGCCTCGCGCACGACAACCGGGTCATAAGGGGTGATATAGGTGCGCACCGCCAAACGGTCTACCGGCGGTGTGGCAATGATCGAAAGTTCCTTCACCCCGGTCAGGGCCAGTTGCAAGGTCCGCGGGATTGGCGTCGCGGTCAGGGTCAGGACATGCACATCGGATTTCAGTTCCTTGAGGCGTTCCTTGTGCTTGACGCCGAAATGCTGTTCCTCGTCAACGATCAGAAGACCTAGGTCCTTGAAATGCACACCCGTACCCAAAAGCGCATGGGTGCCACAGACGATATCGACATGGCCGCTTTCGAGGTTCGCCTTGACCAGTTTGGCGTTCTTGCCAGTGACAAGGCGCGACAGCTGTTCAACCCGCACTGGCAGGCCTTCAAAGCGCTCCTTGAAATTCAGGTAATGCTGCCGGCAAAGAAGTGTCGTCGGCGCAACAACAGCTACCTGCTTGCCCGACATCACGGCGGCAAAGGCCGCACGCATTGCGACCTCTGTCTTGCCAAAGCCAACATCGCCGCAAACGAGACGATCCATTGGCTTGCCAGCCGACAGGTCATCAAGGGTATCGCGGATGGCGCGTGCCTGATCCTCGGTCTCGGCAAACGGGAAACCGGCGCAGAATTCGTCATAAGCACCCTCAGGTGCCTGAAGCATGGCGCCTTTGCGCAGATGACGTTCGGCGGCAACCTTGATCAGCTTGCCTGCCATATCGCGGATGCGTTCGCGCAGCTTGGCCTTACGGGCCTGCCAGGCAACACCGCCGAGCTTATCAAGGATCGAGATCCCCTCGTCCGATCCATAACGCGACAGGACCTCGATATTCTCGACCGGAACAAACAGTTTATCGCCGCCGTCATATTCAAGCTCGAGACAATCATGCGGTGCGCCGCCAGCTGTCACGGTTTTCAGGCCCAGATAGCGCCCGATACCGTGTTCGAGGTGGACAACAAGGTCACCTTCTGAAATCTCGGACGCCTCACGCAGGAAATTGTCGGCCTTGCGACGGCGTCCACCCGGGCGGCTCATGCGGTCGCCAAGGATATCCTGTTCGGTAACAAACCAAAGGCCCTTGCGCCGGAAACCACGTTCGATATCGAGGATGACGACGCCGACATGCTCAAAGGTGAGATCGTCGGTAACATCTTCCCAGCATTCGCAGGTAACGACTTTGCCCACGCCATGCTCGCGCAGCAATGACACGATGCGATCACGCGACCCATCCGAATAGGCTGCGATAACAACCTGATTTTCCTTGCCGCGCTGTGTGGTGATGAAATCACGGAGTTCGTCATACAGATTGACGTCCGCACGCGCACGCACATCGCCGAAATCGCGCCCTGCCCGCGCACCAAGATCGTAAATACCGCGTTCGGGGTTTTCATCATCGTAATAGGGCGAGAATTCCAGAACCGGGCGGTCTGACAACATGCGGTCAAACTCTGCCTGGTCAAGGTAAAGCCGTTCTGGCGGCACCGGTTTATAGACATTGTCGCCCGATAGCCCGCCGCCCTTGATATTGAGACGTGCCTGATAATAATCATCGATCATCTCAAGGCGGTTTTCGATGACCTCGCCATATTGATAATCAAGGCTGATGATGGTTTCGGGCACATAGGCGAATATCGTATCCAACCCGTCATGAAACAGCGGCAGCCAATGTTCCATCCCGCCATATTTCAGGCCGTTGGAAATTGATTCATAAAGTGGATCGGTCTGCGATACCGCGCCAAACAGCTCGCGATAGCTGCTTCGGAACCGCGAAATGCTATCCGGGTCTAGATAGACCTCGCCGACGGGCAACAGGGAAATTTCCTTAACCTTGCCGACGGTGCGCTGGGTTTCGACATCAAAGCGACGGATGCTTTCGATCTCGTCACCAAAGAAATCAAGCCGAACCGGTTCCTTCATGCCCGGGGCAAAGATATCAACAATATCACCACGGACGGCGTAGTCGCCGGGCTCCATCACCTGTTCTGCACGGTTGTAGCCCATGCGCTCGAAATAGGCGGTCAGCTCGGCGCGGTCATATTCGCTGCCAGCCTTGAACGCCAGCTTGCCTTTGCGCATGACCTCAACGGTCGGGACACGCTGCATTGCCGCGGCGGCGGTTGTCAGGACGATACGGCCATTGCCGGCTGCGGACTCCTTGCTGTCGGCAAGGGTTGTCAGCGTTTCGACGCGCCGTGCGGTGACTTCCGAAATCGGTGAGACACGGTCATAAGGCAGGCAATCCCACGCCGGCAGCGTCAGGACTTCGATTTCACCGGCGAAGAATTGCAATGCCTCCGCCAGTTGGGCCATGCGCTTGTCATCGCGCGCCACATGAAGAACGGTCTTGTTCTTGCCCGCACTATCAAGCAGTTCACGCAGGATCAGGGCGTCTGCGCCTTCCGGCACACCGCCTACCCGTTTGCGACCGTTGGTCGATATGATTTCTTTGAGTTTGTTCAATGTCTTGTCAGGCGTTGCTCAGGTCCCGGATCATGCGCAGGACATCCGTGTCATACTGTGCAGGTGCCGCTTCCTTGCCGGTTGCCCATTTGAAGAAATCGGCATCCGGTACTTCATTGATCAGGATTTCAAATCTATCAAGCTGTTCTGCCGTCAGGGTCGCCAGATGCTTGTCCATGAAACGCCCCATCAGGATATCGTTCTCCTTGGTGCCACGATGGCTTCCACGAAACAGCAGCTTTTTACGGCGCATTTCAAGGCCCGATACGGTGTCGGTCATTCTTCGATCTCCTGACTTCCTGTGCAGTCCCTTGGGGAAGGCCACTGCAGCCTGTTCTGTGGCATGGTTTGTACGGCAAAATCTCCTACGGGTCCATGCCGTGATCGGGTCATTTTGTATCAAATGATGACTTGATGGTTGTGGCGGGATAGTTTTGTTGTATACCCGTGCCATAAACACAATTGTTCTATTAACGTTCTCATCGAAAGTTTCAACGAAAACCGACATGCGCCCGGAAATTCTGTTCCCGCTTTTTGCTGAAATCGACACGCTGGCCGGTATCGGTCCGCGGTTAAAGCCGTTGGTAGCGCGCCTGATTGGCGGGGAACATGTCGCCGACCTGCTTTGGCACTTGCCATCGGGCATTATTGATCGCCGGTTTTCGCCCGACCTTTCGGACACCATTGACGGGTCGGTCGTCACCATGGATGTCTGGGTCGAACGCCATGAGCCCGCGCCCAATCGTCGTCGCCCCTATCGCGTGATCTGCAAAACGCAAAGCGGTACACTTGTACTGGCGTTTTTCAATGCGCGGGCCAAATACCTTAATGACGTTTTGCCGGTCGGTGAGAAGCGGATTGTTTCGGGCAAGATCGATCATTATCGCGGGGAATATCAGATCACTCATCCCGACCGGATTGGTACAGAGGCCGAGCGTGCTGAAATCCAGACGGTCGAGCCGATCTATCCGATGTCGGCCGGGGTTACGGGCAAGACGCTGACCAAGGCGGTGCGCGGTGCGCTTGAAACGCTTCCCGATTTGCCAGAATGGCATGACCCGGCACTGGTCGCGCGCCACAAATGGCCCGATTTGAAAACGGCACTCTACACCATCCACAATCCGCAAGATGAAACGGACCTGTCACCCGATCATCCTGCCCGCAAGCGACTTGCCTATGACGAGTTGTTGGCCAATCAACTGGCCCTGACATTGATCCGGGCAAAGATGCGCAAGCTTGGCGGGCGTGTAACCAAGGGGGATGGACGCCTGCGTGCAGCACTTGGTGATCACCTGCCCTTTGCCATGACCGGTGCGCAGCAACGCGCACTTGGCGATATCTATGACGATATGGCAAGCGAAGGCCGCATGCTCCGCCTGCTGCAAGGCGACGTTGGTTCGGGCAAGACCGTGGTCGCGTTGATGGCGATGTTAAATGCGGTTGAATGTGGACGTCAGGCCGCCCTCATGGCGCCGACTGAGATCCTTGCCCGCCAGCATTTTGAAACCATTTCGCCGCTTCTGGAGAAAATCGGGATCAAATGCGCCATTCTGACAGGCCGCGATAAGGGCAAGTCACGCAAGGCTGCGCTTGAAGGTTTTACCAATGGGGACGTCCAGATTGCGGTTGGAACGCACGCTCTGTTTCAGGATGACGTGATGTTCCACGATCTTGCCTTTGCGGTTGTCGATGAGCAGCATCGCTTTGGCGTGCATCAGCGCCTTATGCTGGCTGGCAAAGGTCAGGCGGTTGATGTGTTGGTCATGACCGCGACACCTATTCCACGTACGCTGACCCTGACCGCCTTTGGCGATATGGAAGTTTCCAGGCTGGATGAAAAACCACCGGGGCGTAAACCGGTTGATACCCGCGTACTGCCGATCGACAAGGTAGATGATGTCATTTCCGGCATCGGGCGTGCGATGCGCAGCGGCACCAAGATTTACTGGGTGTGTCCACTGGTCGAGGATTCCGAGGTTCTGGATCTGCAAGCCGCCGATGAACGGTACCGGGTACTGGCAGAGCTATTTGGTCAGGATCATGTTGGCCTTGTCCATGGCAAGATGAAGGGCAAGGAAAAAGACGAGGTGATGGAAAAGTTCGCCAATGGCGACACATCCATCCTTGTTGCAACCACTGTGATCGAGGTCGGTGTCAACGTGCCCGAAGCAACGATCATGGTGATTGAACATGCCGAGCGTTTTGGCCTTGCCCAGCTTCATCAGCTTCGCGGGCGGATTGGCCGTGGGGATGCGGCATCGACCTGTTTGTTGCTGTATGGCAGTCCGCTTGGACAGGTTTCCAAGGCGCGTCTCAAAATCATGCGCGAAACCGAGGACGGGTTCATCATCGCCGAAGAAGACCTGAAACTTCGCGGCGCGGGCGAGGTTCTTGGCACCCGTCAAAGCGGCCTTCAGGAATACCGGCTGGCCAATCTTGAGCTACATGGTGATTTGCTGGCGATTGCGCGCGATGATGCCCGCCTGATCGTTGATCGCGACCCCGATCTGCAGAAGGCGCGCGGCGATGCATTGCGTCTGTTGTTGTACCTGTTTGAACGCGACGAAGCGGTTCGATATTTCCGTTCCGGATAACAAAGAACAAAGGGCGCACCGGTTGGATGCGCCCTTTTCAGTATTTCATGCCATTTGATACAATGGGATCACGCGTCTTCGGGCGTTTTACCGTCTTTTGACTTCGGCTCGGACGTTTTGGATGTTTCCATCCGGGCCGGAATGTCGCGCGACACCAGAATCGGAACGTTTTCCTTTTCACGCAACGTATCGACATCCTCGTAGGTCTTGGCGGCGACCTGCGGATGATTGCGTTGTTCGGCCGGGCGACGGTCCGGCGGGGTTACGATACCGCCTGACATCACCATTTTAATGGCCTCTTCGACCGTCATATCAAGGATGACAACATCCCGGCGCGGAACGAACAGCAAAAAGCCCGATGTCGGGTTTGGCGTGGTCGGCAGGAAGATGTTGATGACCTTGTCTTCGGTCAGGTTTTGCACCTCACCTGTGGTCTCGCCGGTGATAAAGCCAATCGCCCACATCCCGCGGCGTGGGTATTCCAGAAGAACCGCCTGACGAAAAGCATTCGACTGGTTGGCGAGAACCGTTTCGAGGATCTGTTTAACGGCACCATAGATGCTGCGTACCGCCGGAATACGGCCAAGAATCCGTTCGTAAAGCTTAATTAACGCCCGACCGGCAAAGTTGGTCGTGAACCAGCCAACCACGGTGATGAAAACGATAATAACCAACAGGCCAAATCCGGGGATCCCGTATTCCTGATAACCGACAGGAAGATAGGATTCCGGATTGTAATGCGCCGGGATCAGCGGGATGACTTTGCTGTCGACGAATTCGATAAACCACCAGGCAAGCCCGAAGGTAATCGCAAGAGGCGCGCTGACCAGCACACCAGTAAGGAAATAGGCTCTTATCCGGGCAAACATACCTGGGCTTGGGAGGACGTGCTCCGAACCTTTGTTTTCCGGATCATCGTTGTCGTCGCGCTTGGCGTTCATTGAGCACCTGTGCAGAAGAGCCAAATGTCAAAAGCCGAAACTTGAGATTAGTCTTTGGCTTTTGGTCATTGTACGTGAGAATATGGCAAAGCTGGGACTTAAAGCCGGGTTATTCCCGCTTATTAAAGTGATAGCAGTATTCAAGTTTGCGGTGCAACCAACAAACCGTAATTTGCAGATCAGAATTGTTGTGGAGACGTTTTGCAGGTCTGGATTGTTGAATATATTTACGATGATGACGGTTCGGTCGGGATAAAGACGGCCAAGGTACGTGCTCCTGATTACGAAACCGCACGGCAGTTCGCCATCGGTGACGCGCCATCGAAAGATTTTGTGATGTCACTCCATCCGGAATCCGAAGAACAGTTTCTTGGCACCCCCGGTATTCGGGCCCGAGAAATGACCGGCAAGGTCGTGCATGAGGTCCCTGACCCGGACGATGATTTGGAAGAAGACGATGACGATTACTGAACTTGATCAGCGAACCTTTTTACCGCGTCCTCTCGTCGGTGTTGGTGCCGTTGTCTGGCACAAGGACCATGTTCTTTTGATCCAACGCGGCAAGGAACCGCATGCCGGCACCTGGAGCCTTCCGGGCGGTGCGCAGGAGCTGGGCGAAACGGTGCGCGATGCTGTTTGCCGCGAAGTTCTGGAAGAAACCGGGGTCAAAATCTCAAGCCCGATCCTGGTCGATGCGGTGGACATGATTTCCACCAATGATGACGACAAGGTCGAATATCACTACACGCTGATTGATTTTGTCGCGGTGGCGCTTAATCCCGATATCACGCTTGGCGGTGATGCGGCTGACGCCAAGTGGGTCAGTGTCAAGGAAGTGACCAAATACGCGCTTTGGAACAAGACCATTGAAGTTATTGCGAAATCACGTGATGTGCTCTCATCCGGGTGACCCACTGACAATCTGAGCAAGACCAACGGAATGAGAAAAAGGCGGCACCCATTAGGATGCCGCCTTTTGATTTGGTCTATTTAAGCTTTGTTACGCTGCTGAGTGCTGCGTCAGGACGCTTTCCTGAATTTTCTTGAAGGCGCGTGCTTCAAGCTGACGGACGCGTTCACGGCTGACACCGAAACGTTCACCAAGCTTTTCCAGCGTGATCGGATCATCACTGAGGAAACGGGCCTTGATGATTTCCTGTTCACGTTCAGGCAATTCGCCAAGTGCGTTTTTCAGCATGCCGTTATGAAGAACACGTTCTTCGGCATCGGCAACCAGTGCTTCTGGGCTCGGTGCGTCAGACGACAGGGTATCGAGATATTCCATCCCCTCGTCTTTCGGCATCGGAGTGTTAAGCGAGAAATCGCGCGCCGCAAGACGGCGGTTCATTTCAAGCGCTTCACGACCGGTCACACCAAGTTTTTCGGCAACCTGATCAGCTTCCTCTGGCGAAAGTTCGCCATTGTCATAAATGTTAAGCTGACGCTTGGCTTTACGCAGGCTGAAGAACAGTTTCTTCTGCGCCGCCATGGTGCCGAGTTTGACCATCGACCAGCTTTGCAGGATGTATTCAGTCACCGCAGCACGGATCCACCACATCGCATAAGTCGACAGGCGGAAACCACGTTCCGGATCGAACTTCTGCACGGCACGCATCAGGCCGGTATTGCCCTCCGCGACAAGGTCTGCCATCGGCAGGCCGTAACCGCGATAACCAAACGCGATTTTGGCAACAAGACGCAAGTGACTGGTAACAAGTTTGTGGGCAGCCTCGGTGTCATCATGGTCCTGATAACGGTGGGCCAGCATGTATTCTTCGTCCGCCGTAAGCATCGGGAATTTCCAGACTTCACGGAGATAGCCCGAGAAACCCTCTTCCTGGGAAACAGCAGGTAATTTAATGGCGCTCATTCTATGTCCTCCTGAGAGGTTTGCACGTCGGCATCTATTCTTAATACGGAGTCCGTCAGAAGCTAGATGACGTGCAAACACTATCGGTTGTGAATTAATTCACGTGGACGACCGGATTTTGTCAGAAAAGAAGCGTGGTCCGGTCGTAACTCATTCCAAGGTCACCTATGGAAGAGGACAGTAGACGCAAATAAGAAGTTCATTCATCGTGTCTCATCCTTACTCGAAGCAAATCGACAATTTACATGTCCGCCAATTGGCCGGACGTTGATCCGGCGGTGCCTATGGGCCCCCACCCGCATTTATTAATATATCTAAACCCGACCAAATTCGTCAAGAACTTCTGACCAGTGTTTCAGTTATATTAATCACTCAATATCAGCATCCTAGCAATTATAACCGACAAAAACAGTCGGGTAAGCAAAATGCCGATCCTTCACGCTAGGATCGATATACGGCGAAACAAAGGCAATTTGTGCATCTGTGAAAGTTCAAGGCGAAATTCCGGGGCTTGGCAAAGTGGCGTGCGAATGGCCCCTGCTGTATGGTGACGTCAAAATGCCATTTGACCGGAGTTCATCATGCCAACCTTGCCAGCAGACACTTTATGCCCCTGCGGCAGCCTGAAAGATTACGGCGTCTGCTGTGGGAAGTATCATTCCGGGACGGCAAGTGCCGAAACGGCCGAAAAATTGATGCGATCACGCTACTCTGCCTTCGTACTGCGCAATGGGGACTACCTATTATCAACGCTGGCAGAGGAAAATCGTTCCGGCTTTGATGCAGAAAGTATTGCGCAGCACACAACGCGCTGGACTGGCTTGGACATCATTGAATGCGTTGCTGGCGGTATTCTTGATCAAACCGGGATTGTTGAATTCGTTGCCCATTTTGATGAGAACGGCAAACAACACCAACTGCACGAGCGATCCAATTTCGAACGTCGTGATGGCAAGTGGTTCTATGTTGACGGGATATTCCCGGGCGTGAGCCAAATCAACGCGTCACCTGTCAAAGCCAAAGCCGGTCGAAATGATCCCTGCCCGTGTGGATCGGGCAAAAAATTCAAGAAGTGCTGTGGCTAGCCCACAAATTCCAGTGCCCATTGATGAAATGGCCGAAGTAAGCTTTCATGGGCTTCTTTGTATGGCATCCAGACCAGTTCGTGATCCTGATCGACCGGCGGGCCGAGCTTTTCGGTTAATTCACACAGGAAAAAGGTAGCGCGCTTAAGACGGTATCGATCCTTGGCCGGGTTATTAACATACTGTGACGCAAAACCAAGCCGCGAGATGATGCGCGCCCGATAACCCGATTCTTCATAGGCCTCACGACAAAGCGCGTCCTGTTCGCTTTCACCGTTTTCAACACCTCCGCCAAGAAGAACAATACCCTTGGGGGTGCGCGCAACGGCAACGTCGCCGTTTTCGCGTTTGATCACGGCATAGACACAGTCCTGTACGTTATAGCTTTGCCCCACACGCGGGGTTCCAAATATTGGACCGGTCAACAGGTCATCCTTGTTTCGCGATTGGCCGAGTTTTCGTTCTTAAATCAGATTTTATCGCTTGTTTATAGTCTTGTAGACCAACTTCAGGTGATTTTGTGACAGACGCTTCGGGATGGTTATGCGAACAATCTCACAAAAACAAATCCCCCCAAAACAACCAGCGTTTCGGAGGGATTTTAGATCGATATCATTAAGCGATTGCTTAGAACGGGATCTCATCATCGAGGTCCGGTGCACCCGCCGGTGCGGATCCACCACCGGAAGAACCACCATTGCCCCAACCAGCGTCAGAACCGCCGCCGTAGCCGCCACCACTATCCTGGCCGCCGCCATAGCCACCACCAGAGGATGAACCGCCACCCATGCCGCCGCCTTCGCCGCGGTTATCAAGCATGGTCAGGTTGGAGTTGAAGCCTTCAAGAACAACTTCGGTGGTGTAGTTGTCTTTGCCATCCTGCCCCTGCCATTTGCGGGTACGAAGCTGGCCTTCGATGTAAAGCTTGCTGCCTTTTTTCACAAAGCGCTCAACGACATCAGCAAGGCCTTCGTTGAAAACAACGATGCGATGCCATTCGGTGCGCTCGCGGCGCTCACCGGACTGACGGTCACGCCACTGTTCGGAGGTTGCGATGCTGAAATTGGCGATCTTTTTGCCAGCCTGGGTAAACCGGATTTCAGGATCGCGGCCAAGGTTCCCGACGAGAATGACTTTATTGACACTGCCAGCCATGGGTTATCTTCCAAAGTTTGTGTTGTCCGCTGTCCCGATTGGTCGGGACTTGTGGGTTATCATTGCGCAAAAATGCGCTGCATTAAAGTTTCAAGTGCAATGCGATCCGTTTCATCGAACGAATTGTGCTCGACACTATCGACGTCAAGCACGGCGATCAACTGTCCATCCGCATTGATCACCGGCACAACGATCTCGGAATTGGTCCGGCTATCGCATGCGATGTGACCAGGAAAAGCATGAACGTCCGCGACCACCTGCGTTTCGCGGGTTGATGCGGCTGCACCACAAACACCACGACCAAACGGAATACGAAGACAGCCAAGCGTGCCCTGATACGGCCCGACGACAAGTTCGTTTTCCTTTTCCGGATCAACATTATAGAAGCCGGTCCAGAAGTAATAGTCGAACTTTTGCGATAAGACGCATGATACGGTTGCCATCAGGGCGGGAACGTTGGTTTCGCCTTCAGTGATGCTTGTCAGCTCTTTTTGCGCTTCTTCGTAAAGCGCCTTTTTCTGGTCGGTCTGCACATCAAACTCCCTTAACTTTCGCGCATAGGAACTACCCCGTTCACCCTGTGTGAGACAAGGGTAAAGTGCCCCAATCCGAAAACAAAAACGCCTCTGACAGTCTGAATTTGTCAGAGGCGTTTGGTGTTAGCTGATCTGGTTTAATCAGATGCGCTGACCGCTTTCGATATCAAACAGATGGATTTTTGAGGCGGGAACCGAAAGGCTTAATTTCTCACCCTTTTCGAACTTGTGTGTTCCCTGCAAACGCAACGTGACATTGTCCGCATTGGCCCCGAAATCGAGATAGGCCAGCGTTTCTGCGCCAAGAGACTCCACCATGCGCACACCGGCGTTAATCCGTCCTTCCCCGTCTTTGAGAAGTTCCAGATGTTCGGGGCGAATACCGACCGTGACGTCGCGGCCAGCCTCGATGTCATGATCAAGATCAAGCATCACACCGTCGCCCACCGTGACGTGTTTCTTGTCATCAGACACTTTGCCCTTCAGGAAATTCATCGCGGGCGAGCCGATGAAACCTGCGACAAACTGGCTGGCCGGCTTTTCGTAGATATCAATCGGGGTTCCGATCTGTTCCGCAACGCCGCCATTCATCACGATCAGACGATCGGCAAGGGTCATGGCTTCGACCTGGTCGTGGGTGACATAGACCGATGTGATGCCAAGACGCTGTTGCAGGTTCTTGATTTCAAGGCGCATATCGACACGCAATTTGGCATCAAGGTTTGAAAGCGGCTCGTCAAACAGGAAGACTTTGGGTTGACGAACAATCGCGCGGCCCATGGCCACGCGCTGGCGCTGACCACCAGACAATTGGCGCGGTTTGCGCTCAAGATGATCTTCCAGCTGAAGAATGCGGGCGGCTTCGCGGACCTTTGCATCAATTTCCGCCTTGCTGTATCCACGGTTCTTCAGGCCATAGGCCATGTTGTCGTAGTTATTCATGTGCGGATAAAGCGCGTAGTTCTGGAACACCATGGCGATATCGCGATCTGCGGGTGCCACTGTGTTGACGACCTTGTCATCAATGATGATTTCGCCATCCGAAATCCCTTCCAGACCAGCGATCATGCGCAGCAGTGTCGATTTGCCACAGCCAGACGGCCCGACAAGGACGGTGAACTCGCCATGATCGATTTTAAGGTCAATGCCGTGAATGGCCTTGAAGCCGTTCGGGTAGGTTTTCTGGGCCTGATTAAGCGTAACAGTTGCCATCTTGGTTATCCTGTATTCGGATCAATTATTTTCAATTCAGAGATCAGGGAGGACCGGGTTATTTTTCCGTCTCAACCAGACCCTTGACGAACATGCGCTGGAAGATGACCACCACCAGTACGGGCGGAACCGATGCCATGATTGTCAGTGCGAATGCCTTGGGGAACTGAGGTATCTGTCCGCCCTCATAGAGCGAATTGTAGACCTGCTTGATCCCGATAACGATGGTATAGAGCTGATCATCGGTGGTCATCAGGAGCGGCCAAAGATACTGGTTCCAGCCAACCACAAACATGATGATGAAGATCGCAGCAATCATGGTCACCGACAGGGGAACCAGAATGTCGATGAAGAACCGGATCGGTCCTGCGCCGTCCAGCCTTGCTGCTTCAAGAAGTTCGTCCGGGACCGACCGATAAAACTGCCGGAAGAAAAAGGTTCCAGTGGCGGACGCAATCAGCGGCAGGATCAGACCGGTATATGTGTTGAGCAGCCCAAGGTTCGCCACGACCTCATATGACGGCACGATGCGCACTTCGAGCGGCAACAAAAGGGTCGAGAAAATGATCCAGAACAGCGGCACAGCCAGCTTGAAGCGGAAATAGACAATCGCATAGGCAGCCATCATCGAAATGATGACCTTTCCGATCGCAAAGCCAAGACCAAGCACCATGCTGTTAAACAGCATCTCAAGCGCAGTCACCCTGCCCTTTGTCGCCTCTGCATCAAACAGGATCGCGCCGTAATTGGTGAAGAACTCCCCGCCTGGCAAGAATTGCAGGCCATTCTGGAAGATATACTCGCGGGTGTGGGTTGATGACGCAAAGGCGATCCAGACCGGAAGGATCATGAAAAGTGAGCCAAGCACCAGAATGGTGTGGTTGCTAAAAATACGCCATTTGGACTGATACATGATGACGTTCCCCCTTAATAATGCACTTTGCGTTCGATAAAGCGGAACTGGAACACGGTCAGGACACTAACCATGATCATCAGCAAGACTGACTGTGCGGCACTGCCGCCCATATCCGCACCAAGGAAGCCATCGACATACACCTTGTAAACAAGGGTCGCGGTCGAACCACCCGGGGCACCTTTGGTCGAAACATCGATAATGCCAAACGTCTCGAAAAAGGCGTAAGTCAGGTTGATCACCAGCAGGAAGAAGGTTGTCGGTGCCAAAAGCGGGAATGTGATGGTCCAGAAGCGACGCTCGGGACTCTTGCAGTCAAGAGTCGCTGCTTCCTGAACCGACTTCGGAATCCCCTGCAGCCCTGAGAGGAAGAAGATGAAGTTTACGCTGACCTGTTTCCAGACCGCGATCAGAATGACGATGAAGGCCGCGTCATTGGCGTTTTCGATGTGGTTGAATTCAAACCCGAAACTGTTGAAGGCCTTATAGAGGTCCCCCATGAGCGGGTTGAACATCATGATGCCAAGAAGGCCTGCCACCGGCGGCGCAATGGCATAGCCCCACATCAGAAGCGTTTTATAGGATTTTGCCCCACGGATTACTTCGTCGGCGCGTACTGCAAGAAACAGTGAAATCGCGATCGAAAGCACGGAGACAAGAACGGAAAATACGACGGTAAAGATCGCAGATCGTGTCCACGAACTGCTTGTCAGCACATCTTCAAAATTGCGGAACCAGACGAACTGCGAAGACATGCCAAAGGCGTCTTCAAGCAAAAACGACTGGTACAGCGCCTGGGCCGCAGGCCACAGGAAAAATATGGAAATAATTAGAATTTGGGGTGCGATAAACAGGTATGGCACCGCGCTGTGTTCAAACTGTACGCGCTTCATCGGGAACGCAACCTCAGAGCAAAATCAGAAAATGCAAAACAGGGCGGCCAAATCATCGGCCGCCCCGCTTTGGCGAAAAGCAGATTAGTTCGAGTAGGTATCGTTGAAGCGCTTCAGCAGACCGTTTGCTTCTTCTTCGATGGTCGCAAAGGCAGCATCTACGGTTTCTTCGCCGTTCATGATCTTGTCGACTTCACGATAAATCACTTCGCGGATCTGAACATAGAAGCCAAGACGGTAACCCTTGGTCCACTCGCCACCTTCTTCGGAAAGCTGGGTGATGCCGACTTCTGCATCCGGGCTTTCCTTGTAGTAGCCATCTTCTTTGGCCAGCTCATAAGCCGCATTGGTGATCGGGACATAACCGGTTTCTTTGTGCCAGTAGTACTGGGTTTCCGGTTTGGTCAGGAATTTGAAGAATTCGGCAACACCGGCATCCTGTGCGGCATCATGGCCGGAGAATGCGAACAGAGCAGCACCGCCGATAAAGGTTGATTTCGGTGCATCGCCGGTACCTTCCCAATACGGAAGGGTCGATGCGCCAAAGTCAAACTGTGCGGACTTGCGAAGGCCACCAAACGAACCGGAAGAACCGATCCACATTGCGACCTGCTGCTGCACGAACGCGTCCTGGTTCGCACCCCATGCACGGCCATAATAGCCGTAGTAACCGGCGTCTTTCCAATCCTTGACGTGCTGCCAGTGATCTTTCAGAGCGTCGTTGTTATAAAGGATTTCGACGTCGGTGCTGTCATAACCGTTATTGGCGGTTGCCATCTGCAGGTTGTGGCGCGACATGAAGTTTTCGAAGAAGATCCACGGGCTGTGCGACTGCGAAAGCGCGGTGTAACCAGCTTCTTTGAGCTTCGGAGCAGCAGCTTCGAATTCCTGCCAGGTTTTCGGAACGTCGACACCGGCTTTGTCCAGCGCTTCTTTGTTGTAATACAGAAGCGGGGTCGAGCTGTTGAACGGCATGCCGATCATCTTGCCGTCTGAATCGGCATAGAAGTAACGAACACCCGGGATGTAATCATTGATATCGAAATTGACGTTGTTTGCTTCAAGCAAATCCTGAACCGGCTTAACAGCGCCTTTGGCGTTGATGATGGTTGCAGCACCTGCGTCGAAGATCTGGATGATGTTCGGCTGGTTCTTCGCGCGGAACGCTGCGATGCCGGCCGTCATGGTGTCTTCGTAGCCGCCCTTGTTGATGGATACGAGTTTGTATTCATCCTGGCTTGCGTTGAAGTCTTCGGTGATCTGGTTGACAACGTCGCCAAGTGCGCCGTCCATTGCATGCCACCAGGTGATCTCGGTTGCAGCCTGTGCGGTGTTGCCGATGGCAAACACGGCAGCAGCAGCCATCAGTGTTTTGCGGAACATGGTCAAGTAACTCCCTATTGAAAACTTGGCACGGAACGCCGCCCGTAATTCGGCGACCGGCTAGGCGTTCGTTTTGTTCTTGAGGGCCGTTTTGCTCAAGTGACAGTTTTCGGAAACTTACTTTTGATGTGCGAATGGGCGGCGAAACGACACAAAACTCGCCAATAAATGATCAAGTGAACATCCAATATGTTCACTATGAAGCTAACTGGCGGCGCTGCTTTGAAAGGATCAAAGATCCAGTGTTTGCCTAGTGTTCCGTCAATCAGGCAGCGGAAGTGCCGTGAAATGCAGACACGCGGAAAGCGTCAAGTGTTGCAGGCAAGTGAAAGTTTTGCGACCAAATCATGAAGATCGCCCTGCGGCGTCCATGGTTAACCTTGTTGTATGGAATGTTCGTGTTCGAATATTTCGCCTATCCGCGAAAATGGGCGGTGCAGACGACTTCTTCACAATTGTTCGTTAAGGTCGTTGCAGCCATCAAATCATCCAATTACGATGCCCAACCGTCCACGACCGCAGGGTTGATCCTGCGACCACCGTAACTTGGATACGCAACAACCGGAGACCCAGGCGTGAGTGACTTTGCCATATCAAATGCCCGACTCTTTGACGGGACACGCTTCCTGTCGGGGCATTCTGTTCTGGTCACGGATGGCAAGATCGATGCCGTTGTTGCGGATAAGGATCTACCAGCTGGTATCAAAACAATAGACGGCAGCGGCCAAACCCTCTCCCCCGGTCTGATTGATGTGCAGGTCAATGGTGGCGGCGGTGTCTTGCTGAATGATGCGCCTGATCTTGAGACCATTAAAACCATGGTCGCTGCGCATCGCCGGTTTGGCACGACATCCATGCTGCCAACCCTGATTACCGATTCACGGGCCAAGATGGAGGCGGCGATTGCTGCCGTTCAGGACGCGCTCGATAACGGCATAGCTGGTGTCGTCGGCATTCACCTTGAAGGACCGTATCTCAATCTCAAACGCCGTGGCGTGCATTCGGCTGATCAGATCAGACCGATGGAACCTGATGCAATAGAACTCGTCTCCAAGCTTCGCAATGGATGCACTTTACTCACCCTTGCACCGGAACTGCTTGATAAAGGCGTGATTGCAAAGCTCGTTGCCCGCGATGTTCGTGTTTGCGCCGGACATACAGCGGGCACCTATGATGATATCATGTCGGCAATCGATGAAGGCATGCAGGGCTTCACGCATCTTTTCAATGCCATGAGCCCCCTGACCCATCGGGAGCCGGGCGTTGTCGGTGCAGCGCTTTCAGATGATCGCACATGGTGTGGCCTGATCGCGGACGGGTTTCACGTCCATGCTGCCGTGATCAAAACCGCCGTCCGCGCCAAGGCCGCGGGCAAGGTGATGCTGGTCACCGATGCCATGCCAACGGTTGGTGCCGCCGATAAACGGTTCAAGCTGGGCGATGAGGAAATCATTGCAGTTGCTGGGCGCTGCGCGCTCGCGGATGGGACGTTAGCGGGTTCGGACCTTGATATGATTTCAGCTGTGCGCAATTGCATGGAAATTGCCGAAATCGGGCTTGATGAAGCGCTTCGCATGGCGTCGCTTTATCCAGCGGAGTTCCTCGGGCTTGGTGATGTTCTTGGTCGCTTGGCACCGGGCTATCAGGCCGATATGATTTTGTTTGATGATCAGTTCAAAGTGACGCAAAGCTGGATCAAGGGCGTGCAAGAGAGTTACGCCTGAGCAAACGCAATATTTTCCGAAAGTCTATGACGGAAAGCCTTGACCTGAGACAGCATTTCGAAGATGCATTGGGCTCTGTAACAGTTTGTATGCAGGGTCTTCAGGTGATTTTGCTGCTGATCTGTTTTTACTCTGACCCCCAGGAGGAGTACCCACATGCCTTCCGTTAAACCCGGTGTTGTTACCGGTGCTGCCTATCGCGAACTCGTTTCTGCCTGCAAGCAGGACGGTTACGCCCTTCCCGCCGTCAATATTACGTCTTCAAGCACGATGAACGCAGCCCTTGAAGCTGCTGCAAATGCCGGATCTGACATTATCATTCAGCTTTCGAATGGTGGTGCACAGTTCTTTGCCGGCAAGGGCATCAAGGACGCTGCTGCGGCCCGTGTTCTCGGCGCCGTATCTGCTGCGCGTCATGCACAGCTTCTGGCCGAACATTATGGTGTTGCTGTTGTCATGCATACCGACCACGCAAACCGCAAGTTTGTGCCATGGGTCGATGAAATGCTGAAATGGAGCGAAAAGGCCTATGCCGAAACTGGCAAGGCGCTTTACAGCTCTCATATGCTGGATCTGTCCGAAGAATCCGTTGAAGACAACCTCGCGACCTGCGAGACCTTCCTGAAACGGATGTCAGCCATCGAGATGAGCCTTGAGATCGAACTGGGCGTCACCGGTGGTGAAGAAGACGGTATCGGTCATGAGCTTGATACCTCGGTTGAGGAAATCGATCCGCGCCTTTACACCCGCCCGGAAGAAGTCGAAGAAGCTTATCGCCGTCTCTCGCCGCTTGGTCACTTCTCGGTCGCGGCAGCGTTTGGCAACGTGCACGGCGTTTACAAGCCCGGCAACGTGAAGCTTCGCCCGGAGATCCTTCTGGAAAGCCAGAAATACGTGGCCGAAAAGCACGGTCTGGGTGATCGCCCGCTCGACTTCGTATTCCATGGCGGTTCCGGTTCGGAAAAAGAGAAAATCGAAGAAGCTGTCAGCTATGGCTGCTTCAAGATGAATATCGATACCGATACCCAGTTCGCCTATGCCCGCCCGGTTGGCGAGTATGTCGAAGCCAACGCACGTGCGTTCAAGTATCAGGTCGACCCGGAAACCGATCAGCCATACAAAAAGCAGTATGACCCGCGCGTCTGGATCCGCGAAGCTGAGCTGTCGATGGCAGCACGCCTTGAAGAAGCTTTCAAGGACCTCGGTGCAACCGGTCGTACGGTTACCAAAGGCTAAGCCAGATCAAAAACCTGACCGTTCCGGTCACAGGATTTATGAAGCCCGCCGGTCTTGTTCGGCGGGCTTTTTCGTGGCTCTGTCATGCATCGGGTTGTTAATTGCGGATCTCCTGACAAATACTGACAGGAACTGTCAGGGGTGCGCTTGCGTATAGCTTACGGCTCCTCTATACACTTTCCGAACAATTCAGGAACAAAAGGCCCGACATGCTGACGAAAATCTCGGTTCGCGGTGCGAAAGAACACAACCTTCAGAACATTGATGTTGAACTGCCGCGCGATTCCCTCGTGGTGATTACCGGTCTGTCGGGATCAGGCAAAAGTTCTCTGGCCTTTGATACCATCTATGCCGAAGGTCAGCGCCGCTATGTCGAAAGCCTGTCGGCCTATGCCCGCCAGTTCCTGGAACTGATGCAAAAGCCCGATGTCGAATATATCGACGGGCTGTCACCAGCCATCTCCATCGAACAAAAGACGACCTCGAAGAACCCGCGTTCGACCGTTGGCACCGTCACCGAAATTTATGACTATATGCGTCTGTTGTGGGCGCGTGTCGGCATCCCCTATTCGCCCGCCACAGGTCTGCCGATTGTCAGTCAGACCGTTTCGCAAATGGTCGACCGCGTCATGGAGATGGAGGAAGGTACGCGTCTTTACCTTCTGGCCCCGATCGTGCGTGGCCGTAAAGGTGAATACAAAAAAGAACTGCGTGAACTTCGCGCACGCGGCTTCCAGCGCGTCAAGATCGATGGCGAAATGTATGACATCGACGAAGCACCGGAACTGAACAAGAATCTCAAACACGATATTTCAGTCGTGGTTGATCGCCTGATCGTCAAGGATGGCATTTCAACCCGTCTGGCAGACAGCTTTGAAACCGCGCTTGAACTTACCGACGGCATCGTTTTGACCGAAGATGCCAAAACCGGCGAAACCACTGTTTTTTCAGCAAAGTTCGCCTGCCCGGTTTCCGGCTTTACCATCGAGGAAATCGAACCGCGACTGTTCTCATTCAACAACCCGTTTGGTGCCTGCCCGGCCTGTGATGGCCTTGGCACCCAGATGGAATTCGACCCGATGCTGGTCGTCCCGGATGAAAGCAAGACGCTCGAAAACGGTGCCGTCGCGCCCTGGGCCAGTACAACATCGAAATACTATCTCCAGACCCTGAAATCGGTTGCCAAGCACTTTGACTTCAAAACCAATGTCCCTTGGGAAAAACTGCCCAAGAAAGCACAGGACATCATCCTGCATGGATCGGGCGAAGAAGAAGTCACGGTGACCTATGATGACGGATCACGTAGCTATAAGGTGTCGCGTCCGTTTGAAGGTGTCATTCCCAACATGTCGCGCCGCTGGCGTGAAACCGACAGCCAGTGGGCCCGTGATGAACTGTCCAAATACCAGATGGTGTCGCACTGCCCCACCTGCACGGGCAAACGCCTGAAACCCGAAGCACTGGCAGTAAAGGTTGATGGCTGCGACATTTCGCAGGTCACCGATCTTTCGATTGCCAAGGCCGCCGACTGGTTCCTGGCACTGGAAGATAAGCTGAACGCAAAAGAAACCGAGATTGCGCGTCGCATCCTTCGCGAAATCAATGATCGGCTGCGTTTCCTGCGCGATGTCGGCCTGGATTACTTATCGATGTCCCGCACATCCGGCACGCTTTCCGGCGGCGAAAGCCAGCGTATCCGGCTGGCGTCCCAGATCGGTTCGGGCCTGACAGGTGTTTTGTATGTGCTCGATGAACCATCCATCGGCCTGCATCAGCGCGACAACGACCGCTTGCTTGAAACGCTGAAACGCTTGCGTGACCTTGGCAATACGGTCCTTGTCGTCGAACATGACGAGGACGCCATTCGGGCTGCCGACTATGTTGTGGATATGGGCCCGGGTGCCGGTATTCATGGCGGCCGTATCGTTGCCGAAGGAACCCCGGAACAGATCCAGCAAAACCCAGACAGCCTGACGGGGAAATACCTTGTCGGCGTTGAACAGATTGCAGTTCCAAAAGAACGCCGCAAGGGCAATGGCAAGGCAATTACCATCAAAGGGGCAACGGCCAACAACCTGCAGGGCATTGATGTAGATTTCCCACTCGGCAAGTTCATCTGTGTGACCGGGGTTTCGGGCGGCGGGAAATCAAGCCTTGTGATTGAGACGCTGTATAAGGCGCTGGCCAAGCGGATGCATAATGCCCGCCATCACCCCGGCGCACATGACGAGATCACGGGTGTCGAACTGATCGACAAGATCATTGATATTGACCAAAGCCCGATTGGCAGAACCCCGCGTTCCAACCCGGTGACCTATACCGGTGCGTTCACCCCCATCCGTGAATGGTTCGCCCAATTGCCAGAGGCAAAAACACGCGGCTACAAGCCCGGTCGTTTTTCCTTCAACGTCAAGGGTGGACGCTGCGAAGCATGCCAGGGCGATGGCGTCATCAAAATTGAAATGCACTTCCTGCCCGACGTTTATGTCGAATGTGACCAGTGCAAAGGCCATCGCTACAACCGCGAGACATTGGAAATATCGTTTAAAGGCAAATCGATATCCGACGTCCTTGATATGACAGTCGAAGAAGGCGCCGATTTCTTCAAGGCCGTTCCGTCTATCCGCGACAAGATGGAAACCCTGAAACAGGTCGGACTTTCCTATATCCATCTGGGGCAGCAGGCCACCACCCTGTCGGGTGGTGAAGCCCAACGTGTGAAGCTTGCCAAGGAACTGTCCAAACGCGCGACCGGCCGGACGATCTATATCCTTGATGAGCCGACAACGGGGCTTCATTTCCACGATATCCGCAAACTTCTGGAAGTGCTGCATACGCTTGTCGATCAGGGCAATACGGTTGTCGTGATCGAACACAACCTTGATGTTATCAAGACTGCGGACTGGATTATTGATATCGGGCCCGAGGGCGGTGATGGCGGCGGCCAGTTGGTCGGTGCCGGAACACCGGAAGACATCATGGGCAATGAACGCAGTTACACAGGGCGCTACCTGAAACGCCATCTCGGACTGGAATAAGACATAAGGGCAGCATGAAGCTGCCCTTTTTGTTTTGGCTTAGCCCGAATTCGTGACCCTGTCTTCAACCCGCTTGACCAGCGCAGTACTCAGCCGTTCGCTAAATCCGGACAGGAAGGCGAAGACAAGCACGATAGAAATCTGCTGACCTGCGGCGGCTGATTGGCTGATTTGGTCGAGATCATCAATCTTGTGCAGCTCATCAAGGGGGATTGGCAACATTCCGGCCCTAAGCGCTAAAAGGACAATGATCGCAAAGCAGAACCCCATGCACGGCCGGAACAAGAAATTAAAGAATACGGAGGCCGGTTCCATTTCCCCCCAAGGCACATCCTTGCCAAGGCGCATCATCATGCTGGTCAGGGCACCGATGGCACCGAAACTGCCGACCACGAACAACAGGTCGTAGCTGAAACCAAACAATTTGCCATTGCCGGTGCTGATAAGGTTGTCGACCTGCACAAAAAACAGGACCGCGAAGACAAGGACAATCGGCGAAAGTGCCAAGGCAAGGGCGGCGATACGCAGACTTTTGTTAAAGGCCACCTCAACCGGATTTGCCGGTGGCACCAACCTGGGCCGATCAAGCTGTTCGTGTTTGAGATCGTTTAGATATCCCTGCACGAAACCGTCTCGGCCCTGGTTTAATGCCAGAAGCATGATGATGGCATCTGATTGCTTTCGATCCTGAGCGGCCTTGGTACCGGCATCCTCATCTTCGCGCCACCAACGCAGGAAAGACCGGATCACCATCGAGGATCGCCATCCCTGACGGGTGGCAACCACATATTCGATCATGCCTTCGATGTCGGCGGGACCAAATACGCCCTCGCCCGCGCCGCCGAATGGAAATCCAAGACGTCTTTCCTTGTGATCGCTGTGCGTGTCACCATCGCTGCTCTCGGGCTCTTTGGTGCCTTCGACAAACTCTGCATCCATGACGTGCCGTCGACGCGGCACAAGGCCGATCACCGGACAATGGGTAGGTTCGTATCCATAGGGATGATGCGGGTAGCTCATGGAATGCCATCTTCACGTTATCGGGACAGAACGGCTCTGTCCTGTAAGACGGTTGGGATGTGGTGGTGTGAAAATTTCGGTTATGCAAGGCAATGTGAACAGGTTTGCTCTGCTTGCGGCGCAATTGACTTGAAATCTTCCCCCATGCACCGCTATGTGTGTGCCACACGATCACAATCCACTCTGGCAAGGAGTTCGCACACGTGAATACGGTCAAGCCTGTTCATATTATTGGCGCCGGTCTGGCGGGCAGCGAAGCCGCCTGGCAATTGGCAGAAGCCGGTGTGCCCGTCATCCTGCATGAAATGCGTCCGACGCGCCCGACCGATGCACACCACACCGACAAATGTGCTGAGCTGGTCTGTTCGAATTCATTCCGGTCCGATGACAAGGAATACAATGCTGTCGGCCTGATCCATGATGAAATGCGCCGTGCCGGTTCGATCATCATGCGGTGCGCTGATCAGCATAAGGTACCTGCCGGTGGCGCTTTGGCCGTTGATCGCGAAGGTTTTTCCGAGGCCGTCACAAACGCGCTTGAAAACCATCCTTTGATCACGATGGAGCGCGGCGAAATTGATGGTCTGCCACCAGAAGAATGGGAACATACCATCATTGCGACCGGACCGCTGACATCCGGTGCGCTTGCCGATGCCATTCGCAAGGCAACTGGCGAGGAAAGCCTTGCCTTCTTTGATGCCATCGCACCGATTGTCTATAAGGACAGCATTGATTTCGACAAGGCATGGTTCCAGTCGCGTTACGACAAGGGCGATGGCAAGGATTACATCAATTGCCCGATGTATGAAGATGAGTATAACCGCTTCATCGACGCCCTGATCGAAGGCGAAAAAACCGAATTCAAGGACTGGGAAAAAGACACCCCGTATTTCGACGGATGCCTTCCGATCGAAGTCATGGCCGAACGTGGGCGCGAAACGCTGCGCCATGGCCCGATGAAACCGGTTGGCCTGACCAACCCGCATAATCCGAAAGAAAAGCCACGCGCAATCGTTCAGCTGCGTCAGGACAATGCGCTTGGCACGCTTTACAATATGGTCGGTTTCCAGACCAAACTGAAATACGGCGCGCAGGTTGAAGTCTTCCGCACCATTCCGGGGCTGGAAAATGCCGAATTCGCCCGTCTTGGCGGCATTCACCGCAACACCTTCCTGAACTCGCCACGACTTTTGGATGGGAATCTGCGCCTTAAATCACGTCCTGATCTGCGCTTTGCCGGTCAGATTACAGGCTGTGAAGGATATGTAGAAAGTGCAGCCGTCGGTCTGATGGTTGGACGGTTTACAGCTGCCGAAAAAGCAGGAAAAACCATCCCGACGCCGCCGCTTGCAACCGCCATGGGCGCCCTATTGAACCATATCACCGGCGGTGCCGATGAAAGCACCTTCCAGCCGATGAATGTGAATTTCGGCCTCTTCCCGGATCTTGATCTCAAGAAACGGGTCAAGGGCCGTGATCGCAAGAAGCTTTATAGCGATCGTGCCATTCCGCTGTTTGATGAGTGGCTCAGTACCGTGAACGCAGCCTGAAAAATCAAAAGCCGCATCGAAAGTGATGCGGCTTTTTTCTTTGACCTGACAGGCGCGCGGTCAATAGCGATCAGGTTGTCGCGTCAGCTTGCCCGTAACATCGCGAATTTGTTCCCCGTCACGGAACCGGCGAAAGATCAGATCAAGATTGCCGTCGTCGTCGAGCGTGCGCTTGTAGACCTGCATTTCGTACCCGCCTTCATCATTGATATAAAGCGCGTGAATAGTCAGGGTCTTATCAACAATCCGTGCCCAGAAAAATGGTTCGCCTTTGAGCGGGTCATTGGGAATACGTTTCCCGAACAGCCCCGAACGCATGGCGCTGCCATAGATGTCAGCACGCTCGGTTGCGTAAAACTCGACATCCAGTGAGACGGTTTTTTCACGTCCGTCTGGCTTGTGTATGACCGTTGACCAATCGACGATAAAGCCGCGTTCGGTCTCCTTGATGACAACATCAAGATCACGGGCTTGAAGCTCGTTTTCGGCATGCTCGATGGTCGTGCCATGATAGGACCCCACGAACGGCTCAATGCTTGCGGCACGGGCCTGTGAAACAGTCACGACCGACAGGCACAGCAGCCCGACAAACATCAGGCCGCCAAACCACCGTTTCCGGGTCTTTTTGATCAAATGTGCCATCTTGGTCCTCATGTCGGGCATGCCCGCATCTTGCGCCAGATATCAAAGGGTTACCAACGCTACCACGTACAGTTCAGTGCTGTCCTGACCTTTATTCTCACCATAAGAGATATTTATACAATGGTCATGTGACAAGCGATATCGGATCAATATCTCTTGAGCATCCCGTTAAGGGTCAACCGCAGACTGGCCGGTCGTGCCAAACCGAATTCGGCCGAAAACGGATCATACCCGGACTTGGCAAGCTTGCGCAGATACCCGTCGGCTAGAACCACCGGCAATGCGGCGGCGTGGGCCTGTTTTGGCAACGCTCGGCGATGTTTGCGGGCTTCGGCAATGCGGGCACGCGCCAATTCGGCCAGTTCGCGAATGAACTCACGAATTTCCTGTTTTTTACGGAACTCGAAGACGTCGCCTTGCGCGACCTCGTGATGTTCCATCCTGTCCTTGGGGAGATAAAGGCGTTTTGATCGGCCATGGAACACGATGGCCCGCATAATGCCGACCAAGCCATACGCATTGCCTGCAAGCCGTGCCGCATGGTCTGCATCGTCGCCACCTGCCCCAAGCAGCCTTGACGCCAGAACACTGATCTGCCCGGACGTTTGATCAATATAGCGATCAAGTTCCTGCTGGGTGGCAGGTTGGCGGTCTTCAAGATCAAACTCGCGCGCGGCAACAATCGCCTCAAGGTCGGCGATATCGAGGTGCCCGTCCTTCACCAAATCAGCCAGTGGCTCAACAACTTCGTGCTTGCGCACCTGCCCCGCGCCCAGTTCGGTCAGGGTGTCACGCCACCATTGCAAGCGGATATGGCCCAGCATGACTTCACTGACCATCTCGCGCGTTTTGGAGACTTCCTGATTAAAAGCGTACAGGGTGAACAGAGATTCACGCTTTTCCGGTGCCGCAAACAGCGCGCACAGGAAACGGTCCCGGTCATGGCGCCTGACATAGTCGGCACAGTGGGAAAGCTTTGGCGTATCGGGCATTTATCCTATCCGATCTTACGTTCTGAACGTTGATCGTCTTTTTGGCTGTTGATGATTTCCGGCATGCTTTCGACATATAGCGATTGCGACGGGAATGCGAAAGCAGCGTCCTCTTCCTCGACAATACGTTTGAAAGCGATGATGTGACGGTTGCGGATATCTCGCCACGTCACCCAGTCAGTGGTTTTGGTGAAGTAATAAAGATCAATATTGATCGAACTGGCACCAAAATCTGACAAATGTACCATTTGGGCGACATCGGTCTGGGCGACATCGTCATCGTTCTTCAAAAAATCGCGCAGCTTGTCGACGATCGCTTCCATTTGTTTGGCGGTCGTTCGGTATTCCAGACCAATCACCATCTTGATCCGACGATGTGTCATGCGCGACCAGTTGATCACAGGCGAATCAACGATCTGGGCATTTGGCATCGTAACCAGCGCCTTGGCAAAGGTACGTACCTTGGTCGCCCGCAGGCCCACAACCTCGACCGTTCCTTCGAAGTGCGGTGTTTCGATCCAGTCGCCGCGCTTATACAGGTTGTCGGCGAAAATGGTCAGGCCACCAAAGATATTGGCAACAGAATCCTTTGCCGCCAACGCAACTGCCATCCCGGCAAGACCAAGACCACCCAGGAACGCTGAAACATCAATGCCCCAGTTTTCCAGAATGATAACGCCGCCAATAACGACGATCAGGGTCTTTACCCCACGGATGAAGAATTGCCTGAGATCATCGCCAAGCCCGGCACCAAATCGGCCGACCAGCCGATTTAACGATACCCCCAACGGCTCCACAGCGCGAAACAGCGCCCAGAAGACACAGAAACCAGCCGCGATTGAAATAGCCTCAACAGCAAAGGCATCAATTTCTTCGGGGAGTGTCAGGACCTCGGTTGCGAAATAAACCCCAAGCAGCATGAACAAAGCCTGCAAAGGCAGTGCAAAGGCATCAAGCACATTGCCCATCATGCTTTCTGAACGCTGCTGTGCAATCCGACGCAAGATAGCAAGTGCACCACGCACCAGAACCCGCTTGAAGATAAAGAAAACAAGCAGCACCAAGGCAGCACCGACAAGCCTTCCGATCTCCCCTCCACCAAGCATATCGACCCACGAATTCATGTGGCCGATCACCTCTTCGTTCAGGTTGTCCAGTTCGGTTGTGATTTCATCCATGGCTTGTAAGCTGTTCTGATGTTAAGGTTATTAGGACTTCTGACTTGGTACGACTATGTAGCACATCGTTCTCTGGCCTCTGTATAACAACTAAATTGGCTCAGGCATATGGCATCATTTGCGTCCGGAAGCTTACACATTATCGGCGGCGGTCTGGCCGGTTCGGCACTTGCCACCTGCATGGCCGAGGACGGCTTTGACGTAACGCTATATGACGAAGCCGAGCCATTTGAAAGCCGCTGGACGCGCGGCATGCACACTGCACCTGAAAGCCACAAAACAGCAGAGCCAGAGATATTTTATGATCCGTCGGGGCTGGTCGCCGATTTCTTTGCTGGCTACTCGGAAATTCCCACGAAACTGATCAGACCGGCCCATTGTGTGATGGGATTGAAACGCGGGCGTCGCAAACCCGCCATTGTATCGCTTGATCAGGGTATATCGCGGGCACTGATTTCTAGACGGATAAGCATTGCGGCGCGTGCCTATACCGCACTGACACTTTGGCAACAACGATCTACCAGTGAAGAAAACCGGCTCGACAGCACGTTCTCATCGGGTGCATTTGACTCTGACGACAAAGCCCATCAGCCCGGCACCTATCATCGTGATGCGCTTACTGTTCTGGCCGAAGTTCTGTTTTCCATGCCTGCCCATCGATGTTCAAAGTCCCTGTTGGCACGGGTTCTGGTGCCAAGGTTACGCGGGATGCTGGCGCGCCATCATGAACCGGTGTTTGCGGCGATTGATCCGATTATCCTCAACGATATTGCCCTGCCTGCCCTGCGTGAACGGTTCCTGGCTGCTGGCGGGACCATCAAAAGTCGAACAAAACTTGGCGATATTGACAGTACATCCGACTACGCGACCGATTTGCTGTTCGAAGATGACAGTCAGATTGTTCTGAACCCTGATGATGCCGTTGTTCTGGCCCTGCACCCCAAACCATTATGCGATGCGGTGCCCGATATCGGGATATCACCCGCACCTGCACATCGGCGCTGCATGACGTTTGAAATGCGCAAACCATTTGCGGAGCCACAAGCCCTGCTGGTCAGTGATGATATCGTGCGTGCGATCTACTGCAATCGTCGTCATCTTCAGGTAAGCCTGAACAGCAGCTTGCAGCTGCAAGATACCCAGAACGCCGATCAATTTGCACAGCTTGTCTGGCAACGTTGTGTTTGGCTCTGCGACCAGTACCTTAATCTTGATTTGCAAACGCGATCGGATAATGCGGACAATGCACTGTATCCCAACCACTTGTTCATCAACGCCGAAGCTCCGTTTCCTGAAATGACGCCGGGAATGGCTGCCAGCCGACAGCAACTGCGAGCACCATGGAAAAACGTATTTCTGTGTGGGGATGTCTTCCCGATTGATCAGGCCCCGGGACCGGCGGCACTTTTTTCAAGCGTGCTTGATATCCGCCATGAACTGCAGAAGTTCTTTGCGTAAGCGTCAGACAGCAATCATCGCCGCTGCAACGCGGCGTGCTTCAGACACCAGAACATTGTAGGTCCGGCAAGCAGCACCGGTATCCATTGGCTCGATGACAATACCGTGCGGCTTGAGCGCCTGGCGCCACTCAAGCGGGACAGGTGTTAGACGTGTCCCCATGCCAAGCAACAGGATCTCAATTTCATCGGCCTTTTCGATCACCCGGGAAAAAGATTCCGGCGTGATGTCGTCTTTTGTCGTGACGTTCCATGAATAGACGGCTTCAGGAAACAGCAGGATCGATCCCGTAACCGTTTCTTCGCCAAATCGAAAAATGCCGTCGCCATAGCTGGTGACCATTTTACTGCCTTCGGCGACCAAGGTACTTACTTCAAGAGACATGTTGGCCCCATTTGCGGTTGCTCGATTAATTTGAATTGGACTTAGTCTGGATTTCACGGAGTGTCGAGGTGCTCTTCGGTAATTTTTTTCTGCGCCAAAGAATGAACAACCCGGATAAAACGACGACACCGCAACCGATCATCATCAGCATGTCCGGTTCCTCGCCAAACAGGATCATGCCCAATGCAATACCAAACAACAAGCGGGTGTACCTAAATGGCGTAACTGCGGAAACATCGCCACTGCGCATCGCTTTCATTAAGGCGGCGTAGGCAAACGCCCCCATCAGGATTGCGCCAACGAAATACAAAAAGCTTTGCGTATTCATCCACGTAAAAGCTTTTCCATCCCACAATGAAAACACGATGCCAGCCAGGATAATGGCCACAAAGCCATAGAAACCCAGGATGGAGGTGCTTAGTGATACCGGCGCGGCGCGGCTGGCAAGATCACGCCCGGCAAAGCCAATCGTACCGATGACGGCAAGCAGGGATAACGCAGAAAAGCTGTCAGCTGTCGGACGCAAAATAATCAAAACGCCAATCAATCCGACGATGATTGCCGTCCATCTTCTCCAACCCACCTTTTCGCCAAACAGGACGGCGGCTCCAAGAACGACAATAATTGGCGTTGCCTGAAGAATTGCAGTCGTCGATGAAAGCGGCGTTAAAGCCAGTGCGAGGACATAAAACAACCGGCCAATAACTTCAAAAATGATCCGTATGCCCATCGCACGCGACAGTACATCAGGATTAAGCAAGCGCTGTTTGTTGATCCGCGCGACAACTGCAAACAGGATCGCCCCACCGACCCCAAATACAATCAGGACCTGACCAACGGCATGGGCTTCTGAGACAGCCTTAACAAACGCATCTTCAAAGGAAAACGCCACCATCGCAGCCATCATCCAGATGCTGCCGATCAGATTTGCGCGATGTTCGGGGTTAGACGCGATATGGGGTTTCATCGGTTGCAGCCAGTTTTTAATGGACTTTTTATCGGCTATCTACGGACGGAAACCAAAGACCGCAAACGATCAAATCCCGCAAAGAAATGGCCGGGTCTGTTTTCTCACAAACCCGGCCATAGTGTAAATGTCTATAAATCCAACCCGGCTGATCAGGCGCCAGCTTCCTGACCTTCTTCCGCCTCGGGAATTTTACGTTTGAGGCGAAGGACGATCAGCAAAGGTGACGCGACACAGATCGAGGAATAGGTCCCGATCACGATGCCAAAGATCAACGCCATGGTGAAACCGCGGATCGCTTCGCCACCGAACACGAACAAGGCAATGAGTGCCAGCAACGTCGTAAACGACGTCATGGTCGTGCGCGAAAGCGTCGAGTTGATCGACAGGTCCAGCAAATCCGGGATTTCCATCTTGCGGAACTTGCGCAGATATTCGCGGATACGGTCAAACACAACAACCGTATCGTTGATCGAATAACCGGCCACCGTCAGAACCGCTGCCAAGGTCGCCAGATCGAACTGAACTCCGGTAATCACAAAGAAACCGATAGTGATCAGGACGTCGTGCAGCAAGGCTACAACCGACGCGACAGCGAACTGCCATTCGAACCGAACCCAGATATAGACCATGATCAGGAACAACGAGATCACGACCGAATAGAATCCGGCTTCCTTAAGCTCGCCACCGACCTTCGGACCGACAAGTTCGCTTCGGCGAATGGTGACGTCATCGCCAAGTGCGTTGGTGACAGCCGCAAGGGCCGCCATCTGGGCTTCTTCATCCCCATCCTGGCGCTGCAACTGGATCAGGACATCATCCGGCTCGCCGAATTCCTGAATCGAAACATCGCCAAGGCCGAGGCTGCCAAGATTGTCACGCAGTGCATTGATATCGGCCGGGCCATTGGTCTTGATTTCGACCAGAATGCCGCCCCGGAAATCGATCCCGAAGTTAAGGCCCTTGGTGAAGAACATACCGACCGAGGCCAGCACCATCAGCAAAGACGCGATATAGAATATCTTCCGGAATTTAAGGAACGGGATATTCACGTCATCCGGGATAAGATGTAAAGGTTTCATATCTTCCCTGTTCCCTTCCTTAAATGACCAACTCGGTCGGACGGCTGCGTTTTACCCATGCTGCAATCAGCAGTCGGGTCAGCCAGATCGCCGAGAACATTGAGGTGATAATGCCGATGGCCAGTGTCACGGCAAAGCCTTTGATCGGACCAGATCCGAAGCTAAACAGCACAAGGGCTGCTATCAGCGTCGTGATGTTGGCATCAAGAATGGTCGACATGGCGCTGCGATAACCGGCATCAATCGCATTGATGATTGTACGGCCGTTGCGGCGTTCCTCGCGGATACGTTCAAAAATCAGCACGTTGGCATCAACCGCCATACCGACGGTCAGAACGATACCCGCAATCCCCGGCAGGGTCAGGGTCGCCTGAAGAACAGACATCACCGCCAGAACAAGGATCAGGTTCATCATTAGCGCGATGTCGGCATAGACACCAAACCGGCCATAACTGATCACCATGAAGGCAATCACAAAGACCAGACCAAGCACGGCAGCAAATTCGCCAGCCTCGACCGAATCCTGACCAAGGCCCGGACCAACCGAGCGTTCTTCAAGGATCTGCATCGGTGCAGGCAACGCACCGGCACGCAGAAGCAGGGAAAGGTCGTTGGCTTCCTGAACGCTGAACTGGCCGGTAATGATACCATTACCGCCAAGGATCGGTTCGTTAATGCGCGGTGCGGAAATCACTTCACCATCAAGAACGATGGCAAGACCGCGACCGGCATTTTTGCTGGTGATATCGCCAAATCGCGCGCCGCCTGCCGCGTCAAAGCGGAAGGAAACAACCGGACGACCGTCACTGAAGGTCGGCTGAGAGTCGACAAGGTTGTCACCTGAGACAACGATACGACGATCAATCAGATATTCGCGGATACCATCGCCTTCATCTGCCGACGGCAGAATCATGGTTCCCGGCGGAAGGCCGGTCGCACGCGCATCGGCGGCCGTTTTTTCGTTATTCACAAGATGGAAGTTCATCTTTGCCGTACGGCCCAGGATATCACGCAGGCGCGACGGATCATCAAGACCCGGAACCTGAACAACGATGCGGTTTTCGCCCTGGCGCTGGATGGATGGTTCGGTGGTGCCCAGTTCGTCAACACGACGACGGACAACTTCCAGCGACTGTGCAATCGCACGGTCAATCAGTTCGCGATAAGCGACTTCGTTATAGGTCACAACGATGTTGTTCCCCTCGCCGCTCAGCTCGGTATTGGGTTCCGCGGTGCGCGCGATTTCACGCGCCTTTTCAACGTCATCGGCCCGCAGAATAGTAATCTCGGCACCGTTGGCCGTGGCTTCACGCGGACGGTTACGGATTTGTTCCTGACGCAGTTCAGTGCGGATCGCATCGGCAAGCGCGTCATAACGTTCGCGCAGGACACTGTCGGTGTCGACTTCAAGCAGCATGTGCGAGCCGCCACGAAGATCGAGGCCGAGATTGATCTGCTTGCCCGGCAGGTAACTGGATTCTGTCGCCAGAGTACCCGACGGCAGGAAGTTTGGCGCAGCGTAGATTACGCCCAAAGCACACACCAGAAGGACCAGTGCTGCTTTCCATTTGGTAAAATAAAGCATGTGTTTGTGACCGGATCTGTCAGGGTCAACCTTGGTCTGGTTCCATGGTTCTTGGAACAACGGGTATTTGGTACCGCTTCAGGCCACCGGCAAAATGCAAGAAGGCGGAGCCAACTGCCCCGCCTCACTTGATACGAAGAGATTAGTCTTTCTTGGTCTCTTCTGCTTTTTCTTCTTTTTCGTCTTTGGCATCGCCTTTGGCCGGTTCGGTTTTTGAAAGAACCGTTGAAACCATGCCACGTGCGACTTTAACTTTCACACCTTCGGCGATCTCGACCGACAGTTCATCGTCGCCAACAACCTTGGCAACGGTACCAATCAGGCCACCGGCGGTGACGATCTTGTCGCCACGACGGATCGCCTCAAGCATTGCCTTATGTTCTTTCTGCTTTTTCTGCTGAGGACGAATAAGCAGGAAATAGAAAACAACAAAAATCAGGATCAGCGGCGCAAACTGCATCAGTGCACCAGCACCGTCTGCACCACCAGCGGCCTGAGCGTAAGCCGTCGAAATAAACATTAGGAACTCCTAATTCCTCAGAACAAAAAATATCAACTGCCGGAATATAACGGGGTGTTACGCCAAAGCAAGGGAGAACCGGTTTCAAAGCGGTAAAATCGGCACTTGTGTGCTTTTGTTCACCTTGTGTTGCACGAAGGCCCTTAGAACAAACACTTCCATTGGCATCCTAATGTGCTAGCTTTCCGGCCAACAAAAAACGTCACCGGAAAAAAGAAACACCCAAGAGGCCCCGATGAGTAGCGATTTCGATAAACTTTTGCCCACACTCGAACGAATTGCCACAGCGCTCGAACGCGTGGCACCGCCTGCGCGCGCCAAAAATGATCTGAGCGCTGCCGATGCCTTTGTCTGGCAGGCACGAACAAGCTACTTGCAACCGGTTCGGAACGTGAACCGGGTCGATATCGGGCTTCTTCAGGGTATCGGGCAGCAAAAGGAAATCCTGTATAACAACACCAAGCGCTTTGCTGATGGCCTGCCGGCTAACAACGCATTGCTTTGGGGCGCGCGTGGTACCGGTAAAAGCTCCATCGTCAAGGCGATGCATGCCAAGATTAATGCCGAAAGCCCGGCATCACTGGCACTGGTCGAAATTCACCGTGAAGATATTCCGACCCTGCCCGACCTTTTGCACATCCTACAAGAAGGCGGTCGCCGCACGATTTTGTTCTGCGATGATTTGTCCTTTGACATGCATGATGAAAGCTACAAGTCGCTGAAGGCAGTTCTTGATGGCGGTATTGAAGGCCGTCCAAAGAATGTGATCTTCTATGCGACGTCAAACCGCCGTCATCTTATGGCGCGTGACATGATCGAAAATGAACGCTCCACGGCGATCAACCCGTCCGAGGCGGTTGAGGAAAAGGTCTCGCTATCGGACAGGTTTGGTCTTTGGCTTGGCTTCCACAATATCTCGCAAGACGTCTATTTCGAGATCATCGAAGGCTATGCCAAGGAATTCGGGATCGATATCCCAACTGAAGAGCTGCATGCGCGCGCCAAGGAATGGACTGTTACACGCGGCAGCCGTTCGGGCCGCGTTGCATGGCAGTTTATTCAGGAAGTTGCTGGCGAACTTGGCAAATCGATCGATTAGCCAACAGTGAAACAGCGGAAAAACGGAAAACACCCAGGCCGATTGTCCGGGTGTTTTTGTTAGCGCGACACCATGACGCTTGGCAGGAACTTGATCGGGTCGGATGATTTGCGACCCTGGCGGACTTCGAAGTGAAGCTGCGGGAAGGTCACGGCCCCGGTCGTACCAACCGTCGATATCTTTTGACCACGTGTCACAACATCACCGCGGGCCACCAGCGGGCTTTCGGTGTGTGCATAGGCGGTCACAAAGTTATCGGCATGCTTGATCAGGATCAGGTTGCCAAAACCGCGTAACTCGTTGCCGACATAGGTCACAACACCGTTGTCGGCGGCAAGAATGGGCGTGCCGCGATTGGCCTGAATGTTGATGCCGTCATTGAACAAACCACCTGTCCCAGCACCGTATTTCAGAACAACCTTGCCCTGAACCGGCCAGATGAACCCTTTACGGGCAGATGGATCGGCCAAGGTGACATTCTGACGCACAGAGCTGCCCTGGCCGGCAATCGGTGTCGATTTGCTGTCCGTCTGCCAGCTGCGGGCGGAGGCCATCTGACGTTCGGCAGCGGCGGCATAGTCCTGCGGTTTCAGTCCTGGTGTCGGAATACTTCCGCCATTGCGCGGTGAAACCCGCGAGACCGCTGTCGTGGGCCGCGCAGTCTGTCCTGGTGCGCTGGTCGATTTCGCCGGAACACTTACCACCTGACGCTTGCCGCCAATCGTAACGGTCTTGGTCGGTGTGCTCGATCTTGACGCTACCGCTGTATCTGGTGGCAGGCTGTCGTAATTGGGTGTCCACGGCGGCAGGACAAGGCGCTGCCCGGGATAGATCACATAAGGCTCGCGAAGGTCATTGCGGCGGGTGAACTGCATAAAGTCCATGTGATAGCGCACGGCAAGCTGCGAAACTGTGTCGCCCGGCTCTACCGTGATGACCCGTTCCCCGTTCTTGAGTTTTGGCATGCTATAGGGGCTGTAGCTTGCCCCATCGCCATAAACCACCGGCACCGGCACGGAATTGAGCAAACAGCCGCCAAGCGCCGCACTTGCTGCACAAACAAGCAACAGGCGTTTTCCGTGATAAACAGCGCTTTTGACACAATTTTCCATCATGTTTCTGATTGTCTCCGATCAGCGGTTAACAATCAGTAAGCATCAAGGCGTTCAGGATGGATTTTAATGGCCTGACGGGTGTCAGAATTCCTCGGTGCCCGGAAGCATGGGAACGAACCTGACTGGCATCAGTTCGGTAACATCGACACCACTGGGCGTCCGCAAGACACGCAGCAAAAGCTGTGTGTGGGATACTTCCCCCACTGGCACGACCATGATGCCACCAACTGCAAGCTGATCGACAAGCACCGGCGGAACGTCCTGTGCCGCAGCCGTGACAATAATGCGATCAAACGGTGCCTGTGCTTTCCACCCAAGTCCGCCATCGGCATGCAATGTCGAAATGGTATGCAGGCCCAACTCGCGAAACTTGTCCTCGGCCTCGCGCAGCAGTGGCTTGTGACGCTCAAGGGTATAAACCCGCCGGGCGAGCTTGGCCAGAATCGCTGCCTGATAACCAGAACCGGTGCCGACTTCCAGCACCTTCATACGATCATTAAGTTCCAGCGCCTGCGTCATCAGGGCCACGATATAGGGCTGTGAAATTGTTTGGCCCTTGCTGATCGGCAATGCGACGTTTTCCCAGGCCCTGCTGACGAAAGGATCGGCGACAAAAATCTCACGCGGGATGTCGGCCAGTGCAGACAACACGGCTTCATCGTGAATGCCATCATCACGAAGGATCTGCAACAGATTGGCTATGGCGGTTTCGCGCGTAATCACCGGCTCGTTCACGGAAAGGCCTTCGTCAGTTTTTCAAACGTATCGTAATGGGTGAAATCAAGGCTGATCGGGGTGACAGAAACATTGCCCTGCTCGATCACGCGCAGATCAGATTTCTTGTCTTCTGGCAGTTCAGACTGAATAGCCCCGATCCAGTAATAGGGCTCGCCGCGCGGATCAAGACGTTCGGCGATGTGATCACCGATCTTGCGCTGCCCTTGTCTTGAGATCTTTATCTCTGCGCCGCCATTGGCCTCGTGATCCGGGAAATTGACGTTGATCAGAACGCCTTTGGGCCAAGTCGTCGTGACCAAAGTTGCCAGAACATCCTTGAGGTATTTCTCGGCAATCGTCCAGTCGATCATGTCACCAGAAAAATACTGTGAAAACGCGACCGCGGGCACATTAAGCAATGTTGCCTCCATGGCGGCGGCAACCGTCCCCGAGTAAGTCACGTCTTCACCAAGGTTGCCACCCCGGTTGATCCCCGAAAGCACTATATCTGGCGGGTTGTCGCGCATGACCTGCTGCAAGCCAAGCAGAATGCAATCGGTCGGCGTGCCATCCACAGCAAAGTGCCGTTCATCACGTTTATGAATACGCAATGGACGGCGCAGGGTCAGGGAATGCCCCGCCCCGCTTTGTTCCATCGACGGTGCAATCACCCACACATCATCGGAAAACTCGCGTGCGAGCTGTTCCAATATCTTGATCCCGGGCGCGTCAATGCCATCATCATTACTGATCAGGATGCGTGCTTTGGTGAGATCCATCATGTCGGTATCGTCCTAGCCCGCCGAGATAACCTCTAACCCGCCCATATAGGGTTTGAGCGCATCAGGAACACGGATCGAGCCATCCGCCTGCTGATAGTTTTCCATCACGGCAATCAGGCAACGACCAACGGCAAGGCCAGACCCGTTCAGGGTATGAACAAACTGAGTCTTTTTGTCACCGGCAGCACGATAACGTGCATTCATGCGGCGCGCCTGGAAATCACGCGTGTTCGAGCATGACGAGATTTCGCGGTACTTGCCCTGCCCCGGTAACCAGACTTCGATGTCATAGGTTTTCGCCGCCGAGAACCCGATATCGCCGGTGCACAGAATAACCGTGCGATACGGCAGGCCAAGACGTTCAAGGACTGTTTCGGCACAGCGCGTCTTGCGGGTCAGTTCCTCGTCAGATTTCTCTGCTTCGACCACCGAAACCATTTCCACCTTGGAAAACTGGTGCTGGCGGATCATGCCGCGCGTATCGCGCCCTGCCGAACCGGCTTCGGAGCGGAAACACTGGGTCAGTGCCGTATAGCGCAGCGGCAGTTTTGCCTGATCGATAATGTCCCCGGCAACCTGGTTGGTCAGCGTCACTTCTGACGTCGGGATCAACCAGTAGTCATTGGTGGTTTTAAACGAATCCTCGGCGAATTTCGGCAACTGGCCGGTACCAAACATGGCGTCATCGCGGACCAGCATCGGCGTGATGGTTTCCTGGTAACCATGTTCGCCGGTATGCAGATCCAGCATGAACTGTGCAAGCGCACGTTCGAGCTTGGCCAGACCGCCACGCAGAATAACGAACCGCGAACCAGACAGTTTGGCTGCGGTTTCGAAATCCATCATGCCAAGTTTCTCACCGATCTCGAAATGTTCGAGCGGCTGGAAATCAAACTCACCCGGGGTCCCCCAACGATTGACTTCGACATTGTCGTTTTCGTCTTCGCCAACCGGGACTTCGGGATCAAGAATGTTCGGGAAAGACGACAGCAAAAGATCAAGCTGGTCGTTCAGGGATGCCTGACCGTCTTCGGCTTCCTTGATCTTGTCCTTGAGCGTGCCCATTTCGGCCATCAGGTCGTCGGCATTCTCACCATTCTTGCGCAATTTGCCGATTTCACCTGAGATCGTCTTGCGGCGGGCCAGCATTTCCTGATGTTCAGTCATCAGTTTGCGGCGTTCAACGTCGATATCGATCAGACGCTGTGCGGTAACGTCCTGTTTGCGCGCAGTCATTGCTGCGTCAAAAGCCTCGGGATTGTCCCGAATCCATTTAATGTCGTGCATCGAAGAGCACCCTGTCAGTCTATCTGTTTGTGGCTTTATACGATGGGGTGGACACAAGGTCCACCCCGTCAAATCGGACGGTTCAGGCGGGGGATTTCAATCAACGGGCGTTGTTGAAATCATCCTCGCCATCATCATTGTTCGACGGTCCGGACAGCTTTGGCGCATCCCCCTCATCGTCAGAGGATCGGGTCAAGGAAGTCTGACCGTCATCATAGGATGCAGCCGCCTCACCTTGTGCGTCGACACCGTCTTGCGCCGTTGCGACTGCGGTTCCGGCCTCTGCCTCTCCGTCGTCATCATCTGAGTCCGTCTCGTCATCCTCATCCGCGTCATCGTCCGCGGCGGCTTTCGCACGCTTGCGCTCGGAAATGCGCGCCATGATGATCGAGATTTCATAAAGAATGATAATCGGAATGCCCAACCCGATCTGAGAAATCAGATCCGGCGGGGTCAGAACGGCGGCAAACCCAAATGCAATGACGATTGCGTATTTCCGGCGACGTGCAAGACCATCCGCGGTGACGATGCCAGCACGCGCCATCAGCGTCAGAAGTACCGGCAACTGGAAGCAAAGCCCGAACGCGAAGATCAGCTTCATCACCAGCGACAGGTATTCGCCCACCTTGGCTTCAAGCTGGATCGCGAGGTTTGACGCGCCACCCGCCTGTTCGAAACTAAGGAAGAACTTCCAGGCCAGCGGCATGATCAGGTAATAGACCAGTGCGCCGCCCATCAGGAACAGGATCGGGGTCGCAAAGATGAACGGCATGAATGCCGAACGTTCGTTCTTGTAAAGACCCGGCGCGACAAACGCCCAAAACTGTCCGAGGAACACTGGTGCAGAGACAAAACAGGCCGCAAAGAATGATACCTTGACGTAAGTGAAGAACACTTCGGTCAAGGCGGTATAAATCATGCGCCTGTCGGGCCCCATGATTTCTGCAAGCGGCTGGACGAGGAACCCATAGATATCCTCGACGAAGTAATAGCAGACACCAAAGGTAATAAACAAAGCAAGAACCGCCCAAGTCAGGCGGTTTCTCAGCTCGATCAGATGCTCCATGATCGGCATCTGTTTGTCATGCGATTGCATGTTCACGCCTGGCTCTCCGGCTGATCTTTTTTCTTGCTGTCATCTGCGGGCGCACCCGTTGTCGTTGCCGGTTTTGCAGCAGGGGTATCAGCCTTTTCGGCCGGTTTCTCTGCTTTCGGCTTGGACTCGGTCTTTTTGCCGTCGCTTTTTGGACTTGAGATTTTGTTTTCCAGAAAATCGGTCGGATTGCTATGCGAACTGTTGACCTGCTTGCGCAGATCATCAAGTTCCGCTTCACGGATGATGTCATCAATTCCGCTCTGGAATTCACGCGCCATACCGCGCACTTTTTTCCAGTAGCCCGCCAATTTGTACAGCAGATGCGGTAACTCTTTGGGGCCGACGACAAACAGTGCGACGACGGCCACAAGAGCCATTTCGGTCCAGCCGATATCAAACATATGACACGCCTATCTGAAGGAAATCCGACAGACGATCAGGATTTCACAGAATCCTTTTCATTGTCCTTGCTTTCGGATGAAACCGAAGCAGAGGTCGTGTTTTCGATGGTCTTGGCCGAAGCGCCTGCATCTTCTTCTTTTTCGTTGATGCCCGCTTTGAAGCTCTTGATGCCTTTGCCCATGTCACCCATCACTTTCGGAAGCTTGCCTGCGCCGAAGATGATCAGGACAATCGCAAGAATCAGAACGATTTGCCAAACGCCAATACCCATAACTTAAATCTCCAAAGATCCATTCTGCCTGCCGGCGACTTGCCCGGATAATGGCAGAAAGCCCCCCACTGTGCAATGCGACGGTTGGTTAATAACCATGCAGTGCAAAATACCTGTTTAATGTGCGTCTTTCTGTCTGTCGAAACAGGCCAAAACCCGGTCCGCGACGACGCATCAGGTCATAGGAAACACGAAGGCCATGTCGGGATCAAGCGTAATAGCGACAGATGGCTGATTAATCGGTGAAAAGCGTCTTGGGACGCGCGCGTGAATGTGCGCACCGGCCTCAAGTGTCAGGTGAACCAGATTGACTTCACCAAGGACACGAACCGCATCGACATGCGCCAGAACGTCATGCCCGTTCAGCGCTTCGCCAATATGTAGCCCTTCTGGCCGGATCAGAACTTCCACTTCAGTGCCGTTTTCGATGCTTTGGCTATCGACATCACCAAACGGAGTTGCAACCTTGCCATCCACAACTGTTCCCGGGAAACGGTTGACCTCGCCAAAGAACGAAGCAACAAACCGGTTTTCAGGCCGGAAATACAGTGTTTCCGGCGATCCGTCCTGCATGATCTGCCCTTCATTCATGATGATGATCCGGTCAGCCATATACATGGCTTCCTGCGGATCGTGGGTAACCATCACAGTGGCGATCCCGGCATCCTTCAGAACATGCAAGGTGGTATCGCGCAAATCCGCGCGTCGTGCGACATCAAGACCGGAAAACGGTTCATCAAGCAGCATGATCCGCGGCTTCGGCGCAAGCGCGCGCGCCAAGGCGATGCGCTGCTGCTGACCACCAGAAAGTTCGTGCGGATAGGCATCGAGATACTCGGACATGCCGACCTGTTCGAGTGCGGCCTTGATTGCATTCATGCGATCGGTTTCGCTGAAATGACGCAGGCCAAAGCCGATATTCTTCGCCACATTCAAATGCGGGAACAGCGCATAGTCCTGAAAGACCATGCCAACACCGCGCTTTTCGGGCTCTACATAGCCCCCCGGCTGGGCGACGATCTGATCATCGACCGAAATCGCACCAACCTGAAGCTTTTCAAGGCCCGCTGCCAGGCGAAGTGCTGTGGTCTTGCCACACCCCGACGGGCCAAGCAGACACACCAACTCGCCAGGGGCAACATCAAAGCTGATATCGCGCAAAACGCGGTTCTCGCCGAAAAGGTGAGAAACATGCGACATCTTCAGGCCGTCGGTCATCGAAAACTCTTCTTACAACAGGGATCGAGCACCCGCAGGTGCAAATGATTTGCGAAATCTTTCGTGGAACTTAAGGTCAGCGCCCGTGTGATGCAAGAAGATGGATCAATTGGTTTCGGGATCGTGATCGGTCATTGGGGCGTCTTCGTCGTCCTCGAAGTCCTCAGCGTCGCTTTCGCGTGCCGTGCCCGGCACCTGTTCATCATCATCATACAGGTTCGGATTGTCTGAATAGATGGTTTCATCCAGATCTTCGAGATTGCGGGTCGTCAGGGCCTCTTCGACGACAGAATCGGTGACCTCACCATCGTCGATCAGATCCGGCAAGGCTTCATCATCCGAACTTGCACCATAACGGCCCATACCCGGTCGACTATCAAGCAGCCCTGCCGCCTTGAGATCCGCCAGCCCCGGCAGGTCGTCACGGCTTTCAAGCCCAAAATGATCAAGGAAGTTATCTGTTGTCGCCCAAAGAACCGGGCGGCCTGGCACCCGTTTGCGCCCACGCGGTCGGATCCATTTGGATTCAAGCAGGATATCAAGTGTGCCCTTCGATAGTGCAACACCGCGGATTTCCTCGATCTCGGATCTTGTGACCGGTTCGTGATAGGCAATGATCGCAAGGGTTTCCAGTGTCGCACGCGTCAGTTTCTTGGCCTTTTCGACCTCGATATGAAGGTCCCCGGCCAAGTCCATCGCGGTGCGAAATGCCCACTTGTCGCCAATCTGTTTAAGGTTCACACCACGCGGCTCATAGGTCTCGGCAAGCGCGTGCATGATCGCGCTGACATCAGTGCCTTCGGGCAAGCGTGCGGCGATCACCCGTTCACTGACAGGTTCGGCAGAGGCGAACAAAACAGCCTCAACAATACGAATATGTTGAAAGTCAATCTCCGGACCGGATTCGACGCCTTCGATTTCAAGCTGCGTTTCTTCGCTCATTGAGTGCCCCTGCCCAACTTATTTCTTAAACGTGTCTGCGTCGTAGTCATAATTGCGCGGCAGATCCCCTTCCCGCACAGTCTGCGGTGATCGCAGCAGAATCGGCCCAAAGGTCTCTTCTTGTGAGATTTCCAATTCACCATCGCGGCACATTTCAAGACTGGCAACAAAATGCGCCGCCAGTGCCGAGCGCGCCTTAAGCGGCGTTCCAAGTCCGCGTGGCATAAATTCAAGCAGCCTTGTCCATGTCGGCACCACGCGGCGGCCAAACAAATCGCGCAATCGTTGGATGGCATCATCCATCGCGTATAGATCAAATGCCTCGATCTCAAGCGTTTTGCTCTCCGATGTCAGCATGATCCGCGCATAAGCCTTGAGCAGGTCATAAAGCGACGCGTCATAGACAGATGCTGTTGTAACGCGGACTTCCTCAGGATCGCCGCGACCAAAGAAATCACGTCCCAAATTGGGGCGTTCCAGAAGTTTTTCACCGGCCGCTTTCATTGCCTCAAGCCGCTTAAGCTGGAAGGCAAGAAGCTCTGCCATTTCCTCGGCGCTGAGTTCTTCCTCGTCATTTTCCTGTTTTGGAAGCAACAGGCGCGATTTAAGGTAGGCGAGCCAGGCTGCCATCACCAGGTAATCAGCCGCCAGTTCAAGGCGCAGACCTTGTGCGGTATTGATGAATTCAAGGTATTGTTCGGCAAGATCGAGAATGGAAATCTTGATGATATCGACCTTTTGGTCGCGTGCCAGTTCAAGCAACACATCAAGCGGCCCCTCGAACCCGTCCAGATCAAGAATCAGGCGTTCGGCAAGGCTCGGTTCTTCATCGACCGGCTTCTTGTCAAACACATCATCTGGAATTTCGAATTCGAACTGGTCTGCCATCTATCCCCGACTATCCCCCAAGCCTGTCGGCGTTCAGGCAAAGATATCTGCCAGAAGCCTGACCAGTGCATTGGCCGGTTCAAGCACCAACCACTGGAACACCGGCAGGTCTATACCAAGTTGCGTCGTGACATAGGGCAACAGAAAGACCAATCCGATCAATATGATCATGCCGGTTTTTTCCATACGCGCCAAGACCCGTGCAATTGGCATCGGTGAAATTGCGGTCAGAACCCGCCCACCGTCAAGTGGCGGGATCGGCAACATGTTAAACACCGCCAGGATGCAATTCAGCCAAAGTGACTGATTAAGCATCGTCGCAAGCCATTCATTGACCGCTGGCGAGAAGCTTGGCAGCCACACCAGAAGCAGGATTGATACAATGGCGAGTGCCACGTTGGTCGCCGGACCTGCAATCGCAACACCAATCACGCCCAAACGCTGCGGATGCAGGCGATGAAACGCCACGGGAACCGGCTTGGCATAGCCAAACAGGAACGGTGCGGCTGTTATCAAAAGCAAACCCGGGATCAGGATGGTGCCAACCGGATCAATATGGCGGATCGGGTTAAGGCTTAGCCGCCCCATACGTTGTGCCGTGTCATCACCAAACAGCTTGGCAGCAAAACCGTGTGCTGCCTCGTGCAATGTCACGGCCAGCAAAACCGGAATGATCCAGGTCGTCGCCGAAACGATCAGGTCAATGGTGTCATTCACTTCTGATCATCTCCTGCTGACCACACCGGTGCCAGAAGATCGGCAAGCCGGGCCTGCCAATCGGTAATCTGGGTGCTGCTTGGTGCGTCGTGTTTGAACGTAGCAATTTGATTGGTAAAGCTCTGTGCGCGCTGCAAGGACGTACCGGTCAAAAGCGGTGCCATTGAGACGACCTCTTCCATCTCGGTGCGTTTGCCATTGCAATGAAGGGCAATATCACACCCAGCACGCAGACATTCATGCGTCCGGCTAGCGATGGAGCCACCCAGCGCCTCCATGGACAGATCATCACTGATCAGAAGGTTTTCAAAGCCAATCTCGCCACGAATAATGTCCTGAATAACAGTCGAGGAAACTGTGCCGGGCCGTTGATCATCGATGGCGGCAAACAGCAGGTGGGCTGACATTGCCGCCAGCACGTCCTTCATGTGCGCAAAGGGCGCAAAATCAAACTCGGACAGCGTCTCGTGCGATACGGTGACGATCGGCAGGTCCTTGTGACTATCCACCGTCGCGCGGCCATGTCCCGGAATATGTTTGATGATGGGGGCAATGCCACCATCCAGAAGACCTGCGGCCACGGCACTGGCCAGCATCACGACCTTGCCGACCTCTGCCCCGTATGACCGGTCACCGATCACGTCACTCATACCCGGCAGATGAAGATCAAGAACAGGTGCGCAGGTTGTATTAAAACCGGCTTCGCGCAGGTCCATCGCCATCAGCCGCGCACTGGTATAGGCCGCCTCGCGTGCATCATCGGCATTGCGATCAAACAGATCACCAAACACACCGGCCGGCGCAATCTTGCGCCAATGTGGCGGTTTCAACCGCATGACACGGCCGCCTTCCTGATCGACCAGAATCGGCACGTTGGTATTGCCAACGGTTTCGCGCAGTGCGTTGGTCAGGGCACGGACCTGATTACGGTTTTCAACGTTGCGCGCAAACAGGATAAACCCGAACGGATCGGCTTCACGCAAGAAGCCCTTTTCCCAATTGCTGAGTTCCGTTCCCGAGATACCAAGAATGCAGGCACGTGGCTTTTTGACTTCAAGGCCGGACAATGAGGCACCCCACATTGCGTTCTTTCAAATCCGCACAAAGCTTTTCGGCAGCCCCAGCATCACCAAGCGGGCCTGCCTGCAACCGATAGAAGACACCTTTGCCTTCGATCTCAATACGTTGCACAAACATCTCAAGATTGCCAAGCAAGTCTTTGTTTTTCGAAGACAACCGTTTCCATTCTGCTGCCGCGCCGCTTTCTTCGCGGACCGAAGCCAGCTGCACACGGAATGCGCCCGACGCAGGCGCCGCGGTCGTAGGTTGCGGTGCCGCGGCCGCTTCGGCTGCTGCTTGTTCCTTGGCCGGTGCTTCGGCCGTGCGGTTTTCAGCCGCGGCAACTGCCTTCTCCGCGTCAGTCAATTCGGGTGCTGTAATTTCCGGTGCTTTAACAGCAGGCTCGGCATTGCCGTCAGCTTCGGCGTTTTGCCGTGCATCCGCTGTTTCGGTTGCGGTCGCATCTGCCGGTGCGTCGGCCGTTGGATTTGGCTGGGCTGCCTTGGGCGTTGCGGAGACTTCCGGTGCGCGCGGCATATCGGGAAGTTCCTGCAACACAACATTTGCATCCGGATCAACGTCGCTTAGCTGGTCGTAGACTGTCGTCTCACGGTGGGGAACTTCCATTCCCCCCGGATCTTCCGGGCGAATTTTGATCGGTGACGGATCAGGAAGCAGGATCGGCAAATTACCGTCATCCTGAATGGGTTGGCCCTGATTATAAAACCAGTAACCTGCCCCGCCCAGCGCGCCACCAACCACGACAACGCCAAGAAACACGGTAGCCAGCCTTTTGATCATGCTCTTGCTGGCGGGCTTTTCTGATCCATAGTGATCTGCACGCTCTGCATGAAGGTCGGCACCGTGTTCTTCGCTCATCTCTTACATCTCCTCGACAGGCTTAACGCCCACAACCTCAAGACCTGACGCAATAACCGTGGCAACGGCACGGATCATCGCAAGACGTGCCAGAGTCGCAGGCAAATCATCGGCAATGATGAAGCGCAGCGCGGTGTTGTCACGTCCCTTGTTCCACAATGCATGGAATTCTGCGGCAATTTCTGTCAGGAAAAAGGCAATGCGATGCGGTTCATGGGCAACGGCCGCCTGTTCGATAATCCGCGGCCATTCAGCCATGCGGCGCACCAGAAGCTTCTCATCTTCCGAACTCAGCAATGATAGGTCCGCGGTCGCCAGCGTCTTCTCCGACAGATCCTGTCCCGGGAAGGCTTCAGCCGCCTGACGGAAGACCGAATTCACACGTGCATGCGCATACTGAACATAGAAAACCGGGTTGTCCTTGGACTGTTCGGTCACCTTGGCGAAATCGAATTCAAGTGCGGCATCATTTTTGCGGGTCAGCATGATGAAGCGCACGACATCCTTGCCAACGCGCTCAACCACATCACGCAGGGTGACGAAGGTCCCGGCACGTTTCGACATTTTGACCGGCTCGCCATTGTCAAACAGGCTGACCAGCTGGCAAAGCTTGACATCAAGGTCGCCCTCGCCGTGCGTAATCGCCTTGGTGGCGGCCTTCATGCGCTTGACATAGCCGCCATGGTCGGCGCCAAAGATGTCGATCATCAGGTTAAAGCCGCGTTCGTACTTATCAAAGTGATAGGCAATGTCGGACGCAAAATAGGTCCAGCTGCCATCGGACTTCTTCAAAGGCCGATCGACATCGTCGCCAAATTCTGTTGCACGGAACAGGGTTTGCGGGCGCGGTTCCCAGTCGTCAGGCTTCTTGCCTTTTGGCGGCTCCAGAACGCCGACATAGATGTCGCCTTTTTTCTCAAGATGTTCAAAGGCCGACTGGACCTTGCCCGCCTTTACCAAGCCGTCTTCGGATGTGAAGACATCATGGGAAACACCAAGAAGACGAAGGTCTTCCTTGATCAGGGCCATCATCTCGACGATGGCGAAAGCACGAAACTCTTCAAGCCATTCATCTTCCGGGGCATTCTGCCACTTGTCACCATCGCGTTCCGCAAGCTTTTTGCCCGGCGCGACAAGATAATCCCCCGGATACAGGCCTTGCGGAATTTCACTGATCTCTTCGCCTAGGGCTTCGCGATAGCGCAAATGAAGCGACCGTGCGAGAACATCCACCTGCGCACCGGCATCATTGGTGTAATATTCCTTGGTGACGGCGTAGCCCGCCTTTGAAAGCAAGTTGGCAAGCACGTCACCAACAACCGCACCACGGCAATGGCCGACATGCATCGGGCCGGTCGGGTTTGCCGAAACATATTCGACGTTGATCTTTTCGCCTTTGCCAAGGTCGCTATTGCCATAGGCAGTGCCGACTTCAAGGATTTGGCTGATCTGTGAAAGCCAGAACCGCTCGGCCATCCGCAGATTGATGAAACCCGGGCCTGCAATTTCGACTTCTTCGATGTGATCAAGACCACGCAGTTTTTCGGCCAGCTTTTCCGCCAGATCACGCGGCTTCATGGCAGCAGCCTTTGAAAGCAACATCGCCGCATTTGTTGCGGCATCCCCATGAGACGCATCGCGCGGCGGCTCCACCGTGACACGTGAAGTGTCGGTTCCCACAGGGAGAACACCGTCTTTTTCAAGGGCGAGAATCTGGTTCTCGATGTCGCTTTTCAACAGGCTGAAAACATTCATGACTTGGAACTTTGTAATTTCTGGTTCTGACCGGACCGGCCAATTGACTGGCGCCTGTTTTGAGCCATTTCACCTCAAAACGCAAGTCACCCGTATTTAGAGACATTACAGGTTTTGACATTTCAGCCATGCGCGCTAAATACTGACTCAAATACTGCGTTCGGATCATGCTATGATGTGACCAAGGATCGCAAACACACCTGCCCCGGCAGGACAAGACCAAGGAGTGTTGAATGACCGATTCTTCTCGGCAAGTTCAAATGACTGAAAGTGCTGCAAAACGCATTCAGGAACTGATTGCCAGCGAAGGTGCTGCGAACACCATGCTGCGTTTGCAGGTGTCTGGCGGCGGTTGCAGTGGGTTCCAGTATGAGTTCTCGCTCGATTCAGACACCACTGACGAAGATCGTATCTTCGAAAACCACGGTGCGAAAATGGTGATTGATGAAGTATCGCTGGATCTTCTCGGCGGTGCAGAGATTGATTTCGTGCGTGAGTTGGTCGGCTCGGCCTTTCGTGTAAACAATCCGAATGCCACGTCTTCATGCGGCTGCGGATCAAGTTTCTCGATTTGATCCGGATCGACAAACCGATTTATAAAACGGGGTTCGTTATTGGCGAACCCCGTTTTGTTTGACCAAACACCCAAAAAACCGAGGCCCGAATGAAAATCGCCACCTGGAATGTCAACTCGATCAAGGCACGCCTGCCAAACATTCTTGACTGGCTGCAGGACGCGAAACCCGATGTGGTCCTGTTACAGGAAACCAAGACGGTTGATGATGCGTTTCCAGCAATGGAGATCGAGGACCTTGGCTATAACATCGCCATTCACGGGCAAAAAACCTACAACGGCGTTGCGATCCTTTCCAAATTCCCGATCGAAGATGTCGAACGCGGCCTGCCTGGCAACGACGATGACGAACAGGCCCGCTATATCGAGGCAACCATCGGATCCAACCGGCCGGTCCGGGTTGCCTCGATCTACGTTCCAATGGGAACAGCCGTTGGCGACGAAAAGTTTGATTACAAACTGAACTTCCTCGATCGCCTGATCACCCGGTTTGAGAAAATTCGTGCCAGTGGTGACGCCGCTGTCATGGGCGGCGATTACAACATCGCGCCCGACGACATGGACGTCTATGACCCCGTGAAACTGCGCGAAACGGTGCTGTGCACAACGGTTGAACGCAAACGTCTGCGCACCATGATGAATATGGGCTTCACCGACGCATTCCGGACCTTCAACCCGAAAGGTCACCAATATAGCTGGTGGGACTATCGCGCCGGTGCATGGAACAAGGATAACGGTCTTCGTATTGACCACCTCCTTCTGACCCCGGCGGCGGCAGACCGACTGAGCGCATCGGATATCGACCGGGAACCACGCGGCAAGGAAAAGGCATCAGATCACACACCGGTCTGGTGCATGATTGACGACTGATCGCGTTCGATCACCAAAACAGCAAAAGGGCCGCACCTATCAGGATGCGGCCCTTTTGTTTTATCAATGGCAACAGATTGGCTTTATTCAGCCGCCTGCTTCATCGCCATGCGATAGGCAACGATATCTTCGATGCTGATCACGACCATATCGTGGCTCTTGGCATATTCGATCAGTTCCGGCAGCCGCGCCATGGTGCCATCCGGATTGGTGACTTCACACAGCACACCAGCGGGCTTGAACCCTGCCAGACGCATCAGATCAACCGTACCTTCGGTATGACCGCGACGTTCCAGAACACCGCCCGGGCGCGCACGCAGCGGGAAGACATGGCCCGGACGCGCCAGATCACTCGGTTTGGTGTCATCGGCGATGGCCGTTTTTACCGTGGTGACGCGGTCCGCGGCCGATACGCCGGTTGTGACGCCAACTTTGGCTTCGATGGTAACCGTAAAGCCGGTCCCCATGCTTGACGTGTTGTCTGCGACCATCGGTGGAAGTTCAAGTTCAGTTGCCTTCTCGTCGGTCAGGCACAGGCAGACGATACCGCTGCAATCGCGGATGAGCATCGCCATTTGTTCATTGGTCAGACTTTCTGCTGAAAAGATCAGATCGCCTTCGTTTTCGCGATCTTCATCGTCAACAACCAGAACGCCTTTTCCCTGGCGCAGATCATCAAGCGCACGTTCCATGCGCGCATGCGGATCGCCAAAGATCGACAGATCGGATTGTTTTTCAATACTCTGATTCATAACCGTCCTCTACGGATGGGGCTTACGAACCAGGGCAACAAAGAAAGGCCCGCTTTGCGACAAATGTCACAATGCGGTCGCAGGCAGACGGCATACCAGTCACGCTAAGGCGTTCCTGTCACGACCGTCACGCTTTATCCTCTCCCATCCGGACTGTTACCGTCGGCTCCGGAATCTCACCGGATCTGCTGACCCCAAAAGTCTTGCGACCTATGGGCGCTCGCGGGCTTACCAAAACTGGTTTACCGCCGGTCGGGATTTTCACCCTGCCCTGAGAATAAGCGCCGTGTTTCAACGACAAACGTTAACCACAATTGATCAACACGCGCACTTTATGAAAGCGCGCCGGTGTTGTCAAACGCCATAAAACCCTTGCAACCTTGTGGTTTAAATGTCTGAAAGCAGTTTGCCTGCACGGAAATGGAAATCGCATCCGTTATTGCGGGCTTCGCGCGGCGCCCATTGGCAAACGGCACATTTTTTGTCCGATGATCTGCTTTTGGATTTGCATTCCCGATGAAGATAGCCGCCAAGCATCGCGTCAATATAGCTGCCTTCAAAGACATCCACCCCCAGACTGCGGCCCATGCGAAGCGCCGTTCGGCTGTCACACCGCGTAAGGATCAGGCTGCGGTCGGCAAACAAAACAGCAAACTCCCGCAGTCTTTCGGCGACTTCCGCGCGACGCGATCCGACAATGTTCTGGTCCCATATGACCTTGATGAAATCGACATTCATCTTGCGCGGCGACAGAAATTCGAGTGCTGGCAACGTGATACGGTCCAGACCAACCTGTATCCCCAAGGAATGCAGGAATTCGCACGCGTCTTCAAATTCCCACCAGTTTGCAATCGCGTTCTCCATGGAAAACTCGATGGCCATGTTTTCGATCAGTTTACCGTCATGTTCGGCGATGAAATCGGTAAACTTGTCGCTGTGAACTGTCTGAATTTGCATGTTCAAATGCAATCGGTCTGGCAAAATGGACGGTGCCAGTGCTGCCGTAACATCCATGACTTTTTCATCGAGAACACGCGACAGGATCTCAATCTCGCCCGGCCCTTCTAACAGGAAACTGGCAAGATGGTTTTGGCGCAGGTAATCAAGCGAACAATAGATCTCGTGACCTAGCACCTCGCGTCGGGTGTCATCAAAACTGACGATGGCCTGGCGCCGGCAAGAGTCAAATACAGCCTCTGTCGTGATCGCGCCACGCAGCATTTCAGCCATATCAAAGCGTACGGAAACGTCACTGCTTGGCCTTTCTGCAAGCGTTATGCCGAGCAAATCTGCCAACTTCTCCTGATCTTTTGGCCATTCAAAGCGGTTCCAGAGATTGGATGGAATATGGCCAAGGCCCTGACGGTTCAGGACGTCGGTCAGAATTTCTCGGATATGCTCGACAAAGGTGTTGTCGTCGTTTGTCCACGACCCTGCATGCACAAACGCCACCATACCATTTTCCAGGCGATGGACCTTGGTGTTCTCGGGGAGATTGTGGAAAGCATCCCGGGTAATGGCCTGATAGTCATCGGTGCCAAGACGCAAGTCGGCCGGAATATTCAGGATCCCAAACGAAATCGCTTTGCCTTTGGCCGCGTGTTTACGCAGGCTTTCGACAAAGCGATTGATCGTGACAGGTGGTTTGGTGGTGTGCGCGTTCATATGCATTCCAGTTTGAATTGCAGCTGAACATACGTCACTAAAGTGGTGAATTCAACCTAAATTACTATACCATCGCATAGTTCCGCCTCCACCCTTAGGGCAAGGTCTGTAAAGAAGGTTTTCGCCGGCACACCGACAACATAGCCATCAACACGGTCAACAACGCGCAAACCCTGCAGTGCATTGGCGGTAAAGACGGCATCGAACTCTTTGAGTTCTTCTGGTGCCTTCGGCTCGAAAGTCACTTCAATCTCGGATTCTTTGGCAACTTGCAGCACATAGTCCCGCGCAAGTCCGCAAAGGATCCCGGTATCCTCATCCGGCGTCCAAAGGGTTTCCCCGATAATCCCGAACAGATTGGCAACTGTCGTTTCCGCCACATGGCCGTCTGCCGACAGAATAAGCGCGTCTTGTGCACCGTATTTCTGTACTTCCTGTTTGGCCGCGATGTTGTCCATATAATTGGTACTTTTGATGCTGCCCGCGACCGAATGCGGGTTTCGGCGCACTTTCTGCGACGTCGCCAGGGTCAACCCGATATTCGGGTCCAGCGGATCAAAGGGCTCGGCAGTAATCAGGATGGTCGGATCCGGCAAACCCGGTGGCAGCAATCCACGTTCGCCCGGGCCGCGTGAAACCGTCATGCGAACAACTGCATCCTTGCGGTGAATTTGCTCAAACAGCTTGGCAACGATTTCCGCGACTTCGTCTGTCTCGGGCAACAGGTCGAGCGGGAACTCAATTAGCTCGGCATGATGGTCAAGCCGTCCCATATGGGCTTCCAGCCAGGTAATTTTCCCTTCGTGCGCACGCATGGTTTCGAAGAAACCATCACCCAGCAGGAAGCCACGATCCGTTACCGGAATGGACGCTTCATCAAGATCACGAAAACTGCCATTCATCCAAACCTGCATAGCCTGGTCCCTTTTAATCGTTATCGGCTCCCTGCCCGGAAGCACGTTTCAGAAAATTCGCCAACAGCGCGTGGCCCTGTTCCGTAAGCACGGCCTCGGGATGGAACTGAACACCGTAAATCGGCAAGGTCGCATGGGCAAATGCCATGACTTCTCCGTCGGGGCCTGTTGCTGTTTCGATCAAAGTGCCATCATTTGGCAAATCAACGATTAACGAGTGATATCGCGTGACTTGCAAAGGATTGTTTAATCCGGCAAACAAATCCTCCCCGCTATGCCGGATCGATGATGTCATCCCGTGAACCGGCCGTTTTGCGCGCTTGACCGTACCACAGAATGCTTGGGCGATGCACTGATGCCCAAGGCAAACGCCAAGCATCGGAAACTCGGTTTTTAGCGCGTTGATCAGGTCCAGGCTGTTTCCCGCCTCATCCGGTCCGCAGGGGCCCGGCGAAAAGACGATCGCCAACGGATTAAGGGCACGGACGTCTGCCACCGTGATCTCGTCATTTCGCACAACCTTGACCGCATGTCCGAGCTCCTCAAGATAGCGCGCAAGATTGAAAACGAACGAATCATAATTATCGATCAACAGGATCATAGCAGATCCCCGACACTTATTCCGAACAACTCAAACATCTTGGTGGCTTTAACCAGCGTTTCCTCGTATTCCGCTGCCGGGTCGCTGTCAGCAACGATCCCGCCGCCAACATTAAAGGCCATCTTGCCGCCATTTACGCTAAGCGTTCGGATGGCGATGTTTGTGTCCATCGCTCCATCAAATCCGATATAACCAATGGCACCGCAATAGGCACCGCGCGTTGTTTTCTCGAGTTCGGTAATAATCTCCATCGCACGAATTTTCGGCGCGCCAGTGATCGACCCACCGGGGAAACATGCACGCAATGCATCAACAGCGGTTTCGTCTTCTCGCAGTTCGCCTGTCACGGTGGACACCAGATGATGCACATTGGCATAGCTTTCCAACGCGCAGATCATCGGTGTTTTCACAGTGTGAGGATTACTCACCTTTGACAGGTCATTACGCAAAAGATCAACGATCATAACGTTTTCCGCGCGATCCTTTGGCGATAACATTAATCCCTGTGCCAGTTCGGCATCGCTTAACGGTGTCTCGCCGCGCGGTCTTGTGCCCTTGATCGGCTTGGTTTCGATCTGCCGGTTTCTGACCCGAAGAAACCGTTCCGGCGAATTTGACAGCACCGCCACATCCCCGAAATTCAGGAATGCGCCGAAGGGTGCGGAACTGATGTCACGCAACCGGCGATAAAGATCAAACCGCTTTGGGATGGCATCGCTTGCGTACTCTGCGCGGAAGCTTTGCGACAGGTTGGCCTGAAAGATGTCACCGGCAAAGATGTAATCAATCACGCGCTGTACGGCGACCTCGTAGCTGGCGCGATCAAAGTTTGACTGCCAGGTCGAAGCGTTTGGCACATGCGGAATGGCAGGCGTATCAATCAGCGGCCGTGCAAGTCTTAGATACTTGCGGATCAGCGCCATACGGTCGTTTGCGCGCTGATCGCGTTTTGGACCTTCGGTCTCTGGAATGCCGGTGGAAATAAGCCACATCCGCCGGTTAATCTGATCAAATGCGATCACCAGATCATAAATTCCGACCGCCATGTCCGGCATTGAAAGCCAGTCATCCGGTGCTGTGGGCAACAATTCTGTCTGATGTGCCAACTCATAGCCAAAATAGCCGACAGCACCGCCCTGAAACGGCGGCAGGTCTGGCTTCGCTTCAATCTGATAGCGCGCCAACAGGTCGCTAAGGACGTCAAACGGGTTTCCCGGAATTTCAAAGCCATCCAGCACCGCCTGCCCGTTCTTCGCCATCAATTTATGCAGCGGCGACACGACAATGTAGGAGAACCGGTCACGGTCACCAGAATCCAAAAAATGGCTATCGGCAAATGGCGCAAACGCGCCATAGGCATCAACGGGCTCGATATAGGGGCATTCTTCAATCAGCATTGGGCCGGCGCATTCTTATCGACTGGACGCGACGAAAATCGTCATTCCATGGGGGTTCTTGTCGCTCACAGGAACGGGCGACGCCAATCTAAGCGATTCTGCATGATCGGGTGAAGATTTTTGCGACATTACGACAGTTCAATTGAACCCAGAACAAAAAAGGCCAACCAATGATGGCTGGCCTTTCTCGCAGATTGGTCGGAAACCTTACATCGCTGCAATACGTGCGAAAGCTTCGTTAAGCTTGGCAAGGGTATCACGTGCTTCTTCAAGCTTGGCTTTTTCGGCCGTGACGATGTGCTCAGGTGCGCGACTGACGAACTTCTCGTTCGAAAGTTTGCCTTCCTGGGCCTTGATGTATTTCGTCTTGTCTTGAATTTCCTTTTCAAGACGTGCCTTTTCAGCCGCAACATCGATGAAATCGGCAACCGAAACAAAGACAGTCACACCATCAACCACAGTCTGGATCGCACCTTTGGCAATCGCCTCGACGTCGCCCTGCCCCTTAAAGGCAACATCGGCAACGCGCGCCAGACGCTTGACCTGTGCTTCCTGTGCCGTGACAGCCGCCTTCATCGCGTCGGTGGCATCAACCAGATAGATCGGAACTTCGGCCGCCGGCGGCACATTCATTTCAGAACGGACCCCACGGATGTTGCCAATCAGGCGGATGGCCAGATCGACCTCGGCTTCTGCTTCACGATCAATCAGCGCGTCGTCAAACTGCGGATACCCTTCGGCGATCAGCATTTTGGCACGACTATCGGCGGTCTTCTCCCAAAGCTCTTCCGTGATGAACGGCATGACCGGGTGCAAGATCAAAAGGATCTGGTCAAGAACCCACGCGGTAACCGCACGAATTTCCGCCTTTGCTTCCTCGTCACTGCCCATCAGAACCGGTTTTGCCAGTTCCAAGTACCAGTCACAGAAAGAACCCCAAACGAACTGATAGGCGCTGCTGGCGGCATCGTTGAAACGATAGGTCTCAATACCGGTGCCAACGGCCTTGGCCGCTTCAACCGTTTTGCCAACGATCCAGCGACCAAGGGTCGATTTCACGTTCGCGGGGTCAAAGCCATCCACCGGTTTGCATTCATTCATTTCGGCAAAGCGGGCGGCATTCCAAAGCTTGGTCGCGAAGTTGCGATAGCCCTCAACACGGGATGCGGCAAGCTTGATGTCGCGCCCTTGTGCAGCCAAAGCTGTCAGGGTAAAGCGCAGCGCATCACAACCATATTCGTCAATGATCTCAAGCGGATCGATGACGTTACCCTTGGATTTGGACATCTTCTGGCCGTGTTCGTCACGCACCAGCGCATGAATGTAAACGTCGCGGAACGGAACTTTGCCATCCATGAAATACATGCTCATCATGATCATCCGGGCAACCCAGAAGAAGATGATGTCAAACCCGGTGACCAGAACATCGCCCGGATAATATTTGGCAAGTTCCGGGGTCTTTTCTGGCCAGCCCAGCGTCGAATAGGGCCAAAGACCAGATGAGAACCAGGTATCAAGAACGTCGGTTTCCTGGGTCAGTTCGACATCCTTGCCATAATGCGCCTTGGCGGCGGCCATGGCTTCTTCCTCGGTTTCTTCAACGAAGAATTCGCCGTCGGGGCCAAACCATGCCGGAATACGATGTCCCCACCAAAGTTGACGGGAAATACACCATGGCTGGATGTTACGCATCCATTCGAAATAGGTGTTTTCCCAGTTCTTCGGCACAAAACGAATGCGGCCATCTTCAACCGCCTCGGTGGCGGGCTTTGCAAGAACTTCGGCATTTACGAACCACTGATCGGTCAGATAAGGCTCGATCACAACGTTCGAACGGTCGCCGTATGGAACCATGTGAACGGTATCCTCGATCTTTTCAAGCAGACCGAGTTCGTCCATCTTCGCAACGATCAGTTTGCGGGCTTCAAAACGATCAAGGCCGCGGTATTCCTCGGGCGCTTCATCATTGATGCGCGCATAATCATCAAGGATGTTGATCTTTTCCAGACCAGCACGTTTGCCGACTTCAAAGTCATTGAAGTCATGCGCTGGTGTGATCTTAACAGCACCCGACCCTTTTTCCGGATCGGCATATTCATCCGAGACGATCTTGATGCGACGTCCAACAATCGGAAGAACGCAGTATTTCCCGATCAGGTCCTGATAGCGTTCGTCATCCGGGTGGACTGCAACACCAGTATCGCCCAGCATCGTCTCCGGACGAGTAGTTGCAACGGTGATGAACTCGCCGTCACGGCCCTCGATCGGATATTTGAAGTGCCAGTAATGGCCTTTGACTTCTTTCTGAACGACTTCAAGGTCGGAAATCGCGGTCAGAAGCTTCGGATCCCAGTTCACCAGGCGCTTGTCACGGTAAATCAGGCCATCCTTGTGCAGTTTCACGAACACCTTGCGCACCGCAGCCGACAGGCCATCATCCATGGTAAAGCGTTCACGCGGCCAATCGGGCGACGCGCCCAGACGGCGCAGCTGATTGGTGATGGTACCGCCGGATTTTTCTTTCCACTCCCAGACCTTCTCGACGAACTTTTCACGGCCAAGGTCATGGCGCGTTATGTTCTGTTCGCCAAGCTGGCGTTCAACAACCATCTGGGTTGCGATGCCTGCATGGTCGGTACCCGGTTGCCAAAGGGTATCCTTGCCCTTCATCCGGTTATAGCGGACCAGGATATCCTGAAGCGTGAAGGTCAGTGCATGCCCCATGTGGAGGCTACCGGTCACGTTGGGCGGCGGCATCATGATGACATAGGGATCGGCACTGGATGCCGGATCAGCAGCAAATGCCCCTGCTTTTTCCCATTTATCGTAAAGTCTGCCTTCAACATCGGCCGGGTTGTAGGTCTTCTCCAACATGGTCTTTTGATCCGCTGCGGGTTTAATTGTTTATCCAAAGAAAAAGCGGCGCACCGTTGGCGCGCCGCTCGAATGTCAAAATCGGCTCGCCTACAGGTCTTCGGCGCGGTTCACAATCCGCTCGATTTCCTTTTTCACAAGGCGTTCGATCATATAGGGAAGGTTTTCGTCAAGCCATTCCTTAAGCAACGGACGCAGCATATCACGCACCAGATCTTCAAGGGTTGCGTGTCCCGCGTTGATGCCAAGGGCAACTGCGCGTTTCTTTGCAACAGCTTGCGCCAGTTCCGAGATGGTTCCGGTGGCCGTCGATTCCGTCATATTCGAAATCAGCGGTTCGTCGTCTTCATCATCGTAAAGGGCTGGCATTGCCGGTTCGGGCTCTGGTTCCGGTTCCGGCTCGTCGAATTCTTCTTCCAGAGGCGTTTCATCGAAATCGAGCATATCGTCGAGTTCGAGTTCTTCCTCTTCTTCGGGCTCGTCAAGCTCCAGTTCCTCGGGTTCTTCCTCGAACTCAAGTTCTTCGGGCTCTTCGTCAAGCACTAGTTCGTCGATTTCTTCTTCAGGCTCGGGTTCTGGTTCCGGCTCGGGCTCGGGTTCTGGCTCCGGTTCCGGCGTCGGTTCGGGTTCAGGAGCAGCTTCCTGTTTTTCTTCATCCCCCTCATCGGCAAGAATCTTGCGGATGGACTGGAGGATATCCTCCATGGAAGGTTCTTGTTGCCCGTCACTCATAATTAAACTTCCGCACTAGTGTCATTTAACCAGACCGATCCGACCCAAGTTCGAAGGCAGGATGTCGCCACCCTGCCCCGACCATCAACCAATCAATCCGTTCCCCACCACTGGTCCTTGACCTTGTTATAGTTGGACTCAGTGTCATAAATTTCGACCGGCAGACCAAGGACCTGCGCATTAAGCGCCCCCATGGCAGCCTTAACCTGAAACTCGGCAACCGCAGCGTCACGGCGCGAACCGACAAGATCCACACGGGCCTGCAAAAGCTCCTGTTCCTGATCAAGAACATCAAGAACGGTACGCGAACCAACCGATGCTTCACGCTGAACACCATCAAGGGCGACTTCAGCCGATGATACCTGTGCCTGCTGCGATTCGATGCTGGCACGTGCAGTGACAAGCGTCTCCCAGGCACTGGTTGCATTTTCAATTACTGAACGGCGCGCTTCATCAATCTGGATGCGGGCCTGACCGGCGGTCTGCTTTGCCGAACGCACGTTCGAGAACACAGCCCCCTGCTGGTAAAGTGGAATCGAGACTGACGCGATAATGTCCGCCGTATCAGAGGTGAAATCATCGTTCGACGCTTCATGCTGGCGCTCAACGCCGGCAGCAAGACTTACTTCCGGATAAAGCGAACCTTCGCTCAGACGAATGTCGGACTGCGCAGCTTCTTCGCTGTAAATTGCCTGCAAGACATCAGGGTGCTGACCCTGTGCAATCGTCAGAACATCAGAAATGCTTGTCGGAAGTCCCGAAAGCGAATTGGGAATGTCAAGATCGCTTGGCGGATTCCCGACAAGGCGTTCGTACTGCGCCCGGGTATTGGCCAAGGCGCCCTGGGCCGAGATCAGATTGGCCTTTGCACCTGCAAGGCGCGCTTCAGCCTGGGACACGTCCGTACGGGTCACCTCGCCAACGTCAAAACGATCACGGGTCGCTTCAAGCTGACGCTCCAGAACGCGAACGTTGTTCTGATTAAGCTCAACAACCGCTGTATCACGCAGAACGTTGAAATACGCGGTTGCCACCTGAAGCATGACATCCTGCTCGGTCGAGCGCAGTGACGCACGGGCCGCCTTGATACGGGCCTCTGCACGTTCGGTTTCTGCCGTGGTACGGCCGCCACGATAAAGCGGCTGCGTAACATTGAGGCCAACCGTGTAGGGTGTCAGATTGTTATCTGTTTTCGTACCGTTGGTTTCTGTTTCGGTATCACGAACGCCTGCGCTACCAGAAAGGCTTACACTCGGCCGCCAGTTTGACAATGCCGAGGAAATTTCTTCATCGGTCGAACGAAGTGCCGCACGACCGGCTTCGAGTGTCGGGTTGCTCTGGTACGCCTTGATAAGTGCGTCTTCCAGGCTTTCTGCAGAAGCGCCGCTGGCAACAATGCCGCCGGTCGCCAGAATACTGCAGGTCAGCAAGAACCGTTTGATCATTTATCTACCCTTGTAAAATCCTACACCAAGTCCCGACCCCGGCGCAGTTTCACGTATGGTAACGACGGAAGGAAAATTTTCCAAGAAAAGAGGCATTTGCATCAAAAAAAAGTAATTTGCCCCGTTTCTCCGTCATCGCCGTTTTCAATCGTAGCGGCTCATATCGCGCTTAACTTCAAGCGCCCATGCATCTATACCGCCGCGAACATTAAAAAGCTCTTTAAATCCATGATCCTCAAGCAACAGGCCCGCATGGCGACTGCGAACGCCATGATGACAAATGATCGCCAAAGGCATATCAGGCGCCAGTTCATCCAACCTTCCCGATAGTTGGGAAAGAGGAATATGGAGCGCCTGATCTATCGCGCAGATTTCAAGTTCCCAATCTTCGCGGACATCAAGCAAGGCAATCGGTGCATTCGCATCAAGCCGTGACGCAAGTTCAGCACAACTGATGTCGAGCACCGTCAAACCTCAATCAGAATACAAAGCTTTCTGCCGGCTCAAATCCCGGAAGATACGGAATGTTGGCATCAAACAGATCGCGATGCCCGATGACACCGTTTTCGCGCTCGTAAAGGCGTGCAACGCCCACCTTGCCCGGTTCACGCACCACGGCGAGCAATCGACCACCTTCGGAAACCTGTTCAAGGATACCGGCCGGAACTTCGGCAACAGCACCATCGAAGACGATGACGTTGTAAGGAGCCTGTTTGGCATACCCTGATGCCAGATCACCTTCGACAACAATGACATTGTCGTAGTTGAGCTTCTGGAAGGTGGCCTCGGCGGCAGCAGCCATATCCTTGTCGCTTTCGACAGATACCACGGTTTCTGCGACGCGCGAGATCAGCGCGCTGGAATAGCCGTACCCGGCACCAATCACCAGGGCAACATCCGTTTCAGCAATCTCGGCATTTTGCATAAGGCGCGCAATCACCATCGGCTCCATGGCAAAACGCCCAGCGCCCACGGCGATATCCTCGTCGATATAGGCAACGCCGCGCTTGCCTTCCGGCAGGAACAGTTCGCGCGGAACCCCTTCCATCGCTGCAATGACCAGCGGATCGGTAACCTTGTTAGTCCGAACCTGATTTTCCACCATGTTATGGCGCGCGATTTGGTAATCCATGATTATCTGACCTGAAAATTCTCGCGAGAAACAGACCACAGTCCTCTTGTTGTCCCCAAAGACGGCTGCGGCAATTGCCCTGTTTATAGTCAGCACATAAGCAACTGACAACATCGGATCAATGTGTGGCTTCGATTTTAACACATTGAGGGCACTAAAAGATTGACCGAACGACGCGGCATCTACCACGCAGATGTTACGATTTGGAAGCCAAATGATCATGTAAAACTGATCCGACGATCAAGAAAACGAACTGAACCCGCCTCCGTTTTCAGTCTGATTGCGCCGGACATCCTTGATTATTTGAAGGACTGAAACATTCAACCAAAATTATTTGCAGCCCTATCTCTTGAAATGCCGATCGGCCATCGAAACATAGTTCAAAGAACGTTTTATGTGTCTGCGATGCAAGCATAATCCAAGCACAAAACAGCTAAACCGAGAAAGACGGCCAATGCAATTCTCAATTGTGCTGCACCACGTCATAAGCCGGAATTTGGTATTGTAGGGGAACAACATGCGTGACAATGGCCCGGTAACAAATCGCGAAGTGCTGATGGGGGATGGTGACATTCTCGTATCTGGAACCGATACAAGTGGGAAGCTCAAGTTTGCCAATAAGTCCTTTATCGATATCAGCGGATTTACAGAAGAACAGCTGATTGGTTCACCTCATAACGTTGTACGTCATCCCGATATGCCCAAAGATGCCTTTGCTAATCTTTGGGAAACCATCAAGGCTGGCCTGCCCTGGCAAGGTCTTGTGAAAAACCGGGCGAAGAATGGTGATCATTACTGGGTTCGCGCCAATGTTACACCAACGATCGAAGACGGAAACATCACCGGTTACATCTCAATTCGCACAAAGCCGAGTGAACAGGAAAAAAAGAACGCGGAAAGCATCTATGCCGATTTACGGACGGGACAAGCCAAAAATGTCAGTCTCGAATACGGAGAAATCGTCGATACCAGCACCAAATCCAGATTAAAAACTTTTTTTGCAAGCATCAAAGGAAGTCTAAGCCTTGCTTTTGGTACGTTGTTTGTCATTGTTCTGATTTTGGTTGGTGACGCAATTTATACAGAATATCAGACCGAAAAACGACTTGAGGATATTTACAACAACCGTGTGCAATCGTTGAATTTAATCAAACAGATCTCCGACGATTATGCGGTCTTCGTTGTTGATGCCTCACACAAAGTACGCAACGGCAACTTCACTTGGCAAGAAGGTATCGACAGCATTGACTTGGCGGAAAATCGGATCAAAGAAAACCTGGATAGCTATCTGAGCCGCAAGATTGATCCGGCCGAAGCCCAGATCGTTGATACGATTAGAAGTATGATCCCAGCCGCTGATGACGTGATCAAGCGATTACGTCAGGCTTTTCAAAACGAAGACACTGCCGCGCTTGATAACATTGTCAAAGACGAGCTCTATCAGACCATTGACCCGTTGACTGAACAAATCGGAAATCTGTCTGTTTCGCAGAACGATATTGTGCGCAAAACGGTCGAAGAAGCACAGAGCAGCTTCTACACAGCCATTATCATCCAAGCTGCGCTAGTTATAATGGCATTGCTTCTGATTGTTTTCTTTAATTTCTGGCTGCTTAGAAAATTCCAACGCCCGCTCAGGGAGATGGAAGACCATTTCGATGCCATCGCAAGAAATGACTCCGGTTATCTTATTCCGATGCCATCTGTTCCCGACTTCAATGGGTTGATACGGCAGTTGCGCGCTTTACACGCGAAGCTGGCCTATGCAAAGCTTGAACGTGAAGAAAATGAAGCGAAAGCCAATTCACAGCGGGTCGGCGCCTTGCGCGGCCTGGCCGAGACCGTTGAAAAAGAACTTCAAAATATCGTAGAGGCCATCATTGACCAGACAAAGCGATTGAGTTCGTCTGCTAGTGATATGGCAGGGTCTTCGGAACGCGTCTCAGAAAACTCTGAAAGCGTCGCCGCCGCCGCACATGAGGCATTGGCAAACGCAGAGACAGTGTCAGGTGCATCCGAAGAGCTGGCAGCGTCCATCCGCGAAATCACCCGCCAGATTGAAGAAGCCACAACCCTTACCGCAGAGGCCAATACGGCCGGGGAAAGTGCGGAAAAGACTGTCACCTCACTCAAAGACAGCGTTGATCGTATTGGCGAGGTTGCCGAACTGATTGGTGATATCGCTGCTCAGACTAACCTCCTCGCGCTTAATGCCACTATCGAGGCTGCGCGCGCTGGTGATGCCGGCAAAGGTTTTGCTGTGGTTGCGCAGGAAGTCAAAAACCTTGCCAATCAGACCGCCAAGTCGACCGAGGAAATCACCCGGCAGCTTGGTGAAATTCAAAATGTGACTGGATCTGTGGTTTCCACCGTTCAGCAGATGACATCAAGCATCCGTCGCGTCGACGAGGTTGCCTCCAATGTCGCCGTGAGTGTTCGACAGCAGGATGAAGCAACACAAGAAATCGCAAGAAACGTCGTTCAGACAGCAGAGGCATCAAATGAGGTGACCGAAAAAATCGGCCATGTCGCATCAGAGGCGCAAGACAATCTCAACCGAGCCGCCGCCATGAACAAAATTGCCGACGAAGTCGATATAAGTATTGCTGAACTCCGCAACAGCTTGGTTCGAATCGTTCGAACAGCAACCCCGGAAGTAAACCGCCGTAAGGATCCGCGGTACGAAGCTCAACTCGCCATCACAGTGAAGATTAACGGGAAATCGATCCGTGGCCAGACCATCGACATTTCGGCAGGTGGCGTGAGGGTATCCCTTGCTGAGCCCGTGAAGAAAGGTGAGAAAGGCGAGATCACCATCGAGGGTCCGAACACCACCATTCCGTTTGAGGTTGAAAACAGTCTCGATACCATTGCAAACCTAGATTTCGCACCGAGTAAGATCCGTGAGGAACGATTGAAACCGTGGCTTGAGAACCGCTTTGGTAAAGCCAAAGGTTAACCCTTCGACCAACTGCGGGATGACATTCCCGTAAGCTTTTAAGACCACCCGGGACGTTTTCCCGGGTGGTTTGTTCTTTTTCTTAGCACTAATCCCCGAGCCTTCAGAAAAATGTAAAATTGGGTGCTTGACGGGGTGCGTTTGTTGAGGCTATACACCGCTCCAGCCAACGCGAAGGCGCGATGGCGGAGTGGTTACGCAGAGGACTGCAAATCCTTGCACGCCGGTTCGATTCCGGCTCGCGCCTCCACTGATCCGGCATAGCTCAGTTGGTAGAGCAAATGACTGTTAATCATTGGGTCGCAGGTTCGAGTCCTGCTGCCGGAGCCATAAACCCCTGGAACTCTGTTCCGGGGGTTTTTGCTTTTCGGGCCAATATCATTCCGCAGTTATTCCAAATGTGATTTGCCCCTTCCCGACCACAGAACACGATGCGCTTCACGTGATCCAATTCAACCAGTTGGGAAATGGTTTCCATCATTATCGCGCCTGCCGATAACCTGTCGCAGCCATGTTGGAAAAAGACGCAATTTTGGCCGGATTTTCTCAAAAAAGGTCTTGCGGGCCCCGGACTGTTTGATTATACACCTGCCACGCGCATCGAAAGACGCGCGGCACCTGATCCGGCATAGCTCAGTTGGTAGAGCAAATGACTGTTAATCATTGGGTCGCAGGTTCGAGTCCTGCTGCCGGAGCCAATTAAAAAGGGACCGAACGTAATGTTCGGTCCCTTTTGCTTTTGAACGTCAAAACACGGATGTTTACCCCATGAAAACCATCAAAATCGACCTTCGCGAAGTTGAACTCGCCACCCTTTCCGGACCGACCCGTGGATGGTTAATCACGGGCGAAGGCAGGGTCATTCATGGCTTGGTGCACCCGATTGACGGGGATCTGTTCACGATCTCGTCGACGACCGATGCCCGGATACAGGCGTTTGGCTGGTGCCCGATGTTCGACAGTCTGGCCCATGTCCAAGCCGACCTTGAAATCGCGCTCGCCATGAGCTCGCAGAATGAAGTTGAAGCCTGGCTTGAAGAGTCCGAGCGATTTGACGACGGACATCATGGTCACGTGCATTAATCGTGACGCCGCATCTCCGCACTTCACGCCTCCCATAGCCTGCTGCATCGCACTGCCATAAAAACTTCGTGTTTGCAGCGCTTTATTGATGCACAGCAAATCAATATAATTAGCATCGCTCTAAAATATCGCACTGCATCATGATGGTGCGCTGAAAAAACAGCACACGCATCACCATATAGGGCGAGTTGGCCGAAATCTGGCCGGCCCACACAGGACAAGGCGCAAACTGGCGATGAGTACAATCAACCTCGATCATCTGTTCAAACCGAAATCGGTCGCCGTGATTGGCGCTTCCAATCGGCCGCACTCCGTTGGCAGCGTGATTATGAAGAACCTGCTTGCCGGTGGATTTGACGGGCCGATCATGCCGGTTAACCCACGCAGTCAGTCAATCGGTGGTGTTCTGGCCTACCCCGACGTCAACAGTCTGCCGGTGGTGCCAGAGCTTGCCGTGATCTGTGTTCCGCCCAAAGGTGTCGTTCCCGTTATGGAATGCCTGGCCGAAAAAGGCTGCCTTGCGGCGATTGTCCTGACTGCTGGCCTGAGTGCGGAACAATATGATGACAACCGCCCAGTCAAACAGGCGATGCTTGATATTGCGGCCTCCAAGAAAATGCGCCTGCTTGGCCCGAACTGCCTTGGCCTGATGGTGCCGGGCATTGGCCTGAATGCCAGCTTTAGCCATCAAAGCATTGGCAATGGCAAGATTGCCTTTGTTTCGCAATCAGGCGCCCTGTGCACTGCCGTCCTCGACTGGGCTGCTGCACGTGGAATCGGCTTTTCCCACTTTATTTCGCTGGGTGAATGCGATGACGTCGATTTTGGCGATGTCATCGACTATCTGGGTTCTGATCCCGATACCCGGGCGATCATGCTTTATATTGAATCCATTCACGAACGCCGAAGCTTCATCTCGGCCGCCCGTGCCGCATCGCGTAACAAACCGATCCTGTGCATCAAATCCGGTCGCTTTGCCGAGGGTGCAGCTGCGGCCGCATCCCACACCGGTGCGCTTGCCGGTGCCGATGACGTTTTCGATGCTGCCATCAAACGGGCCGGTGTTTTGCGCGTGTACACGGTGAGTGAAATGTTTTCTGCTGCTGAAACGCTGTCGCGGATGCGCCCGTTCCGTGGTGACAAGCTTGGTATCGTGACAAACGGTGGCGGGATCGGGGTGCTTGCGGTTGACGCCCTGATCGAAAGACATGGCCAGTTGGCCCACCTTGACGACGAAACTATTACAGCCCTTGATAAAGTCCTGCCGCCGACCTGGTCGCACGCCAACCCGGTTGATATCATCGGCGATGCACCGGGTGAACGTTATGCCAAGACCATTGACGTTGTCCTGAAGGACAAGAATATCGACAGCTTGCTGGTGATGCATGCCCCGACGGCCATCACCGATCCGGTCGAAGTCGCACAGGGTGTGATCGACACGATCAAGAACAGCAAGAAAAACATCCTGACCAACTGGGTTGGCGAGGCTACCGTGGCCGAGGCGCGTAACATGTTCTATGCGGCTGGTATTCCGACCTACCGTACGCCGGAAAATGCGGTTGCAGCCTTCCAGCACATGGTCAATTTCCGCAAGCTGCAAGAACTCTTGATGGAAACGCCGCCTTCGGTACCGCACGATTACACACCGGATGTCGACAAGGCACGCAGCATCATTCATGCCGCCATTCACGCGGGACGTCACATGCTGACCGAACCGGAAGCGAAATCGGTTCTGGAATGCTTTGGCATCAATACCGTCAAAACTTATGCCGCCCTTGATGTTAATGATGCCGTCAGCAAGGCAGAAAAGATCGGCCGCCCGGTCGCACTCAAGATCCTGTCGGACGACATCAGCCACAAGTCCGATGTCGGTGGCGTGATCCTGAACCTTGAAAACGGCGAGGAAGTTCGTGCTGCTGCCGAAAAAATGCAGCGCGTTATTGGCAAGAAATTCCCGGAAGCCCGCCTGCGCGGTTTCACCGTACAGGAAATGGTCAAACGTGACGGCGCACGTGAATTGATTGTCGGCATGACCACCGACCCGATCTTTGGCCCCGTGATCCTGTTCGGGCATGGCGGTGTAGAAGTCGAAGTTGTCCGCGACCGCGCCATGGCCTTGCCGCCGCTCAACATGAAGCTTGCCCGTGAACTGGTTGAAGGCACACGCATTCATAAACTTCTGCAAGGTTACCGTGATGTCCCGGCGGTCAACCTCGAAGAACTTTACATGACCTTAGTGCGGCTTTCGCAGTTGGTTGTGCAGTTGGGCGAAGTTGTCGAGCTTGATATGAACCCGCTTCTGGCCGACCGTGAAGGTGTGATTGCGCTCGATGCCCGTATCAAGGTAACGCCAAAGGTTGTAAGCGACGAACAGCGCCTGGCCATTCATCCCTACCCGCGCCATTTGAAGGAACAGGTGGTGATGGATGATGGGACGACCTATTTGCTGCGTCCGATCAAGCCCGAAGATGAACCGGCCCACTACGAATTTATGTCGCGGCTAACCCCGGAAGATATTCACTTCCGGTTCTTCGGCTCGGTCCGTGAATTGCCGCATTCGGAAATGGCCCGTCAGACGCAGCTTGATTACGATCGCGACATGGCTTTCCTTGCCATCCTGCCAAACGGTCATCAGGAAGGTGAAATTCACGGGATCGTTCAGGTCGTCATTGATCCGAACAACGAGAAAGCCGAATACGCCATCATGGTGCGATCCGATATCAAGGGGCGCGGCCTTGGCCGTATTCTGATGGAAAAGATGATCGAATTCTGCCGTCGCAAGGGCACAGAAACCTTCATCGGCCAGGTTCTGCCAAATAACCGTCGGATGTTGACCCTTTGTGAAAGCCTTGGTTTCAGCCGAAAATTCATCCCGGATGAAGAAGTGTTTGAAGTCACCCTGCCCTTGCAGCGTGACCCGGAATAAGCTGCATCTTCATGGCCAAAAAACAAAAGCCCGGTGAAATACCGGGCTTTTTCGTTTCAGGCATAATCTTCAATAAATTCAGGCGGTTTCTGCGACAAGCTTGGCCTTGATATCGGCAACGGCCTTTTCCGGGTCGATGCCCTTTTCACGAAGCGAATCAATTGCTTCATTCTCAATCGTGCGCAGTTCCTGCAAGGTTGTCTGCACGTCTTCAAGCTGCTGTTCAAGCTCTTCGATCCGGCGACGTCCAACCAGCATCAGATGCGCAAGCTGTTCCGTCCGACTGCGGTCTGCGTCATAGAGATCGATATATTCCTTGATATCCTCAAGCGAGAAACCAAGTCGCTTGCCACGCAGCACCAGCATCAGCCGCGCCCGATCGCGATAATTATAGACGCGCGTCGCACCGGCACGCTGCGGTGCAAGCAGGTTCTTGGTTTCGTAAAACCGGATCGCACGCGGCGTTATGTCGAATTCTTCGGCCAGCTCGGTAATGCTATAAAGCTTATCGTTCATGTTTTTTCTTGTTTGTTGAATGCGGTGCGTCACCATCGCAACATTCCGACATCCCAGTCAACTGATTTACGCATACGTAAGGCCATAACATCGGGTGCCGGGCGTTACGAAGACGTCCTGTCATTCATTGTAAACAGGCAAACTTCGAACGTAATCAAGATCGACAGGAACATAGTCCGGTCCCTCGAAGATCTCCCCATCTGTCAATGCACCTGGCCAGAATGCACGGTGAGACAACCATGTCCCGCCATCTGGCATCGGGATGCTAAGTGTGTCGCAATACCCTTCGCGGTGTTGCGCGCGAAGATCAAAACGCCCGGACAGCCCATCTTCGAACAATGGCCCATCGGAAACGCGCGGATCACGCAAAACGCCGTCATAGGGATCAAACACCTCCGGATATGTCCGATGGTTGGCAAGATCGCCTTCAAACGAAACAGGCAATGGACCATCCGCCGACAGCGAAAGTTTGTCGGCCGGACCAAAGAATGTCTGATCAAATGGCATCAGGTCTTCGGGGAGTTTTGCCGGATCGGCATGTTCAATCGCATTGCGGGCATTGATCAGACCGCGCGTCGTACCCTTCTTGATGTATTTCTGGCGCAGGAAAAAGCTGTTGTGCAGGCAGGCGGAAACATAATCCGGCTGGGCCACTGATCCGCCCTTGCCCAGTTTGAAAACAGCACCGCCGTTATTCTCGTCCCCTTCTGGGCCCGGGCGGCTGTCAAACCAGCAGATATTGCCGAAATAATACCAGAACCCGCCACGCACACCGTCCTGCGAAAACAGCTTGTGGCAGTTATAAAACCGGTTGCGGCCGATCCACCAGCCAACGGCGGTTGCTTCGGGCTCTATCGGGTTGTCGCGGATATATCTGAACCGGTTGTCAAAGATCCTGACATCGCGGTTAAAGCTGCCCACGGGTGCATCCAGATTATGTTGGGATACATCCATCCGAACGCCGTTATAGCAATCACAGATATCGTTTCGGATGATTTCGACATCCCCGCTAATATCATCAGCCCCAAAGAACGCCCCGTTCAGGTAGCGATACTCGACCTCGATAACATTGCCGTCTTCGTCCTTGCCGTCATGAATTTCATCCCAGCGAATCTGACGCCAGATATCGGGGTTTTGGACCCAATGGCAATCCGTGATCGAGATGCCGCGGGTTTGCTCGCCGTTGGCATAAAAGGCATAGGTGCCGTCGGTGATATCAAGGTCGCGAAACGCCAGATGCTGACTGTTTTCGATATAAACCGCACTTGGCCAAGCCCGCTTGATGGTAAAAAGCTCAAGCCGGATATGCGCGACATCAATCAACTGGAAAACGGCATAACCGTCCCGTCCCGGATTGCTTGCCGAAACGGAAGAATCAGGAAGCTTTGCCGCGTCGATTATCGCATCGGGTTCGCCGCGCACAATGATCGGTTGATCAGCCGTTCCACTGCGCGGGAAACGCAAGGGCTCATCAAAGCAATAATCCCCCGCGATCATCCGGATCATTTGTCCGGGCCGGCTTTGCGCAATCGCCTGATCAAGGGTCAATGTCGGGCGGATTTTGGCATCAATCCAATGTTCTTGCCCGTCTGCTGATACATACACAACTTCCATAACCCGCCCTCCCTGTTTGGATTGCAAAACCATAACGCAAAACAACCAGAGGCCAAGTATGTTGTTTCAGTCGTGCTTTGGAGGCAACCGAATTCATATCCTCATACTTTTTGAAATGTCACCACGTACCGTGCAAAACGCAAAACTGAGTTTTCCTCACATTCCGGTTTTAGCGCGTGTTACCTAGACGCGATCGCCGCTTTCCATCGGCCATCTTGTATGATGGCTGTCGATCACAAAACGATGTTTATGGGTTACAGGCGGGTGGAAGTGCCGATGCCGGTGCTTGTCTGTCTCGGCCGCATCTTCATGAATATGGACGTGATGCGGGTCATTATGGTCGTGCGGATGTTCGTGCCACAACCCCGGATGACTGTGTTTGATTTCAAGCCTGTCTTCCTTCGGCCAGAGCATGACAGCAACAATCACAGAGCCGATTGCCATGCCCCCGGATGCCAGAAAAGCCGCTGACAAATCCGCCAAACTTCCAAGCCAGCCAACGATGCCATAAGCAAACAGCCACCCGCCATGCGATAACGCGAAGTTGGCAGCAAAGAACGCAGAACGATCCCCGTCCCCGGCAGACCGTTGCACAAGCCGACCGCTGGGGGTTTGGGCAAATGTTGTCCCAGCACCGGCAATCAGCCACAGAATTGCAAAGGCGATGACCGACGCCAAATCTGAAATCATCAAGACACCGCCAAGCAACATCGCGACCGCCGCAGCGACAATACCCGCCAACATCAGATGGCGTTCACCAACACGTTTAATCAATCGCGGGATCAGGAATGCCGCACTCATTGATCCGGCGCCGGCACAGGCCAAAAAGCTTGTCGTCAGCAACTCTGTCCCGCCAAGAATGCCGCGCGTCAGAACCACGGTATTGACGATGATCATTGCCCCAACCGATGACACGGCGACATATACAGCCAGAAGCCCGCGCAAACGCGGCGTCTTGAGATAAGCCACAATGCCAAACACCGTATTGGCATAAATGCCACCAGTCCGATCCGTCGGTGCGGCCTGCGGGATCTGTGCTGTCATGATTAGCAAAGCCGAAATCGCAAAGGTCAGGCTATTGGCCAAAAACAGACTGTCAAACGACCAAACAACCAAAAGGGCCGCGGCCAAGGCCGGGCTCACCAGGTTTTCAAGGTCATAGGCCAATCGCGCGTAAGAAAGCCCCTTGGTATATGCCTTTTCATCCGGGAGAATTTCCGGGATGATCGCCTGAAACACAGGGGTAAAGGCGGCCGAGGCCGCGTTTACAACAAACACCAGAACGAAAATCTGCCAGACCTGATCAACAAAGGGCAGACAAAGCACGATCCCGGCGCGCAACACATCCAACCCGACCAGCCACATCCGACGCGGCAACAGATGGGCCACGCCCCCAGCCACCGGCGCGATCACGAGATAGGCCACCATTTTCAAAACAAGGATGGAGCCAAGCACCCGACCAGCGTCGTCACCGGCAAGATCATAAGCCAACAGCGATAGCGCCACCGTCGTCAGCCCGGTCCCGATCAGGGACGTAATCTGGGCGGAAAACAGATAGCGAAAGGCCGGTTGGGAAAACGGGGATAGGTTTGATGTCATCACCGCCCTTTCATTCTCGTCCGAGGCACAGGACCCTCAGGATGCGGCCTCGGCCTGGTTGGCACGTTCGCTGGCCATACATTTCTTGTCTGGCAGTTGAAGCACTTTTCCCGTGCGCAATTCAATGATCCGCGTTGCAAGTTTCCGTCTGAAATGCGGATCGTGCGAGACAAGGATCATGGCTTGTGGCAGCCCCAGAAGGATTTCTTCAAGCCGTCGCAGGTTTTCTTCATCAAGCGCGTTTGTCGGCTCATCAAGCAGCAAAACATCGGGCTTCATTGCAAGGACAGCAGCAACAGAAACCAACCGTTTCTCACCGCCAGAAAGCTCATGGGTAATGCGTTCACGCAGGTGTTTAAGATGCAGTTGATCCAGGACCTCATCCACGATCGCAAGTGCTTCGTCCCGGCTGGCACCCAAGTTTAGCGGACCAAAGGCAATATCCTCGATCACGGTTGGGCAAAACAGCTGGTCATCGGGATCCTGCACGATAAAACCAACCCGGCAGCGTAAATCGTGAAATTCGGCATCGGTAACCCGCGGGGTGCCAAAGGCACGAATTTCACCTGCATGCGGCTTAATCAGGCCGACAAGAATACGCAAAAGCGTGCTTTTACCAGCCCCATTCGGCCCTGCAAGGAACAGTCGTTCACCCGGATCAAGCGTCAGACTGACACGATCAAGCACATTCTGCCCTGCCCGATAACCATAGGAAATATCATTCAATTCAATAAGCGACGACATACATGCGATCCATCAGGACAAGGGCAATAATCAGGGCAAGAAAGAAAACGGCAAATGCACCGTCCCGACGCTTGAATGCCAGATCATCAATCATCGGGAAATGCCCACTAAACCCGCGGCATTTCATAGCTTCAAGCACACGTTCGGCCCGTTCAAGCGACCGTACGACCAACATGCCAAACAAATAGCCAAAAGACCGGTAGGTATGGGCATTGTTGCGGGCCTTAAACCCGCGAAGTTTCATCGCCATGCGAAGACGATGATATTCGTCATGAAGCACCGAAATATAGCGCACCGTAAACATCATCAGATGCACCAGAACCGGCGGACATTTCAGACGATATAGCGTGTGACCAAGTGTCACCGGCGTCATACCCGAAAGCAGGCTGAGCATCATAAGCACAACCGCATTGGCCCGTATGCCGACAAGAATGGCATGCATCAGGCCTTCCTTGCTGGCCTCTGCCCCAAGGACCGAAAACATCGGTGTTCCGGGGGTCGTAAACGGCAACATTACCAGCATGACGATAATGAACCCGTCCATCGCCGCCATGCGTTTCAGGGTTACGCGCAGCGGCAGGTCCGTCAGGCTCATGGTAATGGCAGCAAATATCAAGGCACCGAGTGCAAACTCGATCTGATGCAGAGCCACCACGACGATTGCAAAAACACAGGCCGCGCCCCCCCTTACCCTGGGATCGAACGTCCCGACGAATGACGGTGATTGTCCGCCATGTGCCTGAACGCTCAGGGGTTGATCATGTCCGAAAAGGTGGCTCATGCGTTGGGTGCTTTTGCTCTTAGCCGTCGCGCAGCGATGTAATAAATGATCCCGAAGGCACCGAATATATAGCCAATGCCGCCCAGAATCGATTGAAGATCATTCTTTTCCTTGTAGGCGGTGAGCTCGCGCCTGAGCGGACGCAATTCGTCACGCACGATGGTCGCAATGATTTCTGCCTGTTCGTGAGTAATTGCAGGCTCAGCCTTTGACCCTGCCCCCGATGCTGTCGGCGCCTTTGACGATACTGTTTGCGCAGCCTCATCAGCACCCGCTAGGTCCGCTATGGAAAAGATTGCCTCGGCGACGTGCCCTGCCCCGAGATCGGCACGAAAACGCAGATCAACTTGTTGGCTTGGCGTGTAGACAAAGAAACCATCACCATCAGTGGTAACTTCATCAATCTTGTTGCCATCAAGATCAAAGATCTCAACAAGCGTGTTTTCGGCCATGACACCGTTGGAGAAACCGATTTCACCTTCGACGTTTGAACCGCTTGGAAACAGGGATGCGATAACCTTGTGCGCCTGTGCAGGTGTGGTGCCGACCACAAGCATGCCAAGCGCAAAGACCAGCATGAGTGATCTAGCCATTGGATGCCTCGCCCGCCTGCTTTGCACGCAAGGATGCTGCTGGCTGCATCTCGAAACCCGATGTCTGATCGGCGGGTTGCAGCAAGGCCGGTTTGACCTTGGCGATCAGATATACCGATGCCGCTGAAACCAGCCCTTCGACCACCATGATCGGAATGTGGGCAAAGAAGACCAGCTTGGCCGCCGGGACAAACGCATCACCGCTGAGCGCAAGCGAAATCGCGACAAACACCGTTGTCAGCCCGATGGAAAATGCACCGGCACATCCACCAAGCACGGCGGCTGCGACCGGGTTGCTGCGCGACACCATTCCCCGGAACAAAAGCCCCGCCAGCACAGCCGGAAAGGCGATATTGACCGTATTGACGCCAAGAACCGTCAAACCGCCAAAGCCAAAGAAAACCGCCTGAAGCAAGAGACCGACAAAAAGTGCCGGAAACGCGGTCCAGCCAAGCACGAGCCCGGCAAGACCGCTCATGATCAGATGCACACTGGATGGTCCCACCGGCACATGAATAAGCGAGGCAACAAAGAATGTTGCCGACAAAACCCCGGTAGCAGGAATTTTATCGATTGGCAGTTTACGCAGTCCAAGGCCAAGCCCGGCAACTGCAAGAATACCCCCGCCAATCAAGACTTCCGGTGCCAGCGCACCATCAACAATATGCATCTGTTTTGTCCCTCGCCTATTTCACATCATAGGCGCGAACCCACAGGACTGCATCCTGTGAAAGTTCCTTGCCCTGAAATTCTTTTTCAGGGCCGCTGCCAAGTGCTGCAAATCCCCAAAAGCCTGCCTTGGGGACACCAAAAGTGAAATACCCGTTTTCATCGGAAATGGCCACAACCGCACCGCCGGGCATTGGCGATGCCGTTGGGCTTTTGGGGGTATTGCTGGCCATATCGGGTTCTGCTGCCATGTATTCGATTTCGACTTCAACACCGGCGACAGGTTGGCCTTCGCTTAGCACACGGCCGGTAAAGGTCGAACCGGCAATGATGTTGGTTGGTCGATTAAGCGGCAGGATTTCGGTTTTAAGACCTTGCGGTTCCATCCAGTCGGTCGGAATTTCATTGCGGTTCACATAGGACTTCGTGATCTGCTGGATGAAGATATCTTCGCTTTCTTCGAAATACGGTGCCGGGACCACCACCATGACGTAATCACCGCTGCGGCGCAGTGTTAAAGTTGCGTCAAAGGCCGCTGCCGAGTTGGCAATTCCGGTGAAAGTAATCGGCGAAAGCGTTGATTTCAGATCAATTTTCTCACCGCGATTAACCGCATAAAATTCAAACGGCTCGGCCATATCCATGACATGGCCGTTTTCAAACGGGTGCCAGAAAATCAGCTTTACCGGCTGATCCCCGGCCTTGGTCACGTTTACGTTCGGCGTATAGGCCAATTGAAAATGCGCATGCGCCGGCATGGTCGCCGACAGCACGCAGGCGCTTGCAATCGCAAGCCTGCCAAGGGTCTTAAACATATAATCGTCTCTTTCTCAAACGATGCACGCAGGCCAACGGCCCAACGCACAGGGTCAGGACAAAGAACGATAGGATGGCTGGAAGCAAGATTGCGGATCTTCAAAAGACCGTTTGTACCCCTGCAACCTGACGCTCACCCCGGCGTCCAACAGTTTCATACCGGGCAATCAGCACCCGGCAGTCAAAGGCAGGTCTCCTGGCTCACGGTTTGAAAAGCAATGCGCCTTCCCGGTTTGCACCAGTGGCATATGCAATGCTCTGACCGCTTACAGTTGCGGGGGCAGCCGTGGCTTTGTCATGCATGACGCACCACGTTCCCTTTTAAGTTGGTCCAATCGGATCAACACCAAAGACAATGTCATAATCCACGCCGGACGGATTGCTGTCAACTCCCTGCCCCATGGTCCATGACAATCTTTTTGCGGATGGCTTGACGCGCCTTAAACCGGGCGCGAAGATCACCCGCAATTTTGCCGACGGGCCGCAAAAGCCTGCAATCAGATGGGTGGAAACATTATGAAACCTGAAACGGTTCTTGTTTTCTGGTTCAAGGAACTCGAAGAAAAACAGTGGTTTATCAAGGATGAAGCCCTCGATCGCCATATCGCGGAACGCTTTGCCGATTTTCATGCCGCCGCCACGGCCGGAGAGCTTTTTAACTGGCGCAAAACCGCCCATGGACGACTTGCCGAGATCATCGTTCTTGATCAGTTTTCACGCAATATGTACCGCGATCAGCCACAGTCCTTTGCATCAGATCCAATGGCATTGGTGCTGGCACAGGAAGCTGTTTCCTTGAGGCTGGATCGCAAACTGGTCACACCGCAGGAACAGGCATTTCTGTATATGCCCTACATGCACTCAGAATCCGAAATCATTCATGAAGTGGCGGTTGACCTGTTTTCACAGCCCGGCCTTGAGCACAATTCCGAGTTCGAGCTGAAACACAAGAAGATCATTGACCGGTTTGGCCGCTATCCACACCGCAATGAAATACTGGGTCGTCCATCAACGGCAGAGGAAGTGGCGTTTCTCAAAGAACCCGGATCATCGTTCTGAGCATTAAAAAAGGGACGGTTTCCCGTCCCTTTTATTCGATCTCACTTGATCACGGAACATCAGCCGACATCACGGTCGCGATTATCCCACCAGCCCTGCACAAGGCTTTCTGCCTCATCCATGTAATCCGCCTTGCCGGCAAGGAAGGCTGCCATGGCAGCACTGCCCTTGATCTTGGCTTCGGCAGGAATATCTTCTACCTCGCCACGCCAGACAGCCAGGAAGTGCTTTAGCGACACAGGGCTTTGTTCTTCGCCGTCTTTCTCGGTTTTCGACAGCAATGCGGGCCAGCGAACATCATTCAGCTCACCATTATCAAGCATGCGCAGATCGACATGCTTATAGGGTGTTCTTTCGGCTTCGCCGCCACCGCCCTTGATCACACCGATGCGTGGAAGTTCCAAGAGCTTGCCGGTTTCACGATGGACATCAAGAAACGCCGGATGAAACACACCAAGGAAGGCTGCACGCGCATGCAACGGATTAAGCAAACGCAGTAACGTATTGACCGGACTGCGCAACCCAAGAATCGGACGCAATCCAATCAGCTCCTGCAGTTTGGGATGCATGTGACGCAGCGGCAGATATGCAAAGCCCTTCGATGCGATATCAGAACGCGCTTCTTCTGCAGACATGGCAATCGGAAGCTTAAGCGCCTTGATGGCAACTTCTGTGCTGATCCCGTTGACCAGATGCGAGTTATAGCCATGCATCAGCACCGGAACATTATTCTGTGACAGCAAAAGCGCCGACAGCACGAACCAAGGCAGACCACGGGTCCGACCGGCCGCATAGGATGGCCAATCCAGCGCAGGACGCATAAGCGCGTCATCTTTGCTGTCTTCATCCGGTTCAAGGCGCGCGGCCTTGCGCACAGCTTCGATCATGCCAGCCAGTTCTTCGGGCGTTTCAGCACGGTAGCGCAGCATCAAAAGGAATGCGCCAAGCTGGATCGGTTCGACCTCGTCGCGCAGGATCATCGAGAACGCATCAAATGCCTCCTCGCGGGTCAGACTGCGCGAACGGCCCGGCCCACGGAAAAACGTGCGCAGATAGCCAGAAAACGGATGCGCCTCTGGTAAGACATTCTCATCCTCGAGCTGTTCAAGATGCTCGTCGGTCATATGGTTTCACCGGAATAGTTGGTGTTACTGATCGTGAATACGCGTGAAGACCCACTCTGTCTCGGTCGAGAGGTCATCCTGATAGCGATAGCCATCAACATTAAACTTCTTGAGCTCTTGCGGGTCTTCGAGCCGATTGTCAATCATATAGCGTGCCATCATGCCACGCGCACGCTTTGCCGAGAAGCCGACAACCTTGGCCGTACCGCCCTTCACTTCCTTGAACACAGGCGTAATTACCGGGCCATCAAGGACCTTGGTCTTGATCGATTTGAAATACTCGTTCGAGGCGAGATTGATCAGGCTACGGTCCTTGTGACCTTTGGTAATCTCGTTGATTTCTTTTGAAAGCTTATCATCCCAGAACGCGTAAAGGTCCTTGCCCCGCGGGTTCGAAAGGCGCGTTCCCATTTCAAGACGGTATGGCTGCATCAAATCACGCGGCTTCAGAAGGCCATAAAGGCCCGAAAGCATCCGAAAATGGTCCTCTGCCCAGTCGATGTCTTCGGCCTTCATGGTATCGGCATCAAGGCCGACATAGGTATCACCGCGGAATGCAAAGATCGCCGGTTTGGCGTTGGTGCTATTAAACGGACGCGAAAAATGCTGAAAACGCTGATAGTTCAGATCGGCAAGGTTTTCGCTGATGCCCATGAGCTTCATCAAATCGCTGCGGCTTTTTTTGCGCGCGACATCAACAAGTTGTTCGGTGTCGTCCAAAAATGCGGGTTGAGAAACAGACATTTCCGGGACGTCTGTTTCGAAATCCAGCTTCTTGGCCGGGGACACAACAGCAAGCATCAATCTGCCTCTTCTCTTTCATCTCGGTTCGATTTGTCGTAACAAGCCACAAGGCATGGGCAATGTCTAGGGTCCAACCCTATGTACAGGAGTATACGGCTGTACATGGATTTGGACCCTTAGCGTTATCCATAAACTTCTAATCTTGCAGAAAATCCGTCGGTTGCAAGTTTTGACGGATGAAAGGACCCATTATGAGTGAACAAGTTCGCGCGTCGCACATTCTTCTGATGTATGCCGGTTCGGCACGTTCGACCGCCACCCGCACCAAAGACGAAGCCCTGACCGAAATCAACGCGCTGAAAGATCAGATCGCAAACGGTTCTGATTTCGCGGAACTGGCAAAAGCCAATTCCGATTGCCCGTCCGGCCAGCAGGGCGGCGACCTTGGCTTCTTTGGCCGTGGCATGATGGTTCCGGAATTCGATGCTGCTGCGTTCAGCATGGAAGTTGGTTCGACGTCTGACGTGGTTGAGACCGATTTCGGTTACCACCTGCTGCAGCGCACCGCATAAGCAATCGCTTCCGCGTGATGCAAAACGTAAAGGCTGGCATTTGATTGCCAGCCTTTTTCTTTTTCAGACGCGCCTGTCAGAAATCGACAACCGGGGCATCAAGTTCGTATTGCCCCTTGTGATCTTCGATTTCCAGCACCCAGACATCCGGATCATAGCCAATTTGTTTGCGCCAATATTCATCGCAGGCAAACTCAGTTTCGCGGTCCCCATCCGGGCCACCGGCCACCAGCATCCAGCCCAGCTCCCCATCAAGTGTCGTCACACGTGAATAGACAAAGCACCCTGCATCAAACCGGTTGAGCTTCACAAGCACGGCGCCTGCATCTTCGTTGCCCTTATGGACAACCATCGCCGTAATCAGGTTCGACTGGCAAATCGCGATCTGCGCGCGCATCCACAACCCGGCTTTCAGACGCGGTTGCATCTATACCCCTTCCCGTGACGCGGTCACGTTTTCGGGCATTTGCAGGATCAGGTTCGGGTTGGGGCAGATACTTTCCCAGATATCCCATTCAGACGGTTTGGCAGCGCCAAAGAAGTCCCCTTCGCGCCCCAGCATGTCAAAGATGATCTGGAAATGCAGATGCGGGATCCAGTCGCCATTGATCGGGAAATCGCCAAACCGACACAGAATGTCACCGGCGTTGATTTCCTTGCCCTTGTAAAGCCCTTCCAGGGATTCGCGGCTGAGATGACCATAGAGCGTATAGAACCTGATACCCTCGGACGGTTCATGCTGCAAGATAATGGTCGGCCCATAATCCAGATGCAGGTTGTTATCGGCAAAGCTATGCACAACACCGTCCAATGGCGCAAATACCGGGGTATATGCCGGTGCGAACAGATCAATACCAAGGTGCTGACTGCGGGCCTCGCCATCGTTTTTGAACTGTTCGGACTGATAACAGATGCGGTCTTCGCGATAACGCCCAATGCCAACCGGGGCATTGGCATCGGCCAGTTGCTGCCACATGATTTCGGTCTGGCGCGCCGGATCGCTCTCGCCACCAATCACCACATCGCCGTTTGAAGAAAAGTCGTAAACGATCTTCGCGCATGTTTTGAGGTCGCATTCCATGACCGAGTGAAAAACATCTCGGTTCTCATCGATCCACGCACGCAGGTTTGCGGCTTCTGGCATCGGCTCCTCGCCATTTGCAAAGCGGTCCTGATAGGATTGAAGACGTTGGGCAACAGCAGTCGATCGCAAGGCGGTCACGGTGGTGGCTCCGAAACAGAAAAAGGCAGGGAACGATGCCCTGCCTTTAGCTACATTAATTTTTGCCCGAACGGCAAGCCTTGGCTTACCAGTTGGTCACTTCATATTCGCAGGACACATCATCATCATCGGTGTCGGTCAGTGCAACCGTCAGGCGGCGCATCTGCGGATTGAAGCGTTTGATGAAGTTCAACAGCAGCAGGGCTTCTTCGGAAAGCTCGCCGGCGTCTTCGTCATCTTCATCAATTTCGCAAAGCTCGACCAGTTCCAGGAACAGGGCACCAAGGGCGCGTTTGACGTCTTCGCCACCCTTAAGGCCGCCGGTAAGCTCACCAAGGGGTGAAAGATCGATTTCGAGTTTGCGCAGGTTTTTGCTCATCTGGTCGATGGCATCTTCATCAAGCACCATTTCGGCCGCGATCATGTGCGTGCCGACTTCGTTGATGTTCATGAAACCAATGAACTCGAACAGGTCGTCCTTGGTGCGACCGTCTTCCAGCAGCTTTTCGGTATGGGCTTCGAATTCTTCGAAGTCGATGTCGTCGCCGAGATCGTTTTCAAGATCGCTCATGTCGCTCTCCAATCAAAATTTGCGCTGCTGATACTCTGGATTGCGGGAAAACTCAACCCGGACTGGTGACATGACCATCTGCTATGCATCCATCACATTGCGTGGCAAACAATATTGCGAACGATAGCGCATTATCACTAGGATTAGAATAAATCTGATGGAACGGCTTTGAATGGAACCCGTTATGCCCACCTTCACGCTTCTTGATGTTGTCGCAATTTGTTGGGCGTTTGCCTGGTGGGTTGGTTATACGATTTTTGCCGATGCCAGTTCGCGACGCCGCAACTCCATCTCCGCCCATATGGCACGCAATCGCCATCGCTGGATGGAACAGATGCTCAAACGCGACATCCGGATGGTTGATACATCAATCGCCAGCAACCTGATTACCGGCATCAGTTTCTTTTCCTCGACGACCATTCTGGTCCTGATCGGTCTGATGGCGCTCCTTGGTTATACCGACAAGGCGATTGAAACTGTTTCTGCCCTGCCCTTTGCCGCTGTCACCACGCCAGCTGTGTGGGAGTGCAAGGTGGTGTTGCTGATCGTGATCTTTATTTATGCCTTCTTCAAATTCACGTGGGCGTTTCGGTTATCCAACTATTGCTCCATCCTGATCGGTGCCGCCCCGGAAGCCGACGCGCCAGATGCGGCCCGCGCGGCTGCACGTGCATCACGCATGAGCATGATGTCGGCCCACAACTTCAACCGCGGAATTCGCGCCTATTTCTTTGCGCTGTCGGCATTGGGGTGGTTCTATCATCCGCTTGCCTTCATTGTTTGTGCGACCTGGGTGACGCTGGTTCTCTATAATCGGGAATTCCGATCGCACGCGCTCGATATCCTGAGCGGTCATCACTGATCGTCACCGCAACGAAAAAGGGCCGCACATGCGGCCCTTTTTTATCTATCACAGTCCTGTCTTCAGGCTGCTTGTGCCTTACGTCGGATCGCGAAGGTCGCAACGATCAGCAACACCAGACCAACCGGCAAAGCGGCACTGTAAAGCAGCGTGCCCCATCCGGACCCGGCATAGATCGTGCCTGCCGACAGTGATGCAATCGCAACGGTGCCGAACACGCAAAATTCGTTGATCGCCTGTACCCGTGCCTGTTCGGACGGACGGTAGTTTTCGGTCAGGAACGTCGTCGCACCGACAAACATGAAGTTCCAGCCAACGCCGAGAAGTACCAACGACACCCAGAAATTGCCGATCAAGTCCTGTCCGGCAAGACCAACCGCAAGACAGGCAAAGTTCAGGATTGCACCGGCCTGAATGACCTTGAGCGCACCAAATCGCTTAATCAGGTTACCGGTAAAGAAACCGGGCGCATACATGCCGGCCACATGCCACTGAATGATAAAGGCGGCATCACCGAACGCGTAATCGCAATCAAGGATCGCAAGCGGTGTCGCCGTCATCACAAAGCTCATGACCGCATAGCCAAGCGCGCCTGCAATGATCGCAACAATAACGGCGGGTTGACCCATCACGGTCGATAGCGGGCGTGCCGGTTCAGCATGCTTTTGCCCGCGCATATCGGGCAAGCGCAGCTGACCAATGGCAATCACCAACAGGAACTGCAAGCCGATCAGGGCAACGAAGGTGCCAAGAAACGGGATCGTCTCAAACCAGTCCCGCGCAAAGCTTGCCAGGTTCGGCCCGATAAAGGCCGAGGCAAGCCCGCCCAGCATGGTGTAGGAAATCGCACGTGCACGAAATTCCACCGGCGCGGCTTCTGCGGCGGCGAAACGGTATTGCATGGCGATGGCATTGCCAGCACCAATGCAGGCACATGCCACACAAAGCAGCCAGAAATTGGCGTAGTAGACAGCGCCCATACCCGACACTGCCCCCATCATGGCAATGGTCGCCCCCATCCAGAACCCGAATTTTCGGCCCATCTTGGCCATGACAACCGCCGACGGGGCCGTCATCGCCATCATGGCAATCATCATGAAGGCAACTGGCAGGGTTGAAAGGGATTTGTCACTGGCCAGCGAAAAGCCGATCACAGCGGCGACCGTGAAAATCAACGACATCGCGCTGGCAGACAACGCGACGCACAGACTCAAAATCATGATGTTCCGGCGAACTTCCGGGCTCGACATTTGGGGCTCCCTTCGATGGCGTTGGTGGCGCCGTAATAATGTGTTGAACAAAACCTGCCTTTGGCAAAGGCTTGCGTCTTGCTCTACAAGTTTGTCCTGTTATATTAAGTCTTCACCTTACGGGATAGTATCAATGCACGGCTTTGCCGACAAAAAGTTGAATACCGCCAAAAACACTGCACGCCTGATTGGCGTTGCGGCGGTTCGTGCTGTCCCGAAAGTCGCTTTTTTCAAAGAGCGAACTTGACCTCATCCTGAAATTCCTTTTCTTGTGCATTTACCCCGCGTAAACATGCGGGTCCTATATGTGCATTCCTGAATTATGCCCGCAGATAAAGCAGAGTTGAGCCAACCATGATTGCCCTGACCCTTCCCGATGGTGCCGTGCGCGAATTTGACGGCCCGGTATCGGGTTTCGATGTCGCCAAAAGCATCAGTTCTTCGCTGGCAAAGAAGTCCTTTGCCATCATCGTCAACGGTGAAGTGCGCGATCTCGCGCGCGAGATTGACACTGACGCGACTATCGAAATCGTGACCAAGGGCCATGCGGAAGTTCTGCCGCTGATCCGTCACGATTGTGCGCATGTCATGGCCGAAGCCGTCCAGGAACTTTATCCCGATACGCAGGTCACGATTGGCCCGTCGATCGAGAACGGTTTCTATTATGATTTCGCCCGCGAAACGCCGTTTACGCCCGACGATCTGGTCAAGATCGAAAAGCAGATGCACAAGATCATCGAACGCAACGAGCCGATCGTGCGTGAGGTCTGGGACCGTGACGAGGCGATCAAGTTCTTCCTTGATAAGGGCGAAAAATACAAAGCCGAGATCATCCGCGACCTTCCGGACACCGAAACCATTACCTGCTATCGCCAGGGCGATTTCATCGACCTGTGCCGTGGTCCGCATGCACCGTCGACCGGCAAGATTGGCAAGGCCTTCAAATTGATGAAGGTTGCCGGCGCCTATTGGCGTGGCAATTCGGATAACGAAATGCTGCAGCGTATCTATGGCACCTGCTGGGAAAGCAAGGAAGACCTGGATGCCTATCTGCACATGCTTGAAGAAGCAGAAAAGCGCGATCACCGTCGCCTTGGCCGTGAAATGGACCTCTTCCACATGCAGGAAGAGGCCCAGGGCTCTGTCTTCTGGCATGACAAGGGTCTGAAGCTTTATCGCAAGGTCGAAACCTATATCCGTGATCGTCTCGATGCCGCCGGGTATCAGGAAGTGCGTACGCCGCAGCTTGTTGATCGCGTGCTTTGGGAAAAATCCGGTCACTGGGAAAAGTTCCGCGAGAACATGTTCACCACGACCCCGGATGAAGACGATCCCGAGAAGGTGCTGGCGCTTAAGCCGATGAACTGCCCGTGTCACGTGCAGATTTTCCGTCTTGGCAGCAAGTCCTATCGTGACCTGCCGCTGCGTATGGCGGAATTTGGCTGCTGTCACCGCAATGAGCCGTCTGGCGGTCTGCATGGCATCATGCGTGTCCGTCAGTTCATTCAAGACGATGCGCACATCTTCTGCACCGAAGACCAGATTGTCTCCGAAACCAAGATTTTCTGTGACCTTCTGAAATCGGTCTACAAGGATTTCGGCTTTACCGACATTCTTGTGAAGTTCTCCGACCGTCCGGAAGTGCGTGCCGGTTCTGACGAGATTTGGGACAAGGCCGAAGCAGCCCTTCGCGAAGCGGCGGAAGAAGCGGGTCTGGCACTTGAAGTCAATCCGGGTGAAGGTGCTTTCTATGGGCCGAAGCTTGAGTTCGTGCTTCGGGATGCCATCGGTCGTGACTGGCAGTGCGGTACGCTTCAGGCTGACTTCGTTCTGCCGGAACGTCTTGATGCATCCTACATGGGTGAAGACGGTGAAAAACACCGCCCGGTCATGCTGCACCGCGCGATCCTTGGATCGCTTGAACGATTCATCGGTATTCTGATCGAAAACTATGCCGGTCGTTTGCCGCTGTGGCTGTCACCTGTTCATGCAGTTGTCTGCACCATTACCAATGATGCAGACGACTATGCCCATGAAGTCAAGGCAGCACTTGAAGCCAAGGGCCTGAATGTTGAACTCGATACCCGTAACGAGAAGATCAACTACAAGGTCCGCGAACACAGCCATGCCAAGACCCCGATGATCCTTGCGCTTGGCAAACGCGAAGCCGAAGAAAAAACTGCTTCGGTCCGTCGCATTGGGTTCAAGCACCAGAAGACTTTTGGCATTGATGAACTTGGTGATGCAATGGCGGCCGAAATCCGCGACCGCGTGATTGAAGCCGACTTCTGATCGACGTCAGAAACACAACCAATAAAGCCCGCAAGTCAGATACTTGCGGGCTTTTCTTTTGGCTCAAGGTGACCTTATTCAGGCGGAAGTTTGGGTTTGTCCGATGGTGGCAAAGCTGATCCGCCTGCCCCGGACAGATTGAGCTTTGGCAGCCCCGTACCGGTGCTTGCCTGTTGCGCACGCGTTTGGGCGTAGGCCACGGACGGATGGCGCGCATTGCCAAACACCTGTCCAATGAACCGCCAGATCTTTGGCACCAGCCAGACCAGAAGCAGAACAAACAGGGCAAACAGCACAAAGAAAACCACCGGATGGAAAGCGACCGTGTACAGCGCGCCAAATACGGCGACATCCTCGGCGACTGAGGCGATGCTGTTGCTAAACGGTTCAGGCGATGTATTGATTGCCGCGCGGCTGCCAGCCTTTGTAAAGTGGCTCCCGGCCGCGACCGTCCCGCCAACCAGCAATGCAATCGCAGTTTGAAGGCCATCGCCCATGCCGGTATCAAGGCCGCTCATGGCGCCTGCGGCAAGAAGTGCGCCGGCGGGAATCCTGATGAAGGTATGAATGGCATCCCAGACACTATCAACGATCGGAATTTTGTCGGCCACAAATTCGATCAGATAAAGGAACATGGCGAGTGCCAGCACCCACCAGCTTCCCAGAACCTGAAGCTCCGGCGGCAAATCAAGCAGCCCGAAATTATTCAGAAGACCAAGAATAACCACCGTGCCATAGAGGTTCACACCACTGGCCCAGGCCCCGCCCATTCCCAACGCAAGAGTTTCAATTACCCCCACAGATTCCGCCCTTTCAAAGCCATAATTCTCACCAACAAGTGAACAGGAAAAACGTTCAGTTGTGATAAATCACACTTTCAGCGCGTCCCGACACACGTATTAATGCCAAACCAGATCACAGAAAGGTACGACGATGGACCGTAACGGTGAAACCCCAAAAATGATCAAGGCATGTGCTGTTATGATGATGCTTGCCACCCCGCTTCTGGCAGGCAACGCTTTTGCAATGGGCAGTTCGGATAGCTGGAGCTCGGAAGGCACCGACCTTTCCGCTGTTACGGAGCTTGTTGATACCGGCATGTACGACATGGCGATCGACAAGATTGAAACCATGCTCGAAGAAGATCCGGAAAATGCCGATCTTTACAATTACCTTGCCTACAGCCAGCGCAAGATGGGTGACTTTGACAGTGCCGCGCAAAACTATGAACGCGCCCTGATGATTGACCCTGAACATGTCGGCGCTCTTGAGTATCAGGGCGAACTTTTCCTTCAGACAGGGAAACCTGAAATGGCTCAGGAAAATCTTGCGCGACTGGAACAGCTTTGTGGCATGGACTGCGAAGAGTACAAAACGCTGGCCAGCAGCATTACGAACTGATCTCTCCCGTTTGACCGCCAAGAGAGCCTATTCTTTAGGATAGGTTCTTATTTTTGCGCGAACACGCCATATGTCTGTCAAAGTTGTACACGAAAAAACAGGAATAAAGATGACCGACGCGGCACTTAGCAAAAGTTATACTGTGGTTTGCCTGCGCAAGACCGGAAACCTGATGGAGCTCGAGCCGGTATCAGACTACAGTTCGGCCCTGAAGACTGCCAAGGATGCGATTAGCAGCAAAGGCAACTCTGAAGTACGGATCGTTGAAAACAAGTACGACCAAGATACCCGCAAGGAAAAGAGGCAGGTCATCAAGATTTTGACATCCGAGAACTCGGGCGGTGCAACGGGTGCCTCCGGCAGATCTTCTCAAAGCCGTGGCATGACGCGTGAAACCGCAAACAAGGCCACAAAAGGCATCATAAACATCGTCATCGCCGTAACGGTGCTGATCCTGCTTATCGGGATCATGGTTCCATTGGCCATGCGGTAATTATATCTGTCTGCGGTGCCACCCTTCCGAAGGCTATGCCGCTTGTCTTCGGATTTGCTATCTCCCTGATTTCCAAAGACAGCTGATCATCATCGTTGCGTTAGCAGGAGTTGTTTTTGCTGGCGATGAAAGATATAACTTTCTGTAATACAGAGATGATCAGGTGAAGCGTGAAAATCAGGTTTGCGACAACAAACACTCCCCTTCGACGCAACTGGGGAAGAATAACTGCCGCAGCTATCCTGCCGCTCCTGACTGCTTGCAGCACTTCTGATTTTTCCGGTCTTTGGTTCGGTTCATCCACTGCCTCGCAAGAACTAAGTTCTCCATCGAACGAACAATTGCCTGCAGCGGAAAAAACAAGCTTTAACCGGGCCGCCTGTGGTTTGTTTTTCGGCCACACGGCTTCCACCGGCACCGGTATGGAGAACGATGGCTCCACCCCATCCGAACCGATTTCACTTGATCGAAGCCCTGAGGATAACTTCCTTCAGGCGATTTCATATGACATGGACGGCAACTATGAAAGTGCGCGCAAACTTTATGTTTGGCTGACCGCGACGCCGCCCGACGCCAAGATCGATCTTGATTGCGGCCAAGGTGTGCGGCTTTCAGGCAGCATCAACAGCCTCGCGCAACGACGGCTCGTCACGCTTGATGCGTCATCTCCGGAATTTGCGCGATCCAAAGAAATAGATGCAGTTGTCGAGTCCGCCACCGTTGCGCCAGGTCCAGAATTGCCCAATCCGCCGCAGGTCGAACGCGATCGCCGGTTTTATGAAACCGGTGGCGTCGTAGAGGCAGAACCCGAAGCCCCCACCAGTCCCGTCGTTCGGATGGAGATGGAAGTTAGTGAAAACACGGCGCGACTGACGCGTGTTGACCGGCAGACCGCAGCACCCAACACGACGCCAGAAGCGACGCCTGTCCCCGCAGCTGAGTTAACCAATGGGCCGGCGGCCAGTGGAGCCGAAATGGCAGTTTCTAAACTTGCCCCGGTTGCAGCCCCTGAGCCGATTCCCAGTCAGTCAGTGCAAACCGCGGCACCGGTTCCCGTTATTGCTGCGCCGACGATTGCCGGCGACGCAGCCTCAACCGAACATAAGGGTGCAATGGTCACCTCAAACGCGCGGCCGACTGAACAGGGCGAACTTGATATTGTTGACCCTAAACCCGAAGCACCCATGATCGAACTTCCGATCACCTCGACAGAGCCGGTGGCAACACAAAACGTGATGGCGCCATCAACGGGAAACTCGGCACCAGCAGAAACTACGATCAGCCAAACCGCGCAAAGTAATGGCCCCTACTACGCCGTTCAACTTGCAGCGTACCGTTCGCGCGGACGTGCGGAAGATGCATGGACGAAGTTCCAAAGCACATCGCATGGCATGCTGGCGGCCGCAGACCATGAAGTCGTCAGCATTGCGATTGAAGGCAAAGGTTTGTTCTTCCGCCTGCTGACTGGAATGTATGCTTCCTCTGGCGAGGCAACGCAGGCTTGCAACAGCTTGAAATCTGCCGGGTTGGATTGCCTGGTTCGACGCGTTAGTCCTTAAACCTCTGTCGGGCGGATGACGCCATCTTCTCAGACCGCATCAAGCCATCCGGGCGGGTTTTCCGACCGTGTCTTCGAACGAACCCCGGCATCTTTCCCAAAAAATACTCAATCTTGGCGTTGTGCCGGTAATACCGCCAACGCAGATGCTGGATAAATCGCCGCGTCCGTTTCGATCCCGCTGCCAGCAATGGAATACCAAGCGCAATAAACACCATGCCAAAAAATGGTGGCGGCAATGGCAGGAACAAAAGCCCGACCAGCAAACTGAACGCCCCCAACAGCATCAAAGCTGTCGATTTCAAGTGCTTGAACCTGTGCAAAGCCATTCCATCATGCAGTTCCATGGACTTTCGGTGCGGATTATCCGCGTGATCGCGGGTGCGGCCAAAAGAATGTTCAAAGACATTTGATCAAGACGGGAATTGCTATTGTCCTCTTCTGGAGTACATTGCAGGCATGAACGCAAATTCTTCTTCGGGAAATTAAGACATGTTCTCCGTGCTGAAATCAGACAAACCCAAAATGCCGACCGCTGACACCGCGCTTCCAGGGCGCGACGAAACATTGCCGGTTGCCGATGCCAATATCGTCACAGGCCATCCGATGAAGGGCCCCTTCCCGGATCATCTGGAAATTGCCGTCTTTGGCATGGGATGTTTCTGGGGGGCGGAACGCCTGTTCTGGAAGGCAGAAGGCGTTTACAGCACTGCTGTTGGCTATGCTGGTGGCTTCACCAAGAACCCGACCTATCGTGAAGTTTGCAGTGGCATGACAGGCCATGCCGAAGTGGTGTTGGTCGTCTTTGATCCTGCTATGACGTCCTATTTAGCGCTTTTGAAGCTGTTTTGGGAAAACCACGACCCGACTCAGGGGATGCGTCAGGGCAATGACATCGGCACCCAGTACAGGTCTGTCATCTACACCTTTACGCCTGAACAACAGCAAGCGGCTGTTCAGTCACGTCAGGACTACAACGCTGCACTGAAAGAAGCAGGTCAAGCCGACGTGACAACCGAAGTCACCGAGGCACCGGAATTCTTTTATGCCGAGGACTTTCATCAGCAATACCTTCACAAGAATCCTGATGGCTATTGCGGGCTTGGCGGCACCGGCGTTTCCTGCCCGGGTATGTAAACAGCAATACGACGTAACAGGATCGCTTTGGTCCGTGGAAGAACGCCGGTCTTTAGACCGGCTTTCCTCCATATTCACGGCTCAGGTCGGCGCAGACACGGCGTATTTTAAGCCCCAATTGCTCGATATGGTCGTTGGGAATACGGGCCGCGGGCCCCGAAAGTGATAATGCTGCAATTGGCAAACCCGTTTCATCACGGACAACGCCCGCCACACAACGCAGACCAACCGCGTGCTCTTCATCATCAAGGGCATAGCCACGCTGACGGCAACGCTCCAGATCCTTTTCAAGAGCTTCCTGGGTTATCAGGGTTCGTTCGGTAATTTTGGGCAACCCGTGCTTTGCTACGACCGAATGCAGTTCTTCTTCAGGCAAAAAGGCAAGCAAGGCCTTGCCAACGCCCGAGCAGTGCATCAAGGCCCGACGACCGGGTGTGACGAGCGCACGCATCATTTTGCGGCATTCGACCTGCGACAGGAAAATGACCTCGCCACCATCTGCGACAGCAAGATTGACCGTTTCACCGCTGTCTTCCATGAGTGCGCGCATATAGGGCCGCGCAATCTGGCTGAGGTTACGATTCTTGGTAAATGAATTGCCAACGCTGAAAGCCTGAACCCCGACGAACCACAGGGTGCGCTCCCCCTCAAACGATACATATCGTTCGTGCTGCATGGTGGTCAGCAACCTGTGCGCTGTCGAGGGTGGTAATTTCACCTGATGTGAAATTTCGGTCAGGGTCATCCCGTCTTCGCTTTCGGCAAGCGCGTTGAGGATACTTAACGCCCGTACCAGTGACTGGACTTGCTGCATTCAGCGACTACTCCCTGTGTGCGGTCGATTTGACCGACCATCATTGTCGTGTTCTCTGAATGTTAGGAGATCATTGCTCTGCTTGCACGGACTTTTGGCGGACCCAGACGAAAGTGGTGTACCCGACCAGATAGACCGTGGCTGCCCCAAAGGCACACAGCGTGCCCAAGCCAAGACCAAGAACAGGGTAACCAAGGGTCACGGCAAGGATATAAACCCATAATGCCCCCATTCCCCTTGGAAAGTTTCGAATAACCGTATGCACCGGTTCTGCCCCATAGGTGAAATGAAGGATCAGCATCATGGGATAGAGTGTTACGGGGAAACCTGACAATAATCCTGCCCAGCGTGGACCAATCCACGCCGCCATGCCACTGATGACCAGAACGATGATTGCCGCCAGTGAAGCGCGAAGCAAAACAACCCGCTTGGTCAGGCGAACCCGATTGAGAATACGGACATTCTCGATCTTGCGGAAAAGGATGAGTGCGACAACGATCGCAACCAGCAAAATCACCGCCGCCTGCGTCAAGCTCATCGGTGCGAGCTGAAACAGCCATGAGACCGACAGATAAGTGACAAACGCCCCGAGCGAGCTGAGCAGAATCTGTGGAAAGACAGGCAGGCGAACGCATTGGCGCGACACAATGAAATAGGCATAGAGGAAGGTTAAGGTCGCAATCAGGCCGGGCAAAGCGTACACCGCGCTTTCACTTGCGAAGGCAACACCCTGCTCGATTGCAATGAAATACAAAAGGATGGCTGTTCCCAGCGGGTAACCTGACAGCACGCCGGCGACACGTGGCCCTGCCCGTTCTGCAAGCATCGAAAGCCCCAGCACCGTTCCGATAGACACGGCAATTTTGGCAAGGATCAGTTCCAACAGCTTTCATCCTTCAAGGCAGACACGATGACACTTTATCAATAAAGTGACAGCATCGTTATCTCTTTTCATGCCAAGGGGCAAGCGCAAACACCTGAGCACAAAACAAAAGAAGACGGGCACCAACACAAGGTGCCCGTCTTCGTTTAGCAGATCGATATCGCCGTTTTCCTGGACGTCGACGTTTAGGCGGCGGCATTTTCCGCTCTTGGTGTTTGCACGATAACCCCACGCCAGCCAAGCCCTTGATAGGTTTCGTAACCTGGCGTCAAGGCGTAGGCCACAAGGGATCCATCTTCAAGCAGATAGGCCCCGCGGGCAGGATCATCGACCCGCAGATTAAATGTTTCGCTGAGCACGCCGTGGTCATCGGAAGCAGCAAGAACCCGATTTTTTGCGTCGATCAACATCACCCGGGTACGTTCACGTTCTTCCGCGTTGAAGTTCAGCGATTTGACGATCATCGGTGCTTGGCTTTCCCAGTCAAAAAAGACGCCCAAAACACCGATCACATCGCCATCGACGGCACCGCCCCGGCGTACGGCGGTCGCATAAGTCGGGGATGCGGCGTTGTTTAGCAGTGAATTGGCTGCCACATCCGCGACGGCATAGTGTCCGCCATCGCGACAGCGCAACGCTTCCTGAAACCAGCCCTGATCAGAAACATTTTGCCCCATCACGCGATAGGAGTCCGGGCGTCCGTTGGCAATTACGTTCCCGTTCCGGTCAGCCACCCAAAGATCAAGATACACAGTATAGGAATCAAGGATCACGCCGAGCCGTTCCGAAGCACGTAATGCAAACGCAGGGTCTTGGAGATTTTCACAAACATCGACCACGGCTGCGTCGGTTGCCCACCAGCGCACATCGCAAGATCGTTCGTACAGGTTGCGGTCCATCAATTCGACAGAATAACGGGCAAGGTCAGCAAAACGATCACCACGAACCGTCTGCGCTGTTTTCTCCAGATCGGAGGCAAGCGTCAGAAACATGTCTTCAAGTTCTTCGGTAATCACGTTCACACGTTGCGAGATTTCCTTGACCTCGTTGGCAACAACGCCAAAACCCCGGCCCACTTCACCTGCGCGTGCGGCCTCGATCAACGCATTCAGTGCAAGGGTTCGTGTTGCCCGTGTAACGGCCTTGATTTCTGTAATTTTATCATTGGCTTGCCCGGAAATTGCTGTCGCAACCTGCAGAATTCTTTCTGGCATTTAAATAAAGCTCCCATATGCGCATCAGGTTTCCTCCTGGCTGCTGATCGCGTGCTTTTATTCGCCATCCATTCTGCTTGTCTTTGCAGCACTGATATCTAATAAGCCACTTATACCATTACGTAAATACAGGATTATACTCGTACCACACGGCTACCTCAGTGGTGTATGCCATTTCCACTCTGAAGCGAGTGCGCATATCACATACAAACCCTTAATTGATGCGCCGACAGTTGGCGCTGTGCGGTAAAGAGCCACGCAAACCGATGCAATGTTCAGGCGGTAAATTCGAGAATCGAATCTGCAAGCAGCTTAATCCCGGTCAGGAACAACAGGCTGTAACAAACCCGGTAGAACAATTTTACACTGACTTTGTCATGCGCCCACAAGCCAAGCCACGTCCCGAACAACGCGATCGGCACGAACAAAAGTGATGTTCCGAGGTTGGATGCATCGAATTGCCCAAGCAGAGCATAAGGGATCAGTTTGACGTAATTGACGACAATGAAGAACATGACTGTCGTGCCAACAAAGATCGATTTGTCCATTCGCTGCGGCAGCAGATAAACCGATACCGGTGGCCCGCCCGCGTGGGCTACGAAACTGGTGAAACCTGCCAGTGCACCAAGAACTGTACCCTTGCCAATCGTTGCCCTTCCCGGTGCCCCGGTTTCCTTCCGGCCACGGAGCCAATGATCAAGGGTAAAGATGATCGCGATCATCGCGATGATCAGTTTGACGGCTGCCTCGTTCAGGTAGCTAAAAGACAATGTCCCGACAAGAATGCCCAGCAATGCAGCCGGCACCAGGATTTTCATGTTCCGGCGATCCCAGCGGTTGCGATAGGCCCAGACATTTGCAAGGTCCATCAGGCACAGGATGGGAAGCATGATCGCAGCGGCAGCCTGTGGTGATACCGCCAACGCCATCAAAGGCACAGCCACAACACCGAGCCCGCCGCCAAAGCCGCTTTTTGAAACACCGGCAATCAAGACGGCGGGAATGCCGACAACATAGAAAAACGGATCCGAGATAAATTCCATCGGAAGTCCTTGTTATTTGGGGAATTCAGGGATCGCGGGCAACGGATATGGACGGCGTGCGCCTTTATTCTTCAAGCAGACGCGGCATGAGCTCGACGAAGTTGCACGGCCGATGGCGGATATCAAGCTGATAGGTCAGAATTTCGTCCCAGGCATCTTTGCATGCCCCGGTCGATCCGGGTAACGCAAACATATAGGTTCCCATACACACCCCCGCAGTCGCGCGTGATTGCACGGTGGATGTGCCAATTTTCTGATATGATATCCAACGGAACAGTTCGCCGAAGCCCGGTATTTCCTTTTCGTAGATTGCCCGGTGGGCCTCTACCGTCACGTCGCGCCCGGTAACACCTGTGCCGCCCGTGGTAATGATCACATCGACATCCGGGTTTGAGCACCAAGCACCGAGCTGCTTGCGCAAGGCCAATTGATCGTCTTTCAGGATTTTGCGTTCATAAACGTGATGGCCCTTGGCGATGATGCGTTCACAAAGAACCTCGCCCGAGGTGTCGTTATGGAGATCGCGCGTATCGCTGACAGTCAATACGGCAACATTGATCGATACAAAGGGTTGGCTTTCGTCAATACCTGCCACGGTTATCTCCATGTCTCGTAAAATGCTGTGTCAACCTAATATGCCCAGACAGGCGTGCAAGCGTTTTCACGTGCAAGACACGCCTGCATCGCAACCCGACGAATCACGATAGAACAAAAACCGGCCATCATTTGATATTTTATTAGTCTTGTGGGCTATTTTTATGATCCAACCCGCAATATTTTTGAGCATCACAATTTTCGATATTTATCACTTATAAATAGATACTTATGAAAATCTTCTCACCTTATATATGACGAAAAACAAGACAATTGGTATTACCAATTAAGGACATCCGCGTTACTTCACTTGCTGGTCCGCATTTTTACGCCTAGAAAAGCGGTAAAGGACTACCAATTTGGCGCCCTCAAAGGATGCGCCGACGAGATCGAAACGTTCGGCAGGAAACAGAGGACTCATGATGAGCGACTTTCTTTGGCAACCGACGAAAGAACGCGTTGAAAATGCAAACGTCACCCGCTTTCGCGACTGGGTGAATGAAAAGCATGCGCTTAACCTTCAGAGTTTCACCGAACTCTATGACTGGTCCGTTGCCGAGATTGAGCGTTTCTGGCCTGCTCTCATCGAATATGCCGAATTGAAAGCGGAAACATGGGGCGACCGTGTCCTAATCGACGGCAACAAAATGCCGGGCGCCCAGTTCTTCCCGGACGCGCGCCTGAACTTTGCGGAGAACCTTCTGGTCCGTGATGACGACACCGACGCCCTGATCTTCTGGGGTGAAGACAAGGTCAAAAGCCGCCTATCCTGGGCGGAACTTAATATTGCGGTATCGAAATTCTCGCAGGCCCTTCGCGCAGAGGGCGTTGGCAAGGGTGATCGCGTATGCGGCTATATGCCAAACATGTCGGAAACCGTGATTGCGATGCTGGCGACGGCGGCCATCGGGGCAACCTGGTCCTCAGCCTCCCCTGATTTCGGCGTTCAGGGCGTTGTAGACCGCTTTGGCCAGATTGAACCAACCGTGATGATCACCGTTGACGGTTATCACTATAACGGCAAGCAACACGACATCCGCGAAAAGGTTCACGATGTTGTCGAGCGGATCGACAGCCTGAAAAAGGTCGTCATCGTGCCCTATGCCTTTGACGGCGCCAACACGACGGATATCCGCAACGCCGTCACCTATGACGACTTCATTGCCCCCTTCCGGACCGAGAAAATCATCTTCGAACAGGTCGAGTTCAATCACCCGCTTTATGTGATGTTCTCGTCCGGCACGACGGGCAAGCCGAAATGCATTGTTCACGGCACGGGCGGAACGCTGCTGAAACAGGTTTCGGAACATATCCTGCATTGTGATGTCGCGCCCGGTGATCGCGTTTTCTATTTCACCACTTGTGGCTGGATGATGTGGAACTGGTTGATGGCGGGCCTTGCGGCCGGTGCAACGCTTCTGCTTTATGATGGCTCGCCCTTCTATCCGAGTGGCAATATCCTGTTTGATTATGCCGATGCAGAAGGCATGACGCTGTTTGGCACATCTGCCAAATATATTGATGCGTTGGCCAAGGCCGAACTCAAACCGCGAGAAACACACGATCTGTCCACTGTACGTGCGATGACGTCAACCGGCTCGCCGCTTGCCCCGGAAAGCTTCGATTACGTTTATCGCGACATCAAGGAAGACATCCATCTGGCGTCCATCTCAGGCGGTACAGATATCCTTGGCTGTTTTGTGCTGGCTTGCCCTGTCCTGCCGGTCAAACGTGGCGTCATCCAGACCCGTGCCCTTGGTGTTGCTGTCGACGTGTTTGATGACGATGGCAACTCCGTGCGGAACGAAAAAGGTGAACTGGTCTGCACCAAACCATTCCCATCGATGCCGGTCGGCTTCTGGAACGACCCGGATGGTTCGCGGTATCACAGCGCCTATTTTGACCGTTTTGATAACATCTGGTGCCATGGTGACTATGTCGAGCTTGATGATGATGGCGGCATGGTCATTTATGGGCGCTCGGATGCCACCCTTAACCCCGGCGGCGTTCGTATCGGCACGGCAGAGATTTATCGCCAGGTAGAAAAACTACCTGAAATTCAGGAATCGATTGTGATCGGCCAGGACTGGGATAATGACGTTCGGGTGATCCTGTTTGTTGTGCTCCGCGACAATTACGAATTGGATACCGCACTGATCGACAAGATCAAGAAGCAGATCCGCAACAACTGCACCCCACGCCACGTCCCCGCCAAGGTGCTTGCGGTTGCCGATATCCCGCGGACAAAGTCGGGTAAAATTACCGAACTTGCTGTTCGTGATGTTGTCCACGGACGGCCGGTAAAAAATCAGGAAGCCTTGGCCAACCCAACAGCATTGGAACTGTTTTCCAACCTGTCGGAACTGAAAACCTGATCAATACAAGCCCCGCATATCGAAGCGGGGCTTTTTCGTGCCGATCCTGTTTTGCAAGATGCTCGGCCGCGCGGGTTAGCGAATGCCGCTCCCGATTCCGCACTGCAACCATGCGTATTTTTTAAACAGCGTGAGCTGATGCACTTTTTTTGATCATGACTGATTGTTTGGTGAAAAAAAGTTCGTGCAATTCTCGGTCTTGCCGGTGATCAGAACGAAACTACTACTAGGTTATTGAATATATGAGACAAACAAAGTTTCGTATATTTTATGTGATCGTATCTCCGCGCGATATAACCGCAGAAAAAGCCTCAATTTTTAGCCAGCACCGTAGGTTCTAATGTTGCCAAAATTTTTTCACACTTGACACAAGGCGGCCTAAAATTTCTTAATTTGGCGGTCCGATGTTCTTCGGACGAATGGATATGCGGCTGTGCATATCCAGGGTGGCACAAAAGCTAAAAACAATGCTTTGCTAATAAGGGAGCTATCTTATGAAAATCCAGACGATCCTTGCCGCTGGCGCAATGACCGTTGCAGCCGTTGCCGCGCAGAACGCACAGGCAGGTGCCGTTCTTGACGGCATCAAGGCCAAAGGTTTCGTTCAGTGCGGCGTGAACACCGGTCTTCCGGGTTTCTCCGCTGCCAATGCCGAAGGTAAATGGGAAGGTATTGACGTTGACGTATGCCGTGCAGCTGCTGCTGCAGTTTTTGGTGACGCAAACGCCGTTCAGTACACCCCGCTGACCGCAGCACAGCGCTTCACGGCTCTGCAGTCCGGTGAAATCGACATCCTGTCGCGTAACACCACTGCAACCACCACCCGTGATGCGAAACTGGGTCTGACCTTTGTCGGCATCAACTACTATGACGGTCAGGGCTTCCTGATCCCGAAAGCTCTCGGCGTTTCCAGCGCAACCGAGCTTGACGGTGCGACCGTCTGCGTTGAGCCGGGCACCACGACCGAGCTGAACCTCGCTGACTACTTCCGCGCCAAAGGCATGTCCTTCGAGCCGGTCGTTATTGAGAACATCAACGAAGCAACCGCAGCCTTCTTCTCTGGCCGTTGCGACGTTTACACCACCGATGCTTCGGGTCTTGCTTCCATCCGTACCCAGATGGCTGAAAATCCGGCTGACTATGTGATCCTGCCGGAAATCATCTCCAAAGAGCCGCTTGGCCCGGTTGTTGCCCAGGGCGACGAACAGTGGTCGGACGTTGTTCGCTGGGCTTTTGCTGCGATGGTTGAAGCAGAAGAGTATGGCGTCACCATGGAAAATGTTGACGACATGAAAGCAAACAGCACCAACCCGGGCATTCAGCGTCTTCTCGGCGTTTCGCCGGGCATGGGTGAAGCTCTTGGTCTTGACGAAGCTTGGGCATACAACATCGTCAAGCAGGTCGGTAACTATGGCGAAAGCTATGAGAAAAACGTTACCGCCAAGCTCGGTCTTGAGCGTGGTCTGAACGCTCTGTGGACCGATGGTGGCCTGCAGTATGCATGGCCGGTTCGCTAATCGCTAGCAAACCGACTGCCTAAACCTACGAAGCTCCGCCCCACTGCCTGAACGCATGGGCGGAGCTTTTCGTTAGGTGCTTGCTGATTTTGGATACAATCTACACCTGAGGGTCATATGAGTAAGCCTCAAAATGCCCCGGGGGATGTTCGTTCCAAGGGCCTCGTTGATTATCTCAATGACGAAAACGTCCGTGCGGTGCTTTATCAAGTCGTCGCAATTGGACTGATCGTTCTTGCGGGCTGGTACCTGGTGTCCAACACCTTGTACAACCTTGAACAACAGAACATCTCAACCGGTTACGGGTTCCTTGATCTTGAAGCTTCCTTCGAGATCAGTGAAACCATGATCGACTACAGCGCCCAAAGCGACTATGCGACGGCGTTGATGGTCGGTCTTCTGAACACTGTGAAGGTGTCACTGCTTGGGATCATTTTGTGTACGATTATCGGGACAATCTTTGGCGTTGCGCGCCTGTCCTCGAACTGGATCGTTCGCAAACTTGCGACTGTATATGTTGAAACGTTCCGGAACATTCCGGTCCTGTTGCAACTGTTCTTCTGGTACGCACTTATTCCAAGCGCTTTCCCGCATCCACGCGACGCGCTGGAGCCTCTGCCCGGTGTTTTGCTGACGTCGCGCGGTATGTATTTGCCGGTGCCGGAACCTGATAACGCCTATACCCTTATGACCATTGCGGCCGTGATTGCCTGCGTTGTGATCTATTTCGTTAGGAAATGGGCCAAGAAACGCCAGGACGCTACAGGTCAGCCCTTCCCGATGCTTCTTGCCGGGATCGGTATTTTCGTCGGTCTCGTTCTGGCTGCCTATCTGGCAGGTGGCGCACCTACCGACATGAGCATGCCGGCCCTCAAAGGCTTTAACATTCAGGGTGGCTACAACATTTCGCCTGAATTCATGGCAGTTCTGATCGGGCTTACGGTTTACACCTCGACCTATGTTGCCGAGGTTGTTCGTTCCGGTATTCAGGCTGTTCCGAATGGCCAGTGGGAAGCTGCCGACAGTTTGGGCATTCGCCGTTCTATTGCGCTTCGCAAGGTGATCCTGCCGCAATCGATGCGTGTCGCGATCCCGCCACTGACCAACCAGTACCTTAACCTGACCAAGAACAGCTCTTTGGCTGTTGCCGTCGGTTATCCGGATCTGGTTTCTGTTTCCAACACGACCATGAACCAGACAGGTCAGGCGATCGAGGCCATCTCGATCTTCATGTCGATCTATCTTGGTTTGTCCTTGTTGACCTCGCTCTTTATGAACTGGTTCAACAAGAAAATGGCACTGGTGGAGAGGTAACATGTCAGAAAACGCAAAATTACCTCCTCTTCCGACCGGCACTTTTTCCGAGCGTGCCGTGGCATGGTCGAAAAAGAACCTGTTTGATGGATGGTTCAACACCCTCCTGACTCTTGGTTCGATTGCATTCCTCGTTTGGCTTATCCCGCCAATCGTCGAGTGGGCCATCATCAATGCGACGTTGGCGCCATCAATTGAGGCCTGCGCGGAAGCGACGGGTGCCTGCTGGGGGTTCGTTAATGCCAATTTACGACTGATCCTGTTTGGCACCTACCCGTTTGAAGAACAGTGGCGGCCGCTTCTTGCCATGATCCTTCTGATGGGCATCATTTGCGGCAGTCTGGGTGCGGTTAAGTATCCGAGCCTGCGCAAGGCAATCATTCCGATGTGGGTTATTGGTGTGCCGATTATTGCCATCCTCATGTGGGGTGGTGTGTTTGGCCTCACCTATGTCCAGAACAGCTACTGGGGTGGCCTGCCGCTGACCCTGATCCTGTCCTCGATCGGTGTGATCTTTGCCTTCCCGTTCGGGCTGCTGCTGGCACTTGGTCGTCAGTCGCACATGCCGGCCATCAAAACCGTTTCCGTGGTTTACATCGAAGTCATTCGTGGTGTGCCGCTGATTACGGTTCTGTTCATGGCATCGGTTATGTTCCCGCTGTTCCTGCCAGATGGGGTTACCATCGACAAGCTGCTGCGCGCGCAGATCGGTATTATCCTGTTTACCGCCGCCTACCTCGCCGAGGTATTCCGTGGTGGTCTGCAAGCCGTTCCGCGTGGTCAGTTTGAGGCTGGTGACAGTCTTGCGCTGTCTTATTGGCAGTCGATGCGTCTGATCATTTTGCCGCAGGCACTGCGTCTGGTGATCCCGCCGACCGTCAACAGCTTTATCTCCATGTTCAAGGACACCACACTGGTCGTGATTATCGGCCTGTTTGACTTCCTTGGCACGGTGAAGCTGGCACTGCGCAGTGACCCGGCCTGGACCAAATATTACGTCGAAGGTTATGCCTTCGCCGCGGCAATATTCTTCCTGATCTGTTTCTCGATGGCGAAATATTCCGCCTATCTTGAAAAAGAGCTTCGCAAAGGCGAACAAAGGTAAGGAGTGAGGAAAAAACAATGACTGTAGCAACTGAACCCACTACCGGCGCTGTGCCTCCTCCGTCCAAAGAGGATGTCATCACCGTCAACAAGATGAACAAATGGTATGGCAATTTCCATGTTCTTCAGGATATTGACCTGTCTGTTCGCAAAGGTGAGCGTATCGTTATCTGCGGCCCGTCCGGCTCAGGTAAATCGACGCTGATCCGTACCCTGAACCGCCTTGAAACCTATCAAAGCGGTGAAGTCTACGTCGATGGCATTTTGCTTGGCGACGATGTCAAAAACATCGAAGCCGTGCGCCGCGAGGTCTGCATGGTGTTCCAGCACTTCAACCTTTTCCCGCACATGACCGTGCTGGAAAACCTTACGCTGGCCCCGATCTGGGTTCGCAAGATGCCCAAGAAGCAAGCCAACGAACTGGCCATGCATTACCTTGAGCGTGTGCGAATTGCCGAGCAGGCCCACAAATTCCCGGGTCAGCTTTCCGGCGGTCAGCAGCAGCGTGTGGCGATTGCCCGCTCGCTCTGCATGCAGCCAAAAATCATGCTGTTTGATGAGCCGACCTCGGCGCTTGACCCGGAAATGGTCAAGGAAGTTCTCGACGTGATGGTCGAACTGGCCAAGGAAGGTATGACCATGCTTTGCGTGACCCACGAGATGGGCTTCGCCAAAGAGGTTGCTGACCGTGTGATCTTTATGGATGCTGGCCAGATCGTCGAAATGGCTGGTCCGAAGGAGTTCTTTGATAACCCGAAAAGCGATCGTACAAAGCTGTTCCTCAGCCAGATCCTGTCGCATTAATCGGCTATCAAACACCCGATCTTTGCAAAACGGCCCCCATTTGCGGGGCCGTTTTCATTTTTGTAAAAATGATCCTTGCCCAGACCCGCGCAATTGCCGACACTCGGCCCAACACGTTCATCATCCGGATTGCCAATGACCACGCCTGAAACCAGCTCCGCGACCCATCCGGCCTTTATCTCGGTTGAAAATCTCAGCAAACGGTTTGGCAACAAGCTTGCCCTGGATGACGTCAGCTTGCGTCTTCCCAAGGGCGAAACCATGGCGATTATTGGTCCGTCTGCCGCAGGTAAAAGTGTCCTGATGAAATGTCTGGTTGGGATTTATGGGGCCGATGCTGGCAAGATCCTGTTGGATGGCGATGATGTCAGTCAAATCAATGCGCCGAAACGCGCCGCATGGGCGGAACGCATCGGCATGCTGTTTCAACAAAATGCCCTGTTTGACAGCCTGAAGGTTTGGGAAAACATCTGCTTTCGACAGATTGAAACCGGCACTCTCAGCCGCAAGGGGGCCCGGGAACGTGCCCTGGATCTGTTGGGCCTTGTCGGTCTGGCATCGGAAAGTGCGGATTTAACACCAAGTGATCTGTCTGGCGGCATGCAAAAACGCGTTGGTGTCGCAAGGGCGATTTCCACCGATCCAGCCATCCTGTTGCTGGACAATCCGACCGCAGGACTTGATCCGGTTCTGTCGAACCATATCGAACGCATGATTGGCAAGATTGCAGAACAACGCGGGACCACGGTGATATCAATCACCAACGACATGCAGATTGCCCGCACCCGTTATCAGAACCTGATGATGATGCATGATGGCAAAGTCTATTGGGCGGGCAAAACCAAAGATATCGATGACGCACATAATGCGCATCTGACCCAGATGCTGAACGGATCGTCACAGGGCCCGATCACCATGCGAACCGGCAAACGCGAAGACCACGTCTATAGCTAACGGGGCAAACACCCTGCCCCGTTCTGGATCTAGTTGGCTGTATAGACCGAAACATCGGCTTCGCGGATCACATCGGCCCAAACCGGCCCCGGATGACGATCGGTAAACAGAGCGTCGATTTCGGAAAGATGTCCCAGACGCACCATCGCACGACGACCAAACTTCGATGCATCCGTGCACAGGAATGTTTGGCGTGCGTTTGAAATAATCGCCCGCGCGACACGCACTTCACGATAATCGAAATCCATCAGGCTGCCATCTTCATCGACGCCGGAAATCCCGACAATCGCGTAATCAACCTTGAACTGGTTGATGAAATCAATGGTGGCCTCGCCGATGACACCGAAATCGCGCTGTCGCACAACGCCACCGGCAATAATCACTTCAAATCCCTGATTGGCAGCACAGATTTCTGCAACATGCAGGTTATTGGTAATGATCTTAAGACTTTTATGGCCCAGAAGCGCATGTGCGACTTCTTCGTTGGTTGTTCCGATATTGATAAACAGAGACGCGCCTTCGGGGATATGTTGCGCCACCAGCTTTGCGATCTCGCGCTTGCTGCCAAGGTTTAGAACCTGACGGTCGGTATAGGCGGTATTTTCGGTGGTCGAGACACTGGCAGCCCCGCCGTGATAGCGGGCAATCAGGCCTTCTTCGGCCATTTCATTGATGTCGCGTCGGATGGTTTGTGGCGTGACAGAAAAATGTTCGGCAAGGGTATCAATGGTCATAAAGCTGTTGGAGGCGACAAGCTCCAAAATCTCTCTACGACGCCGATCCAGTTTCCCCATGCCTCTCTCCTTCTGTTTTCAATTTTCATCTTTATTGGAAAATTTTCATTCCTGATCAAAATGCTTTCTCTTGAGCCATTTGGCAAGCCTTGTCCGCCGAAAGCAAATGCACGCAGAAAGCTGGCGGCGAACTTCGTTAAGAGCAGAAAACAAAAAAGCCGGGTTTCATTCCCGGCTTTTTGCTTTTGACTTGGTACCTATCACCCCTTTTGGCGTGCTACGATCCGCTCACGAACAGCTGGTTCGGTGCCTGTCGGCTTGACATCCCCCTCGCCGATCACAATCGCATCGCGCAGCAAGGCGGTTGCTTCTTCAAGCTGTGCCTCGTCACGGGTATGGGCCAGGCAAATTGGTGTCTCGGCCGAGACCGGCTGTCCAACCTTGATGAAATCGGTAAAGCCGACCGCAAAGTCGATCTTCTGATCTGCCCGCGTCCGTCCGCCTTTAAGCGACACCAGCGCAAGACCAACCTTTCTGGCATCCATCGAGAGAACACGGCCGGTCTTGGCGGCCGTTACCGTGTTGATCATCGGTGCGGCTTCAAGATACTTGTTGGTGTTTTCGACAAAGTCCGCAGGACCACCAAGACTTGATACCATCTTGCCAAAGGTCTCGGCTGCCTTGCCGCTTTCAAGCGCCTCTGTGGCCATACGCAGGCCATCGGAAACATCGGCCGCCACACCACTAACGGTCAGCATCTCAGCCGCCAGCGCCATGGTGACGTCATAGACGCGTTGTTCCTGGTGCTTGCCGGTCAGGAAGTCGATTGCTTCCTGCATTTCAAGTGCATTGCCAACTGTGTCACCCAGCACCTGCTCCATATCGGTCAAAAGTGCGACCGTGGGAACACCGTTACGGGTGGCAACTTCGGTGATGCTTTCGGCAAGTTCGCGGGCGCGCTCATACTCGTTCATAAAGGCGCCAGAGCCGAACTTCACATCCATGACAAGGCTATCAAGCCCGGCTGCCAGTTTCTTTGATAGGATGGACGCCGTGATCAACGGGATGCTTTCAACCGTCGCAGTCACGTCGCGAATGCCATAAAACCGTTTGTCCGCCGGTGCCAGATCGGCTGTCTGTCCGATAATGGCACAGCCGACTTCACGGGTGACCTTGGCGAATTCGTCAAGACTTGGTGTGGTGCGATAGCCCGGAATGGAATCAAATTTGTCCAGCGTCCCACCAGTATGGCCAAGGCCACGGCCGGAAATCATTGGCACGAACGCCCCGCAGGCACCAACAATCGGGCCTAGCATCAGGCTGACCTTGTCACCAACGCCACCGGTCGAATGTTTGTCCACCACCGGTCCATCAAGGCCAAGCGCCTTCCAGTCCAAAACCGTACCGCTATCGCGCATGTTGCGCGTAAGCGCCGCGCGTTCATCCATGGTCATGCCGTTAAAAAACACAGCCATGGCAAGGGCGGCAACCTGCCCTTCGCTGATGCTATTATCTGTGATGCCCTTGACGAAAAAGGCGATCTCAGCGTCTGTCAGAACTTCGCCTTCGCGTTTCCGGCGAATGATTTCTTGGGGCAGCATGTGCTGTCTCCTGCGCACGTGTCATTAATTCAAATAAGACGCTTTGAAGTCATTCGACTTCAGGAAGCGCTTGAAAAATATTGCAGTAATATCTTGATAAGATTTGCAGAACCGGCTTTCGACATTTCCAATGTCTGCTCGTGGCTAAGCGGTGTCGCGCTCATGCCTGCGGCCAGATTGGTGATGTTTGAAACCGCGGCGACCTTGAATCCAAGACGGCGGGCCAAAATGTTTTCCGGCACGGTCGACATGCCGACAGCATCCGCGCCAAGGAACTTGAGCGCGCGGATTTCGGCCGGCGTCTCAAAACTTGGTCCGGTGCACCAGCAATAGGTTCCCTCAAACAGTTTGATGCCAAGCTTGGCCGCCGCGCCATGCAGCCCTGACCCGATTTCAGGATCATAGGGCACATCCATGCCGACGAAACGGTCGTTTCCGTGATAGCCGATCAGCGGATTGGGACCAAACAGGCTGATATGATCAGTAATCAGCATCAGACTGCCAGGTACGGCGTCAGGGATCAGTGACCCGGCCGCATTGGTCAAAAGCAAACGTTCCGCACCAAGTTCGCGCAGAATTTCAAGTGGTTCGGCCATCAAATCCGATCGGCCATGCTCGTAATAATGCGCCCGGCCCTGCATTACAGCAACGGACACACCGCCAATTCGGCCAAGAACAAGTGTCCCGCCATGTCCGACCACCGTAGGGCGTGGGAACCCAGGGAGTTCTTCATAGGCAATGCTGATCGCATCACTTACGGCGTCAACCACACCACCAAGGCCGCTGCCCAGAACCAATGCGACTTCTGCCTTGAAACCCGGCGCCTTGGCGGCGATGACATCCAGCGCTGCTTTTACGTTGCTCATTTGAGGTTCTCCGGCCCGAAGGAATGCGGAATAAGTTCTTCGCGGCTGAGTGTCAGAAGCGTTTCACCGGCATCATTGATGATAAAGATGGTCGCATCCGGACCGGTAAACTCGCGGATTTTCTGGCGGCACCCACCACACGGGGTACAGGCGATATCGCCCAGCCCGACAACGACAATCTCGTCAAAACGGGTTTCCCCTGACAGTACCATTGCCGAAATCGCGCCGGCCTCGGCACAGACGCCCTCGGGATATGCCGCATTTTCAACATTGCAGCCTGAAATGACCTTGCCCTCAGTCGTGCGCAACGCAGCACCGACAAAGAAGTTCGAATAAGGCGCATATGCCTTGTCACGAGCCGCAAGAGCCGCGTCAATCAGATCGCGCGGAGCCTGTTTATGAGCAACCATTTGTTTGATCCTGTTTTGATTACCTATCGCGCCTGACCAAAGCGCACATTTTTGGAAAAGTGGTTCGGGACTGCCTGTATGATAGGCCGAGACCCGAACCACGAAAAGCTTAGCGTTCCTTGACGTATGCCCGCCCAAGCGCCTTTGGCGGAATGGCGCGGCCAATGAAGCCGGCCAGAAGAATGACCGTCAGGATATAGGGCAATGCCTGCACCAATTGGACCGGAACTTCGCCGATACCGGGCAGAACGACACCCTGCAAACGTGTGGCCGCCGCATCCAGGAAGCCAAACAGCAGACAGGCTGCCAATGCCGGGAACGGACGCCACTTGCCAAACACCATCGCGGCCAGCGCGATATAGCCTTTGCCTGCGGTCATGTCTTGGAGGAAGGATGCGCCCTGTGCAGTTGAAAGATAGGCGCCTGACATGCCAACAAGCACGCCGCTGCAAATCACGGCGCGATAGCGCATCGCGACAACGCCAATGCCGGCCGTATCAACAGCCCCCGGGTTTTCACCAACCGCGCGCAGACGCAAGCCAAACCGGGTGCGATACATCACCCACCAGGCTGCCGGAACGGCAAGGAAGGCGACATAAACCAGTATATTATGACCGCTTAGCAGTTCCGAATAGATCAGGCCCAGAACCGGAACGTCCTGAACGGCGTCGGCACCCGGGAACGTGATCGGCTGGAAACGCGATCCTTTATCAAGCGCTGGCGTTTTGCCGCCCTGTGCAAAAAGTGCAATCCCGACAAGGGCGGTCAGACCCGACATCAGGATATTGATCGCCATCCCCGAAACCACCTGGTTGCCCTTGTGCGTGATGCATGCAAAACCATGCAGAAGCGAAAGCGCAATCGTGGTTGCAATCGCGGCCAGTAGCCCGACCCACGGGCTTCCGACATAAAATGCAACCGCAGCAGCCGAAAACGCACCGCCCAGCATCATGCCTTCAAGGGCAAGGTTAATTGTCCCGGACCGTTCGGAAAACATCCCGGCCAAGGCCGCAAGAATAAGCGGTGTCGAGGTCCGCAGCGTCGCATCAAACAACAGGATAATTAGCTGAAATGTATCCATTACGCGGCCTCCCCGGCATCCTGGCGCAGACGCCAGGCTGTATAGATCTTTGTCACACGCGGACGGAACATGTGTTCCATCGCACCGGTAAACAGGATGACAAGCCCCTGAATAACCACAACCATGTCATTCGAGATGGTCGGAATTTCAAATGAAAGCTCCGCCCCGCCCTGATAGAGCATCCCAAACAACAATGCTGCCAAGAAGATGCCAAATGGATGGTTGCGCCCCATCAGCGCCACAGCGATGCCGACAAAGCCATACCCGGCGGTAAAATCAATCAGCAGGCGGTGCTGAACACCCATGACTTCGTTTAGCGCCACGAAGGATGACAGCGCACCTGAGATCATCATCGCAATGATAATAAAACGCCCGGGTTCAAGCCCGGCATAGGTTGCCGCCACCGCATTGGCACCGACTGTCCGGATGGCATAGCCCCAACGGGTATGCCAGATAAACAGCCAGACCATGACGCTGATGACGATGGCATAGACAAATGACAGGTTCAGCGGGCTTGACGCCATATCAATGCCCAGCGCGCCTGCAATGTCATGAATGAATGGCAATCGCAAATGTTCGGCGATCTGTTCGCTTTCGGGCGTCATCGAGCCTTCCGGACGAAGCACATTGACCAGCAGATACACCATCAGCGATGAGGCGATGAAGTTGAACATGATCGTCGTAATAACGACGTGCGATCCGCGACGCGCCTGCAAGTAGGCCGGGATATAAGCCCACGCCGCGCCAAAAATCATCGCCGCCAACATCGCCACAACCAGCATGATCGGGAATGGCAGGAAGTCGAGATAAAGGGCTGCCAAAGTTACACCAAGGCCACCGATATAGGCCTGCCCTTCGGCACCGATGTTAAACAGCCCGCAATGGAACGCGACGGCAAAGGCAAGGCCGGTAAAGATGAAGTTGGTGGTGTAATAAAGCGTATAACCCCACGCCTCTTCATAGCCAAACGCGCCATAAAGCAGGATTTCAACCACCTGAACCGGGTTTTCACCAATCGCCAGAACCACAAGCCCGGACACAACAAGAGCAAGCAGCAGGTTCAGTAAAGGTAATGCGCCAACATCAATCCAGCGCGGCAGTTCGACAGTCTTGCTCATGCCTGCCCCTCCGCTGCCTTGGCTTCATTTGGGTCAACGCCCGCCATCATCAAACCAAGCACGCGTTCGTTGGCCTCGGACGCAGCGACTTCACCAATGATGGCACCATCGCACATCACCAGAATGCGGTCGGCAAGCGACATAATCTCGTCAAGCTCCACTGACACCAGAAGGACGGCTTTGCCAGCATCCCGCATGGCGACAATACGTTTGTGAATGAATTCAATGGCACCGATATCGACACCACGGGTCGGCTGGCCCACCAGAAGCAATTCCGGATCACGCATGATTTCACGCGCCAGAACAAGCTTTTGCTGATTGCCGCCCGAGAAATTGGCAGCTTTCAAATCCGGATTGTCCGGACGAACGTCAAATTCCGACATCATATTGGCTGTGGCAGCTGAAATAGCATCCCAATCCAGAAGCCCGCCCTTTTGATAGGCAGGATCATCTTCATAGCCAAGAATGGCTGCCTCTTTGGCTGAAAAGGCCGTGACCATTGCCATGCGATGGCGATCCTCGGGCACATGCGCGACACCGCGACGACGGAGCTCTGCGGCATCTACCCCTTTACCGGGCGTTACATCTTGCCCGTTCAGTTCCACGGTCCCTTCGCTGGCAGATCTGATTCCACCAAGCGCTTCAAGCAGTTCGCTTTGCCCGTTACCGGATACCCCGGCAATGCCGACGATTTCGCCTGCGCGCACCGTAAAGGTCGCATTTTTGACCTTGCGAACGCCCTGCGCATTATCAACGCAAAGATTATCGACTTTCAGCACCGTTGCCGCCGGATTGGCTTCACCTTTTTCCAAGCGCAACAATACCTTACGGCCGACCATTAATTCCGATAGTTCTTCCGGGCTGGTTTCGGCTGTCTTGCGATGTGCCACCATTGCGCCTTGGCGCATGACGGAAACATTGTCCGTTGCGGCCATGATTTCGCGCAGTTTGTGGGTAATCAGAACAACCGTCTTGCCCTGTTCTTTCAGGGTATCAAGAATTCTGAAAAGATGATCTGCTTCTTGGGGTGTCAGAACACCGGTCGGCTCATCCAGAATAAGAATTTCCGCCCCGCGATAGAGCGCTTTTAGGATTTCCACACGTTGCTGGAGCCCGACCGAAAGATCACCCACCGTGGCATCGGGATCGATGTTGAGCGAATATTCGCGTTCAAGACGTTTGAGTTCTTCGCGTGCCTTTTGCACACCATCGCGCAGAACAGCACCGCCTTCGACGCCAAGAATAACGTTCTCAAGCACCGAGAACGTCTCAACCAACATGAAATGCTGGTGAACCATCCCGATCCCGACCGCAATCGCGTCTTCTGATCCGTTGATTTCACAGAGCTTGCCATCGACGTGAATGGTTCCTGCATCGGCCTGATAAAAGCCATACAGAATACTCATCAGGGTCGATTTACCAGCCCCATTTTCGCCCACGATTCCGTGGATAGTTCCTTTGTCGACCTTAAGGTCGATTTCTTTATTGGCATGTACCGCACCGAACCGCTTGTCTATACCGCGCAGTTCAATAGCGGGTTGCACGGCACCGGTTTCCCCGGCGCCGTGCATTTGATGCATCGTATCCGACACGACAAATCCCCGATTTGCTTTGACGTCTGCCTTACATTGGGCAGGCGCTATCGCTCATGTAATCGTGTACTTCAAGGTTACCGGAAATGATTGCTTCCTTGGCCTCGGCAACGGCTGCTTTCATTTCGTCGGTGATCAGGCTTTCGTTGTTTTCATCAAGTGCCCAATCAACGCCGCCCTCTGCAAGACCCAGAATGGTCAGGCCCTGCTCCCAGGTATCGTTGGCAGCAGCCTCGAAAGCTTCGTAAACAGCAACGTCAACGCGTTTCAGCATAGACGTCAGAACCGAACCCGGATGCAGGCCGTTCTGGTTGGAGTCCACACCAATACCGAGTTTACCGGCATCTGCAGCAGCCTGAAGCACACCAACGCCAGTACCACCTGCAGCATGGTAAACAACATCCGCACCACGGTCGAACTGCGATTTCGCAAGTTCACCACCCTTTACCGGATCGTTCCAGGCCGCACCGGTGGTACCGGTCATGTTCTGGAAGACTTCCGCATCACCGTTCGAATACTTCACGCCCTGTGCGTAGCCGCAGGCGAATTTGCGGATCAGCGGGATGTCCATACCACCAACGAAACCGACTTTGCCGGTTTCAGATGCCATAGCCGCCAGAACACCGACAAGGAACGAACCTTCATGTTCCTTGAAAACCACCGACTGAACGTTCGGCAGGTCTACAACCATGTCAACAATGGTAAATTTGGTTTCAGGGAATTCTTTAGCAACTTTTTCAAGTGCAGAAGCCTGGGAAAAACCAATCGCAACAATCGGATTCATGCCGCGGCGCGCAAAGTTGCGCATTGCCTGCTCGCGCTGTGAATCGTTCTGGATTTCGAAGTCACGATACTCAGTACCGGTATCTTCCTTGTACTTCTCGGCACCCGTGTATGCCGCCTGGTTGAATGAGCGGTCAAAACGACCACCAAGATCGTAAACCACAGCCGGATTGATTTCTGCAGCCGAAGCAACGCCTGCATAGCAAGCAACAGCCGCGACCACCGAGGTCAGAAGCTTTTTCATTCCGATGCCCTTCTTTGTTTGAATTCTGATTATCTTTCCGCCAATGCCCATCTTGTTTGGCGGAACTCCCTCATCGAAAACACATGTCTCGCAACATAAGCAAAGCGGCGTTGGTCAAGGACCAATGCAGCGCAGTTTGGCATGCTGCGAATGCTCATGGTAACTACAAAATATAGTGCCCTGTAAATAGCTGAGCACGCAACACGTTGCACAGACCTGTCCACTTGGTCAGCACCAATGCACTACAACCGGAACTTCAAATCGCATATCTGCGGGGTTTCCCTTAGTTTCGGACCAATCAGGCTCAAACCTGAACCAACCTTTTCTGCACGTTAATTTATCTTTGTCGATACGCGTAAATGGCATCAAATCGGGACCATTGAACCTCGAATGACTGAAATTGGTGCGTTTCCGATTCTTCCCGACATAAATGAACCGGTGCGGACCTAAGACCACAACCGATGTGTAATTTTAACCACACCGTCAACAACCGGACATACCGTTCGCGAAAGTTTGGTGCTAGCATTCCGCGGGGCAAAGATTTTCCGACCCACAGATTTGCGTTTTCATACTTTCCCTCCCGATCGGGACAGGAAGAGTGGATTATTGTTGGAGAACAGGAATGAAAAGAACAATTGCAGGGCTGCTGTCGGCCTGCACCATGCTGAGCCTTGGTGCCGGAAGCGCGTTGGCCGATTATGATTTGCGTCTGATCCATACCAATGACGTCCATGACCGCGTTGAATCGGTCACAAAATACAATAATACTTGCAGCGCCGAGGACGACGCCGAAGGCAAGTGCTTTGGCGGCTATGGCCGTCTTGCCACAGCCATTCGTGACGCCCGTGCCGAAGGCGGCAATGTTCTGGTTGTCGATGCAGGCGATCAGTTCCAAGGGTCCCTTTATTACTCGACCTACAAGGGTTCGCTGACGGCTGAACTCATGAACCTTGTTGATTATGATGCAATGGCGGTTGGCAACCATGAGTTTGATGATGGCCCGGACGTTCTGGCAAGCTTCATCAAAAAAAGCCTTACCCCCATTTTGTCGGCCAACATCGAAGCCACCACGGATGGGCTGAACGAACTAATCAAACCTGAAACCATCATCACGGTTGGTGGTGAACGCATTGGTATCGTCGGGCTGACAACGCCGGAAACCGCCGACATTTCAAGTGCGGGTCCGAACGTCAAGTTCAACGACCTTGCGCAATCACTGCAAAGCTCAGTCGATCGCTTGACCGCCCAGGGCATCAACAAAATTGTCGCTCTCAGCCATTCGGGTTCATATGCCGATTTTGAGTATGTCAGCGATGTCACTGGTGTTGACGTGATTGTCGGCGGTCATGACCATCTTCTGTTTTCCAACAGTGATGACAAGGCATCCCATCCCTACCCGGTCGTCAAAAATGGTGCCGATGGCAAACCTGTTCTGATCGTCCAGGCGTATGCCTACAGCCGTTACCTTGGAGACCTGAACGTCACATTTGATGATGCAGGTGTGGCAACCGCATGGTCGGGTGATCCGATTGCGCTTGATGCCAGCATCAAACAGGCCGAGGACGTTCTTGCCGTTATCGCAGAGGCCAGCGGTCAGGTTGATGCCGTTCGCACCCTTGAAGTCGGCAGCTTCACAGCACCTGCAGATGGATCGCGCGAAATCTGCCGCAAGATGGAATGTTCCATGGGTTCATTGGTTGCTGACGCGATGCTCTGGAAAGCCGGTGATGACTATCAGATCGCCATCCAGAATGGCGGCGGTGTACGTGCAAGCATCGATGAAGGCACGGTTACCATGGGTGAAGTCCTGACGGTTCTTCCGTTCCAGAATGCGCTGGCAACCTTCAAGCTTTCCGGTGCGGATATCGTTGCATCGCTTGAACATGGTGTATCGCTTGTCGAGGAAGGCAAAGGCCAGTTTCCGCAGGTTGCGGGCCTGAAATTTGACCTTGATCTTTCGCAACCTGCCGGATCGCGTGTTTCAAACGTCATGGTTGCCGAGGGCAACGGCTTCGTACCGATCGAGACCGGCAAAATGTATGGCGTTGTTTCCAACGACTTCATGCGCAATGGCGGTGATGGTTACGCCCTGTTCCGGGATAATGCCACCGATGTCTATGACTTCGGACCGAACCTTGAACAGGCTGTTGCCGACTATATCGGGCTTAACTCGCCAATGACCCCGACGACCAAGGGTCGCATCAACCTGAAATAAACAGGTTTTCTGCGCGATCAAGCGACCGAAAGGCAGTCCGTAACGGACTGCCTTTTTTGTTTTCCTTGCCTTCATGCGCGCTTGAGGCTTATCAACATCGCTTACAGCACATGACCGTCACCTGCGTGACGTCCCACGACAAAGAGCACCCGTTCTCTATGACGCCTAATGCTAACATTCTTTGCTTTGGTGCCGCCCATTTCGACCGCACCTTGCAATGTACCGAGACTTTTGTGCCCGCTGCCTCGAACCCGGTTCGGACATTGCATCGCAAACCTGGCGGTGTCAGCCGCAACATTGCGGTGCATCTGCGGCTTCTGGGCAATAATGTCGCGATGCTTGGTGCTGTCGGGGATGACGGGGATGGCGATCAGGTCATCGAGGCGCTGTCCGAACTTGGGATCGACACCCGTCATCTGATGAAGATCAGTGGCATGGCAACGGCCGGTTACACGGCCCTTCTTGATGAAACCGGCGAACTCGCGCTCGGCATGATGAATGCCGAGGTCTATGACCTGCTGACCATTGATCGCCTTGAACCGCATCTGGCAAACCTTCAGGCACGGCCATGGTGGTTGGTTGATGCGAACCTGCCGACCGAAAGCATCATGTGGCTTGCCGAAAACAAACAGACGACAAAACTGTGCGCAGCTACCGTTTCGCCCAGCAAGGCAGTAAGGTTCAAGCCGGTGCTTGATAAACTGGACCTACTGATTGCGAACCGCGCAGAAACACGCATCCTGACCGGCATCGAGATCAACGATCTTGCGCAGGCAAAGGTTGCTGTCGAGCTTTTGCGCGGCAAGGGTATCCCGGATGTCGTGATCACGCTTGGTGCACAAGGGGTTGTGTCCTCGTCAGCATCGGGGACGGCGTTCTGGCATCCGTTGCCCACCAAGGTCAAAGACGTCAATGGTGCGGGTGATGCCTTCTATTCCGGTTTTTTGTCGGCTTACTCGAAACCGCATACAAGCTTTGACGATGCAATGGCATCGGGCCTCGCGATGGCCAGCCTGACGGCAGAAACCGAGGGCACCACTGTTTGGGATCTGACGCTCGACGCAGTCACGGAACGCGCAGCAAAGGCCGAAAGCAAAGCCCTTTGACCCAAAGGGGCCAAACCAAGATCCTGCTTGATGATTGCATGGAACATCCAACGCAGGTAGCTTGTCCTGAATTCAACATCAAACCGGAGCCGATCCGATGCATCCATTTTTCATCTTTGTGAAATGTGAACTTGGCAAAGCCTATGACGTCGCAGCAGCGCTTGTTGAAGAAGTCGAAGGCGTTTCCGAAGTCTATTCCATCTCCGGCCCGTTTGAATTGTTGGTCAAGGTATATATTGATGACGGACAGGATATTGGGCGCTATGTGAACGAAAGTATCCACAAGCTGCCTCATATCAAGGACACCCAGACCATCATTACCTTTAACGCCTTCACCTGAGGGGCAAACGGCCGAAAAACAAGCTTGCAGAACCAAAAGCGGCGCCAATCAGGCGCCGCTTTCTTTCTGTCGGATGCAGGCAACTCAACTTAGTTTCTGGCAACATCCCGGATCACATCAAGAATGATCTCGGTCCCCTTTTCGATCAGCACAACATCGTCGCCAACGATCTGACGCAGCGCACCGTCCGTGCGCGCAGGAAGTCGCGAAATCAGGTTATCTGGCAAATCGCGCTTGGCGATGCCGGGCGGCAAGGTACCACCGCGCTCAAGCTTCATGGCAATACCGGGCGGCAAGCCTTTATTGCCTTTACCCTTGTTACCCTTGTCCTTTTTGTCGCTATCTTGGTCAGACTGCCCGGTCGCAACATCAAGCACATCGCGAATAATGAGCCGTTCTTCATCACTGAAAATACCGCCACCTTGGGCAAGTTCGACGACGGTGTGGTGATGTTCCTGATTGGCCGGATGTGACTGTACAGGTGTTGTCAGAGCAAGACTGGCACCCACAAGAACAAAACCGGTCGTAATTTCTTTGACCCAGCTGGTTGTGAACGGCATGGCGACCTCTGTCATCGTGAAAAACATCCAAACTCATGTGGGGACTTTGCCCAAAATTGCGACAAGCCCAGTAAGGATAACGTTTCACCAGCCACCTTTATGCCATACAGCAGAGAATATTTTTCTGGATTGGTCACCGGGCAGATCACGGCAATACCAGATGACGCATTTGACCTTGTCATCAATACGCCTTGGGCTTTTCAATCCGCGATGATGTTCGACCGAAAACACTGGTCGATTTAACGCTATCATATTGTTTTCATAGACAGTTCATTATGTGATACAAATCACTCTGTCATCGCGAAAAGCGACGGCAACCAAGTTTCATTAGAACAACAGAATTAATTTCCAATATGGCATCCGGTAGATTTTCTGTTCATCTTGCCAAGACCAAACAAGACCTGAAAGCGGCGCAAGAACTTCGCTTTGAGGTCTTCTTTGGCGAATTTCACGCCAAAGCCATGACCGAGCAACACTCGGCCGGCCTTGATAGCGATAAATTCGACGCGTTCTGCGAACACTTGCTGGTCGTGGATAATGAAAATGACAAGAAAGTCATCGCCACCACCAGATTGCTGCTTTCGCAACAAAAACCCGCAGATCTCTCATACATCGCGCAGGAAGAGTTCTCTATTCCCCTGCTTGGCGCTGTGAAAGACAACTGCATGGAAGTCGGCCGATCCTGTGTTCACAAGGACTATCGCGATGGCAAGGCCATTCAGCTTCTGTGGCGCGGTATCACCAAGCTGATTTTCAATCATGACATTCGCTACCTGTTCGGCTGCGCAAGCTTCCATGCGACCGATATCGACAAGATCGCCTACGAACTGTCATACCTGCATCACTACCGATTGGATGATGAACCTCATATTGCACGCGCACTCGATTATCAGTCGATGGAACGCATGGCAAAAGACGACATTGATCCGGACGAGGCCCTTGCGAAATTGCCACCCTTGATCAAAGCCTACTTGTCGCTGGGTGGCGTTGTTGGCGATGGCGTCGCACTTGATCCCGATTTCAAGACGCTTGATGTATTGATTACGGTAGATGTCGCCAAGGTCCCTGACCAATACTACAGATTCTATAAAAAGCAGGCTGATCGCCTTGATCTCACGCCTCTAAACGCGTGAGTGCGATTACTGTTAAAAGAAACATCCGTGACGTCAAACAAGGGTTTTCAAGCGCTTTGGACCAGATGGCAACACCCCACATCACTGCACCGATCACACCAGCACAGCACGTGAAGGCAGGGCTCAAATTCACGACGCTGATGGTCTGGCTGTTTGCGATGCTGATCCCTTTCCTGATCCTTGAAGGTCTCAAGCTCCGGGCCAGTTCCCAGATTGTCCGCATCTGGCACCTTGGTGCCCGCAAGATCACAGGCATCAAGGTCGAAGTCACTGGATCGCCAAGCGAAACCCTTCCTTTGCTGCTGTTGGGGAACCATACGTCTTACCTCGACATTCCGGTGATCAATGCGCTGTTCACCGTAAATTTCATCGCCAAGTCCGAAGTTCGCGGCTGGCCAGGGATCGGGTTCCTTGCGCGCTGTTGCCAAACCATTTTTGTTGAGCGCCGGGCCATCAAATCCCACGAACAGATCAAGATCCTGCGCGACAAGATCCTCCCCGACCGTCGGCTGGTTCTGTTTGCCGAAGGGACAAGTACGGATGGAAGTGTCGTCCTGCCGTTCAAATCGTCGCTGATGGAATTTGTGTTTGACGAAAAGATCGCTGAAGTTTGCCACGTTCAGCCGATAACCGTTTTATGCCTGAAAGACAGCGCGAGTGGATCTTCGCCAGAACCGGAAACGGTTCTTTACCCCTGGTTTGACGACACCACCCTTGCCTTCCATTTCTGGCGCTTCATGGCAACGTCGGGCTGTACCGTCAAAGTCCATTTCAGTCCAAGCCGTCGGGTATCCGAATTTGATAACCGCAAGGAACTGACCCGATGGGCCCATGCGGGGGTTCAAAACGGCTATGACATCATCCTGAAAAAGTCTTGAGGCAAGCCTCAAGCCTTTCGCGCACGGGCGTGTGCCCAGTCTTCCTTCATCTGATACCACTTCTTTTCGCCAATCATCTTGCCGAGATACTGGTCAATGACCTTAAGCTTGAAGATGCTGGCAAGACCCGCCGCACGCGCAGGCCAGGTTTCAGGCAAGGCGCGCAATGTCAGGCTGATGCCAGCCGTGCTGTATTCGATGAAATGCCACCAGCGGCTGGGGATAAAGATGGTATCGCCCGGCTCCAGAATGCATTCATAGCCGTGAATATCTTTAAGCTTCGGATAGCGTTCCAGATCCGGGTTCCGAAAATCAATATTGCACGAAACAGTCAGTGGATGCTGATACAGGTGCCGTCCATTTTCGCTTCCATACAGGATCACACGTTTGGTGCCGGTCATCTGCGTCAGGAAAACATGGCTGTGATCAAGGTCGTAATGGATATCGACATAGGCGTCCTGACCACCAACAAACAGGAATGGATGATTTTTCAGGAACGTAACGCCAAGGTCAGGATATGAAAAATCCTCGCGCAGTTGTGGCATATGCTTGAACACATTGAACAAAAACATGCGAAGCGGTGTCGGCCCCGCCTGAATAAGATCAAGATATTCGCCAAAGGGCATGCTTTGGGTTGAATCGAGATAGTCGTTATCCGAGTTTGCAAATGCCTCGCTGTAAAGCGGCACCTCGACATCGCCACAGCCCTGCTTCAGGTAGTCATAAGACCATTTTTCCAATGCAGGCCAGTTTGCGGCGAAACTGCGCATGATGACGGGACGTTTGGGCTTAAGATATTGGTCAATAAACTCTTCTCGGCTCAGATCATCTCGTCGATCAATGCTCAGATAGCTTAACTGGCTCGTCATTCCGGCCCCGTCTGTTTTCTTGTTTTGCTGCACACCAGAACGCTCAAGCCTTTTTTCTGTTCCACCTTCAGCTTGGAGCTTCTCAGATAGATCATAGGAAACAGACGAAATCAAGCTGGCTGCGCCGGTGGCACTATGGACTAAACAGTTGTAATTTTTGATCTCTTGCGATGAGCCAACGTGATTTGGGAACCGATCTGGCTTCACCATAATCAATCGCGTCGGCCACGGCCCAAATGCGCGGGCTCGAAACGAAAAAAGCACCCTTTTGGGGTGCTTTAATCAATGGCGGGCAAGGAGGGATTCGAACCCTCGATAGGGCTTTTGACCCTATACTCCCTTAGCAGGGGAGCGCCTTCAGCCACTCGGCCACTTGCCCTTTATGTCCTTGGTGTTCCCTGCGGAACGACGCCTTTCTTAAACATCGCCATGGCGCATGTCAATGCCCGAAACCAGCGTTAAGGTCGTTTTCTTTTTAACAGTCCTGCCAAATAAAACCAGCAGCTTTTTGACTGCATTGCTCACTGCATTTCACGGTTGATTGGGAAAAGAGTCTTCAAACCATCACATGGCTGTCATCGGACAGAAAAAAACAGCTGTCATAACGGTGTGGTCGATTGGTTTTTCACCGTCTTTTGACGTAAATGCTGGTTGGAGAAAAATGCGTACGATCTATCAAAGCACGGATGATCTCGGTCATACCCTTCGCGCCCTCAAGATGACCAAGGAAGGTCATAACGATCCTGTTTACATGGGGCTGGTCATTCAGGACCGCGAAGTCCTGTTCCGTACCCGCGAAAATAGTTCACGCGATTTCGTTTTGCAGAAGATCAAGGAATTCGTCGCAGGCAATGCGACAAGTTTGGTATCCCAACCGGCCTGATGGCCGGTTTTTTATTGCCTGTACACACGCACCCTAACCGTTCGCGTCCATCCCGAACGGCTTGGGGTGCAAGCGACTTCAGTCGCGCCGGGGCGGCGATCCCCGTTCGCCCTGCAACTTCACCGCCGGTCGTCTTGACCGGCGGTTTCTTTTGATTTCATACGCCTGCGGTTGCTTGCTTTGCGGCATATCCCCGCCACATCAAAATCAGTGCAACACCCAAAACGGGCAGCACACCAAAGTTGATCAGGCTCCAACCGGCACCCGCGATCAATGCCCCGCTGGCAATTGTGGCGACTGTCGCCGTCCCACTGTTGCCAAGCTCCATCAGGCTTTGAGCATGCCCGCGTTCCGCCGCATCATGCCCCTCGCCCAGCATCGTCGTCGCTGCCAACAGCATCATGTTCCAGCCAATCCCCAGAAGGAACGAACTGATCAGAAAAGCGGCAATCGAAATGCCCGAGACGGCAACGCCAACACTTATTACCAGCGCAAACGCCCCGAATGATGCGACCCGGCGTGGCCCAAACCGGTCGATCATTGGCCCGGCAACGAAGGCCGGCAAGAACATCCCGATCAAATGCCAGCGGATCACGTTGGCCGAAACATCCACATCAAATCCACAATATTTCATCGCAAGTGGTGTCGCTGTCATGACCAGGACCATAATACCCTGCCCGGCGGCACTGATGGCGATTGCCCCGCGAATGACTGGGCGACGCAACAGATCGGACATAACCGCCCTGCTCGACCCGGCACGTTGCGGAATGCCACCATCTGGCAACATGATCATCAAGGATGCACCCAAGGCCGCCAGACCTGCCAGTGCCACGTAGGCCCCGGCAAACGGAACCGGAAACATGCCTTGGCTTGCCACAGCAATCTCCGGGGCAATTAGCGCGGCAACAACACCCCCACCCAGAACAAGGGCGGCAGCACGCCCCTTTTCGGATGGCGCGACAGTTTCCAACGCCGCGTAACGGTAATACATAGCCGACGCCTGATATGTGCCAATCAGTGCGGCGGCAAACGTGACCAGCCAGAACGAACCGATATAGATGCCGTAAGCCACCATCAGGCCACCCAAAACTCCAAAGAGCGCCCCGACAAACAACCCAACGCGTCGTCCACGACGCTGCATCAACATGGCAATCGGATGAACAGATACGAGATTACCGACCATAAGCATTCCAAGTGGCAAAGTTGCCATGGATGGCGCGGGGGCAAGCGACACACCGACAAGCGATGTCAAGGTAATGCCGATCAGTGAACAAGACCAATACAGCGCCTGCGCGAAGAAAAGCAGACGCAATGATCCATTGGTCAGCAACAACATGTTCCCAACTCCTGAAATTCAGACTGTGATGAAAGCCGTCAAACCGTCGCTAGTTTGCGGAGACTAATGATTTGCGGGCAAAGCGATCCGCATATTCCTGGGGACTGACAGAAAGATGTCGCTGAAACGCCTGGCGCAGCGTTTCCGGATGCCGGAAGCCGCACAATTCGGCAACCTGTCCAATCGCAAGGGCTTCGTCCTGCAACAGCGCACGGGCGGCTTCTACCCGGACGCGCTCGACATAACGCGCCGGGCTCATCCCCAGATCACGCGCAAACACCCGTGAAAAAGTGCGCGGTGTCATCCCGGCACGTTCGGCCAGTGTTTCAAGCGATAGATCCTTGGCGATATTGCCGGGCAACCATTCAAGCAGATTTGCAAGCCGTGCTGTGGCGCCGGTTTCAGGGATCAGATAGGCACTGAACTGCGCCTGCCCGCCGGGCCGTTTGAGGAACATTACAAGCCTGCGTGCAACGGACAAGGCCAGGGCACGACCGAAATCCGCTTCGACGATTGCCAGCGCCAGATCAATCCCGGCGGTGACACCAGCTGATGTGAAAACATGTGGATCACCATCCAAGCCCGCGGGATCATAGCTGTGCAGCCGGTCCCCCATCATTTGGATTGCCGGGTAATCCCGTGCCATTTGTTCGCAACGCGACCAGTGGGTTGTGGCCATTTTGCCATCAAGCACCCCCGCCTCGGCCAGAATAAGTGCACCTGAACAAATCGAGCCTAGCCGCGGTACGATGCCTTCGGCCTTTCTGACCCAATCAAGGATTTGCGGTTCTTTGCATTCTGTCAGAACACCGACACCACCTGGCACCAGCAAGGTATCGACCGTTTCCAGATCAAGGTCGCGCCACGCCATATCGGCATATATTCGCACACCACAGGATGTCTGTACCGGCCCACTCGCCCCGGCCACAACGATCCCGTCGTATCCTTGTGGCCGTCCCAGCGCGGAAAGCTCGTCATTTGCCGAGCCAAACACCTGAAGCGGCCCGATGACATCAAGACTCATGACACCATCAAAGGCGTGGCAGGCGACTAATTTCGGGGTATGGGGCGAGTTGGACATCATCGTAGCTCCTTGTCAGAGATACATCATGCCCAATCCCGAATGTGGCAACAATGACAAACACCCCACGAATCTTGCCAACTGGCTTTCGTGGGGTGGTTTGGTCATTCAACGCCAAAAGGATGTCTTCGGCTCAGAACCCGCTTCGTTGCAACAATGCATAGAAATCGCGGATCGTGCCTTCCTTGGTCGTCATGTCCTTGATGTCATCGACCAATTTGTCGGTAAAGTTGGGCTGTTTCAGATACCCGACCACCCTTTTCCGGGCCATGGCAGCCGATTTGCCCTCAATCAGAACACCACTTGAACAGAACTGAACCAGCATATAGGCGCGTTTGCGCAAATGCAGGCTCGGATTATCAATGCGTTCAATCACCTTCTCGCGGACAAGATACTCTGCCAGCCCGTCATCAAGCTTGGCACCGATTTCCGCCTTCTGTTCGTCAGGAACGTTTGATGCCGCAAGCACGTCGTTCATATGTTTGACGGTCGCCATTTTGTCGCGTGGCTTGGCGTCCGGCTCACAGAACGCGCGCAAAGCACGCATATCACCAACAGCGTCGCGCATCATTTCGTAAAGTTCGTCGGCAAAGTCTTCGACGATCCCGCTATTGGCAACCGCAATAAGCCAGGTCAGCTTCCGGAAGTTGGGGATCAGGCGACTGTTGATTTCTGCGACACCTTCGATCAGGGCCCGTGGGCCACCAACATTGCGCAACCGAGCACCACGTTCAGCAATCGCGCTGACCATCGGCGTGCCATAAATCACGCCCTGCTCTGTGATCAGGCGTTCAAGGATACCGTCAAGCGGATCCGGATCGCTTTCGTGGCGTTGCAGGCTATTGGCACTGCGCAGTTCGCGAACGATGTAATCAAACATCGCTTCCTGACTGTTGGCCAAAAGGCCAGACCCAAACAGCGGGTTCAGAAGTTCCAGAATGTCATCGGCAGCACCGCGATTGCCCTTTGCCCGACCAAGTGCGAGGTCAATGTGCAGGGTCACCGCTTCGCCAAAGCTGCGCGAACCGCCAAGCAGTTCCTTGAGTGCGACGGGAGAACCGAGAATATCGGCAATCACGTCATCAATCATCTTGCGGGCAGCTTCGTCCTTTTCATCGCCCTTGACCTTAAGCGCGAGGTCAAGCTTGCCAACCCAGTTACGGGTCGAGGACAGCACACGCGTCAGCGCAACCATGGTCAGGAAGTCGGTATCTTCCGCAAGGTTGAGGCGTCGGATTTCGTCACGCACTTCCGAAATGGTGGCGTCTTCGAATGCCGGCAGATCGACCTTCTCAACTTCGCGGGCGCGCGCAGAAAGCTGCTCAATCGCGCCATGAAGGTTGTTCATCGCCTCAATGTGATCGCCATCCGTCGCCTTGGCATGAAGCCCGGCAACCTTGTCGACCGCGGTCGGCATCAAGGTGTCATGGAACATCAACTTGCGCAGGTTCTGGTAATTGTACATTACCTCGCAAGGCGTCAGAATTTCCTGTTCGAAATATTTGCGCAGCAACCGGTTGATGGTCGCGCGGCTTTCTTTCTGCAAAAGGTCGTTATCCGTCTCGCACAACGGCGCTTCGTCGATCGAAGTTACCCGAACGTCATCGTCCTGGTCATCGCCAGCACCTTGTTTTTCGAGAAGTACCTTTTCAATATGACGACCGTCGCCGCGTTCCCAGTTACGAATAACGCGCACGGCAGAGATCTTGGTTTTCACAAGCTTTTCAGCTTCTGTAACCGCCTCCTGTTCGACATCAAATGTCGAATGGATTATCCAGCGATCCCCACGCTGGACCATAACTTCAAATGTCGTATCCGACATGACGCGCTCTGGCTCCCTAACTTCCTGTTTGGGCGGCATAAGTCTGCCGTTTAACTAGTCAGGCGCGTGTCCCAATTTTTATATTTATTCTTACTTATACTGCTATTCGGGTTCCTAAAACAATAGTTCGATGCAGATGTTTTATATACTTTCGGGTATTTCTTTAGAATTTCCTGAATTCCCCTGCCCTTCAAGCTGGGAAATTCTGACAATCGAACTGCGTATTCGCCCTTCAACCGTCCTTTTGTGACGGATCACGGTATCCGCGCCGCAATTTCGGCTGTCAAATCGGCCAGCAGGCTGCTCATGGCGATAACGGTGTTGTCGAGTGTTTGATCGACTGGTGTGCTGACCTTGTCATATTTGGCTGCTGTGACGATTTCCCCACTTTGGAAACGCACAAGCTTCCAGCGTGCTGTGAGGTTAACATTGCCATCGGCCTGCAGTTCAAAACGGTCAATATCGACAACCACCTGCCATTCCACCATGTCCCGTGAGTTCCACGGAAAGACTTCCAGCCGTGCTGCAACCCCGGTCCTGTCGAGGTTATCCATAAGAACACGATTGATGTTCTCGCCCAGCGGTTCGGCCCAGCGGTAACCGGAATTGACCTCCGGTCGATTGGCGGCACTACGCGTGACGATCGTCGATCGGTCGAGATAGCTCGGAATTGTCACCGGACCCACGCCAATGACTGTCGTTTCACCGGATGCCGGCGACACCGGCTGCACCATTGGTGACAGCAAATAATATTGGTCAGGAACCGAGGGTGACGCGCAAGCGGCCAAAAGCGGTGCAACCAGCAGCCCCCCCCATCTGGAGATCATTTTCCGGACTGTGTGTCGCATCATTTATTCTCCTCCGGGCCGCTCTTGCCAAGGATAAGGGCACTCGGGTTCTGTTCGAGGAAATCGGTCAGTTCACGCAGGGAACGCGCCGTCGCACCGAGTTCTTTCAGGGCCTGTTCAAGGTTGTAACGCACAGGTGACGTTGGCGCCGTGACATCGCGAACACCGCCAAGTGCCTCGCGTGCTGCATCCAGTGCGGTCTGGGTTGCGGGTAACACACTCGCATCCAGATTGGTAACAAGCGTATTTATGCCCGCTGCGGCCTGTTGCAGGCTGATCATCCCGTTATTCAGGGCCGGCGACGTTACGATATTCTCCATGCCCTCCACGGTCCCAAGCAGGCGAATTCCGATTTCTTCAATCGGGAAGGTCTCGACCTTTTCAAGAAGACTGGTTAGCGAATTTGCAATTTCGTCCAACTTTTGCGGCAATGTCGGAAGTTCCGGCAAATTGCCCTCTTGATTGCCAAGATAGCGCGCCGGGGAAACCGGATGCATGGACAGGTCGACAAACAACTGACCCGTAATGAAACTTCCTGTCTTGAGGCGGGCACGCAGGCCATTATCAATCAGGGTTTCAATGGTTTCCTGCGGGTCGACATCCCCCAGGCGCCCACCAACGATACTTACCCGTTCGGGTTCAAGTGTGACTTCAACCGGCACACGGAAGGCATGCTGTGTGACGACATATTCCAGGTCGACACTTTCGACTGTCCCGACACGGATACCGTTAAATTCCACAGGTGCACCGCGCGAAAGCCCGCGAACCGAGGAATCGAAATAAAGCATGTAGCGCTGGCTGTATCCCTCAGCAAGCAACTCGGCCTTCTCAAGGCTTTCATGCAGTCGGAATACCGTATCTGCGGTCGCCATTTCGTCGTTTTCATTTGCGGGCGGCGTATAAAAGTTGATTCCACCCGCCAAAACAGAGCGAACAGACTGCGCACGCACAGAAAAGCCTTCGGCATTCAGATCAAGGGCAATCCCGCTTGAATCCCAAAATCTGGTTTGGCGTTTAACAAGGGCATCGAAAGGTTTGCGGATAAATACGGGGATTGAAACACCATCCGCATTGGCATCCAGTTCGGTATCAAGCACCTCTCCGACCTCGATCCCGCGCAGCAGGACCGGTGTCCCCTCACCCAGGGAGCCAAGCTCTTCTGCTGTCAGGACAAAACGCGTGCCGTTTTCTTCGTCAGGTATAAATTGCGGCTCTTCCTCGCCAATAAATTGGCGTGCCTTTTCCCCCGACTTGTCCGGTATCACTTCAATGTAGGCCCCGGAAACAATCGTTTCCAAGCCGGTAATACCGCGCGCACTCACGCGTGGGCGCACAACCCAAAACCGCGTTTTATCTGTCAGGTAATCGCTGAAATCCGCATTCATCCGGATCGTCAGAACAACATGTTCCATATCGTCGGCAAGATTGATGGCTGTTACCTGACCGACATCGACATCGCGATAACGCACGGCTGTCTTACCGGCAGACAGACCTTCGGCCGCTTCAAACGTAACGGTGATTTCAGGACCCTTTGAGACAATATCACGCCACAACAGCCAACCACCGACGACCAAGGCCACCAGCGGCACCAGCCAGATAATTGAAAAACGGCCCCAGCCTGTTCGGATGTCGGGCTTTTCCGGCTGTTGATCCGGTTCTGAACTTTTCGCGTCACTCATGACGGAATCCCCTGATTTTCAACGCGGTCATGATCTGTCTTCACACTTGCCAATCTTGGTCGCTTGACCGTTTGCATACCGGCGCGATCCCAAATCAAACGCGGATCAAAGGCCATGGCCGACAGCATTGTCAAAATAACCACCCCACAAAATGCCACAGCCCCGAAACCGGGTTGAACTGTTGCGATATTTCCAAGTTTTACCAGTGCTGCAAGGATCGATACCATAAACACATCAACCATCGACCATCGCCCGATCAGCTCTGTGATACGATAAATCAATGTGCGCTCCTTGAGTGGACCAGACAACCCCAAGGCGGTCGCAATATAAACCCACCCCAACAGCAGGATTTTGATGATTGGCACCAGAATGCTTGCGGTAAAGACAACGATGGCAATTGGCCACTCTCCGGCCCGGACCAGCGCGCTGACGCCGGAAAGTATTGTGTCTGCCTCTGCCCGGCCAAGATACGTCACGGTCATGATCGGAAAGACATTTGCCGGCACATACAAAATGACAGCAGCCAGCAATAACGCCCATGAACGCGACAAGCTGCGTGGTTTTCGATGATGCACCATCGCACCGCAGCGCGGACAACGCACATTTTCATGCCCGCCGCCCAGAACAACCATGGAGCATGTGTGACAGGTCAGAAGTGTTCTGTCTTGCTGATCTGAACCTTGTTGGTTGCCAATATCTTCAGATGTCGGATAACGCAGGTTTGCCGGTGCCAACCGCCGCCAAACGTAGCGTGGATCAAGCGTGATATTCATCAGAAGAACCGTCGGGATCAGACAGCAGATCGCAAAAAATGCAGGACCGGCAATGACGTCAGCAAAATCCGTCAGCTTGGTCAAAGCCACCAGCAACCCGATCAGGAAGACATCGAGCATCGACCAGGGCCTGATGATCGCCAGAATGCGCCAGACCTCCTGCATGCCGGGCACTTGCCTGTTCAAACTAATCGGCAGCAATACATAGATGTGCGCCGTAATCAGGACCAGCGGTGCCAGCACAGATGTGACGGCGACCATAATGGCCAAAAACGGAAACCCTTCGCGCCAGAACGTCAGCACACCACTGCTTAGTGTGTTGGTCTCAACCCGGCCTTCCATGGCAAAGGTCAAAACCGGGTAGCTGTTGGCAATCAAGAACAACAGAAAGGCCGTGACAGCCAGCGCCAACGGTTTGTCAAAGCGGACCTGTGCCGCGCGGTACAACGGTGATCCACATCGAACGCAATATGCGACACTGCCCGTCGGGATTTCTTCCTCGACATGGAGATAGTCGCAATTTTCACAGGCGATCAGTCGATGAGACATTGTTTTCCTGTTTTTACAATCCGTTATACGGACTGGTTCGCACATCAAAGTAAGCGACACTTTTGCATGCAAGTCAAATCGGGTCACTTGGCAGCGGTGAATGTCCTTGGCAAATAAGACAAAACAATGTTCAGAGAGACATGATTTTACTGCGAATTTTCCGGCAGATGACGCCGCGCCTCAGACAGGACGATATCGTTGACCTGATCAAGAAGCCGACTGTTGATGGTTTTGTGATGCCAATATAATGGACGATCAATTTCAAACGGACACGGCCGAACCAGCTTTCCCGTGCGAAGCCCCTCTTCCGCCTGATGCTGTTCAACGACGGCATAGGCCACACCCTGTTCGGCAAGGGTCACGAAACCCTGTGAACTTGGAACAGTATGAGCGGGGAATTCCCCGGGGTTTAGTCCGAAATATTGATGAAGGAACTGGTTTTGCAGCTCATCATGTTCGGAAAAATTCACCGCCGGACAGGCGCGCAAGGCATCCGCATTTACGCCATCCTTGAAATAGCGTTCCTGAAACTCTGGTGAAACCACCATAAAGTAACGCATGGAGCCCAGTGGTCGTACCCGACATCCCTGAATGGGTGTATCGCGCAAACTGACCGCACCCAGCACGTTTCCTTCCTGCAAGGATTGATGATTAAGCGATTCATCATCGACGACCAAATGCACCAGAACGCCAAGTTTCTCAAACAGCATCTTGGGCACATCAACAAACCAGGTCGCCAGACTGTCGGCATTAACCGCAAGCGTTACCTGACCAAATTCGCCTTCGGCGCGCACCTCTGGCAGTTCTGAACCCAGATCCTGTTCAAGCAGTCGCACACTTTGATAATGCGCAAGCAACCTTTGGCCTGCAACGGTTGGGACAATCGGCTTGGCGCGCACCAACACTGGCTGGCCAAGTCGCTCCTCCATCAGCTTGATCCGCTGGGATATCGCAGACTGAGTTAGTCCCAGCGCCCGCGCCGCCTTCTCAAAGCTTCCGAAACGGATAACCTCCGCACAGGCCTCAACCAATTTGTAATCGAGCATGACCAACCATCAATTTTACTAATCCATGTTTAGTATAATTCGATTTTCTTAATCCACAAAGGTGCTATCAACGGCGAACCACAGTACAAGGGATGCCAAAGAATGCTTTTAACCTATGCCACCGGATTTGGCCTTGGCGGCGGACTGATCATTGCGATTGGCGCGCAGAATGCCTTTGTTCTCGGTCAGGGATTGCGGCGCAATCATCCGGTGATGGTGGCCTTCGTCTGTGCCCTGTGCGATGCCGTTTTGATTGCAGCGGGCGTCGCAGGGCTTGGAACCTTGATTGCCGCCTACCCACTCCTCACAAAGGTTGCGGCCTGGGGCGGCGGCTTATTCCTGATCTGGTATGGATTTGGTGCTCTGCTGCGGTTGTTTGAAACCGAGACATTGTCGGAAAAGGCGATCTCGAAAACCGGCTGGAAGGCAGTTCTTACGACCACCCTCGCAGTCACGCTTTTAAACCCGCATGTCTATCTTGATACGGTTGTCATGCTGGGTGGTATTGGCGGGCAATATCCAGCGGACGAAAGACTTGGCTTTGCCTTGGGCGCCATGAGTGCCAGTTTTGTCTGGTTCTTTGCCATTGCACTGGGGGCTGCATGGCTTGCCCCCTATGTCGCACGCCCAATCACCTGGAAGATCATTGATGGCGTAACCTGTGGCGTTATGTGGCTGGTGGCCTATAGCCTGCTGGCACCGGAAATACGGGCGCTCATCGGGAACTAGAACGCCAAGTCGAGTGCGCCTTACTCGTCCATCGCTTCCTTGAAATGGCGACGACAGACCGGGACATAACGATCATTCCCGCCGATTTCGACCTGTGCCCCTTCGCGGACAGGTTTGCCATCCGCATCAACCCGCAAAACCATGCCGGCCTTGCGGCCGCAATGGCAGATGGTTTTAAGCTCATTAAGCTTGTCCGCCCACGCCAGCAGCCATTTAGAACCTTCAAACAGCTGCCCCTGGAAATCGGTACGGATGCCATAGCACAACACAGGAATGCCATGGATGTCGGCGATATCGGAAAGTTGCCAGACCTGGTCTTTAGAGAGGAACTGTGCCTCGTCAATCAGGACACAATCGACTTTTCCCTTTTCGACCTGCTCGAGGATCAGGGCCGTCATATCGGTATTGGTATCAAACAGCAGTGCCGGTGCTTCAAGACCAATGCGCGACGCAATCTTGCCTTCGCCAAAGCGGTTATCAAACGCCACTGTCATCAGTAACGTTTCCATGCCGCGTTCACGGTAATTGAAACTCGCCTGAAGCAAGGTGGTCGATTTCCCCGCATTCATGGACGAGTAATAGAAAAACAGATTGGCCATGCGTGTCCCCCGAAAATTCGTCACAGGGGAATAGCCCAACAATCACGAATGATCAATATGGCTGTCGCTTTGAACTTGCCCATTGCGCGAAATGTCGATTTCACGCATTTCTCGCCGCATATAATCCAGAAGCGACTGAACCTTTGCACTTCGGGTCACACCGCCCGGATAAACGGCATAGATCTCAAGATCGGGCAGCTTGCAATCAGGCAAAACCCGGATTAAGTCGCCGGTATCAATTTCCTGCTGAACATCACATAGCGGGACAACCGCCAATCCGTGACCACCCCACAGGAACTGTAATCTGGCTGTCGCGTTATCCACCCGAACACTGCCCGACACACGGATATTTCGGGTACCTTCGGCACATTGAAGCGTCAGCGTCTCAGGAACACGGCTATACATCACCCATTCATGTTCGGACAAATCATCCGGGCTTTCGGGCAATCCGAACTTGCTGACATAGGACTGGCTGGCCGCGATGATCCTGTGGGTCTGATAAAGTTTGAAGTTCTTGAGTTCCGAATTTTTCAGCGGCCCGGAACGCACGGCAATGTCAATGCCGCGACCAATCAGATCGACAACTTCGTCGCTGAGATGCACATCGATCGACACCCCCGGATATGTTTGCCGGAATCGATCAAGGATCGGCACAATTCGAAGTGTGCCGAGATGAACCGAACAGGTCAGCGATATCTTCCCTACAGGGTCGTCACGCAATTCTTCGACACGTTTTCGCGCAGCTTCGGCTTCGAGGGAAATGGTGCGGCAACTGTCGTAATAGCGTGCCCCCGCATCAGTCAGGCTGAAACTGCGTGTGCTTCTGCGCAACAAAGGCACGCCAAGGCGTGTCTCAAGCTGGCGAATTTGATGAGAAATGGCAGCACGGCTGAGCCCCATCTTCCGCGCAGCCGCAGAAAACCCGCCTTCGTCAACAACGCGGGCAAAGATCATCATCGCCCGAACTTCATCAAGTGCCGACATTCAATATGCTCATTAAATTTGACAATGTGTTCACTTCATCAATCTTTCGCAAATTCTGTCAGCCAGTTAAGATAAGTGCAAATGAATTCCACGCATGGAGGAACTGATGCGTATTTTGATGATTGTTACGTCACATGATCAGATGGGTGACACCGGACACAAGACCGGTATCTGGCTCGAAGAGTTTGCAGCCCCTTACTATCGCTTCAAGGACGCCGGGGCAGAGATCACGCTGGCATCCCCCAAAGGCGGCAAGCCGCCCCTTGATCCCAACAGCCAAGTGCCCGACGCCCTGACCGATGCGACCGAGCGGTTTGAAAAGGACGAAGCGGCAAACGCTGTTTTCGCCAACACCGTCACCCTTGAGGGTTTGAAAGCCGATGATTTTGACGCCCTGTTCTATCCGGGTGGGCACGGTCCGCTCTGGGATCTGGCAACTGATCAGAAATCCATTGCCCTGATCGAGGCGTTCGTTGCCCAGAACAAACCGGTTGCTGCCGTCTGCCACGGTCCGGCCGCCTTGGTGAACGCCAAGACGCCAGATGGCAAACCGCTTGTTTCGGGCAAACGTGTTACCAGCTTCACCAATGATGAAGAAAAGGCCGTCGGCCTTGAAAACGTTGTACCGCTGTCGATTGAGGACGAATTCAAGAAGCATGGCGCAACGTTTGAGCGCGGCGATAACTGGGCTTCCTATGCGGTTGTTGATGGCAAACTTGTCACCGGTCAGAACCCGGCATCAAGCGATGCAACGGCCGATGAAGTCATCAAACTTTTGTCTGCATAAAACTGCTTGACCTTCCATCTACTGGAACCTCCATACTGCGTTCATAGACACTGATCATATGGAGAAATCTGATGGTAAAATTGAAGGTCGAAAAAATGAGCTGCGGTCATTGCGCAAGTGCCGTGACCAAAGCAGCAACAAAGGTCAGCGGCGTTGAAGGTGCCGAGGTTGATTTGGCAAATGGCGAAGTCGCCGTTTCCGGAAACCCGGACGTCAATGCCCTGATCGCGGCGATCACCGATGCCGGCTATCCGGCATCTGAAGCCCGCTAGGATCATACACCCACGTTCGCGTCCCCCACCCGAACGTCAGAGCCGCCAGTATTGAAAATATGCTGGCGGCTTTTCTTTACGCTGCGTGCTCGTTTGTGCAACCATCGCCACAAACAGAAAGCGGCACCAAATGACTTTTCATATTACTGCCCTGTGCGGAAGCCTTCGCCAAGCATCGATCAACAGAACGCTCCTTCAAGCGGCACAAAAGGTTGCGAGCCCCCATGGCGCAACCGTTCATCTGTTTGATGGTTTGGGCCACCTTCCGATCTTTAATCCGGACAATGAAGATACTGATGATCGCAATGTTGCGTCATTTCGCAACGCACTTCGCCGCGCGGATGCACTCCTGATCGCCAGTCCCGAATATGCCCATGGTGTCACCGGCGCGATCAAGAATGCCCTTGATTGGGTGGTGGCCAGTGGCGAATTCATGCAAAAGCCGGTCGCCTGCCTGAATGCGTCAGGCCGCGCAACAATCGCACAGGCGGCATTGATTGAAACCATTCGCACCATGGATGCACGCATCGCCACTGACGCGTGCATAACCATCCCGCTGAACGGCAAGAACTTTGACGTTGATGATATCCTACGCGATCCATCCAGCCGGGCATTACTTGAGACCGCGCTTCGGCACCTAACGACTGCTATTTCATGCGAATTTCAAAACCTGGCCAATTAGTCATACAAAAAAAGCCGCCCAAACGGGCGGCTTTTTCTTTGGTCTGATGATTCCAATCAGCCGAGGATTTTATCGCGCAGCAGCTTGTTGACCATGCCCGGGTTAGCCTTGCCACCCGTGGATTTCATAACCTGACCGACAAACCAGCCAAGCATCTTGTCCTTACCAGCACGGATCTCTTCGACCTTGTCCGGGTTCGCGGCAATCACTTCGTCAATTGCCGTTTCAATCGCGCCGGTATCAGTGATCTGCTTAAGACCTTTTTCCTCGACGATCTTTTCCGGATCACCGCCGGTTTCGATCATGATTTCAAAGACATCCTTGGCGATACGGCCAGAAATGGTGTCGTCAGAGATCAGATCGATCAGCTTGCCAAGGTTTTCGGCCGTTACCGGGCTATCAGCAATCCCTACTTCTGCCTTGTTCAGCGCACCGAACAGGTTGGTGATCACCCAGTTCGCCGCCAGTTTGCCATCACGGCCCTTGGCAACGACTTCGTAGTAATCAGCCTTTTCCTTTTCGGCGACAAGAACGCCGGCATCATATGCCGACAGGCCATTTTCACGCATGAAGCGGGCCTTTTTCTCGTCTGGCAGTTCCGGCAGTTCTTTTTCGATTTCCGAAATGAACGCATCATCGAAAACCAGCGGAAGCAGATCCGGATCCGGGAAATAGCGATAATCATGTGCCATTTCCTTGGAACGCATGGAGCGGGTTTCCCCCAGACGCTGATCATAGAGACGGGTTTCCTGCTGGATTTCGCCGCCACTTTCGATCACTTCGATCTGGCGTTTTGCTTCGATCTCGATCGCCTGCATCACGAAACGGATGGAATTGACGTTCTTGATCTCGCAACGGGTGCCAAAACCTTCGCCCGGACGACGAACAGAAACGTTGGCATCACAGCGCATGGAGCCTTCGTTCATGTTGCCATCACACGTGCCAAGATAACGCACAATCGCGCGCAGCTTGGTCAGGTATGCACCGGCTTCTTCCGGCGAACGGATGTCTGGCATGGAAACGATTTCCATCAGCGCCACACCCGAACGGTTCAGGTCGATATGCGAATATTTCGGGTCCTGATCGTGCATCGATTTCCCGGCATCCTGTTCAAGATGCAGGCGCTCAATGCCAACCGACTTGGTCGAACCATCAGGCATATCCAGAATAATCGTGCCTTCGCCGACAATCGGTTTGTCGAACTGCGAAATCTGATAGCCCTGCGGCAGATCGGCATAGAAATAGTTTTTGCGGGCAAAAACGCTTTCCTTGTTGATCTTGGCCTTAAGACCCAGACCGGTTTTAACCGCCTGACGCACGCATTCTGCGTTCACAACCGGGAGCATGCCCGGCATGGCCGCATCAACGAGGCTGACATTGCTGTTGGGCTCGTTACCGAACTTGGTCGAAGCACCTGAAAACAGCTTGGACTTGGAAATCACCTGGCAGTGGACTTCAAGACCAACGACGATTTCCCACGGGCCGGTAGAACCTTCAAGAATATAGCTCATGGATCAGCCCTCCTGCCCGGCAGGTTTTGTGGTAAAGTTGGCAGCACTTTCGAGCACGCCACCAACACGCAGAACGGTTTCTTCATCAAACGGCTTGCCAATCAGCTGAAGACCCAGCGGCAATCCTTCGGCCGAAAGACCGGTCGGCACCGAAATGCCCGGAAGACCGGCAAGGCTTGCCGGAACGGTAAAGACGTCATTGAGATACATCTTGACCGGATCGCCTTCGTTTTCACCAATCGCAAAGGCCGCAGACGGTGCGGTCGGCGTCAGGATCGCATCGACCTGACCGAATGCACCTTCGAAGTCCTGATAGATACGACGACGGACTTTAAGCGCCTTGTTGTAGTAGGCGTCATAATAACCAGCCGACAGCACATAGGTACCGATCATGATACGGCGCTGGACTTCCTTGCCGAAACCAGCAGCACGGGACTTCATGTACATGTCATCAAGGCTGTCGCCGTCATCCATGACACGCTGGCCATAACGCAGGCCGTCATAACGTGCAAGGTTCGAAGACGCCTCTGCCGGGGCGACGATGTAATAGGTGCCCAGCGCATATTTGGTGTGCGGCAGGGTCACATCGACAACTTCGGCACCGGCATCGCGCAGCATGGCAACGCCGTTATCCCACAGCTTGCTGATTTCTTCTGGCATACCATCAACACGATATTCCTTCGGAATACCGATTTTCATGCCACGGATATCACCGGTCAGGGCCGCTTCGAAATCCGGAACGGCAATCGGTGCAGACGTGCTGTCCTTGGCGTCATGACCCGCCATCGAACCCAGCATGATTGCCGCGTCGCGAACGGTTTTGGTCATCGGGCCGGCCTGATCAAGCGAGCTTGCGAAGGCAACAATGCCCCAGCGCGAGCAACGACCATAGGTCGGCTTCAGACCAACAATACCGCAATACGATGCCGGCTGACGGATCGAGCCACCAGTATCAGTACCGGTCGCGGCAAGCGCCATGTTGGCAGCAACGGCCGCAGCCGAACCACCAGATGAGCCACCCGGAACTAGATCCTTGCCGGATTTATCTTTCCACGGGTTGATCACATTGCCGTAATAGGACGAGGTGTTCGATGACCCCATGGCGAACTCATCAAGGTTCGCCTTGCCCAGCATCACCGCACCATTGCCAAACAGGTTGCTGGTGACGGTGGATTCATATTCCGGTTTGAAACCTTCGAGGATGTGCGATGCCGCCGTGGTCTGGACACCTTCGGTGCAGAACAGGTCTTTAACCGCAATCGGCAGGCCTTCCATTTTACCAGCGTCGCCCTTGGCGCGCTTGGCATCGGATGCCTTGGCCATTTCCATGGCCTTTTCCGGGGTTTCGGTGATGTACGCATTCAGATTGCGATGTGCGTCCATCGATTTCAGGTGTGCTTCGGTCAGTTCGACCGAGGTATAATCACCCTTTGCAAGCCCGTCGCGGGCTTCTGCAAGTGTCAGCTTTGTCAGATCAGTCATTATTCAACCACCTTGGGCACAACAAAACAGCCAGCATCGGTCATCGGTGCGTTTGACAGCACTTTTTGCTGGATATTGCCATCGGTGACTTCATCCTTGCGCAGCGGCAGGGTCAGATCGGCAACAGATGTCAGCGGCTCGCAGCCTTCAACATCAACTTCTTGCAGTTCCTCGACAAAATCGAGGATACGGGTCAAATCTCCCGCCAGTTCGGAAAGGCCTTCTTCGGACACGTTGATACGCGAAAGATAGGCAATACGGCGAACTGTTTCCTTATCCAAAGACGACATGGATGAAAGTCTCTCTTAAGGAATGACAAAAAACCCGGCAGAGAGATATCTGCCAGAACGTGAATTACAGCGCGGAAACTAGCACCCCGCCGCCCCTGCCGCAAGGGTTCGAAGCAACGAAGAACGCCTGTTGTCGCGCTGTCTGGCAGATAAAACTCTCACGCGCGAAAATATCGCCTGCCTAGATCGGATCGGGGATATGAAAACAAACAGGCCGGCAACAAGAATGTTGCCGGCCTGTTTCGTGTTTATGTCCTGCCCCGTGTCACGCGACAGAATGCCTGATCGGCTTAGCCCGGGCTCATACCACGCAGACGTTCGGAACGACGACGCAGCAGTTCGACTGTCAGCAGCAGCAGGATCGAGACAGATACAAGGATCGTCGCGGCTGCCAGAATGGTCGGCGAAATCTGTTCGCGAAGACCAGTATACATCTGCCATGGCAGGGTTTGCTGACGGGCAGAACCGACAAACAGCACCACAACCACTTCATCAAACGAGGTGATAAAGGCAAACAGGCCGCCCGAAATCACACCCGGCAGGATCAGAGGCATCTGAACCTTGAAGAAGGTGGTTACCGGGTTTGCCCCCATGTTTGCCGCCGCACGGGTCAGTGACTTGTCAAAGCCAACCAACGTCGCGGTAACCGTGATGATGACAAACGGAATGCCCAGAACAGCGTGGGCCAAAATCACCTTTACATAGCCGACGAATGCCTGATTAAGCCCAAGATTAAGCTCAAGCCAGTTACCCAGCGGCGCATAGAAGAAGAACATGCCAGTCGCCGAAATGATCAGCGGCACGATCATCGGTGAAATAAGCACCGCCATCATCGCCTGGCGCCCCGGCACGTGCGACTGGCTAAGACCAATTGCGGCAAGGGTCCCAAGGGAAACCGAAATCAGCGTCGCAATTGGCGCAATAATCAACGAGTTCTTGAGCGGCACCATCCATTCGTCGGTCCCAAGGAAATCGCGATAATGCTTGAGGCTGTACCCTTCTGCCTTGAAGCTCAGCATTTCAGGCGTAAAGGTAAAGAAGTTCTCGGCATTGAAGCTTAGCCAGATTACCGGCAGAAGCGGCGCGATCAGGAAGAAGAACACAAACGCACAGATGAACAGGAATGCGTTGTGCCAAAGAACCTGACCCGGCGTGTAATAGATCGGAACGCCGGCACGATATCGACCACTTCCAACCCAGTTGGCAAACCAGCCCATCGAAATACCGACAAGGAAGCCACCAAACAGGCCGCCAAGCCCGCCGAAAATCATACCTACACCGCCGAAAAGCACGCCAGTTGCCAGCGTTTTCTGTTTGCTTTTCACCTTGATGATTTTCGAAAACACAAAGGCCAGCGCCGCACCGACCACAGCACCGATGACGAACCCGACCCACGGGCTGCCAAAGATGTTGCCGGTAATGAACCCGAACATCGCGCCCAACAAGGCCACCAGTGGCATCGTGAAGGTCATCAATTCGGGCCGTCTTACGTATGAGATTACTTCATTCATGTTCTTAGCCCCCCAACTTCACGTTATCGATGCCCACAATCTTGTCGTAGCACCAGTACAGGCCAAGAACGACGACGAGAAGGATGGACCCGAGTGCGGCCGCAAGGCCCCAGTTGAGCGAACTCGAAATATGATAGGCAATTCGGTTGGAGATGAAGACACCATCCGTACCACCAACGATTTCCGGCGTGATGTAGTAACCGATCGCAAGAATGAACACGAGGATCGAACCGGCACCAATACCCGGAACCGATTGCGGGAAATAGACACGCCAGAAGGCCGTCCAGTTCGTCGCACCTAGTGACTTGGCCGCACGTTGATAGCTGGGCGGAATGGTTTTCATCACCGAATACAGCGGCAGAATCATGAACGGCAGCAGGATGTGGGTCATCGCAATGACCGTACCTGTTGCGTTATTCATCAGAACAAGGCGATCCGCATCGTTAACGAAGCCAAGCCAGACAAGGATTTCGTTGATCACCCCTTGCTGCTGTAACAAAACCTTCCAGGCCGACGTTCGCACCAAAAGCGACGTCCAGAACGGCAGCAGAACCAAAATCATCAGGATACTTGCCGTACGCATTGGCAGATTGGCAAGCAACCAGGCCACCGGATAGCCAAGAACAATGCAGCTTGCGGTAATGATCAGCGCCATGATCAGTGTGCGCATGAACAGTGTCGTATAAATCTGCTGATTTTCGGGCTTCATCACGATGCCGTCGGGCGTCAGCGTCATATCGACGGAATTCAGGAAGTAGCCCGGCGTCATGCTTGGCGAATAGAGCTTGATGGTTGCCCAGATATCAGCTGAGCCCCAATCTTTGTCTTCTTCGGTGAAAGCTTCGCGGAAACCGAATTGTGGCAGCTGATCAATATTGGCGGCAGCGGCTTGCAAGGTGCTTGCGCCCGCACCGTTATAGCTGTTGATCGCCGAAACCGTATCCGGATTGGTCAGGTCCATACCAAGGGCGCCATAAACGGACTCCCACGGATCTTCCTCGGCAACAGTGTCGCCATCGCGGATCGCGGCCCAAAGGGCAAAGTCGGTATAGGCGCGCGCGGTCCAGGGCAGCAGCTGAATGATTTCTTCTGACGGCACAAAGCCGACATCACCGCTCATGTCTTCATCAGACATCAGCGCCATCAGTTCACGGCGGGTTTCAAGGAAATCTTCGCCGCCTGTGCCCGACATCATTTCGAACCAGAAAGAACCTTCTTCGAAGTTCGGATCAATGTCTTCAAGCGGATCCTGCCAAAGTTCACCGATGTCATCAAGCGACCGCCCCGTGGTCCGGAACAAGGATGACAATCCGGATTGCTCGTAGTTCAGGCGCGAACCAAGGCGGGTATGCTGTTTAGCTTCTTCTGCCTTGAATAAATCAATGTAAAGATTGCGGTATACGTTTTCGTGCGGCGGTTCCCCGCTTGATCCATCCCACTGGGAAAGCGCAATCACGGTTCCCGGAAGCGTATTCGGTACAATGTCGTTTTCAACCGACCGGAAAAGCATCGAGAGAATCGGTACGATAAAAGTCACGACCACAAAGATCAAAAGTGGCGCAACCAGCATGAGCGCGCGCATCTTCTGACGCATCAATGCCCTTCGTAGACTTTGTTTTAGCGGTCTGCCATCAGCAGCTAACACTACTTCTTGAGATGTATCACCCATTACGCCCCCGTAAGCCTGCCCCGGTGTTTTCGGTCTATTGTTTCGACCGGCAATTTATTGTTTAGCGAATTGGTCGGTAAAGGGGGCCGCGAACGGCCCCCTACCCTTAGCTCTTATTGAGCAAGCCAAGCCTGGAATTTGGCATCGATGTCGTCACGGTAGTCAGCCCAGAACTCGTAGTTATAGAGGAACGTGTTCTTGGCATTTGCCGGATCGGTCGGCATGTGCGGAGCCATGTCGATACCGAGTTCGGCGTGCTTACCAACGAGCGGAGCCGAAGAGAAACGAGCCGGACCGTACGAGATGTAAGCAGCCTGGTCAGCAAGACGCTGGGTGTCGGTTGCGAACTTCACGAAGTCAAGAACGCGGTTCAGACGCTCTTCCGGAAGACCGGCCGGAATGATCCAACCGTCAAGGTCAAAGACCTGCGCGTCCCAAAGCATGGCGATCGGCTGATCCTGTTCTTCGATTGCGGAGAACAGACGACCGTTGTAGGTCGAACCCATGAAGACTTCGCCGTCAGCCAGAAGCTGCGGGGTGTCTGCACCAGCACTCCACCAGATAACGCTGTCTTTGATGGTTGCCAGCTTATCAAGAGCACGCTGCTGACCTTCCGGGGTTTCAAGAACGCTGTAAACTTCGTCCTTGGCAACACCGTCGCAGAGCAGCGCCCATTCCATGTTGTTGATCGGGCGTTTTTCAAGCGAACGCATGCCCGGATAGGTTTCGGTGTCAAACAGTGCACAGACGTCGGTCGGTGCCGGAGTTCCAGCCGGAACCATGTCTTCGCGGTAACCAAATGTGGTAGAATAAACGATCTGCGGAATGAAGCAGTCGCTTACGAGGAGATCACCGAAGTCATCTTCTGCCGAGGTACCATCCGGCGCTTCTGCCAGAACTTCGTTCGGGTCGATTTCCATTGCGAGGCCTTCGTCGCAAAGGCGCATTGCATCAGCAGCAACCACGTCAACCAGATCCCAGGTCACGTTGTTGGCTTCGTTCATTGCACGCAGTTTTGCAACGGCTTCGTTCGAGCTTTCATCCCAGGTGATTGAAACCTCTGGATGCATTTCCATGTAAGGCTCTGCATAAGCCTTGGCCTGACTGTTCTGGTACGCACCACCCCAGCTGACCAGCGTCATGTCATTTGCCATCTCCTGGGCAAATGCTGAACCACTTGCAACAACGAGCAAAGCTGTTGATGCAGTAAGGGTTTTAATGAGTTGCATTAATAGACTCCCTGATTGTTTCCCGGACAATTCGTTGAGGACCAGCACCCGGGCGTACCGGTCCTGTATCTGCCTGACTAAAAGTTACGACGCGTCAAGCGCGCGGCAATCTTCTGCAAGCCAGCCAATCTCGATTTCCTGACCCGGCTTCAGACGCACCTGGTCCGGTGCATTCCTCGTCTTGATGATAAACTCATCATTGCCGGCCACACGCAGGCGAGTACGGAAGATGTCACCCATATAGATGAATTCCAGTACCTCGGCCTTGAGCGTATGCGCATCTGCATGCAGGCGATCACGGTTGTATTCAACACGTTCAGGACGGATCGAAACGCGGGTACGTTCACCCACCTGGCTGACATTGACCGGAACGGCATCAATGATTTCGCCACCATCAAGCTGGACAACACAGGTGTTGCCCTTGATTTCCTTGATGACGCCTTCGAGCGTGTTATTTTCGCCAATGAACTGCGCGACAAAGCTGTTTTCGGGCTGTTCGTACAGTTTATCTGGCGGTGCAAGCTGCTGAATGCGACCATCGTCGAACACGGCGACGCGGTCGGACATGGTCAATGCCTCGGTCTGGTCGTGGGTGACGTAAACCGTGGTAATGCCAAGTTGATGGGCCAGATGCGTGATTTCAAACTGCATCTTTTCGCGAAGCTGTTTATCAAGCGCACCGAGCGGCTCATCCATCAGAACCAGTTCAGGTTCGAAAACCAGCGCACGGGCCAACGCGACACGTTGTTGCTGGCCGCCGGAAAGCTGTGCCGGACGACGGCCACCGAAGCTTCCCATTTCGACCATATCGAGTGCGCGTTTGACCTTCTCTTCCTGTTCCGCTTTGCCCAATTTGCGGACCTCAAGCGGGAAAGCCAGATTTTCGGCAATGGTCATATGCGGGAAGAGCGCGTAGTTCTGGAAGACCATGCCGATACCACGCTTGTGCGGCGGGATATCGTTAATCGAAACGCCACCAAGGCGGATATCGCCGTGGGTCGCGGTTTCGAAGCCGGCAAGCATCATAAGACAGGTCGTCTTGCCAGACCCTGACGGACCAAGCATCGTCAGGAACTCGCCTTTAGGCATTGTTAGGTTGAGATCTTTAACGACGAGTGTCTCGCCGTCATAACTTTTCTGTACACGTTCAAACTCAACGAACGCTTCATTTGATGCACCGTCGGCCAAACCCTATACCCCCTGATTTGTCATTGTTTGTTCAGCGTTTTCGCTTTTGGTGATTTTTGTATGCGGAAATCAACTGGAACCTGTCGAGCATGACGGTTCCCGAACCCCGTGGATAGAAGCATTGCGACACTCACGTGTAATAGGTGCGCTGCGTCTTTCTGTTTTTTCTCTCTCAAGATGATCTGCGCATATCGGTCTGCCTGTTTCGCCCTGCATATTTCGATTTCGATCAATTTCGGCAGTGCGATATTAAAACAAACCTGCTGAGGCACTTCAACCCCTCATCATTCAGAAAGATTTTTACGCTAGGAAGTCCGCCATTCTTGGCTGCATTTAGAATAAAATGCGCCCACACACTCAACTCGGCGTCGTTTCTTCCATAAATCGGAAAACGATACATTTGCTTTGCGCTGGCAATTTCGCAAAAAGACTCCTATAAGGTCGCCATGATTTGCAATGACACTCAGGAATTGCTGCGGTTCTTGCCACCTGCAGCACGTGTATTGGGCCTTGATTTGGGCACCAAGACAATTGGCGTAGCCCTATCAGATGTAGGGCTGCAGATTGCCTCACCGTATGAACTGATTTCACGAAAGAAGTTCACACGCGATATTGCCCAGCTTTCGTCGATTATCGACAAACAGAATGTCGGCGGCATTATCATCGGCTTCCCGCGCGAACTTGATGGTTCGATCGGCAAGGCGTGCCATCGCGTCTATGCCTTTATCGACGAAATGGAAAAGTATATCGACCTGCCGGTTTTGATGTGGGACGAGCGCCTGTCAACAAACGCGGTCGAGCGCATTCTGATTGAAGAAGTCGACATGACCCGCAAACGCCGTGCTGAAGTCGTCGACAAGACAGCAGCCGCCTATATCTTGCAAGGCGCGCTGGATCACTTGAACCGCCATACCGATCCCGGCGAGAACGCCGAAGCCGACGATGACGATATCGAGGCAGAAGAAGACTGATAACCGTCAGCCCGCCATGCCCAACAATATCAAAGCTGCCTGCTCATTCAGGCAGCTTTTTATTTGGCTTTGATCACCATCATCACCCCGAAGAACCGTGAAGGCGGGATGATAAGCATGCCGTCTTTTTCAACGGCCCCCATTGCGACGGCTGCATCGGCGATTTTCGCGATATCATCGACAATCAATTCAAAGCCGGCAAATCCGTCTGTCGGGAATGCGGTGTCCTCTACCCCATAGCGCGAAATCAGTTCGTCGCCATGCAAGGCATCGACAATCGCGTCGACTCCGATTTCCTCATAGAAGTCGCGCACCGCTTCCGCCGCCCAGTGATCAACAAGAACCTTGCCAATCGCAACAGCGCCGTTCTGATGGCGTTGATAGTCAGGGAAATAGAAATTCTGCACCGGGTGACGATGTTGACACACAAACGTCACTGCATGCCGCAACAGCGGATGGTTGGCATAGGCCAACGAAAAGGCGACGCCGACTGTTTTGCCATCAGGCGTCTTTGCATCGCGCTCAAAGTGAAATACCGGCGGCACTGCGGCACCGGCAGCGATAAATTTTTGTCTGTCCTGCTCGGCATCGCGTGATTGCAGAGCCAGCATCGACATGCCTTCGCGATGACGCAGATAGTCGCGATTGTAGATCGGAAACGAAAATGGCTGGGCAAGGTCCGTTTCGGCAATCTTGTCCGGATCAATCACGGCAAGAAGTTCGATATACATCCCGTCAAGCTGGATCAGGGCATTTCCGGTACCAAAGGGATGAACTGCACGCGGGGTCATTGTGAATCCGAGCTGCGTATAGACAGCTATCGCGGCATCAAGATCATTCACACATAATACAATGTGATCAATCGCGCGTGACATGGCGTCCCTTTCCTTGAACATTCAGCGAGCTGGACGACTTTGCAGAACAAACAGTCTATCGACGCCAAAACCTGTTGGATGTGCTGACTATCACATCGGAAAACACCGGCAAAGAACAACTCGACACCAACTGAATTTTAGTCATCTATGCCAATTAGATATTCCGAGCGTATTTCACCCTGCTCAGATCAGTGATAACAGTATGGTGACGTTGAAAGTTCTTCTTCATTACGTGATGAAAGCCACCTGATGCTTGCCATTCTCTCAGCACTTCTGCCGACCTTTGCCCTGATCGTTGTCGGGTATGTGCTGCGTGAACGGCGTTTCCTGCCCGACAGCTTTTGGCCAGGTGCAGAGAAACTGACCTATTTCATCACCTTCCCGGCCCTTCTTTTTTCCAACACCGCCAAAGCAGACCTTGGCAGCCTGCCGCTGTTGGGGATTGCAACGGCAATGCTCGGCACGATTGCGATCTGTACCGCCCTGATCCTTGTGGCGCGCCCCGTTTTGAAGGTTTCGGCACCAACATTTTCATCACTGGTGCAAGGCGCCATTCGACCAAACACCTATATCGGGCTTGCCGTTGCCGCGGCCTTGCTTGGCACACACGGACTAACCGTTACTGCCCTTTGCGTCGCGTTGGTCGTACCCACAGTTAACGTTATTTCCGTTTTGGCATGTGCCCATCTGGGTGAAAATGATCGCAAGCCCGGCGTTTTGTCATTGCTGCGTGATGTGGCAAAAAATCCGCTTCTGATGGCATGCGTGCTGGGTAGCCTGTTTAACGTTCTGGGAATTGGCTTGCCGCCAATCATTGGCCCCTTTCTTGAGGTGCTTGGACGCGCGGCCCTACCCATCGGCCTGCTTGCCGTTGGTGCCGGGCTTGATCTTTCGGCTGCACGGCGCGCAGGTTTTCCGGTCGGGGTTTCAAGTGTTGGAAAACTGGTGTTGAGCCCAGCGATTGCAGCCGGTCTGTGCCTGATGCTGGGACTGCCCGATATCGAACTTGCTGCGGTGGTGCTTTATGCGGCACTGCCCTGCTCTGCCAGTGCCTATGTTCTTGCGCGCCTCATGGGGGGCGATGCGCAGATGATGGCCAGCATCATCACCGTTCATACCCTGCTTGCGATTATCACCATGCCGGTGATCGCCATTTTGACCCAGGCCGTCTGATCGCCGATCGTCTGGCCTTCGCCGCCTGAAACCTGACCGATCAGTCAGGAAATTTGAAGCGATTGGATCGGCATTACCGGCAATATTTAACTTTTCGTGACAGGGGCAATTCGTTATGCTCCGCCCGAAATTTTTCAAAGATCATCCAAGGGAAATGTGCAACGCCATGAGCGTCATGGGACCAGCGGCGGATCATTATCCGCACCCACACCTCCTCGGGATCGAGGGTCTTACCCCCGGGGAAATCACCCTTATTCTGGATCGCGCCCAGCACTATGCGGAAAAAAACCGCTCCGCAGACAAGACCAGCAATATTCTGGCCGGCGCGACAGTTGTTAATCTGTTTTACGAAAACTCCACCCGGACGCTGACATCGTTTGAACTGGCTGCCAAACGTCTGGGGGCTGATGTCATCAACATGACGGTCGGCACCAGTTCGGTCAAAAAGGGCGAAACCCTGATTGATACGGCGATGACCCTGAATGCCATGAACCCGGATGCACTGGTTGTCCGCCATGGCGATAGTGGCGCGGTCAAGCTTCTGAGCGAAAAGGTCAATTGTGCGGTTTTGAATGCGGGCGACGGTCGCCACGAACACCCAACCCAGGCACTTCTTGATGCCCTGACCATCCGCCGCCACAAGGGACGCCTGCATCGCCTGAATGTTGCGATCTGTGGCGATATTGCCCATTCGCGTGTTGCACGTTCCAATATCCTGCTTTTGAACACCATGGGATCGCGCGTGCGCCTTGTCGCCCCGCCAACCCTGATCCCGTCCAAGATCGACCGGATGGGTGTCGAGATTTTCCATAACATGGAAGAAGGCCTGAAGGATTGCGACATCGTCATGATGCTGCGTCTGCAGCTGGAACGCATGGAAGGCAGCTTCATCCCGTCGGTGCGCGAGTACTTCCATTTCCACGGGCTTGACCGTGCGAAGCTTGCCAACGCCAAACCCGATGCCCTGATAATGCATCCCGGTCCGATGAACCGCGGTGTCGAGATCGACAGTGAAGTGGCTGACGACGTTGAACGTTCCGTCATCCGCGAACAGGTCGAAATGGGCGTCGCGGTGCGCATGGCAGCGCTTGAGTTGCTTGTGCAGAACCACAGAAAGATCGGAGGTCAGGCATGAGCCCCGCCATTCGCGCCAAAGGAGCCGGCAAAAAAGCCTTCATCAATGCCAGGCTGCTTGATCCGGTCAAACAAACCGATGAAACCGGTGGCCTTCTGATTGAAGATGACACCATTGCCAAAAGTGGCGCGGACATCACCGAAGGTACTGTTCCAGATGGTTTTGAGGTCATTGACCTTGGCGGTGCATGTTTGGCACCGGGTCTGGTTGATATGCGCGCCCAATTGCGTGAACCGGGATTTGAACATCAGGAAACCATCGAAACCGCTGGCAAATCGGCGGCAATCGGTGGCGTCACCACCATTATTGCCCTGCCCAACACCGATCCGGTGATTGATGACGTGGCCGGTGTCGAATTCATTGCCCGTCGCGCCCGCAAGGTTGGCTTGGCCAAGGTATTTGTCTATGGCGCCGTCTCCAAGGGCATCGAGGGGCAGGAAATCACCGAAATGGGTCTGCTTCATCAGGCCGGTGCGGTTGCCTTCTGCGACGGGATCAAGACCATCGCCAGTGCACGTCTGCTCCGCCAGGCCTTGTCCTATTCCACGTTCTTTGATGGCATGATCGTCCAGCACCCGGAAGAGCCCGAGCTTTCCAAGGGGGCGTCGATGAATAGCGGCGAACTGGCAACCCGTCTTGGCCTTTCCGGTGTCTCGCCACTTGCCGAAGTCATTCAGATCGAACGCGACTTGCGACTGGTTGAAATGACTGGTGGGCGTCTGCATTTCGCCCATATTTCGACCGGTGAATCGGTGGAAGTGATCCGCAAGGCGAAGAAACGCGGGCTTAAAGTCACCTGCGATACCGCACCGCCCTATTTCGCACTGAACGAGAATGCGGTTTCGGATTACCGAACCTTTGCCAAGCTGTCTCCGCCGCTTCGCTCCGAGGATGACCGACAGGCGATTGTTGCCGGCCTTGCCGATGGCACGATTGACGCGATTGCGTCGGACCACAACCCGCAAGATGCCGATTCCAAACGCCTGCCCTTTGCGCAGGCCGCTGCCGGTGCCGTCGGGTTTGAAACGCTGCTTCCGATGGCGTTGGAGCTTTATCACAACGGGCATATGTCGCTGCTCGATGTGATTACCAAACTGACCCGCACACCAGCCGAACTGGTGCGCATCAAAGGGGCCGGAACACTGGCAGAGGGAACCGCGGCCGATCTGGTGATCTTTGATCCGGATCGCCCATGGAAAATTGATCCGTACCAGTTCCATTCGAAATCGAAAAATTCACCGTTTGACGGCCGTCTGACACAGGGGCGCGTTCTGCGCACCCTGATCGATGGCCGCGAAGTCTTCTCGGAAGGTGCCTGAAATGGAACTTGATGCCACCTATAAGGCAATGTTGATGTCGCTCCAGGTTGCGACGGTCTGTGGGTACCTGTTGGGCTCTATCCCGTTTGGTCTGGTTCTGACCCGCATGGCAGGGCTTGGCGACATCCGCCAGATTGGTTCCGGCAATATCGGTGCAACCAACGTTCTGCGTACAGGTCGCAAGGGATTGGCCTTCCTGACCCTGATCGGCGATGCAGGCAAAGGCGCCTTTGCCGCCCTGCTGTTCACCCACCTTTATGGTGCGGAGCAAGGCATCTTTGCCGGCGGTGCCGCAGTTATTGGCCACATGTTCCCGATTTGGCTGCGATTCAAGGGCGGCAAAGGGGTCGCGACTACCCTTGGCACGCTTGCGGCCGTCAACTGGATCATGGGCCTTTGCGCTGCGCTGACGTGGTTGGTCATGGCGCTGATTTTCCGGATTTCTTCGCTTTCGGCACTCATCGCCATGATCGCAGCCCCGTTGGCGGCGTTTTTCATCGCCAACGATCCCGGTGCCGTGTGGCTTGGTGTGTTTCTGGCTGTCATTGTCTGGCTTGCTCATCACGCCAATATCAAACGCCTGATCCACGGCGAAGAACCCAAGATCGGCCAGAAGAAAAAGCAGGCTGACGAAGAAACCCCTGTTTCATAGGCGCAAGTCGCCCCTTCGAATAGCTTGACGAAATAACGCCCGGATGACCACAATCCGGGCGTTATGCATTTACCTAACCAACAACCATCGCGATTATCGCAATCGGAACGTCTGGCACGCATGCGACTGGCGCGCAGCACCAATGTCGGACCGGTTACCTTTCGCAAATTGCTGGAACGGTTTGGTTCAGGCCGAAATGCCATGGATGCCCTGCCCGATGTAATTGCCCAAGCAAAGACCACGCGAAAGATCAAGATTGCCAGTCGCGACGAAACGGTTGCGGAAATTGAGGCCGCGAAGGCATCGCGCGCCCGACCGATCATTTTCGGCGACCCGGAATATCCGGCACTTCTGGCGCGAATTGATGATGCCCCGCCCTATTTTTATGCCATCGGACGGATTGAGCTTCTTGGAAAATCCGCCATCGGGATCGTTGGTGCGCGCAATGCTTCGGCAACGGGATGCGGATTTGCCCGTAAAATCAGTCATGAGCTCGTAAACGCGGGCTATGTGGTTGTGTCAGGTATGGCACGCGGCATTGATGGCGCAGCCCATGCGGCGGCCTTGCAAGGCAAACATGATGCAGGCGGTGGAACGATTGCTGTTCTGGGTGGCGGCGTGGATGTCGTTTATCCCCGCGAACATCAGGACCTTTATGCGCAACTCTGTGAACAGGGGTGTGTGGTGTCAGAAATGCCTCCTGGCCTCCAACCACAGGCAAGGCACTTTCCCCGTCGCAACCGCATCATTTCCGGACTGTCTTTGGGAACGGTTGTCATCGAGGCCGGGCGGAATTCCGGATCGCTGATCACCGCCCGCTTTGCCGCCGAACAAGGGCGCGATGTGTTTGCCGTTCCGGGCTCCCCGACCGATCCACGCGCAGCAGGTCCAAACAGCTTGATCCGTGACGGTGCAATCTTGTGCGACTCTGCTGACGTAATTCTGGATGCCCTTCGAACCGCCGAGCAAAACAGTCATCTGTTTGAACAAAATCACACCTTCAACACAGATGCGCGCGACGCAATCTCTGACACCTCAGCCGAGGCATATCACGAGATAACGGCATCACTGGAACAAGACGCGGTCATTCTGGGTGAAAAGAAAACCCGGCAATCAATTGAATTAGAAGAATTTTCTGACGAACCCGACACCAACGAAGACTCCGTCAAAGAGATGGAAAAACTCTTTGATTTGCTATCTGCTAGCCCCCTTCTGATTGATGAGCTCATTCGTACGTCTGACTTGCCCGCCGAGCAGGTTTCGACAATTTTGATTGAGCTCGAACTTGCAGGAAGGGTTGAACGTCACCCCGGAAATAGGGTATCGCGTATCGCCAAATGAGAGTCGCGTCGGATATGGATGTGACAAATATTGTTGTGATTTGCCGCAATTTGCGCAATTTGATCTGAAAAACAGCGACACACTATAATATATGTGTGCAGACTTTCAGGTTACGGACCACACAGCATAATGACCGCCTTCGGGCGCAAGAACCGGACACGAAAAACGTAATGAATCTTGTCATCGTCGAATCCCCGGCCAAAGCCAAGACGATCAATAAATATCTCGGTGACGATTATAAGGTACTGGCCTCGTTTGGTCATATCCGTGATCTGCCGTCCAAGGATGGTTCGGTCGATACCGACAATGATTTTGCAATGGTCTGGGAAACCGATGGCCGTTCCGAAAAGCAGATCAAGGAAATTGCTTCCGCGGCACGTGACTCTGACACCATCTACCTCGCGACTGACCCGGATCGCGAAGGGGAAGCCATTTCCTGGCACATTCTTGAAGTTCTCGAGCAGAAAAAGCTGCTCCGCGGTCGCGATGTTCATCGCGTCGTGTTTCACGAGATCACCAAGAAAGCCGTCACCGAAGCCATCGCCCATCCGCGCGAGCTTAATCAGGAACTGGTGGATGCCTATCTGGCGCGCCGTGCGCTTGATTATCTTGTCGGCTTTAACCTGTCGCCGGTTCTGTGGCGCAAACTGCCCGGTTCGCGTTCGGCTGGCCGCGTGCAATCGGTTGCGCTCCGCCTGATTTGCGAACGCGAGATTGAGATAGAAGCCTTTAAGCCCGATGAATACTGGTCGCTTGAGGCTGGCTTTGCCGTTCCAGAGGGCAAGTTTTCCGCACGTCTGACCCATCTGAACGGCGAAAAGCTTGATAAGCTGGCACTTGGTGATGAAAGTGCCGCCAAGATCGCCAAGGAAAAGGTCGAAAGCCGCAGCTACACCGTTTCAAAGGTTGAGCGCAAAGACGTCAAACGGCGTCCGCAGCCCCCCTTCACCACATCGACACTGCAACAGGAAGCATCGCGTAAGCTTGGCTTTGGCGCGAAACGCACCATGCAGCTTGCCCAGCGCCTTTATGAAGGTGTCGATATCGGTGGCGAAACGGTTGGTCTGATCACTTATATGCGTACCGATGCCGTGGTGCTTTCACAGGAAGCACTCGCCGCCGCACGCCGCCTGATTGGCAAGGATTATGGCGATCAATACCTTCCGGCCAGCGCGCGCAGCTTTGCCAACAAGGCCAAGAACGCACAGGAAGCCCACGAAGCTGTCCGCCCGACCGATCTGTTCCGTCGTCCCGAACAGGTTTCGCGTCACCTTGATAAGGACCAGCTAGCACTTTACACCTTGATCTGGAAACGTACCGTGGCGTGTCAGATGGAAGACGCCCGTTTCGATCAGGTCGCAGTTGATCTGTCATCGAATGACAATCACGTGGTTCTGCGTGCCAATGGTTCCGTTGTGAAGTTTGACGGCTTCCTGAAGCTTTATCAGGAAGGCAAGGATGACGAGGCCGAGGACGAAAATGATCGTCGCCTGCCGCCGCTAAAAGAAGGCCAGAAGCCTGACCTTGGCAAAGTCAGCATTGATCAGCACTTCACCCAGCCCCCGCCCCGCTATACCGAGGCGAGCCTGGTCAAGAAGATGGAAGAACTCGGCATTGGTCGTCCGTCGACCTATGCGTCGATCATTTCGGTTCTTCAGGACCGGAACTATGTGTTGCTGGAACGTCGCCGTTTCGTCGCACAGGACCGCGGTCGCCTCGTGACCGCCTTCCTGTCGAAATTCTTTGAACGCTATGTGCAGTACAACTTCACCGCCGATCTGGAAAACCAGCTTGATGAAGTTTCCATGGGCAAGCTGGAATGGAAAGACGTTCTCAAGGATTTCTGGAAGTCGTTCAAAGGCAATGTCGACGAGGCGAAGGAACTCAAGATCACGGACGTCCTTGATGCCCTTCAGGTGATGCTGGAAAACTACCTGTTCCCGCCCCGCGAAGATGGAACAGACGCGCATAAATGCCCGAAATGCACGGATGGAACGCTGAGCCTCAAGCTCGGCAAGTTTGGCGCCTTTCTTGGTTGTTCGAACTATCCGGAATGCAATTATACCCGGCCGCTCGTTGCCAATGAAAACGGCTCCGAATCCGAACTTGACTCCGGCCCCAAAGTCCTTGGCATTGATAAGGAAACCGGCAAGGAAATCACCCTTCGCAAAGGCCCGTATGGTGTTTACGTGCAGCTTGGCGAGGAAGAGGAAGTCGAAGGCAAGAACGGCAAGCCGAAAAAGGTCAAACCGAAACGCACATCCCTGCCCAAGGGATTGGAGCCATCTGTCGTTGACCTGACCAAGGCCGAAGAACTTCTGACCCTGCCACGTGTTGTCGGGATTTATCCCGATACTGGCGAGGAAATGAAGGCCAATATCGGTCGTTTCGGCCCATACGTTCAGGCGGGTAGCATTTTTGCCTCGCTCAAGGCCGACGATGATGTTCTGACGATTGGTGAAAACCGGGCGATCACCCTGATCGCGGATAAGCGTGAGAAGTCCGGCACGGAAATCGGCAAGCATCCCGATGATGGTGAACCGATCTTTGTCGCCGTTGGTCGCTGGGGACCGTTTGTTAAGCACAAGAAAACCATCGCCAATATCCGCGATGTAGAACGTGATGACATCACCCTTGAAATGGCCATCAAGGCCATCAAGGAAAAGGAAGCCAAGTCGGGCAAAACGACCAAGGCCGCGACCAAGAAAACGGCAACCAAAACCGCAACGGCTAAGAAAAAATCCCCTGCGAAAAAGAAAACGGCTGCAAAGAAGCCCGCAGCGAAGAAGACAACCACGAAAAAGGCGGCGGCGAATTAATCGCCGCCTTCCTTTTCTTTGGAATACCTATGAAAGGACGCCGCAACGTTGGCGAACGATACAGAAGACAAAAAACACTTCCCCACCAAGGAAGAGATTATCGAGTTCATCGATATGAGCCCGACACCGGTTGGGAAGCGCGAAATTGCGCGCGCCTTCAACATTAAGGGTGCAGCCAAGATCGAACTCAAAAAGATCCTGAAAGACCTGAAGATTGGTGGCGATGTCGTCAAGGGCCGCCGGCGTTTTGACAAACCCGACCGCCTGCCCCCGGTTGAAGTTCTGGAAATCACCGGCGTTGATGACGACGGCGAAGTTCTGGCCAAACCGAATGTCTGGAAACATGAATACGAACCGCCGCTGATTGTTGTGAAATCAATTCGTCGTGGCGGCCCAAGTGCGCCAGGCATTGGTGACAAGATTCTGGCCAAGCTTCGCTATACCGGCAAGCATACATACGAAGCCAGCATCATGCGGGTCCTTGGAAGCGGGCCACAGCGCGTCTTGGGGCTTTATCGCCCCAATGAACGCGAAGGCCGCGTTGTGCCCACAGATCGCAAGGATAGCGGCGAGATCGCGGTTCCGCTGGATGATCATCCTGATCTTGAAAGCGGCGCACTGGTTTTGACCGAAATTTTGCCGGGCAAACATTTTGGGCTGCGCAAAGGCCGGATTACCGAGGTTCTTGGCAATATCAATGAACCGAAATCCATCAGCCTTGTATCGATCCATGCGCGCGGCATTCCATTTGAGTTCCCGCCTGAAGTCGAACTTCAGGCACGCGAGTCCAAGGCAACACCTCTGGGCAAACGCACTGATCTGCGCGACATCCCGCTGGTCACCATTGATGGTGCCGATGCGCGTGACTTTGACGATGCCGTCTGGGCCGAAGCCGACCCCGATCCCGCCAATGAAGGCGGCTGGCACATCATGGTCGCGATCGCTGATGTGTCCTGGTATGTGCGTCCGGGCGATGCACTTGATCGCGAAGCGGTCAAACGCGGCAATAGCTGCTATTTCCCGGATCGTGTGGTGCCGATGTTGCCGTTTGAGCTTTCGAACGGCTGGTGTTCGCTTGTCCCGCATGAAGATCGCGGCTGCATGGCGGTTGAAATGTGGCTGGATAAACACGGCCATAAACTGCGTCACAAATTCTGCCGCGGAATGATGAAGTCGGCCGCCCGACTGACCTATGATCAGGTTCAGCGCGCCATGGACGGCCAGCCAGACGACACCACCGGTCCACTGGTTGATACCATCATCAAGCCGCTGTATGGCGCGTTCAATGCGTTTTTGGAAGCACGCAAGAAACGTGGCGTGCTCGAGCTTGATGTGCCCGAACGCAAGATCGAGCTTAATGACAGCGGACAGATCGTTGCCATTGCACCGCGTGCACGGTTTGACAGTCACAAGCTGATCGAAGAATTCATGATCGCAGCCAATGTCTGTGCTGCTGAGGAACTTGAACGTATCAAGCAGCCCTGCATGTATCGTATCCACGATGCACCGAGCGAGGAAAAGCTTGAAGCGCTGCACGAATTCCTTGAAGGCGCTGGCTACAAGCTGAACAAGGCATCGGTCCTGAAACCGCGTGATTTCAACCGCATTCTTGAACTGGCCAAGGACACGCCAGAGTCTGAGCTGATCAACACGGTCGTTCTACGCAGCCAGTCACAGGCCATGTACAGCCCCGACAATATCGGGCACTTCGGCCTTGCACTGAAACGGTATGCGCACTTTACCTCCCCGATCCGGCGCTATGCCGACCTTCTGGTCCATCGTGCTTTGATCGCGGGCCTCAAGCTTGGTGAAGGCGGTTTGACGCCCGAAGAAGGCGAACGGTTCGAACAGATTGGTGAGGACATCTCGGGCACCGAACGACGGGCGGCCATGGCCGAACGCGATGCGGTTGACCGTTATGTCGCTGCCTATATGTCTGACAAGGTCGGGGCGGAATTCCCCGGTAAGATTTCTGGCGTCACCCACTTTGGTCTGTTTGTTTCATTGAACGAAACAGGTGCAGACGGGCTGGTTCCGATATCTACCCTGCCCGATGACTATTACATCCATGACGCAGCAAGCCACGCACTTGTCGGGCAAAATCGCGGCAAGAAGTTCCAACTGGGTGATACGGTTGTCGTCAGGATCGCCGATGCCGATGCGGCCACCGGATCATTGGCATTGCGACTTGCCGAACACGCCGACATTACCGCCCGCGATCTGGTTGAACGGCCGCGCGGACGTCGTGGTGCGGGCAAACGGCGTGGCAGCCCCGGCGACCGCAGCCATCGCCATGGCAGCAAGCCCGGTTTCCGATCCGGGCCGCGGGATGCAAATGGTCCGGCTGGGTCGTCTGCGACCAAGTCCAAAGGCAAGAAAGCAGCGGCAAAGAAAAAGACCACACCGAAAAAGCAGCGCAAGCTGGTGGCATCCAATCGGGTAGCGCGTAAAAACACAAAAACCGATTAATCAAACAGCTTAGTAAAAAAAAGGCGGCGAACGCAGATTTCGCCGCCTTTTTTATCAGCTATTTACTTCCAGATGGGCAATAATATCTGTGTAAAATGCCATGTAAGCATAAACAAAAGTCATAGCCAAAACGGCACAGAACATATAAAAATCGCTATCTTTCCAAATCTGCTGCCAAATACTTATCTCCAACCCAGCATGATTTCTTTTTGCCCGATAATGTGAAAACATATTGAAGCAGGAAACACCACCTAGAAAAATCATAAATAAGCCGGCCAAATTTATCAGATTTTCGGCTTTCTGTGTTTTTTCATTAACAATTAAATACGCAAACCCTCCTCCGATTGCCATAGCGGCTTTCATGAAGAATTCAAAATTCCAGTATATTCTATTGTTATGATACTCTCTTCGCGGCCAATTACCACCATACGGCTCTGTAGATTTTTCTTCTTTCGGATCGCTGTCTTCTGTCATCTCAACACTCTTATTGTGAAACAAAGATGATTTTTCTCACACTATTGTAGAAATGAATCTGTTTAAATGGTCAGCTGTCTGCTTCCCTTTATTGCTTATAATTGCAACCCTCTCAGGCAAACCTTCAAGATCGGGATGTGATGCATCGAAACTCGTCAACAGGCCGAGCTTTTTGTCTGACAGGGTCTTCATCGCAGCCAAGGCACGGATCAGTTCGATCCCGCTGAGCCCATCAAGCACAGCCGCGGTAATGACGGCATCCGGGCGCGATTGAACCACCGTTTCGAACGCCTCGACGGCCGAACGGGCGGTGATGGTGCGAAAACCCTTTTCACGCAGTGCACGCTGCAAAAAATGCCCCTGCACAGCGGTCGCGGTGACAAGAAGGACTTCCTTATCCTGCGCGACCGCAACTTCGGATGCATCGTCTTGCTCATCCGCCTTGGCACTGCGGGTTGGCAGGGAACGCAGAATACGGGTTTCTTCTTCGGCCTGGGGGTTGGTGCCACTTTCGATGATCTCGCGGATCCAGCTGGTGAAATCCACCAGCGATGCCGCTTCGAGATCATCAATTTCGCTTAGTTCGGCAATATAATCTTCAAGCCGATGCGCAATCGCGCCCACCAGCGGGAAGCCGAATGATCCGGCAAGTCCTTTGACGGTGTGTGCCTCGCGCCGCAGTTCGGCAATTCCCGGTCCGGCTTCGTCCATTCCGCCAGCAACGCGATCAATCGTGGTTTCAATACGATCAATGCGTTCGATGGTGTCCTCGATGAAGTCCTGTTTCAGACCGGCAATGACTGCGTCTGCACTTCCCACTGGGCACTCCCTTGGCAACTGTTCGATCAAGCAAATGTGACCATGTATACGCCCCTGAGGTGAATAGGCAGGGCCGATTTTACTTGCTTGCGCAACCGAACATCATGATGATGGCGTACAGTCTCAATGCCTGTTTTCGCCACACGGATCAAGAGGGCGCTGAGATATGACAGGAGTTAATTTTATATATGAATGCCCCACACGATATTTCTCCCGACACAAATGCCACCAACAGCAACCAAAGCAGCGGTCGACTGATGACCGGTTTGCGTCGCGGATTTCGCCGCAAATGCCCGAATTGTGGCCACGGTTTTGCTTTTGGCGGCTATTTGAAGCTTCGTTCCGAGTGTGATGTTTGCAATCACCCAATCGGGGAATATCGTTGTGATGATGCCCCGCCCTACTTCACGATCTTTCTAGTCGGACACATCGTGGTTCCGGGTGCCTTGGCGATGGAACAGAATTTCAGCCCGTCCATGGCACTGCAACTTTCGATCTGGCTTCCGGCCACCGTCGCCTTGTGCCTTGGCTTTCTGCCCTTTATCAAAGGGGCTGTTCTTGGCACTCAATGGGCCATGCGCATCAAAGGATAGTCGTTGGCAGAATGCCAATTTTTCCAGTAGAATGCGTAGGTTATCTCGCCTGAATTAACCGGATTGTTTAATTGGTCGCACTTCGCGTAGCACAGAATGCATATTACAATCCCGACGCAGGAGTGCGACGTTTGCGGCGCACCTGTGTTGCCGTCGGGTTATGTGTATTGCAGGCTGCCTGCGCCACTTCAGACCGGATGGCAGTAACCTCGCCTGATGATCCGCAGACGCGCGAGCTGATTTCTCAAACAATCGAACTTGTCGCAACACGCTATATCGATCCGATCAGCCGTGAACAGATCCTGGTGAGCACCCTTGATGGACTCTCATCGATTGACGAAAACATTCGCGTCGACATCACCCCGAGTGATTTGGTCTTGCAATATGATGACCGAACAGTCGGCAAGATTGCCCTTCCGGCGTCATCCGATGGTATGGTGGATCACGAAAACCTTCAGATCTGGTCCGAAATCACGCTAACCGGATTGGCAAGATACCGGGCGCACTCAGCCAAACTGCGCAGCACGGACACCAAAGACATCGAGTCTGCCCTGATCAGTGGTGCGATCCGCAATCTGGACCGTTACAGCCGCTATGAGGGGCCGGTACGTGCAGAAAATGCGCGCAACCGTCGTGACGGCTATATTGGCATCGGCGTTCGTGTGGTTGGCGGAAGTGGCTACCCTGTTGTCAAACTTGTTCATGCGGAAAGCCCGGCTGCGCGTGCCGGACTGCATCCCGGCGATCAGATCCTGACGGTCAATGGCGAGGACATGTATGGCAAAGCCAGTCGCTATGCTGCCGACTTGCTGCATGGCGAAGAAGGAACATCTGTCCTGCTTGAGGTGAATGCAGCCAAAAGCAATGCCATCACCCCCATGGAGATACTGCGTGAACGGGTGATTGACCGCACAGTGTTCGATGATGTCCGTGACAATATCCTGGTTGCGCGTGTCAGCAGCTTCAACTCAGCAACCGCGTCAACGCTTGCAGACAGCATCATGAAGGCGAAACTTTATGATGGTGGCCTTCAAGGTGTTATTCTCGACCTTCGTGGAAACCGTGGCGGACTTCTGCAACAGGGCGTTGCGGTGGCTGACCTGTTTCTGGCCGATGGTCCGATCGGAAAGACATTTTCGCGTGTCACAGCCGCACGTCACATATTCAAGGCAGAAACCGGCGATTTGACCAATGGCGCGCCGCTGGTTGTCCTGATTGACGGACGCACAGCGTCGTCAGCGGAACTGGTTGCAGCAGCCCTTCAGGATCGCCATCGTGCTGTGCTGATCGGGTCCACAAGCTTTGGCAAGGGGTCCGTTCAGGCAATCAATGATCTGCCCAACCATGGGACATTGACCTTTACCTGGTCGCGCATGACAGCCCCTTCTGGATACACCTTTGATAGAATCGGTCTTTTCCCGGCTATCTGCACGAAATCAGGCACAGGTAGCACCGCTATTCACAAGGTGGCGAACGCCCTGTCACAGCGTGATGAGACCGCCTCGGTGATGATGAAATGGCGCAAGCTGGACTATCAGGACGAAAAGAGCCGCCGTGAACTGCGCAGCGTTTGTCCGGCCAGCACAAATGGTGAAACATTTGATGTCGAAGTTGCACTTGAGCTGCTGAAAAATAACCGTGAATACAAGAATCTGGCCTATGTCGGACAACAGGAAATCGCCGATACTTTTGCCAGCCAATAAAATTACATTCTTTTTTCCAAAATGGCTTGACACTCTGCCGATAACCTTTATGTTCCGCCGCCTGAGATACACCTGAACACAGGATGCAGAGACATGGCGAAGCCCGCTTCGATCCTCGTAAAGTTGGTAAGCACCGCAGACACCGGTTACTTCTATGTTGTTAAGAAGAACCCGCGGAATACCACCGAGAAATTCCAGTTTCGCAAGTACGACCCGGTCGTGCGTAAGCACGTCGTGTTCAAAGAAGCGAAAATGAAGTAATCTGGTTCTTCGGAACTCGATTGCAAAGATTTAAAAAAGACGTGTCCTTCGGGACACGTCTTTTTTGTTTGTACTTGCCTGCTTCAGGTTAAATGCCACGTGCTGCGATATCAGCCAAAGCGTCTGTATCCCGCCGCAGCAAGCAACAACCAGCCCCCAATAAAGGCAAAACCGCCAATCGGCGCCACGGCACCAAACGCAGAAACACCGCCAAAGGCAATGGCGTACAAAGACCCGCAGAAGAAAACGATCCCGACAAGCATTGCATAGGCGGCAATGCGCAGGAACTTCTCATCGGGCACATGATGAACCAGACCAGCAATCGCGGCCAGGGCAACAGCATGTACGAGCTGATAATGCGCGCCCTTCTCGACCAGGCCACGTGCATAATCCATTTCGCTTCCAGCCATGCCATGGGCGGCAAACGCCCCCAACGCAACCGCCATCGCACCATTCAGTCCGGCCATAACCACAGAAATACGCATCAGAGGTTCCCTTAAAAAGAAGTGCTGTTGTTTCGTACAGATTAGACATCAACAAATCTGTCCGCCATGCGAAAACGCAAAAAAATGGCCGTACAACAAGTGTACGGCCAGTAACTCTCTTGGGGGAGATGTGCCGGAACATTTAAATGTCCGCCACACCAATACCTTTACCTGTCGATCACCCTCTTCTCTGTGACAGTCATCACATGAAGACAAAAAAAATCATACAAATACGACCTAATGAATTGACTCACTTAGGAATTCTTCAAGTCGGCGCACATCCGGGACGAAAAGACCGGTCTCAACCTTTGTCACCAGTTGGCGACGCCCAAGCGTGCTCATGACGCGTGCAACGGTTTCACGCGATGTGCTGACACGCCCGGCGACCTCGGAATGAACCGGAACGGGTGACAAAAGTGCCGAGCCGTTATCGTCACAAACATTGTTGGCACGGCGCAAAATTTCCGCCACGACCCGTTCGTTGGCGCCAAGTGTGCTAACATCAACAATTCTTCGGGTCGAGTTCCGCACAATTCTGGCCAGTTCGCTAATCACGTTCCAGGCAACTGACGGGTGATTTTTGACGACCTTTTCAAAGTTGGCCGGGCTCAAAATACCGACACTGGTATCGTCAACCGCAATCACACAGGCCGAACGCGGTTGCCCGTCAATGGCAGAAAGTTGGCCGACACAGCCACCTGCCCCGATTTCCTCAAGGGTGATTTCGCGCCCCGAAAGCGAGTAATTAACGATCCGTACCCGCCCGGACAAAATCAGGTAAACGTCCGAACTATCTGATTCCGGTTCGATAATTTGCGTCCCGGCCGCAAACGTCTTTCGGTTGACGTGGCGTTCGACGTCTGCAATCGCGCTCTCATCGAGATCCGCGAAAATGCCGACCACTGATAATTTAACCATATCCCCCAAGCTTCTCACTACGGTGTTGTTAGTGTCCGGAGCACAGACCCCCTGCGTTCCCTCACATCTTTTACTGTCCCGGACGCAATCATAAGCAAACAACTTCAGACTGACAATCATTGCCAAACCAAAGTCGGACTCCCACATGTGATTGGACAAGATTATGCTGCATGTGCGAACATAATCGAGTTCTTTTTAATCAAGGCATATATTTGCATCGATCCCGCATCGCGAGGAGGCAGGCCATGAGTCCCGAATTGGAGATTTTCCGTCGCAGCCCGACCGGCAAACCCAAAAGTAAACATCCATTGGTGTTTGTACATGGCGCCTATACCGGGGCGTGGTGCTGGAACGAACATTTCCTGACCTGGTTTGCAGATCGCGGCTTTGAGACCGTGGCGTTTTCCTTGCGCGGCCATGGCGGAAGTGGCGGCCGCGAACTGCGCAGCCTCGCATCCATTGACGATTACGTCGAAGACCTTGAAGAGGTTGTCGAGACCCTTGGCAAGAAGCCGGTGCTGATTGGTCATTCGATGGGCGGCTATGTCATTCAGAAATATCTCGAACGCCACAGTGCCGAGGCCGCCGTCCTGATGGCCTCAGTTCCGCCGGAAGGCCTGATTGCCAGCAATGCGATGATGGCAATGGCCCAGCCCGATCTGTTTTTCCATATGTTCTGGCTTCAGGCCATTGGCCCCCATACCCTGCTTCGTGAACGTCTGGGGCGGGCGATGCTGTCGCCTGATATCGCCGAAGATGAAGGCATGATCTATTTCGGTCGGCTCGAAACGGAAAGCCAGCGGGCGATTACGGACATGATGGGCGCAAACCCGATCTTCCTGACAAAGGATGAAGCGCCAGCCATGCTGGTCATGGGCGCACGCGACGATGAAATCATCCAGAGCGAGCTGATCCACCACACAGCCAAGCGCTATGGCGCGGATTATGCTCTGATTGACGATATTCACCACGCGATGATGCTCGATCAAAACTGGGAAAAGGTCGCCGAAACCATACTGGAATGGCTGCAGGTCAAGCTCGTCAGCCAACAGCGCAGCAAAGGCAACAAGACAGCAGCCTAGGCAACCTACACTGGATTTTTACTGCACATTTGCACCCGCATCTGCCACGATGCGGGTGTTTTCTTTTGAGCGCCCCGACAAACAAAATACCCCGCCAAACAAAACAAAGGTCTGGAACATGCCCCTTAACGCTCCTGTATCTTTCGAAACAGTCAAACTTCGCCCACAACTTCTGGCAGCCCTTATCGCTGCGGGCTTATGCGCATGCCTTGGCCAAGGTGCTGTTGCCCAACAAACAACAGACGCCGTTGCGCCTGAGGCAAGCACGGCCGGTTCCTCGTCCGAAATGCGCAAGGCCGCCACTGCCAGCAACTGGATGATCAGTGCTGCAAACACGCTGGCAGTTCAGGCAGGTGCTAATATCTTGCGGTCTGGTGGCAACGCCATTGATGCGATGGTCACCATTCAGACCATGCTTGGCCTTGTCGAACCGCAATCGTCCGGGCTTGGGGGCGGCGCATTTTTGGTTTATTTCGATGCAGCGACTGGAAAGCTGACCACGCTTGATGGCCGCGAAACCGCGCCTCTGAACGCAACGCCGACGCTATTCCAGGATGAAAACGGCGAACCGCTTAATTTTTATGATGCGGTTGTTGGCGGCAGGTCGGTTGGTACGCCCGGAACCCCTGCCCTGATGAAAGCTGCACACGAAAAGTGGGGGCAGCTTCCTTGGAAGAGCCTGTTCGATCCGGCAATTGGTATCGCCACAACGGGCTTTGAAGTTTCTCCACGTCTTGCTGCCTTGATCGCTGATGATCAGGAAAAACTTTCACGCGATCCCGAAGCAAAGGGCTATTTCTTTGACAAGGATGGCGAGCCACTTGCGGCCGGTACGGTTCTTCAAAATCCGAAATATGCCAAGACCCTTCAAGATCTGGCAGCCAACGGGACCGTGAATTTCTATCAGGGTCAGATCGCCCAGGACATTGTCGACAAGGTTAAGGGTGCCAGTTGGAACCCCGGCGTCCTGTCACTTGCGGATTTTGCCAACTATCAGGTCAAGGAACGCCCACCCGTCTGTATCGAGTATCGCGATCATGATGTGTGCGGCATGGGACCACCTTCTTCGGGGGCGCTAACGGTCGGACAGATCCTTGGACTGGTTGAACCCTATGATATCGCCGCGATGGGCCCTGAGTCTGCGCAAAGTTGGCGTTTGATCGGTGATGCATCGCGTTTGGCATTTGCAGATCGCGGACGTTACATGGCAGATATTGATTTTGTCCCGATGCCATTGACGGGCTTGCTCGATAAAACCTATCTGGCGGAACGATCCAAACTGCTTGATCGGGATACCGCACTTGAATCCGTCGAACCCGGCATGCCAAGCTTTAGCCACGCCATGAAATTGGCCGACGACGAAGCGATTGAACTGCCAAGCACCAGCCATTTCTCGATCGTCGATATCTATGGCAATGCGGTTTCGATGACGACCACGATTGAAAACGGCTTTGGTTCACGCCTGATGGTGAACGGCTTTATGCTCAATAACGAGCTGACCGATTTCTCGTTCAAGACCCATTCCGATGGCGTCCCTATTGCCAACGCCTTGGCACCGGGCAAACGCCCGCGTTCATCGATGGCGCCCACCATCGTGATGAAAGACGACAAACCGGTAATTGTCACGGGTTCACCGGGTGGATCGCGTATCATTGGGTATGTGGCCCAATCGCTTATCGGGATGATTGATTGGAACATGTCGCCCAAGGACGCCATCGACATGCCCCACCTGGTCAACCGGTTCGGCACCTTTGACCTTGAAGCCGGATCCGATGCCGAAAACTTGGCCCCGGCACTGGAAGGCATGGGCTTTAAGACCGATATCCGCGATCTTAATTCCGGCATTCACGCCATTATGATCACCGAAGACGGCCTGATTGGCGGGGCTGATTCCCGCCGCGAAGGCATTGTGGTTGGTGAATAAAGACATCCTGCGAAAACAAAAGAACGGGCAGCCCCAACACGGCGCTGCCCGTTCTTTTTTGATGGACACTATGAACGCCAGCTAGGCTGCAGACATCCAATCGGCCAACAGCCGATAAAGGTCGCGATGGTCGGTCGCAATATGATGCGCACCGGCATCAAGAAGGTAGTTGGCCGGCGTAATATCGACAAGACCGATGGTCGTCGCACCGGATGCAACACCTGCGCGCACGCCATTCTGGCTGTCATCGACAACAATGCAGTCCTTGATATCGACACCGATTTTCTGTGCGGCCAGCAAAAAGACATCCGGATGCGGCTTAGGGTTTTCGACATCATGTGCCGAGCAAACCCGCCCTTCAAAACGTTCCTTCAAGCCAACCTTGGCCAGCGACACATCCATCTTGGCATGTGGACCGTTGCTGCCAATCGCAATGGGAATGTTGTTTTCTTCCAGCAGATCAAGCACCGGATCAAGATGTGCGAACGGTGTCAGATCGTTGCGAAAGGCCGTAAACGTACGTTCGTAGCATTCAGACAGCCAGTCTTCTGGCAGCGTAATGCCAAACATCTGTTCCATTTTTGGCGGCACCATCGCCAATGTGCCACCAATGAAAAGATCATGGGTCTTCGCCATATCCATGTCGCAGCCATAATCACAAAGCTGCTCTGTCAACACGCGACAGGCAAGTGTTTCAGTATCGACCAAAACACCATCACAATCAAAGATCACACCCCGAACGACCGGCTTTGCCATTTCCGCCCCCTTACAATCCGGCCAGATCAGACCAGCGTTCCTCATCATAGGCGACCGTCCGGGTCGAACCGAAATCAACAACCGGACGTTTGATCACGGTCGGATTGGCGGCAAGCACCGCGGCCGCAGCGGCACCGCCCTGCTCCAATGTTGCCTTGTCGTCGTTACTCAGGTTGCGATAACTCGGCCCACGCTTGTTGATCAAAACCTTACCCCCGACTTCATCAAGCCAGGCTTCAATGGTCTTGGCGTCAATACCGTCAGCACGGAAATCATGGAGCTTGTTTTCAATACCCTTGGCCTCAAACCATTTAAGGGTTTTGCGGACAGTGTCGCAGTTCTTGATGCCGTAAATCGTAACCATATCAAATCCTGTACTTTAATATCTTCGGGATGCTGCCATGCATCGCGCAATCGGTTTTGACCCTAAATCCCGGAACCTATATAAAGACCGCGCTTGGAATACAGCAACCCTCTTCACCCGGCTTTGACAAAAACGGTAGGCAAATGACTGTTAATCGGCGTATTTCCGTCGCCCCGATGATGGATTGGACGGATCGGCATGATCGCTATTTTCTGCGGCAGATCAGTCGTCATACGTTGCTTTATACCGAAATGGTCACCACGGGCGCCATTCTTCACGGCGGCGTAGACCGTCATTTGCGCTATAACGATGCCGAGCACCCTGTTGCGCTTCAGCTTGGTGGCAGCGACCCGGATGATCTGGCGCGCGCCTGCGAAATCGCCAATGACTATGCCTATGATGAAATCAATCTGAATTGCGGTTGCCCGTCTGATCGTGTGCAGAACGGCGCCTTTGGTGCCTGCCTGATGGCAACGCCCGATGTCGTTGCGAAGTGCGTGAAATCGATGATTTCGGCCAGCAACGCCCCGGTGACAGTCAAAAACCGCATCGGCATTGACGATCAGGAAGACTACCCGTCGCTTAAACGCTTTACCGAAACGGTTGCCGAGGCTGGCTGCAAGACTTTCATCGTTCACGCGCGCAAGGCGTGGCTCAAAGGTCTTTCGCCCAAGGAAAACCGAGAAGTTCCGCCGTTAAAGTACGAATTGGTCTATCAGCTTAAACAGGAATTCCCGGAGCTTGAAATCCTGATCAACGGTGGCATCAAGACGCTTGATGAAACCGCCGAGCATCTGAAACATGTCGATGGTGTCATGATCGGGCGTGAAGCCTATCAGAACCCTTATGTTCTGGCCGATGTCGACCGGCGTTTTTATGGCGATGATGCCAAGCCCCTGACCCGCCATCAGGTGGTTGAGGCAATGCTGCCCTATATCGAAGAACACCTGAAAGAAGCAAACGGCACCATTGGCCATGTCACCCGCCATATGCTGGGCCTGTTCCAGCAAATGCGCGGTGCAAAACAATGGCGCCGTTATCTGAGCGAAAATGCCCATCGCAAAGGGGCTGGTACGGAAGTCGTACGCGAAGCCCTGGCCCTTGTCCCCGAAAAGGATGACGAGGTCCTGTCTGCATGACGGCAAACGATGTCACCATGCCAGCGGAGGGTGATGAACCAAGACCTGCTGGCGAAATAACCTGGCAGGATGGCAATGTGCCGTTCTCTCCGCATTTTGGTGATATCTATTTCAATCCCAAGGATGGGCTTGCTGAAACGCGCTATGTGTTTCTTGAGGGTAACAACCTTCCATCTGCCTGGCAGAACCGCGAAAGCTTTGCTATTGGCGAAACCGGCTTTGGCACCGGACTGAACTTTCTGGCCGCGTGGCAAAGCTGGAACAGTGATCTCAAACGATCCAGACGCCTGCATTTCGTTTCCGTTGAAAAATACCCGCTGTCGCGCGATGACATGATCCGCGCACACCAGAGCTGGCCAGAATTATCGCAATATTCCAAACAGCTTGCCGAAATCTGGCCGCATGAAACCATGTTGCCCGGTGTACACCGCTTTTCCCTTGCCCATGGCAATGTCAGTCTGACGCTTTTGATCGGCGATGCGATTGAATGCTGGTCTGACTATGACGGGAATATTGATTGCTGGTTTCTTGATGGCTTTGCCCCGTCGCGCAATCCCGATATGTGGCATCCTCACTTGTTTGCTGCCCTTGCCGGCGCGTCCAACCCGCGTGGTGCAAGCCTTGCGACTTTTACTGCCGCACGCATTGCACGTGACGGGCTGGAAAGTGCGGGATTTGAAATCAGCAAGCGCAAAGGGTTTGGCTATAAACGCGACATGATCACGGCAACGCTTCCGGCACCGAACGTTGACAACGACAATACGCTGGGCCTTTTCGAAATCGCCGATGATCCTTGGTTTAACCTTCCCCGTCCCAAGAAAACCAAATCTGTCGCCGTCATCGGTGGGGGTCTTGCCGGTGCGGCCTGCGCGGATGCCTTAAACGCACGTGGCCTTGCCGTAACCCTTTTTGAAAAGGCCGATCAACTGGCCAGCGCGGCATCAGGCAACCCGATTGGCATGTTGGAGCCCTATCTGACCGTTGATGATGCCATCATGGGCCGGTTTTATGAGGCTGGTTATCGTTTCAGCCATCGCAAGATCAAAAAACTTTCCAATCAGGGGTTGGTCGAGGCCGATTTCTGCGGTGTGATTGATCTTGCCACCAGTGCACGCAAACGTGAAAGGCTTGATGGCCTGATCGCGCGCCTTGGCGACAAACCCGACCTTGTCGAGGCGCTTGACGGTGATCAGGCCTCAGAACGATTTGGCCTGCCCTTGCCCTATGGCGGTGTTTTTTATCCATCCGCCGGCTGGGTTAATCCGCCGTCGGTGGTACGGGCTTTTTCTGATGGTATAGATATTCGGCTTTCAACAACCATCACGGCCATTAGCGATGCTGAACAAGGCAAAGTCCTGACCGATGAAAACGGGGCTTCCTATGGGCCGTTTGATGCCGTTATCATCGCTGGCGCGCTTGAAATGCAGATGATGGGTCAGACAAGCTGGCTTAGAGATCACCTGAACCCTGTTCGTGGTCAGATCAGCTTTTTGCCAGAAGAAATCTTGGCAAACCTTGGGAATGGTTCCGTCATTAAGTGCGTTCTGAGCCACAAGGGCTACATCACACCAGCGCGCGATGGCCTGCATGTATTTGGGGCCACTTTTGGACGCGACGATGCGCAGACGGACCTACGCGAAGATGACCACGCATTTAACATTTCCCAGCTTGGCAAAGTCCTGCCCGATGTTGCGGAAAAGCTCTCGCCTGACATGCTTCAAGGCCGGGCATCCTTGCGCACGACAACCGCGGATCACCTGCCCCTGATCGGTCCTGCGCCGGATTTTGACGCCTATCTTGCGTCATATGGCGACATCGACAAGGGCAAAAAAGGCGCGCGATATATCGATGCGCCCTACCACAAAGACGTGTATATCTGTACCGGTTTCGGGGCCCGCGGACTGATCGGCGCCCCGCTTGCCGCCGAGATTCTTGCCAGTGAGATTTGCGATATGCCCCTGCCTCTGGAAAAAGTGCTGATGCATGCCATTCATCCGGCGCGTTTCATCATTCGCGGCCTCAAGCGTCGGCAACTCACCGCATGAACACGCCAAACGCCACACCATCATCGAAACCATCACCAGCCACCGACCCGGACCGGATGAAAACGGCGGCAACGCTGGCGTTGTTCTTTTCCGGACTGTTTCTGATTCAGGGTGTTTTTCTGCCTTATTGGCCGGTCTGGCTAAAATCCCAGGGATTATCGGCAGCCGAAATCGGGATCTTGTTATCACTGCCGAACTGGGTGCGTGTCTTTGCCGATCCGTTGATTGCCCAACGCGCTGATCGCACCGGCAATCGCAAGACCCCGATGATGTGGCTTGCCGGGATCTATGTTTTATCCATTCTGGCCTTCCCCATCTCGAGCGATTTCTGGTGGCTTGCCGCCCTTTCCGTCGTGATCGGCTTTACCTTCTCGCCGCTGCTGCCGCTTGGCACGACCATTACGGTGCATGAATGTAAGGCGCGTGAACTTGATTATGGTCGGGTGCGGCTGTGGGGATCGCTTGCCTTCATTCTGGCATCCTATGGGGCGGGCTGGGTTCTGGATGGAACATCAACAGAATGGATCGTCTGGATGCTGTTCGTTGCGGGGATCGTGAATTTTGCGATTACCACCCGCATGCCTGACCCGCAGACAGATCGTCCGCTCAGATCCGGTTCTTCGCTGATGTATCTGCTGCGCAAACCGGTTTTCCTGATTTATCTTGCCTGCATCGGATTTGCCCAGGGTGCTCATGGCACCTATTACGCCTTTGCCTCTGTCCATTGGGAATCAGCCGGTTACTCGCATGAAATGATTGGCGTTTTCTGGTCAATTGGTGTGATTGCCGAGATCGTTCTGTTTGCTGTCGCCGGGCGGTTTGTCCGTGGTCGCCATCCCGGTATCTTGTTTGCGATTGGTGCGGGATCAGGAATTTTACGCTGGATTGTACTGGGCACAACCGACAATCTATGGTTGATTATCTTGGTTCAACCCCTTCATGCTATGACATTCGGGATCACGCATTTGGCCGCTGTCAGTTTTATCGCCCGCGCCATACCCCAACAACTTGCCACCTCGGCACAAAGCCTGATGGCAACACTGTCCATGGGCGTTTTCCTTGGTAGCAGCATCTGGATTTCCGGCCCGCTGTATGAACAGTTCGGATCGCAGGTCTATTACCTGATGGCGGTATTTTCGGCGATTTCGATGGGATTTGCGATTGTGCTGACACGAGCCTGGCGCGGAGAGGATCAGACTTTTTGCAACTGATTAACCTTACCGGCACCGATAGAAACACAATAATTTTGAACTCAAAGGGGCCTTTGATATGACCTCGATGCCGTTCTCTCTCAGAATGCGCCGCTTGAAACTTGGTTTGAAAACACTGATTGGCGCTGAGCCCGCAGGCTATTTCATCCCTTACCGCTATGCCAGCGAGACGGCAAAGGCCGTCGGTCGCCCCAGCTACCCGGCAATCGAAACCATGATGGATACGGCAGCCCCCACCATGAAGGCTTGGCTGACCAAGGCCGCCAATTATCACGAAGCTTTTGCCAGCTTCGGCAATGCCACCCCGCCGGAGCCACGCTGGCAACAAAGCTGGTTTCCGCGCCTTGATGGGATGATGGCCTATGTCTTCACCCGCGAATTTCGCCCGGACCGGATCATTGAAATCGGATCGGGCCATTCGACACGGTTTTATTACCGGGCGATCAAGGACGGCGAACTCGATACGGCATTTCACGCGATTGATCCGGCGCCACGCGCTGATATCGCGAAGCTTCCGATCACAGTCGAACGCACCATCGTGCAAAAGGCCGACCCATCGGTTTTCAAAACCCTGACCGGTGCGGATTTCCTGTCGATCGACTCAAGCCACATCCTGATGCCCGGTACCGATGTTGATCTGCTGTTTTCATCGGTCATTCCGACCCTGCCAAGTGGGGCGATCATTCATATCCACGACATCACCCTGCCCGATGACTATCCGGAAATCTGGCAATGGCGCGGATATAACGAGCAACAAGGGGTCGCAGCGCTTCTGGCTGGCGGCGGGTTTGAAATCATGTGGTCAAGCGCATATGCGAAGACCCGCATGCGCGATGAGGTCGACCAATCCATAGCCAACGGCATTCACCTTCCCGAAGGCGCGCATGAGACCAGTCTGTGGCTGCGCAAAAAGTAATCCTTACTTTGGGTGTGCATGCCTGAAAACAAGGTCATTCGGATCAGGCCGCTGCGCGGTCTGGTCCAAAACGGCACCAATGCGTTCCGCCAGAGTAATAGAACGATCATTTTCCGGTGCGATGTAACTGACAAGCGTTGGCAAGCCGCGCGCGTTAAACGCCCAATCACGCAAGGCCGTTGCTGCCTCAGTGTCATATGGGCCGCCCATGTGTGCTGAGCGCTTTGACGCAAGCATGGACGCGTAATCCGGCCAGTCGCCAAACGACATCCTGCGCAGTATCAGGCGTTCGGTCTCAATCCTAGGGGCCTTAGACGACATAATCCGCTCAGTTCTTGTAGGGGTCGGCTGCATCCCGCAGCCCGTCGCCAAGGAAATTGAACGCAAGAACCACAATCACCACCGGCACCACCGGCAACATCAGCCAAGGATAAACCGCGACCGCATTGATGTTTTGCGCTTCATTGAGCAACACCCCCCAACTGGTCACCGGCGCGCGCAGGCCAAGCCCAAGGAAGCTCAGCGCGGTTTCACCAAGGATCATGTTGGGGATCGATAGCGTCACCGATGCGATCAGGTGGCTGGCAAAGTTCGGCAGCAAGTGACGCGCAATAATCCGCTTTGGCTTCGCCCCCATCAGGCGTGCCGCCAGTGCATAGTCCTCTTCACGAAGCGCCAGAAGTTTCGATCTCACTGCGCGGGCAAGCCCCGTCCAGTCGATCAGACCAAGGATAATCGTGATCCCGAAATAGATTAAAATCGGGCTCCAGGTCACGGGCAATGCGGCTGAAAGCGCCATCCAAAGCGGAATTTCCGGCAACGAACGGATGACTTCAATCGCACGCTGGGCTGTTGAATCCACCCAGCCACCGTAATACCCGGCCGCCCCACCGATCAGGATACCGAGAAGGAAACTGACGGAAATGCCCACCAGACCAATGGTCAGCGAAACCCGCGCGCCATAGATCATCCGTGACAACATGTCCCGACCAAGTCTGTCGGTGCCGAACATGAACAGCGTACCGTCTTCAGACGGGCAGACGAAATGGAAGTCCATATCGATCATGCCCCAGAATTCATACTCATCCCCCGAACAGAAAAAGCGCAATGGCTCTATCCGATCCGTATTGACCGTGTAAGTCGGTTTGAGTGTTTCCATATTGACCGAGAAATCGGTGCCATATGTAAAAGGCCCGACAAATTCGCCCTCATGGAACAGATGAATACCCTGTGGCGGGTGATGGATATATTCCGAATTGCGGGTTTCCTGCGCATAGGGTGCAATGAACTCGACGATAAAGACCGACGCGTACATGATCGCCAGAACAATCAGTGAAAAATACGCCAGCCTGTGCCGTTTCAAACGCCACCACATCAATTGCCACTGGGAGGCCAGGAAATACTTTTCCTGCTCGGGCGTCAGTTCCTCGCGATCCCAGGGATCAAACGGTGCTGAATCAACAAAATGTTCGTTACGCTTTTCGGTTTCCTTGCTCAATTGCCGACCCCTCCCTGCAGACGAATGCGCGGGTCAAGCCAGGCAAGCAACACATCGGAAACAAACATGCCGACAACCGTCAAAAGGGCCAAAAACATCAGGAATGAACCAGCCAGATACATATCCTGACTTTGCAATGCCGTAAGCAACATCGGCCCCGTGGTCGGCAATGACATCACCACCGACACCAGAACCGAGCCCGACACCACTTGCGGCAGGATATTACCGATATCGGCGATAAACGGGTTAAGCGCCATGCGCAAAGGATACTTGAACAGTACCTTGGTCGGTGACAGACCCTTGGCATGGGCTGTAACCACATATTGCTTGCCCAGTTCATCAAGCAGGTTGGCGCGAAGACGGCGGATCATGGCGGCTGTCCCGGACGTCCCGATCACCACGACCGGTGCCCAAAGATGTTCAACGACCGACATCATCTTGGCCAAGGACCAGCCTTGATTGATGTATTCCGGGTCCATCAGACCACCGATTGATGTTCCGAAAACGACATTTGCGTAATAAAGCAGGATCAGGGCAAACAGGAAGTTCGGCATGGCAAGCCCAAGGAAGCCCAGCAACGTGAACCCATAGTCGCCCCAGCTATATTGACGGGTTGCCGAATAGATCCCGATGGGGAAGCTGACGATGTAGATGAAGATGATCGTGCTGAAATTCAGTACCAGCGACAGCCAAAGCCGATCACCGACCACATCGGACACCGGCAGGTTATATTCAAATGAAAAACCGAGATCGCCTTGCAAAAGCCCCCAGGCCCATTCGGCATACTGAATATAGATCGGCTGATCCAGCCCATATTGCCGTTTGAGAAACTCGATCTTGGCCGGGTCAACCGCCTCGCCCTGGGCTTGAAGCTCGTTGAGATACGTGGTCAGAAAGTCGCCGGGCGGCAGCTGAATGATGACAAACACCAGCACGCTGATCATAAACAGAGTGGGTATCATCACGAAAAGCCGTCTTGCCAGATAAGTCAGCATCGGCGCTGTTGCTCCCCCGAGGTTGTTTCACGCCATTCCCTCAACGACGTAAAACAACACGTTTTTAGTTAAAAGATTACCGATCCCACCAGAAGGTATCAGGCCGATAAATCCCAAAGAACGCACCCGGCTCCCAGCTATGGATGCCTTTTTCGGGTACGTTGCGCATGTCCTTGTCGATGACGACCGGTTGCGGCACGTTGCCGATCAAACCGATTGAGAACATGTTTTCCGAATTGATATCGAGAATGGCTTGCCATGCTTGTTTCTGGCCCGCTTCATTGCTGGTTTGCCACTTGCGATACTGTTCCATCAGTTCCCTGGCGGCTGGCATATCGGGTGCTTCACCCGCCTCGCCGTCCGTTTGATAATACTGCCCCCATTTCGGCCATTGCAGGCTGTCTTGCAGGACAGGAACAAATTCGTCAGGGGCAGTGTTGGGCGTCGCCAAGCCGTTATCAATACCGTTGAAAATCGACATGATCGTCTCGCCGGTATAGGCACGGTTGCGCATCACTTCGCGCTGCAACCCCTTGACGAACAGCTTGATGCCAACCTGACGCCAACTGTCGCCAACCAGTTCAAGCATGTCGTCATGTTCGGGGTTTTCCCCAGACGTCTCGACAATGATTTCCATCGGACGTCCATCTGGCAAAAGACGGATACCTTCGCCATTGCGTTCATCCAGCCCCATTGCATCAAGCAGTTGGTTTGCGGCCTTGACGTCGAAATCGGTATAACTTTCGCGATATTCCGGTTTGAACAACGGGCTTTTTGGCAAGATGGTATTGTTGGTTGGTTGCGCCAGACCAAAGAACATGACCCGGTTAATTTCGGTGCGGTTGATCGCCAATGACAGCGCACGACGGAAACGGACATCGCGCAGAACTTCGCGCCAGACCGGATCGCTGCAGGTCAGGTTGGGATACAATGCCGCGTAAGCCCCGGCCCCGACATCCCAAAGACGCACATCATAGTTCTGGTTGGCTTCGGATTGCTTCAGGAACGTGTAGTCCTTAAGCGACAGAATTCTGCTTTGCAGATCGACCTCGCCCGCGCCCACTTTGGCCGGAACCAGCTTTGCGTTCGAGATATTGAAGATCATCCGGTCGATGTAAGGAAGCTGGTTACCTTCCGGATCGACGCGGTGATAATACGGGTTGCGCACGAAGACGAAGCGATCAGACGGCTCCTCTGTCGTGATCAGCCATGGCTCCAGCGATGGGCGATGAATGTTGGAAAGCTTGTAGGGACGATCAATGTCCGTATGCAACACAGCCCAGCTACGCAGACCGCGTTCTTCAACCATCGCTTGAAGTTCGTCCGCATCACGATAATTCTCGTGGAACTGTTTCAGGTAGTGCGCCGGACGATAAATAAATGGCGGGCGGGTTGCTGCCAGTTCGGTCAGGAAAAACGGGTTTGGCTGTGACCAGCTGTAGCGAACGGTATATTCGTCAAGAATTTCAAAGGTTGCCGGTTCATTCCCGACAAACAGGAAACGCGGCGGTCCGACCGGAAACAGTTCATCATTATTGACGATATCTTCCCAGTAATAGCGAAAATCCTCGGCCGTGAACGGCTCGCCATCCGACCATTTGTGACCTTTGCGGATATGCAACGTGAAGACATTGCCTTCTTCGTTCACATCAAGCGCTTCAAGGATGTCTGGACGCAGGTTCAGATCCTGATCATAGCCGATCAAGCGGGCATAGCCATAGACAACCGCCATACGGATATCTTTGGACCGCCCCATGATGGTGACAAACTCCCCACCATACTTACCGATTTCCTTACCCTCACCCGCAAACTCAATCACATGCGGATGTTCTGGCAGGCGGTCGTTCATCGCAGGCAAAGACCCGCTTGCGACCGCATCCTCGAAATAAGGGACTTCTGCATGCGCCGGTGCGACCAAGACACTTGCCGCCAGAAAACCTGTCGTCATCACAAGGCCGGAAAAGGCACGATGAATTCTAGACATCGACGGGTTTAAAACACTGATCATATAGCGATCTCCGTAAAATCGGCACGTTCGGCACGAACAAAGTGATCTTCTGCGACCTGCATCATCTTGGGCTCGCTGGTCTGGTTGATCGTGAACGGGGCTGGCCACCGGGATGGATCAGATGCCTTGCCATCCATTATCTTGTCGAAATCAAGCAGGTGATCCAGATCGGCAAACGGCACGGCATGCAGCAAAGCCTGCGTGTAGGGATGCATCGGGTTTTTAAACAACACTTCACGTGGTGCGGATTCAACAATCCGCCCTGCACACATCACGGCAATCCTGTCTGCAACGTAATCCACGACCGCAAGATTGTGCGAAATGAACAGATAGGTCAAATTAAGATCGCGCTGCAAATCTTTTAAAAGATTAAGTATTTGCGCCTGAACCGACACATCAAGTGCCGATGTCGGCTCATCGAAAATCAACAAATCCGGCTTTAGGCTAAGCGCACGTGCAATCCCGATACGCTGGCGCTGCCCGCCCGAAAAACTATGCGGATAACGGTTCAGAAAGCGCGGATCAAGACCAACCAGGTCCATCAGTTCCAGCACCATTTTCTGTCGATAGTTACTATCCCCGACACCGTGAATAAGCATAGGCTCGGTAATGATATCCTGAACCGTCATTCGCGGATTAAGCGATCCGAACGGGTCCTGAAAAACAAATTGTATCCGCTTTCGGTAGGGATTGAGCTGATCTTCATCAAGCCCTGTCAATTCAGTCATCTGTCCGCTTTCACCGCGAAACAGAATGGAACCTTCATCCGGGCTCATCGCGCGCATGATCAGTTTGGAAAGCGTTGTTTTACCACAACCACTTTCACCCACAAGACCAACGCATTCGCCGCGATTAACCGTCAGCGAGACGTCGGACACTGCGGGTATAAGGCGCTCTTCGGATTTGATCCAGTTACCCTTGCGCGTGGTAAAACTTTTGCTGAGATGGCGAACTGCCAGAACCGGCTCGCTGGCCATGGTCGGGTGCAGGGCCAAAGTTGCCGGAACATCCGATGTATTTTGTTGTGTATCGCCATCACCTGCACGGGCAAGTAGACTGCCGGTTTTCGGCTTGATCTCGCGCAGCGGGCGCAATCTTTCGTCAGGTCCCATATCAAAGTGCGGAACCGCCGCCAGCAATGATCGTGTATAGGTATGGCCGGGATTGATGAACACATCGTCGGTTTTGCCAGCCTCGACCACCCGCCCGTCATAAATCACCACCATCCGGTCTGCCATGTTGGCAACCACACCAAGATCATGGGTGATCAACAGAACCGACATCTGCAGTTCCGCCTGCACTTCCTTGATCAGACGCAGAATTTGCGCCTGAATGGTTACATCAAGCGCGGTTGTCGGTTCATCCGCAATCAGCAAGGCCGGACGACAAACCAGTGCCATCGCAATCATCGCGCGCTGGCGCAGGCCACCGGAAAGTTCGAATGGATAAGTTTTCAGTGAACGCTTGGGCTGCGGAAAGCCGACCAGTGTCAGCATTTCAACGGCAAGCTCACGCGCCTCGGCCGATCCGACCTTGCGATGAAGTTTCACGGCTTCACATATCTGATCGCCGATTGTGTGGAGCGGCGACAGGGAACTCATCGGTTCCTGAAAAATCATCGAAATCCGGCCACCGCGAATGGCGCGCATGTCAGAGCCAGACCGATCCAGCATGGCGATATCCACCCGGGTTCCGGGCTTTTTCGGATCGGCAAAGATGATAGACCCTTTGGTGACTTGGGCCACCTTTGGCAACAAGCCCATGATCGCCTGCGAAATGGTGCTTTTGCCCGATCCGGACTCACCAACCAGTGCCACGGTTTCCTGCGCACCGATGCGAAAGCTTACATTTTCGACAGCCTTGACACGCATGTGCGGCAGTACGAATTCAACTTTCAGATCCTTGATGCGCAGAATATCGGTCATTCTAGTTGGTACCACCGTGTTTGCGTTCGGATGCCGCGGCCTTAACCAGTGTTTCGGCCTCATCCATGCGCATCAAGTTTGTTCTTGTGACGTCATCGACAAGCAGCTGGTTATCTTTCGCCCAATCACGAGAAATTTCAAGGAGATCGTCAAAACCATCCAGTGTTGATTCTGCGACAATTTTCGCATCCCCTGCCTGCAGGGTCAGCTCGAACCATCCCTTGTTGCCATCGCGCTTGGTACTAAAGTAACGCAAACGGAACTTTGAAAGTTCCGGCCAGGCAAAAGCCGTTCCACCGCGCAGACTTGAAAGCCGAATGCCGTATTCCGATACATAAATCTTTGACTGGAAGCGGATAACCGTGCGGGCAAAATAGAAAACGAACAGCAAAGCAAGCCCGGCCGACGTCCATTGAATGATTGCGAGCATCTCGGGAATCAGCGCGATAACCCCGCAAATCAGCAGCCCGACAATTGATTTCGCCAGATCAGGGGCCATCAATTTGGATGGATAGCCCATCGTCTGGACTTCGCTGTCACCAACACCTGCCGGCTTTACCGGGTCCACAGTGCTTGGCACGGTGCTTGGCACACTGGGGGCCTCGGGGGCCGGTGCCTGTTCAGGTTCCACGTGTTGTTTTGGCCTTATTGCCATGGAAATACTCCAGGTATTCTCAACCAGCGCAAGGCTGAATGGTCCATAGAAAACAGATTATCAAGGAACTTCGTGGTGGCCTCGTCATGGACAAGATGATGGGTCAGAATGCCCGTCGGCTCATCCGCGTCGACCTGCCCTGTTCGCCGCGCCGCCAGATGTTCAATCATCGCGCCAAGTGCCGCGTCTTCGCCAACAAAACCGCGTATTCCACGCCAATCAATGACGTCAACATGCGTGTTGACCTGCATGATGCCTTTGTACGGCTCTGCCGCCTTGCGGGCATTGAATGTGCTGATCCCGCAAAAGCCAAGGGAATGCAAAGCCGCCACGACATCTTCGGCCACCCGGTTCCATGGCGGCACCAGGACCGGCAAGAAACGATTGCCAAAACGCGATTGCAGAACCGAAAACCCATGGCGCAGATCGGCAACGACATCGCCAATATCGCGCACGTCATCGAGTTCCTGTTTCTTGCGTCCCTCTGGCATGTGGTTCTGGTGGGACCAGCCATGCTGCAACACACGTGTATCAAGCGTCTCGACAAGACGTTCGACAAGGTCATCCTGCAAAGCCGCCGGAATAACCGCAAGGGCGAGTGGCACTTTATAGTCTTGTTCGAAACGCAGAAGCGTCTCAAGCGCCGGGGTAACAGAAACAGCATCGTCGTCACGCCACCACGCGTTGGCAATCCGGTCTTCCGACTGCCACAGATCAAGCTCTGCGCGTAATTGGTCCCAGCTGCTCATGCCTGCCCTTTGATCTTTTCTGCGATGATTGACGCAGTTCTTTTTGCGCCATCCAGCGCGATTTTAATCCCGCTTGGCTGTCTGGCGTTATCTATTTGTTTTGCTAATGATTGCGCAGACAGGCCATCAAGATCAAGCAGGGAAATAACCCCTTCATTGGCAAGGACTTCTGCACGTTCGGTTTGCTCGCTTTCGCCGCCTTCCGCAAAAGGCACCATGACCGCTGGCGTTCGTGTCGCCAACACATCCATCAGCGTGTTGTATCCGGCCTGTGAAACGGAAACGGCGGCACGCGCCATCCGTTCACGGAAATCGGGCAAGAACCGATGCAGGATCACACCGTCGGGCAACTGGCCGCGCAAAATATCGAACTGATCTGAGGGAAAATGCGGCCCAGAGACAATATCCCAAATAGCGTCGCTATATTTTTGCGAATGCGCGCGGGCAGAAATTGCAAGCCTGATCAGTTCAGCCCCGACGGCACCACCGCCAGCAGAAACGAGAACACCGCTACGATCTGCCTCAACACCATCCGAGACGTCATTGGCAACCTTTGGTGCGACATATCCCGTGTAGGCGATCAGGTCCGATATATCGTCGGCGAACTCAAAGCTGCGATCAAAACCAAACAGTTGCGGATCACCATGCACCAGAACCGCATCAAGATATTTACGCGCGGTATCACGCATCCATCGCGTTTTGCCGATGTCTTTTTTACGCACCAAAAGGTCTCTGACAGAACAAATGATCGGAATGCCTGCCTCAACCGCCGCGTCAAATAGCGGGATCAACTCGAAGCGAAATGCGCGGCGCCCGAATGGGAACATTTCGACCAGAAGCAGTTTCGGCGCGGTTTCCTTAAACGCGGTCAGGAGTTGTCTTTTACGTTCTTCCTGCCAATCGTCCCCCAAGGCGTTCCCTTCCGGATCGACAAGCCCAGAGAAACCAGTATCGGATGTTTTGCACGGGGAAAGCTGAACAACTTCATTGGCCGCGAAATCAAGGCTGTCATCGGGCACACCGCCGCTTACGACCGTGACGCCAAGCCCTTTATCGCGAAGCGCCTGATTGATCAACGCCATACGGCGGACGTGACCAATGCCAAGCAAGTGCTGAACATAAACCATGACGTCACTCATCACGCAGACTCCTGCGCAGGCGCAAGCGGCACATTGAGTGCTTCAACAGAGAGCCCGGCCTCATCAGTATACTGAAACACCTGCAAACAGTGCCAATCGAGTTTGTCTGGAATTTTGCCCATCATGTCCCATCCACGTGCTGCAGCATAGACAGCACGTATCACGCCCTTATGGGTGACCGCACCAAATTCCGGCAGGTCGCAATCCTTTAGAAATGTCGCAACCCGGTTCAAGACATCACGCGGGCTTTCGCCATCATCTGGGAGAAAATCCCATCCACGGTCTTCATTGGCGCGAAGGTCTTCCCCCATCCTTGCACGAAGATCCGACAGTTTTTGGCCCTCCCACGTACCCCAGTCCATTTCAATGAACGCGGGCTCAGTGGCAACGGTTCTGATCCCAAGCGCATCTGCAGTTTCACGTGTCCGGGACAAGGGCGAAGAAAACCACGGAACATTGGCCCACATGGCGGGCAAGCGGTGCTGGCGATACCAAGCAGCTGTCTCGGGCCTGATTGAGATATCTGTCCGTCCCTGAATGCGCTTTTCGGTATTCCAGGCCGTGACACCGTGGCGAAGCAATGCAAAACGGATCTGTTTCATACCAAACCCTGCCCGTTTTGTGACGAAACGTGACCCGGGATGATTTTCTTGAATGTGGTGGATAAAAGATCAGCTGCGGCTTCAAGCGTGTGATGCTGCGCTGCTTTCGATGCGCCAGCGGCACCTATATCGCGCAGTACGGCAATATCCGCCCCAAGGCATTCCGCTAAACGGTCTGAAAAAGCATCGACATCACCAACAGGCACAAGCCACCCGGTCACACCGGATGAAACAATACCCGACACACCGCCAGTATCCCCCGCCAGAACCGGAAGCCCCGCAGACTGGGCCTCAAGCAATGCCATTCCGAAGGCTTCATTGATCGCGGGCCATACGAACAAATCTGACTGCGCGAGAATATCTTTGGTTTGTTCCGGTGTTTTCAGGCCCACTAGTGAAACCTTGTCTTCACCAAGTCCATGTTCTTCAAAAAGGTCCTCGACCTCCTGACGCGCTGGGCCATCACCAATCACTGTCAGGTGCCAGTTATCAACACCATTGCGCCTGAGGCGACCCAGTGCGTCTGCCAAAAGCGCATAGGATTTCAGTTTGTCACCATCGCGCATCATTGCGGTTGTCACCAACCGCACCCATTCTGGATTGATTGCTACCCGCTGTCCGACATGCCATGACGCGACACGTGTAAAGGGCGGCAGGAAGTGCAGACGATCCGGTTGGCAGACCTGTGCAAGGCATTCCATATCGACCCGATTGAGTGAGAAAACTGCATCCGCCTGCCTAATTGTTGTCTCGACTGCCAGATGGCTTTGTCCCCATGGCCCGTTTGCACGCTTTGGGGCAAAGGATGCTTCGGCCACCACATACGGGATACCCAGCGCATCGGCGACAATCGGCCCGATCCAGTCCGGTGCCTTGTAATAAATATGATAGGTAAACCAGATATCCGGTTTGGGACGGAACCCCGATTGGTACTGGCGCACTAAACGGGCAGCAAGTTTGGTACCCAGTTCGGCAAGCCGCGCCTGCTTAAGGACATTGCCATCAGCAACGCGGCTACGAAGGCGGGCAGCAATATCGACCTTCATACCTGCTGACTGAAGGGCTTCACACAGCATGCGGGCAATCAGGCGGTCACCCGACGGAACAGGATGGTCAGTCGGCTTTAGCGGGGCGTAAAAGGCAACCTGCAAGTGCGTGCCTCCTACTCTGCGGCGGGTTGTTCGGCGGGGATTGCAGCCTGTTCGTCGGACTGGGAGTTAACACCGAAACGTTCCGCCAGTTCCTTCATGCCGCGATAGAACGAGAAATCACGACGCACAATCTCATTGCCCTTACGACCCATGGTTTCTCGAAGACGGGGATCAGTGATCAAGGCTTTCAGCGCACTCGCAAGTGCATCCGGATCACGTTCGGGCACAAGTTTGCCGTTTACGCCGTCTTTAATCAGTTCAGGAATGGCCGAAATTGCAGTCGAAACCGCAGCAAGTCCGCAAAGCTGCGCTTCCATCAGAACGTTTGGCAGCCCGTCGCGATCACCATCCTTCTCAATCCGGCTGGCCAGTACGAACAAATCGGACGACTGACATGCCGCGATAACTTCTTTCTGATCACGCGCCCCTTGCCAGTCACAGCGGTCCGCTATGCCGAGCTCCGTTGCAAGTTTTTGATATTTTTCACCATCGCCGCCACCAATATGAACGAACCGCCAATGAAGGTCGGCTGGCAACTTGGCCAAGGCGCGCAGAAGGTCGTCATAGCCCTTCTTGCCCACCAGTCGCCCGACCGACAGGATCCTTACCGGGTTATCGGCATCCGTCCCATCGCGCAGAGGTCTTTCTGGAAGGTCTTCGGGGAAACGCGAAAAATCCAGTCCGTGATAGAGCAGATTAACTTTATCCGGATCCTCAGCAAGTTTACGAAGGTAATCGACATTGGCGCTTGTACAGGTCACCAGCCAATCCATATCGCGCAGCTTTTCGCGCATGTCCCAGTCCTGACTTGTATAGATATCCTTGGCATGCGCCGAACAGGACCACGGCAAACCGCGCATGATCGCGCAATAGCGCGCCACAGATGCCGGGGTATGCAGGAAGTGGGCATAGATGCGGGTCACATCATCGGGCAGCTCGGCGGCCATCACCATGGCCTGGGCAAGTCGTCGCGCGCGATTGGCAGTGCGGTCCCGGCGGTAATCCTGCCACCAGATATTCAGGGCACGACGATATCCCGGCATCTTGCGGGCCTTAAGCCAGCCACGCAAAACCCGCATCGGTTCCTGATAGACATATTCCGGGAGATAATCGACCGCACCTGTAATGCGATCATTGATCGGATGGCGTTTTTTGTCGGTTGGATGGCGCAGCGACACAATCCGATAGGGAATGCCTGCCTGCTGAATACCCAAAATTTCCTGGGCGATAAAGGTCTCCGACAATCGCGGATAACCCTTCACCACGATTGCCAGATTGTCGCGTTCCATCAAATCTATTCCCGATGAATTATTCTGCGGCCATTTGTGGCGGAAGCCAGCGATCAACCAATTCGCCAACGCGATCCAGTCCGCCCATAAGGTTTGGAACAGTCACATGTGACGGTTTTGGCTGATGTATCAGACCACGCAGTGCGTCGGCCATTTCGCGCGGATCGCGACCACCGTCTTCGGTCAGCATTCTGACCAGACCAAGCTTTTCTGCCGCCGCAGCGCGAACATACTGTTCAAGACGCGGCACAGTACGCGGCACGATAACGGCCGGTTTATCAAAGGACAGGATCTCGCAGAAGGTGTTGTAACCGCCCATGCCGATCACGCCGGCCGACTTGTGCATCAACACTTCGACATTGGCATCAAAGGTAATGACCGACAGTTTGTCGATCTTTTCCGCACGCTTCATGAATTCGTTTTGCTGTGTCGGCCCCATAAAGGGTCCGAGAACAACCAGCGACGGCACCGGAATGTCCGGATCGGTTTCATAGGCGCTAATCACCCAATCGACCAGATTGACGCCGTCCCCGCCACCGCCTGTCGTTACCAGATAATACGGTTCTTCAAGACCAAGCGCCCCGTGCTCGGGTGCGGGTCTGCGAGTGGCAGTACGTGGCAGATAGCCGGTATAGGACATCTTTTCTTCAACGCCCGGGGGCAAGTCGATCCCTTCGAGCGGATTACAGATTTCCTTGAGGCCATAGACCCAGATTTCGTCATAGAGATTTGCCAAGGCCGGAACGCATTGCTTGCGGTCCCATTCTTCGCGCAGGTTCACGGGATCATCCATCACATCGCGCAAGCCCATCACCAAACGGGTGCGACGATGGCGCAACATCTGCAAGGTAGACTCGACCTCGCCGCGCAAGCCAAGCGGTTCTTTATCAACGATAAAGATATCCGGGTTAAACACATCGGCTGTATGCTGGATAATCGATTCTCGCATCGCCAGAATCTGGTCGACATCGATATTAAGGTTAAGCGAAGTATATTCGCCATTCGACAGCTTGATCACGCCCGGAATGCGGACAAAGTCCACGCGCGAGCGGAATTCAAAGCTGCCGATAATCGGCGAGCCTGACAAAATCAGTACAGATACATCATCGCGATGCGATACCAGGGCATGCGCAATCGTACGGCAACGGCGCAAATGCCCAAGCCCAAAGGTATCATGGCTGTATATCAGAACCCGATATCCGGAATTCCCTACGATTGACATATCCCCGCCCGTATGCGTAGTGATCTCAGTTCCCCGCACAACCCATAAACAGGGTGACAGGTTCTTTGTTTATGGCAAGTAAATCCGTGAAGTCGGGGTTTGCGCCCTTCTTTCAGCTCCTGGACAATTGCTCTCATACTGAACCGATATCGCGCAAGACTTTTTCGAGCATCTCTTTTCTTTCTTCCGCGGTTTCAAGCGAACGAAGTTTTTCCGAAAGCGCAGTTACTGTACCTGCATAAAGATTATGCCAGTCATCGCGCGAGAGTTCTTCACCCGAAAGACGTGCCTGCGGAATAGCCGGTTGGCCTTTGCCCTTCTTGAGGGTGACCGTATCATCAAGCATCGGCATGGAAATCTGCTTTTCCTCGATGCCGTGCGCCATCAGAACTTCGCGGAATGCCGCACGTGCGCCTTCTTCACCGTGGGTGAGGAAAATCTGACGCGCGACTGGCAAGCGGTTCTTGGTCCATTGCAAAAGCATGTCCTGATCGGCGTGGCCGGAATAAACGTCCAACGTCCGAATACGGGCACGCACTTCGATTTCATCGCCGTGGATCCGCACATGTTTTGCCCCGCCCTGCAAAACACGCCCGAAAGAGCCCGCCGCCTGAAAACCGACCAGAAGCACAGTGCAATTAGGCCGCCACAGGTTGTTCTTCAGATGATAGCGAATGCGACCGGCATCGCACATGCCACTTGCGGAAATAATGATCGCACCGCTGGTGACCTGTGCGAGCTGCTTACTGGCCTGAACATCCGGCACCATATGGAACTTCGGATGCGACAGCGCCTGTGCGTCGCCGCGCTTCAGGTGTTTGGCAAATACATCGGTCGCACGTTGCGCCAAGGGGCTATCGACAAAGACATTTGCCGGTGGCAACTGGCCGCGGTTGAAAAGATGCGCAAGATCAACAAGCAACTCTTGCGTTCTGGCAACGGCAAAACTCGGAATAACCAGATTGCCGCCATTGCCCAGCGCATCCTGAACTTCCTTGCGCAGCATCTCGCGGCGTTCTTCGTCGGTCATCACCGGACGGTTACGATCGCCATAGGTGGTTTCGACAAACAGATAGTCGACCCCCGTCGGGGCCTCGGGCGCTTCGTTGAATACGGCCTCGCCGGTTCCAACATCACCCGAGAACAGCAATCTTGTCGGTTTACCGTCTTTGTCGCCGTTCTCAATCTCCACCTCGATCGACGCGGAACCAAGAAGATGCCCCGCATCCCAGAATCGCGCCCGCACGCCGTCGATCACCGGCAACCATTCGTGATAGTCGACAGTCTTGAGCTGCGAAAGCGTATTTTCCGCGTCTTCACGGGTGTAGATCGGGGTGACTTCCGGACGACCGCGCCGCGCATTGCGACGGTTCAGACGTTCGACTTCGCTTTCCTGAATGTATCCCGAGTCCGGCAACATATAGGTCAGAAGATCACAGGTCGGCTCCGTCGCATAAATCGGCCCGCCAAACCCGGCCTTGACCAGCTTGGGCACCAGGCCGGTATGGTCAATATGCGCATGCGTCAGCAACACAGCCGAAATCCGGTCCGCCTCAAACGGGAACTTGCCATAGTTCAATTCACGGACGGTTTTGCTGCCCTGGAACATACCGCAATCGACAAGAAAATTGCCCTGATCGGTCTGCAAAAAATAGCAAGACCCGGTCACCCCACCAGCAGCACCACAAAACGTCACCGATATCGTCATTCTATTCACTTTCGCGGATTGGAAACGATCCAACAGTCCGGCAAACCATGTTCGTTTGCAATGATGTGGATCATTTTTGATGAAGTCACTGCAGGCCTTGCAGCGGCAAATAAAGAACCTGATCTCCCTTGGAGACCTGTCCGCAATTTTCCGGCAGTTCAATCAGACCTTCGGCCCAGACCATTGATGACAGCATCCCTGAACTGGTCGAAGAAAAAGCAATCGTTTCGAATTCGCCGTCATCATTCTGCACCAGACGCGCACGCAACCATTCCCTGCGTCCGGTGCCACGCCTGAAATCAAACCCGGCACGGACCGGGATACGTGTTGGCGCCAATTTGGAATGATCCGCGCCCATCGCATGGCGCAGCAATGGCAAAACATAGAGCAACCCTGAGACCAGGACTGATACCGGGTTCCCCGGAAGCCCGATCACCAGACAATCACCGATCTTGCCGCGCATCAAAGGCTTGCCGGGCTTGATCGCAAGCTTCCAGGCGGTGATTTCACCAAGGCTGTCGACCACCGGTTTCAGAAGATCGGCCTTGCCGACCGAAACACCGCCAGATGTCATGATCACGTCATGCGACTTTGCCGCGCTCGACAACGCGTTTTGCAACACATCAAAATTATCAGTCAGCAATCCAAGGTCTGTGACCTCGCAACCTATGGACCGCAACATCCCGATCATTGCAAACCGGTTGGAATCATAAATGCCCCCCGGCGGCAACGGATCACCGGGCTTGGCCAGTTCATCTCCGGTGGAGAAGACAGCAACTTTAAGGGGCCGCGCAACCGACAAGCTGCCAAATCCCTGCCCGGCCGCAATCGCAATATCCTGTGGGCGCAGGATTGTGCCTGCCTTCAAAACTGTATCACCGGTTTTGATGTCTTCACCCAGCCAGCGGATATTTTGATGCAAACTTGTGCGTGCGATCACGTCGGCATCAATTTCAATGATGGTTTCATCGGCATTGGCTTTGACATTTTCCTGAATGATCACGCAATCCGCGCCATCGGGGATCGCTGCCCCCGTCGCAATACGGATCGCGCATCCCATTGGCAGGGTTCCGTCATAAGGGTGGCCAGCCAACGATGCACCAACGACCGAAACCGGGCCGTCTATTGCGGCCAGATCGGCATGACGCAGGGCGTAGCCATCCATTGCCGAGTTATCTACCGACGGCACAGAAATCCGCGCAATGACGTCCTTGCGCAAAATCGCACCGTAGCAATCACTGATCGGGCGTTCTTCGGATGGCGTCATCACCGGCACTTCGGCAAAGGCAATGTCGAGCGCATTGGAAAGTGTTGTCAGTCCCGGTTTGATTGTTTGCATTCCGAAAGTTTCCTGCCGCCCTTGATCTTGTTTTGTATTCCCATCCGCAATCAGGATAGCCCGATCATCGGCGGGACGCATCAGGATTGTCCGCTATGCCCCGGACGGGATTTTGAAATTGCACGGCTCAGCATAATCACCGGCACCACACCGACAAGCACAATGGTTAGCGCCCCAAGGGCAGCATGTTCAATCATTTCATCCTTGGCGAACTGATAGACATGGGTGGCCAGTGTATCAAAATTGAACGGACGCAAAATAAGCGTTGCTGGCAGTTCCTTCATGCCATCGACAAAGACCAGCACCGATGCCGCCAAAATGCCACCACGCACCATCGGGAAGTGAATGCGTTTTAGCGTTCCCCAAGGGCTTTCGCCCAAGGTGCGCGCCGCATCATCCATGCTTGGCCGAACCTTGCCAAGGGCAGCTTCGATCGAGCCATAGGATACCGCCATGAACCGCACTGCATAGGCAAAGACCAACGCGAATACCGTCCCGCTTAGCAGCAACCCGGTCGATATGCCGAAGGTATCGCGCATCACCGCGTCCAACGCGTTGTCAAACCGTGCAAACGGGATCAAAACACCGATGGCCAGAACCGCGCCCGGCACGGCATAGCCGACCGATGAAAGACGGACACAGAATTTCAAAAGCGGTTGCGGGAACAGGCGCAGCGCATAGGCCATGAATATCGCGCAGCCAACGGCAACAAGTGTCGCAAGCCCGGATACCAAAAGGCTGTTACCGGCAATTTCAAAGAAATCCGCCGTCCAGCTTTGATCAAAATAGCCAATGGAATAATAAATCAGCACCAGCGACGGCACGACAAAGCCCAGCACAATCGGCAGGATACAAACCGCCAACGCCCCGGCCTTGGCAAGCGGGCTCAGTTCATAGCCCGGGAGTTCCTGAAAACGGCTGGTGGTGTCATGGAAACGCTGGCGGCGACGTGAATAGCGCTCAATCACCATCAATGCGATCACAACAGCCAGCATGGTCAGGGCAATCTGGGCAGCACCACCGGCATTTCCCATACCAAGCCAGACATTAAAAATACCGGCCGTCAGGGTATGCACGGCAAAGAAATCAATCGTGCCAAAGTCATTGAGCGTTTCCATCAACGCAATCACAACGCCAACAACAATTGCCGGTCGCGCCAACGGCAACGCGACCGTAAGAAACGAACTCCAGGCACTCCGTCCCAGAATACGGGCGGCTTCAATCGCGCAGATCGATTGCGACAGGAAGGCTGCACGTGCGAGCATGTAAACATAAGGATACAGCGTCAGGCTAAGCACAATGATCGCACCGCCCTTGGTGCGAATATCGGGGAACCAGTAATCAGCCGCCGATTGCCAGCCAAACATATCGCGCAGCATCCCCTGCACCGGCCCGGCATATTCCAGAAGATCGGTATAGACATAGGCCACGATATAAGCCGGGACCGCCATGGGCAGCAGCATCGCCCATTCAAAGAAACGCTTGCCCGGAAGTCGGCACATGGTCACAACCCACGCCGAGGCAACCCCGATCAAGGTCACCCCGATGCCAACGCCCAGCATCAGAATGCCGGTGTTTTTAAGGTACCTTGGCAACATGGTTGAAGCCAGATGCGGCCAGATATTCTCGGTCGGGAACAACGCAATCCACGCCACGGCTACAATCGGTGCTGCCACCATCGCCGCAACGATAAACGCCCCGATCAACCAGACAGCCGACTGACCACGCGGCAACCAACGCATTGCCGTGCGCCCGGATGGTGCACGCATCGGGTCAAAGGTCTCCGTCACGGCGGCGGGCCGGATATCCTCTTCCTCTGGCGTCTGGCAAGCGTTGTTCAAGGCTGTTTCCGTTTCCTGCGTCGCGGATCATGCCACCCTGTGCGGGTTGGCCGGTCTTGATACCTTGGGATGGGCGTGCGGTCTACTCGTTAAAGCCGACTTCATCAATCAGACGGATCGCCGCCCCACGATTGGCCGCAACCGTATTGAGCGGCAAATCATCATGAACGAACGTGCCCCAGGCCCGAACCCTTTCGGACCAGGCGACCCCCGGTTTGACCGGATATTCGAAATTGATATCGGCATACATGTGCTGGGCTTCGGCACTTGAAAGGAATTCCACCAGCTTGATGGCGTTTTCCTTGTTCGGCGCATATTTCATCAGCGCCACACCGGAAATATTCACATGCGTGCCGCGATCCCCCTGATTGGGGAAGACGATGCGCACCTGCTTGGCGGCATCGGCCTTGTTCGGATCATCCAGCATCTTGCCGTAATAGTATGAATTGCCGATCGCCACATCACAGACGCCCTGTGACACCGCCTCGATCTGGTCGGTATCCCCGCCTTGCGGCTTGCGCGCCAGATTGTCCTTAACCGCACTCAGCCAGGTTTTGGTCTCTTCTTCGCCATGGTGGGCAATCATCGAGGCGATCAGGGCAATGTTATAAACATGCATGGCCGAACGCACACAAATGCGCCCCTTCCATTTCGGATCAGCAAGCTCTTCATAGGTGGTGATGGCGTCCGGCTCCACCCGATCAAGCGAGGTATAAAGCACGCGTGCACGCGTGGTCATCCCGACCCAAAGCTTTTCTTCATCGCGGAACTGATCGGGGATATTGGCGTCCAGAACGGCACTTTCGATCGGCTGGGCGATGTCGGCATCGACTGCATCCTGAATGCGGCCGACATCAACGGTCAACAGCAGATCGGCCGGGGTATTGCGCCCTTCGTGCTTGATGCGCTCCACCAGTCCACTTTGCGAGAAAAGCGTATTGACGCGAATTCCTGTTTCCTCGGTGAAGCGTTTGAACATCGGTTCGATCAGAAAGGGCTGTCGAAGCGAATAGACATTAACTTCCTCTGCGGCATGGGCGGTGGGGAACATGGACAACCCCATCGCGGAAACAACAAGACCAAGAACGGTTTTGCGCAGAGAAATCATAAATGCCTCGTTTGGATCAGCTGCAGGTCGCACAGCAATTAGGAATGATTTGTATTTGCTGTGGCCGAAATTAAAGGGCCCGCCCCGCCTTTTGCAAGCAAGAAAACCACATAAGAGCCATACCCGAAGTCACGAATGCGCGACCGCATCCGGCCGGCGATGGCGTACCCAAACTGAAAAAAGGGGTGGCATTACACCACCCCTTTCAAAAAGCTCATCAAACTCAGTCGGTTTGACTATTCGTTATAACCGATCTCATCGACCATCTTGATCGCATCCGGGCTCAGGCGGGCAATCTCGGCCAGCGATACTTCATCGGCCTTGAAAGTGCCCCAGGACTTCACATTTTCGGCCCACTCGACGCCCGGTTTGACCGGATATTCGTAATTGACCTCAGCATAGATGCCCTGCGCAACATCACCGGCCAGGAATTCCATCAGCTTGATGGCGTTTTCGCGGTTCGGCGCATCGGCAATCAGGCTCATGCCCGAAATGTTCATCGACATGCCACGACCATCCTGATTCGGGAAGACAAGGTTCACGGCCTCGGCCCAAGGACGCTGTTCTTCATTGTCGAGCATCTTGCCGTAGTAATAGGTGTTGCCGATCGAAAGATCGCAAACGCCTTCCTTGATCGCCTTGACCTGTGCGCGGTCATTGCCCTGCGGCTTGCGCGCCAGATTATTCTTAAGACCCTGCAACCATTCCTTGGCTTTTTCCTCGCCATGAACGGCGATCATCGAGGCAAACAGCGCAACGTTATAAACATGCGTGCCGGAACGGGTGCAGATGCGCCCTTCCCATTTCGGGTCGGCAAGGTCTTCGTAAGACGTGATCTCGCCTTCTGCCACGCGCTCCTTGGAGGCATAGATCGCGCGACCACGCTGGGTCAGGGCAAACCAATGGCCTTCCGGATCGCGCAGATGGGCCGGGATATTGGAGGCCAAGGTATCGTTTGAAACCGCTTCGGTCACACCGGCGTCAACGGCCTGCTGGATACGACTGATATCGACGGTCATCAGGATATCGGCCGGGCTGTTCGCGCCTTCCTGCTTGATACGTTCAACCAAACCTTTTTCAGCAAAGATCACATTGACGTCGATGCCGGTTTCAGCGGTGAACTTTTCAAAAAGCGGTTCGACCAGAAATTCCTGACGCAGGGAATAGACATTAACTTCCTGTGCCATCGCGGTTGTCGCAGCCATCGCTGTTGCGCCGAATACCGCACCACCGACGAGTTTCTTGATATCCATTTGAACGATCCCTGTTGAATTTGACCCTGTTGGATTTGGGTACACGTTGAAACGTACTGACGTTGCAACTCACTTGCATATTCAATGCAATTAAGATCAACTCGCATTTAATTCAACACAAATTTGCTAGACAGGGTGTCAAAATGTGACGGACTTCACTTCTGATGTCATGCTTGGGCTCAACGTTGGGCCATATCAAAGCACATTAAACGACCCGCCACTCGATTGCTTCCAGGCATCGAGGAATTCCTGATAGGCGGGAATGTCGCCTGCCCGTTCTTCAAGCCAGCCCACGGTCAGATTGATCGCATGGTTATAGCCATCATGATCGGTCATCCCGGTATGAAGCGCATGGCGCAGATACAGCAAATAGGTATTCAGAACATCCGTCTCGCAATAGCGGCGAATGCCATCAATCTCGCCATTGTCAAACATGTCTGAAACCTTGCTGCCATCCACCCCGGTCTTGCCCGGCAGATCAAGGGCGGCACAGACCTCGTTCATCTTGGTGCGGGCCGAAGCCCCATAATCCGAAAGAACTTCGGCCAGATCACAATGCCAATGCGGCGCATAGCGTGCCGTATAGTTTTCCCACTTGTTTGACGCCTGATGCAGCCAGCGGGCCGACACCCCGTGCTTCATCGCGCGGTATTTCAAAACCGGCAGATCAAACCCGCGCCCATTGAAACTGACCAAGCGCGGATACAGCTTGCCGCAATAGGCAAAGAAGCCATTCACAAGGTCTTTTTCCTCGGATGCGAGCTCCCCGCCCGATCGCAGTTCTTCGATCTCATACATTTCAAGATCGCCGTCGCGCTGAATGGTCGCGCGCAGAAAACTGATCGCCACCACCTTGTGAAACGGCTGACGCGGGAAGCCATTACGCCCATTGGTGATTTCAAGATGATAGTCTTCCAGCATCTTGCGCCCGGTTTCCGGATCGGGTGCGGTTTCACCGGTCAATTGCGGCAAAACATCAATATCGGGCACGGTTTCGATATCAAAGACGAACAGGCTGGAATGCATCATGGCGGCCCTCAATTCAAAATGCCCGGTAATGTGTTTTGCCCAACATAACGACAAAGCCAGACAAATTAAACCAATCCCCGCGACAACCGTAAATCACACCACCTGACATCTCCTGCCATCTCTGTCAGGAGCATTGTGCAATGATTTCAACATCACGTCGACGTGACATCTCATACCGGGGGTTGCGCGCATTTGACAGCCAAGTCTAGAATTGCAGCACCTGTATCAGGGGCACGGTCATATTCAAGTCGGGACCAGAGGGATTCCCGACGATTGCGGACATCCCGCACCGACCATGCATTTGATGCGATTCCGGACCGCAACCACGAAGGGACAGAAGGATGAAAACCCTGCCTACCGGAGCCGCAATGCTTTTGGCCGCTGGCCTTGCATTTACTTCTCATTCAAGCGCAAACGCGCAAGATGCCACATGCGAGATTGATCGACCGGTGATGTTTGCCGGTCTCAATTACGACAGTGCGCTTTTCCATAACGCTGTTGCCCGCTTCATCATTGAAAAGGGCTATGGCTGTCAGACTGATGCCCTGCCCGGCGATGTCATCCCGCTTTTGACAGGCGCCGGCAAAGGGGACGTTGATATCGTCATGGAAATCTGGCGCGACAACGTTGCCGAAGCCTGGACCAAGGCCGAAGAAGCCGGCAATGTCAGCCAGATCGGGGTGAACTTCGATGACGCCGTCGAAGGCTGGTTCGTACCAAGCTATGTCATCGAAGGCGATGCCGAACGCGGCATTGAACCGATGGCGCCGGACCTGAAATCAGTCGATGATCTGGCGAAATACACCGAACTGTTCGAAGACCCGGAAGAACCCGGCAAGGGGCGTTTTTATAACTGCCCGTCGGGCTGGGTCTGTGAAAAGGTCAATTCGGCCAAGCTTGGTGCCTATGACCTTGATGACAGCTTCACCAACTTCCGCCCGGGCACCGGTGCGGCCCTTTCGGCTGCCATCGCATCGGCGCATAAACGCGGTAAACCGGCCCTTTATTACTATTGGGGTCCAACCTGGGTGATGGGTCTTTATGACAGCACGCGTCTTGAAGAACCGGCTTATGACAAGTCGATCTTTGATGCGCTGAAAACAGAAGAAAACCCGACCAAGGCAACCGCCTACCCGCAAAGCACAATCACGATTGGTGTGAACAACGACTTCAAAGCCGCTGCACCAACCCTGATCACCTTCCTGACCAACTACGAAACCAGCAACGCGCTGGTCTCGGAAATGCTGGCCTACATGCAGGAAAATGACGAAAAGCCCGATGGGGCAGCGATGCATTTCCTGAAATCCAAGCCGGACGTCTGGAAAGCTTGGGTGCCAGCGGATGTTGCAGCACGTGTTGAAAGCGCGATGTAAGTAACACCACCAATAAATCACTCGAATACCCCACAGGAGAAATCCTGTGGGGTGTTTTGTTTAGCAAGAAAAATACGACGATAATTGAATAAACTAGGTCGGCCGGGATCCATCCTCAAAAGCCGCCAACTGGCAGTGTGTAAGGCGCTTGAAGCGCCATGCGGCCCATAGGCGATAAACAAGATTTGCGATCTGCCGAATAACAGGCAGAGCAATAACCGCTGCCAAAACACGCCATCTGTCTAGCTGACGCCAGATCAAAATGAACGCATCAGCACCTGCATGCCATCGCCCATCTGAATCTAGGGCACGCATTTGCTTTAGCCCTTCGACAAGTGAGATGCCGTGCTTTTCAAGATCGCCTGCGTGTTCCGTGACGTCGCGCCATTCGAAAACGCCTTTTGGTGCGATATTGCGGTAGTAATTGATTTCGCGCGAACACAAACCGCATTTTCCATCAAAGAACACAGTGATCATCGCAACCTCTCAGGAAAACAATATTGTCTATGATTTACGGCTTTGGCTGGCCTCTGGATTATCAATCACATTAACAGGCTACCAAAAGAAGTCAGGAGATGTCAGTCATAGTTCGATTTACTGTCGCGCGGTCCACGTGATCTTGTTAGGCTCTTACGCTCATTGATTTTTTGAGCAGATCGGGCCAATTGCGCCATGTTTCCAGAACAGTTGAATGTGCCTTTGGGCAAGTGGGTCAATCAGTTTGTTGATTGGCTGGTGGTCAATTACGGCGCGGCGTTTGAGGCCTTTGCCGACAGTTTGCTGACCGTTCTGGTGGCACTCGAGCAGGTCTTGCGTGGTGCACCCTGGTGGGTGGTCTTGATCGCCATTGCCGCGATCACCTGGCATGCCAGCAAGAACTGGAAGCTGGTTGTCGGGCTGGTCATCGCCATGTTTGCCATTGGCATGCTGGGTCTTTGGGACAAGGCAATGCAAACCCTTGCCCTGATGATTGTCGCGACATCGCTATCGGTTCTGATTGGCATTCCGGTCGGCATTGCCATGGCAATGTCCAATCGTTTGCGGGCCGTCATGTTGCCGATCCTTGATACCATGCAGACCATGCCGAGTTTCGTCTATCTGATCCCTGCCCTGATGTTGTTTGGATTGGGCAAGGTTCCGGCCATTCTGGCGACGGTGATCTATGCCGCCCCGCCCGTCATGCGCCTGACCGATCTTGGTATCCGGCTTGTTGATCAGGAAGTGCTTGAAGCGTCGCGATCCTTTGGCGCCAGCCGCAAGCAGATCCTGTTTGGTGTGCAGTTGCCGCTCGCACTTCCCAACATCATGGCCGGGATCAACCAGACGACGATGATGTCAATTTCGATGGTCGTCATTGCCTCGATGATTGGCGCACGCGGATTGGGGGAACAGGTCCTGATGGGTATTCAGCGTCTGGACGTTGGTGCGGGGATGGAAGCCGGGGTTGCGATTGTGCTTCTGGCCGTGGTGTTTGACCGGATCGGTCAGGCCTATGGCAAGCGATCACAACGATCGCACGATGCGGAGGACGCGTGATGAGTTACATCGAGATCCGCAATATTTTCAAAATCTTCGGGCCTGATCCGCAATCCGCACTTGAACTGGTAAAGGGCGGTGCAGACAAGGATGAAATCCTTGCCAAAACCGGTCATACGGTTGGTCTTCACGATGTCTCCCTGTCGATTGAACAAGGGGAAACCTTCGTCGTCATGGGCTTGTCTGGATCGGGGAAATCAACGCTTATTCGCCATCTTAATCGCCTGATTGATCCGACAGCGGGCGAAGTATCATTTGGTGGCGAAGATATCCTTGCGATGGATATTCCGACCCTGAATGCCTTTCGCCGCAAGCGGCTTGGCATGGTGTTTCAGCGCTTTGGCCTGCTTCCCCATCGCAACGTGATGGATAACGTTGCCTATGGGCTCGAAATCCAGGGTACTGCGCGCAAGGAACGCGAAGCCGCCGCATCTAAATGGATCGAACGTGTGGGTCTGGCGGGGTATGAGGCCAAATATCCTGATCAACTATCGGGCGGCATGCAGCAACGTGTCGGCCTTGCCCGGGCACTTGCCACCGATCCGGAAGTCTTGCTGATGGATGAGGCTTTCTCCGCCCTTGATCCATTGATACGGTCTGACATGCAGGATGAGCTGATGAAGCTTCAGGCGGAGCTTCACAAGACCATCGTGTTCATTACCCATGATCTGGACGAGGCGCTTAAGATCGGCGACCGGATCGCGATCCTGAAAGACGGCAAGCTTGTGCAGGCCGGACGGCCGGAAGAGATCGTGCTTAAGCCCGCAGATGACTATGTCCAGGCCTTTACGCGCGATGTGAACAGATCACGCGTCTTGCGCGCAAAGTCGATTATGGAGCCGATCACGTCTGGAGAAAGCCAAGCGGTAAATGAAGACTGGCCGAGCATTGCGGCAAATGCACGTCTTGCCGATATCCTGCCTGTTGCGCTTGCCAATGGCACGTCAATGACGGTGCGTGATGCCAAAGACACTGCGATTGGGACACTGTCGCCAAAGCAGATTGTCGAAGCACTGGAAGGGTAAACCAAGGCGCATTACCAAACCTTAGCCACCAATAATCTGGCAGCGCCGGAAATAGCGCAGTTCAGATTGCTCTGCCGCGTCGGCGGTTGATTGGTGAATGATGCGATAAAGGCCGCTGTCGCCTGCACGATTATGTTCGGTGGCAATGATCAGCCACAAAAAACCATTTTCATCAGCGCGTGCGCGATCTGTCGGCGATGGCAGGGCCTTGCCATTGGGATGGGAATGAAAACATCCCACAACGCGCTCCCGCTTTTGCCGCGCAGTACGATGCGCATCAATCAGGGTTTGCGGATCAATTTCAAACGTGGTTAGCGGATCTTCCGCGACGTTGCGCGCAAACACAACACGATCGATCCGGTTCGGGGTATCGATGGCCGCAATCAGAAGTCCACAGGCTTCCTCCGGCCATCTAACAGCGGCAAAATCGCGTATTTCTTCATGCAGGGCTTTGCCAAGCGCGATGTGGGTCTGATCATCGCCACCTGACGAGTTGTTGTTTGCGATCCCCTGCCCGTTTGCCATCGCTGCACACGCCCTTGTGGTTTCAGACTACTGCGCGTCCTGTTGTAAAAGGATACGGCCAAGGACCTTCTTTTCGCTTAAGGAAACGATAACAAGACGTGCTCTATCCCCGTTCCGACCTTCGATATGGAGCGTTGCCTGCGCACCATCGACAGAATAGCCAACAAGACGTTCACCTTCTTCAAGGTCGATAACGACATCACCGAACGTGCCAAGAGCACCTTGCGCGGCCGCATTATCGCCACCTGCAAATGGCACGGACGGCGTCACCGTTGGTGCATTTTGCTCGACACTTGTGTCTGGGGCGTTCTTTTCAAGCGACAGGCCATAGACGACAAGTCCGATACCCACCACGATCAGAATGCCCATGAACGCGACCAGAGCCTTAACTACACGCATCGTATTTCCAACTGACAAAGTTTGATGAAACCTGCATGCTCGCTACACGCGCGATCATACGTACCCTGTTTCAAGGCCATAGCGACAAGCACGATCAATTGCAAGGCAACAACGCCAAATGAAGCAACTTGTCGCAATTCGTTGCAATCGCCGGACAAAGCGCTAAAAGCGGCGAACACATGCATCATTACAGTCACCCAATCAAACCATGCCAATAGCAAACGATGTCTGAAAACCTGACCTATACTGCGACTAACCAGGACGAAGGTGCCCGCCTTGATAAGGTGTTGGCGACCGCCTGGCCCAATCAGTCGCGTTCGCGGATCAAGGCCTTGATCGAAGACGGTCAGCTTTGCGTCAATGGCACGCCTGCAGCCAAGATGTCCGCCAAGGTCAAGGCTGGTGATGTTTTTGATCTGAGCGTGCCCGAACCGGAAATGGCCGAACCGACACCAGAAAACATCAAACTTGATGTGCTTTTTGAAGATGAAGACCTGCTGGTGATCAACAAGCCCGCCGGCATGGTTGTTCATCCCGCAGCCGGCAATGAAAGCGGAACGCTTGTTAATGCGCTCCTGGCCCACTGCGGGGACAGTCTTTCGGGTATTGGCGGGGTTAAACGCCCGGGGATCGTGCACAGGCTGGACAAGGACACCAGCGGCGCAATGGTGGTCGCCAAGAACGATGCCGCCCATCGCGCCCTTTCAAACCTGTTTGCCGAGGACAAGGAAAACATTGAGCGCGCCTACCTTGCGGTCGTGTGGGGCGTTCCCCGCCCCCGTTCCGGTGATATCGAAGGCAATATTGGCCGCAGCCCGCGCAATCGGAAAAAGATGGCGGTGGTCAAAAAAGGGGGGAAATATGCCCTCACACACTACAAGACTCTGCAAACTCGCGACGACTCGTTGGCGTCCCTTGTTGAATGCCGCCTTGCAACCGGACGGACGCATCAAATTCGTGTTCATATGAACCATATCGGGCACGCACTTGTATGTGATCCGGTTTACAGCCGAAACAGACCAGCTGGCAAACTCAACCTAGAAGCGCAACAGATTTTGAACGCATTCAACAAACAGGCGCTGCATGCCCGAACGTTAGGATTTCTGCACCCTCGCACAGGTGCCTATATATCCACAGAGGCACCTATACCAGGTGACCTTTTGGCGCTGATAAAGGCCCTGGAACTATACCTTTGAATAGTTGATACTAGCCTTACTGTCTAATTTTCCATTGACGGTTTCTAATACTCCCGTATAAGCTCTTAAAAAGTGCAAGGGGTAAGATGCACTTTTAGAAAGCAATACGGGAGGCTTTGATGAAGCAAGGAAACGCTCTTCCAACTATCTCTCAAGATGGTCTCACGGTATACCTTCAACGTATACGCCGCTACCCGATGCTTACCCCGGAACAGGAGACGACCTATGCCTGTAATTTCCGGGACAAGGATTGCGATAAATCTGCTGAAAAACTGATTACCAGCCACTTGCGCCTGGTCGCCAAGATCGCGATGAGTTACCGCGGTTATGGCCTGCCGATCAATGAACTCATTTCCGAGGGCAATGTCGGCCTGCTGCAGTCGGTAAAACGCTTCGACCCGGATAAGGGCTTCCGCCTTGCGACATATGCAATGTGGTGGATCCGCGCCGCCATCCAGGAATACATCCTGCATTCATGGTCGCTTGTGAAAATGGGCACGACTGCCGCACAGAAAAAGCTGTTCTTCAACCTGCGCAAACTCAAAAGCCAGATGCAGGCAATCGATGAAGGCGACCTTCAACCTGAACAGGTCGAGCTGATCGCGACCAAACTCAATGTGTCCGAAGATGACGTTGTGATGATGAACCGCCGCCTGGCCGGTCCGGATCACTCACTGAATGCGCCGGTCCGTATTGAGGGTGACGGTGAATGGGTCGACTGGATCGAAAGCGATGACGAAGACCAGGAAACCCTTTATGGCAAGCGTGAAGAATTCCTGCAGCGCATGAGCATGCTCAAAAACGCGATGTCGCATCTCAATGATCGTGAACGCGATATTCTGACGCAGCGCCGCCTGCTTGAAAGCCCGGTCACGCTTGAAAACCTGAGCCTTGCCTATGGCATCTCGCGCGAACGCATCCGTCAGATCGAAGTACGCGCCTTTGAAAAGGTCCGCAAATCGATCCATACGGACCAGCCTCACTAATACTGCCTGCTTTGCGTCCCTTCTGAAACAACTTGCGGCGGACATTGTCCGCCGCTTTCTTTTTGCATGGTCTTTTTTAATCAGTTCACGCAGTGATCAGTTCCCGGACCGATCCACTTCCTTGATCAGACTATCGCCCCAGGTTTTGATAAGTCCGCGCTGCTTCTTGCGCAGTTCACTGACACGACGCTGGGCTGCCAGGTTCAGGACATTGGCAACAATTGGCGGCATGGCGAGGTATAGAAGCCAACCAAGGCCCGCTGCCCCATACATGATCGACAGCGCCAAGGGCTGGAAAACGGCCTGTGTTGCCCCGCCAACCGTTTGCGATGGCTGCATCCAGACTTCCAGAATATAGGGCGCGACCCCTGAAAAGTTCAGCCCAAAGACACACCGCGCCATCGTCCTGCCCGCACTGCGATCAAAGATAAAGGCCACAAGCGATGGCAACAGCCCGACCGTCAACGTGATAAATGTGGGAAGTGCGACCATGAACAGCAGCACGGCGGATGCAATAACCGACAAGCCGGAAAATGCGCTGCGACCGCCCTTTCTTGTGCCTGCTCGTTTACCCTTTGCCATGGCGATCCCTTAAAAGATATGCATCAAGAACAGAGCGGACACTGTCAGGAGTGCGATCATGGTAGACGCGAAAGCAGCCGCCTGTTGCCCGACCTTTTCGGCCAGCTCCATACGGGCCGGCCCTGAAGATTCAAGATCAAACACTTCGCTTTCCGCTTCGGAATATTCCGCAACGGCCTCGACAAACTCTGACTGGTCCTTGCGACGTTCCTGTTCGTCATTGATCAGGTTATACAGTTCGACAAGATTGCCGCGTTTGGCCAGTTTGGGAATCTCGGTCTCGACCCGTTCACGACGTGCCTTGCTATGGAATACCTTGATCGCCGGTTCCATCAAACGCGCAACCCAATGCGACAGGTTCTGCAAATTGTCCGGCCCATGGCGCCATTGCACAATCGCCAGCATGCTGATGATTGCGCGACTATATTCGACCTCGTCTGACGGGTTTTGCATCGCCAACAACTGCCCTTCGACATCGTCCTCAAGGCGGGCGGCAATGAAGGCAGCGATATGACGATCCACCGGCCAGCTTTCTTCGGATGCGGTTTCGGCTGCCTTTTCAAGGGCTGGCAGTAGATCTGCGATCTCGACGACATATTCCTCTTCGACCAGCGGGCTCAGGCAATGCTGGTTGCGAACGGTCGCATAGAGGCAGCGCTCATATCCGTAACCGGCACTTTGCTGCTGAATGTAATAGCGCAGGTTCTTGTATAGCTGCTGTTGCCTCTGGACCTCGGGGCTGTATCCCATCTGACGGCCAAACCAGAAAGATGGAATATCGCGCACGATCACGTCGGCAAAACGTTGGGGCCCCTTCCCATGTTGGACATCATAGGACAGCATGAAACCAAGCCCGTCGACCATCGACGAAAAGCCCTTGAACCGGATCGGGCCTGCCGGATCCAGAATCAGGATGGACCGCGCAACCAACACGTCCTCTGCCGACCGTTTATCCGTCCCGGCCCACTGCAGTTGTCGCATGGCATCCGATAGCGCCTTGGCGCGATCATTATCGCCAAGGCCACGCCGCAACCAGACTTCGACCGTGCTGTCACGCAACGGGCCAAGCGCGGTTACCCAATTCTTGGCGATCCCCTGCGCCAATGAGCGCACGGTATAATAATCCCGACCTGCCAGGTTTTGAGACCGCGCTGCCCGCTTTTCAGTATTGGCCTGAACCGGCTTGGTGCGTCTTCCGTCCAGCCAGGCGTTCAACTCGGCAAAGCCCCAGCGTTCTTCAGGGTCATCACACAACAGGCCACGAACAGGTTCAATCAGAACAAGCGGCAGCTTTTCGTGTGATGCGATTGCCTGAAACGACCCTTTGGCAAGTTTAAGCTCGATAATTTCCTGGTCATTCAGCTTTTTGAGTGGCTGGCGACCGATGCCAAGCTCGGCCAAAGTCATGCCAAGTGCATAGAAATCGTCGGTCGCATTGCCTGAACCACGACCGGCAGGATCAGCACTCATACGTGCCGTGGTCTCATAAACAGCTGGCTGATCATAACCGGGCGGGCCACTGGCACAATCGCCAAGCACGACCTTTTCACGCATGGGATCGGCAAAGAACAGGTTATCGGCGCGAATATTGCGGTGTGCCAGCCCTTTCTCGCTGAATGCCTGCATGGCATTCATCAACGGCTCGACCACAACCGTGGCGATATCATGCTCATCGATGGCGAGTTTCTTGTGTTCGCGCGCGACGACCTTTCCGCCTGCCGGTTTTTCATAGAAAAGCACCATCGTCTTGCGACCAATTGGCGGCCAGTAGGCGGTTTCATAATCGATAAGGTCAATCTGACCGGCCATATGCATACCGGCCAGGAAGGTCAGATGGTCATGGCGTGTCGGAAGAACCGGATCGGTTACCAGCGCAAAGGCGCTGCCCTCTTCCCTTCGGAGATTGTCAGCCGAATAGGCCTTGCAATGGCCCATATCGAATTCGGGCATCCGCAAATCCAGAAAGACGCGAAAATTGCCGATCTCGACACTTTTGCCGCCTGCATTGATCGCGACACCATCACGTTCTGGGGATTCTTCGGGTTCCTCAGGCGCAGGTGCACCGCCGCACGGTGCATCCATCACCGGCCCTGTCGCAGCACCATTCGAAACGTCCTGTTCCTGATCTTCTGCTTGCTCTGCCATGGTCCCGATATTTCTTTACAGGTTATCATTCCCTCAGTGACGCACTTACTTGGGCCAAAAGTCTTCCTGACCTAACCCTCAGAACGCTATCCTCAAAAGGTTGATAAAACGATACTTGTGATCCCCCCTGTCGGCAAGCTGTTATCCCTTAGGCGCAGTCATGGATGAACAGTAAGACCCGCAACTGCAAACAAAAAAGCCACCAGTCATAAACTGGTGGCTTTCGAAGTTCGTAAATTCAGGCAATCAGGCGCTGAACGGATCGTGCACCAGAATGGTATCATCGCGCTCCGGGCTGGTTGACAGAAGCGCAACCGGCGCTTCAATCAGCTCTTCGATGCGGCGAACATATTTGATCGCTGTTGCCGGAAGGTCGGCCCAGCTACGCGCGCCCATGGTCGTTTCCGACCAGCCGTCGATGGTTTCATAAACCGGCTTGGCTTTTGCCTGCAGACGCTGGTTGGCCGGCAGATGATCATAGATTTTGCCATCAATGTCATAACCGGTGCAGATCTTGATTTCATCAAAGCCATCAAGAACATCCAGCTTGGTAAGCGCAATACCGGTGATGCCGTTGACCTTGACCGACTGACGGACAAGGGCCGCATCAAACCAGCCACAACGACGCTTACGACCGGTGACAACACCGAACTCGTGACCGCGCTGACCAAGACGTTCGCCGTCTTCATCAAACAGTTCGGACGGGAACGGACCTTCACCAACACGGGTGGTGTATGCCTTGGTGATACCCAGAACATAACCAACGCCCGACGGACCCATACCAGAGCCAGCAGCAGCCTGACCGGAAACAGTGTTCGACGAGGTCACAAACGGATACGTGCCGTGATCAACGTCAAGCATCGTGCCCTGTGCGCCTTCGAAAAGGATGCGTTTACCCGCTTCCTTGAACTGATTAAGCGACTTCCAGACAGTGTCGGAGAACGGCAGGATTTTCGGCGCGATTTCCTTAAGCTGCGCAAGCAGTTCCGCACCGTCGACTTCCGGCTGACCCAAGCCACGCAGAAGTGCATTATGATGCGTCAGAAGGTTTTCGACCTTGGCTTCAAGCAGATCAGTGTCTGCCAGATCACCAACGCGGATCGCACGGCGACCAACGCGGTCTTCATATGCCGGGCCAATGCCACGACCGGTGGTGCCGATCTTGTTGTCGCCCGAAGCCGCCGCTTCGCGCGCACGATCAAGATTGCCATGCAGCGGCAGGATCAGGCAGGCATTTTCCGCCAGACGCAGGTTTTCCGGGGTGATGTCCACGCCCTGCTCTTTCAAGCGGCCGATTTCGGCAAGCAGCGCCCACGGATCAACAACAACGCCGTTGCCGATCACCGAAAGTTTGTTTTCACGGACGATACCTGACGGCAGAAGGCTCAGCTTATAGGTGGTTCCGTCGATCACCAAAGTATGACCGGCGTTGTGACCACCCTGGAAACGCACAACAACGTCTGCCCGTTCGGACAGCCAGTCGACGATCTTGCCTTTACCTTCGTCCCCCCACTGGGAACCGATCACGGCAACATTGGTCATCGCAAAACTCCTTGCGCGATAAAAAGTTCGTTCGATTAGGCGTTCAGCGGCACAACCTGACCGCCGATATAAATATGATTGCAGCCCATGCCTTGCGCTTCGATGCGCGCGGCAGCTTCGGTTTTGGCCTCGGCCGCACCTTCAAGCGCGGCAACCGTGTAATGGCCTTCGGCACGCAATTTGCGCGCTTCACGCTGTGGCGTACCAAGCGGCAGATAAACACGATCAACCGGCTCGGCATCTGGAAGACCGCGCAGAATGCTGTCCATATAAAGCGACATACCCGTTGCAGCTTCGCCCGATGCACCACCGGCACGATAACGGCCACCACGGCCGATTTCGCCACGTACGTTGCGCGCAAACAGCGTAAAGCTGACGCCGGTCTGGTAACGGAAACCGGCCATCTCGACCGGATCAATGGTAAGCGCTGCGTCAAGGCCGGACGCCAGAACGCGTTCTGCGACATCGATCAGACGATAAAGTTCCTCAGACGCACCAAGCGGCAGTTCGAGCTTTTTGAGTTTCGGCAAAGCGGACTGTGCCGGGCCAGCGGCCTCAAGCAAGGCAACCAGAACATCGGTAACTTTGCCATCGGCAGCACGAAGAGCCGCGACATCACGACGTTCAAGCGCCTCGGTCAATACTTCACGGTCATCGCGCGACACACCAAAGGCATCAAAAAGACGAACCGGGAGTGTTGGCAAATTAAGGTCAACCGAAACATCTGCCAAACCGATGCTTTCCAAAGCTTCGAGTGCGAGCAGAACAATCTCTGTATCAGCAGCAGCACTCGACACACCGATCAACTCGGCACCGACCTGAGCGAACTGGCGTTCAGGGCGCAGATGCGATCCCTTGATCCGCAGGACATCGCCGGAATAGGAAAGACGAAGAGGACGGGGCGCATCCACCAGACGGGTTGCTGCAATGCGTCCGACCTGGGGTGTCATATCCGAACGAACGCCCATCATGCGGCGGGACTCAGGGTCCATCAAACGGAACGTCTGGGTCGACAATTCCGGTGCAGCACCTTCAAGCAGGCTTTCTTCGAACTCGACCAGTGGCGTTTTCACGCGGTCATAGCCTGCATGCGCCAGACTGGCCATCAGCTTTTCACGGATTTCAGCTTCCCGTGCAGCGGTTCCTGGCAGGACATCCTGCAGGCCGGCGGGCAAAAGAGCTTTCCTGGCAAGTTCGGTCATTTTGTGTGCTTTCCCGGACGAGGCGCGCAGATTTAAATTGATAATATCCCGAGCAACGCTCAGGGCTCACTATCCGGTAGCGGTTACTACCGCGTTGTGCCGGACAGAGCAACGGGGAAAAACCCTGTAACGCAAATAATACGTACGAATTATTTCCTAGTTGGCCGCAAATTCGGCTTTTACCACCGCATATGCCCAATCAAGCCAAGGCAGCAAAGCCTTGATATCGCTGGGCTCAACGGTTGCACCACCCCAAATACGCAGTCCCGGAGGTGCATCACGATACCCGTTGATATCAAGTGCTATATTTTCCGCTTCAAGAAGCTGCGAAATCTTTTTCGGCAGCAAAGCCTGCTGATCTTCAGACAGACCAAGCGCCCATGGATCGACAATCTTGATACACATCGAGGTGTTTGAGCCGGTTGCCGGATCCTCGGCAAGGTCGGCCGCCCAGTCGCTGCTGGCAAGCCACGCATCAAGATGCGCCCGGCTTGCGCGGGTACGTTTCAGAAGCCCTTTAAGGCCACCAATCTCTTCGGCCCATTTCAAGGCATCAATGGCATCTTCGACAACCAACATCGATGGCGTGTTGATGGTTTCGCCGCGGAAAATGCCGTCAATCAGTTTGCCGCCCTTGGTCATGCGGAAGATTTTCGGCATCGGCCATGATGGCGTATAGCTTTCAAGGCGTTCAACGGCACGCGGGCTCAGGATAATGATCCCGTGACCACCCTCGCCGCCCAGAACCTTCTGCCAGCTATAGGTCACGACATCGAGCTTGTCCCACGGAAGTTCCATGGCAAAGATGGCCGAGGTCGCATCGCAAATGGTCAACCCCTTGCGGTCATCAGCAATCCAGTCGCCATTGGGCACACGGACACCGGCCGTCGTGCCGTTCCAGGTAAAGACAACATCGCGATCAAAATCAACCGATGCCAGATCCGGCAGTTTGCCGTAATCGGCTTCAAGGGTGCGCACATCATCAAGCTTGAGCTGCTTGATCACATCGGTGACCCAGGTCGCCCCGAAGCTTTCCCACGCCAGCATATCAACGCCGCGTGCGCCCAGCATCGACCACAGCGCCATTTCAACGGCACCGGTATCGGATGCCGGTACCACACCCAACAGATAATCTTCTGGCAGGTTCAAAATTGCGCGCGAACGGTCAATCACCTCTTCAAGGCGCTGCTTGCCCAGCTTGGATCGATGTGAACGGCCAAGGATCTCCGTCTGCAATGCGTCTGCGGACCAACCCGGGCGTTTTTTGCACGGACCCGACGAAAAATTCGGGCTGGTCGGACGAGTGGTCGGCTTTGCAAGTACGGCAGTCTGGGCCATCTGTAAGTTCCTGAGAAAGAAGGATAACCAATGCAGGTTAGTCTTGAATATTCAAGCGACCCGATCCTATTGCGCCAAAGGCAAAAGTCAAACGCCTTCCACACAGACATGACAGCCATTTTTGCATGGCTGAAACGAACCGCCACCAAAATTCATTCGTTGGTTTATGCGCCTTAGAACGGGATGTCGTAATACCAAGGCGCAAACAGGCTGAACGCAATCCAAAGAATAATGATCAGCGGTGTCCCTGCCTTCAGGAAGTCGATAAACCGATAGTGCCCCGGCCCCATGACAAGAAGGTTGGTTTGATACCCGACGGGCGATGCAAACGAACAGTTGGCCGCCATCACCACCGCAATCGCAAAAACATGTGGCTCCACACCAAGTTGCTGGGCCATGCCAATGCCGATGGGCGTAAAAAGAACCGCACAGGCATTGTTGGACAGAACGTTGGTAAAGCCCGCCACAATCAGGAAGAACAGTGACAGAATAACCGGTGCGGGTGCACCGCGGGTTGCGGCCAACAACTGATCAGCAACGAATTCCGCGCCGCCGGTCAATTGCAACGCATTACCAAGCGCTAGTGCAGCGGCAACGAGCAAAACAATCTTGCGATCAATTGCGCGCGATGCCTGACGCAAATTAAGCGCGCCGGATGCGATCATCAATCCGGCACCAATAAAGCTTGAAACCATGATCGGCACGACACCGGTCGCAGCAAGCGCAATAACGCCCAGGAAAATGGCCGCAGCCCGACGCGCATGGAATGGACGGGGCAAGGTTCTCGTCGACCATTCAAGCAACACAACGTCGCGGATGGTGCGAAGGGCCTCGACATCCTCTGATCGTCCTTGCACCAGCAAAACGTCCCCGGCCTCAAGCCGGATCTCGGTCATCTGGCTTCGGATCATGCGCGAACGACGCTGGATACCAAGCACAAGGCACTTGTACTGATAGCGGAAACCGATCTGTTCAAGGTTGAAACCAATCAGGCGCGACCCCGGCGGCAACATGACTTCGGCCAGCAACTGCGTGGATTTCTGCGGGGTTTCGTCACCGTCTGCACCAACGGCGGCGGCGTCTGAATGCAACAATCCCGGATCCTTTTGCAGGGCTTCGGTCAGTGCCTTGCGGGTGGCGGCAACCACCAGAACGTCGCCCGCCTGGATTTCCATATCATCTTCAAACGGCGGCAGTTCAGCATGTTCGCGCCGAACAATCATCTGAACGGTGATATTTGGCAGGTTCTTGAAGAACCCGGCCACCGGCTTTGTGCCGATCATGTTGGCCGCTGGCCCAACAGTGATCTGTGCAATGAACTGCTTGCCGCTGCTATCGGGATTCGCAAGCTTGCTGCGCATGGATGCCAACGCCGGAAGCAGGCGCGGCGCAATCAACAGGACATAGACGAAGCCGGTCAGGGCAAGCACGCTGCCAATCGTTGTGAACTCAAAGAATTCAAGCCCCGGCATGCCGAGTTCGATCAGGGAACTTGATACCAGAAGGTTGGTAGATGAACCGATCAGGGTCGTCATGCCGCCAAGGATCGCCGCATAGGAAAGCGGGATCATCAATGCCGATGGGGAACGTTCAATACGCTCGGCAAGTGCCTGAATAATCGGGATAAAGATAACAACAACCGGCGTATTATTCAGGAAGGCCGACAATACCATCACAACGAACAACCCGACGAAAATCGCAATCGAGGCATTCTTACCGCCATGTTCGGTAATCAGACCGGCGATGTAACTGACACCCCCGGTCAGAACCATTCCCTGCCCGACAACCAGCAAGGACAACACCGTCAGCAAGGCCGGGTTGGCAAAGCCCGACATGACCGTGGCAGGCCCCATCAGGTTTTCACCATCCGCATCAAGCAGCGGGAAAAAATCAAAGAAAAGCAAAAGCGTTGCGATAAGCGCAATACTGGTCAGTTCGAGCGAGATGCGCTCCAACCCATACAGAACAAGCGATCCGGCAACGAGTGCTAGGACCACCCACATCTGCATCGGCGTTGCAGAACTGGCAACAACACTTTCGAGCACGATAAACTTTCCCCTGTAAAGCCTGCATTCTTGCGGTTATCGCGCACCTTTGCACCGGCGAGATCTGTCCACAATCGTTTCATTTTGCCTTTTACTTAGACGAAAGCCCTATAGCGCGGTCAATAAAAAAACAAAGCAAATCAGTTCGAATGCGGATTAGTCGGTAGAATACCCCAGACAGAATACAGGCCCCTTGAACAAGGAAAGGCGGGCAAATACCAGATTGCCCGCCCTTTTGAATTCATTGCCCGACACCGCCAGGCCAATCATGCCGGAACCGTGATTTCCCCTTTGAGGTACTGAACAGCTTCGCCCTTGAGATGCACACGGTCACCGTCGATTTTGCAGGCAACCACACCACCGCGCGCGGACGCCTGATATCCGACAACATCGACCTGCCCCAGTTTTTCTGCCCAATAAGGCCCAACGACACAGTGCATATAACCGGTGACCGGATCTTCATTGATGCCTAGTGCTGGCAGGAAATAACGTGAAATCATATCAAGTCCGGTTTTATCGCTGGGTGCCGTAACAATCACACCGCGCCCCGCCAATTTGCCCAACGCCGACATATCCGGGCGCATATTTCGCACAATGGCAGCGTCATCATAGACAATCACAATGTCGGTATCACGGCTTACCACGCCAAATGTCTCGGCGGGCTTAACTCCGCCAAGCGCCTCAACCACCTCCTCAGAGACAGTTTCACGCTTGATCGGTTGTTTCGGGAAGTTCAGGACAATCGCATCACCTTCGCGCCGGGCGGTCAAAACGCCGCTTTGGCTTTGCAACTTGATCAGATCGCCCTCAAAACCAAGCCGATTGAAAATCACAAATGCACTTGCAAGCGTCGCGTGGCCACACAGCGGCACCTCGACGGTCGGCGTAAACCAACGAATATGAAAATCGGCCTCGTCACCGGCATTTGGTACGAAAAAGGCCGTTTCCGAGAGATTGTTTTCCATCGCGATTTTTTGCAGCACGTCATCAGGCAACCAGTCCGATAACGGCACAACCGCCGCCGGATTGCCGGCAAACAAAACATCGGTGAAGGCATCTATCTGATAGATCGGCAGGGTTTGGGTCGTCATCGTCTTATCCTGAACTCGGCATATGTTTGATGTACAAGTCGATACATCGCATGGGTTATCGATGATTTGGGTTCGCCTTTACAAGGCCGTTTGAATGGCCTGCTTGACGACCACAAGATCTTCGTCGCGGGTCCGCCAGTTGCTGAATGCCGCGCGGAATCCGAAACGACCGCCATAAACCGTCGGTGTCAGGAAAACCTTGCCGGTTTCTTTGATACGCTGGAGCAATGCCCGATTCTCGTCATCAGTTCCACGCGATGCGAACATTGTCACATTGAGTTTGGGTTCACGCAGTAGTTCGAGCTTCTCATGAATGCGAATCCACGCGGCCAAGTTTGCCGCCTGATCGCAGTTTGCCCGGATGATGGATGCAATTCCGTCGCGACCATAAGCCGTCATCGCCATCCAAAGCGGCAACGCGCGGAAGCGTCTGGAATTTTCGACCCCGCGATTGATATAGCTATTCCCGTCCGCCTTGGTATCGAGATACGGCGCGAAGGCGCGACAGCATGTCTCCAGCACCGAAATATGACGGGTCAGGAAAATCCCGCAATCATACGGGACATTGAGCCACTTATGCCCGTCTGATGTGATGGAGTCCGCGCGCGCTATTCCCCTAGTAAGGTGGGCACGACGATCATCCAGGGCAGCGAAAAAGCCAAACGCGGCATCGATATGAAGCCATGCGCCGAATTCACGACACAAATCGGCAATCGCATCAAGGTTATCGAAATCGGTCGCGTTCACCGTCCCGGCCGACGCAATAACGATCTTGGCGCGCGCGTCACTGGCCACAAGCTTGGCCTTGAGGTCGGCAATATCGGTTTCTTCCGATCCCGGCGTGGTTGCGACCTTGGTAAAGCTGTTACGACCAATGCCGGCAATCGACAAATCCTTGATCATGCTGGCGTGCGGACTCGCGGCAAAAATCTCAAGATCTGGCAGAACGCTTGCACCATCGGCATCGACATTCACACCAATCTGTTCACCACACCACTGGCGGGCCGCAACCAGCCCCAAAAGGTTTGATACCGTTGCACCGGTCGTCAAAACACCATCAAACGTATCTGACGGCACACCACCCAGTTCACACAACCAGTTGATGACCTGTTCTTCAACCGCGGCATTGACCGATCCTTCCGGTCCGGTGGCATTCTGATCAATTGCACTGACAAGCCAATCGCCGACAAGGGCGGCTGGCGTCGTGCCGCCGGTAACAAATCCAAGATAACGAGGACCAATTGATGCGGCGAGCAGCGGCAGAATTTCTTCCTTCGCTGCCCGCAACGCATCAAGCGCACCGCGTCCCTGCCCCGGCATGGGGCGCGAGGGGTCAAAGGCAGAGAAATCGCGGCAGGTTACATCCATGTTATCCGCACCCTGAATAAAGCTGTGCGCGACATCACCTGTTTCCACAAGAATGCGGCCAAGTTTTTCAAGGTCATCAAACATGAGATGACGTTCATCAACAGTGGGGCTGTCATCTGAACGATTTGAAATGCTGTTCATTTGTTTTCTCCTGAAAGGATGCGCGCAAAGTCGGCGCGATCAATGTTCGCCCCGGTCAACACAACGGCGACCTTCTTGCCGATATTGCTTTCGCGCTGTGCAATTGCAGCCGCCAGCGGCACGGCACCTGCCCCCTCGGCAATGGTGTGGCACGAACTGAAATAAAGGCGCATGGCATCCGCGATCTGTTCATCATCGACAGCAACAATGTCCGCAGCACCGCTTTTAATGATCTCAAACGCGCTGGGGTCCGGGCTACGACAGGCAACCCCGTCGGCGAATGTATTGGCCGTTGGTGTCTGGATGATTTCACCGGCCATGAATGACTGACGTATGGCATCCGCACCCGTTGCAACCACACCAATAATTTCGGTCTTAAGGCCCAGCGCATCACGCACCGTGATCATCGAACAAATCCCGGATCCCATGCCAACCGGCACATAGATACGATCCAGACCGGAAATAGCGTCAAAAAGCTCCAACCCATAGGACGCGACACCACGCACAAGTTCCCGATGGAACGGCGGGACCATTACAAGGTCTTCCTTGGTGGCAAGTGCCTTGGCGTATTCCGCTGCCTCCTGGAAGTCATGACCATGTTCAATCACCTCTGCCCCCCAGGCCCGCATGGCGGCGTTCTTTTCAACGGAATTGCCATGCGGGACAATAATGGTCGCAGGCATACCAAAACGGCTGGCCGCATGGGCAAGGCTTTGACCATGGTTGCCCCGTGTCGCCGAGATAATCCCGCGGTTCACATCAACCGACTTTCCGAGATAACGACAAAAGGTCAGTCCACCCCGGATTTTGAACGCACCAAGTCGGGTATGATTTTCGTGTTTCACATACAGGGACAATCCGGTCGCGCGATCAAGCAGCGGCCACTGAATTGTCGGCGTCGGCGCAACATATTGATGCACAAAATCCGCGGCCTCGCGCAACTCACCTGTATTAAACATTGTATTGTATCCCTGATAGATCAAAATCGTGACAATTTGCGTTTACAGCCGCTTCCCGCCGAACGGAGGCACAATGGGAGCAAAGTGCCTCCGTCAAACGCGGCGGTGGCGAGCCGCGCCGGGGGAAACCTTACAGGAACGGCTTTGACAGTTCCTGTTCGATATCTGATCGGGTCAGCCCGACATCCTTAAGCATATGATCATCAAGCCTTTGCAAAGCGTGACGATCGCGCGAATGCGCCTGCAGACGGGCAAGATATTCAGCCGCAGAGATCATCACACCAATGATCGCGGCACGCCAGGTCACAGGCTGCTTGGCCTGTTTAGAGGTGCTTACTGTGCGCTCAGTGACATTGATGCCAGGAATCTGGATTGTATCGTTACAATTTACCATTTCCATCTCCTTTCGGTGAATTGTCTCGATATTGTTTTGTCATTGACATTATTATTGTGTCAATTTAAACATTGTCACCATGACAATATGGTTCCCGAAACTTGATGAGGCTGGCGGTCCTGTTTATCGACAGATCGCGCAAGCCATCCGCAAAGCAGTCAAAGACGGCTCTCTGAAACCCGGAGACCGACTGCCCACCCACCGCGACCTCGCCTATCAACTTGGCGTCACGGTTGGCACAATTACCCGCTCCTACCGCGAGGCGGAAAGATTGGGGCTGGTGGCCGGTGAAGTTGGCCGTGGAACCTATGTGCTCGACAATATCCAGTCGGAACTTGATATGGCGGCCACCGCCCCGATTCCGATGGCATTTACCAACAACCTCACCCAGCTCGCACGATCTACCGGTACTGCGCCATCGACGAATTCCCAGTCAAACGAGACCGAAGATACCGGACCGATCAATTTCAGGATGAACTGCCCTCTCCCGCCAAGGGAAGGGCGCATTCGCGAGACCCTGATTGAGGTTGCGACCACCATGTCGACGGACGATATGGTGTCGTACAAATCGGAATATGGCGTTGCCCATCAGCGTGAAGCATTGGCTTTTTCCGCCGGAAGACTGGGGCTGGATGACAATCCGGAACGCGTTTTACCAACGGCTGGTGTTCAACATGGCATGACAGTCTCGCTGCTGGCGACAGTGCGCCCCGGCGATCTTGTCCTGTGCGAGGAACTCACCTATCCCAACCTGCGCAGCCTTGCCAATTTGTTGCAGTTCCGTCTGCGCGGTGTGGCCATGGACGACGACGGCATCATGCCTGACGCACTGGAAAACATGTGCCGCACACAAAGCCCGCGTGCGATTTATCTGATGCCGACGCTGCACAACCCGCTATGCAGCACCATGAGCCAGAAACGCCGCATCGAAATTGCGGAAATCCTGCGTAAATATGATCTGACATTGATCGAAGACGGCATTTACCACTTCCTTGATCCGGATGCCCCACCCCCGCTGTCTTGCTTTGCACCGGAACGCAGCATTTATCTTGATGGCGTATCAAAAAGCATCGGTGGTGGTTTGCGTGTCGGTTATATCCATGCACCGGGCGAAATGATCGGCAAACTTGCCAGTGCAATCCGGTCCACCTGCTGGATGGTTTCAACCATCAACCTTGAACTTGTCACACGCATGATCATGGATGGCAGCCTTGCCCAGTTCGAGGCATGGCACCGCGAAGAAGCGGCCAAACGTCTGGCGATCGTGCTTGGCACGCTCAAGGGTTATGATATCCGTTTCCACCCGACCAACTATCACATCTGGCTGGAACTTCCCGAACATATCGACACCAGTGAACTGGTGATGGATGCGGCCAACAATGGCGTTCTTCTGACCGCAGCACAGCAATTCGCTGTTGGCCACGTGCCAAGGGGTATGCGCCTGTGCTTCGGCGCAGAACGATCCCCCGAAAGATTGCGCCGCGGCGTGCAAATCGTCGACCGCCTGCTTCAGAGCAGTGATTTTGGCAATTCCGTCGTCATGTAACGCAAGGTTTTTCTTGTACATGATGACCGTGGAATTTTGAGGCGAAGTCACGGTTATTACTGGCATTTCAATTATTTCCGCACGCAACGCTTGACCACGTGATTGCGTTGCTTCCAAGATATGCTGCAGGAGCTTCTTGCCCCTACTTGATACCTTGATCTTGGGCAGCAGAAAGTCAGCAGATGCCAGTTTCCCGCCTTGACGCAGATGATTGCGGTTTCCCGCATTTCCGTATTCGCAGCCCACACAAAGACCAACAGCCGAAAATATTCGATTTTTCATCGCATTACCGCGCGGCAGAGGCTCTTAAATTCGGACTTTCGATGTCCGAACCCGGTTTCAACATATTTGTTCTTGGTCTTGATCGCGCTGGCCGCATGACGGCGACACTCGATTACCTCAACAAGGCCATGGAAGAACGCGAAGCCCCTGATGATTGGGTCTATCTGAACAATTTTTCGCGCACCAATCGGCCGCGCCCCTATGCCCTTCCGGCTGGTCAGGGCCAAAAACTTTTGGCGGCGATGGAAACGCTGATCACGCATCTGCGCGAAGCTTTTGCCTCGGCCTTCAACGCCCCGGCCCACCTGACCGAGACCCAGACCCAGACCGAAGAAGCGCGTGCGCAGCTTCGCGAAAAGTTCGATGCGTTGCGTGAATACGCCCGTGAACGCGGTCTGGATGTTCAGGAAAACGAAAAAGGCGTAATGATCGTCGCGCTGAACGAGGAAGGCGAACCGGTTTCACTCGATGAGATCCCCAAGGATCGCCGCAACGAGGCCGAAGACGCGTTTGAGGAAGTCGCCGAAGAAGCCCGCAAAACGCTGCTTTCCACCCGCGACCTCGAAGAACAGATCGCCGACACCCTTGATAGTTTGCGACGCGGAGCAGCAAAGGTTGTTCTGAAACCGCGCATCAAGAAACTGCGCGACAAATTCACAAGCCCCGGCCTTAAGGCATGGTTCGACGCGCTTGAAAAAGACATTCTCGACAATATCGACGCGTTCGAGGAAGCCAGCGACCAACCCGCCATCGAAAGCGGTGATGGCAAGATCCCCGAAACGGTCGATGATCGCTATGCCGTCAACCTGCTGATCGATCATTCGCGTGATAACCACCCCGATGTCGTGCTTGAACCGAGTCCAAGCTACGATAACCTGTTTGGGCAAATTCAGTACCGCCCGATGGGGGGCGGCATGCATCCGCATTTCAGCCTGATCAAGCCGGGCGCGCTTCATCGCGCCAATGGCGGCGTTCTTGTTTTGCGTGCGGAAAGCCTTCTGGAACACGAAGAATGCTGGGGCTTTTTGAAGGCAGCCCTCCGTGACCGTGAAATCCGTATTGAGGAAACCCACAAGGGCGGCCCGCCGACCGCAGGCGCACCGGAACCGCGCCCGATCCCGCTTGATCTCAAGGTGGTTATCGTCGGCGCACCGAAGTTTTATTACACCTTCTTCTCGCTGGATGTAGATTTCCGAAATCACTTCCGGGTCAAGGCAGATATTGATGCCGACATGCCAGCAGCTGGTCGCAACATTTCGATCTATACCGGGCTTCTGCGGGCATCCGCCCTGTCACGCTCCGGCATCCCGGTCGATAATGGTGCGATCCGTCAATTGCTTGGTCAGGCGGCGCGTTGGGCGGGTGAACGCGACAAGCTGACAGCCCAGATTGAACGGGTCGAAGATGTCGCGATCGAGGCCGGCGCACTCAGCAAGGCCGAAGGCCGCGAAACCATTCGTGCGGCGGATGTACGGCGTGCGATCGAGGAGCGGCGCCATCGCAATTCACGCCTTGAAGACCGATCCCATGAACGGGTCCAAAGGCGCGAAATCCTGATCGACAGCTTTGGCAGCGTGGTTGGTCAGGTCAACGCACTGACGGTTCTCGATTACGGCGATCATGCCTTTGGCCTACCAGCACGCGTGTCGGCACGGTCCTATGTCGGCAGCCTCGGCGTTTTAAACATCGAACGCATGGTCGATATGTCGGGCCCATTGCAGCAAAAGTCTGTGATGATCATCGAAGGCTTCCTGAAATCGCGCTTTGCGCAGGACTTTCCGCTCTCATTCGCCTGTAACGTGACGTTTGAGCAGAACTATGGCGGGATCGAAGGCGATTCGGCTTCGATGGCGGAACTTTGCGCCATCATTTCCGCTGTTTCAAACATCCCGATGCGCCAGAATGTTGGCATTACGGGGTCGATGAACCAGTTTGGCCAGGCACAGCCGGTTGGCGGTATTTCGCACAAGATCGAAGGCTTCTATCGCATTTGCGCCGATCAGGGTTTTACCGGTGATCAGGGCGTGATCATTCCCTCGGCCAATGCGGAAAACGTTGTCCTGCGCGAGGAAGTCGTTCAGGCCATTCGCCAGGGCAAGTTCAACATCTGGACCGTTGAACACATCAATGATGCGATTGAGCTTCTGACCGGAATGGCAACAGGTGACCGGACAGATGGTCAATATGCGCCAGACACCGTCTATGGCAAAGCCATGGAACGCCTGCGCAACAATGATCTGATTTTGCGCGAACGCCATGCCTATGGCCCGCGCACGGAGATGTAGGAATGGCGAAACCACCCCACGCATATCCAACCCCTGCGACACAGTTGTCGCAGGCGTTTGGCTTTGCCGGAATGTGGGGTGGTTTTTCTTTATCGGGCACCTTTGCTGCGGCACTGATGGCCGCCATGATCTTTAATATCAGTGCAGTGGCACAATCGCTTGCGCCTGAAACAGGACCAACCGGGATCGATATCATCCCGACGGATTTGCCTGCCCGCGCATCAAGTGTGCGATCAGGCAATCAGCCCCTAAGCCTCCTGCCCGGAACAATTCCAACTGAAACCCGGCTTGAGGAAGAAATCGAAATCCCCTCTTTGGCAGATCAGTATCAACGGACGATCAACGGTAAAACACCAATCCGTTCGGTCCAACCCGTCCGTCAAAGGACACCAAGCCCCACGGAAACTCGGATTACCCCGGCGCCTTCACCAACTTCGCCTGCGAACCAGACCACACAGCCCGCTGTGACCGTGCAACGCACGACGGGATCTGGTCATGTTGAAACAGCAACGCCTGTGTCGGCAATCAGCGGTGGTGGTTTCCGGATACAGCTTGGCGCCTTTCGCGACACATTTACCGCTGAAACCTATTGGGCAAGCTTTAGTATCCGCTATCCGGAATTGGCTAAATCGCACGACAAAAAAATCGTATCCGCCGATCTCGGCAGTCAGGGCATCTACCATCGCCTGCAGCTTGCAGGATTTGAAGACTCGGAGGCTGCGCAAAAACAATGCCGCCAGCTCAAGGCTGACGGCACGGATTGTTTTGCAACTGCGCGCTAGACAAAGGCTCAGTCAGCGGGTGCAAGCAGGACAATCTTGTCGACGATCAGGGTTGTTGCCTCGGTGCAGGTTGTCATCAGTGCCAGATGGCCGGTGATGCGTACCTTGTCGCCTGGGCGCAGCCTGCTTGCCTTGTTCGCGAGTGCATAAAGCGTCCCGTCTTCGGCACGGAACGTAACGCATTCCTGCCCCTGATCGGTGATTTCACCACCAACCGTAAAGTTCTCTTTTTGCAGGAACGAACACCCTGCCAACGCCAGAGCCACACCCGCAACAGCGATTTTTCGCGCCAATCCGGCCCCAAAAAGGTACTTCATCCGTCGTGCTCCTTTGCGTGATCGACAGTGCTGCGTCACAAATACGCTTCATGTGCGTTAATGTTCTTGTAACGCCATGAAAGATAGAATGGTTCCACCCCTTTTAAGGGTTTCGGTATCCAATGTCATTGAGAACAAGACGCCCAATGGAAAAGTCGCAGATAGATTTGTTGATAGAGCTTGCTGCTGATTTTCAGCATCAGACGGCAATCAACAATCGCGCGACCGAAGAAACAGACGAAAGCGAACAACGTAGTGCGCTTTCGACATTGGTTGATCTTGCCCGTGACATGCAAACCCGCCTTGATCAGCAGCAAAACCGCATCAGACAGCTCGAACTCATGGTCGAAACCGATGAGTTGACCGGGCTTTATAACCGTCGCGGCTTCATGAAGCGCACCCGAGAGGCAATCTCGCGCGCGTCACGAACCGACGAACGCGGCATTTTGGTCATTGCCGATCTTGATGGTTTCAAACAAATCAATGACATGCACGGGCATGCTGCGGGGGACGCCGTCCTTCGGCACTTTGGTCAGAACCTGCGCACGCACACCCGGTCTGATGATTTTGTTGCCCGCTTTGGCGGCGACGAATTTGCCATCCTGATGACCGGAAGCGATCCTGCCGCAGCGGCAAAACGGATTGTGCAGCTTCAGAACGCGACCGAACGATTCCCGCTGATATGGCAGGGTAAGGCATTGTCGATCAGGGCAAGCTTCGGTCACGCATCATTTGGCGCAAAATGCGATATTGCTGATTTGATCCGCGAAGCAGATGAAGCCATGTACGATCAGAAGCACAGCCGCCGCGAGACAAACGAGCCCCGGAAAGCCGATCATAACGCCGCCTGATATCCGATAAGACAGGATAGGCTGTCGACTTTCCTCCCCTAACCTTCCTCGTCGATTATATACTCTGCTGCGCGCAGACCGGTCATGAACGCCCCATGGGTTGTCCCGGCATAGTCAAAGATCGTGTGTTCACCAGCCAAGATCAGTCGATCTGCAATCGGATCTCCGAGATCGTCAAAATCAGATTTTCGGTTACCTGGACGCGGAAAAGCATATGCGCCAAGTGTGAATGGATCGCTGGCCCAGTGGGTTGCCAGAACGTCAATCGGTTCTGTCACGTCATCTTCCCAGACAGTGCGCAGCACATCGAGTGCATCTTCAACCATTTCCGCATCCGTCATACGATCGGCGGTCAGTGCATAATCCCCGACACTTAGCCCCAGCAAGATGTTCTCATCTGAAAACGTTCGGTAGCTCAGCCAATAGTTCCAACGCCCTTTCGGCTCGGTTGTGATGCCGAAATACTGGGTTTCGATATCCCAAAACGGCTCCTCGAACTTCAGTGCGAGTTTGGTCACACTGCCAAAGCCGAGATTTTCGATGGAATCGCGATAGCTGCCGGGAAGTTCAGGCGTAAACTGGATATTGTTGGCTTTCAGAACACCGAGTGGAACCGAACAGATGCAATAGTCGGCATCGAAAGTTCCCTGATCGGTGGTGATCACCACTCCTTCATCGGCACTGTAATCAATTGCCGAAACCACATGAGAAAGCTTGATATCAAGCCCCTCTTTCAGAGGTTTTAAAATCTCGTCATAGCCGGATGTGACGACGACATCCGCACCGTCGAATGCCTCATCCCAGTTAAATAGGGACGCTGACAATTTTTTGATCGCCCCACCCTTCGAAAATTCGGTAAAGGCAGAAAACGCCCACATGATCCCCGGATCATCAAGATACGCCGGACGATAGTCCTTGATCGCTTGCAAAAGACTGCGCGGGTCATTTACCTCATAGGTGCCGTCGATGTGTTCAAGAACCCCTTCCCAGGCATCGACAATTCTCTCGACCTCATCCTCATCATATTCATAGCCGTTGATGTCAAAGAACACTGCGTTCTCATCGTCGGTGACGGCATATTGGGCATTAACCGCATCAGCAAGTTGCTTGGTCGGGTTGTCCGATGACGGACCGTGGATCCATCCGGCACCGACTTCAAACGGTGCGCCCATAGACCAGTCTGTTTGAAGACGACCACCGGTATGGTCCTTTGCCTCAAGCACGGTCACTGTGGCCCCGTGTTTACGCAACAAATTCGCCGCACCGAGCCCGGCAATACCTGCACCGACCACAACCACAGAAACATTTTCCAGCGCATGGGCACTTTTGACGGCAAATTTTGATGCAAAAGCGACAGCCCCGCTTGCCATCAGAACAGACTTCATAAATCGGCGGCGGTTGATGTTTCGGCTTAACACAGCGACCTCACTAAGCTGATGATGCAGTTTCCCGGACAGAAGGTGGAAGGCGCAGAGAACTGCCCAATTCAGAGTTGATAGAACAATCGAAAAAACATCAAGTCTCAATGTCTGCGATGGCATTGAGGTGAAAGTCAGCGTCCCTAAACTATCGCTTAGAATTGATAGACACTCAGCCCCTTGCGACGTGTCAGAAATCGATCTTTTGAAGCCGGAATGTTTTTTTTGCCATATCAAGTGCAAATCCTTCATATCCTTTGTAAGATCGCTATTTATGAGAGACAGGCAAAGCTGCGGCTTAGAAAAACAAACAGGCGGCTTACGATGACGGGTCGAAAATGACAGACAGCACCGGCCACTCGGCGGAAACGAATGACCAAGACCTTCTGGCAGCCATGGCATTCTGCTGGGCTGACATGCTTCTTGAAGTCGATGAGAACGGCTATATTCTGTTTGTCGCAGGCGCGACCGAGAGTCTTCTGGGATGCACGCCAGACCGTCTGATCGGCGAAGCCTTCGAGAAAATTGTTGTTAAGTCCGAACGTCCTTTGCTGCGCGCCTATCTTCACGGCGGCACTGGGCTGAAACGCCTTGAAGAGCTTGATCTTGATTTCCAGCTTTGCGAGTCCGATGGCAAACCGGTGAAGGAAGCTGTGCCGCTGTCACTCAGCGGTTATATGATCGCCGACCCTTCAAGCCGCTATTACATCGCAGCGCGCCACCGCGCCATTCGTCCTCGGGCCAGATCGGGCATTGACCGTATCATTTTGCAGAATGCCGTCATTCGCCAGAACATGAACGCCGAAACCAGCCAGGCCGGTTCGGTTGGTGCTCTTTCAAGCATGAACTACCATAACGAAGCCTTGGTGGTGCTGGAAAACCTGGCTGCTTCGCGCTCCCAGGCGGAAACGGCCGCAACCAATGAATTGGCCCGTCTGATCGGAATTGGCGCCAAGCAATTCAATGCCAGTGTGGTTAAGGATCAGGAACAGTCACGACGACCGCACAAAATTCATCCGGTTGACGAACCGATGATCGAACTCGAACGCCGTATCGTGGCCTATGCCAGTGCGCTGCGCGCCGACCTTGAGGAAATTGATAAAACCACCTCGGCCGAGAATATCAGCGGGTTGATGTCGTTGACCAATACCTCAGGCATTAACGTCAAAAATACCAAAAAGTCCAAAACAGCAGACCTGTTTGGCAACGACTATGAAAGTGCTCGGAACATCCATCATTTCGATACCGAGAATGCCGAAAGTGACCGGGATACCAACCTGACACGGGCAGTTGCCTATGCGCTCAACCGGATGCAGCGCAAGGCACAGAATGACGTCACCGCCGCCCGCCTTTCGGCAAGCCTTCCGCACCTGATCAACGAAACACTGAAGTCCGTGCGTGCTTTCCGCGAAATCGTGGAAAATGGGTCCTTTGCCGTTGCATTGCAGCCGATTGTCCACCTTGGCAATCGGGAAATGCATCATTTCGAAGCGTTGGCGCGCTTTAACATCGGCGACAGCACGTTGGCCGTTGACCAGATCATTCATTTCGCCGAAGGAACCGGTCTGATTACCGAGTTTGATCTGGCAATGTGTAGCAAGGTTCTTGATCACCTGCGCGACAATCCTGACAGCATCCCCTACCCGGTTGCCGTCAATCTTTCCGGCCACTCGCTTGAACAGGCCGGTTTCATGCCGGCCCTGATCGAACTGCTTAGCGACTATGACATCCCTTCGGAACAAGTCCTTTTCGAAGTTACCGAAACGTCGCGTATTCGTGGATTGACCGATGTGAATAACGGGTTGCAGATGCTGCGCGCCCGTGGTCATGCCATCTGTCTTGATGACTTTGGTGCCGGGGCAGCCAACTTCGAATATTTGAGTGCGCTTGATGTCGACATTATCAAGTTTGATGGCGGGGCGATGAGAACTGCGCTTGCCAATCCCAAAGGGCGTGCATTTCTTAAGGCGACCGCCCTGCTTTGTCGCGATCTTGGTATTCATACAATCGCCGAAATGATCCACGATCAGGCCAGTTACGAACTGGTATGTGATCTGGGTATCGACTATGGTCAAGGCTATCATCTTGGGCCGCCAATCACGATTGGTAGCGAAGACGATTATCACAAGACCAATCTCGCCAGCTCAAATAGTAGTGCCGACACCGACGATCAGAACGCGTCGACCACAACAGGAGGACGCGCATGACTTCCCGTCATCCGGTGGATCCGCAAAACCAGAATACAAACTTTGCAGACGATCTGACAAACTACGATGCCGACGTGTTTACCCTTGACCCCAAAGTCATGGCCGAGGCCGAGGCCCCCGTCATCGTGATGGACGCAAAGGGTGTGCCGCTATTTGCCAACAAAAATGCTGTCGGCTTTGCCAATGGCATTCGTGACGGCCTGTTCCCAGAAATCTATCAACTGATCCGACGCGCCCTGACCACACCAGGCGGCGTGGTTGAACTGATGACCTTTGAAGTCCAGCGCGGCACGGCGACATTGGAGCTAACTGCCCTTCCGACCACAAAGAACGAGGTCATGATCCTGCCGCGTGATGTCAGCATGGATCGGAACTTGCGTGAAGCCCTGATCGACTCACGCCAGCGCTATCGCGATATTGTGGAAGTTTCATCCGCCTTTGCCTGGGAAACGGATGAAACGGGCAAATTCATCTTTGTCTCCCCGCGCGGGGCACTTGGATACCGTGCAGATGACATTGTCGGACGGTTCCCGGGGAAATTCCTGCTCGATACTGCCGATCAGGACAGCGAACACGTATTTCGCAGCCAGAAGGCCGTGCGTGATGTCCCGGTTTGGTTCCGGCGTTCGAACGGACGCGATGCGTGTCTTTCGGTTTCATCGACGCCCGTCTATTCGCGCGAAGGGGTCTGGATCGGCACACGTGGTCTTGCCCACGACATTACCGAACAACGCCGCCGCGAAAGCGAAGTCGCAACCGCCCGAAACCGTGACCGCCTGATGACCTATATCGTGCGCACCATGCGTGATGAAATTGATCCGCTTATGGTGCTGAAGGGCGCATCCGAAGCCAGCACGCGTGCATTGGCCTGTTCCCATTGCGTTATCTTCAAACGCAATGATGAAACCGGCGACCTTGAACTGGCGGCCGGCGATGCAGACAAGGCGGCCAACGAGATCGCCCACCAGGCGCTTCATCAGATGCAGAAAACGAATGAAACGTTTGATGCCCATGTCGGGAATTACCGGCTCATTGGTCTTAGCTGCCATTATCATCAGCGCAATAATGGCGCTGTGATCTTTATGTTTGATGCGGATCACCCGGAACCAACCGACGGCGAACGTGCCATCATGACCGAGGTTGCCGATCAGGTCGGTATCGCGATTGAACAGGCCATCCAGCATGAACGTATCCTGACGCTTTCGCGTACCGATGGCATGACCGGGCTTTTGAACCGCCGCGCGTTCTTTGAGGAACTCAAACGTCGCCACAGTCGCCTGCGACGTGAAAATGCACCTGCGGCTTTGATGTATGTCGATATGGACAACTTCAAATTGGTCAATGATATCCATGGCCATCAGGCTGGCGACGACGCCATTCTTACGCTAACGCAAGTGTTACTTGATAATGTGCGCCCATCTGATCTTGTAGCCCGACTTGGTGGCGACGAATTTGTTCTGTGGTTGGAAGGTGCTGATATTGCTGCCGCGTCGGCACGCGCCAAGACCCTGATGAAGGAAAGTGCGGTTCTTGGAAAATATTCCGGGGATGCCGAACATCCATTGGGCATTTCTGTGGGTATTGCGGTTCACGAACCTGATTCAAAAGAAACGCTTGAACAACTTGTGCAACGCGCAGATCAGACCATGTATCAGGTCAAGAAACTTGGCAAAGGCCGTTTTGGTATCGCTGCCGCGCCGGGGTCAAAAGACCCGGCAAAAATCGAAGTTTAGGAGGAATGCCCGATGAAGGGATTTTTGCAGCGGGTATTTACCAAGCGAAGCGAAACGCCGATCACCTATGACGAAGCCAAGGAAATGGCGGCAAGCCCGGATGCAGATGTTCGCGGCAAACTGGCACAACGCCATGATACCCGCCCTGAAATCCTTTATTTCCTCGCCACTGACCACGATTCTTCCGTTCGTCGTCACATTGCAGCCAACCAGGCAACGCCGGTTCAGGCCGATGTCCTTCTGACTGACGACAGCGATGACAGTGTCCGTGGCAGTTTGGCGGAAAAAATCGCGCATCTGTCTGCCGGCCTGACCGCCCACGAAACCGATAAACTGCGCCGCATGACTTACGAGGCGCTCGACAAGCTTGTGCGTGACCAGGCTGTTCACGTCCGCCAAGTGATATCTGAAACCCTCAAAGATATTGCCGACGCCCCGCAGCCAATCATTCAGCAGCTTGCGCGCGACGCCGAAAGTGTCGTTTCTGGCCCAGTCTTGCAATATTCGCCGGTCCTGACCGAGGAAGACCTGCTTGAAATCATTGAAGGTAGCTCTGGTCGTGGTGCGCTCAGTTTTGTCTCGCGTCGCAGAAACGTTGGTGAAAAGCTCGCCGATGCCATTGCTGCAAGCAGTGACAAGGATGCGATTTCCCATCTGCTTGGCAACAAGTCTGCACAGATCCGCGAAGAAACGCTTGATCAACTGATTGATCGCGCACCGGACTACCCGGAATGGCACGAACCGCTTGTCAAACGCCCAACCCTGACACCGACTGCGGCCGGAAAACTGGCGCGCTTTGTCGCCGAAAATCTGATCAGTGTGCTGGAACGTCGTAAAGACCTGAAGAAGGACCAGCTTGATGCGGTCCGCGAAGTCGTTCAGCGCCGTATCGCATCTGGCGAATTCGAAAAGCGCGACGACGTTGCGACCGATGCGAAAAAGATCAAGGCTGACAAGGAAAAAGCCAAACCGTCCGACAAGGCAGAACCGAAGTCTGACAAAAAAGGTGTCGTTGCAGAAGACGGCGACGAAGAGGAAGGCGAACCTGCCTTTGAAAAGGCACTTGCCATGCATGCCAAGAAAAAGCTGACCGATCAGGAAGTGGCAAAGGCGCTGGCCGCAAACGATGTCAAATTCGCCCGTGCATCGCTGGCAGTTCTGGCTGGAATCTCGCCCGACGCCGTGTCAAAGGTGCTCAACACCCATTCGGCAAAGGGTGTTGTATCGCTTGCGTGGAAGGCTGGCCTTCCGGCCGATCTTGCGGTGAAAATTCAGGTCAAGCTCGGCCATGTTCCGCCGAGCCAGACACTTAATCCCCGCAGCGGCAACCAGTATCCGCTGAGCGAGGATGACATGAATTGGCAGCTTGAATTCTTCACCGGCATGGCGACCAGCGGCGCACGCTAAGGTGCACCGCTATTAATCGTCCCTGTCCGACCTATTTCGGGTTCGCCGGGCGTTCCATGCTGATATGAGCGATACCATCTTCGTCATATTCATCCCCGAATTGCACGAAGCCGAGGCTTTCATAAAAACCTCGAAGATATAGCTGCCCGTTCAGATAGATCGGTTTGCCTGCAAACTGCTTTTCACAAACCTCAATCGCACGGCGCATCACTTCGCGGCCAATGCCCTGCCCGCGCAAACGATCGCTGGTGACAACGCGACCAATCGCGGGACGGTCACCCTGTTCTGCATGGTCGGGATCAATACCCGGTGCCACAATCCGTGCGGCAGCCAGAACATCGTCCCCCTCATAGGCGATAATATGCCTGCATCGCGGGTCAAGCCCGTCTATGTCGGGAAATATGCAGGTCTGCTCGATAATAAAAATCTGCTGCCGGAGCTTTAAAAGGCTGTGCACGTGGCGTGCGGACAGATCATCAAAATCACAATCCAGCCAAGTCAGATTAGGTGGGGTTGGCGACATTCAGGGAACTTTCATCGTGTGGGGCACTTTAAAACCCGGTGTCAGGTACCGGATTTTTCAATATGATAGATAAAAACATCTTCGTCCTGTTCAGACGAAATCAGGCGATTGCCGGTCATCTCGCAAAAGGCTTTCATATCGGCGACAGAGCCGGGATCGGTCGCAAGGACTTGTAGAATTCCGCCATCCTTGACGTCGCGCAGTGCTTTTTTTGCCTTCAGAACGGGCATCGGGCACATCAGCCCGCGCGCGTCGAGAATTGCATCATGGGGACCACTTGAAGATGTCGACATAAGAAACCTTATAAAAAATACGAAACCGGTCCGATATAGCGGCAATTGGCGATTGTTGCATTTGCACAATATGTTAGACTGAACCACAACAATCAATCAAACGCTGTTAGCCCGCCCGCGATGCAAATCTATCTCCCGATTGCCGAGATATCGGTAAATATATTTCTGATCTTGGGACTGGGCGGCGGGGTCGGCTTCTTGTCGGGTCTTTTTGGCGTTGGCGGCGGCTTCCTTATTACGCCGCTTTTGATTTTCTATGGTATTCCCCCGGCCGTATCCGTGGCAACTGCTGCAAACCAAATCGTCGCATCTTCTGTATCGGGTGTGTTCGCCCACTGGAAGCGCGGCAATGTCGACCTTAAAATGGGTCTGGTTCTTCTGGCAGGCGGTATTGTCGGGTCGACCGTCGGTGTCTGGGTGTTTGCCTGGTTGCGGTCACTTGGTCAGATCGATCTGGTCATTTCGCTCTGTTACGTGATCTTCCTTGGTATCATTGGCGGCATGATGCTGTTTGAAGCCACGCGCGCCATTTTCCGTACCCGGCGTCGCGGCGGCCAAATCCGCCGATCCAAAAAACATCAACACAGCTTTATCCACGGCCTGCCCTTGAAGATGCGGTTTTATCGCTCCGGGCTTTATATCAGCGCCCTGTTGCCGCTTGCCGTTGGTTTCTTTGTCGGCATGCTGACCGCATTGATGGGTGTTGGTGGTGGCTTTGTGATGGTGCCGGCCATGATCTATCTGTTGGGCATGCCGACCGGCGTTGTCATTGGCACATCGCTGTTTCAGATCATCTTTGTCACGGCCAACGTCACCTTCCTGCAATCAGTGCAAACCCAGACGGTTGATGTCGCCCTTGCCATCCTGTTGCTGATTGGCGGCGTAATCGGCGCACAGTTTGGTGCGCAGTTTGGCTCCCGCCTCAAGGCCGAGCATCTTCGTGCCCTGCTGGGCCTTTTGGTTTTGTCGGTCTGCCTAAAGCTTCTGTTTGATCTGGTGATTACGCCAAGCGACCTTTATTCCGTCATGCCGGGGGATCTGTGATGCCAGTACCCTTAGCCATTCGGGTCGCATTTATGATTACCTTGGCGCTGCCGCTTTTGACCATCGGGGCTGGCCCCAAAAAGGCATCGGCTGATCCGCTGGTTGTCGATTTATCCAACCATCTTGTCGCCATCACCACCGGCTTTACCGGCACCAATGTACTGTTGTTTGGCGCGGTCGAGGAAGAAGGTGACGTCGTTGTTACCGTTCGCGGCCCGGACCAAGACATGGTGGTCCGAAAAAAAGAGCGTAAAGTCGGCATTTGGGTCAACAGCGAAAGCGCGCGCTATAAGAACGTGCCAGCCTATTATGCCAGCGCATCAAACCGCCCGATGGACATCATCGCATCCCCGGAAGTCTTGCTCGATTACCGCATTGGACTTCAAAATCAGCGCTTTATAGGCGAAAGCAAGCTGAGCGATGATGATCAGAAAGTCTATCGCGAGGCGCTGGTGCGCAATATGCAAGGTGCGGGTCTGTTTGGGGAACGTCCGGCCAAAATCAGTTTTCTGTCCAATCAGCTGTTTCGAACTGATATCCATTTTCCGGCCAATACCCCGACGGGAACCTATACCATCAACGTGTATCTGATCCGGGATGGCCGTGTTGCCAGCGTCAAAACCACACCACTGGTTGTTTCAAAAACCGGCATCAGTGCCGAGGTTTATGAGTTCGCCCATCGTTACTCGGCACTTTATGGCATTATTGCCGTGATCATCGCCGTGGTTGCGGGCTGGATTGCCAGTGTCGTATTCCGCAAACGCTAACAGCGTGCGGGCCTGCTCACCATCAAAACGCGCATTAGCAGTCCTTGCGACTTCGCAGTCGCAGCATTACCTCAATCAATAACGCAACGCATAAATCTTTGTCGCTATTACCAAAAATCACTTGGAAACCGGCATTGAGTTGCGGCACAATTTGACTGTCCGCTCGTAACAACAGTCCCACATCTGTTCAGTGCCGCAGCGGTTGAGTGCAACTGTTCAGAGAACCCATATGCCTTCTTTTGATGCCGATCAGGAACTTCGTGCGACTTCGAACAGGACATTTCTTGTTGTCGTTGATGACAGCGATGAAATGACCAAGGCATTGCGTTATGCCTGCCGTCGCGCACAACATACCGGCGGTCGTGTCGCCCTTCTGAGCGTCATTGAACCGGCCGAGTTCCAGCACTGGATGGCGGTTGGCGATCTGATGAAGGAAGAAGCCCGTGACGAGGCAGAATCGCGTGTGAACGAGCTTGCGGCCTATGTGCATGAACAAACCGGCAGCATGCCGCTTTTGTTCATCCGCGAAGGACGTCTCAAGGACGAATTGCTGAACCTTCTTGACGAAGAGGAACAGATTTCCATTCTGGTCCTTGCCGCAGGCACAACAAGTGAAGGCCCCGGCCCGCTGATCACGGCATTGACCAAAAGCGATACCGTCGGTCAGTTGCGCCTGCCATTGACCATTGTGCCAGCGGCCCTTTCCGAAGCCGACATTGACGCGTTGAGCTAACCTCACCCCGTCGTCGACGTCCTAGCTTTTGACAGGACCACGTCCGAAAATCCGGCGCAACAACGCGCCCCAAAGCGCAAAACTGCCTGCCGGTTTTGATGCGTTATCGATCCCGGTTGTGTAAAGCACACGGATCAGCGCATCGCGTACTTCACCGGCGGGTTCCGGCGTGAAGTCGAGTGTCAGAACAAGCTGTTTCTGATCATTCACAAAGACGCGCGCCAGTTTGGCGTCCAGCGGCGGTAGTTCTTCGACATCGAGCTTGATCAATGCCCCCTTCTGGAACCTGTCGCGATCAATGCCCGTTGCGGGGCACATCGCACGCGCGCCGCCCAATGACATATCGGTGATCGTCATATCAAGCGGGTCATCGTCACTGTTGGCCGTAATCTTTGCCCGCAAGCTGGTCGGGAACCGTTCCTGTTGGCGCTGCACCGGACTTTCAAAGCAAATCAGTATCGCAACAAGCAATGTCAGCGAATTGATCGCAGCCCATAATCCCCCAACAAGCAGAAAGTCGGCGTTATCGATGATCCTGATGTCTGTGTTGATGTTGTAAAAGAACCCGCCAATCGTCAAAACGAACAGCACGCCCAGAATGATTGCCTCGGTCCTGGAGTTCCCCACCCCGGACTGGGATCCCTTGGGTGTCACCTTGAACGGGCGCCCGAATGGCCGGATCAAAGATGACACAACAATTGGAAACAGCCTGAGGGATACCAGCACCGCCGGCCCTTCATTGACGATGGGATAGGCTTGCCTGCCATTGTGCCACATCGCCGTTGCCCAGCCGCCGATCAAAACCGGCAATTGCCAATAGAAAATTTCCCAACTTCGCGCATTTTCAAGCGGTTGCAGGCCAAACCAGAAATAAAAAATCGGGATCATGATCACCAGCAAGCGCGCCGGGATATGAAACACCCAATAGATCGGAAACAGCAAAATCCGCTGCCAAAGCGAAAGCCCCGGCCCCAACGGCCCCGCCTTTAAAAACAATGTCTGGATACCGCCTTGACACCAGCGTTCGCGCTGGGTGTGAAACGCAAGAAGGCTTTCAGCCGCAAGACCGATGGACAGTTTTTCATTGAGGTAACGGGTGCGATAGCCTTCGCGCAGCATCTCAAGCGAGGTCAGAATATCTTCAGTAATGGACGCGGTTGGCACACCGCCGATGGCATCCAGCGCCTTGCGCCGCATGACCATGCAGGATCCGCAACAAAACATTGAGTCCCATGCATCGACGGATGGCGCAATATGATCAAAGAACAGCCGTTGCTCATCCGGCCACCGATCGGCAATCCAAAGATTGCGCTGCATCGGGTCCTTGTTGAAGAAGTGCTGTGGCGTCTGGACGATACCAATTGTCGGGTCTTCGAAAAATCCGACCACGCGTTTCAGGAAGTGGCGATAGGCCACGAAATCTGCATCAAAAATACAAACCAGGTCACCACTGGAATGTGCCAGCCCGTTATTAACATTACCGGCCTTGGCATGGGTTCCGTCCTTCCGCGTAAGGTACTTGGCCCCCTTTTCCTCACAGAATTCACGCAACCAGTCCCGCTTACCATCATCAAGCACCCAGACAGTCTTGTTCGGGTAATCAATCGCCAACGCGCCGACAATGCTGCGTTCAAGCACATCAAGCGGTTCGTTGTAACTCGGAATGAAGACATCGACACTTGGCCAACTTTCGACCGGTCGGGCGGACAATCTGGCATAGGCCTGATCGGCTTCGGCACTGCGATTGACAATTTTGCAGTGAATAAGCGACTGACGCAGCATGTCACACAGAAACACGATTTCGATCGCGAACAGGAAAACAATCCACCAGCCCTGAAACGTGGTGAGGTCGGCTGGCAAAACTGTTTCGGTGATCCGCCACGGCAAATACCGCGCAATCAGCGCGCTCAGGAAAAACACAACCAGCCAACGCGCCCATAACCGGTCACGACGCAGAAACGGTGACGCCAGCATCATGATACCGACAACAAGTGCCAGCGGTGCGAATTGCGCCATCGCGTTCATTATGACGGGTCGCTCTCGCCAAACCAGCTATGAAGTCGGCTTGGAATGCTGACTTCGGCGCGACGACCGACATTACAGAAGGTCTCCGGGCGATCTTCAAAGCCGGAATCGGGAATATTGACGACCAGAAGAACTTCATCCTTCTTAAGCAACGGCGGTAAGGCTGCATATTCAAGTTCCGGCGATACCGCACGGGTCCCGATCACGCCGCTGATGACCCCTTCAAACGTTTCGGGTGATCCTTGCAGGCGAACCGAAACAACCGCCCCAATTTCCATCCGATCAGACAAGCTTTCATCGACCGGCACCTCGATGCGAATGTCTGAACAATCCAGAATTTTTGCCAAGTCATTGTTTTTGGTAACCGTCGCAAGTTCGGTTGCCATGCGCCGCCATATCAACCCGTCAATCGGGCTGCGCACCAGCATGGATTCGCGACGCCCCGCGCGCGCGCTTTCATCACGCAACTGCTTTTCAAGTGATGCCATGCGCCCGTTGGTTTCGGTCAGTTGCACATTCAAATCGGCAATCGCAAGAACGACTTCGTCCAGGCGCTGCTGGGAATATGGCACATCATTTTGCCCGTCCCCGACAAAGACACCTTTTTCAAGTGCCCCGGATTCCTTGCGATAACGTTCTTCATCGGCGCGTGCGCGCTCTACCTCTTGCTGAGCCTGTTCAAGCAGGCTTTCGGCTTCTTCCACGCGCGCCTTGGCGACATGGCCATCAGCAAACAGGGTTTTCTGCCGTGCAAGGCTCAGATCACGCTCCTTGACGACCGACATCCAGCCTTTCTGGCGGGCCGCTGCCTCAAGCATTTTGTAATGCAGGCTTTCCATTGAGCCGGTCACCATTTCACGGACGCGCTCGCCCAGTTCGCGGCGCAGGCCATTCAGGGTCGACAGCTTTTCGACCAACGCCGTTTTTCGCGACCGCAGCAGTTGATATTCACCATCAAGCTGGGCAAGCAGCGCCTGGGGTTCGGTGTCATCGGTTATTCTTGTCACAACCGACCCGGCAGAAACGGGCTCTCCGACATCGGGGATTGCGCGAACAAGCTGACCACTGATCGGGGCCTGAATGGTCACCAATTTGGCATTCACAACGCCGTTCGGGCGAATATCAGAAACGGTAAGTGGTGCGAGTTGCCAGATCGCAATAACGACAATAGCCAAGGCGACAGTCAGACGGACGATCTGCCCCTTGGAAAAACGCAAGGCCATAAAACTACCTCAAGCGGGTCTGGCATCACTGCCATATACAAACATCACCTTAGAATTTGTGAGCCGATTGGGTAGTTTCAAGGTTATCTATCGGAAATTAAATCACTTTATCGGCTGGCAGTGCGATTGATCGGTCAAGAAACTGCATATAGGCATCAAAGGATGATTTCTGGCCAAACAGAATGTGTGACCGGCTCTTGATGGCATGCGAAACGACTGAGCGACGACGTTTGTCGGTCGCAAGCGTCAGGGCCGTGTCGACGAAGTCGGCCGAATGATAGGCAACGCAATCAAAGACCGATATCTGGCGATAACAGGTATGGCTGCGCCGGGATCGCGCCGCATTCCCGGGCAAGGTAACAAGCGGCACACCAAGCCCCAGACAATCAAAGGCCAGCATCGCATCATTCCATGCCGGACTTTCAAGCACGACATCCACAGCACATAGAAGCGACAGCAAATCGGACCGGTTGCGCACATTCACAAACCGCATCCGACCGGCAACATCCGCATGATTGATGGCAAAGCGGCGTCCCCATGCCGCATCCCAGCTATCGCGTTCTGGCGCAATCAGCAAAAGCTCTGCGGTTTCATCCAGCCGCAAGATTTCGGCGATCAGTGGATCAAACTCGGCCGTCAGAACATCAAGCGGCTGCGGGCACAAATAGGTATTGCGGTCCTGCGCCAATCGCCAGCGCCGCTGCAACTCTGTTGTCGACATCACGACAGGTTCTGGCGGGGTGGCATTCACAAACAAGCCCGGAAGGCGCACCAGCTTCTCGCTGAACCGCTTTTCACCACCAGCTGTTTCCCAATCCTCGGCGATCAGATGATAATCAATGTTGGAAAGACCGCTGGTCGCGGCAATCCCGCCACCCGAAATCTGAAGTGGCGCCAAACGCCAGCTTGCCAGCAACATCGTATAGGCATCCGCCTGCGGATCGACATAATGCAGAACATCAAGACCAAGCCCTGCAATCACCCGTGCCGAATGCAACGGATCAAGCGGCAATGGCACGACAAGGTCGGCATGTTCGTCAATGCGTGCGGTAATGTCGTCTTCGCCCGTCGGCGGACGGATGATTGTCACATCAAACCGGTCCCGATCAATCGCCTCGGCAAGGCCTTCGATCCAACGCCCGACGCCATTGTCACACATATTGGCCGAAACGATGCCGATCCGGATTTTCCCACCGAGCCGCGTGGAGGATGCACTGACTTCCGGCACATCATAACCGGAAACCAGACGTTCCCAATAATGGCCAACCGCGCGTAACTGCTTGTCCCCCTCCGGGCGCAATGCGGCGCGCCATACCGGCGGAAAGCGGGTCAGAACAATGGGATCAATCCGGTCAGAACCAACAAATTCAAGGTCCGGCTCAAGCGCGTCTTCATCAAGCGTATCATCAAGAAGATCACGCACGACTTCATCATTCTGGGCGGCAAGATCGGTCGGCACGGGGGCAAACAACAAACGGCGTGCTGTGCGGAACAGCGCGGTATTCTCGCCCGCGGCAATTTTGCGATCTATCCCACTTTGCAGGACCGATTGCGCAGAGCCAGTGTCGCCCTCTTCGGCCAGCTCGACGGCAAGACGGAAAACCGCGTCATCACCACCACCGGCCCCGATGGCTGCGCCAAACTGTTCAACGGCCTCACCATGACGGCCAACAAGGCTAAGCGCCTCGCCCATCATCAACAGTAATTGCGGATCTTCCGGACTGTGGGCCAATAGCGGCTCAAGCGCCCCAATCGCCTCAAGCCCCTGCCCGACACGCAAATTAAGCAACGCAAGCGTCCTGCGTGCCTTGGCGTCATCCGGATCAAGGGCCAGAACCTGTCGCAGGCAATGTTGCGCACCAGCAAACTGACCCAGTTGGAAAAGTGCATCGCCATAGGCGGTCAATGCGCGCGGATGTCCGGGTTCAAGAGACAACGCACGGCGCAACGGCTCGCTTGCGGAAACTGTGCGGCCCTGATCCAGGCGAATTTGGCCGATCAGAACCAATGCATTGACGATGTCGTCGCGCATCTTAAGCGCGGTCAAACAAGACGTCTCAGCGCCTTCGATATCGCCCATCGCATATTGGCAGGCGGCATAATTGGCATGAATTTCGGCGACATCCGGGGCCAGTTCGAGCGCGCGTTCATAATTTTCCCGCGCATCTTCAAGTTCATCAAGCTGGCGATAGGTATTGGCGATATTGCAATAAAGCGCCGGCGCATCCGGGCATAGACGAATGGCCCGCTTGAACGCACCAACGGCGTCGCGCAATTTGCCGATGACCTTAAGGGCCTGCGCATGATCATGCTGAATTTCTGCACTATTGGCATCGGCAATGGCGGCGCGGCCCATACGCTCTGCGGCCAGGGACTGATTACCATGGCGCATTGCAACAAGACCGGCCAGATGCATTGCCTCTGCGGCCTGTGGGAATGATCGGATCATTCGCTGACAGGATTCTTCTGCCTCTGCGTATCGACCTGCCTCATACAGGTTCAATGCAGAACGGTAGATATCGGCAAAATCAGACAAGGAATACCTATTACCCAAGAGAAAGCAGATTTCGTCCCACCATAAGGTCCAACCGTTAACAAACCACGTCCTTGATGGAATTTTTCAAAACAATTCATGGCGGCGAAGTCATCGCTTCTCTAACCGATTGTAAGAACACCTTTTTCTAAGAAACCAGGAAAACTTTCCCCTAATACGGCATTGAAAAACAAAGAAACCCTCCGGAATTACCTCCGAAGGGTTTCAGCACAAAATATCAAATGCCGATCGTCGGGCGCACTCAACCAGCGTGGCTGTAATATCGACCAAACCGGTTTGCCAGAAAATCTTCCAGCCTGACTTCTTCTTGTCGGACGCAACCGGTTGCCGGCAATTTACCGGTCAGAACCATATCCATCACGGCACACAATCCGGCTGATGTCGTAATCTGGATTGCCGACCAGTCTATATCGCCAACGCGCGTGCCATGAACCTTGCGAATAAAGCTCTCTTCACAAAGTTCCCCGCGCCGCGTGCCGACAGCATCGGCAAAGATCACGATCACGTCCTGGTTGGTGACTGGAAGGGCATTTTCAAAGATTTCCTTCATCATCTCCGGACGTTCCCCAAGTCGGAGGTCCTCGATCAGGATTTTAAGGATTTCCTGATGCCCCGGATACCGAACGGTCTTGTAATCAAGGTTATCAACCTTGCCTTCAAGCATGTCACACAGCGCGCCCACGCCACCCGATGTATTGAAGGCCTCATACTCCGTACCGTCGATGGTAAAGCGTTCATATCCTTCGAGGGGCAGCACTTCGACCCGCTTGCCATTCAGGATCGCTTCACACGGGTTCAGATACTCGTTGATCAGCCCGTCGGTCGACCAGGTCAGGTTATATTTCAAACGGTTGGTCGGATTTTGTGGCAAAGCCCCGACGCGCAAACGAAGCTTGTTTACATGATCAAATCGCTTGAACAGGTCATGTGCCGCAATGGAAATGAATCCCGGCGCCAGACCACATTGCGGAACAAAGGCGCATTGTGCACCCTTGGAAATTTCCCGAATGGCGCGGGTGGTTTCGACATCTTCGGTAACGTCAAAATAGGATGCCCCAACCGCGCATGCGACACGGGCAATCGCCACGTTCAAGAAGAACGGGCATGTCGACAGGATCGCATCATGCCCTTTGGCAACGTCGGTGAGTGCGGCCTCATCTGTGACATCCACTTTAACCAAAGTGGCTGCATCATCTTCGGCACATATTTCCAGCATTTCGCCACTGGCATCGGCCAGCGTCACCGCATAATCGCCACTTTCATTGAGCATCACCGCAGCAATGCGACCAATTTTCCCGGCCCCGAGGATCAAAATCTTTTTCATTTTCTCTAACTCCCGAACGAGCAGACACCTTCACCGTCGATGTCGTACCTGCCCTGATCATGTTTTTGTTTTTACCCTCATAATGTTCCGCCGCTGGACGAACGCTTTCAACCCGGCAATACTGTCAAAACACAATAAAACCCCGTCATTTTAATGGGTAAAACCGATGAAACGTCAGATTGATGAAGTTGACCGCCAGCTTATCGCACGCCTGCAGGAAAATGCCCGCATTCCTACCGCTGCCTTGGCACGTGAAGTCGGCCTGTCACGCAGTGCCGTTCAGGAAAGGTTGGAGCGCCTTGAAAAGGCTGAAGTTATCAAGGGTTACACCGTTCAGCTTGGTGATGTGGCAAAGCCCGTCTTGCTGGCAGAAGTCCTGATACAGCTTGAGCAAAAACAGTCGGCAGGCGTGGTTGGCGCGCTTCAGAAAGTCCCGCACTGCATTCGGTGCCTTGCGGTTTCAGGCGAATACGACCTGATTGCCGAGGTCGCCGCAAACACGCCCGAGGAACTTGATGGCGTGCTTGACCGGATCGGGGAAATGTCAGGGATAAAACGCACATCAAGCTCAATCATCCTTTCAACAAAGTTCGATCGCCGCTAAGATCGGCGCGGGGTTGGGGAAAACCTCTTTTCTGGAAGAAAACCGATTGAAATCAAAACGCAGATATTCAGTCCTTTCTGTACTGCTTGCCGGTTTTATCGCCACCAGTGTCTTTGGCGTCGGACTATCCCTTTATGTCGGTCTTGGAACGGCCTATGAAAACACCCGCAATCTGTGGGTGATGCTGGCTGATATTGACCTGACATCGGTGCAGCGCACCATGCATGAACGCATGGACGAGGTCGAACAACGTTCTGACTGGGTCGCAGAACAGGTCGCCAGTGGCGCGCTTGATCCAAGTTTTCAGTATGGCTGGACCAGCACGATGCGCGCCCTTGCAGCGGCAGACATGGGCGTCATGGCCTATGGGCTTGTGACCGGGGAACGCGAATTCATCGGCTTTAATCCCGAAGACATGAGCGACATCCGAAGAACCCTGCCCGAAGACGACATGCTGTTTTCCGAGCTTGCGCACATCCGCGGACCTATCAGCAACCGCACGGGCTATCCCCGTTGGGACCCCTATTTTGACCGCACTGTTCTGACAAGCTGGGTACCGCTGTTTTATGACGGGCAGTATCTTGGAACGTTCATTCAGTATCTGTCGCTGTCCAATCTGTCAGAAAGCCTGATCCGCGGGCGCGAAGATTTGCCAGGTACGCCCTTTGTCCTGATTGGTGGCAATCGGGTTATGGCCCATCCGGGATTGCGCAACTGGGGGGAAAAAACGTCAACCGAGCTGGTTAATGGCGACAACATCGCACGCAGCCCGATTCCCCTGCCCACCATTCATGACATTGGCGACCCTGTTCTTGCCAACATCGGAAAATCCGAAAGCATCCGGCTTGATCCCGATGACGAACGCCACAACAGTGGCATTCGCCTTTCAGGGCTTGAGTACAATGATCGCTATCACCTGATCGTCACGCGCCAGGTTCAAACCGCGCCAATTTCACCGGTCGTGATTGGCATGTATTTTGATCAGGAATTGTTTGACGATGAATGGGACAGACTGGTTCTGGCCTCTGTTCTTGGCGGTGCTGTCTTTATCCTATCTGTGATCGTTGCCATTGTCCTGTCGCGACACTTCACCAAGCCGATCCGCCGGTTTGCCAGTGCTGCGCGCGCCTTTGAAGACGAAGACATCGCATCCATCGATGTGCCGCAACTCAAGGGCAGCCGCATTCGCGAATATGACGATGCCGCGCGATCATTCAATCACATGATGATGGCCGTACATGATCGTGAACGCATCACCAGCCTGTTTGGTAAGTTCGTACCGCAATCCATTGCCAAAAAGCTTCTGGCATCGGGCAATGATTCCGGTGTCCTGCCGCCGCAAACCTCCGAAGCCACCGTCCTTTTTGTCGATATCGTCGGCTTTACATCGATGTGCGAAAGTCTTGATCCGAAACAGATCATTGCGATGCTTAATGACTATTTCGACTGTGCGACGCAGATCATCGAACGCCATGGCGGCATCATCACCCAGTTCCAGGGCGATGCGATCCTTGCGGTCTATAACGTATTTGATGACCTAAAGAACCATGCAGATGCCGCTGTCGATAGCGCCATTGCCCTGCAAAGCGAAGTTGAAAAGCGCAAGTTCGAAGGTCTTGAGTTAAAGGTTCGCTGTGGTGTGAATACCGGACCGATGGTTGCCGGGAATGTCGGCGCAAAAGCCCGTCTGTCATTCACTGTACACGGGGATGCCGTCAATACGGCGTCACGCCTTGAACAGGAAAACAAGGTTCTGGGTACACAAATCCTGATCTCGGAGACAACCCGCAACTTGCTGGCCGATCCTGATCGTGTTGCCAAGGCAGGTGACGTGCTTTTGCGCGGACGTCATACCAAGACAGAGCTGTTTACAACCCGGCCCGACAAATAAAGAAAGGGGGCATTTGCTGCCCCCTTCATCATTCAAGGAATACAAATAACAAAACGCCGCATTGGATAAACCGATGCGGCGTTTTGTAAAACCTTAGAACAAGGTACCGGGAATTAACCCTGGCGCGCCTTGAAACGCGGGTTCTTTTTATTGATCACGTATACGCGGCCACGGCGGCGCACGATACGGCAGCCTTTTTCCCGCAGCTTCGCGGATTTCAATGAGTTCCGGATCTTCATAATCTTAAACCTTAGAAACTTGGCCCCTTCGAGGAAGCCGGAAAATAGAAGTACGACATGCCCCTGTCAACACCTAAAACAGGTTGCGGCGACAGAAAGTGGAACGAATCCCCTCTGCGTCGCCAGCAGCAGTCTCGGCTCAGGATCTTAAACCTGAGCACTCAGTTGATCGTTGCGTAGAACCGATAAAAGGCCAGGCTGCCATTTTCAAGCATTTTTACGCGATTCATCCACATTTCCATCTCTGGCTCCAGATAATCCATGATATCGGGGTCCAGACCGGCTTTCTGGATGTCTGAAAGCATCGTCATCCAGGCCAGTTTGATATGCTTCAGATGCGTTTCCGACTCATCCTTGGCAATACGGATATCGAATTTCAGCTGACCAAGACGGGATTTGTACTCCTGCGCTGTCCACGGAAACAGCTCTTCGCCTTCAAGCCTGGCCCAGTTCGCCAACTCATTTTCATCAAGATCACGCGTCAAAACATAATCCGTAACCAAAAGCTGCCCATGATCGCGCAGCGTTTCGGCCAAAGCTTTTAGAAAGGTTTCCTTTTCCGGGATCTTATAAAGCTCGCCATAGGAATAAACGACGTTGAAATAGCCTTTGCGAAGCTCTGGCTGAAGCGGGTCAAGCGTTTGAACCGGGACTCTCTTTTGAACACCGGCCTGAACAGATCGCTCCATGCCCAGAAGCGCAAGCTCGCCGTCCGGCTCAAGTGCCGTAACCCAAACGCCAAGACGATCTGCCAGCAAGCGGGCCACACCGCCAAGCTTTGCACCAATTTCAAGACAACTGAGTGTTTCATCAAGTGCCAGCGGCTTGGCAAGCTCAAGGGCGTATTCATGACCGCCCGGCATCATGATCCCGTGATCAAACAGTTTGTCATAGAGCCGGATACGATCCGGCGGCCAGCGACCGATTTCATCATCAAGCGCAAGCTCACTCAGCTCAGGCTCGACCGGACGGGCAAGCCAGACACGCATCTTGCGCAACCAGTCGGTATAGGCATCGATTTCAAGCTGCAGAAGGTAGTATTCAACAGGATCGTCGTACCCTTCCCATTTCGCGCGCAAACGCGTGCCGAAATCAAGGTGATGTCCCGGCGGCATTTCGAATTCGGGTGCCTCGCCTTGGGCGACGCCAACGGAACCTCCGCCCTTTTTGGGCGCATCACCATCCGCATCAGACTTGCGTTGCCAAAATTTCAGTTTCAAGGCGTTTACCTGTTTGTTCGCATCGCGTGCACTTGCGATTCCTGAAAATATGGCAATTAGCCAAAAGTGACAACGTGTTAAGATTTCCAGCATATGATTGCACCGCGAAATACAATCGATAAAATTGTCGTTTGCTGGATTACTGCGCTGACAAGCATGCCTGACAGGAATTTTCATTCATCATGAACACCGATAACCTCGGCATTTATTATCGCATGCTGAACATTGCGCCGGGGGCGAGCGCAAAGGAAATCAAACTGGCCTATCGTAAGCTGGCCTTTGAATTTCATCCGGACCGCAACACGGACCCGGACTCCGAGGACAGGTTCAAGGACATTACCGAAGCCTATGAAATCCTGATTGGCGAGCGTAAACCGCCCAAGCAATCTGGCAATGCGCCATCGGGAGGCCAAAAGTCCAGTACCGGCAGCAACGGGACATCGACCGCTTATGGCCCGAATGCAGCGGGTCCGCAAAACGCGAACCGCCAGAAACAGGGCTTTGCCGGCGCAGGGCGCAAACAGGAAAAAGCCAAGGAAACTGCCGAGGAAAAGTTTGCCCGCGCCAATCAGGCCTACCGCGAACAGCAGGCCAAGGCAAATGCGCGCAAAAGCAACATTCATCCCGGTGCGCGTCGCCACAAAGGCAAAAAGACCGAACCCAACGCACAAGGCTTCATTCAGTGCGCGGTCACCGGCGTGGTATCGGCCCAACCGCGTCAGGTCGAATTCAAGGTCGTGCGTGGGTTTTTGAATTCCTGCAATATCGAAACCATCACCGCCAACCTCGCCCCAAAGGGCGCAAAGCGCATGGCGCTTAAGGCAAGTTTCAAGACCTGGCTGCGCGGGTTTTGGGGATGGAAAAGTTTTTTGCCGGCCTGGAAGGCGATTGTTGGCAACATGCGCGGCGGCACTTTCCCGCCGGAGGGCAACGCCAAAATGCTGTTTACCCAGGCCAATGCCTTTGAACGGTCTGGCAACAAGCCGCTTGCGCGCGCTGTTCTGATGCAGGCGCTTGATTTTATAGGCTCGAACCGCTCTGCCCTTGCAGAACAGGTGCGCGCAACCCAGCGCCGTCTGGATGATGGACAACCCGCACGGCGTGTTCGCGACGAGTGGAAGCGTGCTGGCATGTTCGATGCCCTGCTCCATCTTAGTCCGCTATTTTTGCTAATCTTTGCTGCCCTGATTGCCTTTGGCCCCGGCCAGGGATTTGTTACCCGTGATATCCCTGAACTGGTTGCCCGCCAAGGCACGGAAATCACCCGTCAGGTCAAGGACCTGATTGGCGAAGAACGCGAACCCTATTATGTCGATCGTGAACTTCTGAACCTGCGCGATGGTCCAAGTGTCAATGACGCCATCATTCGCCGCCTGACGCGCTTTGAAACTGTCTATGTCGCAGGCGACAGTCAGGGATTCTGGATCGAAATCGAAACCAGCATCGGTGAAAACGGCTTTGTGAACCTTGACGCACTGGTTCCGGGAAATGGTTCTGATGCCCGCGATGCTTGGTGTGCTGAAAACAAATGCGACTGACCGGCTTCCCGATCAGTCGCATCAACTTCATCAAATTCGATTAAGACCTTATCCCTTGGCCGGGATCGCCTTTAGTGCAGCCAGAAGATAATCCCAGAAGCGCGCAACGCTTGGCACATGAACACATTCATCCGGGCTGTGCGCGCGTTTGATGGTCGGACCAAACGATATCATGTCCCAGTGCGGGTATTTCGATCCCAGCACGCCGCATTCAAGACCCGCGTGGATAACGCGAATTTCCGGTTCCTTGCCAAACATGTCCTTGTGAACCGCCTTCATCAGGCTGACCACTTCGCTGTTGGCATCGGGCTTCCAGCCCGGATAGGCATCGCCCCAGGCAACAGATGCGCCGATATTCTCAAATACCGCTGTTGCGACCTCGCGCATGGCATCGCGCGCAGAATTGATCGAGCTACGTGCTGACAACGTCACCTTGGCTTTACCTTCGCCAAGCTTGACGATGGCAAGATTGATCGAGGTTTCGACAACACCTTCGACCGAGGTGCTCATGGCCTGAACACCGTTCGGCGCACCTACACAGGCATTGTTAAACGCCTTGGAGTCTTTTGCGCTCATTGCCTTTGCAGGGACATCTGCGTTGGTTGCGGTAATCGCAAATTTCGGCTCAATCGCGCCGATTTCATCTTTGATGTCGCTGGCGAAAGCATTCAATGCCGCGTCAAAATCAGAAACCTTGCCTTCCGGCAGAACGATGGTCGCAAACGACTCACGCGGAATGGCGTTGCGGGCGGTCCCGGCATTGATTTTTACAATACGCGCATCAAAATCACGGATCGCGGAGCGCAGAAAACGCGCCATCAGTTTGTTGGCATTGCCAAGACCAAGGATGATGTCGATGCCAGAATGGCCACCTTTCAAACCGGTCAGCGCGATATCGCGGGCCACCTGCCCTGCGCCAACCGCTTCTTCGGTGTAGTCATAGCTTGCGACCAGATCACCGCCGCCAGCACAGCCAACACAAAGCTCGTACTCGTCTTCGGTATCGAGGTTGAGAAGGATTTCCCCCTTAAGGCGGCCCGGTTCCAGGTTCATCGCACCGGTCAGGCCGCGTTCTTCGTCAACTGTGAACAGAAGTTCAAGCGGACCGTGTTCAAGACCGTCTTCGGTCATGAAGCCCATCATTGCCGCCGCACCGATACCGTTATCGGCACCAAGGGTGGTATTATCGGCAGTAATCCATTCCCCATTCATCACCATCCGGATCGGGTCGGTGTCGAAATTGTGGGTCGATCCGGAATTGGCCTGGGTCACCATGTCGACATGGGACTGCAAGATCACCATTTTGCGGTCTTCAAAGCCGGCTGTTGCCGGAACGGACACAACAAGGTTGCCACCGCTGTCGCGGAAATGCGCAAGCCCCTTGTCATCGGCCATCTTTTCCAGAAGCTTTAAAACAGCTTCTTCTTTATTGGACGGACGCGGTGTATCGCAAAGTTTCTGGAAATTGTCCCAGATTGCGACAGGCGCAATTTTACGGATCTCGTTCACGGTGGCGCTCCTGGCAAATTTTCGTCTACGGGTTCTCACTTACCCAGACCTGTTGATTACCTTATTGCCGCGCGAATTTAAAGCGTGCCAAGGACGTTTTCGACCACGCCACATACAAATTCGAAAAAACCGCATTTCACGCGCAATTTACGCGCGCAAAGCGGAAAAATGCGCAATATGATTTTAAGTTAGTCGACACCAACGACCTGACTGCGGCGCTGCAACAGCATGACATCACGCCATTGTCCGGCCAACGGCCCATAGCCCATGCGCCCCAGCCCGCGCTTACGGCCGACGATCTCGAAACCCAATGCCTTATGCAGGACGAGGCTTGCTTCATTTTCCGGGAAAATACCGGCTTCAAGCGACCAGATACCATTTTCCTCGCTGGCAGCAATCAAGGCTGAAAGCAGCGCTTTGCCAATACCCTTCCCGTGGTGACGGGGGTCAACATAGACCGATATCTCGGCAATCCCGCGATAGACACAGCGATTTGAAACGCCAGATAACCCGGCCCAGCCAATGACGATGTCTTTGTCGTCGCAGGCAACCAGTCGGCATTCCGGCAAATGCCCCTGATCCCAGTCTTCCCAGGTTCCTGGATTTTCCTGAAACGTGGCATGGCCCGATTTGATGGCCTGCCCATAAATTTCAACAACACGATCAGCATCAGAAACGGTCATGGAACGAACACGCATTACGGCCTCGCACAGAAACTGCCACGCAATTACCAAACAGGTGCGGCATCGAATGTCAGGAAAACATTATGGAAAGCGATGATAATCGATGATCCGGTGATCAGCTATCTTGTTCTTGCCCGGCGAAGCGAAAGACAAGTTGATCACGTCCGGCATCCTTTGCTGCGTACATTGCTTCGTCTGCGACCTTCATCGCTTCTGATAGTTCGATGAATTTTTGCCGGCCCTCGCCGCCAACCGTCGCGCCAAAGCTGGCCGTGACATTGACATACTCCGTGCCGGACTTGTCGATTGGCACCCTGATTTCGCGGATCATGTTCGACAAACGCTCGCCAATGCGTTTGGTGACCGCTGCAGTCGCAGATGGCAGCAATACCGCAAATTCCTCGCCCCCCAGACGAACGACAAGGTCGTCGTCACGCAACGCCTGACGCAAGGTATCAGCAACCCTTTCAAGAACCCGGTCGCCCACCGCATGCCCGTGGGTGTCATTCACATCCTTGAAGTAATCAAGATCAAGAACGATCAACCCGAACAGCCAGCTTTTATCCTTGAGATGGCGAATTTCGCGCAATCTGCTGACCGCGCTTTCAAAACCGCGACGGTTGAGCGCACGGGTCAACGCATCGGTTGACGCCAAGGTGTCTAGCATCTGCTCCTTGCGTTTGTGATCGGTAATGTCAGTCGCCGACACCATGACGCCGCCATCATCCATCATGTTCATGCGGATGTCGGCCAGACGGCCCGATGGTGTTTGCATTTCGTCGATATTGGCATGGCCATGCCCGTTTCGCATCATCTCGGCACAACATTCATGCAGTGCCGAAATATCAAATACCGGTTCGGAGCCATCCGTTGTTTCTCCGCCGAAAAGACGGGAAAACTCGTGATTGAAATGAATAACCTCAAGCTTGTCATCAAGCATCGCAACAGCCGACGGCACCATCCGGATGACTTCGGTTACCGCCTGTTCAAGGCTTGCTTTGGCCCGGACAAGTTGCTGATGCATTTCGACTTCGTCGCGAACATCATGGGCAGTCGTCAGGATCGCCGGCTTGCCGTCATACCAAAGAATGCGTTCATCGGTCAGGTCACGCCAGACCGAGCTGCCATCATCGAGAATATCGCGCACACGGTGCCGGTCGCCGCGTCTTTCGCCGCTCAGAATTGCCGCGACATGGCGAATTGCGCGCGGACGATTTTCGTCGGGGATAAAGCGGAGGATATTCGGGTTTTCCATAAAGGCGCTGACGTCCTTTGCCCCCATCAGGCGGGCAAAGCTTTCATTAACGTACAATGCAGTCATGTTGCGATGGACCATGACACCAATAAAAGACCGACCCAGCATATGGTCGACCTGCATCGCAGTCGTACCATTATCAATCATCTGTGCCGTGGTCAGGACCGCATTACCGCCTTCCCATTCGACGGTCTCGTCACTGATTTCCATCCAGACCGGCGTTCCATCCGTCCGGATGTTGTAGACTTTCTTCCAGCCGTGGAAACCGCTGCTTTTCTGGAAACTGTTGGAAAGCTTGTCCGCCTCGTGATGGAAACTTGGCGGAATATACTGGCGCATGTCCGGGTCGCTCATAAAGTCCGAGACATCGCGACGGCCCAGCATTTTCGCATAGGCATCGTTGACATACACAGCTTCGAGATCCTTGTGTACAACAACGCCTACGCGTGACCGCCCATACAGACGTGCGATTTCTGTTGGTTCGAACCGCATCAACGTCCTGTATCCCCCGACACATCTAACCCCTGAATGAAAGCACAGTTATCTAAGACTTGTTTCTCTGCGCACCATATTCAAAAGATTACATCAGTTTTGATGCAATTGAAACCGACGGATGCCACCCTCGCACCAGCAAATATGGTCACGATGAGAAACATCATGGTATCAAATAACAGTAGATCAGCCCGAATATATAAGAACTACAAAATATTAAGAGCAACGATAAATCAACTGAATAGATCGACAATGTCACATTTTCCGGGAGAAACGCCGTGACAGAAATGAAATTTAAAATAATTGCCAAAAATCGAAGCTGGGACGGTTACTGCAAGATTGATGTCTATCAGCTGCAACATGACCGATTTGATGGTTGTCAAAGCCCCGTCCTGCAACGCGAAGTCCTGGAACGTGGCCACGCTGTTGCCGTCCTGCCCTATGATCCGGTCCGCGATGAAGTTGTGCTGATTGAACAATTCCGCCCCGGCGCGATTTCTGTCAACGACAGCGACCCAACAATGCCGGTCTGGCTGACCGAAATCGTTGCAGGCATCATAGAAGACGGCGAAACGGCCGAAGATGTTGCACGCCGTGAAACGTTCGAAGAAGCTGGATGCGAACTTATCGGATCGCCCGAACTGATTTCGCATTATTACGTCACACCGGGCTGTTCGACTGAAACGGTCCACCTGTTTTACGGTCAGGTCGATACCACCAATGTTGGCGGGCTGCATGGTGTCGCCGAGGAAGGTGAAGATATCCGGGTCTTCACAGTATCGGCCGAAGAATGCTTTGCCATGTTGCAGAATGGACAACTCTGCAATGCAATGACGACCATCGCCGTTCAGTGGCTGATGCTAAACCGCGACCGACTTCGGCAGAATTCAGAGGCTTGAGGATGCCGAAGTGATTAATCAGAAAAACAGTAATCACACAAACTTTACGTTATATTTTTTAATCTGCCTTGACTTTTGTGTGCAAAAAGACCAATCAACTATCAAACACATTTGAAATCACCATGTTTGGAGTCTGTCATGGACATTCGCAATGGCACCATCGAAGCCATTGGCCGCACCCCGCTTGTGAAGCTTAAAAAGGTTTCCGAGCTGACGGGCTGCACCATTCTTGGCAAGGCGGAATACGCAAACCCGGGCGGGTCGGTCAAGGACCGCGCAGCCCTTGCCATTATTCGCGACGCTGAGGCGCGCGGTCTTCTGAAACCGGGCGGCGTCATCGTCGAAGGTACGGCTGGCAACACCGGCATCGGTCTTGCTGTTGTCGGCAATGCGCTGGGCTATCGCACCGTGATCGTTATCCCGGAAACCCAAAGCCAGGAAAAGAAAGACCTGCTGCGGCTTCTCGGTGCGGATCTGCGCGAAGTTCCGGCTGTCCCCTATCGCGATCAGAACAACTATGTGCATGTGTCGCGCCGTCTGGCCGAGGAGCTTGCAAAGTCCGAACCGAATGGCGCCATCTGGGCCAACCAGTTTGACAACGTTGCCAACCGTCGGGGTCACATCGACACCACCGCACCCGAAATTTGGGAACAGACCGATGGCAAGGTGGATGGCTTTATCTGTGCGGTTGGTACCGGCGGGACACTTGCCGGTGTTTCGATGGCGCTTAAGGATCGTAACAAAAACATCCAGATTGGCCTCGCCGATCCGATGGGTGCCGCCCTTTACAGCCACTACAAGTTCGGTGAACTGAAATCCGAAGGCAGCTCGATCTCAGAGGGTATCGGTCAGGGTCGTATCACCGCCAACCTTGAAGGCGTTGAGATCGATCACCCGTTCCAGATCTCGGACGAGGAAATGTTGCCGATCGTGTTTGACCTGCTCAAGGAAGAAGGTCTGTGCATGGGGGGCTCTACGGGGATCAACATTGCCGGTGCTGTCCGTCTTGCGCGTGAACTAGGCCCGGGCAAAACCATCGTCACCATCCTGTGTGACCTTGGTACACGCTATCAGAGCAAGCTTTGGAACCCGGCGTTCCTTAAGGAAAAAGGCCTGCCGAGCCCTGATTGGCTCTAGGCAGAATCCACCCTGAAAGATAAAACCCCCGTCCGGTTTCCGGCGGGGGTTTTATTTTGGTCAGGTCGCGCGGGCAACCTCGTTTCGGGATTGGCGGAGATCCTGCGCCGCACGCACCCAAAGATAAAGCCCGCAGAGCAGCGCGCAGAGCAACAACGATCCAGCAAAGCCCGCCACCGCGTTCCATCCGCCCTGATCCCAGAACCAGCCACCAACCGATCCCATGATGCTGGAGCCCAAATAATAGGCCAGAAGATACAGCGATGATGCATGTCCCTTGGCCGTTTCGGCAAGTCGCCCGACCCAGCCACTGGCAATCGAATGGGCAACGAAAAAACCACTGGTCAGGATGATAATCCCGCCAATGATCACCGACAGGCTGTCAGATACGGTCAGTCCGACACCAAGGGCCGCCAACAACAGCCCCACCACCAGCACCGAGCCACGCCCGATCTTGTCAGATAGCGCACCGGCAATCGATGAGGTCACCGACCCGCACAGATAGACCACAAAGATCAACCCGATCTGACTTTGCGACAGGCCATAGGGCGCATCCAAAAGACGGAAACCAACATAGTTAAACACGGTGACAAAGCAGCCCATGGCAAAGGCCCCGATCAGAAACACGAACGGCAAGCCCGCATGTTTCAGATGCCCGCCCCAGGCCCGCAGGTGATACCCCACCTGAAAACCGGGACGCCGGACAAAGTTGCGCGATGCCGGCAACAGAACGGCAAACCCAAGGGCCGCGACAAGGCCCAATGTCCCCATCGCGCCAAGGGCAATGTGCCAGCCGAACAGATCGGTCAGAAAACCGATCACGACACGGCCGCTCAGGCCGCCGATCGCCGTCCCGCTGATATAGATGCCCATCGCCATGCCAAGGCCCTTGGGATCTATTTCCTCGGCCAAATAAGCCATGGCAACGGCCGGAACCCCGCCCAGCATCAGGCCTTCCAGTGCACGCACAACAAGAAAGGCGTGCCAGTCGGACAGAAATGGCGCGATCAGGTTCAAAACAGATGCCACGCAGATAGAAATCAGCATCAGCTGCTTGCGCCCGACGGCCTCGGACACCGCACCGGCCAACAAAATGGCAAAGGCCAGAAACCCGGTGGTCAACGAGAGTGCAAGCGAGCTTTCAGCTGGCCCAACCACAAAGTGGCTTGCAAGTTCCGGCAACAGTGGCTGCACACAGTAAATCAGCGAAAAGGTCGCGTATCCGGCCAAAAACAGTGCAATGCTGATACGGCGAAATGCGGCCGATCCCGGCTTTATCCAAACCGGATCGCCAGACGCATTTGCGTTGGTGGACGCGAGCGGGCTTTGCGAACGTATGGGGGGCGTTGCATCAGATGACGCCGTATCAGCAGCACTATCAGAATGTTGTTCTGGGTCAGTGTCCCGGGAAACAGACATTTGCGACCTCTTTTGGAATGGTTCGTGGGGTGACGCTTATGATTGCACTATCGCGTCTATCCGTCCAATATATGGAACTGTCTTCTTTGATATCTTTTGGATATATCATCAATGGAACTGCGCCATATCCGCTACTTCCTTGCCGTCGCCCGCGAGGGGAATTTTACCCGTGCTGCGGCCCGCATCGGCATCGGGCAGCCACCGCTTAGTCAGCAAATCCGCGATCTGGAAAATGAAATCGGCACCGCCCTTTTTCATCGTGTTCCGCATGGTGCCGAACTGACCGAGGCCGGAACGGCGTTTCTTGAGGTCGTCGCCCAATTTCCCGATCTGGCAGAGCGCGCCATTCGTGCTGCCCAACGCGCCGGACGCGGCGAAGTCGGATCGATCCGGGTGGGATTCACGGCGTCCGCCGCATTCAGCCCGTCTGTCCCACGCGTCTTCCGTGACTTCCGGCGCAGTTACCCCGGCGTTGAGATGACACTCGAAGAAGCCAACTCCGCCCAACTTGTCGCCGGCCTGCGCGATGAACGTCTTGATGCGGTGTTCCTGCGACAAGATACGATTGCGGGCGATGGCATTCGCCTGCATGTGATTTCAAGCGAACCGATGGTGCTTGTCCTACCCTCCGGCCACCCGGCCGCCCAACGTGAAAAAGTCGCCCTGTCAGAACTCCGTGACGAGGCCCTGATCCTGACCCCGCGTGCGGTTGGGCCAACCCATTACGACAAGGTTGTCACCGCCTGCCGTGACGCCGGGTTTGAGCCGCAAATGGGCCAGATCGCGCCACAGCTCGGATCCGTAATCAATTTCGTTGCGGCCGAGCTTGGCTTTTCACTGGTCCCCAAACCAATGACGCAGCTTCAGGCAAAGGGTGTCGCCTATCGCGAAATTGAAGGCGAAGTGCCCATTGCGCAGTTGTCGCTGGCCTATCGCAGCAATGATATCTCGATTGCTCTTCGCAATTTCGTCAGCCGTGCGCTCGCCGCCCATCGGCAACCAAGAATTGATGAATAGACGAATAGCTATGTTTTAATTCAGATACTGGCGATCTTCTTCCGAACAAAACTGACAAGTATGTCAGAAGAAGCACAAAGGGATTGGGCCGCGGTGTCAATCACCAGATCCACATCCGGCCAGGGGTGATATTCACGATCACATACCTTTTGCCAGTCGGGCAGTTTCAGGTTTTCTATGTCACCCTTTCGGGTTTCAACCCGGTAACGATGCTCATCAACATCAGAACAAATCAGTTCAATCTGCACAAAAGGCTTGTCTGCGATTATCGCGGCTTCTCGCCACGCGGCGCGGGATAATTCGATCGGATTTACCGCATCGCCGATCACAAGGTGGCCAAGGCGCAAATTATCTGTCGCGATCCGGTTTGCAGCGACATACCCAACCGGGCCCATTTCATCGGATGGTACGACACCGCAATCAATAACTGCCTGCTCGATTGTATCAATTCGCAGATGGATCGCGCCAAGTTCCTGAGCCACCAATCTGGCAATTGACGTTTTGCCGACACCGGGCAATCCACCAAGAATAATCAACATTTTCAACGTCCCTTGATTGTGCCTGTATATGAACATTCCAGTTAGGGACTGGCAAGATGGTTCATTCACGCTAGATTAATGCCAACTGTGAAATCAGGCGCGCCGCTGAAGTCTATTTCTGTGATGCCCGCGCCAAACCGAAAGTCTGGCTATGCTAAGATATTCCCTTCTTGATCTTTGCCCGGTAAATGCGGGTGAACATCCCTCCGATGCGTTGCGAAATACGCTGGCACTCGCCCAACATGCCGAAAAGCTTGGCTATCATCGTTATTGGCTGGCCGAACATCACAATATGCCCGGCATCGCCAGTGCCGCGACGTCTGTTGTCATGGCCCATGTCGCGGCGGGTACCAAAACCATCCGCGTTGGGTCAGGTGGCGTCATGCTACCCAACCATGCGCCGCTGGTAATTGCCGAACAGTTCGGCACCCTTGATGCACTTCATCCGGGCCGTATTGATCTGGGCATTGGCCGTGCGCCGGGCACGGATCAACGCACCGCAGCCGCCCTTCGCCGTGACATGCATGGGTCCGAGGAACGCTTCATTCAGGATGTCCTGCAGGTACAGGCATTCCTTGCCCCGCTTGAAGGCAATCCACCAATCCGGGCCGTGCCGGGCTATGGCTCGCAGGTCCCGATGTGGCTTTTGGGCAGCAGCCTGTTTTCAGCTGACCTCGCCGCCCGTCTTGGCCTGCCCTTTGCCTTTGCATCGCACTTTGCGCCCGACATGCTGATGGATGCGCTGACCCTTTATCGCAACCGGTTTGAGCCAAGCGAAGCACTTGATAAGCCCTATGCGGTTGCCGCGATGGGCTTCTTTGCCGCCGATACCGACGAGGAAGGCGAATATCTGGCCACCTCGATGCAGCAGCAGTTCCTGAACCTGCGCCGCGGGACGCCAGGCCAATTGCCAAAACCTGTCAAGGATATGAGCGAAATCTGGAACCGCGTCGAAAAGGCTGGCGTTGATCACGCCATGCGCTATGCCGCGATTGGCGGGCGCGATACGGTGCGCAAGAAACTGCGCGAATTTGCCTATATAACCAAGGCAGACGAAATCATGGTCACCGCCAACATCTATGATCAGACGGCACGCCTGAAATCCTTTGAAATCGCTGCCGAGCTGTTTGGCGAAATGAATGCAAAGTCCGAGAACAAAGACTGCGCCTAAGACCAAGCGACACCTTGTTTTTGCAAATGCCGGGTTCCCGAGTGAATCCGGCATTTTGCTTTCATCATACGAAATACCAGAACACACCACTTGCGCTTGCATCATTGGTCGGACAATATGCGCGTCCCGTTGAAGACTTCAACGATAGCCCCTTGTTTCAAAAGGTTATGGTGCGCCCTTCATGACCAACTTCCTGCTGGCAGCCCTGCCAATTGCGACCATTCTGTTTCTGATGATCAAGGTCAACTGGGGCGCTGCGCGTGCTGGTGCGGCTGCCTGGTTTGTTACCGTCATCCTAGCAGTGTTCTTCTTTGGCGCGCCGACCGACATGCTGATCATTGCCCAGGCCAAGGGCGTGATGCTGGCCCTTTACATCCTTTATATCGTCTGGGCCGCACTGATCCTGTATTTCGCGGCCGAAGAAGCCGGCGCGATCAAAACCATCGGGCGTGCCATTCGATCACTCACGGATGATCGGCCACTACAGCTTTTGATCTTGGGCTACGTGTTCGCAAGCTTCCTTCAGGGCGTTGCGGGCTTCGGCGTTCCGATTGCCGTTGTAGCACCGCTTTTGCTTGGCATGGGTTTCTCACCGGTTTTGGCGGTTGCTGCCCCGATGATCGGTCATAGCTGGTCAGTGCTGTTTGGCAATATGGCGACTTCGTTCGAGGCACTGATTGGTGTTACCGGCATTCCGGGTACCGAACTAACCCATTATTCGGCAATCCTTCTTGGCCTGTCGGGCTTTATGTGTGGGGCGGCTGTTTTGTGGCTTGATGGCGGGTTCAGCACCATTCGCCGTCGCATTGTGCCGCTGGTCCTGATTTCCGGCGTCATGGGCGTTGTGCAGTATTTCATGGCCAATTACGGCGTCTGGACATTGGGTGGCTTGACCGCCGGGATCTCCGGGCTTGTCGCCTCCATCATTGTGACCCGGTTCTGGAAACCGCATCCCGATGATGTCGCTGAGCAGGTTGCCGATGATCATCAGCACATGCCCTTGATCGAGGCACTGACCCCCTATCTGGTGTTTATCGTGCTGGTCACCATGGCGACCTTTGTTCCTGCAGTCGAGATGCTGCTTGGCAAGATCCGCTTCACGCTTGAGTTCCCGGAAACGGCCACTGCAACCGGTTGGGTGATCGAAGCCGAAAGTGCCAAGGCCATCGCGATCTTTGGCCATCCGGGCGCGCTTTTGCTTTATACCGCCGCCATCAGCTTCACGTTCTTTAAGCTGCGCGGTCATTACGATGACCGCATTGGTAAACGTATCTGGCAACGCACGCTGAAAAGCGGCCTTCCGACCAGCATCGGCATGGTGCCGGTGATCGGTCTTGCCATCATCATGGACCATGCCGGCATGACCTATGCCCTGGCCGAAGGCGGGGCTGCGGTCTTTTCCGGGGCGTTTGCCATTGCCTATCCGGTGATTGCACCGGCAATTGGCGCGCTGGGTGCCTTCATGACCGGCAGCACGAATAATTCCAACGTTGTCTTTGGCATGTTCCAGCGCCACACCGCCGAACTTTCCGGCCTTTCAACCGCCCTTGTTCTGGCCGCCCAAGCAACGGGCGCATCACTTGGCAGCATGCTGGCACCGTCAAAAATTCTGGTTGGCTGCTCGACTGTCGGGTTGTCGGGCAAGGAAGGACCAGTGCTGTCGGTCGTTCTTAAAACCGGTGTTATCCTGACCGCACTATGCGGCTTAATGGCACTGGGCATACTTCTGATCACGACGATGAACGGGGGCGCGTAACATGAAAAACAAACTGTTTAACCCGGTCTTTCTGGTCCTGACCTCAATCATCCTGCCTATTGCGGCGTTTGAGGCCCTGGTGACAGACAACGTCGCCGCAAGCGACATTCTGTTTGCCCTGTTCTGTGCTGTCATGGCCCTGATTGTCGTGCGCAAATAAAAAGCCCGCCGATCCACCTGACCGACGGGCTTACAAGAATATCTTGGCCAAACCTTAGGGGCGAAGGGCTGCCAGCTTGACGCCAAAGGCAATGAATACTGCCCCGGTGGTTGCCTTGAGCGCACGTTGGAAACGACCACTCCCGGCAAAGCGGGTCAGGCGTGCCAGCAACATGATCATGGCTGCAAACCAGATGGCGTTGATCGCCGCATGCAAGCACACCAGCATGAAGGCCGAGGTCATCGCCCCCTCACCCACCGGGATGAATTGCGGAAACGCTGCCAGATAGAATATCGAGACTTTCGGGTTCAGCGCATTGGTCAGAAATCCCTCGCCATAGGCCTTGATCAGGGTGCGTTTGCGCTTTGCCGGTGATACTTCGGCAACCGTTTTCACCCCGCGCCAGGCATCACGCAATGCCTTGAACCCGACCCAGCACAGATAAGCTGCCCCCAAAAATTTGACGATCATGAAGGCCTGTGCCGATTGCACAAGGATGACCGAAATACCAAGGATCGACAGAGTCCCATGCAGGTAAAAGGCCGTCACAAATCCGGCCACATTGGCCATCCCGGCCATACGTCCTGATGTCGGCACAGTCTTTGCGACCAGCACGCCATTGGGGCCTGGCGACATGACAAGCAGTGACGCAACCAGCGCAAAACTCAAAACCTGTGACCAATCCATGGGGCGATCCTTTGCAAATGATCAAACGGTGCGCATTGACTGATGACGTTTCGCACCTTGCCTTGACTATATCCCGCCTTGATCAACCAACAAGAAAATCATTGTGGCCATACATTTTCCCTGCCCGGTCCGGTCAGCCTGCCGGGATCAGGAAAATGATAACTTCTGGGAAAATGATAACTTCTGGGAAAATGATAAAGAATAGAAGTGGCCGCCAGCATCAGGCGGCACTACGGTCGGTGCAACAAAATCAATATGGCAAAAGCCATGCAACGGCGGGGCACGAAACTCCCCACGAGCAAAATCTTCTGATGTCTTGGCAATGTGCCTGCCCCCGCAGGCGCAATGTGAGCCCTGCTGACTAGGTTAAACATGCACGTTACACGATCCATCCTTTCTATCCTTCTTAGCGCCCCCTTCCTGCTAGCTGCACCAGTTGCCCAAGCCGCCGCAGAACCACCCGGCCCGAAATGGGGACCGCATATTGATCTCGAAGGCAAAGGCGGAACAGATCGTAACCTTGGCGAGACGGACCTGTTCATTCCGCTTTGGCAGGATGAGGACACACTGACCTTCACCAGCCTTCGCGCCCGGATGGATGACAATAACAGCCACGAAGGGAACTTCGGTCTTGGCATCCGGCAGATGCTTGATTCGGGATGGAACATTGGTGGCTATGGTTACTTTGACCGCCGCCACAGCCCCTATGGCAACAAATTCAACCAATTGACCTTCGGTGCAGAGGCCCTATCACTTGATTGGGACTTTCGCGCCAATGCCTATGTCCCGATCGGCACGACACAATACTTCGAGGACAGTCTAAGTACTGTTGATGTGAGTGGCACAACCTTGATGTACAATCAGGGTGAAGAACGTGCATTACGTGGCTTTGACGGGGAAATTGGCTGGCGCATTCCGTTATTTGCGGCTGATGCAGGACAGCAACTCCGTGCCTATGCCGGTGGTTATCGCTTTAAGGAAGACGGCGTTGATACGGTACAGGGTCCGCGTGGGCGACTGGACCTGACCTTTGATGAAGTTCCCTTTTTGTGGGAAGGGTCGCGCTTCTCTCTCGGGGCGGAAATTCAGCATGACAGCCCACGGGGCACGCAGGGCTTTGCCAGCTTCCGCCTTCGTATCCCGTTGCAGGGCTTTGGCGATACTCCGAAACCCCGCCTGAGCGCGATGGAACGGCGCATGACCGATCCCATCATTCGCGACATTGATGTGGTCAGTCAGGCCGGACAGTTTTCAGAAGCAACTGAAATCACCCAGACTGCCGACGGGGAAACGATCACAGTTCTGAACAGCAACTCGACATCGGCGGCGAACTTTGCCACTGACATTGCCAATGCAGGTGCCAATTCAACCGTGATCCTGAGCGGCAATTACACCGCAATCAATTCCGTCACAACGGTTCAGAGTGGACAAACAATTGTCGGGGGTGGCGCACTCGACATCAAAACCCCGACAGGACGGTCGGTTACGGTCACCATTCCGGATGCATCGATCTCGGGCACCGGCAGCAATGGCGGCGCCGGCGGTGGTGCACGTCTCTTTAACATGGCCGATAACAGCAGTCTGGTTGGTGTGACCGCGAACGTTAACACGACCGGGTCAGCATACATCGTCCACATCGAAGGAAAGCAAAATGTTACCATTCGGAACAACAACCTGACAACGCAGAACGGCACCTCAACCGCAGGCGCTATCATAATCAGAGACAGCCAGGATGTTACGATCAAGAATAATGTTTTATCCATTACCTCCGATGGAAATGGTGCCCGATTCCTGGCGATTATCGGCAACAATTCCAACATCAGCATCGATGACAACAAGCTTTCCGTGAGCGGAGCAGGCTTCGACAAGCGATTTGTATTCTTCGCCAATTCATCAACCATAAACAACCTGTCAGGGACAGGTAACACCACCAATAACCTCAACCCATGTGGTGACGGCGGCGGAACCCTTCCCACCGTTACTGGCTCAGTCACGGTAGACGGCACCGCGGTAGACAGCACCGCAGTAAACAACCTCGAATGTCGATAGCTTGATACTGTACAAAATCTGGACATATCGGCTTTGGCTTGAATGTTCTTTTTTTGTTCTTTATTGTGAGCATATGAAGAACAATATCAGCCAACCCCATGCCCACACCGGCGCTGTCATTTTTGATGATGGATGGTCAAACGCGAAATGTGATCTGAACATCTTGCCCGCCCGCGGACAAAAGGGACGCGGCGCGATGTCCAATATTGACGGGCGATTTGAACGTCATATCCATCAGGCGGTTGATGACGGATGGCTGGGCACATTGATGGAAGATCAGGACGCCCCACGCACCAAAACCACCCTTGGCATAGATGGTGCGCGTTCTGTGATCACCCGCAATCAAAGCCCGGATGTCCCGTTTGATCGCTCGATCAACCCCTATCGTGGCTGTGAGCATGGCTGTGTGTATTGCTTTGCGCGCCCGACCCATGCCTATCTGGGTCTGTCGCCCGGTCTTGATTTTGAAACCAGACTTTTCTGGAAACCGGAAGCCGCCGAGCTTTTGCGCAAGCAGCTGTCGTCAAAAGCCTATCAACCCGCCCCGATCGTGATTGGCACAAGTACCGATCCCTATCAGCCAGTTGACCGCGACAAGCGACTGACGCGGTCGATCATCGAAGTTCTGGCCGATTGCCAACATCCCTTTTCGCTGATCACCAAAAGCGCACTGGTCACCCGTGACATTGATCTGATTGCCCCGATGGCCGCCCGAAACCGGGCATCGGTGGCAGTATCCGTCACAAGCCTTGATCACCGGCTGTCAAACCTTCTGGAACCCCGTGCCTCTGCCCCACACCGCAGGCTTGAGGCCATCCGAAAACTGTCAGATGCCGGCATTCCCGTCACCGTCCTTTGTGCGCCGGTTATTCCGGGCCTGAATGATACGGAGATCGAAAAGATCGTTGCAGCCTGCAAGGACGCCGGTGCGCAATCGATTGGTCACATCGTCTTGCGCCTGCCGCTTGAAATCGCCGATCTGTTCGAAGAATGGCTAGAGGCCCATTACCCTGATCGCAAGGCAAAGGTGATGTCGCTGATCCGTCAGATGCGCGATGGCCAAACCTATCAGTCGGAATTTGGCACCCGCATGCGCGGCACCGGCCCGATTGCCGATCTGATCACCAAACGTTTTGAGGCTGCCCGCAAAAAGCATGGCCTGACCAACCGGTCTCTCAACCTTGATTGCGGCGGTTTCAAACGTCCCAGCGCGAACGGGCAAATGTCGCTGTTCTGACATCACCAGCAACATCGCCCATATCCCGCAACAGATACCCCATCCGGTTCAGTCCGCGCGCCGGATCAGCATCGTGCTGTTGCCCCCAACCGTAAGGCGCAGCACTTCGCCATCATCAAAGGCGTAGCTCAGGATATGATGGTCGGGATCAATGATCTGTTTGCCTTCGATGGTGACAGCACCACGTGCAACCAGTTCACTTGCCGCCGTGCTGGTCTCGGCAAAACCGGCCATCAGAATAAGCGGCACCACCCCGATCCCGTCTTTCAGGGCATTGGGCGTGAAATCAAGTGTCGGCATGCGATCAGCAAGAGAGATATGGGTCATTTTCCGGTTTCCTTGTTGGTGAAGCCACCTCGGGCAAACCGGTTTATGGAAAAAACAAAGGCCGCCCTGGGGCAGCCGGTCTTGGTTTAATTTACAAACACATCAACAGGCGCCGCGCTATGTGCACGACGTAAAATAGGCGTTCTGATGTGTAATAATGTTTTCCATGCTTTTATGCATATGGCGCTTTTTTCGTTTGGTCAAGCCGCTTGTTGCCCCCCCCCCACGCCAAAGAAAACACCCGCCAGCAAAACCGGCGGGTGCAACGAAACATTGATGCCTGACCTAAAAGCGAAGATCCTAGCTGACAACCCGATAGCGGGCATGCACTGCCGGTTCGCTGATGATGGCGGGATCGATCATGGCATTCACCGCGTCCTGTGCTTCGCTGGCGGCAACACCTTCGCGGTCCTTGGCGTTTACATTTCCGTCTTCGCAAAGCGCCCTGGCACGTGCACTTTCAAAGAAGCGCAAACCACGTTTTTCCATGACATACAGGGTTTCACCACCCCACTGTCCGGTCCAGACAAGACCAGAAAGACCTTCCATTTCCCGTTCAATCCGGGTCGGCGAAATCGGCATTCCGAGGCAAGTGGTCAAAAGGAAGGAAAGTTCGGCCGCGGTCACCCCGTCTTCACAGCATTCCTCGGCCAGAACCGACATCACCGCCATGGTCACAACCCGAAGCGAAACCTTTTCCGCATCAAGCCCCGGGAACCGGTTTTGCTGAAGTTCGACAATGTCGTTGGCAATACGATCAACATCGCCACGAATGACATAACGGCCCCGCCATACCCGGCAGCTGCTTCTGACTTCCCACGCGCTCATGATTTGGTCCCACCCGTTTTTGTTTGTCCCTGCTAAAAAAGATACAACAAACATACATAACGTCAATATCTTTTTCGACTTTTTGTATTATTTTATACACTCGTCACGAAACCAGCGGAAGCCATCAGCAGCAACGGTGTAACCGTCCTCGCCCTCGACCTCTTCAAGGTAGCCTCTTGCCACGGCCACATGGAAATCCCGGCTAAAATTGCGCGGCATCCGCAGGTGATCCTGGCGGCGCAAAAGCCGGCGGACATCACCGCGCGTTACAAAACTCCTGCTGTCGCGATATTGCAGCCAGATTGCCGCCAGCAAGATTATCTCGGCAAAGCCACGCGGTTGCAGGCGTCCGACCAGATCGGCAAAACTGCCAACAAATCCCGTAATGAACATGCCGGGATCTATTGCGCCGGAAAATGCCGCATCGCCTGTATATCCAATGGCACCATATGTCTCGCCCGCCCCCGGCACGCTACTGGCTGCGGTCACGGCGCGATCATCCACCTTGCCCCCCGCACCTTCCTTGGCGAAGCCATCAACCGCGCCGTTATCGCGCGGGTGACCGCCACCCGAAACACCAGGTACAGAACCACGCACCGCGCCAACAGCCATACCCGGCACTGACGGCGCCTGCCCGAACAAAGCAGCCATAACCACCGGCAAACGCGCAGGCGGGATCGCACATTCGAGATCGACTGGCCCGAAGTCCCCTTCACCGGAAAGCTTGACATGGATAATGGCTGGCACGGCTATATCACTCCTGAAACACAACGCAGCGATATCATACATTACGTATAATTTTCAACATCAATATTACATTTATGTATACTAACTTACATACCAGCCGACGGATTGCCGTAACTTTGGCCTCGACAATTGCCGGTCCGCCACCGCACCATAATCCCGGCAATCAATCCTTTCGCACCAATCCTGTGCGACGAACGGACGCCCCGGCACCAAACGCCGGGCGGTAAAATCAAGAACGCCATCAACCGCCACCAACGGGAGACCAGAAAACATGACACGCCTGATGTTTCGCGAAGACGCCTATGCACAGAATTGCAATGCCACCGTCACCAGCATTTCAGATCGCGGCATTGAACTTGATCAAACGGTGTTTTACGCGACCGCTGGCGGCCAATCGGGTGATATCGGTACACTAACCCTTAGCGATGGCACGACCCTTCCCGTCGTTACCACGGTCAAGGATCGCGAAACCGGGCGTATCTTGCACATCATTGCTGATGATCATCCCCTGCCCGCGGTTGGCGATACGATCACAGCCGAACTTGATTGGGACAACCGCCACAAGCTGATGCGCTTTCACACCTGCCTGCATCTTCTGTGTGCTGTGATCGAAGGCGATGTCACGGGCGGCAATATCGCTGCCCACAAGGCGCGGCTGGACTTCAACCTGCCAGAGCTCACGCTCGATAAGGATGAAATCAGTGAGAAGCTTAACGAACTGATCGCACGCGATGCCGATGTCTATGACGGGGAAATCTCCGTGGCCGAGCTTAAAGCCAACCCGGAACTGGTGCGCACCATGTCGGTACAGCCGCCAATGGACGGACATTCCATCCGGACCGTCACCATCGAAGGGATCGATTTCCAACCCTGTGGCGGTACCCATGTGCGCAAAACCGGCGAGATCGGCAAGGTCATGGTTTCCAAGATCGAAAAGAAAGGCCGCCAGAACCGACGGATCAATATCGTATTTGACGACTGATGCCATTTGCAATTGGCAACCAGCAAACATACGGATCACCACCATCCGGTTTGACTGCCAGTTGCCAGCAAGCGGCAGGACCGTTACAAATTTAAATAGATTCAGGACCAAATTTAAAACAATCCCGGAACCAACCGGAAATCCACCACCGTCAATCGGAGCTTGTCCATGACCAACCCACTTTCCGACGCCCTTGTGTCCACCCAATGGCTTGCGGATCACCTTGATGCACCGGATGTGCGCGTCGTCGATGCCAGCTGGTACATGCCAGCCGAAAACAAGAATGCCCGCGACTTCTATGATGCCGAACACATTCCGGGCGCAGTTTTCTTTGATATCGATGATATTGCCGCCGATGACAGCGCCCCGCTGCCACACATGATGCCCGATGCAATCAAGTTTTCCGCCAAGGTTCGCAAACTTGGCCTCGGCGATGGTGTCCGTGTGGTTGTCTATAGCCAAAAGGGTTCCGCCCTTGCCGCCTGCCGTGCATGGTGGATGCTGCGTCATTTTGGCCACCACGATGTCGTCGTGCTCGATGGCGGCCGGCCAAAATGGATCGCCGAGGGACGCCCGGTCACTGATGCACCGACCCCGCCGCGCGAACGCCACTTTACCGCACGCGCCAACAGCTTTTTGCTGCGTGAATATGATCAGGTTCTATCGAACGTCAAAACCAAACGCGAACAGCTGGTGGATGCGCGCGCAGGCGAGCGGTTCCGTGGTGAAGTTGACGACCCGTGGGGCAAATCTGGCCACGTTCCCGGCTCCTACAACCTGCCCTTTACCGAACTTCTGAATGCTGATGGCACGTTCAAGTCGGCGGATGAAATCAAGGCCGCGTTCGACGCAGCAGGTGTCGATCTCAACAAACCGATTGTTGCAAGCTGTGGTTCGGGCGTTACCGCCTGTGTCCTTGCCATGGGGGCCTATATTTCCGGCCACAAACAGGTCGCGGTCTATGACGGATCCTGGGCGGAATGGGCCACCACGGAAGACAGCCCGGTTGATACCGGCCCGGCCTGACCATCCGGCCCCGTCCGTATCACACATTTAAAAAGAGAAACCCGATGCCCGCCCCATCCCCGTTCGGTCCGGATATGACCAACCATACCGCCGATGGCGCGGGCATCAGACTTGAACAGCTTAAAGCCCCTACTAACGACGATATTGCCGCCATCACCCGCCTTTGGATTGCGACCGGCCTGATCCCGGCGATTCGCGATGCACGGCAGGATATTGAAAACTGTATTGCGGCCGATAACGGCAGCCTGATTGTCGCGCGCATGCCAGATGATCAGCAAATCTTTGCCACCATGATGACCGGCCATGACACTGTCTTTGGCTGGATTCATTATCTGGCAATTGCTGAACACGCCCAAGGAGGCGGCATTGGCCGCGAACTGGTAACTTTGGCCGAGGATATCCTGCGTCTTTCGGGCTTAAGTGAAATCCGGATCACGATTGAAAATGCCGCAGCGGGTGATTTTTACGCCAAACTCGGCTATGACTTTATAGCAAGCGTCACCGATCAGGCTGATCCTGATCCGCACCAAAACAAAATAATGCGCAAGAGTTTAGCCCAATGACCCCATCCAATCCGCGCAAGCTGGAAGTTGTGATCAGCTTCCTTGAAATGCAAAGCCCGCCAGAACGCGCGCCAGCCATCGTCCCGCCCGGCAAGGTCGCGATCATCCGGGCCGAAAACCCGACCCTGTCATTTTATCGCTACCTATATAATACGGTCGGCGAACCATGGCTGTGGTGGTTACGCCGCCTGATGAGCGACGAAGAACTCTCCGCGATCCTCGCCAAGCCGGAAACGCATGTTTATGTGCTTTATGTTGCCGGTGTGCCCGCGGGCTTTGCCGAGCTTGATCTGACGGACTTTGAATCGGATAACGTCATTGATCTGCACTATATGGGCCTGATGCCGGAATTCATCGGCAAGGGCTTTGGCAAATACCTGCTGGATTGGGCGATTGATACCGCCTGGAGCTTCAAGCCCACCCGCATTACGGTCAATACCTGCACACTTGATCATCCAAGTGCACTTGGGGCTTACCAAAAGGCAGGATTTGCTATATATGATCGCCGAACCGATATTGTTGATGATCCGCGCGATACAGGACTGATCCCGCATATCGACCACCATGTCGATCATGATGGTCATCCAGCGAGCGATACACCTGATCGCGAAAGTGATCCGGAAAATGCAAATAATGCAGATTCCGACACTTTGATCGTTGACTTTCCCGACCGCGCACGGTAACAAGCGCGCCTGAGTTTACCCAAGCCAGAGGATGATGACCCATGGCAGTGCCAAAGAAAAAAGTGACCAAGTCCCGTCAGGGCATGCGTCGCTCGCATGACAAGCTCGCCAAGGGCTCGTACCGCGAAGACAAAGAGACCGGCGAACTGCATCGCCCGCACCACATTGACCCGAACACCGGTATGTACCGTGGTCGTCAGGTGGTCGAGCCGAAGATGTAATTCCGCACCGGAGAGCTTTTTGCTCTTTGGCGGTTTGCGACGCTATATATTTCCGCGCCAGTCCTATCGGACTGGCGTCTGGTTTAAAAAGGGATGAAACCGTTTGGTTTCATCCCTTTTTATTTATCCCTACTCAAAACCATCCACACCGGTTCCGCACACGATCACCCCGACCCGCCCCGGATTGGGATCACCCAGGCGATCATTCATGACGGCGGCAATACCGGCGGCGGCGGAAAGCTCGACCGAAATGCCAAACTCTTTCCAAAGCCACTTGGCAGATTTTTGCATTTCCTCGTCACTGACCAACGCGATGCGATCCACATTCCTGCCAATCAGATCGACATTAAGTGCGGATGACTGACGCGGCGCCAGACTGGTGGCGGCGGTGTTCACGCTGGGCAAAGTCACGACCTCGTTGGCCTTAAGGCTTTCGAACAGGGTTGCCGCCCCGGTCGGCTCCACACCGATCACCCGGATCGATGGGCGCAACAAGCGTGCGGCTGTCGCCACACCGGCAATCAGTCCACCACCACCAATTGCCACGACCAGTGTATCAAGGTCGGGTTGCTGTTCTAAAAGCTCAAGCGCGATGGTTCCCTGCCCGGCAATCACCTTGGGATCGGCGAATGGATGGATATAGGCCATACCGCTTTCATGTGCGTGTTCCATCGCGGCACGGTTGGCGTCGTCCCAAACCGCCCCGATCAAAGCCACATCAACCCCCTGCGCGCGCAGTTTTTTGACTTTGGGCTGTGGTGTATTGGTCGGCAGGAAGATTTTCACCGGTACACCCAGTGTGCGGGCCGCATTGATCACACCCATGCCATGGTTGCCACCCGATGCGGTGCACAGCCCGGCTGATCTTTGTTCGGGTTCAAGGGCCAGTGCAGCATTCATGGCCCCGCGTGCCTTGAAGGATCCGCTGACCTGCATGTTTTCAAGTTTCAGGAACATCTCGGGGATGCGATCACGTGCGACAAAGCCCGATATATCGCCAAAATTACTGGCCGCAAACACCGGGGTCAGGCGCATATGGTCTGATATCGCCTTGCGCGCAGTGCGAAAATCCTGAAGTTCAATCACGGGGCCCCCTTGCTGTATTCTGTGTCATTCGCTGCTGTTATTGCCTGTAAAAAATAGCCTGATATCAGGCATTAACAATGGCTTTGACACAAAAAGCCTTGAATGGCCGCCGCCAAGGTGGTTTGTCTTTGAAGCATAAGACGTCGCGCCCAAGGAGAACCGCCTGTTATGTCATCGCAAAGCCCCAAACATACCGCAACCAAACTGGTCCATGCCGGTCGCCGTTCCAGCCAGTATCACGGCGTGGTCAACCCGCCGGTTCTGCATGCCTCGACCATCCTGTTTGACAGCCTGGCAGAACTTGAAAAGGCTGGTGCCTCCGTCCCCGGAAAAACGACCTATGGCCGCCACGGCACCCCGACGCGCTTTCTGCTCGAAGAAGCCGTTGCCGAACTTGAAGGTGGCTATGGCACGCTGTGCGTTTCATCGGGCGTTTCGGCGATTACCAATGCCATCCTCGCCTTTGTAAAGCCCGGCGATCATATCCTGATCACCGACAGCGCTTATTTCCCGACTCGCAACCTGTGCAATACCTTTCTTAAGAAGTTCGGGGTCGAGACGGAATATTATGATCCGGCGATTGGCGGCGACATTGCGGGCCTTATTCGCGATAACACTGCCCTTGTCTGGTGCGAAAGCCCGGGGTCGCTGACCTTTGAAATGCAGGATATTCCAGCCATCGCCAAGGCCGCGCATGCGCGCAATGTAAAGGTAATGCTTGATAACACCTGGGCTTCCCCGATCCTGTGCCGCCCGTTTGAACTGGGTGTTGATGTGTCTGTTCAGGCCGGTACCAAATACATTGTCGGTCACTCGGATGTCATGCTGGGCACCATCACGACCGCGACCGAGGAAGACCTTCTGACCATCAAGAAGCAGGTCCTGATTTCCGGTGACGCGGTTGGTCCGGATGATTGTTACCTCGCCCAGCGTGGCCTTCGCACCCTTGCCGTGCGCCTGAAACAGCACCACGAAAGCGGCCTTAAGGTCGCGAACTGGTTGCAGACCCGCCCGGAAGTCAAACGCGTCCTCCACCCGGGTCTGCCCGATGATCCGGGCCATGCCATCTGGAAGCGCGATTTCTCGGGCGCGTGTGGCCTGTTTTCCTTTGTCATGCAGCCGGTTGAAAAGGCCCAGCTTGCCAATATGGTCGATAACATGGAGCTGTTTGGCATGGGCTTTAGCTGGGGCGGTTTTGAAAGCCTGATCCTGCCCTCAGACCCGGCCAAAATCCGCACCGCCACCAAATGGGACGACGATGGTCAGCTGGTCCGGCTCCATATCGGCCTTGAAGACCCCGATGATCTGATCGCCGATCTTGAAGCCGGGTTCGCGCGGCTCAAAACGGCCTGAACCCGAAAATGACAAAGGGCGCTGAACTTTCAGCGCCCTTTTCTGTTCAAGCCTGTAAACCTTCGTGGTCTTAGAGCCACGCAAACAAAAGCGACGCAATCACAATCACCGACAGGATGACGCGCAAGTTGCCATACCACGTCGGAAACTGACCGCCTTTCACTGTCTGCAAGTCAATCAACAGCATGGCCGCAAAGCTCGCCGCCAAAACGGGCAACCCAATCGCCAGCGGCACAAGCAGTGTCAACCATCCGATAAGCGACGGCACCACACTGATGCCAAGCGAAACCCACAGGAACTTGTCGGCACCACTGCCCTTATCAAAGGCATTTATTGCCCTTCCCCAATGCACGCCGCCCAGAAATGACAAAATCACCGCGCCATAGGCGACAAGGGTGAAATAGGCCAATGACTGATGTGCACCCGACAAGAATGCCCCGCCAATTGACAAGACAACAAACGGGATCGCGCCACTTAGCCCGAACCAACGCGCGGGGACCGGGATGGACGCAAAGAAAGCCGAAGCGGATACTGGATTACGATCTGTTGATGATTGCTGCGGCACGCCGATATCCTTTCACGCGGTTCTATCTGCGCTTTACGGAATCGGGTGCCGGGCTGATCACCGCGTTTGCAGTGATAACGCTTTAGCCACCTGCAAAGTGGCGCTTGGCACTCATCACAATGCCGCTGGCAACAAAGATCGCCGCGGCCGAAATCACGATGCTTGGCCCGGCAGGCGTATCGACATGCCAGGACAGGGAAATCCCCGCCAGAACCGATGCCGCACCAAACAGACCGGCCCCAACCGCCATCTGTTCAGGTGTGCGGGCAAAGAAACGCGCACTGGCGGCCGGGACGATCAGAAGGGCTGTAATCAGCAAGACCCCGACAATCTTGATCGCCATGCCAATCACAAGTGCCATCAGAAGCATGAAGATCAAACGCAGCCGTTCGACCGGAATGCTTTCGGCCGCGGCAATTTCCGGGCTGACTGTCAGCGCAAGCAAAGGCCGCCACATCCATGCAAGGATGCCAAGCGCAAAGGCGCCGCCAACCGCCAAAAGCAAGATATCCCCGGTATTGACCGCCAGAATATCACCAAACAGATAGGCCATCAGATCAACAGCAACCCCTTGCACAAAGGCAAGCGCGACCATCCCCAGTGCCAGCGTGGAGTGCGCCAGCATGCCCAGCACCGTATCGCTGCCAATCCGCGATTGCCGCTGCCCATAAGCCAGAATAAGGGCTGCCGCCAGACAGGTCGCGATCATGCCAATCCGCACATCCACCCCGATCAGAAGACCAAGTGCTACCCCCAAAAGGGCCGTATGTGCCAGCATGTCGCCAAAGAACGCCATGCGTCGCCAGACGATAAAGGCGCCAAACGGTCCACAGACAATGGCCAGCAAAACACCGCCCAAAACGGCACGAAACAGGAAATCGTCCATCATTGGTTTGTTCCCGCCCCTTCTTTGACGGCTTTATTGTGATCATGCGCGTGATCATCTGCATGATGGTGATGCGCATGATGGTCATGGGAATGATCGTGACCACATCCGCCAACAACATGGCCCGACAAATCATGTTCGTGATCATGTTCGTGGTGATAGATGCCAATCGCATCGGCCTCGCGCACGCCAAACAAGGACCGGTATTCCGGATGCTGGCGCACGGTTTCGGGAATACCCGAACAACAGACATGGCGATTGAAGCACACCACCTGATCGGTCTTAGCCATCACCAGATGCAGGTCATGCGAAATCATCAGAACCGCGCAATCAAGTTCACGGCGGATCTCGTCAATCAGGCGATAAAGCTCCGCCTGCCCGGAAACATCCACGCCCTGCGTCGGTTCATCAAGCACCAGTAAATGCGGACGCAGCAAAAGGGTGCGGGCCAGCATCACACGCTGCGTCTCGCCGCCGGAAAGCTGGCTCATCTGCGCGTCAATCACATGGCCTGCCCCGACCTGCGCCAGAACCTGTTCGCAATCCGCCCGGCTCACGGATCGGGTCAGGCTTAGAAACCGCTTCACCGTCATCGGCAAAACCTGATCAATGGCAAGCTTTTGCGGCACATAACCAACCGTAAGGCCGCGTTTGCGCACGACTTCACCGCTATCGGCTTTTTGCAAACCCAGAAGCGTCTTGACCAGTGTTGATTTCCCGGCACCATTCGGCCCGATCAGGGTAATGATCTCGCCCGGATGAATGGCAAGCGATACCTGATCAAGGACGTGCTCATTACCAAAGGACAGAACAAGGTCACGGCCTTCAATGAGTGGCGCAGTCATGGCACAGCCCCTTGATCTCGACCGTGGTCGCCTGAATGGTAAAACCGACACTGCGCGCCGCCTTGCGCACCGCGTTGCTCATATCCTCGTTGACCGCCTCGGCGACGCGGCCGCAATCAGTGCAGATGAAATACTGCCCCAGATGTTCGCAATCAGGCCGGTCACAGCCAAAATAGGCATTAAGCGACTCAATTCTGTGCACCAGACCAAGCTCGGTCAGGAATTCCAGCGCGCGATAAACCGTTGGCGGCTGAACCCGCTGCCCCTCGGCGGTCAGCGCATCCAGCAACTCATAGGCCGTAACCGCCTTGTGCGATTGCCAGATCAGGGTAAAGACCTTGCGGCGCATGTCGGTAAAGCGCGCATTTTCGCTGTCACAGACTTTCTCTGCCTGCGCAAGTGCGCTATGCACACATCTGTCGTGATCATGGCCCTTTTTGGGGAAAAGATCGCTCATAGCTGAATATCTCGTATCGACGGCCATCTGGTTTCGGCGGTTTCGGCCCAACCGATTTCAAAAAGCCGTGGCATCTGATGAAATGTTATAATATATCATTTTCTGACGCGCCGAACGTCAAAAGTCAACCACCATCGACCGGAGCTTCCCCATGACGGGCTCAAATGCACTGATTGCCGACAAACTGAAATTCAACGAAAACGGCCTGATCCCGGCAATCGCCCAGCAACATGACACGGGCGAAGTCCTGATGATGGCCTGGATGAACCGCGATGCCGTGCTTGAAACGCTTGAAACCGGCCGGGTGTGCTATTTCTCACGCTCCCGCGGGAAACTCTGGCGCAAGGGTGAAAGCAGTGGTCAGGTGCAGAAACTTGTCGATTTCCGCTATGACTGCGACATGGACACCGTTCTGGTCGAGGTCGATCAGATTGGCGTGGCCTGCCACACCGGACGGCGCAACTGTTTCTATTTCGCCGCACGTGATGGCAAGGAAGTCGTGATTTCCGAACCGGAAATCTCGGCCGAAGAGCTTTACGGCAAGAAATAAGCCCCAAATCCCACGCCCAGCGCAAAAGACCTGATTGATCATGACCCTTTCCAACGAACAGTTTGACCGCATCGCCACCACCGTCATCACCGGCTTTCTGGGCAGTGGCAAGACCACGCTTTTGAATGCCCTGCTGACGCAGGATGGCATGGATAAGACGGCGGTGCTGATCAACGAGTTCGGCGAAATCGGGCTGGATCATCTTCTGGTCCGCGAAGTGTCCGAAGATGTGGTGCTGCTCAATTCCGGCTGTATTTGCTGTTCGGTGCGCGGTGATCTGATTTCGGGGCTGCGTGATTTGTTTGTCAAACGCACGCGCGGTGAAATCCCGGAATTTGATCGGGTAATCATTGAAACCACCGGCCTTGCCGACCCGGCCCCGATCCTGCACACCCTGATGACCGACCCGCTTCTGACCACCAAGTTCCGCCTTGATAGCGTGGTGACCACGGTCGATGCCATCCATGGCGCAGGCCAGCTTGATAACCATCCCGAAAGTGTCAAACAGGCCGCTGTTGCCGACCGCATCCTGATGACCAAGGCCGATCTGGCTGATGAGGCGACGCGCACCACGCTTGAAACCCGCCTGCGCGCACTCAATCCGGCCGCCCCGATCCATCCGGTGGTCAATGGCGATATTACGGTTTCAAAGCTGTTTAATGCCGGGCTGTATGACCCGACAACCAAAAGCATGGATGTGCAGAAGTGGCTGCGTGATGAAGCCTACGAGCAACACGGCGATGATCATGCACATCATCACGACGATCACGGGGATCATGACCATCATGATCATGACCACTGCCACCATGACCACAGTCACGACGTCAACCGTCATGACGACCACATCCGATCCTTTTGCATCACCTTTGACGAACCGATCCATTGGGATGCCTTTGTCACCTGGGCCGAAATCTTTACCCAGATGCGCGGCGAAAGCCTTTTGCGCGTAAAGGGCATCCTTAATCTGGTCGGCGAAGACGCGCCTGTCGCCATTCATGCCGTGCAGCATGTTTTCCACCCGCCGGCATCCCTGCCCGCATGGCCAAGCGACGATCATCGGTCAAAGATCGTCTTCATCACCAAGGATCTTGGGCCCCAGGTGATCCGTGAATCGCTTTATCACCTGAATGCCGCGGTCAGCGAAACTGCTGATGGCAATACGGTCAAAGAATAATCGACGGCGTTTGAGCCACATCAAGGATCATCGCCGGTGATTGCGGCAATCTCGTCCTTGGCTTGATACAGCCTCACTCTAAGTCCTGAACTTCGGGCGACCCATTAATTTGGTCGCCCTTTTTCTTTGCCTGAAAATCCCCACCCGCACACGGGGCAGCCCCGGGCCTCTCGCCAATTGCACAGCCTGTACCATCCTGATGTACAGGTTGCGATCGGCGACATGCGCACTAAATCTGGCGCAAATCGGGCAAACTGACACCGGATCGTCATTTGCACATGACACCGCGAAGACCCAAAATCACAACAATCAAACGAAACAAGGGGGTACACCAGTATGATTTACCGGAACTGGCAGGACACTAAAATCCCGGCCCTTGGCTTTGGGACGTACGAGCTCAATAACGACGAAGCGGCGAAAATGATCGCTGAGGCCGCCAAGATCGGCTATCGCCATTTCGATACCGCCCAGATGTATCACAACGAACAGGGCGTTGGTCAGGGCCTGAAAAATTCCGGCCTTGCACGCGATGACTACTTCCTGACCACCAAGGTCTGGTACGACAAATTCCAAAGCGGTGATTTGCAGACCTCCGTGGTCGAAAGCCTGCGCAAGCTTGATCTGGACCATGTTGATCTGTTGCTTCTGCACTGGCCCAATGATGACGTGCCGCTTGAAGAAACCATGGCAGCCTTGAACGAGGTCAAGAACCTCGGCATGACGCGCCTGATCGGGATTTCAAACTTCCCGACCGCCCTGATTGATCAGGCCGTGTCGCTGACCGATGCGCCGCTGACGGTCAATCAGGTCGAATATCACCCCTATCTTGACCAGTCCAAGGTGCTCGAAAGCGTGCGCGCACATAACATGCTGCTGACGGCCTATTGCCCGATTGCACGTGGCAATGTCATGAAGGATGCAACCCTTAAGGCCATCGGTGAAAAATACGGCAAGTCACCTGTACAGGTCACCCTGCGCTGGTTGCTGCAACAAGACAGCGTCATGGCAATCCCGAAATCGGGCTCACCGAAAAATGCTGCGGCCAATTTCGATATCTTTGATTTCGAACTTTCGGAAAACGACATGGACGCAATTCATGATCTTGCCAATCCAAATGGACGCCTGATCGATCCGTCCTTCGCCCCGGAATGGGACAAGGCCGCCTGATCATCATCCGGCGTAACCGCGAACAAACATACAAAATTACCAAGACCGGCTTGCTTTAAGCCGGTCTTTTGCGTTTGGCGATGCCGTTACATCAAAAACACGCGATTTACGCCGCGATCTTGCCCACCGCTTGTTTCGCACCTGCGAAAAGCGTATTTTAATTCAATCTAATCAACCAACTGGCAGCACACCGCTTATGAGCACCGCAAACACCACCGATAAAACCGCCCCGGCCACAACCAGCGAAACACCCAAAAAGGACGATATCGCCCATCGCCCGTATGAGGATGTGCTGGCCCTGTTGCTGGGCACCATGGTGGTGTCGCTTGGTGTCACGCTTTATAGCGAAAGCATCCTTGTCACCGGCAGTACCGCCGGCGCCGCCCTTCTGATTGAACATGCCACCGGGCTGTCGTTTGGCGTGATCTTTTTTGTGATCAACCTGCCGTTTTACTGGCTGGCTTTCAAACGCATGGGCAAGGCGTTTACCATCAAGACCTTCATCGCCGTTGGTCTGGTCTCGGCCTTCTCGAAGCTGACCCCGATGCTGGTAGAGTTCAACACGCTCAACCCGATCTATGCCGCGATTGCCGGGGGTGCGTTGATGGGGATTGGCCTGCTCATGCTGTTTCGCCATCGCGCCGGCCTTGGCGGGGTCAATATCCTCGCCCTCTATTTGCAGGAAAACTTCAACATCCGCGCCGGTTATTTCCAGCTCGCCGTTGATATGGTGATCCTCGTCTGCGCCTTCCTGACCCTGCCCTTCGACAAGGTCCTTCTCTCCATCCTCGGCGCCGTAGTGCTCAACCTGATCATCGCCCTCAATCACCGTCCGGGAAGGTATTTGGCAGCTCGATAGCTGTTCACTTTTGGCTGCTCGAGGTTTCCTCTCTCCCAATTGTCAACGCTGATAGGAATTTGAAAGCCGTATCGTTTGATACTTGATCTTGCTGTGACGGTTAAACCATAGAGTTTCTGTACGTCACCAATTTATCTTCCTCAAAAAAATTTAGTGCAGGCCAGCATTTCTTAGGCTTTGACCAAGTGCAAGCAATAAGAGTCATGCAGCACCTACTTTCGCACAACCAAAAGCTGCGCTATGGTCATGTAAAACACGGGGGATTAAATGGACAACAACGTCAAAGCGTTCATCATTGCACTTGGTCTTGTAATTCTATTCTTTGTAGGTGCTATGGCTGGTTATAGCACCGGACACTCCGAATTTTGGAACGTTACTGGCGACACAGGCTGGCGCCTACAATGGGAAGTCTTGCTGACCGGACTTGCTGCGATTTTCGGTGGTTACATGGCGTATCGCGGTGCGACAGAGCCCAGCCGTGTCACCAGCAAACAGATCGCCGAACGCCACCTTAGTGAGTTCAAAGATGCCTTCATTACCTTACGGATGCTCGCCAACAAAAACGGTCCGTATTACAAGTTTCTCAGACTGGACCCGAGCGACCCACGCGTAAAAGCCAGACTGCGCCAAGAAATGCTGTCCACTGCCGCACGCATCCCTATCCTCCCCCTGCAAGTTTTCACTGAAAGAGCAGCTGAACACCGTATGTTTCTTGACGGCATGGAAAAGACTGTTGAGGCAGCCGACCCCGACGATCTTCTGAGCCTTGCGGAACTGGCATGCAACATTGCAGATTCTTACATCGAGGAAATTAAAAAGCATGCCAAACTGTAAATCACAAACACCAGTTTTCGCATAATAGAAAGCCGTGCTGCAACACTGCAAAAACAGAAGGATAGCATGAAAGACAAAGGAATTTTGCTTCTGACGACCTTTGTGGCGCTAACTGCGGGCTGCATCGGATACGGGCTTGGCGATGGGTTAGTGCGATACGAAAACATCACCAAAGCTCTGGTTGGCTCCGACCGCTTGCAATGGGAGGTGATGTTGACCGGACTTGCGGCCATAGCTGGCGGTTATCTGGCCTATCACGGTGCGACTGAACCCGACAAATTAGCACGCAAACAACTTGCCACCAACCACCTCATAGAATTCGAAAAATCCATTTCGCGCCTGAGAATTTTCGAGAACCCGGACAGCCCGTACTACAAATTTACAAAAGAAGACCAGTACAGCGAAGCCGCACTCGAAAAACTCACAGCTGCGCTGATCGAGTTTGCGCAAAACATCCCCATGACCCCACCTGAAATCAACTCGCAGGAAGCATCCAAACTCAAAGAAAATTTTGCAGATATCGAGGACGTCATTCCGAACCTCGCACATGGTGAGGTAGTGGGATTTGCAAACTATATCGTTGCAACCGCTAACGGTTATATTAACGAAATAAAAAAAACTCTCTAACCCTCCCCCAAATTTACAATCCGGCAAACAGTGACAAAACCCACTCCGCAGGCGCGATGAGCAGAGTGACCAACAATAAATCTGTCAAATCACCTAACCAACACAATGCATTGATAATAAAGAAAAATGGCGATCCCTGCAGGACTCGAACCTGCAACCTACAGATTAGAAGTCTGTTGCTCTATCCAGTTGAGCTAAGGGACCGCTGGGTGGGGTGGTTACGAACCCCGGGGCATGGCATTGGACGCCTGCCCGACTGTCTTTACAGGCTTTAACGTCCCCTGTCAGACGAAACGGGGCGGAAATCCGCCCCGAGAATTGGTCAAATACGCTGGCGAGTGCCAGATCAGACGACGCGTTTGAACGCGAAGTTGTCGGCATAGGCCTTGAGCTGAAGTTTGCGCGGTTTCGGCATTTCGATGTCCGCGATCAGCTTGTGCTTGGCGGCAAAGGCCTGCGCCTCTTCGAGGGTTTCGAAATACATGCGGACCTGACCACGGGTGTCGGTCGATCCGATCCAGCCCATCAGCTGATCCGCGACCTTTTTCGCACCCGGTTCAAATTCCATGACCCAGTGCTTGGTCGCAGCCTGACCGGACTGCATGGCGTTCTTGGCAGGTTTGTAAACACGGACCTTCATCGGGACCCTCGTCTTGACCTTCGGGATAAGATGATGATGGCAGTTAAGCGGGTCTCTCTAACCCCTGCTATCAGTTCATCTTTTACACCTTTTATCGTGACTTGGAAATCCCGTTGGGCATCCGAAAAACGATAAAAGGGGAAATGGTCGGGAAGGCGAGATTCGAACTCGCGACCCCCTGCTCCCAAAGCAGGTACGCTACCAGACTGCGCTACTCCCCGACGCGGATGTGGATTTAGCACCATCTTGCTGGGTGGGCAAGACCGCATTGCGTGTTTTTCTCGAAAATATGACACAAAAACCGACGCAAAAACCAAAGGCCGCAGATATCACCTGCGGCCTTGCTATTGCTGATTGATTGTGTGGCGTATCGATGGCGCGGCCTAGCGCGGCAATCCTTCGACCTTTTCACCAACCTCAAACCCCATCCGGTCAGACGACCCACCATTGAGTTCAAGCACAAAGCGCACCGGCCTTGGCGATGGAATGATGGTTTCTGATTGCGGCACGGTGCGCTTTTCAATGCCGACAATCGTGCCGTCGGCCGCGATGAACAGCATATCAAGCGAGATAAAGGTGTTTTTCATCCACATCGAAATGTCGCGTGGTCCGCCGAAATCAAACAGCATTCCGGCGTCTTCAGCCATTTCGGTACGGAACATCAGGCCGCGTGACCTTTCTTCGGGTGTGATGGCCAGTTCAACATTGAACACTTCGCCATCAACAAGAAGACGCGACCGTTCATAACCGGTTGCCTTTGCATTCAGCCCGGCAACAACCGCCGCGCTGACAAAGCACACAACCAAAGCCATCTGAAAGAACGACTTCATACCCCATATCCTCTTAGTCTTTTGACGCGATCCCGGACCTCGTCCCGGATGGCGCCACCCCGCCATGGATCCGCAAGCGTTGTGAACAACTCACTTGCCGGCTGTCTTCCACGACTATGCGCCCATTTTATGACACGCAGGATATTTTCCGCTGTGATGGGTAACACATCAGGTATTTCGATCCCGTTAATGGTTGCCCACACCCCGGACCAACAGCGTGCAACGCCATATGGACTATATCCTCCGCCGCCGAGAACAAGACTTCGGGGCGCCAATCGGGTCATCGCCCCCACGACTTCCCAGATCGACTGATTGCCCAAAAGCTGTCTGGACAGTGGATCCTCTGCTAGAGTATCACATCCACATTGTAAAACAATAGCTTGAGGCGCAAAACTTAATCCAAGAGGAATCAAATATTCAAAAAGTATGAAACGCATCTCGTCATCATGCATGCCGCCCGGCATCGGAAGGTTGCGCGCCATGCCGCCTGCAATGTCATCAATTGCGCCGGTCTTGGGCCACAGGTCTTCCTGATGGATGGAAACAGTCAGTACGCGTTCATCCTCGGCAAAGGCAATCTGCACCCCGTCGCCGTGATGGGCATCGATATCAACATAAAGCACCCGGTCCAACCCGCTATCAAGCAACGCATAAATGCCCAGAACCGGATCGTTGAAGTAACAGAACCCCGATGCCCGGTCGCGCAAACCGTGATGGGTGCCCCCTGCCGGATGATGAATGATCCCGCCATCCTTGATCAGGTTGGCCGCCATCACCGATGATCCGGCGGCAGTCGCCGGACGCCGGAAAATTTCCGGATAGATCGGATTGCCATTCTTGCCGAGCCCGAACCGCTCCATCATCTCGACGGGCAGCGCCTGATCGCGTTCGGCCTGCATGACGGCGGCAATATAATCCGGGTCGTGGAACCGTGCGAGCTGATAGGGTGTTGCCACCGGCCCGGTCAGATAGGAGGTCTCATCCACCCAACCCAGCGCATGCACCATATCGACGACCAGCGACACACGCGGGATCGCCAGCGGATGCTTGGCACCATAGCTTGAGCCACGATAAATCTCGGCCGCAATCATGCGCGGGGCAGGATCGGCAATACGGCGGTCAGGTATCTCGTCAGAAAGGGTCACAATGGCACGCAGGGCAGATTTGGTTGCAGTGCCGAAAGCATTGACCGTTTCGTGATGCTCTTTCAAGTTCTGTTTTGTGCAATTCCAGGCACAGGACCTAGCGCTTTGCACCTATGGCCGGGATGCTTTTGGGCTAAACACCTGATTTCATCGACATAACCGGTTGCAAGGCGATTGACGGGCCCCCTGACTTCTCGCAATCTGCGAATAGTGCCAAATCGTCCTTGCTGCCACCGACCTGAAAGGCTGTGCCGTGCCATCGCCCCGCCGCATTCGTTACCATCGCCTTGTCAGGGGGGCGTTTGTTCTGTTTGTGCTGCTTGTTGCTGTTTCCGGAAGTCTTGCACTTCTCGGATTGTCTGACTTTGATATCAGCAACCGGTCGACTAAACAGATCAGCTTTGCACATGGTGATGCTGTTCTGTCTGGCAGCCTGATCTTGCCGGATGCGCAGCATACAGGCCCGATTGCCCTTCTGGTTCACGGCGATGGTCCGCAGGACCGCTTTGCGGGCGATGGCTATTTACCCCTGATCAATGCCCTGCTGGATCGCGGGATCGGCATTTACAGCTGGGACAAGGCCGGGGTCGGCGAAAGCACGGGAAACTGGCTTTCGCAATCCATGAATGACCGCGCAAACGAAGCCGTTGCAGCGTATGACGCAATCAAGACGGCCTATTCCGACAGCGGACAACAAATCGGCTTTATCGGTTTTTCCCAGGCGGGCTGGGTGATCCCCAAAGCGTCGCGGATGATCCCGGACAATGCCTTCAATGTCATCATAGGCGGGGCCGTAAACTGGCAAGACCAGGGCGCTTACTACACGCGTCAACGCCTGCTGGCAGGTGGCGCAACAAAAGCCGATATCACCCGTCAGCTCGAACGCAATCAGGTTCGCGACAGCGTGTTCTTTGCGCCCGATGCAAGTTACGAAACCCACCTTGCAAACACCAGTGATCCGTCACCGATGGCATCGGACCGGTTCGGATTTGTAAAACGCAACATCACATCTGACGCAAAAGCAGACCTGGCACAGCTTGAAACACCAACACTTGCCATGTGGGGACATGATGATCTGAATGTGGATGCAAAATCCGATGCAGACATCTATCGCGATGTCCTGATTGGCCGACATCCTGAAAATGAGGTGGTTGTCATTCCTGATGCCACACACGGACTGCTTAGAAGCAATCTGTTTAACTACCAGCTCAGTAGCGAGATGCCGACATCCCGCCAGATGCTTTATGTTGCCCTTGGCCGGTATGCCTATGCGCCCGGCACGTTTGACAAGATCGCGGGCTGGATCAAGCAGGTGGTTGAGGCTTCGACCCCGTACAGATGACGCAAGGGTCAGATGTAACTTATGCTGCACAATCTGGATCGCATCAGGACACGCTGGCGCGTGGCCGAATGATCTTGCCACTTTTGCGCTGTTCAAAAAGATGCGCGATCCAGCCTGCCATGCGCCCAACGGCAAAAATACCAAGTCCTGCCCCCTTCGGCAGACAAAGTTCGCGTTCAATCAAGGCCAATCCGAAATCAAGGCTGGGATGCTGCCCGGTATTTTGCACGACCTCATTTGCAATGCGCGCCCAGAAGGCATCGCCAGTCTGACCACTGGCCTGCATGAGTGCACGGGTGCGCGGATCGCCATCGGGGTAAAGCGGATGACCAAACCCCGGCGGCACATGATCGGGATCAATCTTGCCGCCAGCTTTTTCGACCTGATCCATCCACGCCCGACATCTCGGTGTCAGGCCGCCATGGCGCGTACCCGACAGGGTCGACAACCCCGCCATCAGGGATGCCGGTATGGTCGCCCCGGCCGATGCAGCAACACGCACCGCATAGGCCGATGCATTAAGCTCGTGATCGGCACAAAGTACCAGGGCCCGACGCAACAAGTCCGGTGCATTTTCATGATCTGACCATGCGTTTGCCAGGACCAAATGGATCGGGCTTTTCCCGTCGCCTGAGACCCCGGCAGCGGCCAGGGCGCCCAGCCGAACGATCCGTGCGGCGGTCGGGCGACCATCACCACGGGGCGATCCGGTCATCAGCTCTGCCAGCATCGCCACCATGCGCTGAAGCGCCAGGTCACGTTTGGCCGGAACAAAATCCGGTGTGGCATTCAACACAGGATCGCATCGAAGCCCTGCCAAAAGACCGGCCGCGTCCTCAAGCGTCATGGTGCGGGACAGTTCGACGGCGTTTTGACCACGATAGTAAAACTGCCCATCGGCAATGCGGGTGATGCCCGACACCAGGATCGGCTCCCCCCAATCAATGGTCGAGGCCGCAACAGATTGCCGTGACCGTCCACGTCGTTTCCGATCATGCAGTTTGGCGACATCGCGCCGGTCATACAGGCTTTTGCGTGCATCACCCGGATGGGCAACAGCGCGCACAATACCCCGACTGACATAGGCGTAAAGCGTGTCGCGCGATATGCCGACCTGCGCGCACACATCTGCTGCCGACAATGTGCAGAATGATCCGTCATCGATTTTTTTCATATTGATTATCTTGATCAAGATTGACGATTTGTCCAGTCCGGCATGATGCTTTGATCACTACTGGTTCCGCCCCTTGAGAAAGGAAACGCCATCATGCCCAACCGGTTCACACCCCAGATCGCCAATGCCCTTGGTCTATCTGACCAACCTGTAATCACGACCATCGGCACAGATGTCTTGCCGTCCTATTTCGCAGTCACCGAACTCGCCTGCGCGAGTATCGGGATGGCCGCCGCGATGATTTCAAACTGGCGCGCCCTTGAAACCGGATCAGACGCACCGGTAACGGTTGATCAGCGGCTGGCGTCGAAAGGGTTCAGTATGACAATCCGCCCACAAGGCTGGACATTGCCAAACGTCTGGGACCAGCTGGCGGGCGACTATCAAACGCGTGACGGGTGGATCCGGCTACATACCAACGCGCCACATCACCGCGCGGCGGCACTTTCTGTTCTGGGCGATTACGAAACCCGCGATGATCTGGCGATGGCTGTGCTGGATTGGCAAAGTGACATGCTTGAAAACGAAATTGTCGCGGCCAGTGGATGTGCCGCAACCATGCACAGCCTTGAGGAATGGCAGGCACATCCGCAAGGAATATCCATCGCTACCGATCCACTGATCTGCTGGGACCAGCACGCAAACACCAATGTCGCCCCCGCGTCAATTGACCCGGCCCGCCCGCTTCGTGGTATCCGCGTTCTTGATCTGACACGTATCCTGGCCGGCCCCGTCGCCGGTCGTTTTCTGGCGGCTTATGGTGCCGATGTGTTGCGCATCGATCCGAGGGGCTGGGACGAAGGTGCGGCCATTCCCGAAGTCACACTTGGCAAACGCTGTGCGGGACTTGATCTACGGGACCGGGAAGACCGAAAACTGTTTGAAGACCTGATTAGCGGTGCTGACATCTTGCTGCATGGCTATCGTCCTGACGCCCTGTCCGAATTGGGGTATGACGCCAAAACGCTGCGCGCGATTAACCCGGCGCTGATTGATGTGACGTTGTCTGCCTATGGCTGGACCGGGCCGTGGGCCAAACGACGCGGGTTTGACAGCCTCGTGCAAATGAGCTGCGGCATTGCCGATTGGGGGATGGAACAATCAGGGTCGAAAAAGCCCCTACCGCTTCCGGTTCAGGCCCTTGATCACGCGACGGGATATTTGATGGCGGCCAGCGCAGTTCACGCCCTGATCCGCCGCGCCGCCCATGGCGAGGTCACAACCGCCCGCCACTCATTGGCCCGAACGGCACATATGTTAAGCAAGACAGCGACACCTGACTGCCTTGGCATGATCGCCGCGGAAACAGATGCCGATATTGCCCCGCATTTTGAAAACACAGACTGGGGCCCAGCCCGGCGCATCGCCTTTCCGGTCAGTATCGCAGGAACACCGCATCACTGGGATCATCCGGCGGGAAAGCTGCATCGTCATGGCGCGCACTGGTAAGCTGTGATCAGGATCAAGTCCAAGAACTGTTACAAAACTTGACGGCAGCGATTTGTCTGCGCATAGTCCCCTGATCTCCGGGGGGGCCGATCGTAAATCGGCTGAGAGGTTCGGTGTTGCCGAACGACCCTTTGAACCTGAACCGGTTAAGACCGGCGTAGGAAGGATCGAATGCGCAGCACAGAACACGCGCCCCAGATGGCGCAAGACAATCCAACCAGATTTGATATTGCGCTCCGTGCGGCCCGCGTGGCTTTCAACGGCGTCGATATTTTCCATGATCTCGACCTGACCTTACAGGCGGGCAGTTTTACCTGTCTACTCGGCCCAAGTGGTGTCGGCAAAAGCACGCTTTTGCGCTATTTCGCAGGCCTCGTCGAAGGCGATGTTAGCGGTACCATCACCTGTTCGGACAACATCGCGCTTACCGGTCGGGTCGCCTATATGGCGCAACAGGACCTGCTCTTGCCATGGCGCAGTGTTCTCGAGAATGTGGTGCTGGGTGCTGTCCTACGCCACGAAAAACCCGATTATGAGAAAGCCTCACATTTACTGACCGAAGTCGGATTGCATGACGCGGCAAACCTCCGCCCGGCTGAACTGTCCGGTGGCATGAAACAGCGTGCGGCCCTTGCCCGCACATTGATGGAAGATCGCCCGGTCGTTTTGATGGACGAACCGTTTTCGGCCCTTGATCCGCTCAACCGCCTGCGCTTGCAGGAGCTGGCCGCACGGGTGCTGCGGGGCAAAACGGTGTTGCTTGTGACCCACGACCCGCTTGAGGCATTGCGCCTTGGCGATCGCGTGCATGTCCTGACCGGCAGCCCGGCCCGCTTGCAAGACGCCATCACGCCCAAGGGCCAAAGCCCGCGCAACATTGCCGATCCCGAAATCCTGGCACAGCAGGCCGAACTACTCGGCCAACTTGGTGCCGAGCGGTCGGAGGGCGCAGCATGAGCACGCAAAACAATCCTCATACCAATAAAAAAGCACTGTCGGAGCAACGCTGGCTGATCCTTGCGCGGCCGCTGATTATTATCATTGCGCTGATTGCCACTTGGCAAATGTTGGTGATTGTTACCGGTGCGCCGAAATACATGCTGCCACCGCCTGCAGATGTCTGGCATACCCTAATCGCGCGTCATGCCGTCCTGTTCGATCATGCGAAATATACCATCGCTGAAACCGTGATCGGCCTGTTTGCCGGTGCTGCCCTTGGCACGCTGGCCGCGATCCCTATGGCGCTGTTTTCGCCGGTGCGTTTCTGGCTGATGCCGATCCTTTTGGTTTCGCAGGCGATCCCGTTCTTTGCCCTGGCGCCGCTTCTGGTTCTCTGGCTCGGCTTTGGGCTGGCGTCCAAAATCGCCATGGCGGCCCTGATCATTTTCTTCCCGGTCACGGTTGCGTTCTTTGACGGCCTGTCACGGACCGAGACCGGCTGGCTCGATCTGGCGCGCACCATGGGGGCCAGTCGTTGGCGACTTTTGACCCATATTCGACTGCCCGCCGCCCTGCCCGCCTTTGCATCTGGTTTTCGCGTTGCCACCGCCGTTGCCCCGATCGGGGCGGTGATTGGCGAATGGGTCGGGTCCAGTCACGGCCTGGGTTATCTTATGCTGCATGCCAATGCGCGGGTTCAGATCGATATGGTCTTTGCCTGTCTTCTGATCCTGTGCGCGTTTTCTATCACGCAATATTTCATTGTCGATCGCGTGCTGCGCGCGGCCTTGCCATGGCAACCCGACAGCCTGAAACCGGTTCGGTAAGACACCACACGCCGGCCTGTTTGGCAGCGTTTTAAATCCTCATACTATTTATTTGGCGCATCTTACGGAGGTTCATCCATGTCACGCCTTAAATCCATGATCACCGCGACCGCACTGGGCGCACTTGTTCTTGGAACGTCTTCAACCGCCTTTGCCGCGGACAAGCTGGTCATTCTTCTGGACTGGTTTGTGAACCCCGATCACGCACCGCTGATTGTTGCCAAGGAAAAGGGCTTCTTTGCCAATCATGATCTGGATGTCGAACTGATCGAACCATCCGATCCGTCCGCCCCGCCACGCCTTGTTGCCGCCGGTCAGGGCGATGTCGCGGTGAACTATCAGCCGCAGCTTCATGTCCAGGCGGCCGAAGGCCTGCCGCTGACGCGTATCGGCACACTGGTTGCCACCCCGCTTAACAGCCTGATTGTCCTTGAAGACGGCCCGATAAAGGAAATCGCCGATCTGAAAGGCAAGAAGATCGGTTATTCCCTGGCCGGATTTGAGGATGCGCTTCTGGGCACCATGCTCGGCAATCATGGGGTTTCGATTGACGATGTCGAGCTTATCAATGTGAACTTCTCGCTTTCGCCGTCGCTGTATTCCGGCCAGGTCGATGCGATCATTGGCGGCTATCGCAATTTCGAGCTCAATCAGATGGAAATCGAAGGCAAACCGGGCAAGGCATTTTATGTCGAGGAAGAGGGCGTTCCGCCCTATGACGAACTGATCCTGACCGTCCGCAACGACAAGGTCGATGACCCGCGTTATGCCCGCATGCTGGCCGCCCTTGAAGAAGGCGTGCAGTACCTGATCAACCATCCTGATGACAGCTGGCAGGCCTTTATTGCCGCCTATCCGAACCTTGATGATGAACTCAATATCAAGGCATGGGCCGATACCCTGCCGCGCTTTGCGCTGCGTCCGGCAGCCCTTGATAAGGCGCGCTATGCCCGCTTTGCCGATTACATGGTCAAACAGGGTCTGATCACCGAAAGCCCGGCGCTTGAGAGCTATGCGACCGTGATCGAATAAAATTCAGTCCCCCCTGCTTTCGCAAGGCTCGCCCCAGCAACTGCGAAAGCATTGGTCTGCACCCCGCATGGGCAGACCACCAAGAAAGGCCGGAATGTGTGTCCCGCGTTCCGGCCTTTCGCTTGCGCAGGTCAAATTCCCAGTTACCTTATGGTCACCCGCGTAAAATGCAGAATGGCGACCACATTCAAACCGGATCAGGACCCAAAAGTGCAGCAGCAAACAAAACCAGCCCATCACACCGATAACGGCTTTGAAAACCGTCACCCCCTGCCCGATCCGGTCAAACGGTCGTTCTGGCATTTCCTGAAACGGCGCTATTTCGGTGATGATAACTGGCCGAAGGCCAAACATCAGGTCGGTAAAATCCCCACCGAAACACCTGATCATGACGCCATCCACAACCCGGATCCCAAACGCATGCAAGTCACATGGGTCGGCCATGCCACGGTTCTGGTGCAATATGGCGGGCTCAATATCCTGACCGATCCGGTGTTTTCTGACCGCGCATCACCGTTCAAACGCGTTGGACCGAAACGCTATACCCGACCGGGCCTTGCCATCGATCAGTTGCCCAAGCTTGATCTGGTGTTGCTGTCACATAATCACTATGACCATTTTGACCTGGCCAGCCTGACGCAGCTTGGCAATGCGCCGCGCTATGTCCTGCCACTGAAAAATGGTCCACTTCTGGAAAAGGCGGGCATTCGTGCTGATCGCTATGTCGAATTGGATTGGGATGAAAGCCATCATCACGATGATCTGAAAATCACCCATGTGCCATCGAACCACTGGTCAAGCCGCACCACGAAGGACCGCAAGGAAATGCTGTGGGGTGGCTATATCCTTGAGTTCGGCGATGGCTACCGGTTCTATTTTGTTGGCGATACCGGCTGGAACGAAGCCCTGTTTACGGAAATGGGCGCGATCCACGGCGGGATTGATTTTGGCCTGATTCCCATCGGGGCCTATGACCCGCGCGACTTCATGCGCAATGCACATTGCAACCCCGAAGAAGCCATTCAGATCATGCAGAAAATGGGCGTCAAACAGGCGCTTGCCATTCATTGGGGCACGTTTGTCCTGACAGCTGAGCCGGTAGATGAGCCGCCGGTCCGGTTAGCGGCAGCCCGTAAGGATAGCGGAATTGCGGATGGCGATTTCGTTGCCCCACCAATCGGGGCGACCCGGTTCTTTGATGGCAAAGCCGCACCCGCATCGACAACCACGCAAAAGGTCGAGCATACGGCGTCTGGCTCATAGCTGCCCTTTCAAGTTCGGTTTGGTGGTTTTTCAAACTGCATGCTAAGCATCAATGATTGCGTCACAAAACCGTAACATTGGTCGCCCCGCCATGAGTTTGACTGTCTTTCTTGCTGTAATGGGCGCTGCCCTGATGCATGCCGTGTGGAATGCACTGGTCAAGGGTGGCTCGGACAAATTGATGAACATGACGGCGATCGTGCTGGGTCATACGCCGATTGTTCTGATCCTGTTGCCGTTTGTTGACCTTCCTGCCCCCGAAAGCTGGCCTTATCTGCTGACGTCCCTTGGGCTTCATATCGGCTATCAGTTGTTTCTGATCCTGGCTTATCGTTTGGGCGATCTCAGCCAAGTTTATCCGATTGCACGCGGGTCTTCGCCGCTGATTGTTGCGGCGGTGTCCGTGTTGATCATGGGGGTTACCCTGCATGTCAGCGAGTGGCTGGCGATTGTTATCATCGGGGTTGGTATTATCAGCATGTGCATAACGCGACAAGCCGATGGCATGCGTAACCGCAATGCTGCCCTTGCCGCGATCATCACCGGTTGTTTCATCAGCAGCTATTCACTGGTGGATGGTACCGGTGCAAGGCTGGCCGGAACGGCGCTTGGCTATTACAGCTATCAGACGATTGGCAACGTTGTGATCTTTGCCGTGATCGTGACTTTTATGCGCCCGCGCATCCTTGCTGATATCGCGCGATCTGGCAAAAGGGTCTTTGCGATTGGCGGCACGGCGTCCTTTGCGGCCTATGCCACTGTGATGTGGGCCTTTACGCAGGCACCGATCCCGCTTGTGGTCGCCCTGCGCGAAACCGGCATTGTCTTTGCCCTTTTGATCGGGGTGTTCTTCATGGGCGAGAAGCTTAACCTTGTGAAGCTGTCCTCGACCATGATGACGCTGGGCGGGGCGATTATCCTGCGTCTGGCACGCAGCTTGTAACCGCCCCTACCCGATTCCAGTTTCAGGACACGCGATCAGACCCGTGTGCGCGGCACACGGCGGGTACCGTCTTCGAACCGTGAAAGCTCCATCCCCTTTAGCGTGATGGATGGCTGCCCGGTGGTGATCCATTCGGCCAGCACCTTACCAACCACCGGTCCCATGGCAAAGCCATGGCCCGAGAATCCCGATGCGACAAAGAAGTGTTTGGGGTTTTCGAACTGATCAATCACCGGCACCGCATCCGGGGTGACATCAATGTCCCCCGCCCAGGTATCAACGATGCCGACTTTCTTGATCTGCGGCAGGACCTTTTGCAGATTGCGCATGGCGTTTTTAACCCGCACCTCATAGGGCTCCGCCTGATTGGTGCGTCGCCCGATCATGGGTTGCCGTGATGCATCCGATCCCGGCATACGGTCCACCAGATCATCAAAGAACCGCTTGTTAAAGTGGAACTTGAAGGTCGCCCAGTTATCAAACAGTCCCGGCATGAAATCACGGGCATACTTGAACCGGCCCAGTGTCAAATCGATGTCGGTCATGAATTCATCGGCGATGTTCATCGACCCATCTGCGCGTTGACGAAACGCCAGACCAGCCGCCAGCGTGCCCGCCGCCGAGATATCGGGCACGGGTGTGGTGCGGATCACCGTCCCGCGCGTGGTTTGTTGCGGTAAACGCCGCCCGAACTTGGCGACGAATTTATGCGTCGCAGCCCCGGCCGCACAGATGACGTATTTGCATTTGATTTCGCCTTGTTCGGACACCACCGAACTGATTGCGCCGGCCTCTGTTTCAATCGAAAGTGCGCCGCAACCCTCGGCAATCACAGCACCCAATTCACTGGCGCGTTTGGCGATTGCCGGGGCGGCCTTTTTCGGTTCGGCCTGCCCGTCTGAGGGCGTGTAGATCCCGCCAACACCCGGTGCGGTGATCCCCGGTGTCAGTTTTTCGACCCCTTTGGGGTCAAGGACCTGGGTTTCGATGCCAAAGTGCTTGGTGTCGTTAATCCAGCCTTCGAATTCCGACATTTCCTTGTCATCGCGGGCGACGAACAGCACTCCGCCCTGGCGCCATTCCAGATCGGCATTTAGTTCTTTTTCAAGACCTTGCCAGATCTTGTTGCATTCAATCATCAATGGCAACTCTACCGGATCGCGGCCCTGTTGGCGGACAAAGCCCCAGGCACGACCGGACTGGTGTGACGCGATGGTATCCTTTTCCAGAAGCACGACTTTCATGCCGGCCTTGGTCAGGTAATAGGCGCTGGAGGATCCGTGAATGCCGCCGCCGATGACAACGACGTCGCATTCCTTGGGCAGGGTGATTTTGGGATAATTCGTCATGTGGGGACCTAAAGATCAATATTGGTGGCAAATCAATTTGGTGTGTGGCGGGAACCACGTTATGTTGCGCGCCAACAAATCTCAACCAAATCAGGTGCCACCATGTCTGATCATGCAAAAAAACAGTCCCCCGCCACCGTAAGTGCACAGGCGCTTGGCTGGGTCGATGAAGCCACCAAGTCCGTCACGCCGCCGCTTTATCCGTCAACCACGTTCGAACGCAACACGGATCTGAGTTACCATGACGGGCGCTGCTATACGCGCGCAGACAACCCGACCTATGATCAGGCCTGTGCAGTCCTGAATGAACTTGAAGGCGGTTCTGAAACCCGCCTGTTTGCCTCTGGCATGGCGGCCGCCGTTGCGGTTTTGCATGCGCTGAACCCGGGTGATCATGTTGTTGCCCCCAAGGTAATGTATTGGGCGCTGCGCAGCTTCATGCTTGATAGTGGTGTGCGTGCCGGGCTGAGCTTTGATTTTGTTGATAACGCCGATATTGCCGATTGGGACAAGCACATCGTTGCCGGCAAGACCAAGCTGGTGTGGCTTGAAACCCCGGCCAACCCGGATTGGCAAATCACCGATATCGCCGCTGTTGCCAAACTGGCCAAGGCCGCTGGTGCCGTTGTGGTGGTTGACAACACTGTTGCCACGCCGCTTTTGACCCGTCCGATTGATTTTGGTGCCGATATCGTAATGCATTCGGCAACCAAATATCTGAACGGTCACAGCGACGTTTTGGCGGGGTCGCTGACCACTGCCAAGGACAGCGAGTTCTGGCAGCGTGTTTGCATACAGCACGCATCAGGCGGTGCAGTTCTGGGCGTGTTTGAAACGTGGCTTTTGCTGCGCGGGATGCGCACCCTTTCGATCCGTGTGGAACGCGCCAGTGCCAATGCCATGGCGATTGCCAAGCATTTCGAAAACCATCCGGAAATCGAACAGGTCCAGTATCCCGGCCTTGAAAGCCATGTCGGTCATGACATTGCCAAAAAGCAGATGTCAGGTGGCTTTGGAGGGATGTTGTCGCTGCGCGTCAAGGGTGGTGAAAAGCGTGCGGTTGATTTCCACAACCAATGCAAACTGTTTAAACGCGCGACATCGCTTGGCGGGGTTGAAAGCCTGATCGAACATCGATCCTCGGTCGAAGGGCCGACCAGCCCGGTACCGGCAGACCTTCTGCGTCTTTCGGTCGGGATCGAAGATTGTGGTGATCTTGTTAACGACCTTGAAACGGCCTTGCGCTTAAGCAAATAAGACACATCCGTTTTCAATCAGGAATCAACTGATCGATGCCCAAGTCGATGCCGATCCAAATCGCAGTCAGATCATGGACACATGCTGTTAAACGCAGTGTCGGTATCTCTGTGGTTGCGCTGGCATCGACTATCCTTCCCGTCGCCCCGACGGTTGCGCATGATAGCAATACCCCCCGGGGCAGCCTGACCGACGTCAATGCCCTGCCCCCGGCGCCGGGTTTGATTTTTGACGTGGTGGCTGGCGAATACATCATGTTTGATGCGCTGGTCGAACGGCTATCAGGTCGCAAATACATCCTGATCGGTGAAAAGCACGACAATCCCATCCACCATCACCATCAGGCACAGCTGGTCAATGCACTTGGCAAGTCGGATGAGCGTGAACGCGCGATTGTCTGGGAAATGTTTACACGTGATCAACAGGCATCGCTTGAAGACAGCTGGCAGACGCTTCCGGTTTCGGAACTCGGCCCGGCGATGGCGTGGGAAGATCGAGGTTGGCCGTCATGGCATGACTATGCGCCGATTGCGCAGGCAGCACGCGATAACGGTTTGATGATGGTGGCGGGCAATCTGCCCGATGATCTGCTTAAACCCATGATCAGCAACGGCAACGATGCCCTGCCCGATGATCTGGCTGCCAAGCTTGATTTGCCAGATATGCCGACAGAAATACTTGATCGCTTCAATGTCGAAATCGCTGAGGGGCATTGCAATATGCTGCCCAAAAGCATGCTGGGTGGCTTTTCCGCTGTGCAGTTTGCCCGCGATGCGTCGCTAGCCCGTGCGATGAGCGATGCGGCAAATATTGACGGCATTGATGGGGCATTCCTGATTGCGGGTGCCATGCATGTCCGCCACAGCATTGCCACCCCCTGGCATTTGCAGCGCTATGAACCGGATATTGAGCCGCGTGATATTGCCGTGGTCAGCCTGATTGAGGCCGATGATCCCGGCCCGGACGCGTCAAGCATCGAGGATTACGCCATGCGGTTTGGCGCACCCGACGATATCGATTTCATGTGGTTTACCAATGACATCGCGCGTGGCGATCCGTGCCAGAACCTCGGAATGGGGCAATAACCCCAAAACCTGTTTAACCGGAATTTTCGGATTACTTGATCTTGCGCGGCAACCAGTCAGTGGTCGCAACCGGTTTGCCTTTGTGGGAGCGCATGACGCGCGGGCGCACGACTTCCTTGGCCTCGGGCGTGGTCGCGGTTTTGCGGACCGAGGCATAAAATTCAACCAGTTCGTCGAACGGGATGATCGTTCCGATCCCTTCCTTGTAGGCCTTGGTAAAGGGCGGATGATTGCGCACGGTCACGCTGAGATGTTCGACCGTGTGATGACCAAACTGCGCCCAGATGCTTTCAAGAAAATGGATGTTTTTCGGATCAACCGATTTTAGCCGCACATCAGGCCGGGATTCTTCCATCACGGCATAAAGGTTCGGTTCGACCGGGCCGAATTCCTCTGCCACAAAGATGGCGGGCATCAACATGTTGCCGTGATAGTTCGCGCCGTAATAAGCCTGCGCCAGATACAACAAACGATGCAGTTTTTGCGGCTGCAGATATTCGTTGTCATTGAGTGCGAGGTCAATGAACCTGAATGCGGCATCAAATACCGTATTGAGAACCGGCTTGTTCTTCATGCTGTGCCCGATGGTCATGGGATACGATCACGTGTTGCCAAGGATCATAAAACCTATGGCAGATACCAACAAGCATCACCGATCAGATTTTTAAATTTTCGGGGAACGTCGTGGTTTGAAGTACCTATGGGCAGGCCTTTTTAAACGGTCGCATCCAGATGCTTGCCGCGCACGCCCACACCGTGGGCCACCGCATTGACCACCGCATAAAACGATGTACCGCTATTGGCCGACAGATCAAACGGGATCGACGGATCAAGCAGGCTGGCAAAATCGATCTCGCTGGGCATATCGACAGCCCCCTCGCGATCACTTGCGCGACGCGCAGCTGACAGATTGCGCTGTTCGGTACGCTGGTCTTTCTGTTCGCCGGGATTACCCTGCCCCGATTGACGTTTGTTTTTGCCATCGACATAGGCATTAAACAGAATGCCGTCATCATCGGGGTCATAGGTATAGTTCTGAGACGATGCCTCAACCTGATTGTCCCGGTCGGCTGTTGCCACACCGCGCGCACCAGCAGGCGCAAGTCGGCCATACTGGCCAACTTGTGAAACTGTCTGTGCGTTTTGGACCGGTGCGATCATGTTCCTCTGCCTTGGCGAAAGACCAATATGGGCTAAGACCTAATTCAACACATGCATTATACATGAATATATAGTGATACGGCAGGAAATTCGCAATTCCTGCCACTCACCTCGGTTTCGCGTCGTCTTAATCGCCTTCGAATTCGACCAAGTGGAATTCTTCGATACCGCGATCGCGGATTTTCTGCGCCCCGCCAAGATCAGGCAGATCAATGATGAAGGCGCACCCTGCGACCTCTGCCCCGATCTTTTCGACCAGATCAATCGCAGCAAGGGCGGTACCACCGGTGGCAATCAGATCATCCATGATCAGAACACGACTGCCCGGTTTGACGGCGTCCTTGTGGATTTCGATGACGTCGGTGCCATATTCAAGTTCATATTCGACACCGACCGTTTCAGCCGGGAGCTTGCCCTGCTTGCGGATGGTGACAAAGCCGACACCAAGGGCCACGGCAACCGCCGGACCGATGACAAAGCCACGCGCTTCGATTCCGGCGATCATATCGATCTTCTTGTCCTGGAATTCGGCGGCGAAACTGTCGATCACTTCGCTAAGACCATATGGGTCCTCGAACAGCGTCGTGATATCCCGAAACATGATGCCCTTTTTCGGGTAATCGGGAATGGTACGAATCAACGACTTGATCGACATGGGATACTCCGGCCAGATATCAGGAAATACGACTTCGCAGATCAAAAGCCATGACTATCACGGCCAGATCGCATACGGCGTCACTTGATGCCTGAAACAGAGTGAATTGGCAAGGTACATCCCATCACCCGTACCTTGCCAGAGCCAAGCTTTAAAGCGCGTCAAGCCGCGTGCGGTGTGGACAGACGCGGGTTGATATGTGCGACAGACGGTACCGCCGCAACAAAGTCATTGGCGAGCTTCTTGCTGATTTCTGCGCGTGTTCCACGCGGCAAGCCCGTTTGCGCCGCCTGACGATTGCCCCAAACGGCCCGGTAAAGGCGATAATCATGGTCATTGATCTGACCGAATACTTTTTCGACTTCCATCAGAGTCTGGACGTAACTCTTTTTCATGTCAGTCATCCTGTTGCTCGTTGGTTTTCGACGGTTTTGCCCATCGAATTTTGTCGCATCCATTTTTGTGATGCGGCGTTTACAGAAGCCATATAGTCCTAACTTCATGGCCGCTCAACTGCAGCACGGTGACAAGATCAGGAAGAATTTGTGACAGTTTGCCCAATTCTTCCGATGCCGCAAAATCAGCCTTTCCTGAGGTTAGAAGATTTGTGCCAGTTTGCGGCTTACCAGCCATATAAAAACGGCCCGTCTTCAAAACAGAAGACGGGCCGAAAAAAATTTCGATCGATGCGCAAACGACGCACCCAGAACGCTAGGCTCAGAACGCTAGTTCAGTTTTTTGGCGGCTTCGGCCTGCTTGGCCTCTTCGTCGATCTGCTTTTGCAGGGCATCGCCATATTCACCGTATATCCGCCCCTCAAGCGACAGCTCCAGAAAACGGATGTAGTCGTTCTGGTCGGTGATCTTCGCACGCGCGACTTCGATCACGTCAAACGGGCTTGCCGCATCCAGACCGTATTTGCGGATCAGTCCCAGCATTTCTGCGGTGATCTGATCAAGCTTCTTGCGGGTGTCGCTATAGGAAAGCGTCATCAGATTGTCCTGTGTATCGAATGTGTTTTGCTGGGCTGCTTATGCCTGTTTGTCGTTGGGCTTGCAAGCCCCGCAACGTTGTAAACAGCCCGTCTGGCGATACGAACTATACCAATTCAATTCGCCCCGCTTGAGGCATATCAAAGCACTTTTTCCGCGATCATGCATGGTTCACAAGCCCGCGAAACAGAACAAAAAACATCCTGTTCCGTCGGGTTTATTGAAGCCTATGCCATCGGGGAGTTACCATGCGCATCCTGTCTGCCTTCAACGCCATGAGCATTCGCAAACGCTTTATGTGGGCGTCCGCATTTGGCGTCTCTACCACTGTGATTATTGCGCTTTTGATGATGACTGTGGTCGAGGAAAAAGCCATGGATGAAAAGCTTCATCAGCTAAGTGAAAACGAGCTGACGTCGCTGCATGCGCTGATTGTCAATGTGATGGCCGCCCGCCCCGATGATGTCGACGATATCGGCATTCAGGTTTTCAACAACTGGTTTGACAGCCGCAATGGCGACTATCCCGGCGAACTCTGGTCCGCATGGGGACCGACCACCATGGCCTATATGGAAGAATTCGGCGAGAAGCCGCTTAAAACCCCGCGCGACGAGATTGATATCGAGGCCATCGAAACCGGCAAGATGATTGGCCGTTATACTGATAACGGCACCTATCGCCTGTCGATGCCGATTGTGCTGGGTGAAACCAAGGGTGCGGATCGCGAAGTCTGCTTTAGCTGCCATGGCGCGATGGAGGCCGACACCGGCGACGTAATCGCCGTTCTGTCCTCAAGCCTTTCAGTTGCCCCCGAACAGGAAAAAACCAACCGTATCCTGATCGGTATTGTTCTGGGTGGTCTTGCAATCGCGATTGCCACCATCATTGGTATGCGGGTACTGCTGTCACGCATTGTCACCGGCCCGCTTTCTGATCTGGGCAATGACATGAATGCGCTGGCTGATGGCAATACCAACTTTGAAATCAACGCATTGTCGCGCCAGGATGAAATCGGCGAAATGGCGAAATCGGTTGATGTCTTCCGCACCAATGCGATTGCCAAAAAACAGATGGAAGCCGAACAAAAAGAAGAATCCCGCCGCCGCGAAGAACGCATGCAAAGCCTTGAACGCCATATCGGCAGTTTCGAAGGCGTGATTGCGCAAATCGTCGGTGCAGTCTCGGCCTCGGCCGAACGCATGCAGACCACGGCACGCGGTCTTGTCGATTCAGCCGACCGGGCCAGCAAAAGCGCAACCACGGTTGCCGCCGCCTCCGAACAAGCAACCGTCAATGTCCGTACTGTAGCCGATGCCGCCGACCATCTGTCTGAATCAATTTCCCAGATCGGGGAACAGGCACAGCAATCAACCCAAATTGCAGCCGAGGCATCGCGCGAAGCCGCCCAGTCGTCCGAAACCGTTCAGGGCCTGTCGGAAGTTGCCAACCGCATTGGTGAAATTGTTGAGCTGATCAGTGACATTGCAGGTCAGACCAACCTTCTGGCGCTCAATGCCACCATCGAGGCCGCCCGTGCGGGCGAAGCTGGCAAAGGTTTTGCCGTGGTCGCGGCCGAGGTCAAAAACCTTGCCAACCAGACGGCCCGCGCAACCAACGAAATTGCCGAACAGATCACAGCCATTCAGGAAGAAACCGGCAAAACGGTCAGTTCGATCGGGGATATCTCGGATGTGATCAGCCGCATCACCGAAATGGTCAACACCATCTCGGCCGCGGTTGGCGAACAATCCGATGCCACCGACGAGATCGCGCAGAATGTCGAACAGGCTGCCATCGGCACCCAGGAAGTCAGCAGCAATATCGAACGGGTCAGCAACACCGTCGCCGATACCGATCAGGCTGCCCATCTGGTTCTGGATGTTGCCGAAGAACTTGGGACGCTGTCCAACGATCTGCGCGCGCAGGTCGATCAGTTCCTTGCCGACATCCGCAGCAGCTAAGCGCAAACCTGCGCTGAAATCGTTCACCATTGACCGGCGGCAAGACAGTTGTTTTGCCGCCGGTTTTGCTTTTGGCAATCATCGGATAAACCGAACTTATGCCAGAAGTTGCAACGACCACACCCCTTGCATCTGCCCCCGGCCGACGCCGTCTACTTTGAATTGAATAAAATTAACTTCAAAACAACGAAATGCGGGCCTATTCTTACGTAAAATAATAATATTCTTTTTTCTAATGTCTGGTGTCTTTGACACAGAAAAGCGCCATGTCGACGACCCGGGGGATTGTGGGGACAATGTCGTTTACGACGATTTTAGGCATTATGGTCGGCCTTGGCCTGTTTATCGGGTCGATCTTTATTTCGACCGATAACTATCTGGTATTCTTAAGTCTTTCGAGTGCACTGATGGTGGTTGGCGGCACGCTGGCCGCGACATTTATTGCCTATGAGGCGCGCTATGTGTTGCTGGCACTCAGACTGATTTTCAAAATTTTCCGCGCACCGCAAATGGGCCGCGGCCAACTGACCGGCGAAGTCGGCCGTGTGGTCAAATGGGGTTATCTGTTGCAGAAAAAGGGTATCAACGCCCTTGAACAGGAAGCCGAACGTGTCGGCAAGGACGAACCGTTTCTGGGCTGGGCGATGGAAGTTGTCATCACCGGCTATGATGGCGAGGAAACCGCCGAGATGCTTCATAACGCCATCGATAACGCCTTTAGCCGCAACCTGGTACCGGTTGCTATCCTTAAGAGCATGGCGGCCGCCGCCCCGGCCTTTGGCATGATCGGGACACTGGTCGGCCTTGTCATCATGCTTGATAAAATGGCCGATGATCCGACCTCGTTGGGGGCCGGTCTCGCGATTGCGCTGATTACGACATTGTATGGCATTGTTGCCGCCCGGTTCTTTTTCCTGCCAGCGGCCAGCAAAATCCAGCAGCGCGAGGAAATCATGCGGTTTCGCAATTACCTGATCGCTGAAGGCCTGATCATGCTGGCCGATCGCAAAGGCCCGCGCGCCATTCAGGACAGGATGAATTCCTTCCTTGATCCGGCCATTCATTTCAATATCGACAAGTCGTCGAAGTAAGGGGATCGATCATGGCCCGCGGCAAAAGGCGTCTGCAATTCAAGGAAGAAGAACCGGTCAACGAGGATTGGCTTGCGACCTATGCCGATGCCATCACCCTTTTGATGGCGTTTTTCGTCATGCTGGTCAGCTTTTCCAAGGTCGAAATACCTATGTTTGAAAAGGTCCAGGCTGGTATTGCCGAACAGATTGGCAAACGCGAAGTCGTCCGCCCGACACAGGTGCTTGAAACCGATCTGCGCGATGTCGTTTTCAACATGGCGCTGGACAGTGCTGTCAATGTGTCGACCGATGACGAAGGCATCCTGATGGAAATGGGCAGCGCGTCGTTCTTCCAACCGGGGTCCGCCAACCTGACCAATGATGCTGTCCTGTTTCTCAAGGATGTCGGGGATCTTCTGAAAGAACCACGCTACCTCGGTTTTCAGGTCGAAGTTTCCGGTCATACCGACGATAGCCCGATCAACTCACCGCGGTTCCCGACAAACTGGGATCTGGCGGCCGGTCGTGCCATCGCGGTTGTCCGGTTCTTTGCCGCCCTTGGCGTTGATCCCGACAGCAAACGCATGCGCGCGATTTCTTACGGCGATACCAAACCGAAATTGCCAAACCGCAATGATTTCGGCGAACCGATCCCTGAAAACCGCGAAGCCAACCGCCGCATCGAAATCCGTGTCTTCCCGAAATACTCCCGCGTATTCTGAGACGCCCCCTGTCACACCACCATAACTTGACGCCAACCCGACCCGGAAATACAATTCAAGGGCGCGCAGAAGGCACAAAAACTCATCCCCAGGTTATCACCGAGCTCAGCCTTCTTTTCTTTTGGCTTGGTCAGACGACCATCTGGTCTGCGCTGACACGTCAAACAGGAAGGTGGGAAAATGAAACTCTCCGGACTTTTTCATACCCTGACTGCCCTGATGGTCCTCCCGTGTGCGGCTATTGCACAAACCAATCAAGCTTCCGAGCGCCCCAATATCCTCGTTATATGGGGCGATGATGTCGGAATGTGGAACATCAGCGCCTATCACCGTGGCATGATGGGTGGTAGCACCCCTAATATTGATCGCATCGCCAATGACGGCATGCTGTTCATGGATCATTATGCACAGGCATCCTGCACGGCTGGTCGTGCGGCGTTCCTGACCGGCCAGTATCCGATGCGTCTCGGACTTAGCACCGTCGGCATCCCGGGATCGCCCATCGGCCTGCAGGAAGAAGACCCGACACTTGCAGAAATGCTGCGTGAACAGGGCTATGCAAATGGCCAGTTCGGCAAGAACCACCTTGGCGACCTCGATGAACACCTGCCGACCAATCATGGCTTCGATGAGTTCTATGGCATTCTTTATCACCTGAATGCCGGCGAATATGTCGAACAGTACGACTATCCGACCGACAGCAAAGTGGCCGAATACATCGCCCAGCGCGGTATTATTCATTCCCTGCATCAGGAAGACGGCACGCAATCCATCGAGGACCTTGGTAATTTCGGGCGTGAACGGCAACGGACGCTTGATCAGGAAGTCCTCGAAGAGTCCAAACGTTTTATTCGTGATGCTGTGTCAGACGACAAACCATTCTTTGTCTGGCATAACACCACGCGCATGCATTACCGCACCAATCTAAGCCAGGAATATGACGGCGTAACCGGCTACGGCCTTTATGCCGACGGCATGAAAGAGCTTGATGACGATGTCGGCGAGCTCCTCGACCTTCTTGATGAACTTGGTGTGGCAGACAACACCATGGTCATGTTCTCCACGGACAATGGCGCGGCATCGAACAGTTGGCCCGATGGCGGCAACCAGCCGTTTCGTGGTGAAAAGGGTGTTGGCGGTTATGAGGGCGGTTTCAGGGTCCCCATGGCGGTCAAATGGCCCGGTGTTGTGCCCCCCGGCACCACAACCGGCGAATTCATGACCATGGAAGACTGGGCACCAACCATCATGTCGCAGCTGGGTGAGAAGGATCTTAAGGAAAAGCTGCTTGATGGTCACAAGATTGGTGATCGCACATATCGGGTCCATCTGGACGGTTATGATCAAACCGATATCCTGACCCAGGCAGGCCCAACCAAACGCAAGGAATTCTTCTATTTCACGGAAACGAAGTTCCACGGCTTGCGCTATGGCGATTGGAAATTTCTGTTTACCGAGCAGGATCAATGGTTCAACGGTGTGGCCAACAACCTGACCAGCCCATTGATCACCAACCTGAAACTCGACCCGTTCGAGCGGTTCCATGAAGCACGCGGCTTTGATGAATGGCAAGAAAACCGGTCATGGACCCTTGCCCCGGCAATTAGCGTTGTGAACAATTTCTTCAAGTCATTTGAAGAATATCCCCCACGTCAGGCCAGCTTTACGGTCAATGTCGACGAGATTGTCCAGGACATGCAAAGCGGCCATTCACGCTAAGGCTGGCTTAGCGTCCCTGCATGGATCGCAGGGACGCGGCCACGGGCTTTTTTGCGCGAAAACACTCTATTCGATGTGCAACACCATTTCATCGCGGGCAGCAAAGGCGCCTGACCAGGTGGCGCGGGCCTTTTGCTCGATAATGGTCATCGCCGTATCATCGTGTTCCGGATCGTGATGGAACAGTGCTAGTTGCTTGGCATTGGCTGCCCGGCACAGGCGAATGCCTTCCTGCCATGTTGAATGCCCCCACCCGACTTTCTGCGGAAATTCTTCGTCGGTATAGGTGCAATCGTAAATCACCAGATCGGCATCCTCGATGAAATCAAGAATGATCGGGTCCGGGGTTTCCGGATCATGTTCGGTATCGGTCACATAACACACCGCATTACCATCATACTCGACACGAAACGCCGTCGCCCCGTTGGGATGACGCAGGGGGGCCGTCTTGATCACGATGCCGTCAGCAGGATGTAATTCATCACCAACACTGAAATCCTCAAATGTCAGCTTCGATTGCATGGCAGACAGCGGCACGGGAAATGTCGGGTCGGCCATTTGCGCCGAAAACACGCGCTCCACCCCGCCCTGATGGGTCAGATGCCCGGCCATGACCCGGAAGGACGCGTTTGGGTTATAGGCCGGCACAAAGAACGGAAATCCGTTGATATGATCCCAGTGTGTGTGGGTCAGGAAGATGTGGGCATGGGTGACATTGCGCCGGATCAGGTCCTTGCCAAGGTTGCGGATCCCGGTCCCCGCATCAAAGATCAGGACCTCGTCGCCGACACGCATTTCGATGCAACTGGTATTGCCACCATAAACAACATGGTCAGGTGACGGGCATGCAATGCTTCCACGAACGCCCCAGAATTTAACCTCAATCGCCATTCACCAAATCCTGCCCAAGGATTGATTGCTTATCGCAAACACCAGTTTTCAAACCTTCATACGATCACATAACATGCTTACGAACCCATCATTTATTGCGCGTAGCACATTCACTTCACGCCAACTGTGCTGCCGATCACAGCCCCGGTCATTTGATCGGCACGTCCGCAATTGACCGCGACCTCGCACAGCCCGATCGAATTGCGGTAATGGAAAGCCGATCCTTCCGGGACGTCGGAGAATGTCCGCGCCCCGGAAACAATATGCGCATTGATCGTGATTTTTTCATCAAGTGAACGCGCAGAAAATCCCGTCATCAGGTTGCCATAAGGATCGACATAGATCACTTCGGCCAATTCATCGGGCCAATCCTGTGCTGCACCGAACCGCGCATCAGGTGCAATCGGATGCGATGCAAACGCCTGATCGGTTGCAACCCATGCGGCAACGGGGCCAAAGATATCCCGACCATGGAAGCTTGCCGACGCATCATCGGGCATCCAGTCAATGACCTTGATCGATACCTTTTCGGCACGCCTTATAATCATTTCAAACAAACCATTATCCGGCCCAACATATGAAACGCCGTCAGCCGTAACAACAAGCCCCTGACGCGCGCTGCCCACCCCCGGATCAACAACCGCCAACACCACATCACCCGCCTGAAATTCACGGCTCAAGGCCGCCAGAAGATAACTTGCGGCTTTCGGGTTTCGGTCCGGTGCATCACACATCAGATCGCAGACCGGCACATCCGGCACATGGCGCATCACGACCGACCGCATGGTGCCGCTATAAGGGCCGTTTACACCAAAATCGCTAAAGACAAAGATCATGGCATGTTACCGGGACATCTGTTGTTAGCTTGAAGACAACAACGCCGGTGGCAACATTTTGATCCCACCGGCGTTGTCGCTGTTGTTTTAAGATAAGGTCCATGGACCCGAAGTGCTACTTGACCTCACAGAACTGGCCGCGTCGTTTCAGCTCCGCACACAGGGAACTTGCCGCACTATCGCTTAGCCCCGTTGCCATCAGGCGATAATAGGTGCCTTTGCCCGGAATGCTGGCGCGCGTCACGCCATGTTGAAGCGAGGCAAGCTGGCCATAACGGCTGCTCAGGATCTGCCAGCCGCGCTCTGCCTGTGCTTCGTTACGATAGGATGCCAGATGGACGGATTTGGAGCCACTTGCCATTGCGGCAGGTGCACTTGCCATTTCCTCGGCCGCCTGGACCGGGCGGCTTTCACCCGTGGCGACCCGGCGGACCGGTTCCCCGGAATTAAGGGTCATTGCAGTGCCCTGTGCCGGTTCGACAATGGCGGCTTCAATCGCGTCACGTTCGCGCTTGAACTCATCGGGTGTCACCAGCTTCATCTGTTGCAGGTCTTCAATACGGGCAATCTGGCGTGCGGCATCCATCAGACCTTGCGGGGCTGGCGGCGGGGTTGCGCGTTGACGCGGCTGGGCTGGCAACAACGCATCGAGAATGGCGGTGCGTTCTGCAACATGTTCCTGCACCGTAATCGCCCCGATCTGAAGCGCACGGTTCAGCTGATCAAGGCGCTGTTCGACCTGCGCACCTTCTGGCGGCGGGTTATTCAAGAATGCCGATGGTGCAGGTTGGCTCATCGGAAGCAACGCACCGAGGTTTGCGGAACGGCGGGCAGAATATTCCTCGGGCGTGACAAGCCCGGTGGACTGCAGATTACGCAAGATCGCAAACCGTTTGGCGATTGCCTCGTCCCCTGCCGACAGGGCTGCCCCGGCCGGAACATCCATCGCCCTGGATGACGCGCTGGTCATCGACGAAACCGGGTTGCCCGTCATTGGCGCGTTTGCGTCACGACCGGCGGCCACAGCCGCGGCACCATTGCCAAGCCCCGACGGCCCGCTGATGATTTGATCATTGATGCTCAGCGACCCCGGTAGACCACGTTGAAGCCGCGACAGATTGAATTCGGCGGCATCACGCAACGGGCGCGGTTGGGTTCCTGCCGCTGTGGTCATCAAAACTGTTCCAGCCGGATTCATCGCAATAAGCGTATCATACCCATCCCGGGCCCGGTCCGGGCGGTTTGTATTTTGATAAAGAACGGAACGCCACAGCATCGCGTGGCCATCTTGCGGATTTTTGCGCAATGCTTCATCAAAAAGCTTCTCGGCAGAGGCATAGTCCCCCGTCGCCATCTGCTGCAGCCCCAATGCCGTGTAATTGTCATCGGCAAAGGACGTCGCCTCGTCCCAGAAATCCTGATCCAGCAGCGGCGCACAGGCCGACACCCATGAAACCATACCGATCACAGCAATACCCTTGCCGATTTTCAGCCAGTTCCCGGTCCGCTTTGCGGATACCTGCATGGCGCCAATCCCCTATTCCATAAAACCCGTTTTGGAAATCATGCTGTAGTGCCGGTTCATATACCAGCAAAACCCGGCATGGACTTCCCCCATACAGCCTTGATTTTGCACCCTGCTTGCCAACAATTCGTTAAAGCAAATTAATCACTGTTTTTGACGCGACACTTGTCCTGCCATACGTATAGTTTCTATACATGGAATAGTGCTAAGGTGAGTGTCTCAACCATTAACCAGACCTTCAGAACATTATGATTTGATCAGACTTCGGTCTTCGGTGTATTCAACCGGCAAATAAGCACTCAAAAAAAACGTTTTCTCTTTCAGGGGTTTCGGCGTGATTGAACCGCAGCAATATGGCCAACAGGCCCTTCAGGAATACCTGTTGCTGGATTATGTCCAACGGCTGGAGACCCGTAAATACGGGCACCGGGCTGTACATATTCACCTGTCGCGCTTAAAGCCGTTCCATCGCCGCGATTATCATATCCGCGTTGCGACCAATACCTTTGAAAGCTATGTCAAACTTTATGTCGGCCGTATCTTTGTTCTGAGCAACAATGATCTGATCTTTGTCTGGAAAGACAAATCGATTGCCGATGTCGAACCGGCTGTAGATACGCTGCGCTATCTGTTCCGCGATGATCCGCTGTCACAAGACGACAGCGAAGAAACCGGTTTTTGCACCTGGTACAACCTTAATACCGAGTTCCAGGAATTCCTGTTACTGTGTCAGCACCTTGATGAGCGCGCCAAAAAGCTTCAGAAAAGCCTGAACATGCGCAGCGCCATCCAGCGTGAAAAAGACAACAACGTCCTCAACCCCATCACGGCCGAAAACCTCGGCGAACTTGAGGAAACCATTCATACAGCCGATCTGTCGGAACATATTCGCCAGCAACCGGTCTGCGTCTTTGCCCATGGCAGTTCCAAGGAACTGCATCCGGTATTTGACGAGTTCTTTGTCTCGATTACCGATCTGCGCAACGCGCTGATGCCCAATATTGATCTGGCGTCAAACCGCTGGCTGTTCCAGCACATGACCGAGACACTTGACAAACGCATGCTGAACTACCTGTGCAAGCGAACGTTCAAGACGCATGCAAGTTCGTTCTCGATCAACCTTAACCTTGGCACTCTGACGTCCAAGGATTTTGACAAGTTTGATGAAACCGTACGCCGCAACTGGCAGGGCAACGTGATCATTGAACTTAATCAGGTTGATCTGTTTTCAAACCTTGAAACCTATCTCAGGGTGCGTGACGATTTCCATGAACGCGGCTATCGCATCCTGATCGACAACCTGACGGTCGAAGCCCTGTCCTTTGTTGATCGCAAACGCCTTAAGGCAGACTTCATCAAGGTCGCCTGGCGCGAAGAGATGACCGATAATGTCATCCGCAAAAAATACTCGGAAATGGACAGTCTGGTGAAAAACTCCGGCCGGGAACGCGTGATCCTGTGCCGTTGTGATTCGCCCACCGCAATCAAGTTCGGCCAGTCGCTTGGCATTACCCTGTTCCAGGGGCGCTATATCGACAACATGATCGCCCGGCAGCGCCGCGCCAAGCGCGACGCCAAAAAGCCCGTCAGATCTGCCCCGACAAGGCCAACCGACGACAAGCCGACGCGATAAACGACCGCCGCCAGACATCCTCCTGACAAACCGGTCAGAAGCCTTGGTCTACCGGTGACCACCTTCAATTCACCCCTTGGCAACACAGGAACAAAAGCAGTACACATAAGCATGTTGTACGCGCTGTGCCCGGATTGCCATCACAAATGGCGACTGCATCTTGACCGACCGCTTCCCAAAAGCGGTAGCGGGTCTTATGTGCCCTGCCCAGCCTGTTCCTGCAAGCGCGCAATCGCCCACCCGGAACTGCCGGAGCTTTCGATTGGTCATCTCGATTGCGATGCCTTTTATGCCTCGATTGAAAAGCGTGACCGGCCGGAATTGATCGATCAGCCCGTTATTATTGGCGGCGGACATCGTGGTGTTGTTGCGACATGCTGTTATGTTGCGCGCAAATATGGTGTGCGGTCTGCAATGCCGGCCTTCAAGGCACGGGAACTCTGCCCTGACGCGGTGTTTTTGAAATCCGATATGAAAAAGTATCAGCGCGAAGGCTATCGCATTCGCGACATGATGCGCGCACTCACCCCCGATATCGAACCGCTGTCGATTGACGAGGCCTTTATGGACCTTACCAACGCCATGGAAACCCATGGCAAATCAGCGGCAGAATGCCTGATCGACCTTCAGACCACAATTAAGCGCGAAGTCGGCATCACGGTCTCGATCGGGCTTTCCTATAACAAGTTCCTTGCCAAGATCTCATCCGACCTTAACAAGCCGTTTGGCTTTTCCATGATCGGGCAGCGTGAGGCGCTTGATTTCCTGGCCGACAAGCCGGTGCGCATGATGTGGGGGGTTGGCCCCGCGATGGAGCGCAAACTGCACGCAGATGGCGTTACAACCATCGGGCAGCTGCAGGAAATGGACATTCATACCCTTCAGGGCCGATATGGCAGCATCGGCAAGCGTTTTTTTTACTTCTCCCGCGGTGAAGACAACCGGCGTGTGGAGCAAAGCACGGAACGCAAAAGTCTGTCTTCGGAAACCACATTCAACGAAGATATCGCAAGCCTGTCCGAGCTTTCCGAGATCGCCACCCGCCTGACATCGCGGGTTGCCAGCGATCTGGCGCGCAAGGAAATTGCAGGTCACACCGTGATCCTGAAGCTGAAATCATCGGATTTCAAGCTCCGCACGCGCAATATGCGCCTGACGTATCCGACATTGCGTGAAGACGTCATTCTGGATGCTGCGCTGACGTTACTTAAAAAGGAAATCGATGGCACGCGCTATCGGTTGCTTGGCGTCGGGGTCGCCGACCTTTATGACGCAGATATGGCCGATCCGGTTGATTTGTTTGCCGGGGATATTGCCGCCATCACCGATGATGCCGCGCAATCGGACGCAATCACACCTGAAACCCCACGCACGGTCATCGACCTGCCCCGACCGACGGCGGAACAACTCCGCGAAAGCCTGACACGGCGTTATCGGCAGCATAAAAAGAAAGTTGTTCGTCAACATAAGTTTAGATTTTAGAGGCCCAAATTGGACTTACTGTTTATCGCTCGCCAACAGCTACTTACAGCGACTAATTTATTCTTTAAAGATGACGATCCGGTATCTGTTCATACCCTTGCTGGCGCCGCTAGCGAGCTACTTTCCGATTTATGCGAGCGAACTGGAGAGCGACCATTTCACTCCGATGTTCTAGAATCGAACTCAAGCCTAGACCTTGTTGAATACTTTGCAGCACGAAATATATATCGAAATTCTTTTAAACACATCGGACGCAACAAAGATGAAATTGATCGCAATGAAGATGCGAGAAAAAGATTTTCTGATATTCAGAATGATTTTTTACTTTTTAGCTGCGTCGAAGACTACCTGAGGCTAGCTAAAACCGCACCAATCGAATTCCAAGCACTGCAGCTATGGTTCATAGCAGTACATAAAGACCGAGTTTCACAAACGCTTCTAAACAGCCTCTCCCTCGGCAGATGGGAAAACCTGCATAATGCCGAAAGGAAAAAGCAGAAAGAGGCAGGATACGCGATAATTCAGGAACTAAAAAGCAACGAGGATATACTTAATGATCCTAAGACTGAGAAATGAAGTTAAAAATGGACATAAAAAAATGCCCGCCAAAATAGCTTGCGAGAATCCTAACGCAACATATTGATTTATATTTGGAAAAGATGGCGTCCCCTAGGGGATTCGAACCCCTGTTGCCGCCGTGAAAGGGCGGTGTCCTAGGCCTCTAGACGAAGGGGACACAGGCACAAGCATTTATGTGCGAATGTCGTGACTTTCGGTTGGTGGCGTCCCCTAGGGGATTCGAACCCCTGTTGCCGCCGTGAAAGGGCGGTGTCCTAGGCCTCTAGACGAAGGGGACACATACGCACCAATCGAAGTCAGTCTATGTTAACGAGTGGCGTCCCCTAGGGGATTCGAACCCCTGTTGCCGCCGTGAAAGGGCGGTGTCCTAGGCCTCTAGACGAAGGGGACGCAGCGCGTTAACGAGGCCGGTTTTTAGCGATTGGGTGGGGTCAGGTCAAGCGGCTTTTTCGCCCCTGTGACGTTTTTTTTAATCCCTTGGCGTAAATGATGCCATTCCCGACCAAATACTGAAAAACCTTGGCACACTGTTTAACCAGACGGTTTATTGGCCGCGGCGTCGGGTTCCAATCCAGAAACTGATCCCCGCCACAGCAAGACCGCAGCCCAAAAAGACAAACATCGCCTTGTAACCGGTATCCGGGTCGGCCTCATAATGGCCGACAATCAGCCCGGCAATGCCTTGCAGGACAAACAAACCGCCAAAGGTCGCCAGATTGATCGTGGTCAGCGCCCGGCCAATCTGATGTTCGGCCACCGCCTTGCGCGATGCGGCGTAATTAAGCGTCGCACTGCTGCCAAGGAAGCCGTGCAACAACATCAAAACCATGGCGATGCCCGTCCCCATTGGCCCTACAAAGGCCTGCAACAAGCAGGCAACCGCCCCCACCAGCACGGCAAAGACGATCAGGCCACGGGTATTGTCAGGCATCATGCGCGACAGTTGCCCATAGGTCGGCGGACCAATGATCATGCCAATCGTCATCACCAGAAGGATATTGCCGACCTCGACCGCGCCAAGATCAAACACATCATGCAAATAAGGCCCACCCCAAAGGCCCCGCACTGTCAGGATCGTCGGGTAACTGAAAAACGCCACGCCCGAAAGCAACCAGACCTGCCGGTTTGACCAGACCGACACCATGCCGCGCAGGACATCACCGACACTTTCGCCGCGCTGGGCATGGGTTGCATGGCCCGGCGGGTTGTCGCGGACCAGAATGAAGTCAAGCACAACCGCAATCAACGCAATACCGGCAAGGCCGTAATAAACCGCCCGCCAGCCATAGGCCTCGACCAGTGTGGCAAGCGGCGTTGCCGAGGCCAGAACGCCCATCAAACTGAACGAAACGATCAAACCGGATGCGGCGGCGAACTTTTCGGGTGCGGTCCAGCGCGCGGCCAGAACCAGTGCCGACATGAAGGCCGCCGAACAGCCAACACCAATCACCGCCTGGCCTGCCATCAGGCCCAGCACGCTTTGCGCATTGGCAAAGATAAAGACACCGACCACGGTGACCATAGTCAGAAACCCGTTGGTCAGGCGCGGCCCATACCGGTCCAGAAGCACCCCGACCGGGATCTGCATCAGGGCAAAGGCAAAATGGAAACTGCCCGATATCAGGCCAAGCTGTTCGGGTGTCACGGCAAGCTGTTCACGAAGCGGCCCGGCAAGCAGCGCCTGGGCAGAACGGAAAAACTGGCTAAGCGAAAAGGCCAGCATGATGGGCATCAGAACGATCAGAAACGATCCGAGGCCATGCTTGGGCGTCGCAGAGGTGGGTGTGGGGCGCGAATTTTGTGTCATGGTGCCTTCAGGATTAGTCTGATCAAACCATAACGGCAAGCATTTGCAGCATCATAGCTGCCCTGCCCGGGGGCACGTCGTTAGACCGGCAAGGCCACATCATCAATGATCAGCTGCACACCATCCCGCCCCTGCCAGCTATCGCGGCGCAAATGCCCCAGAACATGCAACGGGCGCCCACCATGTTTGATCAGGGTCTGGCCCATATCATTATCAAGGCATCTGAACGCAATCGCCTTAAGCCGCCCCTGCCCGTTTGACCCGGTCAGGATACAGCGCACATGATCCTGCCCAACAACGTCGGCCTTGACCGCGCGGCAATCGACAAAGGCAAATCTGGGCTCGGCATTGCCCGCACCGAACGGGCCAAGCTTTTCAAGTGAGTCGATAAGCTCAAGTGTCGCACCCTTGGCATGAAGAGCCCCATCGACCGTGATCGTCGGGCGAATGTCATTTTCGGCAATAATCTTGGCAAAGCGTTCCTCAAGGAAGGCCTCGAACGCCTCAAGCTTTTCGGGATCAAGGGTAAAGCCCGCCGCCATATGGTGCCCGCCACCATTGATCAGAAGCCCGGCCTGACGCGCCGCAATGATCGCATCGCCCAGATCAATGCCCCGCACGGATCGCGCAGATCCCTTATAAACGCCATCAACCTTGCCCATCACAAGCGACGGCACGTGATAGCGATCCTTAAGCCTGCTTGCGACAATGCCTATCACACCGGGATGCCAGTCATCGCCGCCGACCAGCACCATGGAGCCGACCTTTGACTTGCCCTCGACCGCGCTGATGGCCTGATCAAGGACGATATCCTCGATCGCCTTGCGTTCGCGGTTATATTCATCAAGCCTGCGGGCGATATCCTGCGCCTCTGCGGGGTTCTCGCCCGAAAGCAGGGTGGTGCCCAGAAAACTCTCGCCAACGCGCCCACCGGCATTCACACGCGGCCCAAGGACATAACCTAGGTGATAGGCACTGGGCACTTCGTTGACGCCGGCAATATCGGCAAGTGATGTCATGCCGACATTGGATCGGTGCTTCATCACCTTAAGGCCCTGGGTCACGAACGCCCGGTTCAATCCACGCAACGGCACCACATCACACACCGTACCAAGCGCTACCAGATCAAGCCAGTTGCGCAAATCGGGTGCGCGAATGCCCTTTTTTTCAAGCCAGCCACGATTGCGCAATTCGCGCAACAACGCCACACAGACCAAAAACGCCACACCCGCCGCACAGAGATGCCCAAGCCCGCTTTCATCATCCAGTCGATTGGGGTTCACGACCGCCACGGCAGGCGGCAATTCCGGCTCTGCCGCGTGGTGGTCGACAACAATGATCTCAATCCCGGCATCGCGGGCTTCTTGCAAAGGCGCATAGGCGGTCACCCCGCAATCAACCGTCAGGATCAGCTTGGCACCCTTGCGCTGAAGCTCCAGAAGGGCTGGCGCATTTGGGCCATAGCCCTCTTTCATGCGATCGGGAATATGGACAGGAACATCAACACCAATGGCGCGGAAAAACCGTTTCAACAACGCCGTACTGGTCGCGCCATCAACGTCATAATCGCCAAATACGGCAATCCCCTCGCCCGCCTCAATCGCATCGGCGATGCGCGCGGCCGCTTTGTCCATATCCTGCAAGCTGGATGGATCGGGCATCAAATCGCGCAGTGTCGGCGACAGGAAACTTTCGGCGTCATCAAGGTCAATGCCGCGCGCGGCCATTACCCGGCCAACAATTTCGGGCACGCCAAAACGCTGGGCAATCGTGGTTGCCAGCCGCTCGTCATTTGCGCGTTCACGCCACCATTTGCCGGTGACGGATCGCTCGATGCCCATAAAAGTCTTTTCTTGTGAATGCTCTGTCATGCCCTATGGAATAGCGCAATCTCGGGCGGTCTGAAACCGGATATTTTACCAATCGATCAAACCGCGCCGAGAGTTGGCAATCCCTAGCCGACCGGGTTTTCCCCGCACCATTTCAAAACGTTCTCGGCGTCTGCGGCGGGATCATCGACGGGATAGAACACCTTGGTGATCTTGCCATCATCAATGACCATGGTCAGCCGCTTGAACAGGCGCATGCCATCGGCCTCAAAATCCGGCATCGCCATGGCTTCCTTGAAGCGATGATCAGCGTCCGACAGCAAAGCAAATGGCAGATGAAGGCGCTCGGCTGCTTCTTTTTGATAATCGGTTGTTTGGCTTGAAAGCCCGAAAAGGTTTTTAACCCCGACCGCACGCAATTCCGAGGCGTGATCGCGGAACGAACAGGATTGCGGCGTACAGCCCTTGGCACCGGGAATTTCATTCCAGCCTTCCGGTGACGGCACCCCGGGCTCCGCCGTGCGCGGATAGGCATAGACAACTGTGCGGCCCGCCAATGTCGACAAATCAACGGATGTGTCGTTGGTTGCAGACAACCCCATCGCAGGCAGGATCTGCCCGGTCAGGCGTTCAATCACATGTGCGTCACTTTCTGAACTCATCATGATCCTCCCAGGATACAAGAACGGGCTTTTGTCACGAACAAGGTTCGGCCCTTTGGCTTTCAAGATAAGTCTGAACCCAACGCTTAAAAAGAAGCATCGATTTCGTATTGTGAAAAACATTTTGCTGCATCACACCATTTGCCTGCGCGGCAAAGCTGTGCAAACTGGTGCAATAACAAAAACGGATACGCGCAATGCCCCACAAAAAAGGTCTCAGGATCGGATTAACCATCCTGTCCGTACTTGCTGCCCTGATGTCGATGCCAATGGTGATGTTTTCACCAATGATGTTTGACGCACCGGGATCAGATGAAAATGTCTACACCCAGTTCCTGTTTTTCAGCGTCCTGGCATTTCCGGTGCTCTGCCTGATGGGCGGCATTCTTCCGTGGATATTCAAACGCCACCCGAAATCGATCTGGCTTTATGGGCTAAGCGGCCTTGCCATCGGGCTTTTCATTCTCGCAATCGTGTTGCTTTCGGTTCAATGCGGCGGCGACTTCGCCTGCTGATCAGACGATGCCTTCGTCCGCTGCAATCAACGCCAATCCATGTGCAACAGACAGGAACGGCTGTCCGATCTCGATGCGGTCCTTGCCAAAGCGGTCTTCGAACAGCTTGCGCACGGCCGGGACATAGGATGTGCCGCCGGTCATGAAGACCTTTGAGACATCACGCGCATCGACACCGGCCTGATCAAGGCAGTTTTTGGCGGCCAGTTCGATCTCGGCCATGTCCGGTGCAATCGAGGCTTCGAAATCGGCACGGGTCAGTTTTTCTTCGATCTCTACCCCGCCGTGGGCGAATTGCAAGATGGTGCTGTCTTTTTCAGAAAGCTCTGCCTTGGCCTTTGACACCGACTGATAAAGGTGGAAACCCATTTCATCTTCGATAATGGCAACCAGATCTTCGATATCGTCGGGCTTGGTCGCGGATCTGATCAGACCTTTGATTTCATTGATGGTTTTGGGCTGATTCATCATGGCCAGTTCGTGCCAGCGTGAAAACGCCGTGTAATATTGCCGCGGGACCGGCAGGGTCGCGCCCATCGATTTGTATTCTGATCCAAAACCAAGGCGTGGCCAGACGGCCTTCTGGATGATGCGATAATCAAACCGGTCACCCGCAACACCAAGACCGATGTGCGAGAGCGGCTGCACCCCGCGAATGCCCAATCCCGGCGTAAAGCGGATCAGCGAAAAGTCACTGGTACCACCGCCAAAGTCGGCGACCAGAACGGTTTCGGATTTATCCAGTTCGCGGCCGTAATAGTAAGATGCCGCCAATGGCTCGAACACCATGGCCTCGACATCAAAACCGGCCTGTTCATAGGCCGCACGCAAACGCATTTCGGCAAAGTCATTGTCCGGATTATTGCCAGCAAACGCCACCGGACGCCCGGAAATCACCCGCTGCCCCAGCCAGCCAAGGCTGTGTTGCGCGAAGTGATGGATTTGTGTCAGGAACGTACCAATCAGATCTTCGATAGAATAGTTGGTCCCGAATATATCCGTCCCCTCAAAATCCTTGGCCGCCAGATAGGATTTCATCGACTGGATCAGGCGGCAATCGTGGCTTTCCTTAAGATATTCCTTAATCGCGAACGGGCCGGAACAGCTTTTGGTGTGGGTCGGCGCATTCGGCGCCTTCAGATCCTGATCTTCCCAGAAATACAGAATGGTCCGATAGGTATCGAAGCTTTTGGTACCGACCTCGAACGTAGCGGATTGCACGTTTCCTGCACTGTCTGCCACGGCAAGAACAGAGTTCGTCGTTCCGAAATCAAGGGCAATAATTTCCGACATCAGGCAGGCTCCGGCATTTGGTGTTGGTCACAGGGGGCGGAGGATGTAACGCAGTCCACCTGCCCCTGCAAGCCATTAAACGAAAAAAGGGAGTGCCGAGAATTACATCAAGGCACTCCCTTTTCGAAATTTGAGAACTGGTCGCTTATTTGTACCAGATTTTCCGGCTGAAATCGTGCACGGCGCGGACGTAACGCACGGTACCAGACTGCGAACGCATCACGATGCTTTCGGTTTCGGCCCCATTGGCGAAGCGACGCACGCCGCGCAGCATCGCGCCATCGGTCACACCGGTTGCCGCAAACATGACGTTGCCCTTGGCAAGTTCGGTCAGCTTGTATTTACGGGTCAGGTCTTCGATGCCCCATTTTTTCGCGCGCGCGATTTCATCATCGTTGCGGAAAACAAGACGCCCCTGGAACTGACCACCGATGCAACGAAGGGCTGCTGCGGCCAGGACACCTTCCGGCGCGCCGCCGGTACCCATGTAAAGATCAATGCCCGAGGTTTTCTGCGAAGTCGCGATCACACCGGCAACGTCGCCATCCCCGATGAGCATGATGCGTGCACCGGCTTCGCGGGTCTTGGCAATGATTTCCTGATGGCGCGGACGATCAAGAATACACACAACCAGATCAGCAACGTCACACCCCTTGGCCTTGGCAAGGCTTTTAAGGTTTTCGGCCGGGCTGGCGTCAAGATCAACAACATCATCCGGAAGACCACCGCCAACGGCAATCTTTTCCATATAGGTGTCCGGTGCATTGAGGAACCCGCCCTTTTCGGCCATGGCAACAACGGCCAAAGAGTTCGGGCCACCGGTCGCACAAATGGTCGTACCTTCAAGCGGATCAAGCGCGATATCGATTTCCGGGCCTTCGCCGGAGCCAACTTCTTCGCCGATAAACAGCATCGGGGCTTCGTCGCGTTCGCCTTCGCCAATCACGACCGTGCCTTTGATATCCATGCTGTTAAGTGCATTGCGCATGGCGTCCACGGCGGCCTGATCGGCTGCCTTTTCGTCGCCGCGTCCCATCAGGCCAGAGCACGCAAGTGCTGCCGCCTCGGTTACGCGAACCGTTTCAAGCGCAAGATTTCGATCCATATCTTCTTCCTCGTATTGCTGATGTGGGGTCTGGGGGCCCCATCTCATTGTTGTCTTTTTATTTTTATGCTCGGTTTTCTGTCCAAGCTATACAACATCGCCCCGCATCATGGCAGATACGGGGCGAATATGTGTTGTTCATTTTGTTAAGATGCGAAGCTTTCAATCCGCATCAGAACCGGCGGCTGTGAATTGCTTTCAAAGGCTGCAATATCATTCACCGCACCCGACATGGCGGACTCAGTCGTTTCGTGTGCCACGATAACCACCGGTACAACACCGCCTTCGGTTTCGGCCCGGCCATGCTGGATCATGGACGCCATCGACACCCCATGCTTGGCAAGGGTTGCAGTCACCTCGGCCATAACGCCGGGGCGGTCCCACACCATCAGGCGCAGGTAATAGGCACCAACATGCTTTTCGAGCGACGCACGCACGTTTTTCTTAAGGCGATCTGCCGGCAGGCCAAACACCGGTGCCGCACGACCAGCCGCGATATCGACGATATCGGCAACCACCGCCGATGCGGTCGGACGTTCGCCCGCCCCGCGGCCCTGCAGGACCACTGGCCCGACATAGTCGCCTTCAAGGGCCACCGCGTTAAACACGCCCTCGACCTTGGAAATCTGGGTTGCACGATCGACCATCACCGGGGATACGCGCTGCTCGATGCCTTCGGCCGTCTGTTTGGCGATACCAAGCAGTTTGATGCGATACCCAAGTTCTTCGGCAAGCTGGATATCAAGCGCTGAAACGCTTCGGATGCCTTCGACCGCAACTGCGTCAAAATCGACTTCGACCCCAAAGGCGAGGCTTGCAAGGATCGCAAGCTTGTGCGCGGCATCAATGCCATCGACATCAAAGGTCGGATCAGCTTCGGCATAGCCAAGTTTCTGTGCCTCTGCCAGAACGTCGGCAAAGTCACGGCCCTGTTCACGCATCGTGGTCAGGATATAGTTGCACGTGCCGTTCAAAATGCCGGTCACGCGCGAAATCTCGTTACCAGCCAGACCTTCGCGCAATGCCTTGATCACCGGAATACCGCCAGCGACCGCCGCCTCATAGGCGATGGTGACATTGTTGGCATCGGCAATCCGTGCAAGTTCCGCCCCCTTAAGCGCAATCAGCGCCTTGTTGGCGGTCACAACGTGCTTGCCATTTTCAAGGGCGGCCTTGCAGGTGTCATAGGCAATACCATCTGATCCGCCGATCAGTTCGACAAGGATGTCGATTTCCTTGTCCGCGGCAAGATCACGGGCATCATCATACCAGGTCAGGCCTTCGGTCGAAAAACCACGATCGCGAGTTCGATCACGCGCCGATACCGCTGTGACGACAATCTGGCGACCCGAACGGTCTGTCAGAAGGTCGCGATGTTCACTCAGCAGTTTAACGGTTCCGGCACCGACCGTACCAAGGCCTGCCACACCGATTTTGACGACGTCTTTCACGATAACTCCTTGTCGCGTGGTTACATCTTTGGCTCCGCCCGTGATCAAAAAAAGATCACTGCGCCCTGATAACAGAACGCCCGGGACATGTCCCGGGCGAAACACAGAATGCTTTATGAGATATCAGACGGATTTCTTCAACAGTTCACGTGCAGATTCTGCATCGGGGCATTTGGCAAAGAACTGTTTGATGTTGCGATTGGCCTGACGAATGCGGTGCTTGTTTTCCACAAGCGCGATACGCACATGGCGATCACCATACTCGCCAAAGCCAAGACCCGGTGCCACGGCAACGCCTGCTTCCTGCAAAAGCAGCTTGGAAAAATCAAGCGATCCCAGTTCGGCAAAGGCATCGGGGATCGGTGCCCAGGCAAACATGGTTGCCGCCGGGCTTGGGATTTCCCAACCAGCACTTTGCGCCCCTTCGATGAAGATATCGCGGCGTTCGCGGTACAGATTGCGGAATTCCTCGACACAGTCCTGCGGACCATTGAGGGCCGCGGTTGCGGCGACCTGAACCGGGGTAAAGGCACCATAATCAAGGTATGACTTGATGCGGGTCAGTGCGTTGATCAGCTTTTTATTGCCGGTGGCAAAACCGATACGCCAACCCGCCATCGAATAGGTTTTCGACAACGAATAGAATTCAACGGCGATATCCTTTGCACCCTTGCACTGCAGGATCGAGGGCGGCGGATTGCCATCAAAATAGATCTCTGAATAGGCAATATCCGACAGGACATAGATTTCATGCTTGCGGCAGAAATCGACAACTTCCTGATAGAACGCCAGATCCACCACAAGGGCGGTCGGGTTGGCCGGGAAGTTCAGAACAACCGCACTTGGTTTCGGGACCGAGTGTTTCACCGCGCGATGAAGCTGATCCATAAAGCTTTCGGTATTGAACGTCCCCTGATCATCATGGCCAATCGGGATATGGCGCAATGCCGCGCCTGCGATGATGAATCCGAATGCATGGATCGGATAGGACGGGTTGGGCACCAAAAAGATATCGCCGGGGCTTGTGATCGCCGCAGCCAGGTTTGCCAATCCTTCCTTGGAACCAAGGGTCACAACGGTTTCAGTTTCCGGATCAATATCGACGCCAAAGCGACGACCGTAATAGGCCGCCAATGCCTTGCGCAGGCCGGGAATGCCGCGCGACATCGAATAGCCATGGGTGCGCGGGTTCTGGACCGTTTCAACCAGCTTGTCGACGATATGCTGTGGGGTCGCCGGGTCCGGGTTGCCCATGCCGAAATCGATAATGTCCTCCCCCGCTCGCCGCGCCGCCGCCTTCATCGCATTTACTTCTGCGAATACATAAGGCGGTAGACGTTTTATGCGGTGGAAGTCCTGCGACATTATCCTGTTTCCTCGTCAAATCACTGAAATTCGAATTTTATGCGAAAAGCATATCCTCGATTTCTCGAAAGTTGCGTTTAGGCCCGATATTGAGGCCATTAATAGCGTACAATTCGAAGGATGTACCTTTTCTTGAAATCATACTCAACGAATTAATGCGCGGAAAATACGCATAAATGCGATTTACGGCGGGTAAAGGACCGGGTGACGTCAGGCTGACGGCAAAAACCCGACCATTTCCGGACGTACGATGCCCAAACGCAAAAAACGCGGAAGGATTTCTCCCTCCGCGTTTTGCTGTTTGGTTCTGAACTGTTTTGATCGACGTGATCAGTAATCCAGATAAATCTCGACACGGCGGTTGCCGGCTTCGCCCGCCGGAACGCCTTCGTAGTAGCGCGGATCGGCCGAGCCATCCGCCCCGACAAAGATTGCATTCGGATGGACGCCAAGCTCAATCAGGCGCGACACAACGGCCGCGGCACGGCCTTCGGACACACGGCGGTTTACTGCCAGATGTTGTTCAAGCGACATATTGCCGGTACGCATCGACGCATGACCAATCACGCGGATAAAGCCGCTGGTCTGCTGCCAGGTTGCCGCAACCTGTTCAAGCACGTTGTAATCAGCACCACCAAGGTTGGTCGAACCGTGCGCGAACTGGATCTGTGCGATCTGCACTTCACTGACAGCCGGGCCAGCCTGATCAATCGACTGCACGCCAAGACGCGATGCCAGCGCATCGTTGGTGACCGTCATGTCATAAGATGCGGAGTCGCCATACATCGGCTCCGCCCCGCCCAACTGGCTTTCATCGACGATCACCGAACCATTGTCGGAATACATCGAATAATCAAATTCCTGGGTCTGCACTGGCGCCGGTTCATTGGCAAACACGCCCTGACCTTCGGCCAGACGACGCTGATACTGATCCATGACCGGATCACCAGACGATACTGGAGTACCCGCACTCGTCTGTTGTGCAGACTGTCCACTCTGCGCTGCCTGTGCAGCCTCATAGGCTGCCAGCTGTTGGGCCCGGGCATCGGCCCCCTGTGCCGCAGTCGGTGCTGCAGGCGGGGCTTCCGGTGTCGGGACCGGACCACTGGAAGGTGATTTTGCATTCCATTCGTCAGCAATCTTGGAGCCGCTTGGCGCAGAGGTGACCGCGCTCGTGGTGGCAGTTGCCGCCGCAGAACTGCCGGTATCGGCCATCGAACTGCTGGAAACCGGTGTTGTCGGTGCCGGATTGATCGCGGGTTGCGACGCCGGTGCTGCCGGTGCGGCTTGCAGCGCGTTCACAGGCGGGCTGCTTTGACGGCGGCCACCCTGCTCATACTGGGCATTCTGGCGGTCTGCGGCGAGGCCGGCAACCAGTGCATCACGTTCTGCATCGCCGGTGACAACCGGTTTAGCGGGCGTGTCGGAGAGGTTCGGGTATTCGCCATCTTCACCCGGAATGGCTTCGTCGGATTTGACGGCGCGCTCTTCATCTTCGCCATCAAACATGTCTCCGACGGATTTGCCCCACTCGACCGGATTGATCGCATCGGGAACCGAAGAACAGGCGCCAAGTGTCAGCACCACAGCCAGGGCCGAGCCCGTCTGCAGCAATACCCGCAGCTTCCCCCTTGCAGTCTCCTGCCAAGCCCCCTGCCCGGTGGTCGATTTCAGAACGCCCATTTCTTTTCGCTGCTCCAAATTCAGTTGGACGACGTCTGCATTAAATCAATCCGCAAAAACGTCACCTTATAATTCTTGTACTACCCCTAAACGACGCGCTAGGCTAAGGCCATGATAAGCTTGGGATCAAGCAAAGTTTCAACCCGGAACGTCAATCGGATACCCGGAACATAGAACGTCAAAAGTCTTGCGATATTGCAAAGACGCAAAAATGTTCTGAAGTTACCTTGTATCCGCGGCGGTATCATAAGGGAATGCCCCATGAGCGATCAACAGGCCATCGAAACTGAAAACAAACATCCGGATCCCGAAAAGCTCTCTGCCGCTATGGCAGAGATTGCTGAGAAAAGTCAACGACTTGTGTCTGAATTCCTGGCAAAGCAGGCAGAAGATCCGGAAATATCCGACCCGGACCCACTTAATATCGGCTCTGCCTTTGCCGAATTGACCACGCACATGATGCAAAACCCGGTCAAGCTGGTCGAAGCCCAGATGGAGCTTTGGCAGCAATATTATACCCTGTGGCACAATACCACCCTGCGTATGATGGGCGAAGAAGCCGAACCGGTTGTCTCCCCGCAAAAGGGGGATCGTCGATTCCGTGACGAGGCATGGGAAAACAATGAACTGTTTGATTTCATCAAGCAGTCATACTTGCTGTCATCCCAATGGATGCAAAACGTTGTCCACGACGTGGACGGGCTTGACGATAAAACCGCACAGAAAGTCGAATTTTACACCCGCCAATTCGTCGATGCGATATCGCCGACCAACTTCCTGATGACCAACCCGGAAGTCATACGGACCACAATCGAATCTGGTGGTGAAAACCTGCTTAAGGGGTTGCAAAACCTTTTGGAAGACCTTGAACGCGGCAAGGGCAAACTGCAAATCCGCATGACCGATCTTGATGCCTTCAAGGTTGGCGAAAACGTCGCCACCACCGAAGGATCAGTTGTCGGCAAAACGCCGTTGATGGAACTTCTGCAATACAAGCCAAGCACCGACAAGGTTGCAAAACGCCCACTTGTGATCGTCCCGCCATGGATAAACAAATACTACATTCTTGATTTGCGCCCGGAAAACTCCTTCATCAAATGGGCGGTTGATCAGGGCCACACGGTGTTTGTCCTGTCCTGGGTTAACCCGGACAGCGAACTTGCCGAAAAATCGTTTGAAGACTACGCCAAGGAAGGCGTTCTTGCCGCCCTTGACATGATCGAACAGGCCACCGGCGAGAAAGAAGTCAACGCGATCGGCTATTGCCTTGGCGGCACGCTTCTGGCTTCGACCCTGGCCTATATGGCGAAAACCGGGGATGACCGGGTCAAATCTGCGACCTTCCTGACGACGCTGACCGATTTTGAAAAGTCGGGCGAACTTTCGGTCTTTGTGGATGACGAACAGATCAAAAGCCTTGAACACAAGATGTCCAAAGAGGGCTATCTTGACGGGCGCGATATGTCGATGTCGTTTAACATGCTGCGCGCCAATGATCTGATCTGGTCGTTTGTTGTATCCAACTACATGCTGGGCAAGGATCCGTTCCCGTTTGATCTTCTGTATTGGAACTCCGATTCCACCCGCATGCCCAAGGCAATGCACAGCTTCTATTTGCGCAATATGTATAACAAGAACCTGTTGCGTGAACCGGGCGGCATCAAGATCTTTGGCGAACCGATTGATCTGCGTGACATCAAAATTCCGGTCTATTTCCTGTCAACCCGCGAAGACCATATCGCACCGTGGCAGGCAACCTATGCCGGGACGCAATTAATGTCAGGCCAGGTGAAATTCGTGCTGTCGGCATCGGGGCATATTGCCGGTGTGGTCAACCCGCCTGCGGCCAAGAAATATTGCTATTGGACGTATAATCGCAATCCGGCCAACCCGGAAGACTGGATGGCCAAGGCCGCCCAGCATGAAGGATCCTGGTGGACCGATTGGCAAAACTGGGTCGGCCGTCGTGCCGGTGGCAAGGTCGATGCCCGCAAACCGGGCGATGGCAAGCTTAAGGTCATTGGCCCGGCACCGGGTGAATATGTCAAAGTGAGCTTGTCCTGATCTGATCGCAGACCACCCTGACACATTTTCACGGTCTGCCATCACGGCAGACCGTTTTCTTTTATCCGAATAGATCCAAGGGAATAATGATGGCCCACACAATCGGCTTTCTTGGCGCTGGCCGCATGGCATCGGCGATGATCAAACGCCTGCTTTCAAAGGGATATGACGTCAAGGTCTGGAACAGAAACAAAGCCAAACTTGAACCGCTTGTTACCCTTGGCGCGGTCGCCTGCGACACACCGGCAATGGCCGCCAAAGATGTCGATACCGTAATTTCATTTATGTCTGATGACGCGGCAGCACGATCTGTTTGGCTGGGCGATGATGGTGCGCTTTCCGCCATGCGAAAAGACAGCATTGCGATTGAATGCTCCACCCTGTCACACGGCTTTGTGCTTGAACTTTCAAAAACAATCGAGGCTGCTGGTGTTCAGTATGTTGACAGCCCGGTAACGGGCATTCCCGCCGATGTTGAAGCCGGCAACACCATCTTTTTGATCGGAGCTGCGTCTGAAACCCTTGATCGCGTTACCCCGATCCTCAATGACACCGGCAAAAAGACCATTCATTTCGGTCCAATCGGATCGGGCACGGTTTACAAGCTGATGCACAACTTGCTCGGCGCTGTTCATATCGCCGCCGCTGCCGAACTGGTTGCGGTCGCGCAAAAGGCGGGGCTCGATGGTCAAACCGTTGCCGATACCTTTGCCATCGGCGCAAACGCCAGTGGGTCCGGCCTTATGACCGTTCCCGGCATGGTCAGCGGCAATCATCACGAAAACATCCATTTCACCAATGCCTTGCGCGCCAAGGATGCATCCTATGCCCTTGCCTTGGTCAAGGACCTCGGCATGTCCACACCCGTTGGCCAAAGTGCCTATAACGTCTTTGAAAAGGCAACAAAGTCCGGCCTTGGCGATCTGGCGCAAAGTGCGGTGATTGAAACGCTGAAAGCCTAGTTTGCTTTGGCCGCCTGTTGCTGTTCCAAAAGCGGTTCATAGCGCGCGTCGGTCAATGTCTTGAGGAAGGCGACAATGGCATCGATGCGCTTTTCATCAAGGGCATCGCCCTGCTCAAGCTCTTTAAGCGAAATGGTTTCGGCCACTTCCGGCTCCCCCCACGGCTTGCCGGTTTCCGGGTTGGTCTGATTGATCTCGGCCTTGCTGTTATATTTGTTATAGAAGCGAACCACCGTCTCAAGATCGGCAAAGACCCCGTTATGCATATAGGGCCCCGTCACCGCCACATTGCGCAGTGACGGGGTTTTGTATTTGCCACGATAGGCCCGGTCGTCGATTGCTGCGTTATCGAGCAACCCGTTATCGGTAAAACCGATATCCTTGCGGACAGCATCGCGCGTTGCGACATTGCGCGGCACGCCGATATTGTGGAATTCGTAATTGGTGAAAGTTTCGCCCTCTGAAGTCGGGCTGGTTTTCAGCATGTGGCAGGTATTGCAATTGGTAAATTGCTGCGAAAAGAACAGGACACGACCCAATTCTTCCTCAGGCGTCATTTTGTATTCGCCGCGCAGGAACCGGTCATATTTGCTGTCGAACGGTGCGAACTCATCACCCTCTTCAAAGGCGGCAATTGCCTTGGTCATTGCGCCATATGCTTGATCCGCATCCGACCAGACATTATTGCCAAACAACGCCTTGAAGCCTGCAACATAATCGTCGTCTTCGCGCAGACGCGCAACCACACTGGCCTTGTCCGGCATCCCCATCTCAATCGGGTTCAGCGGCGGACCACCGGCCTGCTCAGCCAGATCCATTGCCCGTCCATCCCAGAACTGGCCACCGACCGCGACACCATCTTCGCGCACATGAAATGGCGGGGAGAATTTGGCATAGCTTGCGGTCGGCGCATTACGATCGCCAAGGCTTTCGCCATCATCGCCCAATGAAAACGCCCCGCTTGCGACATCGACCCGCGGATCACGGAACCCCGTCGATGGATCGTGGCAGGTGGCGCAGGACATGGTGCGATTGGCTGAAAGGTTGGTATCGAAATAAAGTGCCTCGCCCAGGTCCGCTAAGCCTTCAAAGGGTGACTGCGCCTCTGTGGCCGTCGCAACTTCCGACACACTCGCCGTTTTGCGATGTCCCGTATCGGCAAGCCGATGCAGCATCGCCGACGCATCTTCCGCCAAGGCAGGACTACCCGCATAGCAGCCCATAAGGGCGAAAACAGAGGTTAGATGCAGTGACGAACGAAGATTGTGGGGCATCGAAAACACTTTGATTTGGTCGATTGTTGGATGAGGTTGACGCAGTCGCTCAATCGCGAACGCTTTTCATTTACACCCACACAATTGCTCCTTGCCTTGATCAAAGTCAATGGCTGGCTGCCTTTGGCTTCCCTCACATCCGTTTATTCAAGCGCGCAGCGACCAAAACCGGCATCACAGGACATCAGTCCAGATGATCGCTGCCTCGCATGCATTGCTGGTGGATATTATGCCAGATCCTCGGGGATTGATTTGACATATTCCTGCGCCAGATCCGCATAGCGATCAGCCGACACCTTGAAGAACTCGATTTCTTCCTGCGTCAGATCCCGCACCTTACGTGCTGGTACCCCGGCCCAAAGCTCGCCTGCCGGAATGCGTTTTCCCGGTGCCAAAAGCGCATTGGCACCCAGCATCCCGCCCTGCTCAATCACGCAACCATCCATCACGGTCGCGCCCATGCCGACAAAGCTTCGATCTTCAAGCGTGCAGGCATGAATGATTGCTGAATGGCCGATCGTGACGTCATCGCCAATATAGGTGCCGAACTTGCCCTTGGCGACGTGGACCATGGTCAGGTCCTGAATATTGGTGCGCGATCCAATACGGATTTCATGCACATCGCCACGAATAACACAGCCAAACCAGATGCCGGTCTCCGCCCCGATTTCAACATCACCAATGATCGTCGCATTGGGGGCAATGAAGGCGGTTTCATCAATGGTGGGCTTCACCCCGCGATAGGACAAACGCATGCTGTGGGACCTTTCACAAACTGGCATTCAATTAATTGCCGTCACTTTAAAGTTGATCCGGCCAGCATGAAAGCCCGCTTTGGCAAAATTCGACCATTGCCCGATAAGCTTCGCCGATAAAGAAAAAAGGCGGAACCAGATGGCTCCGCCTTTAATTTGTTGTTCGCCGGTTCGCTTACGGGAACAGCGGCTCGATCTCAAGGCCCATGGTTTCGGGCAGGCCCAGCATGACGTTCATGTTCTGAACCGCCTGACCGGATGCGCCTTTGACAAGGTTGTCTTCGACTGCAACGATGATCACGCGGCCCGGCACACGATCCTTGACGACCCCCATCAGGACATAGTTAGACCCACGCACATGGCGGGTCTGCGGTGTGACACCAAATGGCAGAACGCGCACAAACGGCTCGTCGGCAAACCGCTTTTCAAGGGCGGCCTGAATGTCCTCAGCCGTGGTGCCGTTGGTCATTTTGACATAGATGCTTTCAAGAATACCGCGGCTCATCGGCATAAGGTGCGGTGAAAAGTTCACCACAACATCACTGCCGCACGCCCAGGCAAGGCCCTGTTCGATCTCTGGCGCATGGCGGTGCCCACCGGTGCCATAGGCATGAATGCCTTCGGTCACTTCGGCATACAGCGTCATTTCCTTGGGCGCGCGACCAGCCCCGGTCACACCGGACTTGGCATCAATGATGATGTCGTCAGCATGCACCAGCTTGCCTTCCAGAAGCGGCGTCAGTGCAAGCTGCACCGGGGTCGGATAGCAGCCCGGATTGGCAACGACACGTGCCTTTTTGATCTTTTCACGGTGTAGTTCGGTCAGACCATAGACGACTTCCTTCTGCAGATCCTGGGCTGCATGTTCCGCGCCATACCATTCCTTGTAGGTCGCCGGATCAAACAGACGGAAGTCTGCCGAAAGATCGACAACCTTTACATGTTCAGGCAGACCGGCAATGACTTCCTGTGTCGTGCCATGTGGCAACGCACAGAAAATCAGATCGACGGTCGACCAGTCAGCCTCGGCAATCGAGATCATGGTTGGCAGTTTGATATGGGCAAGATGGGGGAAAACCTCCCCGAACGGACGTCCGGCGCGTCGGTCTGCGGTCAACAGTGTAATTTCCGAAGCTTCGTGATGCGCAAGAATGCGAACCAGTTCCGCCCCGGTATAGCCACTGGCACCGAGAATTCCGACTTTGACCTTAACGTCGCTCATTTCTATTCCTACTCCATATTTAGCACCTGCTCGAAAACAGGCATTGATAACGCCCGGATGTTGGCAAACAAGCCCCGCAGATGCAAGCAATTAGGCGGGAAATCCCCCTTACGATTTGCAATATTCCCATGCGCTTTGCTCATGGTTGCAAATCATTGCGCCCTATTTCTTACGCTCACGGCGTACGGTATCGGGACAGGCTCGCGCATCCTCGGGCAAAACGGTATAGAATTTCTCGATCTTCTCGTAGCCCGTGGGGCTTGCAACGGGATAGCTTGCAACATAGCGCGCGTCAGACAGCCCGAAGTCACTGGCCTTTAGCCCGGATCGTTGCAACCACATACGCCGATGGGCATCCGACACCACCACATCCGGGTCATCCACCAGAAAAATCGCATCGCGCGCCAGCCGGTCATTGTATTTGTGATGCGTCGGCAGCCAGGCGGCCAGTTGTTTACGCAGCTCACCCGGGCTTGGCACATTTCGCGTGCGTGTGACGAATTTTGTCATGCGCTCAACAAGATCGCTGATATCGCCGGGCGGGACGGAGCCATGGGTTGCACGGTCGATAAAAAAGGCCAGGTCAATCTCGGTCGGATCGCGATTGATCACCGGTTTCAGGGCGTTATATAATTTGAAAAATCGCGCTATCTTGCCGCCATCGGCATTGGCCGCGTCATATACCCGGTGATAGGCCGCCTGCACCTCATACCGCGCGCCATAGGCGGCAAAGCGTTTTTCGAAGGCAGTACGCTTCCGTTCATCAACCCAGATCGCACAGAGTATATCAAACGCTGCATCATTGTTGCCAAGTGCCAGGCGATGCATATCCTCGGTAAACGGTCCAAAGACGTTTTGCAGCAATCCGGGATTGGCGCGCTCGGCGGCAAACAAAATTTGCTGAATTTCCGCCCCTGCCCCGGCGGTTGCGCCGCGCGGCCCCCATGTCAGATAGGCGCGCGGGTCATTGGTATGGCAATAGGGATCGCCTTCAAGGAAGGTCTTGCCGCTGCGGGGATTTCTCGACTGGCAGAAATTGAACTGGATGACGTCATAGTCCGTGCCCTCCAGCGCAAAAGTCAGGTGATTAGCCCGTGTGATGGCATCAGGTGGCGGCAACTGGCCTGGCATTAATAACTGCCAGAGCCCGATCGTGATCGCCCCATAACTTTCGGCCCCGACCGCGGCCCGAACAGCCGCATTCAAGCACGGCTGCAGATCAATGATCGCCTGCCGTGTTTTCGCCCCGACAACCCCATCCGGCGCGCCATAGCTGCTGGCCGGTTTGCCCGCACATTTCGCCGCCTGCGCAAAAAGCCGTTCCTGAAACACCGCCACCGCGCCATATCGCCCCAAGGTCAGCGCCCGGTTTTCAAACCGGTATAGAACCTGTGACAGGTTCTCAGCTGTTGCCGGAAGCACTGCCCCAAAGGCAATGATGCAGACAAGCGCGAACATGGCACCGGCACGGCACGCTGCAACTTTGATACGCGTGTGTGCTCGGAGCATGTTGATCAGCCTTAGTGCGTGAATTCCAAAAGGGGTTTGGTGAACTCAACCTGCGGATATTTGATGAGGCTGTTTAACGCGCGGCGCTGCAATGCCTTACGTTTGGTCGTGTCGGCAACCAAGTCACATACCGCATCGACCAAACCGGCATAGGGCACATCAATGACCCCTTTGCGGAATCGATCCTCGATCACGGTTTCCGGGTTTACTTCCGCGACAACCGCCTTGGCGTTGGTCAAAAGATACGAAACGCGCACAATCTCGAAGATCTGGCTTTCGTAGAAATGGTGATTCAGAATGACTTTTGACCGCGCGATCCACTGATCACGTTCCTTGCCATAAACGCCCATCAGGACCTTCAGGTTGAGCCCCTTGGCTTCAATCTGGCTTAGGATGTCGCGCCGGCGTTCATTGATCGATCCATAAAACAGAACGTCAATGTCCTGTTCGACGCTAATATCGATCCGCTGGAGCTCTTTCTGGAAGCCAATCGGCAAGTAGCGGACCTTTTCAGCCCCCAGCGCCTTGATGACCTCGATATTGGCCGGGCTGTAATCCCAGATTTCAAGGCCGGACTCAAACCAGCCCGTCAGTTGCTCCCGCCATTTCTCTCCAACACCCGTAAGCTGCTCGGCATTAAGGATAATCGTTCCCTCTCGCACGGCGCGCAGAGCCGAAACATCAAGCAAATGCGCCCCGACAATAATATTGACCGCTCCTTGCATAAACTGATTGGTCTGGATCTGCGCCGGATGCCCCGCCTCGCGGATCGAATACATCAAAAGCTCGGCCAACTCCGCAAACGCCAGCGAATGAATATAACCCGGAGGCTGGACGATGCAGATGTTGTAGCGGGAATTATTGGTCATTCTTGAGTTACCCTTATCGGGGAGTATTTATTTATGCGAGGCGACGACATAAATTTCGCCAGCGATATCGGGGTATCGCTCCCCGAGCTTCATAAAAGCCTCCAGCATCTCGGCAGTCCAATTTGCTTCAATCTGGCTGTTGGAAACAGGCTTCAACCAATACCCACCGAAATAATCAATGTTATATCCGGACTGATAGAATGCCTGGCGGAAGCTTTCGGGATTAAATACTCGACGATGACCGTGGTGCCTATCGAGGTCGTTTAACTCATCCTCAGCCTGCAAGAGCCCCATAATAACCCCAGCCTGCCTATGCAATGAGCGGGCATTTGGTACGGCTGCAAACAAAATACCATTCGGAGCAAGGAACTTCTTCGCGACTTCAAGAATCTGAACCGGATTGTCAACGTGTTCAAGAACATGCCCGAGAACTATGTTGTCAAACTTGCGGTCGGTCTCGAAGTCTTCAAAAAGGCACGTAATGACCTCTATGGACGGATATTTTTCTTTCAAACGCTGGCTGAAAAATTCCGACCCGTCGACACAAACGACTTCTTGCCCGAGATCAACAAGATGGCCTGTCATCAAACCCTCTGCGGGTCCCATTTCAAGAATGCTACCCGGCAAAACAAATCTGCGAAACACCTCAAACTCGTAGTGTATGGTCGCAGCGTTTGCACCTTTGTCATAAAGCGAGTTATTCGCTATGTGCTCAAGCCTGCTTTTTTCCTCGGCATCCATAGTGGATCTCCTTAAATGCGCTCAAATCTGTTTCATTTATCCAAGACGGCGCCAAAGATGGCGTCCCTGACCTCAAGCAGTGAACTGTGCGGACGATCCACTCCCAAACCAGCGAGAAAGGTTGGTGAGCGCTGTCCTGTAGAAATGGCATAGAACGGTGTCCCAGTCCTATTGGCAGCGGCAAAATCGGTTTCACTATCACCAACAAAGCCGGCGAACGAGTGCCGGGACAGTACGTTTGATTTTTCATCGACAGCACAAAACGGGGATACACACTCAACACCTTTGAAATAACCCCTGATCCCAAGACGCGAAAGTTGCTGCAAAAGCAGCCGTCTATTTTGCCGCGCTGTCAGCAAAATCAATGTTTTCCCCGTTTTCCGAAAACTATCAAGTACTGTCACCGTATCGCCAAAAAGTGTATCGAGGCTTAACCAATAGGGTGTCTCTATCTCCTGAATCCAAGCACTGGTAATCTCTTTTGCCTTATCTTCATTCAAACCCATCTCCAACAACGCTGCCAATGTTGAGATGCCTTCGCGCTTCTTTTGCCAAACTGCGTCTTCCACGAGATGCACATCAATGCGTTTTGCAACAGCTCGCAAGAGTGTCATCTGGCGTTGTCGAGCGGTTATAAGGGTACCGTCTAGATCAAAAGCGTAAATCATTGACGATGAGCCATTACGAACTCGGTATATTGCCTGGTCACGATAAACTCTTCATCCACTGCAAGCTGGCGAACAAACTTGCTGTAATTCTGTCCAGTGCGACATGCAAATGCTGCAGCTAAAACATCGAACCCGGCACTACATGTGATCGCGGTCCCAGCCCCGGATCGAACATTCAAATCGGTAATCGCCCACCCGTTCCTGGCCCTCATCGCCTGAAAGCAAATCGTGCCGCGTTGCTGCAAGCCCTTGCCAATTCTTCGCGCAATATCGGCAAGCTCAGGATCGAAAAAAACCCGCGCCTTAGTACACACGCCCGATTTGATTTCAATCCTTTCGCGGCAATAAGCAAACGATACATCCATTTGCGCATCGTAAAAACTGTCAACCGTGACCTCAGGACCTTCACATACTTCCTGAATAATCAGGCTTTCGAGTTCCGATTTTGAGAGATCACTTAACTCTTCGACAGATACTTTACGGGCCCCCTTGCTGCCAAAACCACTGCGAGGTTTGACAAAACACTCTGCCTGCGGTGAAAGTCCAACCGGATCAATGATCTTAGGCGTTGGTACACCGATGCTTTTCAGAAACTGATCGGCAAGTTCTTTGTCTATGCATCGCGCATATAGTTCGGAACTCCAAACATCAAGACCACCAAAATTCGGATCACCGATAATATTTTGCGCAACAAGATGCTCTTCGTTCAAGATTGGAACGTAAACATCAATACCTTCTGAAAGTACGATAGTACGTATCTTGTTCTCGTAGGCAGGATTGTCTGCGAACGGAACCTGTACAAATATATCAGAGAGCAGCGAGGCGGTTACCAACTCCGGCGGATTTATATCCACAGAAACGATACGGACCTCATCGCCCCAAACAGCACGAAGTCTGCTTGCAATGGCAAACGATGTACCGGTCCCGGCCGCACCGAGAAGAATTGCCGTCATGACGTTATCTCCGTCAACCTTCTCCAATCATGTCGATGTCCAGAGCTATACTGAACCTTAAAATTATTCGTTAAGTTTTTGTCTGCGCTATGAAAAGATGTACAAGCATCAGAGATTTTTCTGAAATTAACACGAAAGCAAAGTTCTGGTGGTTAACTTTGGAAGATCGAAACATGGGATTTTGATCATATGAGCATTCATCTGTGCAAGATTGTCGAGCTACCCAAAATCTCAAACAGTCAGGGGAACCTGACCTTTATTGAGGCAAACAATCATATTCCGTTCGACATACAGCGCGTCTATTACCTTTATGACGTTCCTGGTGGTTCTGTAAGAGGTGGCCATGCACACAAGAACTTGCACCAACTGATTGTGGCCATGTCGGGAAGCTTTGATATCGTGCTTGATGATGGCAAAGAAAAAAAACGCTTCCATCTCAACCGCTCTTACAATGGATTGTACATATGCCCCATGATTTGGCGAGAGCTTGACAATTTCTCATCCGGATCGGTCTGCATGGTATTGGCTTCAAACTTTTATGACGAAGAAGATTACCTCAGGGACTATCATACCTTTCTAAATGCAGCCGCGGACAGATAGTTCAGATTAATAAAAAGACATTCGAAAAAGGGAGACAGTGGCAAAAGATGTCTCAAACCCCATTGGTTTCAATTGTAATACCCAGCTACAAGCCTGAGTTTTTTGAACAAACTCTAAGGACGGCGATCGGGCAAACTTATAGTAACATCGAGATTATTGTGTCTGACAACTGCCCGACGGAAAATATTGCGCAGACATGCGCGCTCTTCAATGGAGTTCATTACTACCGAAATGAATTGAAAGGCGGGCAGAACATTTTGGACGCGATATTTTCCGCAAAAGGAGACTACATCAAACCACTTTTCGATGATGACTTACTTCATCCATTCTGCGTTGAGCGAATGGTTGAAGCATTTCAGTCGAGCTCAAATACTAGTATGGTGTTTTCTGCATCAGCCACAATCAATAACCAAAACAAACGTGGGAAAGAGAGACGCCCGGCAAATCAAGCATTCTTGATTGACGGCAGGGAACTTCAAAGGCAGATGATTCTTAGCTTCCAGAACTTCGTCGGGGAGTTTTCAACAATCATGCTCAGAGGAGAAACTCTCAAACAGTATGACAGGACCAGCTCACTGACCTATAGTGACACTATTTACGCAAAAGGTTTAAGTGACGTTGTCTTTTACTGGAATACTACCCTCGGGCATCAGGCGCATTATATTGATGAAGAGTTGAGCTATTTCCGTTTCGATCCGCAGCACAATTCAAACTCCAACCCAGATAGCAACCCCGATTTCGTGTTTGCAATCACAGACTGGATTGACCTGCTAATCGCCTCACACAAGAACGGCGTTATCACTGATAGAGAACTGGCCACTCAAGGTGCAAAGCAAGCAAGGGCGCTTAGTGGTTATTGGTCAAGGAAATTCCCTGACGTTGCAGAATTCGGCACAAAGTTCGAGAATTATCTGAAGAGCATAGCAAATAAGTAGCCGGTTCTGAGTCTCACTCGATGTTAAAATGCCAACTGTATCCGTGAACCATGATGAGCAGGAAAAGCGCCGATGAAAGTTGATTTTCTCGATCCGGGTCATACGTACCGCGCGATCAAGACGGACATAGACGCCGCTTATCAACAGGTTATGGAATCCGGCTTTTACATCCTAGGCGACGCTGTTGAAAGTCTTGAAGATACATATGCAAACTACTGCAATGTCAAACATTGCGTCGGGGTAGCAAGTGGTCTTGATGCACTGGTGCTTTCCCTGCGTGCACTTGATGTTGGCCCCGGCGACGAAGTTATCGTTCCGTCTCATACTTTTATTGCGACCTGGCTTGCCGTTTCGCAGGTTGGTGCAAATCTCGTTCCCGTCGAACCGCGCGCGAACAGTTTCAATATCGATCCCGAACAGATAGAAGCTGCAATCACACCAAAAACACGTGCAATCATTCCGGTTCACCTTTATGGGCAACCCGCTGACCTTGACCCGATCCTTAAGATATCGGAGAAACATGACATCCCAGTGATTGAAGATGCCGCGCAAGCGCATGGGGCCTCTTATAAAGGCCGCAAAATCGGTGGACACGGAACCATCGCAACATGGAGCTTTTACCCGGCCAAAAACCTCGGTGCGTTTGGGGATGGCGGCGCAATCACCACAAACGACGCAGAACTCGCAGAAAAGATAAGAATTCTGCGAAATTATGGCTCCCGGAAGAAGTACTTTAACGAGGTGAAAGGCTTTAATAGCCGCCTAGACCCGCTGCAGGCAGCAATGCTTGAAGTCAAGCTTCGACACCTTGATCAATGGAACAATTTGCGCAAAGAGCAAGCCACAGTTTACTTAGAGGAATTGCAAGACAGCAACGTCATTCTGCCTGCAATCCCGGAATGGGCGGATGCGGTATGGCACCTTTTTGTCATACGTCAGCCTGAACGTGACAAGCTGCAAAGCTATCTTGCCCAGCATAACATTGGTACCGGCATTCACTATCCGGTGCCCTCCCACAGGCAGCAAGCATACGCTGACAGTCTCCCGGCAAACGGCAACTATCCACTTGCAGACCAATTTGCCAAAGACGTGCTTAGCCTGCCAATCGGGCCGCATCTCGGTACTGACCAGTGTCGCTACGTAGCAAAGGCAATTAGAGACTTTTCTGCGAGATAGCCCCGGATCCGCCCATTCACATTTCTATTTTCGGATCGTCGAGATGGAAAAACTCTGTCAATTTCGGCCAATCTGAAACAATCGGATGTCGTACTTGCATCCATTCCTTGAGCAAAAGGCTGTTATTTAGCGACACTCGCTTGAGGTGGTATAACTTGTCCACAATTTCGGCCTTGTCCCCGAATTTGTTGCCCAACCAATTCTCCGTGGGATGCAAATAATGAACGTTATACATTCGTGTATTCAGGAATAGCTGAACCAATCGCTCAATCATAAATGGTCGATGATCAAATTTGCGGTTCCGATGGTAACCAGCACTTGCAAAATAGACCTTCTTGAACTCTTCGTCGGTCTTCGCCAGACGGTCAGCGATATCCAAATACAAGTCAAGGAAGCGCACCAAATCACACCAAAATGCGCGATTAGCGATGATGTACGAAGACATACAGAAGGTGTCTACAGGCAACAGCGATTTGGTTATTTGCCCAAGCTCAAGCTTCGGAAAAACAACCTTGAAACCACCATGCCCGCATGCAATCGCTTGCTCCAAGCCGTTGGCAAACAAAGCGTTATTGGCAATCGCAGGATTAAGGATGATGGCGTCGACTTCCTTACGTCGGGCTTTCGCGATCTCTGCCATAAGATGATCATAAGGAACTCCTGACTTCCTTAGAAACTTCCAGGAAAACACGCCCACAAGATCGTCTTCGGTTTCAAACGGATTTTCTTTAAGAAGCTTTCGGAAAAGATCCAACTCCAACAGATCGCTCTTGGCGTTGAAGCTGACATCCCAAGGCTCGAAAACCTTATCGTCCAACTCGTCCAAGAAGGGCTTCTGACTCTCATCGTACCAGGATACGCGGATTTTCAGGTTACCGTTGGAGCTCATCTTTACCTCAAACCTCTTGAAATTTAGCCCACCATAATCACAAAAGGCTTAACTTACACTTACAGCAAGAAGCCATCTCACAGTGTACAATCCTCCATATGAACGACAGACGGTTTACTTAATATCGCCAACCGATACCGCCCGACCTTCTTAAACCCAAGCGCTTCATAGGCTTTCGCCGCCGCTTCGCTGTCGGTTGACAGAATAGCACGTTTAACGCCCCGCGCCCGCACTGCCAGAAGCGTTTTGGCAACCAGGATACGAGCATAACCGTTGGAGCGTTCCTCGGGCGGAGTCCAGACGGGGCCGACTTGAACCATATCAGGCAAGGTTGCGTTAAAGCCGGATAGCGACACCGCCTTGCCGTCGACAATCAGGCCCCACATCGTCCGGGCATCCAGTGCATGGACAAGGCGTGAAGCGATTTTGCTATCAAGGCTTGGTGTGTCTTCCGCGCCAAGTGCCTCGATCTCATAGGCGCGCAACCAGCGCAGCAATGTATTGCGGTCAATCTTTTCCGCATCAACCATCTGAAAATCATCGGCGCGGGCGTTTTGCGGCACGATCAGGTTGGCAAGATCAAGCTCGTAAAGCACATCCGATGCATTGATCGCATAGGGCGCGTCCTCAAGCCCCAGTTGGCAGAGCATATCCTGCGCCGTATCAGCATCACCAAACACACCTGCAACCGGTTTCAGCGGGTCTGCAACAAACGCCGCCGTCAGTTCCTTTGGGATAGCCTTCTGACCGCCGGCCTCGACAAAGACATTGCCATTGCCAAATTGCGCGACAATCGCGCTGATGCTGCCATCCGGGGTCACTTCCCCAAACCAGTTGCCAGAAAGCGGGTGACGACGTCGTTCGATACCGGCAGTTCGCAGGTTCCCGCGCAGCACCATGCAGGTCGCTGCATGATTGGCAAGAAATGCGTTTGCGGCATCAAAATCGGCATCGTGCAGCTTTCTGTACTGCATATCGGGGGTCCCTTTCTTTGGGCTTCAGGTAAGTGCCAAACTTTCAAATTGGCATAAAAAAAGACCGCTCCATTAGCGGCCCTTCACATATCGCAAGGTTATCCAACAGAGGTTCAAACAGTTATGTTTTGAAAACTCGTCGCATCGTTCCAACCATTGGATCACACCTTAAATTCAAAAAATTATCGCGTCAGAGATTTGTTAATATCACAACCTTCCGAATTTTCGATCCCTCTTTTTAAAATTCTTTGGTGCCAACAACATCGGTCTGAATCCGGCATCCGAAAACAGCAACTCAAAAGCTGATTTTCAATTCGGTTTGCGACAACCTCGGAAAGTGGTATTACCAATACAAGGCACATTTTATTCGGAGTTGACCTCATGCCAGTGATTACCTGCGTCGAAGACCTGAAACGCATCTATAAACGGCGCACACCGCGCATGTTTTACGATTACGCAGAATCCGGAAGCTGGACCGAGCAGACATTCCGTGAAAACACTACCGATTTTCAGGAAATTCACCTGCGTCAGCGGGTCGCAATCGACATGGCCGGTCGTTCCACCAAAAGCCAGATGATCGGTCAGGATGTTTCCATGCCCGTCGCCCTTGCCCCGGTCGGACTGACTGGCATGCAAAGTGCGGATGGCGAGATCAAGGCTGCGCGTGCGGCAGAGAAATTCGGCGTCCCCTACACGCTATCGACCATGTCGATCTGCTCGATCGAGGATGTCGCCGAAAACACATCCAAGCCGTTCTGGCTACAGGTTTACACACTGAAAGACGACGACTTCATGAAGCGCCTGTTTGACCGCGCCAAAGCCGCCAAATGTTCGGCCGCGGTCATCACAGTCGATCTTCAGATGCTGGGACAGCGCCACAAGGATCTGAAAAACGGCCTGTCCGCCCCGCCGAAGCTGACTTTCAAATCGGTTACAAACATGATGACCAAGGTGCAATGGGGCCTTGGCATGCTCGGCACCAAGCGGCGGTTCTTTGGCAACATTGTCGGCCATGCCAAGGGTGTTGCCGACGCGTCATCGCTGAGCACCTGGACCGCCGAAGCATTCGATGTATCCCTTGATTGGGATCGCATTCGCGAATTCCGCAAGATGTGGGATGGGCCGCTGATCATCAAGGGGATCATTGATCCGCGCGATGCGTTGGAGGCGCTGAATGTCGGCGCAGACGCCATCATCGTTTCCAACCACGGCGGACGCCAGCTTGATGGCGCCCTGTCCTCAATCCGGGCCCTGCCGGCGATCATGGATGCCGTTGGTGACAAGATCGAAGTCCACCTTGATAGCGGGATCCGCTCTGGCCAGGACGTGCTGAAAGCCTTGGCACTTGGCGCAAAGGGCACCTATATCGGGCGCGCTTATGTTTATGGTCTGGGTGCGATGGGCGAAGCCGGTGTGACCAAGACGCTTGAGCTCATCCAAAAGGAGCTTGAAGTGTCCATGGCGCTGTGTGGGCATACGGATGTGACCAAAGTGGATCGTGACATCCTGATGATCCCGCGCGATTTCTCGGACCGCTGGCAATAAGCAACAGGTACGCCTTGATACGAAAGAGAAAGCGGCGCTCTCCTATGTGAGAACGCCGCTTTCTTATTGGCTTTCGCAAAAAGAAAAAGCGCCACCCGAGGGTGACGCTTTTCCAAACAGTATCGCGAGCCTGTTGCCCGAAAACGACTTAACGTTTCGAGAACTGGAAGCTACGACGAGCTTTGGCGCGACCGTATTTTTTACGTTCAACAGCACGCGAGTCACGGGTGAGGAACCCACCAGCTTTGAGTGACGGACGCAGTGCCGGCTCGAACATGGTCAGTGCACGGGAAATACCGTGACGAACGGCACCGGCCTGACCGGAAAGACCGCCACCGGAAACGGTGCAAACAACGTCGAACTGATCTTTGCGATTGGTTACGCCGAACGGCTGGTTGATCACCATGCGCAGAACCGGACGTGCGAAGTAGTCTTCGAACTCACGGCCATTGACGGTGACTTTACCCGAGCCCGGTTTGATCCAGACGCGTGCAATTGCGTTCTTACGACGGCCGGTTGCATAGGAACGGCCCTGTGCGTCGATCTTCGGCTCCGGCAGGGTGCCTTCTGCAGCAGCAGCAACTTCGCCGCCCTGTGCCAGATCCTTGAGATCTTCAAGAGTTTTGGTGTCGGCCATTATTTGCCACTCCGCTTATTCTTTTCGTTCATAGCCGCTACGTCGAGGACTTCCGGCTTCTGAGCTTCATGCGGATGCTCGGTACCAGCATAGACGTGCAGTTTGGAAAGAACCTGGCTGCGCAGCGGGCCACGGCTCATCATACGCTCAACAGCTTTGATGATGACGCGTTCCGGATGCTCACCGTTCAGGAGCTTGTCCATGGTGCGTTCTTTGATGCCGCCCGGGTAACCGGTGTGCCAGTAGAACTTCTTGTTCTGAAGCTTACGGCCAGTCAGTTTGACTTTTTCGGCATTGACGATGACGATGTGATCGCCACAATCCATGTGCGGGGTAAACATCGCTTTGTGTTTACCACGAAGACGGTTGGCAACAACGGCTGCAAGGCGGCCAAGGACGACGTCTTCTGCGTCGACCACGAACCATTTGCGCTCGATGTCGCTCGGTGTCGCAGTGAAGGTTTTCATTATTTCTATACTCGAAAACTGGGTTCCACGGAGGGAATGTTCCCTCGTTGAAAGTCGGCGCATTATGCCAGCATCCAACAGGAAAACAACAGGAATATTTCACATTAAATCAATGACTTAATGGTTGAGGTATTATTTTACCACACAAATTTAGCCTATTTTTCGGCCGGCGGCATCGCATAAGTCCCGATCACATGCGCACAAAGGCTGTCATCAACGGCAGATCGAATATGGCATTCGGCAATCAAAAGCCGCCTGCCCGCCTTCAGGATTTTGGCCTCTGCAATCAGATCTCCGGGCTTTGCCCCGGACAGGAAATGAACCGTCGCCTCGGTCGTTACCGCCAGATCCGCCTTGGGGACCACAAGCCACGCCACGGCATACAGTGCAATATCGGCCAGCGCAAAGATCGCAGGCCCGGTCACCACATTGCCCGGACGCAGATAGCGTTCCTTGAATGGCAGACGCAGGATTGCGGTATCGTCTGAAAGGCTTTCGGTCCTGACATCCATATCGCCGACAAACGGGACCTTCTCGCGCATGATGGCATCAAAGTCGGCTGGCGTTACACCGGTCCGGGTCACGGAACTGTTCATGGCTTGGATGGCCTCCCTCTGGAGCTGCTTTGACGCAGCATTTTTGTTTCAGGGAGATAGCCTGACATAACGTTTACGTTAACGTCAACAATTTGCGCATACACAGACCGCTTTTAGGGGACATCAGATCCCCAACCACTAGCGGGTCAAAATCCCGGCCACGTCGGTATAGATCGCCACCACAACACACAAGATCACGATTGCCACAATCGCCGTTGCGCCGAGCCCGGGCAAATTTTCACGCATCCACTCACCGGGCGACATACCCGGCCCTTGATCGGATTTTTGCCTGAACCGGGTGTGAACAGGCCCACGCGAAAGATCACGCAGCGGTTTGTCGACTTCGTCGTTGGATGCCCAGTGAAAACGGTTCTCAGGCAAGTAAACAGGCTGACGGTCTTCCTGACCGGTTTCGTCATACATCATGGCGACTTCACAGCATCAGTTGCTGCCTCCTGCAACAGGGTGAACTGTTATCTCGCCCTGATCCCGGCATCTTTTCCATCATGCCATGATCACGGCGGCCCCCGCCTCGGATGATTTCGCTCTATCTTCCCCGTACCTTGTTCTTATCGTTGCGCAACGCGCAAGGCCTAGACAGCCCTGACGTCAAACCACCGAATTCCTCACTAATATATGGAGATTAAGGCAATCGTTCGGCAATAGTTTTTTATCTGTGTTATCTGCCGAGAATTGCCGAAAATTCGTTGACCGTCAGAACCAGAACATAGCCCACAGCCACCGCTGCAATCATGTAGGCTGCCAACCGCGCGATCATCTTGTTAAAGCCCAAGGGTTCACCTGGCTGTTTAGGCCCCTTCGATGACTGCCCTTTTGCAGATCCCGACGACTTTCCCTGCTTTTGCAAAATCGCCTGACGTTTGGCATCAAGGTCTTCATGCAGGGCCCAGTTGTCTTCGCTATCTGGCAGATTGATGCGGGACTTTCGAACCTCGGTCTCTTTCAGGTCGTCTACCCGGCCTGCAATGTCATTGCCGACATCGCCGCCCTGGCTGTCCTTTTCCCGAGTCCGATCAAGCAATGTCTTACCGCCATTCAGGCTGTCGACATAGTCGTCATAGGCGCTACGTTCCTTGTCGATGGCAGCCCTTTGGGCAGCTTCATGGGCTGCAAGATCCTGCGGTCGCACCAATTGTCCGCCCCCTGCGCCGGCCGCGTCTGATGCGCCAGATTTCAGCTGGCTATCGTCTGGCAGGAACATCGAAACAAGCCCGCTTGCCTTGTCCGGGACATAGACATGGCGATTAGGTTTGACCTTTGCCGCGGCAACCGCAGCCGGATTTTTCACATCAGCGCGCTTTTCACTCTTAACCGGCATGGTTGGCTTTGGCCCGATCATGGCTGGAGGACGCAGATCTTCCTCGATGACAGGATCGGGGGCATCACCGGCGTCTTCGTCTTCAGGATTGATCTTGGGTTTGGGCATCAGAAAGGCTGGAATATCAAAGCCGTTCTGTAAAAGACGTGCACGGGCCTCTGCGCGATATCTTTCAAGATCGCGTTCCATCATGTCCTTGCTGTCAAACCGCTTGATGGGCGTTTCACGCACGGGTTTCGTCAGCCGCACAGACTCACGGACTGTCCGGGTCGGAACAAAGCGCCCCGGTGCCCGCCCCCGCCGATTTGGGAAATCTTTACTCATGCACAACCACTTGCCGAATTAATTTTTATTGATCGGGCAAAGACAGAATAACATTCGGCACATCCCCAGGGTTTTATTATTGGCACAGGCCGCTAACCCTTTGCGTGTAATTCTACTACGGTATACCGTGTTTTAAAAATCAAAAAACGTCAAACACATACAGCCATCCGGGAGGCCCGCCATGACCGTTTCCACAACCGAGCCAGAGCTTGTCACACGCACAGACAATGACGGCTTTGTCACCCTGACGATGAACAACCCCAAACGCCGCAATGCCCTGTCGGGGGCGATGATGACGGCCCTTAAGGACGCCTTTGACAAGATCGCCAAGGAGACCACCGTCAGATGTGTCATTCTGGCAGCCGAGGGGCCTGTCTTTTGTGCCGGGCACGACCTTAAGGAAATGAATGGCATCACTGAGTGTGATCAGCATGCCAGCCTGTTTACACAATGCAGCGACCTGATGATGACGATTGTCAGTCTGCCGCAACCCGTCATCGCGCGTGTGCGCGGCATGGCAACAGCAGCCGGTTGCCAGCTTGTCGCCAGTTGCGATCTGGCTGTCGCCGCCAACAGCGCCAAGTTCGCCACCCCGGGGGTCAATATCGGCTTGTTCTGCTCTACCCCGATGGTCGCACTTAGCCGCAACATTGCCCGCAAGCATGCCATGCGGATGCTTCTGACCGGCGATCCGATCAATGCCGAAACCGCCTTTGCCATGGGACTGGTGTCAGACGTGGTCGGTGATGATGAACTTGAAGAACACACCAATGCCTTGGCCGCCGGGATTGCCGCCCGGTCGGGCATGACGGTTCGGCTTGGCAAACAGGCATTTTACAAACAGCTCGAAATGCCGCTGTCGCAGGCCTATTCCTATGCATCCGACGTCATGACGGCGAATATGCAAAAACATGATGCCCGCGAAGGGATCGGCGCCTTTATCGAAAAGCGCCATCCGAGCTGGCGCCACGAGTAGACTGCCCTATATCCGGCAGATTACCTTATGATGGTATTTGCAAACCCTTCGGAATGACGCATTCTGTCAACAGATACCTTTTTCGGAGTACGCCCCATGTCGTTTGAAATCTGGCTTGCCTTTGCTTTTGCCTGTGCTGTGGTTCTGGCCATCCCCGGCCCGACCATCATGCTTGTCGTGAGCTATGCCTTGGGCAAGGGTAAACAAACTGCATGGGCAACGGTTCCGGGGGTTGCACTGGGCGATCTCACCGCAATGACGATCTCGCTGGCCGGGGCTGGTGCGTTACTCGCGGCCTCCGCCGAGGCGTTTACCGTGCTCAAACTCGTTGGGGCGGTCTATCTGATCTATCTTGGTATCAAGATGTGGCGTGAAAAGCCCGAAGCCCTGCATGACAACCCGGATGCCAAACGCAACCGTCCGTCGCGCATGTTCCTGCAGGCCTATATCGTTACCGCCCTGAACCCCAAAGGCATCGTTTTCTTCATCGCCTTTGTGCCGCAGTTCGTGACTGCTGGCGATCCGCTTTTGCCACAGTTTACGATTATGACCGCGACCTTTGTCATATTGGCCGCCATCAACGTTGCGATCTGGGCGGTAATGGCAAGTGCGCTGCGTGAACGGTTCCGCCACCCATCCACCCTGCGTCGCCTGACACGCATCGGAGGCGGGGTGATGATTGGTGCTGGATTGCTGACCGCCCTCACCCGCCGCGCAGCGGGCTAAGCAGCCCACCCCGCCCAAAAGACCGTCGCCTCCTCCAATCGTCAAAAATTTGCTTCAGGCGATTGGTTGGAGGTTTTCCTATATTTACCGCAATATTATAACCTTTAGATATATAAATACCCGTATTATTTGGTATTCACATAAACTCAAAGTTGAGTTTAGATGATCTCCGCAAGTCTTCAGAAGAATGAATATTTATAATTCTTCTAAGAAAAACAATAGATAGGCGGGGAAGTGTGGACATGCTGAAATCTTTGAAAATAGGTCCGCGACTAAGTATCGCGATGATCTTTATAACCTTTGCGACGGCATTGGTGATCGGGCTTATCAATCTTTCCATTGAACGTGACATTGTCGCAGGTGCTGAACAACGCGAACTGCGCGTCAATTTCGAAAAGTTGCGAAGTGCGCTGGACATGGAAGCCGCTCGTGCGCTTGCGATGGCGGATTTTGCCGCAACCATCCCCGCCGCCCAGAAAGCCATGGCGGAAGATGACCGCGATACGCTGGCCGATATTTTCGGCCCTGGCTTCGCTGAACTCAAAGAAAACCATGGCGTGCGTCAGTTCCAGTTCCATAAGGCCCCGGCGATCTCGTTCCTTAGGGTTCATAAGCTCGATAAATTCGGTGACGATTTGTCTTCGTTCCGCAAAACAGTGGTTGAAACCAACACAAAACAACAACCCATCAGCGGCCTGGAAGTCGGTGTTGCCGGTCTTGGCATGCGCGGTGTCACGCCTGTTTTCAACGATGGGACGCATGTCGGCTCGGTTGAATTCGGATTATCCTTTGGTCCGGCCTTCTTTGAAAACTTCAAGGCACACTCCAACACCGATGCCGCCCTTCTGATTGACCGTGACGGCACCTTTGAAGTCTTTGCCTCCACCTTCCCCGAAGGTTTCCTTGATATTGCATCGCCCACACTTGCCGCGGCTCGTGACGGCGAACAGATCCTTGCCCCGCAGGATGCCGAGGGCACCGAACTGGCCCTGATGGCGCGCCCGATCACGGATTTTAGCGGCCAGAACCTTGGCATTGTCGTCATGGGCATTGATCGCAGTTTCTTTGCAAGCGCGATCAACGACGCCACCACCCTGTCACTGGGTGTAAGTATTGTAACCCTGCTGGTCGCACTACTGATCGCCTTTAGCGTCAACCGGTCGATCTCTCATCCGATCCGGGCCATGACCGTGGCCATGAACAAGATCGCTGGCGGCGAACTCGACACCGAAGTCCCGGCAAAGGATCAAAAGGACGAAATCGGCGAAATGGCCAGCGCGGTCACAATTTTCCAGACCAACGCACAGCGCATGAAAAGCCTTGAGGCCGAACAACAAGAACTGCGTCGGAAAAACGAGGAAGAGAAAAAGACTCTCGGTCGCAAGCTTGCCGATGAATTCGAAAATACAGTCGGGGCCATCATCGACGGCCTTGAAAACGCGGCACGCGAAATGGACGACGCATCCCGCGTCATGTCCGGCACGGCTGATGAAACGACCCAACAGGCAAAGATCGGCATGGATGCCGCGCAAAATGCATCGAACAACGTTGCGACCGTTGCCGCCTCGTCCGAGGAACTGTCTGCCTCCATCACGGAGATCAGCCGTCAGGCCAACCATTCAAGCGAGGTAGCCGCCAATGTCTCGAACAAGGCAACCAGCACGCGCGAAACGGTGGATGGCCTTGTCGAGGCCTCAGCACGTATTGGCGATGTCATCGCCCTGATCAACGACATCGCGGCCCAGACCAACCTTCTGGCCCTGAATGCCACGATCGAGGCCGCCCGTGCTGGCGAAGCTGGCAAGGGCTTTGCGGTTGTCGCCAACGAGGTCAAAAACCTCGCATCCCAAACCAGTCGCGCGACACAGGAAATTTCCGAGCAGATCGAAAGTATCCAGAACGCGACCAAGCTGTCCTCAACCGCAATCAACGAGATCACCGATATTGTCGGTGAACTTAACGAAAGCGCATCCGCCATCGCGGCGGCAGTCGAAGAACAGGGCGCTGCGACTCAGGAGATTTCCGGCAGTGTTGAAAATGCTTCTGTCGGGACCAGCGGTGTGACCGAAAGCATCAGCTTGGTCAGCGCGGCTGCTGTCCGGTCGACCGAAAGTGCCGATACGGTTCTGAAATCGGCCCATGAACTGATGGAGTACTCGGTCAATCTGCGCCGCGAAACCAACAACTTCCTAAGCAAGATTCGCTCGGAATAATCACACCAACCCGGTCCACTGTCAGTCAGCCGACGGTGGACCGGAATTTCACGAAACCACAGACATTGCGGGTTATGCCACTTAACGCGATGATGCCTCGGCGGTGACGCTGCTATTCCCAACGAGCCGGGCAATCCAGCTCCGTGCCGGTTTATCTCGCCCGAACAAAGAAATCACACTGATCGCGACACCGGCCAACACCACATTCCATGCCGGGCGTAACGGCCACATCCATTCAAGATTGGCTGCAACCACGCGATCGGCCGGAATACCGGTCGCCAAGGCATACCAGGCATATTCAATGCCGGCTGTTGCCAACCCGGCAATCACCGCAATGACAGACAAAGTCACAGTAGATCTAAGCGACCATCCCCGCCAATGGGCAAAGCGATATAGCATCAGGCCAACAAACATCCCGGCCATCAGCGTTGCTTCACTGACATCGACCTTGGACTGCAAAAAGAAATGCACCACGCCAAGCACGGCAATCGGATAAACCAGTTTATGCAGGCGCCCCCACTTGGCCCCCAGTCTGCGCATCGCTGATTTGGTGGACGTCGCGGTCAAAACCGCCAACCCGATCAGGGCAACAAACCCGATTGTCAGATAAATCCGCAAAACGATCTCGCTGGCAATGCGGCCAACATCAAGATTCTGGCTGATCGCATACAGGCCAAAATGGATCACCACATAGCAAAAGGCAGCCACACCAACTTGGCGGCGCACCTGTACCAGTTTAGAAAATCGGGTTATGCGGCGAAGCGGTGTCACCAGAAGCGTGATCAGTAATATCCGGATGGTCCATTCACCACTTTGCAGAATGGCTTCCTTGACCGGGATGGTTGCCCCGCCCTCGGCAATGACCGGCCACAACAACACGATGCCGGGCACAAGAAGTGCAACAAAGACAGCCAGTTTGAAAAAGGAAAACCGCCCGGATGGATCAAGCCATGGATACATACAAAATAACCCTGTCAGGTTTCGCCGATCCCCCAGTCAAAAAGCATTTGGTGGTCGCCGTCACTTAAATTGCCATCAACTTTCCGCGAGGGCAGCCATTTGCACGCCCATGATAAGCTTACTGACGCATATCAAAGTTGCAGGAAGCCACCACTCATATAACAATCATATACAGTGATCACCCGAAGTGGATGAACCCAAATGGCCGAATTTCAAAATCCCACCGATCCGGAAATCAAAGCGCTTCTGGAAACGACAAAGACCATCGCGCTTGTGGGCGCCAGCCCCAAGCCGGAACGCCCGTCAAACCGGGTGATGAAGTTCCTGCTTGATCAGGGATACAGAGTTATTCCGGTCAATCCAGGTCAGGCTGGTGGCACCATTCACGGTCAGACTGTTGTGGCAAAGCTTTCCGATATCGCCGATCCGGTCGATATGGTCGATATTTTCCGTAACAGCGAAGACGCGGCTGGCGTCGTCGATGATGCCATCGCAATCGGCGCAAAGTCGGTCTGGATGCAGCTTGGCGTGATCAATCCAGAGGCCTTCGCAAAGGCCAAGGCAAACGGCATGACCGCGGTCATGGATCGCTGCCCGGCAATTGAACTGCCGCGCCTGGCCTAAAGCACCGGTCCAACAGGACGCCATCGCATCACGACAACAAAAAAGGCACCGGATGATCCGGTGCCTTTGTCGTTTCAAAATATCTTTGAAAAGCTTAGCTGAGCCCGCACTGCGCAATCAGATCCGGGACAAGGCCCTGGTTGCCGATAAATACCGGCTGCACGGCACTGGTCACGGTGTATGCCGTGGTTTGCTCATCAACAATCGTGTCGAAGTGACCGGCTGTTTCAAGTACCAGCGACATTACGCCATCCGGCTTGATGCGAAGGGCAGCAAATCCGTTGGCATATTCGGTGCGCGCGCATTCGCGACCCAAAATAACATCGAAACGATTGATCAGGGCATAACGCGGATTTTCAACCAGATCGTCACGACCAGAAACCTCACTCGGCTTCACGCCGTATTTCGGCACATATTTCGCAAAGTTCGTTTGCGACTGGACGATGTAACCATCCGGGAAATAAACCGCGACATCCTCTGCCAGCAGGATACGATCCCCAATGACCTGGCCAGAACGCAGAAGTTCCTTGATTCGCGTGCCCGGAATTTCACCGGAGAACGCATTGAAACGCAGGGTCTTTCCGTCGCCGCGCAAGTCAGCGAAATAACGTTCAAACGGAACGACCGGTGTTTTGTCTGCCGCGCGCGCAGTCGGCAAGACCGACATGGTTGCAACTGCCAGTGTAGCAACTGCAAGAGCAACGCCCCCCGAGCGCCGCGAAAAGACCGTCTTGATGGCCTTCAGCATTTGTCCCCGCCTCTCACTTAAATCAGGAATACAATCCAGAGATTATTCACATTAATCCCAAATTCAACACCTGTTTCCGCGAAAAATCGCCAGATCGTCAAAACCACATAGAAAAACAACGAGGTGGCATTATACCACCTCGTTGCCGAAGATTTGGTAAATGTCGGTGATTAGTCGACAGAAATCGTCACACGACGGTTACGCGGCTCACGAACACCATCCGGAGTCGGGATCAGAAGATCGCCTTCACCAACAGCATCCTGCGAAACCATGTCGCCTTTCACACCGCGACCGGTCAGCTCGCCAAGGGCTGCTGCGGCACGACGTTCGGACAGACGCAGGTTGTATGCTGCCGGACCGGCGGCATCAGCGTGACCAACGACGGTGATATCACCCATCGAGGATGCCCACTGCTCAGCAGCTGCATCAAGAACACGCTCGGAAACCGGGGTGATCGCAACGCTGTCAAAATCGAAGAAGATGGTGAACAGACGCGGCTCAGCAGCGGCAACCGGGGCTACAACAACGGCCGGCTGTTCTGCACGCAGCTCAGACATTGCAGCTTCGAAATCTTTCCAGCACTGGCTGATCAGCTCGGTCTGCCAGCCTTCTTCGCTTTCCTCGACCCAGCAGTCAAAGCGAGACTGTGCGATCGCTGCGGTTGCCGGCATTGCTTCGCGCTTGCCGTCATCAAGAAGGGCCAGAAGTTCGTCACGGACGGCGCGTTTCTGTGCAATTTCCTCATCAGAGAAGCGCCAGTTTGCCGGATCTTCCGGAAGAACGATGGTGTCACCGCTTACGCGACCGGCTTTCTTCGCAAAGAAGTCGGCATCGAAGAAGTCATACCATTCGTCAGCTTCGCGCTGTGCGTATGCAAGATATTCGGCCTTAAGCGCTTTACCGAAGTCAGTGGTCGGCTCTTCGGACGAGAGCGCAGACGAGACCGAGCTGCTGTAGGTGAACGGGTTACCGCCGTAAGGTACCGCGGTGCCGCTGTTGTCCACACTGCTACATGCACTCAGAAGCGCAACGCCACCAAGAGCACAAAGAATTTTCGGATTGATCTGCATGTCTTACCCCTGTCATTAAGGTTGTTCTTCAGCTAATAACTTAACACCAATGATGGTGGAATTATGGTCTTAAACGAACAGAATTCTGGTTTGTTCCAGCCATCTAAAAAAAAATGGTGTTGGCGTCCTACTTTTCAAGCGCACTCAAACCTGTAATGCTAATCCTCTCATACAGAAGTATGGTTGGCAATCAACACAATTATGACACGGAGCGGACGAGGTTCAAATGATCGAAACCGATGTAGCGACCATCACAGAAATGCTTAAAGGATTTGCACTGGGCTTTGGCCTCGATTTGCTCGGCGCTGTGCTGATACTCATTGTTGGCTGGTGGGTCGCCGGCCGGGCGGCTGCATTGGTCCGCCATTCCCTAAAGAGTACAAAGTTTGTTGATGCGACGTTAAAGCCGCTTGCATCAAGCATTGTACGTTACGTGATTTTGATTTTCGTAATCGTCGCCGTTCTGTCGAACTTCGGCGTTGAAACAACCAGCATCATCGCCGTTCTCGGTGCCGCTGGTCTGGCAATCGGTCTTGCCCTGCAGGGGACACTATCAAATATTGCCGCCGGTGTCATGATTCTTATCCTGCGTCCGCTCAAAATCGATGAATTTATCGAAGCTGGTTCGATTTCAGGCACCGTTGTTGAAATAACATTGTTTACCACCTTGCTCAAAACGCCGGATGGTGTGTTTATTTCTGCGCCGAACTCGCAAATCTGGAATAGCGCGATCAAAAACTATTCGCGCAACCCAACCCGCCGCCTCGATATCAAGGTTGGCATTTCCTACGATGACGATGTTGATGCGGCCCTCGAATTTCTTAAAAACCTTGTCGCATCCGATGAACGCGTACTGAAGGATCCGGAACCGATGAGCTTTGTCGCCACCCTTGGCGAAAGCTCGGTCGATCTGACCGCACGCGGCTGGGTTGCAACCAGTGAATTCTGGCCGACCTTCTTCGATCTGACCCGTAAATCGAAAACGGAACTCGAAGCGGCTGGTTTCTCTATTCCCTTCCCACAACGCGACCTGCACGTTATCGAAAGTGCAGAAACCGCAAGCACCGCAAAATCCATTGCAAAGCCGGCCGCCAAACCTGCGGCAAAAACTGCAGCCAAGAAACCGGCAACCCGTTCACGGTCGACCGCATCGAAAACGGCGACCAAAACCACGGCTGCGAAAAAGCCGACAGCACCCAAAAGCTGATCTTCTTTTTCACAGAACCGCATTTCGAAAGAGGCCCAGACGGGCCTCTTTTTTATTTGGGTGACAGACGCTACAACGTACACCACGTCAACTTCCTCGCACGTAGTACCCCGCTGTTACCCGCCCAGCTTGTATCAGGCGTATAGTTCCCTGCCCTTGCCCAAAGGCGGCAAATGAAAACAAGCGGGAGGATAAAACATGTCTGCGAAAAAAATTCTGATGATCACCGGCGACTATGCCGAAGATTACGAAACCATGGTGCCGTTTCAGACGTTGCTTGCGGTTGGACATCATGTCGACGCCGTTTGCCCGGACAAGAATGCCGGCGATACGGTTGCAACGGCTATCCATGATTTCGAAGGTGATCAGACCTATAGCGAAAAGCGCGGCCACAACTTTGCCCTGAATGCCGATTTTGCGGCGGCGCGAGCCGAAAACTATGACGCGCTAGTCATCCCCGGCGGTCGTGCACCGGAATATCTGCGTCTGAACGAAGATGTCATTCGTCTGGTGCGTGATTTCCATGCTGCCAACAAACCGATCGCTGCTGTCTGCCATGGTGCGCAACTTCTTGCAGCAGCCGATATCATCAAGGGTCGCAAGGTTTCCGCCTATCCGGCCTGCGCACCTGAAGTCAAACTTGGTGGCGGGACCTATGCCGACATTGCCATTGATGATGCCTGCATCGACGGCAATCTGGTAACCGCACCGGCTTGGCCGGCACATCCGAAATGGATGGCGGCTTTCCTCAAGGTTCTTGGCACTGAAATCAATTTGTAATGTATCGGCGCCCAAACGGTGATTGCGTTTGGGCGCCATTTGATCGACCATTGCGCCAAACAAAAAGAAAACCGCTGCACATCTCGTAACAGCGGCACAAACAGGAAAGGGCGTTCAAATGTGTCAGATTTATTCTGGAACTGACCCGGAACTTTATCAGTCTGTCAGCCGGTCTGTGCGGATCAATGGTGTTGTTACAAGCCTGCGCCTGGAGCTGCGTTTCTGGCAGATTCTTGATGAAATCGCCGCGGGTGAAGGTTTCAGCACCCCGCAGTTTCTCGGCAAAATCCACGACGAGGTCGTCGCCCAACGTGGTGACATCCCGAATTTCGCATCGCTTGTGCGCGTGATTTGTACCGTATATCTGGAAAAACAGGCTGGCCTGCATGTTCATGTCCCGGCAAATACCGCGACATCACAGATGCTGAGCTAACCACACGCCAAGCGCATCGGCAGCAAAGCTCAGGGCCTGAACCCTAGTTAAGCCAGGAAGAAAGTTCGCGCGTGCTGAAGCCGCCGCTGGTCATGATGCTGGGCGTCGCGTTGCGTTTCAAGGTCGGCTCGGCCGGTTTGATGATGCTGTTGCGGCGATGCATGCCCGTAGCCGCCCCGAAATCGATCTGTGACCGCCCAACAAGATCAGCCGCCGTAATACGCGGCCCGGATGCATCAGCATTGCCCGATGCATTGATCGGCGTTTGCTTGGCATGTGGCAGCTGCTGTTTCTGTTTTGCCTCGTAGATCCAGCGCAATTCCTGCTTCAGGGTCTGGTATTCCGGGGTATCGGGTGCCGAATTGACTTCATTGACGATCTGAAGCTTTACCATCTGCGGGAAACGATCAAGGCGTTCCAGCAGCATGAATTTCACACTTGGACGCACTGCGTCTGAGCGCATCAGTTTCATCACCAGACGGCGATAGATATCAATCCTAAGGTTGCCATTTGATGCCAGTTCGATGAATTCCTCGACAAACTCGCGCGCGGCCATCTTGCCATCCAGCAACGCGCGCAGGTTATCCCCCATCGCCCGGCGATAGGCTTCGCGGATCTCCACGACGTGATTGGAGGCGCGTGTGCGCACAAGATGGAATGCTTCTGGGCTGAATGCGTTCTTGGTCAGAAGCTTGGCGCAATCGGCAACCAGTTCATGCTTGGTTGCCTCGGAAACGACTTCAAAGACCCCGGTAATCAGTTCCTTGCATTTGGCATGCGGTCCCATACGGATCGCAGCAGCCAAGGCCATCGGGCTTTCTGGATCCCTGGTTGCGATCACGGCAAGGGCCAGTGGATCGTCATATTGCATCAGGGCAAGGTCGTTGCTCAGCAAATGTTCCGGCATCAACAGACGCTGCTGCTTGGCCGCCCCGGTCACGGTAAGCGGCTCGCCAGACAGATAGCTTTCCTTGATGGTAAGGGCATGTTTCAGCCCGTCATAAGAGATGCCGTGATTGCTGCTCATGGCACTCAGTCCTCTTTGAGACCTTTGGACCGCCTGTCAGAGACGAGCCCCTCGAGCCCGCCACTGTTGCGCCCGCTGCGCGGTCGAAGTCCCTGACCGCGCGACATGGTCCTGCCGCTTGGCTTTGCCGTCTGTGCAGATGCCGGCGCAGGTTCGTTTTCTTTTTCGACCTTCATGCGCGAAGCTACAGGCTTCATGTCGCTAAAGAAATCGATGTACCAATCCATATCGGCAGCTGCCATCGCAAAGCGACCACCGGCCGCCGGGCTTTCGATTGCCGATTCAGGGATACCGTTACTGATCTGCAAGACGACTGCTGCAGGTGCAGTCATCCCTGCCCGCCATGCAAGGGCTGTGATCGCCCGGGCACTGCCGGAATCAAGAATTTTGGAAACGGCGTTGGCGCGGATTTGCGCGTAATGGGCAAGTGCCTGCACCACCAGCGCATCATCATTGCGCGACAGGGCATCAAGCACATACTGGTCAATCGTCATCTTGGCATCTGTTGCCTCAATGACATCGTTGTCGACCATTTCATTGTCTGCGATCTCGACAACCATGTCTCTATCACGCGACGGCATCAGCACCCGGTTTTCAAAACGGGCCTTTTCAATCCTCTGACGGACCGACTGGCGCAACGCACGGGCAACCTCGGTCCGCATCCGGCCCTGCTCGACCAGCGTGTCAAACAGGGACGCCATGATGAAATGGGCAATGCGGCGCTGGGCCTGACGCGAAATTCGGTTCTGACCACCGAGGATATCGTTCTCCGGCGCCTTTGACTTTGTTGTCTTTTCAACGAAATGCGGCGTCATCGGCACAACGTTCCGCGGCGCGTCATCAGATGACAGCAACCGGTTCAACAAACCGCCCTTTTCCTTTTCCGCCTGCTGCTCGATCAGGCGGGCCTTGGCGGCGGCCTCAAGCTCGGCGCGTTCACGTTCGGCTGCGGTTTGAATGAATTCACCGCGCCCGCGCATGATATCAAGGAAGTCGGAATCGCTCAGAAGCTCGATATAATCGGCAATCGACACCCGGCCAATCGCCTGAATATCCTGACGTAAACGGTTGGCCGCCTGACGGGTCATGTACGGGGTATGACCCAGTTCCTGTTCGATCAGCGCAATCACCTGCGGGCGATAACAGTCGCCCATATTGGCAATCGCCGAAACGAACTCGTCAACCATTTCCAGTCTTTCGGACGGGCTCAAATCTGTCAGATGCCGACGCAGACGGCGCGCCACATCCATGCGCACGTCGCTGTCAAAATCAGGTACATCCTCGGCATCGTCCAGCGCGTCCAATTCAGACGAAAGACGGGCTGCGTGTTCAAGGGCCGATGCATCGGCGTTATTTTCGGAAACATGTCTGCGGGGAATCGCGCGACCCTGAACGCGACCTGTATCAGATCCAAACGTTTCAGGTGCGATGGTGCGAACAGTGTCGGCCAGATCACGCAGCTTGGCAGAGGCTTTATCATCAAGCCCCCCATCGCCCGCATTTTTCTGCCGATTGAACATCCAACTCAGCATTATCGCAGTAATTCCCCTGGTCCCGTGCCTGGCGGCGTATCGGCATCGACGTTGCGATGCCTTATTTTTGTGTTTTGTCAGAACAGCTTAACCCAAACTGACAGTGATACACAACCAGACAAGGCGTCTAATTTTCATAACCCAATCTCAAGGGCACATATCAACAGACAGAGCCTTGATTACAGAATGACTATCGGCGCAAAGACTCAAAAAAACATTAACGATACAGGGGTCTATGCCCCCTCCTGCCCATTGCCATCGAAAAACCTGCGCGCCGACGGACTTCTGGCAATCTGCGCAAATGAAAACGGGCGCCCCAAAAGGACGCCCGTCATCGAAAATCGTTACACGCACTCACTTGCGTTAATTATTGCCGACCCATGCAATGCGCAGAATATTGGTCGCACCCGGCGTTCCGAACGGCACACCGGCGGTGATAACAAGCGAATCACCCGGTCCTGCAAATTCCTCACGCTTTGCCACTTCGGTGGCGATTCCGACCATTTCGGCAAAGTTGGTCGCATCGCGGGTAAAGACCGGATGCACGCCCCAACACAAGGCCAGACGACGTGCGGTCTGAATCCTTGGGGTCAGGCCAAGAATTGGCACTTCCGGACGTTCACGTGCAGCACGGAATGCCGTCGACCCGGAAGATGTATAGTTAACAACTGCCTTCGCCCCGATGGTGGTCGCCACCTGACGGGCGGCTGCACTGATTGCATCCGGGGCGTTATGTTCCGGATCCGGGCGGTTGGCGTCACGCATCCGGTAATAAAGCTCATCCTGCTCCACACGGCGTAGGATACGGTCCATGATCGAAACGGTTTCAAGCGGATATTTGCCGACCGCACTTTCGGCTGACAGCATCACCGCATCGGCACCGTCATAGATCGCGGTCGCAACGTCGGATGCTTCGGCACGGGTCGGGGCCGGGTTGGACACCATCGAGTCAAGCATCTGGGTCGCAACGATCACCGGCTTGCCGGCTTCGCGGCACGCTTTGATGATACGTTTCTGCAGGATCGGCACATCTTCCGGCGGGCATTCGACACCAAGGTCACCACGGGCAACCATGATCATGTCCGACAGATCGACAATCTCATCAAGGTGATCAATCGCCTGCGGCTTTTCCAGTTTGGAAACGATGGCTGCACGGCCCTGAATGATCTTGCGGGCCTCGGCAACGTCTTCGGGACGTTGCACAAAGGACAGCGCCACGAAATCAACGCCCATCTCAAGACCGTAATCCAGATCGGCACGGTCCTTTTCGGTCAGCGGTGAGAGCGGCAACATCACATCCGGAAGGTTGACACCCTTGCGGTTGGAAAGCGGCCCACCGGTAATGACGGTACATTCGGCCGACTTGTCGTCGCATTTCTCGACACGCATGCGCAGCTTACCATCATCAAGCAGCAGGTTCGCACCCGGCTTGATAGCTGCATAGACTTCCGGATGCGGAAGCGACACACGCTTGTTGTCGCCCGGCTTCTTGTCCATATCGAATTTGAACGTATCACCGGCGGTGAGTTCAACTTCACCGTCGGCAAAGGTACCAACACGAATTTTCGGACCTTGAAGATCCATCAAAATACCGATCGGCCGGCCGAGTTTTTCTTCGACGACACGGATCGCTTCAAAACGGGCCAGATGTTCTGAGTGTTCCCCATGCGAGAAGTTCAGGCGGAACACATCCACACCTGTCTGCACAATTTTCTCGAGGATTTCTGGCTTTGAACTTGCCGGCCCCAGGGTCGCGATGATCTTCGCCTTACGTTGACGGCGCATCGGCTGCTACCTCTTGTTATTCGGTTTACACGTGATCCTTCCCGCTTCGGCCTGCATCTGCGGCGAGACGAAAAGGCGTCCTGATCTTTTCTGGGGGTAACCCCTTAATAATCAATCAGCCCCTATTTGAACAGGGACTTTTCATTAAATGCCTTTACAAAAATGTGATTTTTCGCTGGACAATTACAAGAAGCACCTTCTTTAAAGAACCCGTACCGGTGAAACGTGCCGGTCAAAAACGAATACCCAACAGACCAATTTTACGGCGCAGACAGGACCCTTTTCATGAGCAAATGGCACCATCGCTTTCTTGGACTTGCAGCCCATATTGCAGACTGGTCAAAAGACCGTAGCACCCAGGTCGGTGCGGTTGTCATCGGCCCGAAAAAAGAAATTCGTGCTGTCGGCTATAACGGGTTTCCGCGCGGGGTCGATGACGAAGTCGAAAGCCGCCATCAGCGTCCGGAAAAATACGCCTATACCGAACATGCCGAACGCAATGCTATTTATAATGCCAGTTACACCGGCACATCGCTTGATGGCTGCGCCCTGTATGTGACGCACTTTCCGTGCTGCGATTGCGCGCGCGCAATCATCCAGGCAGGCATCGCCGAGGTCTATGTCGACAAGTCAAAACTGACCCCGGACTTTCTTGAACGCTGGGAACAAGATATGAAGATATCGACCGAAATGTTCGAGGAGTCCGGTGTTGCCGTTAAGGTGATTGATGACGACGGCGTCACCAAGCCCATGAAATAAAAAAGATCTTCCTCTTTACTATTGAAAAAAAGGCCCAATATTGGGTGTGTTCAAACCGGACACGAGCATCAAAAACAAAAAGACGTAAACGTCGTTTGTTCTAATTTTTCAGCTGGCTTGGGGTCAGTATTTGTCAGATTTTCGGGCTGAACACAGAGTGGTTTGGCCTTGCTGGAAACCAGACAAAGGTATAAGGGTTTATATATCAGCAACTGTTTAGATTTGCTGCTGTATCCCCCTGAACAGCGACGCATTTCGTGATGATGCTCAGGAACCGAGGCCGGATGAACGCGAAAATAGACTTTAGTAAGATTAGTTTTCTGATCGTTGACGGGGACAAGATTTCAGCTCAGGTGGTCTATGACACGCTCGCCTATCTCGGAGCCAGTCATATACAGCGTGTAAAATCGCCGAATAATGCCTTTGACGTACTACGCACCGAAAAAATTGATATCGTGATTTGTGAATGGCGCTTGCGCGGCATGGATGGCCTTGAATTCCTCGATGTCATGCGCAATTCGACCAATTCGCCAAACCGGTTCATTCCGGTGATTATGCTGACCGCACATTCCGAGATGCGTTATGTGACGACGGCACGTGACCTTGGGATTACTGAATTTCTTGCCAAACCCTTTAACGCCAAGGCACTTTACAGCCGTCTGGTTTCGGTCATCGCCCGACCAAGACGTTTCATTAACACTGGAACGTATTTTGGCCCGGACCGACGTCGCAGACAGGTCCAGTTTGATGGTCCTGATCGTAGGAGCCTTGACGAATGACCCATTATGACTGGGGAAGCGGAGCCATCGTGAAGCCGGAAGAACCTAAGAAAAAGAAGAATGTGCAGATCATCCCTGCGCAGACCGATCTGAAACGCAAAGCTGTCAACTTCATCAAGGGATTTGACATCAACCTGTCACCTGAACAGCTTGAAGAGCTCGAACAGGTTGTACAGCGCAGCTCCGAGACCTTTGTCCGTGACATCGGCAAGGACCTGATGGAATGCCGCAAACTGGTAATCAACGCCCTGCACGACAAGCCCAAGCGGCCAGAAGCCATCATCGCGGCAAATGACCTTGCATATTCGGTCAAGGCCCTGGGCGGCACTTTCCAGTATCCCCTGATGACGCAGATCGCAAAATCGATGGAAATCTTCGTTGCCGACCGCACCACGGCCAACGAAAAACAGCTGCTGGTGATCCAGCTTCACATCGACTCGCTTTATGTCATTCTGGCCGGCCGCGTGACTGGTTTTGGCTCAACCGTCGAACAGGCAACTGTCGCGGCTCTGACCAAACTGACCGAACGCTACGCAGAACCGCGCGAGTAGCCCCACACCTCTTGACCGCAGACGATCTCGCTCACTGGGCAGCATTTCACAATGCAGTCTCAGGTGGTGCTTATGTGCGCCTTGCAATCCCAAACATCCCCCTCACCTGCCCGCCTTACCAAAGCCTGACAGGTGAACTTTAACGTGCCCGATGCAGGGTCGGTTTCTACCGCCGGAAGAACGCGGCTAAAAATTGAAAAATCTTGGCAAAAAAGCGCTTGCACCACCTTTGACCGGCTGCTAAAAACCGCGCCACGCACCATGCGGGTGTAGCTCAGTTGGTTAGAGCGCCGGCCTGTCACGCCGGAGGCCGCGAGTTCAAGTCTCGTCACTCGCGCCATTCCCTCCCTGATTGGGAATGACGTACAAAATAAGCGCCGCGATTTTTTCGCTGGCGCTTTTTTGTTTTCCACTCGCTTTTTACACATTTACGCCACCCCGGATCGAGCGCTTTTCGCTGCGAAACAGGCGTCGCATCGAGGCTGCCAAGGACGATCAGACTGGTAAATTTCCGGTCCGTCTTTTTTTTGCAAAAAAGCCCTTGCCAGACCGAACCACCCCTTATATAAACCGCGCCACGCCATGCGGGTGTAGCTCAGTTGGTTAGAGCGCCGGCCTGTCACGCCGGAGGCCGCGAGTTCAAGTCTCGTCACTCGCGCCATTCCCTCCCTGATTGGGAATGATGCACAAAATAAGCGCCGCGATTTTTCGCTGGCGCTTTTTTGTTTTTGCGCCGCTTTCTTGGCGACTAAACCGGCAAAACACGTCCGCGCATTTTTCTTTGAAAATCGGTCAAAAAACACTTGCCTCAATTGGGTGGTCTTTATATAAACCGCGCCACGCACCATGCGGGTGTAGCTCAGTTGGTTAGAGCGCCGGCCTGTCACGCCGGAGGCCGCGAGTTCAAGTCTCGTCACTCGCGCCATTCCCTCCCTGATTGGGAATGACGTACAAAATAAGCGCCGCGATTTTTCGCTGGCGCTTTTTTGTTTCTAAGGCCAAACCCCGGCGTAAAAACACCGCGCCACCCGCGTGGGTAAATTCACCAATACGTCACACAACCTTAAGAAATCCATTTTCGGGAAAGTTGTGCCATTTGCTGATTTAGACAGCATTGCTGACCGACTGGTCATTGATTAATCGTATAAATTATGCTCAGCTCCACATGCACTAAGCGAACCTGCAGGCCGCCCCGCAATTATAAGGGCCTGAAGGCGTCGATAGAACTCCGGATGGTTATAAAGCTGAGCCCGTCTCGTTTTGGCCCTCCCTTTCGATAGCCGATCAGTCCACGCATTGGCCTGCAGTCCCACAACAACAATCGGGAGGCGCATCATGCGCAAATTTATTGCAGGGCTGGTCATGGGGACCGCGCTCGCGACCGCACCTATGATGGCACAGGCCGAAACGCCGAAAAATGCTTTGGTCATGGCTTTTGCCATTGATGACATCATCACGCTCGACCCGGCTCAGATTTTCGAATTCTCGGGCGCTGAATATGCCGGTAACACCTATGATCGCCTGATCGGTTTCGACAATGACGATGTGTCGAAGATCTATGGCGTCGTTGCCGAAAGCTGGGATGTCTCCGAAGACGGCAAGACCTTTACCTTCAAAATTCGTGACGGCATCACCTTTGCCTCTGGCAACGAGCTGACCGCCGAAGACGCGGCCTTCTCCTTGCAGCGCGTGATCCTGCTGGATCAGTCGCCGGCCTTCATTCTGGGCCAGTTCGGTTTCACCGCCGACAACGTCAAGGAAAAGATCTACGCCACCGACGATTCCACGCTGGTCATGGAAGTCGACAAGCCTTACGCACCAAGCTTCGTGCTGTACTGCCTGACCGCTGGCGTTGGCTCGGTTGTCGACAAGGAAGAAGTCCTTGCCCATGAAGTGGACGGCGACCTTGGCCATGAGTGGCTCAAAACCAACTATGCCGGTTCCGGCCCGTTCAAACTGAACAAGTGGACTGCGGGCGAAAGCCTTAGCCTAACCGGCAACGAAGATTACTGGGATGGCGCGCCAGAAATGAAGCGCGTGATTATCCAGAGCGTCAAGGAAGCCGCAGCTCAGCAGCTCCTCCTTGAAAAAGGCGATATCGATATTGCCCGTAACCTCGAAGCCGATCAGCTGGCTGCCATTTCTGACAATGACGACATCAAGATGATGTCCAAGGGCAAAGGTGCGCTGTGGTATCTCGGTCTGTCGCAGAAAAACGAATATCTGTCGAATCCGAAAGTCCGCGAAGCTCTGAAATACCTTGTCGATTACAAAGGCATTTCCGAAACCATCCTGGCTGGTCGTTCGCAGATCCATCAGGCCTTCCTGCCTGAAGGTTTCCTGGGCGCATATAACGAGAACCCCTATTCCTTGGATGTCGAAAAAGCCAAGGCCCTTCTGGCCGAGGCCGGCTATCCGGACGGGTTCAGCGTAACCATGGACACCCGTAACACCACCGCGATCATGGCGATGGCTCAGTCGATCCAGGCGACCTGGTCACAGGCTGGCATCAATCTGGAAATCATTCCGGGTGATGGCAAACAGACCCTGACCAAATACCGCGCCCGTCAGCACGATATCTATATCGGTCGCTGGGGTCCGGACTATCAGGATCCGCACACCAACGCATCGACCTTTGCATGGAACCCGGACAACTCCGACGATGCCGCTGCCAAGCCGCTCGCTTGGCGCAACTCGTGGGATGCCGGTGACTTGACGGCAAAAACCGATGCCGCCACGCTGGAACGCGACGATGCGAAACGTGCTGCGATGTATGTCGATCTTCAGAAAGCAGTTCTGGAAAATGGTCCGTTCGTGATCATGTTCCAGGAAACCGAGATCGCATCCATGCGCGGCAACGTGAACAACTTCGTCCTCGGTCCGTCATTCGATAACAACTATTATCGTTATGTCACCAAAGACTAATCTCGACGAAGGAGACAACGGTCGTAATGTCCGCTGTTAAACGCAAAAAACGGGACGGGCGCAACCGCGCCCGTTTCGCTTCCGGCCCGACGGGAACTGTCCTGCGGCTGGTATTCTCGCTTGCCATTACATTTTTTGGCCTGCTGTTTGTCACATTCCTGATCGGTCGCGTCTTGCCGATTGATCCGGTGCTGGCCGCTGTTGGCGATCATGCATCGCAAAGCACGTACAACCGCGTGCGCGAAGAAATGGGGCTTAACCTGCCGCTTTGGCAGCAGTTCTTTATCTATATTTCCAACGTACTGCAGGGTAACTTCGGCCAATCGGTGCTGACATCCAACACCGTGCTCGATGACATCAAGCGTGTCTTCCCGGCCACCCTTGAACTGGCAACCATTGCAACCATTATCGGTGTTGTTCTGGGCATTCCCGCTGGCGTTTTTGCCGCCATCAACAAGGGCAAATGGCCCGACCATATGGTTCGCGTGATCGGCCTTGCTGGCTATTCCATGCCGATCTTCTGGCTGGGTCTGATGGGGCTTCTGGTATTTTACATGAAGCTCGACTGGGTCGCGGGTCCAGGACGCCTTGATTCGTTCTATCTCGACTATATCGAACCTACCACCGGTCTTATGCTGGTTGATACTCTGATCGAAGGCGACATGGACCTGTTCTGGAACGCTGTCTCGCACATTGTTCTGCCTGCATCGATCCTGGCTTATTTCTCGTTGGCCTATATCGCCCGCATGACGCGTTCCTTCATGCTCGAACAGCTGAGTCAGGAATACATCCTGACCGCTCGGGTCAAAGGCATTTCCGAACATCGCATCATCTGGCGCCACGCCCTTGGCAACGTCATGGTGCCACTGGTGACCGTGATTGCGCTGTCATACGCTAACCTGCTTGAAGGTTCGGTTTTGACCGAAATCATCTTCGCATGGCCGGGACTTGGTCTTTACATCACCAACTCGTTGCTCAATGCCGACATGAATGCGGTTCTCGGTGGCACGATTGTGGTCGGTGCGGTCTTTATCGGTGTGAATATGCTTTCTGACGTGCTTTACCGCCTGCTCGACCCCAGAGCGCGGAGATAATCATGACAACACAAACACAAGTTTCGCAAACCGGCCTGAAACAATGGCTGACATCCGATACGCCAAAATCGCGCTGGCAGGCAAAATGCGGACGTGCCTGGCTTGGCTGGGTCAAGTTCACCGAAAACAAACTTGCCATGATCGGCCTTTCGATCGTGATTGGCCTTATTCTGGTAACGATCTTTGCCCCGCTTCTGGCCCCTTATGATCCGCTGGCAGCTGACCTTGCCAATCGTATCCAACCACCCGGTGCCGAACACTGGTTTGGCACGGATCAGCTGGGCCGCGATATTCTGTCGCGTCTGATCTATGGTGCGCAATACACCCTTTTGATCGTCGCCCTTGTTGTCATCACTGCAGCCCCGGTCGGCCTGCTGGTTGGCACAGCTGCCGGATTCTTTGGCGGCTGGATCGATGCCACCCTGATGCGCATCACCGATATCTTTCTGGCTTTCCCGAAACTGATCCTGGCACTGGCCTTTGTGTCCGCTCTTGGACCGGGCTTGGAGAACGCCATTCTTGCCATTGCGATTACCGCATGGCCGCCTTATGCCCGTATCGCACGGGCTGAAACCATCACGGTGCGCAAATCCGACTTCATCGAAGCCGCCCGTCTTCAGGGCACATCGAACCTGGGCCTGATTACCGGTCACATCATGCCAATGTGCATGAGCTCGCTTGTTGTCCGTGTGACCCTTGATATGGCGGGCATGATCCTGATTGCAGCCGGTCTTGGCTTCCTTGGTCTTGGTGCACAGCCACCGATGCCGGAATGGGGGGCAATGGTTTCTGAGGGTCGTCAGTTCCTGCTTGAACAATGGTGGGTTGCCACAGTCCCGGGTATCGCCATTTTCATCGTCAGCCTTGGCTTTAACCTTCTGGGTGATGGCCTGCGTGATGTACTTGACCCGCGTGGAGGCGATTGATCATGTCCAATGAAACCCTTCTGTCGGTCAAAAACCTCGAAGTTACCTTCAACACGCCCAAGGGGGATGTGCATGCAGTGCGTGGTGTGTCGTTTGATCTCGGTCGCGAACGGCTTGGAATTGTGGGCGAATCCGGGTCTGGTAAATCCCAGACCGGGCGCGCCATACTTGGTCTGACGGCGGCCAACGGTAAAATTACCGCTGATCAAATGACCTTCCATGATGTCGATCTGGCAAACCTGACGCCCAAACAATGGCGCAAGGTACGCGGTGCGCGCATTTCCATGATCATGCAGGACCCAAAATATTCACTGAACCCTGTCATGACCATTGGCGATCAAATCATCGAAGCCTACCGCGAACACCATAAGGTCAACGCCAAGGAAGCCCGCCACCGCGCGATTGATATGCTTGATGCGGTTAAAATCCGCGATCCAGAGCGCGTGTTTAACTCCTACCCGCATGAAGTATCCGGTGGTATGGGACAGCGCGTCATGATCGCCATGATGCTGATCCCTGATCCTGAATTGATCATTGCCGATGAACCGACTTCGGCCCTTGATGTCACTGTGCAGCTTCAGGTGATGGCGATCCTTGATGATCTGGTACGGGATCGTGGCATGGCGCTGATTTTCATCAGTCACGACCTGCAACTGGTTTCAAGCTTCTGCGACCGTGTGCTGGTAATGTATCAGGGCCACGTGGTCGAAGAAATCAAGGCCTCTGCCCTGCACGAAGCCAAACACCCCTACACCAAGGGACTTTTGAACTGCTTGCCGAAAATGGATGGCGATCATTCTGATCTGCCGATCCTTGAACGCGAAGCAAGCTGGGCCGAAGGTTAAGGGGTAGACACATGATTGAAATCAACAAACTCAATGCCTGGTTTGACGACAACCACGTTCTCAAGGATGTCGACATCAAGGTTCCGAAAAACGGGTCCTTCGGCCTTGTTGGTGAATCGGGATCAGGCAAATCAACCGTTCTTCGTACCATCACCGGCCTTGTCGATGACTGGGAAGGTGAAATTCTGGTCAACAACAAGGAACTTGGCCCCACACGCGACAAGACATTCTATCGCCTTGTGCAGATGGTGTTTCAGGACCCGTTCGGATCGCTTCATCCGCGCCATACCATTGACCGCATCCTGACCGAACCGGTCAATATTCACGGGCTTGGCAATTCCGATGCCCGCGTGGTGCAGGCCCTTGAACAGGTCGGGCTCGATAACTCGTTCCGCTTCCGCTATCCGCACCAGCTTTCCGGTGGGCAGCGCCAGCGTGTTGCGATTGCCCGCGCCCTGATCCTTGAACCCAAGATTTTGCTGCTTGATGAGCCGACCTCGGCCCTTGATGTATCTATTCAGGCCGAAGTGCTTAATCTTCTGTCACGCTTGCGCCGGGAACTTGGCCTGACTTACATCATGGTCAGTCACGACCTCGCCGTGGTGGCCCATATGTGCGACGATATTGCCATTATGAACCATGGCCGTATTGTTGAACGCGCCACTGCAAGTCAACTGGCAGATGGCAGACTTGAACATCCCTATTCGCAACAGCTTTACAAGGCTGCCGGCGGCTATGACCGCGCCGTTGTCGACAGCTTTGTCGACTGGGACTGAACGGAGACACCATGACTTCCGCCACCACACTGAGCTTCGCAACACCCTTCGCCCCGGCCGACAGCAAACTTGCCAATTACCAACGTCGGCATATCCCGTCTTTCACGTGGGATGCGCATGCCTGCCTGCCGCTTGATGAAAAGACGCCGATAGACCTGCTTGATACCTATGTTGCCGGTCACATCGACTATGTCTGTGTCAATGTCGGCATGGATATGAACAGCGTTGCCCATATCCTGCGCGTGATCGCCGCCTTCCGCGCCAAGATCGCCGCCAACCCCGACAAATACATGCAGATCGAAAGCTTTGATGATCTGGCGATTGCCAAATCCAAGGGCCTGCTGGGCGTCGGGTTTGATCTTGAAGGCTCGGTCATGCTCCAGGACATGCCCGAAATGGTGCCGGTCTTTGCCAAGCTGGGTGTGAAGCAGATCCACTTTGCCTATAACCGCAACAACTCGGTCTCCGGCGGCTGTCACGATGTCGATATCCCGTTGACCGATCTGGGTGTTGAAATGGTCAAGGCCGTGAACACCAGCGGCATGATCATGGATTGCTCCCACACCGGGCGGCAAAGCTCGCTTGATATCATGCGGGTCTCATCCAAGCCGGTCGTGTTCAGCCACGCCAACCCCAAGGAATTGGGCGGTCATGAACGCTGCATCGACGATGAACAGATCAAGGCCTGTGCCGATACCGGTGGCGTGATCGGCATCTGCGGATTCCAGCGCTTCATTAAATCCAAAAACGCGCCCGAAGTCCCTGACATGATCCGCCACATCAAATATGCGGTTGATCTGGTCGGGGTTGATCATGTCGGCATCGGGCTTGATACCATGCCATCGGTCGCCGGCACCAACGACTTCCCGGATGGCGTCGACAAGGACTTCTATTGGCCCGCCGCCAGTGGCTACGGCCCCGGCGCAGGTGGTGCTGCGGTGTTCGATCCGCGCAAGCTCCCTGCCCTTGCAGATGCCCTGATTTCGATTGGTTATTCGCCCGATGACGTCAATAAAATCATGGGTGAAAACTTCATGCGTGTTGCCAAGGCAAGCTGGTAACAACGTGCTACACTCTGCCCCGGGCTTCGGCCCGGGGACTTGGGCAGAGGTTTCGATCTAATTTGAAACCGTCACAGATTGCCCAGCCTCAACAGGCAGTTCGATCCTTAACTCTGCACCGCCAAATGCGTGCACCAGATCACCGGCCCTGAGTGTAACACCTGTGATATCGGGTGGGATCGTCACACCGGATAGAGAACGGGTAAAGGGCTGCTCATTGACATGTGGATGGGCCAGAACCCGTTCCCCAATGATCACGCCATCCGGCCCGATCACCTGCCAGACATTGGCATAATGATCCCAACCGGTATCCTCATGCGCCACGGTCACATCAAACCGATAGGTATCTGCGCCGGTCTTGGTCACCTTGGCGGCAACCAAATCGGCCTCGCCCGCGTCGGCTAGCATGGGAAACAACAAAGCCCCGCAGACAAGAACCAGACGGGTCAACAGCGTGGACACAGTGCGGCTCTGCATGGCGGGGCTCCTGAATTTGATCTCGCGAGGGCTTAGGCGTCTGCCTCATCCTTGCGTACCGGGCGCGGCCGACCTTCGGCGTCAATCGCGACAAAGGTAAATGTCGCCTCGGTCACCTTGATGCGTGGCGGTTGATTGCGGCGGAGCACCCAGGATTCGAGATGCAGCACAATCGATGTATTGCCGATCTTCTCGATGTCGCCATAAACGCAAACTGTATCGCCGACATAAACCGGGCGATGGAACGTCATGCCGTCCACTGCGATGGTCGCAACACGCCCTTCGGCGACCTGACTTGCCATCACGCCACCGGCGATATCCATCTGCGACATCAGCCAACCACCGAAAATATCGCCACTCGGGTTGGTATCGGCGGGCATGGCAAGGGTTCGGGTGCAAAGTTCACCGCGCGGCATCGTGCTTTCCGCAAGAAGGGATTGATCTTTCTCAGTCGCCATCAGGCTCACTCCAGTTGGCGGCACGCCTGTTACGGCACGCCATTTTTTTATTGGACCTCCCGGTCGCGGTTTTCTGCGTCCAAGCCCGGCAAAATTATGATCAGAAGTCGCGACCATCACTTGCATTGGATTCAAAAACACATTTTTATGGTCGGTGCGCACCGATCATCTGGTACGAACCGATAAAGATATGGTACTCGTTTAGCGCCGAGGCTTCCAAGACCATAATATCGAAGAACAGATATACGGTATTGGACCTTGTTTTAACACAATAAAAGAAGTTGCGTTCCGGGGCATGACCGACCTTTTTGAAGATTCAAACCAGTCCACCGATAAAGCCTATTCCGCCAAGGATATTGAAGTTCTCGAGGGCCTTGAGCCCGTCCGTCGACGCCCCGGTATGTATATCGGCGGCACCGATGATGCCGCATTGCATCATCTGGTCGCGGAAATTCTCGACAACTCGATGGACGAAGCGGTTGCTGGCCACGCCGACTGGATCGAACTGGAATTGCAGCCAGACAATACTGTGCTGGTGCGCGATAACGGGCGTGGTATTCCGACCGACCCGCATCCGAAATTTCCCGACAAATCTGCACTTGAGGTGATCCTGACCACCCTGCACTCGGGCGGCAAGTTCTCTGGCAAGGCCTATGAGACCTCGGGCGGTTTGCACGGTGTCGGTATGTCGGTGGTGAACGCGTTGACCGACAAGTTCCGCGTTGAAGTCTGCCGTGATCGCAAGATGGTGTTTCAGGAATATTCCAAGGGCACCCCGCTGGGGCCACTTCAGGATGGCGGTCCGATCAACAATCGTCGTGGCACCACGGTTATTTTCAGACCCGACCCCGAGATTTTCGGCACCCGCGCCAAGCTCAAGGCAGCGACCATCTTCCGTATGGCGCGCTCCAAGGCGTATCTCTACAAGGGTGTTGAAATCCGCTGGTCGGTTGACCCGTCGCTTCTGACCAGTGACGACCCGACCCCGCAGCAGGAAGTCCTGAAGTTCCCGAACGGCATTCTTGATTACCTCGAAATGACGCTTGAGGGCCGCGAGATGGTCACAGACCGTCCTTTCGCAGGCGAAGCAAAGTTTTCTGAAAGTGCCGGGCGTGTTGAATGGGCGATTGGCTGGCCGGAAAGCGGCGAAGGCTACTTCCATTCCTACTGTAACACCGTCCCGACCCCGCTTGGCGGCACGCACGAGGCCGGTTTCCGCTACGCCATCACCAAGGCGATCAAGGCCTATGGCGATATGCTGGGGCAGAAAAAGGCCGCTGCCATCACCGCTGAGGACGTCTTTGGCGGCGGCTGTATCATGCTGTCGGTATTTATTCCCGATCCGCAGTTCCAGGGCCAGACCAAGGAAAAGCTGGGTACCCAGGGTGCAACCAAACTGGTTGAAACCGCGGTGCGTGACCACTTTGACCACTGGCTGACCGGGGATACCGAAAACGCCAAGCGTCTGCTTGAACGCATCATCCTGCGCGCCGAGGAACGTCAGCGCCGCAAGGAGAAAAAGGAAACCAAGCGTCAGTCGGCGACCCGTCGTCTGCGCTTGCCGGGCAAGCTTGCCGACTGTTCGCGTTCAATCGCGGCTGGCACTGAAATCTTCCTGGTGGAGGGTGACTCTGCAGGTGGTTCTGCCAAACAGGCCCGAGACCGCGAAACGCAGGCCGTCCTGCCGCTGCGCGGTAAGATCCTGAACGTTGCGTCGGCGACCTATGAAAAGATGATGGCCAACCAGGAAATCAAGGACATGATCGAAGCCTTTGGCTGCGGTTCGGGATCCGATTTCCGGCTGGGTGATCTGCGCTATGAACGCATCATCATCATGACCGATGCTGACGTCGATGGCGCACATATCGCATCCCTTCTGATGACCTTCTTCTATCAGGAAATGCCTGGCCTGATCGAAAACGGCCATCTGTATCTGGCGATGCCGCCACTTTACCGCCTGACCCAAGGTGGCAAGTCGATCTACGCCATGGATGACGCCGAAAAGGAAGTCATCCTCGAAACCGAGTTCAAGAACCCGAACAAGGTCGAGATTTCCCGATTTAAGGGTCTGGGTGAAATGCCGCCGCAACAGCTGCGCGAAACCACCATGGCACACAAGAAACGTACACTTCTGCGTGTTACCCTGCCCGATGCAGCCGAACCGGATGCCCGCGGACAGACCAAGGATCTTGTGACCCGCCTTATGGGCAAAAAGCCGGAGCTGCGCTTCCAGTTCATTCAGGAACACGCCCGCTTCGTCGAGGATATCGACGTCTGATCGGCATCTCGAAATACCAACAAAACCCGGCCTTTGTGCCGGGTTTTTTGTTTTCTACCCTTAAAAATCGGCGCAACCGCGTGACTTTGGCAATTTCCCGACAATATCTAGGGATAGGTTCTTTGGTCTCAGCAAGCCTGAAAGGATGAAAGTCATGTCCGCGCCCGCATCGCGACTGTCAAAATTGACACGCCCGTTTTCAATCGCTGTTGCTGCAAGTGGTCTGCTTGCGCTTGCCGGTTGCAACATCGCCGTGATCGAACGTGCCCATTATGAGGTCACCGAAGTCGACAGCTTCCGGACAGCCGGCGCGCCAAGCCGTGTGATGATGCTTGAAATCGTTGATGCCAATAACACCTTCACCGATGATTTCTGGAGTGCGGCCATGTCAAACCATGGCTACCCGCCGCGTCTGCGCTTTGTCACTGATCCGGCCGACATTGCAGATGGGGAAACCATCAAGCAGGAAAACCGTATGGTTGCCGTCGTCAATCCGGAACAATCCACCATGCGGGGCAAGCTCTGCACTGACCCAAAATCTCTTCCCATGGATGATACAAGTGATCGCGTTACGGTCCGTTTCGGCTTCTGTGTCGGGGATAAAATCATTTCGGAAACCCGCGCACACTTCAATACGGCCCAGTTTGCCGAACAGGTCGAAAACAACGCTGACACGGTCAACTATCAGCTCTTCCCGCGTCATATGCGCAACAATGACGATCGTTATTGCAGCCCGTTCTTGCCAAGCTGCTAACGCACCAAAAGCCCTGCTAGTGACCGGGCAAACTCGACGGGCTGCTCAAGTGGCACATAATGCCCCGCACCTGCAAATTCCTGGTAGGTCGCACCAGGGATGGCATCGGCCATTTCCCGCTGGCTTTCAGGGCTTATAATCCGGTCATGCGTACCGACAACAACGCTGCATGGCACGGCAATATTGCCAAGATCCGTCATGCTGTCCGGACGGGTCGCAACCGCATGATTCTGTCGTTCAAACACACCTACCCCGCATGCGTCGCCCATTGCAGTCAACAGGGAAACCAACCCGGCATTATTGCGGTTATCGGGGTGAAGCATCTCATCAAGCATGCCGTCATTGACCGCAACAAACGGCGTCTTGCCCGCGACAATGCGCGACAGCAACAAACGACGACGTCGCACCGCCTCACTGTCGGCCGTTGCCCTTGTATTGACCAGCATCAGGTGACTGACGCGTTCCGGGGCCTGACGCAGGATTTCAAAGGCGGCATAGCCACCCATCGACATAGCGACCAGCGCAAAGCGATCCGGAGTGGTTTCCAGGACCGCACGCGCCATATCCGCAACCGTATCCTGATCAAACAATTCACAGAATACCGGCATAAGTGCGGGCTTGGTCGGATCGTCAATATCGCCATATGCGGTAATCGCAGGATGCCACATACGCTGATCGGCCAGCATGCCTGACAAAAACACAACGGGCACGCCATCGCCTTCGGCGTGCCCGGTAGCCTTCTTTGAGGTCGAGCTCATTTAATCAGCGCGCTCAGTTCCTTGAACTCCGGCGTGCCTGCCACCCGAAGCCATTCAAACATCACGCTTTCGCGGGTCACGATTTTGGCGCCAGCATCGCGCATGCGCTCAAGACCGAAAATCTTGTCATGCTGGCTGCGCGATGTCACCGCATCAGAGACGACATAAACTTCCCGACCGCGTTCGATCAGGTCCATCACCGTTTGCAGCACACAGACATGGGTTTCCATGCCGGCAACCACCACCTGATCACGCCCCTGATTTTCTTCCATTTTTTCGATGAATCCGTCGGCCGGAACGGCGGAAAATGCCACCTTGGAAACGACATTGCCGCCATCAGCAGCATCACCCGGCTTTTCCAGAAGGTCGACAATCGGCTTGGCCGTATGACCAAGCCCCTTGGGATACTGTTCGGTGACGATCACCGGCACCTCAAGGCGATTGGCGCATTTGACCAGAAAACAGCAATTGGCGATGATCTGATCCGGTTCCAGACAGGCCGGATAGAGTTTTTCCTGAACGTCGATTATCAGCAAACTTGAACGGGTTGCGTCCATCAGCACTGTTTTTCTCCCCGAGTATGAGCTGTTGTGGCAGATTACGCTGTCAAATTGTTGCAAACAAGCCTCTCAAAGCCCGCCGAATGGGTTTTCCAAGGCAATTAAGCGGCGTTTTTCTTGACTTAATTAAGGGTTGGCTTTACGACGCAATCAGATTTCTAGCGATCCGCTTAACCTTAACGCATTTCTTTGCGGGAAAACGAACCATATGAATTTCGCCGATCTCGGTCTGAGCGAAGATATCCTCAAAGCCGTCGCAGACGCCGGCTACGACACCCCAACCCCGATCCAGGCCCAAGCTATTCCGTCGGTGCTGATGGCACGCGACATTCTGGGCTGTGCGCAAACGGGTACGGGCAAAACGGCCAGCTTCACCCTGCCGATGCTTGATATTCTCCATCATGGTCGGGCCCGCATGCGGATGCCGCGTTCCATCATTCTGGAGCCGACCCGCGAACTGGCCACCCAGGTTGCTGCAAACTTTGACACCTATGGCAAATATATCTCGCTGTCCAAGGCGTTGATTATTGGCGGCGAATCTGCTGCCGAGCAAGGCAAGGTCCTTGAAAAAGGTGCCGATGTCATCATCGCGACCCCGGGCCGCCTGATTGATACGTTTGAGCGCGGAAAGCTGCTACTGTCTGATTGCAAACTGCTTGTGATTGACGAAGCCGACCGCATGCTCGACATGGGCTTCATTCCCGACATCGAAAAGATCGTCAACATGCTGCCCAAGCAGCGCCAGACGCTTTTCTTCTCGGCGACCATGCCCAAGGAAATCAAACGCCTTGCCGACAAGTTCCTGTCCAATCCCAAGGAAATCACCGTATCGCCGCCTTCAACGATGGCAACAACGGTCGAACACAAGCTCCTTGTCCTGGACGACTTCGACAAGCGCGAAGCCCTGCGCCGCCTGATCCGCGCCGAAGATGTTCGCAACGCTTTTGTGTTCTGTAACCGCAAAAAAGACGTCGACATTCTCTATAAATCGCTGACCAAGCACGGCTTCAATGCCGGTCGCATGCATGGCGATCTGGCGCAAAGCGAACGTACTGAAACGCTGGCAAAGTTCAAAACCGGCGAGATCACCCTTCTGGTCTGCTCGGACGTGGCCGCACGCGGCATTGACGTCGCCGATGTTTCGCACGTCTTTAACTTTGACGTACCGTTCAACGCCGAAGATTACGTCCACCGTACCGGTCGTACCGGTCGCGCAGGCCGCGATGGCAAGGCCTTTACCCTGGCCGTGCCAGAGGATGGCAAACTTGTTGCTGCGATCAACAAGTCCATCAACATGGACATCCCGCTGACCGAACTTGAAGGCATCGAGACGCTGGAGCTGGACTTTACCGGCAAGAAGCGTCGCAACAAGAAAAGCCGCAAGCCCACCAATACGCGTGACGACAAACCCGCCCGTCCGGCAAGATCGGATAAAAAGGAAGCGGCTACTGACGCTCCGTCACCGGCCAAATCCGAGGCGCAACCGCAAAAAGACGCCGATGCCCCAAAGGCACCAGCACGCGACGCGCGTAATAACGCGGGCAACACTGATCGCAACCGCACCGAGCGTCCGGATCGGACCGAGCGTAATGATCGCAACGATCGGAATGACCGTAACAACCGCAACAATCGCCGTGATCGTGACGACCGCGATGACAAAACAGTCATCGGCTTTGGCGATCACGTTCCAAGCTTCCTTCTGACCGAAGTGCCGGCCTCAAGCCTTGGCAAAAAGCCTTCTGACGACGAAGAAGAAGCACCGAAAAAGACCACCACAGCCAAGCGCAAGCCTGCTGCTGAAAAGTCGAAATCAACGTCGGCCAGAAAGCCGCGCCGTTCGACCAAAAAGGCCAGCGACGAAGCACCGGCAGAGGATGCTGCACCAGTAGCAACCGAGGCACCGGCTGAGACCGCAAGCGACGCAAAGTCTGACGCAGCACCGGCCAAGGAAGTCAAAAAACGCGCACCGCGCCGTCCGCGTAAGAAAGCTGCCCCAAAGGCAGAAACGGCTGACAAGGCTGCGGATACCGCCCAGACATCAGCAGAACCGGCCCCGGCAGAAAGCGAGAGCTAAGCCCGCCGCGCGTTCGCAAATCAAAAAGGCCGTCAGAGTAATCTGGCGGCCTTTTGTCTATCTGGTGGGTATCTGTGCTTGGTTTAGGCGTTAAACCGCGCGGAACAATCCGGTGGATGTCGGTTTTTCCGGGCGACGTTTGCGCATCAGTTTCAGCATCGTCTCGATCGTGATCGACAGCAATGTGGCATGGGTGATCTCTTCGATCTCGTCCATCACCATCGAAAGCGCCGCACCGGCATTGGTGTTCTGCACGATGCTGTTGGACGGGCTTGTGCCGACCTCTTCAAACAACTGCACAACATCCAAAAGTGTGGTGCGCTTGGCATTGCCACAGAAACGATAACCGCCACCGGCCCCACGAACCGATTCAACCAGCCCCGCCCGACCCAGATCACGCAGGACCTTTGCCAGATGGTTGGTCGAAATATTGTAACGCTCGGCAATTTCCGATGCCGAAAGCTGGCGGTCGGTATCTTCGGCCAGTTCCAGCACGGCATAGAGGGCAAACAGCGTCGCCTTTTGCAAGGACATCATCGGCTTATTCCCCCTCTTCCATATCTGTTTCCAGCTGGATGAACGGCCCCGCCATCATGCCCTGCGCGCGGAAGAACGACATCAAATCGGTCGCATCGCGCGGGATCATGGTGCGGATTTTGGTCACCCCGGCCTTGCGGAAACAGCGGCAGATTTCGTTATAAAGGATGGTACCGATCCCGCCCATGCGCAGGTCCGGTTCGACACTAACGGTGCCAACCCAGCCACACGGCACGGAATTGAATTCCCACGACCGGACTTCACCGAAAATGCAGCCCAGAAGCGTTCCGTTTTCTTCGGCAATCAGGAAGAAACGGGAATCCTTGCGGTTGCCATAACGGGTAAACAGATCGTCCCAGTAATCCGGCTTGCGCAGTCCCGTGGTCCGGTCATCAAGATCGACAACATTGGCGAGATCTGCCTGAACCGCCGGACGAATATTGATTTTATGCTCGCCAATTGTAACCAGGTTATATCCCGGCGTGTTTTGCGCAGCGTCCACCATACGTGCCTTTCAGTATATCGGCTGCCAATGTCAGACCAGTGTCAGACAGTGCCAACCTCCCCCGGGCTCCCGGCAGGAGAATAATCACAATCGAAATAAGTAAATTGGTACGATTATACTACACTGCCCGGATGGCACACGGCAACGATAACTTCCGCTGCAGATGCTCACAACTGCAGGCATTCCAAGGAATTGAAGGTCATACTTGCATTGCTTGCCTGTTGCAAGTCTTAGGCATGCACGATGCGGCTATGATCTGTTGCACCGCATTGCGATCATATACAGGATTTCGACGTAAAAATTGCACCGTTTGGCGACGCAAAGATTGACAGAAACGCGAAGTCATGGCTTATCGCGCAGCAGAAATTATGTACGCCCGGTCGGGAATTTGGCAAAATCCACCCTTCCGAAAATACGGTTCTCCGGGCGAATTTCGGCCCGTTATCTTATCGTCCAAAGGAGTGTGGCACGCTATGGCGCGCAACGGTTTCGACGCAATTGATCGCAAAATTCTTCGTGAAATTCAGGAAGACGGTCGAATCTCCATGGTCGAACTGGCTGATAAGGTCGGCCTGTCCGTTTCCCCCTGCCTGCGGCGTCTGCGCAAGCTTGAGGAAAGTGGCGTCATCCGCAAATATGTCGCCCTGCTGGACCCGGCCCACCTTCGTCTTGGCGTGAATGTCTTCGTTACCGTATCGCTGACCCAGCATGACGAACCGTCGCTCCGCCGCTTTGAAACGGCCGTGCAGGAACACCCGGAAATCGTTGATTGCTATGCCATGGTCGGCAATCAGGACTACATGATGCGCATCGTGGTGCCGGACCCGGCCGCCTATCAGCGCTTCCTGTCCGAAGTCATGATGAAGCTGCCCGGTGTCGCCAATATGAAATCAAGCTTCACCCTGCACGAAGTCAAAAATAGCACCACCCTGCCGGTTGCTGACGCCGACTGATATCAGTTGGATGCCCGCCTTCGCGGGCATGACGGCAGGTACCACATGGTCTGCCACCGTCATCCCCGCGAAGGCGGGGACCTTGATCAGCACGTTCCCGAACCTGACAATCGCTCTATGCCAAAGCCTGACGCTGCTTGGGAATGATCGTCGGGAACAGCACCGCCAGTGTCAGCCCGCGTAGCAGGAAGAAGCCGTTAAACGCGGCCCATAGAAAATGGTTGCTGCCCATCACCACGGCCCACCAGGCAAAACCGGCATAGATCGCGACTGACAGCAACATCATGTTGCGCCAATGCTTGGTCTGCATCGCGCCCAGAAACACCCCGTCAAACTGAAAGCCCAACACCCCGGTAATCGGCAATACCACCGCCCACATCAGATATTCATAGGATGCTGCGCGGACTTCCGGAATGCTTGTAAGGGCATCAATGATCCAAGGCCCTGATGCGGCAAACAGGGCAGCCATTACCACGGCTGAAACAATCCCCCAAACAGTTGTCTTGCGCACCGCCCACAGGAACTGCTTGCGCTTTTCCGCGCCATAGGCCTGCCCGACAAGGGTTTCTGCCGCATGGGCAAAACCATCAAGCGCAAATGACCCGAACATCAGGAAGTTTTGCAAAACCGCATTGGCAGCAAGCGTCACCTCGCCAAACCGGGCGGAGAAACTGGTAAACAGTGCGAAGGCCGATGTAAGCGCCATGGTGCGGATAAAGATATCGCCATTAATCTTCATCAGCCGGGCCAGTTGCGCGCGATCAAAAAGACCAATACCGCGCCATGTCCCTCCCAGTCTTTTCAGATGCGGCTGCATCAAAAACCAGCCCAGCACCACCCCCGAATAATCGGCAATCACCGTGGCGCCGGCCACCCCGCGCACATCCCAGCCGAACCCTTGTACAAACAGGATATCAAGGATGATGTTCAGCGAATTGAGGACCACCTGAAAAATAAACACTGCCCGGCTGTCACGCATCGCCAGCAACCAGCCCAGCATGCAATATTGCATCAGCGTCGCAGGCGACGCCCATATCCGGACATGGAAATAATCGCGTGCGGCGGCCTCGACCGCCGGTGTCGGCGCAATCAGGCTCATCGCCAGTTCAATGATCGGCCATTGCAACACCATCACCGCCAGACCGGCAACCACGGCAATCAGGGCCGCGCGGGCAAATACTGCACGCACGCCATTTGGGTCACGCCGCCCATAAGCTTGGGCCGCAAGGCCCGTGGTGGCCATGCGCAAAAAGCCAAAGCTCCAGAACACATAGGAAAAGATAAGCGCGCCAACCGCAACCGCCCCGATATAATGCGGGCTATCGAGATGCCCGACCACAGCCGTATCGACCGCGCCAAGCAACGGAACAGTCGCATTGGAAAGAATAATCGGCAGGGTCAGCGCCAGAACGCGTCGATCACCCTTGCCGAACCAGCGGCGCGTGCGGTTCATTTGGACCTCGGTCTATGGATCATGCTGTGGGGCATCCGGGCGAACCGGAAGAATTCTTGTGGCACAGATTATCAGACGGCAAAAGGTACCTTTTAATGACCGGCTGTCCAAAAAATCCACATCGTTAACTTTTTGTCCCGCCTCATGCAGCTTGTGCGCGAATTGCCGTCGAAAATCTGCCCCCATAATCGGGTGCCTGCCACAGGCTGTCCAAACACCAAGAACAGGAAAATCAAATAACTATTTGTTTTTATTTACTAAAATTAACTACAGAACATCTGCATCTTTTAAATTAGAAAACTCAAAAAATCTATACTGAGGAATAAGCACCCAAGACCAAAACTGATGTTTTTGACATTTTACAGGATAATTTTCCCCAAACCTGCTTTTCCATCCACAAAGTTATCCACAGGTCATGACGGTTTATGGGTTTCCTGCAATCACGGCCGTCCGGGAACCTTTGGTTTTGTGACAAAAAATGCTGGTGGTCAGTCGACTGCATTGCTAAGCAGGTGCAAAGGGAAATTCAGGAAAGCACGCATGAGCACCGACACATTGTTATCTGGTCCGGTCAAACCGGCTGCCTCGGGCACCACCAAAAGCGTTGTCATCTTTCTGCATGGCTATGGCGCGGATGGAAATGACCTGATCGGTCTGGCGCCGCATCTGGCGCGCGCCCTGCCCGACACCACCTTTTATTCACCAAACGCGCCCTTCCCGTGCGAAATGTCGCCGTTCGGACGCCAGTGGTTCAGTCTGGCCGAATATGATCCCGAATTCCTGCGTCGTGCGCCGGAAACCATGTCTGGCGCCCTTGCTGCCATGGCCGAAGGTGCACGCAAAAGTGCTGCCTATGTCGATGATTTCATTGATCACGTCATGGAAACCCATGGCGTGTCTGCGGACAAGGTCGCACTGGTTGGCTTTTCGCAAGGAACCATGATGTCACTGCAAACTGCCCCCCGACGTGATAATGAAATTGCCGGCGTTGTCGGCTTTTCCGGTGCATTGCTTGGCGAACAGACTTTTGGTGCTGAAATCAAGTCCCGTCCGCCCATTGTGCTGGTCCATGGTACCGCCGATCCGGTCGTACCGATTGAGGCATCGCGTCTTGCCAAGGAAACGCTTTCTGCCAATGGCATTGAAGTCAGCCTTCATGAAAGGCCCGGCCTGCAACATGGCATTAACGAAGAAGGCCTTCGCATTGCCGCAGGATTTTTGACAAAGGTGCTTGCCTGACCCCACGGGTTTGATCCGTCGCAAGACATTTAAAAAGGACATCTGCAATGATCGCAGATGTCCTTTTTTGATTCCTGACCGAACCCTGTGTAATGCCGCTTGACTGCGTCTGCATGGGCCTATGTTGTCGCACCGCAACAGGCACAACTTTTGATTAGTTAATTTCCTCAACAGGGCTAAATATTACTATACTTTTTGACAGGTAACTGTTTTAAAATATACGCGCATCAAGGGGTAAGGAAAGGGTGCCATCCCCCTGACATCGCTGCTGAAATGGCAACATACACGGGTACAGATCACATGTTACAAAACATCAAGATCAGCAAGAAGGTCGCGAGCCTGACCTTGCTGTCACTGGTTGCACTGCTTGTAATCTCGGCATTGGAACTTTTTGCATTGCGGGAAGCCCTGCTCGAGGACCGCAAGGACAAGGTTAAGGCCACAACCACAATGCTTGTGACGGCCGCACAGTCCTATCAGGACCTGGTCGATAGCGGCGAGCTCAGTCAGGAAGAAGCCGTAACCGAATTTTACCGGGTTGCTGCGGCCTCCAAGTTCGACGATGGCACGGGTTACTTCTTTGCCTACGACAGCAAGGGCGTCAACATGATGCATGCGGCCAACCCCGCCCTTGTCGGCAAGGACCTTAGCAAACTTCAGGACCCGAGTGGCTCCTTCATCATTCAGAACATGCTGGACGTCGCCAAGGCACCGGCGGGTGGGTACTTCACCTATCTCTGGCCAAAGCCCGGCCATCCCGAAGAAGACCTTTTTGAAAAACAGTCCTTTGCCGCAACCCTGCCCTGGGGCGACGTCATCGGTACCGGCATCTATATTGATGATGTCGATGCAGCTTTCTGGGAACAGGCGATTTTCGTTCTGGTCGTCATTGCGATTGTCATTGCGATCATGCTGGCCGTTTCCTTTGCAATTGGCCGCAACATCACAGTCGGACTAAGCAAGCTTTCAAGCCGCATGACCGAAATCGCCAGTGGCAAACTTGAAGGCGAAATCGAAGGTCAGGACCGGGGCGACGAAGTTGGTGACATGGCCCGCACGGTGGTCGCCTTCCGCCAGCAGGCGCTTGAAAACCAGAAACTACAGACCCGCCAGCAAGAGCTTGAGGCACAGGCCGACAAGCAACGCCGTCAGGACATCACCGATATGGCCGACAGCCTTGAATCGCGTGTCAAAGGCTTGATCCGTTCGATCTCGGGCTCGATCACCGAGATGAAAAAAGCCACATCCTCGATGGAAGAAGCCAGCAACACCAACAGTTCTCTCTCTGCGGCTGTGGCATCTGCAACAACCCAGACCTCGACCAACGTTCAGACGGTGTCTGCCGCGACCGAGGAACTGACCGCATCCTCCGATGAAATCGCCCAGCAGATTTCCCATTCCGCCGAGATCGCCAATCAGGCCAACGAACAGGCCACCCGCACCAACCAGACCGTTACTGGTTTGGCCGATGCGGCGCAGAAGATCGGCGATGTTGCCAAGCTGATCGGTGATATTGCCGAACAGACCAACCTGCTGGCCCTGAACGCCACCATCGAGGCGGCACGTGCCGGTGATGCAGGCAAAGGCTTTGCCGTGGTCGCAAGCGAGGTCAAAAACCTTGCCAACCAGACCGCCAAGGCGACCGAGGAAATCAACCAGCAGATCCTCTCGGTTCAGAATGAAACCGGCGAAGCGGTTGAGGCGATCCGCCTGATTTCAGAAACCATCGCGCAGGTCGCCGATAGCTCAACCGCAATTGCGGCTGCTGTCGAAGAACAGCACGCCGCGATTGGCGAGATTTCGCGTAACGTTCAGCAAGCCGCTGATGGCACCAGCGAAGTCTCCCAGCGGATCGAGACCGTCAACCAAAATGCCGGTCGCGTATCGTCTGGTACCAGCCAGTTGGCCCAGTCGGCCGAAAAACTGGTCGACGAAGCAAAGTCGCTTGATGAGGCGGTTGAACACTTCCTTGCCGATCTGCGCAAACGCGCAACCGACTGATCCGCATCAACACGCAAACCATCCGAAAGGCTAGGGCAGAAATGCCCTAGCCTTTTTTGATGGCTCCGAAACTTATAAAGGACATTCAGTCAAAAACTTAAACCAATATTACCCGCCCATCAGTAAGTGCCATTTCGACGTTTCACTATCCGCACAACTACACTTTTGGCTAATCTCTCTTGCATGCAGATCAAAAGCACACCAATATATTCGTATATTTTGATCAACAAGCCGCGTCTGGCGGAGGAAACACATGCTTGGCAATCTAAAGATTGGTTACAAAATCGTCATCTTGTCTGTCATCGCGCTTGTGGGCGTCATCGTCGTTGGCGGGCTTCAGCTCTCCACTCTGCGCGATGCACTCCTTGAAGATCGCAAGGACAAGATCCGGTCCACCACCAACTACATCACTTCAATCGCGCAGTCCTATCAGGACAAGGTTGATGCTGGTCTTCTTAATCAGGAAGACGCGATCAGCCAATTCTACGAGTTGGCCGGTGCTGGCAAATATGACGGCAAGATCGGATATTTCTTTGTCTTTGCGACCAACGGCATAACCGAGATGCACGGCGCCAATCCAGCACTTGTCGGCAAAAGCCTGAACGACGCACAGGATTCCCAAGGCAATTATTTCATCCGCAATCTGATCGCGTCCGGTAACAAGGCAGGCGGCGGTTTCTCGTCCTACTACTGGCCCAAACCCGGTGAAGATGAAAAACTGACCTTCGAAAAGCTGTCCTTTGCCGAACCCCTGCCATGGGGCTCAATCATCGGTACGGGTATCTATATTGATGACGTCGATGCGGCTTTCCGTGAACAGGCAACATTTGTTGTCATCATTGGCGGTGGCATTCTGTTGATCCTGACCCTGGCCGGGCTGGCCATTGGTCGCGATATCACCGGCGGACTTAAAACCCTTTCCGCCCGGATGCGGATTATCTCGTCAGGCGATCTCGAAGGCGAAATCGAAGGCCAGGGCCGCAAGGACGAAGTCGGCGACATGGCACGCACCGTGGTCTCCTTCCGCGAGCAGGCGCTTGAAAACCGCAAGCTTCAGGAAAATCAGCGTGCGCTTGAAGAACAAGCCGAAGAAAATCAGCGTAAAGCCGTGATGGAAATGGCCGATTCTCTTGACGTCAAGGTCAAGGGTCTGATCAGTTCGATCTCCAGATCGATCAAGGACATGCAATCGGCCACCGATGAAATGCGCAGCGCAACCAACATGAACAGCGAATTGTCGGCTGCTGTTGCCTCGGCAACCACCCAGACATCAAGCAATGTTCAAACAGTCTCCGCCGCGACCGAGGAACTGTCCGCATCCTCCGATGAAATCGCCCAACAGATTGCAACCTCGGCAAATATCGCCAATCAGGCCAATGAACAGGCGACCCGCACCAACCAGACCGTCACCGGCCTGTCCGAGGCCGCCCAGCGGATCGGCGACGTCGCAAGTCTGATTGGTGACATTGCCGAACAAACCAACCTGCTGGCCCTGAACGCTACCATCGAGGCCGCCCGTGCGGGTGATGCAGGCAAGGGCTTTGCGGTTGTGGCAAGCGAAGTCAAAAACCTTGCCAACCAGACCGCCAAGGCGACCGAGGAAATCAACCAGCAGATCCTGGCTGTTCAGAACGAAACCACCGAGGCGGTTGATGCCATCCGTCTGATTTCTGAAACCATCGCCCAGGTCGCTGACAGCTCAACGGCGATTGCGGCTGCGGTCGAAGAACAGCACGCCGCCATCGGCGAGATTTCACGCAGCGTTCAGCAGGCAGCTGACGGCACGCGCGAAGTATCCGAACGCATCGAGACGGTTAACAGCAACGCTGGCAAGGTATCTTCGGGCACCAACCAGCTTGCCAGTACGGCCGAAAAACTGGTCTCCGAGGCAGTCGCCCTTGATGACGCTGTTGAGGCCTTCCTTGATAACTTGCGCAAAAGCGCAACCAAATAAACGCACACACCAAGTAATTCAGGACACGTGCAAAAAAGCCGCCCCGGAGCATCTCCGGGGCGGATTTCTTTTCGGATGGTCAAGCGTGTGCCCAGTTACGGACGCGTGGCCTCGATCTCGATTTTGATGGTCACAGCGTCACCAACCTGTGACGTGTCCTGCCATTGGCCCTGCCCGACACCAAAGTCCGTGCGGTTAATCGTCACTGTCCCTTCGGCTTCGGCTTTGTTGCCTTCGATCTCAAGATCAAACGGCAAGGTCACTTCGCGGGTGACATCACGGATCGTCAAATCAGCAACCGCTTCGTACTTGCCCGGCGCAATTTCGCTAAAGGACTTGGTGGCAAACCTCGCAGTCGGCCATTGTGCCGCATCAAACCAGTCTGGCGAGACGATTTGACTGTCACGGTCGCCATTGCTGGTATTGACCGATGCAATATCAATCAGAACCTCGACCGAGGACCCGGCAAGGTCATCGGTTGAAAAAACGATATCGGCTTCAAAGGATTCGAACTTGCCTTCAAACTCCGCACCAAGCTGGGTTCCGGTAAATTCAATTTCGCTTTCGTTGGCGTTCACCACCCATTGGTCGGCGGCCAGTGCTGCCCCGGAAAAACCGGCGATGGTCGTGGCAAGTGCCAATGCAGGCAGCATTTTGCGTTTCATCTGAAACATGTCAGTTTTCCTCGAGTTTGCCGGGCAACATACGCCGCAGTGTCGCGTCGCGATCCCAAAAATGATGTTTGAGTGCCGCCAGAAAATGAACACCGACCAGTCCGGCAACCGCCCAGGACAACAACCAGTGCACTGTGCGCAAGGTTTCAAACAGTTCCTGATTGGGCGACACAAGATTGGGCAAGGTAAACAGGCCAAAGACGCTGACAGGGAAGTTCGCGGCCGACGACATGGTCCAGCCGGTCAACGGCATGGCAAACATCAACAAATACAATCCCAGATGTCCGGCCTTTGCCGCCAGACGTTCGATCTGAAGTTTGCCAAGCTCATGCGGGCTTGGTTCACTTACGCGCCAGATAACGCGCAGGATCACCAACGCCAGAACCGTTATGCCAAGTGACTTGTGGCGCGATATCCATTCCAGCTTTTCCATCCCCAGCGGCAGGAAATCCATGTACCAGCCAATCGAAAAAACGCTGATGACAAGAAGCGCCATCACCCAGTGAAAGGTCTTGGTCACCGCGCCAAAGGCTTGCTTCGTACTGCGAATTGTCATAACCGGCTTTCCTTGCTGCCTGCCCATGTCTTGCCCGGGTCTGAAATGTGATGTGCGCCGCAGCAAATTTGCCACAGCGCACACCCGAAATCCAATAAAGCCGGATTACTTCTGCTTCAGGAATTCCGAAGAAATCTGAAGCGTTACTTCGTCACCAACGCCCGGCACGAGGAAGTCCATGCCGTAATCCGTACGGGTCACAACACCGTCTGCCGAGAAACCGACAACTTCATCACCGGTCATCGGATGGGTGCCTTCACCGCTAAGGCTAACGTCAAGAACCAGCGGCTTGGTTTCGCCAAGAAGGGTCAGGTCGCCCGTGACGGTTGCCGCATTGTCACCAACCAGCTCAACCGAGGTGCTGGTAAAGGTCGCGGTCGGGAACTCTTCAACATTGAAGAAATCGGCAGTTTTCATATGGTTATCAAGCGCCTCGACACCGCTGTCGATCTGGTTGAGATCAATCGTGATGGTAGCAGATGATGCCGACGGATTTTCGCGATCAAGGGTCAGCTCGCCGGTAACACCGTTAAAACGGCCCTGATAATCGGAGAAACCAAGATGGTTCACGATGAACAGAACACTGGTGTGGGTCGGATCCAGTTTATAGGTGTCGGCCGCCTGGGCCGAGAAAGCCGCACCGGAAAGACCGGCAACGACTGCCAGCGTTGCGCCAGCTTTTTTAATCGAGTTAAACATTTTGAATTCCCTCATGTTCACAAGGTGCAAAGGCTCATTGCACCGCAATAAATCGTGATGTGAGGATGACAGGCCTACCCTGCGCTCTCAAGCCAACGAAACCGCAACACATATTTTCGGTTTTGGAAACAATGGCAAAAACATTCGCCATATTCTTGACAATATAGTCCCAATCTCACCGAAACGGCTGGCCGCGATACCGTTGGTTTTTCGCCAATCCTGCAAAATCATGCAGCCGCACCACAAAAAAAGCTGACCACATTTGCGGTCAGCTTGTTGCCAATCTGGATATGATCGGATTTATGGCTGCTCCGGGGCGGCCTGGCCTTGCGGGGCGGATTCGCCACCGTTGGCATCGCCCTCGGCCGGATCAAGACATTCTTTCAGCCATACATCATAGACCGGATGTTCAAGGGCCGACAAACCGGGACTTGATGCGAACATCCAACCGGAAAACAGATCTTTGCGGGGTGTATTGCCATCTTCGCGAATGTCGGCAATATCAAGGAAAGTAGCACTTTCCGGCAGTTCTTCCGGGGGTGTTCGATAACACGCATCCACCCGGATTTCGAGTGTACCGAAACGCGCAACCTGCCCGACTGGCACCTCAAAGGTCGAAATGCGGGCAGTAATTTTATCCAAGCCCTGCAACTGGGCAACCGGGGCCGGGCGATAATCAAGCGCCGAAGACGCCGTTCCGATCATTGCACATGTCGAACAAATCGCGGCAATCGCAAAGGATCGTTTCATTGTGGTCTTCAGTCCTGTTCGTCGCTTTTGTTATAGGGATTATGCAGTTCGGCAACCAGATCGCGCATCACATTACGGAACTGTTCTTCGTCACAGCCCATCAGAAGCGCATCTTCAAGCGCGTCCTGCATGATCTCGCGCAGTTCGCCGAAATTGTCATTGAGAACCTTGATCTTTTCCACGCATGAAAGCGGCGAGCCATCGCTGGCCTGCCAGGTGGGAAAGTGATCAACATTTCCGGTCTTTTTCATCAACCGCTCCGACATTTGAGGCAAGGCAGGTCTCTGTTTGACTTTGACCGACGCCTTGCTGCGTTCTCTGCGTCGCACCTTGCTGTGCAATCCCGGCAAAATCATGGCCGCTTATCGCCGGCCTCTGATCAATCAATTATCGCTGTTGGTCGAAGAATAGATAACCTGACCAATAAGATCTTCAAGGTTTACCGACCCTTGGGTGAACTCAATTTCGCCACCGGCCTCGATCATGTCGATATCCCCGCCCGGCTCAAGCGAAACAAATTTGCCCCCCAGCAATCCGTCAGACGCAATCTTGGCAGAACTGTCCATCGGCAAGGCCAGATCGGACCGCACCGACATTTTGACGACTGCCATATATGTATCAGGATCAAGTTCCTGGGCGGTCACCGTTCCGACGGTAACACCTGAAACACGAACGTCATTGCCAACAACAAGACCATCTATGCGATTGAAGCTGGCCATGATTTCATAGCCTTCCACCGTACTGATCCCGGCGCGTGAATAGGAATAGGCCGCAAATCCGACCGCAACAGCGATCACGGCAGCACCGGCAATGGTTTCAATCAGTCTGTTGCTCATCGACCTTATCCGTTCTGTATCTCTTTGAGACGTATATTGTATTGCCCCGCCTCGAAAAACAACCACCCAAAAGACAACCGCCGCAAACGGGCCATCGGGAAACAGAATTCAGGCAAAACATATCGAAAACACAAACGGGCGCGAGTTGCCCCGCGCCCGCCTGTTAATGGGTATTCTTTCGGATCAATCAGCCTTCCGGCGACCAAGCCTGATAGTCACCAGTCGCCGGTGCACGCTTGCCGCCACTATATTCATGGCCCTTCGGGCGATAGGCATGCTTGGTGCCCGTCAGGTTCGGCTGGTGTTCTTTCTGCCAGTCATAACGGTCTTCGGCCTTTTCAGACAGCGGCGCATCAAGGGTGTAATGCAGCCAGGCATGCCATTCAGCCGGAACCTTGGATCCTTCGACGACACCTTTGTAAACAACCCAACGCTTGGTGCGACGACCCTTTGCCGGAGTCTTTTCGGTGTAATAGGTATTGCCGAAACGGTCTTCGCCAACGCGCTTGCCAAACAGCGCAGTATAAATACGGGTGCCGACGGTGGCCATGTTGGGTCTCTCTCCAGATCTGGTTTGTCCGCCTGCTTTACGCGATGGCGGCAAAAGGCAGTACAGCGTGTTTGGTGATACACCCTGTCAATCAAGTGACTTATATGTCGTGATGTTCGTGGAAAGTCAATGTTTCAGGGCCCCCGGCCTCAACAATCCCAAGACAATTTATATCTGTTGGCAAACCGGCTCCTCGCCCTGCCCCGCCCACGAATAAATCAGCGCCGGCCTTTGATGGAAATTTCCGTCTAAAAACAACCCACAACTGCTTGTAGGGCGACGACTCTTTGATCCATCTACATCTGGGGGCTTTGTCCACCTCCTTATCCACAATGCGCCCCATATATGTAGTAGGCTGGAAGGCTTGCTACCCCTGCCTTTTCACACAGATCCGAAACAAGAATTTCATATAAATATCAAACTGTTATCATTGGTTTTCATGCTACGAAAAACCATGTGGTGCCTAATTTTCAGCTTGGCACTGGAAATGGAATGAAAACGGCGTTAGCTTGATCAAACGTTGGGTGGGTTTAACGCGTTCCCACACAATATGTAGTCCGAGTCTTAGGACCGACACACAATCGCGCTGCGAAACAAATCGCAGTTTTCCGGGCCTTCCGGACCGATTCAGAGATTGTTAACGAGAATCCCACCAGCATCGAATCAACAAGACAGCAATTGACCCACTACATGTTGTGGTAAAAATTACTGTCAACCACAAAGATTAGTGGACTGTGGCGAAATTTTGCCATTATAGTCTTTCCCACGGACCGGATGGTTCCAAGGGGGGACCAAACCACCGAATACCCATATCTGCGGGCTCTGGAAATGCTGGAAAATATCGGCATCAGGGGCAGCGCAAGAGCATTGAGCAAACTATATAAAGTCAGGCGATGTTGGCGCATCACCAGATAGCGCCCTGTTACGTCTGATCAGAACCGGAGCAGACCATGCGGATTACCAGAAAATTCACTCAGGAAGGTGTCAGCCCTTACGCCGACATCGAATTTCGTAAGTTATCATCTGTCATCAAAAACCCGGATGGTTCCGTTGTTTTTGAGATGAATGACATCGACATGCCCGCCTCCTGGTCACAGGTCGCGAGTGACGTTCTGGCACAGAAATATTTCCGCAAGGCCGGTGTTCCGGTTGCCCTTAAACCGGTCAAGGAAAAGGACGTCCCGTCCTGGCTGTGGCGTCAGACCGCTGACACCGCCAAGCTTGACAAAATGCCGGCTGAAAAACGCTACATCAGCGAAACCAGCTCGACCCAGGTCTTTGACCGTCTGGCAGGCACCTGGACCTATTGGGGCTGGAAAGGCGGCTATTTTGACGCCGAATCCGATGCGCAGGCTTTCTTTGATGAAATGCGCTATCAGCTCTCCCACCAGATGGGTGCGCCGAACTCGCCGCAGTGGTTCAACACTGGTCTGCACTGGGCGTACGGCATTGATGGCCCGGCACAGGGTCACTCCTATGTTGATTTCAAAACCGGCGAACTGACCAAATCGGCAAGCTCGTATGAGCATCCGCAGCCGCATGCCTGCTTCATCCAGTCTGTTGCCGATGATCTCGTCAACGAAGGCGGCATCATGGACCTGTGGTCACGTGAAGCCCGTCTGTTCAAATTCGGCTCAGGTACCGGCTCTAACTTCTCCAACGTACGTGGTGGCGGTGAAAGCTTGTCTGGCGGCGGTCGTTCTTCCGGCCTGATGAGCTTCCTGAAAATTGGTGACCGTGCTGCTGGCGCCATCAAATCGGGTGGCACCACCCGTCGTGCTGCCAAAATGGTTGTCGTTGATATCGACCACCCGGACATTGAAGAATATATTGATTGGAAAGTCGTCGAAGAGCAGAAAGTTGCTGCCCTCGTCGCCGGTTCCAAACTGGCTGAAAAGCACCTGACAGCTGTTCTTGCTGCTTGCACCAACTGGGACGGTGCCGCTGACTCCGAAGATCGCTTTGTACCGCGCGCCAACCCGCAGCTCAAAGAAGCTGTCTTGGCTGCCCGCGCTGTGATGATCCCGGATTCCTATATCAACAAGATCATCGAATTCGCCCGTCAGGGCTTCACCGAAATCAGCTTCAAGACCTATGACACTGATTGGGACTCCGAGGCATACCTGACCGTTTCTGGTCAGAACTCGAACAACTCTGTTCGTGTGTCGAACGACTTCCTTCAGGCTGTTCTTGATAACGGTGACTGGGAACTGATCCGCCGTACCGATGGCAAAGTTGCCAAAACCATCTCTGCCCGCGATTTGTGGGACAAGGTCGGTGAAGCTGCCTGGGCGTGCGCAGATCCGGGCATCCAGTACGACACCACGATCAACGAATGGCACACCTGCCCGAACTCGGGTCGCATCAATGCGTCCAACCCGTGCTCGGAATACATGTTCCTTGATGACACCGCATGTAACCTTGCATCGCTGAACCTGATGAACTTCCGTTCTGATGATGGCGGCGTGGATATCGAGGCCTACGAACATGCTGTCCGTCTGTGGACGGTTGTTCTCGAAATCTCGGTTCTGATGGCACAGTTCCCGTCTGACCGTATCGCAGAACTCTCCTATCGTTACCGTACCCTTGGTCTTGGCTATGCCAACATCGGCGGCCTTTTGATGAGCATGGGCATCCCGTATGACAGCGACGAAGGCCGTGCGATTGGCGCATCCCTCACCGCGATCATGTGTGGTGTTTCCTATGCAACTTCGGCTGAAATGGCCAGCGAACAGGGTGCGTTCCCGGGTTATGCCGACAACGCGGCTGAAATGCTGCGTGTCATGCGCAACCACCGCCGTGCCGCTTATGGCGAACAGGAAGGCTACGAAGGCCTGTCGATCAATCCGGTTCCGCTGGTTGCTGCTGACAGCCCCTATGCCGATCTTCCGGTTGCCGCCCGTGCAGCCTGGGACAAGGCGGTCGAGCTTGGCGAAAAGCATGGCTATCGTAACGCCCAGACCACCGTTATCGCGCCGACCGGCACCATTGGTCTGGTCATGGATTGCGACACCACCGGTATCGAGCCTGACTTTGCCCTCGTGAAGTTCAAAAAGCTTGCTGGCGGCGGTTACTTCAAAATCATCAACCGCACCGTTCCGGTTGCGCTTGCAACGCTCGGCTATACCGAAAACCAGATCCGCGACATTGAAAAATACGCGGTTGGTCATGGCACCCTGGTTGGCTCGCCGTCCATCACCCATGATGACCTGAAAGCCAAGGGCTTTGACGACGACGCCATTGCCAAGGTTGAAGGTGCGCTGAAGAACGCATTTGATGTCAAATTCGTCTTCAACAAATACACCTTTGGCGATGATTTCTGCGTCAACCAGCTCGGTCTGGATGCCAAGGCAATCAACAGCATGGACTTTGACATGCTGGCCGCCCTCGGTTTCGATAAAAAACAGATCGAACAGGCAAACACCTATGTTTGCGGTGCGATGACCCTTGAAGGTGCCCCGCATCTGCGTGACGAAGACCTTGCTGTCTTTGATTGTGCAAACCCGTGCGGCCGTATCGGCAAGCGTTACCTGTCGGCTGAAAGCCACATCCGCATGATGGCCGCGGCTCAGCCGTTCATCTCGGGTGCGATTTCCAAAACCATCAACATGCCAAGTAGCGCAAACATCCAGGATTGCAAAGATGCTTACATGCTGTCCTGGCGTCTCGGCCTTAAGGCCAACGCGCTGTACCGTGATGGTTCGAAACTCAGCCAGCCGCTGAACTCTGCCCTGGTTGAAGAAGACGATTACGCAGATCAGCCGACCGCTGCCAAGGCAGCCCAGGCGTCAGAGCAGATCGTTGAAAAAATCATCGAACGCGTCATTCGTGGCGACCGTCGTTCCCTTCCGGGCCGCCGCAAAGGCTACACCCAGAAGGCGACCGTTGGCGGACACAAGGTTTACCTGCGCACCGGTGAATACGAAGACGGCAAGCTTGGTGAAATCTTCATCGACATGCACAAGGAAGGCGCTGCTTTCCGCTCGCTGATGAACAACTTCGCAATCGCGGTGTCCATCGGCCTGCAGTATGGCGTACCGCTCGAAGAATATGTCGAAGCCTTCACCTTCACCCGCTTCGAGCCGTCCGGCATGGTTTCTGGTAACGATGCGATCAAGATGGCAACTTCCATCCTTGATTACATGTTCCGCGAACTGGCGATCTCCTATCTTGGCCGTAACGACCTCGCCCACGTTCAGCCGTCCGACATCCTTCCGGATGCCGTTGGCGAAGGTGTCAGCGAAGGTGACCTTGGTGAAGAAGCCAAGAAAACCGGCGATCAGGCGATTGAAACCATCCGCAAGGTGGCATCAAGTGGCTTCGTGCGTCGCAACCTCTATGTGGTTGATGGTGGTGTTCAGACCGAAGAACGCGTCGTGGAAGTCAAATCCACCGGCACCGACGGTCATGGCCACAGCCACGAAACCACTGCAAGCGCGACCACCGCTGCACCGTCAGCACCGCAGAACAATGCGATCCTGACCACCAGCGAAGAAGTCATCGCCAAAACCGATGCCAAGATGGAACAGATCCGCGAAGCCCGCATGAAAGGCTACGAAGGTGATGGTTGCCCGGATTGCGGTAACTTCACTCTGGTGCGCAACGGCACCTGCCTGAAATGCGACTCTTGTGGCGCGACCACCGGTTGCTCCTAAGGGGTCTGTCCCTTCCGAACATCTGATGTGATCAGCAGACCGGCCGGGGATTTCCCCGGCCGGTTTTGTTTTGGCCCATTTATTGACGGAGTATTCCCATGTCCCTGCCCGTCCTCGACAACGACACCGCCCTCATCGTCCTTGATGTGCAAAAGGCCATTGATGATCCGCGCTGGAATTCCAAAAACAATCCCGGCTATGCCGATGTGATTGCAAAACTGCTGGCAGAATTTCGTGCAAGAAACCTGCCCGTCATTCACGTGCGCCACGAAGAAGCCAACCCGGCCTCAAGCTTCTATGTCGATGGCCCCGGCCAGCCGTTCAAGGACGAAGCCCTGCCCATCGACGGCGAAACCGTCATTGCCAAACAGCAAAACTGTGCCTTTGTCGGCACATCACTTGAAAAACATCTGCATGACCGCGGCATCAAACGCCTGATCTTTACCGGTGTGGTTATCCATAATTCCATGGATGTCACCATCCGCATGGCCCATTGCCTTGGCTTTGAAAACTGGCTGGTTCTGGATGGCACCACGGCGATTGATGTGACAGACGCCAACGGCAAGACCTTCGCGGCACAGGACGTGTTTGATCTTTATGCCGCTGTGCTGGCCTCGGAATATTGTTCGCTGACCCAGAGTTCTGATGTGATTTCCGAATTGTCCTGATCGAACGTGCCCCGTCGGGAACAAGCATGGGGATCGTGCGTTATCTTTTCTGTTCAATATGTTGGCGCCTGCCATGCCCCCTTATACAGGGCGGTGCCAACCAAAACAGATAAAGACAGGAGCAAACATCATGTCCCTTGGCCGTATTCTGGGCGTTGTCGCCCTTGTAGTCGGTGTTGCCCTTTTGGTGACGGGCTATAACGCATCCGAAAGTGCTGTGGATCAGCTTTCGGAAACTTTCCTTGGCCGCTATACCGACGAAACGGTCTGGTATCTGATTGGCGGTATTGCCAGCGCGATCGGTGGCTTGCTGTTGCTCATCATGGGTGGCAAACGATAAGATTTCCGCCACTGTCCACCGGCACAGGCCCGTGGGCAGTGGCATCCATTCCCCGACTATCCTTTCTATCCTCCTCAGACCGCCGCATTACGCCAGCGTATGCAGCCAGGTTTCATAACGCTTATCAACACCATCATCAGCATGGTGCGCATGCGGTCGATGTCCGGCCCTGATATCACCTGGCGTAACACCGTATTTCGCGCGGAACGCCCGGATAAACCCGGCATCGGTTTCATAACCACATTCCAGCGCAATGTCATACAGTGACCGCCGCCGTTCTTTGGGATCGCCCAGCAGTTTCAGGGCATGGCGCAGCCGCATCTCACGCAGATAGTTTTTAACCCCGCCATGTTTTTCAAACAGCTGATAAAGGCTTGATCGTGACAGGCCAAGATCATCGGCGGCCTTGTCCGCGGTCAATTCCGCCGCGAACAGATTTTGCCGAAAATATCGCCGGATCATCACACCTTTTTCGATATCACGGCGCATTGCATCGGTGGAACGGGTCCCTCCGTCTGCGGCATTCAGGCAGGCCGACAGCATCATGACGATCGTTTTCTGCAACACCGATATTTCATGATCGGCAAGCTCGTTGATATAGCGATTAAGCGCCAAAATTTGCTGAAACAGGATGCTGACCAGCGGGTCACGCTCTGACAGGAAACGCAGATTGTGGTCATCAGGATGGGTCAAATGATCCTCGACCAGATGCCGTGGCAAAAACAGATGCATCGACTTGAAGCCATCGCTGGTCTGCGCCTCGGTTCGCTGCGAAAGATCAAGCAGCAGCAACCCACCGGGTTGAAGAACATCTCCGCCAATGCCGATCTCGGATTTTACCCCGCCATCGGTGTAAAGCTGGATGTTGTAATGATCCATGCCGTCGGCGGCGATCATTTGCGATGTGCGTGAGAAGCTTTGTGAACAGCTTTGCGCCTCGATCATCAGAAGGTCGCGATGCCGCCATGAATTAAGGTTCGCCACAAAACCTGCCTCGCGGGTTTTGCGATCCATTTCGACACTGTAAATACAGTTGATGCTTTCTTTCCAGATCTCGAACTGTTTTGCTCTTGGCAGCTCGCCAAGCGAAAAACGCGACCTTTCAAGCAGCGCAGACTTGGGGTTTGTTTGATGCGTCATACCTTGACAGCCATATGTGGAAAACTCTTCCTGTTTTCACCCTGCGCCTATTTCTCCCGCTTTTCAATGGGCTTCTTATGCCAACGCATAGGGTCACCCTACTTTGCACCCCACCCAGAACTTCCCATTTTTGCGACGCAAACCCGCAGAAAATATGGCTTTAAGGCCCCTATCAGTGTTTCCCTGAAACAAACAAAACCGGAAAATGGCAACAGACTGTTGACGAACGGTGACTGGTCAAGGCCAGATGCGACACGCATATTCAATTCAAATGGTTGAATAGCCCGATGAGGTATTCCAATGACTGATCCATCAGCAAACACCGACAGCACTGCACAAAGCCTGGCGCCAATGTTTATTTCCCATGGCTCGCCAATGCTGGTGGCGCGTCAAAGCACCCCGGCTTTCCATTTCTTTGTCGATGAGCTGTCGAAACTGACCGATGGCGTGCGTGCCATTGTCATGATCTCGGCCCACTGGCAGACCGAACGCCCGACGATCTCCACCGCGCAACGCCAGGAAACCATTCATGACTTCTATGGTTTCCCGCAACCGCTTTATCAGTTGCACTATGACGTGGCGGGTGACCCGGAACTGGCAGCACAAATCGCCGCACAAACCGGCAGTGAGACCGATGCCAAACGCGGCCTTGATCACGGGGCCTGGATGCCAATGATCCTTGCCCGCCCGAATGCAGACATTCCGGTCTTTCAGCTTTCCATGCTCGGTCACGGTGGCCCGCGCGAACATTTCGAGCTTGGCAAAAAGCTGCGCGGTTTGCGCGATCTGGGTGTTCTGGTGGTGGCAAGCGGTGCGATGACGCATAATCTGCGTGCGCTTGATCGCAACGAAGGCGCGATTGAGCCGTGGGCAAAGGAATTCACCAACTGGATGGTGGAAAAGATCAAGGCACGCGATATCAATGCATTGCTTGATTACAGAAGCCTTGCCCCCCATGCCGCCATGGCCCATCCGGACGATGATCACCTGATGCCGCTTTATGTCGCCCTTGGTGCCGCGCCAGCGCAGTTTGCGCCCAAGGTGCTTCACGACAGTTACGAGTTCGGCAACCTTGCCATGACCGCCCTTCGCTTCTACGATCCGGGTGAGCTCAAAACTGCGGCCTGACGGAATTCGATATTGATCCCGTCCGGCTGCCAAGCCGGACGGATGTCATGCTTTCGCAAGATCAGATCACTCTTGAAATCACCACCAGCGGTCAGGGATTGTACGAAGTCACCGAACCGATCCAGTCATGGGTGGCCGGGACCGGTCTGGCGCGCGGGCAGCTGACCATCTTTGTGCGCCACACCTCGGCCAGCCTGACCATTCAGGAAAATGCCGATCCGGATGTGCGCTTTGATCTTGAAACCTTCTTTGGCCAGTTGGTGCAGGAAAATCCCAGCCTTTATCGCCATACCTGCGAGGGTCCCGATGACATGCCCGCCCACATCAAGTCGTCCCTGACCGATGTGTCGCTGACCATCCCGGTATCCAATGGCCGGGCCGTGCTTGGAACGTGGCAGGGGATCTATCTGTTCGAACATCGCCGTGCGCCCCATCATCGCAAGGTCACCCTGCATCTGATCGGCGAATAGGCTTACGCGCTTATGTCGTTATGCCGCCAAGTGCGGCTCGGACGCCCAAAGCCCTCTGACCTGCACTTCAAGCAATTCACGCAAGGTTCCGCACATATCCTCGCAGTCAAAGTTCTGCGTACTGAAATGTTCGTGGATGGTGAATAAAAACAGCGACATCAGGGTTTTCTGGATCAAAACCGGCGGCAAATCACGGTTGAGCTCGCCTGAAAGCTGCGCTTCCTCGATCAGGGCCTGAATGGCTGCAATCAATCCGCTGCTTTCCATAACGGCATGCACCGCCCCCTTTCTTGGTGAAAAGACAATCTGCTGCATGATCACCTGCCACAAGCCGGGATTAAGCCCCACCTGCGTGAAGCGATAGGATGCAACATGCATCATCTTGTCCACAAAGCACCATTCCGGGTCCATCGTATACAGACCCTTTTCAATCGCCTCTGCCATCTGTTGCCCAACGCAGCAGATCAGAAGATCTTCCTTGGTCGGGAAGTGATTGAATATCGTGCCTTCGGCAACGCCGGCACGTTTTGCAATCTCTCGCGTGCTGACAGCGTCAAATTCCCCGGCACAGAAACAGTCGCGCGCGGCGTCAAGGATCTTCTGGCGCGTTTCTTCACGTCGCGCAGCTCGAATATTCATCAACGCCTCCGATTTAAATGAGTGTACTCACTGAGTACACTCATTTAAATTACCGGATCACGCATGTCAATTCCGGCTAAACGCCCTTACCGGCGTGCGGCGTGTATTACCGGCGCCCGACAGGCGGCAAAGATGTCTGTTTCCGGGCGATAAAGTCCGGTTGCAACATGCATCGCGCCCAGCACGGTCGAAAACAGATTGTCATGCGAAAAGCGGCCCGTTTGCGCCTGCGCTGCCAAGCAATCCCGCTCGATCCGGTTAGCATCGGCATAGCCATCCGACATCCAGATCATCATCGGCACCTTGGTTTGCTCCGAGGGGGCGAGCATGTAGGGCGCGCCATGCAGATACAACCCGCCCTCGCCCAGGGACTCTCCGTGGTCCGAAACATAAAGCAACACCACGTTGTAATCATCCTGATAGGCTTTCAGGTGTTCGGTCAGCTCGGCGACAACATAGTCGGTATAACGGATCGTATTGTCATAGGTATTGATCAGCTCTTCGGCGCTGCAATTTTCAATGTCACTGCGCGGGCAATCGGGGACAAAGGCCCGATGCTCGTCAGGATAACGCTTGTAATAGGTCGGCCCGTGGCTGCCCATCAGGTGAAAGGCAATCAGTTGATCATGCGGTTCACCGGATGCGACTTCCCCCTCAAGGCCGCGCAGCATCACCGCATCAAAGCACGTCCCCAATGCACAATCTTCGGGGAAATCATCGGGTGATATGTCGATATGGCGCACCCGGTCACACACCCCTTTGCAGCCCTCGTCATTTTCCTTCCACAGAACGTCAACACCGGCATGTGCCAGCACATCCATCAGGCTTTCACTATGGCGTGCAACGTCGCCGTCATAACCGGCATGATCCATCGGCGAAAACATGCACGGCACCGAAACTGCGGTTGCCGTGCCGCACGATGAGACATCCTGAAACGCCAGCATGCCGTCAATCTGGCTGGTAAAGGGCGATGTCGGGCGCGTGTACCCATTAGCCGCAACACTTTGGGCGCGTGCGGTTTCACCGATCACCAGAAACATCAAAGTCGGCTTGTTATCGCCGTCTGGCGCGACCTTGCGGGCATCCTGCCCGATGGTTTGAAACGGCATGTCGGCATAAAGATAGCGCCGCTTTACCAATTGGATCGTGCCGGCAATGTAGTTCGACGGCACGATCTCCTTACCCAGCACCTTGTGATTGCGCCCGACCGATGCGTAATCCTTGAAATAAAGCGATCCGATCCCGCCCAACACCAAAAGCGGCAAGATCATCAAAACCACCCGCTGCCCGATCCCGCGCAAAACCGTTTTCGGGAATTTAAGCGGCACAAGGATCAGCATCGCGGCCGGCAGAAGTCCGGTCACGGTAAACCACAATCCAGCCTGCAAATTGAAATATGAAAGCGCCTCGCCCTGATTGGTCTCGACCACGTTTTCGATCATGCCGCGATCAAACACGATGCCGTATTTCAACATCGCATAATGCGCCAGCGCACCCGTGATTATCAGGAAAACAAAGAACGGCTTGAACAGATAGCGCCAGGAAAACGGCGTGAAAACAACAAGTGACGCACAGATCAGAACAAACGGCGCACTGATCGCAAAGCCCGCGTCATAATCGCCAAGGCCTGCCAGAATGCCGTAAAAGTGGCTTAGCACCTTCCAGTTCAGAACCAGCGTGAAATAGACCGCGAGTGTTAAAAGGCCAAATCGATAATCAATCGGTGAAAGGTGCAAAAAGGAACGAAGTCGACGCATCCGGGCATCCTTGGGGCAATGAACCATGCCCCTCGCATACCGTGCGAAGCTGACAACAAGCTGAAGTCACCCGGATTGCTTGCAGATCCGTCCGTCAGGCCGCCGCCCTTGCTTGTTTGTTGGCCCTCTTGCTGGCGCGCAGCCCCAAAAGGCTGTGAATGACAAGCGTGGTGATCACCACCGTCCCGCTGATCAGTGTCATTTCGTCGGGCACTTCATTGACAAACACCCAGACCAGAAACGATCCAAGGATCGCTTCATTAAGCATGATCAGGCTGACCTCGGCGGCCGGAATTTTCCGCGATGCATAGGCAATCAGCAGGAAGGACACCGGCAACACCCAAAAGCCCAGCATCAAAAGCCACACCCAGTCCAGACCAACTGGCGATAACGGTTCGGCACCGGGCAGAAGGATCAGGGTGACGACAAACGCGCCAAACAACATGCCCTTAAGCGCATCAACTTCGGGCTTGGCACCCAGCACATTGAAATAACCCGCCATACAGATCGCCGCCCCAAGGGCCAGCATGTCCCCCAGCGCGTTTTTCCCGCCAAACCCGGCACTGAACAGGCCAAGCAAGGCCACAAACACCACGACCGAGGCCACCCATGTCCGGATCGGCTGGGAACGCTTAAAGATAAACACGCCAATCAACCCGGCCAGAAGCGGTGTCGCGGCAATAATGATCAGGGTATTGGCGGCATCGGTATTGCGGACCGAAAACATGAAAAGCGTACAGGTCCCGCCGTAAAACAGACCGGTCAGCATCTCGAACCCGTTGGGCCGGATCGATTGCACGATGCCTTCACCCCGCTTGGCCCCGTTCCAAAGGGCCACCAGCAAAAGCGCCACGGTCAAGAAGCCCAGCCGCCAGAAAGCGGTTGTAAAATCATCGGCCGCAATCAGACGCAGCAAAAGCGCATCGGGCGACAGGATCACAACCCCCAAAAGGGCAATCCAGCCACCATGAACACTTCCGAACCGATCCCGCAACGTCATCTCACCCAACCCCTACGCGGTTTGCACCGCTTCAAAATCCCAAAAACAAGGCAGCAGGTTTTCGCCGTGCTGCCAATAGCCCATTGTTACGGGCCTTTCCCCTTATGGCAATTTGATTTTATGCGACTGTTTGAAAGGATCGCGCAAACACTTGCAGCAACGCCCCTGCGCCCGATTGCATCGATACAAAGAAACTGTTTTGTTTGCCCCGCAACCCCGATAAGTTGGGGGCAAATTTGAACATCTGCCAAGCAAAAGGATGGATCATCATGGCTGGTAAAATTGACGCTCATCTTGCCGATCTCGGCATCACCCTGCCGACTGCGACCGCACCGGTTGCGAACTATGTGCCCTATGTCATCTCGGGCAAACTGGTTCATATTTCCGGTCAGATCACCATGGAAAATGGCGAGTTGAAATTTATCGGCAAACTCGGTGCCGACTATGACGTCGAAACCGGTCAGAAGGCCGCCCGTCTTTGCGCGCTTAACCTTGTTGCGCAACTGAAAGCCGCCATCGGCGATCTTGATAAGGTCACCCGCGTTGTCAAACTGAATGCGTTTGTTAATTCCGCCCCCGACTTCACCGATCAGCCAAAAGTCGTCAATGGCGCGTCTGACACCATGGTGGAAATCTTTGGCGATGCTGGCAAACACGCCCGCTCGGCTGTTGGCGTTGCCGCCCTGCCGCTCGGTGTTGCGGTTGAAATTGATGGCATCTTCGAAATCGCCTGATCTTTAAATCAGCCGCCTGAATGCAACACCGATCAGCATCGCTGGTCGGTGTTTTCTTTTGCGCGATTACAACTGATGGAAATGGGTGCGCACCATCTCGGCAAACACGTCGCGCACTTCGTTATGTGCACCGGCCTTTTCCATCAGGCTGATCGCGAACTTTGGCAATTCCGGCAATGCATCATCGCGGCCCAGTGCTTCAAGATCATCGGGGATCGTGCCGACCAGAAACGCCGTGATCGACAAATCCGATCGCACCGTTGCCGCCGTTGCTTCGATATTGCCGCTTTCAAATACGCTGCGCCAGGCAATCCCCGCCTGATCAAGCGCATCAATCACCGCCGGTCGAAACGCACATTCACGACTGACGAGCGACACCGGCAGCGGGCGCTTTGTTTGGGCCTTGCCTGATTTCGCCCCGACCCAGACCAGCGGCGCAATTTTCAGGAAATCACCCGTCATCTGCCCGACCGGCTCCTCAACGAGCGCAATATCAATCTCGCCACTATTGACCATGCTCCGCAATTCTTGGGAGCTATGACACCGCAGCGAAAGCTCGATCCCCGGATAGTGGTCGCAAAATTTGCGAAGTGGCGTGCGCATAAACGTGCCGACAAGATCATAAGGGATACCGACGGTAAGCTTGCCGACATGCCCTGCCCCGGTCATGTCCTGCCAAATCTCGTCATTGAGCAAAAGCATCCTTTGCGCCTTGCGCAGCAATTGCTCCCCATTCTGGGTCAGGCGCAATCCCTTGCGCGCGCGTTCAAACAACCCGCACCCGAATGCGGTTTCAAGCCGCTTGATCTGCTGGCTGACCGCCCCTTGCGTCAGGTTAAGCACTTCTGCCGCACCGGTCATGCTGCCGGTTTCCGCCACGGTCACAAAGGCGCGCAACACCGCCACATCAAGGTTTCGCATGATATCCCCACCGATCCGGCCACAACATGATCAACACCAACAGCATTATCAAATGTAATGCCATCCATAATGAACATTCGCTTTTCTGATGCAAAGAATTGTTTTCTGATGTCCTCTGCCGCCTGGGCAAAGCGCCACCACAGGACGATAGAATGATCGAAACACTGCTGCCCGTTTTATCCTTTACCCTGGCCGCGGCTCTGTCGCCCGGCGGGGCAACGACGCTTGCCACCGCATCAGGTGCGCAGTTCGGCTTTCGCCGTTCGGTGCCGTTCATCATGGGTATTTCAATCGGCATGCTGACACTCGCAGCCGCGGGCGCGCTTGGGCTGGCGAATTTGCTGCGCGCCTTTCCGGCAATTGAGCTCATCACCAAACTGATCGGCACCAGCTATCTGGTGTGGCTGGCTTTCAAAATTGCCATGGCCCCGCCACCACCCACCTCGACGATTGCGCGCAACATTGATCAGGACACCCCGACAGACAGCAAACCGATCCCGTTTCTTGGCGCCTTTGGCCTGCTGTGGCTGAACCCTAAAGGCTGGGCTGTCACCATCGGCGCGGCGGCATCCTTTTCTGCCATCGCACAGGACCCGACCGAACTTGCGATTATTCTGGGCAGTGCCTTTGCCTTTTCCGGTCTTTTGTCGATGGCGCTTTGGTGCGCACTGGGCTTAAGCCTGTCGCTGTTACTCACATCGGATTGGCAATGGCGCACAGTCAATGTCGCGCTTGGCGCGCTTCTGATCGCCTCGATCATTCCAATGTGGCTCTAAAATCGCCTTGACCTCAACCCCGGTTGAGGTCGGACAAGGATCGCATCACATCCATTTGGGGAAATAGAATGCGCGTCTTTGTCACCGGCGGAACCGGCCTGATCGGATCGGCCATCGTTGAAAAACTGATCCGTCATCAACATGATGTCCTGGCACTTGCCCGATCACGCACCAGCCACAAAATGCTGGCCGACCTCGGTGCAACGCCAATCCGGGGCGATATCACCAACCCGGTCGCGTGGGTCAACGACCTGCCCGATGTTGATGCCGTCATCCATACGGCCTGCGATTTTTCCGATCAAATGCCACGCATTGATGCCAATCTGCTCGATCACCTGATCCCGGCCCTCCATCGCATGCCAGGCATGGTGCGCTTCCTCTATACCGGTGGCGTTTGGAGCTACCCGCAAACCAAACCGGGACAGATCGGTGACGAAACACTGCCCTTTGCCACTTTACCGGCATTTGACTGGATGATTGCCGGATTGAACCGCATTCTTGGCGATAAAAAACTGCACGGCATCATCATTCATCCGGGATGTGTCTATGCCACCGGCCGCCATGGGCATACCGGTCTGTTTGAACGCGCCATCACATCTGCCCAAAGCAACAAGGTGATTACCATTGTTGGCGGCGACCATATTGATCAACCGATGGTCCACACCGATGATCTGGCCGATCTTTATTACCGTGCACTGACCAATGCCAAACCCGGTTCCAGCTATATCGGGGTTGCGATCAACGGTGTTTCAAACGCTGCTGTTGCCAAGCTGATCGCCAGACATTTCGCCATTGAAAACTGCCAGTTTGAAACGATCAGCACACAAACCGCGATGGCCCGTTATGGGGATTGGGCAGACGGGCTTGCTCATCATCAACATCTCGGCAGCACCAAGGCCATGCGTGAATTGGGCTGGGCCCCGAAACACCTTGATATCGAACAGGACATCAAGGCGTGTGCCACTGCACTGACGGCCCAAAGTTAACGATATTAACTTTCCGTGCTGATGGTCTTGAGGCCAACCACCCCGCCAATGATCATCAGCAACAATACCGCCTTAACCGCGGTCATCGGTTCCTTCAGGAACAACCAGCCAATCAGGGCGACCGATGCCGTGCCAAGCCCGGCCCACACAGCATAGGCGGTTCCGACCGGAATGATGCGAAGCGTCATCGACAAAAACCAGAAGCTCAGGCCATAGACGCCAAGGCTGAGAACCGTAAAACGCCAATCGGTAAATCCATCCGAGAATTTAAGCGATATCGTCCCGATCACTTCAAGACTGATCGCAATAAACAGATATACCCAGGCGAGCATGATCTTATTCCTTGTTTTTGGGGTGGCGGCGGAAGGCGCTCCCAAAATGGCCCAATTTTCCTTATGGGGCAATCCCCGCGCCCGCCTTATCGTCCCCCGCCAAAATCGCCTTGCCGTAATCTGGATCAAAACGGATGGCAAAATCGTTGCGTATAGTGACCCAACAGGGCACATTGCCCGCAACGATTTGCCGGTCTTGGCCGCACAGATGTGCGCACTATGTCCGGCCAGAGAATGGGATAAACAGTCATGATCGAAACCGATATTCTGATTGCAGGCGGCGGGATCGCCGGAATGAGTGCCGCAGCGCGTTTTGCCGCCGATGGCCATCAGATCGTGATTGTCGACCCGGCCCCCTCTGACATCGGCGAAGGCACGGATTTGCGCACCACCGCCTTCCTTGAGCCGGGTATTGAGACGCTTAAAAAAGCTGGCGTCTGGGATGCCATCAAACCGACCGGGGCGGAACTGCGCGTGATGCGGATTGTTGATGCCGGGGGTACTGAACGCACCCCGCGCGAAACCGCCGACTTTGATGGCGCTGAAACCAAAAACGGCTTCTTTGGCTGGAACGTCTCGAACAAGGCCGCCCGTGTCGCCCTGATGGCGCGCTTGGCGGAACTTGATAATGTCGATTTCCGCTTTTCCACCACCGTGGCGGCGTTTAAAGGCACCTCGCGCTTTGGCGAAGTAACCCTTTCGGATGGCCAGACCGTGCGGGCCAAAGTCGTCATTGCCGCTGATGGTCGCAACTCGTCTTTGCGGGACATGGCCGGGATCAAACACAAACGCTGGGCCTATGATCAAAGTGCTTTGGTGTTTGTCGTCACCCATAACAAACCGCATGACAACATCTCGACCGAAATTCACCGCACCGGCGGTCCGCTGACACTCGTCCCCATGCCCGACCTTGAAGGCAAGCCCTGCTCGTCCGTCGTCTGGATGGTCCCGGCGGCCCGTGCCGATGAACTCAACGCCATGAGTGACGAGGCTTTGTCAGCCGAAATCACCCACGACACCATGAACCTGTTTGGCCCGCTGACCGTCGCAAGCCCGCGCGCCGTCTGGCCAATGATCTCGCAAGTGCCCTCGCGCCTGATTGCCGCCCGCCTTGCCTTGATAGCAGAATCCGCCCATGTCGTCCCACCAATCGGCGCACAGGGGCTTAACATGAGCCTGCATGACATCGAAACCTTGGCCGAACTGATGGCCAAGGCCAAACTCCATGGGGAGGATATCGGCGCGACCCCGCTTCTGAAATCCTATGAACGTCGCCAGCTGCCAAAAACCGTCATGCGGGTCGGCGGCATTGATCTGCTTAACCGTGCGTCAATGTTCGAACCCAAAACACTCCGCGACCTGCGCTATGCCGGCCTCACCGCGATTAACCGCATCGGCCCGCTTCGCAAACTCGCCATAAAGGTTGGAGTTGGTAAATAACTTAGCCTGTCGGATTAGAAACAAAAACTATGCTGCGGCGAGCATCTCGCGAATTGTAAGCATCTCCCTTTATCAGGGAGTGGATGTCGTCTGGAATAGGACCAACTGCGGGAGTAAAGTAATCTTTTCCCAAATTTTCCAATGCAATCTGATCTGCAAATTCGGGAAATATATTACTTAAATTCGTATAGCTGTTGTCTTGAAATATTGAGGCGCTAAGTTGACTAACAACCTCTTCAGGTGTGGGAACTTCTGGAACAAACATCCGTTTACCTCGCAAGTAAAACGGGCCAGACGCTAGCTCTCCGGGAAACAAGGAGAACGGCCCAACATGACGTAACTTTCCCAAGCAAAGTATGTCTGGCAGCTTATAGAATAACTTATGTAGTTTGCCCAAGCGCTTCAACTTCACTTTTGGGCTAACACTGTGTGACAACCGCTCTAAGATATAAGCAGCAACGCCGTTCATCGCGTTCACGCCAGAGACAGAATCAACTCCAGAGTTCCGAGCACCTTGGCAAGCAGTAAGATGATTATAAAACAAATACATTGGGTATGCTGATGAGTTATATTTCAGTGCACTCTTGTACAGAGTAACGGCCTGTGCTTCCCCGGTTTTCCGCGGGACATAAAACAACTCGCGATAGTAGGAATCACGCCAACTCTTATCTGGAAGAAGGTATAGCTTCTTTGCTTGAATTAAAATCGTAAAACAATTGCCAGATCCAAGATTCGCAAAAACCCATTTCATATCCGCGCCAGTGGCTGTCTCATTTGGGAAGTCTACTAAAATCTGACCAACAGAATGTGATGCGATGATCCCTCCCATCAACAGGTCTGTTATGGTCTCTTCACGAAATTGTCTACTTAAGCCCCTTGCTCTGTCTAGTAGCTGAGCGGTTTGGCTTGGAAAGTTGTGAGAAAAACCACAAAGCATTGAACAACCTAAAATATAACTAAAATTCCGCATTCAACATATAGTATCATTCCTCAAGTACTTCAGACAAATCTATTGTCAAGCTAGCGACAAAAATTGATTACCGAATAGCGGTTGAGGTCAGCAAGCAGGCCAACCCGGCATCCTCAAACAATCAGCTTGCCATTCTCATCAAAGAACGGATGTGGCCCGTCATATCGGTCGACATAGGCCAGATGGGTCAGAAGGCATTGCTGCTTTTCGTCCCAACGGTGCAAATGCATCGCGGGCGGTTCCATCGTAAAGGCCGACGGTCCGTCATCGCGCAAATCCAGCGCGACCTGATGGGCAATGGATGGCGCAACAATCAACGGCACGCCTGCCCACCGTGTATGGATCGGACGGTGCAAATGGCCACACATGATAGCCTGAATGCGGTCTTTATGCGCCAGCACGATCTGGGCAAATGTCTCTGCCCCGCTTAACAGTCGCTGATCATCCATGTGCTTGATCCCGACCGCGACCGGCGGGTGATGGACAAACAAGACACAAGGCCTGTCATCACCGTCATGCAGCGTGCGCTCTAGCCAGTCCAATCGGGCTGAACACAATTTGCCCTCCGGCCGACCTTCATCAAGGCTATCAAGCGCGATCAGCCTGACCGGTCCGGCATCAATCACATAATTGATGAACGCCACCCCTTCCTCGATGGGCATGGCATCCGCAAAGGCCGCGCGCAATGGCGCACGCTGATCATGGTTGCCCGGGATCATGTAAAACGGCACGTCAAGGTCGCGCAGGATGTCTTGCACCAGCGCGTATTCTTCGGGTGTTCCCAGATCACCAATATCTCCGGTAAACAAAACCATGTCAGGTCTTGGCACCATGGTGTTGACGCGTTTCACCGCCCGTTCAAGGGCCGTTGCTGTATCCACCTTGCGATAGGCCAGACGACGTCCGGCACAGATATGCAAATCGGTTAGTTGCGCAATAAGCATGCTCTTAATTCTCTCGTATCTCGATTTTATTCTTCTTGGAATTTGGGAACTCAGTTCGCCGCAAACACGGTCAAACGTTCGGGCACCAACCGGCAATGCACCTTTTCGCCCAACGTCACCACGCTGTCCGGGTCGGTATCTACCATCACCGCATCATCGCCGATCCCGGCCACCGTCACGCGCATCTTTTCCCCAAGATACGATAACGCCTCGACGGTTGCCGTGAAATGCGCATCATCGGGCGTACACAGCATAAGCCCATCTGCCCGGAAATAGATCTCCGACAGGCCATCTGTGGCGGGGTTGGCGTTCCATGCACGCGACACATCAACATCAACACGGCCCAACAACGCCCGCCCGTTTTCGATATCAACCTTCAGGCAATTACTCGCCCCGACGAAGTCGGCCACAAACGGGGTTTTCGGCGCACGATAGATTTCCTGAGGTGTCCCAATCTGCGCGATTTCACCCTTTTGCATCACAACAATCCGGTCGCCCAGTGCCATGGCTTCTTCCTGATCATGGGTGACGTAAATCGCCGTAATGCCAAGCTTGCGTAAAAGCGCGTTGATCTCGGTCCTTAACCGCACGCGCAGCTTGGCATCAAGGGCGGTCAACGGCTCGTCGAGCAGCAAAACACGCGGGCGCGGCGCAATGGCGCGTGCAAGTGCCACACGCTGGCGCTGCCCACCGGAAAGCTGATCAACCCGGCGATCGGCCAGCATGTCGATATGCATCATTTCAAGCATCTCGCGCACGCGCTGATCGCGTTCGGCCTTGCCAACCTTTTGCACCTTAAGGCCATAGGCCACGTTTTCCGCAACTGTCATGTTCGGGAACAGCGCATAGGACTGAAACACCATGCCGACCCGACGTTGCTCAATAGACTGGCGGGTCACATCGTCGTCGCCGAAATGAATTGAACCACCCGCATCGGGGAATTCCAGCCCGGCGATCATGCGCAGGATCGTGGTTTTGCCACAGCCCGATGGACCAAGCAAAACCAGCGTCTCGCCCGCCGTGATCGACAGATCAAATGGCATCAGCGCGCGCGTGCCATCGGCAAAAGTCTTGGCACAGTTTGTCAGCGTAATCGCAGTACCGGCGTCTTGCGCCTGCGCTGCCTGTTTTTGGGAAGTGGTCATTATTTATCCTCCGCCGTCGCGCGTGCGGGCTTGCTGCCCCGGTTTGCCAGTATTTGCATGGCAATCAGCAACGGCATGATCAGTACAAAGAAAATCAGGGTATAGGCACTGCCGATCTCAAGGCGCATGGAGGCATAAGCATCCGCAAGCCCGACCGGCAGCGTTTTGGTCAGCGGCGTATGCAACATCCAGGTCAGGTTGAACTCCCCGACCGAAAGCGTGACCACCATCAATGCACCGGCCAGAATGCCCGGCTTGGCATTGGGCACGATGACCGTGAAAAACCGCCGCCAGAACCCGGCACCAAGGCTTGCCGCCCCTTCTTCAAGGGTTTTCATATCCATCGCCGACATCACGGCTGCGACAGATCGCACCATGAATGGCAGGGTAAACAACACATGCCCGGTCAGGATGAAAAGCCAACTGGATCGATATCCACTGACCCCGCCATAGGTAATCAAAAGTGCGAGCGCCAAGGCCAGACCCGGGATCGACACCGGCAGTGTCAGCAATTCTTCAAACAACCGGGTGGCACGGCCGGGCTTGCGCACCAGAACATAAGCCAACGGCACACCGGCAATCAGGGTGACGAACAGACACGCAATCGCCAGCCACAATGACAAAAAGATGCTTGATGCATAAAGGTCCCAGACCTCGAATATCCAGCGCAGCGTCAGGCCCGAAGACAATCCCTGAAACACATTGACCGTCACCCCGGCAAGCGCCGACATCACGATCGGCACCACGATAAAAAGACACAGCAAAATGGTCAGGCCAAGCTGCGCGTAAAAGATACCTGTGCGTCGCATATCATGCCCCTCCACGCACCGGCAGGCTTTTACCCTCGCCGGTAAAGCTGCGCACCGCAGCCAGGCACGCCCAGGTGATCAGGCCCAAAACAATGCTGAGCGCCGCGGCTACCGGAATATTGGCGTTCCGGGTAAACTCGGTATAGATCACCATTGGCAACACATCGATATCGGTCGCCAGCGTAAAGGCCGTGCCAAACGCGCCCATCGCCGTTGCAAAGCAAATGGCCCCTGATGAAATCAGGCCGGGCATGAGGCCGGGTAAAATCACGTCGCAAATCACACGAAACCGCGACGCACCAAGCGACCGCGCCGCTTCTTCAAGCTGCAGGTCAAGCTTCTCGGCAGATGCCATCACCGCCAAGATCACGCGCGGGATCGAAAAATACAGATAGCCGATAAAAAGACCGGCAATGTCATAGGCAAAGACCAGTTTGGACCCAAAGGCCGCATCCGTCAGCCCGCCAATCACACCTTGGCGTCCGGCCAGCATGATCACCATGAAGCCAACCACCGTGCCCGGAAAGGACAGCGGCAAGGTCAACGTCCCGATCAAAATGCTGCGCCCGGCAAATCTGTTGCGCACCAAGAACAGCCCGACAACCGCACACAGGACCAACGCCATCATCGTAACGCCTGCCGACATCGCAAGCGTCTGGATCAGACTTTCCAGATAGCGCGTATTGGTCAGGATCAGAAGATACGTCCCCCAGCCCTCCGGCCCGTTGCCGACTTCGACCGCAACACGCGCAAGCGGGATCAAAAAGAACGCCGCAACAATCACAAGCCCCGGGATCAGCAAGACCGTCAGGATCGCCGGGCTTGCAGCCGCTGCGCGCGGGGTTAAAAAGGATGAAAGCAAGGAAGGGCGCGAACGCCCCTCCTTCAAATCAAGGTCCATCGACACCTTAACGTACCTCGGCCAGATAACGGTCAGAGAACCCGGTCTGTACGGTTGCCATCTTGGCGTAATCAACCGGCTGGGAACGGGCATAGTCGGCTTCCGGCAGGAACTTGGATGCCGCTTCTGGCGACATTGCACTCGGGATCACCGGACGCAGGAAGGCATTTGCCCAATGGGACTGGCCTTTGTCCGACATCACGTAATCCAGAACCTTCTTGCCGTTCTCGCCATGCGGGTTGTTGGCAACCAGGCTCATGACATACGGCACCGTAACCGTGCCCTCGGACGGGATAACGAATTCAACATTCGCACTGTCCTTGTATTTCGCGCGATAGGCGTTGAAATCATAATCAAGCAGGATCGGAATTTCGCCCGACAGAACTCGTGCATAGGCGGTCTGTTTCGGCACGATCGGATCATTTTCCTTCAGCTTCTTGAAGAACTCGATACCCGGCGTGAAATCATCAAGTGATCCACCCATCGCACGGTTGATCGCAACCGCACCGGCATAGCCGACAAAGGCGCTTGATGGGTCAAGATACCCGACCATGCCCGCATATTCCGGCTTCAAAAGGTCATTCCAGCTTTGCGGGACCGGCGCGCCGTCAAGCGCGTCAACATTGACAAACAGGCCAATCGTGCCGGAATGGATCGCAAACCATGCGCCGTTCGGGTCTTTCAGACCATCCGGGATCGCATCGAAATTGGTCGGCTTGTAGTTCTGAACAACACCGGCTTCGTTGGCCTTGATGCCAAACGACACACCGTAATAGGCAACATCGGCAACCGGGTTTTCTTTTTCCGCCAAAAGCTGCGACAGGGTCTGGCCCGAGTTTTTGTTATCCTGCGGGACATCAATGCCCAGATCTTTCGAAATATTCTTGAGCTGTCCGCCCCAGTCAGCCCATTCCGGCGGGCAGTTATAGCAAATCGCTGCTTCATCAGCGAAGGCAGGCTGTGCCGCCGTGGCAGCAACCGCAAGGCTCACACCCATGACAAGTTGTTTGAAACGCACTTTTGATCTCCCTATAATCGGGGTGATGACTGATGCCGGGCGGGTCCGATCGACTCACCCGTGCTAAGTTGATGGGGCAAAAGCAAACTTTGCGGTTCTGTCTGCCCCCGTATCAGGCCCAGCAGGAATGCAAGCGCCTGCTGGCCCATCTTCTGGGTGGGTTGAACGGCCGAACACAGTTTCGGTGTGATCAGCCCACCCACCGCAATTCCGTCAATGCCCCCGACTGACACATCCCCCGGGACCGAAAGCCCATAGGTGCGGCATGCGCTGATTGCCGCAATCGCCAGCATGTCAGTCGAACAGACAAGACCCGTGACCGCATCCGGCCCGGTCAGAAAACTTTCAAGGATGCCCTCAAGATCGGTCTCGCCAAACCCGACCTGACACAGGCGCGGGGCCGCCATCGCCGCTCCGTCCTGTTGGTTTGCGTCGCTAATGGCCTGACAGAACCCGTCATAACGCTGGCGCGAACGGTCCGAACTTTCAAAATGGCCGGCCACCATCGCAAGCTTGCGATGCCCCTTTGCAATCATCGCCTGCGTGATGTCATAGGCCGACTTGGCGTTATCGACACTGATGGACGCCACATCGGTTCGGCTTGGCTGGTTAAACAGCAACACGAACGGGATGTTTTCACTGATCAAAAGATCGATTACGCGATTATCATCGGCATTGGCCAGTGTCAGGATCAACCCGTCCACCCGGTTATTGAGCAATGTCGAAACAGCACCCAATTCGCGTTCGGGGTCGTATTCCGATGACGTCAAAAGAACGGTCAGGCCATCTTCATGGGCGGCCTGCTCGATCCCCTGGACCGATGTTGCAAAAACCGGGTTGGCCATGGTTGGCACCAAAACCCCGACAGACCGCGTCTGCGCCATTTTAAGGCGTCGGCCATTCATGTTTGGCCGATATTTCAGATACGCCATGGCCGCACGCACGCGCTCAACCGTCTCAGTCGGAACCTCATCAGGGCAATTGATCACCCGTGATACGGTTGCGATTGAAACGCCGGCCTTGGCGGCGACTGTGCGCATGGTGGGTTTGGGTGTCATCTGCAACAAAACTCCTTCGACGGGCCAAACCATACCCAACGAAGAAGTCACTTCGATAACACTTGTGTTTCCGTTTTATGAACATTTGAAACGTTTACAATGGCGGAAAACTGCCATTTATGACGTTTCGATTTCAAAACATAAAACGGTAACCCCGTGACATAATCGCAAATCTTCAACCCGGTTTTCCGGGGCTGAATTGCTGGTCAGACGTTTTATGGGGGCTGTTTGTCCGCTTAGCTCTGATGCAAACGAAGCTCGGCCATAAACCCGTCCGTATAATCCGGGCGCGGGGAATAAAGCTTGAGCTCCGCCTTGGTATTGCGCGCAATCGCCTCGACAATCGCCAACCCAAGGCCCGAACCATCGGCCTTGTTGCTCGATCTTTTGAACCGGGTGGTCAGTTGATCAAGTTCATCCGGGCTGACCGGCGCGCCACCATTTGCGACCTGCACGATGTGCCCCTCGATCACGCGGATATCGACGGGTTCTTCATCGCCACCATATTTCAGGGCATTTTCAATCAGGTTGCGCATGCAAATCGCAAAGGCATCAAGGTCAATATTGGCCGATAATGTCGCCAGATTGTCAGGTTCAAAGCGGATATGCGCGCCTTCCATCCCGGCCCGCCTGAGGTCTTCGATGACAAGTTGCAAGGTCGGGCCAAGATCCTGATTATGCCCCGTCGGGCTAAAGCCGCCGCTTGATTCCGCGCGTGCCAACTGCAAAAGCTTTTCTGAAAGCCGCGACAGGCGTTTAAGCGCCTCTTCCGTCTGGACCGCACGTTTGCGGGCCGCGTGACCTTCGGGCAGTTCCGCCAAAAGCCTTTGCGTTTGCGCCAGCGCCACGGCAATCGGGGTGCGCAATTCATGCGCACTATTGGCGGTAAAGCTGCGCTCGACACTGAGTGCCGCCTCAAGCTTCGCCATCAGTCGGTTGACCGCCGTTACAATGGTGCTGATTTCTTCAGGGGCTTCGTCCTGCTCAAGCGGTTGCAGATTGCCTTCGCCACGTTCCTCGATTTCGTCACGCACGCGTTTAATCGGTTTCAACCCGCCGCGCAGCACGACAATCAATTGAATGATCACCACCGGAATCAAAAGCGCAATCGGCAGGAACTGGGCGAGAACACTTTCCATCAGTGCCTCGCGGCGGTGCTCAAGCGGCTCTGCCACCTGGATCACCCGCTGCCCGCCCATCAGGACCGCACTGTAAATGCGGAAATCTTCCTCGTTATAAAACCCCTCAACCAGCGGGGCTTCAAACGGTTCTTCCTCGGCGTTGAACGACCGCAGCAAAAGCCGCCCGGCGCCATCGCGCACATGATACATCAGGTAGTCTTCGCCAAGCTCCTCGTCCCCGTCACCATCGCCGTGATCATCGGTCAGGATCTCCCCCATGGCCGGGCTAGGCAGGACTTCTTGCGGGCTGCCACCCTTATGATCCTTAAGGTACTCATCAATCAGCGGGGCATAGCGATAGGCCGTGGTGACAAGGCTGTTATCAAACGCTTCCTGCATTTCATGATACATCGTCATCGCCGCTAGGACCGAGCCCGCCAGCCAGAACACCCCAACCGTAAGCGTCAATCGCCGGGTCAGGATCGCTTGTAAACTTCTGTTGGGATTTTTGCCCATGGCGTTGCTTATCCCTCTACCCGATAGCCGACACCGCGCACGGTCTTGATCACGTCTTTGCCAAGCTTGCGGCGCAACCGGCTGACATATACCTCGACCGTGTTGCTTTCGATCTCGGCCCCAAATTCATAAAGCGCTTCTTCAAGCTGACGTTTCGATAATGTCTGCCCCGGCCGTTTGACCATCTGATCAAACAGCGCCCATTCGCGCGATGTCAGATCGATATGTTCGCCATCGCGCAAAACCGACCGCCCGGCAAGGTCGACCTCGACCCCGCCCTCCAGTTCCACAAACGGATTGGGATTGCCGCTATAGCGCCGCGACACGGCGGCCAAACGCGCCGATAACTCATTGAGATCAAACGGCTTGACCAGATAGTCATCCGCCCCGGCATTAAGCCCCTCGATCCGGTCTGAAATCTGATCCTGGGCGGTCAGGATAATGCACGGTGTGGCCGATCCTTGGCGGCGAAGACCCCGCAGCAGATCAAGCCCCTTGCCATCGGGCAGGTTCAGATCCAGCAGCAACACATCATAGTTGGTCCCGCGTAGCATGATCTCGGCATCGACCACACTTGCGCTGTGATCAACCGCCTCGCCGCTTGCCAGCAAATGATCGCGCACCGCGTCTGCCAACATCAATTCGTCTTCGACCAGAAGAATACGCACCCCAACCTCACAGCAAAGCTCCGCACAATCGCCCTTGGTTAAGGGCGTTTCCTGACAATGTGCTGAACGTCGAAAAATATCGGGTTCAGGTTGTTGTCAGGGAAGCACGCCATACTCCGCACCGATCATGACATATCCCCTATCTTATGAAGGAACCGAGCCATGAAAAACACTGTTTTGAAGAAAGCCGCCTTTGGCCTGTTTGCGACCACGCTTCTTGCCACCGCCTCCCTTGGCCTGAGTGCGAATGTCGCACAGGCCAGTGACGATTATTGCAACGTGCCGAAATCCGAATGGCAGAGCATGGATGCGCTCAAGGAAAAACTGACCGCCGAGGGCTGGGACGTCCGCAAGATCAAGGAAGATGAAGGCTGCTACGAAGTTTACGCCGTCAAGGCCGATGGCAAAAAGATCGAAGCCTATTTCAACCCGGCAACTTTTGAGCTCGTCAAGGAAGACGACTGATTTTAATCGCGCCTCCCTCGGCTGAGTGCGGCTTTGACCGAAAGTCTGTCCCCCGGCCCCGTGCCTGCCTGCACGGATGTCATCGGTCAAAGCCACCTCTCCGAACCGGCCATCTGAAAACGCATTCAACAGTCAGGAGCACGCGTCATGTCTGTCAAAGTATGGGACCCGTTTGTCCGCCTGTTCCACTGGGGCCTGGCGGCAAGTTTCATCATCGCCTGGATCACGGCCGATGAATGGGACAGCCTGCATCACTGGGCGGGCTATGCCGCGGGCGGCCTGATTGCGCTGCGCCTGATCTGGGGCCTGATCGGCACAAGATATGCCCGCTTCACCCAATTCATCAAAAGCCCCACCGCAACGCTTAAATATCTTGGCGATATCCTGCGTGGCACGGAACCCCGTTATCTCGGCCATAACCCGGCCGGGGCGGCGATGATCATCGCCCTGATGCTCGCCATGGCCGGTTGCGCGCTGACGGGCTGGATGTACACCACCACCATGTTCTGGGGATCGGAATGGGTGGAAGAAACCCACGAGGCGCTTGCAAACGGCCTTCTGTTCCTGGTGCTGCTGCATGTTGGCGGCGTATTGCTCGCCAGCATCCGCCATCACGAAAATCTGGTCCGCGCCATGATCACGGGCCGCAAACGCCACCCGGCAACGGATGATATTTCCTGACCGGACTTTACGACCTTTAGCTTCCCTGTGACATCCTGAATTAAGGTTTGTCCCAACTCAAGGCAACCGCGTCCACCCCTGGCCGGTTGCCTCTTTTTTTACTGGGGATACAGTCCTTAGCGTGCAGTCGGCTTGGCAGGGTTTCCGACAACGGTGGCCCCCGCCGCCACATCGCGCGTCACCACGGCGCCGGCGCCAATGATCGCATCATCACCGATGCTGATCCCCGGCAGGATAATCGCCCCGCCACCGATCCAGACATTGTCGCCAATCGTCACCGGCAGGGCGATTTCAAGATGCTGTTTGCGAAGCTCCGGATCGCGATGATGATCGGCACAGTAAATCTGCACATTCGGGCCCAGCATCGAATGCCGCCCGATCTTGACCGGTGCTGTATCCAGGATCACGCAGCCAACATTTAAAAACACGTCGGAGGCCAAGTGGATATTCACCCCATAGGCACAATGAAACCGCGCCTCGATCCGCACGTCTTCTGCGCATGATGCGAACAACGCGCGCAGTTTCGGCCCGATATTGCCGCGCTCTGCGGGATAGAGCACGCTGTGCTCATGACACGCCTCAAGGGCGCGATGGCGCATCACGGTGAGTTCCGGATCAAGGCAGGAATACCAGTCACCGGCCTGCATTTTTTCAAGTTCGCTTTGGGCCATGATGTTCAGGGACGTTGTTCAGGACGGTCATCACGTTACGCCCGATTGCGGGCAACTGCAATCTGCACAGCACCCCACTGCTGACGCCGCCGACCACCATGGCCCGCAAAGCATGTCGAACTTTACTTGCCCGTCACATGGGCCAGTTCCGCGCCATGGGTTGCCAGCGCATCGCACGCTTTGGCCCATGCCGGGTCATTTTCATCAAATGCGCTGCGCAGATAGGCCGCACTCATCCGCTGGGTCACGGCAAGGCGATCGGGATCTTCGTCATCGGCTTCCTTGGCATCGTAGCCTGCAATACCACCCAGCCCGTGCTTGCCGCCTTTAAGGGTCAGCAAATAATCACCGCCCGGGCTGCAATGGAACGGGTCGGTGTGCCATGCCGCCCCGCGCGTGGTCAGGTGCGGGTTGTCGTCTTCATCCCCCGCCACGACAAGGGTGCGTGTCGTCATATGGGAAAAGTCGGGGTTAAGGGCGGTATAGTTCGCGCGCGCATGCTCGCTAAGGCTATCCCCGCCATTGCCCGGGGCTGCCAGCAACACACCGACCTTGATGCGCGGCTCCAGAAGGTTGACGTCCTGCGCGTCCGGATCGGCGGTATCGGTCAACCGCGCGCCAAGTAACATTCCCACCGTTTGTCCGCCAAGCGAATGCCCGACTGCCGCAATCCGGTCATGGTCAAGTCGCCCGTCAAGGATCGGGTGGATGGCTTCGATGTCGGATAAATGGTCAATGATATGCTTGAAGTCGTCGACCCGCGACCGCCAGAAAAACGGTGCGCCCGGTGCATCCGGTCCAAACCCGGCAACTTTCGAATTGCCGTGGGTCGGCTGGATCACGGCAAAGCCCTGCTCGGCATAAAACTGTACCAGCGGGCCATAGCCATTCATCGACGGAATATAAAGCGATGGCCCATGCCCGTGCGACAGCAGGATGATCGGAAAATGATCGCCCTCCGCAGGCAGGGTAATCCGCATTTCAATCGGCTGCGGCCGATCAGCAACCGGCAAAGTTACCGGACAGATCGAAAGGGTCGGCACCGCATCCCGAACCGGAATATGGCGGGCACTGGTGATCAGATTGTTCATGAAAAGCATCCTTGTTTTGCTTGGCGAAACCGTCGATTTCACCTATAAACCAACAAACGGAACGACGTTCCTGTTGCTAATTCAAATACGGAACAATGTTCCGTTTATCAAGCATGAATTTCAACACCCGGACTCTGTCCGCGTGCGATCACGCTGGCTTATTGTGGAAAAACAAGGCAATGCAGGAAGAAAACACCAGCAAAAAAAAACGCATCCGCGCTGACGCCGCCCGCAATGAAGACGCGGTGCTTGAAGCCGCCAAGACGGTTTTTGCCACTTCGGGCGTTGATGCGCCGGTGCGCGAAATTGCCAAAACCGCCGGGGTTGGGGTCGGCACGCTCTATCGCCGTTTTCCCAAACGAAGCGACCTTGTCGTTGCCGTCTTCAAGCGCGAAGTTGACGCCTGTGCGGCCGATGCCAAAACACTGGCCAAGGACCACCCGCCGGGCGAGGCCCTGTCGCGCTGGCTCAGGCGCTATTGCCGGTTTATCGTCACGAAAAAGGGATTGGCCTCGGCCCTTCATTCGGGCGATCCGGCCTTTGATGCCCTGCCCGATTACTTCCGCAGCAACTTTGAACCGGCCCTGCAAAACCTGCTTTCTGCGGCGGCCAAGGCTGGCGAAGCCCGATCGGATATTGATGCCTATGATCTGCTGCGCGCCATTGGCAACCTTGCCAGTGCCGGAAGCACATCAGGGGGCACAGCAGGCGGCAATGCGGGTGACGATCCCGAACATCATGAAGGCATGCAGCACACCTATCGCATGTTGGATCTGATGATTGATGGCCTGCGCTACGGAAAATCGGGCTGACGGGCCGACGACAACGCCCTAGACGTAATCCGGCGCAAACTGTTCAAGATCAAGCGTCGGGCTTTTGCCGATATCGCCGCGATGTTTTTCAAGAAACACGCCCGCTGCCTCACGCCCCTTGTCGCGCAGCATGGTCATGAAATCCCATTCAGCATTCATCTTGGATGTATGATCAAGTTCAAGCATCACGTCACTTGCAATCAGATGCATGCGCATGGTGCCCCAACTGCTGGCTTCGCATTGATGGGGCGGCATGTCCTTGCGGATCACCGACATCATACGCAGTTCCTTGACTAGGCTGCTGTTAAACGAAATCTCGTTCAAACGGCTTGAAATCTCGTGCGAGGTTTTCGGGATTCCCGGCCGTTTGACCGGATTGATCTGCACCAGAACCGTGTCATTGGCCGAACATTCCCGCACCAAGGGGCCAAGGCTGGGATTACCGGAATATCCCCCGTCCCAATAGGGCACGCCATCAATCTCGACAGTCTTGTAGATATTGGGCAAACAGGCAGAGGCCAGCAAAACATCAAGGCTGATATCGGGGTTGCGAAACACCCGTGCCTGCCCGGTTTCGACATTGGTCGCGGTGATGAAAAGCTTGGTCGGGCTTTTGTTTAGCAACTCAAAATCGACCACATCGGCCAAAAGAGCCGCCAGCGGATTATCCCCCGCCGGATTAAGGTCATAAGGCGAAAACAGTTTCGCACTCATATCCAGCCACTGATACATCGGCGAATTGCCAAGCGACCAGTTGCCAAACAAAACATCCATCGGGGAACGTTGCAGCGGGCTGAACCGCGCAGCCTCCGATACCGCTGACCAGAACCGCTCAAGATCCTCGCGCGCGCCGTCATATTTTCCCTTGCAAAAGCCCGACGTCACCACGGCGGCATTCATCGCCCCCGCCGATGTGCCCGAAATCGCCTCAAGCTCGATCTCTTCATCTTCAAGCAACCGGTCCAGAACGCCCCAGGTAAACGCCCCGTGCGATCCCCCGCCCTGCAGGGCAAGGTTGATCTGTTTGCGGTTGGTCGCCGTCGATTGCTTCGCACGCTCGCTCATGCCATCTCCTGCACCTGGGTCATAATGTTCGGATCACTGGTTATGATATGTCGCAAACCGCATCATCTGCCAGCAATGATATCAAATGGCCGAAAACGACCCCGGCTCAATACCACGTCAAACTGGCCGGAAGGTCCTGCTTGGGGGCGAGTGCGATCACCTGATCAAGGAACAATCGCGCAATCGGCGACAGGCTTTTGCTTTTGCGCGTGATCACGCCGATATGGCGATGGCGTTCCGGGGTGGTCAGTGGCACAAACACCAGCTTTTCCGGTGCTGCCATATCCGACACCTTTGCTGCCAGTTCCGGCAGGACCGTGATCCCCACCCCTTCGGCGACCATGGCCGCCAGCGTGATGGTGTTCGATGTCTCAACAATCGGACGCGGCAGGATCGGGCCGGTTGCGCCCAGCGCGATATCGCTGCCTTCCTCTGCATTGCTGGCGTTCGGATCGAGTGATCGCAGCACCTTTTCCTCGGCCCGCATCGCCTTTTGCGCGCGGGCCAGAACCGTCTTCGCCGCCGGAATGCCCGCCGCCACCGCATCGCGTATAGCAGGGCTCAGGACCGGCATGGTGTCAGATGACAGATCGCTGGTGACACCGGGCTGCGCCATCAGCGCACCGGTCCCGGATTCCGGGCCCAACCCGACAAGCTTCTCGCCGGTCAAATCCGACCAGCGCAAAACCGACTTTCGGGCAAAGGCATGATCGGCCCGGCACAGCACGCCAAACCGGTCGGAAAATAACGGGCGAAAGGCAATATCGGGAAGTGCCTGCCATTCCCCGGCAATGCCGAAATCGGCGGCATTATTTGCCACCGCCTCATGCACCTCACCGGCATTGCGTTCATCCAAACGAATGCGCGCATCAGGATGGGCGGCAACAAATTCGGAAATCACCGTGGGCAAAATACGCGTCAAAACAGATGGCGCGGCCGCAATCGTAATCTTGCCGCCAACACCTTTGGACAGTGCATCCAGGTCACCAAGCGCCTCTTCAAAATCGGCCAGCAATCGCCTGGCAATCGGCAGGAACCGCTCCCCGGTCTGGGTCAGCGCCACCTGCCGTGTCGTCCGATCAAAAAGGGCGGCCCCCGTCACATCCTCGAACTGGCGAATGGTGGCGGTAACCGCAGGCACCCCAAGGCCCAAAACCCCGGCCGCAGCCGTAAAATTCCCCTGATCAGCAACTGCGACAAACACACGCATATGACGGATATTCAGCGATGACAGCATGGTCTTGATCGTCCGTTCCGGTTAACTCCCCTGCCCCGACAAACCATAACGCCCAATCAGCAGACGAGCAAAAGGCTAATAGGCTTTTACATCGCCAAATGCTACTTTTAAGAGTATAATATTCAAAATTTGCGCGCAAAATTGGAAGCTGGGCGAGTCATACCAATGAGCAACAAGAGCCAAACGGATCAATCCCTCACCCTTAAAGGAGACGACGCTCTTCAACTTTGGCGGAAAGGCAGAGCGGCATGGAACGAGTGGATTGCGAAGAACTCCGGCGCATATATCAATTTTGGAAACACCAATTTTAGCCATGAACGAGACAATGATGGAGACCTTTCTTTTTCCGGATATGATTTCGGAACTGGAGGGACCTCTTTCGTTCGAGCCGAGTTTGGCGATGGTGATGTTGACTTCTCAGAAGCTACTTTTGGTGGAACGGAAGTAGATTTCTCTTTCGCAAAACTTAATAGCGGAGACCTGTTCTTTACGAAAACTAGGTTTCTGGCCAGCTCCTCGTTCGCCAGAACAGACTTTGGTATTGGCGGACTTTATTTTGAGGATACATTTTTTTCAGGTGATGAGCTCGAAATGAGCCTGGCAAAAATTGGAGAGCTTTTCTTTCGGCCCGCGTCAATTGAATTAAAGGAAATTAATGCTCAAGGACTTCATGTCAAACGACTAGGACTTTTTGACCTTTCCGAATCCTCTTCTAAATTAGAACTATTAGATTTGTTAGGCTCATCATTCGAAGGACCGCTTTTCTTAAAAGGAAATTTGAAAAGTGTGCCAGATCTTCTAGCAACGAGATCTTCAAATCAAGTTGAACTCAGCGAACTAAAAGTGATGTTACGTCGCAAATCTCCGTTTCATAATTGGCTTAGACATATATACAAGGTAGCAGTTGATCCGGAGGATTCAGTTCGGCTGCGACGCTTAAAAGAAATTGCTGAAACCAACAAAGACCATCAGACCGCATTAAGATTTTCAGCAGACGAAAATAGGGCTAGGAGGTGGCAAGAAACATCATTTCTTGGTTCATTTTTGGATGCGATCTTTAGCGCTTCTAGCAACTATGGGCAGAATATCCTTAGACCCTTTGTCGCCCTCATACTGCTGACACTTGCGAGCATCTGTCTATACAAAACGTTTGCAAGCGAATTATCACTCACTTTGGAAAAGAGTTGGGGCCATGCAATCACCTTAGCAGCTAGCAACAGCCTCCCATTTCTACCACAGTCTCGCAGCCTGCGAGACGACGCGATAAAAGTGCTTTATAGCGACGCCCCAAACTTACTTGTCGACGCTATAATGATCGGACAAGGTATCCTAAGCTTCATCTTCCTGTTCCTGATCGGCTTGGGTCTGCGCAACCGCTTCCGGCTCTAACTCATTTCTTGTCCAGCGTCGGCGGCACGGTTTTGATTGCGGTCACCGTCGGATGGACCTCGATCAGGCATTCGCGGAACACGCGCGCCATGCGTGACATCACCGATTGCGGGAAATTGGCGACACACATGCCGATCTTGAAGCTGAGCAGATCGGGACGAAGGGCGCGCATTTCGCCGCGCTCCACCCATTGCCGCGCAAAGTGGGTTGGCAGGAAGCTGACGAACTTGCCGCTTCGGATCAGATAGGCCAAGCCTTCCATGTCATAGGCCGTCGCACTGGGCGGATGTTTGAACAACGACTGAAACGCCAGCGCCACCGAATAGCCGCGCCGTGCATATTTCTGTTCGGCCAGTTGTTCGATTGGCATTTTTTCATGGGCCTTTTCAAACAGCGGATGCTCCTTGCCGCAATACATCGTCTGTTCTTCGTGAAAAAGCTGCTGCATCTGCACCGCCGCATTCATCGGCTGGTTGGGCATGACGGCGATTTCCATCTGCCGACTAAGCAACGCGTTTTCAATCTGGTTGGGGGATACGACAACAAAGGTCGGATGCACGCCCGGCGCGCGTTCATGAAACAGCGCAATCGCCCGATCGAGCTTGCAATTGGGGTTTTCGACCATGGCATCGACAACACCAATACGAAGCTCGCCGACCATATTGCCGCGAATGGCCCCGACCTCGGCCCGAAATGAGTCGGCCGCAGCAAACAGCTTGATCACCTCACTATAGATCTTTTGCCCATGTTCGGTCAGCGAAAAGCCCGACCGACCGCGCCGACAAAGCTTGACCCCCAAACGGGTTTCAAGGGCGGACATCTGGGTGCTGATGGTCGATCTTGAAATGCCCAGCTCGTCCTGGGCGGCGGTGAAACCGTTGCTTTCGACGATGGTCCTGAAAATCCGCAATTGGCGGAAATCGACATCACTGAGCGGCGGAAGTGTTACTGACATCGGCGCTTGACCTTCGTGAAAGCATTACGTTGAAAAAATCAGACGTTTAGTTTGAAAGTTTCATATTATTGAACACGTCCCCGCGTGGCAATCTTCGTCCAAGCTTTTGAGATAATTGCCGTGTCCGCGCTCACCCCGCCCGACCGCAACGGCATGCCGCCACCATCGCCACCATCGCCACCGCGCTAGGACCTGCCTTCATGCCCAACACTGCTGACAAAACCGATACTGCGTCCGCCATTTCGTTTGTTCCGCCCTCGGCGATGACCCTGCCGCGTTATGCCGGGGTGGCAAGCTTCATGCGCGCGCCGCATTTGTCGATTGATGACCCGGTCTTAAGCGAGGTCGATATCGCCATGGTCGGCGTACCATGGGATGGCGGCACCACCAACCGTCCGGGTGCACGCCACGGCCCGCGCCAGTTGCGCGATCTATCGACCATGATCCGCCCCAAACATCCGGTCACCAGCCAGAACCCGTTTGAAGACCGCAACATCGCCGATCTGGGCGACGCGCCGGTCAATCCGGCTGACATCATGGATACGCTGGAAAGTGTGACGGGCTTTATCGCCAAGCTGAAATCAAAGGGCATCACGCCACTCAGTGCCGGTGGTGATCATCTGCTGTCCTATCCGATCCTGAAGGCACTGGCATCTGATGGGCCGCTTGGCATGGTGCATTTCGATGCTCATACCGATCTTTTTGACAGCTATTTCAACGGCTTCAAATATACCCACGGCACGCCGTTCCGCCGCGCGATCGAGGACGGTTACCTTGATCCCAAGCGCGTGGTTCAGATCGGCATTCGCGGCACGATGTATGACGGCGAAGATGTTGAATGGGGCCTGGCCCAAGGCGTTCGCATCATCCGCATGGAAGAAGTCATTGATCGCGGCATCGACGATGTCATGGCCGAGGCGCGCGACATTGTCGGCCACGATAAGACCTATGTCAGCTTTGACATTGATTCTGTCGACCCGGCCTTTGCACCGGGCACCGGCACGCCGGAAATCGGCGGCTTCACCAGCCGCGAGGCGCAAAAAATGATCCGGCTGTTGGCCGGTCTAAACCTTGTGGGTGCAGACCTTGTCGAGGTCTCGCCCCCCTTCGATCCCTCGGGAGGAACAGCCTGGCTTGGCATTTCGCTGATGTATGAATTGCTGTGCGTGCTGGCCGGGTCAAACGCCACCAGAAACCCGAACCGAAAATCGGGCTAAGGCCAAATCAAAGAAACCAAAGTCTAAATCAGAGAGCATCTCACACCGGAGACACCATCCATGAAACGCATTCTTTCGAAAATCTGCCTGTCGGGTGCGGCCCTCGCAACCGCCTTCTCGCTTTCCACCGCCGCCTCGGCCGAGGAACTGACCATAGCCCACTCGACCTGGGTGGGCTATGGCCCGCTTTATATCGCGCAGGACGAGGGCTTCTTTGAAGAAGAAGGCCTTGATGTCAAACTCGTCGTGATGGAAGACGTCAAAACCCGCATGCCGGCCCTTGCTGCTGGCCGGATTGATGTCGCCGTCACCACGATTGATACCGTGCTTGGTTTTTACACCGACGACCATCCCCTGACCTATCTGTTTGCACTTGATGATTCACGCGGCGGTGATGGCATTGTTGCCAATGCCGACATCAAAACCATCGAGGACCTCAAGGGCAAAAACGTCGCCTATACCGAGGGGTCTGTTTCGCAGTTCTTCCTGAGCGTCCTTCTCAAGGAAGCCGGCATGAGCCTTTCTGACGTCAATTCGATGAACATGTCGGCCGGTGATGCCGGTGCGGCCTTTGTCGCAAAGCGCGTTGACGCCGCTGTTACGTGGGAGCCGTGGCTGACGCGTGGCAAGGACACCGAACATGGTCACCTTCTGATCGATAGTTCCAAGGCACCGGGCCTGATCACCGATATCGCGGTGACGACCGAGGAAACCCTTGAAGCCCGCCGCCCGGAAATGGAAGCGCTTTATCGTGCCTGGGCCAAGGCCATCGCCTGGCAGAAAGCCAACGAGGAAGCCGCCGACGTGATCATGGCAAAGGGTGTGGGCGGCTGGCTTGAAGATCCGGCGGTCTTTGCTGAAACCCGTGCGGGCATTGCGTTTTATGATGACGCAATGAACAAGACCTTCATGGATCCGGCCAACGAAGACGGCATTGTCGGCACCATTGCCAATGCCATGACCCTTGGCAAGGAAAGCGGCCTGATCACGCTCGAAGCTGATCCCAAAAGCCTGCTGGCTGCGGACATCGTGAAATAACAAACGTCACCACGTTCAAGACTTAAAAGAGCAAGCATCATGTGGACCAGATCCCTCTTCTCGCCCAAGACCGATATCGACAAGGGAACCTATGTCACCCTGTCGCTGATTTCGGTTGCTGTTATCCTGGCCCTGTGGTGCTTGCTCACCTATGGCGGGATCACGCCCCGGGACTTCCTTGCCGCCCCGCATGAAGTGGTGGCCGCTGGCATCAAGCGCATGGCCAATATGTCTTTGTTTGAACATATGTGGGCAAGCCTTGTTGTTATCCTGTCGGGCTTTATCCTCGCTTCCATCTTTGCCGTGCCGATCGGCATTCTGATGGGCAGTTTCCGGGCGGTGCAGGCGCTGATTGAACCGATTACGGGTTTCATGCGCTATATCCCGGTTTCGGCCCTGATCCCGCTTTTGATCCTGTGGATCGGCATCGGGATCGAACAGAAAATCATGGTGATTTTCCTCGGCACCTTCTTCCAGCAGCTTATTCTGATTTCCGATGTTTCGGCCCGGATTTCCAAGGATCTGATTGATTGCGCCTATACGCTGGGTGCTGATCGCAGGCGGGTTGTCACCCGTGTGCTGGTGCCTGCCTGCATGCCCGGTGTGATGGATAACCTCCGCGTCACCATGGGCTGGGCCTGGACCTATCTGGTGGTGGCCGAACTGGTCGCGGCCGATACCGGCCTTGGCTATATGATCCTCAATGCCATGCGCGGGCTGTTTACCGATGTGATTTTGCTTGGTGTCTTTACCATCGGCATCTTGGGCCTGATCACCGACTTCTTCTTTAAATGGGCACGCCGGCGTTTGCTGCCCTGGTCTGCCGATTTTTAAGGGGCGATACAGTCATGAGCATGCTTTCCCTTCGTGACATCACGGTACGGTTCGAACCCAAGGGCAAACCACCGGTTCTGGCCTTGGATGACGTCTCGCTTGATGTTGCCAACGATACCTTTTCCGTCATTGTCGGTCCGTCGGGCTGTGGTAAATCCACGTTGCTGCGCCTTGTCGCCGGGCTTGAAACCCCGACATCCGGGCGGCTTGAACTCGATGGCCAACCGATCAACGGCCCGTCGGCCGATCGCGGCATGGTGTTTCAAAGCTACACCCTGTTTCCCTGGTTGACCGTGCGTGAAAACGTCATGTTTGGCCCAAAGCTCAAGGGCCTTTCAAAATCGGAATGCGAAGACATCGCCGATGATCTGATCAAGGCGGTCCATCTTGACGGGTTTGAAAAATCCTATCCCAAGGAACTTTCGGGCGGCATGCGCCAACGTGTGGCCCTTGCCCGCGCATTGGCCAACGACCCGCGCATTCTGTTGATGGATGAACCGTTTGGCGCGCTTGATAGCCAGACCCGTCAAATGATGCAGGAACTCCTGCTTGATGTCTGGCAAAGCCGCCGCAAGACGGTTTTGTTCATCACCCATGACATTGACGAGGCCATCTTCCTCGGTGACGAGGTCCATGTCATGTCCGCGCGCCCCGGCCTGATCAAGCAATCGCTTGATATCAGCATTCCGCGCCCGCGCCACATCGATGCGCTGACCAGCCCGGAATTCATGGATTACAAACGCACCATTCTGTCGCTAATGCATGACGAGGCGATCAAAGCCGAAGACGCCGCCAACCAGCGCAAATCGGCCTAAAGCCTCGCAAACAAAGCGACAAAAACAAACACCTGCCTGACTTGCCACCACCCGACAGGCTCAGGCACAGGGAATGTGCGGCTCACAGCAAATCCCGCACATTCCCGACTTTTGTATAAAAATGGAACTAATTGAAATAAGGGATGAAACCCTTTTTATGCGCTGCACGATGGTAATGAGTAAGATTGGGCAAGCGAGGCATCTGACAGCGGACATGTCTAACCGGCTTGTCTTGATTTGCAGCTAATATACATAACCTGCTAAAAAATTAAATCTGCCCCCTTCTCTCGAAAGTTCGCGTCTACCCTTTTTTTCTCATTTCTCATCTTTGACTATCACCCTATCAGGGTAACTTTTTTTGCTTTTTCCAAGTCTTTCGTTCGATAATGCTCTCTAATTCTACTTGGGACATTTGATAGATCAATTTGCAATTCTTCTTCGGAAAGAATTTTGAACTGCCTACTTTTCTCATGCGCCATAGCAATACTAAATGCCATAGGCCCTCGCAAAAAAACTTTTAAGTAGTTTTTTGTGTCTTGATTAAATTTTTCTACCTGCTCAAGCTTTTCCAGTGATATTTCAAATTCTTGAATTGCTTCACTATATTTTTTGGCCTTGTACTTTATGTAACCTCTCATTATGTGGTGCTCAGGAAAGGGATTCCTGTAAATCAAAAACAACTCATCTATTTCCAACTCAGATCTACACACGTCCCCTTTCGACAAATACGCCCATGACTTATTAAGCCTGAAAGTAAACGATAATGATTTTATTAATTTTGATATTAATTTCATTTTATTCATTCATGTTCTTAATGAAATCAGATATTTGAGCAATATTATAAACCATTTTATTCCATTTTCCTTTCAGAATTGGGTCTTCAACGTTTTTACTGAATTCCTCAGCGGCTTTTAATTGATCGTAGAACTGCTGCTCGTTCCATTTTGTATCAAGAGTACTTGATGATGTTCCGTCAATAGGACTCTTGCCAAACACATACAATTCTCCATCTACATCTGCTGTGATGATAAAGTTTCCAAAGTCTGATTTTACTTCGAAAATTTCACCTGATGTGTTGTCAGCGATGGAACCTGAGTTCGATCTCGACCATGCCCCCTTGATATTCGGCGTTGCAGACTTCAACAAAATTGCAAGATCGGGGCTTTGGACGAGTTTTCCTATTGCTTGTACTGTTTTTGCCGAAAGGCCAACTGTCGCGCCGAACGCACCACTTGCGTAACTTGCAATCTCTGCCTGCGCCTCTCCAAAGGCTATAGAACCACCACGAACATCACCCTCTGCGTAGAGCGAATTGGCCTGCTGGAACTTCTCCTGCAAGCCGTTTGCGATGGTTTCGGGCAGCTCATCTAGATTAGCCATCAACTCAATGAAGCCTTCGACACGTTCCTGGTTGCGCAATTGCGCTGCGCCGTCACCAAGAAGTGGCCCTGTCACTGCATCACTGAGGAACTGGTTAAGAGCTTGCGCCCCCTCAACAATGAATTTAGCCCGCCCCGTATTTGCTCCCGAAAGGGCGATCCGACTAATCCCCGATGCAATTGAGTTTGATGTTGATTCAAGGCCCAGCTGCAGTTTGAGCAGTTGGGTTTGTTGGATGATAAGGGTGTCGCGCTGCGCATCAGTAAGGGTCGGATCCGCAAGCTGGGTTTCGACATCAGACAGGTTGTCGCGGATGTCGGCATAAACTGTACCGGCTTGCTGCGTTGTTGCCGTCAGTTCCAGAATACGAGCAATTTCCTGCTCGCGCGGGATGACCGCACCACCACCACCAATAAGTTCATATTGGGTGTATTGAAGAGCATCGGCCAGCGCCAGCGTCGATGGACGCAAAACACCTTTTAGGGCTTCGGCGCCAGCCGGCGCATAGTCCGCCAAAACCGTGTCATAGAAGTCACGGTTTTGGGTGATTTCTCGGGCATATAGTGCCGAGTTGTTGAATTGATCATCTTTCTGAAGAAAATTGATCTGATTACCAAGATTATCGACGAACGATGCACCGTGCTGGGCAATCATTCCATCAAAGACGTCAGCAATGGTCTGGGCAATTGCTGCATCCGACGGCAATCCCGGAAGCTCGTAGCTTTTGTCAGCATCGACACGACGCAAAGCTTCTGTCCCGAGCACTTCGAGCCATTGCGCTTCGGTCATACCGTTTTGACCGGCAAGCTCTTTGGCTTTCTGTTGGATGGCTATGATTTCATCAGTATGAAGCTGACGGTTATAGGTTGCGGCCTGTTGAGCCGTGAAGGCTGCGGCATTTACCGCATCGGCATCTCCACCCGTTAGGGCTACCGCAATCGCACCAGCCAAACCGGCCAATTGAATACGGGTATCAATGTCATCACTGATGTTTTGAAGACTATCCCCCAGCACCTCCTGCAACCCGGCACCAATCGCGCCCGCGGCACAGCTCTGACTTGAAAGCTGCCCAACGCCACACCCGGCAACCGCATGCATGACGACTTTACGGATGTCACCGTCTTCAAGGTTCCACTGATCGACACCTGCCAGATCGCCGATCTTGGTTGCCAATTGGGCGGAAGCGATGCTGGCAACCGCACTGATCAGATTGGATTTTAAAGTATCGCCAATATCCGTACCGTTGATCGCAGCATTGGCGACGGTATTTGTCAGTGCCCGGATCGATTGATAGGCAATCTGGTCGCTAATTTCAGCCGTTTTTCCAATATCAATTACTGTGCCGTCAGCGTTGATCGTGCCAAGAATTCCGGCTGTAACGCCCGCGGTCACCATGCTGGTGGCAAGGGAGCGCAGGGTGGCAGAGGAACCAAGCTCTTTCAGAACAGCACCAAGATCGCCTTTGTTGTTAATCATTGAAATGGCCGCCGTGCTAGCCAGTGCTGTAAAGCCCGCGGAGACGGCGGCGGTAACAACGCCGGAGGCAACAGCCCCGGCACCCATGCCCTGGGCTGCCATTGCGCCCAAGGCGGCTCCTGCGCCTGTACCCATGCTAATCGCTGTAACTGCAATCGCAATGACTGCTGCACCTGCACCACTCAGGCCTTCAGCCTTGTAATCCCAGCTTCGATGAACTTCTTGAACCGCGTGCCATGTGGCGTCATCACGCGCCATCATCTCGCCCATCCATTCAAGGCCAGGCGTTGCTGCAAGGGCTGTGACGGATTCCTCAAGATTTCCGGTGTCACGATATTCAATCACAACGCCGTTTCCAGCATTGACGATCAAGCCGCCATCGGCGGTGATTTCCGTCATGACAACGGTTTCATCGATATGACCGGTGTCGCGATTACTGAACCATGCGAAGTTTGATGATTCGCGGATTTTATGTTCGTAAAGGGAATCCGTGTTCGAGAGCAGCGCAACCTGGCCTTCTTCTGCCGAAAGCGTGGTTTGCTCCCCACTGGACAGCTTTGATGCCTTGATCAGAACATCGCCATTTTCTGAAACGACGTTCAGAGCTCCACCAGCCTGCAGGGACGAGATGACAGATGTCAGGGCCTCGCGCGTGCCGGAGTTGAAGGAACTACTTTTGCGTCGTTCGCTGTGCTGGTATTCGTAATCCTGAAGAGCAACGACCTGTATGTTGCCATCTGCTTCAAGATCAAGGTTCCCGCCTGCTGAAATCTGGCTTCCGGCAACCGTAATGTTATCGCCAGATTTGATTGCAAGGTTTCCACTAATATCAACATTGGAGCCCTGATTATGCGTGCTGCGTTGCTCAAGGCTGAAACCCGGAACCTCATAGTCAACATTGCGCGAAATCTCGGTCGCCGTGAAGGCAACATCCCCACCCGCGTCAAAGGTAGCATCCCCACCAGCGGAAATATCCGCTCCTTCGTTCAGAATATCCCGGCCGGCCTCAATGGACAGTGAATTGCCCGCTGAGATCTTGCCTCTGGACAGCAACATGTCCTGATATCCAAGGCTGCCGGTTAGGCGATCAGTGGCCGACATATTGACGACATCACCTGTCGCCGCGACAAGACGCAGTTCGTTCCCTGCGTTGATCGTCCCGCCTGCATTGATGATCGATCCTAATGCAGTAAGCGACGTGTCATCGGTCGCCGTTATTTTCCCGGAATTGGCAATTGAATCAGCGAGAATATTGACGTCGGCGGCCGCAATAAGTGCGCCTTCCGCTGTTATATCTGCCTTGTCGCCTCCCGCCAGATAAAGCTTGGGCACAAGGACTGTCTGTCCGTTCACCTCTTCTTCAACATACCAGACGATGCTCTCGGTCAGGGCCGCAATCTGATCGGCAGACAGCGCCGTGCCAACGCTCAGGCCAAGCCCCTGTTTCTGGGCTGCCGCGGCCTCGATAAGTTGACGCATTTGGGCGGCATCATTTTCTGTACTATTGAGGAAACGCTGACCGGTTTGCGCAATAACTTGCTCGCGGACCAGGCGTGTGTCGAAGAACGCGTCACCAAGACGTTTTGGAAGATCCTCAACGACTGATTGGTCAAAGCCAATCTGATCAAAGAAATAGTCAGACCCATAGAACGTACCGAAATCGGTATGTTCAAATCGCGTTTCATACACATAGTTTCGGTCTTCGGGCGCTTCTGTAAAAAGACCCGGTGTCGGGGGCACATAAACACCACCGTTCGGTACAGTCGTAACAGGAATATTTGCCGGGTCGGGTATTGAATTGACCAATTCATCGACATAGGAAATGCCGTCCGATGGCAGGCTGACCGCCCCCTGAACGATTGTGGTGTTATTTACCTGTCCGGTAAACGAGCCACTGAACGTTCCGCCCGCAACGATTTGAGCGTCATGACTGTCGATGATGTCTGATTCAACAAGTTTACGCGCATTGGTAAACTCGAACCACTTGCACGGACCGCCATAGCATCTAGTGAAGCCATTTGATGCCGAAGCTGTATGGTAAAGCCTTCTTGTAATTTGCGCGCCAACATTAGCAAGAGACGTGCCTGTAAGCTCAATATCCCGACCTGCTTGGATCTGGCTCTTGTCGTTGCTTATCGTTCCGCCCGTGACGAATAGATCGCGGCCAGATGAAATAACAGACTCCGGAGAATCCTGACTAACAACGTCCTGATAAACCTCTACCAAAATACCGTTTGAACTACTTTCAGTAGAGTAGTAGCTGGTATAATTGCTTTTCCACGGATGAGGGACATGAGCAACACCGCTTCCAGGGAAATAGGCGCATCCTTCGGGGCTTATTCCAGCACCAGGAACTGTATTACAACCCGGATGCGTCGTTTGATTGGCGGCATAACGCTGTTGAAACGTTCGCTGGCTCGATGTTGAAAAAGCAACTTTACGATTAAGCAACTCATCGGTCTTGATCCGAATATCGCCTTCAAGGCTTTCAATCGTGGCAGAGGCATTGTCAAGCAACGCCATGTTTCCATCATCAAGGCCAACCAGCTCGATATCGCCACCGGCAATCAGGGTTCCTTGGTTATTAAACAGCGTGTCACCGACCAAAAATGACAAATCACCTGCTGCAAAAACGATATCTCGGTTTTCGAAGTCTGAGGTGACGCTCAGGGCCAGATTTTCAGAAACCTGAATCTCGCCATTATTGACCAGGGTTTTAATTGTTCCACCAAGATCACCGGCAATAGAAAGCTTGCCATTATTTATTAACTGACCACCAACAGTCAGCTCCGCAAGTCCGGCTGAGTAAACCTCTTCACTATCGACCGTCAGATCATTTGCCGCACTTAACCGCAGCCCGCCACCGCCAACAAGTCTCCCCCCAACGACAAGATTGTTCGTGCTGGCAACATCGAGTTTTCCCTCGGCTTCAAGCCCCCCCTCATTCGTCAAATCAGTTTGAATAATGATGTCGGCATCAGACTTGATAAGACCGGAACCAAGATTATTGAGTGTGTCCGAAACAACAGAGACACCACCATTTCCGATGATTGTCCCGGTATTTTCGATATGGCTGGTCTCAATATTAGTTTGCTGACCGCCCTTGATCTTGCCCTGATTTTCAAGCCGCGCCGCTTCGATCTGCAAGTGATCTCCACTTACAGAAGCTTCGCTCTGCACTTCAATTGCGTTATCGGCCTTGATCTGGGTAGTTTGCGATGCCTGAACGGTTCCTGTTACCGTAACGCTTTCCGCAGCGGACGCGACCGAGATATTTTGTGCCGAAGTCAAGTTATTGACGCTGATCTTGCCATCAGCGGATATCGTCAATTCGCCGCTTGACGCAGCAAGATCACCCGCAACCTTAACCCCCACGCCCTGTTCCGTACCGACCAGCCGAATACGATTGGCATACATGCCGCCAAGTAAACTTGAATCGATCGAAATACTTGGCTTTTCAGGGATATCTGATTTCGCAACGGCCTCACGAGAAGCATAATTTACCGTATTCCGTCCTGTGATTACGGACAGATCTCTCGCATGCAGATCTGCATTGATTTTGGCGGTACGGCTGATGATGTCGAAATAAGGAACGTTTGCGGCGTTGAGACCCGCCCCGTCGATCAGAATATCGCCAGTATCAACATCCACCCCCAGAAAGTCACCACTGCTATCGAACTGCGGAAGACCTGTGCTGAATGTTGCCCGCGGAGTATTGATGAACCCGCACCCGTTACAGGTTATGCCATTGGGGTTGGCCAGAACATATTCAGCACTTTGTCCAAAAATCTCCTGATAGCCAAGCAGATTGGACCGGCTTGCACCCGTGACCTCGTTCAGGATCAGTCGCGCAGAACCTGACGTCAGATTTGCATTCCCCGCGATCACGCCACCCAGTTGGGATTGTCCGACACTCCTGCTGTTATTCAGGATAAGACCTTCAACGCCAACGTTGAAATCCTTAAACTTGTTATGCGAAACGCCAGCGCCATTCGGATTGGCAATGTTTACAATCGGCACACCATTACGTGCCGCATCAAGGGAGGCCTGATTGTTTGCTGCAGCCTGATTATCCACAACAACCTGCGCCATTACCGGCTGGACAACAATGACAGCACTAAGTGTTACGCTGAGAATTTGTGTAGCAAACGACTTGAGCATGTTCCCAGCCCCCCCTTAAAACGCCACAGTGGCGGAAAAATAAACTTCGGAATTGCGATGATTGACGAATGAAGGTGCATCAATCGCTTGGGCATATGTCAGGGAGAGATTGAGGTTGGGTCCACGAATTTTAAAACCTGTCGACCAGCCCGACAGCCGGCCACCTTCGAGGGGTTCCGAAACATCCTGGGAAATCACACCATAATCAAACCCGACAAAAGGCTGGATTTCGCTAGCCACTCGGGAGACTTCGGGCTGGGTAACCGGAATACGAACCGCGATCTCATTGCGAATAAAACCGCCGATATCTCCGCTGATTGAACTTTCCTTGAAACCTCGAACCGTACTGAGACTTCCGACAGAGATGCGTTCCGTGCCATAAAGGGTATCCGGGCTCCACTGACCGCGGGCACCGGTTGTCACGCTCAAGGGCGTATCCAGAACGTCAAAATTCTGAATGACAGTGAGGTCAGCGGTGTATTTCTCGAACTGGGCTTCAGGTTCGTCAATACCCCTGTGATCATCTTCCTTTGCGCCAAGAACCTTGAGCCCCGCCTCATAACCAACCGACGCAGAAACCAAACCTTTCCCAAAACGGCGACTATGATTGACGTTGAGTCCAAGAATGGTCAGACGACGACTACTAACTTCGAGCAGCACATCCTCAATATAGTTTTTCGTTTTTTTGTAAGTGAAAGAGGAAGAAAGCGTGGTTTTACTTGTTTGGTCTCGATGCAGCACGCGATCAACATCCGCGCGCCATGTGGTTGACCTGCCTGAGCTCTTAAAATCCTGAACCGATCCTTCTATCTGGTTTCGGTAGTCAAATTGATTGGCAGACAACGACAACAACCAATATCCATACGGAACGGACAAAGATACGCTCTTGCTTCTGCTGGCTTTAAGGGTGGATGCGGGTTCGGTATCCTGACCGTAAGACAGGCTGATCAGATCATTTATTCCAAACCAGTTATAGGTTTCCCCACCGTAGGATTGCTGTAATTCACCAGTAGCTTCGCTGCCGGAGTTATTAAGCCCTGCGCTGGCTCGCCAGCTTTTACCGACCTGATTACTGATAACAGCGACGGATTTCCCCTGCTCTGAACCAGGCTCAAATTCTACCGTTGCATTAGAATTCGGCAGTCGGTTGATCTGGTCCAGTCCCTGTTCAAAGTCCCGAAGATTAAGACGCTTTCCCTGCAAACCTGGGAAAGCAGAAAGCATTTGTCCGCGTGTTAAGGCCTCGCTTGCGGATGGAGATATATCCTCAACCGTTCCCTCAATCACGATCAGCTTAAGAATACCAGAACCAAGATCCTGCGCCGGAACATAAGCTCTTGTCGTCACAAAACCATGTTCAACAAAATAATCCGTCAGAATTTCAATTATTTTGTCGATGTCGGATTTACGAATACATGTTTTTTCAAATCTAGATACCAATGGTCGAAGGTCTGTGTCCCAACCTTCAATTTCGATATGTTGTAAATCGAAACACGGTGCATTCTCTTCGCTATCAGGGATATCGGGAAGAACCGGCTTTTCATATCCGGGAGGTAACTGACGGGGAATCAACGGATCCTCAGACCGGAACTGTTCCTGTTGCTGCCGCAAAATCTGGTCTTGCTGGCGAATGATTTCATCACGCTGAGATGGTGTTTGGGCCTGCGCCGTAGTAAAAGACATGCAAGCAAAGAGCAGCCCCCCTCCCCATATGCAGCGGCGAACAAAATTTCGACGCACGGAAGGGCTAATCCGACTAAACTTGCGGATTGGGTATTCGGTCTGCCGACCACTTGTAATGGCGTTCGAATTCATCGTACTTAGCGATTGCACTCAGATCAAAAAATGAACGGCAACATCAGATTTTTCTGATTTAAATGACTGTGCGTCATTTTTTTCTTCGCTAAGACAAAATTCAGAAATCGAAAGTGACGAGCGTCACAGAAAGTTGAAATCGATTGATAAAGAAGACGCCAACAATAACCATAGGTTTCTGTTGGCTATACTCCACGGCTAGGACCTACTCCAACGAGGTAACCCCAAAGAACGTTGTATGACCACTGTTCGTCAACTGGCGCCACCCCAAACGTGAGGATTTGAGAGGCAAAAAGAAACAACCGGAGAAAGGAGACAGCGGTGAAAAAACAACAAAACGGCCCCTCTTTCCACTCGCCCGAACTACCTTGCCTCTTGCTAGGAAATCTGAGTTGGATTTCAGATCGGAAAGCAATTGTATGAGGATTAAAAACGCCGCTTCACGCGACTTTTTTACGGGTGGCTTTCGGCGCCCTGCCCGGCGTTTTGATTATTCACTTATTTTGAATAATCTTTCGGAATTTTCGATTTGTCTATTCAATCGCGATCAGGTCAAATGGGTTTGCATGCCAGATCGGGGGGCCGGCCCGCACCGGAAAAAACCCGATAAAAGGCATATGATATTATCATACGAGTATTGAGAGAGCCTGATGTCCGTCCCTGCCCCGGCTGCCACCCCGGTTACCAATCCGGCCACCAATCCGGTTACCAACGCTTCGAACAAAAGCGTGATCAAAAAGCTGCCGGCGCTGACCCCGGATCGGTCGCTGGACAGTTTGACGCTGGGGTTCCTCAAAACGCTGGAGGCCGAGGGCAAATTTGCCGGTGAAATCCATGCCGATTTCCCGACCCGCCTGATCAATGCGACTGACAACAGTGTTTATCAGGTGATGCCGAGCGCCGTGCTGCAGCCCAAGACGCGGGATGACATCAATGTGGTGATGGAGCTTGCGGGGCGGGAGAAATTTTCCGAGGTCAAAATCACCCCGCGCGGAGGCGGGACCGGCACCAATGGCCAGTCGCTGAACAACACCATCATTCTTGATACCTCCAAGCACCTGAACAATATCCTTGGCTTTGATGCGGAGCGCGGGCTTGTGCATGTCGAGCCGGGTGTGGTGCTTGATCAGCTTAATGCCTGGCTAAAGCCATACGGCTATTTCTTCCCGCCGGCGGTGTCGACCGCGAGCCGCGCCACGGTGGGCGGCATGATCGGATCGGACAGTTCGGGCAAGGGATCACGGATTTATGGCAAGACCAGCCATTACATCCATGACATGACCACGGTCCTGATCGATGGCACGGATTTCAACACCCGCGCGATGAGCTCAGCCGAGGCCAAAGACACCATGACCCGCGCGGATCGTGTGGGGCAGCTTTATAAAAAGGTCCATGACGAAATCGCCCCGCGTCGCGATCAGATCAAATCAACCTTCCCGGAAATGAACCGGGGGCTTACCGGCTATAACCTTAAGGAAGCGGTATCTGACACCGGGGACATGAACCTGTCCTTCCTGATCGCCGGGGCCGAGGGCAGCCTTGGCATGGTCAAGGAAATTACCTTCCGCGTCATTCCGCTGCCCAAGCACAAGGCCGTCACGGTGGTGCGCTATGACAGCTTTGATAGTGCGCTGCGTCACGTCAAAACGCTGGTGCAGTTTGACCCGGTCGCGATTGAAAGCATCGATGACAAGGTCATGAAACTGGCTGAGCAGGATGAAAGCTGGCACATGCTGGGCAAGCTTCTTGGCACGGAAAACAGCACGACGCCGACACGCGGCTTTAACGTGGTCGAGTTCGTCGGCGAGACGGAGGCCGAGGTGGCGGCCAAGCAGGCCGAGCTCAAATCCTACCTTGAGGCCAACCCGACGGAAGACTTTGCCCCCATCGGCTTTGTGCAGGCGACCGACCCGACGCAGATCGCCGCCATCTGGTCAATCCGGGCGAAATCGGTGGGACTTCTGGGCAACCTTGAAGGCAAACGTCGCGCCACCCCGTTTGTCGAAGATACGGCTGTTCCGCCAGAAAACCTGGCTGATTTCATTGCCGAGTTTCGCGCACTTCTGGATGCCGAGGGCCTTGATTACGGCATGTTTGGCCATGTCGACGTCGGCTGCCTGCATGTCCGCCCGCTGCTTGACATGATGGATGAGGAGGACGAGGCCCGCATCCGGCGCGTTTCCGACGCGGTGGCCGCGCTTACCAAACGCTATAACGGCCTGATCTGGGGCGAGCATGGCAAGGGGTTCCGGGGCGAATACTCCCCCGTCTATTTCGGGCCGGAGCTTTATGATGTTCTGCGTCGCATCAAGGAGGCATTTGATCCCGAAGGGCAGCTTAACACCGGCAAGATCGCCTCGCCATACAGCAAAAACACGCCGATCACCGCCATCGACGAAGCCCCGATGCGCGGCCAGTTTGACCGCCAGATCGAGGATGCTTTGCGTGATGAATACCTGAACGCGACGCGGTGTAACGGCAACGGGGCGTGCTTTAACTGGGATCTGATGGATGCCATGTGCCCGTCCTATAAGGTCACGCGATCGCGCGTGCATTCGCCCAAGGGCCGGGCCGGAATGATCCGCGAATGGATCCGCCAGCTTTCCGTTGGCACCGATCCGATGAACAAGGACCTTGCCGTCATCAATGGCCGGGACTTTTCCCATGATGTCTATGAGGCGATGGCCGGTTGCCTGTCGTGCAAGGCGTGCGCTGGGCAATGCCCGGTCAAGGTCGATATCCCGGAAATGAAATCCCGTTTTTTGGAGACCTATCACACCCGCTATAAACGCCCGATCAAGGACCATGTGATTGCCTCACTTGAAAGCATGGCGCCCGTTTTGGCAAAGGCACCGGGGCTGTTTAACGCGTTGCAATCCATCCCGCCGATGCCATGGATCTTCAAACGCTTCATCGGCCTGACCGATTTGCCGAAACTGCACCGCCAGAGCCTTAAATCGGCCTTGCGCGCACGCGGCATTGGCAAGTTCAAGCAGGCGGAGCTGGATAGCCTAAGCTCTGATGAAAAGGCCAAGTCGGTGATCCTTGTGCAGGATTGCTTTACCACGCATTACGATACCCATGTGGTGCTGGCCCATGTCGACCTTTTGCAGCGCCTTGGATATCGCGTTTTCGTGTCGCCCTACCGCCCCAATGGCAAGGCAATGCATGTGAAGGGATTCCTGAAACGCTTTGACTATCAGGCCAAGCAAAATGACATCGTGCTGGGCAAAATAGCCAAATCCGGCGTGCCGATGATCGGGATCGAGGCCAGCGTGACCCTGACCTACCGGCAGGAATACGCCCAGCGCCTTTCAAACCGCCCGGATTATCGCGTGCATCTGTTCCATGAATGGCTGGCGGGAGAGATCGAGCACGGCCGCCTGACCCCGCCGAAAATTGATAACGGCGTTAACATGAGCGCCACGGACATCCCGGCAAGCCTGTTCCCCCATTGCACGGAAAAGACGTCGCTTCCCGATGTCGGTGTCAAATGGCAGAAGATCTTTGATGCGTTCGGGCTTAAACTTACCACGGAAAAAACCGGGTGTTGTGGCATGGCCGGTGTCTATGGCCACGAAACCCGCCACCAGGAAACCTCGCGCGAATTGTATGACCTGAGCTGGAAAAAGAAGGTCGACGCGACCGGACCGCAAAACATGCTGGTCACCGGCTATTCGTGTCGTTGTCAGGTGGATCGCTATGAAGGTGTCAAGCCACAGCATCCGGTCGAATACCTCGCCAAACTTATTGCATAGGAAACCCCATGATCCGTCACATCGTTCTGACCAAATTCAAGGCCGAGGTCCTCGATCCCGAAATCGACAGCCTGTTTGCCAAGCTGGCAGACCTTCAAAGCCAGATCCCCGGCATGCGCGGCTTTGATGGCGGCGTTTCGGTCAGCCCGGAGGGCCTGGAACAAGGCTTCCGCCACGGATTTTCAATTGATTTCGACGATGCGGCGGCCCGTGATGCCTATCTGGAACATCCAGAGCATAAAGCCTTGGGTGGTCAGTTGGTTGGGCTGCTTGAGGGTGGTGTCGCCGGGTTGGTGGTGTTTGATCTGGATATACAAACGTCTTCCTAACCGCGTTCCAACAATACGGAACAAAGTATATACATTTGACATATACCCCCCCTCAAGCGCACAATGCCCCTAGAGCTTTTCTGCGCAAGGAGGCATTCATGACTCAGGCATCCGTATTTCTGAACAACAAGACGCAGGCCGTTCGCCTGCCCAAGGATGTTGCCTTTCCTGAGGGCACGAAAACGGTTGAGGTGATTTCGGTCGGGGTGACGCGCGTGATTGTGCCAAGCGATCACTTGTGGGACACGTTTTTTGACGGACATGCAGTCAGTGATGACTTCATGGAAGACCGCAATCAGCCTGCCATGCAGGAACGGGAAGCGCTGTAATGCTGCGCTTTATGCTGGACACCAATATCTGCATCTATGTGATCAAGAACCGGCCGCCGTCCTGCCGGGAGAAATTCACCACCCATAGTGGGGCTTTGGCAATTTCATCGGTCACCATGGCCGAACTGATCTATGGCGCGATGAAATCCGCCAAGCCCGAGAGCAACCTGCGCACTATCGAAGAATTCGCCGCCCGCCTGACCGTGCTTGATTTCGACACCAATGCAGCAGGCCATTACGGCGACATCCGCAGCAATCTTGAGGCCAAAGGCACCGTCATCGGCCCCTATGACATGATGATAGCTGGGCACGCACGCAGTCACGGCCTGATCCTTGTCACCAACAACACCCGCGAGTTCGAGCGCGTGGAGGGGTTGCGTTTGGAGAATTGGGTTTAGGTCACGACGATGCAACAGAAACCTTCGCGCGCGGCTTTTGAACCTTCACTAAAAGGGGACTGTCCCCTTTTTTGCATAACCAATTTTTTAGGCATGTTTCACAAAATTGGGCTTCTTCATTCGTGTAAAGGGGTCAAATGGAAACCACATGCTTGACGTTTAAGGAATCAGTCGAATTTCTCGATTATTGCAGCAATAACGGAATAATAGTATTCGGAGTTGAAAGGGTAATATTGCATAACGAAAATATAACACCTGACCTAGAAGGAATTATTGACCTATCAATGAAAAATACACCCAAAACATCATCCAACCACACCGCAATATTCAACACGAAGAAACATTTGATAGATAAGTACGGGAAAGACAATCGAGAACGATTTTATATCGTATACGAAAAAAGTTAACTCATAGAACACTAAGGCGTTGTTTTTTTTCGGAAAATAATAAAAAACCAACATTTGTGCTTTTTATTCATCACGAATTTAGCGTTGGAAGTGGACTGTGCATTTTTCAATGAACCACAAATCTATTTTGTGGTTCTGAAATCAAAAACATGACGGTAAATAGACCATGACAATGCTACTTGAAGTCGAGAATAAAAAGCCTGAGCAAGTTCAAGACTTTCCAAAAATCGAGGAAGCGCTACGCGGATTGAAAAGCTATGGCCCTCAATCGTACGCGAGCTTGACGAAACCGGATGGCTCATACCTGCAAGTAGCTGGCGGTGGAGTTACTTGCATAGTGGAAATGCGTGACAAACCAAGCGATAGGCATTGGCGAGCACACCTTGACGCAGCAAAGGTCCCATTCAAAGAACAACAGACTCTTATGTTCGGTGGAGGCCACATGGCTATGGAACCTGATGAGATACTGTTCATTGAAGATGTTGTTACGATTTTCAAAGCATTTTTTGAGTCTAAGTCGTTCCCCAGAGACATAAAGTGGCGAGATATGTCTCGGATATTCCGAGATTAATGTTCACCACATTTAATGACTGAAAAATGAAACGTTACAGTGCCATTTTAGTCATGTTCCGAACTTGGATTTTTTCAATGAAAAGTAAGCATAAGCAAGCAGGATGTCCGGTATGTGGATATGCGGATTTTGTGCCATTCGACAACTGTGGATTTACCACATTCGAAATATGCTGTGCTTGTGGATCTCAATCTGGATACGATTACTCAGAGAAAAGCAATCAAGCTGATTTCTTAAGATTGAGACGATCATGGGTAATTGACCGCAGAGCGGAATGGTGGAGCCCATCGCCAGCTCCAGATGGTTGGGATCCTCAAGAGCAGATGAATAAAGCTGACTTTTCAATTTAGTCAAACGGTTGAAAGTTTGCTCTTATTGCACCCAATGCAAAAAGGCATCTGACCACAAAGATGGGAAAAGGGGACAGTCCCGCCTTTTTTTTTCACAGTCCCCTTTTTTCTCTTAAACAAGTCTCATTTGCCCCATTTTGAACCAAGCCCTCACGATCAAGGCATCTTCAACTTCGTATAGTCCGATGACATCGACTTCCCCCTTTCCTTCTGGAAAATTCCTTGTGACAGTTTCGTAATCAACCACAAGATTTCCAACAACACTCCTTGAGTGCAAATGTCCGTGAAGGTCTGGTTCGCGAAACCGTTCCTCATGTCTTAAACGGATTTCATCTTGCCCTCGCGCGAGAAGTGTCGATGGGAAAGAATAGTATTCGCAATCTGGAGCCCACCATTTCAAAAACGCATCGATATCCTTGGCATTGTAAGCTTCCAATTGGCTTCTGACTGGCAAGATCACTCTGGCTGTATCACTGTTCGGCATGGCAGATCCCACTCTCTAACATTTTAGGAAACAAGTTTTCCCTCAATCAGGCTCGGGCAGCCCCCTTTTTTATTGCAAGCTGATCAGGCCATGCGCCCTATGCCTTGAACTTTTTCTTTTTGAAGATGATCACCAGCAATACAACGCAGATGAGCATCACCAGTATTTCGATGAGGCCGCGTGTGGCACGTCCATCGATAAGTTCAAGTGAGATGTTGCTATCTCCAATTGAACCCGGCTCGCGTTCGCGTGCGATAAAATACAGCCTGATAAACATGCCGGTCACGATAGAAGTGGCGATGATATCGATGCCAACCAACACCGAGAGAACAATCACACCAGCCTTTTTATAGATCGGTTTGAAGAACTGCCATACGACCAAAACCAACAAAACAATTGCGGATATTGATGTGATCATCGTCACCCTGTCCCGTGTTAACATGTTCGAATAACAAGACAATATCGGAAACCGAACATGACGACTATTCGATCTTTTGGGTGGTAACGTACCCCACTCAAGGGCATGTCAGATCAGCCTTTTGATCAGCCTTTACCAAGCCCTTTCGGAGCGTAATCACAGCGGACCACAAAGGGGACTGTCCCCTTTTATACTTTTATAGTCATGTGATGCTTGAACGTGTGACGAGAAAACGAAAGGCAGCGCTGATTATTGCGCTGCCTTTCTTTTTTGGGCCTTGCCCTGCCCCCAATGTTGCGTTGTGCGGTTCGAGATTCCCGCCTTCACGGGAATGACGGCGTGGGGTGTTGGCAGGTTTCGCCGGTCTGATCAGACCGGCTTTGAGGTCACCAGATTCGACTTATGCCGTGGCAAATATTTGCCATCGCCCTTTTGGCCGGTGACTTCGCCGTCCTTGACCACGGTTTTGCCGCGGACGATGGTGTGGACGGGCCAGCCTTTGACCTCCAAGCCTTCATAGGGGCTGTAGTCGCAGCCCTGTTGCAGGATGTCATTGGTGATGGTGACGTTTTTGTTGGGATCCCAAAGGGCCAGGTCGGCGTCCGAGCCAATGGCGATTGTGCCCTTTTGCGGGTACATGCCGTACAGTTTGGCGTGGTTGGTGGCGGTGAGTGCGACAAAGCGATTGAGGTCGATGCGGCCCTTTTGCACGCCTTCGGAAAACAGGATCGGTAAACGCGTTGCCACACCGGGGATGCCATTGGGGATCCAGCGGAAGCTTTTCTTGCCCTTTTCATTGAGCTTGCCTTCCGGGTCGTTGAAGCGGAACGGGCAATGATCAGATGAGAACAGGTCAAACACGCCGCGTTCCAGACCATCCCAACAGGCGTCCTGACTTTCCTTGTCACGTGGCGGCGGGGAGCAGACGAATTTGGCACCCTCGAGTTCATCCTGATCAAGGTCATCTGCCGTCAGCATGAGATATTGCGGGCAGGTTTCGCCAACGACCTTGGAGCCGCGCACACGTGCGCGTTCGATTTCTTCCATCGCCTGCTGGTTCGACACATGGACAATCACAATCGGAGTATCGACGATTTCGGCCAGTGACAGCGCACGATGGGTGGCTTCGCGTTCTGCCGCGATGGGCCGCGTCGTGGCGTGGGATTTGGCGGAGAATTCGCCAGCGGCCTCGTGCTGGCCGATCAGGAAGCGAATGGCGTCCTCGTTCTCGCAATGGACCAACACGAGTGCACCGGTATTGCGCGCGGCATCAAGCGTATCGAGGATTTCATCATCGCGCAGACGCAGGTTTTCATAGGTCATGAAGACCTTGAACGAGGTATAGCCGTCCTCGACCAGGGCCGGGAGTTCCTGCCCCAGAACCGAGGGCGTCGGATCAGTGACGATCAGGTGGAAGGCCACATCAATATGGCAATTGCCATCCGCCTTGGCATGATAGACATCGAGCGAATGACGCAGGCTGTCGCCCTTTTCCTGCATGCAGAATGCGAGGATCGAGGTATTGCCGCCGATGGCGGCTGATCGGGTGCCGCTTTCGAAATCATCGGCCATGACGATGCCATCGCCGGATGGCTGATCAATATGCACATGGCTGTCGATCCCGCCCGGCATAACGTAAAGCCCGGTGGCATCAACGATGTCGTCCGCGCCGGTCAGGGCATCGGCGATGGCGGCAATTTTGCCATCCTTGATGCCAAGATCGGCAACATAGGTGTCGCTGGCGGTAACGATGGTGCCGTTTTTGATGATGCGGTCAAACTGCATGATGTGGCCTGCCCCCTTATTGATCGGTCGCGTCAAGCAGGCGGTCAAACGCCGCAGTCAGACGGTCCACCTGTTCAATCGTGTTGTAGTGCACCATCGACACACGCAAAACGCCAGCATTATCAGACAGGCCCATATATTCGACCAGACGGCGCGAATGGAAATCACCAAAACGAATGGCGATCTTTTCGCGGTCAATGATCTTGCAGACGTCCTCGGCATTGCGGCCATCAAAGCGGAACGCAATGGTCGGGATGCGCGTGCCGTCGCGATTGTCATCCTGCCCGACGATGACGCAATCATTGCGACCCCGCAGATAGGTCAGAAGACGTTCGGTCAGGGCATTTTCCTGTGCGGCGATGGCATCATAGGCGGCGACGATTTTATCGCGCACGGTGCCGGTGCCGCCTGCCCTCTCACCCAGCTCCGTCAGGTAATCGACGATACCGCAGACCGAATAGGCCATTTCATAGCTGGGGTTGCCGGCCTCAAGCTTTCCGGGGACTTTGTCCTTGCCGTAGAAGTAGTGATAGAGCGTATCAAGTTCGAGCAGCAGGTCATACTTGCCATACATCATGGCCCCATGCGGGCCGTATGTTTTATAGAGGCTAAAGACGTAATAGTCGGCGTCAAAACCCTTAACATCCACCGCGCGGTGCGGGGCATAGGCCACGGCATCGATACAGATTTTGGCACCGTTTTTATGGGCGTAATCGGCGAATTCGCGGATCGGGTTGATTTCGCCAATGATGTTGGACACGTGCGTGACGCAGACCAGTTTGGTCTTGTCGCTCATCGCGGCCTTGAGGCCATCAAGGCTGAGACGGCCGGTTTTCACATCCGGTTCCCAGAAACGGATGTTCACACCGAATTCCTCAAGCGCGACCCACGGGCCGATATTGCTTTCATGATCGCCGATGGTAACGACAATCTCGTCGCCCGGTTTGAACTGGCTGCGCATGGCGCGCGCGAGGTTTTGCAGCAATACCGTGGTCGAGGCGCCGAAAATGATTTCTTCGGGGCGGTTGGCGTTGACCAGCTGGGCGGCGGATTTACGGGCATCCAGAAGGGCTTCGGCCGCCTTTTGCGAGACTTCGTAGGAGCCGCCGATCTGCACATTGCGCTCGATCAGAAACGCATTGATGCGGTCCAGCGCCTTGGACAGGATTTGCGATCCGCCGGCATTGTCAAAGAAGGTCCAGCCATTGGCGAGGGCTGGAAACTGGCTGTGGACATAGTCCATATCAAGGGTACGTTGATCTGCCATTGAAGGCATCCTCCGGTTGATTTGTCTTTTATTCTAATGGTCGAGAACGGCGTGGAGGAAGTTCCTTGTGCGTTCTTCTTTGGGCGCATCGAAAATTTCGCTGGGCGTTCCGGCCTCGATAATCGCGCCGCCATCCATGAACAGGACGCGGTCCGCGACCTGACGGGCAAAGCCCATTTCATGGGTGACCACGACCATGGTAACCCCGGTCCCGGCGAGCTTTTTCATGACATCGAGAACCTCGCCGACCATTTCGGGATCAAGGGCGGAGGTTGGCTCATCAAACAGAAGCACGCGCGGTTCCATGGCAAGGGCACGGGCAATCGCCACACGCTGTTGCTGCCCGCCTGAAAGTTGGGCCGGGTATTTATCGGCCTGAACGGAAATGCCGACACGTTCCAGCAGATCGCGCGCACGTTTTTCGGCGTCGGCTTCGGACATTTTGCGGACCCGGATCGGGGCCAGCATGACATTGCGCAGCACGGTCATGTGCGGGAACAGGTTGAATGACTGAAACACCATGCCGACTTCGGCCCGGACCTGATCCAGATCTGGACCGGGACGCACCGGAATGCCATCAACGGTGATTTCGCTGCCGTCCTCGAACGGTTCGAGATGGTTGATGCAACGAATAAGCGTTGATTTGCCAGAGCCCGAGGGGCCGACAACGCACAGCACTTCGCCTTGCGCGATATCAAGATTGATGCCGTGCAGGGCGACGAACTGGCCATAGGTCTTGCGCAGGTTGGAAATTTTGATCAATGGCGCTTTCATCAGCTTCTCCCGCGGCTAAAACGTTTTTCAAGATGCGCGACATAGCGCACCATCGGCAGAAGCAGGATCAGATAGATCACGGCAGCGCCAATCAGCGGCGTCGGGTTGGCGGAAAGAGCCTGTGCCTGGGTCGCCTGTTTGAGCAGGTCGGGCATGGCAACAACCGATGCCAGGGCGGTGTCTTTGAGCACATTGATGCAGTTATTGGTCAGCGGCGGAATGACGATGCGGATCGCCTGCGGCAAGATGACATCGGTCATGATATAGCGGTTGGAAAGGCCCAACGCGGCGGATGCTTCAAACTGGCCCTTGGGGATGGCTTCGATCCCGGCACGGAAGATTTCGGCGGTGTAGGCCGCGGACACCAGTGTCAACGCGGTGACGGCCGAGAAGAAGGGTGACAGCCTGATGCCGACAAAGGGCAGCGCGTAATACACAATAATCAGCAACACCAGAAGCGGGATCGAGCGGAACACATCGATATAGGCCCGCACAAGCCCGGTCACTACCGGCCCGGCATAGAGCCGCAAAACGGCCAGAAACAGGCCACCGATCAGACCGGCAATGATGCTGGTTGCGCCAATCCCGATGGTGACAAGCAGGCCGTTCATAAGCTGCGGCAGGCTTTGCATCAGGACGGGAATGTTAAAGAAAGTCGAAAATAAATCCATTTTACCACCAGGTCAGGTTGCCCCGCCGACGACACCGAAAAAGGATTGGCATCGTCGGCAGGGATGATCAGCGATATGCGCGATTATTTAAGGGTCGGCATATCCAGGACCTGAACGGTCGAGGTGGTGTCTTCTGGCGTTGCGCCAAACCAGGTTTCATGCAGACCGGCGATGAAGCCTTCTTTTTTCAGTTCGGTGATAACGTCGTTAACTTCGGTTGCGAGGGCTGCATCCTTGTTAAACATGATCGAATATTTTTCACCGGTGGTGATGCGCTCGACTACTTTAAGGGCCGGCTTGTCCTTGACGTAATAGAGCAATGCCGGAATGTCGCTTACGTAACCGTCGATACGACCGGCCTGCAGATCAAGCATGGCTGGCGACAGGCCCTCGTAACGGCGGACATCGGCAATGCCGTATTCGCCGCCATTTGCGGTGACCCACATATCACCGGTGGAGCCGGTATCAACACCGACAACCTTGCCATCCATGGTAGCCAGGCCGGTGACGCCGCCTTCTGCGGTGGCGGTCAGGGACTGGTCACTGTCGTAATAGGGCTGTGCGAAGGTCACAGACTCAAGGCGCTTGTCGGTGATGGTGATCGAGGAAACCGCCATGTCGATGCGGCCCGACTGGACAGCCGGGAACAGGCCGTTGAACGGGATGTTGACGAACTCGACCGATTTGCCGAGGCGGTTGGCGATTTCATTGACGAGATCGACTTCGAAACCGACCACGGTGCCGTCAGCTTCTTCGAATTCCCACGGCACGTTGCCGATATTGGCACCAACGGTCAGGTCTGCTGCGTTTGCGGATGCCAGTGAGGACACGGCAAGAACGCCGCCAACGACGCTGGATGTCAGAAAGTTGAGAAACTTCATTATGATTTCCTTGTGTTTTTAGCCTACCCTGAGATACTTCTGGTCTAACTGGTCAGACCAGTCAGGCCAGACAAACATATTTGGATGATACGTGCAAGATTGTTTGTGCAAAAATGAGTCAGATTTGCTTTGATACCGACAACTGAGCAAAAAATACGCAAGAAGGACACGAGGGAATGTTCAACCGCACGCCGCTGCCGCAAACGGTCGCACGCCAAATTCAGGACATGATCCAGAACGGGGAACTCACCCCGGGCGACAAAATTCCATCCCAGCGCGAATTCGCGCAGAAATTCGGCATTTCCCGGGCTTCTTTGCGCGAGGCACTTCTGACACTTGAAACACTTGGCCTGATCAAGACCGAAGCCGGGCGCGGCACCTTTGTCACCGACCCCGCCAGCCGCGCCAAGGCCGACATGGCACCGTGGCGCTATTCGGAAAGCCACAGTGTTTTTGACGTGTTCCAGACGCGCATGATCCTGGAAAGTGAAATCGCCGCCCTTGCCTGCGGGCGCCTGACAGCGACCCAGCTTGAGGCGATGGAAGACGCGACCAACCGCATGGAAAAATGCTGGGCCGAGCAGGACCTGATCGCCAATGTCGAGGCTGATCTGGAATTCCACGCAACGATTGTTGAGGCATGCTCCAACAGCATGATGCGCGAACTTTATCAGGCAGTGCGCGACAAGATCACCGAAACCCAGCGCCAGCCAATCCCGATCACCGACCCGGAACGCATGCGCGCATCCATCGGCGAACACCGCAAGATCATCGCCGCCCTGCGCGACAATGACGCCGAACGCGCCCGGCGCGAAATGCAGGCCCATGTCCGCAACACCGCACGCTGTGCCGGTTTGCAAACCTGACCTCCTCCACCGCCTCTATTAAAGAAACGGCAGCATCTTGGTGATGTGATCGGCAAACGCGTCCGTGGCCGGGCTTGGATTAATCTCGGATTTCAGGACGCGCAGGCCCAATTTCGGCAAGGGTGGTAGCGGCGACTTCAGGATGAAGAGGTCACTCGGTACCGCCTTTTGCATCATCACACTGATCGCCAAGCCCGACCGGGTCACCGCAATCAGACCCGCCAGGCTGTTGCTGGCATAGGCGATTTGATAGAGCAGCTTGGCCGCGTCCATCGCATCACGGGCGGATCGATGATCAAGGGCGTTGGCGGCGGCCAGTGCAAGGGGGATCGGGCTTTGCGGGCCGGTATTCTGGTTGAAATCATGCAATTCCAGCGTCGGTTTGCTGCCGACCCAGGCGAGTTGTTCGGTCCGGATAAAGTCACCGCCGGGCGCGATGTCCGGGGTGGAGACCAGTGCCATGTCGATCTGGCGGGCATGCAGGAGTTTTTGTAATTCCGGCGTCGGGGCCGACACCACCCTGATTTCGATATCGCGGTGGATCGCGCCAAAACTTTTGAGCAAGGCCGGGAAAAAGGCGATCAGGTAATCTTCGGGGCAGCCAAAGGTGATCGCACCGCGCAATCCCTGATCGGAAAAGCTTGAGACCGCATCATCATGCAGACGCAGGATGCGTTCGGCATAACCAAGAAACCGTTCACCCGCCCCGGTCAGCCGCACCCCACTGCCCGAACGATGAAACAGGCTTTGGCCCAGCGCATCTTCAAGGCGCTGGATCTGCATGGTGACAGTCGACTGGGTGCGGCCGACCTGAATGGCGGCGGCACTCAGCGTCCCGGCATGGGCAGCCCGAACAAAGGTTGTCAGCAGTTTGAGATCAAGCAGCGCCTGCATGCGGAGCTCCGTCCATTACAGCCATCAATATTTTTGATATCGGAGTGCAAGCATTATCAATTTTACCGCTTTCGCGCCACAAGATAGGCTTTTCCCATCAAATGTTTGGACCAGCACAGGGAAAAGACCATGTCACGCAACGACGATGCCGCCTTTTGGCAAAGCGCCAACAACCACCTGATCCGCTATGGCAGCCCGTTTGATCCGGCGATCATTGAGCGCGCCAAGGGATCATACGTTTATGACGCCGATGGCCGCGCGATCCTTGATTTTACATCCGGCCAGATGTCGGCGGTTCTGGGCCATGGCCATCCGCGCATTGTCGAGACCGTACAGCGGCAGGTCGAAACCGTCGCACACCTGTTTAGCAGCATGCTGACCCGGCCTGTGGTGGATCTGGCCGAGCGGCTGGCCGCCCTTGCACCGGGATTGGAAAAGGTTTTGTTCCTGTCGACCGGGGCCGAAAGCAATGAGGCCGCCATTCGCATGGCGAAGCTTGTCACCGGCAAGCATGAGATCGTGGCGTTTTCCAAAAGCTGGCACGGCATGACCGGGGTGGCGGCATCGGCGACCTATAGTGCCGGGCGCAAGGGATATGGCCCGGCGGCCGTCGGATCCTTTGCCATTCCGGCACCCAATGCGTTTCGCCCGCGCTTCAAGCATCCGGACGGGTCGCTTGACTGGCAGACGGAGCTTGATGATGCGTTCGAGCTTCTGGATGCGCAATCGACCGGCAATCTGGCGGCGTTCGTCGCCGAGCCGATCTTATCGAGCGGCGGGATCCTTGAACTGCCGAAAGGTTACCTCGCAGCACTCAAGAAGAAATGTGAAGAGCGCGGGATGCTGCTGATCCTCGACGAGGCGCAAACCGGCATCGGGCGCACAGGCGACATGTTTGCGTTTCAGCGTGACGGCGTCACCCCCGATATCCTGACATTATCCAAAACCATCGGGGCGGGATTGCCGCTTTCGGCCGTCATGACCACGCCGGAAATCGAGCAGGCCGCCTATGAAAAGGGCTTCCTGTTTTACACCACCCACGTGTCCGACCCCCTGCCCGCCGCGGTTGGCTTGACGGTGCTTGATGTGGTGCGTGACGAGAAGCTGGTCGCACGCGCAAGCCAGATGGGCGCGCAGCTTTTTGAGGGGCTGTCCGCGATCAAGGATCAGTACCCTTGCGTCGGGGATGTGCGCGGGCGCGGGTTGCTTTTGGGGATGGAGATCATCAAGGAGACCGGTAATCGCGAACCCGATCACGACATGGGTGCTGCCATCATGGCCGAGGCGTTCAAGCGCGGGCTGAGCATGAACATCGTCAAGATGCCCGGCATGGGCGGCGTGTTCCGCATTGCCCCGCCACTGACCATCAGTTCCGAGGAACTCGATCAGGGCATTTCGATCATTGGCGATGCCGTGAAGGCGTGCGTTGCGCGCTAGCAGCTATCAGCCTCTCGCCCCTCCCCTTGTGCCACCGCACGGAAAACGGCCTCCTGATGCCTCGGGACGCCGTTCTTTATTCTAGTCCTTGCGAAGCGTGATCACGGTGAGTTCTGCGGGCACACCGACCCGGATGGCGAAGCCCGGCCATTGGGCGGTGCCGTTATTGACGTAAAGCTGCATGCCCTCAATGTCATACATGCCCGATACAAAGCCGCCATTGAGCATGGCAACGATATTGTCAAAGCCCCATACCATGCCGCCGTGGGTATGGCCGGAAAGTTGCAGATCGACACCCAGCGGTGCGGCATCGCGGGCCATTTTCGGTTGATGATCAAGCAGGATCACCGGGGCATTTTGCGGGCGACCTTCCAGCGCCTTGGCGACATCTGGTTCAGGGCGATCCGTGTTGCCGGCGCGAAGGTCGGTAACACCGGCGATGGTCAATTGCCCCCCATCGCGATCGAGAACGATATGGTCGTTTTCAAGCGTGAGCATATTGAGCCCGCCATAATGGCGCATCCAGTTTTCATAGCCGAAATAATATTCGTGATTGCCCGGAATGGTGATGATCCCGTCGCGCGCGCTCAGATCAACAAGCGGTTGCACATCATCGTAGCGCAGCGGCAATTCACCATCGATCAGATCACCGGTGATCACGATCAGGTCCGGCTCAAGCGCATTGGTTTTTTCAACCACCTCTGCCACCCACGGGCGTTCATAGAGCTTGCTGATATGAAGGTCGGTCAGCTGAACAATGCGATAGCCATCAAAACTGTCAGGCAGGTCGCGGATGGTGACATCCATTTCCTTGACGTCGGGTACGCGCATGCCCTCTGCCACGCCAAAGCAGGCCAGTGCGATGGCGGCAAAGGACATGACGGTGCGCAGGATTTTGGGCGGGTGCTGCTTGCGGCGCAGGATCACCCAGCGCAGCAAAAGACCGATCAGGTCATAGGCCAGCTGGAACCACACCAGGAAGAAAATCACGCCGAATGCCACGTTGATCGCGACAACAATCGGCTGCGGGAATTCCGGCAAGAACATGCTGCCAAAGGCAATGCGGGAATACAGATGATGCTGGGAGCCGATCAGCAAAAGCACGCCAAAACTGATCTTTGCCCAGCGCGGCCATGCCAGATAGCGCACGTGACGCACAAGAACATACAAACAGGCAAGAGCGACATTGATGTGAAAAAACAGCACCGGACAGATAATCCTATGAAAACAAATGAGGCGTCGCGCAATATAGCCGAAACGAGCGGAACAATCGCAACCATTCACTTAAACGTCTGAAACAGGTGATTGGTTTTCAAAAAAGATTGCGCAACATCAAAGCCCGGCCAATCTCGATCATCTAGGATCATTCCAGAGAGTGTTGCGTTGCACAATTGCAAGAGCAATACTCGTTGAAATTGTTGACCAAGTCGTGCTGTGCCCTGTCCCTGCGCCCTGCCTTGGTCCGCCCCGTTGTCGGAGAATGGAATGAAAAGCTTGCGTGCCGTGTTGATCGTTCTTGTGGGGGTTGCCGCAGCCGCCGGGGGTGGATATGCCTATTGGCAGTCACAGCAATCAGATCTGCCTGACTATATCGCATCGGGCAATGGCCGGATCGAGGCCGAGGAAATCCGGGTGGCGACCAAATATGCCGGCCGGGTCGAGGAAGTTCTGGTCGAGGAAGGTGATCAAGTCACCGCAGGTCAGGTCATGGCCCGGATGGACACCGCCGAACTGGTTGCCAACCGTGCGCGTGCCCGCGCCGAGCTTGCCAGTGCCGAACAAGGCATTGCCGAGGCAGAAGCCCTGATTGTTCAGCGCGAAAGCGAGTTATCTTTTGCCGAGCAACAGCTTTCGCGCGCCGAGGAACTGGTCAAGAACAACAACATTTCACGCGAACAACTGGATCAGAGACGTGCGGATCGCAATGTCGCAAAAGCAGCCCTTACCGCAGCCCAGGCGCGTCTTGTCAGTGCACGCATGAATGTCTCGGCGGCATCGGCCGCCCTTGAGGGCATTCAGGTGCAGATTGATGATTCGGTCCTGAAAGCCCCGCGCGATGGCCGCGTGCAATATCGCCTTGCCGAACCGGGCGAGGTTCTGGCCGGTGGCGGCCCGGTCATCACCCTGATTGATCTGACCGATGTCTATATGAATGTGTTCCTGCCGACCCGTCAGGCGGGGTTGGCCTTTGTTGGCAATGAAGCGCGGATTGTTCTGGATGCCGCCCCCAGCTTTGTCATTCCGGCCAAGGTATCGTTTGTCGCCGATGACGCGCAATTCACCCCGCGCGAGGTCGAAACACGGGCCGAGCGCGATAAATTGATGTTTCGCGTCAAGGTGCGGATCGACCCGGAATTGCTGGCCGAGCATATCAAACGGGTGAAAACCGGCCTGCCGGGTGAGGCCTATATCATGTTGGCTGATCATACCGACTGGCCGGAGGCGTTCACCCCGAATGTGCCTGATGACGCCACCCTGCGTCAGAAAACGCAATAGAGCGCACCCAGATGGTGGACGTCACCGAGAACAGCAATAACACCGGCACTTCCCGCAAGACATCTGAAGTCGCCGTGCGGCTTGAGGATGTCACGCTGCGATATGGCAAGGTGGCCGCCCTTGACGGGATCAGTCTTGAAATCCCGGCCGGACAGACCGTGGGCTTTATCGGCCCGGACGGGGTTGGGAAATCAAGTGCGCTTGCCCTGATTTCGGGTGCGCGCAAGGTGCAGGACGGCACGGTCGAGACGCTTGGTGGATCGATGAAAGACGCCAAGCACCGCAACGCGATCCTGCCGCGTATTGCCTATATGCCCCAGGGGCTTGGCAAGAACCTTTATATGGACCTGACGGTGCGCGAGAACCTTGAATTTTTCGGCCGCCTGTTTGGCCAGGGCAAGCGCGAGCGTGATGAACGCATTGCAAGGCTTGTCGCCGCGACCGGACTTGATCCGTTTACCGAGCGCCCGGCGGGCAAGCTCTCGGGGGGCATGAAACAAAAACTTGGGCTTTGTTGTGCTCTGATCCATGATCCCGATATTCTTATTCTCGATGAGCCGACCACCGGGGTTGATCCGTTGTCGCGGCAGCAATTCTGGCAATTGATCGATGCCATCCGCCAAACCCAAAGCGAGATGACGGTTCTGGTCGCCACCGCCTATATGGATGAGGCGGCGCGCTTTGACCGGTTGATTGCGATGAATGATGGCAAGGTGCTGGCGACCGGCACAGCGGACGAGATTTTGAAGCGCACCGGGACGGATACGCTTGAGGCCGCGTTTATCGCGCTGTTGCCCGAGGAAGAACGCCAAGGCCATCATGAGCTGAACATTCCAGAACGCACCATTCATGGCGACACGCCAGCGATTGTTGCCGAACATCTGACCAAGAAGTTTGGTGATTTTACTGCCGTGGATGATGTCAGCTTCCGGATTGAAAAAGGCGAGATTTTCGGGTTTCTCGGCTCCAACGGCTGTGGCAAGACCACGACCATGAAGATGCTGACCGGGCTTTTGAATGCATCTGAGGGCACGGCTGAGCTGTTTGGCAAGCCGGTCGATGGGCAGGATATCGCGCTTCGCAATCGGGTTGGCTATATGAGCCAGGCCTTTTCGCTTTATTCCGAACTGACGGTGATGCAGAACCTTGAGCTGCATGCGCATCTGTTTCATTTGCCCAAGGACAGGATCAAACCGCGGATCGAGGAACTCTCAAAACGGTTCGGATTGGGACCCTATCTTCATGATCTGAGTGAACGTTTGCCGCTTGGTGTACGTCAGCGATTGTCGCTGGCGGTTGCGATCATTCACAGCCCGGAAATTCTGATTTTGGATGAGCCGACATCGGGTGTTGATCCGGTCGCCCGTGACGGGTTCTGGGAATCGCTGGTCGAGCTTTCGCGCGATCAGGGAGTGACGATTTTCATTTCCACCCACTTCATGAACGAGGCGGAGCGGTGCGATCGCATATCGCTGATGCATGCCGGCAAGGTTTTGATCAGTGATACGCCGAGCGCCATCACCAAGGGACGCGGCTGCGACACCCTTGAGGACGCGTTTATCAGCCATCTGGAAGAAGCGGAAGGTCCGGATGGAGCGGAGGGCCCGGATGGAGCGGAGGGCTCGGATGGCGCGAATGCAGGCGCGCCAGACGCCCCTGCCCCCGCAGATGCGCTTGCCACAGATGACGATGCCAAGGCCAACTGGAAACCGGCGCGGGCATCGCTGTTCAGCTTCCGGCGCTTATGGGCCTATTCCCTGCGCGAAACGATGGAGCTGGTGCGCGATCCGATCCGGTTGATGTTTGCCTTGATTGGCACCGCGATCCTGATGCCGGTATTTGGCTGGGGCATTACATTTGATGTTGAGAACCTGACCTATGCGGTGCTTGATCGTGACCAAAGCGCTGAAAGCCGCACCTATATCGAAAACCTTTCGGGATCGCGGTATTTCGAGGCACAGGAACCGTTGCTGAGCAATGACGAGCTTGAGGCACGGTTGCTTTCGGGGGACATTGCGTTGGCGATTGAAATCCCGCCCGGTTTCGGGCGCGATGTTGCGCGCGGTGACAGCCCGGAAATCGGCGCGTTTATTGATGGATCGATGCCATTTCGCGCCGAAACCATTCATGGCTATGTCGAAGGTATCCATAACCAATATCTGGCAGAGCATCGCAAACGCGACGTTGGCAGTGCCGATTCAGGGCAGCCGATGCGCATTGAAACGCGATACCGCTATAATCAGGATTTCAAAAGCATCTATGCCATGGTGCCATCGGTTATTGCGTTGCTTTTGATGTTTATTCCCGCCGTCCTGATGGCGGTTGGCGTGGTGCGCGAGAAGGAACTGGGATCGATCACCAACCTTTATGTCACCCCGGTTTCCAAGCTTGAGTTTTTGTGGGGCAAACAGTTGCCTTATATCGGGTTGGGCCTGATCAACTTTGTTCTGATGACGGCGATGGCGCTGTTCTGGTTTGAGGTGCCGTTACGCGGTAATGGCCTGACGCTTCTGGTCGGTGCGATCCTGTTTGTCACCGCCACCACCGGATTGGGGCTTTTGATTTCGTCCTTTACCAGTACGCAGATCGCAGCCCTTTTTGGCACCGCGATTGCGACCATGGTGCCGTCGGTGATGTTTTCAGGGATGATGCAGCCGGTCTCTTCGCTTGAAGGCGCGCCGGTGGTGCTTTCGACCATCATCCCGACATCGCATTTCATGTCGATCAGTGTCGGCACCTTTACCAAGGCGCTTGGCTTTGCAGAGCTTTATCCCGAACTGATCAGCCTTCTGATCTTTTTCCCGGCATTGACCGTGCTTTCGATGCTGCTTCTCAAAAAGCAGGAGGTGTAAGGATATGCTTGGCAGACGAATCAGCAATATCTATCGCCTTGGCATCAAGGAGCTTTTCAGCCTCAGACGTGACATGGTGCTTATGGCGCTGATTGTCTGGGCGTTTTCCTTTGCGATTTACAACGCCGCCACCGGCTTTTCGCATGATTTGCGCCGTGGATCGATTGCCATTGCCGATCAGGATGGATCAGCCCTTTCGCTGCGCATTTCGGATGCGTTTCTGGCCCCGTATTTTCAGGAACCGGTCCGCATTGCCGAACGCGACATTGACGCGGCGATGAACAGTGGTGAATTTACCTTTGTGCTGGTGATCCCGCCGCGCTTTGAGGCCGATGTGGTTTCGGGCCGCGATCCGGAAGTGCAGCTTAACATCGATGCCACAGCCATGATGCAGGCCGGGATCGGCCAAGGCTATGTCAGCAACATCATCGCACAGGAAGTCTCGACCTGGTTGGGCGGCAAATCGGCCTGGGCCGGGCAGAACCGGTCTGATGCCGCCCGCATCGTCACCCGCTATGCCTATAACCAGAATGTGCAAAGCGAATGGTTCACCAGCACGATGGAGATCATCAATGCGATCACCATGCTGTCGATCATTTTATCGGGTGCCGCCCTTATCCGCGAACGCGAACATGGCACGATCGAGCATCTTCTGGTAATGCCGGTGGATCCCTATGAAATCATGCTGGCAAAGGTCTGGGCCAATGGGCTTGTGATTTTGATCGCCTGCATGCTGTCGCTGATTTTCGTGGTCGAGCTGGTGCTGGGCGTGCCGATTGCCGGATCAAAGCTTTTGTTCATGGGCGGTGTGGTGATTTATCTGTTCTTTGCCACGGCGCTTGGCATTTTTTTGGCCACCATGACGCGATCCATGCCGCAATTTGGCCTGTTGTTCATTCTGGTGGTGCTGCCCTTGCGATTGCTTTCAGGGGGCAGCACGCCGCTTGAAAGCATGCCGGAAACGCTTCAGAACATCATGCAATTCTCCCCCGCCACACATTTCGTCAAATACGCGCAGGCGATCCTGTTTCGGGGTGCCGGTATTGAGGTGGTTTGGCCGGAATTCCTGCTGGTGTTTGCAATCGGGGTTGGCTTTTTTGCCTTTAGTGCGCTTCGGTTCAGAAAGAGTATCGCGCAGATGCGATAAACTTTGGTCCGGACACACAAAACCCCGCACGGGAACCCGGCGGGGTGGGAATGGTGGGCCTAACAAGACTCGAACTTGTGACCTCTCGCATGTCAAGCGAACGCTCTAACCAACTGAGCTATAGGCCCCTATGGGTTTGAAAGATGGTGGGCCTAACAAGACTCGAACTTGTGACCTCTCGCATGTCAAGCGAACGCTCTAACCAACTGAGCTATAGGCCCGCAAATCCATCTTTCGAAAGACCGAGGCTTTGTAACCAAAACACCGGTCTGTGCCGTTTGCGTCGGCGAGGCGGTATTTAGCCCAAGGCGGACCTTGGCGCAACCCCAGAAATGGTTTTTTGACAAAAAATGTTCATCAAATCCGTGGCAATTCCCATATGCTAGAAGATAGTATGATAATGGATCGCAAGACGCACGACGAAGCCCAAATCCGTGTCATAAGGGATGGACATTACGAAAGACAATGAACCAGTTGCCTTCGGAACTCGCCTCAACTGGCCCCGCCACCGTTATCCTGCCACCACGGCAAACCCTGCCGGTGGTGTTTGCATCCCCGCATTCAGGCCGCCATTACCCGCAGGATCTGATTGAACGGGCGCGCATTGGCGCGTTTGAGCTGCGCGCATCTGAAGATGCCTTTGTCGATCAGTTGTTCACGGCCGCCCCGAAACTGGGTGCACCGTTGCTGTGTGCGACATTTCCGCGCGCCTATGTCGATGTGAACCGGGCCGCCATGGAACTTGATCCGCGGATGTTTGATGGCGATCTGCCCGATGATAACGAAATCAATTCGATGCGCGCCCTTTCGGGGCTGGGTTCCATCCCGCGCGTGGTCAGCGGCGGGGTCGAGATATACAAGACCCGCCTGCCCGCCGAAGAAGCGCTTTCGCGGATCGATACCTATTACCGGCCCTATCACACGGCGTTGCAGAAGCTGATTGATCTGACGCGGGCGACATTTGGTTATTGCATCCTGATTGATTGCCATTCGATGCCCGGGGATTCGTGCGACAGCGCAAAAAACCGCGTTGATCTGGTGCTTGGCGATTGCTATGGAAGTTCCTGCCACCCGTCATTGACGCGGTTTGTGGACGATTGTTTTCGCGATATGGGCTTTGCGCCCGCGCACAATGATCCATATGCCGGGGGTTATTGCACACGCCATTACGGTCGCCCGCAAGAACATGTGCACAGCCTTCAGATCGAGCTTTCTCGAGCGCTTTATATGGATGAAACGACAATCAGCCCGCATCGCGGATTTGACACCCTGCGCGATCAGATGACCGATCTGATATCGCGCTTTCATGATCTCGACGGGAACCCGTTCTAATGAGCAATACCATCGATACCAGTGACGTTTTAAGCGATCTGGTCATCCGCGATGCAGAACCCGAAGATTTTGAACGGATCACCGAGATTTACGGCCATCACGTGCTGCATGGCCTGGCATCCTTCGAGGAACGCGCCCCTGAAATCGCCGAACTGACATCGCGCTGGCAACATGTGCGCGAACGCGGCCTGCCCTATCTGGTGGCGGATGTCGATGGACGGGTTGAGGGATTTGCCTATGCCGGGGCCTACCGTACCCGCCCGGCCTATCGTTTCACGGTCGAGGATACGATTTACATCGCGCCCGAAGTCGTCGGCAAGGGGGCTGGCAGTGCGTTGCTTGCGGAGCTGATCAAACGTGTCACCGCCCTTGGCTATCGCCAGATGATTGCTGTGATCGGCGATAGCGCCAATGTCGCATCGATCGGGCTGCATGCGCGGTTGGGATTCCGGGTGGCCGGCACGCTTCAGTCGGCGGGCTTTAAAATGGGCCGCTGGGTCGATAGCGTGATCATGCAGCGCGGATTGGGCGACGGGGATGGCAACATCCCCGATAGCAATCCAACGCGCGAAAAATAGCCGAAAAGAGGTCCAAAGGGATTTTAAAGGGCGCTTCCTGATTTTGCCGGGCAGCGCCCTTGGCGTATCTGCGCGCCGCGATTACCCAAAGTTGATTTGCACCGCACCATTATAACAATTCCAAAACACATGAGATGTTCAGGCGCTGAGCAGATGCTTTAAATTGGGCTAACCGGCTGAATTCAGGCAAAAAAGAAGGCCGCCTGTGACAGCGGCCCAAGTCTAGGGAGGAAACGTCCAAGAAACGAGCGACAAGTCGCTCGCCGGAATGCACTGCGTCCTACCGCAGCGCACAAATGAACATTACCCATTCACCGGACAGGACGCAACAGCTTTTTGACTATTTTTTTGTCAGAAATATTACTGCTTCTTTTTTGTGCATTGTTTTGAGGCATTGCACCCCAAACGCCCGCAAATTTCACATCTCGCGGCTATTTTTTGATCACCGAAGAAAATGAAATTTTCGAAAAAGCTGAGAGAATCGACGCGAATCCGAACTGACCTGGCGTGAGCTCATGCCGATTCCACGCCTTTCCCCGGCCCGATTCTGCCTGCACAGGACAGGCCTCAACAGTGATCGAGGCTGGCATGCGCCGCCATGATGTCCGTCAGACAGCGTTTTATGGATCAGGAGAGATAACGTCGCGCCGGATGCATTGCGTTGGGCAGCAGAGCCCAATCCGAGGCGAGCTCAAAAGCAGGCAGCTAGTTTACGCTGCGATCAACCGAGGGGGCATTGGTGGTCGACGGGGACGCCAGAGCACTTACCGTATTGCGCCGCCCGGAATAGCCTTGTGCGACGAGATCATCGCGGTCCTGGCGTTTTTTGGCCTCGTACATGCGCTGATCAGCCAAGTCGATCAGGTTTTGCGGCAAGGCAATGGCATCTTCGATGCGTTCGGAAAGACCGACACTGGCGCGCTGCACCTGCCCGTTTTCAAGCTTTGCCAACCCCGGGGCCATGACACGTTCAAGCACCTCGACAGCGCGGGCACGGCCCAGTTCGGGCAACAGGACCAGGAATTCCTCCCCGCCCCAGCGCACAACCATGTCAGAACGGCGGAAACGATGGATCAGGTTATTGCCGACCTCGCCCAGAATGCGGTCGCCGTAATCATGGCCATAGCGATCATTGATCTGCTTGAAATCATCAAGGTCAATGAAGGCAACGGTATAGGGCACTTTCTTGCGCAGTGCGCCTTCGAAGCTGACCCGGATCATTTCCATGCCAAAGGCACGGGTATAACAGTTGGTCAGCGGATCAATGGCGATTTCATGGGCGGCGGTGACGGTGCGATAAAGCTGCACAAGGGCCGATACCAGCGCCAGCGGCAACAGGAATGCCAGCAGCATTTCAAACGGCACAAATCCGGTCGCAAGCCCGCTTTGCGCCACGATGACAAGCAACACAGCAAATGGCACTGAAAGAACGGCCGCCTCGACCAGGGTGACGGGCATGATGGCAATCATCATCACCAGACCGATCAGAAGGAAGCTGTGCGAACTGTGCATATAATCGGTTGCAAGCGGATCATTGCCAGCAAAGACACATAGCAAACTTGCCGCAACAATCAGCATCAGCATCGGCAGGTACGGAAAACGCCGACGCAAGCGCGCACTTACCGCGCGATTGGTGAGAACCACAAGCGCAACCCCCGCCACCAGAAGGCGCAGGATAAAGGTCTGCGACGACCACATTTCAGCGGCAAAGGCCCCGTCCCAGAACGGAACGGCAAGCGTCAGGACCAGAACGAAAAGGGCTGCGAAACGGGCGGTGAGCTGGATCGATTCCTTGCGGCGCAGATGCAGGAGCTCTGCATGCCGTGGCGTGTAGAGAAAATCCCGATAGCAGCATCGAAACGTCTTTTTTGACGGACTGCTATTTTCCTGAGGGCCTGAATCCACGCGAACCGCTCCAACCAGATTTAAGCGGGCCACACAGGCCCTTTATATAGATGTCTCATCGTTCCTTTATTTGGTCCAAGACACAACTATACATTAGGGTGGCGTCATGCAGCAGATGGGCCGAAATGGAGCTTTAAAACGGTCAAGACCGACCGCAAGATGTTGATTCGTAAACAAAAAGTTAACCTGGAACCCGCCATATCTGGCAGTGAAAAAATTTTGCCTTGTCTTTTCTACCTCAGGTCGAAAATTTGAGGGCCGGATTTTTACATTGAAATAAAAACGGCGCACCGGATTCCCGGTGCACCGTCTTATATCGCCCCGAAAACAGGCGACTATGCCGTTGTATAGCGTTTAGCCGAATCAGCCCCAGAGTTCGCGATCCGGCAGCCCCATCACACCGTTTTTAAACGTCAGAGCGTGATCGCGATCCTTGGCCATCCAGATCGGGCCATCCAGATCGACAATGCGCGACATCGCACCGGTGATCATGGCGGGCGCCATGGCAAGCGATGTTCCGACCATGCAGCCAGTCATCAGTTGCATGCCAGCCTTGGATGCGGCCTCGGCCAACTCAAGCGCGCCGGTAAGACCACCGGTCTTGTCGAGCTTGATGTTGATCATGTCATAGAGATTGGCCAGACGCGGAATGTCGGCCATCGTATGAACAGACTCGTCCGCACACAGAAGTACCGGGCAATCGATATCGATCAGACCATCATCCTGCCCGGCAGGCAGTGGCTGTTCGATCATCTCGACACCCAGACCATCAAGTTCGGCACCGATATCTTCGAGCAGATCAAGTGACCAGGCTTCGTTGGCATCGACAATGATGCGGGCCTTGGGCGAACCTTCACGCACAGCACGGACCGACTCAAGGACGTTTTCGCCATTGAGCTTGACCTTAAGCAACGGGGCATGGGCGATCTTGCGGGCGGCTTCGCGCATATTATCCGGGGTATCGATCGACAGCGTTTCGGCTGTGATCAATCCTTCGGGCGCCTTGTGGCCGATCAATTCCCAAACACGACGTCCCATACGCTTGGCTTCCAGATCCCAATAGGCGCAGTCGACTGCGTTACGCGCAGCACCGGCCTTCATGGCATCCTGGAGTTCCTTGCGGGTCATGCCACGGTCAAGGGCGTCTGCCTGTGCTTCGATGTCGGCAATGACACCTTCGACCGTTTCATTATACCGGGCATAGGGAACGCATTCCCCCTGCCCGGTATGGGTGCCGTCGCTGAGCGTCACCTTGACCACATGTGCCTCGGTCCGGGCCCCGCGCGAGATCTTGAAGACCTGTGCGAGGGGGAAGACTTCGGAAATCACAGTGAGTTTTGGCAACTTAGATCTCCTGCAGCTTGTCGACCAGCGACGCAACACCGGTACGGACCGGGTCAACAGCCGGAAGGCCGAATTCGGCTTCGATGTCAGCCAGAAGTTTCTTGGCTGCTGCGTCGTCAAGCGCCTTGGTGTTGATGGCAAAACCGACAACCTTGCAATCCGGGTTGGTCAGTTTGGCGTGCAACAGGTTGACGTCGAGGCAGGTTTTCAGATCCGGAAGCTTGTAACCCGGCAGACCACGCATGTGGGCACGGGTCGGCTCGTGGCAGACGACAAGGGCGTCCGGCTGGGAGCCGTGGATCAGGCCCATGGAAACACCGGCGAACGATGCGTGGAACAGGCTGCCCTGCCCTTCCATGACGTCCCAGTGATCAGGGTCATTGGCCGGTGCAATGGTTTCAACAGCGCCCGAGATAAAGTCGGAAATCACCGCATCAACCGAGATGCCTTCGCCGGCGATGAAGATACCGGTCTGGCCGGTTGCACGGAAGTCGGACTTGATACCGCGTTTTTTGAATTCGGCGTCGATTGCAAGGGCGGTGTACATCTTACCGACCGAACAGTCGGTACCGACGGCCAGAACGCGCTTGCCGGAACGTTTTTCACCGTTGCCGACCGGGACTTTGCCGTCGAAGTGACGCACGTCAAACAGGCTAACACCCTTGGCCTTGGCCGCATCGACCAGTTCGGGAATCGACGAAAGACGGGTGTGCAGACCATTGGCGATGTCCATGCCGGCATCAATGGCCGCCAGCAGGGTTTCCATCCATGCCGGACCAATGATCCCGCCACGGTTGGCAACGCCCAGCACGAGGGTTTTAACGCCGGCGGCCTTTGCCTCGGCGATCGACATTTCCGGCAGACCAAGGTCCGCCTGACAGCCCGGCAGGCTCATCTGACCGACGCACCATTCCGGGCGCCACTGCTTGATGCCGATTGCGGTTTTTGCAGCCAGTTCGTCCGGCGCGTCACCAAGAAACATAAGATACGGATGTGCGATTTTCATAATACCTCCTTGACCAGCATCCAAACGCTGCTCTTAAATATTGTGGCGCGACTATAGCGCAATCTGGTAGGATCGTTCCAGAGATATGAAACGATATCTTCGACGATCCAACCGAAAATTCGTCTATAATTCTAATAAACACGACAATAACGAAATTAAATACAATAGTCTTCGAAGACAAACATCCTTTCTTGTGAATTTGTTCGGGAATGGCCCGAAAAACGCAAGAAAATGCAATTTTGAAGGACTGGCGTGAAAGCGCCCGACTACACATGAGCACCGATCTCAAGACGTGGCTATCCGAGCGAAAAATCGAAGAAGTCGAATGCATTGTTCCGGACATGTCCGGCGTTGCGCGGGGCAAGGTTCTTCCGACACAGAAGTTTCTTAAGGGGCTGGAGGCCAAAAGCCTTGCCATCCCCGAAGCAATTTTCTGCCTGACGGTAACCGGCGGCTACCCGGAGGAAACCGATGCCTTCCTTGACCCGGCCGAAAAGGACGTGGCCATGGTTCCCGACCCGGAAACCGTGCGCGTTGTGCCGTGGTACGAGGAGCCGACGGCCCAGATCATCTGCGACTGTTTCCATTTTTCCGGCGAAGAAGTTTCGACGTCGCCGCGCGGCGTACTTAAACGTGTTCTCAAGGCATTTGAAGAACGCGGCATGCGCCCGATCATCGCGCCAGAACTTGAATTTTATCTGGTGGCAAAGAACACCGATCCGGACAACCCGCTGGAGCCGCCGATTGGCCGTTCCGGCCGTCCGGAACGCGCATCAAACGCGTTTGGCATTGATGCCATCAACGAGTTCGATCCGCTGATTGAAGACCTGTATGACTATTGCGAGGCCATGAATATCGACGCCGATACCATGAGCCACGAGTCGGGTCCGGCCCAGCTTGAAATGAACTTTAACCATGGTGATCCGCTTGAACTGGCCGATCAGGCCTTTTTGTTCAAACGTACGCTGCGTGAAACGGCACTGAAACACGGTGTCTATGGCACGTTCATGGCCAAGCCGATGGGCAACCTGCCGGGAAGCTCGATGCATATTCACCAGAGTCTTCTTGATATCAACACCGGCAAGAACCTGTTTGCCGATGATGACGGGGAAAACTCGAAACTGTTCCTGAACTATATTGGTGGCCTGCAGCGTTACCTGCCGGCAGCCATGCCGCTTCTGGCGCCGAACATGAACAGTTATCGCCGTCTGCAGCCCTGGTCGGATGCCCCGATCAACATGCACTGGTCACTTGATAACCGTACGGTCGGCCTGCGCCAGCCGAATGGCCCGCCCGCCGCACGCCGTATTGAAAACCGTCTTCCGGGGGCAGATGCCAACCCGTATCTGGCGGTTGCGGCATCGCTTGCCTGTGGCCTGCTTGGCATTATCGAGGAAGTCGATGCGACGGCCCCGATCGAAGGTTCGGGCTATGACCGTGCGCATTCCCTGCCGCGTCACATCCACGAAGCACTTGCGAAATTCCATCGTTGCAAGCCGCTTAAGGAACTGCTGGGTGAAGAGTTTGCTGCCGCCGTTATTGCGGTCAAGGAAGCGGAATGGGATGCCTATCAGACCGTGATCAGCGCCTGGGAGCGTGAGCACCTGTTGCTGAACGTTTAAAAGACGCCTGTCGAATTTTGCGCCGGGACTTGCTGCCCGGCGCAAGATTGTTGCATGTTAAATGCACAATTTTTTACATGATGCGAAATATGCACATTTTTCCATCTTGTATTTGACAATATCCTGAAGCATTCGAAGGATATTACGATAAGCCCCGGGTTCTGGGGGAGCAAAACAGAACCGGTAAACTTTCAAACGCTGCCACATGGGAGGCTCAGCGAAATGAAATCTCTTCTTAAAACATCAAGCCTGGTTGTGCTTGCGGCTGCCGTATCTGGCTTTGCCACTGGTGCATCGGCACAGGAAGTTCTCAACGTTTATAACTGGTCGGATTATATCGGCGAAGAAACCGTTGCGAATTTCGAAAAGGAATACGGCGTCAAGGTCAACTATGACGTTTATGACAGCAACCAGTTGGTTGAAGCCAAGCTGCTGGCTGGTAATTCCGGCTATGACATCGTGGTTCCGACCCTTGCCGATGCCGAACGCCTGATCAAAGCCAAGCTGTTCCAGCCGATCGACAAATCCAAACTGTCGAACTATGGCAACCTGGATCCGGTGATCCTTGAACAGCAGGCAAAATACGATCCGGACAACACCTATGCTGTGCCGTACTTCTGGGGCACCAACGGCTTTGGCTATAATGTTGCCAAAGTTCAGGAAGTTCTGGGTGACGATGCCCCGCTTGATAGCTGGGCGATGATCTTTGATCCGAAATATGCCGAAAAGCTGTCGTCATGCGGCCTGTCGCTTCTGGATGATCCGGGCGAGATCGTACCGCTGGTGAACTTCTATCTTGGCAATGTGCCGGAAGGCGAACCGACCACGGAATCGATCGAAAGCGCCTTTGAGCAGCTTGAGAAAATCCGTCCGCATGTGACCTATTTCCATAGCTCCCAGTACATCAACGACCTTGCAAACGGTAACGTTTGTATTTCTGTTGGCTGGTCGGGCGATGTCGGCATGGCCGCCCTTCGCGCAGAAGAAGCCGGCAACGGCAACGAGATCAAGTATGTCATTCCGAAGGAAGGCACCCTGATCTGGTTTGACGCGATGATGATCCCGGAAGATGCACCGAACCCGGATCTGGCGCACAAGTTCATCGACTATGTGCTACGTGCCGATGTCGAAGCTGAAATCGCGAACTATGTTGCCTATGCAACCCCGAACCTTGCCGCGATGGAACTGGTTGACCCGTCCCTTCTGGAAGATCAGGGCATCTATCCGCCGCAGGAAGTAAAAGAACGTCTGCGTTCGAAAGTCGAGCCGGGTTCACGCCTGCTGCGTACCCGTACCCGCCTGTGGACGAAGCTTAAAACCGGTCAGTAAGTGATCGAAAGCGATCCAGACGGATTGCGATCGCTGATCCTTGCGAAGGGCGCGACTTTGGTCGCGCCCTTTTGCTTTTCAGTCGTGCGAAACGATGCGGCCAGAGCGCCTGTGACTCGTGATCACGGCGCTTTATTGGTTGCAGTCAGCCTGTTTCTGACAACCGGACCCTTTCTCAGAAATGCACATTTTCTGAACACCACATGCCGATTCCCTGCCAATTTAGGTATCAAATGGCGATTGTTGTTCAAAATATCGCACACCCCTCTTTACAGATTGCAGAATTGCTTCATCCTGTTATCAGGAAGAACCGACCAATGGGCAGTGCAGCAACATGAAACGATTGCGCACCAGGTCATCAGGGACTGACGTCTGATTGAAGCGGTTCATCTTGACATTGAAACAGGGGAGAATGCTGGTGTCAGAGGCGGTTTTGGAGCGCGTGCACGAGGATGTGCACAAGACGCAACCTTGGAACAATCCGGACGCGGTTCCCTATATCCGCTTTGAGAATGTGACCAAGAAATTCGGCGACTTCTATGCCGTCGATGATGTTTCCCTGGATATCTATCGCCACGAGCTTTTCGCCCTTCTGGGCGGGTCCGGTTGCGGGAAAACAACGCTGTTGCGCATGCTGGCCGGGTTCGAGGAACCCACATCAGGCAAGATTTACATCGATGGTGTCGATATGGCCGGTGTTCCGGCCTATGAGCGCCCGACGAACATGATGTTTCAGTCCTATGCCCTGTTCCCGCATATGAGCGTGGAACAGAATGTCGCGTTCGGGCTGGTGCAGGATGGTGTTTCGCGTAGCGAGATTAAGGAACTGGTCGCCGAGATGCTGGGCCTTGTGCAAATGAGCAAATTTGCCAAACGCAAACCCCATCAACTTTCGGGTGGTCAGCGCCAGCGCGTTGCATTGGCACGGTCACTTATCAAACGGCCAAAGGTGCTGTTGCTCGACGAACCGCTGGGCGCGCTTGACAAGAAACTGCGCGAACAGACCCAGTTCGAGTTGGTCAACATTCAGGAAAAGGTCGGCACCACCTTTGTCATGGTGACCCATGACCAGGAAGAAGCCATGACCATGGCATCGCGCATTGCCGTGATGAATGAAGGGGTCATCAACCAGACAGGCACCCCGTTCGAACTTTATGAATATCCCAACAGCCGCTATACTGCGAACTTCCTCGGCCAGGTCAACCTGATCGAAGGTGTACTGGTCGATGACGATGAAAAATATGCCGTCATCAAATCGGATGAGGCCGGGTGCGAGATTTATATCGATCACGCCGTTCAGGGCCATGAAGGCATGACCTTCTGGGTGGCGTTGCGCCCCGAGCGGCTTCGCATCACCAAGGAAGCGCCCAAAGAAACCAAATACAATTGCGTATCGGGTAAGGTCGAAGAAATCGGCTATCTTGGCGGTATTTCGACCTATCACGTGCGCCTTGAAAGCGGCAAACGCATCAAGGTGACCGAGCCGAATTCCACCCGCCAGATCGAACCGCGCTATACGTGGGAAGATACTGTCTGGGTATCGTGGGAGGCCGGGGCTGCTTCGGTACTGAACAAATGAGCAGTGACAAGCAAGAGGGCAGCTTGACCCTCAAACAACGTTTTGATCGCTGGATGATCAAACATGGCCGGGTGCTGGTGGTTGGTATCCCTTATTTTTGGCTGTTTTTGTTCTTCCTTGTGCCATTCCTGATCGTTCTCAAGATCAGCTTTTCCGTCGCCGAATACGCACAGCCGCCCTATACGCCGCTGTTTGAATGGATCGACGAAGGCATCACGGTCACGCTCAATTTCGGGAACTACCTGTTCCTTCTATCTGACAGCCTGTATGTCACGGCATACCTCAATTCGATCCGGATTGCGGCGATATCAACCGTCATCACGCTTCTGATCGGTTATCCGATGGCCTATGGGATTGCGCGCGCGCAGGGATCGATGCGCAGTGTGTTGCTGATGCTGGTCATACTGCCGTTCTGGACCAGTTTCCTGATCCGTGTATATGCCTGGATCGGGATCCTTGACCGCGAAGGGTTGATCAACGCGTTCCTTATGTGGACGGGCATTATCTCCGAACCGCTGATCATGCGTCAGACGGAATTCGCGGTCTATGTCGGGATTGTCTATACCTACCTGCCCTTCATGATCCTGCCGCTCTATTCCACACTTGAAAAAATGGATGTCAGTCTGGTGGAAGCCGCCCTTGATCTGGGCTGCAAGCCCTGGCAGGCCTTTGCCAAGATTACGCTGCCGCTTTCCATGCCGGGGATTTTGGCAGGCTCACTTCTGGTGTTTATTCCGGCTGTGGGTGAATTCGTTATTCCGGAACTTCTGGGGGGCCCGAACACCTTGATGATCGGCCGAACCCTTTGGAACGAATTCTTTGCCAACCGTGACTGGCCGATTGCGTCAAGCGTTGCGATTGCGATGCTGCTGTTCCTTGTCGTGCCGATCATGTGGTTCCAGCATATCCAGACCAAGCAGGAGGAAGGCCAGCAATGAGCAGCAAACGTTCAACCTTCCTGATTTCGGCATTGGTGTTTGGCTTTGCCTTTCTGTATGTGCCGATCCTGCTTGTCATGATCTATTCCTTTAACGAAGGGAAGCTTGTGACCGTCTGGGCGGGCTTTTCGACCAAGTGGTATGTGTCGCTGTTTTCCAATGACGGCATGATTGATGCCGCCTGGAACAGCCTGCGTATCGGGGTGATGTCAGCGACCCTCGCCCTGGCACTCGGCACCCCGGCAGGACTTGTGATGTCACGCTTTGGCCGGTTCAAGGGACGCACGCTGTTTTCAGGCATGATTGCCGCCCCGCTGGTGATGCCAGAGGTTATTACCGGTCTGTCGCTTTTGCTGTTGTTTGTAACGCTTGAGCAAATGATTGGCTGGCCAGCCGGGCGTGGTCTTTCGACGATCACGATTGCACATACGACCTTCTGTGCGGCCTATGTCGCGGTTGTCGTGCAGTCGCGCCTGTCGGGGATGGATACCTCGGTCGAGGAAGCGGCAATGGATCTGGGTGCTAAGCCAGCCAAGATCTTCTTTGTCATCACGCTTCCGATGATCCTGCCAGCATTGCTGGCCGGGTGGCTGCTGTCCTTTACCCTGTCGCTGGATGATCTGGTGATTGCAAGCTTTGTTGCCGGTCCGGGATCGACCACGCTTCCGATGAAGGTGTTTTCATCGGTCCGTCTGGGGGTCTCGCCGGAAATCAACGCACTGGCAACCCTGATTATTCTGGCGGTGTCGGTGATGATCGTGATTGCCAGTCTGATGATCCTGCGGTCCGAGCGGATGCGCAGCCGCGCCTCTGCCGGGGCGGACGCGCAACACTAAGGCGCTACTTGGGCCGCCTGATACCTTTAGGCAGACAACAAAAAAAACAGCGCCGGAAAATCATCCGGCGCTGTTTTGTATTTGGGCTTGTCGAGCCGTCGGCTCAGCAGTTGCCTTCGGCAGCCTTGCGCATCATTTCACGGCATTTCATGCCGGGTGCCGAAACCTGCCAGTAAGAGACAACGGCCTCTTCGGCGGCTTCTTCGAAATCAATGATCAGGTTGTTGAGCGCGTTCTGTTCCATCAGCTTGATGACGCGGTCAGGCAACTGCGACATTTGCCACAGCCCCAGAACCAGCGCATAGGAAGAACGCATCAGCTTGCTGGCGGCATCAGGTGTGATTTCATAGAGCTCTGCCAGGGCATCGGCGGTACGCTTGACCATCGATGCCAGGAAGCGGCGCTGGTTGACGACCATTTCATCGTCGGAGCCAGATTCCAAAACACCTTGCGACAGTGATGCGAGATGCAGGAACTTGTCGTTCTTGACCAGATATTGCACGAACTGGCGGGCCACACGGGTCGAATCCCGTTCTTCGGGCCGACGCAGCGCTTCCTGATCAATCACATCAAGATTGTTTTCAAACCACTCTTTCTGGAAGTGACGCAACACTTCAAGAAACAATGCTTCCTTGCTTGAAAAATAAAGGTAAAGCGTGCCCTTGGCCAAGTTCGCCTTGCGTGCGACTTCCGCCGCCGACGGCAGGGTTCCATCACCTTCGAGATAGAGCTTGCGGGCAGCTTCGAGAATATCAGCACGGCGTTTTAGTTTCTGCTCATGGCTACGAGCGCGAACAAGATTGTCTTGTTCCATTTGATTAATTTCCCCCAACGTATTTTCCCCGGGCATATTATTGCATTTTAATTCACCTAAAAGTCAAACTGCAGGATTGGAATAACTGGACAAAATTCATGAAGCATTGAAAACGCATACATTTTTCTGACCAAATATAGACCAATTTAGATGAATTCCGGTCACATACAATCAATCACCATAACGCATTCTGAACAAAACCACAAATATCGTACAGTTTTTTGTTCGAGTCGCATTCCGCCCCACCAGCCGGGTTGATGACCAGGCGCCACCGGCCCGGCTTCACTTCATGACATTCCATATCGTGAAATAACCGGGATCCGACGTAAGATCACAGCTCAGACCGGCAGTTCGGTGGTGCGTTTGACTTCGCGGAGCGTGATGACGGTCTGCACACGTTCGACACCGGGAAGCTGGGTCAGGACTTCACTGTGGATGCGTTCATAGTCGGCGGTGTCGCTATAGACGACATGCACAAGATAGTCGCTTTGCCCGGCCAGCAAATAACATTCGACAACTTCGGGCACCTTTTGAATTTCGAGTTCGAAGGTTTCAAGGGCCTCGCGGGTTTGGCGGGTGATCGCGATATTGACAAAGGCATTGCCCGGCTTGCCGATCCGCGCGGGATTAAGAAGCATGGTGTAGTGATCAATGAAGCCTGCCTCTTCAAGAAGCCGCACACGGCGCAGGCAGGCAGAGGCCGACAGGTTCACCTTTTCAGCAAGTTCAGCATTGCTGATGCGACCGTCTTTCTGCAGCAAACGCAGAATCATCCGATCCCGTTCGTCCATCTCCATTCGCATAATCCTCCGACGTCATGGTGTTTCTGTTGAATTATATAGCAATGATATCATCAATAACCCCTTGAAATGAAGATTAATTGCCCAATTTTTAGGGTATCATTCAAGAATAATAACAAAAGAGGCGGCATCGTATTCCAGCCGCCCGGGAAACTCCGGAAACGCCGGGGAGTTCCCCCGATTACCACGATTTTGTCGGGAGGAAACGACATGCTGATTGGTGTTCCAAAGGAAATCAAAAACCACGAATACCGTGTCGGACTGACGCCAAGTTCGGTCCGTGAACTGGTCGCGCATGGCCACAAGGTACAAGTCGAAACCATGGCCGGTGCTGGCATCGGCTTTACTGATAATGATTATGTCGCTGCCGGTGCGACGATTGCGGCCAGCGCATCCGATATCTTTGCCAGTGCCGAGATGATCATCAAGGTCAAGGAACCGCAGAAGGTCGAGTATGAGCAACTCCGCGAAGGCCAGTTGCTGTTTACCTATCTGCATCTCGCACCGGACCCCGATCAAACCGCCGGTCTGGTCAAATCCGGTGTCACCGCAATTGCCTATGAAACCGTCACCGACCGCGCAGGTGGCTTGCCATTGCTGGCACCGATGTCGGAAGTTGCCGGTCGCATGGCCCCGCAGGTCGGGGCGGCCGCCCTTCAGAAAGCCAATGGCGGACGGGGCATGTTACTTGGCGGTGTGCCGGGTGTGGCGCCGGCCAAGGTCGTTGTGATTGGTGGCGGTGTCGTTGGTACCAATGCCGCGCGCATTGCAGCGGGCATGGGCGCGGATGTGATCATCCTTGATAAGAACGTCAAACGCCTGACCTATCTTGATGATCTGTATGGCCCGCGCATCAAAACCCAATACGCCACCATTGATGATACCGAGGCGCTTGTGCTTGAGGCTGACATGGTCGTGGGTGCAGTGCTTGTCCCGGGTGCGGCGGCACCAAAACTGATCAAGAAAGAACAACTGTCACGCATGAAGCCGGGTTCGGTGATTGTTGATGTGGCGATTGATCAGGGCGGATGTTTTGAAACATCCAAGGCAACCACCCATGCCGATCCGACCTATATCGTCGATGATGTCGTGCATTATTGCGTGGCAAACATGCCCGGTGCGGTCGCCCGGACATCGACCTTTGCGTTGAACAACGCCACCCTGCCCTTTGCCCTGGCCCTGGCCGACAAGGGATGGAAGAGAGCCTGTCAGGACGATCCGCATCTGGCGGCCGGGCTTAACGTCCATGCGGGCAAGATCACCTATAAGGCCGTGGCAGATGCACTTGGCTATGAGTACCTGCCACTGGAAAGCGCATTGGCCTGAACCACCAAATCCGATCATGAAAAAAGGGCGCCAAACGGCGCCCTTTTTGTTTGGTCATCTTGCGACTGTGCGCAGATCAGAATTCGACCTGGGTGACGTCACGGACCGCACCCTGATCGGCACTGGTTGCCATGGCGGCATAGGCACGAAGGGCGGTTGAGACCTTGCGTTTGCGCGGCTTGGCCGGACGCCATGCTTCGGGGCCCTTGGCTTCCATCGCCTGACGGCGGGCGGCCAGAACCGCATCATCGACCGCAATGCGGATAGAACGGTTCGGAATGTCGATTTCGATCATGTCACCCGGTTCGACCAGCGCGATGTCACCACCAGCGGCGGCTTCGGGGGATACGTGACCGATCGACAGGCCCGACGTCCCGCCCGAGAAGCGACCATCGGTAACCAGTGCGCAGGCCTTGCCCAGCCCCATCGATTTCAGATAGCTGGTCGGATACAGCATTTCCTGCATGCCCGGACCACCTTTGGGGCCTTCGTAGCGGATGACGACAACGTCGCCATCCTTGACCTCGCCACCGAGAACCTTGGCAACAGCTTCGTCCTGGCTTTCGCAGATCACAGCCGGGCCGGTGAATTTCAGGATGCTTTCGTCAACACCACCGGTTTTGACCACGCAGCCATTGGCGGCCAGGTTGCCAAACAGGACGGCAAGACCGCCATCCTGACTATAGGCATGGGCGACATCACGAATGCAGCCTTCTTTTTCATCGAGATCAAGGTCGTCCCAATAACGTTCCTGACTGAACGCGGTTTGGGTCGGGATGCCACCCGGCATGGCGCGGAAGAATTTGTGCACGGCCTCGTTGGTGGTGCGTTTGATGTCCCACTTTTCAAGGGCGTCGGCCATGGTCTTGGAATGCACGGTCGAGACATCGGTATGCAGCAGCCCTGCACGATCGAGTTCGCCAAGAATACGCATGATGCCACCGGCACGATGGACGTCTTCCATGTGGAACATCGGATGGTTTGGCGCGACCTTGGACAGATACGGGATCTTGCGCGACAGGCGGTCCATATCGGTCATGGTGAAGTCGACTTCGGCTTCCTTGGCAATCGCCAGCAGGTGCAGAACCGTGTTGGTCGACCCACCCATGGCGATATCAAGCGCCATGGCGTTTTCAAATGCCTTGAAGGTTGCGATACCGCGCGGGGTCGCGCCCTCGTCTTCTTCTTCGTAGTAACGACGCGCCAACTTGACCGAGGTACGCGCCGCCTCAAGGAAAAGCTCCTGACGCGCGGCGTGGGTTGCCAGCACCGAACCGTTGCCCGGAAGTGCCAGACCAAGCGCCTCGGCCAGACAGTTCATCGAGTTGGCGGTAAACATGCCAGAACACGACCCGCAAGTCGGGCATGCCGAACGCTCAACAACTTTGACCTGTTCGTCGGAGATGTTCGGGTCAGCGGCCTGCACCATGGCATCGACCAGATCAAGGTGATGTTCCTTGCCTTCGATGGTGACCTTGCCGGCCTCCATCGGGCCGCCGGAGACGAACACGCACGGGACATTGAGGCGCATCGCAGCCATCAACATGCCCGGGGTAATTTTATCGCAATTGGAAATGCAGACCATCGCATCGGCGCAATGGGCATTGACCATATATTCGACGGAATCAGCAATGATTTCGCGCGACGGCAGGCTATAGAGCATGCCGTCATGGCCCATCGCGATGCCATCATCAACGGCAATGGTGTTGAATTCCTTGGCGACACCGCCGGATGCCTCAATCTCGCGTGCGACCATCTGACCAAGGTCTTTGAGGTGCACGTGACCGGGCACGAACTGGGTGAAGCTGTTGACGACCGCAATGATCGGCTTGTCGAAGTCTTCGTCTTTCATGCCAGTGGCGCGCCAAAGGCCGCGCGCACCAGCCATGTTGCGGCCATGTGTTGTTGTACGGGACCGATATTCCGGCATGGAAGGAACCTCTCTTTAAATCACTGGTGGCGTTTCTTTCGGGTACGGGGTCAGCATCCCCGATGCCCTTTGTATATAGGTGCGTTCTAGCACAGTATTCGCGCGCTTTGACAGTTTTTTGCCCGAAAATTTCGCCAAAATCCGTCATTCGGTACGATTGCTACACGCCCATCACTTTGCCCGCGAACTGCGAACGCGTTTTTGGCAGCGCTTTCTATCCTCAGAGTTTGCCTGAAAACGCCCATTCACCAGTGTCAGCGTACAATTTTGTGAGCCAGTTCACAGGTTTTGCGACGATTGACCATGCGACCTATCCCAAATACCCGGAAAACTATTCCATTGAATAGGCGACCTCTAACCAAACAACACATATCGTATGGGGGATTATCGCCGCCAGGCGATTCTCCCACTCCCATTCTGACCCCGGACCCTCATACAGGTTCGGGGTTCTTTTTTACCTGCATTTCAGGCGGTAATCCGCGATCTGGTAACTGCATGCTTTAAAGGACGGGCTGAACCCTTTAATGTCAGGCAAGACTGCTTGGGCCAAGGCCCTTATCCAGACCATCAGGTGGAGATCCGCAACCCCATGTCCGACCAACTCAAGACACTGTTGCGTCGCGGACTGACTGCGCATGAGGGCAATCGCCCCGAAGAAGCCGAGAAAATCTATCGCGCGGCATTGGCCATGTCACCGGGCAATGCGGAGGCAGAGCATCTTCTTGCCACCCTTCTGACCGGCCTTGGCCGCCATGGCGAGGCGATTGAGCTTTTTGAAAACTGCCTGACGAGCTTTGCTGCCAACCCGGCGGTCCGGTGCAACTACGCGATCGCGCTGGAAAGTTCCGGGCAAATCGACAAGGCGATTGACCAGTTCAAGCAGGCATTGAGTTACCATGGGGATTTCCCCACCGCCCTTTATCATCTGGCACGGCTTGAAATTCCGCGCGGCCATTTGGGTCAGGCGATGGATCTTTTGGGCCGGTTGCTTGGCCTGAAGCCAAATCATTATGAAGGATTGCTGCTGTTCGGGCAGACCTTGCATGATCTGGGGCAGGAAGAAGCCGCCCTTAAATCACTTGAACATGCCGCCGAGGCCGCAGGCATTTCCCCGGAACTGATTTGCCGGGTGGGATCGGCCTTTCTGCGTCTTGGCTATCCGGAACTGGCACAGAACCTGTATCAGCGAGCACTAAGCATCGATGCCAAATACGTTCCGGGTTTGCGCGGGTTGGGCCAGTCACTGGCGCATCAAGGGCAATATGCCAAGGCGATTGCGATTTTAAAGACCGCGCGCCGCCTGACCAAGGACACCGTTGAGATTGATCTGGTTCTGGCCGACATCACGCTGCGCTGTGGCGACCTTGATAGCACAATAAAGACACTTGATACCCTGATAGAGACATCGCCGGATAATGCCACGGCCGATGCGCTTTTGATCCGGGCGCGTGCGAAGCTTGGCACAACCGATGGGGCCACCCATAGCAAGGCAGCCAAGGCATGGGCCAAGCATCATATGCCGATTGCCGCCAAGCCGGCCTTTGCCAACACCCGACAGTCTGACAAGCGGCTGCGCATCGGATGGTTATCGCCGTTCTTTTGCAAGCATGCATCATCCAGCCTTTTGAGTGCACTTGCGCGCCATCTGAACCGGCATGAGATCGAGCTGTTCCTGTATTCCGCGACACCGCGCCCGGACGACGTCACACGGCAATGGCAAGTCATGGCCGATGGCTGGCGCGAGGTTTGCGGTCAGGATCCGATGCAGATTGCCGATCGCATTCGCAAGGACAAGGTCGATATCCTGATCGATGTCTGTGGCGTTCATCCGACCCAACCGATTGAGGTCTTTGCCCTTAAGGCCGCCCCGGTGCAAGCCAGCCTGTCTGCGATCACCACCGGCATGGCCGAGATGGATTACCTGATCGGGCACAAGGATGTGTTTGGCGGCAGCCTGTCTGACAACAAGAAGTTTTCCGAGCGTCCCTATCCGCTGGCACTTGGCCCATACCTTCCGGCAGAGCTTGATGATGCCTTGCCATTGGCCCCCCTTCCGGCAGCCGTCGGCGAAGAGATCATCCGGTTTGGCTGCATTGATCGGCTGGCCAATATCAGCAATGAAACACTGAACTGCTTTGCGCGGATATTAAACAAGGTCAGCAACAGCCGCATCGTCATTCAGGATGACGTGCTTGAAGATTCCTATGCCGCCAAAACGTTCCTTGATCGCACCCGGCAGGCCGGAATCAAGCGCGACCGGCTTGATCTGGCGGGCAAGGTAAAGCCCCAGGATCGACCGGCCCTTTATGCCCAGATTGATATCGGGCTTGCGCCGTTTCCTGCCATCAGCCTTGAAAACTATTACGAGATGCTGTGGTTTGGCATTCCGTTCGTGTCGCTGGCCGATGATCGTCCGGGATCGCGGCTTGGCCTTGCGGTTTTAAGCGATATCGGGCTTGGCGCGCTGTGTGCCGAAACCGAAAAGGGATATGTCGATAAATGCATCATGCTGGCATCCGACCTTAAGGCGCTGGCCAGCATTCGCGAAAACATGCGCGATCGCATCCGGGGCAGCCGCGCCTTCCATGCACCTGCTGTCGCAGCCGAGTTCGAAGAAGCCTGTCGGGAGATGTGGCAGAACTTTTGTCTTGGTAACGGTTAGACACGGACGGCTTGAAACGCGCCCTATTGCCGCGTGGTCAGGATGTGATCAACCGCCATTGCCAGATCATCGGCAATAAAATCGGCTTCCCGGGCTTCGGGCAGGATGGCTTCCTTTGCGCCGTGGCCGGTTCTGACCATGATGGCCTTTGTGCCCGCCGCATGTCCGGCACGGATATCGTTGATGCGATCACCAATCAGGACGCTTTCCGAGAGGTTGATGGCAAACTCGTCACTTGCGGCCAGAAGCATGCCGGGTTCTGGTTTGCGACACGTGCTTTGGCGGCGGTAATCACCCTGCCCGCTTGGATGATAGGGGGAATAATAGATGCCCTGCACCGATGCCTTGCGATCGGCAAGCATGGAAACCAATGCCTTGTGGATTTCAAAAAGCTGGTCTTCGGTGAGATAGCCCCGCGCGACACCGGACTGGTTGGTGACGACAATCACCAGGATGCCCGCATCATTGAGGCGTTTGATCGCCTTTGCCGTGCCGTTAATCAATTTAAGATCGGCAACGTCTGACAGGTAGTGGACTTCCTCGTTAATCACTCCGTCCCGATCCAGAAAGACAGCCGGAACCGGGTTGCGTTGATCGCGAAAGCGCGGCGCCGGATCAATCAGGTGACGTTTGACAGTGTCGTGGATGGAGCCGTTCATCACAGGCCTTCTACATGGTCAAATTTGGCCAACAATGGCGCAAAGGCCTTTGCAAAAGCAAGTCTTCACAAGCCACAACCGACTTTTGCACAGTGCGGAAAAGAAATTGGTATTACCATTATTCACTTGCAGAGCAACCGGGGGACGTGCAATTTCGGTTCAAGTTCACGCCCCATAGAAGAACCTATCAAGGAAAAGCGTCTGATGTTTGCCGATATTTTTGCGATTTTGGCCCCGGTTTTCATCACCACCGGACTGGGATATTTCTGGGCCCGTGCTGGCAAACATTTTGACACCAACCTTGTCACATCCATTGTCACATATTTCGCGACACCCTGTCTGACCTTTGCCGCCCTTGCGACGGTCGAGCTTGGCGGTGATACGCTGGTTCTGATGGGAACAGCCGCCCTTGCGGCCAATGTGATCTTTGCCTTGATCGGCTGGCCGGTGCTTAAGGTCTTTAACCTGTCTCCGCGCACTTATCTGCAATCGCTGACCTGGCCAAATGTCGGCAATGTTGGCTTGCCGCTTTGTATGCTGGCTTATGGGCAGGAAGGCTTGGCGCTTTCGGTGGCGTTCTTTGCCGCCTATGTCGTGATCCAGCTGACCATCGGGGTTGCGTTCGTATCGGGCAGCTTTTCAATCAAGTCGCTGGCCAAGATGCCGATCATTCCGGCAACCCTGATTGCCACGGGGTTCCTTGCCACCGAAACACCGGTGCCCGAATGGCTTTACAACACTACCAACCTGATCGGGCAACTGACTATTCCGTTAATGCTGTTTACGCTTGGTGTGTCGCTTGCCAAGCTGCGCCCGGTCAGCCTTGCACGCAGCACGGCATTGAGTGTGCTGCGCCTTGGCATGGGGTTCGGGGTTGGCTTGGGCCTGTCGGAAGTCATGGGACTGACCGGCATGGAACGCGGGGTTGTGATCCTGCAATGTTCGATGCCGGTTGCGGTGTTCTGTTACCTGTTTGCGCAGCTTTATAACCGCGAACCGGAAGAAGTGGCTGGTGTGGTCATCAGTTCAAGTTTCCTTGCCGCCATCGCCCTGCCCGCATTGCTTTGGTACGTGCTGTAGCCTTCGAGCGCACAGGATAATTGATTACTTGACGATCAGGCGGTATTCGCCGCCGGTGCCATCATCCTTGTCGGCATAAAATCCGATGGCGCATTCAAAGCGACCCTTTTCAAGATTTGGATCGCCCTGCGCGGCCGCCTGTTCCATTACGTGATCGCGGCAGGCCGCAAGATCGTCATAGGTCGCCTCGGATATCTTGACCCGGGTCGGCTGACTGATATCGGGGACATAAACCGCAGTGACATGTTCCCAGGGTGCGGCATCAGCGGGCCAGAAAAGATCGGCAACATGACGGTGCGGGTTGCCGAAACTGACGACGGCCAGAACGGCGATCCCGCCAGCCAGAATCGCACGGCGCAGCATTCTTGTATTCATCGGTATCCTTTATGCGCCTTTGCGGCCAAGCGCCGAAAAATCGAAGCTTGGCATCGGCGCATCATATTCAAGATGGTAGTCATCAAGGATTGGTGGTGCCTGACCGGTGACGGCCAGAAGCGCATGCACCTGCCCGCGTTGATGGGTTTGATAGACAAACAGATGTGACAAAATATCGGCCACGGTTTCAAGCGTCTTGCTGCCGTCTTCGCGGACCAGTTCGACCGCCCGGATGGCATCCTTGTCATTGAGCTGTTCACAATACGCCATTAAGCGCATATCCGCATCACGCTGGGCTGCGGCCAGTTTATCGATGGCACCAAACGGCATTTCATTATCAAGACACGCACGACCCCGCCTGCCATCGACCAGCGCATCAAGATAATACCAGTCATTGGTCAGGATATGGTTCAGCGTTTCAAGAATAGAGGTGGAAAAAGGCGTTCGTTTGGAGGCGAGTTCGCCATCTGTCAATTTCTGACAGACCCCATACAAACGGTGATTTGACCAGGCGTTGTTACGCGCCTGATGGAAAAACGATGTGCCCGGCATAGCTTAAGTGTCCCAACTTTCAGCGCCCTGTCACATTCGTGTTGAATTATTCAACCGGTCACAGGATGCGCATGGTTTAGCGGACCGTTTCCTTTGCCAAAGTCCGGTGCGGTTCGGATGGCTTCACGGACATATGCCCGCGCACGGGCAACGGAATCACTTAATCCCATGCCCTGAGCCAGCCCGGTTGCAATGGCACTTGCAAGCGAGCAGCCCGTACCATGATTATTCTCAGACGGAATGCGCGTATCTTCGAAACCTTCGATATCGCGATCCCGGCGCCACAAGATATCGACGATTTTGTCCCCGTCGGCGTGACCACCTTTTATCAGGACGGCCTCGCAACCGAGATCACCAATTTTGTGCGCTGCAGCAATCATATCAGCTTCGCTGGTGATTTTCATACCTGATAATACTTCGGCCTCTGGAATATTTGGTGTCAGCACGGTCGCAAGCGGGACCATATGGGTCATAAGTGCTTCTACCGCGTCTTCCTGAAGCAGGCGTGAACCGCTTTGCGATACCATCACCGGGTCTACAACGACCGGAATACCTGCGGCCTTTGATTTGATGAATTCCGCCACAGCGGTAATCACCGGCACCGAATGCAGCATCCCGGTTTTAAGCGCATCTGCGCCAATATCATCAATCGTCACCGTCGCCTGATGGACGATCATGTCCGGATCGATGCCAAGAACGTCGAAGACTCCGGTGGTGTTTTGCACCGTGAGCGCCGTTATCGCAGTTGCAGCATAGCCGCCAAGGGCCGTCACCGATTTGATATCGGCCTGAATTCCGGCCCCACCGGAACAATCCGACCCGGCGATAATCAAGACACGACCCTTCATACGACCCTTCCTTATCCTGCAGATATCAGGTTTTCGTCACAATGACCGGTTAACCGGCAACGGCGGTGATTTCGGCAACGATGCCATCAACGATCTGTTCGACCTTAATCGCGTCATCGCCTTCGGCCATGACACGGATCAGCGGTTCGGTGCCAGATTTACGGATCAGGATACGACCATCACCGTTAAAGGCCCGTTCTGCCAAGGAAATGGCTTCGATGACGCTGCTTTGCGCCAACGGATCAGAACCGGCACTGTAGCGCACGTTTTTAAGGATCTGCGGCAACGGTTCGAACACACGGCTGAGCTCAGAAACCGGGCCTTCGCGGCTGGCAAGAACCGCCAGCACCTGAAGGGCTGCCAACAGGCCATCACCGGTCGATGCGAAGTCCGACAGCACGATATGGCCCGACTGTTCACCGCCGACATTGCAATCAAGGGCGCGCATCTGTTCGACAACATAGCGGTCCCCGACCTTGGTGCGGATCAGACGGACATCGTTGCTTTCAAGATAACGTTCAAGACCAAGGTTCGACATCACGGTCGCAACCAGCGCGTTGCCGCGCAGCTGACCGGTGCGTTTCCAGTGGGTTACAACAAGGCCCATCAACTGGTCGCCGTCGATCAGATGTCCCTTTTCATCACACATCTGGACGCGGTCGGCATCGCCATCAAGGGCAATCCCGACATCGGCCTTTTCGGCCAGAACCCGGTCACACATGGTTTTGGTGTAGGTCGAACCACACTGATCATTGATGTTCAGACCATTCGGGCTGGTGCCGATTTCAATTACGTCAGCACCCAGTTCACGCAGAACCTTGGGCGCGACGGAGTAACCGGCCCCATGGGCGCAATCAAGCACGATGCGCAGACCTTCAAGCGTGACGGTGCCCGGCAGGGATGATTTGACGGCCTCGATATAGCGGCCCGGCGCATCATCGATGCGTTTGGCACGACCCAGCGCGTTGGCAGGTACCAGTTTGCCCGAAAGATCGCTTTCCATCAGGGCTTCGATTTCAAGTTCGACCTCGTCTGACAGCTTGAAGCCATCCGGGCCAAACAGCTTGATGCCGTTATCCTGGAACGGGTTGTGGGAGGCCGAGATCATCACACCGATATCAGCGCGCATCGATTTGGTCAGCATGGCCACCGCCGGGGTCGGCATCGGGCCGACCAGCATGACATCCATCCCCATCGAGGTGAAACCGGCAACAAGGGCCGGTTCAAGCATATAGCCCGACAGTCGGGTATCCTTGCCAATCACGACCTTGTGGCGGTGATCACCACGGGTGAAATAATGGCCGGCAGCCATCCCGACTTTCAGGGCGACTTCTGCGGTCATCGGCGCTGTATTGGCAGTTCCGCGAATGCCATCGGTGCCAAAATACTTGCGGCTCATATTCTGTGTCTCTGCTTGCTTTGCGGGCATTATGCCCTGTCAATTCATTCTGACTGCCGGTTATATCAAAGTGGCGGCGCAATGCCACCGGCAATCGGCATATTTCAGCGCCTATTCTAGTGCCAAACTGGCAATCAATCCGTTAACAGGCAAACAGGGCGATATTCGGATAAAAGCGATGACCTTCGGTCAAAAACCCGCTATCACAAGATGAAGGGGCTAAGGGGCTGAAACCGGGGGAATTTTGCGCAGCATCCGCTTGAATATGTTTCTTTTTGCGATGTTGATTGTGACCGCGTCCGGCATTTTTGCCGTTTACGGACCCAAAATCGCTGCGCATGAGGTTGCCAAAACACTCGTCCTGCCGCCCAGCGGACCTGCGGAAGTTATCAATCTGAACCGCTATCTGACGCGGTTGGTGACAGACCGCAAAGTGGAAAGCGCATTTAAAATCCCGTCGATTGCCGAATCTGAATTCGCCTCTGTCCTTGAGGCACGCGGTCCGGGCTATACGGATCGCACCATCTGGTATCGCGCGCCGGTCAAAATCGTTGATCAACCCGGACGAACGGGAAGAAGCGCCTTTATCGATATCGGACATGTGTATCTGAATGATATCGAGATCAGCATCCTGTCAAATGACGCGCGCCAGATCATCTGGCAGGAACATCTCGGCGACCGAATTCCAAGAGCCAAGGGTGGCTTGCAAAATCTTTCGCACGTTGCCGAATGGCCGAAACTGTCACTTGGCGAATATTGGCTGGTTATCGCGGTCCATACCAACAGCGCGCACGTCCTTGAGGCCGAACTCCTGCCTGATACGGCGCTGATTACCAAATCGGGCAGCAACAGTTTCATCAAGGGCGCAACCCTTGGTGTTCTGCTTCTTGCATTCGGGATTTATTTCGCGTTTGGCGTGATGTCGGGGGATCGGTCTGTTCTCTGGTATTCGGGCTATATCTTTTCGCTGTTCCTGATTTCGTTCGGGGTGACGGGCTATGCCCAACTGATTTTCAAACCGTTCTGGTCGCTGGCCTCGGACTTCGTGACGGGAACCGGAACCGCGTTTGCGCTTGGTACAAGCATCATGATGTGGAGCTATATGACCCGTCTTGATCGCGAGAACCGGCCGCTGTTTCGGATCATGGCAGGGTATTCGGTTCTGGCGATGGCAGGTTTTCTGACCGCCACATCGGACTGGTATATCCTGTATGCCAAAGTGTTTTTCGGCCCTCAGATATTCCTGCTTGCGGTTTTGCTGATCAATCTGATGTATCGCGGATATCGCCAGAAGCACACATTCCAGATGAGTTATTTGATGGTCGCGCTTGGGATTCCGACCATCGGGGCGATGGCGCATTTGCTGTTGCTGATCGGGTGGTTGCCGGTCAACGGATTTACCACGAGCATCTTTGCGCTCAGTTCGTTTATTCAGCTTGTGCTGGTGGCCATCGCCATGGCCTATCGCACCTATGGCGTGATCAACCGGCGTGTTGATGCCCTTGCCTCCGGCCAGCGGGCCGACCAGCTTGCCAGTGAGCAGCGCACCTTTATCACCATGCTGTCACATGAATTCCGAACCCCGCTTGCGATCATTCAGCGGTCTGCTGAAATCCTCGGACTACATTTGCAAAAAGAGCCTGAAAGCGTTCTGAACCGGCTGTCGACGATCCAGTCCAATGCCCGGCAGCTTTCGGGCCTTGTCGATGCGTTCCTGACCAAGGAAACCCTTGATAGCGCGACATTCACCACCACGCGCGAAGCGGTTGCCATCGATGCGTTTCTGCGCGATTTGATTGCGCAGCGCCAACGCGAGGTCCCCGGCCAGAATATCAGCCTGATCCAAAGCGATGTTGTGATCGTCGAGATTGACCGGATCCTGATGGAACGTGCGCTGATCAACCTGATCGAGAATGCGCGCAAATATGCGCCGGGGGCCGCCGTCTGGATTTCAGCCGAACGGGCTGCCAACGGTTATGTCTATATCCGGGTTGTCGACGAGGGCCCGGGCATCGCCGCCGACGATCTGCAGAATGTTTTGAACGCCTTTTACCGCGGACGGGATTCGGTCAAAATCCAGGGTGTCGGGCTTGGGTTGCATCTGACCAAACGCATCATCGAGGCCCATGACGGATCCCTGTCGGTCAGTGTCGGCGAAGAAGGCGGAACAACAATCCTGATCAAATTGCCTTATGACCGCGACATGACGGTGCTCAGGAACAATGAAAACAGGGCTGGCTTCCCGCTTGGTTATACCGAGACGTCACATGACGGGGAGCGGCCATGAGGATCAGATCGCCGCTGTTCACTGCACCAAAGACACATCCTCAGTCCGCCATGGCTTTGGCGGCGGAATTGTTGTTGCTCATAATCACAACCATGGTTTTGATGCCATGGCACGGTGCAAACGCGCAATCAGCCTTGATGCCGAGCAATGATCAGGATCATCTGGTCCTGCCGGGCAATGTCACAGAACCGATTGAGATCACCCGGTTTGTTGCGTCCTTTGCCGACACCACACGCAGGCTTGGCTTTGAAGAGATCCAGGCCCTTCCGGATGCGGCCTTTCAGCAGTCATCTGCCATACCGTCCTTTGGGTATACCCGCGATGTGATCTGGCATCAGCTTGATCTCACCATCACCAATGACATGACGAAACGCGCCCTGCTTGAAGTCGGGCCGAACTATCTGAATTTCATTGATGTGTTTCTGGTGCCCGATGGGCTGGGGGATCCGGTCTGGCACACCCGTCTTGGCGATCATGTCCCCGCCAGCGCCCGCCAATATGGCGGACGAGCACATATTGCCGCCCTGCCCCTGATGGAGCCGGGCGATTATCGCCTTTATGTCCGGTCGCAAAGCAATAGCGCCAATCTGATCTGGATGACACTTTGGCCGGCAACCGACCTGGTGTCTTCGCTGTCCTTCCGTGATCTGGCGTCGAATGTTTTCTTTGGCTTCATTCTGGCTTTGGGGTTGGCCTATCTGGCGCTTGGTCTGATTGCGCGGGATCGGATTGTGGTTTTGTACAGCGTCTGGGTCCTGGCAATCGGTGTCACGGCGGCCGTCGTCAATGGCGTGGTCTTAAGCGAGCTACGACCGGAAATACCGTGGCTGAATGACTTTTTGTTGGGAACAGCCAACATCATTACCTATGGCGTGACGGTGTTTCTGTGGCTCTACATCATCGATGCCAAAAAGAAGCATCCTTTGGCCTACAAGATATGTTGCGCGTACGGGTTTTTCATTCTGGCCTTTGCGGCCGGGGCCACGACGGATCTCTACACCGTCTTTGGCACCTATATCGTGCCAAGCCATTCGGTCTTTATGGCCACGATGTGCGCAATCCTGATCAAACGGGCGTTTGAAGACATCCACAACCCGCGCTACTGGGCGTTCCTTGTGGTTCTGGCCGTCCCGACCGGGGCCGCGATCATGATCCAGCTTGCCCTTTCGGGGGTGATCGATGCGACCAGATTGCGTCTGGAACTGCACAGCTACACCTTGATGTTCCACCTTGTCGGGATGGGCATCATCATGACGATGCGGTTGTCGCGCATGGACAAGGAACGGGTCACTGTCGTGCGCAAGGCAGAAGAAACCACCTCGCTGGTCGAAGAACAGCGCAAACTGATTTCGATGCTGTCGCATGAATTCCGAACGCCGCTTGCGGTGATCCAGCGATCATCGGAAATGCTGATGCTGCGCCTTACAAACCATAAGGATGACGTTCTTGAACGTTTGCAACGCATCCAGCTTCAGGCCCAGAAACTGGCGCGTCTTGTCGATATTTTCCTGACCAAGGACGGTATCGATACCCAGGAACTGTCACTTGCGCGCAAGACAGTTCCGATCAACCGTTTTCTTCAGGAATTTGTCGCCCAGACAACACGCGAAGGTGCGGAAGTTCAAGCCGTATTGAGCCGAACCACAGGTATCGAGGTCTTTATCGACGAAACCCTGATGGGCCTTGCGATCACGAACCTGGTTGAAACGTCACGCCGCTTTGCGCACGGGGCACCAATCCACATCAGTACTCACCGACATTCGGAGATGCGGGTCGAAATCAGCATCCCCTGCCGCGGTGAAGAACTTGATGAAGACGAGACCGCCATGATTTCCGATGCGCTGTTCCGACGCGACATGGAAAGCCAGTCATTGCAGCGCGCACTCGGACTGCATATTTCGCAACGTATTGTCGTTGCCCACGGCGGATCGATCACGCTGCGCCAGAAGGGCGCACGCAGCATCGAGCTTTGCCTGTTGTTACCGTGCGAGTAGCTGGCCGCACGTTATTCGGTTGGGAAACAGGTGGATCAGGAAGCCTCGGCCTCGCCGGCAATGGCGGCGGGCGACGTAAAGGCATAGCCACGACCGTAAGCCGTTCGCACAGGCAGTTCTTCGCCGATTTCCTTGATGATTTTTTGACGCACGCGCCGGATTGCCGTATCCAGATTGCGGCAGTTTTCCGCCGTGTCGGCCTTGCCGAGCGCCTCGACGATTTCAGGACGCGTCAGCCACGCCCCATTGGCGTCAATCAGGATCTTGACGATGGTGCGTTCGGTCGCTGTCAGTTTGGCTTCGTTACCTTGAGGATTGCGCAGGGTCCAGTTAAGCATATCGAGAACCCAGCTATCCTCGGCAATTGTCGTTTCAGCCGTCGCTTCGCTATCCGAGCGTGACGCACGGCGCAGAAGCGGTTTAAGCGCGGCCTCGATCACCGATAGCGGACTGTCTTTCGTCAGGTAGACGTCAGCACCAGATTTATAGCCGGTCAGGTGATTGTCCATTCCCGAAAGCGAGGTCAGCATCATGATGCCGCAATCAACGGTTTTGCGGACATGCTGGGCCAGCTCATAGCCATCCGCGTCGGGCAGCATAATATCAAGAATGACCGCATCAGGTTTGCGCGCAGCAAGTGCCCGGTAAAATGCAGCCCCGGTTTCACACCCGACGACATCGAAACCGCACATCTCAAGATACTCACACAGATCCTTGTTCAGATCGGTGTTGTCTTCCACGACATAAACACAGTGCGTCATAGCATTCCAGCCAGACCTGACATCAGCAGGAAACGGCTGCGTCAGACCGCCAATCTCGTTCATCTAAAGACCTTCGCGTTCGCTTGTTGTCCAACCATCAACTGTGACTTTGGTGTCACTTTTGTTTGATACTTATTGGTATGTGGTCAAAGGACCGATTCTGCAAGTATCAACCGTAAATGGTCAGAAAATGCCAGAATCGAACTTGCCACAAAAAAGCTCGCAACCGATCAGAAGCCAAGCCTCCTTGCGATTGCGAGCCATGTTTTAAACGATGCCGATAAAATGACAAGTTATACGTGCAGAGAATGGATCAAATACATCTTCAGACAATAGATGTGGAACTGGCGACGGAAATCGCCTGCACCGTTTCGGGCACATCATGCACGCGGATCATCTGAACCCCGTGACGCCATCCATTGACCGCAGACGCGATTGAACCACCCAGACGCTGCTTGGGGTCGGCCTTGGGATCAATCTTGCCGATGAATGACTTGCGCGACGTCCCCAGCAGGATCGGGCAGCCCAGACCATGGAAAATGGCCAGACGCGACAGCAGTTCAAGATTGTGCGACAGCGTTTTGCCAAAGCCGATGCCCGGGTCAATGCAAATGCGATCACGTGAAATACCAGCCCGCTCGCAGCTTTCGATGCGATCGAGCAGATAGTCATAGATATCAAGCACCGCACAATCATATTTCGGGTCGGCCTGCATGGTGCCCGGTTCGCCCTGCATATGCATCAGCATCACCGGTTTGCCAGACGCGGCTGCAACCTCCATCGAGCGTTCATCGCCCTCAAGCCCTGTGACGTCATTGATGATGGCTGCACCGGCCTCAATCGCGGCCTCCATCACACCAGCATGGCGGGTATCGATCGAAACGACGTGCCCCTTGGATGCCAGTTCGCGGATCACCGGGACCACACGACTGATTTCCTCGTCCTCGGAAACGGTATCGGCCCCCGGACGGGTTGATTCGCCGCCGACATCAATGATTGATGCGCCCTGCTCTATCATCGCCGTGGCGCGTGCCACAGACTGTTCGGTGGTGTTGTAATCGCCGCCATCGGAAAAGCTGTCGGGTGTGACATTGATGATGCCCATCACATGGCAGGACGCCATATCAAGCCCGGCATAGTCCGGGCGTTTGGCCATCAGGCGGTCCAGAACGGCATTGATTTCATCAACCCGGCCACTGTTTTGCACCCAGCCTTCAAGGGCGAGCAGCGGCAAGATCATGCTTTCGGCACCGCCACCTTCGCGGCGGCGGATGATTTCAAGCGCTGAAAAACCCCGGCGTGATCCGGCAAGTGGCAAGGTATTGGGATCATCGGCATGGTCGATGAAACCGGTCGGTGCGTAGTAAAGCGGTCCTTCAAAATCGGCAAAGCCCCGCACATCGGCGGGGCTTCGCAGGACCGATCGTTTGATCTCGTCCATCAGTCTCTTTCTGTTAGCTTCCCGGTTGCGGTTCCGGGGAAAGGTCCCCGCCGCCGTCACCAGGGTTATCCTTGCGGGCACCGCCGGTGCTTGGCACCGTGGAGCGACGTCCGCCACCTGCGTCCTTGCCGCCACCCGAAGTATGGCCCGGACGGTTAATTTCCTCGCCACGCAGCAGCGCGTCGATTTCCTTGCCCGACAGGGTTTCATATTCCAGCAGACCTTTTGCAAGCTTGTGCAGGTCATCAAGATGTTCGGTCAGAACGCGCTTGGCGAATTCATAAGCCTCGTCAGAGTAACGACGGACTTCCTCGTCAATCAGCTGTGCTGTTTTTTCCGAAACGTTTTTGTGCTGGGCAACGCTGTGACCAAGGAACACTTCTTCCTGATTATCAACGTATTTGACATTCCCAAGCTTGTCTGAGAAGCCCCACTCGGTTACCATCTTGCGCGCATATTGCGTCACCATGTTGATGTCCGAAGACGCCCCCGTGGTAACCTTGTCCTTGCCAAAGATGATTTCCTCGGCAACGCGGCCACCCATGGCAACCGCAAGGTCGGAAATCAACTGTTCGTAGGATTTGGACACCTGATCACGTTCCGGCAGACGCATCACCATACCCAGTGCGCGACCGCGCGGGATGATGGTGGCCTTGTGGATCGGATCAGACGCAGGCGTATGGAGTGCGACCAGTGCGTGACCACCTTCGTGATAGGCGGTCAGCTTTTTCTCGTCATCGGTCATGATCATGGAGCGACGTTCAGCCCCCATCATGACCTTGTCCTTGGCGTTTTCAAAATCAGCCATGGTGACAACACGCTTGCCAAGACGCGCAGCAAGAAGGGCTGCTTCGTTGACGAGGTTTGCCAGATCCGCACCCGAGAAGCCCGGGGTACCACGTGCAACCGTGCGCAGATCGACATCCGGGCCCAGCGGAACTTTACGCGCATGAACACCAAGAATGCGTTCACGGCCTTCCAGATCCGGGTTCGGTACGACGACCTGACGGTCGAAACGACCCGGACGCAGCAATGCCGGATCCAGAACGTCCGGACGGTTGGTTGCAGCCACCAGGATCACGCCTTCGTTGGCTTCGAAACCATCCATCTCAACGAGGAGCTGGTTGAGCGTCTGTTCGCGTTCATCGTTACCGCCGCCAAGACCGGCACCACGATGGCGGCCCACAGCGTCGATTTCATCGATGAAGATGATGCAAGGTGCGTTTTTCTTGCCCTGTTCGAACATGTCACGCACACGCGATGCACCGACACCAACGAACATTTCGACGAAGTCAGAACCCGAGATGGTGAAGAACGGTACATTTGCTTCGCCGGCAATCGCACGTGCCAGCAGCGTTTTACCGGTACCCGGAGGGCCGACAAGCAGCATGCCTTTGGGGATTTTACCGCCAAGGCGCTGGAACTTCTGCGGATCGCGCAGGAAGTCGACGACTTCTTCAAGCTCGCTTTTGGCTTCTTCAATACCGGCGACATCTTCGAAGGTCACGCGGCCGGACTTCTCGGTCAGCATCTTGGCCTTGGATTTGCCAAAGCCCATGGCCTTACCGCCGCCGCCCTGCATCTGGCGCATGAAGAAGATCCAGACACCGATGATCAGAAGCATCGGGAACCAGCTGATCAAAGCGCTCATCAACGGAGACAGGCTTTCTTCAGGCTGTGCGATGATGCGCACGCCCTTGTCGTTCAGCTTTTCAACGAGGTTCGGATAATCCGGGGTGTAAACATTAACAGAGCGACCGTCGCGCGTTTCTGCAGTCAGGTTGTTGCCCTGGATGGTGACTTCGGAAATCTGACCTGAATCCACTTCGGCCAGGAAGTCCGAAAATGCCAGCGACGACTGACCGGACCGTCCGGAGGGCGACTGAAACAGGTTAAACAGCGCCACCAAAAGGATGGCGATAATAACCCACAGTGCGAGATTTTTTCCCATATTCATTCCAAGCTACTGGTCGCAATTTGTGTGTGCCGTGACGCAAAACTTCCTGCGCAGGGTCTGACAATCAAATAGTCATAAGCCCCGCTTACGCAAGTAGGTTGTCGGGTTTCGGTGACGATTTGAAACCACTTTCCCACAAAGGTACTTGCGGCGCAAACTGCCAACTGCCACCAGACGCGATGAGGCCCCTGCCCAGAGGCCGTCCGCAACCGGCGGCGGATAGTACGTCGGAAAGCTCCGAAACCTCAAGCCCGCCAACAGATAACAAGCCTTCTTTATCGTAGAGTGCAGGCACGGATGCAAGGGCCGCGCGCGGTAAATTACCAATAAATGGTGCAATTTCGCCCAATGCGGCGCGAAAAGACTTCGTGTGAAACACATCACAAAGGCCAAGTGGTGCGATCCAACGTCCAGTTTGCCCCGACAGATCAGCGTCATCTGCCTGCCATTCAAAGCGATTATCAAACCGCACAACCAAAGATCGTGTGAGTGATTCGGCATCCAACGCAGTCGGATCCTGCGCCATTCGGCCAACTTCGCGATAAACGCAAATCGCGCCTTTCCGACCGTGCAAGACGCAGCCGCCCAGACTGATGCGGGCTGTTTTATCCGCACCAAGGCGATCAAGTGCACCGCGCAGTTTATCCAGCGCAGGCATATATCCTGCACCTCCTACCGTACGCACCACCTGCCCCAGCGCATGGATCGCGGCGTTGCGATCCGTTTTCGGATCCAGCAGCACATCCGGGTTAAGGATCGCAACTCCGTTCGCGTGCAGGGTGACCGCCCCGGCAAGCAATCGGCCAATGCCCGTTTCAAGGTCGCGACGCGCCGACGCGTCGGTGGTTATATCGGGCGGGCGTGCTGCCCCCGCCTCAAACGCCTTGCGCACGCGTACACGCTCGAACTTTTCGTCGATGTTAGAAGGATCTTCGATCCACGCCTGCCCGCGTGCCGTCAGGGTCGCCACCAAGTCGGCCTTGGCAACGGCCAAAAACGGACGCAGCACCCGGCCATATCGCAGATAGCGGCGCGCAGACATTCCCGCCTGCCCAATCGGGGTCGTGCCGCGATCGCGGCGCATGGCAATGGTTTCGCGTTGGTCGCCGGCATGATGGGCAACCAATAGATGGAAAATGCCGGTATCACGCATCAGGTCATCAAAAATCTGATAGCGGGCCTGGCGCGCCTTTTCCTGCACGGCACCGGTTGGCTTTTCGCCCTGCCAGTGTTTGGTGATGTGTTCGATGTTATGGCGGGCAAGTTCGGCTGCGACCCAGCGGGCCTCGTCAGCGGCGGCCTTGCGCAGACCATGGTCAACCGTAACGGCGACCACGCGCCCGCCTTGTGCCTGACACCAGTCATGGGCCAGCAGTACAAGCGCCATGCTGTCGGCCCCGCCCGAGACACCAACAAGGATTTCAGGGGTAGTTTCAAACGGGGCGAACGCCATCATCAGTCTATCAAAGGCAACGGCGTCCAGTGGAGATCCACCGGACGCCGTATTTTGATTTTCTGATGTCGTAAGGTTGCCGATCATCGGTCTGTCATACGCAGGGTTTACTGCGGACATCCACGGTTCTGGCGTTCCTGACGGGCGCGATCCAGAACGACGTTCGAGGCGTTCGGGAAATTGTCAATCAGGTGACCAAAGGCCGTGCAGGCATCTTCGTTCTTGCCAAGATTGGCCAGCGACATGCCAAGTTTCAGAAGGTTGTCTGGTGCCTTGGTGCTGTCGGGGTAGGTCTGGAAACCTTCGGTAAAGGCGATGGCAGCATTCTCATACTGGCCACGCACATAATAAGTTTCACCCAGCCAGTATTGCGCGTTACCCGCCAGCGGATCGTTGGGATGGTTGCTGACGAAATTGCCCAGCGCCTGTTCGGCGGCCTGGAAATCCTGTTTGCGCAGAAGGCCAAAGGCTTCGCGATACTGTTCTTCAGGCGTGCCGGTGGTTGCCGCAGCACTCTGAGTTGGTGCGGATGCGTTGGATGCGGCAGCGCCGCTTGGAATTTGCGGCGGCTGGCCTTCGCTTTCAATCACTCCAAACAGCTGGGTACCACGTTCATTCAGGGGCTCACCCGAACCGGCAGCCCCCGGTGCGCTGTTGGCGGCAGAGTTATTGGCACCTTGTACAGCCGTGCCCCCAGCAAGCGGTGCATTTGCCCCACCGGCACTTGCGCCACTGGTCGCAACGCCACCGCTTTCAAGCTGGTTAAGGCGGAAATCAATATCGGCCACCAGACGTTCCAGACGGTCTTCCATCTTGCGAATGCGGTAGTCGAATTCTTCAAGCTGACCGGTCAATTGGGTGGTGGTGCGTTCCAGTGCGCTGATCTGGACCTGTTGGCGTGCGGCAGCCGGGGTCGCAGCCCCGCCGCCATCACCAGACGAGACAGCGGCCTGTGCGGCGTCACCGGTGCCTTCGCGATAGACATAACGCTGCAAAAGATCGAGGTCCTTGCGCAATTGTTCTAACTGACGCGACATGTTGGCGTCTTGCGCGTGAACCGGCAGGGACCCGAGTGATGTCATGCCAAACACAGCTCCGACGGCAAGGGCCATCAGGATGTTGCGGTTCTTTGGCGAAATGGCGGATCGAACGCGGATCATTTTCGGGTCCTTTTTCGTCAATTCAGTCTTTGAAGGTTCACTATGGAAATACCTGTCGTGACTTTCAAACATTTTCAGGCGGCAAAAATAAGGCGCCTGCCCCAAACGGGACAGGCGCCTTGATCTTCAAGTCAGGCTTTCACCTGCACGCGCTTAACGGATAACCGATACAGAGCGGCGGTTTTTACCCCAGCTTTCTTCGTCATGGCCAAGAGCAACCGGGCGCTCTTTACCATAAGAAATGGTCTCGATGCGCGACGGGTCGATGCCCAGAGCGATCAGGTAATCTTTCACCGAGTTCGCGCGGCGTTCGCCGAGTGCAAGGTTGTATTCACGGGTGCCGCGCTCGTCGGCATGACCTTCAACAACAACTTTGTACTGCGGATATTTCTTCAGCCAAGCAGCCTGCAGTTCGAGGGTGCGACGTGCTTCACCGGCAAGATCGTATTTGTCGAAACCAAAGAAGACGCGGTCACCAACGTTGACAGCGAACCACTCAGGGCTGCTTTCAGCCAAAGAAGTCGAAGTCGAGGCGCTGGAAGAAGTGCTTGCACCGTCGCCACCAGTGGTTGCCGTGCTATCAGGTGCAGTTTCACAAGCAGCCAGAAGAGCGGCAGCAGCAAAAACGCTCAGAATACGAAGTTTCATTTAAGTTTTCCCCTTAACACCGGACGCATTCGCCCGAGGTTGGTGTTTTCCATGTCTCGCGACACCGAAAATGCCCGCGATTAAAGCGAATCGCATTCAGTGCTTCGCGATGACTATACTCTTGAGATATCAGGGAATCAAGGGCGACCATGCAGGATCCGACCCATCCGCCGGTGTAACGATCTCTCGCTCGTTATAACCGGTAAGATCAATCGAATACAAACGATAGCGATCCTTGGTCCCGTCCCTGGACGGGTGCTGGCGGTAGTACATCAAAACTCGACCGTTCGGTGCCCATGTTGGTCCCTCAACGAGGTAACCCTCGGCCAGCAGCCTTTCTCCACTGCCGTCTGGCCGCATGACGCCGATATAATAACGACCTCCTTCGGATTTGGTGAATGCGATCAGGTCTCCGCGCGGCGACCAGACCGGTGTGGCATAACGTCCACCACCGAAGCTGATGCGCTGTACGCCCCCACCATCGGCATTCATCACATAAAGTTGTTGTGCCCCACTGCGGTCGGAGTTGAACGCAATGCGAGACCCGTCCGGAGAATAGGAAGGCGAGGTATCCACGGCCGGATGGCGCGTCAGTTGACGCTTTTCACGCGTGCGCAGGTCCAGTCCATAGATTTCACTGTTCCCGTCAAGCGCTTGTGACATCACAACCGAGTTCCCGTCTGGCGCGAATCGGGGAGCAAAGGTCATCCCCGGAAAATCACCCAGCAATTCCAACTCGCCGGTATCAATATCCAAAACGTAAACGCGCGGCTTGTCGTTAAAGTACGACATATAAACCACTTCCTGTGCCGTCGGCGAGAAGCGCGGGTTCAGCACGAGGAACCGTCCATCCGACAGGAACCGGTGGTTTGCACCATCCTGATCCATGATGGCCAGTCGTTTGGTCCGGTTATCGGCCGGACCGGATTCCGAGACGTAGACAACGCGCGTATCGAAATAGCCGGTTTCACCGGTGATACGTTTGTAAATCTCGTCCGCAATCTTGTGAGCAATCCGACGCCAGTTGTTTGGCTGCGTACGATACGCAACGCCAGACATCTGGGTTTCAGCCAAAACATCCCACAGGCGGAATTCGACACGCAGAAGACCATTTGGTTCGGTCACAACACGACCGTTCACCAGGGCCTGCGCATTGATGGCCCGCCATTCGGCAAAGTTCGGGTTCACCGCCAATGATGCGGCACTCTGAATGAATGCCTTTTCATCAATCGGTGAAAACAGGCCCGAACGTTCGAGATCTGCGGCAATCACCTGGGTCATGTTCTGACCGATCTCGGTTTCGGCAACGCCTTCGCCCGGGAAGCGGGTGACGGCAATTGGCATCGGTTTCAATTCGCCCCGGGTAATATCAATCCGGAGTTCCGCCTTTGCCGGCGACATGAACCCGACATTCAGGCCAGCGACAACGGCAAGGGCGCACAGTGCCGCGACACTGCCTTTAGCCCAAAATCGTTTTATTGCGTTGGTCTTGATCGTCATCCTGCCTCGCTATTTTCCACGCGTGTTCAAGAACTTGGTCGTTAAAGGCCCAGCATTTCACGCATGTCAAAATTGAACGTGAATGTGCGCCACATTTCGTATTTATCCAGCGGCAGTTTTAGAGGACTGCATTGCGGATTTAGCACTGCTCGAAGCGCGCTTTCTGCAATCGTACGGCGGGAAGTGTCACCCTGGATTTCGTTCAGATTGCTAATCCGCGCCAAACGGACGGTTCCGTCCGGGTTTGCGCTGACATGAATTTCAACCGCAAAGTTGCCCGCCTCCTTGGCCCCGGCCGGGGGGCTCCAGCATTTTTCGATCTGACGTTTTACGGCATCAAGCTCGCTCATGGTCAGATTGGCATCAAGCCTGGTCGCGACAACCTCGCTGGCATTTTCTTCCGGCGTTTCGTCTGGCTGCTGCTCCGGTGTGGCTTCTGCTGTTTCCTTAAGCTTGCTGACATCCTTAAGAACGCTCATGAGATCGCGTTTCTTCGGCTCTTCCTTTTTCGGCTCCGGCTTTTTGACCGGTTCCGGTTTCGGCGGCGTCGGCTTGGATTCCGGCTTTACAGCGGCAAGCTCCGTCGGCTCCGGTTTCGGCTCCGGCTCTTTTTTAACGTCTGGCGTCGGAACCGGTTCCGGCTTTGGTGTCGGTTTTGGCTCAGGCTTCGGCTCTGGCTTGGGCTCCGGTTTTGGTTCGGGCTTCGGCTCAGGCTTGGGTTCCGGCTTTGGTTCCGGTTTTGGCTCAGGCTTCGGCTCTGGCTTGGGTTCCGGCTTCGGGGTTGGCTTTGGTTTCGGTTCCTCTTTGGGTTCCGGTTTTGGCAAAGCCTTGGTCGGGGCTGCGGAAAATTCGTCCACTGTCACGACTTCAACCGAAATGGACTGCAATTCCAACGGTGTTTCATCAAACAGATCGGGCAGCCCAAGCCACGCCACCAGAAACAGGACAGCGTGCAGACCAAGCGATATGAGAGCGTAACGCAGCATGATTCGTTTACGAACCCTTTGCCGGCAATTCGGCGATCAGGGCGACTTTGGTGAAACCGGCATCCTTGATCAGGCCCATGACTTCCATCACACGGCCATAATCAATCGTCTTGTCCCCGCGAACAAAGATGCGGGTATCGGCCTTGTTGTCGGTAATGGCGGCAAGCTTTTCGGTCAGGGTGTCCTGCGCGATTTCGCTATCCATGATGTAGATCGTACCTTCGGCAGAGACCGACACCACCAGCGGCTCATCCTGGCCGGTCATCGGTGCGGCACTGGTTTCCGGCAGATCAACCTCGACCCCGACCGTCATCAGCGGCGCTGCGACCATGAAGATCACCAGCAACACCAGCATAACGTCCACCATCGGGGTGACGTTGATGTCACTCATCGCTGCCCGCCGGTTACTCCGGCGACCGCGACGGCGTCCTCCGCCTGATTTGGCAAGCTGTGCGCCCATAATCAGTCTCTCGTGTCGTCAAGTTGGCGCGAAAGGATCGAGGAGAACTCGTCCACGAAAGCTTCGAGGCGGTTGCTGTAACGGTTCAGGTCGCTGGAAATCTTGTTATAGGCAACCACAGCCGGGATCGCAGCAACAAGGCCCATGGCGGTTGCAAAAAGCGCCTCGGCAATACCCGGCGCGACAACCGCAAGCGAGGTATTCTTTGATGCCGCGATCGACTGGAACGAAACCATGATGCCCCAGACCGTGCCGAACAGACCAACAAACGGTGCGGTCGAGCCAACGGATGCCAGGAAGGTCATATACCGTTCCACCCGGTCCATTTCACGACCAAGGGTAATTTCCATGGATTTTTCAAGGCGCTGCTGAAGGCGGGCACGCATTGTGTCGCCATGGACACCCTTTGCGTTCGAACGACGCCATTCACGCATGGCCGAAACAAAGATGGCTGACATCGGATCGCGCGGCTTGTCGGCGATGCGATCATACAGATCTTCAAGTGATCCACCCGACCAGAAGGCTTCTTCGAAGGTGTTTGCCTGGGCGCGCAATTTGCGCAGTCGCAGGATTTTCTCGAAGACAATCGCCCAAACCCAGACAGAAGCCAGCAAAAGACCGATCATCACTGTTTTGACGACCAGTCCAGCCTGCATGAAAAGTCCCCACAGAGACATATCATGTGCCATGACCGACTGCCCCAGCGTTACCGCGTCGACCACTTGATTTTCCATATTCCCGTCAGTCCTTTGTCACATCAAGACAACTATTAAATACTGTTCTTAGTTCGTCGGGCAGACGTTGTGCCCGAAATTCTTCCAACGACATGCAGGCGAGATAAATCTCGATCACCACCAGTTCGTCGTCGCCCCGCATAATCTTTTGTTCAAAACCAAGCGATGCGCCCCCAACCTTGATCACCCGGCTTTCGACCGTAATACGGTCTTCCAAAAGCGCTGGACGTCGAAAGTCGAGCGTACACTGTCGAACGGCTATGGCAACTTTGTGGCGTTCTGCAATATTTCGATTGGTAAAGCCCAACAGGTTAAGCATCGCTGAACGTGCCCGTTCGGCGAACGCTAAATAGTTGGCGTGATAGACAACGCCACCGGCATCTGTGTTCTCGTAATAGACAATCAGCGGATAGATATGCCGCTTGCCTTCGAAGCGGCCAAGAATGGCGTCGTGATCTTGTTGGGCCATCAGGATTCTTCCCCCGCCTGCCCGTCAAACAGATCGGAAAGCGGTATCCCGCCCGCCTGGCGTGGCGGGGTCAGGCCAAGGTGCTTGAAGCCCTTAACACCCAGCATGCGCCCGCGCGGGGTACGCTGGATCAGGCCCTGTTGCAGCAGATAAGGTTCGATCACGTCTTCGATGGTATCGCGTTCTTCGGACAGGGCGGCGGCCAATGTATCGACCCCGACCGGACCACCGCCATAGTTGCTGGCGATACAATTAAGGTATCGGCGGTCCTGGCTATCGAGGCCAAGGTTATCGACCTCAAGCCGGGTCAGGGCCGCGTCGGCAATGAATTTATCGACCGGCGATTTTTCAGCCACGGCCGCAAAATCACGTACGCGACGCAACAAACGACCGGCGATACGCGGGGTGCCGCGTGAACGCCGGGCGATTTCCATCGCGCCTTCTTCGGTCATGTCGAAATTCAAAAGCCGCGCACCACGGGCAACGATGCTGACCAGTTCTTCGGGCTCATAGAACCGAAGGCGCAGCGGAATACCAAAACGATCACGGAGCGGCGTGGTCAGAAGACCCGAACGCGTGGTGGCACCCACCAGGGTAAAGGGCGGCAAATCAATCCGCACAGAGCGCGCAGCCGGCCCTTCGCCGATGATCAGATCAAGCTGGAAGTCTTCCATCGCCGGATAAAGGATTTCCTCCACCGCCGGGTTCAGACGGTGAATTTCATCAATGAACAAAACATCGCGCGGCTGCAGGTTGGTCAAAAGGGCTGCAAGGTCACCGGCCTTGGCAATCACCGGGCCGGATGTTGCGCGAAAGCCGACACCGAGTTCACTGGCAACAATTTGCGAAAGCGTGGTTTTGCCAAGTCCCGGCGGACCAAAGAACAGGACATGGTCCATGGCTTCTTCGCGCGCACTGGCAGCCTTGATGAAGACATCAAGGTTTTCACGGACTTCTTTCTGGCCGGTAAAATCGTCAAGCCGACGGGGACGCAGCGATCCATCCTGATGATCTTCTTCGCGGCGCTCACCACTGAGCAGACGGTCTTCTTCTTCGCTCACGCGCTAAGCTCCTTTAGTCCCAGACGGATCAGGGTATCGATCGACTTGTCGTCGCCCGCCTGTTGGGCGGCCTTGCCCACCGCACCAAATGCTTCGGACCGGCCATAACCAAGATTGACCAATGCCGATACCGCGTCTGCCAAAACGACGCTATCATCTACAGCCGGTTCGGTTGGCGCTGTGTCGATGCTCACATCTGTGGTGACCTTGGCTGATTTCTTGGATTTCGCGGCTGGCTTTGCATCTTCGACGGCGAGGGCCGCCGGGGCAGCAACCGGGCCAAGGTTCAGTTTTGCGGCCTTGTCTTTCAGTTCGCCAACAATGCGGGTTGCGACCTTGGGGCCGATTCCCGGTGCGCGGCAGAGGGCCGTGGTATCCTGGGCGGCCAGTGCGCGCAAAAGATCGGTGGGCGTCAGAACCGACAACAGGGCGAGTGCAACCTTCGCACCGACACCCTGAACGGTGGTGAGCAAGGCAAACCATTGCTTTTCGGCGTTATCGGCAAAGCCATAAAGATGAATGTGATCTTCGCGAACGTGGGTTTCGATCATCAGGCCAGCATCCCCGCCCTTGGGCGGCAGCATCGAAAGCGTGCGGCGGGATGCAAAAACCAGATAGCCCACGCCGTTGACATCGATAATGACGCTGTCTTCGCCGATGAAATCCACAATTCCGCGCAGTTTGGCGATCACCTGTATTTTCTCCCGTTTCGTGTTGGGTGTGCTGCCATCGAATTGGCCAGCGACCGGTTCCCGGCATGTTGCGCGTGGCATATGGCAACCGCAAGAGCATCTGCGGCGTCCGGCCCGGCAATGTCACATCCCGGCAGAAGGGTTGAAACCATCATTTCGACCTGCTGTTTGGCAGCATGACCGGCACCAACCACAGTCTTTTTGACGGCATTGGGTGTATATTCCGTTACCGGAATGCCACTGCGCGCAGGCGCAAGCAGTGCAACACCACGCGCCTGCCCCAGTTTCAGGGTCGAAACCGGGTTTTTATTCACGAACGTTTCTTCAACCGCGGCCTCGTCGGGTGTCCAGATCCGGATCACTTCGATCAGGCCGGTGTGCAGTTGATCAAGGCGTTCGGCAAGGGTCAATGACTGGGTGGACGTCACCACGCCATTGGCAACATGGCGCATACGATTGTTATCGAGGTCAATGACGCCCCAACCGGTTCGTTGCAGACCGGGATCAATCCCGAGCACTCTGACCACTACATCCCCCAAAAAAGCGGGTTCCAGATACAAAACACCCGCCATTCAAAAGCGAAAGGCGGGTGTTGGCAAATATTAATTAGTTATCGAGACCAGCGACGATTTCGTCGGTCCAGTTAACGTTGGTCCAGACATTCTGGACGTCGTCGTTATCTTCAAGCACATCGACCAGTTTCATGATGCTTTGCGCCTGTTCGACCGAAATGTCGGCTTCGGTGGTGGCGCGGAAGACCAGCTTTGCGCTTTCCGGATCGCCGAATTTTTCGGTCAGGGCTTCGCGCACAGCGTTAAGGTCTTCGATCTCGGTGTCGATGACGTGGTTCTGATCATCGGACTCCGCATTGGCAGCACCGGCTTCAAGGGCCGCTTCGAAGATTTCGTCAGCATCGGCCTTGTCGATCGGATAGACGATTTCGCCCACACGGTTGAACATGAAGCCGACCGAACCGGTTTCACCCAGGTTGCCGCCATGCTTGGTAAAGGCTGCACGTACTTCAGATGCGGTACGGTTACGGTTGTCGGTCAGTGCTTCGACGATGACGGCAACGCCAGCGGTGCCATAACCCTCGTAGCGGACTTCTTCATAGTTATCACCCTCGCCTGCACCGGTCGCCTTTTTGATGGCACGATCGATGTTGTCTTTGGGCATGTTCTGGGCACGGGCCGCAGAAATCGCCGCACGCAAACGCGGGTTGCTATCGATATCTTCGCTGATTTTCGCGGCAACAGTGATTTCACGCGCGAGTTTGGTGAAGATCTTGGCGCGCTTTTTATCCTGCGCACCTTTGCGGTGCATGATGTTCTTAAATTGGGAATGGCCGGCCATAACCTGTAACCTGTCGTCAATGAATTCGAAGTGGAACGGTATCGGGTGATACCACGCCGGTCATACGGGCGTTCCCTGACAGACCAGCCCGTCCGGGCATGTGCAGGATGACACATTCATATCTGCGACATACGCGAACGAAAATTTCGACCGCTCCTATATCCTGTTTACCCAGCAAGGTCCAGCCATGCTTGGCGAGATCGCCAAATATCGGGCGTAAGGGGCAGGTTTTTGGGGCTGGATGCATCGAAATCATAACCAACCTATCCCGGGATAGTCGCGCACTATACGCGGATAGATGTTGCAGACGTCTTGATATTCTTTCATTAATGTTCTCTGGTGTAGATATTAAACTAAAGCAGAATACTCTCTAGGGCCAAGCTGTCGCCTAACGCAGGACTGCATATGATCCTGCGGTGCCATAAACAACCGGAATGGACAAAGAAGCCATACGGAAACAGCCAGGAAAAAGGTTAGATAGAATGGGAACTAAATTCGGGGTCCAAAGCAAACTTTTGATATCGTTTGCTGTGGTCGGATTGATGGCAGTGATTTCTGCCATTGTCGGTGCTATTTCCTTCAATCAGTTCGGTAATGCGCTTAATACCATTACCGAAGAGAAGCTTCCGCCGATTGCCGCGGCTCAGTCACTGGCAACCGGAAGTGCAGAAATTGTCGCCATTGCGCCGCGCATCGTGGCCGCTGCCAATCCGGAAGAAGAAACCGCGATTAACGAAGAACTTGCGGTTCGTCTTGAAGAGCTTAATGTCCGCATCGCCGAAATTGAAGCGACCGGCTTTATGCCCGCGGTTATTGCAAGCATCAACGACAATCGCGCCCTGCTTGAGGATAACCTCAAACAGCTGCACGAAGTGACCCAGGAACGTTTCCAGATCAGCGACGAAAAAGCCGCGAAACTCGAAGAGTTCCAGAATCTGGCGAAACGGTATGGTGACACCTTAAAGCCAGTGCTGTCCTATACCCAGAACGACATCGCCCAAGGCAGCGAATACGCCGCGTCGTTTGAAGAAGACCCTTCAAAGAAATACAGCGCGGACAAAGAAGAAATCCTTGAGTCCTTCCGGAAGTTCGCATCAGCGATCGAGACGCGTACACCGATCCTTGATATCGAGCGTCTGGGTTCTGCCGCATCAAACATGATCATTTCCAGCACCACGGAAACCCAGGCGGTGCGCCTGTCGATCATTCCGGTGCGTATTCGTGGCACGTACACCGATGCGCTGAGCAAGCTTGATGAGCTTGATAACGATCGCCTCAAGGCATTCTATGTCGATCTGATCGACAAGATGCAGAAGCTGTCGGTTGGTGAAGGCAGCCTGCCTGAACTGCGCAAACGTGAACTTGAGGCCACCGAACAAAGCCAGGCGCTTGTAGTGCAGAGTGGCGAATATGCCAACGCAATGCGTAACAGCGTTGCCGAACTGGTTGCCGGTCTGAATGCAGAAGTCAACGATGCCGCCGCCCAGGCGAAGGTCGTCGAGAAACAGAGCCTGACCGCCCTGTTTGTTGTTGCCGTCGCAGCCATCATTATCTCGCTTGCGATTTATGTGCTGTATGTGCGTGGCAACGTTCTGCGCCGCCTTGGTGGTTTGCAGAAAACCATGGTTCAGCTTGCTGATGGCAACCTTGATGTCGTCGTGCCGTCCAAGGGCAATGACGAAATCAGCGCCATGGGCCGTGCGGTTGATGTCTTTAAGGACAACGCCCTTAAGGTCCAGGCCATGCAGGCCGAGGAAGAACGCCTTAACCATGAACGCAACGAAGCACTTCGTGATGAGTTGCTGGCACTGGCCGACACCCTGCAGAACGAAGTTGAAAGTGCCGTGAACGAAATCGCGGCCCTTGGTGATCAGCTTCAGGGCGTTTCCGGTCAGATGACGTCAAGTGCGGAACTGGTTTCGGGTCAGACCGAAGAAGTTGCAAGCTCTGCACAGGAAGCAACCGGCAACGTTGAAACGGTTGCGGCTGCGACCGAACAGCTGTCGGCATCGAATGCGGAAATCAACCGTCAGATGGCGGAATCGACCCGTATCTCGAACGAAGCATCCAACCGCGCACAGGAAACCAACGAACTGGTGGTCAGCCTGTCACAGTCTGCAGACCGCATTGGCGAGGTGATCGCACTGATCACCGACATTGCCGAGCAGACCAACCTTCTGGCACTTAACGCCACCATCGAGGCGGCACGTGCCGGGGATGCAGGTAAGGGCTTTGCGGTTGTCGCGGCAGAGGTCAAAAACCTTGCCAACCAGACCGAAAAAGCGACCGAGGAAATCTCGGGTCAGATTTCGGGCATTCAGAAAGCCACCGGTGAGTCCGTCAATGCCATCGGCGATATCGGCCGTATCATTGAAAACATCAATGAGATCGCGACCACCATCTCGGCTGCGGTCGAGGAACAGGGTGCCGCCACCGACGAGATCACGCGCAACGTGCGCGGGGCTGCGGATCGCACGCGTTCTGTATCGGCCTCGATCAACGAGGTTGCCAATGAAACCAGCAAGACAGGCGAACTGTCCAGTCAGGTTTTGGCAACCGCACAGGATGCATCGCAGAAGGTCGAAAACCTGCGTTCGCGGATCAACGGCATTCTGGATGATCTGCGCAAACAGGCACATGATCGCGCAGCGTCCTGATCACAGGCAAAACTTGATGACAAAAGGCCCGCCATTGGCGGGCCTTTTTGTTTGACGATCACATTGAAAGCAGCGTCTTTCGATCCGAAATAAAGTGCAGTCGCTGCGAAAAGCCACTTTGCGCAATCCTGAATTTTATACAGCCGTACAGGTTTGGCCGAAAATTCATGATCCCGATGCGATTCCTGTGCTATATCGGACAACAATAATAATAGATCAGGCCCCAAATTTCCCGAGATCCTGTCAGGGTCGGATATCGGGTATTCCCCAAAGTGGCTTGGCTGGGAACAAACGTTCAGACGACGTACATACATGCGTCGGCACCATATGTGGCGACGCTTGTCTCTTTGGTCTACGGGGTAGGTTTAATTATGGGTTTAAGTTTCAAGCGCGGCGCAAAGCCGTCATCGTCAAAAAAGAAGAACTCAACAAAGACGAACAAAGCAGGGCTTGGCGTACGTGAAAAGTTGGCGGGTGCCTTCTTTCTTGTCGGTCTGATTGCAATCTTGGCTGCGGCTGTATCGGTCTTCTCTTTTACCAAATTCGGCAACCAGCTTGACACGATTGCCTACGAGCAACTTCCGCCAATGTTTGCTGCCCAGCAGCTTGCAACAACCAGTGCGAAAATTGTGGCCTCCGCACCACGCATTATCGCGGCATCCACCGTTGAAGAAGAACAGGCGGTCAAGGCGGACCTTGACGTGATGCTTGCAAACTTGCAGGAAAATCTTGCGGTGCTGAGCCAGTCCGGGCTTCCGGAAGAAACGCTGTCGGTGATCGAGACCAATGGCCAAAGCCTTGCTGAGTCGCTTCAGGAACTTCATGACACGACGATTGAACGTTTCGAGGTCGCAGGCCAACTTTCGGATTCTCTTGCGAAGTTCCAGCAACTGACCGGCAAATACAACTCGATGATCCAGCCGATCCTGTCGGCATCCCAAACCAAAATCACCGAAGTCACCAGTCAGGTTCATGATCTGCGTCAGGCCGGCGCTTTCTTGACCGATGAACAGGAAGCCTCAACCAAGGGACTTCTGTTCAAACTTGATGAATTGATGGCCGCCCAGGCCCCTATCCTGCAGCTTGCCAACAGTGGTGCTGAAATCAGCAATACCGTTCTGTCCGCTGCATCATCGGATGATCGCATGCAGCTTCGCATCATGGGCGTTCAGGTCCGTGGGGCGGTTGGTGTCGTTGCCAATACCATTGGCGAACTTGAGAACGAGAAGCTCAAGAAATTCTATGAAGGCCTGCTTGGCGATATCAAAAAGCTGTCAATGGGCCGCAAAAGCATTTCTTCGCTTCGCAGCGAAGAACTTAAGCTGGCCGACGACCAGATCGACATCGTTGAAGACAGCGCCGAATTTGCCGCCGCGATGGAAGATGGTGTGAACGCGCTTGTCGCCGATCTTCAATCGGGTGTCGACAAATCTGCCGACACCGCAAGCACCCTGACCCAGCAAAGCTCGCTGGTGATGTATGGCGTTGGTGCCGCGGCGATCATTATTCCGCTTTTGATCTATCTGGTTTATGTGCGTGGCAACCTGTTGCGTCGCCTCGCCGGTCTACAGAAATCGATGATTTCGCTGGCTGATGGCGATCTTGACGCGGCCGTTCCATCAGGTGGCAATGACGAGATTTCTGCCATGGGCCGTGCGGTTGATGTGTTCAAGGCAAACGCGATCAAGGTCCGCGACATGCAGGCCGAGGAAGAGCGCCTGAACCGCGAACGCAACGAGGCACTGCGCGATGAATTGCTGTCACTTGCCGATACCCTGCAGGGTGAGGTCGAAAGTGCGGTGACTGAAATCGCCACCCTTGCCGAACAGCTGCAAGGCGTATCAGGTCAGATGACCGACAGTGCCGAACTGGTTTCGGGTCAGAGTGACGAGGTGTCGAAATCGGCCGATGAAGCCACCGGCAATGTTGAAACCGTTGCCTCCGCCACCGAGCAGCTTTCAAGCTCGAACGCGGAGATTAACCGTCAGATGGCGGAAACCACGCGTATTTCGAACGAAGCCGCGCAACGCGCACAACACACCAACGAACTGGTCAACAGCCTGTCGCAGTCGGCAAGCCGCATTGGCGAGGTGATCGCGCTGATCACCGACATTGCCGAGCAGACCAACCTTCTGGCTCTGAACGCCACCATCGAGGCGGCACGTGCCGGTGATGCGGGCAAGGGCTTTGCGGTTGTCGCGGCAGAGGTCAAAAACCTTGCCAACCAGACCGAAAAGGCGACCGAGGAAATCTCGGGCCAGATTTCCGGCATTCAGAAAGCAACCGGTGAGTCTGTCACCGCCATTGGCGAAATCGGCTCGATCATTGATAGCCTCAATGAGATTGCAACGACGATTTCGGCCGCAGTCGAGCAGCAAGGGGCCGCAACTGACGAAATCACGCGCAACGTGCGTGGTGCGGCGGACCGAACGCGCGCTGTGTCGGCATCGATTGCCGAGGTTGCCAACGAAACCGGCCGCACCGGCCAGTTGTCTGGCGAAGTCCTGAACACGTCGCGTTCGGCATCCGAGAAAGTCAGTGAACTGCGCACGCGCATTACTGTCATCCTTGATGATCTGCGTCAGCAGGCCCGTGATCGCGCAGCCTGATCAAAACCGCACACCTGAAACGACAAAGGCCCGTCATCTGGCGGGCCTTTTTCTTTGATCGGTTGAAAGTCACCTTGGCGTCAGGCGCTGGGCCAGCTGCCCTTGAGGCGGCCACCGATGCGCACCGCTTCAATCCGCTTTGCCAACCCGGTCTTGTCGTCTGTCTCAACGTAAACGCCACAGACCGTTGCCGGCCCCTCTGCCGGTTCGAACCGGCCGGACGGCATCTTGGTGATGAATTTGCGAACCGAGTTTTCCTTTTTCATGCCAATGACGGAATCAAAATCGCCGCACATGCCAACATCGGTCTGATAGCCGGTACCATTTGGCAGAATCTGGGCATCGGCCGTCGGCACGTGGGTGTGAGTTCCCAGCACAAGCGACGCACGCCCGTCACAATGATGGCCAAACGCCATTTTTTCCGACGTGGTTTCGGCGTGGAAATCGACGATCAAGGCATCGACATTCTTGCCAAGCTTATGCTTGTTAAACAGCTTGTCTGCGCCTTGGAACGGGCAGGATAACGGATCCATGAACAGACGGCCCATCATGTTAATCACGCAGACCTTCTTGCCCGACTTGGTCTTGAAGACATAATCACCGTTGCCGGGCGTACCATCGGGGAAGTTCCAAGGACGCAGCAGTTTTTCATCTTCGTCGATATAGGCGATGATTTCGCGCTGATCCCAGACATGATTGCCCGTGGTCAGGACATCGGCACCAGCGTCATAGAATTCCTTGCAGATTTTTGCCGTGACGCCAAAGCCGTGCGCTGCGTTTTCGACATTCACCACCGCGATATCAACCGACAACCGATCACGTAGCATCGGGAGCGCTTCAAGCGCTGCCTTGCGACCGGACTGCCCCAGAACGTCGCCAAGATGAAGTAAACGCATTGTGCTTCCTGTATTGCGTCAGCCAGCAGGCAGACATGTTTCGTTTAATGCACCCTGCCCCGGGACGCATGACCGGCATCACGAAATGGAAAAGGGATTATTAGCAGAATAAGCGGGAGCCACCACTGCCGTTGGCCATTTGGTAATTCCTCGTGACCTGCGAGTGCAGGTGGGCGCCGTATAACGAGACCACGGCCTCGACAGGGACAGCTCCCTAGAGAAATGAGCATCGGCCCCGGGAATTAGCGAACCTGACGAACAGGGCAGCTCCCTTGTGCTGGGTTCTTGATCGCCGCGAACGACGCATCGCAAACTGTCAGCGACCGGAACTTAGTCCTCGACCAGCTGAATTTCAAGTAGATTGCATGAATTCAGCCCGTGATCACACCAGCCATGCAGCAGAAAACAGTCGCCTGATCAGCCTTTGCCAAGACGATCGGCAAGCACCTCGACCCGTTCGGCCATGCTTTCGATATTTTCTGCCAGTGCGTCACCTTCGGCGGCAGACAGGCTGCCGACCTCTGCAACCGCCGGGCTTTGGCCGGTATTGAGTTTTTCCTGTGCCATGCTGAGCTCGTCGGCAATGAGAAGGCTTGTCATGACAAGCAGACGCTGTTCACCGATCTGGCCCACCGCATCGGAGATTTCCTTGACCCGCTCGTCGACATAGCTGGCAAGCGCGTGAATGCGTTCTTCCTGGCCGTCGTCACATGCGATGTCGTAGCTGCGACCGTTAATACGAATGGAAACCTGTGCCATGAATTATGCCTGTTTCTTTGCGGGTTCTTCGTCAAGGACGAGTTTGAGCTGATCAACAGCGCCATCAAGGCGGTTTGAAACCGTTTCGGTGGTGCGGCAAAGCCGGTCGTAATCTTCGCGCAGTGCCGAAAGTTGCCCGCGCAGGGTTTCGACCTCTGCCGTGTCAGCGTCTGTAGTCTGGCTTTTGGCTTCGATTGCCGACTCCGCAACCGTTTCCAGACGTTCCAATGCTGCTTTCAGCCGATCACTTGCCTGTTGCAACCGCGACATAACCCTACCCGAATGTTTGCTGTTTACCCAAAGAACGCAGACATTGATTGTCTGCGGCGACTCATCGAAAACCGATCTGACCTGTCGAAGATGTCATGATCATGGCTGATTTAACATCACAGATTCCGATCAACAACCGTTTTGCCCCGGCGAAGTCAAACCGCGTCAACGATGCCCGATCCCCTGCCCGTGTTCAAAACATAGAACTGGCGCGCTAAACTGGTCAACAGTACGGCCAATCTGCGATGGCGAAGAGCGGCGTGGTTAATCTGAATCAAGATAACATGGCAGATTTTCGATAGAAGCGGTTGACGTATGCCCCCTGTAAGGGCATCTTCCGCGCGAATTCCGTTAATAAATGGAAAAGTGTTTTCATCGCCCGACCGCGAAACCCCCAGGAACCGCATCACATGACGACGCAAGTAGAACACAACCGCATGGCCAATGCCATCCGCTTCCTCTCGGCAGACGCTGTTGAGAAGGCCAAATCCGGTCACCCGGGCATGCCGATGGGCATGGCAGACGTTGCGACTGTTCTTTATACCAAATTCTTGAAATTCGATCCGAAGCACCCGAACTGGCCGGACCGCGACCGTTTCATCCTGTCCGCAGGTCACGGTTCGATGCTTCTTTATTCGCTTCTGCACCTGACCGGGTACGAAGACTTCGATCTTGATCAGATCAAGAATTTCCGTCAGATGGGCTACCGCACCGCGGGCCACCCGGAATACGGCCACGGCGAAGGCATTGAAACCACCACCGGCCCGCTCGGCCAGGGTATTGCGACCTCGGTCGGTTTCGCCCTTGGCGAGCGCATCATGAATGCCCGCTTCGGTGACAGCGTTGTTGACCACTACACCTATGTGATTGCCGGTGACGGTTGCCTGATGGAAGGTATTTCGCAGGAAGCCATTTCGATGGCCGGTCACATGAAACTGTCGAAACTCATCGTTCTGTTCGATGACAACGGCATTTCGATTGATGGCCCGACCTCGCTTTCGACCTCCGAAGATCACAAGAAGCGCTTTGAAGCTGCTGGCTGGGACGTTCAGCAGATCGACGGCCACGATCCGGCCGCGATCGAAGCCGCGATTGCCAAAGCCAAAACCACCAACACGCCGTCGATGATTGCCTGCAAAACCGAAATCGGTTTTGGCGCACCGACCAAGGGTGGCACCTCGGCAACGCACGGCTCCCCGCTTGGTGCTGAAGAACTTGCTGGTGCACGCAAGAAACTCGGCTGGGATTCCGAGCCGTTTGAAATCCCGGCAGACGTCCGTGACGCATGGCTTTCAGCAGGCGCGCGCGGTGCCGAGGACTTCAATGCATGGGGTTCGCGTTTCGAAGGTCTGGAAGCAGCCCTGAAAGACGAGTTCGAGCGCCGCATCGAAGGCAAGCTTCCGGAAAACTGGATCGAAGCCTTCAACGACTACAAAAAGCAGATCACCGAAGACAAGCCGAAGGTCGCAACCCGTAAGGCATCCGAGAATGTTCTCGAAGTGCTGACCAAGGCGATCCCGGAAATGATCGGCGGTTCTGCCGACCTGACCGGTTCGAACAACACCAAGACCAGTGTTCAGGCGCCGATCACCGCGGATGGCGGCTATGAAGGTGGTTACATCTATTACGGTATCCGTGAACACGGCATGGCAGCAGCCATGAACGGTCTGGCACTGCATGGTGGCGTTCTGCCTTATGGCGGCACCTTCCTGGTGTTCACCGACTATTGCCGCCCGGCGATCCGTCTTTCGGCGCTGATGAACCAGCGCGTTGTTTACGTCATGACCCATGATTCCATCGGTCTTGGCGAAGACGGCCCGACCCACCAGCCGGTCGAACATGTTGCGTCGCTTCGCGCCATGCCGAACGTGACCGTGATCCGCCCGGCCGATGCGGTTGAAACCGCCGAAGCATGGGCAATGTCGATCACCAACGAAACCGGCCCGACCGTTCTGGCGCTCACCCGTCAGAACCTGCCGGTTCTGCGCACCGAATACCGCGAAGACAACCTTGTCGCGCGCGGCGGTTATGTGATTTCCGATTGCGATGGCGACCGTCAGGTCACCCTGATCGCGACCGGTTCGGAAGTCGAGATCGCGATGGACGCGCAGGCGAAACTCAAAGCAGACGGCATCAATGCTGCTGTTGTTTCGCTGCCGAGCTGGGAACTGTTTGACGCCCAGTCGCCGGAATACCGCAAGGACGTTCTGGGCAGCGCACCGCGCGTTGCCATCGAAGCCCTTTCGGTGTTTGGCTGGGAAAAATATGTTGGCGATAACGGCAAGGTTATCGGCATGAACGGATTTGGTGCCTCGGCACCGGCCCCGGTCCTTTACGAGCATTTCGGCATCACCGCCGATGCGCTGGTCAAAGCGGCCAAGGAACTGGTTTAATTTACAGGGCCGGATCGGTAACATGCCGATCCGGCCTTTTTTCTATGGGTTCTTTACCCTAAGCCGTGATTGATACTCCCCAGGTACCAATCATTATAATTTTGGAGGGATGAATGGCTATTCGCGTAGCGATTAATGGTTTTGGCCGTATCGGCCGTCTGGTTCTGCGTTCTATCGTTGAAAGCGGCCGCACCGACGTTGAAGTTGTTGCCATCAACGACCTGGGTGACGTCAACACCAACGCACATCTTCTGAAATATGATTCCGTTCATGGCGTTCTGGCCAATGACGTCAAAGCCGAAGACGAAAACCTCGTCATCGACGGCAAGACGATCAAGGTTTGCTCCGAACGTGACCCGGCGAACCTGCCGTGGGCTGACCTCAAAGTTGACATCGCGTTTGAGTGCACCGGTATCTTCCTTGACGAAGCTGGTGCTGGCAAACACCTGACCGCAGGTGCCAAGCGCGTTCTGATTTCCGCCCCGGCGAAGGGCGACATCAAGACCGTTGTTTACGGTGTTAACTCAGACACCCTGACCGCTGATGACGTGATTGTTTCGAACGCATCCTGCACCACCAACTGCCTTGCACCGGTTGCAGATGTTCTGAACAAAACCGTTGGCATCACCAAGGGCTTCATGACCACTGTTCACGCCTTCACCGGCGACCAGAACACCGTGGACAGCCTGCATAAAGACCTGCGTCGTGCGCGTGCGGCATCGCTGTCGATGATCCCGACCTCCACCGGTGCAGCAAAGGCTGTTGGCCTTGTTCTTCCGGAACTTAAAGGCAAGCTTGACGGCACCGCGATCCGCGTCCCGACCCCGAACGTTTCCATGGTTGACCTGACCTTCGTTGCTGGCCGTGACACCACGGTTGACGAAGTCAACGCAGCCATCAAGGAAGCAGCAAACGGCCCGCTCAAAGGCGTTCTTGGCGTTTGCGAAGCACCGCTGGTTTCGGTTGACTTCAACCACAACCCGAACAGCTCTACCTTTGATGCGACCCAGACCCAGGTCATGGACGGCAACTTCGTTCGTATCCTGTCCTGGTATGACAACGAGTGGGGCTTCTCCAACCGTATGAGCGACACCGCTGTCGCCATGGCGAAGTTCCTCTAAGCATCGCTTAGGTCCAGATTTTCGAAGTGCCCGAAGTTCCGCTTCGGGCACTTTTCTTTTGCCCGTCTTTCCGTCACTGTTGAGCCAACGAACAGAAAAGACAAACAGGAGCCCGGCCCGTGAGCCTTCTTTTCAAGGAACTTGATTACCGCCCGACACCGATGGGGGTTTTAAGCCTGCGTCGCCGACGTGAGCTCAGCCTTGATATCGATGTCTATGAAATCAAGCTTGATGAAGAATATCTGATGTCGAGCCTGTTTACCGATGCCGAGATTGCGCTGGCAGACCTTGGTCTGGCGGAGCTTGATCGCGACAACCTTGATGTCGTGGTTGGCGGGCTTGGCCTTGGTTATACCGCCAAGGCCGCGCTCGATAATCCAAAGACCGGCAAGCTGACCGTGCTTGATACCCTGCCCGAAGTGATCGAATGGCATCAGGAAGGGTTGCTGCCGCTGGGTGAGCAGCTTTCAAATGATCCGCGCTGCGCGCTGGTGCATGGCGATTTCTTCGGTGCGTCGCTTTCCGATACGCCGGGCATGAACCCGGATGCGCCCGAGAAACGGCATGACGCGATACTTTTGGATGTTGATCATTCGCCGGGCAATGTCCTGCACGAAGATCACAAGCGCCTTTACACCAAGGATGGTCTGGCAAAGCTTGCCGCCCATCTGGTGCCCGGCGGGATTTTTGCCCTGTGGTCGACCGAGATGCCCGAACCGTGGTTTGAAGAAAACCTGAAATCCGCGTTCGAGACCATCCGGGCTGATGTGATTAAATTCAAACACCCGCTGATTGACCGTGAAGATATCAACACGGTCTATGTCGCGCGCACCAAAGCATAAGAACCATCGAAATGAGCCCCCTGCCCGATCCTGTCATTCGCATTCATGGCATCACCGGCGCCAGATCGGCTTGCCGGGTGATGGGGGATCGTGCCTTTGGGTTGCTGTCGCCAGAACATGCCGCACAAACGTACGGGGCACAGTGGTTTGCCGATCTGGTCACGCTGGTGCGTGAAGACTTCCCGGCATGTGACATCACAGCGATCCTTGATTGCCGTGGGCGGGTTTCTGGCGCGTTGGCCGCGATTGAGCTTGGCCTTGATGCGGTGATCGTCGATCCGATGCCCGAACCGCAGTTGGAAAACCTTCGGGATATGGCAGCCCAGACAAACTGTCTGGTCATGACAGAGTTCCCGGCCAAAGATGTGATTTATCAGATGGCCGATGACCTGTTGCCCGATCATGAACTCGACAAGCGGTTGCTTGCACATCTTGCCGCGTAGCCTTGGCAATTGCCAAAACCGGCGTCAAAGGTTACATAACACGCAGGAAATCATCAGGAATTATCATCGTGAATTCAGACGAACTTGCCGGTCTTTATCTTCTGACCCCGCCGAAAATCGACCTTGCACCCTTTGGCGAGAAGCTGAAATCCGTGCTGGATACCGGTGCGGTTGATTGCCTGCAATTGCGCCTGAAGGAAGTCAGCGATGATGAAATCCGCAAGGCGGTTGATACCATCCTTCCGATGTGTGCAGATCGTGACATTCCGCTGATCCTCAATGACCGTCCTGACATTGCCAAGAAATCGGGCTGTGACGGTGTGCATGTCGGCGAAGAAGACGCAAGTTACGACGAAGCACGCGCCATCATGGGCGAAGAACATATCGTCGGAGTGTCGTGCTATGACAGTCGCCACAAGGCGATGATCGTTGGTGACAAAGGGGCCGATTACGTCGCATTCGGCGCGTTTTATCCGACCGAAACCAAAGAAGCCAAAACCAGCGTCACCCCGGAAATCCTCGAAATCTGGACGACCTTTACCACGGTGCCCTGTGTGGCGATTGGTGGCATCACGGCCGATAATGTTGCGCCGCTTGTTCTGGCAGGTGCCGACTTCATTGCCGTCACCGGTGGCGTCTGGAACCATCCGGACGGGCCAGAAGCCGGTGCGAAGGCCATCAAGGCTGCGATTGCAGCAACCGACATCTGATTTCATTCATTGGCCCAGCCATGCGCGAATGATGGGGCGTTATGCGCGCAAACCCGGATCAATCTGCTTGCAGCAAAACAGCCAAACTGGTAGGTAGAGCGCCTGAAATGGGGCGCTTGCCCCTTATTGCATTGTGAATCTGTGATCTGAAAGAACGGTTTGTGCCATGAAAATCAACGGCAACGAAATCCGTCCGGGTAACCTTATCGAACATAAAGGTGCCCTGTGGCGTGCAGTAAAATGCCAGGCTGTGAAGCCGGGTAAAGGCGGTGCTTTTAACCAGGTTGAACTCAAAGACATTCGTACCGGCACCAAGCTGAACGAGCGTTTCCGCGCTTCGGAAACCGTCGAAAAGGTTCGTCTTGAGCAGAAAGAATACACCTATCTGTTCGCCGATGGTGACATGATCACCTTCATGGACAGCGAAACCTATGAACAGATCACAGTAAATGCTGACCTTGTCGGTGAAGCGGCTGTCTATCTTCAGGATGGTATGGTTGTGACCATCGAATCCTTCGAAGGTGAGCCGCTTGGTGTGACCCTTCCCGAGCATGTCGTCTTCCAGATTGTCGAAGCCGATGCGGTTGTCAAAGGTCAAACCCAGTCTTCTTCTTTCAAACCGGCTGTTCTTGAGAACGGTGTTCGTGTGATGGTGCCCCCGCATATTGAATCGGGTACGCGCATTGTCGTGAACACTGTTGAAGGCACCTATATAGAGCGTGCCAAGGACTAAGGGCGAAACCCGCCCTCTGGTTTTCATTTTAATTCAAACACCGGGAGATATGCCGTGCGAGGCGCCGCCCGTCGTTCTGCGAACATCAATGTGATGTACAAGGCTGTCGAAAAGGCAGCCTACGGACTGAAACGCGACTTCGGTGAAGTCGAGAACCTTCAGGTGTCGATGAAAGGCCCGGCAGATTTCGTATCTGCGGCTGATCACCGTGCCGAAAAACGCCTGCGTGAAGAGCTTGAGCGTTCCCGCCCCGGTTATGGCTTCCTTATGGAAGAAGGTGGCGAGATCAAGGGCACCGATCCTGAGCACCGCTGGATCATTGATCCGCTTGATGGCACCACCAACTTCCTGCATGGCATCCCGCATTTTGCGATTTCGGTTGCCCTGCAGAAGGGTGACGAAATCATAGCTGGCATGATCTATGACGTCGCCAAGGACGAATGCTTCTGGGCAGAAAAGGGCGTCGGTGCGTTTCTTGATAACCGCCGCCTGCGCGTTTCGGGCCGTCGTCGTCTGAACGAATGCGTTCTGGCGTGCGGTGTTCCGCATCTTGGTCATGGTGATCACGCGGTGTTTGAAAAGCAGCTGCACTCGGTCATGGATCGTTGTGCCGGCGTGCGTCGTATGGGGGCTGCGGCCCTTGATATGGCCTATGTCGCAGCTGGTCGTTATGACGGTTATTGGGAATCCCACCTCAATGCGTGGGATATTGCAGCCGGGATCATCCTGATCTCCGAAGCTGGCGGTTATATCCGCGATGACAAAGGCGGCACCAACATGCTTGGTACCGGCAGCGTCGTTGCAGCCAATGACTATATCCAACCGGTGCTGGCCAAAACGCTTAAAAAGGCAATCACGGGCTAACACCCGGCTTTTGTTACTGTTTTTTGAAGGGGGCGCTTCGCAATTTGCCGAAGCGCCCCTTTTGCGTTTTCGGTCAAAGCGGTTGTCCATCATCTGTCTCTAAGCTATGGTGCTTGGGACTGTGCGGTCTGATTGCGGGCCCACGGACACCAAAGGGGGGCATTCGGAAAGTTGTCGGGTGCCTAATGATCGACACAAAACTGTGTGAAATAGAACAACGTTACCAAACGATTTCAAACACAGGGTATTAAGGGGCCTGCGATTTGATGATGGGGTATTCCAAGATTTCGGTGCTTGCGATGACGGCTGCACTGGGCACAACCGTGTTCTTTGCGCCAGATGCATCGGCGCAACAATACTCCCCCGTTTCGAATGACAGCAGCGTTCAGGTAAACTGGGACGTTGCAGATGGCTATGGCGGACAGCCGACCGTTCCGCAATATCTGTCTCCCACCGTTTCACGTGATCATATCGTCGTGCCGGGCGGTGATCTGATTTTCCCGGAAACCCGACCGAAATCGACCTTCCTTGCCGCTGAACAGTTTGCCAGTGCCACAGGCAACGCTGGCTATGACGGCGGGTTTGAAACCGTTGTGATCGACGGATCAAGTGGCGGCGGCAATGCCTTCCCGACCCAATCAGAATTTTATGGCGTTCCCGGCGTCGTCCCAAATGCAACCCAGCGTGTCGCGGACATGGACGATGGCGCAAACCAGACCATTGCGCTGACCCAGCCCGAACCGACCGCCGCACCGCGCAGCAAACCGGTTGCACCACCTGTGACCGAAAGCAGCGCATCGAGCGCACCGACGCCGCTGACCAAGCCTACTCCGGCACCGGAGCCTGCGCAGACTGTTGCACCAGCGGCACCGGAACCAACCCCGGCCCCGACATCTTCCCCGGCGACAGAAACGGCAGAAGTATCTGATGCCCCTGTAGCACCGCCTGCCCCGGTCGAGGAAAACAACGCAGCACCCGCACCGGCAGCACCGGAAGTCGCGCCGATTTCCGAAACACCTGCGCCCCTGGCGGCACCTGCACCAGACACCACCCAGCCTGCGACCGAGATGGCAGAACCGGCCCCCGCGCCAACGGTGCCACCGGCACCGGCTGAAGAAGCATCCATCCCGCCAGAAACCTCTGCACCGGCTGCAATGCCGGCCACCGGTGGCGATGAATACAGCCTTGGCTTTGCCGCCGACAGCTTCGAGCTGAGCGCGGCCGCCAGAAGCCAGCTCGACAGCGTGATCGCAACGATGGGGCAGGATGAAGATCTTCGAATTCAGTTGCAGGCCTATGCGCAGGGTGACGGGGCAAATGCCTCCAAGGCGCGTCGTCTGTCGCTGTCACGCGCGCTTCAGGTGCGTTCCTATCTGATTGACAGGGGTGTGCGCTCCACGCGCATTGATGTTCGTGCCCTGGGTGCGAATGTTCCGTCCGGCCCCGCAGATCGCGTCGATATCAAAACCGTTCAACGCTAGGATTAATCCGCTATGAGCAGCAATTCGGCCAGTGGTACGGGATCCCTCCCGCCTATTACCAAACCCGGTAGTTATCTGACACGCATGGCAATCTTTGTTGCCATCATCGCCGGGGTTGGCGCCCTGCTGTTCCCGGCGCTGTCTGATGCCTTTATGGCCAATGCTGTTCTTAATGGCCTGATCCTTGGCGTGTTTGTTGTGGGTGTGATCTACACCTTCCGCATGGCCGCGAGCCTATCGCCCGAAGTTACGTGGATCGAGGATTTTCGTCGCTCCCGCCCGGGGCTGACATCGCAGGTGCCGCCGAAACTTCTGGCCCCGATGGCCAGCATGATGGCCGAACAGCGCCGTGATCGTCCGCAGCTTTCGACGACGTCCACCCGGACGATCCTTGATTCGATCCGCTCCCGCCTTGATGAAAGCCGCGAATTGTCGCGCTATGTCGTTGGCCTTTTGGTGTTCCTTGGTCTGCTCGGCACCTTCTGGGGCCTGCTTCAGACCGTGAACTCGGTTGCTGGTGTGATCAGTAACGTCAATGTCGGCAGTGGCTCGAACATGGACCTTTGGTTCTCCGAGCTTAAAGACGGCCTGTCCGAACCACTGAGCGGCATGGGCACGGCGTTTTCGTCCTCGCTGTTTGGTCTTGCGGGATCGCTGGCCCTTGGTCTTCTGGACATGCAGGCCGGTCAGGCGCAGAACCGTTTCTTCAACGACCTCGAAGAATGGCTTTCAAGCTTTACTCGCCTTGGTTCGGGTGGCGGCATTTCCGATGGGGAACAGTCTGTTCCGGCCTATCTTTCAGCCCTGATCGAACAGATGGCCGATAATATGGAAGGGTTGCAAAACTCCATCCAGCGGTCGGAAAGTTCACAGATCAAATCGCATAACACGTTGATTGATCTGGCGGATAAGCTGTCGACCCTGACTGATCAGATGAAGGCTGAGCAGCAATTGATGGTCAAGCTGGCGGAAAACCAGATGCACCTCAAACCGGTCCTCGATCAGCTGGCGGATTCGATGAAAATGGGCAGCTTCGGGATTGATGATAATACCCGCGCCCACATCCGTTCCCTTGATAATACGCTTGGCCGTATTGGCGAAGAACTGACCATGGGCCGCCAGCAATCCACACAGGAAATCAGAAGCGAGATCAAGCTCCTCGCCCGTACCATCGCCGCCATCGCCGAGGAGGGCTGATCGAATGATCGGGCTTTCGCGCCGTCGTAACCGCGATGTAAATACCTGGCCGGGCTTTGTTGATGCGCTTGCCACACTTTTGATGGTGATCATCTTTCTTCTGATGATCTTTGTCATTGCGCAAGTGTATCTGGGTGCGGCCCTTTCCGGGCGTGACGAGGCGCTAAGCGATCTGACCGCCCAGGTTAACGAGCTGACCAACTTGCTGTCACTTGAACGTGGCAACAATCAACGTATGGAACTCGAACTCACCCAGCTGACGACCGAGCTTTCCAATACCGCTGATCAGCGTGATGATCTGCGCGCGCGCGCGGCCACCCTTGCCGATCAGTTGGCGGCAGCCGAACTTTCAACGGACGAAATCGAACAGAAACTTCTGGCCGCCCTTGCGTCGCTTGAAGACAAGGAAGCCGAACTGACCGAGCTTCGCGAAACCACGGGCGAAAAGATCACCGATCAGGAAACCCGGATTGACGAGCTGTCGGCCCTTCTGGCATCGCGCGCGGCTGAACTGGAAGAACAGAAGAACCTAAGTGACGAAGCCAAGGCACAGGTCGCAGCCCTTAATCAGCAGATGTTGGCTCTCCGCCAACAACTGGCACGGATCGAAGCCGCGCTTGAAACGTCCGAACGCGAGAACGAGGAAAAAGACGCCCAGATTGTCAATCTTGGCAATCGCCTGAATGCGGCCCTTGCCACCAAGGTTGCCGAGTTGCAGCGGTATCGTTCTGAATTCTTTGGCCGCCTGCGTGAAGTTCTGGGCGATCGTCAGGATATCCGCGTTGTCGGGGACCGGTTTGTCTTCCAGTCCGAAGTTTTGTTTGGATCGGGTGAGGCAGAGCTTGGCGAAGAAGGCAAGGATCAGTTGGCCAAACTGGGCGAAACGCTGACCACGATTGCCGCCGACATTCCCGATGATATCGACTGGGTGATGCGCGTTGATGGCCATACTGACAAGGTGCCGATCCGAAACCTTCAGTTCGCCTCGAACTGGGAGCTTTCGGCAGCGCGTGCGATTTCGGTGGTCAAGTTCCTGATTGATCAGGGGGTACCGCCCAACCGCTTGGTTGCTGCGGGCTTTGGCGAATATCAGCCGCTTGATAACCGGGATGACGAAATCGCCTATCGCCGCAACCGCCGCATCGAGTTCAAGATTACCGAGCGGTAATCGGATTTAGGAGAACATAGCTTTTAACGGCACCCTTTATGGGTGCCGTTTTCGTTTGGGCGCATTGAAAATCAACAAAAATGGAACCAATCCGCGTTGTGTTACGTTCAATACAGATGAGCCTTTCAACAAACAGGAGGCCCAAATGACCAAAACACATCGCGAGACCGTTGGCGTTTTTGACGATATCAAAATACTCCAACAGGCGGCTGATGATCTGGCGCAAGTCGGGTTTGATCAGCAAAAGGAGCTTAGCCTTCTTGCGAGCGAGAAAACCGTCGACGACAAGCTTGGCCATATTTATCGCAAGGCCGAGGATGTCGACAGCGATCCTGACATGCCACCACTGGCCTACACAACACCGACACCGATTGGTAATGCCGAAGGCGCACTGATCGGTGCCCCGATGTATGCGGCAGCCTTTGGTGCAGCCGGTGCAGTAATCGCGGCTGGTGGCCCCATTGCCCTGACCATTTCGGCAATCCTCGGTGCGGGCGGTGTTGGTGCCGCCGCAGGCGGCGTGATTGCCGCAATGATCGGCAAGAAGTACTCCAGCAGACTGCAAGAAGAGCTTGATCAAGGCGGCTTGTTGCTTTGGATCAGAACACCCGATCCGCAGACCGAGGAACGCGCCAAGGATGTGCTTGGTCGTCACGACGCGCGCCTGATTGAAACCCATGACGTATCAAACGCCACAACCAAACGTGACGTGGTCTGATACGCATTTACCACCAACAGTTTGAATTGCGTGATGCCTGACAAACGGAACAAAACCCCGCCAGATTGCTCTGGCGGGGTTTTGCCTTTGTGCGGTCCCTTGCCCCGGGAACCGCACATCGGGGTTTTGATCAGAGGGACTTGGTGCAGAAGTAGAAGTCCACGTAATCATAATCCGGATTGGATGCCCGTTCTGCGGCGGCCTTGGCGGTATGGGCCGGTGGGACAATGACCTTGTCACCCGGCTGCCAGCCTTCTGGCGTTGCCACACCGTGCTTGTCGCTGGTCTGCATCGCATCAATCATGCGCAGGAATTCCGGGATCGAACGCCCGTTGCTCATCGGGTAGTAGACCATGGCACGCAGTACGCCTTCCGGATCGATGATAAAGGTCGCGCGCACGGCCGACGTATCACCTGCACCCGGATGGATCATGCCATAGGCTTGGGCGACCTCCATTTTAAGGTCGGCAATGATCGGGAACGGGATTTCCACACCAAAGTTCTGTTCGATGTTGCGCATCCACGCAATGTGCGAATGCGTGCTGTCAATCGACAGGCCCAGCAATTCACAATCGCGTTTGGCAAATTCATCGGCGTGTTTGGCAAAGGCGATAAACTCGGTCGTGCAGACCGGTGTGAAATCAGCGGGATGGGAAAACAGCACAAGCCATTTACCACGATAGTCGGACAGGGATTTGACACCATCGGTGGTCGGCGCAGTGAAATCCGGCGCCGGTTCATTAATGCGCGGCAAACCGACACTAATCTTCGGAGATTCAGTCATAGTCAGACTCCTACGTCAGGAATTTGGATCCGCTCCAATTCATTACATTATAATTATTTAACTTATCAAACGAGTACGATGATATTTGTCAATGTAGGATCCGCTCAGTGCGAAAAAAATTCGTGTGAAAACAGTGCCGTGTTTCCTATTTGTCAGTGCTGCATTGTTATTTGATCGACTCTCACCGTCGCGGTTGTTCTGACACGTTTACGGCATTGCAGATGGTGGTTTTCGCTGGCTTGACTTGCGGCTTATGGTTAGGGTCTTTGCGCTCGCCACCAGATTTTGAAACACCTTTCTTGCGTCGGAGCCCCCATGCTGCGTGATATTTCGCCCCAAAGTATATTCATGGGCCTGCTGGCAGGTTTTGTCGGGACGGCCAGTTCGTTTGCGGTTGTCTTGCAAGGTCTTGCCGGGGTCGGTGCCAGCCCCGAACAAGCTGCATCCGGGCTGATGGCGTTGTCCATTTCCATGGGGCTTTGCGCAATTGTCCTGTCGCTTAAAACCCGACTTCCGATCAGCATAGCCTGGTCAACACCCGGAGCTGCGCTTCTGGCGACATCCGGTGCGGTTGAGGGGGGCTTTGCCGTTGCCGTTGGTGCCTTTATCGTTTGTGCCATCCTGATCATTATCAGTGGCATCTGGAAACCGTTGGGCCGTGCGGTTGCAGGGATCCCGGCCCCACTTGCCAATGCAATGCTGGCCGGTGTCTTGCTGGGTCTGTGTCTGGCACCGGTCAAGGCGGTTGCCTTTGACCCGTTGCTTGGTCTTCCGATTGTGATTGCGTGGATCGTGATGGGGCGGTTTAACCGGTTGCTTGCCATCCCTGCCGCCCTTCTCGCATTCGTTGCAGTGATGGTGTTTGGCGTCGAGTTTCCTGAAAATGCCATCGCCGATCTGGGCAGTGCAATTGCGCCCCCCGTCGAATTTGTCATGCCTGAATTTACCCTGACCGGATTGATCGGCATTGCCTTGCCGCTTTTCATCGTCACCATGGCATCCCAAAACATTCCGGGCACAGCCGTTTTGCGTGCCAATGATTACGATACCCCACCGGGACCGCTGTTTACGGTGACTGGCATCTTCTCGTTACTTTCTGCACCGTTTGGTGGTCACGCGGTTAACCTTGCGGCCATCACCGCAGCCCTTTGTGCGGGCAAGGATGCGCATCCCGATCCGTCCAAACGTTATTGGGCGGCGGTATCAGGCGGTGTTTTTTATGTCGTGTTTGGGTTGCTCGCCGGGCTGGTTACAGCCTTTATCAGTCTGGCACCGGGTGTTTTGATCGAAGCGGTTGCCGGCCTTGCCCTGATTGGCGCCTTTGCCGGATCAGCGGTCGCCGCATTCAAGGAAGAAGACGGGCGCGAAGCCGCGGCTGTAACCTTTATCGTCACCGCAGCAGGTCTGACATTCTACGGGATTTCTGGTGCGTTCTGGGGTTTGCTTGCTGGTGGACTGATTTACTTCCTGATGCATCTGCGCAATGGCAAAAAGAAACCGGACTGAAAACTCAATCCGGTTTCGATCTTCGGTCTTAGACCAGTTTGACTTTGGGTTCGGTGCTTGGTGGTGTTTCTGCCACCTGCCCGTCTGTCAGTTTCGAAACAGCTTCGAACTGGGACAGGAAAACCTCGCCGGTCAGTTCATCAAGGAAGTGGGTCTTTTTCAGACGATCCATGACCGGGCCTTTGACCTCGGACATGTGAAGGGAAATACCCATTTCCTCAAGCCGGTGATTGATCGCCTCAAGCGATTCAAGCGCGCTTAGATCGATCTCGTTCACGGCCGAGCACATCAGAACCACATGTTTGAGGTTCTTGCACCCAACCACCCGGTCATAGAGGTAATCCTCCAGATACCGCGCATTGGCGAAATAAAGGCTTTCATCAATCCGGATCGTCAGGACAGACGGATGGGTGATGACCTTGTGGCGCAGGATGTTGCGGAAATGCTGGGTGTCGGGCACAAGGCCGACCTCGGCAATATGCGGGCGCGATGTTTTATACAAAAACAGCCCGATCGACAGAACCACACCGGCGGTCACCCCGACCTCGACGCCAAGACCAAGGGTCAGAAGGATGGTTGCCAGAACCGCAATGAAATCCGCCTTGGAATATTGCCAGCTGGTTTTCAGGATCGAGAAATCGACCAGTGACAGCACCGCAACAATGATGGTCGCAGCAAGGGTTGCCTTTGGCAGGAAGTAAACAAGCGGGGTCAGCGCCACGGCAGCAATCGCCAGACCAACAGCGGTAAAGGCCCCGGCCGCAGGTGTTTGCGCCCCGGCATCAAAGTTCACGACCGAGCGGGCAAAACCACCCGTCACCGGATAACCGCCCGTAAAGGCCGCCCCGATATTGGCCGCCCCAAGCCCGATCAATTCCTGATCCGGGTTGATGCGTTGACGGCGTTTGGCGGCCAGCGTCTGCGCGACCGAGATCGATTCAACAAATCCGATCACGGAAATCAGGATTGCCGGCACCAGAAGGTCCGTCATCAACCCCGGGCTGAAGTCCGGCATGGTCAGCGGCGGCAGGCTTTGCGGTACCTCGCCCACGATCTTGACCCCTTTATCAGCCAGTCCAAGATACCAGGTCGCCGCTGTGGTGGCGAAAACGGCAAAGACTGGGCCGGCTTTGGTCAGGACATCGGCGGTACGCGCACCAAGACCCAGTTTGCGCAAGGCAGGTTTAAGGCCCTTGCGCACCCAGAACAAGAAACCCGTGGCACAAATGCCAATGATCAGGGTCGTCTGATTGGTTTCGGGAATATGGGCAATCAGGGAGGTGACAATCTCCCAAAGGTTATGACCACCGGCATCTACACCAAGGATGTGTTTGAGCTGACTGGCGGCAATGATCATGCCCGATGCCGTAATAAAACCGGCAATCACCGGGTGTGAAAGGAAGTTCGCCAAGAAGCCCAGCTTGAACACCCCCATCGCAAGCAGGATCGCCCCGGAAAGGGCCGCAAGCGTCAGGGCAGCAAGGGCATAGCCCATGGTGCCGGTTTCGGCAATATTGCCCACGGCTGCCGCCGTCATCAGGGAAACAACCGCAACCGGACCGACCGCAAGCGCGCGGCTGGTGCCAAAGATGGCATAAAGAATGATCGGCGCGATGGAGGCATAAAGCCCCGCCTCGGGCGGCAGACCGGCCAGCAACGCATAGGCAAGCGATTGCGGGATCAGCATGATCGTCACGATCACGGCTGCAATCATGTCATTGCCAAAGGCCGTCCTGTCATAGGTCTGTCCCCAATCAAAAATCGGGACATATTTCCGAAGCATTTTGAAACGCATTGATCGATCTCTTAGATCAAGGTTGATCCAAGGCAGCGTGATCACTGCCTTGGACGAAGGGTGTTTTAGGCGCCGGTGACTTTTTCAGGCTTGGCCAGCCATTCCTTGCCGCGCAGCATTGCCTTCCAATAGATCGGCGGCAGCAGCTTTTCCTTAAGCAACCAGGCAAGGTGGGACGGCTTGGTGCCATCGATCAGCCATTTCGGGAAGGACGGCAAAAGCGTTCCGCCATACCCGAATTCGGCCAGAACGATGCGGCCACGTTCCACGGTGAGCGGACAGGATCCATAACCGTCATATTGCGCAACCGGGGATTTGCCATCGATATCGGCAACCACGTTCTCGGCAACCACCGGGGCTTGTTTGCGGGCCGCAGCAGCCGTTTTGGCATTAGGCGCATTCATCACATCGCCCAGTGACCAGATGTTGCTAAACGACTTGTGACGCAGGGTTGCCTGATCGACATCCACCCATCCGGCGGCATCGGCCAGAGGGGACACACGAATGAAGTCTGGTGCCACCTGCGGCGGGCAGACATGGATCATGTCAAAGGACTTCTCAACGCGTTCGACCTTGGTGTCGGGCTTGGCAATATCGAACCAGGCCTTTTTCGCCTGCCAGTCAATCGCCACCAGATTGTGGAAGAAGTCGAGATGTGCGTCGTATTTCTTCACATAGCTTTCAAGCGCCGGGACATAGTCCTTTACCCCGAACAGCACGCCACCGGCATTGCAGAAATCGATATCAATGTTCTTGAGAACACCATTGCGGTTCCAGTGATCGGCAGAAAGATACATCGCCTTTTGCGGGGCACCGGCGCATTTGATCGGCATTGGCGGCTGGGTAAAGATCGCCTTGCCTTCGCGCATCGAGGAAACCAGTTCCCAGGTGTACGGTGCCAAATCATAGCGATAGTTGGAAGTAACGCCATTGCGGCCCAGCGTTTCGACCAAACCATCAACGCGGTTCCAATCGAGCTTAAGCCCCGGGCAGACGATGAGACGGTCATATTTGACCACCCGGCAGCCATCAAGAATGACGGCATCGTCTTGCGGCTCAAACGCGGCCACAGCCGCCTTGATCCAATGCACGCCCTTGGGGATCAGCGATCCCATGGTCTGGGCCGTGGTGCTGGCTTCGAACACGCCACCACCAACCATGGTCCAGCCCGGCTGGTAATAGTGGATGTCGGCCGGATCGATCACCGCGATCTCAAGCCCTGAACGCCGAGCGATCAGGCTGGATGCCACCGAAATACCGGCAGCACCGCCACCGATGATCACGACGTCATATTTGGCATCGCCCTGATCGGTCGGCGTTTTGCCGCCATTGACAATCCGGCGGACAACACCGCCCATGTCATAACCGGCCGCCTTGGTGGCGCGAAGGATTTCGCTGGTATCAAGATGCGCAGCCTGGCTTAGCGACCAAAGCGTGGTCGAACGCGTGCCGGTGCGGCAATAGGCAAAGACCGGCTTGGGCAATTCATCATAAAGGCGGCCAAAATCACGGGCGTCGTCATCGCTGACCTTGCCCGAAACAATCGGCTGATAGCGCACCTCAAGCCCGGCTTCCTTGGCCGCGTTTGAAATCTCTTCAAAGGTTGGCTGATCGGCGCCCTCGCCGTCCGGACGGTTACAGACGATGGACCGGAAGCCGCGCTTCGCGATTTCCTTGACATCGTCTGCAACGATCTGCGGACTTACGGAGAACCCGTTGCTTATTGTTTTGATTTCCATGGCTTTTCCTCACCTGAGTGTTGATCAGAGCCCGTTTACCGGGACTTTCAGCATTTTTTTGCCGCTGCTATCCGTCGGCACCTGACCGGCGCGCATATTGACCTGAAGCGACGGAATGATCAGACGCGGCATATCAAGCTGGGCATCACGCTCGGTGCGGAACTTGATGAAGTCTTCGCGGGTCTTGCCTTCGCCAACGTGGATGTTGTGCTTTTTCTCTTCGCCAACGGTGGTCTCCCACTTGATCTCGCGACCATTGGGGCCGTAGTCGTGGCACATGAACAGACGCATATCGTCCGGCAGGGCGAGGAGCTTTTGGATGCTGTCATAAAGCGTCCCGGCATCACCGCCCGGGAAGTCGGCACGGGCCGAGCCGCCATCAGGCATGAACAGGGTATCACCGACAAAGGCGGCATCGCCCATGACATGGACCATGCAGGCCGGGGTATGACCCGGGGTATAGATGGCAAAGCAGGTCATGGAGCCAACCTGATAGGTATCGCCATCTTCAAACAGGCGATCAAACTGGCTGCCATCGCGCTGGAATTCGGTGCCTTCGTTAAACACCTTGCCGAACGTGTCCTGCACAACTGTGATCTTGCTGCCGATACCAAGCTTGCCGCCGAGCCTTTGCTGAATATAGGGTGCTGCCGACAAATGGTCGGCATGGACATGGGTCTCGATGATCCATTCCAGTTTCAGGCCGTTATCCTTGATGAAGGCAATGATGTTATCGGCGTGGGTAAAGGTGATCCGACCCGCCGCATAATCGATATCCATCACGGAATCGACAACTGCACAGGCATTGCTTTCCGGGTCCTTGACCACATAGCTGATCGTGTTGGTGTCTTCGTCGAAAAAGGCCGTAACTTCGGGTTTTACGGACATATTGACCGGATATGCAGACATGGAGTCCTCCTAAACAACTGCCTCCGTGCCGCCTTATGACTGGCGCGCGCCGGATGGATTTGCGATGTCCCTTGCCCGCCTTGTTTGCGGACAAAACATCTGGCTATGGTCTTTATTTTAGGAGTTCGCGATGTGCACTTCAGTGATGAAGTCACCAAACATCGAAACATTAACACCTAATAATTCTAAAGTCGCAGGGCCGCTGTGCTTGCGGCTGAAATTCTAGCTCTGGGCCAGTTTTTCCAACGCCGCACGATCAATCAGCCGGATGGTGCCGCGCGATTGTTCAATCCAGCCCCGACGCTGAAATTCCTGAAGCTGGCGCGAAATCACTTCACGGGCAGAACCCAGTTCGACCGCCAGTTTCTGATGGGTTGCTGACACCGTATCATTGTTCCCTGCCAATTCGATCAGCTTGTGGGCCAGACGGATATCAAGCTTCTGGAACGCGATTTCTTCGATCACCATGAACAGATCGGTGATGCGTTTGGAATAGGCGGTAAAGACAAACTGGCGGAACTCGATTGAGTCCGAGACAAGCTTGTCAAACACCTTGCGCGGGATCGCCACCGCACGGGTTTCGGTTTCGGCAATCCCCTCGGCCGAGTAATCCTCGTAAGCCAGAAGGCAGGCCGTCGTCAGAACGCAGCTTTCGCCCGCATGAACCCGATAAAGAACGATTTCACGACCGGTATCGGATGTCTGCTGCACACGCACAGTGCCATCAAGTAGCAGCAACAGGTGTTCCGGCGATTTGCCCGGTCCGAAAATGACCGTGTTGGCCGGAACGGTGACGATCTTGCTTTCTTCGACAAGGTAGGATCGGATGGCATCGGGCAAACGTGACAGACCCGGAAACTGGTCGATCCAACTCAAAACCTTATCCCCCTTGGAAGCGTGGATTAAAACTACATCCCGTTCGATGTAAAAGTAAATTATCCCCGATGCAACTGTACTTTGGAATATCTACGAAAACGGGCAGCCAATTGCTGCCCGTGCTGTGTAAGTATGCAGCGATGCCGTGATGGCGTGATGGATGCGCCCTACTCGGTTTTCTGTGGCGGGATGTGCAGATTGCCCTTGTCATCAATTTCCCAGAACGGATTAAACGCCACTTCCCACGCATGGCCATCCGGATCACGGAAATAACCGGAATACCCACCCCAAAAGACCTTCTCGGCAGGCTTCTGGATTTTGGCCCCGGCCTTCTCAGCCTCTGCCATCACCTGATCGACTTCTTCTTCGCTGCGCGCGTTATAAGCCAGCGTCAATCCGGCAAAGCTGGCACCTGTGTCGTCATCAAAGTGCCCGTCTTCCTTAAGCGCTTCGCGCCCGAACAGACCAAGGGCCAAACCGTTGGAGAGCTGGTAAAACACCACCTGCCCTTCAACCATTTCGGTCATCTGCCAGCCGAGGCCACCTTCGTAAAAACGCCGCGATCGATCCAGATCCGCAACACCCAGAGTAATCAGCGAAACACGCTGTTCCATTTCACGCTCCTTGCTCTGCGCACCCGAAACCCGACTAAACTTAACACGCCAGATTTTTACCGCCGAGCATAGACTCGGCCCTATTCGCAATTTCGCAGCGCAACAGTGCCGCAATTTTATTGCGCGTAAATCGGTACCGGAATAAGTAAATAATAAGTTGACCTTACGTCAACAGATGCAATCAGGCGTTTTGCATAGTGCGATGCGACTTCGCTTTGAAAAAAGGTCAGTCTTTATTACCATTTCAAGGTCAGGCACAGGTCCCGCACACCCGACCTGACAGATAAATTAAAGGTCATACCGAAACACTGCACCAACACCCATATCAATAAAAGCAGTGCATTGGGCCCGAAATGACCCCGCATATCAGAGAGATCCCAGGGAGACCGGTCATGGCACAACAATTGGCGGCAGTCCAACTCGACGACAAATACACGCTTGAGGAAGGCCGGGTTTACCTTACAGGTATTCAGGCACTGGTCCGTTTGCCCCTGATGCAGCGCCAGCTTGATGCGCGCGCGGGGCTAAATACCGCCGGCTGCATTTCGGGATATCGCGGATCGCCGCTGGGTGGACTTGATCAGCAGCTTTGGCGCGCCCAAAAATTCCTGACCAAACAACAGATCGAATTTCAGCCGGGCGTGAACGAAGACCTTGCCGCCACCGTCGTCTGGGGCAGCCAGCAGGTCAATATGTACAAGGATGCCAAATATGATGGCGTCTTTGGCATGTGGTATGGCAAAGGCCCCGGCGTGGATCGGTCCGGCGATGTTTTCAAACACGCCAACCATGCTGGCACCTCGCAACATGGTGGGGTGCTCGTGCTGGCGGGCGACGACCACTCCTGCAAATCATCCACCCTGCCCCATCAGACCGAATATGCCTTTATTGATGCGCAAATCCCGGTTTTAAACCCGTCAGGCGTTCAGGATATCCTTGATTACGGCATTCATGGCTGGGCCATGAGCCGCTATTCCGGTTGTTGGGTGGCGATGAAAACCATCGCCGAAACAGTGGAAAGTTCGGCTGCAGTTGATGTTGCCCCGGACCGCATCACGCCGGTCATTCCCACCGATTTTGCCATGCCCGAGGGCGGCCTGCACATCCGCTGGCCCGATACCCCCAAGGAGCAGGAACATCGCCTGATGAAATACAAGCTGTATGCCGCACTGGCATATGCGCGGGCGAACAAGCTTAATAAAACCGTTATCGACAGCCCGAATGCGCGACTTGGTATCATCACAACGGGCAAGGCATACCTTGATGTCATGCAGGCCTTTGACGACCTTGGCATTTCCGAAGAGGACGCCGCACAAATTGGCATTCGCGTGCTTAAGGTTGGTATGAGCTGGCCACTGAACCGTGATGATGTGCGCGAATTCGCCATGGGGCTGGAAGAAATCATCGTTGTCGAGGAAAAGCGCGCGGTGATGGAAAACCAGGTCAAGGAGCAACTTTATAACTGGCGCGAAGACGTGCGCCCGCAAGTCATCGGCAAGTTCGATGAAAAAGGCGAATGGATTTTGCCGTCCATGGATGAACTGACCCCGGCACGCATTGCCGTGGTGCTGGCCGAGCGCATCAAACGGTTCTATGACAGCCCGGCCATTCATGACCGCATCGACTGGCTGGCGGAAAAGGAACGCGAAATTGCCGAACCGCGCCCGGATGTCGCGCGCATTCCCTGGTTCTGCCCGGGGTGCCCGCATAACAGTTCGACCAAGGTCCCCGAAGGCAGCCGTGCCATGGCCGGGATCGGTTGCCATTACATGGTCAACTGGATGGATCGATCCACCGAAACCTTTACCCATATGGGCGGCGAAGGTGCGACATGGATCGGACAGGCACCGTTCACCCATACCAAGCACGTTTTCCAGAACCTGGGCGATGGTACCTATTACCATTCAGGCTCCCTTGCCGTGCGGGCCGCGGTCGCATCGGGTGTGAACATCACCTATAAAATCCTGTTTAACGACGCAGTCGCCATGACTGGCGGACAGCCGGTTGACGGCCCGCTAACCGTGCCGCAGATCACGCGCCAGATGTTTGACGAAGGTGCCAAACGCATCATCGTTTTGTCAGATGAGCCCGAAAAGTATCCAATGGGTGCGGACTTTGCACCGGGTGTCGATATCCGCCATCGTGATACGCTGGAAGACACCCAGAAAGAATTGCGTGAAATCGAAGGCGTTTCGATCCTGATCTTTGATCAGACCTGTGCGGCCGAAAAACGCCGTCGTCGAAAACGCAAACTGATGGTTGATCCGCCCAAGCGCGTGTTTATCAATGATCTGGTCTGCGAAGGCTGCGGTGATTGTGGCGAACAGTCCAACTGCCTTGCCGTCGTTCCGGTCGAGACCGAGTTTGGCCGCAAACGCGCGATTGACCAGTCGGCATGCAACAAGGATTTCTCCTGCCTCAAGGGCTTCTGCCCAAGCTTTGTCACCATCGAAGGCGGCGAGCTTCGCAAACCCGATGCCGCCGCCAAGGGCGATACCGGTACCGACGCAGTCTTTGCCAGCCTGCCGCGCCCGACCCTGCCCGAAATTGACGAACCATGGTCGGTTCTGGTCACGGGCGTTGGCGGCACCGGTGTTGTCACCATCGGCGCACTTCTTGGTATGGCGGCCCACATCGAGGGCAAGGGTATTGTCGGCCTTGATATGGCGGGCTTGGCACAAAAAGGCGGGGCGGTTGTCAGCCATATCCGCTTTGCCAACGACCAAAACAAGCTGCATGCTGCGCGCATTCCGGCCGGTGAAGCCAATGTGGTTCTGGGTTGTGACCTTCTGGTTGCGGCAAGCTATGAGGGGCTTGCCAAAATGCGCCGGAACTTTACCCAGGCGGTGATCAACACCCATGAAACCGTTACCGGCGCCTTTACCCATAACCCGGATTTTGAGCTTAAGACCAACGAGCACATGAAGGTCATCAGTGATGCCTGTGGATCTGATGCGGTTCATTTCGTGGAAGGCAGCGACATTGCGACCCGCCTGATGGGCAATTCGATTGCAACCAACCTGTTCATGCTGGGCGTTGCCTGGCAGCGCGGTCTGATCCCGATTAGTGAAGAGGCGCTTATGCAGGCGATTGAGCTTAATGGCGTGTCGATTGACATGAACAAGCAATCCTTCCATTGGGGACGCCTGTATGCCCATGACCGTGATCGCGTGATCGAGATCGTCGGCCCGAACGAGGCCGAAGCCCACCCGATTGCGACCGAGCTTTCCGATATCATCGCCAAGCGCCGCGCCTTCCTGACCGATTATCAGAACGCGGCCTATGCTGATCGTTTCACCGACCTTGTTGATAAGGTTGCAGCGGCCGAGAAACGCCTTGGCGATGAAGATGATCTGGCCCGGACAGTTGCGAAATACTACTTCAAACTGCTGGCCTATAAGGACGAGTACGAGGTTGCCCGTCTTTACACCGATCCGGCGTTCCTGAAAAAGGTCACCCAGACCTTTACGGGGGATTACAAGATCAACTTCCATCTTGCCCCGCCGTCACTTGCCAATGCCGATCCGGAGAGTGGCAAGCCGCAAAAGTCGGTTTACGGTCCATGGATGATGTCGGCGTTCCGCATGCTGGCGAAACTGAAGTTCCTGCGCGGCACCAAACTTGATCCGTTTGGCCGCAACCCGGAACGCAAGATCGAACGCCAGTTGATCACAGATTACGAGAAACTGGTAACCGAGGTCCTTGATGGCCTTAACCACGAAAATGCCCGCATCGCCAAGGCGTTGCTGGCCCTGCCCGAACACATTCGCGGTTACGGCCACGTCAAGGAAGAACACATCGCCAAGGTCAAGGTGCGCGAAGCTGAACTGCTTGAACAGTTCCGCAACCCGCCCGAACATCTCAAGGCGGCGGAATAAGCCAAAAATCAAAAGGGCCGCATGATGCGGCCCTTTTTTTGTTGCTCAGACAAAGCGCGGAAAGCGGCTTTGGAATTCAGGCAGAATGCGCATCGCCCCTTCTCGCAAACTTTTAACAGACTTTTCCTGACGTTTGCGTTGGCGGTAATCCGCAATCATGTGATCGGTTGACTCAAAGCCATCCTCGATCCCGCGATCAAGGTTTTCCCACGTCCAGTCATAGTTGATGTGCGGGGAAACCGGGATTTCAACGATATCGATCTTGCGGCCACTTTCGGCGACTTCACGTTTGAAGGCTGCAACAGCGTCTTCGCTGGCGGATGCGGCAAACAGCATGATCAGGTTATTCAGTGCGTCATAAAGGTTTTCAGGCTGACGCACCTGCTTAAGATCAAGAATACGGCTGACCCAGACCTCATCGACATCCGGATGCAGGCGCAGGAAATCAAAGAAGTTGACCGTATCAACAGTCGCCCCCTCGCAATAGGTATCGCCGTTGATTTCGACCGGCTCTTCGATAAACGGCAAGGCAGAACAGGCACACAGCGTCTGCGCGTTCATCTGTGGCAGGTCGTAGTGATCAGGTTTGTTGGTGAAAAGTTCAAGCCGCTGCTTGGAAAGGTTATAGGCGTTGTGGAACATGGCCGGCTTGCCGGGCTGATAAAGCCGATCAAAGTTCAGCCGGTCCAAGAACATGCTGTCTGGTGAATAGATCTTGGCCAGTCCCTTGGTCTGGGTCTGATAGATCGATCCGACCAGAAGACGCGACAGGGGATTTGCCGCCAGAAAACCGTTTAGCAAAACATCGTTGAAATTGTGCGGCGTCCAATATTTCGGATTGCCCATGAAATGCTGCACATGTTCAACGGCCTCGCCAATGGCGTCTGGCACGATCAGCCCCTGATAGCTGCTAGGGTTAAAGAAGTAATTGAGTTTGTTGGTGAAATCAGAAAAGAAGTCCGGTGCAAAGGCCGATGCAATCGGGAACCGTTCATAGACACTTGCGGGTCGGAAAATTTTACGAAAGAAGGCGATGGTCTGGTCAAGTTCCTGACCCTCGTCGGCCTGATGCCAGGCAACCGAGAGCCAAGCGCCGATACAGGCAGACGACCAGATATCAAATTTTATATCCGGTTCCTGCTGCAGACGCTTAAGCACCCCGATGCTTAAGCCAACAGCAGGCCCGCCGCCTGACAGAAAGATAGCTCGTTTGATCTTTTCCACGTCGCGATCTCCTTGTTGAAAACCGAATAGTTCGGTCCAAACAACATGGCGCAAACGATAAGAATGCCATCGCGTGCACCACCGCTCACCCCCAGGAGATACCAGTCCGTCTTTGCGGACCTGTAGATACAGCCATCATTATAATGATTTTAAGCCGCTACATTTGAGACAATTCTTCAATAGTGATGTGACAAAACACGCGATTACATATACGTAGATATATTAAATCTGGTGACTCATATACTAAATCGCAATTTTGATCAGAGTCATGTTAAGTATTTTCTAAACTATGCACCCGAAATCCAACTCGTTTAACTTAACAAATATTTTACAAATCGACCCATTTTACTTGAAACACAAAAACCGCCCGGAGGCGGTTTTTGCTTTCTGGATGTGATTACTTTTTAGTCGTAATAACCCACCATGAAAATCTTGCCGTCATGGGCTTTCACCCAGGTTTTCTTTTCGGCAAGTTTTTTGGTCTGCGGATGTGTCCAGGTGTAGTTGGACCAACCACCATCCGGCGATGCCTTTCCGGTTTCGACCATGTCACGAATGATGAACTTGCTGTTCACATCCTGAAGGTCCCAAAGGCCCGGGTTGTTAACAAGCTTCGGGTTGATCGCGTGTGTCAGGAACGTGCCTTTTTCGCCATCAGCAACAATGACGTAAAACTCGTCAAAGACGAATTCACCGGACTTGTCGTTGAACATATCAAAGGATTTCTCCTGCCCGACGTCGTCATAAAGGGCGATTGCCTTATCCACCAGATCCTTGGCGGTTGCTTCCTTATCTTGGGCCATGGCCGACGATACACTCAAAACCATCAGCAACGACGCCAGAGCCGCACCGAAAGAACGCAAAACCTTATTCATCCTGAATTTCCCTTGTTGATCATAGATAGATGTCGTGATTGACGATTGGTTGGTTGAAACAAATGAACACAAAGGTCCGTCAGACGGCGCGCAGCCGTGCAACAAGACCGTCAACCGAACTGCTTAGCCCTGCCATTTCGCGGCTAAGCTCTGCGGTTGCCTCGCCCACACTTCCCGCAGAATCACGGGTCGCCCGGGCAATGTCGCGCACATCACCAATGCCGCCTGACACGGTTTCCGCATAACCGGCAGCCTCGGTGATACTGGTGCTGATCTGGCCTGTCGCATTGCCTTGCTCCATGACAGATTCAGCCGTCAGTCTCAGAATTTCGTTGATGCCCTGAACGCTTTCGACAATCGTTCGGATCGCCTCAACCGCCTGTCCGGTTTCGGCACGGACATTGGCAATTTCAGATGCAATTTCCTCGGTCGATTTCGCCGTCTGGCTGGCAAGGTTTTTGACCTCGTTGGCAACAACGGCGAACCCTTTGCCGGCCTCACCGGCACGGGCCGATTCAATCGTGGCGTTAAGTGCCAGAAGGTTGGTCTGCTCAGCAATATTGCCGATCAGGGCAGCGACATCCTCGATACGGATGCTGGCTTCTTCAAGACGGCGGATTTTCTCATCGGCGTCGCGGGCCTGTTCGCTGGCTTCCTGTGCCTGACGGCTACTTTTCTGGATTTCCTCGCTGATATTGGCAATCGCCGAGGCCAGGCCGGATGCCGCCTGGGCGATCTCGCCCATGTTGTGGCTGGACTTGCCGGATGCATCAAAGGCGTTTTCGCTCTGATGGTCGGTGCGCTCGGCATTGTCGAGAAGCGCTGATGCAGATGCGCCGATCTCCTCGATCGCGGCACTGACTGCCGTTGCTGTGCCCTGTACCGACGTTTCAATATCGCGCGCCAGTTCCTGCATGATCAGGCGTTTTTCCTCGACCGCACGGGCTTCATCCTGCAGGCGCTGTTCTTCCGCGGCTTCAAGGCTTTCGGCGTTCTGGCGGAACACCTCAACCGCATCGGCCATCTTGCCCATCTCATCCTTGCGCGCGGTATAGGGAACCGATATGTCGGTTTTGCCTTCGGCAATTTCGCGCATGACATGGGTCAGCTTTTTGACCGGCGCACCGATCAGGCTTGCGATGACAAAACTGATCACCGCCATGGCGATAGATGCCGACACAGCCGCGATAATTGTCTGATCCTGTGCCGAACTGCCAACTTCCATGGCCGCACCGCTCGCACTGTCCATTCTGAGTTCTGCGGTTCCGCGCAGCTTGGAAAGAATGTCCATCAGTGCTTCATAGTCGGACTGTGCAGACCAGGAAAAGCTGAGCGCCCCGGTATAATCAATGTCGAGCATGCCAAGGACCTGATTGACCTTGCCAAGATAGCCATCAAAGCGTTCCTGCGCATCAACCGACATCTGGCGGCCGGATTCCGGGAGACTTTCGTTTTCAAGCAACGTTACGAAGGACTGACGCGCTTCTTCGATCTGGGTTTCAAGATCCTGGGAAACGGCTTCCATCCGATCCCCTTCAACACCGGCGGCAGACCAGGAAAGCATGCGATAAAGGGTCTGGTGCACCCGGGTCACATTGCGATCAATCTCGCCAATATCCTTGACCTCGGGATATGCCTTGCTGACAGCGAATTCCAGACCATCAGAAAGTGACATGATGGCCCGCCCGCCAATCAGGCTGACAGCGATGATCGCAATAACCGCAATTACCGGCAAAATGGAAAGTTTGGTCCCGATATTCAGATTCGCAAAAGTCTTCATTCTTTGGATATCCAAAATTGACATTCACAGATGACATCAGGCGGCGTCGTTACTTGCCGCCAGAAGTTTGGCAACAGTCACGTCGCCGGTGGTATTTCGATATGCAGAAAGAACATCGTTGGTCGCGCGATAGCCGTCCCCGATGCTTCGATCGAGGTTTTCCCACGTCCAGTCGCAGCTGATATTGGCTTCAACCGGGATTTCGGTGACCCGGATATCGCGCCCGCTTTCGGCGACCTTGCAAGTGAAGAGCTTGACGTCATCTTCACTGGTGGTTGCCGCATACAGCATCACCAGATTGTTCAGCGCGTCATAAAGATTTTCGGGTTGGCGGATCTGTTTGATGTCAAGGATGCGACTGACCCACACCTCGTCGAGATCGGGGTTCAAGCGCTCCCTTTTTAGGGCGCCGATGCTCAAACCAACTGCTGGTCCACCACCAGCCAAAGCGATCGCACGTTTCTTTTCCGCCATGTCATCGTCCCCCGACGAAGGAACCGGGCGTTACACCCAACACGGGCCAGTCGACACAAAGGTCAAAGACAGAAATCGAAAACTGCTCAGTCTGGCCCAAACGTTCTCGCAATGCTTATATTGCATCGCACAAACACAACCCTTAGACCAGTGCGCTTCGTCACACCTAAACCTATACGTTTTGATACTACTCAGATGTATATCAAAAGTTGAAATCCACATTATTACCTAAATATCAACAACTTAATGCCATTCATAAATATGAAATAATAACAGGAAACTATCCTTTCGAGAGCCTATCCCAATACATTTTCCTTTGAAGAAAACTTGTTTACTCGCGCTGCTGCGGCCTGTCCGAAGGAGATCAGGAGCTTTTTTCGACGCGCTGCGGAAAGCTTTTTTTCCGCACTTGCACGGATGATCGCGGCCTCAAAGCGGTCGGCAACGATCAGTCCGACATCATCAGGAATCAGATCCTTGGGAAAGTGCATTGGAACAGCAAAAAAGAACCGGTCACAGTAATCCAGATAGCTATGCCATTTTTGGTCGACACGGAAATCCTCGACCGATGATTTAACCTCGACCGCCCACAGCTCCCCTTTGGGGCCAAGCGCCAGCACATCAAGCCTGCGACCATTGCCCAGACGAAGCTCCGTCAGGCAGGCCATTTCGTGATGATATAACAGCCGACAGACACCTTCGGTGACCTCGGCGGTGATTTCGGGGCGGGATGCGGTTGTCATGTACCAAGATTACAAACGCAAAAGCCCGCTTGAAAGCGGGCTTTTGGTATTCTCGGCAGGTCTGCTGACAGGATGGTGTCAGCTCATACCCAGCGCACGTTTGTACACTTCCAGGATTTCTTCCTGTTCGGTGCGCTCGTGGTCTTCCATTTTGCGCAGACGAATGATCTGGCGCAGGATTTTCACGTCATAGCCAAGCGCCTTGGCTTCGCCATAGACTTCCTTGATGTCAGCCATCAGGTTGGCTTTTTCTTCTTCAAGGCGTTCGATACGCTCGACATAACTCGCAAGCTGATCGGCTGCGATACCACCGACTTCGGTCATCAATTCTTCTCCGATGATGGATTGCACAGCGGATATCCGATGCGCGGAATTCAAAGGGCCCAAACCCGTTTCGGCGCGACGATACTCAATGCACCGGTCGCTGACAAGCCGTTAGAGTCTGCTCCGATTAGCTTGCATCGCTTTTGTTAGTGTTTGGCGAATCTATTTGGCAAGGCACAGCGCGAAGGGCGATGTGGAGCATCGTTCAAGCGGTGTAACGCAGCGAAACATCGCCAAACCGAACCCTTCGGGCCGGGACATCCATCCGCCCTGCAGCGTCACGGATCTTGACCGTAGCACCGCTACGCCCTGCGATCCATTCCTTGCCGGACACAAGAATGTCCTCGGCAAAACGATGTAAGATAATCGGAGCAGACTCTAGGTATCCGATCTTGCGTTGGGATCTGTCCGTTCAATCAGCACGTCGGCAACCGCGATCAATGCGTCCTTTGACGAGGCGCCGAGTTCGATTGCTGCGTCATAGATTTCGCGCTGTCTGCGCGCACTGGTGCCGCGTTTTATGATGGTGCGTGCATGTTCGACTTCATCAACACAACCAAAGAATTCAGCATCGGGCCGGATCAGCTCCAAGATCTCCTCAAGCAGATCTGCATAGGGCACGATTTCACCCCGGCCAAAATCGATCAGACCGGCCTTCTCGCCCGGATCACTGCCATAACGGCATGCCCGCCAGCGGTTTTCACGCACAAGCATGTTGGCATAAATCCGCCAGCGTTGATTGTTGCGCCGCAAACGATACAGCATGCGCATCAAACATCGCGTAATCGATGCAACACAGACCGCGTCCTCAAGGTCGGTACAAACATCGGCGATCCGCATTTCAAGGGTCGGCCAGCGATCACTTGGCCGCAAATCCCACCAAAGCTTTGTGCCATCCTCGATCACGCCGGCATTGATCAGCATATCGACATGGCGGCGATATTCCGCCCAGGATCCAAACACTTCCGGAAGGCCGGTGCGCGGCAGGTTATCAAACACCGACAAGCGAAATGTCTGAAGCCCGGTTTCCTTGCCGCGCCAGAAAGGCGAGCTTGTGGTGAGTGCGAGAAGATGGGGCAAAAAATAGCTCGCCTGCGCCATCAGTTCGATACGCAGGTCGTCATCTTCGATCCCGACATGAACATGCATCCCGCAAATCAGCAAACGGTCGACCACGGTGCGCAGATCGCGCGCGATGGTGTTGTACCGTTCGCCATCGGTATGTTTCTGATCGTCCCATTGTGCAAAGGGATGGGTCGATGCCGCCAGCAGCGCCATATCGTATTTCGCCGCCACCTCGGAAAGCGTGCTGCGCATTTCAATAAGCTGCTCACGCGCCTCAAGTGCGCTGTTGCAAACCTTGCTGCCAGTTTCGACCTGACAGCGCATAAATTCGCTTGAAACCTGATCGCCAAGCTTTGCCTTGGCGTCCTTGAGGAATTCGGCAGGCGGGTCTTTGGCAAGATCGCGCGTTTCACGATCCACGAGCCAGAATTCTTCTTCTATGCCGATGGAAAATCCCGGCTCGCGCGCGTTGGCCCCTGCCAAATCAGTCTCTCCTGATCTTGTAAAGGTTCGGATCCGCAAGGATGTCGGCAAAGGCATCGCCAAGGATTTTTGCCCATTTTTCACATCCCGCGTCAGTATCGATCAGATCCTGACGGATTTCAATCGACACACAGGGAAGACCAGCCGCTTCGCCGTGATGGTCAATCGTGTAATCGGCCAAATGACGCCCGGAATAAGGTTCGTTATCGCCGATGGTCAAATCCGGGTTTTGCGCCCGCAGCGTTTCAAGCAGTGGCACCGGAATGCGATCATCCTGATCCCACAAAACACCGATTTCCCATGGGCGTTCAAAGCCCTGAAACACGGGTGTAAAGCTGTGAATGGCAATCAGAGCCGGGGCGATTTTATGGGCGTGGAAATTGGCAATCTGTTCTTCGATCGCCCAATGATAGGGCAGGAAAATCTCGCGGATGCGCTGCATATGTTCGCTGGGCGAGACATTCTTGTTGCCCGGCACCACGGTCTGATCGGCGATTTCCGGCATCCCCGTCGGATCCCAAAGCTGGCGGTTGCAATCAATAACCAGCCGCGAATATCCGCCAAGAACTGCGCGGCAATCAAACCGTTCGACCAGAATTTCGGTCACCTTGCGCGCACCGATATCCCAACCGATATGGCGTTTGCGCTCTTCCTCGGGCAGGCCGAGCGTGCCAAGGCTTTTGGGGATCTCCCGGGACGCGTGGTCACAGACAAAAAGCGAATGACCCTTGCCGTTTTCGTTCAATATCTCAAACGGGGCTGGATCATCATGGCCCAAAAGGGTCCCGGCTTGGTTCGGCACGCGAGTTCTCCTGAAATCTGGTGGTCTTTGGGTATCTGCTGGTTTGATGGCGGTATCCCTCGGTACCACTGCCACCAAAGCGCCAGTGAAAGTGGGGCGGATACGCCGATCATCCCCTGTTGAACTATCAATTTATCCCTACCGAAACAAGATTGCACTGCAATAAGCGCGAGTGGTGCATATCGACACTTTGCGTCGCCGCCAAACATCCCGTAAACTGGTATGACCATTGCGCGAACCAATATCGATATCGCTGCACTGGCAGAGAAAAACACGATTGGAGACAACCCAACATGCCGTCTGCCAAGACGCTTCAGGCACAAGACGACGCGGAAACCAAGCGCCCCAAAAGGATTGCCGATCAGGTTGCCGATCAAATTCTTGAAAAGATCTCAGATGGCATTTTTCTGCCCGGTGATCGCCTGCCCGGCGAACGACAGCTTGCCGAAAGCATGTCGGTCAGCCGCGTGTCGGTGCGCGCCGCCTTGCAAAAGCTCAAGACACGTGGGTACTTGCGTGCGGTTCAGGGTGGCGGCACGGAAATCCTGTCATCCACCGGGATCGACATGGACACCGCGATGACCGATCTGGTGCGCGATTCGATCAGTAATCTGCGCGATCTTCAGGAAATTCGCTGCACACTTGAAACCTGGGCTGCACGGCGGGCTGCGATCAACGCCAGTGACGAGGATATCAAACTTCTGCGCATGGCCTATCGTCAGGCGCATGACCCACGGCGGGCCGCCAAATACCGCGCGGATGATGACCACCGACTGCACATGATGATCGGCCGGGCGACAGGCTCGATCATTTACTATCACGTGATGAAAATGCTGCATGATGTGTTGCAGGCAGCGCTCAATGAAATCCGCTTCAATGGCATGGTCGGCCCGACCTTTGACCGCATGGTGCAGGAACATCACCGCGACATTATCGAAGCCATCGCGGCCCACGACCCGGACGCCGCCGAAAAGGCGATGTCAAACCATCTGCAGGCCGTGATTGATTTCTTCAAGACCGCATCTGACAAGCAGGCAACCTAAAAACCCGGACCAAACCGGCCACAATCCAATCAGGGAAACCCGATATGACGACTTCGCGCGAAAAACTTCTGGCTTTGATGGATGCGGCACTGAAGGCCGCCGACCCCGGGGTTCAGATCCCGCGCAACCTGCCCGAACCGCCAAAGGGCAAAACCATCGTCATTGGTGCGGGCAAGGCATCGGCCAATATGGCGCGTGCATTCGAAAAGGCTTGGAAAGGCGATGTCGAAGGTCTGGTCGTCACCCGCTATGGCCATGCGGTTGAGTGTGACCAAATCGAAATTGTCGAGGCATCCCACCCGGTCCCCGATGCTGCGGGCGAAAAGGCCGCCAAACGCATCCTTGATATCGTTTCTGATGCCGGCCCCGATGATCTGGTTGTCTGCATGATTTCCGGTGGTGGATCGGCGCTTCTTGCCCTGCCCGGACCGGGTTTGACCCTTGAAGACAAACAGGCCATCAGCAAGGCGCTTTTGCGCAGTGGCGCAACGATTTCGGAAATGAACTGCGTGCGCAAACACCTCTCCGCAATCAAGGGGGGCCGCCTGGCCAAGGCATCGGCACCGGCGCGCATGGTGACCTATCTTGTATCTGATGTGCCCGGTGATGATCCGGCGATCATTGCATCCGGGCCGACCGTATCCGATCCGACGACCGGGCAGGATGCGCTTGATATCATCCGCCATTATCAGATCGACATTCCGCAGGCCGCCAAGGACCTTTTGCAAAGTGCAGAGGACGAGACAATAAAGCCCGATGATCCCTGCTTTGACGGCCATGAAACCATCATGCTAGCCCGCCCGCAGGATAGCCTTGAGGCCGCAGCATCGGTTGCGCGTGACATGGGGCTGAATGCCGTCATCCTTGGTGACGCCATCGAGGGTGAGGCACGCGAAGTCGCCATCGTCCATGCCGGAATTGCCCATCAGGTTGCCAACCATGGCCAACCGGCGGCAAAGCCCTGTGTCCTGCTGTCGGGCGGCGAAACAACCGTCACCGTGCGCGGCAAGGGTGGCCGAGGTGGCCGCAATAGCGAGTTCTTGCTGTCACTTTTGCTGCAACTTCGCGATCAGCCGGGTTTCACAGCACTGGCGATTGACACCGATGGCATTGATGGCAGCGAAGATAATGCCGGGGCAATCATTGACGCCAAAAGTTGGCAAACCGCCCAGAAGACCGGTATCGACCTTCGCGAATACCTTGCCAACAACGATGCGTACAGCGCGTTTGCCAAGATCGATGATCTTCTGGTGACCGGCCCGACCCTGACCAACGTCAACGATTTTCGGGCCATTCTGATCGAATAGATTCGGGAATCAGGCACCGGGTTTTGGCATCCAAGGACGGACCCAGCCAAGCCCGTCTTCGGTCTTGCCGTGCGGCTTGTATTCACAGCCGATCCAGCCTTCATAGCCAATGCGATCCAGCATATAGAACAGGAAGGGGTAATTAAGTTCGCCGCTGTCAGGCTCATGCCGACCCGGTGCACCGGCGACCTGAACATGGGCGATGCTGTCGATATGTTTATCCAGCCGCGCGGCGATGTTCCCGCCAACAATCTGGGCGTGATAGATATCGAACTGCAGTTTCAGCCGCGGGTGATCAAGCTGTTCAAGGATCACGGCCGCCTGTTCAACGGAATTAAGCAAGTAACCCGGCATATCAAGCGGATTGATCGGCTCGATCAGGATATCGACCCCGGCCTGATCGGCAAGGTCCGCAGCATAAAGCAGATTGTCGCAATAAAGCCGGGCAAGTTCGCCGGGATCTTCGCCCTTGCCCATCAGCCCGGCCATGCAATGAAGCATCTTGCAATCGGTTGCCGCCGCGTAATCAAGCGCCTTTACGACAGAATCGCGAAAAGCTTCCTCGCGCCCTGGGCGACATGCAAGACCGCGGTCACCCGCCTCCCAGTTACCGGCGGGCAGGTTAAATAAAACCTGTTCCAGACCGTTGTCATTCAAAAGCGATTTGACCGTGGAAAGCGGCATGTCATAGGCGCCGATATATTCCACCCCGACAAAGCCGGCATCTGCCGCCGCGGCGAACCGTTTTTCAAACGGCAAGTCGGCAAACAGAAACGAAAGGTTGGCAGCAAAGCGGGGCATGATCCATCCACACGAGTGATTAACAATCGCATATGGTTTCCGATGCAGCCCGCAAGGTCAATCGTCAATCGTCGGATTGCTCGGGAATTGGCACCGAAGATGCCACTTCGCTTCTGATCCACTCCCCGAATGCTTCAACTTCGCGAAGGTTATCGCCCCGGCCCGTATGCACATAGTGATAGCAATGCCCTTTGATTTCCGGGCCAAATGGCATCATCAGCAATCCTGCATCAATTTCTGCGCGCACCATCACCGGACTGGCCAAAACAACACCTTGGCCTGCAATCGCCGCCTGAATGGCGTGACTGTCATCGGAAAAACTGATCCCGGCGGATGGCAAGTGATCTGCAGCGCCTGCCACCTGCCCCCATCTTTGCCATGTCGGGGTCGCATCATCGGGGCGTAGCCAGTCAAAATGCAGCAAAGTCGCATTGCGCAAGTCTTCCGGTTTTTTCAGGCCCAATGCCGGACTGCAAAGTGGTACGAACTGTTCGCGAAACATCTTGTGCGCAACCAATCCCGGATAGGGTCCGACACCATATCGAATGGCTGCATCCGCCACACCACCGGCCAGATCGACGGCCTCTGGCGAGGTATGAAGTCGCAAATTGATATCGGGGTATTCTGCCTGAAACCGGGGCAGGCGTGGCAACAGCCATTTTGCCGCAAAGGATGGAATGACTGAAACCGTCATGCTGCGCGATACGGGGCGGTTCCGCACCCGATCAACCGCCTTGGCAAAGGCGGCAAAGCCATCACGCAAAACCGGATACAACTCCTGCCCGACATCGGTCAGAACAACCTGCCGTGGCTTGCGGTCAAACAACCGGACACCCAGCGTTTCTTCAAGAAGGCGAACCTGATGGCTGATCGCAGTCGGCGTGACGCCAAGCTCGGATGCGGCATTCTTGAAACTTTGATGGCGTGCTGCGGCTTCAAAGGCGCGCAGCGTCGCAAGTGGCGGCAACGACATATGAATGAATTCAACTCATCTGTTTGCTGAGGAATTCGATTTTGCCGTGGGAATAAAATTCCGTCAATCCTTGGTTATCAAACCAAAATACAGATGAACCATTTTCATCACATGGAGAACATGATGACCAGAATTCTTCATATCGACAGCAGCGCCCGGCCCGGCAGATCCGATCAGAAACAACATGGTTCGCACAGCCGCCGCTTGACGGCCAAATTCATCGAACACTGGCTGGCCAGGCGACCGGAAACCGAAGTCATCTACCGCGATGTCGGCGCAAATCCGCCAAGCCCGGTGACCGGGGATTGGGTCCATGCTGCATTCACCAAACCCGAAGAGCGCGAAGAATGGATGCGCCACACCTTGAGTGAAAGCGATCAATTGGTCGACGAACTGCTTGCGGCCGACATCATCGTTGCCGGGGTGCCAATGTATAATTTTGGCATGCCGTCACAGATGAAGGCCTGGGTGGATAACATTGTCCGCGTTGGCCGGACATTCGGCTTTGACCGAACGCGTGGCGACGTTCCCTATTGGCCAATGGTGACCGGCAACAAATCGATTGTCGCCCTGTCATCACGTGGCGACTATGGCTATGGGCCGGATGGTCGTATTGCGCACCTGAACTTTGTCGAAGGCGGGCTGTTTACCCCGCTGCAATATATCGGCATCACCGATCAGTTTGGTGCGGCCATTGAATATGACGAATTTGCCGACGAACGAACCGAGGCCTCCATTCACGCAGCCGAACAAGAAGTCATCGGTCTTGTTGATCTGCTTCTTGCCAAACACCGCGATGTAAAGGTCGCATGATTTACCGGGCGGGAGGGCCTGACCTTCCCGCCAATTTTCGCACATATCCGCACAGCCATCTGACGGATTTCACACCACAGACCAAGACAGAGAAAGAACGGCAGGTTATAAGCAGGGACATTGATCGGGCTATCACGATAACAAGGACTGACCATGAATAACGCATTCACACTTCATCCCCAGCTTGCCGCCGATACCACCCTTGTCACCGACGGGCCGCTATCGCATGTGCTTTTGATGAATGATGCACGTTATCCTTGGCTCATTCTGGTGCCCAGACGCCCCGACCTTGTCGATTATGACGATCTGAGTGCGGTAGACCGCAAAACCCTTGGTGATGAGGTCGCGGCGGTTTCAAGCGTCATCAAACGTCGCTTTGATGCCTTCAAAACCAATGTCGCGATGCTGGGCAATATGGTTCCGCAGCTTCATTGCCACGTCATCGGCCGCTTTAAGGATGATGCCGCATGGCCAGGCCCAGTTTGGGGCGTTGGCACCGCCGAACCCTACGACGAAGACGAAGGCCGTGACCGTCTGGCCGCCCTTCGTGCCGATCTGATATCGGCCTTCAAGCATCTTTGAAGGCCGTCCCTGACATCGCCAAGGCGCAAACCGAGTGCCACCACCAAAAAGGCCAAACCCCATGCCGGATCTGGAACGCGATACGATATTCCTGCTCAAACCCGACTTTGAAGATCCTGCTTGGCCAAACCAACGCTTTTACTGCTGGCATTGTGCGTTGATTGACGGGGTTTTGGGATCTTTCCCGGACTTGCTTGCCGGACTTGATATTCGCCATATCAATTGGCCTCGCCCACGGCACGATGTGATTGCGCTTCTGGGCGAAGATCATCAGTCACTTCCGGTAATGATCCTGAAATCTGGCGATACATCATCGCTTCAAACCGGCACAGCAAATGGTCATACCTTCATTGATGGCAAGGACAACATTTTGCTGGCGTTAAGCGAACGACACGGTTTCCCTGTTCCCCACCCTTGACGCATATCAAGGCAGGCAAGTTTGGAATAATGCAAAAGACGGACAGAACGAATTTTCGGGATGTCCGTCATGCAGCTTGCCCTTTACGAAAAATACGACCTGCGACTGCCGCGCTATACCAGCTATCCGACCGCGCCGCATTTCCATGCCGATGTGAATGGCGAGGTGTTTGAAGGCTGGCTGGGTGATCTTGATCCCGCGCAACCGTTATCGCTTTATCTGCATGTCCCCTATTGCGAGGAAATGTGCTGGTTCTGCGGCTGCAACACCAAGATCACCAAAACTTACAAGCCGGTGAATGGCTATGTCACAGCCCTTCTGACCGAGATCGAAGGTACGCTTGGCAAACTGCCTGCCGACCAGAAATTCACAGTGTCGCACATTCACTTTGGCGGCGGCAGCCCGACCATCCTCAAGGCCGACGACCTGCGCGCCATCATGGCCGCAATCCGTTCTCGCCTTGATATCCTTGATGATGCCGAAATCGCCATTGAAATGGATCCGCGCACTGCGACCGATGATTTCATGGAAGCCATGGTCGAGTGCGGCTTTAACCGTGCCAGCATCGGCATTCAGGATTTCAACCAACAGGTCCAGACGGCGGTCAACCGTATTCAAAGCATGCAGCTTGTCCGTGATGTGATTGCCAAACTGCGCTCGCACGGGATTGCCGGCATCAATGTCGATCTGATGTATGGCCTGCCGTTCCAGACCGTGGACTCACTGCGCGAAACGGTTGATCAGACGGTGGAGCTGTGCCCTGATCGCCTGTCGGTCTTTGGCTATGCCCATGTGCCATGGATGAAAAAGCATCAACAGCTTATCCCGACCGAGGCCCTGCCAAATACCGGGGAACGCTGGGCACAGTATGAGGAAATCCAGAACCGCCTTGCCAAACATGGCTTTGTCGCCATCGGCCTTGATCACTTCGCCCATCAGGCCGACAGCATGGCGCGCGCCCTGTCTGATGGCCTGCTGCACCGGAACTTCCAAGGTTACACCACCGACCGGGCAGAAGCCCTGATCGGGTTTGGCCCGTCTGCAATTTCGTCCCTGCCGCAGGGCTATGCGCAAAATGACCCGGCACTGGCCCGCTGGCAGCGCGCAGTCGAAGGTGGCAAATGCGCCATTGAAAAGGGTGTTGCCCTCACCAGCGAAGACAAATTGCGCCGCGACATCATTAATGAGTTGATGTGCAATCTTGCCGTCGACCTTGACCCGGTTTGCGCCAGCCACGGCATTTCGGCCGATCGCTTCGCGCCAGAGCTTGAGCGCATCAAGGCAATGACCCGGGATGGCATTGTCGAAGTTCAGGGAAATTACATTAAACTGAGCGAGTTGGGCCGTCCGCTGGTGCGCGCGGTTTGCGCAGCATTTGATACCTATCTGAACCACGCGCACGGGCGTCATTCACAAGCCGTTTGATAAACAAACACGCTGCATGAAGGGAGCCAAATGGCTCCCTTTTTTTATTCGACTCAGGCCCCTTTGCGCAGGGTCAGAATGACAATACCGCTGACGACGACCAGACCGCCCAGCATCTGGATCGGGCTGATCATCTGCCCCAGAATGACCCAGCCAAACAGCAATGTAGCGATTGGCTCCATATTCATCACCGGCGCATTGCGCGCCATATCAAGGCGCGGCACATTGATGAACAGAACCGCGAACGCCCCGCCGTACAGCAGCATCAAGGCCATAAGCCCCATCCATCCCGGCATGGCATTCGGAAGCCCCATACCACCCGGCACAACATCGCCGATCCCGGCAATGATCATCGAAACAAAAACAACCAGCATGGTGAACATCGAGCGTACCGGCCCGCTGATCCCGGCAAGCTTGTGATCGGTTACCCAGAAGGCCACCGAAAGAACGGTCGCTGCCATCAGCGCAAAGCCGATGCCCATCCACCAACTTGATGTCACCTCAGCCCCGCCGCCGAGAATACCCGGCAGATCAAGCGCAAGCACAAGACCCGACAGGATAAACAACATCAAACCTGCCGCACGCAATGTCGGGCGCGGACCGCCGAGCCCCCATGTCAGCAAGGCAAGAATGATCGGAAAGGTATTGGCCGTCAGCAGCGCCAGGGCGACCGGCACACGGGCCACAGCGGAATAAAGACACAGGCTCTGGATCGTGATCATCAGGCCAAGCACCAATTGCCAGCGCACCAGAACCCGCGGCAAACGAATGGAATGACGTTTGAAATAGACGATCGCAATCAGGATCGAAAGCGCAACAGCCGAGCGGCATAAAACAGCCAGAAGCAGCCCTGTCCCGTTTTCAAAAGTCAGGCGTGCGGCAACATGGTTTGCCGCAAAAAAGCAGGCAACAGCGGCCAAAATCGCAACTGCAATGTGGCGTGGAAACAATTGCGGTGCATTTAACACACGCACAGCTGTGGGATCGGTCGGGGACGAAGACATCGGGGCGATATTCCTTGGTGGTGGTGCCCGGTGAATAGACCCGATACACCACAACAAAACAAGGTGTTATCGACCTTTCAGGTCAGGGAGCCCCCAAAAGCTCCAGACAGCGCTGCGCAACCATGCGGGCCGGCTGCAAGGACGGATGCTTGAATGGCACCAGTTCGGTGTCGGGCAAAAGCGGTCTGGCATAGCCGCCTTCATAAAGGCTTTGATGCAGGCGTTTATGCCGCTTGTTGGCCAGACCATCGGGATCAAAGATATAGACACCACCCGGTGCCGCGGCCGCCTCACAACACATCGAAACGGAATCACTGGTCACGATCTTCACATCGGCAAGCGCGAGATAGCCGAAATACGGGTTTTCGGCCTGGGATGTCCAGTCATGCAGGTGATAAGGCACGCCGGACGCTGCCAACCGCTCGGCGATCAGGGCTTCGTTTTCCACACCCGTACGGCGGCTGGTGGTGACAAGCAAAGACCCGTTGACCGCACTTGCGGCTTCAACCGCCTTGTCGATCAGTTGTTCTGCCATGTCTTTGGTAAAGGTCGTGCGCTTGGTACTTCCGCCAATGATCAGGGCGAACTTTGGCTCGGGCAGACCTTTGAAATGCGGGCGCCATTTGTCGGCCTCGATCAAAAGCCTGCTTTCGGTCACACGGTGCGGCGCACCCGGGATTTCGACGATATTTTCACGAATGACAGAACGGTCATGTGCCGGGACGGCAATAAGATCAAAGGCACTTTCGAAGCCATCCGGGCGCATGATGATGCAAATGCGGGTATGGCCGCGACTTTGCTTTTTGATCCAGCGCGCCACGGGCGCGGAACGCCGCCCGCAACAGATGACAAGATCCGGCCATGGCGCCACCAGTCGCCTGCGCGATGCCTCATCAATCCCGATCAGACTGGTTCGGCGGATAAAGTTCGGAAGACGCACAAATTTTGTAAACCCGATATCAATGCGCTTGAAAGGCTGTGCCAGAGCCTCGGCAACCCCCAAACACTGATTGACATTGCCGGTCCGGTCATCGGCCAGAACCCAGATCAGGTGTGTGTCTTCGTCGCTCATGCAGGGAACTTTCCTGACAGGTTTGTTCGGGCTTGATCAACCGTGCATAAATGTGGTCTGAAAATCCCGCGGATGCTTTCCTGATAGGTACAGCCTGATCCAACGATTATCAAGCACGAGAAGAATCGGTAAAATTTGCGCTGGGCTTTGAAATCTTTTTGTAATCTAATCCCGACGCCCCACCTTTAAGGGAAGACTTCCCACCCTTAAGAAGGGGTAGATCAAAGCCCAACGCCAACGTGGACAGAATGCTGAACTCTTCGGTTTCAATCAAAAGAATATCCCGGATCGTATTATGCGGTTTGCTTGCACTGCTGCCGGTAACAGTATGGTTGGTCACGACGTTCTGGCATGAGGCAAAGCTGATCGACATCACCGAAGATGGCCGCAACAAGCTTGAGCTGTATCGATCCAACCTTCAGGGCGCGATCAAGGAACACGAATATCTGCCGATTACGCTGGCATCGGATAAACGCATCATCGATCTTGCAATCCATGCCGATCCGGTGATTGCAAAGGCCGTCAACATTTACCTTGAAAAACTGGCAGCCGACAGCGGCGCCTCAGACATCTATTTCATGGATCAAAATGGCGACACCCTGGCTGCCAGCAACTGGAACAGCGATGCGTCCTTTATCGGACGCAACTTTTCATTCCGCCCCTATTTCCAGCAGGCCAAAAGCGGCCTGACCGGTCATTACTTTGCCTTCGGGATTACCTCGAACGTACCGGGCTATTATATCTCCCACCCGGTGCGCCCGGACGGGACGAGTTTTGCCGGTGCCGTGGTGGTCAAGACCCACCTTGAAACCCTTGTGCAGCGTTGGGCACGCGGCAGCGAAAGCGTTCTGGTCACCGATCAGAACGGCGTCGTTATCATTTCATCCAATCTCGATTGGCGGTTTCGCGACCTTGCCGGGCTCGGCAACAATGATCGCCCCCGCCTGATCGCGTCGCGCAAATATGGTGACTACCCGCTTGAACCCATGCCGTTGCTGGATGGGGCATGGCCTGTTGATGATAGCCCGGCAATCCTCAGCCTCGGCCCGGTTGCCAGCGAAGACGAAGCAAGATCTGCCAACGAACAAGCAACCGGTAAAGTGCAAACGCGCCAGACCACGCCAAACAAGACAACTTATCTCGTGACGGCAAGCACACTTCCCAAACAGGGCTGGCGAATGTTTCTTTTGACCGATAAATCCGTGCTGGATCGATCCGTGATCAGTGCCGGTGCAATGGGCGGCGCTGCGCATATCATTCTGACCGGTCTGATTTTCATCATCCTGCAACGCCGGCGCGCGATGCTTGAACAGCTTGAAATCCGCGACTGGTCGCAACGCGAACTTGAACGACAGGTTCGCCTGCGCACGACCGACCTTATGAACACCAACCAGCGACTTGCAGAAGAAATTACCGAACGGTCACGCACCGAAGACGCGCTTCGCACGGCCCAGGCCGAGCTGGTCCAAACCAGCAAGCTTGCCGCCCTTGGTCAGATGTCCGCCGGGATCGCCCATGAAATCAACCAGCCCCTGACCGCCATCCGGAACTATGCGGAAAACGCGATGAAGTTCATCGCACGCGACAATAAGGAAACGGCAAACCGCAACCTGCAACGGATTTCAGAACTGACCGATCGCATGGGGCGCATTACCGGCAATCTCAAAACATTTTCGCGCCGCCCGGAACAGGATAATCATCCGGTCGATGTCCCGGCCCAGATGCAAATGGCAATTGATCTTGCGATTGAAAGCGGGCGCGCAGGTGTCGAAAACATCACCCTGCACCAGCACGGCGATGTCAAACACGTCATTGCCGAAGCCAATCAGCTGACCCAGGTCTTTACCAATCTGATCAATAACGCGGCGGATGCCTGCCAGAATATGGCAAACCCCGAAATTGATATCGCGATCACCGGCGGCGAAGACCGGGTGATTGTGAAGGTCAATGACAACGGGCATGGCATTTTGCCAGATAACCTGCCCAAGCTTTTTGACCCCTTCTTTACCACCAAACCGTTTGGTGATGGTCTGGGGCTTGGGCTTTCGATCTGTTATGGCATCATTCGAAGCTTTGGCGGAACGCTCCGTGCGGAAAACCGCCCGCAAGGCGGCGCATCCTTCATTGTCGAGCTCCGCTATGATGGCCCCGGCGATGCGGAGCCGAAAAACAGCATCTCGACGCCCGCCTTCACGGCTGCTAAAACACCTTCAGAAACCCGCACACACCTTGCAAACCATCACGATCAGGGCTGACACGCAAATTGTCCTCTGATCCAGTTATCAGGTCAAAGGATAAGCCAGTGCCAACCAGTGCCGAATGCGTTCTGTTTGTTGACGACGACGAAGATGTGCGTGAAGCCGCACAGCAAACGCTGGAACTTGCCGACATCCCAGTCGAAGTCTTCTCGGACGCCGCGTCTGCGGTTGAACGCCTGAAAAAAGGTTGGCCGGGCATTGTGATTTCCGACATTCGCATGCCGAAGATGGACGGCCTTGATCTGCTGACAGAGGTCAAAAAGATCGATCCGGAAATGCCGGTTATTCTGGTCACCGGGCATGGTGATGTCGCAACCGCCGTTCAGGCCATGCATGACGGGGCTTTTGACTTTATCGAAAAGCCCTATGCCCCGGATCTGTTCATCGACATTACCCGCCGCGCAATGAGCCACCGCGCCCTTGTGCTTGAGAACCGCACGCTCAAGATCGAACTGGCGCGCCATTCCAAAAACGCATCGGACTTTATCGGCCGCAATCCGGCGATGGAAAAGCTCCGCACCCTCATCGGGAATGTCGCGGCCACCAACGCCCATGTCCTGATCAACGGCGAAACCGGATCGGGCAAGGAAGTGATCGCGCGCAACCTGCATGAAATGTCGGGTCGTCCCGGCCCGTTTGTGGCTGTGAATTGCGGCGGCATGCCAGAACATCTGATTGAATCAGAACTGTTTGGCCACGAAGCCGGCGCCTTCACCGGGGCCGATCACAAACGTATCGGCAAGTTCGAGTTTGCCCACAAGGGCACGCTGTTCCTTGATGAAATCGAAAGCATGCCGCTGGCGCTGCAAATCAAGCTTCTTCGTGTTTTGCAAGAACGCGCGGTTGAACGGCTTGGATCAAACCGGGTTCTGCCGATCGACTTGCGGGTTATTGCTGCCACCAAGGTCGATCTGCGGTCCGCATCGGCACGCGGTGAGTTTCGCGAAGACCTTTATTATCGCCTGAATGTCGTGCAACTGCATATCCCCCCGCTTCGTGATCGCAAGGATGACATCGCGCTGTTGTTTGAATATTTCACCCGTGACGCTGCCAAGCGGTTTGAGCGTACCGTCACCGCCTTGAGTGCGGCGGAACTGGCACGGTTCAATGCCTATGACTGGCCGGGCAATGTGCGCGAACTCCGCAATGCCGCCGAACGGCGGGTGCTTGGTCTTGATCCCCTGACAAACAGCGAGGATGGCGAAGACAATTATGCCGTTCCCCTGCCCCAGCAAGTCGAGGCATTTGAAAAAAGCCTGATTACCGAAGCCCTGCGCGAACATGGCGGCAATGTTACGGCCACGGTCAGTGCACTTGGCGTGCCACGCAAGACATTTTACGACAAGCTGACCAAATACAACATTGTCCCGGCCGAATTCCGACGCCCGCGCTAATCAACCGATCAGGAGCCCGTCAGTTAGACGGGCTTTTTTATTGTCTCGCCCCGTCAAATCCGCGCCCGGCATCGTGTGCGGCAGTCCGCACACTGGCATGAAATTCGTGTGCGCCTTCACACACGAAACAGCCCAAATTTGCTGCATCGCAGCAACATGAAATTCACCTTACTTCATTGATATAATTACATAAATCCAACTGATTTCGAACTGGCCCAGAGCTTGCTGATTACGGCACAGCGCCAAACGGCGTTTTAGAACGACGCCAAAAATGGCGCGCTAACGGGAAAACAGATTTAATTCATCAAGGGAGACGTTTTGATGCGTCCTATCAGCAAAAGCATTCTTGCTGCTGGCGTTGCTGCCGCAGCACTTCTGGGGTCCAACTTTGCCGCGTCGGCACAGGAAGTGATCAAGTTCGCGCACGTTGTTGCGCCGAACACCCCGAAAGGCCAGGGTGCCGACTTCTTTAAAAAACGCGCTGAAGAAATTCTTGGCGACAAGGTCCAGATCGAAATCTATCCGAACTCGCAGCTGTTTGATGACGACAAGGTTCTTGCTGCCATCTTGCGTGGTGACGTTCAGTTCGGCGCACCGTCTCTTGCGAAATTCGGCAAATGGACCAAAAAACTTCAGGTCTATGATCTTCCGTTCCTGTTCAAGGACATGGATGCGGTTTCCTGCTTCCAGAACGGCGAAAAAGGTCAGGAACTGCTGAACGCGATGTCGTCCAAAGGCCTGACCGGCGTTGGTTACTGGCACAATGGCCTGAAACAGCTTTCGGCCAACAAGCCGCTGCGCGCACCGGAAGATGCTGCTGGTCAGAAATTCCGTATTCAGTCGTCTGACGTGATCGCCGCCCAGTTCGAAGCTGTTGATGCGGTTCCGCAGAAAATGGCCTTCTCGGAAACCTATTCGGCCCTTCAGACCGGCGTTGTCGACGGTCAGGAAAACACCTGGTCGAACATCTATTCCAAGAAGTTCTTCGAAGTTCAGGATTACATCACCGAATCCAACCACGGTCTGCTTGACTACATGGTCGTCACCTCGACCAAGTGGTGGGAAGGTCTGGATCCGGAAATCCGCGACGGCCTCGCCCAGGCGATGAAAGAAGCCAGCGATTACGCAAACGGCCTGTCGGCGGAACTGACCGCTGAACAGCGTCAGGCAGTGATTGACTCCGGCGAAACCGAAATCCTGCAGCTTTCCGGCGAAGAATTCGCCAAATGGCAGACTGCAATGAAACCGGTTTGGGATGAGTTCTCTGGCGATATCGGCCAGGACATCATCGACGCCGCTGCTGCGTGCAACTGATCCGTACTTTTTTTCCAACATCATCGGAAAAGGGCCGTTCAAGATGATCTCAACGGTCGTTAACCGGCTGGAGGAGGGCATTATTGCCCTCCTGCTCGCCGCTATGACGTCGCTTACCTTTGTAAACGTCGTCATGCGTTACGTGTTCAATTCCGGCCTGACCTGGGCCTTGGAAACCACGGAATTTCTTTTTGCCTGGCTGATCCTGTTTGGCATGTCCTATGGGGTCAAGGTTGGGTCGCATATCGGGGTGGACGCCCTCGTTCGCCTGTTCCCCAAGAATGCCCAGCGCGTCATCGGTCTGATCGTCGTCGCGGCCGGCATTCTGTATTCGAGCTGGCTGATTATTGGCGGCTGGGAGCTGGTCAGCTTCAACCACATGCTTGAAATGGAAGCCGAAGACAGCCCGATCATGCTGTGGATCGTCTATCTGATCATGCCGGTGGGTGCCGCTTTGCTGGCGTTCCGTCTGGCACAGGTTGGCTGGCGCATCATTACCGGCCAACAGGTCGGCTTCAATCTGGCTGACGAAGCACGCGAAGCGATTGACCAGCTTGGCGCAAGCACTGTGGAGGACGACAAGTCCGCCACGGCTTCGACGCCAAAATCGTAAGCCGGACAGGGGGAACATTCAAATGACTATCGCATTCCTGTTTATCCTGCTGTTTGGCTTGATGGCGCTTGGCGCACCGATTGCCATTTCGCTGGGTGTTGCGTCGCTTTCGACCATCCTTCTTTTTGGCGACGACAGCCTTGCCACCCTGGCAGAAAAGCTTTTTGGCGGGATGGAGCACTACACCCTTCTTGCCATTCCCTACTTCATTCTGGCATCGGCCTTCCTGTCGACCGGGGGTGTTGCCCGCCGCCTGATCCGCTTTGCCATTGATACCGTGGGCTGGTTCCCCGGTGGTCTTGCCATGGCATCGGTTCTGGCCTGCATGCTGTTTGCGGCTGTTTCGGGCTCAAGCCCGGCAACCGTCGTTGCCATCGGCTCCATCGTGATTGCCGGCATGGTGCGCGCAGGTTACCCGCAAAGCTTTGCGGCTGGTGTCATCTGTAATGCCGGTACGCTTGGCATTCTGATCCCGCCATCCATCGTGATGGTTGTTTACGCCGCCGCGACCGAGGTTTCGGTTGGGCGCATGTTCCTTGCTGGCGTTATTCCGGGGATCATGGTCGGCCTGATGTTGATGATTGCGATCTATATCGTCGCACGCATCAAGAAACTGCCAAGCCAGCCCCGCCCGACCCTTGGTGAATGGGGCGGCGCGCTGTTTTCGGCATCGGGTGGCCTGTTGCTGGTTCTGCTGATCATGGGTGGTATTTATGGCGGGGTCTTCACCCCGACCGAGGCCGCGGCGGTTGCCGCGTTCTATGCCATGTTTGTTGCCGTGCTGTTTTACCGCGACATGGGCCCGATCAAGGAACTTTCGTGGGTGCCGGAAAACGGCAATACCGGCATTGGCAGCCTGATGGCGCACAACATTCCGAAAATGGGCAAGGCACTGGTCCTGATCCCGTTTGACAAGGAAGTCCGTCACGTCCTGCTCGATGCAGGCAAGGTCACGATCATGCTGATGTTCATCATCGCCAACGCGATGCTGTTTGCCCATGTTCTGACCTCTGAACGCATTCCGCACACCATTGCCGAAACCATCATTGGATGGGGTCTTCCGGCTTGGGGCTTCCTGATTGTCGTCAACATTGTTCTGCTGATTGCTGGCAACTTCATGGAACCATCAGCGATCCTTCTGATCATGGCGCCGATCCTGTTCCCGATTGCCATGCAGCTGGGCATTGATCCGATCCATCTGGGCATCATCATGGTGGTCAATATGGAGATCGGCATGATTACGCCGCCGGTCGGATTGAACCTGTTTGTGACATCCGGGATTACCGGCATGCCGTTGCTTAAGGTCGTGAAGGCCGCCTTCCCGTGGCTTCTGATCCTGCTGGGCTTCCTGGTCCTGATCACCTATGTCCCGGTGATATCGACCTGGCTTCCGACCACCCTCATGGGGCCGGAACGGATCATGACCCACTAACCAGGTTTGATCGGATACATACAAAAATCAAGGGCGGCATTCAATCGGATGCCGCCCTTGCTGTATTTCAGTGCCTCGGCCCGCGACATGCGGTAGTATTGGTTAAACCCATGACAACCAAGAAAAACCAGGCCTGCTTGCGCCTCTGGAAGGAGCGGTTTCAAAATGTCCAAGATGAATTTCAACGACTATGGCCGCTGCATGGCGACCTATAACAGTTGGCAGAACGGCGTGCTGTTTGACCTCTGCGATCAGATCGGCGATGTCGAACGGCGGTTGGATCGCAATATGTTCTTTGGCTCCATCCACAACACGCTAAACCATATCCTGTATGTTGATCTGCGCATTCTGACCATCCTGCGCACCGGTGAAGCTGGTCCGTTCGAACCAACCACCATCGTTGCCGACGATTTCGAAACGCTTAAGGCCATGCGGGCCGAAGTCGATGCCGACATCACCGAATTCGTCGAAGGCACCGATCACAGCTGGCAGGATGAAATCCGCGAACTTCCCTTCCCTGATGGCGTCACCCGCAAAATCCCCCGACAGCTGTTTCTGGTACAACTGTTCAATCATCAAACCCATCATCGTTCTCAGATCACAAGCGAACTGCACAAGATGGGCCTTGATTACGGCAACACGGACGTGCCCTACACGCCCGATCTGCCAATAAGCTAAGACGCAATCCAAGCAACCGCTGGCAGAAGCCTGAATTTTATGGATAATACAGGGCTCGGGATTATCACACCCGACGCCCCACATTGCTGCGCCTTGGTCACCTTGCTTACCTGCGCGTGCTTGCATACTCCGCGCAACGCGTGCCCTCTGATCGGGGCTCTGACCCGCCGCCAAACACTGAACGGAATTGATTGCGCATGTCCACGCCCCTGCCCAGCGCATCGCTTGACCCGAAAAAGCTTGCCATCTTGCTTGCCGCACTGGTTGCGACAGCACCATTTGCCATTGATACCTACCTGCCGGCGATCCCGGCAATGGCACGCGACTTCGGCGAAGCCACCCATGCTGTCGAAGTTTCCGTCAGTACCTTCTTGATCGGATTTGCCTTGGGGCAACTGATCGGAGGACCGCTGTCTGACCGGATTGGTCGACGTCCCATCGCCTTGGTCGGGTTGGTAATCTATATCGTCACCAGCGCGATCATCACCACCGTCGACAGCGCCTTTTCGCTTAATGTCATGCGCTTTTTCCAGGCCATTGGCGGCGGGTTTTCGATTGTGATTGTCGGCGCGTCGGTGCGCGATCTGTTTGAAGGCAAGGAAGCCGCGCGCATGTTTGCGCTGATTGCGGTGATCATGATGATTGCACCGCTTGTCGCACCAACCATCGGCTCGTTACTGCTGGTCTGGTCAACATGGCAGTCGATCTTTGTGCTGCTGATTGTCTATGGCAGCCTGATGCTTGCCATCGTTTACCTGAAACTGCCCGAAACAAGCTTGATGCGCCGACGCCATCCCGGCCCGGTTCGCCGGGTCTGGTGGACTTATCTGGAAGTCCTGCGCACGCGCAAGGCGGTTGGCTTTATGCTAACCCATGCCGGGGCCAGTGCGGTGATGTTCAGTTTCGTCACCGACAGCCCGTTTATGTATATCGATTTCTTTGGCGTACCGCAGGCTTACTTCCCCTATCTGTTCGGGGCCAATGTTGCGGTGATTATCATCTGTAACCGGCTCAACAATCCGTTGCTCAAACGCCTCGAATGTCATCAGATTCTAAAAATCGGCACCGGCATTCAACTTGTCGCGACCATCGGCTTGTTCATTGCGACAAATGTCTTTGAGCCAAGCTTGTGGACAGTGGTGCCGTTCATCATGTTCTCGGTCGGCCTGATCGGTCTGACGGCCCCGAATGCCACGGCATCCTTCATGCAGTATTTCCCGTATATCGGCGGTACGGCGACGGCCCTTTTGGGAACGATCCAGTTCGCCACCGGCGCGGTTGCAGGCATCGTCATCGGTCATTTTCATGACAACACTTTGTTGCCACTGACCGTATCGATGCTGGGCTTTGCAATTTTTGCCAATCTGATGGTCCATTTTATGGCCGACGCAAAACAGACAGAATCCCCCACCTGATCAAGCTGCTGATCACACCGACCCCGCCACCACTCATTTCAGGATATCTTCAATGGCCCGGATGACATTTGACGACTATGGCTGCGCAATGGCCAAATACAACACGTGGCAGAACAGCGTGCTTTATGATCTTTGCGATCAGATTGGCGACGAAGAACGCCGTCGTGATCGCGGCATGTTCTTTAAGTCGATCAATGCCACCCTTAATCATCTGGTGCATATAGACCGTCGTATTCTCAGCATCATGAAAACCGGAAACGCCCCGGCCTATGACGCCCACACCCAGGTCGCCGGTGATTTTGATGAGTTGCGCCAAATCCGCCGCGATCTTGATGCCGAGATCGAGGCTTTTGTCGCCTCGGACGATCGTGACTGGCAGGATGGATATCGCGAATTCACCGGTGTCGACGGCATTACCCGCAACCTGCCCCGCCCGCTATTTTTGGTGCAATTCTTCAATCACCAAACCCATCACCGCTCCCAGATCACCAGCGAATTGCACAAGATGGGTATTGATTACGGCATCACCGACGTGCCGTTGACACCGGATTTGGGACTTTAACAGGCCGACTGTTAAAGCCCTCCCTGCCTATTTCCCGGTGAAGACCGGTTTGCGTTTTTCAAGAAACGCGGTGTAGCCTTCCTTGAAATCGGCACTTTCAAAGGCGCGGTAGCCTTCATCAAATTCATGCATATCAATTGAACCACCCTGGCGCAGGCGGTTCAGCATGCTTTTGTGCGCCCGCTGCGTCAGTGGCGCACCACCGGCAATGCGTTTGCCGGTCCTGGCAACTTCTTCGTCAAACACTTCAAGCGCGACATGACGGGCGATAAAGCCGATCTCGCGTGCACGGACGACATCAAACACCTGCCCTTCAAGCAGGATTTCAAACAACGCCGCCTCGCCCAGCAGATCAAGCATGATTTCAAGCTCGGGATAGCCAAGTGTTGCGCCCAGTTTCATCGGCGGCACAGCGAACTTTGCGTTATCGGCGGCAATGCGCATGTCGCACGCCGCTGCCAGCACGAAAGACGCCCCCATGCACGGGCCGTCAATTGCGGCAATCACCGGATGCGTGCAGTTCTGGATGGTCTGAAGCGCCTCGGCATGCAGCATGCCGTAATCGCGTGCTTTCTCGAACCCGGACCGTTCACGCACGAACTCATGGATATCTGCCCCGGCACCAAAACCAGCCCCTTCGCCACCGCGAATAATCACGCTGCGCAGATCAAGATCATCCGACAATTCGTGAACAATCGTCGCCAACGCGCCCCACATCGGTTTGGTCAGGGCATTTTTGCGTTCCGGCTGACAGATCGTGATGGTGGCAACGCGATCATCAATGGTGACATTCAGTCCGGTCTGATCAGTCATGGCATTTCCTTTTGGGGCTTGCTGTTTGGGCACAGCTTAAATCGGCATAACGATACCGAATAAACCCAAAATGCTGTTTTGCCAACAAAAGACCAATTGGCTGCGCCCGACTGCGGTTAATCCCGCAACGTGCCAAGCTTATCGCCCAGCCATTTGACAGCCTGCTCAACATCCGCCTCGTAATGGATTGCCGGCGGCTTCATCCCGTGGACAAACAAATCGCGCCGGATATCGTGTTTCGTGCCGCTAAAGACAATCAGCCCGCCCCGGCTGCGTACTTTTTGAACCAAACTTGCCAGCGTATTGGCGGCTGTGGAATCAAGAAAAGGCACGGCTGAAAAATCAACAACCAGTGCGCGGCGCGTATCACCGATACGATCCAGCACCGATCCGAAGGCCGCCGTCGCCCCAAAGAAAAAGACGCCGGAAATTCGGTAAACAACGATGTCGGGATCACCGGCCGATACAGGATCCGATGCCATCAAGACGACCTGATTATCCGCCCGGTCCTCGGCAACAAAGGGGGTAGCGCTTTCGATATCGGCCATGCGTGACATACGCCGGATAAACAGAACCGATCCCAACGCAAACCCGACAACAATCGCCTCAAGCAGATCGCGAAACACGGTCAGAAGCAACGTTGTCAGCAAAACCGCCGCATCACCACGCGATGATCGCAGCAAAGTAACGATGGCGTGCTTTTCGATCATGTTCCAGGCAACGGTTGCCAACAGACCGGCAAGGCATGCCAGGGGAATGAACCCCGCCAAGGGGGCCGCAATCAGAATGAACAGTAACAGAAATACGCCGTGCAAAATTCCGGCGATCGGACCGTGCGCCTTGGATCGCACATTGGTTGCTGTGCGCGCGATTGTGCCGGTAACGCAAATGCCCCCGAACAGGCCCGATGCAACGTTTGCAACACCCTGTGCTACCAGTTCGCAATTTGATCTGTGCCGACGTCCCGTCATGCCATCGGCCACCACAGCAGACAGCAGTGACTCAATCGCCCCCAAAAGCGCAAAGGCAATGGCGTTTGGAAGCACCGCCTGCGCCTTGGCAAAATCAATATCGGGCAAGGATGGCAGTGGAAAACTGCTTGGAATGCCGCCGTAAATACTGCCGATCGTCGCAACCGGAAGATCAAACACAGCCGTTATAAACGCGGCACCGACCACGGCAATCAGCATGCCCGGCCAATGCGGGCGAACATATTTAAGCCCGACAATCACCAGAATAGTCGACCCTGACAACATCACGGTCGCAAGATCCACACTCGGCAAAGCGGCCCAGATAACCGGCAGCTTTTCAAGAAACGGTCCCGGCTCCGGACCACCAAGATCAAGTCCAAGCAGATCCTTGATCTGACTGGCAAAGATGATGAAGGCAATTCCGGCGGTAAAACCAACCGTCACAGGATAGGGGATAAACTTGATATAGGTGCCCAGCCTGAACAGGCCGATCAAAACCAGAAGCACGCCCGCCATGATCGTTGCCAGCAACAGGCCATCCATGCCGTGCGCCTGAACAGTGGCTGCGACCAGTACAATGAAGGCACCTGCCGGCCCCCCGATCTGAAACCGGCTCCCGCCCAGAAGCGAGACCAGTATCCCGCCAATAATCGCTGTATAAAGGCCTTGTGCCGGTGTCGCCCCGGATGCAATTGCAATCGCCATCGACAATGGCAAGGCAACGATGGCAACGGTCAGCCCGGCAATCGCGTCTGCACGCAATTGCGCAAGACCATACCCTTCACGCAGAACGGTGATCAGCTTCGGTGTAAACAGTTCGACAAAATCCGGCTTGGGATACCGGCTTTTCTCTGGATTTTCTGGCTTCATTTTGCTTGGCACCCTCGTTGGGTGATTGCACACATCAATTCCCCGGCGCGTCCGGGATGATACAGGCCCTTACCGATCAGCAGTCATCCTGTGCGGCAACTACACGAACCGGCACTTTTGAATGCACGCTAATCGTTTCTCGATTGTCGGGTTTCCGCTTCCTTCAGCCGAACCCCCCGACCTGCCCCCATACTCGGAACCTGTTCGCCAATAAGCTCGATACCTGCACGGTCAAGCGCCTCAACCACCTTTGAAAGGGTATCTACGACTCCTCGCACATTGCCCTGACTGGCTTCCATGCGCTGAATGGTCGGAACCGAGACGCCTGACATTTCTGCCAGCATTTTCTGGTCAATCCCCAAAAGGGCCCGCGCGGCCCGCATCTGTCCGGCTGTAATCATCAAGTCACCCTTCCAACAGGCAGATCATCAAACTCCAGATGTAACAAATTCATCTTATAACTTCAATTATGATATCTCAGATATCACTACTGGCGTATTATGTATCATCATAATGACAACAGAACCCCACTTGCATCCCCTTGCTCGGGCAACCGAAACCACAAAGGAACCTGACCAGATGGTCAGCGGCTTTTCTTTGCGCTTTTCGGCCAAAAGCGCTAAGAGGTCGGCAAATAGTCGATCCGGAGAAGGTATAGCCGCCATGACCACTGAGAAACCGACCGCGCATTGCACCTATGCTGCCAAAACTGTCGCCAAGATTTTGCTGGATATCGGGGCTGTGAATTTCCGCCCAGAAGAGGCCTATATCCTGACATCCGGCTGGGCCAGCCCGGTTTACATCGATTGCCGCAAACTGATTTCCTTCCCGCGCGCACGTCGCAAGGTCATTGAACTCGCCGCCCGTCAGGTATCCGATGCGGCTGGCTACGAGGCCTTTGACGCGGTTGCTGGTGGTGAAACAGCTGGTATTCCCTATTCCGCATGGCTCGCCGATGCGCTTGACCTGCCGATGCAGTATGTCCGCAAAAAGCCCAAGGGCTTTGGCCGCAAGGCCCGCATCGAAGGTGACATCCACGAAGGACAGCGCGTTCTTCTGGTCGAAGACCTTGCCACCGACGGCGCATCGAAGGTCAATTTCGTCAACGCCATCCGCGAAGCCGGTGCCGAGTGCAAACATGCGTTTGTCGTCTTCTTCTATGACATTTTCGAAGGTGCGCTTGATGAACTGCGCAAGGACGACATCGAAATGCATTACCTTGCAACCTGGGCCGATGTTCTCGCCGTTGCCGAAGAAGGCGAATATTTCAGCAAGGATGCCATCGAAGGTGTGCGTTCCTTCCTGAACGACCCGATCGGCTGGTCAAAGGCCAATGGCGGCAAACACGACTAATCCAGCGCGATCACAAACACGAAAAACGCCCGCACGATAAATTCGGCGGGCGTTTTTTTTTGCCTTTATGGCGGCTCACAGCGTAATCACATGACCGACTTGGCGGTCGTAAGGACGATGTTGTCTTGCGGTATCATGCGTAAACGGTTTGCCAGATATCCGTCCTTGCACGCGATGAATTCGTGCAGTTCCCGATAATAGGTGGCGGGCACTGCGTTTCGGACCGTCTCGTGCTTGGCCAAATCGCTTGCCCAGCCACGCAACCCGGGAAAGCCGGCAAACAGATCCCGGTTCAACCCGACTGCGATCAGGGCAAACGGCCGAAAAACCGTCGCAAAAACGATATCGAGCATCGAAAGGTCTTTGTCCGTGTCCACGACCTGTGCCGACATCAGATCCGACACAATCGACATCTGTTTGTGGATCTGATGCATCGTCGCATCGACGCTGCTTTCAGACAGATCGCGATAAATCAGATCCGCGGTAAGCGATAATAACTTATCGCCAATCGCAACCACCGCCTGCGCCAACGCATGGTCATAGGCATCCGCCCCACACGGTTTTTTACCCGTAATTGTCTCAAGGTACTGGCAGATGGCGGCGGCCTCAAACAAGGTCCGCTCATCATCAACCACCAGAACAGGAACGTTTCCGGTCGGGCTTAGTGCCAGAAACCAGTCAGGCTTGGCATCAAGGGCAATGTCGGTGCGTTTATGGGCTATGCCATTTTGCGCCAGAACCATCGCGACACGCTGGACATAGGGGCAAAGCCGGTGACCGATCAAATGATATGATGATATCAACTCCACTCCCCCGCCGCATCACAACCAATCATCGCCTTAGCCCATATGATGGATGTTGAGCTTGTTACCATCGAGATCGCGGAAGTAGGCCGCGTAAAACCCGTTCTCATGGCGCTGTCCCGGTTCACCTTCCGACGTCGCACCAAGCAAGATCGCCTTTTTATAAAGCGCATCGACTTGGTCACGTGACGCGGCTGAAAGGGCGATCATCGTGCCATTTCCAACCGTTGCCGCATTCCCGTCAAACGGAACATGCACCGAAAATGCCGGGCTGTTTTCGCCAGCACTCCAGACGATAAAGTCCGGCTGTTCAAAGACGCGCTGTGCACCAAAATCGGCAAGCAATGCGTCATAGAACGCGCCCGAACGGGATAGATCATTGGTGCCGAGTGATGTGTATCCGATCATGTTTTCTTTCCTGACATATGAATATGAATTCCTTGATACCGACACCGTAAGGAATTTCAATTTTGCAATACATAGGCAATTTTGTAGTATCTGATTGCAAATTTGAAACGGAGCACCGATTGGACTGGAACTATATCAAGTCGTTTCTGGCCATCGCAGAAACAGGGTCGCTTGAACTGGCCGCGCAGAAAATCCGGGTAAGCAACACCACGGTGTTTCGCCATATTCATGCGCTTGAAGAACAGGCAGGCACCCGGCTTTTTGATCGCATTCGCGGCCAATACAGCCTGACCGATGCCGGGACAGAAATGCTTGTCCCCGCCCGTCAAATCATGAACAGCTTTGATGTCATCAACACCACCATTTCGGGCGCTGATGCTACATCGGCCGGTTTGGTGCGCATCACCGCACCGACCAGTTTTTCCTATTTCTTTTTGCCAGACCATCTTGCCCGGTTTCAGGACCAATGGCCTGATATTCAAATCGAACTGCTTGCCAGCAACCTCGAATTCAACATGACACAGCGATATGCCGATATTGCCGTGCGGGTTGCGGCCAACCCGCCCGAGCATCTTGTTGGCAAGGAAATCCGCACACTGGAATGGGGCATCTATGGTGCCGCAGACCGATATCAGCCCGCAAAGCTTGATGACCTGCTGGCGGAGCCCTTCATCGGCGCATCCGGAACACTGGCAAGCTACGCACCTTATAAATGGCTCGATGCGAACCGCCGCACTCCGCATAAACAGCAAACCGATGATCTGATCGCGATGGCGCATCTCGCGCACGCCGGATGCGGTCTGGCCTGTTTGCCATCCGACCTTGCCCTTCCCGGTTTGCGGTTGCTTGCGCCTTTGCCGGAAATACCGGCAAACAAGCTTTGGGTTTTAACCCATCCTGATCTGCGCAACATATCGCGGATCCGCGAAACCATGCGATGGATCGCCAAATCATTAAAGGACGATCCGCGGCTTTCACCGGGCAAAGAACTTTGAACGTGACGGAAGCTCCATATTACCGTCTGATTGCATTCCTTGGCCACGCACTTGCCCGGACTGGACAGACTCCGTAACGACGTTCAATATGTTCGCAAGCAAAAGCAAAGTCATAGCAGCGACTGTGGCAGAGTTCGGGACAACAAACTGACGTGACCAAGGCGCGCCCGCCACCGGTCGGAGGAACAACGCATGTCGATGCGCAAGATTGCCAAATGCCTGCCCGCAATCGGACTGGGCCTTGCCCTGTCGGGGTGCATGGCCCCGGTCGAAGAACCGGTTACGATGTCCAACAGTTCCGACACCATCGTTACCCCGTGGGGCGCGCCGGCCCAGAATACCCGTCCGGCATCACCGGCCACCATGACGGGATCTACGTCTGCGGGGGAAAATGACAATCTGGTCATGATGGACGATCCCAACCGCAAGGCGATGGATGAAATGCGCCAAAAGCAGATCGACGAAGCCCGTATTGCACTGGGCATTCTTGATCGGATGGCGCAGCGCTGCGTTCAATCCGGCGATGCCGCGGCCTGCACAACGCTTCAAACAAATTGGAGCACCCTGTCACAGCAACTGCACAAGACGCTTTCGATGATGTCAGGCGACACGATGCAAATGCCAAACAGTGTTCCGACCGATGATCCGGCGATGCCAACGATGCCCGCCGTGAACAACAGCGCACCGATGTCACCTTCCCCCGTCACGCCCCCTGCCACCACAGGCGTTCCGGCTGGCAGTGACATTCCGACCATGGAAAAAACCATCCCGATGACCGAACCGGGTGCGGACGGGTGATACTTGGCCCGAAATTACAACTTGGAATAATTTAATTTGAGATAGAGCAAAGAAACCATCCCGAGACGACGATAGGGTAGCCGCAGACATTAAGGCCAAGGGCAATTTGACAGATTTCGGGTCAGCCCCACGCCACCTACCGAATGGAGATCGGATCATGTATCGGGATATTCTTGTTCATATCGACACCTCAGCTGCCTGCAAGGAACGCCTTTCTGTTGCGTTGAAAGTTGCCAAGGCGCAGGACGCGCACCTTACCGGCCTTTTCCTGCTGCCCTATCCTGAAATTCCGCGCTTCATGGAAGTCCAGATCACCGAGGAAATCATCAATCAGCAGCGATCTGCGATGGCTGAAACCGCAAAGGCCGCACGCACCCAGTTCGAAGAAACCTGCAATGCGGCCGGTGTTGCTTTCAGCTGGCAGGAGACCTCCTGCCCGGCGTCCGAAATTGCCGATACCACCGCGATGTATGCCCGCCATCATGATCTGACGGTTCTGGGCCAGCACGACCCGGAAAGCTCCGATCCGTGCTCTGTCTCGGAAATGCCGGACAAAGTCATCCTGACCGCCGGTGCGCCGGTTCTGCTTGTGCCCTATGTCGGCAAGTTTGATACCATCGGTGATCGCGTCATGGTCGCCTGGAAGCCCTATCGCGAGGCGGTGCGTGCGATGAATGACAGCATGCCGTTCCTGGAAGCCGCAAAATCCGTTCTGGTTCTCTGTGCCGACCCGAACAAGGGCGCCCGCGATACAATGCCGGTTCCGGGTGTCGATATTGGCGAACGCCTGAAATGCCATGGCGTGAATGCCAAGAAGGAAAGCATGAATGCATCCGGCATCAGTGTTGGCGACCTTATTTTGTCGCGCGCAGCCGACGAAAGCATCGATCTGATGGTGTGCGGCGCCTATGGCCGTCCGCGCCTGCGTGAACTGATGCTTGGTGGCGTCACCCAGCACCTTCTGCGTCACATGACCGTTCCGGTCCTGATGTCACACTAGGCAACAACATTCCGAATTCCCAAAAACCGGCCGGAACTTTCGGCCGGTTTTTTTATTAGCTATGCCGATTGCGAGCTTGCAGACAGGCAATCGTACACGGACTAATCCTTTGTCTAGCAACAGAAAAATCAAACAATCCGTTTTTAGCTCCGTCACCAAATCCAAAGTTTATCTGCAAATTTATCTGATCATCAACATTAATACATATTGAAAATCATATGTAATTTCTGTCATGATTGATTTTTCCGATGGATGAAAACGATTTAATTGTGGCGCAAAAGCTGTTCGAATCCTTGCCAAATGACGCCAACGAGGCCAAATTGGGTCTTAAGACAAAACGGAGCTTGCTCCGAAAAGAGATCGACACAAGAGAGATGGATCGCCTTCTCTGATCTGATGGTTCCAAACAAGACTGGAATCGCTTTAATTTTTGACAAGGGTCAATGCCGTATCGGCCTTCATGGTTGATAAGGGAACCATAAAGACCCGGTCGAACCGGAGGATATGTCCAGAATCAGGTCGCTGATCTGGACGAGACCAGAGCTTTGTGATGCCACGACCAGATACAAAGTCCGTGACACTGCAAAGAGACAGGCGAAAGAAACAAGTATGAATTACAACACCTTCTTCAAAGATGCGCTGTCCGGCCTCAAGGCTGAGGGCCGCTATCGTGTATTCGCCAATCTCGAACGTATTGTCGGAAAATTCCCCAAGGCGCTTTATCACCCCGATAACGGCGAAGCCCCGCGTGAAATCACCGTGTGGTGCTCGAACGATTATCTTGGCATGGGCCAACATCCCAAGGTGCTTGAAGCCATGCAAAACGCCATCACCGGTCAAGGTGGCGGTGCGGGTGGCACGCGCAATATTTCCGGTTCCAACCATCTGCATGTCGCGCTTGAGCGGGAGCTCGCCGATCTGCATGGCAAGGAAGCTGCCCTTCTGATGACCTCGGGCTATGTCGCGAACTGGACCACGCTGTCAACGCTGGGATCGAAGCTCCCGGATTGCGTGATCATTTCCGACTCCGAAAACCACAATTCCATGATCGAAGGCATGCGCCACTCCAAGGCAGAGCGCCGCATCTGGAAACATAACGACGTCGCCCATCTGGAGGAAATCCTCAAGGATCTCGGGCCGCAGCGCGCCAAGATCGTCGCGTTCGAGTCTGTCTATTCGATGGATGGCGATATCGCACCGATCAGTCAGATCCTTGATCTTTGCGAAAAATACAACGCGCTTTCCTATCTGGACGAGGTTCATGCGGTTGGCATGTATGGCCCGCGCGGCGGTGGCGTTGCCGAACGTGATGGCGTCATGCACCGCGTCGACATCATCCAGGGCACGCTTGCCAAGGCCTTTGGCGTGATTGGTGGCTATATCGCGGCCAAACCTGAAATCGTCGATTTCGTGCGCAGCTTCGGCAATGGCTTTATCTTTACCAGTTCCCATCCGCCAAGCATTGCAGCGGGTGCGCTGGCAGCCGTGCGCCACCTGAAAGAAAGCAATGTCGAACGCCTTGCCCAAAAGGAACGCGCCGATACCCTGCGTGCACGCATGCGCGCAGTCGACCTTCCGGTCATGGACGCGCCAAGCCATATCGTTCCCCTGATGGTGGGCGATCCTTCCATGTGCAAGGAAGCCAGCGACCGTCTGCTGTTCGAACATGACATCTATGTCCAGCCGATCAACTATCCGACCGTCCCGCGCGGCACCGAACGCCTGCGCTTTACGCCGGGCCCGCTGCATAATGACGAATTGGTCGATCATCTGATCGACTCGCTCCTGTCGGTCTGGAGCAAACTGGGCATTTCCAAGGTCGCCTAACGCGCTTGGCAATCAGAAAATCAAAAAAGGCCGGTGGCAATTGCCCCGGCCTTTTTGATGATCCGCCCCATGTAAAGGCCTGCAGCCGGCATCAATGATGTTCGGCCATTTGCTTTCACCGGGCGGCGTCCTATATTGAGGCTGTCTTGCCGGTTTCGCGTCGGTAAAGATAATACTTTGCAATTAAGAACCGTTCGCGTTAATGTCGGACCTGTCATCAAACAGGGACCGCCCATGTATTCGGATAAAACCTTGCTCCCCAAAGAATGTCTCCGCCTGTGCGCACTTGGCACCCTTGCCCTTTCCGAAAAGCCGATCAGCTATGGCGATCTGGCCAACGAGGTGCGCCATTTCATGTCGCACATCATGGGGCCGTCCCTGGATATGATGGGAAGTTCGCTTCAGCTGCTCAAGCTTGAAGGGCTGGTCAAGGAAGATACCTCAAGCGGCGGGTTATCTGATGCGCAACTGAGCCTGACCGATGCCGGGCACAAGAAGTTCATCGAACTGATGCAGGGCAATGTGCGCGATACATCTGGCGAGCTTTCGCGCCTGATCATGGCGCTCAAGATGCGGTTCTTGCATCTGCTTGATCATGACATCCGCACCGAACAGATCGAAATCCTGCAAGACGTCTGCGAACTTGATCTCGAACGCGTGCTGGCCCTGCGAGATGAACACGCAAACGAGGCCGAAAACTTCACCAGTTGGCTCGAAATGGAAGTCAAACGCCTGGAGCAAAAACGCGACTGGCTTAAAAGCCTTTCAGCGTAAACCGTTTTCCCGTTATAGTCGTGACGGATGGCCCGCAGGAAGCAGGTCCAACGTCACAGGCAGGGACGGAAAATGTTGATACGTGAAGAAACCGAAAAAGATATCGCGGCGATTCACGCGTTGCTGGATGGTGCCTTCGCAACTGCACCCCACAGTCAGCAGACCGAACATTTGATCGTCGATGCGCTCCGAAAAAGTGGTCAACTCACCCTTTCCCTGATCGCGGAACAGGACGATGAAATTGTTGGCTGCATCGCGTTTTCACCGGTGAAAATCGATGGCAAAGCCTGCGGTTGGTTTGGCCTGGGCCCCGTTGCGGTCACGCCGGATCGCCAAGGCTTGGGTATTGGCTCCGAGCTGATCCAAAGCGGTATCCGCCATCTGCGCGCTGATGATGCCCACGGCTGTGTCGTGCTGGGCGAGCCGGATTATTATGGCCGGTTCGGCTTTGCACCCCTGCCCGACCTGAAGCTTGAAGGAGTGCCCGATGAATATTTCATGGCACGCCCATTGGTTGATGAAATCCCGGCGGGTTTGGTCGAATACGATCCGGCCTTTTACATCAAGGCTGACCGCTAAGAAGTCGTCCTATCCCGATCTGCCGATCAGTACAGATGCTGCCCACCGGTGACAAAAATCTCTGTGCCGGTCACATAGGTACTGTCATCCCCGACCAGATAATGCACCGCGGCCGCCACGTCTTCGGGCGTGCCCATCCGGTTCATCGGAATGCGTGGCACAAGCGCCTCATATTCCGGGGAAATCATATCAGTCTTGATTTCGCCCGGGGCAACCGCATTGACCCGAACCCCAAGCTCGGCAAACTCAACGGCCATTTCACGTGTTAGCCCCGAAAGCGCTGCCTTTGACGTCGAATAGGCCGATCCGGCAAACGGATGGACATAATGCCCCGCGATCGAGGTAATGTTGCAAATTGCCCCCTTGCCCCGGTGTAGTGCCGATGCAAACCCGCGCGAGAGTGTAAGCGGCGTAAAGAAGTTCAGCTCAAACACATCGCGCCAGGCGGCAATATCACCATTCAGACAGCCAAGCCGTTCCTTATAGGGCGTCTTGGGCGACACACCGGCATTGTTGATCAGGGCATGCAACGGATCATCGCCCAGAACTTCGTTCGCCTCGGCAATAAAGGCTTCGACCTCTGCCGGTTTGGAAAGATCGGCACGGATATGGATGCCCAATGCCGGATCGCGCGGGCAGCTCGGCGGCGGGGCTTCACGTGAACAGCAAATCACCCGCCAGCCGCGCTTGGCAAAATATCCAACCGTAACATGGCCGATGCCACGACTGGCACCTGTCAGAACGACTGTTTTCGGGGCATTGCTGCTCATTGGTGTACTCACTTCACAAGATATGCAGGCAAACAGAATTTTGCTGGTTTTCTTATAGCACCACAGGCCCCGCCATCGAAGGAAAAGCCTTGTACTGTAAGATTTTTCTACAGTTACCGTCGCGATATAGGCTGCCCTACAGGCATTTGGCAAGGGATGCGAAACAGGGTATGTTTTCGCCATTGTAAAGATGGGCAAGACCATGTGCAGCCGCTTTGATCTTAACAGCGATATCCGCGCCTTTCAGGTTCAGCTTGGCCTGGAAATGGAAGATATCATTCGCATGCCATTACCCGACGGGTTCAATCGCAACGGATCAGATGACGAGGACGAAGACGCCGCCTTCGACAGCCTGACCGGTACGCGTCGGCCGACCGATCCAATTGCCGTCATTTTGCCACATCAAAAGGCCGCCATTCGATACTGGGGGCTGAGCATCCCGGGCATGAACAGCCCGATGATCAATGCACGCGCCGAAACCCTGACCGAAAAGCCAACCTTCCGACCACTTTTGAACCGCCGCTGCCTGATCCCGGCAAACGGCTGGTATGAATGGCGCAAGGACGGCACGGCAAAGCACAAGAACCGCATCACTTTGCCCGATCATCAACCGTTTCTGTTTGCGGGCCTCGAAAACGGCCGCGAAGCCACGATCATCACCTGCGCCCCATCGGGCTCGATTGCCCATATTCACAATCGGATGCCGGTCGTGATCGGCCCGAACCATCTGGCGGCCTGGCTTGATCCGCACATGGCGTTCGATGATCTGGGATATATGCTGGGCCCGCTTCCTGATCATGTTCTGTCATGGCAGGAACAAAGTTCGGATCACCCCAAAACAGATCCGAATACGGATGCGGATGAGAAAACAAACCAGATTGATCTGTTTTCAAAATAGGCTGCTTGGGCAGGCACGCGGCCTGTCTGGCCCAATCAGTCCAAAATTGGGAATAAGATGATCAGTCGCTGTCAACGTCGTTGGCCGCACATGGTGCCGCATTGCATGACTGCAACGCACCACCAGCTTGACCAGACAGCAACGCAGCAAGATCAGGCACACCAACATTCGGATTGTTAAGTTCCTGTGCCAGGTCTTCGGACATCGAAGCGAAATCGATGATATCGCGCAATGACAACATGGGTTTTCCCCTGTCAGACGTTGATTTCCCACAATGCGAAACACCTCGTTTATCGGGGTTTCGTCACGTTCTTATTTTTGTAACCCTGTTCCTATTTATCCCGCAACGCAACAAAAAAAGGCGCATCAAAAATGCGCCTTTTCAGTCATATACCATCGGTTAGGTAATATAATTTCGCGATATCAGGCGCTTAAGCAGCCCCTCGGCTTAGTGCATTATCCAAAGCGGCAAGCCACATTTTGCCAACATATCCTGCGTCACACCGCCAAGGATCATCTCCTTGAAGCGTGAATGGCTGTATGCCCCCAGAACAATGGTATCGGCACCGCATTTTTCTGCCTCGGAAATCAAGGTATTAGCAACCTGTCCGGTTTCCGTGCTCTCAACCACGGCCGCATCGACTCCGTGCCAACTGAACTGTTCGGCCAGCGCCTTGGCGCACGCACGGCCATAGGGCACCTCGCCGACACTGACAATCGTGACTTCCTTGGCATTGCGCAACATCGGCATGGCGGATGTAACCGCGCGCGCGGCCTCAATCCCGCCATTCCAGGCGATCATGACTTTTTCACCGATGGTCGCCGGGGTTACTTCAGGTGCTACCAGGATCGGACGTCCGGTTTCCATCAGGGCCGCATCAAAGGTCAGCGATGCGGAGGCTTCCTTCGGATCCCGGCCAATCACCACCAGATCGAAAAGACGCCCGCGGCGGGCCACTGTTTCGTCTTCGCGCCCGCTATCCTTGCGCCAGGCGCAGGTTGGCTTGGCGTCTGCGGAAGGTGTGTTGGACTCCTCAATGCCGGCCTCTTTAACGGCGGCGGCAAAGGATGCCTTGCCGCTGGCTTCGCGTTTTTCGGTTTCGGTGGTGGCGGCCTGGATCATTTCTTCGATGATCAGACCGGACATGCCTTCGCCAACAATCGGAATGGCGTCTTGTGGTTCGGCCGCAACAAAAAGCGCCTCAAGATGCGCGTTGAACGACTTGGCCAGCTTAAAGGCCGTCGCCATCACACGTTTGTCGATTGCCGTGCCTGCTACCGGTGCCAGAATGGTGCGAATTGCCATGTTAACTACTCCCGCCTGTCGAACAGGTCATTGAACCTGCCTGAAATACCGACTGATGATGCCTTTACTGCCAAGCAGTCTGAGGTCTTTTGCCCCAGCTTTCTTTGTTCAAGATCAAAAATTTGCGAAAGTTATTATTATTCTTATACTTTGTTGGTGTCGGTGGTTGGTGCCAGATCGGTTTTTCTCAATCGACCATGCACAAAATGATTGTAACATGAATGCCAACGATTACGATGACGCTTTAAAGATCGAGATATTATTCTCTTGGGTAGGATACCGGGCATTCAAAGCAAAAATGCGACCTGGTGTGCAGAGTTAAGAACGGGGTTACTCGCGGATGGACTATACGGCACTGCACGAGAATGCACGTGAAGCTGCAGAATTTCTCAAAACGCTCGGCAATGAGTGGCGTCTGCTTATTTTGTGCTCTCTCGGCGACACGGAAAAATCCGTTGGCACGCTGGAAAATGAACTGGGCATCAAACAATCAGCCCTGTCACAGCACCTTGCACGTCTGCGCCGCGAAGGGCTTGTAAAAACCCGCCGCGATGCGCAAACGATTTATTATTCGCTGGCCAATCCAGACATTATGAAGATCATCGCTGTGCTCCAGGACACCTTCTGCCCGCCAGAACCCGCGGTCTAAGGCGCACCGATCCAGAATACAAAAACGCACAAGGCTTGTATCCCTTGTGCGTTTTTTGCGTTTTGGAGTCTCATGGCTTCCTTACGGAAACAGCTTTTGCGTATCCCAGCCGCTATCGGCGTCATCGCGGGTAAACAGCTTGCGGTCATGCAGGCGGAATTTGCCCTCTGCCCAGAACTCGATCCGATCCGGTACAAGGCGATAACCGCCCCAATGTTCCGGACGCGGCACTTTGCCAAGACCGAATTTGGCGGTGAATTCCGCAACCCGTTTTTCCAGATCAAAACGGCCACTCATCGGGCGCGACTGAATGGATGCCCAGGCCCCCAACTGGCTGCCACGCGGGCGGGACGCAAAATATTCGTCTGACTCGGCCGCATCGACCTTGGCAACCTTGCCCTCGATGCGCACGCACTTTTCAAGCGTCTTCCAGTGGAAACAAAGTGCGGCAAAACCGTTCTCGGCCAACTGGTCGCCCTTGCGGCTTTCATAGTTGGTATAGAAAACAAATCCGCGTGGATCAAAACCCTTAAGCAGTACAATCCGCGCCGACGGGCGACCTTGCGCATCGGCAGTCGCAAGCGTCATCGCATCCGGATAGGCAGTCTCGACCTTTTTTGCCTCCGCAAACCAGGTTTCGAACATGTCGAACGGTGCATCGTGGGGTTCATGCCCAATTTTTGGCGCATTTTTCTCGTTCATTGCGAAAGGATTTCCTTTGGCTGATTAAATTTGTTGCCGTCAGGACGACATATTTCGGAACTACGGTGGCAGCAACAACGTTGGATCAATATATATACCCAAAGAATATCGGTTGGGACTGTAAAGACAAGATGGGCAAATTAAACATGAAATTCCGTCAGATCGTTATCCCGGTGGTCATGACCGCCTTTATCGCTGGCTGCGCCCAGGATCAGGGTCAGAAGCAAACGGCCGGCACACTTCTTGGTGCCGTCGGTGGTGCCGTCGCAGGCGCACAGTTCGGCAAGGGCAGTGGCCAGCTTGTCGGTGTTGCGCTTGGTACGCTTGCTGGTGCCTTCATCGGCAGCGAAGTCGGCAAGTCGCTTGACAATGCCGACCGCGCCATCATGGCAAAAAGCACCCAGCGCACGCTGGAAGCCACCCCGACAGGTCAAACCACCACTTGGAACAACCCCGATACCGGTGTTCAGGGTACGGTGACCCCTACCCGCACCTATCAGGAACCGAAAACCCAGGAATATTGCCGCGAATACCAGCAGACGGTGATGATCGGTGGTCAGGAAGAAACGGCTTATGGCACCGCCTGCCGCCAGCCGGATGGCAGCTGGAAAGTCGTAAACTAAGTCTTGCCAAAAATCTGAAATGACAGGCGGTGCGGTCCTTGCGATCTGCGCCGCCTTTTCATATCTGGTCATCGGTTCGGGCGACAAACCCGTCTTAATGTCATTGTTTCGGATCAGATGCGGCAAAATGGTTCATCTTTTGCGGCGCATGATCTAATAATGAACACAACGTGCAAATCACATAACGTGCTTTTAGTTTCTGGAACCGGTCAGTAAATGCAGGATCCCTACAAGACACTTGGCGTCGCCAAAAACGCCAGTCAGGAAGAAATCAAAAAGGCCTATCGCAAACTGGCGCGTGAACTTCACCCCGATGTCAATCCGGGCGATGCCAAAATCGAAGAACGCTTCAAAAAGGTATCGAGCGCCTATCACCTTCTCGGTGATGCGGAGCGCCGCAAGAAATTCGACAATGGTGAAATCGACGCCGATGGTCGCGAAACCAGCCCGTTTGCCCGTGGCGGCGGACATGCCGGTGGCGGCTTTGGTGGTGGTGATCCGTTCGGCGGCTTTTCCGGTGCCAATGCCGAGGACATCTTTGACGAAATTTTCGGCAAGGGACGCGCACGATCTGGCGGCGGCGGCTTCGGTGGTTTTGGCGGGGAACGCAAACCCAGAAAGGTCAAAGGCCCGAACATCTCCTATGAGCTGAGCCTTGATTTCGCCGAGGCCATCCTTGGCACGACCAAGCGGATCAATCTCGCCAGCGGCAAAAGCCTTGAGGTCCGCATTCCCCCCGGAAGCGAAAACGAACAGACGCTCCGTCTTAAAGGCCAGGGGATGGCTGGCATGAATGGTGGCGAGGCGGGTGACGCGCTGATCAAGCTGCATGTCCATCCGGATAAAACCTTCCGGCGCGAAGGTAATGACCTGCATTGTGATCTTGCAATCAGCCTGCCCGAAGCCATTCTGGGGGGCTCGATAGAAGTGCCGATTGTCGATGGCAAGGTCAATATGAAGCTGCCCGCCAACGCCAATAGCGGCACCAAACTGCGCCTGCGCGGCAAGGGTGCCCCCTATGACCGGGGCAACAAACGTGGTGATCAATATGTTCACCTGACGGTCAAGCTGCCCGAAGAACGCGATGATGAATTGGTCGAGTTCATCAAGGACTGGTCTGAAAAGCACCCCTACAAGGCCCGTTGACCCATCCATCCAAAGCCGGCATTCGCCGGCTTCTTTCTTGGCCCGTTGGCAACCGGGGTCAGGCCGCACAAAAGACCCTGCGTTGAAAGGTGCCTGTTAATCCCGTTCCGTGTTACCATATTGTTTTAACGGGCTTTGTCGCAAAGAACGAAACCGATCATCAGGGACAATATGGAACAGCTCAGCAACCCGGACATCTATTTGCAATGGCTTGAACAGGCAATCGCCTGGATCTCTGCAAATGTCCTGCTGGTCCCGATCCTGATCCAGATTGCTGCCTGCCTGCTTGCCACCATTCCGGCCTTTTTGCTGCGTGGTCGTCTGGCGTCGCTTCTCGCACGCTTGCAGGACTGGAAGCCGCTTTTACCCTATGCCGGGTTTCGACGCTTTGCGCTGGTGCTGCCCAGTCTTGCCTTCCCGCTGATTTTTGTCATTGCCATCTGGCTGCTTGATGCCATCGCCATTCAGGCTGGCTATCGCCATAACATCATCCGGTTGGTTGCAAGCCTTCTGAATGCATGGATTGTCATTCGTCTGGCGGCCGCCGTTGTCAATGATCCTGTCTGGTCACGCACCATTGCCACCGTCGCCTGGACGTTGGCAGCACTCAACATTGTCGGATGGCTGGAACCAAGTATCGCAATCCTTGACGGGCATGCGATTGAATTCGGCGAGTTCCGCATTTCGATCTATGGCATCATCAAAGCCGTTCTCTCGCTTGCGGTTTTGCTGTGGGTGGCATCCTTTGCCTCGCGCCTTTTTGAACAACGCATCCGCAAGGTCCATCACCTGACCCCGTCGGTTCAGGTCCTGATGGCAAAGCTTCTTAAGCTTGTCTTGCTGTCTATCGCCGTTTTGTTTGCGCTGTCGACCATGGGTGTCGATCTGACCGCACTTGCCGTATTTGGTGGTGCGGTTGGTGTCGGGATCGGGTTTGGTCTGCAACGCATTTTCGCCAACCTGATCAGCGGCGTGATCCTGTTACTTGACCGGTCGATCAAGCCGGGCGATGTCATTGCGATTGGCGATACCTTTGGCTGGATTCAGTCACTGGGCGCGCGTTACACCGCCGTTCGAACCCGCGATGGAACGGAATTCCTGATCCCGAACGAAGACCTGATTACCAATCAGGTCGAAAACTGGAGCCACTCGGACGTCAAGCTACGCCTGAAAGTCCCGGTCGGCATTTCCTATAACTGCGATCCCCACCTTGCGATCAAGCTGTGTAACGAGGCGGCGGCAAAATGCGCACGCGTGCAGGACAATCCGGGGCCCAATACCCTGATGCGCGGTTTTGGTGACAACTCGGTCGATCTCGAAATCCGTTTCTGGATCAACGACCCGCAAAACGGACGCGGCAATATCATCAGCGAAGTTTTGCTCAATGTCTGGGATGCCTTCATAGAACACAATATCGAAATCCCGTTCCCGCAACGCGATTTGCACCTGCGCAGTAGCGATGAACCAATCCGCGTAGAAATGACACAAAGCCCCTCCTCCAAACGATCCTGACCCTGCCCGATACCTCGATTTAAGTTGATTTCAGCTCTTCAGCTTGCTGTCAGGTTGCGACGCCAGAATGCGTTATTCACGTATCAAAAGGCGTCCACTGAATGCTGCAGCTTAATTACAACGAAAACGGCAATCCCTCGGCCAGACTTCGTTTGCAGAAGAACGGTTTTCTGTCCCGCGTGCCGACGCATGCTTGTGCCATTTCAATCCTGACCAATACGGCGCGCGAACGCGCCGAGGTCGAAGACTTTATCTCTGGCATCTATGCCCGCACCTATGAGGCAGAAATTTCGGTTCATTACGACACACTGATGAGTGTGCGTGATGATCACGGCGATATCGTCGCTGCCCTTGGTTTTCGCTCCGCCGGGCATGGCCCGCTGTTTCTCGAACAATATCTCCGCCGGCCGATCAATTCGATTCTGGGCATTCCGCGCCACGAGATTGCTGAAATCGGCAATTTGGCATCAAACGGATCAGGCGCGTCATCCTTCCTGTTCACCGCCCTTTCGGCTTATTTGCATCATAGCGGCTTCAAACAGGCGGTCGTAACCGGTACCGCAAGTATTGAAAAACGGTTCCAGAAAATAGGGTTGGCGCCGGTGCGTCATGCACTCGCGGACCCGGCCCTGCTTGAATGCCGCAACACCGATTGGGGCCGGTATTACGATACGCGCCCGCATGTTCTCTCGGGCTCGGTCACGTTGGGATATCTGCGCCTGCAATCACTTTTTGGCGCTGAGTACAGCCACATGCGCCCGCGCCTTTATCCCCGTCTCCAACATAATGGCGAGGTCTGAGTCTGATCATGCTGTTTTCACGCATTGGCCAACACCCGGCCGACAAAATCGCCCTTAGAAGCCAAACCGATCAGATCACCTATGGCGACCTGATCCGGCGCATTGATGACCACGCCAAAGACCTTGCCGATGTCGATGTTCTTGGCATCGCGCTTGATAACGGTATCGACTGGGTACTTTGGGACTTGGCGGCACTGAAATCGGAAACCGTCTGTGTTCCGATCCCGCCATTCTTTACCAAAGCACAGATCGATCACGCCGCCGCAACCGCTGGCATCACTCACATGATCACACCAGATGGCATGGTGCGAACCGGGTTTGCCAAGTCCGCGACCATCCCGGCAAAAACTGCAAAAATCACCTTCACATCCGGCACCACCGGCACCCCCAAAGGTGTTTGCCTGCCTGCAACCGCCATGATGAATGTCGCAAGCTCGATCTATCAGATGCTTGGCGACGGGTTTGCCGGCACGCATTTTTCCGCCCTGCCTCTGGCCGTCTTGCTGGAAAATGTTGCTGGCGTCTATGCAGGACTTCTCGCCGGTTGCACCGTGCATCTGACGTCCTTGCGGAACTTTGAGGCGCACTACGAAAACCTGCATGGCTTGCTCAAGGGGGCTGATGCCACCTCGGTCATTCTGGTGCCGGAACTGCTGCGCGCCCTGATGATGCAGGTCATGCAATATGGCCCGCTGACCAAACTTGATTTCATTGCCGTTGGCGGCGCGCGGATTGATCCCGCCCTGATTGCCAAGGCCCGTCAGATCGGCCTTCCGGTCTATGAAGGGTACGGCCTGTCTGAATGCGCATCGGTTCTGTCGTTGAACGTTCCGGGCAAGGACAAACCGGGCACGACGGGCACGCTTTTGCCACATGTCAGTGCTGAAATCGCCGATGATGAAATCGTCATTCGCAATCCGGGATTCCTTGGCTATGTCGGCGATCCGTCGGCGGCAAACGCATCCCTCTCGGAACGCTTCGCCACCGGTGACCTTGGCCAGATTTCAGACGACGGCTTTGTGTCCGTTACCGGACGGCGCAAAAACGTCCTGATTACCTCAAACGGGCGCAACATATCACCCGAATGGCCAGAGGCCGCCTTGCTGGCCCAACCCGCCATTTATCAGGCAATCGTTTTTGGCGACGGCCAAGCCCATCTTGAAGCGCTGATCGTGCCAAGTCGTGCAGATGCAGACATCAACGCCGCCATTCAGGCCGCAAATGCCAGCCTGCCCGACTATGCCCAAATCAAACACTTCACGCTTTGTGCGCCCTTCACCGCGCAAAACGGCTGCCTGACCGGAAATGGTCGGCCCAAGCGTGATGTGATCGTCAAACGATATATCTCCTCACAAAACACTTCGGAGCTCCCCATGAATTTCTATGATCGTCTTGTTGCCCAAACTGCTGATGCCCGCGCAGCCCTTTATCACGTCCCGCAGCTTGTCGACGGACTTTCGGGCAATATTTCCCGCTCCACCTATGTCGCCTACCTGACCGAGGCCTATCACCACGTCAAACATACCGTGCCCTTCTTGATGGCGATGGGGTCGCGCCTGCCCGATGGAAAACGCTGGCTGCACAAGGCGGTGATTGAATATCTCGAAGAGGAAGAAGGCCACGAAGAATGGATCCTCAATGATATCGAGGCCGCCGGTGGTGACCGCGAAGCTGCACGCAACGCAACGCCCAACCTCGAAACCCAGGTGATGGTCGCCTATAACTACGACTATATCGCGCGCAAGAATCCGGTCGGGTTCCTTGGCATGGTCTTCATGCTTGAAAGCACATCAACCCAGATCGCAAGTCAGGGCGCAGATGCCGTCATGTCGGGCCTTGATCTTCCAAAATCGGCGTTCAGCTATCTGTTCTCGCACGGCTCGCTTGATATCGAACACATGAAATTCTTCGAAAAAACCGTCAACCAAATCACCGATCCGAACGATCAGGCTGCAATCATCGAAGTCGCCAACAACACCTTCCGCCTGTTTGCCAACCTGTTCGCAGCGATCCCGCATGAAGGACAACGGAAAAATGTTGCTTGAGGGAAAAGACGTCTTTCTCACCGGGGCAACCGGCGGGATTGGAAAACCCCTTGTGGAAATCCTGAAAGAACGCGGTGCGAATGTCCGGTCTTATGACCGGGCATCCGAAGGCGATCTGATGGAACGCATTGATACCACCTGCAAGGCGCTTCGCGAAAATACGCCTGACATCCTGATCAACCTTGCCGGGATCAATGATTTCGGCCATGCCGAAGATCAGGATTACGATGCCCTTCTGACACTCAACCTTTTGGTGCCGATGCGGCTTTGTCAGGCGGTCCTGCCAGCCATGCGTGCCCGCAATAATGGCCAGATCGTCAATATCGGCTCGATGGTCGGGTTGATCCCGTTGCCCCATATGACCGGCTACGTGGCGGCCAAATCCGGGCTTAAGGGATATAGCGATGCCCTTCGTCGGGAATTGTGCAACACGGCTATTACCGTCACCCACATCGCACCGCGTGCGGTCAATACCGGCATGAATAGCGGCAAGATCGGCATGCTTAATCGCAAGACCAAAGCCACCGAAGATCGCCCGCGGGACGTCGCGCTTCGCATTGCCAGCGCGATTGAACTTAACGCCAGAGATTTTCGCCTTGGCTGGCCTGAACGGCTGTTTGCCACCCTCAATGCGCTTGTTCCCGCGATGATCGACAAGGGCCTGCGCAAAAACACCCAAATTGGCGAAGAGATACTGGCAACTGACAAGGCCAACGCCAAACCGGCCCTGATCATCAATGGCACCGGATCAGAAAGTGACGCACAGAGGAACATCGCATGAAACGCAAAAACATGATCACCTTATCGGCCCTTGCGGTTGGTCTTCTTCTGGCTTTAACGGCAACGTCGCAGGCGCAAACCGCAAACCCGGCTGTGATGAAGGCTGTCAGCCACCTGCAACATGAATGGGCGCACATCAAATACGAAATCACCGATGAAGATGCCCAACTTGATGCCATTCACAAGCTCGAAGCCGATGGCGAAAAGCTGCGTGCAGATTTCCCCGACAGCCCGGAACTGCAAATCTGGCAGGGCATCATTCTGTCAACCGATGCCGGAATTGTGCGCGGTATCTCGGCCCTTGGCAAAGTGCGCGACGCCCGCGAACTTTTTGAAAATGTGATTGCCACCGCACCGACCGCGATGGATGGCTCGGCCTATACTTCGCTCGGCTCGCTTTACTATCAGGTGCCGCCATGGCCGCTGGCCTTTGGCAGCGACGCCAAGGCCGAGGAAAACCTCAAAAAGGCGCTTGCGCTCAACCCGAACGGCATTGATCCGAACTTCTTCTATGGCAATTTCCTGCGCCAACAGGAACGCTATGACGAAGCGCGGATCTATTTCCAAAAGGCGCTTGATGCCCCGGACCGCCCGGATCGTCCGCTTGCCGATGCTGGCCGTCGGGCCGAAATTTCTCTTGCGCTCAACCAAATGGCCTCCCGATAAACCGTACCGATCATCAACACATCAAAAAGGCCGGGAAGATTATCCTTCCCGGCCTTTTTTCTGTATCCCGCGAAACAGCCATCAGTTCATGATGTCGGTCATGTCTTTTTGATTGATATCGTCTGGCTTGTCCTGATCCGGTTCTTTCTTTTTCTGCTCGGGGATTTTGTCTTCGGGCCGCGGGGTATCGAGGAGATCACCCACCTTCACATCCAGAACCGTTTTGCGTTTTTCTTCCAGTGCGATCAGGCGTTCGCGCATGGCAATCGGCCAGCCGCTATCGGTCTGCACAACCAGCAACCGGTCGTAGTCCAGAAACAGGCCAAGGCGGCTCATCAGATCCATCAACGAAACCCGCGACAGATCCCCCGAAAGCAGCCAGCGATGATTTTCGGAACGATCAATCAGCTTTTCGCGTCGCAATGCTGCCAACGCCCAGTTCAGATCACGCCCACCCAGTTTGACGTCGCGCATCATCCTGCGGTAGGTCGGCGGCTTGGCGGCCTCGTGGAAACGATTTTGCAGATATTCCAGAACGCGCAGCACCGCGATAATCCGTTCCATATGCCCGGGCACCGCACCGCGCGGATCGGGAATGATGCCCGCCGCCCGTGCCGCACGCCATTCGGACCGACCCGCTGCCACCTGTGCCCCCAAAAGGATCACGATCCAGGTCAGATACATCCACAACAAAAAGATCGGCACAATCGCAACCGCACCATAGATCGTCTGATAGGTCGGAAACGTCGTGACATAATACGCAAACCCCTTTTTCAGGGTTTCGAACAAAACGGCGGCCACAACGCCACCAACCACACCATCAATAATCACGACCGAGCGGTTCGGCATGCCGATAAACAGCAATGAAAACGCCACCGCCGAAAGAACAAACGGTGCAATAAACGTCAGTTGTCCGATCTGCTCGCCAAGCGCGTCCCCACCAACCAGATGGCGCATGGCAAAGAAATAAGACGCCAGCGAAAGGCTAAGCCCCAGCAACATTGGCCCAACCGTCAAAAGCGTCCAGAACACCACCAGCCGCGCCAGAAGTTTCCGAGGGCTGGTAACGCGGAAAACATCGTTCATCGCCCCTTCGATGGCGCTCAGCAACATCACCGCCGTCAGGCCGAGCACGATTGTGCCAATCGCCGTCATCTGTCCGGTATTTTGCAGGAAACTGCCAAGATAGTCTGTAACCTGCGCGCCGGTTTCCGGCAGGAAATTGTTCAGGACCACGGTCATGATCGTGTCCTTGAACTCATCAAAAACCGGAAAGGCCGACAAAACCGTCAGTGCGATGGCCAGAAACGGCACCATCGCCAAAAGTGTCGTATAGGACAAACCGGCGGCACGTTGTATGGATTTGTCATAAACAAAACGCATAGCGGCATAGCGCCAGAACGCAGTTCGATCAGCGAGCAATTTCTGAATTTCGGCCATTAAACGCTTATCCCCACGCATTTTCCGGTTATACTGCACCTGATCAACAAGATAGCGTGCCTGCACACGTTATGACAGGTCAGATTGACCTTGGCCGCGCTTTGTGTAGGATGCGCCGAATGTCTAATGCCTTCTGGGCCGGTCGCGGCTTTTCTTGAATGCCTCTACCTGCCAGAGAGAGATCGTGGGAACGAGAGGAAATATGAGCCTGTCCACCGACAATATTTCGGGCCTTATGGCCGGTAAACGCGGCCTGATTATGGGTGTCGCCAACGATAAATCGATTGCCTGGGGTATTGCACGTGCGGCTGCTGCGGCCGGTGCCGAAGTGGCCTTTACCTTCCAGGGTGAAGCCCTTGAAAAACGTGTGCGCCCGCTCGCAGAGTCTGTTGGCAGCAACATCGTTCTGCCATGTGACGTGACCGATGCGGCCAGCATGGATGCCGTGTTCGAGACGCTTAAGGAAAAATGGGGCAAGCTTGACTTTGTCGTGCATGCCATCGGTTTCTCCGACAAGAACGAACTGCGTGGTCGCTATGTCGACACCTCGCCGGAAAACTTTGCGCTTTCAATGAACATCTCGGTCTATTCCTTTACCGCGATCGCACAGCGCGCGGAAAAACTGATGACCGATGGCGGTTCGCTTCTAACGCTCTCCTATTACGGCGCGGAAAAGGTCATGCCGCATTACAACGTCATGGGCGTTGCCAAGGCGGCCCTTGAAGCCAGCGTCAAATACCTTGCCAATGACCTTGGCCCGGATCGCATTCGCGTTAACGCCATTTCGGCGGGCCCGATGAAGACCCTTGCTGCATCAGGGATTGGCGATTTCCGCTATATCCTGAAATGGAACGAATACAACTCGCCGATGCGCCGTAACGTCACGCTTGATGATGTTGGCGGATCTGGTCTGTACTTCCTATCGGATCTTTCGACCGGTGTTACGGGCGAAACCCATCATGTCGATTGCGGTTACCACACCGTGGGCATGAAACAGGCAGACGCACCTGACATCACTGTCCAGAAATCCTGATCTGGGCCTGATACGATTTTGCGGGCTGCCCTGATGGGCGGCCCGTTTTGTCTCTAACATATTTGAATTCTGGATAATCGGTTATGGCTGGCAACAGTTTTGGAACACTTTTCCGCTTCACCACCTTTGGCGAAAGCCACGGCCCGGCCATTGGCTGTGTCGTTGATGGTGTGCCGCCCCTGCTTGAACTTACCGAGTCCGATATTCAGAATCACCTCGAAAAACGCAAACCCGGTCAGTCGCGCTTTACCACCCAGCGCCGCGAACCTGATCAGGTCAAAATCCTTTCGGGCGTGTTCGAAGGCAAAACCACCGGCACCCCGATTGGTCTTCTGATCGAAAACGTCGATCAGCGTTCCAAGGATTATGGCGAGATTAAAAACCAGTTCCGCCCGGGCCATGCCGATTACACCTATTGGGAAAAATACGGCACCCGCGATTACCGCGGCGGCGGCCGTTCGTCGGCCCGCGAAACCGCCATGCGGGTCGCCGCCGGTGCAATTGCCCGCAAGGTGCTGGGTGATGACATCAAAATCCGTGCGGCCCTGGTCAAAATGGGCACCAAGGAAATCAATCGTGCGAACTGGGACTGGGCCGAGGTTGATAACAACCCGTTCTTCTGCCCCGACCCCGAAGCCGTTCCGGTGTTCGAGGAATATCTTGATGGCCTGCGCAAGGATGGATCATCTGTTGGTGCAGTGATCGAAGTCGTCTGTTCCGGTGTTCCGGTTGGTCTTGGTGATCCGGTTTATGACAAGCTTGATGCCGATCTGGCCAAGGCGATGATGACGATCAATGCCGTCAAGGGCGTTGAAATCGGCAACGGCTTTGAAGCCGCCGAACTGACCGGTATCGAAAATGCCGATGAAATGCGTCTGGGCGAAGATGGCAAGCCCGTCTTTGGCTCCAACCATGCCGGGGGGATTCTCGGCGGAATTTCATCAGGTCAGGACGTTGTCGTGCGCTTTGCCGTCAAACCGACCAGCTCGATCCTGACCCCGCGCAAAAGCCTTGATATCTATGGCAAGGAAGTCGATGTCGTCACCAAGGGTCGCCATGATCCGTGTGTTGGTATCCGCGGCGTTCCGGTGGGCGAAGCGATGGCTGCAATCACCCTTGCCGACCACCTTTTGCGCCACCGCGCACAGTGCGAAGGCTGGAACAGCAACAAGCATTTTCCAAGCTAGTTTTCGGGCCAGTTTTCCGACGCAATCGGAACGGGCGAATATCGCATCACAACTGGTTTCATGCCGCGTCTAAGTGGCATGAACCCGATATTGCTCAAAACCCTGATCCAACTTGCTGCGTCCAACAAAAAACCGGCTCCCAGCGGAACGGTTGGCAGTGACGCGCAGCTCAAAAATCGCATCGTCCTATTTGCGGACGAAGCCGTCGCCCTGCCCGACTGGGGGATTTCAGGGCTGCCGTCCATGATCCTCGGCGCGGCACCGCAAACCTGCCTGTTCGTCAGCGACCTCACTGTCGATGATGACGGCGATGACAAGGACGATACCGGCGGTTCCGATAGCAACAGCGATGACGCGTCCGATGCAACGGCCAGCGGATCGGTATCTTTCTCCCTGACCATCAAGGCCCCGCCTGCCGCCGACAGCAGCCTTAAGTCGCGCACCATTGTCTGGAAGCTGACATTGCCCGTTGCGGGCTTTCGCGATGTTCAAACAGGTGCCAGCACCCCGCCCGTGCACGCCCCTGTGATCAAAACCCGCATCAAGCTGGGTGGCGTTATCCGTGATGTCGAAATCGGCCTTCTGGAAATGGGTCCTCTGGATCAACCACTTCTGATCGGCAAGGACACGCTATCAAACAAATTCCTGATCCGCCCCGACCGGCCCGAAGATCAGAAGATGCCAGCCGCCCCAACGGTTGACCTGACACCGGCACCCGCCGAGACGCCAAAGCCTGACGGCAGCCAGCCCGACCCAACGTCGGAAAAGGATCAACCGGCAAGCACAGGCGATACAGATCCCAAGGCAAAATCCGGGGACCAGACCGACGACAAGGACAAAGCCGCTTCTCCATCGGACTCGGGCGCGGGGACGAAGCCTCCGGCAACGGATACCACGGACACCAAGGCAACCAACGATACCAAAACTGATCCGGACAACAAGGCCCCCGACGAAACCGCCAAAGCCGCACCAACCGAGACCACGACGCCAGACGCCCCTGCGGCGTCTGATACGTCAAATGCGGCACAGGTAAACGATCAGCCTCAGGATCAAGAACAGCCAAAGTCCGAGGCAGGCGATGCCGCCACCGCCCCGGTGCCACAACCCTCTTCCGACGGCACGCAAGCGTCGGACGCGCCCCAAACAACCGCATCGCCGGAAAGCCAAGCGGCGTCAACCGATGCCACCTCCGCCGAAACGACGGACAAATCAGAAAACGCAACTCAATCCGACACAACACAAGCTGAGCCTGCAAGTTCGCAGTCAGACTCAGATGAAGACAAGACACCAACCCAACCTGCAGATACTCCGTCCACGACCGATACGGCTCACCCAGCGGCCCCGGAAAAAGAACAATCCTGATAAGCCTTTAAACCATAAGCGCCAGACTCCCCTCGCGCCATCCGATAACGGGTGGCGCATTTTTTTTTGCTGATCGAAGTAATTTTTGCTGCACGCCATCTTGTAGTTCTGCTGGGTGACCACATCTAACTTTCATAACAAAAAAACGAACCCCAAACGCGGTTGGGAAAAGGCAAAACCAATGACCATCGATCTGGACTTATCCCGTCTGTCGCGCAGGTCTGCGCTTAAGGGCTGGTTTGCCGCAGGCTCGGCACTTATCGGCAATTCCATTCTGTCACCGGTCTCCGCTGCCAGTGAAAAGACCCTGCTTGCGACCCCTACCTGTGGGGAGGATATCGGACCGACACGCGCCATGACCGAAGGCCCGTTCTATAGCAAAAATCCACCGGAGAAACGCAACTTCCGAACGCTTGGCAACGGCACGCCGGTGACCCTGCTAGGCTATGTGCTGAACTCGGCCTGCACGCCGATTGCCAATGCGATTGTCGATCTGTGGCATGCGGACTCAGATGGCCGTTATGACAATCAGGGCTTTAACATGCGCGGCTATCAGCGCACTGACGGCCAGGGACGCTATTACTTCGATACCATCCGCCCGGCCGAATATGCCGGACGCACCCCGCACTACCACGTCAAGATCACCCCGCCCAATGGCCGAACCCTGACCACCCAGCTTTATTTCCCGGATGAACCGCTTAACGAGCTTGATCACCTGTTTGACAGCGCGCTTCTGATGAACATGCATCCGGCAAGTGACGGCGAAATCGGCCGGTTTGATTTCGTTCTGGGCTGATGCCTGGTCACGGGTATCCCTAACCGAGATTTATGGTTTTACAATCGGGTAATCATCCAAACTGCTGCCATCAGGGAGGCGATTATTTTCTGGTTTGATCAAAGCGATACCAAATTCCAAATCCTCATGGCCTGTTGGGCCGACAATTACTAGCGCACGCCGAATAGCGCCCGATTCATCAAACAATATGTACGAAACCATACCTGGTCTGTCGGGTGGAAGATCGATCTGTTTAGTTCTTCCAACAAGCGTGCTCGCCAAAGCTGATTTCGTTACATCTAAGCTTTGGTCGGTCATTGAAACCACGCAAGTTTTGTTTTCCACCAAGGTCAACAATACGTCCACACTATTGTAATCCTTGTGCTCATACTGCCAAATACTGGCTTCGCTCTCTGGAAACGCTGCGTCTATTCGCTCCTGAGAAACAAGGTAAGGCGCAATCTGGGGATCAGTAACAAGTACAGAAAGGTCGTCTAGGTTAGCAATACAACGCTTGTTGAATTCATCCGAAGCAAGGCCTTGTGGCACTTCATAAGTTGCAAGCTTCCATAGCTTTCCTCCCGCCACGGTAATTACCAATGCAACGAAGAAGAAAATCCAGAACCTTCGCTTTTCTTTGCGAGTCTCACCAATCACCTTACTAACACCTTTTTTAGATTCTCGTGTCGCGAGCATATATAAACCTGATGCACGCAAAACCGTATCTCCGAATTCAGTCTTCGTCGATCTGAAAGATCGAAATGGGGTTGCACAAACTTGGCGCGACGGATAATGTTAACAAAGTTAACATAAGAAAAACGAGTTACGTGCAAATGGGAAAGTATCACCACGGTGATGTCCGGAATGTCCTCCTGCAACAAGCTGAAAACATCCTGACGAACGAAGGCCCGGCTGGTTTGTCGCTACGCCGTCTGGCGCGGCTGACCGGTGTGTCGGAAGCCGCCCCCTATCGCCATTTTGACGGCAAGGATGGCATTTTGGCGGCAGTTGCGATTGCTGCCTTTGAAAGGTTCGCCGAACAACTTGAAAGCGCTGCGGAAAGTCACCCCAATCACGAAGAACGCATCATGGCGCTGGGGGCTGCCTATGTGCAGTTCGCGGTCGAAAACCCGCAGCATTTCCGTCTGATCTTTGGCCGCGAACGCCCGCCACTCGATCAATATCCAGAACTGCGCGATGCCGCCGATAACGCCTTTGACGTCTTGCAACGCGCCGTCACATCGGTTGATCGCAAGGCCGAAATGACCCTGGCCGAGGCCGCCAGTGCCTATAACCGGGCACTCGCCGCTTGGAGCCGCGCCCACGGCATCGCCATGCTGGTGATTGATGGCATGATCGTGCCGCCCGCTGATCAGGATCTTTCAAGTTTTGTCCTGGGCCTTCTGGCCGAAGATTTGACCATGCCGGTCAACACCGACAAAGCCCCTTAAACCTTAACGGGCAGCCGCCTGTTACCAACCGGAAAATCAGATGGAATACGCAACCGTCAAACTCATACACGTCATTGGCGCCATCCTGTTTTTGGGCAACATCATCGTATCCGCCGTCTGGAAAATACAGGCAGACCGGACCAATAACCCGGTCGTCATCGCCTTTGCCTGTCGCCTGATCAACGTCACCGATCTTGCCTTTACCGCGCTTGGTTCGGCCCTGATCGTGATTGGTGGCATCGGGCTTTTTCATGCGACCGGCATCGCGCTTTCAGAGGCACCCTATCTGATCTATGGCATTGGTCTGTTTGGCATGGCAGCAATGCTGTGGTTGGTGGGCTTGCTCCCGCTTCAGATCTATATGTCAAAGATCGCGGCCCAGACCGTGGCAAACGGTGAAACCGAAATGCCCGCAAGCTATGAGAAGTGCCGCCGGCTTTGGAACATGGTCGGGCGGATTGCCATCCTGTTTCCGCTGGGCGCCCTTTACCTGATGATCATGCGCCCCGACTTCTAAGTGGTGGGCGCAACATGCTGCGCCTTCCACCATACGGAAAGCCGTTTTATCTGATTGATCGCCTTTTGGCGCAGGCCCTAAGATGCCGCCAGTTAATTGCATCAAAGAAAACGTCCCGGGAGAAGTCCAATGCTGACCATCAAACGCCTGTCCATTGAGGATGCCTATATCCTGATCGAAGGCGCGCGCAACCGTGCCAATGAAATCGGGGTGCCGATGTGCATCGCGATTACCGACGAATCCGGTGTGCTGATCGCGTTTGAGCGCATGGATGGCGGCAAGGTCACCAGCACCACCATCGCACAGGACAAATCCTTTACCGCATCGGGCGCACGCAAGGGTACGCATGAATATGCCGCCGCTGCCCAGCCAGGCAAACCGGCCTATGGTATTGATTCGGAAATCGGCGGCCGTCTGTCGATTGTTGCGGGTGGCCTGCCAGTGTTCGTTGATGGTGAATGCGTCGGTGGTATCGGCGTCAGTTCCGGCACCCCGCCGCAGGATCAGGACTGCGCCCAGGCCGGTATTGATTTCTTCATGAAGAAAATCGGCAAGTAATCTGATGAGGACGGGTGGAAATCGGGCCTGTTGATCAGGCCGTTTTCCGCCCGCAAATCAGGAATTCAACATTGCCTTCGGGGCCAGTGATCGGGCTTTTGGTGATGCCAAGCACTTCCCAGCCCGGAAGATTTGCCAGCCAGTCGGAAATGGTATCGCAGACTTCCTGATGCAGTTCAGGTTCGCGAACGACCCCCTTTTTGCCAACTCGTTCCTTGCCGACTTCAAATTGCGGCTTGATCAGCGCAATCAGATAACCGCCCGCCTTGACCCGCTCCATACTGGCCGGAAGCACGGTACGAAGCCCGATAAAGCTGGCATCGCAAACAACGATATCAATGGCATCAGGGATCTGTTCTTCGGTCAGGTGGCGCGCATTGGTCTTTTCCATGACCACAACGCGCTCATCATTGCGCAGCTTCCAGTCCAGCTGCCCCTGCCCGACATCGACGGCATAAACCTTGACCGCCCCGTTCTGAAGCAGAACATCGGTAAAGCCGCCGGTGGAGGCGCCGACATCAACCGCGATAAACCCGGTCACGTCGATCTCGAACTCGGCCAACCCTTTTTCAAGCTTGAGCCCGCCGCGTGACACCCACGGATGGGGCTGCCCGCGCAGCGTAATGGAAATGTCTTCCTTGCACGGCATGCCCGGCTTATCAAGCCGTTGCTCGCCACTAAAGACATTGCCTGCCATGATGAAAGCCTGCGCCTTGGACCGGCTTTCCACCAATCCACGTTCCACAAGCAACTGATCCAAACGTTTCTTTGCCATGAGCGCGTTTTAACGCACCCGCCCAAAAAGGTCACGCATTTGGTGTCGCTTTTAAACCGGAATCAGCTGGCCAGCGGTTCGAGGTATCCGCGCGGCACAATCGCCAGCAGATCATTAAGCGACTCACCCTGAACCGCCACATGCTGCTGCATCAGTTTGCCGGCAGTCTCGGCCTCGCCATTGGAAATGGCACTGAGGATATCGGCATGTTCATTGTTGGATTTCTTGACACGCCCCGGACGGTGCAATTGCAGGCGACGATAAGGTGCCAGTCGGTTGCGCACATTCTTGGTCTGACGTTCAAGGAAACTGTTGCGGCATCCGGCATAGATCGCCTCGTGGAAGCGCACATTGGCCTCGTAATAGGCGTCCGCATCAGCATGGTCCTTAAGCCCGTTGCACTCTTCGGACAGCGCAATCAGGTTTTCGATATCGACACGCGGCATGCGTCGTGCGGCGAGGCGTGCGCACATGGCTTCAAGTTCGGCCATGACTTCGAACATTTCAATCAGTTCGGCAACCGTGATCGAGGCAACAATAGTGCCGCGGCGTGGCATGGTCGCAACCAGTCCCGAACCGGCAAGCGTCTGAAGCGCTTCACGCACCGGCGTACGTGAAACACCGAACCGTTCGCTTAACGAACGCTCGTCAAGTTTGTCGCCAGGCTTGAGCACACCGGTCACGATATCGCGTTCAAGTTTCTGGACCAGATCGGTGGCAAGCTTTCCGTTTTGCGACATGTGGGACCTCGTTTTTCGTCACTTACTGGTATACCAGAACACATATTCTGGTACCAATCAAAGCCTTTTCGATGCTGCTTTGCGATGATTTCCTGCTGCATCGCAAAAGTTCAGGCCCGGTTTTCCTAAATCCCCCGGCAAATACTAGGGCGCGGATTTGTGGCACTGCAAAATGACGTTCTGGTATACAAAATTGCGTGGACAGCATGCCAGAAATCTGTAACGCTTTCTTCCAATGCGAAAACCGCATCAATAATAAGACGCGCAAAAAGCCGTCAAAATGCATTCAAAACGCATGCTTCATCCGGGAGGATAAAGATGAAGATTTTCAAGAAGACTCTTACGGCGTCTGTTGCCGCCATCTCCATGTCTGTTGCTGCCTTTGGCATGTCCGCATCTGCTGGTGCCGAGACGCTCAAGCTGTCTCACCAGTGGTCGACCAGCGACATCCGTCACAAGGTTGCACAGATCGTCGCCGATGAAGTCAAAGCCGCAAACGTTGATCTGGAAATCCAGATCTTCCCGTCCGGCTCCCTGTTCAAGGCAAAAGAACAGTGGACCCCGATGACACGCGGGCAGCTCGACATGATCGTTTATCCGCTGGCCTATGCCGGTGGTCGTGTTCCGGCAACCAACCTGACCCTGATGCCGGCACTGGTCAAAAACCACGATCATGCCAACCGCATCAACGAATCCCCGTTCATGGCTAAAATCGAAGAACTCCTGAACGAAGATGGTGTTGTAACCGTTGCCAAGGGTTGGCTGGCCGGTGGCTTTGCCTCGACCAAGGGCTGCATCCGTAAGCCGGAAGACGTCAAAGGACTTCAGATTCGTGCCGCCGGCAAATCGTTCGAGCAGATGCTTGAAGGTGCCGGTGCATCCATCGCCGCCATGCCGAGCTCGGAAATCTATCCGGCCATGCAGACCGGCGTTCTTGATGCCACCAACACCAGCTCCTCAAGCTTCGTTTCCTATCGTATCTACGAGCAGGTCAGCTGCTACACCCCGGCCGCAGGCAACGCACTGTGGTTCATGTATCAGCCGGTCCTGATGTCGAAGAAAAGCTACGACAACCTCAATGATGCGCAGAAAGAAGCCCTGGCTGCTGCTGCGAAAAAGGCTGAGGAATACTACACCACCGAAGGCCGCAAGCAGGACTCTGACAGCATCGACGTCTTCAAGGAAAACGGCGTTGAAATCGCCGAGTTGACCGACGAAGACTTCGCTGCATGGCAGGCTCTGGCCAAGGAAACCTCCTACAAGAAGTTCGTTGAAGAGACCCCGAACGGTCAGGAACTTCTTGATATGGCACTTGCAGTCGAGTGATCGGTTCTTGACGTGAAGTGATGGTGGTGCCGGTCCGTCCGGCACCACCCCATTCCTCAAAATACAAAAATATAGACCAATACGGTTCCGTCAGAGGAGAACGCGCGTGTCGAACGCCATGTCCCCGCACCCACTTCCGATTGATCTGCCAGACGATTTCACGCAGACACCAAGTGCGTCGCATTCCGTTAAATCAGATATGCCTCCCCCGCCTGATGTCGAGCCGATCGACCATCAAAACGCCATGGCCGCAAACCGGTCCCAGGCGCCAAAGGGCCCGCTTGATGGCGTCATTTCTGCCATCCATTTCCTATCGCGCATTTGCGGGATCGCATCGGCAAGCATGTTTGCCATTGCGATGCTGATCATCTGCCAGCTGGTCTTCATGCGCTATGTGCTCAATGAATCCACCGTCTGGCAGACCGAGGCCGTCATCTTCCTGATGATCGGCGCAACACTGGTCGGCCTGCCCTATGTTCAATTGCTGCGCGGTCACGTCAATGTTGACCTGTTCCCGATGTACCTCAAACGCGGCGCCCGCATGACCCTTGCCATCCTGACCCTGTCATGTGGCATGGCGATCAGCGCCCTGTTTGGCTTCTATGGTCTGGAACTGGTGATCGAGGCATATGAAGGCGGCTGGTTGTCTGAAACCATCTGGGCCGTCGCACTCTGGAAACCATACACCGCGCTGCCAATCGGCTTTGGCTTGCTGTTCTTGCAATTCTTTGCCGATTTCCTGTCGCTCATCACCCGCAGATCGACACCGTTCGATATTCGCGACGACATTTCCTAAGGAGGCCGCATCATGGATCCCTTGCTTCTTGCGGCCGTTGTCGGCATCGCAACCACTCTTGTTCTTTTCTCCGGCATTCCGGTCGGTATCGGCCTGCTTCTGGTCAGTGTTGGCTTCATCATCACCTTTGATGGCACCGGATCACTGCCGCTGTTGCCGGAAATCCTGTTCGGCAAACTCGAAAGTTTCGAAGTTCTCGCCATCCCGATGTTCATCCTGATGGGCGCGGTTGTTGCCTCGTCTCGGGCCGGTGGTGACTTATATTCGGTTCTTGACCGCTGGCTGACCCGTATTCCGGGCGGGCTTGTGATTTCAAACCTTGGCGCCTGCGCGATCTTTTCCGCGCTTTCGGGTTCGTCGCCTGCCACCTGTGCCGCAATCGGCAAGATGGGCATCCCGGCGATGCGCGAACGCGGCTTCCCCGATACGGTTGCGGCCGGCTCGATTGCCGCTGGCGGTACGCTGGGCATCCTGATCCCGCCAAGTGTGACCATGATTGTTTACGGCATCTCGACCGAAACCTCGATCGGGCGCCTGTTCCTTGCCGGCCTTCTGCCGGGTCTTCTGGTCACCGCCCTGTTCATGGCCTGGTCGCTCTATTCGACCTGGCGTCAGGGTAACGCCCAGGCCGCCCTTGGTGTAGTCAAATACACCTGGAAGGAAAAGTTTGAAATCCTTCCGCGTGTTCTGCCCTTCCTTGTCATCATCGGTGCGGTTCTGTTCGCCCTTTATGGCGGTGTTGCGACACCTTCGGAAACGGCCGGTGTGGGTGCACTGTTCTGCCTGATCACCGCGATGATCGTTTATCGCATGTGGAAACCGGGTCAGCTTTGGAATGTCATGCGTGACACCACCAAGGAATCCGTAATGATCCTTTTGATCATCGGGGCTGCCGGCCTGTTTAGCTACATGCTGTCATCGCTGTTCATCACCCAGTCGATTGCACAGTGGATTTCCGCCCTTGAGGTCAACCGTTGGGTTCTGATGGGCTTCATCAACGTGTTCCTGCTGATCAGTGGCTTCTTCCTGCCGCCGGTCGCAGTCATCCTGATGAGCGCACCGATCCTGCTGCCGGTGATCATCAATGCCGGTTTCGATCCTTACTGGTTTGCCGTGATCCTGACGATCAACATGGAAATCGGTCTTATCACCCCGCCGGTTGGTTTGAACCTGTATGTCATCAATGGCATTGCACCCGATATCCGTCTGCAGAGCATCCTTAAGGGCGCCTTCCCTTACGTGATGTGCATGATCGCAGCGATCATCATTCTGTGCTTCTTCCCGCAGATCGCCACCTGGCTTCCGGAAACCATCATCGGAGGACGCTAATGTCAGGCATGTCTGTCAAAAGCTGGCTTTCAAGCATTGCCGACCGTGGTCGTGAACTGCTTGATCTGCCACTCTCGACCCCACAGGACCCGCTCAAGCAGCTTGGCGCCATGTGCAAGGACCTTGTTTCGCAAAAGGGCGAGGCACGTGGCACCGCGGCTGCACGCGAAGTGGTGCGGCTTTGGGAAAACCTGCCCGAAGAAGACCATCTGGCCTTCTTCCGGATGATGCAAAATGACTTTAGTGCTGATCGCGCCAAGGTCACCAAGGCCGCCGAGGCCTTTGCCAAGGACCCGTCCGAGGCAAACCTCGCCGTCCTGACCCAAACGTCCGAGCCGATCCGTCAGGAACTGCTGCGCAAGATCAACATGGCACCGGGGGGCACGCGGGCCATTGTCGATATGCGTGAAACCCTGATCGCGCTTCTGAAAAACAACCGCGATCTTGAACCGCTCAATGCCGACATGCAGCACCTGCTGACCAGCTGGTTCAACCGTGGCTTCCTTGAGTTGCGCCACATTGATTGGGATACCTCGGCGGCCATCCTTGAAAAACTGATCCGCTATGAGGCGGTCCATGAAATTCAGGGCTGGGAAGATTTGCGTCGTCGTCTGGCGACCGACCGGAAATGCTTTGCCTTCTTCCATCCGGCCATCCCCGACGATCCGCTGATCTTTGTTGAAGTCGCCCTCGTGCACGGTTTGGCCGATAGCGTTCAGGCGCTTCTGGCCCCGGAAATCGATGAAAAGGCCCCGGAAACTGCCAACACGGCGATCTTCTATTCGATCAGCAACTGTCAGGCGGGCCTTAAGGGGATTTCGTTTGGCAACTTCCTGATCAAGCAAGTGGTCGAGGAACTCAAACGCGAATTCCCGCAGCTCAAACAATTCGCCACCCTGTCGCCCATTCCGGGCTTCATGGGTTGGCTGCGCACCCGCCAGAAAAGCAAGGCCGACGACGCCGAGCTTGCCGGTCAGGTGCTGGACGGGCTTAGCGAAGACGACTGGATCAACGATCCGATCAAGGTCGCCAAGCTGCAAAAACCGACTTTGGCGCTGTGTGCCACCTATCTTGCCACCTGCAAACGTGGCAAGTCCCCGCTTGATCCCACTGCCCGCTTCCATCTGGGTAATGGTGCACAGCTTGAACGCCTGAACTGGCTTGGCGATACCTCCGAAAAGGGTTTGCGTCAGGCGGGCGGCATGATGGTGAACTACGCCTATCACCTCAATGATATCGAGAAAAACCACGAAGCACTGATGAATGACGGAAAGATCGCCACATCGAAATCCGTCGCACAGCTTGCCGGAATTTAAACAGGTATGACCATGTCAGATAATCTTCTTCAAACATTTCTGGACCGTTTTCCGGCCGACAAATCCCGCACGTTTCTGATTGAACGCGACGGCACCGAACGCAGTTTTTCGTGGCTGCTTGATCGCACCGGTCGTTATGCCGCCGTGCTGGCATCCCATGGTGTGGTCAAGGGTGATCGCGTTGCCGCACAGGTCGACAAGTCATCCGATGTGATCGCGCTCTATCTGGCTTGCCTGCAACTTGGCGCCATTCACCTGCCGCTCAACACCGCCTATACCGGTGATGAAATCGCCTATTTCCTCGGTGATGCCGCACCGCGTGTCTTCGTCTGCCGTCCGGCCCATATCGACGCGGCCAAGGAACTTGGTGACAAGAATGATGTCGCGGCTGTCCTGTCGCTCGGTTCAAACGGCGATGGCAGCCTCAATGACGAAGCCGCAAACGCCACCGCCATGACCGACATCGTCGCCGCCGACAAGGATGATGTTGCGGCCATCCTTTACACATCGGGCACAACCGGCCGGTCCAAGGGCGCGATGCTGACCCATAACAATCTGGGCTCGAACGCCAAAACCCTGCATCAGGCATGGGGCTTCAAGCCGGGTGATACTTTGCTGCATGCCCTGCCGCTGTTCCACACCCACGGGCTGTTTGTTGCGATCAACATCATGCTGATGAATGGCGGCAAGGTGATCCTGCTTCCGAAATTCGATGCCGATGACGTGATCGAACGCCTGCCGCAATCAACCGTCCTGATGGGCGTTCCGACCTTCTATACCCGCCTGCTGGCCCATCCGAAATTCACCAAGGATGTGACCGCCAACATGCGCCTGTTCGTCTCGGGTTCGGCCCCGCTTCTGGCCGAAACCCATGACGCGTTCTTTGAACGCACCGGTCACAAGATCCTTGAACGCTATGGCATGACCGAAACCTGCATGAACACGTCCAACCCGCTCGATGGCGAACGCCGTCCGGGTGCGGTTGGCCCGACCCTTCCGGGGATCGAGGCCCGCGTTTGTGACAAGGATGGCAATGTTCTGGGGGCTGGCGAAATCGGCGTGCTCGAAGTCCGTGGTCCGAACGTTTTCAAAGGTTACTGGCAGATGCCGGAAAAAACCGCGTCCGAGTTCCGGTCTGACGGCTTCTTTATCACCGGCGATCTCGCCACCATCGGTGAGGACGGCTATGTCACCATCGTTGGCCGCGACAAGGACCTGATCATTTCCGGTGGCTTTAACGTCTATCCCAAGGAAGTCGAAGAAGTCATCGCCGAATATGACGAGGTCGACGAAGTCGCGATCTTTGGCCTGCCGCATCCGGACTTCGGCGAAGCCGTTGCCGGTGTGATTGTGGCCGCCAATGGCGATAAAGCCGATCCCGAAGCCATCATCAAACGCACCCAGGACAAGCTGGCGAAATTCAAGGTGCCCAAGCGCATATGGGTGATCAAGGAACTGCCGCGCAACACCATGGGCAAAATTCAGAAGGCCCAGTTGCGCAAACAATACGAAGACACCTTTACCTCCCCTGCAGCATAAGCGTTGCAGTCTTATACTCCCGCTGCCCGGAGCCTTTCCTGCTAACAGAAAGCTCTTTCCCGCAGCACCCATCGGGTCTCTGACCCTACCTCCCCGGCCGGATTTATCTGGCCGGTTTTTTTTGCCTGCACGCCCAAAACCCGAACGTCACCAAGTCCGCCGTTATGCAATTTTTAGGGAATAACGCCAAACAATGCTAAATTAGACAACGACCAACAACCAATCTGAAGGCCTGTCGTAGGGACCAGCACGAAAGTAACTGGGATTGATGACCAAGCTTGATGACGCAATAGACCGGGTTTCGCGCAACATCGCCCAGACCGGCGCCCTGACGACCGAGGCATCGCGGCGCTACGAACAGATGTTTGCCGATTTCCGCACCGAACTGGACCGCGCCCTTGATGCAGCCGATACGCTTGCCGATGCTGCCGGGGCGACCATGGCGATACTCGAACAGGCATCAAACCTTTTGCGCCAAAGCTTCCCCAACCCGCACCCGCGCGCCTGTCGCGATCAATGCAGCGCCTGCTGCCACCTGTTTGTCAGTGTCCCGCCCGGCGTGACCGACCTGATCGCCGCCCACATCACGGCAAATTTCACCACGCCACAGATCGATGCCCTGAAAGATCGCCTGCGCAGTGCCGCAACCGACATCGAACAGTTTACAAAAACCGCCGACGTCCGGGTACGTTGCCCGTTGCTTGATGAACAGGATCGTTGCAGCATTTACGCCATCCGCCCGCTGACCTGTCGTGCCTTCACCTCGGCCAATGCCGGTCTGTGCCATGCCATGGTCTTTGGCGACAGTACGCAGCAATCAACCCGCATTGATCAGGATCCCGGCCATTACCGCCTGCATATCGCAGCGACCGAGGCGCTTCAAAATCTCGCAACCCGTCGCGGCCTTAACGGGCGTCAGGAAGGCTTCGTTCACGCCCTGCTTGATCGGCTTGAAAACGGGTCAGCATCCGCCTGATACAAACGCCTTGCAATTTCGCACAAACAAGACCATTTCCCCAGAGTTCCTCAAGGGCTGCGCATCCGCCCGGCCTTGCCATCGAAACCAAATGGGGCAGACATGGATAACCCGTCCGCAAAATCACCACGCGTGGCCTTTGTCACCGGTGGCGCCCAGGGCTTGGGCCTTGGCATCTCAAAGCATCTTCTGGGCCTTGGCTGGAAGGTCGCGATGTTTGATCTTGATGCCGATGCGGGCGAGGACGCACTTGATAGCCTGACGGACGCTGAACGCGACCGCACATTGTTTCTGCAGGGCGACGTCGCCAATGAGCCCGACATCAAACTTTGCATCCAGCAATGCGTTGACCGGTTTGGCCGCATCGATGGCCTGATCAACAATGCCGGGATTGCCAATCCCCATGTTCCCAACATCGAAGACCTTGAATGGGATCAGTGGCAACGCGTGATCAATGTCAATCTGGGCGGTGCGTTTCTGGCGACCAAACACGCGACACAGCATCTGCGCGACACCAAGGGCGCAATTGTCAATATCGCCTCCACCCGCGCCTTCCAGTCAGAGGCTAATACCGAACCCTACGCCGCATCCAAGGGCGGGATCGTTGCCCTGACCCATGCGCTGGCCGTCAGTCTTGCCGGTGACATTCGCGTCAACGCCATCGCACCGGGCTGGATCGAAGTTGGCGACTGGCAGAAAAACGCCAACAAAACCAAACCTGACCACAGCGAAGCCGACAAGGCCCAGCACCCGGTTGGCCGTGTCGGTAAACCTGAAGACATCGCTCAGGCCGTCTCCTTCCTGCTGGATGGCGATAAATCCGGCTTCATGACCGGCGAAACCATCCGCATTGACGGCGGCATGACGCACAAGATGATTTACGTTGACTGACGAACGCCAGGAACGAAAAAGGCCGGTCTGTCATTTCCGACAACCGGCCTTTTTTTATTCTCGAAATCTTTGATCTGATCAGGCGCGCGCCTTGCTTTCGCTCATGCCAAGCGCGCCAAGGGCGGTCTTGACGATGGCCTTGGCATCAAGCCCGGCCTTCTCGTACTGGATTTCCGGCTTGTCATGATCAATCAGCGCATCTGGCAACGCCATGGTGCGGATCTTAAGGCCGTTATCAAGCAACCCGTGGCCTGCCATATGTTGCAGGACCATCGCGCCAAAGCCGTTGATCGATCCTTCTTCGATGGTAATCAGGACTTCGTGGTTGCGCGCCAGATCAGCAATCAGTTCATGATCAAGCGGCTTGGCAAAGCGCGCATCAGCAACCGTCGCAGGAAGCCCGCGTGCGGCAAGATCTTCGGCGGCAATAAGCGCCTCGGCCAGTCGCGTGCCATAAGACAGGATGGCAATCTTGCCCCCCTCGCGCAGGATACGGCCCTTGCCGATTTCAAGGACTTTGCCCTCGGTCGGCATTTCAACGCCAACACCCTCGCCACGCGGATAACGGAACGCAGATGGTCGATCATCAATCGCCCAGGCGGTTGTGGTCATATGCACCAGTTCGGCTTCATCAGCCGCCGCCATCAAAACAAAGTTCGGCAGGCACCCAAGATAGGCAATGTCATAGGCACCGGCATGGGTCGCCCCATCAGCCCCGACCAAACCGGCACGGTCCATGGCAAAGCGCACCGGCAGGTTCTGGATCGCAACATCATGCACGACCTGATCATAACCGCGCTGCAGGAAGGTCGAATACAGCGTGCAGAACGGCTTGTATCCTTCGCACGCCATCCCGGCGGCAAAGGTCACGGCGTGCTGTTCGGCAATCCCGACGTCAAAGGCTCGATCAGGGAAATGATCGGCAAAGATATTCACCCCGGTGCCCGACGGCATCGCGGCGGTGATTGCGGTAACTTTCTCGTCCTTCTCGGCAAGCTTGACCAGCGTTTCGCCATACACCTTGGTGTAACTCGGCGCATTCGGGGTCGGCTTGGCCTGTTTGCCGGTGACGACGTCAAACTTGGCAACGCCATGATATTTGTCGGCGGCATTTTCCGCCGGGCCATAACCCTTGCCCTTTTGCGTAACGGCATGGATCAGGATCGGGCCATCAACATCGGCATCGCGGACGTTTTTCAAAACCGGCAACAGATGATCCATGTTGTGACCATCAATCGGCCCGACATAGAAGAAACCCATTTCTTCAAACAGGGTGCCGCCCGTGACCATGCCACGGGTATATTCTTCAAGCTTGCGCGCGGCCTCTTCGATCTGGCGCGGCAGATGCTTGGTCAGGCCCTTGGCCGCATTGCGCAGCCCCTGATATCCCTTGCCCGAAATCAGGCGCGACAGATAACCCGACATCGACCCCACCGGCGGTGCAATCGACATGTCGTTATCGTTCAGAATCACGATCAAGCGCTGATCGGTGGCGGCGGCATTGTTCATCGCCTCATAGGCCATGCCCGCACTCATCGACCCGTCGCCGATGACGGCAATCACGTTCTTGCGCTTGTCGTCCGATAGCTGGTTGGCGACTGCCATGCCAAGCCCGGCCGAGATCGAGGTGGAGCTATGCCCCGCCCCGAACGGATCATATTCGGATTCGGATCGTTTGGTGAAACCGGACAAACCGCCACCCTGACGGATGGTACGGATACGATCACGCCGCCCGGTCAGGATTTTATGCGGATAGCACTGATGACCCACATCCCAGATCAAACGATCATAAGGCGTATCAAACAGGTAATGGATCGCAACCGTCAGCTCGACCACACCAAGTCCAGCGCCCAGATGCCCGCCGGTCACCGATACCGCATCAATCACCTCGGCGCGCAACTCGTCGGCAACCTGCTTCATCTGGGCAGGCTGCAACTTGCGCAGCTCTTCGGGGGTGTTGATGGTATCCAGCAGCGGGGTCTTGGAGGTCGTGCTCATTCCGATCTCGATTTCAATTTTTTATATGGCGTTGGTTCGGGTCAGGACCCAGCAACAGGGTGACTGTTATGGCGCCATGTTGCAAGCTGCGTAAAATAGCGAGGTTCGACCGAATTAGCGACCCTGAATTTCACCGGTTTTTACCTTATCGAGGAAACGGTGGATCACTTGCTCGACAGTGCGGTGAATGGTGTCGCGATCCTGACCAAAATCGCGGCATAAATAGCCAAAATTCTCTGCAATATATGGGGTGCATTTTGGCAAGAAGGAATAGTGCCCCGCCCCCTTGACCTTCACAAACTTTGCCCGCCCGCGCAACAGCTTGCGAAAGTGTGCGGCGTTAACATGGTCATGCAGGATTTCGTCCGTATCGGCCTCGACAAACAGCATCGGGATATCGATATCACTCAATCCCGCATCGGTCGCCGCCACGCCAAAGGCTGGTGCAATCGCGATGATGGCAGCAATCCGCTCATCACGCTCGGACACTACCGGCCCGCCATACACATTGTGCAACCGATCAAGGTGATCATCGCTTGGCGCGTGCTGGCAAATCACGTGATCCGTATCAGCGTTGATTTCGCAGTAATCCTGCCAGGCCTTGGCATCAAAATCCCACCCCGCCAGCTTCAGGACCGTCGCCCCGCCTGCCGAATGGCCAAGGGCATAGATTTTATCTTGGTCAATCTGCGGCCCGATTTCGTCATGCGCCAGTAACAGATCAAGCGCCAGACGCATTTCCTGGGGGCGGCGCTCGATAATCGCCAATTGCCGCGCTTCGGACGCATCAAGGTAATTGTCGCCATGATGCTGTGGGGCCGCAACGATATAGCCCCGCCGTGCGAGATATTCCGCCAACCAGAACTGATTGAACCGATGCCCTTCCGACCCATGCGAAAACAGCACGATGGGAAACGGGCCATCATCGGCAAAGGCGGCCCCGCGCGAAGCACTGGAAACCACGCCCATATGGCGCACCGAACTTTCCGGTGCTGTTGCCGGATACCAGATCGCTAACGGAAACGGGTCCTTGTCAAACAGCCGGTCGCGAAAACCGGCTGTATATGGCGCATGATCGGTCATGGTTATGATCTAGGGCCACGGCCGCTTAACGGCCGCGTTCAACCACAAAACGTGCCACCGCACGCAGCGGTTCGGCCTCATCGTCAAAGCAGTTCAGATGATTGATCGCCTGATCGCACAGCATTCTGGCCTGTTCGCGGGCCTGATCAAGACCCAGCAATTTCACGAAGGTTGATTTTTCCTGATCAACATCCTTGCCGGCCGTCTTGCCCAGTTCTTCCGAACTTGCCTCGACATCAAGGATGTCATCCTTGATCTGGAACGCCAGCCCCATGTCGTGCGCGTAGGATCGCAGCGCCAAACGAATGCTTTTCGGTGCCTTGCCAAGGATCGCCCCGGCTTCGCAGGCAAAGGCAAACATCCGCCCGGTCTTAAGCAAATGCAGGTGTGTGACCTGCGCCTGATCAAAGCTCTGTCCTTCGCCGGCCAGATCGATCATCTGCCCGCCGACCATGCCATACGGTCCCGCCGCACGGGCAAGGGCACGGACAAGATCGGTGCAAACGCGCGGATCAGGATGGGTGTCCTCGTCGGCCAGCACTTCAAACGCCTGGGTCAGCAACGCATCACCGGCCAAAATCGCCGTCGCCTCGTCAAACTGCTTGTGGCAGCTGGGCTTGCCGCGACGCAGATCGTCGTCATCCATTGCCGGCAGATCATCATGGATCAGCGAATAGCTGTGCACCATCTCGACCGCGGCGGCCACACGAAGGGCCGAGCGGCGCGATACCTTGAACAACCCAGCAGAGCTCAGCACCAGAAACGGCCGCAGGCGTTTGCCATCGCCCAGCGTCGAATAGCGCATCGCCTGATACAGGCGCTGCTCGATCTGGCCATTGGCGCGGGGCAGGATCCCGTCAAGCGTCTCGCCCAGATCAGCAGACGCCGCACTCAGTTCGGCAATCATGTCGTAACTCACGACGGTCTCCGATTATTCAATTTCGGTCGGGGTTGCCGACGGGCGGCCATCCGCATTCAGGGTGATTTTTTCGATGCGCTCTTCAGCCGCGCGCAGTTTGTCCGCGCAATGGCGTTTCAGCGCCGCACCGCGTTCATAAGACGCAATGGCGTCATCAAGCCCGACCTGACCCTGTTCAAGCTGACGCACAAGGGTTTCAAGCTGCCCAAGCGCCTCTTCGAAACTCAGTTTCGCGATATCTTCAGGAAGTGCGGGAGATGCAGTAGCCTCGGACATGTAAGCTCCATTTCTTAGATCGGCGCGGAGTTTACGCGCAAGTCACGATCAGGGCAACCGAACAGAACGCAATTTCGTCGTACTGAAACGCTTTTGTCAGGCAACAGCTGGATGAAATCGGCTGCCCTTAATGGGCCCCCATCAATGTGCGGACATGTTGCACGGCACTGGTCGCAAGCGACGGCAAATCATAGCCCCCTTCAAGCAAGGACACCACACGCCCACCGCACTGCTCGTCGGCAAGATCCATTAACTGCTTGGTCATCCAGACAAAATCATCCGCCACATAGCAAAGCCCCGCCAGCGGATCATTCTTGTGCCCGTCAAAGCCTGCCGAAATGATCAGAAGTTCCGGCTTGAACGCGGCAATACCCGGCAAGACCGTCGAATTGAACGCTTCCTGTACTTCGGCAGTGCCCGATCCGGCAACCATACCGACATTAAGGATATTGTTGGCACATCCGCGTTCGCTTTCGGCCCCGGTGCCGGGATAAAGCGGCCATTGGTGGGTGGAGCAATAAAACAGGTCCGCATCATTATAAAACAGGTCCTGAGTGCCGTTGCCGTGATGGACATCGAAATCCATCACCGCCACCCGCTTGATGCCGAATTTGTTGCGCGCATGGTGGGCCGCAATGGCGGCATTGTTAAACAGGCAAAATCCCATCGCGCGGTCATATTCGGCGTGATGGCCCGGCGGTCTGGTGGCGACAAAGGCATTCTTTTCATGCCCCTCCATCACCGCATCGACCGCGACACAGGCCCCGCCAACTGATCGCAATGCCGCCCTGCCCGACCCCGGCGAGACGTATGTATCACCATCAAGCGGCTCGATGCCGTGGTCGGGGATGCTTGCCATCACCTTGTCGACATAGGCCGGGTCATGCACTTTCTTGATCAGGTCGATATCGCCCAGCGGCGCTTCTTCGCGGTGAAGAAACATGAATTCCTCGGCCTCGAAAACGCGCTGGATCACGCGCAGACGATCGGCACATTCCGGGTGTCCCGGGCCGGTATCATGTTCAATACAATCGTGATGGGTCACGAACAAAGTCGCCATTTTTCTGCGTCGCCTTCCTGAATGGTCCGATATGGTGCGGTGCTGGGACCGGGCCCGGGTCACGGGATCGCGTTGACCGCGTCCGTTGTTTTTATCCTGCTTTGCTTGTTCTAGCGCAAAACCGGATGCTTCTCTTTGTTCTAAATCAGCACATCACCGAACGATAAGGCAAGCTCTTTGGCCTTCGATCTTCGCATCATCTGGCGCGTGTCACGTCTGCTACTAATACTTTCACAGTTTTGCCGTTTTCTCGGGTTTGTATATGCTGGTATCGATTATGTTTCAAACCGAGCAAACGGGAACATAATCAAATAAAAACAGGTCCTGTCGGAATCGGTGCAAAGGTTTCATTCGCCCGCACACCGCCCAAGGGATCAAATTCGCGATCGCCAGAGGAAAATCTGGTGCATGGAAGGAAGTTCGACAGGCCGGATTCCGGCACAAACACCATCAGCAGCAGGTCAGATACGAGTAAACACTCTCTTGACAGATTTGTAATATACTTGAGAATAAGTTTACCGATGAATTCCTGTAATTTGTTGGTGGCAGAAGTCACTATCCTTTAGGTATTATTACCGCAGTGACTTCGCGCCAGTCGGATCAGAAGCCACCCGATGGCTCCGTCTGGTGATTTGTCGAATTTTCATTGGGACAATGGCCGCTTGCGGTCAGGCTCATAAGGAAGCCAAATGGAACTTAACAACTTAGAAGAAAAGGCCGAACAGGCTAGCACCCTGTTAAAGGCCATGAGCAATCAGAGCAGACTGCTTATCCTTTGCCAACTCAACGAAGGCGAAAAGTCGGTTGGCGAACTCGAACGCATTGTCGGGCTAAGCCAGTCCGCCCTCTCGCAGCATCTTGCACGCCTGCGTCGCGACAAGCTCGTCCAGACTCGTCGCGAAGCACAGACCATCTACTATTCGCTGAATGGTAACGATGCTCTGCGCGTGATCGAGACCCTCTACGGGCTTTATTGCAACGCCTCACGCAATTCTGCTGCTGCGTAAAACACCCGGGCACTCCCCACTAAAAAAGCCTGCCTTTTTTGGGCAGGCTTTTTTACGTCTGGATTTTAAAATCTGTCTATTGCGATCCGCATTCCGGCAGCGGCAGCTTGGTGACCTTGTCAAGCGTGCCAAGCACTTCAAACTCGCCATAGTCAAAGCGCATACCATGCGCGACACCGTTATCGCCAAAATCAACCGCCATCTCGGTTGACGGGCCATTTTCCGCAGCCCCGATCGGATAAAATGCCAGGTTCATGCGATGAAACGCACCGCGCGCAATCGCGTCGGGATCGTTGGCGGTGTTATCGGCATCCTTGCTGCCTGAGATCACCACAGCAACCCGGTTGGTCGGGGTATCGCCGCTGCCATCAAACACCAGATCATTGGCAAACCGCACCCCGTCTTTCGCACGTTTCAGCAACACCAGCGAATGCTGGGTCGGGAACATGGCATCGGCCGGCAGTTCTTCCTCGACCTCGACCGGGATTTCGTAACTGACCTTGACCATGTCGTCCTTGCGGACCGCCTTGCCGACGATCTCGTCGACCTTGGTGCCATCAAGATAATCACGCATGCGGAACCGATATTCCGTTCCGTCGAAATCTTCCCACTGGGTCATGGAATAGGCCGAATTGATCGGCGTGCCTTCGCTGCCCTGAAGGATCATGATCTGCTGCATTTCCGTGACCCAGCCATCGCACATCTTCTCAAAGCGATAGCCAAGCACACCGGACGCATCAACAATCGAGCTGCCCTGCTCTGCATGGCTCAGCTTGAAGTGATATTCCGCCACATGCGGCACGATGGCATCTTCGATGCCCGTCACATTCCCAGCCTGCGCGGCACAGCCACCAAGACCCAAACAAAAGATCAGCGTTCCTTTAAGGGAACGCTGACGTTGCTTAATCTCTGAAAAAAATCCAGACAACATCACTCTCCGGTGGCGCCAACTCCGACAATCCAGGGATCTTTAACCCCCTTTTTGGCAGCAAGAAGGCGCAAATCATGTGCGTGTTCTGCCGAAAGCGGCCCGACCGCAACACGAAGATACGGCTTGCCCTTCACCTCGGCATTCAAAAGGCGCGGCTGGTATTCGTTATAAAGGCCCAGCGCCCTGTTGGCACGCGCTTCATCTGCAAAGCTTGCCAATACCACATAATCACCGGGCAGTGGCGCGGCAAGGTCATCCCCTGCAAGCGCGTCCCCATCAAGCGCGGCATCCACCGGTTTGACCATCACATCATCCCCGTCACCCATAACCGCCGGATCGACCAGTGCGGCGGTAACGGTTTCTTTCGGGGTGGCAGTTTCGGTTACCGGTTCGTCACTGACATAACCTGCAACCGCGGCATCCGCCTCGACCTGCGGGTCGATCGGACCAAGGTCACTGCGATCAACGGCAACGTCTTCGACTTCGATCTGATCGCGTGCAGAGGCAACCTCAACCGCATCATCGGGCGTCTTTTTCGGGGTCAGTGGCGGCAGGTTGGTGGTGACAATCGCGTTGGATTTAAGCGCCGTCGCACTTGGGCGTGACCAATCCTCTGCCGGGGCATTCACCGCATAGATTTCCGGGCGGGCAACGCGCAGTTCCTGTTTAATCTCAGGCTCGCCCATCACGGCAAGGGCTGCGGCCTCTTCGGCCAGAATGGTTTCGTCGTCCTTGCAGATGGTCTGTTCCAAAAGCGGGCGATGCAGCGCGCAATCACGCTCGGCAACGAAAGAAACCGCATGGTCGGTTGTGCTTTTGCCAGTCGACACATAGCTGATCAAATCACCGGCAAGCTTTGCCACCGTCAACTCAATCGGACCACCGCACGCGCCAAGCGCCAAAGGTGCCGCCACCACAAGAATTTTTCTCAACAGGCCATCCCCCGAAGGATCGAATTTTCTTTTCCTCCGCTACAGTGGCCCAATGGCGGTTAATATTAGGTAACGATTGCCAATAGATTTCCCCAAAAGAAAACGGCCCGGAAAGCTCCGGGCCGCTTGTATCTTCAGCATTTCGGGCAAGGCCCCAAACACATCAGTCTTTTTTCGCTTTCGGCGGCAGCTGCACACGCAGGTGCAATTCTTTAAGCTGCCTGTCATCGACTTCTGCCGGCGCATTCATCATCAGATCCTGCGCCTGCTGGTTCAGCGGGAAAGCAATGACTTCGCGAATGTTCGGCTCATCGGCCAGCAACATGACGATACGGTCAACACCCGGGGCCGAACCACCGTGCGGCGGTGCGCCGAATTTGAACGCGTTGATCATGCCGCCAAAGCGGTCATCGACAACGTCCTTGCCATAACCGGCAATCTCGAACGCCTTGTACATGATGTCCGGGCGATGGTTACGAATGGCACCCGATGACAGCTCGATACCGTTACAAACGATGTCATACTGCCACGCCTTGATATCAAGCGGGTTCATGTTTTCAAGCGCGTCCAGACCACCTTGGGGCATCGAGAACGGGTTGTGGCTGAATTCGATCTTGCCGTCGTCGTCTTCCTCATACATCGGGAAGTCAACAATCCAGCAGAACTTGAACATGCCCTCTTCGCGCAGTTCCAGCTCGTCACAAACCTTGTCACGAACCTTACCGGCAAACTTGGCAGCGGCCAGTTCCTTGTCACAGGCAAAGAATACCGCATCGCCATTGGCAACGCCGGTGATTTCCTTGATCTGTGCGATACGATCGGCATCAAGGTTCTTGGCAATCGGGCCTTTTGCTTCGCCGTCTTCGCCGTAAACGATGTAGCCAAGACCAGCCGCGCCTTCATCACGTGCCCAGTTGTTGAGCTTGTCAAAGAAGCTGCGCGGGCGCGATGCAGCACCGGTTGCCGGGATCGCACGCACAACCGAACCTTTTTCAATGTTCGATGCAAAGATGCCAAAGCTCGACCCACGGAACGGCTCGGTGACATCTGAAATGATCAGCGGGTTACGCAGGTCCGGCTTGTCGGATCCGTATTTCGCCATCGATTCATCGAACGGAATGCGCGGGAACGGATACGGGGTCACATCACGACCACCGCCGAACTCGACAAAGATGTCATGCAGAACCGGCTCGATTGCGGCAAACACGTCGTCCTGGGTGGCAAAGGCCATCTCGAAGTCGAGCTGGTAAAACTCACCCGGCGAACGGTCGGCACGTGCATCTTCATCGCGGAAGCACGGTGCAATCTGGAAATATTTGTCAAAGCCCGAAACCATCAGCAGCTGCTTGAACTGCTGCGGTGCTTGCGGCAGGGCATAAAACTTGCCCGGATGCATACGCGACGGCACCAGGAAGTCACGTGCGCCCTCCGGCGAGCTCGCGGTCAGGATCGGCGTCTGGATTTCAAGGAAGCCCTGCGCAGTCATTTTCTGACGCATGGCCGAAATCACCTGCGAACGCAGAACGATGTTCTTGTGCACGCTCTCGCGACGCAGATCGAGATAACGGTGACGCAGGCGAACCTCTTCGCCGTATTCGACATCGCCAAACACCGGCATCGGCAGAACTTCGGCCGAAGACTGAACTTCGATGTTCGATGCATAAACTTCGATCTCGCCGGTCGGCAAGTTGGGGTTGATGGTCTCGGCGGTACGTTTGACAACCTTGCCATCGACCGTGATCACGCTTTCAGCACGCGCTTTATCAAGCGTCTCGAACAGCGGGCTCGAAATATCGATCACGACCTGGGTGATGCCGTAATGGTCGCGCAGGTCAACGAACAGAAGGTTGCCGTGGTCACGTTTACGGTGAATCCAGCCAGACAGGCGAACTTCCGCATCGGCGTCAGTCGCGCGCAGCGCATTACAGTTATGAGAGCGAAAAGGATGCATTGTCATTCCAGGTTGCTTTATATTTTGGGCCGCAAATTTGGCCGCAAAGGTGCATGCCAGACCCGCGCTGTCAAACAAAAAACGCACCACAACACGTGCGCCACGGTAATATCCACAGCGCTTATGTGTGATGTTTCCCTGCCCGATTGGCACGGCATCTCAAAATTTCAGCGGTATAAAACGCGGACAGGCCGCCTTCGTCAAGTGCCAGTAATGCAGATCAGTCAACGCAGATCAGCAAATCATTGGGTGATTGGTTCTGCGCTGATCTTGATCGCCTGAAGATCCTTGACCTTGATAAAGTCGATCAGCCGTCCGCTGCCCGGTGTGATTTCGCCCCAGTGATCAACATCGAACTCGAAATGCGCAAGCCCGCAGGTCGGGTATTTGCGCGCCATGATCTCTCGGGCCTCATTATTGCCACCGCCATAAAGCGACTGGGCAAAAATCTCGATCCCTGGATTATGGCCGATGAACATCACATGCTTGGCGTCTTCATGGGTGTGGTGCAGGCTTTCAAGCAGCACCCGCTCGTTCGCCATATACAGGTCTTCGTTATAGATCACGTCGGCATCGGTTGCGAAATCCCGCCCCAAAAGGCCAAGCGTCTGCACCGCACGCGCCGCCGTCGAACACCAGATCAGGTCCGGCACCAGTTCATGCTGACGCAGATAGCGGCCCATAAAGGGGGCTGCCTTTTCACCGCGACGGTTCAGTTCGCGGTCATGGTCGGCCCGACCCGGATCCGCCCAGCTTGATTTGGCATGCCGAAGCAGCAGCAACGTCTTCATATCTTCGTTTCGCGAATGATGATCAACGGTATACCTGCATGCCATATCAAAGGCTTTGATGCCATCAGAAAAACTGACACATAAATTTAAGAAAATTGCACCCACCCAAGCAGTTATCCTATACTCCATTTGCAACCGGGAACTGTCGCATAAGTTCAAGGACGTTCCCTCAATCCGCAGGAGGCATAGCGTGACACACGCCGCTGCAGTTCAGTCAAGCGCGATCACCATTGATTCGGAAAGCCGCTTCATTAACCGCGAATTATCGTGGCTGGCATTCAACAATCGCGTTCTTGAAGAGGCCCAGAATACCGGCCACCCGCTGCTTGAAAGACTGCGTTTCCTGTCGATTTCGGCCAGCAACCTTGATGAATTCTATATGGTCCGCGTCGCCGGCCTCGTTGGTCAGGTCCGCGCCGGCATGACCAAGGTCAGTCAGGATGGCATGAGCCCGTCCGAACAGCTGCGCGCCATTACCTTTGATGCCAACCAGTTGATGCAGGATCAGCAACGCGTCTGGCGCCAGCTCAGCAGCGAGATGGAAAAACAGGGCATCTCTGTCATTGATCAGGGCGACCTGACCCAGACCGACCGCAAATGGCTGGATGGCTATTTCACGCGCGAAATCTTCCCGACGCTAACCCCGCTTGCCATTGATCCGTCGCACCCCTTCCCGTTTATTCCCAACCTTGGCTTTGCCATCGTCATGCAGCTGTTTGATCCAGCAGACGGGCACAATATGCGCGGGCTTATTCCGGTACCGCAAAAAATCGGCCGCTTCCTGCGCCTGCCGGGCCGCAATGAACGTTATCTTCCGGTCGAACAGGCGATCTTGCTCTATCTCGGCAAGCTGTTCCCGGGCTTTGATATGATCGAACACGGTTTCTTCCGCGTCATCCGGGACTCGGACGTTGAAATCGAAGAAGAAGCCGAAGATCTGGTGCGCGTTTTCAAAACCGCGCTGAAACGTCGTCGTCGCGGCAGCATCATCCGCCTCAAGGTCAACGCGGCAATGCCCGAAGACCTGCTTGATTTCGTCATTGATGAACTGGATGTCGCGCTTGAAGAAGTCGTCAAGGTCGATGGCCTGCTCGGCGTTGTTGATGTCAAACAGCTGATCGATTCCGATCTGCATCACGACTTGCTGTTCTCACCCTATGCCGCCCGCTATCCGGAACGGGTGCGTGACTTTGGCGGCGATTGCTTTGCTGCGATCAGCAAAAAGGATCTGGTGGTTCATCACCCGTTCGAAGATTTCGACGTGGTGGTGCAGTTCCTGTTGCAAGCCGCCCGTGACCCCGATGTGGTCACCATCAAACAGACGCTGTATCGCACCTCGGAAAACAGCCCGATCGTCAAGGCCCTGATCGCCGCGGCCGAGGCTGGCAAATCCGTTACCGCCATGGTCGAACTCAAGGCCCGCTTTGACGAAGAAGCCAACCTGCGCTGGGCGGCTGACCTTGAACGTGCGGGCTGTCAGGTGGTTTACGGCTTCCTTGATTGGAAAACGCACGCCAAGGTATCGCTGGTGGTCCGACGTGAAACCCACGGCCTTAAGACCTATACCCACTTCGGGACCGGCAACTATCACCCGATCACTGCCAAGTTCTATACCGATATCTCGTTCTTCTCGTGCGATCCAGCACTGGGGCGTGATGCGGCCAGCATCTTTAATTTCATGACCGGGTACGCCACCCCGCGCTCGCTTGAAAAAATCGCGATTGCGCCGCATACCCTGCGCCCGACGCTTCTGACCCACATCGATCAGGAGATCGAGAACTGCAAGGCTGGCAAGCCATCTGGCATCTGGGCCAAGATGAACAGTCTGGTCGACCCGGTGGTGATTGATGCGCTTTATCGCGCAAGTCAGGTTGGCGTTCATATCGAATTGATCGTGCGCGGTATTTGCTGCCTGCGTCCGGGGGTTCCGGGTCTTTCGGAAAATATCCGCGTCAAATCGATTGTCGGCCGGTTCCTTGAACATTCGCGCATCGTTGTCTTTGCCAACGGGGCAAAGCTCCCGTCGCGCAAGGCCAAGGCGTTTATTTCGTCCGCCGACTGGATGCCGCGTAACCTGAACCGCCGGGTTGAAACCCTGGTTCCGGTTGAAAATCCGACCTGTCAGCAACAGATTGTTGAACAGATCATGATTGCCAACCTGAAAGACACTGCACAGGCATGGCATCTGCAGCCGGACGGCTCTTATGAACGCTGCGAGGCAGGTGAAAATGCATTCTCGTCGCACAAATATTTCATGACCAACCCGTCACTTTCGGGCCGCGGAAGTGCGCTGGATCAAGCCGACCCGAATGTTCCCGTGCTACAGCTTGACGACTAAAGACGACCAACAGGTGCCAACATCTTATGCTGACTGACCAACGGGCTTCCAACCGCATCGCGATCATAGATGTTGGCTCCAACTCTGTGCGGCTTGTCATTTTTGACGGCATGACCCGCGCACCGATGCCGATCTTCAATGAAAAGGTCATGTGCGGCCTTGGCCGTGACCCGGAAAACACCGGTCGCCTCAACCCCGAGGGGGTGGAGCTCGCCGTGGTCGCCATGCACCGCTTTGCGAAGCTGTTGCGTGCGATGAAGGTCACCCATGTCGATGTGCTGGCCACCGCTGCTGTGCGCGCTGCCAGCGACGGCAAGGAATTCTGTGATCGCGTGGCATCGGAAACCGGCCTGACGGTCAAGGTGATTGACGGTCTTGAAGAAGCCCGCCTGTCGGCTCTTGGCATAATTTCCGGTGATCCGATGGCATCGGGCATCATGGGCGATATCGGCGGCGGGTCACTCGAACTGGTTTTGCTTGATCAGGGCGAGATCAAAAAACGTGTCAGCCTGCCTTTGGGTGCGATGCGCCTGCATACGGTGTTTGGTTCTGACCGGGCCCGTCTGACGGCTGAAATCAATCAGCACCTTGATACGGTCGATTGGCTGGCTGAGGGCAAAGGCCAGCAGCTTTATGCCGTTGGCGGTTCTTGGCGTTCAATTGCCAAGCTGTTTATTGCCCAGGAAAACTATCCGATTTCGGTGGTGCATAATCTTGCCATGCCGCAATCGGAAATGGCCGAACTGACCCACATCATTTCCCAGCAAAGCCGGGTATCGCTTGAAAAGATTGGCGGTGTGTCCAAACGCCGTATCGACAGCCTGCCGCATGCATCACTTGTCATGAACATGCTGATGACCCGCATGCAGCCAAAGGAAGTTGTCTTTTCCGGCCACGGCCTTCGCGAAGGCTGGATGTATGAAGTCCTGCCCGAAGATCTGCGTCAACGCGACCCGGTGCTTGAAGCCTGCTTTAGCTTTGCCGAAGACGGCGAACGGTTCCATCAGCACGGCGAAGAAGTTGCGCAATGGTGTGCGCCGATCTTCTCGGAACTGCCGGTCAATATCGAACGGCTGCGTTTGGCGGCCTGCATCATCGGGGATATCGGCTGGAACGAACATCCCGATTACCGTGCAGAACAAAGCTATAACCGCATTCTGCGCCATCCCTATATCGACCTTAATCACCATGACCGGGTGTTCCTCGCCTACACCATCGGTTCGCGCTATACCGGCAATTTCAAGGGTGATGAGGCCAGCGACCGCATCCTCAGCGACGATGACCGCCTGACAGGCCGTTTGTTTGGTCATGTCATTCGCCTGGGCCATACGCTCTCTGGCGGGGTCGAAGGCATCCTGCCGCAAACGCAATTGCTGCTCGAAGAAGGCAAGCTGATCCTGCAATTCGAAAAGCAGGCATCGGCCCTTTATGGCGAAGTCGTCGAACAGCGTCTGTCGAAACTGGCCAAACTGATGAACCGCGAAAGTGTTGTCCGCCTCGCCGAATAGGGCTCAGACGCGCACAATCAGACCGCGCATTTTATTGACGCCCCACACCAAAACCGGCACGATCATCAATCTCTTTTCTGATCAGGAGTGCCGTGTCATGACCGACACCAAACAGCCATCCGATCACACCGCGCGTGATATCGTGGGCGCACTGGCACAGATGTCCTTTCAAACGCTTTGTCAGGAAATAGCCGTTCTGCCAGATACCGACGACGACATTGAAAAGCTTCGCGCTGCCGCCCGCGATGAGGAGAAATCACTGATTGACCTTCTGATTGCACTGCGGTCTGCCCGACTTGGCGATATTGCCCCATTGTTTGCCAATCCGGACGAAGATCCGGCCAATGCCAAAATCGCCGCATCCGATGTGCCCGACACCATGCTCTCATTGCTGAGTGCCCTTCGGGCGAGCACGGACGTCCCGGTCCCAGGCGAATAATGAAACCGCTCGACACCCAAGCCACGCTGCATGTCCGTTGCGGCTCCGATATCCGCGATGGCCTTAGGCAGGCAGGCTTCATCGGCGATTTTCTGGAATTCTCCGATCCTTTTTGTCAGGGCCCGGTGCCCGATCTGCCGCGCGATGCCTTCATCGAAACCCGTGCGGCCTTTATTGCCGGCGCTTACGACCTGCCCGGTGATGCAGCACTTGAACGTCTCAGGCGCGAATATGATGCGCTGGGTCGCCTTGGGCAGTATGACCATGTCGTGCTCTGGTTCGAACATGACAGCTACGATCAGCTGATTCTGGCCTTCCTGATGGATGCCATCGCCAGCATCCAGCCCGAAACCAATATCGACGTCATCTCCGTCAATCACGCGCCCGCGTCCGAAGCCATCGACCGCTTCATCGGCCTTGGTCAACTCTCCCTCGATGGTCTGATCTGGTGCTGGAACACTCAACGCCAGCCGCTTAACAGCGACATGCTGACATTTGGCAGCAAAGTCTGGAAGGCCGTCCGCCAAGACACCTCAAACGACCTTAAAACGCTTGCGGCAACCGGCAATGCTCCCCTGCCACATATGATCGGCGCCCTCAAACGCCATCTCGCCGAACTGCCCGACCCGCAAACCGGCCTAAGCCTGCCCCAAAAACTCACCCTGCAAATCATCAAGGACCACGGCCCGCTCCCCGTCGGCAAGGTCTTCGGCCACCTGATGCGAACCTACGATCCGCTGCCCTATCTCGGCGATCTGATGTTCTGGTCAGAAATCCAATGGATGATGGACTGCCAGGACCCGCTCTTCATCCTCACGCCCGCCACCCCCAAAACCAACTGGGCCGAACGCACCATCACCCTCACCAACACCGGCCACGAAACCTTGTCTGGCACGCGTAATTTCCTTGATAACTTTACCGGCACCCGTTGGGTTGGCGGTATAAGAATCAGCCCGCTATAAGCGGACTGATTCGTCGACTCTTAGGTTTAAGCGTTCCAGAAAAGATCCGCGTTCACGTTCTGGTTTTCCACCAGATACTTAAGCTGCTCAAGACGAATGTGCTTTCTGCCAAACAGGTCTTCTGCTTTCGCTTTTTCCGCTTTCAGGCGCTCAGCAACCTGCGCAGCCCCCTTTTCCGCATTCCATTTAAAACCGATATTCGGAAGCACACTATGAAGCTTGTCAAATGACACACGGTAGCTGCGCGCATCCGCCTGCGCGTCATCGGAATAAGTCAGATCACAGCCCGGAACGACTTTCTGAACAGTTCTGGCAATATCAATAACCTGATAATTCTGCTCGTTGGTGCCGACGTTAAAGGCTTCCCCACTCACAAGGTTGGCCGGTGCGGTCAGAACGGCTTCAAAACTCGCGCTCATGTCTTCGACATGCAAAAGCGGGCGCCAGGCAGATCCATCAGACAGAAGCTTCACCTCCCCAGAAACAATCGCACGGGCTGTCAGGTTATTCAGGACAACATCAATACGAATACGCGGGGAGTCACCATAACACGTCGCATTGCGCATGAAGACTGGCTCGAAGTTCTCGTCTTTCATCGCAAGCAAGGCGTTTTCACAATCAATTTTGCTTTTCGCATATGGCGTCAGTGGAAGCGTTGGCGATGTTTCATCGACCGGCTTTGAAACATCAGCAGCACCGTAAAGCGAACAAGAAGACGCAAACACAAAACGTTTGATGCCACGCTTCTTGGCTATCTCGGCCAATTTCATGGTTGCCTTGAAATTGATATCGTCAGTCAACTCCGGCGCAAAATCACCCAGCGGGTCATTGCTGAGCGCAGCCAGATGAATGATGGCTTCAACGCCTTCGATATCCTTTTCCTGCACATTTCGCATATCAACGGTTCTGACTTCATCCACGGATGGCGGCGTCCAAAGGTCGAGACCATTGAAATAGCCTGTATCAAGACCGATGACAGAATGGCCGCGGGACTTGAGATACCCGGACATGACACTTCCGACATAGCCCTGATAACCGGTCAATAATACTTTCATAAAAAGTCTTTCTGTTGATATGCGTGTTAAGGAGTTCGTTTTGCGGCACAACCACCCGCATCCGCAAAGCGAACAAGCAATACTTTTCCTGCCGCATTTTCTAAATCCTCGCGGAAATGCTTTCAACAGCAAAACAGCAAACACCCTTATAAGCGCACTAAAACCTCTGAGCTTTTTAAGGCGCTGGAATGCCCACGATTATTTTCAACTTGGCCGGAATCTGTCGTTGGACATTATGTTCGGATTGAGTATGTTCAGCCCCACAAGGGACATGGATTTTCTGCAGGAAAAATAAATGACGGCGAGAACAACAGTTATCACGATCACCCATAACGGGGGGCTCGTTATTGGCGGGCTGTTGAAATCGCTTCCTGCCGACCTGCCACTGATTGTCATCGATAACGCCTCCGAGGACGATACGCTTGATATCGTCACCAATTTGCGCCCGGATGCCAAAATGATCCGCAATCGCGTTGGCCTTGGCTATGGAACCGCTGCGAGTCAGGGTCTTGAGATTGTCGAAACCGAATTTGCCCTGCTGGCCAATCCGGACTCTTTGATGACCGGTGATGCCATTGACGCACTTGTCGCCGCCGCGGACCAATACCCAGATGCTGCGATGTTCGGCCCACTACATAAGGATGGCAATGGCGATATCGAACCCAGCCATGATGTCGAACTCTGGAAACGTCGCGATTATGGCCGACTTGCCTATGATTGCGTGCCCGAAGGGCCGCTCTGCGTCGAATTCCTATCCGGCGCGGTCAATCTGGTCCGCATGGACGTCATGCGTCAGGTTGGTTTCTATGATCCGGAAATTTTTCTTTATTTCGACGATGACGACATGTGCGCACGCATGCTCCGTGCCGGGCATGGCATGATCCTTGTTGCTGATTCAGTTGTCATGCATCTCAATGGGGGGTCCGTTCGCCCCAACCGTGCTTATTACTGGGAAAAGTTCTGGCACCTAGCATGGTCACGCATATACTTTGAACGCAAATATAAGGGCCGTTTGGCGGCGATATGTCTTGGTCTGAAACACACTGTGCGATACGGCTGGAAGGCGCTCTTGTATGGGATCACCATGCAACGCAAAAAGGGCTGGCGTGATCTTGCAAGATTTTTTGGCTCGCTTGGCGCGTTGATCGGTGTGCGGGCCTCAAAACAGCCGCGCGCGACACAGCGTTAAGGCCTCTGAAAGCAAACCCTGAGTGAGTGGAATTCTTTTCAAATGAAGGCAGTAATTCTTGCGGGCGGATATGGCAGCCGACTGAGTGAAGAAACATCGGTCAGACCAAAGCCGATGGTCGAAATTGGTGGCAAGCCGATCCTGTGGCACCTGATGAAGATATACGCGGCACACGGGGTGAATGAATTCGTGATCTGCCTTGGCTACAAGGGCTATGTGATCAAGGAATATTTCGCCAACTACTTCCTGCATCATGCCGATGTAACCATCGATATGGCGACCAATCAGCTCGAATATCACAATGCCAATGCAGAGCCCTGGAAAATAACGCTGGTCGATACCGGCCTGAACAGCATGACAGGCGGCCGTATCAAGCGTGTCGCTGACCATCTTGATGATAATGCCCCCTTCTGCCTGACCTACGGCGACGGGCTTGGCAATGTCGATATCACCGCCAGTATCGACTTCCACAAAAAACAGGGCCGCAAGGCAACCATGACGGTGGTATCACCTCCGGGCCGCTTCGGTGCGACGGTCCTTGATGGCGATCGCGTCACCACGTTTCAGGAGAAGCCGCTTGGCGATGGTGCGCGCATCAATGCCGGCTTCTTTGTCTGCGAAAAATCCGTACTCAACGAAATTGCAGAAGACAAAACCGTCTGGGAAGCAGAACCGCTGCGCAACCTGTCTGATCAGGGTGAACTTTCTGCGTGGCGTCACGATGGTTTCTGGCAACCGATGGATACACTCCGCGAAAAGCATATGCTTGAAAACTTGTGGTCAGAAGGCAAAGCACCGTGGAAAATTTGGTAAGCCAAGCTCGATGACGGCTGAAATGCGCTAAATCCTGGGGCGCCAGATCGCCCCGCCTGATGTGATGATGGATACGAAATGACAACGCCAACCTGCCGCGCCTGCGGAACCGACCTGAAACACACACTCGTTGATCTTGGCCTGAGTGCGCTTGCCAACTCCTTTGTGCCGCTTGATCAGGCAGACCAGACGGACCCGCGCTATCCGTTGCATGCGCGTGTGTGCGAGAATTGCTTCCTTGTTCAGGTCGATGACGTTGTCCCGCCGTCTGACATTTTCAGTCACTATGCCTATTTCTCAAGCTACTCCTCAAGCTGGGTCGAGCATGCCCGCAAATACTGCGAAGCAGCAGCAGAACGGCTTGATCTTGGCAAAGACTCATTCGTGGTCGAAGTGGCGTCCAACGATGGCTATTTGCTGCAGCATTTTGTTGCCAAATCAATCCCGGTTCTGGGCGTTGAACCGGCTGCCAACATTGCCAAGGAAGCCGAGAAAAAAGGCGTTAAAAGCCTCGTTGCCTTCTTTGGCAAGGAAACGGCCGAAAAGGTCGTCGCCAAACACGGCCACGCAAGCCTGACCGCAGCCAACAATGTTCTTGCCCACGTGCCCGACATCAACGATTTCGTCTCGGGTTTTGCCACGATTTTGGCCGATGACGGGGTATCAACCTTTGAATTCCCGCATCTTCTGAACCTTTTGGAAAAGACCCAGTTCGACACCATTTACCACGAACATTTCTCCTACCTGTCGCTTTACGCGGTCGAGAAATGTTTTGAGCAAAATGGCCTTAAGGTCTTTGATGTCGAAGAACTCCCAACCCATGGCGGCAGCCTGCGCGTCTGGGCCCAGAAAACCATCGGCACCCGGCCCGAAACTGATCGGCTAAAGGCACTCCGTACCAAGGAAGCCAATGCTGGCATCGCAACCCTTGACTGCTACGAAGGCTTTGACGCGAAATGCCGCAAGATCCGGGACGATCTGCTGGCTTTCCTCAAATCCGCCAAGACAGAGGGCAAAACCGTTGCCGGCTATGGTGCAGCCGCCAAGGGCAATACGCTGTTGAACTACTGCGACATTGGTACCGACCTGATTGATTTTGTGGTTGATGCCAACCCGCACAAGCAAAACACGCTCCTGCCCGGCAGCCATATTCCGGTCCACGCACCCGACCACCTCAAGGTCGCGAAACCGGACTATGTCCTGATCCTGCCATGGAACCTGTCGGCCGAGATCATGAAAGACATGGCACATGTTAAGGATTGGGGCGGACAGTTCATGGTTGCCATCCCCAGGGTCGAAGTGATCGGATGAAATTTATTGCGACAGATATCATTGGCGTCGACCTGATCGAGCTTGAAAAGCACAGCGATGATCGCGGCTTTTTCGCACGCTCCTTCTGCACAGAAGAACTGGCTGCAAATGGCCATGACTTCGAGGTCGTTCAGGCAAATCTGTCCTTTAATCACCATGCGGGCACACTGCGCGGTATGCATTATCAGGCAGCCCCGGTTGGCGACCCCAAAATCGTGCGCTGCACTTCCGGCGCGATCTATGATGTGGTCATTGATTTGCGACCAGATTCAGCAAGCTACTGCAAATGGGTGGGCGCCGAATTGTCAGCAGCCAACCGCAATTCCCTGATCATTCCGGCGGGCTGCGCACATGGCTTCCTGACGCTTGAACCCGATACTGAGGTTCTCTATCTGATGGGCGCGCCCTTCGTGCCCGATCTCGCATCGGGCGTGCGCTGGAACGACCCGACTTTCGGTATTTCATGGCCCGAAAAGCCAGCGATCATCAACGATCGTGATGCCAACTACCCTGATTACGAGCCATCAAAATGAAGGTCCTCGTTACCGGTGCCAACGGCCTGATCGGCCCCTATGCCTGCCAAAAGCTGATCTCGGCTGGCCATGATGTCATCACCTGCGGACGAACTGTGCCAGAAGATGGCGAGCTCCCCGGACGACATGTGACGGGTGACCTGCTGGATGCCAGTTTTCGCAAACACCTGATCGCATCCGAACGCCCCGACGGGCTGATCCATCTGGCCTGGCAGACCAAGCACGGTCATTTTTGGAACGCGCCGGATAATCCAGATTGGCGCGAAGCCAGTATCGATCTTCTTGATCGTTTCCATGAACAGGGCGGCAAACGTGCCGTGCTTGCCGGAAGCTGTGCCGAATATGACTGGCAGGGTATTGCGCCGGGTCAGAAACTGACTGAGGATGCAACCTGCAATCCGCACACAATCTATGGTCAGGAGAAGCTGAAGCTTGCCCGGCATTGTCTGGACCTGAACGCCAAGGGTGCCGCCATCGCCTGGGGACGCCTGTTCCTGCTGTGCGGCCCGAAAGAGGCCCCCGCACGGTTTGTTCCGGCCATCACACGCGCCCTGCTGGCCGGTGAAACTGCCAAAATGAGTTCTGGCAAACAGATCCGCGATTTCATGCATGTCGCTGATGCCAGTGCCGCCTTTGCCAAGCTGATCGATCATCCCTTCACGGGCCTGATCAATATCGCATCCGGCGAGGGCCACAGCCTGCTTGACGTCGCCGAAACCATCAAAAGCCTCATTGGCCGTGGCACCATCGCCGCGGGCAGCATACCCGACCGCCCGGATGATCCGCCCTATCTGGTCCCAGACACCTCAACGCTTACCCAAACAGTTGGATTCAGGCGCGAATTTGATCTCCAAGCGGCACTTGAAAACTGCATTGAATGGTGGCAATCCCACCCGGCTTGATTCGGGCTTGTTCAAGCGCCTCCCTACCCCAACCCACGCGACGCCCGGAAAATCTCGCCTCGAAGCCATTTATGCGCGGCGTTGGCGGCGTTGCGGACGTGCCAGTATTGGGCGAAGCCATATTCGCGGAACGTGAGCGGCAGATCGAACTGGCCAAAATCCTGCATCATGGAGCCTGACAGGCGCGACGGCAGGGTGGCGATGATGTCGGTGTCTCGGATGAGGTTGGCGACACTGGCAAAGGTCGGCACCTGAAGCACTGTGCGCCTTGATCGGCCAAGGCCACGCAGGATGACATCGATTTCCGAACTGTCATTGGCCCCGATCATCACGCGCGCATGGCTGGCCGCGCAATACCGGTCCAGCGTATCGGGCGGCCCGTCGTCGTGAAATGCCGGATCATAAAAACACCGCATCCGTTCGCGAAACAGGCCCTGGCGGGCGATATCGCCATGCTTGCCCGATTGATCAATCGTGATCGCATGATCAATCGTGCCATCGCGCAGCCATTTGACCATGCGGTCTACGCCCGGCACCGATACGACCTGAAGCCGCACATCAGCAGAACAGTTTTGCAACCGCTTCATCAGGGCCGGCAGGATCACCGCCACCTCGTAATCATTGGCACCAAGCACAAAGCGCGCAGAATGATCGGCATTACCGGGATCAAACGCCACCACACGGGTCAGGCCGCGCATCCCCTGCAATAACCCACGCACCTGTGGCGCAATTTCGTCGGCATGGGCGGTCGGTGCAACTGATCTGCCTGACCGGACAAATAGCGGATCGCCAATAATCTGGCGCAACCGATCCAGCCCGTGACTGACCGTCGGCTGCCCGACATCAAGACGGTGTGCGGCGGCTGTCACCGATCCCTCGTCATAAATCGTCAGGAACAGCCGAAGCAGGCGGTAATCAAGATCCAATTCATCGATTTTCATGCATAAGTATTATCATACCCATCGAATTGATCATATGCATTATTGGGTCCAGATTTCTCACATGAACAGGCGATGCCTGACCCCTTATCGGAGAAACTGACATGACCATCCTCATCACCGGTGCGACCGGCCAACTCGGAAGCCTTGTTGTCAAACATCTGCTTGATCGCATCCCGGCAAGCGACATCGCCATCAGTGTCCGCAAGCCTGAAAAGGCCGCAGACCTGAGCGCCAAGGGCATTGATGTCCGCGCGGGCGATTTCAATGACCTTGCCCTGATGACCAAGGCGTTCGCCGGCATTGACACCGCCCTCATCATCTCGGCCGAGGACGACAACGCAACCCGCATCCAACAACACCGCACCGCTGTCGATGCCGCCAAGGCCGCAGGTGTCAAACACATCGTCTATACCGGCATTGTCGATCCCAAGGCGGATGCCGATTTCACCTATTCGGCCATTCACCTTGATACCGAAAACTACATCCGCCAAAGCGGCCTCGCCTTCACCATTTTGCGCAACAGCTTCTATGCCGATCTTCTGCTGGCCGGTGTGCCGCATGCGCTTGAAACCGGCGACTATGGCGCCCCGGCGGGTGATGCCAAAATCACCTATATCCCGCGCAATGACCTGGCAGAAGCCGCCGCCGTGGTCCTTGCCAAGCCCGCTGATCACGGAAACAAAACCTATGACCTGACCGGAACCAAGGGTGTGTCGCACGCCGAAATCGCGGGCTACATTTCTGACGCCACCGGTAAGCCCGTGAAGTTTGTAGACCTGCCCGCAGAGGTCCATACCGGTATCCTCAAAAGCCTCGGCCTGCCCGATCATCTGATCGAAGCCCTTGCCGGTCTCTATGTCGGGGCGAAGAAAGGCGACTACGAAACCGTGAGCAACGATTTCGAAAAACTCGTCGGACGCAAGCCACAATCGGTTGAGGATTTCATCAAATCCGCCCTGGCAAGCTGACCCAACCCCATTACCAACACACAAAAACGGGCCCCGAAAGGGGCCCGGCAAGTTTTCAGGGAGGCATCAGAAACGGACCAAATGGTCCCTGACCTTCATGGGGTAAAGGTCAGCAGAGAAGAGACAAAAAGCACGGCGGTCGAGGTAATCGAAAAAGCGATATATTTGATAATCATGTTCAGGCTCCTATGCGGGGGGCGGGGGACAGGCAAGACAGCACCGGGGACGCACCATCTTGCCTGCCTGGGGTCAGGCCCCAAGTAGAACGCGTTTCCGCCGAACTTTCCTGTCCGCCAAAGGACCCGGAACATGGCGGGGTGATCTAAATCGGGACTAAAGCCCCAGGTCTGACAGCCCCGGATGATCATCCGGACGGCGGCCAAGCGGCCAATGAAACAGCCGGTCTTCAGCCGAAATCGGCTTGTCATTGATCGATGCCACGCGATGGCGCATCAGGCCGTCTTCATCAAATTCCCAGTTTTCGTTGCCATAGGCCCGAAACCAGTTGCCGCTGTCGTCGCGATACTCATAGGCAAAGCGCACAGCGATGCGGTTTTCGTGAAACGCCCAGAGTTCCTTGATCAAACGGTACTCCATCTCCTTGGCCCATTTGCGGGTCAGGAATTCAACGATGTTTTCCCGGCCCTCGAAAATCTCGGCACGGTTCCGCCAACGGCTGTCTGGCGTATAGGCCAGCGACACCTTCTCGGGATCGCGGCCGTTCCAGCCATCCTCGGCCATACGGACCTTCTGTTTGGCGGTTTCGACGTTAAAAGGTGGAAAAGGTGGCCGTGACATCATCTGATCCTTTGGTGTTTGGTCGATAAAGGAACCCCGGTCGGCGCGCAGCAACATGCGGAGGGGGGAATGCCGACCGGGGGAGTTGCCGGAAGTGGACCCTGCCTTAGGCAGCAGAGGCATTCACCACCGGGAAATCAATCGGGGTATCAAAGGCTTCGTTGAGGTAATTGGTCAGGGTATTAAGCGCGACATGCGCCACGATCTCGACCAGTTCGGCCTCGCTGTAACCGGCAAGCTTGGCAGCACTGACCTCACCTTCACTTACCTGGCCACGGTTTTTGACCAAAGCGACGGCAAAGCGCACAGCCGCATCGGCCTTCTGATCGCTCGACGTGCCATTGCGGTTTGCCGCGATCTCGGCGTCATCAAGTTTGGCGATGTTTTTGCCCAAATAGGTATGCGCCGACAGGCAATAGTCACAGCCATTAAGCTGTGCGACCGCAAGGGCAATGCGTTCGCGGGTCTGGGGATCAAGCGCCCCTTTGGCAAGCGCCCCATTCAAACCAAGATAGCCCTCAAGGGCGGCCGGGCTGTTTGCCGTCAAGCGAAACAGGTTTGGAACCGAACCAAGCATCTTGTTCACACCTTCAAGAAGCGGCTGGGAAGCTTCCGGTGCAGCATCGATCGAAGCAGGCAGGGAAATACGGGTCATTGAAACTCTCCTAAACAAGTTCGGGTTGATCAGTGTTGAAAACATATATACAGACAGGTCTGTCTACTTGTCAAATATATTTTTGGAATGACCGTTCTTGCATCTGAAACGCTTGCAATTCTGCGGCTTTCCCGCCACAAGAATACAGACCGGTCTGACTATTGGAGTAAGTAAATTGAAGTCTAAACGCGACGTTCTCGTCGATACGGCCCTGCGTCTTTTCTATACACAGGGCTTCAACGCCACCGGAATCGACAAGATTCTGGCCGAGTCCGGCGTCGCCAAAATGACGATGTACAAACACTTCAAGTCCAAGGATGAATTGATCCTGGCCGCCCTTATGCGCCGCGATGAACAATTCCGCGACTGGCTGACAACCGAAATGCAAAAGGCCGCATCCGATCCGCGCGGACAGCTTCTTGCGATGTTTGACGCACTCGAAGAATGGTTTCATGGCCGCGCCTTCAAGGGCATGGGCTTTTCCGGCTGCGCGTTTATCAACGCCTCAAGCGAGTTTGCCAAACTTGATCACCCGGCCCACCAGATCGCCGCCGAACACAAACGCTGCGTGCTCGAACATATTGCCGATCTGTGCACCAAGGCCGGCGCGTCCGATCCCAAACAACTTGCCGAACAACTCGCCCTGCTCAAGGAAGGGGCAATTGTCACAGCCCAGGTGCGCGGCATGCCCGAATCGGCCCGGATCGCCAAAACCATGGCAACCGCATTGCTGGATGCCGCCCTGCCCGTCTGATCGTTTGGTCAAACCGGTTCAAAAACAAAAACGGGGCCAGAAGGCCCCGTTTTTTGTTCTTCACGGCAATATGCAACCTAGCCGTCAAGCTCGACAAACACCACTTCGCCGTCTTTAAGCTTAAGGCCAAGCTGCCCGTGCTTGAGACGCAGCGCGTATTGCCCGAAAAGATCACGCCGCCAGCCACGCATGGCCGGAACATCGGCATTGTCGTCGGCGGCAATATTCTGAAGATCATCGCTTGATGCCACCAGACGCTGGGCAACGCCCTTTTCCTCGGCGCAAAGTTTAAGCAACACCTTCAGAAGCTCGACCGTCGGGCCGATCCCGGCTGGCAGTTCGATGCGTTCCTTTGGCTTCGGCCACTGATCCTGCGGGCTATCAAGGGCTGCCTTGATCGCCTCGATAATCGCCTGTCCGGGTTTAGAGGTGCCAAAGTTCCGGCCAACGCCACGGGTTTTATCAAGGTCCTTGTCGGTCATCGGCTGACGGGCAGCGATATCAAGCAAGGTATCATCGCGCAAAACCCGGTTGCGCGGCAGGTTCTTGCGCTGTGCTTCGGTTTCCCGCCATTCGCCAAGCGCACGTGCCACGGCCAGGAATTTCGGGCTGTTGGATCGGGTTTTAAGCCGCTTCCATGCCTCGGCCGGATCAATCGAATAGATCGACGGATCGGTCAGGCGTTCCATTTCCTCAAACAGCCAGACCGCACGGCCATTGGCCTCAAGGCGCTCGTGAAACGCTTCATAGATCACGCGCAGATGGGTGACATCCGAAAGCGCGTAACTGATCTGTTTGGTCGAAAGCGGACGGCGCGACCAGTCGGTAAAGCGCATCGATTTATCAATGCTTTTACGCGCCACCTTGTTGACCAGCGTCTCATAGCCGACCTGATCGCCGTAGCCCAGCACCATCGCCGCCACCTGGGTGTCAAACACCGGATGGGGGACCTTGCCCGACAGATGGACGAAAATCTCGATATCCTGGCGGGCGGCGTGAAACACCTTGACCACCGCCTCGTCCTGCATCAGCTCGAACAGCGGCGTCAGATCAATGCCCTCGGCAAGCGGATCGACCGCAGCCCCGTTATCGGACGGCTCCGGACTTGCCAGCTGCACCAGACACAGTTGCGGCCAATAGGTCGAGTCCCGCATGAATTCGGTATCGACAGTGACATATTCGAACTTGCGCAATCTTTCACAGAGACTGCGAAGTTCTTCTGTAGTTGTAATTGGTTCCATGCCGACTGCTATAGCATTGCCTGCCACAATTCGCCAGTGGCTTCGATGCAGGGCTGATCTTCGCCGTATTCGGGCAACGTATGCCCCAAGGCTCTCCAGAGAATAGGTCCTGACCCTAGATAATCTCGTCCTCATCCAGAAGCGGATCGGATTGCAGATGGGTTTCGATGGCGTCCATGCGTTCCTGGACTTCCGACGGCCGCTTGATCGACGCGATATGAAACAGCGCGTCCCCCTGATTGACAATCGGGTGGTTGGTCCGCCCGATGATCAAGCCTTCCTCGCGCACGATGACTTCTTCGTCACGTTGCCCGAACGGATCGGATACCGCCGCGGCCACGTCCCCGGCCCGGACAAACTCCCCGGCCAGTTTGAAGGTCCGCAAAATGCCGCCCGCCGGTGCGCGCAGCCAATGGCTGTTGGAGGACTTGAATGACGGCACGCGCGGTTCGCGCACGGTGCGTTGCGATGTCATGCCCAGTTTGCGCATCACGCGCAGAACGCCCGACACCCCGGCACGGATCGACATTTCATCAAAACGAAGCCCCTCACCCGCCTCAAACAGCAGGATCGGCACGCCAAGCTCGCGCGCGGCCTCGCGCAGTGATCCGTCGCGCAGCGGACTGGTCAGGATGATCGGCGCGCCAAACGCCTCGGCATATTCCATGATATTCGGGTCATCTTCATTGACCCGGATCTGCGGCAAGTTAACCCGGTGAACCGCCGCCGAATGCAGGTCGATACCGAAATCGGATCTTTCGACAATTTCATGCAAAAACAAATGCGCCAGCTGTGCGGCCAGGGATCCACGCGAATGCCCAGGGAAGCAGCGGTTCAAATCGCGCCGGTCGGGAAGATAGCGGGTGTTGTTCAGAAACCCGAACGCATTGACCACGGGCACGGCCAGCAACGTACCACGCATGCCGCGCAATGCGGTTGATTTCAAAACGCGGCGGATGACCTCCACCCCGACAATCTCGTCGCCATGGACAGCGCCACTGACGAAAATCACCGGACCCGGTCGTTTGCCATGCACGACATTGACCGTCAGATTGACCGGCGTGTGGTTGGACAAAAGCGAGATCGGGATATCAACAATCTGGCGCGTGCCCGGAGCAACCTTTTTCCCAGCGATTTCAAAATCAGGGTTCTTGGGGGTTCTGGGCGCTTTGCCTTTCCCCTTGGGTGATCCGGTTTCGCTCATTGTGGTATCCCTTGTTCTTATCCCTTGCCTTTGGTCCGCACCTTACCGGGTTTGAAATCTTTTTCCATGAATTCAATGATCATGCCGGCAATGTCCTTGCCCGTCGCATTCTCAATGCCTTCCAGTCCCGGTGAAGAATTTACTTCCATCACCACCGGCCCGTGATTGGATCGCAGGATATCAACACCACAAACATTAAGCCCCATCGCCTTGGCGGCTTCAACGGCGGTTGAGCGTTCCTGCGGCGTGATGCGGATCGCACGCGACGAACCACCACGATGGATGTTGGACCGGAAATCGCCCTCAGCCCCTTTGCGTTCCATGCTGGCAACCACCTTGCCGCCAATCACAAAGCAACGAATATCGCTGTTGCCGGCTTCCTTGATGAATTCCTGCACCATGATCGCAACATTGGCACCACGAAACGCCTCGATCACGGATTTGGCGGATTTTTCGGTTTCGCCCAAAACCACACCGATGCCCTGTGTGCCCTCCAGAAGCTTGATCACTACCGGTGCACCACCCACAATCGACAGAACTTCATCGGTCTTTTTCGGGTCATGGGCAAAGGCGGTAACAGGCAGGCCAATGCCACGGCGTGCGAGGATCTGCAGCGAACGCAACTTGTCGCGCGATCGGCCAATGGCAACGGACTCGTTTAACGGATAAACGCCCATCATTTCAAACTGGCGCAAAACCGCCAGACCGAACTGGGTCACCGACACACCGATACGCGGGATCACAGCGTCATAACCGGTAAGCTTGTCACCGCCGTAATAGATTTCCGGTTTCAGCGACGTGATGTTCATCGACACCCTGAGCGTGTTGATGATGTCCAACTCATGCCCGCGTGCTTCGGCCGCCTCGACCAACCGTTTGTGGGAGTAAAGGTTTGGATTGCGTGCAAGCATCGCGATTTTCATAAGATGTCCCCCAAGGTCGGCAAAACGAATTGCGACCGGTATAATACCGGTGGCTGGCGAATGCGGAATTGTCAGAAAGTAAAACGACCCTGTCGGGATCTTGTTCCGGCAATGGGTCGTTCTTCTGCGCGTCTATCTCTGTTCCGGCTTCCCTGCAAGATAAGATTTCGATGGCAGCACCAAAAATCTTCCTGCTTTCATCGCTGTGCGGCCCAAAAGCATGGGAAAGCCCATGATTGACCGGTTTGCCAGCGATACTTCAACTTTCAATTTGTGATGCCCAACCTGGATATGGGTGGCAATCACAAACCGTTCTTCGGCATTTCCGTTCGAAGAGCGAATCTCGCGCATTTCAATCAGTGGCGCCAGACAATCGATCCGCCCATGCCCGTCCCCGCGATAATGCGGCAGGGTAAATGATACAAAATCCTGCCCGTCACGCACCACCTTCTTTGGACTAAGCGCATGCAGCGACGATGTTCGGGCCCCGGTATCAACCTTGGCCTTGATCAAGGGCACGCCAAGATCAGGAAGGCCGATCCATTCCCGCCACCCCAAAACATGTCCATCGGAAATCAGGGTATCGGTCTGGCTCTTAAGCGACGGTTTTGCTTTTACGCGTTGCGGGCTCACATGCAGCTTCCGGTTATTAAATGCAATCTGTTAGGTGGTGGTGATGATAACCTGTAACAACCTGATCGGCTTACGAAATTCGTTTCGATGTTACGATTCCGTGGTCATGTCATCCATAACACTGCGTACCAGTGGCAAGGTCACCGCCCGCTTTTCGGCCAGTGCCCGGCGATCAATCGCTGCCACCAATTGACTTAACGCCGCAAAGGACCGTTCGATCCGTGGCAAAACATAACTGATGATTTGCGGGCTGGCCGGGATCTGCCGGTCAGCAAACAGCTTGATCAGAAGTCCAACAATCAAATCATCATCCGGCGGCGAAATCTCGCACACCAGGGCTGCGCCCAGCCTTGATTTCAGATCGGGCAAATCAATCTGCCAGCGCGATGGCGGCTGGCTTGCGGTCAACAACAAATGCCCACCGCGTTCCTTCAGCATATTGTAAATATGGAAACAGACCGTCTCATCAAGACCCGCGCCAGCCACAAGGTCCGCATCCTCGATCACAAGACCGGTGGCATCGCCGAGAAGCTCATCGGGATTGATCCCGTTCAAATCCGATGCCGCGACCTGTAGCGCACCGGATCGCGCCCGCCAGACTTCCGCCAGATGACTTTTTCCGCATCCCTTTGGCCCATACAGGCACAAGGCCGGGGCGGGCCATTTCGGCCACTGGTCGATCCACGCCACCGCTTCGCTATTGCAATCGGCCACCATGAAATCATCACGGCCAAGTGCCGGACGCATTTCAAGCGCCAGCGGCAATTGCTGCGGGTCGTTATCTTTGTCCGGCTTGGATGTCACCCGGGTCACAGTAAACTCAATTTGCTGATCTCGATCTCTGGGGTCTATTTCTCGGTCTCGGTCGTGGCATTGTTGCCAGCGTCCGGTCCGTGATCATAAAGCCTGCTATCGAGATACTGCCTTAAGCCATAACGTACAAGCACGCCGATCACAGCCGCCACCGGCACGGCCAGCATCACGCCAAGAAGTCCGAACACCGCCCCCCCGGCAAGCAAGGCAAACATCACCCAAACGGCATGAAGCCCGACCTTGTCGCCCACAAGCTTGGGTGTCAGGAAATTGCCCTCAAGCACCTGACCGATCAAAAACACCAGCGCCACCAGCCCAAGATCAAGGCCAAAACCAAACTGTGCCAGCGCCACACCCATGCCAACCGCAAAGCCGGCAATCATCCCGAAATAGGGCACAAACGACACAAGCCCGGTCATCAAGCCAATGACAAAGCCAAACTCAAGCCCCGCCAGCGTCAGGCCAAGCCCGTAAAACAGGCCAAGCAGAATACACACCGTCGCCTGCCCGCGCACAAAGCCCGCAAGGGTTTCGTCAATCTCGCTAACACACTGGCGAATATCCTTGGCCGAACGCCTCGGCAGGTAACTGTCGACCTTGGCAACGATTTTGTCCCAGTCACGCAACAGATAAAACGACACCACCGGCGTAATGAACAGCAAGCTCAGGAAGTTCAAAAGTGCGAGACCGCCCGAAAGCACATTGGTCAGAACATTACCGACCCACTTAAGGGCATTGGCACTCTGTCCCTTGATCGCATCCGATACACTTTGCAGCGTTTCTGGCGCCACACGATCGAGCACATTTTGCAAATACGGCGCGACATTGGTGCGCAACGTATCGACATAGCCCGGAAACCGTTCAAGAAATCCTGCCAACTGGCTGCCGATCATTGGCACGACAATCAACATCACCAGAATGAACACAAGGAAGAAAAGAAACGTGATGATGCTGGTCGCAATCACCCGGCTGGCGCCGCGTTCCTCAAGCCGGTCGGCAAGCGGATCCAGGAAATAGGCAATCGCCATCCCGGCCACAAACGGCAACAGGATGCCCGAAAACAGCCAGATCAGGAAAAAGAATCCAACAACAAAGATCAGCCAGAAACGTGCTTGCTGTCGTAATGTCATTCCCCGGCCCCTGTTAAACTGTCCCTGTCATGCAAAAGGCTTATCCGCCTAACGACAGCCCCTGCAAACGATCCGCACCGCTCGGCTGAATGAACCAAAGTTCTCCCATCCGCGACAGGCTAAGGTTCTGCTGATTAAGCGCTGTCTGCAACTGATTGGCCGACCCGACATATTCAATCGATACCTGCACTTCGCGCTTCGACATGGCAATCACCCGCGAATTGCGCACCACCGGCAGCCCGATCAGCTTGTTCTCGATCCCCGCCCAGTCTGCAAGACCGGTAATCGGGATAAACACCATCAGGTTACCACCCGTGCTGTAATTGATCAGGTTGGCGCGTTTCCAGCCATCAGCCAATTGCTCCTGCACCGATTTGGCGGCCCGCACCAGCGTTTCATTAAGCGTCTCGCCCGCTTGCGTCTTTTCCTGCACACCAAAAATCTGCGGCGCGCCATTGGGCTCATAGCGGGTAACGGATACATCAACCGTCTCGCCACCTTCTGGCCCGCTGACCTCGGCACTGGCCACCACGGCGACATCCGCGCCATAACGCTTGGCAAGCTGGGACAGACGTTTCATAGATCCGCTTTCGGCCTGCTCGGCCGAGACGGTGCTGATATCGGTCAAATCGCCAATCGGCGCCTTGATCGGCACCAGTCCCGATGTCGCGATATTACGCGCCCAGACATCGCGCCACGGATTGGGATCGTCCCACAGATTGACGAAATTATTCGTGCGATACACCGGCACGATCATCACCGGTTTGGACTGCAATTCGGCAAATGAAATATCGCGGAACCGAAGGAACCGGCGAAGCTCGTCATCCTTGAAGCGCACGGTCATGTCGGCGATATAGCGCACCGACGATGTCTTTTCGTCCGACACCCCGAAATCGCGCACCATGTTCGTGATCACCGATGTTTCCGGTGTCGCAAGTCCGGCGCGATCTTCGGGCAGGGTCAAGCGGGCAACCACTTCTTCAAACGCCTTGCGCTGACCGATTTCAAGTGCACGCTCGCGCGCAGCAGCCGCGGTTTCGGCGCGCTCGTCAACATGAACACCGCTGACGGTGAAAATGTCCTGTGCCGCTGCCGGAAAGGCCATAATGGCTGCTACCGTGGCGGCACCCGCCCACATCTTGATGTTTTTCAATGAAGTAAGCACGTATGCCTCTTTGCCCAAGGGTCCAAACTCATTCAAATAATCGTCCCGGTCTCCCGGATTTGTGCGGATACGCGAAGCAAAACCGCAGGAAGATAAGTATCTTTCAAGGTTTTGCGACAAAGTAGCCCGTGCAAATCCGGGAGATCCAACGGACAATTGATATGAGAGAAAGCCTCTGTGTCAAAGCCCTTAACCGGGGGGACACCCCGATCTGCGGGCTTTTCCTTGCCATTTCTCTCATATCAATTGCCGGGTCGGTCATTTGAATGGGTTTGGACCCTAGTCTTATTTTAAGTCGTGTCTTGTTGTATTCTTCTATAACGCTCTTTGTGGCATGTTGAACGCATTCTGCAAAGAAAACTCTGTCATGCGCAGGTGATCATTGCATATTGCCCGCGTTTGAGTATTTTCGGCCCAGCGGAAATTATCAAGCCCGCGTTTTTTATCAGCAGGATCGCTTTGTCCTCTATATCTGATTAAAGGCGTCAGTATGGCGGATTGGTCAAACAGCAGGTTCCCTGCGACCCGGACCGCAATACGACAGTTGCCCGTCGATTGGACGTCGATACGTGCTGATGAAAAACGCGGTTTTGCCGCCTTTTATTCATGCATGTTTGATGCCAGGGACCCCGAAATGACCACCTCTAACGGCCTTACCTATAAGGACTCCGGTGTCGATATCGATGCCGGGAATGACCTTGTCGAACGAATCAAACCGCTTGCAAAAGCAACAACCCGTTCCGGTGTTGCCGGTGGTCTTGGCGGCTTTGGCGCCCTTTTTGATCTGAAGGCTGCCGGATATAACGACCCGGTTCTGGTATCCTGCACCGATGGTGTCGGCACCAAGCTCAAAGTCGCCTTTTTGGCCGACAAACATGACACGGTCGGCATCGACCTTGTCGCCATGAGTGTCAATGACCTCGTCGTTCAGGGCGCAGAACCCCTTCTGTTCCTTGATTACTTTGCAACCGGCAAGCTGTCGGTCGATAACGCCGCAAGTGTCGTTGGCGGCATTGCCGAGGGCTGCAAACAGGCTGGCTGTGCGTTGATCGGTGGCGAAACCGCTGAAATGCCGGGCATGTATGCCGACGGCGAATATGATCTGGCCGGTTTCGCGGTCGGTGCGGCCGAACGCGGCGAACTGCTTGATGGTTCCAACGTTGCCGAGGGCGACGTTATCCTTGGCCTGGCATCCAGTGGCGTTCATTCCAACGGCTATTCGCTGGTGCGCAAGGTTGTCGATATGGCAGGCCTTGGCTACGCCGATGAAGCCCCGTTCGCACCGGGCAAAACCGTTGGCGAAGCCCTGCTTGAACCGACCAAGGTTTATGTCAAAAGCTGCCTGGCGGCCCACAAGGCTGGTCTGGTCAAGGCACTTGCCCACATCACCGGTGGTGGCCTGACCGAAAACGTCCCGCGCGTTCTGCCCGAAAACCTGACCGCTGTGTTTGATGCCAGCACCTGGGAATACCTTCCGGTGTTTAAATGGCTCGCCAAACAGGGCGGCATTCCGGCCACCGAAATGGCACGCACCTTTAACTGCGGCATTGGCATGTGCGTCGTTGTTCCGGCCGATAAAGCCGATGAAGCCGAAGCCATCCTGCGCGAGCACGGCGAAACCGTCAGCCAGATCGGTGTCATCGGCCCGCGCGCTGGCGATGGCCCGCAGGTCGTGATCAAAAACATGGCCCGTTCATGGGAAAAGTAACCAAGTTGAAGCTCGCCGTTCTGATTTCAGGCGGCGGGTCCAACCTGCAAGCCATCATCGATGCCTGCAAAACGCCCGACTACCCGGCCGAAATCGTGCTGGTCTTTTCCAACCAGCTTGATGCGGGCGGGCTCGAACGTGGCCGCAAGGCTGGCATCCGGTCTGAAGCCATCTCGCACAAGGGTTATCCCGGCGGGCGCGAGGCCTATGATAACGCCGTAAGCACCCTGATCGAAGAAAGCGGTGCCGACCTTGTCGTTTTGGCCGGTTACCTGCGTCTGGTCAGTGAAAGCTTTGTCACCCGCTGGAAAGACAAACTGATCAATATCCACCCGTCGCTTCTGCCAAGCTTCAAGGGTCTTGGTGTGCATCAGGCCGCCCTTGATGCCGGTGTGAAGTTTGCTGGCTGCACGGTGCATTACGTCGTCCCCGAAGTCGATAGCGGCCCGATCATCGCGCAGGCTGTGGTTCCGGTCCTGCCGGGCGATGATGCTGACAAACTGGCCCAGCGTATCCTCAAACAGGAACACCGCATCTATCCGCAGGTCATCCGCTGGATCGCCGAAGGCCGTGTTTCGGTCGATGCCAAGGGCATCGTAACGGTGGCCGACGCCCCCAAGGCCGATTTTGCTGAAATCAACCCGGCACTCGAGCCCGGATGAAAGAACCTTTGGCGCTGGCTGCGCAAGTTTCTCAACGCATAAAAGGCGGGGCATAATCATGTGCCCCGCCTTTTTCGTGGCCTGCTGCCAGATCCGCAAACCGGGGTCATAATCTTTGCGCATTCTGATGCTGTTATGGGATCAATGAATGCCACCACCGCCACGGAAAACCGATATCATGATGCGCAAGCTCTTAGGACTGATCATCCCCCTCGCCCTATTGGCCACGCTCGCCAGTCCTGCACTCACCAGTCCTGCGCTGGCGGATTCCGATCCAGAACTGGAGTCTTACAAGGCCGATATGCAAACCGGTGAAAAATCCTGGCGGGCGCAAAAATGCGCTGTCTATCAGGAAACCCGGGACGAAATGCTTGAAGAAATTCCGCGCGGCGCACTCAGCCCCGAATTTGCCAAGGCCGAAGAAGACTATATCGAAAATGGCTGTGCCGGGCGCGCCTATGCCTGCCCGAAATCCAAGACGGAACTCGACTATGCCAACAAGATGTCGTTTGCGATGATGAGCCACGGGCTATCGGGCACCTTCCTGCCCTATGGCTGCAAATCAAGCATCCAGTAACCCCTTGGCATCAAACACAAAGCCGCACCGATGTGAAGTCGGTCAAATGTCTAACATCTATGGTTAATCTGCATCTTGCACTGCATCAACTTCGTGGATATACATTTGAACAATCCCAAAATATCCAATCCAAGGAGGCAAATTTGCAGGGTAACGATTACGAACTGACTGAAACCCATGTCAGCATCTATCACGGCTACACCAACTTCGTGAAATGGGGCACCATCTCGATCATTGCCCTTCTGGTGTTGATGGCAATTTTCCTTCTGTGATTTGCCTGTTGCGAAAAACTAAAAGCTGCCGTTTTCCGGCAGCTTTTTTTATGCTCAAAGCGTATCTGTCTCATAGCGCACGATATTAAACCCCTCGTCAACGCTTGGCGGAACAAAGGCCGCATTGATCTGATGGAACTGCGCGTCACTGGCGGCGAACTGATGGCTTCCGGCCCGGTTGCGCACCCGAAGGCGGTTGATGCACACATCATCGTCCATATCAAGATAATGCAAAACATGATCGGCCCCGGCATCGTCAAGGGTGCCGCGCATCCAGCGCCTGAGGCCAACTGTATTGGCCGGAAAATCCAGCACCACCGAAATACCCGCGCGCAACACCATCGCCACATGCGGCCCCATCACACTGCGCAATTTGTCCGATAGCCGGACATAATCCGCAACCGAGCACATCTGATCACCAAAAAGCGTCGAGAGCCATTCATCCTCGGCAATCAGAACCGTGCCGGGCTTGCGCGCCAGTTCAGCGGCAAGGGTTGATTTGCCCGCGGCAATCTTGCCACACAGCAAATGAAGGGTTCCGACCTTGGCACCGTCTTGCGGCATCAAGGATCGATCACTTGGTTGTAACGCTGATAAGGGCTTGGTCATTGTCATCTCCCGGATTGCACATCGCTGGTCTGGCCGGGAGACAGCCACAAAAAAACCCGCCTCGCCGGCGGGTGGGTCTCATTTGGTCAAAACGTCGCTACCCCGCCACTCTATGAGAGGCGGTAAAAATTCGTACCGATTTCTGGGTCAAAACGTTTTCCATGCGCAAATACTGCCACACGCGACACCACCTTGTCCATCCGGTTGAACAGATGAAAACAGTCAACAACATCAAAGCAATTCACCCCTGAGTTGATTTGCGCTACCATCGCCTTGTTGTCTTGCGTGATAACAGCAAACCAAACAATGGTCCCAACAACAGGGAGGAAACAATGCAAGGAAGCGATTACGACGAAGGCCTGGTGCACCACCACGAGGAAGGCTGGCACCACTGGACAAAATTCATGCTCTGGAGCGTGATCTCGATCGGGGTTCTCCTGCTGCTGATGGCCGCATTCCTGATCGACTGACGCAATAGATTTCCAAATTTTCCAACAAAAAACGCCCCGCAACTTGCGGGGCGTTTCATGCCGGAAGAACCGGTAATTCGGTATTCTTGGCTTAGCCGACGATTTCGGTCTGAGCGAAGAAATATGCAATTTCGATTGCAGCGTTTTCGAGCGAGTCCGAACCGTGGACCGAGTTCGCTTCGATGGATTCTGCAAACTGTTTGCGGATGGTGCCTTCCTCGGCATTTGCCGGGTTGGTTGCGCCCATTACTTCGCGGTACTTAACGACGGCATCTTCGCCTTCGAGAACCTGGACAACAACCGGGCCAGAGACCATGAAGTCTACCAGCTCGCCAAAGAACGAACGTTCTTTGTGAACTGCATAGAAACCTTCAGCCTGAGCGCGGGTCAAAGCGACGCGCTTCTGTGCGACAATGCGCAGGCCAGCTTCTTCGATGACGGCATTGATTTTGCCAGTCAGGTTGCGGCGCGTTGCGTCCGGCTTGATGATCGAAAGAGTGCGTTCGACAGCCATTGGTTTCACCTAAGCTTTGTAAAAATTCGTTACCCCCAAAGAGGGCCCCCAAGAAGCCCCCCGAGTACAAAGGGCCTGCGGAAGATAAAGGCGGCACCAAAGACCGCCCTTATCATCCACAGACCCGAAGGTTGGCGCTATATAAACGGGGTTGGATCGCAACGCAACACATAGTTCTACCGCTGCAAACCAGACCTGCAGCCGTTGCATTCACCCGTTTCGCCTGCAAAACGCCCCCAAAAGGCATGAAACTGCGATTTAGCGCCGGTTTTGCCCGGATCTGTCATCGAAATCACACCGGCCATGACAATTTGAAGAATCCTTGCGTCAAACACGCTCCTGCCCTATTGAAAGCACAGAAATCCTTGCGATTCCCCCTAAACTGCGCCCAAAGCGCCCGCAAACCAGTTCAAGAGACCAACCGAAAATGCTGCAAATTACCGACCTCACCTATCGCATTGGCGGACGTGTCATTCTTGACCGGGTATCGCTGACCATCCCTGATGGCCACAAGGTCGGCCTGATCGGGCGCAACGGTGCGGGTAAATCGACCCTTCTTAAACTGATCTCGGGCGACCTGCCCGGCGATGGCGGCGATATTGTCCTCTCCAAGCGGGCCCGCATGGGTGTCGTATCGCAAGAAGCCCCGGCAGGTTCGCGATCCCTGCTTGAAACCGTTTTGGCAGCCGATACCGAACGCGCCGATTTGCTGGCAGAGGCCGAAACCACCACCGACCCGCACCGCATTGCCGAGGTCCATACACGCCTGGCCGACATCGAAGCCCATACCGCCGAGGCACGCGCTGCCGCCATTTTGTCCGGCCTTGGTTTTGACGGCGATGCGCAACAACGCCCCTGTGATGATTTCTCGGGTGGCTGGCGCATGCGTGTGGCCTTGGCGGCCACCCTTTTCCTACGCCCCGATCTGCTGCTGCTTGACGAGCCGACCAACCACCTTGATCTCGAAGCCACCATCTGGCTTGAAAACTATCTGATCAACTATCCCGGCACGATCATCCTGATCAGTCACGATCGCGATCTCTTGAACCGGGTGGTCAAATCGATTGCCCATCTGCATGACGGCACCGTGACACTTTATGGCGGCAACTACGATAAATTCGCCAAGACACGCCGCGAACAGATGGAACTGGCCTCCAAGCATTACGAAAAGCAGATTGCCCAGCAAAAGCATCTGCAATCCTTCATCGACCGCTTCCGTGCCAAGGCCAGCAAGGCCAAGCAGGCACAAAGCCGTGTCAAAATGCTTGAAAAAATGGGCCCGGCCATCCCGGTGGTCGAGGATCGCGGCATTTCCTTTGACTTCCCAAGCCCAAAGGAACTGCCACCGCCCCTGATCAACATCCATGATGGTGATGTCGGCTACGAAGAAGGCAAACCGATCCTGCGCAATATTAGCCTGCGCATTGATATGGATGACCGCATTGCCCTTCTGGGTGCCAATGGTAACGGTAAATCGACCCTGGCAAAGCTTCTGGCCGATCGCTTGCAGCTGATGTCAGGTGAAAAGCACGCGTCGAACAAGTTGCGCATCGGGTATTTTGCCCAGCACCAGACCGACGAACTGCGCGGTGATGAAACGCCCTATCAGCATATGGCATCCCTGATGCCTGATGTGATCGAACACAAGGTCCGCGCCCAGCTCGGCCGCTTTGCCTTCGAAGGGGCCAAGGGCGACACCAAGGTCAAGGACCTCTCGGGTGGGGAAAAGGCGCGTCTGCTTTTTGCCCTGATGACGCTTGATGCCCCGCATATGCTCATCCTCGACGAGCCGACCAACCACCTTGATATCGACAGCCGCGATGCGCTTAACCACGCGCTCAATGCCTATGAGGGTGCGGTCATCATCATCAGCCACGATCCCTATCTGATCGAAGCTTGTGCGGATCGTCTGGTTCTGGTGGCGGATGGCACGGTCACATCGTTTGACGGCGACGTTGCCGAATACCGCCAGTATCTTCTCGATCGTGCGCGCATGGAACGCCGTGCCAACAAGAACGGCGGCGAAGACGGAAACGGCAATGGCAAACCCGCCAAACGCGACCGCAAGGCCGAACGCCAGCAGGCGGCTGAAAAACGCAAAGTCGCCGCCCCGATAAAGCGCGAAGTCGAAAAGCTTGAAAAGCAGATGGAAAAGCTTTCCGAACGCAAAGCCGCAATCGAAGAAAAAATGGCCGACCCGACCCTTTACGAAGACGCCAACGCCCAAAAACTCTCCGACATCCAAAAGGAACTCGGCCAGATCGAAAACGACCTTGCCATGGTCGAACAGAAATGGCTCGACAAGCAGGAAGAATACGACGCGATGGTGGCGTGATCCGCCATCCCTCGCCTATTCCCCGCACCTTGAAAGCCCGTCATTCCCGCGCAAGCGGGAATCCATCAAAGCCATACGCGCCCGCCTGATACCAAGCACCAACGCGTCGGCATCGGCCATAAGCGCTTGTGAACACCACCTTTTTCATTTAAAAAATTACGGATTACATCAACCGATGATTTAGTCCGGTTTCAAAGGGCGGGCGATTTCTTGTCATCATTTCTGGTTCTGCCTTTGACATGAAAGAACCCCGAATTGACAACCCCGACACCGGTTCCGGTATCAAATTTCGATACAAGGGATATTGATCCGCGCCACCGCTTTGATGCCTGGCAGGAAAATATCGGGGTATTTTTCGATCTTTCGATGCCCGATGACGCAATACAACCTGCAAATGTCTATGCCGGGATTGATGTTTGCGATCTCGGAGACGCCGTTTTTGGTGTAACCCGGTCACAAACCCAGCGTTTCACACGCGACAGCAACCGGGTTATCCATGACAATATGGACCACATTCTGGTCCAGCTCTTTTGCAAGGGCGGCGGCGTTACCAGCGACAACCAGCACATTGTTGCGGGCGATATGCTGATCATTGACCTTGATCAGCCCCACGACATGATCAACACCGACTTTGAAAACCTCACACTTGTTCTGCCACGGGAACTGCGCCCGGAATTATCCGATATGCTTGCCCCGCTGCATGGTTTGAAATTATCTGGCGATAACCCGATGATCCGCTTTATGGCGACCGGTTTCCTGAACTTGTGGGACAGCATCCCGGATATGACCACCCATCAGGCAGGCAGTGCGATGCACGGAACCCTCAACCTGATGCAAGGATGCCTCCGGCGCGAAAGCATGATGCCCGATGCCGTCGACACGCCAACATCAATTGCCCTTGCAAAAGTCATATCACGCTATGTCGACGCCAATCTTTCCGAAAACCTGACTCCGGCAAGCCTTGCGCAAACTTTCCGCATGTCCCGATCTCAGATATACCGCATTTTCGCACCCCATGGCGGGGTGGCCAACTATCTGTGGGATCGCCGGCTGCAGCGCAGCCTGCAATTACTGTCCCAGCATCGTTACAGCCACAAAAACATCAGCACCATCGCCTTTGATTGCGGCTTTAACAGTGAATCCCATTTCAGCCGCGCTTTTCGCGCCAAGTTTAAAATTACGCCAAGTCAGGTCCGCGCCGATGCGCTGGCTGCCCGCAACCGGTATCAAGCCACCGAAGCTTCATCCGCCGCCTACGCTGCCGGTTTGCCAAACTGGGTCCGACAGCTCTGACGGCCAGGGCACAAGGCCACGCCGCCCATGCCGCCATTCCTGAGCCCAGAGCAATTTCCGTTTAGATCGAAACGGAAATTGCTCTAGAATCGGTATTCCAGACCCACAAAACCCGATGCCGTGCGCTCATCGCTGGTGGCAAGGCCCAGTTCGATATCGGCAACAAATGTCATCTGTCGATCAAGGTCATAGCGCAAATTCCCGCCAACAAAGCCACCATGCGATGATGTCTCCCCGCTTCCCTGATACCGGACAAGCGGGCCATCAATCAGGCCAACATCAACGCTGTCACGCCCGAAATAGCTGTATTTCATCCCGCCGCGCAGTTCCATCTCGCCCGCGCCATCCTCAAGATCCTGACGAACAGCCAGTTGCAAACGGCCATTGATCACATCCACAGCATGGGCATCGATGCTCAGGTTCGACGATGTCGTGCCGGTTTCGCGATATGCATCATAATAGCCATAGGTGTAATTCACCTCTGCGGACGGGCGCAGCTCTATGCCCCTGCCAAGATCAATCGACCGGATCACCGCCAGTGACGGACTGATATAGACGCTGTTGTAATCTGATTGCGCGGTTTCCTCGCCCTGAAGGTTATCGACCACAAGACGTTCATCCTGATGGCGCTGATACCCGACAACCATGGCCCCATCAATCGCCCAGTCGCCAACCACATATTCACCATACCCGCCAACAAAAAACCCGCTACTGTCACTTTCAAGTGATGCCTCGTCGGTTTTCATCCCGGCAACAGACACACCGCCAAACACACCGATGCTGTGGTCATCAATCGGCTTTTCATATCCGCCAACCGCACCGCCAACCCGGCTGCGATACCCCAAATTCGCCCCGTCATCCCCGTGCGACAAATAACTGCCAAAAACCTGTCCCCAGACAAACGGCTTTTTCGGCGCATATAACATACCCGGTTCAAGGTCACTGGCCGCGACCACAACCGGTTGTGGTTTGTTTGATCGTGCCAGTTGCCGGCTGACCGCCTGATGAATGCCGACCGTCGTCGTTCCCAGTGCCGCCCGGTTGGCCGCAATCCCGGTGGGGTCGACAATCACCACCGTCGATCCGCTTTGCAGGACAATCCCGTCACCGCCCGCCGCTGTATTCACCGTACCGGCATTGGCGATGGTCAGGGTCGATGACCGCGCCCCGGCAGATGTATCGATATTGACCGCATTGGTGCCGCCGCCAAGATCAATCGTCCCGACAATCGTCGCGCCCGGCTTGATGTTTAACGTCTGGTTGCTCCCCCCCAAAATCGCCTGGGTCGCACCACCGGTCGCAATCACCGTCCCGCTGACATTGATCGTCCCGTTGGCCCCAGAGGATCTGATCCCGATCCTTCCCGTGCCCGATACGGTAACGGATCCGCTACCGGTAACCGTAATGGTGCTGCTGCTGCCTGATACTGCAATTCCATCACCATCCTGGGTGGTTATCGAGCCGCTATTGACCAGTGTGGCGTTATTGCCAGTTAAATGCCTCATGCCAGCCGCAGCAGTTCCGCTGGTCGTGATCACCCCGCTATTGACAAGTGTCGCATTACTGCCTGTGCTGTTGATACCATGTGCCGTATTTCCGCTGGTCGTGATCGTGCCGTTATTGACAGATGTCGCATTTGCCCCACTACTGGACAGGCCGCTTGTATTTCCTCCGCTTGTCGTGATCGTCCCGCTATTTAACAGCGTCGAATTGCTCCCGCCGCTCAGGATCCCAATTCCACCGTTTCCGCTGGTCGTGATCGTACCGCTATTGACAAATGTTACATCTCCCGCGCTACTGGTCAGGCCGCTTGCATTGTTTCCGCTTGTCGTGATCGTCCCGCTATTTAACAGCGTCGAATTGCTCCCGCCGCTCAGGATCCCGACTCCAGTGGTTCCGCTTGTCGTGATCGTGCCGCGATTGATTAGGGTGGAGTTGGCACCTTGGCCGTAAATCCCCCTGTCGATAAGTCCGTCTGTTGATATTGTTCCATTATTGACAAGCCGGGCATTGGTCGCGGTGGCATCACCAAGCATGCCGCTTCCCCCGCCCCCTGCGGTCGAAATCGTGCCGTTGTTGGTCGCTTTCACCGCGTCACCACTGGCAGTGATAGCACTGCCAGTCGTCACATTAAGAACTCCGCCCTGCTCCACCAATCCGGTTTCCCCGGCGGTCAGGGTTTTGGCAACCGTATCGGTGACACCGCTGGCTACGGTGAATTCTGCGGCCTGCGCCCGTGTCCCAATGACCGCCGCAAATAGCACGATGATCACAACCACCCCAAAGGCGGGTCCGAAACCCAGCCACCCAAACCCCTTCGACATTGATATCCCCTACCGACACTTAATTGGTTGGGGGAACAATACACGCCGCCCTGTCTTCCGTTTTGACTGACCATCCCAAATCATTGGCACCAGCGTCCCGGCCCGCCAAAAGCAGATTTGGTGATCATGATCTGACACCACCGTCGGCAACCAGTCATCAAGTCGCCAAAATTCCGCCGCAACCTTGGATTGCCGGGGTAAAGGTATTCCACGCAGGAGATGGTCATGGTTGACAACATCTATGGAACCGACGGCAACGACACGATTATCGGAACAGAACAGGACGACAGGATATATGGACGCGAGGGCGACGATTATGTCCGCGCGCTGGGCGGCAACGATCACCTGTTTGAGCTGGGGTTTGGTGATGACACGATTGATGGCGGTGCCGGACATGACGACATCAATGGCAGTGCCGGAAACGATACGCTGTTTGGCGGGGCGGGCAATGACGAACTCAATGGCGGATCGGGTGCTGATGTGATTGATGGAGGCCCCGGTCGCGATGAAATCACCTTCGGCTTCACGCAAGCCCCCTCGGGTCAGGGGGTTTACGTCAATCTCACGACCGGTATCGGGTTGGGCGGCGATGCAGAGGGCGACCGATACAGCAATATCGAAGATATCCGCGATACGACCTATGGCGATGTGCTGATCGGCGATGACGGCAAAAACGCCTTTTATCAGGTCTACAACCGCACCGATGACGGTGACGTCTTTCAGGGCCAGGGCGGCGATGACACCTTCTATGCCGCGGCCAGCACCGACTTTTCCGAGGACCGCACCAATATCTTTGATGGCGGTGACGGGATCGACACCATCAGCTATATCGCCGGCTGGGGCAATGATGCGCCGTACGGCGAATATGGCCCGCAACCGGTCATCAATCTTGAAACCGGCACAGGCCGCTCCGGCGATCATTTCATCAACATCGAAAATGTCGATGGCAGCAATCAAAGCGACCTGATCATCGGCGATGAAGGCGACAACCGTTTGGTCGGCAATCGCGGCAATGACACCATCTACGGCGGTGATGGCGACGACACCCTGTTTGGCGAGAACCTTTACGGCGAGGCGGGAAACGACACGCTAATCGGCGAAACCCGGGACGTTTCACTCTATGGCGGCGATGGGCATGACACGCTGCGTGCCGGTCCCGGCGGCAATCCGGTTTTCAGCGACAACCTCTTGTCGGGCGGGGCCGGCAATGACTGGCTCGAAGGCAATAGCGGCAATGATACCTTTGTTTTCGATGCCGAGGCCTCAAGTCGTGACCGGGTTGTCGGGTTTGAAACCGGTGACAGCGATGAAACTGGCAATCATCCCGATACCCTGCTTCTGACAAGCGATCTTCAGGAACGCTCCGGCATCACGGATTTCGAAAGCTTCCTTGATCACACCACCCAGACCGGCGATGATCTCTATGTCGATTTCAGCAATGGCGATCCATGGACATTTGGCGTGATCATCGAGGATACCAACAAGGATGATCTGACCGCCGATCATGTCCTGTTTGGTGACGTGTAATGAAAGGTCGATCAAATCCTCATACAATTTGATCTTGGCCACCCTTCGGTCGGATCATAAAAAAATCCCGCAAGGCGTAAACCCTGCGGGATTTTTCAATTATTTTGAATAATGCAGATGATTATTCAGGAAGTTTGAATACCGGCAGGACCGATCCTTCATACTTGGTTTCGATGAATTTGCGCACCGCATCATCGTGGTAAGCTTCAACCAGCGTCTTGACCCACGGCTCGTCCTTGCGGGCGGTTTGGGTAACAATAACATTGGCATACGGGCTGTCATTGCCTTCGATCGCAATCGAATCCTTGATCGGGTTCAGACCGGCTTCCAGCGCGTAGTTGGTGTTAATCGCCGACGCATCCAGATCATCGAGCGACCGCGGAAGCTGTGCGGCATCAAGCTCTACAAAGCTGATATTCTTAGGGTTTTCGATGATATCAAGCGGGCTGACCACAAGGCCCGCTGCAGGATCAACCTTGATCAGGCCATGGGACTGCAGCACCAGCAACGCACGACCGCCATTGGTCGGATCGTTCGGAATACCGACTTCGGCACCGTCTGCCAGTTCGTCCAGGCTTTTGATCTTGTTGGAATAAATGCCCATCGGCGTCAGGATGTTATATCCCACGACCGACAGCTCATACCCGCGATCCTTGATCTGGTTATCAAGATACGGCACATGCTGGAAGCTGTTGGCATCGAGATCGCCATCATCAAGCGCCTGGTTCGGAATGACATAATCCGAGAAGCTGACCAGTTCGATGTCCAGCCCCTTGGTGGCCGCGACCTTGACGACTTCTTCCATGACTTCTTCATGCGCACCCGGGGTAACGCCGATTTTGATTTTCTCGTTGGCAAGCGCCTGACCGGTCAGGGCCGATGCCAGAACGGCCGCAGCCGTCAGTTTAAGCAGAAACCGCATTGTAAAACTCCTTGATTTCATTTGGTTTTTTGCGGGAATTTGATGAATGTGAGCAATCCTCACATTCTGATTTTGATCAGATATTTCGTTTGTCGGCCTTGCGCGCCAGATAATCGCCAAAGCTTTGCACCGCCTGCACCACGACAATCAGCGTGATGACAACGGCTGCCATCACATCGGGGCGGAAGCGTTGATAGCCGTAACGAATGCCAAGATCGCCAAGCCCACCGGCCCCAACGGCCCCGACCATCGCGGAATAGCCAATCAGCGTCACCGCGGTCAGGGTCAGGCCGTGAATGATGCCCGGCAATGCTTCTGGCAACAGAACCTTGGTCACGACCTGCACCGGGCGCGCACCCATGGCCTGGGCCGCCTCGATCAGGCCGCCATCAACTTCGCGCATCGCCCCTTCGATGATCCGCGCAATGAACGGAATGGCCGCAACGGTCAGGGGCACGATGGCGGCAGACGTGCCGATCGAGGTGCCGACGACAAAGCGGGTAAACGGAATGATCGCCACCGCCAGAATGATGAACGGGACCGAGCGGGTTGCGTTGACCAGCGGACCAAAAACGCGCTGGAACCAAAGGGCTTCAAACAGCTCGCCCCGGCCAGAGGTGGCGAGCAACACACCAAGCGGCAAGCCGAAGGCGGTCGCAATCGAAAGCGAGACGGCAACCATGTAAAGGGTTTCACCAGTCGCCTGCAGCAGAATGGGTGCAAGGGTTGAAAACATGACTTAGCCCTCCTGCCCGGCGGCAACGCCGCTGGTATTTGCGTTGGTTTTTGGGGTGCTGTTCGCATCCGATCCGGCGCGGAAATCCATGAATTCATCAGCGAGAAGTGACTGGGTGGTCGCGTGTTTCGGATCGGCAAAGATGCCGTCAACCGCGCCCTCTTCGACAATCACGCCGGCATCCATGACCGCAACACGGTCACAGAGCGCCTTGACCACCGCCATTTCATGGGTGATCACCACCATGGTCAGACCAAGGCGTTTGTTGATGTCCTTAAGGAGGGTCAGGATCTGACGGGTGGTTTCCGGATCAAGGGCGGATGTCACCTCGTCACACAGCAGAACCTTGGGGTTTGAAGACAGCGCACGCGCAATGCCGACACGCTGTTTCTGACCGCCCGACAGTTCGGCCGGGTAGCGATCACGCTTTTCTTCAAGCCCGACAAGCGGCAACAGCGGATCAACCGCCTTGGCGATCTCGGCCTTGGTGACACCGGCAAGCTCAAGCGGCAGCGCGATGTTATCAAACACGGTGCGTGACGACAGAAGGTTGAAATGCTGAAACACCATGCCGAGCTGACGGCGGAACAACGGCAAATCGCGTTTGGAAAGTGTCGTGACATCGGTGCCATCAACCGTGACCGAGCCCGAGGTCGGGGTTTCAAGCAGGTTGATGCAGCGGATCAGGGTTGATTTGCCCGCACCCGAGCGGCCAATAACGCCGACGATTTCGCCAGCAGCGATATCAAGATTGATGCCGCGCAGCGCAACATGTTCGTCGCTGCCACGCCGGGCTGCATATGTTTTCTGGACGTTCGAGAGCCGGATCATGGATCCCAACCTTTCCGTAGATACAAAAAAACCGCCACGGCTTTACCGAGGCGGTCGTACATACAGAGCATATACGCCCTCTCGCTTTAGCCGCATTTTTAGCGCGCCCGCAAGCTGAGGAGCAAATCGGCGCGTTCAACACCCCTTGTCTATCTGACCCGATGTCATTGTTCAATGGCTAAAATCATGCATTTCACGCATGGCATGTATGATTCCCAAAAATACAACACAAAAATTTTGTTTATTGAGCACCTAATGGCCCGACATCACAAAGCCCCACCCTGTTCGTCTATCAGGGGTCAATATCAATGCGGGATTGAACAGATGGCCTTTGCCAACCGGATCAACGACCTTGCCCGAACACTGTCGCAATACCCGACTTTTGTCACAGTCATGGGCAATAAGGTGGATGTGCGTACCAAGGAGCAATTGGGGACACTGTCTGCCGAGACAGCCAAGCTCGAAGCACTGGCGGCCGAGGGAGATACCGCCATCGCAAATGGCACCTGCACGGACCCAGCGGGGCTTTCATCCCGGCTGGACTTCAACGCACCCCAGATTTCATCCCTGCTGACCGCCTTTGCCGCCCAAGATTCCGAGCGTCTGAAATCGATGAGCATCATCAGCAAACAGAAGTTTGATGCCTATGCTAAGAACCGGCTGGGTGCGGAAAAGCGCTTTGCCGAAGAGGTTTCCCAACTGCTCACCCAAGAATCTCAGGCTGTCGGACAACTTGAAAAACCACAACAGCCCAAACCTGCCCCTGACCTTACACCCCAGCCAAAGCCCGAGCCTCGGCCGCAACCTGCTCCGAAACCAGGTCCTAAGCCGAAGCCCGTCATGTCCTTACAAGAGGTCATTGCATCCTTGCCCGGATATATGCAGGTAAACCATCCAGAAGCTATTTCCGACTTTGATGCAGATAGTCTGAAAGTGGCCTGCGACACCGCCGGGGAATCCGCAATCAAGCTTGGCGTTAAAACACCGGATGGGATCGTTGATTATGCCACGGTGCAATTCACGGGTGGCGCAAACGTCACCAGCCAAGCTTGGGCAAGCGCAATCCTGAAAGATAAGGCCCTGGGCACCATTGATGACCGTGTCGCAATCCTGAACAACGCCCTGCAAGCAAGGCTTTCACTTGCCAGTGTTTTGGGCGCTGACACATCCCCCGAACCGATCAACAGCTGAGGACGTTATGGCACAATATACTCTACAGCTAACCGCCCCTGCTGGCGCTTATCCGTTTGATGAGGTGCGGGTATCATTGACCTGCGACAATCAGCCACAGCAAACGCACAACATGACCCTGACGCCCGGCGTGGCCGAATCCCATGAGTTCACCATCGACAACGGAACCTGGCGTTTACGGGTCAATGGTGCCGGGTTTGTGCCGATTGACGAACAGAATATTGTGGTCAATGGCGACGGACTAAATGCCAAGGATCTCACCGTCATTTACTACACTCTTCACACGGATCGCAATCGCGACGGTGCCGTTGACGGGGCGGGCATCATTAATCAATTCACGCCACCCGCAATCACTTTTGGCGTGCATGGTCAAGGTGCCATTATCCCGGTCAATTGTAACCGTGATGACAATACAATCACCGCCGGTTATGCCGACAATCAGGACGATAAGGTCAATGGCAACAATGATCTTGCGAGCGGGACGGGCCGGATTGAGATACGCCGCACCATTGCCGGTCCTGTAGTCGGCGTGCCCGCAGCGTGGGAGCTTAAGCTTAAGGTCATACGCGAAACTTTGGCCGATGACGAACCTGAGAAGCATATCCGGATCTTTGATGGTATGCTGCAAGACAGCGACGAGATGATCGGCCCTGAAACCGACAGCTTCGCCCGCCCGACCACGGCTGATGTCGGAGCGAGCAAAATCTATGCAATCGAAGCCGTGCGCTTTGCCGGGCGCAACTTTGCCAACGGTGAATGTGGCCTTGTCCTCAGCGTTATTCAGCCCGAAGTCACTGGACCGGACACCACCACCTATTGGTATGCAGATAGACTTATGGTTGCTCGGTGGATCGGCAATCATCATTTGCAAACCGTTAGTGATCTTTACGTTGCCATTGCAACCAATGATGACGGATCAGACAATCAACTGTTCAGAGCCGCGCTTGGTAATGCCGCCGGTGCTGATAATCCGGCGATCACGGTTACACCCGGCGATCCGGAAAATGCACAGGAAATCGATATCCCGTATCTTAACGGCAATGTCTGGGACGATTACGCCCCGGCGGGTCAGACCGCACCCGAGCCGGCTGGCGATGACCGATGGATGCGCGACACTGTGGTTGCGGGTTACAGCAGCTGGCCGGGAAACAATAATGCCGCGCTGTCGAAGAACGCTTTCATGAAAACCCACCGTTGGGGTGCATTGCAGAACTGGGTTTTCGAAAGTCTCCTGAGTGCCGATGTCGGCGTGTTCTACCCGGCGGCCGGAAGCACTGACGATATTGTGTCGGGAAATTCGGGTGGCAATATTGCCGTGACACCGCCGGTCAAAAAGACCACCCTTGCCGGGACGACCAGTTATCGGTTTGGACGGATCTATTACGGGCATAACCAGGAGCATCAGGTAGACCGAAGCAGCCGCGACTTCATGGCTGCACAAAACATGCAAGCGCCCATCGTTCTTGATACTGATTGGCTTTATGTCGGCCATGTTGATGAAATGATGACCTTTGTGCCAGATCCGAACCCGGCCGATCCATTCAAGAAATGGAAGCTACTCGTCGCAAGCCCAGCCGAGGCATACCGTCTGCTGACAGCCGCCCAGGGTGCACATGGGTCGGCAAACATGCTTAAACGCCCGGCTTGGAACGGCGGGAACAATCAGTTTGATTATACGGATCTTGAGATTGACGGCACGCCAGTTGGCGCAACCATCAATACCTTTCTTGGCAACGGTAATGCGCCATTGGATCATCCGGAAACCGGTGCATCCTACACCTATGAACAACTGCGCAACTGGAATATCCATGGCGTAGAGGCCGTTATTGCGCAGAATATTGACCGATTAAAAATGGCGTTCGATCTGGCCGATGATGATATCATCAAGGTCCCGGTCATTTTCTATCCAGAAGATTACATCGACGAACCCTATGCGCTTCTGGACATGCTAGATCCCACAGCACTGGATGATGATGACGGGTTCAACATCTATCCGGGGGTTGATGGCGGTTTCCAATGCGGCGCATTGACCGGCGACATGCCCAACATGTTTGTTGGCAACACGCGCTTGATGATTCCCAAGCCATATGGCCCTTGGATTGTCGATCTGACAGACAACGTCAATCACGGGTACGATCTGTTTGAACGCGATTTACAGCAAAAGCTTGCAGCCATCGTTAATGGTCCAACTTGCGTCTTTATCGACGATTGGGTCGATTATCATACGATGCTTGGCGAAATTCACTGCGGCACCAACGAGGTCCGCAGCCCATATGATGGCCAAACGGCATTTGGCAATGCGCGGTATGGCCAATGGTGGACTGCGGTTGATGCCTGATATCATTGCACATGAAATGGGAGCGCCCCGATGAGCGCAGAAAGCGACTATCAACAAGCCCTGAAAGATATCGCAAGCCTTGCCAAGCGCGAAGCAGCCCGCGTCACCAGACGCCCCGCTGCAAAGGCCATTGATCAGCTATTTCGCAAATATGGCGGCACCATCGCCGCCCCGCTGATTGCTGATTTAAAGGCCGGCGCGTGGAAGAAATGGGAAAGCTGGCAACTGGGCGGTGCCATGTCCTATCTGGGAAGTTTCGCCACATCAGATGCTGTTGCGCCGTTGCGTGACATCGAACAGAACTATCCGGTTGCCGACATTCAGACACAGGCAAAGGAATTGGCAGACCTTCTGGCGACACTTGACGTTGCCGTATCGGAAGCCAAACAACTTGCGCAAGTTCAGGACGCCATAAAAGGCGGCAATACCGACGAGATGGCCCGCGCAATGCTATTGGCGCTAGCAAAAATTGACCCTGATTGGCCGGTGCGGGCCTCAGCCATTCAGAAGGATCTTTATAAACTGTCCGCAGACAGTTTTCCGGCGATCAATGAATTAGCTGCGGGCAAATTGTCGCAAGCCGACGTGACGAAGGCGTTAGTTGAAATTCTGTTCCGGCAGTTCCTCGGCAAGACCTCGCCGCCTTGATACCACACGAAATCAGCGTAATCAGCTTTCTGCTTTTTCCCCACGCCTTACTATTGAACACTCTATCACTGGGTGAAAAGCAGCTTTAAAAAACTGCGCAGCAGCATGACCTGATCGGCGAGTTTGCGGGGTTCGTTGAGTGCCTTTGACATGACGATGCCGCCTTCGAGCACGGTTGAAATCATGTCGGCGACTTGTTCGAGGTCGACCGGTTCTGTCGTCTGATATTGGTCGGCGATATCATCAAGGATCGCGCGGAACCGGGTGCGCCAGGCCAGAACGGCATGGCGGTTGAGATCGCGGACTTCCTTGTCAAACAGCCGTTCCTGATAGCAATAAACCGCAACGATGCAGCCCGGATGACCGTTGGGCAGATCTTCAAGCACCTCGGCCAGCATTTTAAGCGCTGCCAGCAATTGATGCAGCGGATCGTCGACCAGTTCGCGGGCGCGATCAAACACCTGATCGAGGATTTCGTCATCCTGTTCGATATAGCGTTGCAAAAGCGCGCGGGCGAGTTCGTTCTTGTCGGAGAAATGATAGAAAAACCCGCTTTTGGTCAGACCGGCTTCGCAAATGATTTCCTCGATCGAGGTCGCACCGAACCCCTTTTCCAGAACCGCCTGCGATGCGATTTCCAGAATGCGTTCGCGCGTGCGTTCGCCCTTGCGTTTGGGGCCACCGAATGTGTCGGTGATTGTCAGTTTTTCCATCTCAACCCTCGCTTACCCTACCGCCGGTACAGTTTTTCGTCGTCAAAGGCCGCCACGGCCGCGCCGAAAAACACCGGACAACCCATAAGTATCTGTTTTGAATATATTTTTGAAAATCTGAAAAACCTGACCGTGTGCCTACTAGATGCAAAACTCAATCAGGGCGAGATTTCCGATCCGCGATTACATACCCCCGCGGTAGAAATTTTGAAACCCAAAACTGAAATTTGGACCCATGAGCACAGGCAATCTGCCCCTTCCGCACCACGGAAAGGTAAAATTCATCACCGATGGTGGTCTTGAAACCACCCTGATCTTTCATGACGGGATTGATCTTCCGCATTTTGCATCGTTTGACCTTTTGAAAACGGATGCGGGCTGTGCGCGTATCACCGCCTATTACGAACGTTACCTTGATCTGGCCAAACAGGCCGAAGCCGGATTTATCCTTGAAAGCCCGACATGGCGCGCCAATCGCGACTGGGGGGCCCGGATCGGTTATGACGTGGATGATCTGGCCGATATCAACCGCAAGGCCATTGCCCTGATGGCGGAGCTTCGCGATCGTTATCATTCGGATGCTACACCCTGCCTGATCAGCGGCAATATCGGACCGCGCGGTGACGGATATGTGCCATCAGACCGGATGACGATCAATCAGGCGCGCGCCTATCACGCCCCGCAGATCGTTACCTTTGCCAAGGCGGGGGTCGATATGGTGTCGGTCGTGACCATCAACTATCCCGAGGAAGCCATCGGCATCGCCCTTGCCTGCCGCGATGTTGATATTCCTTGTGTCATTTCGTTCACGGTTGAAACCGATGGCAACCTGCCCAGCGGCGAGACCATCCGTGATGCGATTGCCATGGTTGATGCCGAGACCGGGGCTTACCCGGCCTATTACATGATCAATTGCGCCCACCCGGATCATTTCCGCGACCGACTGGAAGAAAGCGGCGACTGGAAAACGCGCATTTGTGGTGTACGGGCCAATGCATCGCGCCAAAGCCACGCCGAACTTGATGCCAGCACGCATCTTGATGATGGCGATCCGGATGAACTGGGGCAGCTTTATCACGATCTGGTTGATCTGCTGCCCAATCTGGCGGTGATTGGCGGCTGTTGCGGCACAGACCATCGCCATGTTGCGGCCATGACCAAACATGCCCTGCCGCGCCTTTTGGCAGCAGGCGCCTAAGAACCAAACACGAAAACCCAAAAAAAACAGGATACGAGCAATGATTGCAGAACCCGTACTGGAACGGGCGGCACGTAAGGGTGCCGCCCATCCAAGCCACCCGCGCCATCCACGCCACCCGCAACCGGTCACAAGCTTTGTCAGGGCGACCAAATCGGATGCCGATGCGATGGCCCAGCTGATCAATATCGCCGGTGAAGGTTTGCCGGTCTATTTGTGGCAAGGCATGGCAGAAGGCAGCGAGACGGCCTTTGATGTCGGGCGCAGACGCGCACAACGTGATGAAGGCGGATTTTCATATCGCAACACCACCCTTGCCGTCCGTCATGGTGAAACCGTTGCGGCACTTGTCGATTATGCCCAACCTGATCAACCAGAGCCGTTTGACCCGGCGGATATCCCGGCGATATTCGTACCGATCCTTGAACTTGAAAGTCTGGCACCGGGAAGTTGGTACATCAATGTTCTTGCCGTTTTTCCAGCCCACCGCGATCAGGGGATTGGATCGGCATTGCTTGCACGGGCCGAGGCCAATGCCCGGCATGCTGGTAAAAAGACTGTCAGCCTGATTGCATCGGATGGCAATCCCGACGCCATTCGCCTTTACCAACGCCAAGGCTTTGTGGCCTGTGCCCAACGCCCGATGGTCAAGGAAGGTTGGGAAAATCGTGGTCAGAACTGGGTGTTATTGATCAAGGAAATCTGAACAGAACCTTGAAACAACAAAGGCCGGAAGCACTCAGCTTTCGGCCTTTTTTTCCCACGACCCTTGCGGGGTTTGCTGCCAGTAGGACAGTTTGTGTCCGGCGTCTTTCCAGTCTTTCCAGCGCGTGCGGGCTTCAGAAACCGCATCGTGATCGCGATCATCAAACAGCATGATGACGCGTTCATAGTCCCCCACCTTGTCGCTCATGGCGCGGTCGGTCAGGAACAGGAACTGGGCATTGTTGGGATTTTCATCCTCGGCCGTCAGCCAGACCGGCTGCATTTCGGCATCGCCGTCGGATTTGGAGCCATGGGGCAACCAGCTTGCGGCGTCATAGGTCCAAAGCAGGGTATTGATCGCCTCGACCCGTTCTTCGACACCGGTCATCACCACAGCACGCTTTTCGCGCTCCAGCGTTTTGGAGAGCAGCGTGGGCAAGGCCCGTTCCAGCGGCATGCTGGTGAGATGGTAAAACCAGATATCAGCCATAGCCAATTGAGTATCGCGAAAGCAAAAACGGGGCAAGATGATCATCACCCTGCCCCGTCTTTTATTCAGTTATGCGTTCCTGAAATCAGGACTCGTAGTTATCGGCGACAAAGCGATCAAGCAGACGCACACCAAAGCCGGTGCCACCTTTTGGCACGACTTCCTTGTCAGACGTCGACCAGGCCATGGCGGCGATATCAAGATGCGCCCACGGGCGATCCTTGGTGATAAAGCGTTTGAGGAACTGAGCGGCGGTGATCGAACCGGCCGGGCGACCGCCGACGTTTTTCATGTCAGCAATGTCGGATTTAAGCTGCTTGTCATAGGCCGGCGACAGCGGCAGACGCCAGACGCCTTCATCCACCGAAAGACCCGCCGTGGTGATCTGGGTCGCCAGATCATCATTGTTGGAAAACAGACCAGCATTTTCATGACCAAGGGCGATGATGACAGCGCCCGTCAGGGTCGCAAGGTCAACAATCAGACGCGGATCGTATTTTTCCTGCACATAGGTCAGCGCATCACACAGAACCAGACGGCCTTCGGCGTCGGTATTGATGACTTCGATCGTCTGACCGGACATCGAGGTCACAACATCGCCCGGTCGCTGTGCGGTCGAGGACGGCATGTTTTCAACAAGGCCAAGCACCGCAACCACGTTGCATTTCGCCTTACGACCGGCGAGTGCCTTCATCAGGCCGGAAACCACACCGGCACCGCCCATATCCCACTTCATGTCTTCCATGCCGGCAGCCGGTTTGATCGAAATACCGCCGGTATCAAAGGTCACACCCTTGCCCACGAAGGCAATCGGTGCGTCCTTTTTCTTGCCACCGTTCCAGCGCATCACGACCATGGCCGGTTTGCGGGCCGAACCCATTGCAACACCCAAAAGCGCGCCCATGCCAAGCTTCTTCATTTCCTTTTCGTCAAGGACGTCAATCTCGACCCCGAGTTTTTCAAGGGCTGAGACTTCCTTGGCGAAGCTTTCCGGATAAAGAATATTGGCCGGTTCAGACACCAGATCGCGGGTGAAGAACACGCCTTCGACGACCTTTTTGGCACTTTCAAACTGTTTCTTGGCGTCCTTGTGATCGCGGGTGGCGATATCGAACGCCTTCAGGACCGGCTTGTCTTCCTTGGTCTCGGTCGTGCGGTATTTATCGAAACGATAATCGCGCAGCATCGCACCGGTTGCGAAATCACAGGCGAGGTTTTCCATATCAAACAGAACGGAAAGCTCTTTCTCGCCGGTGGAAAGCGCGCGTGCGGTGACGGAACCACCAAGTTTCTGGGCTGCAATCACGTCAAATTCGGCTTCCTTGCCGATCCCGAAAATGATCACGCGCGACAGATCGACATTGGCCGGTGCAAGGACCTGCAGGCTTTGGCCCGACTTACCCTTGAAGGTCGACGCCTTGATCGCCTTGGTGATCGCACCCCCGGTTGCCTCATCAAGTGCGACGGCACTGGGCATCAGATCGGCACCTTCGGTCGCGAAGGCGATAACGGCACCGGTTTTCGGAATGGCGAGATCGGAAAACGTGATCTTCATGGTGAACAGGACTCCTGTCATGTTTCGGGGCGCGCGGCCCTTATCAAGCAACCGCGCTTCAAAATACTGTTCCTAATCTAGCGCGTTAAACGCGGTTGAAAAGGCTTATCGTTCAAAAAGGTGCGGGATTTCACGCAAAGGCAACACCAACCCGACAAAACGCCCTACCGACGAATTGCGCAACATCAAGGCGCGATCAGGTTTGATCGCTACTATGACGCATTCCAACATTCCGGAGGTATGTCATGGCTGGTCGAACCGCGCCGATTTCGATTACCGAACCACAGAGGGCCACACATCCGTTCTGGACCGGGGCTTTTCGCCCGCTTTTCCTGCTGGCCGGGGTGCTGGCCATCGTGGCTGTTGTCTGGTGGGTGGCGGGCTTTGTGCATGGCATTGCAACACCCAGTCTGGGAACAGGATCATGGTGGCATGCCCATGAAATGATTTTCGGATTTGGCGGGGCGGCCATCGGGGGGTTCTTGCTGACCGCGATTGCCAACTGGACAAGTCGCCCACCGATTTCCGGTGCCATGTTAATGGCGTTAACCACAAGCTGGCTGATCGGGCGGCTGGCGATTGGGTTTGGCGAACATTTGGACCCGGCTTTGACGATTGTCGGGGCGCTGGTTTATTTCATCTTCCTGCTTGCCCTTGGTGTACGCGAACTGGTAGCTGCGCGGAATTACCGCAATATGCGGGTTCTGGCCGTCATTTCCATGATCGCGCTGTTTGACGGATTGTTTGTCGCCGCCTGCCTTGATGTCATCGCCCTTGATCCGGCCATGCTGTATCAAACGGCGATTCTCGCGATCATCTTGCTGATCGGCTTGATCGGCGGACGGGTCATCCCCGCCTTTACACGCAACTGGATGCAGCGCGAACAGATCAATGCCCCGATGCCCAGCATGTTTGGCCGATTTGACATGGTGTGTCTGGCCAGCATTGCGCTTGGCATCGTTGCCGTGATCCTTGATCCGGCGGGGATGATTGCCGGTTCTGTGTTGCTGTTTTCCGGGATTGCACATGCCATCCGTTTGATGCGATGGCGCGGCGTGCATAGCTGGCGCGAACCGATCGTGATCATGCTGCATCTTGGCTATTTCTGGGTGCCTGCCGGGCTTGTCCTGCTTGGTGTTGCGATCCTTTGGCCTGATGTTATGAGCAGCCGCGATGCCCTGCATGCGCTTACCGGCGGGGCGATGAGTTGCATGATCATTGCCATTGCCGGGCGGGCCGCCCTTGGTCATACCGGGCGTGAAGTGCGCGCAGGTTGGGCCTTGAACAGTGCGTTTGGGCTTATCTGGGTTTCGACCGTATTGCGTGTCATGGTTGGTTTTGCCGGATCGGGCTATGTCACTATTCTGGCAATTGCGACCCTGATGTGGATTGGCGGGTGGCTGGCGTTTTTGATGGGTTATGCGCCAGTGTTGCTGGGACCGAGCCAAAAGAAAACGCGCGGCATTCCGGTGCGGTAAAGCAAGGCGACCTAGCCAAAATCAAACAGTGAAAGCGACGGGTTGGATTTGATGTATTCGACTTCGTCGTTTTCGATATCGCCGGTGGAGTGCCAGCCGTGGCTTTCATAAAAGCCGTGCGCGCGGTTTTCCGGATTGGCCCCGGTGGTAAGCGAGATGTCATTACATCCCTTGGCAAACAGCCAGTCTTCGGCGGTGCGCAGCAATGCCGCCCCCACCCCGCGGCCTTCAAATTCCGGATCGACAAACAGCGCCCACAGTGTTGCTTCCTTGGGGATGGCAATGGCGAAGCCCGCGGCAGAGCCATCGAGATCGGCAAGCCAGATGCCGTATCCCTGTTCCAACCATTTGCCAAAGGCGGCCTTGGTGATGCCGCGTTCGGCCAGTTCGGAGGCGGAAAGGTGGTTTTCACGCACGCGGCTTCGGATGGCAAAAATTGCCCCTACATCGCCCAAACGGGCTTTGCGAATTTTCATCCCGGCCACTGCGTGTGCTTTCTTTCCAACCACGTCAAACTGTGCGGCAATTTAGCGATGTGACGCCGTAGTGCCAGTAAAAAATGCCAGCCAAAACGATCACCCCGCATACTTATTGGCCGAGATAATCCGCATCCGTCACGGGCTCCAACCAATCGACCGGGGAGCCATTGAGCTTTTCCTGAATAGCGATATGGGTCATCGCGGTTTCGGGACCGGCCCCGTGCCAGTGTTTTTCACCCGGTTCAAACCAGACGATATCGCCGGGACGGATTTCCTCAATCGGGCCGCCTGCGCGCTGCGCACGGCCAAATCCGGCGGTGACGATAATGGTCTGGCCCAGCGGATGGGTATGCCATGTGGTGCGTGCGCCCGGCTCGAACGTCACATTGGCGGCGGCCACACGGGCAGGATCAGTCGCACTGATGATCGGTTCGATGCGAACCTGTCCGGTGAAATATTCCGGGGATCCGACCGTTGAGGCCTGCGATCCGGCGCGTTTGATTTCCATGACGTTCTCCCTGTGGAATTATGGCTGAAGTCTTGTTGGCTCTGACTGCTTAGTTGCCGGCCATCAAGCGGACCGGTTGGCGTTTGGGGCCCCATGCTCCGGGTTTGGCCTGAAACACACCGGCACAATGTGTACCACAGCTTTTGCAAGCCCCCTGCGCATCAAGGTTCCAGTCAGAAAGCTGATACCAGTCACGGCCAATCAGGATGTCCCCGCAGCCGTGGCAAAAGGTGCTGCTGTGGGTTTTGTCATGAACATTGCCGACATAGGCATAACGAATGCCGTTTTCCATGGCGATCTTGCGCGCACGCACCAGTGTTTCCGGCGGGGTGCGGGGCGTATCCATCATTTTCCAGTCGGGATGAAAGGCCGAAAAATGCATCGGCACATCGGGGCCAAGTTCATCATGCACCCATGACGTCATTTCGTGAAATTCCGCGTCGCCATCATTCTCGCCCGGGATGACAAGGTTGGTCAGTTCCATCCAGACCCCGGTTTCGTGGCGCAGATATGTAAGCGTTTCCAGAACGTCACCCAGATGCGCCGAGCATAGCTGATGATAAAAGCGATCCGTAAACCCCTTCAGATCGACATTGGCGGCATCCATGTGGCGGAAGAACTCCTCGCGCGCCTTGTCGCCAATGTAACCCGCGGTAACCGCCACGGTGCGCAAGCCCATTTCGCGGCAGGCAATGGCGACATCGACGGCATATTCAAGGAAGATCACCGGATCATTATAGGTAAATGCCACCGCCGAGCAGCCATGCGCCTTGGCGGTTTTGGCGATCATTTCAGGGGTGGCGAGCGAGGAAAGCTTGTCCATCTCGCGCGCTTTGGAGATTTCGTAATTCTGGCAGAACTTGCAGGTCAGATTACAGCCCGCCGTGCCAAACGACAGGATCGGGGTGCCGGGCAAAAAGTGATTGAGCGGCTTTTTCTCGATCGGATCAATGCAAAAGCCCGAGGATCGACCCCACGTCGTCAACACCATCTGATCGCCTTGCCGGGCCCGGACAAAACACAAGCCCCGCTGCCCGTCCTTTAACTTGCAAAAGCGCGGGCAGACATCGCACTGAATGCGGCCATCATCGAGATGGTGCCAGTAACGTCCGGGCACGGTGTCGGTGTTGATTGCGGGATCAGTCATCAGCTTTTTCCCAATGCAAAGCTTCCTCTTTGAAAATCTAGTCCTGATCGCTATCTTTTTCAAAAGATAGCAGAGAAAGCTCCTGATGCGATGACCATATAACTTCGGACCAAAACATTGGATATTTTAGGAAGTTTCCTTTCCGGCGACCCGAAAAAAGTTTGGTTGGCCAGTAACGCGATTAGGGAGTTACGTGACGAAGATGAGCTCCGTAAAATTTCAGAACACTTGAAAAAGATAAGAAAAGAGACAAAACACGTTTTCAAAGATGGTGGCCCTGGTTTGTTATCCAATTCTTACCACCTGAATTTCGCGCTGGAGAAATTAAGATTCATCAAAGAAGCTGCCGGTTGCCAATGCGAACTTTATCCTAACAACATGTTTTTCAACCCGAATAAAGAAGCTGACAAAGGCTTTGTTGTTATCACTGATAAACTAGAAGACGCCCAAAATTGGACCGCGGACTATAAATGCGAATGTACAAGCTGCGGCAATAAGTTCCACGTCCATCAGGGTGAGTATCACTATACGTGGTACGATTGGACCAACTTGAATCCGCGTGTTCGACATACCTCGGAAACATTGCTTCAAAAGGTTTTTAAGTACGTCAAAGGAAGGCTATGACCATCATCCGCCCGCCTGCTGTTGCCGGGACGTTTTATCCGGCCGATGCCGACATCTTGCGCAGCGAGATTGACGGGCTGATGGATGCGGCCTTGCATTCGGATGCTGTGTCGGGGGATGCGTCGCCCAAGGCGATCATTGTGCCGCATGCGGGATTGATGTTTTCCGGTGCGATTGCGGCCCTTGCCTTTGCCACGGTGCGGGCGCTGAAGGATACCATCCAACGCATTGTGATCATTGGCCCGGCGCATCGTATGGCGTTTCAGGGGATTGCATTGGCGCGTGCTGATCAGTTTGCGACGCCACTTGGCAATATGCGCTGCGACCTTCCGGCACTGCAAAAAGCACTGGCGTTGCCGCATGTTCAGATGCTGGATGACGCCCACACACTTGAGCACGGGCTTGAGATCGAATTGCCGTTTATCCAGCGCCTGTTTGGCGAGGGTGCTGACATCGGCATTGTGCCGCTTCTGGTCAGCCGGTGCAGCCCGCGGCAGGTGCATGAGGTGATCGAGAAGCTTTGGGGCGGGCCGGAAACCCTGATCGTGATTTCATCGGATCTGTCGCATTTCCATGATTATGACACCGCCCAACGCATGGACAACCGCACCCGGACGATGATCGAGAATTTCGATGCCGAGAACATTGATACCAGCGATGCCTGTGGCGCGTTGCCCGTCGCCGGGATGCTGATTGCCGCACGCAATCGGGGTATGCGGATCAAGACGCTTGGCATGCGCAATTCCGGCGATGTAACGGGCGATAAGTCGCGCGTTGTCGGCTATGGTGCATGGGCGGTTTATGACGCGAAGGCTAAGAATATGCAGGGCGACGGCGAGGATGACTTTACCAAGGCGACCGAACATCTGATCAAGACGCATGGGGCGGAGATGCTGGGCCTGTGTCGGCGATCGATCCTGCATGGGATCGAGACCGGGGCACCGTTGCAGGTTTCGCCAAATGAGTTTGGCCCGGCACTTGCGGCACCGGGGGCCTGTTTTGTCACGCTTAAGAAAGCCGGACAGTTGCGGGGCTGCATCGGGTCGATCATGGCCCATGCGCCGCTGGCAACCGATCTGTGCGAGAATGCGTTCAAGGCAGCGTTTCGCGATCCGCGCTTTGCCGGGCTCGGCCGCGATGAGATCAATGATGATCTGGAGCTCTCGATTTCTGTCCTGTCGCCACCAACACCGTTCCCGTTTGACAGCGAGGCCGATTTGATCGGCAAACTGACACCGTTCGAGGACGGGATTATTTTGTCTGATGGCAATCGGCGGGGCTTGTTCCTGCCGCAAGTTTGGGATCAGTTGCCCGATCCGAGAGACTTTCTGGCACAGCTTAAGCGCAAGGCGGGACTTCCGATGGATCACTGGTCACCCAATATGCGGGCCGAGCGGTTTATCACGCGCGGGATATCGTCACGCCATATCCAGGCAAGCGGGTTCTGGTTCGCCCGCTGAGAGGTCTTTGACCGCCAGGGAAAAGCGGAATTTTGATTTTGCCACCGCGCCAAGGCGTTCATAAAACCGGATGGCCCCCGTGTTCCAATCGGGTGTTTGCCATTCCATCCAGCCAAGGTCACGATCGGCGGCATAGCGCGCAGCAGCCTTCATCAGCAGGCCCCCGATCCCGTCCCCGCGGCACGTTGGCGCCAGATACAAACAATCCATATGCAGATAGTTCGCGGCGTTCCATGTCGAGAACTCGCGCGCGGCAGACAGATAGCCGATCATGTCCCCCGCCCGATCGGCAACGAGGATGAGGGCCCGCGCAGCATCACCAAAGATATGTTTTGGCAATGCGGAGCGGAGATTTTCCCGGTCAACGGTCGCACGTTCATAGGCCGCATGATCGGCGATCAGATTGATCAGCGCATCCAGATCGCCGGGCTGAACCGGCCTTATGACAGTGTCGTGTGGCACGCAGTTTTACCTTTTCGTCCATCGGCAAAATGGAAATACCCCGCCGGACGCGATCACCGGCGGGGCATCATCATCAATCCTTGCCGGTCACAAGGCTGAAGCCTTCATCGATCCAGCCAGTGATGCCGCCGATCATCAGTTTGACCGGAAGACCAAGAGCCGAAAGACGACAGGCCGCCTTGTTAGCACCATTGCAATGCGGACCGGCGCAATAGACAACAAAGGTCTTGCCGGTCGGGTATTCTGCCATGCGGCGTTCGGTCATCTTGCCATGCGGCAGGTTCAATGCACCTTCGATATGGCCGCTTTCATAAAGGGCCGGCGAGCGCACATCGAGAAGAATGAAATCATCCGCACCCGCCTGAAGCGATGCGTGGGTATCCCAGCAATCGGTTTCAAACGCCAACATGGCGTCGAAATGCGCACGCGCAATGTGGGACGGGGCAGGCGGGACTTCGTTAATGTAGCTGGTCATGTTCGATCTCCATCAAATTGATGACGCCGATATTAGGCCTTGCCCGATTTTGCAAAAGTGACCAAAATGCCATTATTCAGTAATTTTTCGCCAAAGTGACGACGGATGCCCCAAAGCCCCCAACATGCCGGTACCCAGCCACACGAACCCAATCATCATGTGCCCAATCATCATGTGGTGGTTCTGGCCTATGACGGGCTTTGCACTTTTGAGTTCGGCATCGCGCTTGAGATCTTTTCCCTGCCGCGGCCGGAATTTGATTTCCCGTGGTATCGGTGCTCCGTTGCCGGGGTTGATCCGCATATTCGTGCCATGGGGGGCTTTTCTGTCGCGGTTGATGCCGGGATGGAGCTTTTGGATGAGGCGGACACCATCATCATTCCGGGCTGGCGCGGGGCGGATGCGGAGCCCGAACCGGCATTGCGCGATGCCATTTTAAAGGCACATGCGCGCGGATGCCGGATCGTCACGATCTGTTCGGGCGTGTTTGTTCTGGCCCATGCCGGGATATTACAAAATGGCCGGGCCACGACGCACTGGTGTTATATCGATAAATTCCGCGCGATGTTCCCGAAGACCGAAATTGTCGATGATGTGCTTTATGTTGATCACGACAACATCATTACGTCTGCTGGCAGCAGTGCGGGGATTGATGCCTGCCTGCATGTGATCCGCTCCGACCATGGCGCGCAGGTAACCAATACAGTGGCCAGACGGCTTGTCATGCCGCCGCATCGCGATGGCGGACAGGCGCAATATGTCGAGGCCCCTATTCAGGAACGCCCCGGCAAATCGATTGCGGCGGTTTTGGATTGGGCGCGGGAGAACCTTGATCAGCCAATTGAAATCAATGACCTTTCACGGCAATCGGGTTTGAGCCAGCGCACTTTCCTGCGCCGGTTCCGAGATGGCACCGGCCTGTCGCCACTAAAATGGTTGCGCCGGGAACGCATCATCCGATCGATGAAACTGCTTGAGGAAACCGACCTTGCGCTGGTCGACATTGCCGAGCAATGCGGGTTTCAATCGCTTGAGACATTTCGCATTGCCTTTCGCGATATCGCCGGAACGCCACCTGCGAGCTATCGCAACCGTTTCAAGCTGCGACAATCGGCTTGATCGCAACATCATAAAAAGAAGGGTCGCTGCCCCGCCTGAAACGTAAAGCAGGCCTTGCAATGGATCACACGTCCCCACATATGCGCGCCAAGCGGTTTGTCCCGTGTGGGGCTTTATCGAAGAATATCCGCCCGCACGGCTTTTGGAACCAACAGGATTAAAGATGATGGCAAGCAGCACACAGATTGACACGCGCTACGCCGACTTCATTCACGAAGTCGCCGAATGGGAAGGCGTTTGGGCGCTTTATCATAATGGCTGGTTGCTGCAAACAACCGCAACCGGCGAGAAATACTGCCCGATCTTTGCCACCCGCGATGAAGCCAAAAGCTTTGCCGCCAGCATCCAGAGCGACCATGTACCAAGTGCGATTACGCTGGTTGAACTGACCGAAAGCGTGATGATGCAATGGCGCGCCGAAGAGGTCATGGCCGGCATCTGCCCGACCCCGGCCAAACCGGCCATCGTCGTCACCCTTGACCAGCTCAGCGATGATATCATGGCAGCCCTTAAGGACGTCATGGACGAACGGTTTGGCACGCAAAGCTGAAAACACGTGCGCGTTACAAGGCCGGACTGGACGTTACGGGCAAAATTCCCTATTCCCGTGGGATAGTTGATTTTATCCCTTGAAACGAGATTGCCATGACCGTTGCCCTGCCCGCCAATGCCGATGCCCTTGAAAACGGACTGATTGAAATTGCCCGCAAGGCCGGGGCGGCGATGATGGCAATCTATCAGACCGATTTCGAAGTCCGGTCCAAGGATGATGCCAGCCCGGTGACCGAGGCCGATGAAGCAGCAGAGGCCGTGATCCTGCCGGGTCTTCGCGCGCTTACTCCCGATATCAAAATCGTGTCCGAGGAAAGTGCTGCCAAGGGCGATGTGCCCGATGTGAACGCGGAGACCGATTTCTTCTGGCTGGTTGATCCGCTGGACGGCACCAAGGAATTCATCAAGCGCAATGGCGAATTCACGGTCAATGTGGCCCTGATTGCCAAAGGAAAGCCGGTTCTGGGCGTGGTCTATGCCCCGGCAATCGACAAGCTTTATTATGGCGGGCCGGATGGTGCGAAACTGATCGAAGGCGACGTTGCCCCCAAAATCACCGCGATTTCGGTGCGCGAGATGCCCGAGGACGGCGTTGTCGTTGTCGGATCGCGGTCACACGGCGATCCCGAGGCGATGAAAGCCTTTCTGGGGGATCTTGCCGTCAAGGAACTGCGTCCGGCGGGAAGCTCGCTCAAGCTTTGTCTGGTCGCGGCCGGTGAAGCCGATCTTTATCCCCGCCTTGGCCCGACCATGGAATGGGACATCGGGGCGGGTCATGCCGTTCTGGCGGCGGCAGGCGGCGTGGTTGAAAATATGGACGGATCAGGATTCGTTTATGGCAAGGCCGATTTCCGCAACCCGTTCTTTATTGCGCGCAGCCCATCGGTGCCGGTCAAATACGAGAACTGATCCTTCGCAAAGCGGGATCAAAAGCGAATTACAAAGCCGCATCAAAAGCTTGCCGATCCCGCGCTGCAACACCAATCAGACCGGCATTTTTCGGGAAAGCTTGAAACTGCTCCACCCCGCAGTTTTCTTGACTTTCAGGACGTTTTGCGCTATCCATTCCTTATCGCCACACAGAGTGTAGGTGACGTAAATAGCCGCCGGAATCACGGCGACGCGGTCCGATTTCACCACCGCGGGGCGAAACCGGGCTAGAGCGTAAATTGGAGCCGCCATTTTCATGGCGGCTCTGCGCTTTTTGGGCATCTCAATTTAAGCATGCAGCCTAGTTTTCCCAGACCGGGTACTCAATTGACAATCAAAGGTTGATTAGATCATACTTATTGAACGCATTTGAGCGTTGCAAGTACCGTTGTAAACGGGGAACTATGATGCCGCCTAATCCTGATCCCGCAGAGTTAAAAGAAGTCCATCAACCGATTTGGCAAGCCCTGCTGAGTGTTGCGCTGGGAATTGCAATTTTGATAGGTAGCATTGTTGCCTATTGGCAAAACATGTTCCCCTACACAGCATTCGTTTTCATGCTTTCTTCGGGGATCGGACTGATATTTGCTGGTCTTGGTTTTCAGATGAGCGGCAAGATCAAGAGCATCAATGTGGCGGGCGGCGCGGGAACAGGCATCCTTATTGCTATGCTGTGGTTTCAGATAAGTCCGCCAGATAGCCAAGGCGAAAACTCTGTCCACGGATATCTTCAGGGAAAATTCCCTGAAAAAATCAACGCAATTAGCTTAGAAAGCCTTGGTAGCAGCAAAATCCTTGGCGCTTGGATTCTTGTTAATCAAACCTATCAGTTCCGGATCAGTGAAGCCGAACTGAAAGGAAACTGCGTTGCACTAACAACATTCTACTCCAAGGATAATAAGCAGTTAAGTACAGCGACCTATATTGCAGGCGAATTGTTCCAAGAAGCGTTGCTCAGAAACAGAAATAATAGCTCCGCCAAGCACGAAGAAGTATTCCTCACCATTCAGTTCCAGGAAGATGATCCTGCTTTGGCCTATATCTTCAAACAAGGTATAGATGAGCCGATCAATTATCGGCAATGCGGCATGTTATCGGACGCAACTGATCCGCAGGCCTTAGAGCAGCAGCATTTTGTAGGTACCAGTTCGAGCTGGGTAATTTCATCTGCGTTGGCGCAAACCAAAACGCCTTCGACACTACTAGCAACGCCCCAAACAAAAACCACTGACGAAAATCTTGCCGCGTTGCTTTCTTCAAATTCAGCGATCCAGCGCGAAGCTATCTTCGCACTTGCTGACCAAGGCTCTCCATCAGTTGCCGCAATGAAGAGCGCAAAGGAAACTCTGTTCTCTGAGTTGGATGAAACCGAATTTTATAGTCACCTTACGAATTTGATTTTTGAAATACTCAACCGCGGCAGCGGCTCCCAGGCGGAGCTCAGAAACGAGCTTAGTGCATATGACTACGACAAGATTGCGGACGTGATGCTCTTGGATAACCGCAACACTGCAATCAATGCAGAACTCATACTGTCCCAACTGCAAGATCAACGGATTGTCGAGACACTTACGCAAAAAGGCGATGAACTGCGCAGTTCAGATTATGATGCCGTTGTTCGTGAGCAACGCGTATTGCTTGACCAACCGATCCCAGAGATGAAGCCGGACGAGCCGAAATCCGTCTCGCCCACCCAATCCGGTTGGGTCTATCTTGGTACCAATTTTGGTTCCCGCTGGGGAGAGATGACATTTGACAGCCAGGACAAAACAAGCATTCCTCAAACGGGCGACACCCTTAAAGCGGCGATGAACATCAATCTGCGTTCAGACCGGATCCGCTTTTCCTTCACCAGCGGATGGAAGAACGCACCTGCTATTGGCCTTGTCAAAGCCAGCGAAGAATTCAAAATCGAGAAAATCGAGGTAGTTTCTGGCGGTTACTACTGGGCGCAGATCGAAAAAGTCCAAAACTAATATCAGATGCAGAGCACCTCAAATCAGAGACCAGCATGCAATCCCAGCTATCGAACTATTCTGCAATCTTCCTTGTCATGGCACTGCATCATCGCTAGGTATTTGAGTAGCTTGTATTTTCAGAGTTTGTTGCATGTCGCCAGCCCTTACCATCCGTCCCTATTCCGAAGGTGCCCTTAGTCAGGCAGCAGCGAAGCTGCGCGCCGGCGAGCTGGTGGCCTTTCCGACCGAGACTGTATATGGGCTTGGGGCGGACGCAACCAATGCCGATGCGGTGGCGGGGATTTATGCCGCCAAAAAACGGCCAAGCTTTAATCCGCTGATCAGCCATTTTCCCGACCGCGATGCGGCGGCCAAGCATGCGGTGTTTGATGCGCGGGCCGATAAGCTGGCCGCGGCATTTTGGCCGGGTGCGTTGACGCTGGTTTTGCCGCGCCAAGCCGATAGTGATGTCTGTGATCTGGTCACAGCAGGCCTTCCCAGCATTGCCGTGCGGGTTCCGGCCCATCCGATGGCGCGTGAATTGTTGCGTGCGGTGGGTCGCCCGGTCGCGGCCCCGTCCGCCAACCGGTCTGGCAAGATCAGCCCGACCACCGCCGCCCATGTTGCGCAGTCGCTGGGTAATGCGATTGGCATGATCCTCGATGGTGGGCCGTGCGGTGTCGGGCTTGAAAGCACGGTAATTGACCTGACCACGGATCGGGTGGTGATGCTTCGCCCCGGCGGTGTGACCGCCGATCAGGTTTCAGAACTGCTGGGTACGGATGTTGTCATGGCGGAAAGCGATGATACCGCACCCAAAAGCCCCGGCATGATGACCAGCCATTATGCGCCAGGTCTTCCCGTGCGGCTTGACGCCACCACCGCCGATCCGGCGAAATATGGCCATGAGGTCCTGCTTGGTTTTGGCGATTGCAATACCAAGGGATTTGATGCGGTGCTTTGGCTCTCGAAATCGGGCAATGATATCGAGGCCGCCGCCAATCTGTTTGCCAAGCTGCATGAAGCCGATCAGAGCCACTTTGCCGGGATTGCGATTGCACCGATCCCGGATCACGGCCTGGGCATTGCGATCAATGACCGCCTGAAACGCGCGAGCGCCCCGCGTGCGCCGCATGATGCCACGTAAAGGAACAGCGCCATGTCGTTCCTGCCAGAAGCTGCGATTGACCAATTAAAGGACCTGCTGGGCCCCAAAGGTTTCAGCATGGAAAGCGACGTTCTGGCCGCCCACAACACAGAGGCACGCGGCAAGTTTGAAGGCCATGCCGAAATCATCCTGTTTCCGGCCAGTACCGAGGAAGTCGCCAAGGCAGTTGCCATTTGTGCCGCACATGACATCGCGATTGTCCCGCAAGGCGGCAATACCGGGCGCTGCGGCGGTGCGGTTGCCGATAGCAAACAGGTTCTGATCAACCTCAAACGCATGAACCGCGTCATCGAGATTGACGGGCGTGATTTTACCGCAACTGTCGAGGCCGGTGCGATCCTGCAAAACATTCAGGAAGCCGCCGAAAAGCAGGATTTGCTTTTCCCGCTGTCGCTGGGCGCCGAGGGGACATGCCAGATTGGCGGCAACCTTGCGACCAATGCCGGTGGCTTGAACGTTATTCGCTATGGCAATGCGCGCGATCTTTGTCTTGGGCTTGAGGTCGTGTTGCCCGATGGCACGGTATGGAACGGGCTATCGAAGCTTCGCAAGGACAATACCGGTTATGACCTGCGCGATCTGTTTATCGGTGCGGAAGGCACGCTTGGCATTATCACCAAGGCGACGCTAAAACTTTTTGCCCAGCCAAAACACATCGCCACCGCCTGGATTGCCGTGCCGTCGCCGGAATGTGCGATTGATCTTCTCGCACTTGCGCGCCGCCATACCGGCGATGCGATTGCGGCGTTTGAGTTGATCAGCAGTTTTGCCCATGATCTGTCGGTGACCTATTTGAAGGGCCTGACACGCCCGCTTGCGACCAAGACGAACTGGCATGTCTTGATCGAGCTGACATCGTCGCGCCCGAAGGATGATCTGGAAACAGTTCTAGTCGATCTGTTGGCGCAGGCGGTTGAGATCGGGCTTGCGACCGATGCCACCCTTGCCCAGTCCGAAGCCCAGCGCAAAAACCTGTGGGCGATCCGCGAAGGCATCCCCGAGGCACAAGGCTATGAAGGCGGATCGATCAAGCATGATGTATCGGTACCGGTTTCAAAGGTTGCCGAGCTTTTGAAACGCGGCATGGCGAGTGCGGATGCACTGATACCCGGCATTCGCCCCTGCCCGTTTGGCCATGTCGGCGATGGCAACATCCATTTCAACTTTACCCAGCCCGCCACCATGGACAAGCAAGCCTATCTTGGGCAGTGGGAAAGCCTGAACAGTGTCATTCACGACATTGTTGCCGAGCTTGGCGGATCGATCAGTGCCGAACACGGCATCGGGCAGCTTAAACGCGATAAGCTGGCGCATTATGCCAGTGTGGAAAAACTGAAATTGCTGCACGCCATCAAGGCGGCAATTGATCCAGATGGCAGGCTTAATCCGGGCAAGGTTGTATAATCGCCACGGTCGCCGCCGCCTTAAAGATGGAAGACCGCCCCATGTTCTCTGTCGAGACCTATGGCCCGCTTGATCACGCAAAACCGATTGCCGAGAATGTCTGGATCTTTGATGGTCCGGTGATCGGGTTTCAGTATGCCGGGCTTAAGTTGCCCTTCCCGACCCGCATGACAATCATCCGCCTTCAAAGCGGTAAACTGTTTGTCCATTCGCCGATCCGGCTCAATGAAACGCTTAAGGCCGAGGTCGATGCGCTGGGCGCGGTTGCCTATCTGATTGCGCCCAACACCATCCATTACGCCGGTGTCCCCGATTGGCAAAAGGCCTATCCGGATGCAAAGGCGTTCTGTGCACCCGGTGTGACCAAACGCGCCAAGTCGGTCGGGATTGCGGTCAATTTTGATGCGGAGCTTGCCGATACGCCAGAACAAGAATGGGCCGATGAGATTGAGCAAGTTCTGGTGCGCGGCAGTTATTTGAACGAGGCGGTGTTTTTCCATCCCACGTCCAAAACCCTGATCCTGACCGACCTGATCGAAAATTTCGAAGCGCCTAAAATCAAAAGCCCGATCTGGCGGTTTATGGTCAGGCTGTTTGGCTCCATGGACCCGCATGGCAGCACGCCACGTGACATGCGCCTGACCTTTGCCGGATACAAGGACAGCGTGCGTAAGGCGGTCCTGACCATGATTGACTGGAAACCGGACTATGTCGTTCTGGCGCATGGGCGGTGTTACGACACCAATGCCGTGGCGGAGCTTGAGCGGGCCTTTTCCTGGGTGTTGAAATAGTAAAAATGCAAGGGCGCCCCGGTCGGGACGCCCTTTAACGTAAGTTGTCGGCAAGGATTACTCGGCCGGGCCTGCCCACGGGGTCATGGCATTGAGTTTGTCCTGGCGGCGTTCATCGCCCGACTTGCCCCAGTCGCCACCGAAGGCTGCTTCTTCCCATGAGCCGTAGCTCGGGTTCGGGAGCATGAACCAGCGTTCGCCCCAGTAATTACCGTATTTTTCCATGACTTCGAGACGTTCAGCAATCGAGCCATCGATTTCGTCGGTGAAGTCACCGAAATTGTCCCCAAACTGCATGATCACACGGTAGTCTTCAGCGACAGCCGCCCGGCGCGGGGTTTTGTTCGAGCCCCATTCTTCGACTTCGCCACGCAGCATGACATGCTTTTCATCAGCGTACGGGAAGCCATATTTCTTGAGGTTTTCGATGGTGGGTTCTTCTTCCGGGGCCTTGCGGTTCGAGACATAGAAGACTTCAACACCGCGTGCAGCGGCCGCCTTGGTGAATTCCAGCGCGCCCGGGGTCGGGGTGGAAATCATGTCATGCACAAACGCCGCCCAGGTTTTGGAGCTGTAATGGGTTTTGTCGGTAACAACCCATGCCTGATAGGCGGAGTTATCCAGAACGGTTTCATCAACGTCCAGAATGACTGCCGGCGGCTTGGTCATATAGTTGCCGTCCTGCTCAAGCGCAGCGGTCCAGCTGTGATCGCCAATGGCGGCATCAAGCAAACGGGTCGCGCCAGCATAGACCGACATGGCGGTCGTTTTGTATTCGACCGAGGTTTGCAACCACAGTGTGCCGTTCAGGCCGTCATTCTGTTCCGGCTCGGCCTGTGCGCCGAATGCGCAAAGCGCACTGGTCGCAACAATGGCAGCAACGCCAAATGATTTTGCGATAAAGGTCATGTGTAGTCTCCCTGTTGATTTCCCGACGCATTGCGTCTGACCATGCAGTCAGGATTTCATAACCATGCCACCGCAGTGCGATAAAGAAAAAGCCTTTTTCCCGAATCAATTGGAAAAAGGCTTTTGCAATCGGTTTAACAAAGCCGCCAACGCCTTGGAGCACGCTCTGTTTCAGGCGGTTGGGCGCTTTTCAAACGTGGCAAACCCGTCTTCGAGTGCTGGTTCTTCATGGATGCGATCAACGCGCGCATGGGTCGGGCCATCGTGGCAGGCGGTGATCATGGATTGCACCACCTTGGCCGGGCCACAAAACACCGCCTCGACCGAGCCATCATTGCGATTGCGCACCCAGCCGGTCAGATCGCGTTTGCGGGCTTCTTCGACGGTCCAGGCGCGATACCACACACCCTGCACCCGGCCTTCGATCCGGGCATGGACGGCGATGTTGCCATCCCCCGTTGACGGGTCGGGGCTTGTATCGGTCATGATCGGGCCTCCTCCCTTGTCGATGGTTTTATCCGCGGCTTATTTCGCGCCGGGGATCTTGGCATGCAGATGGGCGGTGTCCTGAAACTTCTGTTTCTGTTCATCCGACGCTGGCGCCTGATGGTTATCCTTCCAGGCGTCATAGGTCATGCCATAGACGACTTCGCGCGCCCCATCATAATCCATCGCGACACCGCGTTCGCGGGCAGCAGCCAGATACCATTTGGCGAGGCAATTGCGGCAGAACCCGGCAAGGTTCATCAGATCGATATTCTGAACATCCTTGCGATCTTGAAGGTGCATCACAAGGCCACGAAAGGCAGCGGCTTCGAGTTCGAGCTTGGTTTGCGGATCAAGATCGGCCGCCGGGCCGTTGGCCAAGACGGCCTCGGTGGACATTTCAGAACCGGCGCAATCAGACATGTTCCATACTCCCGCTGGTCTTTTCGTTTTCGAGTTTTTCGATAATTCCGGGCACATGGGCAATGCTTTCAGCCGTGATGACCTTGTCATTGTCAATCTCGGTCTGATCGACCATTTCATGGACCCAGGTGATTTCATATGGAATGTGGATCGCGGTCGCGCCACACGCAAGGACCGGCAGAATATCGGATTTCATTGAATTGCCGATCATGATCGCCTCTTCGGGATCGACGCCATAGCGGCCAAAGATGTTGCGATAGGTCAGCGGGTCTTTCTCCGAGACGATCTCGATCCCGTCAAACAGGTCCTCGAACCCGGAGCGATCAATCTTGAGCTGCTGGGCGATCAGATCGCCCTTGGTAATCAGGACCACCTTGTAATTCGGGTGCTTGGCATATTGCTTGAGCACTTCCTCGGCCCCGTCAATGATCCGGGTGGGCGCGCGCAGCATGGATTTGCCGGTTTCGGCCAGTTTGTGGATATCCTCGGCGCTGATTTTGCGATCAGACAATTCGATCGCGGTTTCAATCATCGACAGGGTAAAGCCCGTCACGCCATAGCCATAGATGGAAAGGTTGGCCAACTCGGCCTGATAGAGACGATCATCAACCTGTTCGGGATCAACATAATGTCCCAGCATTTCGCGAAGCTGCACATGGGCTTGGCGGAAAAGTGGCTCGTTGTGCCACAGGGTATCGTCGCCATCAAAAGCAATCAGCTTGTACATTCTTAAGCCTCGTTTCTTGTTATTGGATGGCCGCAGGCACGTTCAATGCGTTGGCAGTCAACCTCGATGTTCACAGGGTATTACGGCCTCAATTCACGACCATATGGCAGTGCAAACGCCCCGTAAAGCCCCGTTATCTGTATTTAATATGCGTGAAACGGATCGGAAAGGCCTTGAAAACACAAGTGTTTGAACAGGTTATAGAAAAGGCGCTGCCGGGATAACCGGACAGCGCCATATTTGGAGCATTCAACTTCTGATCTAGGCTTCAACAATCTCGCCTACGCCAAGCGGATTGGAGAATTTAGCGTGTTTGGACCAACCTTCGCCTCTCCATCCTCACTTAGGTTCACAACCCTTAACAAACTCAACAGTCCAGGCCAGCGAGCCATTTCACCACCACCTCGAGGCTCTTCTTCGTGTTTCCAAGCTTTCGGATGACACCAAAAATGCACTGCATGGATACCGCTCTCCATTGCAATGTTGAGTGCGTTCTGCACAACCTCAAGGTATTCTTCTTCAGTAACTTCTGCTGAGACAGGTACTCTAGGCATTACAAACGTCAAACTCGCTTGCAAGTCAGCACCTTGATTCTTGCATGCATCAAGATCACCCTCCAAGAACCAACCTTTGATCGTGCCATCTCTAGTACCTGGCACAAGCAGCCGCTGCTTTGCTTCTATCTCCACAGTTCGTTGTCCCCGTTTTTGACAGATGTACAGATCACAACGGCCGTCGTTCTCTTCTTCCCCCACGTACTTCTTCGTCACATACTCTTCCATCGAAATCAAACCTGACTGCCAGCAGGCTGCTTGAAGGAAAGAAATGGTGGCACGTTCATTGAAATAATGAGGGAGCTCCTTCCACTTGAAGGCTTTCCCATACTGTTCTAGGTTTTTTGAAAACTGCTCAAAAGCGGGTTTCAAAAAACTCAATTCGCTTGAAAAACGCGATACCTGCCGCACAAATTCCCCCCTAAATAGAAATGCCGCGACACATTTAAAACATGTCGCGACACTAATGTCCCGTATTTATGAGGGGATGCTTATTCGTCTTTTTCGAACTCGATGATGATGGCATCGACCGAGAGGTTAGCGCCCTGCTCGGCGTGGATCTTTTTGACGACACCCTTGCTTTCGCACTTCAGGACGTTTTCCATCTTCATGGCTTCAAGAATGCAGAGCTCCTCGCCTGGCTGGACGGTCTGGCCTTCCTCGACCGAGACCTTGACCAGCAAGCCCGGCATTGGCGAGAGCAGGAAGTTTGACATATCCGGCGGGGCCTTGAACGGCATCAGTTTTTGCAGCTCTGCCACGCGTGGCAGCATCACCTTGAAGTGGCGCTGAATGCCGTTAGCGGCGAGTTTGTACCCCACCCCTTCGATATCGATCTGCACACAGACCGGGGCACCATCGATTTCGCCAACGAACAGCGGATCGCCGATCTTCCAGTCCGAGACCACGCCATAGCTGCGATCACCGATGGCGACAATGTAATCGCCGTTAACACCATCGAACTCGATATCGAACGGGGTATGGTCATCCCCGCAAACCGCGACCCAGCTTTCGGCGATTTCAAGCGGATGGTCACTGACCTGACCGGTGATGCCGGCATTGCGTTCGGCGTGGCGTTGATTGATGTAGGCCGCGACCACGATCAGGGTAGCCGGATCATCGTTGGGCAGATCATCGGCCGAGAAACCATCCGGGTATTCTTCGGCGATGAAGTTGGTGGTGATGTTGCCATCCTGGAAGCGTTTGTTGGCCATCACAGCGGCCAGGAACGGGATATTGTGCGAAATGCCACGAATGTAATAGGCATCAAGCGCGCGACGCATTTCGCCAATCGCCTGATCGCGGTTTTCACCATAGGTGATCAGTTTCGCGACCATCGGGTCATAGAACATCGAAATCTCGCCGCCTTCATAGACGCCGGTATCTACACGTACGGTGTCGGATTCCGCAGGCGGCTGATAACGCACCAAGCGCCCCGTGGACGGCAGGAATTCGCGGAAGGGATCCTCGGCATAGACGCGGGTTTCCATGGCCCAGCCGGTCAGTTTGACGTCATCCTGCTTAAGCGTCAGCTTTTCGCCATCGGCGATCTTGATCATCCATTCGACAAGGTCCTGACCGGTGACAAGTTCGGTCACCGGATGTTCGACCTGAAGCCGGGTGTTCATTTCAAGGAAGTAGAAGTTCTTGTCCTTATCGACGATGAATTCGACCGTCCCTGCCGAGCAGTAATCCACCGCACGTGCCAGTGCCACAGCCTGTTCGCCCATGGCTTTTCGGGTCGCGGGATCTATAAAGGGTGACGGGGCTTCTTCGACGACCTTCTGGTGGCGGCGCTGGATGGAGCATTCGCGTTCACCAAGATAGATCGCATTGCCGTGCTTGTCGGCCAGCACCTGAATTTCAATATGGCGCGGTTCTTCGACGAATTTTTCGACAAAGACGCGGTCATCGCCAAAGGAGCTTGCGGCCTCTGACGTTGCACGTTCGAAGCCTTCGCGGCATTCGGCATCGTTGCGCGCAATACGCATGCCCTTGCCGCCACCGCCAGCGGATGCCTTGAGCATTACCGGGTAGCCGATATCATTCGCGATCTTGATCGCCTCGGCGGTATCCTTGATCACCCCCATATAGCCCGGCACGGTCGAAACACCGGCGTCAGCCGCGATTTTCTTAGACGTGATCTTGTCGCCCATGGCGGCAATCGCACCATTCGGCGGGCCGATAAAGGCAATACCGGCGGCATCAAGCGCCTTGGCGAAAGCCTGGTTTTCCGAGAGGAAGCCATAACCGGGATGGACGGCCTCGGCGCCTGTGGATTTGCAGGCCTCGATGATGTTTTCGATGATCAGATAGGACTGATTGGACGGTGCCGGACCAATACGAACGGCCTCGTCGGCCATCTGGACATGAAGGGCGGCCTTGTCGGCATCGGAATAGACCGCAACGGTTTTGATGCCCATTTTGCGGGCTGATTTGATCACACGGCAGGCGATTTCACCGCGGTTGGCAATCAGGATCTTGCTGAACATTTTTCTGTCTCCCAATTTGTCTTACAGCGGAATGTTGCCGTGTTTCTTTTCAGGGTTCTTGGTGTCCTTGTTGCGCAGCATGCCAAGCGCCTTGCAAACGCGACGGCGTGTGCCATGCGGCATGATGACATCATCAATGAACCCCTTGCGGCCCGCGACAAACGGGTTGGCGAATTTTTCGCGGTATTCCTCGGTGCGGGCTTCGATCTTTGCCGGATTGTCCATATCCGCACGGAAGATGATTTCCACCGCCCCTTTTGGCCCCATCACCGCAATTTCGGCGGTCGGCCAGGCATAGTTGACGTCACCGCGCAGATGTTTTGATGACATCACGTCATAAGCGCCGCCGTAAGCCTTACGGGTAATGACGGTGACCTTGGGCACGGTCGCCTCGGCATAGGCATAAAGCAGTTTCGCACCATGTTTGATGATGCCGCCATATTCCTGTGCGGTGCCCGGCATGAAGCCCGGCACATCAACGAAGGTGACAATCGGAATGTTATAGGCATCGCAGAAGCGCACGAAGCGTGCGGCCTTTTTGGAACTGTCGATATCAAGGCAACCGGCCAGAACCATCGGCTGGTTGGCGACGACACCGACCGTGCGGCCATCCATGCGCGCCATGCCGATAATGATGTTTTTGGCGTAGTCGGCCTGAATTTCAAAGAAGTCGCCCTCATCGACGATCTTGGTGATCAGTTCCTTCATGTCATAGGGCATGTTGGGGTTTTCTGGCACCAGGGTATCGAGCGAGAAGTCATCGCGATTGATCGGATCTTCGCAGAGGCGTGCGGGCGGGTCTTCCTTGTTGCACAGTGGCAGGAAGTCCATGAAACGCCGGGTCTGAAGCAGCAGGTCGACATCATTGTCAAAGGCCAGATCAGCAACACCCGACACACTGGTGTGGGTCGATGCCCCGCCCAGCTGTTCGTGGGTGACTTCTTCGTGGGTGACGGTTTTGACCACATCCGGACCGGTCACGAACATATAGGAGCTGTCCTTGACCATGAAGATGAAGTCGGTCATGGCCGGGCTGTAAACCGCCCCACCGGCACACGGCCCCATGATCAGGGAAATTTGCGGGATGACACCGGATGCCTCGACATTGCGCTGGAAGACATCGGCGTAACCCGCCAGGCTTTCAACACCTTCCTGAATACGCGCGCCGCCCGAATCATTAAGCCCGATCACCGGTGCGCCGACCTTCATCGCCTGATCCATGATCTTGGCGATCTTGCGCGCATGCGCACCCGAAAGTGCGCCGCCGAAAACGGTGAAATCTTGAGAGAATACAAAGACCAGACGGCCGTTGATCGTGCCATGCCCGGTGACAACACCGTCGCCGGGAATGCGGTTTTCGGTCATGCCGAAATCGACGCAATCATGTTCGACAAACATGTCCCATTCTTCGAAGGAGCCTTCGTCAAGCAGTACATCAAGGCGTTCACGCGCGGTGAGCTTGCCCTTGGCATGCTGATTATCAATGCGGCGCTGGCCGCCGCCCATGGCAGCTTCGGCGCGCTTCGCTTCGAGTTTGGCGACAATATCCTGCATGTTGCGTTTTCCTTGCTGTGATCGGCCTTCTGGCACTTTTCGGCCCGGTATGCGCGTCTGGAGAATGAAATAGCATTATTCGGTACTGGAATGCCAATTATTTTTACTGTTCTGACAGAGCTCCAGAATAATCCCTAAACGCCTGATTTCCCTAACGTCATTTCGATATATCCGTGCGGGCTGAACTAAAGTCTAGAGCAGCATGGCCGCCCGTCCCCGCCGCTGGATCATTTTGATGCGCAAGACGTTGGCATTATGGTGCACACTGTATCCGCCCCTGATCCGGGGCACCCAGAACACGTACACCAAGCATACCTTTATCGCCTTCGTCACCACAATCGATTGAGCCCATGTTTAAATTCAGCCCGCGCAATCCGGAAAAAACCGGCGACGACCGACCTGCTTCGTCCCTATGGGGGTATGTCTGGCGCATGAGTGGTTGGCATCAGGTTGTGGTGTGCAGCCTTGCGGTGCTGGTCGCCGCCCTTGGCATTGCACCGATCGAGCTGCAACGCCGGATTGTCGATAACGCCATCACACCACAGAACTTTGATCTTTTGATCACTCTGGCCGCCCTTTATCTCGGCCTGATTATTGTCCATGGCGGGATCAAGTTCGTGCTTCGGATTTACGAAGGGTGGCTGAGTGAAAGTGCGATCCAGTATAACCGCAAGCACTTAACGCGCCTGCATGCCCATAACGAGGCCGGCAGCCAGGATGAAAGCAACGGGCGTGCGGTTTCGATCATCGGGTCCGAGATCGAAAAGCTTGGCGGGTTTGTCGGTGATGGCCTGTCACAGCCGGTGGTCAATAGCGGGATGCTGATCTTTGGCCTTGGCTATATGATCAGTGTCGAGCCGATGATTGGACTTATTGGCGTGATCGCCCTGATCCCGCAGGTCGCCCTTGTCCCGGTCATTCAGAAACGCATCAATGCGCTTATTGAAGCCCGCGTTGAGAAGATGCGCGATGTCAGTGACGAACTTTCGGAAATGTCGACCGACAAGGATGACGACGAACAGCTTCGCCCGATCAATAAAGGCATCACTGCATTGTTTGACAACCGCATGCAGCTTTTCGTTTTGAAGTTCGGCATGAAGTCGCTGATCAATCTTTTGAATGCGCTGGCACCTATTTGCGTGCTGTTTGTCGGTGGTTACCTTGTGATCCAAGGCCAGACATCGGTCGGTATCATCGTCGCCTTCATTTCAGGCTTTGACCGGATGTCATCGCCGATGCGTGAATTGCTGTCCTATTACCGGGTGGCGGCACAAGCAGCCGTGCAACACAAGATGATCGCGAAGTGGATGCAGTAGGCCTGAGAACGACCGCCAATCTTACCTAGCAGTCCTGACTTTGCGGGTTCAGGGCGTATCGGCCGCACAGTTCCCGATCAAGGGCACCGCATTCGTTGCAGCCGCCTTCGACATAGAAGCAAAAACGGTTACGCCCGCAATTCTTGGCGCGATAAAGCGCCTTGTCGGCATCGCGATAGATTGAGTCCGGCGTTCCGTTATGATCGGCACAGGTCGAGATGCCGATACTGATGCCAACATGGACTTCGTTGCCATCAATGATCAGGGGACGTGACACTTCCTCGATAATCCGTTGGGCCGGAATGGCGGCATCGCGGACATCATCCATCAATGGCAGGACCACGGCGAACTCATCGCCGCCAAGACGGGCGACGACATCGGCTTCGCGGCAATTGCGTTTGATGATTTCGGCGACTTCGACCAGAAGCTTGTCCCCGACCGGATGGCCAAACGTGTCATTGACTTTCTTGAAGCGATCAAGATCGAGCAGCAGCAAAACGATACTTTTTTCAAAGCGCCGGTTGATCTGAATGATCTGCGACAGCATTGAATTGAACTGATAGCGATTGGATAGACCGGTCAGTTGATCGGTCTGGGCAAGCCTGCGAATTTCGGCTTCGACCGCCTTGGTCGGCGTGATATCGGCATGGGTGCCCGACATGCGCAGCGGATTGCCATCCGCATCCCATTCCACGACCTTGCCGCGATCAAGAACCCATACCCAGCTGCCATCCTTGTGACGCATCCGGCATTCGCACTGATAGTGATCGGTTTCCCCCCGGAAGGTGCTTTGCAACGCAGCGTCGGACTTTTCGAGGTCTTCGGGATGGCAATATGCCAACCATGTGTCGATGCTTACGGGACCAAGTTCGTCGAGCGTGTAACCAATGATTTCGGCCCAGCGTTCGTTAAACCGGGTTTCGCCGGTCTGAACGTTCCATTCCCATGTGCCCGCACTGGTGCCCCAGATGATTTCATCAAGACGCTGGCGTTCCTCGGCCAGTTTGCGGTTGGCATCCTTGAGCATGCGTTCGTAATGTTCGCGCTCGGTAATATCGACATTGGTGGTGTGAATGTATTTGCGTTCATGCAGCTCTATCAGGCCGGCATGCACCTGCATCTTGCGGATTTCGCCATTCCCCAGGCGATGTTGAACGACAAATGACAACGCGCCATGTTCGAGAACCGCACTGACATGCCTGTGCATGGACGGTGCGCCATCAACATCAAGGTCCGGGATCGTCCGACCAACAAGACCGCCATCGGCAAAACCATAAAGTTCTTCTGCTGCGCGGCTGGCATCAACAATCTGGCCATCTGCCGGATCGACCAGAATGTTGATCGCAGTTGTGTTGCTAAACATCTGGCGATACAGCAGTTCACGTTCGCGGAAGGCGACTTCGGCCTGTTTGACATCGTTAATATCGGCGAATGAAACGATCACGCCGTCAAAGGTGCCGGTCTGTTCATTATGCAGGGGTTCTGCGTTAACCCGGATCCAGGCAAATTCGCCATTGGGGCGATTGACCCCCAACACAACGCCATATTCGCGGTCACCGGTTGCAAGGACCCTTTTGCCGGGAAGCTCATCACGGGTCAGCGGCACACCATCTTCGCGCACAAAGGTGCACGGCGTTTCGGGCACGGTCTTTCGGCAAAGTTCGTCGCCCGTGAGACCAAGAATCTCAAGCGCAGTATTATTGAACTCCACCACTGTACCGGCGGCGTCATGCACAACCACCCCCTCGGCAAGGGAGTTAAGAAGGCGCTTGTGCAGATTGCCGCCTTTTTGCAGCGTGTGACTGGTGCCATCCGATGAACAGAGCGTTTGCGTCGGACCAAGGCGCGTCAAGCATCCCGACGTCACAACATCGCCACTGGCCAATTCGTGGATCGTCGCGCAATCTTCGACCGTGATCCAATTGCCATCTTTATGGCGCAAACGGAAGGTTAGCCGCTGGTTGGCATCATTTGTGGCCTGTTGATTTCGGTGCTGCGCGAACAGCGCGACATCATCGGGATGAAGCAAGGATGCCCAACCCTGTGTGCGATCAAAGTCGCTATCGGCCGGGTCGTAGCCAAGCAGTTCAAAAACGCCTGCGCCGAAATAGTTCCGTGACGGGGTCTTGCGGAAAAACTCATAGAGAACCGGCGCCGCACCGGCAGCGCAAGCGTCAGTTCCTGTCTGTTTGGTCAAGTTTACCGACAAATTCATCCCGTCGCCGTACTGGCGTCTCCTTCAGGAAACCAAAATAAACGATACCAATGTATAGGTATTTATTTATACCTATTGAAAATTGATGCAAAGCAGATTCTGCAGCGAAGACGTGAAATCGTTTCCCCGATCGAGCTAACTTATTGAACTGAAGCCCCGTATCGACAATCCCTTCAAAAGTAGAACACCGATAAACAGGGCTCCGGCATGCACAGGAAACAGGCATAAAAAAAGGAGCAGTTACCTGCTCCTTTGTATGGGTCATGGCGTTTGCGCGGCCAGTTGCGGGTTAGCCCAGCAACTCCAGATAACGTCCGGCGGCCAAAAACTCTGCCCGGTGACGGTCGAGACGGGCGATGGCCTCGGCATCGTCGCCCCACTTTTCCATCGCGTAGCCTTCGTCAAGGATCGAGGCTTCAAACGCGGTTGTGGTGTCAAGCTTGCGGTTCATCACGGCAAGACCAATGATCACGGAACCTGAAATCGTCGTCAGACTGTGCAGGGCTGTCAGGTAATAGTCGTCAAAACCTTCGACATGATCCTGCAAGCGCAGCAATGCATGGTCTTCCTGGGTGATCGGCATCACACCTTCGGTGACCGTTAGCACCACCCCCAGATGGTCTTTTGACCAATCGAGAAGCGGCTGCCATGTCTTGGCCTGACGTTCGATCAGGTCTTCGGGGAAGGATGCGCGATAGCACAGCAAATCCGATCGGCCATAGCCGGTCAGCTCAGCAATCACCGCATCGCGGTTGGGCCGCACCCGGTCAATCGCGGTCGCGGCAAGCTGCATGATCGGCATGGTGGAAGGCTGGACTTTTTCGCCCTGTGCGTCCCATTCCGCCGCGATTTCACGCGCAAGTACTTCGGATGGCAGCACAAAGTCCGCCTTGGCCGGGGTTTTCACCGCACGACCATCAAGAAGCACGCGCCAGCCGGCCCCGGTTTCATCGGCGCTGGCATCGGCCTTTTTATAGAAACGTTTGATCGATTGTGTAAGCATGACCGCCATATGCCCAAAAGCAGCGGATTGCGCAAGTGATTTGCCACATAATTTGCCAGATAAAGAGCGCCAATTGAGCGATTATCAAGAATTTCTGTATAATTTTTGATCAAATTGCCCCATTGACCAAATAATAAACACCCTTACTCTGCTGGGCGAAGGTTACAAAACCGCGACAAAGCGGGCGCACAGGCGACATGGCATGACCATTGCTAAGTGCGCATTGGATTTATCAGGTGGCTGGATTGTTTCATCGATCCGCATTCAGGAGGCTTCTTTAGACATGACCACGTTTACGAACAGACTTTTGGGGGCTGCTATCGGGGCGGCTGTTGCGTTTGGCGCGCATGCGGCCCTTGCAGATATGGCGATAAAATTCTCGCTCGACTGGAAATATGAAGGTCCGGCGGCACCGTATCTTCTGGCCAAGAAGAACGGCTATTTCGAAGAAGAAGGCCTTGATGTCACGATTGACTCGGGCAACGGTTCGGTCGGTGCGATCACCCGTGTTGCCAGCGGCGCTTATGACCTTTCGCTTGCTGACATCAACTCGCTGGTGGAATTCAACGCATCCAACCCGGATCGCGCCATGAAGTCGATCTTCATGGTGTATGATCGCCCGCCATTTGCGCTGTTCATGCTGAAAAGTTCCGGCATTACCAAGCCGGAAGATCTGGTTGGCAAAACCCTTGGCGCACCGGTCTTTGACGCATCGCGCAAGCTTTATCCGGCATTTGCATCGGCCACCGGTCTCGACCTTGACGCTGTGACCTGGGAAAGCATGGATCCGCCGCTGCGTGAGCCGATGCTGGTGCGTGGCGATGTGGATGCGATTTCCGGTCACTATTTCACCTCGATCCTGAACCTGCAGGCGCAGGGTGTTGCCAAGGATGACCTGACCGTCTTCATGTATAAAGACTTTGGCATGGACTTCTATGGCAACGGCATCCTGGCATCGCCGGACATGATGGAAAACCACCCGGAAGAAGTTAAAGGCTTCCTGCGTGGTGTGGTGAAAGGCTGGGCGGCGGCAATTGCCGATCCGCAATCTGCAATTGATGCCCTTAAGGAAGTTGATCCGCTGATCAACCCGGATCTTGAGCTGCAGCGCCTGCAGATGGCGATTGATGAAAACGTCGTCACCCCAGCAACCCTTGAAGAAGGCATGGGCCTTGTCAAAGCCGACCGTATGGCCAAGGCCATCGATCAGGTTGCCCTGGCATTCGGGTTTGAAAACAAGCCGTCTGTTGATGACATCTATACCGACGAATTCATGCCGTCTGCTGAAGACCGCATGCTGAAATAATCACCTTATGAAGCGGGGCAGTCGGATTTTCTGACTGCCCCGTTTTCCATGACAGAGAAACAAGAATACGAACAGGCCAAGCAGGGGGAATAACTGCAGTGTCCAAAAGCTTCGTCGAACTCAACGACGTCAAACTTCGCTATAGCGAAGGCGATGAACTGGCGCTTGAAACCACCAACATGAAGATCGACAAGGGTGAATTTATCGCCGTTGTCGGCCCATCGGGGTGTGGCAAGTCATCCTTGCTGAAACTGGTTTCCGGCCTGATGCCGCCCTCGGAGGGCAATGTCATTGTCGATGGCAAGGAAGTTTCAGGGCCGCTCAAGATTGTTGGCATGGCGTTTCAGAACCCGACCCTTTTGCCGTGGCGCACGACCCTTGATAACGTTCTGTTGCCGATGGAAATCGTCAAGCCGCACCGCAATCGCCTGCGCAAACATCGCGCGGAATATGAAGAACGCGCACGCAAGCTTCTGGCGACCGTCGGACTTGAAGGCCACGAAGACAAATATCCGTGGGAATTGTCGGGGGGCATGCAGCAGCGTGCATCGCTGTGCCGGTCATTGATCCATGAGCCGGACCTTTTGATGCTGGATGAACCGTTTGGTGCGCTTGATGCCTTCACCCGTGAAGAGCTTTGGGACATCTTGCAGAACCTTTGGATGATCAAGCCGTTCACGGTTATTCTGGTCACCCATGATTTGCGTGAGGCGGCCTATCTTGCCGATACCATCTATGTGATGTCCAAACGCCCGGGTAAAATCCTTGTGGAGCGCAAAAACACCCTGCCCCGCCCCCGCGATCAGGAAACCACCTTTACCCAGCCTTTCACCGATCTTGTCCACGAATTGCGCAGTCACATTCGTGACGTGCGAGAAGCATAAGGAAGGGCGGGAAAAGTCATGAAAAAGAAATTGAACCTTCGCAAAGCAACGCCGTGGCTAAGCGCCATCGGGCTTTTTGTGCTGTGGGAATTGATTGTACGGATTTTCAACATTCCGCCTTATGTCCTGCCGACCCCGTCTGAAAGCATTATTGTCGGCTGGCAGTTCCATGAAGCGATCTGGATGCATGCCTATCACACGCTTTATACGACACTGGCGGGCTTTGCCATTGCCGTGGTGTTCGGGGTTGTGCTGGGTGCGCTGGTCGGATCAAGCCGGGCGATCTATGACGCGGCCAACCCGCTTCTGGTCGGGTTTAACTCTGTCCCCAAGGTCGCCCTTGTCCCGGTTCTGGTGATGTGGTTTGGCATCGGCACGGTGCCGGCAATCATCACGGCGTTTTTGATTTCGTTCTTCCCGATTGTGGTCAATGTTGCCACCGGCCTTGCGACCCTGGAACCGGAATTGCGCGATGTGTTGCGGTCGCTTGGTGCGACACGGCGTGACATACTGATCAAGGTTGGTTTCCCGCGGGCGATGCCGTACTTCTTTGCATCCCTTAAGGTTGCGATCACGCTGGCCTTTGTCGGGTCGGTGATTTCGGAAACTGTCGCGTCGAACGTGGGTGTTGGTTATTTGATGCTGTCGGCTTCGTCGAAATTCAACATGCCGCTGGTGTTTGCCGGATTGCTGGTGATCGCGGTGATGGGCATTGCGATGTATGAGATCTTCAACGTCATCGAACGCCGGTCAACCAAATGGGCGAACCGCGGAAATCCAACCAACTAAACCCCATTTAGACCAATCATCAGACAAATAAAAAGGCCGGGAAAACCCCGGCCTTTTTTCATCGTACCATTTGCGATGGTTAGCTGAGATGTTCGTCAAAGAAGGCCATGGTGCGTTCCCAGGCCAGCATGGCATCTTCGCCGTCATAGCGCCCGCCGGTCGGGTTGGCAAAGGCGTGATCGGCGTCATACCAGAAGAACTGGTAATCGGTTTTGCCGGCGATGCGCAGCGATTCTTCGAAGCCTTCGACCATTTCCCGGTTGATGTTTTTATCAAGGGTGCCGAAATGGCCCATAATCGGCGCATTGAGCGTTGCGACCTGTTCCGGGGTCTTTTTTACATTGCCGTAATAGATCACGGCTGCGTCAATATTGGTGGCAAGTGCTGTATTGAGCGACCAGCCACCACCAAAGCACCAACCGACCGAACCAACCTTGCCAGTTGAGTCCTTGTGATTACGCAGGAATTCGACCGAGGCCTGCAATTTGCGGGTCGCAACTGCCGGGTCCATCGACGACATCAGGGAACGCGCCCCATCCGGCGTGGTGGCAGGCGGTTCACCATACAGATCAACCGCAAGCGCGATATAGCCCTGCTTGGCATATTCGGCCGCCACCGCACGGATATGATCATTAAGACCCCACCATTCATGGATCAGAATGACCGTGGGTGCCGGCAGGGTGGCCGGCATGGCGACTTCGGCGACCATTTCATCGCCTTCTGGCGTGGTGATGGTCACTTTATCAAGTCCGTGTCCGGCCGCATGGGCCAGCATCGGGTCGGCAAGAATAACAGCCAAAGGCAGGGCAACTGCGCCCTTCAGAAACAGTCGGCGTTCTTCATCGGTTGCCTTGGGCGGCGGACCGAGATGTTCGTGGGAGCCACATCCGTCTAGCGTACACATGTTCTAGCCTCTTCTGATTCCTGTTTTCGGGTTTTCCCGTATCACCATCATTTGCGACGGCACGCCCGGTTGGCAAATGACATTACTGTCATCTGGCCTGTCATCTATATTCAGGCGCGACCGCATTTCATTCAGGTTTGTTTACGGTGCCAATCGCAACAAGGATCATGATAACACAGCGCTTGGCCCTTAACTGCTGCTTGCACCAATGGACGTCCCCTGATTAAAAGGGGCACCCAACAGCCACAACCCGCCAGATGGAGAAGACATGCGCGATATTGAAACGGTTTTGTTCGACCTTGGCGGCGTTCTTGTCGACTGGGATCCGCGTTATCTGTATCGCAAGATGTTCAAGGACGATGCGGAGATGGAGCGTTTTCTGGCCGAGGTTTGCCATCCGCACTGGAACCATCTGCATGATCAGGGGATGCTGAGCTTTGCCAATTCCATCCCGGACCTTCAGCACCGCTATCCGCAGCACCATGAAGAGATCGCCGCATGGCAGGAACGCTGGCCGGAGATGCTAAAAGGGGCGATTGATCGCACGGTCGGGATTCTTGAAGACCTTAAAAAACGCGAAAAGGTCCGCCTGTTTGCCCTGACCAACTGGTCGGCAGAAACATGGCCGCATGCGTTGGAACGCTTTGAGTTCCTTGATCACTTCGAAGACATTCTGGTGTCTGGTCAGGAAAAACTCGCCAAGCCCGATCCGCGGATTTTTGATCTGGCGATTGCGCGTTTCAAGCTTAACCCGCGCGAAACCCTGTTTATCGATGACAGCGAACGCAATATTCAGCAGGCACGCGAACTGGGCTTTATCACCCACTGGTTCCGCGATCCGGTGAAATTGCAGCGTGAATTGATCGAATACCAGTTGTATTGATCAGCGGACCGATATCAAAGCCGCCCTAGCGGCGCTGGCGCAGGTAATTGCCAAAGCATTCGCCAAAGGCAAATTCCCAGCCCTTGAGGTAGCCTTCGCGAAGGGCTGGCGCGATTTCGCCGACATTTTCCCATGCCTTGTGCTCCAACCGGATGACACAGCGACCAAACTCATTGAGGTCAAAGGACACCTCAACCAGCGTAAAGTCGCCGGCATTCCAGCCCGGATGCCAGGTAAAGGACACATGTTCGCCCGGCTGCCAGCTTCTTACCCGCCCCCAGGGAATATCATCCTGCCCCTTGGCGCGTTCGATGATTTCGCCACCGACACCGTCATTGAATTCGACTGTGATGCAGTCCTTTTTCGAGATCGAATGGGTATCGGTCGGCCACCAGTCGCCAAAGCCAGATGTGAAAGCGTTAAACGCATCATCTGGATCGACGGCCAGGGTCAGCTCAAAGCGGATCGGGGCAAGGTCGGGATTCTTAAGCGGCGTCACGGTCAATTTCCCAAATCGTATCAAGGGCAGCGGTCAATTCATCAAAGTGGCTGATGACGGCGTGCGCACCTGATTTATGCAGCGTATCGACATCATGATAGCCCCAATCAACACCGATGGCGATCATGCCAGCCGCCCGGCCCATTTCGATGTCATAGCTGGTATCGCCAACAATTACCGCATTGGGGGCATCAACCCCGGTTTCTTCAAGGGCTGCCATCAACATCGCGGGATTGGGCTTTGACGGGTGATTGTCACAGGTCTGAAGGGTGACAAAGCGGCCTTCGAGTTCGTTGCGGGCCAGCACCGCATCAAGGCCCCGGCGGGCCTTGCCGGTTGCCACACCGCTTAGCCATTTGCGGCCATCGATTTCCATCAGAACTTCGTGCACACCGGGGAACAGCGGCTCGTGGAAGTCGGGGGTCTGGCGCAGGGTGAAGAATGCGGTTTTATAGGCCGCTGTCACGGCTGCGATGATGTCCTCATCCACCCGTGCCGGGCTTGCCAGCTTTGTGATGGCTTCGGGCAGGCTCAGACCAATGATGGTGCGCGTGTTTTCAAGCCCCGGGCAATCCAGACCGTGCTGCGCAAAGGCATGATCCATGCAATGCGCAATGGCGTGCTGGCTGTCGACAAGGGTGCCGTCACAATCAAAAATCACAAGTCTAAGCGGATCAGTGGTCATAAAGGGTCTTTCATCAAAAATTTGGCATCCCGAATTTTGGAACGCGGAGACTAATCGAAAGCGTTTCAAAGATCGAGTCTCCCGCGGTTGTATTGCCGTGCATTTTTTGTGCTGTGCGGGAAGCAACAGAAACCACAAGTGAATTTTGTATTACTGTCTTAGCCGTGCAATGCGCGCTACAATTGAATTCTGGCCCACAGGGCCCTGCCCGACAGAGGCAGGCTCTCTGCGACAGGAGGCAGACCATGCTTACACTTCGCGACTGCATCGACTTCAGCGACCTCACCGAGGAGGAAGTGCTGGCTATTGCCGAGTGCGAGCATATTCCATTGGTCACCGCCCTTGAGGAGGGTGAGTGTATGGTGCATACCAAAAACGGCCGCAAACAGCTTGCCGTGATGATCAAGGGCCAGGCCGAAATGTGTGAACGCATGGGTAACACGGTTCATGCCCAACACCTGAACCGGGTCTATGACGCCTTCATGAGACGTTTCGACAGCAAAAACACCTAGTACAGACTGTGTCCCAACGCCGTTTGATCAGGAGGACGAAAAAGCCGACGCAGTGCGTCGGCTTTTCGGTATCTGGTGCTGATTGGAAAGCACCCTATTTCTTGCGCGCACGCGACGGCTTTGCCTTTGGCTTGGGCTTTTCTTCCTTTTCGCGGTGAATTTCCGGGGTCAGGAATTTGGTCGGCGTTTTCGGATCGAAGTTCAGCTTTTTGAGCGTTTCGGCGAAATGCTCCGGCACAGGCGCCTCGATCACGACACGGTGGCCGGTCACGGGATGCGGGAAATCAATCGCACGCGCATGCAGATGCATCTGATTGGACAGGCCATCAATAAACGCCTTGGGCCCACCATATTTGCCATCGCCCAGGATCGGGCATTCGATGGCCTCGCAATGGACACGCAACTGGTGAGTACGACCGGTCAGCGGTGACAGGGCAAGCCATGCGGCCTTGCGCCCGGCGCGATGAAGCTGACGGAAGACGGACTGTGCCGATTTTCCGAGCTTTTCGTCGATGACCATTTTCTCCCCGCCCTTGCCAGCGATTTTGGCAAGCGGGGCATCAATCATGCCTTCGCGTTCCGCAGGCGCACCGGTGACAATCGCCCAGTAAAGCTTGCGGGTCGATTTATCCTTGAATGCCTTGGTCAGCGCATGGGCCGCACTGGCCGAACGGGCCAGCAACAGAACACCACTGGTGTCTTTATCAAGACGGTGGACCAGCTTCGGGCGTTCCTTGCTATCGAGTTTCAGCGCATCAAGCATGCCATCGACATGAACATTGGTGTTGGTCCCGCCCTGCACGGCAAGGCCGGCGGGCTTGTTGATCGCCAGCACCAACTCGTCATAGAAAATGACGGAATCGCGCAGTGCCTGCAGCTCTGCCTCGGTCGCATCGGACTTGGCGGGGCCGGTCTGTTTGCGTTGCTGGACTTCAGACGGGTTATAGCCCGAACCATCTTCGGCCCATGGGCCGGTGCCACCACCGGACATGACGGGTACGGGTGGCACACGGATTTCCTGGCCCGGCTCAACGCGCTGATTGGCCTTGGCACGTTTGCCATCGACACGGATCTGACCGCCACGCAGGAATTTCTGGACCTGACCAAATGTGAATTCGGGACAGTTGCGCTTGAACCAGCGATCGAGCCGAATGTCGGCCTCGTCTGCCTTGACCTTGCGCAGAGTGACACCACTCATTGCAGAATACCCCTTACCAGCGCGATTGCGCCAAACAATGCCGAAATACCGACCACCACGGAAACACCAACATAAAGGGCGGCAAGCCCCATATTGCCCCGTTCATACAAGGTCGCGACATCCAGCGAGAACGTCGAAAAAGTTGTAAACGCCCCCAGAAAACCGGTCACAAGGAGTGCGCGCGTTTCCAGCCCCATGGATAGTTTCAGGGCGGAAACCTCGATCAGCACCCCCATCAGGAACGAACCGACGACATTGACCGTCAAGGTTCCCCAGGGAAATCCAGTACCCATCACAGAGCCCATCATGACGGAAACACTGTGACGCGCAACGGCACCAATGGCACCGCCCAAGGCAATGGATGCGATTAACAACGGTGAAAATTGCATGGCGCGGAACCTATTCCCTCAGTCCTGAAATGTCACGTGTGAATACGGCATGGGCCCATGCCAGCCAAGGGTATCAAACACCATGGCCGACGGATGATCAATCGCATTGGCCTTGGCGGTTTAGTCCCGGTTTACTGATTTTGTCCCATGCGGGCTTCGACATCGGCAAGCCAGGCCCGTGTGCGTTTTTCATTTTGCCCGAAATCATCGCGGCCATAGACCGATTGGGCGAACAAACAGAAAGCCACATCATTGCCGGTTTCCGGCAAGATCAGCTCGATCTCGACCCAGTCGGGAAACCGAAATACTGCCGAGCGTGCCAGGAAATAAAGGCGACCGGCCTTGCCACCCGAAACATCGGTCATCAGCGTCATGCCGTGATCCGGGGCGGTTTCGATCAAGACTTCGGTCAGTGTCGCGACCGATGCCGCAAAAGACGGACTTTGCATGGCGCGGTCACTGTCAGGCAGGCGATCAGTCGGACAGGCAAGGAAGAAATTCGGCACATTCGGAAGGTCGGCATCGCGCCCGAAGGTCATATTGGGGGGATCGCCAGCAGGCAACATATGATCCATCAGCCCGGTAAAACGGACCGTTACGAAAATGCCTGCCAGTACCAGCAGTCCCCAGATTGCAACCATCGCCAGCCGTTTCAATGACACCACCTGCCCTTTTGCGAACTCCGATACCATAAACACAAAAGGTTAAGAATCAAAATGCCCGAACGGGAGGGAACCGTCGGGCATTTCGGGAAACACGCCCGTCAATCAGCAAACCAAGGGGGGGGATATGGAAATTCGCTGATCGGCGGGAATGTGTCGGAGTTTTTGAACCGGGATGCTTAGGCAGCGGCCGGCAGCTTGGCAGCTTCGACATTGGCAATTGCCTTTGCCATGGCTTCTTCGGCGTTAACACCAAAGCCAGACGCTTCGACAACTTCAACATCGGTGATGCCGATAAAGGCCAGAACCTGTTTGAGGTACGGGGTCGCGAAATCAGCCGGGCTATTGACCGGAACGCCACCGGTTGCGGCAACGATGTAGGCCTTCTTGCCTTCGACCAGACCAACCGGGCCGTTTTCGGTGTAGTTGAAGGTCACACCAACGCGTGCGATCAGATCAACCCAAGCCTTAAGGGTCGACGGGATGGAGAAGTTGTACATCGGCGCACCGATCACAAGAACATCTGCATCCATAATCTCAGCCACCATCTTGTCAGAAGCGGCAATTACTTTTTTCTGAGCTTCCGAACGGTTTTCAGCCGGGGTGTAATAGGCACCAACGGTTTCACCGGTGATCGCTGAAACGACTGCCTCGTTGGTGTCGCGTTCGATAACGGTTGCCGAAGAATCAGCGGCCTTGATGCGGTCGATCAGTTTGAGGGCGATCTGGCGGGAGTTCGAGTTTTCACCATTCACAGATGCGCTAACATGCAGAACTTTAGTCATTTTCAGTCTCCGAGTCCGGGTTTGTTTGTTGCCCCGAACTTACGCCTGCCAAACCGATCTGTTTAGCCAGAGACTCTTCACCAGATTGTTTCCATTTTGGAACCTAAATAACCGTTGGTTATTTATTGTCGCCTTTCTTTTGACGCTCTGCGCGCAGGCGGTCGAAATATTCGACGCGTTTTTTAAGATCGCGTTCAAAGCCGCGTTCGACCGGCTCATAGAAATTCTGTCTACGCATGCCTTCGGGGAAATAGTTCTGGCCGGAAAAGCCATCTTCCTGATCATGGTCATAGGCGTAGCCGGTGCCATAGCCGATATCCTTCATCAGCTTGGTCGGCGCATTAAGGATATGGGCGGGTGGCATCAGCGACCCGGTGTCGCGCGCGATCTTGAGCGACTTTTTATAAGCCGCATACCCGGCGTTGGATTTCGGCGCGAGGGCGAGATAAATCACCGCCTGTGCCAAGGCCAGTTCGCCTTCAGGACTGCCAAGGCGTTCGTATGATTCCCATGCCCCGATGCAGAATTGCTGGGCCTGCGGATCGGCAAGACCGATATCCTCGACCGCCATGCGGGTCAGTCGGCGGGCGACGAATTTGGGATCCTCGCCCCCGGCCAGCATCCGGTTAAACCAATAAAGGGCGGCATCCGGGTCGGAGCCGCGAATGGATTTATGCAACGCACTGATCAGGTTGTAATGGCTGTCATCGCCCTTGTCATAGATCGGCATGCGCTTTTGCACGGTGCGGGCAAGCTCCGCCACGCCAAGCGGACCATCATCTTCGCTGGGCGGCAGCGAAAACAGTTCCTCTGCCAGGTTCAGGCAATAACGCCCGTCGCCATCGGCCATGGCACGCAGGGTTTCGCGTGCTTCGGGCGTGACGGGCAGCTCAAAGCCCATTTCCTTTTCGGCGCGCACCAGAAGTTCTTCAAGGCCCTGATCATCAAGACGCTTGAGCACCAGCACCTGACAGCGTGAAAGAAGTGCTGCGTTGAGTTCAAAGGACGGGTTTTCGGTGGTCGCGCCGATCAGGGTGATGGTGCCGTCTTCGACATAGGGCAGGAAGCTGTCCTGCTGGGCCTTGTTGAAACGGTGGATCTCGTCAATGAACAGCAAGGTCGCCCCACCGGTGGACCGGCGCGCACGGGCACGTTCGAACACCTTGCGGAGATCCGCCACGCCAGAAAAGATCGCAGAGAGCGGTTCAAACGCCATATCGGCAACATCGGCCATCAGACGGGCCAATGTCGTTTTACCGCAGCCCGGCGGCCCCCACAGGATCACAGACGGCACACGGCCTGTCTTGATCATGCGGGTGATCGGGCCATCATCGCCAAACAGATGCCCCTGGCCCACCACTTCATCGAGTTTGGCGGGGCGCAATCTGTCGGCCAAAGGGCGCGTGACCTGACTTTCAAACAGGGAAACCATACTGGAACAATACGATGTTGGTTTTTGGGGCGTCTTGACCGGAAAGTAACACGCAGATGACATTGATGACAGACGAAACATCGTCGATTGACGCTGGCATATGTGCGGCATAGCTTTCAGGCTTGTTTCCATCCAAGCAACAAAAAGAACACGTTCGTGACGCTCGTTTTTGCCTACCTGCCCGACCTTGACTGTCGGGGCCTGCCATGACGTCGACTTCACAACGCACGCCCGCCAAATTGCCGATTGTGATCGGGTTGGGCACGGGACAGACCCTTGCATTTGGTACCACGCTGTATCTGCCGGCCATTCTGGCAGAGCCGATGGCGATTGAGCTTGGCATTCCACCGGGTTGGGCGTTTGGCGCCTTTTCACTTGCACTGGTGGTTGCTGCCCTTTTCGGCCCCAAGGCCGGGGCGCGGATTGACCAGTTTGGCGGGCGCACGGTGCTGGCGGTGTCCAGCCTGATCTTTGCCGCGGGTCTTGCCCTGCTAGGTACAGCCGATAGCCTGACCATGATGTGTGTTGCCTGGTGCGTCATTGGTGTTGGCATGTCGATGGGGCTTTATGAGTCGGCCTTTGCCACGCTGAGCTGGATTTATGGCCATGATGCGCGCGGCCCAATTACCGGCATTACCCTGATTGCCGGATTTGCCAGCACGATCTGCTGGCCGATTACCGCCGGGATCGAGGCCGAGTTTGACTGGCGCACGGCGTGCTATTTCTGGGCGGCGATGCATATCGTGCTGGGCTTGCCGCTTAATCTGTTTCTGATCCCGCGCACCAAGACAGGCAACCGCGCGTCTCCTGCCGCGGATATGGCCAAAGCATCCCCTGCCGCTGTCCCTGCCCCGGTCAAGCTATCGCGTTCGGATATCTTCAACATGCCGATGGTCCTGCTGGCGATCGTGTTTGCCGCCAGCTGGTTTACCGCAACAGCCATGGCGGCCCATTTGCCGCGCCTGTTAGAAATTTCGGGGATGGATGCGACGGGTGCGCTGATTGCGGCGTCGCTGGTGGGGCCAGCACAGGTGGCGGGCCGGTTGGCCGAGTTCGGGTTGCTGAAAAAGATGCATCCGCTGATTTCATCACGGCTTTCGGCTCTGACCCATCCGGTGGGGGCGGTGTTGCTTTTGATTTTTGGCGGGCCGGTCGGGATGCTGTTTACCAGCCTGCACGGGATCGGCAACGGGATCCTGACCATCGCCAAGGGGACATTGCCATTGGCGATCTTTGGGCCGGTTGGATATGGCGCCCGGCAAGGCTATATCATGGCACCATCGCGCTTTGCACAGGCCGCTGCCCCGTTTGTCTTCGGGCTTTTGATTGATGATTGCGGGCAATATGCGATTTTACTGACCATTGCGCTGGGCCTTGTGACCTTTGCCGCCCTGATGATGCTGCGTCATCGGCCCGTGTCCGGTAATGCCGACTGACCAAGATACAAAAAGGCGCGCACCACAGCGGTACGCGCCTTTGTTTTTAGGTATCAGACCTGACAGTTACAGGGTGAAATCACCGGTCAGGACTTTGCCATCGCGTTTGACGGAAATCTTCCAGTCCCGGCTGCGTTCGCCGGCCCGGACGACTTCCTTGAAGCGCGCGACCGTATCAATCGGCTGTCCATTGACCTCGACAATATAATCACCGGCCTGAAGACGCGTGCGGCGTGCGAGGCTATCGCGGGCAACAGCCAGGATCATCACACCTTCGCTAAGCGTATCGATGCCCAGTTCATCGGCCAGTGCCGGGTTCATGTTAGCGATTTTGGTGCCGCTGAACGGATTGCGGCCATCAATGATGCTTTCGTCGCGAGCGGGAATTTCCGGTGCGACTTCCAACGGCATGGCAAGGACGGTTTCGGCCCCGCGTCGCAGGACTGACAGCTTTGCCTCGCCATTCAGCTCAAGCGTTGCGATACGGAATTTAAGCTCGTTCGGGTTATCGACCGCCAAACCATTGACCGCGATGACAACGTCACCCGATTGCAGGCCGCCGCGTTCAGCCGGGCTTCCGGCGCGAACCTTGTTGATCAGGACACCATGCGGACGATCCAATTCAAGCGAGGCCGCCAGATCGGCCGTCACCGACTGCCCGGCCGCACCCAGCCACGGGCGACGCAGATCGCCACTGATCAGACCGCGCATCACCACCTTGACCATATTGGCCGGAACCGCAAAGCCGATGCCGTTCGAACCGCCGGACTTGGTAAAGATCGCCGAGTTCACCCCGATCAGGTTGCCATCAATATCGACCAATGCTCCACCGGAATTCCCCGGGTTGATCGCCGCATCGGTCTGAATGAAGGATTGATAATCCTGCCCGGTGACACCGGCACGCGCCAGCGCCGAGACGATGCCACTGGTAACGGTTTGTCCGACACCAAACGGGTTGCCGATGGCCAGAACAAGGTCGCCGACCTCAACCGCATCAGAGTCGCCAAACGGAATGGCCGGCAGTTCGTTATCAACATCGCGCAGTTTGAGGACGGCAAGATCGGTGCGTTCGTCCGAGCCGACCAGATCGGCATCAAATTCGCGGTTGTCATGCAAGACGACGCGGATCTCGCTGGCGCCATCAATCACGTGATGGTTGGTGACCACCGTGCCATTGCCCGAAACAATCACACCGGAACCGAGCGAACGTTCAACACGCTGGCGCGGGGCGCCAAAAGCACCGCCGAAACGATCACCAAAGAACTGCTTGAAGAACGGGTCATTGAAGAACGGCGTGCGCTGGCGTTGTTCGACGACCTTCTTGGTGTAGATGTTGACAACCGCCGGGGCGGTTTGTTTGACCAATGGCGAAAGCGACATCTTGATGTCCGCCTGGCTTGACGGCAAACGCCGGTCCAGGGTGGCTTCATCGCTTTGGGCATGGGCCAGATTGCCTGTGCTGGAAATCGTCGCGAGGCCGATTATGGCAAAGGCGACAATCTTTGAAATCCATCTTGCCTGCACGTCACACTCTCTCTGTTGGTTTGCTTGTTCGCGGTCCTGTGACCGACAAAGACTTGTCATCAATTAGGGAAACTAGACCTGACGCGCAACCTTGTCGGAAATATGAACTTTATGTCATTTAGAAAAAAGAAAACGGGCGACACCAGATGGCATCACCCGTTTCTGTTTCTTAAAGGCCGAAGCGTTGCTTATTCAGCAGCTGCTTCTTCGCCTTCGCCCTCTGCTTCGAGGCGAGCACGGTCTTCCGCGCCTTTTGCTTCGACGTTGCGATCGACAAGTTCAATCACAGCAACCGGAGCCGCATCGCCATAACGGAAGCCGGCCTTGAGAACACGGGTGTAACCACCAGCGCGCTCTTTGTAGCGGTCAGCGATTTCGCCGAACAGCTTGGCAACGACTTTGTCATCACGCAGGATCGAAATGGCCTGACGGCGTGCATGCAGGTCGCCCCGCTTGCCCAGCGTAATCAGTTTTTCGACATACGGGCGAAGATCCTTGGCCTTCGGAAGAGTGGTTTTGATCTGCTCGTGGGTGAGCAGCGAAACTGCCATGTTGGCAAACATCGCCTTACGATGGGACGAAGTACGATTAAGCTTACGGCCTTGCATACCGTGACGCATGGTAACTCTCCTTAATAGCCTGGCTTCGCTCACGAAACCGATTGTAAAACCGCCCCGCCACCCTGATCACTTTTACACAAAGGCCAGGTTATGCACGTGCGGTGTGGGCAACAAGCCCGCCGGATGCCCAAACAACTGGGGTCCCCGGTTTGGAACACGAATGTTCCGATCTCGGCCCGAAGGCCGAAGACCCGTTCTTAGAACGGATCTTCGAACTTGCGCGCAAGTTCTTCGATGTTTTCCGGCGGCCAACCGCCGACTTCCATACCAAGATGCAGACCCATCTGAGCCAGAACATCCTTGATTTCGTTCAGCGACTTACGGCCGAAGTTCGGCGTACGGAGCATTTCTGCTTCGGTCTTCTGAACAAGATCACCGATATAGATGATGTTGTCGTTCTTCAGGCAGTTAGCCGAACGTACCGACAGCTCAAGCTCGTCAACCTTACGCAGAAGGTTACGGTTGAACGGCAGTTCGTCTTCTTTCTTCTCTTCGACAACCGCTTCCGGCTCTTCGAAGTTGACGAACAGCGACAGCTGGTCCTGAAGGATACGGGCAGCAAGTGCAACCGAATCTTCCGGGGTCAGTGCACCGTTGGTTTCAACGGTCAGCGACAGCTTGTCAAAGTCGGTATCCTGACCAACACGGGTGTTTTCCACCTTGTAGGCCACTTTACGGATCGGGCTGAAGATCGCATCGATCGGAATAAGACCAATCGGCGCGTCCGACGAGCTGTGCGAGCTGGCTGCAACATAGCCTTTACCGTTATCAACGGTGAATTCGATGTTGAGCGTAGCACCATCGTCAAGATGGCAAAGCTCGAGATCCGGGTTAAGGATTTCGATATCCGCACCGGTTTCGATCTGACCTGCGGTGACGGCACCAGGGCCAGTCGCCTTCAGAGCCATTTTCTTCGGACCTTCAGCATGCATGCGCACGCCCATGGTCTTGATGTTCAGGATGATGTCGGTGACATCTTCACGCACACCCGGGATCGACGAAAATTCGTGCAATACACCATCGATCTGGATCGCAGTAACTGCCGAACCCTGGAGCGACGACAGCAGAATGCGACGCAGCGCGTTACCCAGAGTCTGACCAAAACCGCGCTCCAGCGGTTCTGCCACGATCGTACCAATACGGCTGGCATCAGTACCCGGAGTAACATCAAGCTTCGTCGGCTTAATCAGTTCCTGCCAGTTCTTTTGAATCACGAGACCCACCTTCGCAACTGGAGCCTATGGAAAGGAGGGCAATAAACTTGCCCCCACGAGAAACGCGAAGAGGCCCGGTCATCCCGGGCCCAAACGCGGGGTCGTCCGCAAGGATCGACGCGATTAGACGCGACGACGTTTACGCGGACGGCAACCGTTGTGCGGAATCGGCGTTACGTCTTTGATCGACGTAATGGTGAAACCGACAGCCTGAAGCGCACGCAGTGCAGATTCACGTCCCGAACCCGGGCCTTTAACCTGTACTTCGAGGGTTTTCATACCGTGTTCAGCAGCTTTTTTACCTGCGTCTTCGGCAGCCATCTGTGCAGCATACGGAGTCGATTTACGCGAACCGCGGAAACCCATACCACCAGCTGTCGACCAGGAAATGGTATTTCCCTGTACGTCGGTGATGGTGATCATGGTGTTGTTGAAGGTCGCGTTTACGTGCGCGATACCGTTCGTAATGTTCTTGCGCTCGCGGCGACGCACGCGAGTCTGAGGAGTCTTCGCCATTGTCGTTCCCCTACCTTACTTCTTCTTGCCAGCAATCGGCTTAGCCGGGCCCTTACGGGTGCGAGCGTTGGTGTGGGTACGCTGACCGCGTACCGGGAGACCGCGACGATGACGCAGGCCGCGATAGCTGCCCAGGTCCATCAGACGTTTAATGTTCATTGCGGTTTCACGACGGAGGTCGCCTTCGACGGTGTAATCAGCGTCGATGACTTCACGAACCTTCAGAACCTGGTCATCAGAAAGCTGATGAACGCGGGTTGCGGATTCGATGCCAACCTTTGCGCAAATTTCTTTGGCTTTAGCCGGGCCAATACCGGTGATGTAGGTAAGCGCAATCACGACACGCTTAGCGGTCGGGATGTTTACGCCAGCAATACGAGCCACTATGTGAACTCCTGTTTCCTGTTAACAAACCCAGGGGCAGATCCGGTAGGGTAGGACGCTGCAAAAGCGGGCCAGCATTACTGCCAACCCGCCAGCAAAAAAACGCCCTGCCCGGGAAATTACCCCAGGATGGCTTCAATCTCGCGCGTAACTTGGTCGATTTCAGCCATCCCGTCAACTGTTTTCAGCTTACCGACCTTTTCATAGTAAGGAATGATCGGTGCTGTCTGCTTGTGATAAGCTTCCAGTCGCGAAGTGACCGTCTCGGCATTGTCGTCCGCACGGCGTTTAAATTCGGTGCTGCCACATACGTCACAGACACCTTCCTTGGCAGGTTTCTGGAACTCGTCGTGATAGCCCTGCCCGCATTTCGCACAGGTATAGCGGCCAACAATACGGGCCACCAGTGCTGCATCGTCAACACGCAGTTCAATCACATAATCAAGTGCCAGTCCCTTGGATTCCAGCATCTCGTCCAGGGCTTCTGCCTGGGCGGTCGTGCGTGGGAACCCGTCCAGAATGAAACCACCCTTGGTATCATCCTGGTCAAGTCGTTCGGAAATCAGACCGATCATCAGATCGTCGGATACGAGCTGGCCCGCATCCATGACTTCCTTTGCCTTCTGCCCCAGTTCCGTGCCAGCAGCAACCGCCGCGCGGAGCATGTCGCCCGTCGAGAGCTGGATCATGCCGCGTCCTGTTTCAAGACGCTTGGCCTGGGTACCTTTCCCTGCGCCGGGAGGGCCAAGAAGGATAATATTCATCGTCTTCCCCCTGAATGCGGTGGTCGCTTGTTAGCGGCGGCGACCACGCAGTTTGGATTTCTTGATCAGGCCTTCATACTGATGAGCCAGCATATGAGACTGAATCTGCGCAACGGTATCCATGGTTACCGTGACAACGATCAGGAGGCTAGTCCCACCAAAGTAGAAGGGAACAGACCATTCCGCGATCAGCAGTTCCGGCAGGATACAGACGAATGCGAGATACGCTGCACCGATCACCGTCAGACGGGTCAGAATGAAATCCAGATAGTTGGCTGTATTTTTACCCGGACGAATGCCCGGAATAAAGCCACCATGTTTCTTCAGGTTGTCTGCCGTATCTTCCGGGTTGAAGACAACCGCGGTGTAGAAGAAGGCAAAGAAGACGATCAAACCGATATAAAGCGCAATATAAAGCGGCTGACCACGGCCAAGCAGTGCCGTTGCAGTCGTCAACCAGGCCGGGGCATCAACACCGGTGGTGAACTGGGCAACCGACAGCGGCATCAGCAGCAGCGAGCTTGCGAAGATCGGCGGAATAACACCGGCAGTGTTGATCTTGAGCGGCAGGTGCGAGCTCTGACCTTCCATAACCTTCATGCCGACCTGGCGTTTCGGGTACTGGATCAGAACGCGGCGCTGCGCACGTTCAACAAAGACGATGAAAGCGATAACCGCAATTGCCAGAACGATGATTGCAACGATAACCAGTGCAGAGATCGCACCGGTACGACCCAGTTCAAGGGTACCTGCAATCGCGCTTGGCAGGCCGGCAACAATACCGGCAAAGATGATCAGCGAAATACCGTTACCAATGCCGCGCTGGGTGATCTGTTCACCAAGCCACATCAGGAACATGGTGCCACCGACAAGGGTGATCACAGCGGTAATGCGGAAGAACATGCCCGGATCCGGAACAGCAGCACCCGAAGAGCCGGTCATGCTTTCAAGACCAACAGCAATGCCCCATGCCTGCACCGTTGCAATCAGCACCGTCAGATAGCGGGTATATTGATTAATCTTTTTACGACCCTGCTCGCCTTCCTTCTTGAGTTGCTCAAGCGTTGGCGAAACAGTCGTCATCAACTGAATAATAATCGAGGCCGAGATGTACGGCATGATATTCAGCGCGAAGATCGTCATACGACCCAGCGCACCACCGGCGAACATGTCAAACATGCCCAGAACGCCACCCGCATTCTGACGGAAAATGTCAGCAAGAATAGACGGGTCGACACCAGGAACCGGAATATAGGTTCCAAGACGGTAAACAATAAGCGCGCCCAAAGTGAACCAGATACGCTTTTTAAGCTCGGTTGACTTTGAAAAAGCGGACCAATTCAGGTTCGCGGCAAGCTGCTCGGCGGCCGATGCCATGCACTCATCTCCCAATACACATAAACTGGAGGGTCCGGTCCCGTGTACTGGAACCGGACCCTCTCGAAGTCAATTTAGGCTTATTCTGCGGATTCTGCAGCAGCGACCGGAGCAAGAACCTTGACCGAACCACCAGCTTTCTCGACAGCTTCGACAGCTGCTTTGGAAGCACCGGAGATTTCGATGTTCAGTTTCGCTTTCAGTTCGCCTTTGGCAAGAAGACGCAGACCGTCTTTCTGCGGACGAGCCAGACCTTTTTCCGCAAGAACAGCGACGGTGACATTTGCACCTTCTTCAAGAACGCCGTTATCAACGGCAGTCTGAAGGGTACCAAGGTTCACAACGCCGAACTGTTTCTTGAACGGGTTTTTGAAGCCGCGTTTCGGAAGACGGCGATAGATAGGCATCTGCCCACCTTCGAAGCCATTGATGGCTACACCCGAACGGGACTTCTGACCCTTCTGACCTGCGCCAGAAGTTTTGCCTTTGCCCGAACCGATGCCGCGACCGACGCGGGTGCGCGCCTTGCGGGCACCCGGGTTATCGGCGAGTTCGTTGAGTTTCATCGTTCAACACCTTTTCGATCTGGGGTCAATCAAGCCTCGTCCACACGGACGAGGTGTTTGACCTTTGCGATCATACCGCGAACAGCCGGAGTATCTTCCAGCTCACGAGTCCGGTGCAGTTTGTTCAGGCCAAGACCAACGAGGGTCTGGCGCTGATCAGCCGGACGTCCGATCGGCGAACCCGTCTGGGTAACGCGTACGGTCGCTTTTTTCTTAGCAGCCATATCGAATTACTCCTTTTCGAGAACGGCGGCAGCAGCCGAACCGCTATCGCGACGGGCAACGACGTCACCGACTTTCAGGCCACGCTTAGCAGCGACCTGACGCGGGGAAGCACCGTTGACCAGAGCGTCAAGGGTTGCGCGGATCACGTTGTGCGGGTTGTTCGAACCGGTGCATTTGGACACAACGTCCTGAACGCCCATGGTTTCGAAAACCGCACGCATCGCACCGCCTGCGATGATACCGGTACCAGCCGGAGCGGAGCGAAGGATAACCTTGCCTGCGCCGAAATGGCCCTGCGTATCATGGTGAAGGGTACGGCCTTCACGCAGCGGAACGCGGATCATGTTACGTTTAGCAGCTTCGGTGGCCTTACGGATCGCTTCTGGAACTTCACGGGCTTTACCCGTGCCGTATCCGACGCGACCGCGCTGGTCACCGACAACTACCATTGCGGAGAAAGCAAAGCGACGGCCGCCCTTAACGACTTTCGCGACGCGGTTGATACCAACCAGCTTGTCGACGAGTTCGTTTTCTTCACGGGCTTTCGGCGCCTGCTGCTGTTGATTCTGGTTACGTGCCATGGTCGTGCTCCTTAGAAGTCCAGACCGCCCTCACGGGCGGCATCGGCCAGAGCTTTCACCCGGCCATGGAACAGATACCCGCCACGATCGAAAACGACCGTTTTCACACCAGCTTTGACTGCGCGCTCGGCAATTGCCTTGCCAACCAGAGCAGCGGCGTCGGCATTGCTGCCTTTCGCCTTCAGATCTTTCTCCATCGTCGAGGCAGCCACCAGGGTGGTGCCTTTGACGTCGTCGATGATCTGAGCATAGATGTGGGCGTTCGAACGGTGCACGCTGAGGCGCGGGCGACCGGCCGCTTTCTGGCGGATCGCAAAACGAACGCGACGCTTGCGGCGTTCGAATAGGCTTCTCACGTTTTTCATCGTGCCTGTCCTTACTTCTTCTTGCCTTCTTTGCGCAAGATATACTCGCCTTCGTAGCGGACACCCTTGCCTTTGTAAGGCTCCGGACCGCGCCAGCCGCGTGCATTCGCAGCGAACTGACCAACGAGTTGTTTATCTGCGCCAGAAATGGCGACGAGGGTCGGCTTTTCAGCAACGACGTTAAGACCCGCAGGGATCTCCATTTCTACGTCATGTGAGAAGCCAAGCTGCAGAACCAGGTTTTTGCCCTGAACCTGCGCACGGTAACCAACACCGGTGATTTCCAGTTTCTTGGTGAACCCTTCCGAAACCCCGGTAACGAGGTTCGCGATATTGGCACGGGTGGTACCCCAAAGGGCACGTGCGCGCTTGCTATCGTTTTTAGGTTTCACGAAGATCTGGTTATCTTCCTGAGTGACGGATACGTCCGAGGTCAAAGCCAGGTTAAGCTCACCGAGCTTGCCTTTTGCGCTGATCTGCTCTTCGGTCAAGGTGATGGTAACGCCGTTAGGCACGACCACCGGGTTTTTTCCTACTCGCGACATCGTTGGCCCTCCTTAGAATACCTTGCAGAGGATTTCGCCGCCGACATTCTGCTCGCGAGCCTCCTGATCCGATAGAACCCCTCGCGGAGTGGACAGGACTGCGATGCCCAGACCGTTATATACCTTCGGAAGATCTTTGATCTTCGAATATACACGACGACCCGGGGTCGAGACGCGGTCGATCTGCTTAATCACGCCATCACCCTCAAAATATTTGAGTTCGATGGTGATTTCGCTGACGCCCTTGCGAATTTCATTAACATTGTAACCGCGGATATAACCTTCGCGCTGGAGAACATCCAGCACACCGGTACGCAGTTTCGAAGCCGGCGAAACGACGCTGGATTTACCAACGCGCTGGCCGTTACGGATACGCGTGAGCATATCACCGACTGGATCAGTCATCGACATGTGATGTCCTCCTTACCAGCTCGACTTCACCATGCCCGGGATCTGACCACGTGAAGCAAGTTCACGAAGCGCGATACGGGACAGGCGGAATTTGCGATAGACACCACGCGGACGACCGGTGATCTGGCAGCGAATACGCTGACGGATACGAGCCGAGTTACGCGGCAGCTGGGCGAGTTTCATCACAGCAACGATACGATCCTCAGGGGTCGTCTCGCGATTTGCGATAACCGCTTTAAGGGCGGCACGCTTGGCAGCATATTTTTTTGCCAGGCGTTCACGTTTGAGTTCACGCTCTACAGCGCTTTTCTTGGCCATGGGCCAACCTCCGTTAGTTTCCGAACGGAAGATCAAAGCCCTTAAGAAGGGCGAGAGCTTCATCGTCGGACTTAGCCGTGGTACAAATGATGATATCCATCCCGCGAACAGAGTCGACTTTGTCGTACTCTACCTCAGGAAAGACGAACTGTTCTTTCAAGCCCATGGCAAAGTTGCCACGACCATCGAAAGATTTTTTGTTCAGGCCGCGGAAGTCACGAACGCGCGGCAGCGCGATGGTGACCAGGCGGTCCAAGAACTCAAACATACGGTCGCGACGCAAGGTCACTTTACAACCGATGTTCATACCTTCACGCAGCTTGAAAGCCGCAACGGACTTTTTCGCCTTGGTGAAGACAGGCTTCTGACCGGTGATAGCAGCGAGATCCGCAGCAGCACCTTCCAGCTTCTTACGATCCTGGGTGGCGTCGCCGACACCCATGTTGATCACGATTTTCTCGAGGCGCGGAATCTCCATGGTGTTCTCGTAGGAGAACTCCTTCTGGAGTGCGTCACGCACCACTTCTTTGTAATGTTCGCGCAGGCGCGTCATTTTTCCGTCCCTCAGTTGTCGATGACTTCGCCGCTGAGCTTCGCTACGCGAACCTTGCGACCATCATCGAGGGTCTTGAAACCGACGCGGGTCGGCTTGTTTTCTTTCGGGTCAACAATCGCGACGTTGGAAACAGCAATTTTTGCTTCCTTTTCGACGATGCCACCAGCATCAGCACCGGTCGGGCGCTGGTGACGTTTCACCAGGTTAATGCCCGAAACCAGAACTTTGTTCTCGGTCGGGAAAGCGGCGAGAACTTCGCCGGTTTTCCCTTTGTCTTTACCCGTCAGAACAACGACGCGATCGCCCTTTTTAATCTTGGCAGCCATTACAGCACCTCCGGAGCGAGCGAAATGATCTTCATGTAACCTTTAGAACGAAGTTCACGGGTTACCGGGCCAAAAATACGCGTGCCGATCGGCTCGCCGTTCGCATTAATGAGAACGGCAGCGTTGCGGTCAAAGCGGATCGCCGAGCCATCGGCACGACGAATTTCCTTTGCGGTGCGAACGATGACAGCTTTGTGAACTGCACCCTTCTTTACGCGACCGCGCGGAATGGCTTCCTTGACGGAAACCACGATAACATCACCAACGTTGGCGGTTTTGCGCTTCGAGCCGCCCAGCACCTTGATGCACTGGACGCGGCGAGCGCCGCTGTTGTCGGCGACGTCCAGATTGGACTGCATCTGGATCATGGGTTTACCCCTTGACTATGATTGGGCTGAGGACTCACTCCTCGACCACTACTTCCCAAGACTTCAACTTCGAGATCGGTTTGCATTCGCGAATGCGAACAACGTCACCCGTTTTGAAGCGGTTCTCTTCATCGTGCGCGTGGAATTTCTTCGACTTACGCACGTACTTTTTATACAGCGGGTGCATGACCTGGCGCTCCACTCGGACCACCACGGTCTTGTCGTTTTTGGTCGAAACGACTGTCCCCTGCAATACACGCCTCGGCATGTGTGTCTACTCCTCTGCGTGTCCAGTTAGGCCGCGGTTGCACCCTTCTCGTTACCGAGAAGGGTTTTAATGCGGGCAATATCACGACGGACCTGGCGGACCCGCGCAGTGTTCTCGAACTGCCCCGAAGCCTGCTGGAAACGCATATTGAACGATTCCTTACGCAGGTCCAGAAGCAGCTGCTTCAGTTCGTCAGCGCTTTTAGCGCGGAGATCAGCAATTTTCATCACTAATTACTCCCCTTCACCAAGACGGGTGACAAACTTGGTCTTGATCGGCAGTTTTGCCGACGCCAGCTCGAAAGCCCGGCGTGCAAGATCCAACGGAACACCGTCGAGTTCAAACATGATCCGACCCGGTTTAACGCGTGCCGCCCAATATTCAGGCGAGCCTTTACCTTTACCCTGACGGACTTCGGCAGGCTTCTGCGAGACCGGGAGATCCGGGAAAACGCGAATCCACACACGGCCTTGACGGCGCATGTGGCGGGTGATCGCGCGGCGAGCCGCTTCGATCTGACGCGCCGTTATACGCTCCGGCTCCATGGCTTTCAAGCCATAAGCGCCGAAATTAAGTTCAGTACCCCCTTTGGCTTCCCCTTTGAGGCGGCCTTTGTGGGCTTTACGGAACTTTGTACGTTTCGGAGAAAGCATATCAGGATCTCCTTACTTACGACCGGAACCAGCCGACTCGAGAGCGCGACGCTCAGAAGCCAACGGATCATGTGCCATGATTTCGCCCTTGAAGATCCAGACCTTCAGACCGCAAACACCGTAGGTGGTGTGTGCTTCCGAAGTGCCATAATCAACGTCCGCACGCAGGGTATGCAGCGGAACGCGACCTTCACGGTACCATTCGGTACGGGCGATTTCTGCGCCACCAAGACGACCAGCAGCATTAATACGAATGCCACCGGCACCGAGACGCATTGCGTTCTGAACCGAGCGCTTCATAGCGCGACGGAACGAAACACGGCGCTCAAGCTGCTGGGCGATGTTGTCAGCGACCAGCTTGGCATCGAGTTCCGGCTTGCGGATCTCGATGATGTTAACCTGCACTTCGGCATTTGCCAGTTTCTGCAGATCGTTCTTGAGCTTCTCGATGTCCTGGCCTTTTTTCCCGATCACAACGCCCGGACGAGCGGTGTGGATCGAAATGCGGGCTTTCTTCGCCGGACGTTCGATAATCACCTTCGATACACCCGCCTGTTTCAGACGGTCGAAGATGAAATTGCGGATCGCGAGATCTTCGTGAAGAAGACCAGCGAAATCGGCCTTGTTGGCGTACCAGCGGGAATCCCAGGTACGGTTAATGCCAACGCGCAGACCGATCGGATTAATTTTCTGACCCATTACTCGGCCTCCTCACGTTCGCAAACGACGATGCGCATGTTGGAGAACGGCTTAATGATTTTGCCAACACGACCGCGTGCACGGGCGCGCCAGCGCTTCATTACGAAGGCCTTACCAACAGATGCCTCTTTAATATAGAGACGGTCAACATCGAGCTGATGGTTGTTTTCGGCATTAGCAATTGCCGATTCCAGCAGCTTTTTGACGTCCTGCGAAATGCGTTTATTGGAGAAGGTCAGTTCTGCCAAAGCAGCTTCTGCCTTCATACCACGAATCGACTCGGCGACGAGGTTGAGCTTACGCGGGGAAATGCGTACTGCCCGGAGCGAAGCCGCGGCCTCGTTATCCGCCAGCCGACGGATGTCAGCTTTCTTACCCATCGTTACTTCCTCTTCGCCTTTTTGTCGGCCGCGTGACCATAGTAGGTACGGGTCGGCGAGAATTCACCGAACTTGTGACCAATCATATCTTCGGTCACGAGCACCGGCAGGAATTTCTGGCCATTGTAAACCCCAAAGGTGAGGCCTACGAATTGCGGCAGAATCGTCGAACGCCGCGACCAGGTCTTAATTACCTCATTCCGGCCTGAGGCACGGACAGTATCGGCTTTCTTAAGAAGGTATCCGTCAACAAACGGACCCTTCCAAACGGAACGCGCCATAGTCTAGCCTCCTCCGTTAGCTCTTGTGACGACGGCGCATGATGAGCGCGTCGGTCTTTTTGTTCGAGCGGGTACGTTTGCCCTTGGTAGGCTTGCCCCACGGCGTAACCGGGTGACGACCACCCGACGTACGACCTTCACCACCACCATGCGGGTGATCGATCGGGTTCATGGCAACGCCACGAACCGAAGGACGCTTGCCAAGCCAGCGATTACGGCCGGCTTTACCAAGGTTCGAGTTCTGATGGTCCGGGTTGGACACGGCACCGATGGTAGCCATGCATTCACCACGAACCAAACGTACCTCACCGGAGGACAGCTTAAGCTGGGCGTAACCCTGGTCCTTACCAACAAGCTGTACATACGAGCCTGCTGAACGTGCGACCTGACCACCTTTACCGGCTTTCAGTTCGACGTTATGGACAATGGTACCGACCGGAATATTCTTCAGCGGTGCGGCGTTACCCGGCTTAATGTCTACGCGTTCAGCGGCAACAACGTTGTCGCCGACAGCGAGACGCTGCGGTGCGAGGATGTAGGCCAGCTCGTCGTCGGAATAGCGAACCAGTGCGATAAACGCGGTACGGTTCGGATCATATTCCAAACGCTCGACGGTACCGACGACGTCAAACTTGGTACGTTTGAAGTCGATGAGACGGTAACGACGTTTGTGACCACCACCAATACGGCGGGCGGTGATACGACCAGTGTTGTTACGGCCACCTTTCTTGCGAAGACCTTCGGTCAACGCTTTGATCGGCTTGCCCTTGTGGAGATCAGAACGATCCACGAGAACCAGCTGACGGCGACCAGGAGAGGTTGGTTTAAACTTCTTCAAAGCCATTGTCTTAGATTCCCGTAGTCACATCGATGGACTGGCCCTCTTCGAGGGTCACCATCGCTTTCTTGAAATCGCTCCGACGACCGGAAATACCGCGAAAACGCTTGGTCTTTCCTTTTACCACAGAGGTATTGACCGCCTTGACCTTCACCCCGAACAGACCTTCCACAGCAGCCTTAATCTCCGGCTTGGTGGCGTCGATCGCAACTTTGAACGCAACTGCGTTGTGTTCAGAAATCAGCGTCGACTTTTCAGTGATATGCGGGGCGCGGATGACTTCGTACATCCGCTCTTTGCTGATGATCGTCATTTGAGACGTGCCTCCAACGCTTCGACCGCACCCTTGGTCAGCACCAGGGTGTCACGGCGCAGGATGTCATAGACGTTAGCACCAATCTGCGGGAGCACATCAACCTGCGGGATGTTGCGCGCTGCGCGTGCAAAACCTTCGTTGACCTGCGCACCGTCGATGATCAGTGCAGACTTCCAGCCGAGTTTATTGAAAACTGCGACCAGATTCTTGGTTTTGGCGTCCGAGAATTCCGCATTATCAAGAACGATAAGCTTACCGTCTTTTGCCTTGGCCGACAGAGCGGTTTTCAGCGCGAGTTTACGGAACTTCTTGGTCAGATCGTGTGCGTGGTCGCGAACGCGCGGACCGTGCACGGTACCACCACCACGGAACTGTGCGGCTTTACGGGAACCGTGACGTGCACCGCCACTACCCTTCTGACGCACGAATTTTTTCGTGGTTGCGGAAACTTCGGACTTTTCCTTTACCTTGTGGGTACCGGCACGGCGTTTTGCCAGCTGCCAGTTCACCATGCGGTGCAGGACGTCACGACGTACTTCCAGACCAAAGATGTCTTCTGCAAGATCAATCTTACCGGACTTGGAAGCGTCAAGTTTGAGAATGTCGAGCTTCATGATGCTTATTCCTTATCCTCGGCGACAGCTTCTTCAGCGGCCGGGGCAGCACCCTTGAGCGCGGCCGGGAACGGCAGACCTTCCGGTGCAGCACGCTTCACGGCATCCTTGACAAGGACATAGGCACCCTTGTGACCCGGAACGGCACCATGCACCAGGATCAGGCCTTTGTCGGCGTCCGAAGACACGACTTTAAGGGACTGAACGGTTACACGTGCGGCACCGAGGTGACCAGCCATCTTCTTACCTTTGAAGACGCGGCCCGGGTCCTGGCACTGACCGGTGGAACCATGCGAACGGTGCGATACAGACACACCGTGCGACGCACGCAGACCACCGAAGTTGTGACGCTTCATCGCACCGGCAAAACCTTTACCGATGGACGTGCCGATTACGTCAACGTATTGGCCTTCGACGAAATGGGTTGCAGCAAGTTCTGCACCAACTTCGATCAGGCCATCTTCGCTCACGCGGAATTCAGCAAGTTTGGCTTTCGGCTCAACCTTGGCTTTGGCGAAGTGGCCACGCATCGGCTTGGATACGTTTTTCACTTTCGCTTTGCCATAACCAAGCTGAACAGCGACGTAGCCGTCGGTGTCGTTGGTACGGTTGGCGACAACCTGAAGATCTTCGACCTTCAGAACGGTTACAGGAAGGTGGGAACCGTCGTCGTTGAAGACGCGGGTCATACCGACCTTCTGGGTAATAAGTCCACTACGCATTGCGGCTTACTCCCGATTAAAGTTTGATCTCGACATCGACACCGGACGCAAGGTCGAGCTTCATAAGAGCATCGACGGTTTGCGGGGTCGGGTCGACAATGTCGAGAAGACGCTTGTGCGTACGGATTTCAAGCTGTTCGCGTGACTTTTTGTTCACGTGCGGAGACCGCAGAACAGTGTACTTTTCAATGCGGGTCGGCAGCGGAATCGGGCCGCGGACCTCTGCGCCAGTGCGCTTCGCCGTATTGACGATCTCACGCGTGGACTGATCCAGCACGCGATGGTCAAACGCCTTCAGGCGAATGCGAATGTTCTGACTATCCATGTAATTATGTACCGGAGCCCTCAAAAGGACACCGGCCCCTCAACTGGAGTTGACGATTGCCGCAAAAGTGTTGCGGGCGGCTTACATAGCCGCCCGCTCCACAAAGATCAAGAGAAAAAATTATTCGATGATCTTGGCAACAACGCCCGCGCCGACGGTACGACCGCCTTCACGGATTGCGAAACGCAGACCTTCGTCCATTGCGATCGGTGCAATGAGAGTTGCGGTCATCTGAACGTTGTCGCCCGGCATAACCATTTCGGTGCCAGCCGGCAGCTCGATCGAACCGGTTACGTCAGTCGTACGGAAGTAGAACTGCGGACGGTAGTTCGAGAAGAACGGCGTATGACGGCCACCTTCATCCTTGGTCAGGATGTAGGCTTCTGCTTCGAATTTGGTGTGCGGGGTGATCGAGCCAACGTGTGCCAGAACCTGGCCACGTTCGACGTCTTCACGTTTGGTACCACGCAGCAGCGCGCCAATGTTGTCGCCAGCTTCGCCCTGGTCGAGCAGCTTGCGGAACATTTCAACGCCGGTAACGGTGGTTTTAACGGTGTCTTTAATGCCGACGATTTCAATCTCTTCGCCAACTTTAACACGCCGTTTCACACGACCGGTCCAACCGTACCACGACCCGAGATCGAGAATACGTCTTCGATCGGCATCAGGAACGGCTTGTCTTTCGGACGCTCAGGAGCCGGGATGTAGTCGTCAACCGCTTTCATCAGTTCGAGGATAGCGTTTTTGCCGATTTCATCATCGCGACCTTCCAGAGCAGCAAGAGCAGAGCCCTTGACGATCGGAATATCGTCGCCCGGGAAGTCGTAGGACGACAGAAGTTCACGGATTTCCATTTCGACGAGCTCGAGAAGCTCTTCGTCGTCGACCTGGTCAACTTTGTTCATGAAGACAACGAGAGCGGAAACCTGAACACCAACCTGACGTGCGAGCAGGATGTGCTCACGGTCTGCGGCATCGGGCCATCAGCAGCCGAAACGACGAGGATACCGCCGTCCATCTGTGCCGCACCAGTGATCATGTTTTTAACATAGTCAGCGTGGCCCGGGCAGTCGACGTGTGCGTAGTGACGGTTCTCGGTCTCATACTCAACGTGCGCGGTCGAGATCGTGATACCACGAGCTTTCTCTTCCGGTGCTTTGTCGATCATGCTGTAGTCCTGGAACGAAGCGCCACCGGCTTCTGCCAGAACTTTGGTGATTGCTGCGGTCAGCGTGGTTTTACCGTGGTCAACGTGGCCGATAGTGCCAACGTTAACGTGCGGTTTTGTACGCTCAAACTTTTCTTTAGCCATTTCTAACTCCGTTTATTCTAGCTGGCCCTTAGCCGGCCGATTTGGCTTTGACTTCGTCCGCAACTGCCTGCGGGACGTCGGCATAATGATCGAACTGCATCACGAACTGGGCACGGCCCTGGGACATGGAGCGCAGCGTATTGACGTAACCGAACATGTTCGCCAGCGGTACGAACGCGTTAACAACGCGTGCAATACCACGGGAGTCCATGTCACGGACCTGGCCACGACGGCTGTTCAGGTCGCCAATGATATCGCCCATGTATTCTTCCGGGGTCACAACCTCGACCTTCATGATCGGCTCGAGCAGCTTCGGAGAAGCTTTTGCCAAACCTTCGCGGAATGCTGCGCGAGCAGCGATTTCGAAGGCCATGACGCTCGAGTCAACGTCGTGGTATGCACCGTCCGTCAACTTGATAGAGAAGTCGGTTACAGGGAAGCCTGCGATCACACCGCTCTGCAGCGAGCTTTCGAGACCTTTCTGTACGCCCGGGATGTATTCCTTCGGAACGTTACCGCCAACAACGGTATCGGAGAAGGAGAAGCCCGAACCCGGTTCACCCGGGGTGAAGGTCAACTTGATACGTGCGAACTGACCCGAACCACCCGACTGTTTTTTGTGGGTGTAGTCGATATCGACTTCTTTCGAGATCGTCTCACGGTAAGCAACCTGCGGCGCGCCGACGTTTGCTTCGACTTTGAATTCACGCTTCATACGATCGACAAGAATGTCGAGGTGAAGTTCGCCCATACCCGAAATGATGGTCTGGCCGGATTCGTGGTCGGATTTAACGCGGAACGACGGATCTTCCTGTGCAAGACGTGCAAGGGCGAGACCCATTTTTTCCTGGTCGGCTTTCGATTTCGGCTCAACAGCGATTTCGATAACCGGATCCGGGAATTCCATACGCTCGAGAATGATCGGCTTGGCCGGGTCACAAAGGGTATCACCAGTGGTGGTGTCCTTCATGCCAACCAGAGCAACGATGTCGCCCGAGCATGCGTATTTGATTTCTTCGCGGTTGTTTGAATGCATAAGAAGCATACGGCCGATACGTTCTTTTTTCTCTTTAACAGAGTTGAGAACATACGAACCGGCATCCAGAACACCGGAATAGATACGAATGAAGGTCAAGGAACCGACGAACGGGTCGGACATGATCTTAAACGCAAGAGCCGAGAACGGTGCTTCGTCGGTCAGCGGACGGGTATCCGGCTCGTCTTCGGTGTTCGGCTTAACGCCACGAACATCGTCGATGTCATCCGGAGCCGGCATGTAGTCGACAACAGCATCAAGAAGCGGCTGAACGCCTTTGTTCTTGAACGCGGTACCCAGAAGGACCGGAACAAGGTTACCAGCGATCGTACCTTTGCGGATGCACTTCTTGATAACTTCCTCGGTCGGCATTTCGCCTTCGAGGTAAGCTTCCATTGCTGCTTCGTCGCACTCGACAGCCTGTTCGATCAGGGCTTCGCGGTATTCCGCAGCCTGGTCAGCAAGCGAGTCACGGATGTCGCGATATTCGAATTCTGCACCAAGGCTTTCGTCTTTCCAGACGATTTCCTTGTTGCGAACGAGATCGACAACACCTTCGAATTCGCCTTCGGAACCAATCGGCAGCTGCATAACAGCAACATTGGCACCGAGACGTTCTTTCATCATCTCAACGCAACGGAAGAAGTCCGCACCGGTACGGTCCATTTTGTTGACAAAGCACATACGCGGTACGTGGTATTTGTCAGCCTGGCGCCAAACGGTTTCGGTCTGCGGTTCAACACCGGAAACGGCATCGAATACCGCGCAAGCACCATCGAGCACGCGGAGCGAACGTTCAACTTCAATCGTGAAGTCAACGTGGCCCGGGGTGTCAATGATGTTAACACGGTGATCGTTCCAGAAGCAGGTAGTTGCAGCAGACGTAATCGTGATGCCGCGTTCCTGTTCCTGTTCCATCCAGTCCATGGTCGCGGCGCCGTCGTGGACTTCGCCGATCTTGTAGGACTTGCCGGTGTAGAAAAGAATTCGCTCGGTTGTCGTGGTTTTACCAGCATCGATGTGTGCCATGATGCCAATATTGCGATACCGAGAGATCGGAGTACGTTGTACCATAATCGACTCTTGATCCTGAGGTCTGGGTTACCAGCGATAATGAGCGAAAGCCTTGTTGGCTTCGGCCATACGGTGGGTATCTTCGCGTTTCTTGACGGCCGAGCCACGGTTATTGGCTGCGTCCATCAGTTCGCCTGCAAGACGACCAACCATGGTGGTCTCGGAACGTTTGCGCGCAGCGTCAACCAGCCAACGAATGGCCAGAGCCTGACGACGCTCGGAACGAACTTCAACCGGAACCTGGTAGGTAGCACCACCAACACGGCGCGAACGAACTTCGACGTTCGGCTTCACGTTATCCATGGCTTCGTGGAACTGGGCAACAGGGTCTGCACCCTTGCCTTCCATAACTTCCAGGGCACCATAAACGATCTTTTCAGCTGCGGATTTTTTACCATCCAGCATCAGACCGTTCATGAACTTGGTCAGAACCTTATCGCCATATTTGGCGTCAGGCAGAACTTCGCGCTTTTCAGCAGCGTGACGACGTGACATCTGAGCTGCTCCTTATTTCGGACGCTTCGCGCCGTATTTCGAACGACGCTGTTTACGGTCTTTGACACCCTGCGTATCGAGGGTACCGCGAATGATGTGGTAACGGACACCCGGCAAATCTTTTACACGGCCGCCGCGGATCATTACGACGGAGTGTTCTTGCAGGTTGTGGCCTTCACCCGGGATGTAAGAGGTAACTTCGTAGCCGTTGGTCAAACGAACACGAGCAACCTTACGAAGTGCCGAGTTCGGCTTCTTCGGAGTAGTGGTATAGACACGGGTGCAAACGCCGCGTTTCTGCGGGCATGCTTCCAGTGCCGGAACCATATCGCGCTGGGTGCGCGGAGTCCGCTTTTTGCGGATCAACTGGTTAATAGTGGGCATTAACTTTCCCTTTTACTTTAACGGACGCCACTAGGGCGTTGCTCTTATCGACGCACGACGAGCGACCACGCGTCTTTGTACAAGTACAAAAACACGCGCGGACGCCCATAAAAGCAGGAGTTCCTGCCTCGACGGCCGTCAGAGTCGCACTCAAGCGATGGGGGGCGAAAACCGCCCGCTACCGCACAAAACGGCACCGGCACAGTTGCACCCCCCTAGATTCGGTGGGCGCATACTAGTGACGGGCCCCTTTTGCGTCAAGCAAAACCCTCTGGGCCTTCGAGTTGGCGCTTCAAACGCCGAAACGAGCCGGTGCGTCGATAAGATTCCGGCTCGTTTCTGATTCTTTTTAACTGTCTGACGCGACGAACTTATTCGCCTGCCGGCAGTGAAGCAGTATCGGATTGCGGACCAAAGTTGTCGCCGATTTCCTCTTCTGCTTCGATCTGTACATTTTTGTCGCGTTCGGCAGCCAGTGCACGGAAGCGGTTCATCACCGCACCGGTACCAGCCGGGATCAGACGACCCACGATGACGTTCTCTTTCAGACCGATAAGAGTATCGGTTTTGCCCGAGACAGCAGCCTCGGTAAGAACGCGCGTGGTTTCCTGGAACGACGCGGCCGAAATGAAGGAGTGCGTCTGAAGCGAGGCTTTGGTGATCCCCTGGAGGACCGGTGCGCCTTCGGCCAGTTCGCCGCCTTCTTTAAGAGCACGTTCGTTTTCGGCATCAAAATCAACGCGGTCAATGATTTCGCCAACCAGAAGCGTGGTGTCACCCGGTTTGGTGATTTCCACTTTCTGCAGCATCTGACGAACGATGACTTCGATGTGCTTGTCGTTAATCTTCACGCCCTGCAGACGGTAGACTTCCTGGATCTCGTTGACCAAGTAGTCTGCCAGTGCCGGGACGCCCATAACACGCAGAATGTCGTGCGGAACCGGTGAACCATCGAGAAGCTGATCACCCTGCTCGACGAAGTCGCCTTCCTGAACGGCAAGGTGCTTGCCTTTCGGGATCAGGTATTCGACCGGTTCGGTCAGACCCGAGTCTTCGAGCGGATGAACCACGACGCGACGCTTGTTCTTGTAGTCCTTGCCAAATTCTACGCGACCCGGGATATCCGAGATAATCGCGTGTTCTTTCGGTTTACGGGCTTCGAACAGCTCGGCAACGCGCGGCAGACCACCGGTAATGTCACGGGTTTTCGAACCTTCACGCGGGATACGCGCAAGCACGTCACCAGCGGCGACCTTCTGACCGTTCTCGACCGAGAGAATAGCATCAACCGAGAGGAAGTAACGGGCTTCGAGACCGTTATCCAGGTTGATGACCTCGCCGTTTTCGTTACGCAGGGTAACGCGCGGCTTAAGGTCGGATGCCTTCGGCATGCTCTTCCAGTCGATAACCGTCTTCGAGGCGATACCGGTCGCTTCGTCATAGACTTCGCGAATGGTTACGTTCTCGAGAAGGTCAACATAGTTCACGTAACCTTCTTTCTCGGTGATGATCGGCAGGGTGTACGGATCCCATTCAGCCAGTTTCTGGCCACGGGTAACCTGCGCGCCTTCATCGGTCAGAAGTTTCGCACCATACGGAACACGATATTTCGCACGTTCACGACCGGTCTTGTCGATCAACAGGATCTCGAGGTTACGCGCCATGACGATGTTCACGCCCGACGAGTTCTCAACAACCGCGCGGTTTTTCAGTTTCACGGTGGCATCGAAGTTTGCTTCGACACCGGAAACTTCCGCACCACGCTGCGCGGCACCACCAATGTGGAACGTACGCATGGTCAGCTGGGTACCCGGCTCACCGATCGACTGTGCGGCGATAACACCGACAGCTTCACCGATGTTGACCGTGGTACCGCGGGCCAGGTCACGACCATAGCAATGGCCGCAAACACCGGTTTCGGCGTCACAGGTCAGAACCGAACGGATACGCGCCATTTCGACGCCAGCCTTTTCGATCAGATCAAGGTGATCTTCTTCGACCATTTCGTTCTTCGGTACGATGATTTCACCGGTCGACGGATTGACAATCTCGTCAGCGGTGAAACGACCGAGGATACGATCGGAAAGGGTTTCGATAACCTCACCGGAGTCGACGACGGCTGCGATGTCGAGACCACGATCGGTACCGCAATCATGCTGAGTGATGATGCAGTCCTGGGCCACGTCAACGAGACGACGGGTCAGATAACCCGAGTTCGCCGTTTTCAGTGCGGTATCAGCCAGACCTTTACGAGCACCGTGAGTGGAGTTGAAGTACTCCTGCACGGTCAGGCCTTCTTTAAAGTTCGAAATAATCGGCGTCTCGATGATCGAGCCATCCGGTTTCGCCATCAGGCCACGCATAGCAGCCAGCTGACGCATCTGGGCGGCAGAACCACGAGCACCGGAGTGCGCCATCATGTAAACCGAGTTCACATTGTCACCTTCAGCCGTTGCCGAGATGACTTTCATCATCGCTTCGGAAACGTCGTCGGTGCACTGTGCCCAGGCGTCAACAACCTTGTTGTATTTCTCACCACGGGTGATGAGACCATCCTGGTACTGCTGCTCGTATTCCTTGACCTTTTCATGGGTCTCGCCAACCAGCTTTTCCTTGGCGTCCGGAATGATCATGTCATCCTTACCAAACGAAATACCGGCTTTACATGCCCAGTTGAAACCAAGGCCCATCATGCGGTCAGCAAAGATAACGGTCTCTTTCTGGCCACAGTGACGATAGACGACGTCGATAACGTTCGAGACGTCTTTCTTGGTCAGCAGCTTGTTGATGGTCGAGAACGGAATGCGCGGATGACGCGGCAGAAGTTCCGACAGCAACATGCGGCCCGGGGTGGTGGCAACACGAACAGTGATCGGTTCATTGTTTTCATCAACCGTGTGGTAACGGGCATTGACCTTGGAATGCAGGTTTACAACACCTTCATCCAGTGCCTGCTCGATCTCGGCGATGTTGACAAACGACATGCCCTCGCCCGGCTGACCATCACGCTCCATGGAGATGTAGTACAGACCAAGGACGATGTCCTGCGACGGCACGATGATCGGTTTACCCGATGCCGGCGACAGGATGTTGTTGGTCGACATCATCAGGGTACGTGCTTCAAGCTGGGCTTCAAGCGACAGCGGTACGTGAACAGCCATCTGGTCACCGTCGAAGTCCGCGTTAAACGCAGTACAAACGAGCGGGTGCAGCTGGATGGCCTTACCTTCGATCAGGGTAGGCTCGAACGCCTGAATACCAAGACGGTGCAGCGTCGGTGCGCGGTTAAGCATGACCGGGTGTTCACGGATAACCTGTTCAAGGATATCCCAAACTTCGGCACGCTCTTTTTCCACCATGCGCTTTGCAGCCTTGATGGTGGTCGCCATCCCGTACAGTTCCAGCTTCGCGTAAACGAACGGCTTGAACAGTTCGAGCGCCATTTTCTTCGGCAGACCGCACTGGTGCAGTTTCAGGTTCGGACCCACGGTAATAACCGAACGACCGGAATAGTCGACGCGTTTACCCAGAAGGTTCTGGCGGAAACGACCCTGCTTACCTTTAAGCATGTCCGACATCGATTTGAGCGGACGCTTGTTGGCACCGGTGATCGGACGACCGCGACGGCCGTTATCAAACAGCGCGTCAACCGATTCCTGAAGCATACGTTTTTCGTTACGCACGATGATATCAGGCGCACGAAGCTCGATCAGGCGCTTCAGACGGTTGTTACGGTTGATCACACGACGGTAAAGGTCGTTGAGATCCGAGGTCGCGAAACGGCCGCCATCCAGCGGAACCAGCGGGCGCAGTTCCGGCGGGATAACCGGGATCACTTCAAGGATCATCCATTCCGGGCGTGCGCCAGATTCCTGGAACGCCTCAATCAGCTTGAGACGCTTGACCAGCTTCTTGCGCTTGGCTTCGGAATTGGTTTCCTTGAGGTCGATTTTCGCGGTTTCGCGTTCTTCATCAAGGTCGATCGCCGCAAGCATATCGCGGATGGCCTCTGCACCGATGCCGGCGCGGAAGCTGTCTTCGCCATATTCTTCCTGGGCGGTCATATACTGGTCTTCGGACAGGAGCTCACCCATTTTAAGCGGGGTAAGGCCCGGTTCGATAACCACATAGTTTTCGAAGTACAGAATGCGCTCAAGATCCTTGAGCGTCATGTCCAGCAGCAGACCCAGACGGCTCGGCAGCGACTTCATGAACCAGATGTGGGCAACAGGTGCCGCCAGTTCGATATGGCCCATACGTTCACGACGTACTTTGGCCAGAGTCACTTCGACGCCGCATTTCTCACAGATAATGCCGCGATACTTCATACGCTTGTACTTGCCGCACAAGCATTCGTAGTCCTTCACCGGACCAAAAATGCGCGCACAGAACAGGCCGTCGCGCTCCGGTTTGAAGGTCCGGTAGTTGATGGTTTCCGGTTTCTTGATCTCGCCGAACGACCAGGAGCGGATACGCTCCGGGCTGGCAATCTGAATCCGGATCTGATCGAAGCTCTGGGTGCCCTGCGGCTGCCCGAAGATCTTCATCAACTCGTTCATAAAGGCTCTCCCGCTATGCCCGGTCTCGCCGGGTTTCGCCAATTTCAGGCCGAAAGATGCGATTTGGCGACCGGGATGCCCGGATGGGCACCCCTGTCAGCCAAACACTTAGAAATCGTTCTGCTCAAGCTCGACATTGAGGCCAAGCGAACGGAGTTCTTTAACGAGAACGTTAAAGGATTCCGGAATGCCGGCTTCGAAGGTGTCTTCGCCGCGAACAATGGCTTCGTAGACCTTGGTACGGCCCGAAACGTCATCCGACTTGACCGTAAGCATTTCCTGGAGGGTGTATGCAGCACCGTAAGCTTCGAGTGCCCACACTTCCATCTCCCCGAAACGCTGGCCACCGAACTGCGCCTTACCACCCAGCGGCTGCTGGGTAACAAGAGAGTACGGACCAATCGAACGTGCGTGGATCTTGTCGTCGACCAAGTGGTGCAGTTTGAGCATGTAGATATAGCCCACTGTCACCTTGCGATGGAATTTCTCACCGGTACGACCGTCATAGAGGTCGACCTGGCCAGAACCATCAAGGCCTGCTTTTTCAAGCATACGAACAACATCCGGCTCACGGGCACCGTCGAAGACCGGGGTGGCCATCGGGACGCCGCGACGCAGGTTGTTACCAAGTTCAATGACTTCGCCATCAGAAAGCTCTTTGATGCCGGCGATGTATTCTTCGCCTTCATAGACATCATTAAGCTTGCTGCGCAGGTCATCCATCTCGCCACGACCATCTGCAACAGCATCGACGAGTTCGCCGATCTGTTCACCCAGACCACGAGATGCCCAACCAAGGTGGGTTTCAAGGATCTGGCCGACGTTCATACGCGACGGAACACCCAGCGGGTTCAAAACGATATCGACCGGCGTACCGTCTTCGAGGTGCGGCATGTCTTCAACCGGCATAATGCGCGATACGACACCCTTGTTCCCGTGACGGCCGGCCATTTTATCACCCGGCTGCATTTTACGTTTAACTGCGACGAAGACTTTGACCATCTTCATCACGCCCGGCGGCAGTTCGTCACCGGCCTGCAGTTTGTCGACCTTGTCATCGAAGCGGGCCTGAAGAACAGCAATCGATTCCTCGAACTGTTTTTTCAGAGCTTCGATGTCAGACATGACATTGTCATCTGCAACAGCGATCTGGCGCCAAAGACCACGGGCAACACCCGACAGGCTTTCTTCGGTCAACTCGCCGGTCAGGCCCTTCGGACCATCGACCAGTTTCTGACCAACCAGAAGGTTCTGCAAACGACCATAGAAGTTACGCTCGAGGATCGCGCGTTCGTCGTCGCGGTCCTGAGCGAGACGTTCGATTTCTGCGCGTTCGATCGCCAGAGCACGTTCGTCCTTGTCAACGCCACGACGTGAGAACACGCGGACTTCAACAATGGTACCGAACTGTCCCGGCGGGACACGAAGCGAGGTATCGCGAACGTCAGATGCTTTTTCACCGAAGATGGCGCGCAGAAGTTTTTCTTCCGGCGTCATCGGGCTTTCGCCCTTCGGCGTTACCTTACCGACGAGGATATCGCCCGGTTTGATTTCCGCACCGATGTAGACAATGCCCGCCTCGTCGAGGTTTTTGAGCGCTTCTTCACCGACGTTCGGAATATCACGGGTGATTTCTTCCTGACCGAGCTTGGTATCGCGGGCCATGACTTCGAATTCCTCGATGTGGATCGAGGTATAGACGTCATCGCGGGCAATACGTTCGGACAGAAGGATGGAGTCCTCGAAGTTGTAACCGTTCCACGGCATGAACGCGACGAGCACGTTACGGCCGAGAGCCAGTTCACCCATATCGGTACACGGACCATCCGAAATGATGTCACCCTTCTGGACAACATCGCCAACTTTCACCAGCGGACGCTGGTTGATGCAGCTGCCCTGGTTGGAACGCTGATATTTCAGCAGGGTGTAAATATCGACACCCGATTCCGAAGCAGCAATGTCACCAGTTGCGCGAATGACCATACGGGTCGCGTCAACGGATTCAACAACACCATCACGGCGTGCGATCAGGGTTGCACCCGAATCACGTGCCACCGGAACTTCCATACCGGTCCCGACATACGGAGCCTCGGAGCGGATCAACGGAACCGCCTGACGCTGCATGTTCGAGCCCATCAGTGCGCGGTTCGCGTCATCGTTCTCGAGGAACGGAATGAGCGCGGATGCGACCGATACCAGCTGCTTCGGCGAGACGTCCATCAGGTCGATCTCTTCGGAGCGGGCCATGTAGTGGTCACCGGCCTTACGGGTGTTGATCAGTTCGTTGGTGAAGCTGAAGTCAGCGTTAAGCGGTTCGTTTGCCTGCGCGATGACATAACGGCCTTCTTCGATCGCCGAGAGGTAAATAACCTCTGCGGTGACGTTGCCGTCGACAACCTTACGATACGGGCTTTCGATGAAGCCGTACTGGTTGACGCGGGCAAAGGTCGCCAGCGAGTTGATCAGACCAATGTTCGGACCTTCCGGCGTTTCAACCGGGCAGATACGACCATAGTGGGTCGGATGAACGTCACGCACTTCAAAGCCTGCACGCTCACGGGTCAAACCACCCGGGCCAAGCGCCGAAAGACGACGTTTGTGGGTAATTTCCGAAAGCGGGTTGGTCTGGTCCATGAACTGCGACAGCTGCGAGGAGCCGAAGAATTCACGTACAGCAGCCGCAACCGGCTTGGCATTGATCAGGTCATGCGGCATGACGTTGTCGATCTCGACCGAGCTCATACGCTCGCGGATCGCACGTTCCATACGCAGCAGACCAACGCGGAACTGGTTTTCCATCAGCTCGCCAACCGAACGCAGACGACGGTTACCGAGGTGGTCAATATCGTCAATCTCGCCACGACCGTCTTTCAGGTCGATCAGAACACGGACGACTTCCAGAATGTCTTCGCGACGCAGGATACGAACGGTGTCTGCACATTCGAGGTTCAGACGCGCATTCATTTTCACGCGGCCAACCGCGGAAAGGTCATAACGCTCTGAATCGAAGAACAGGCCCTTGAACATGGCTTCCGCACCCTCGAGGGTCGGCGGTTCGCCCGGGCGCATCACGCGATAGATGTCCACAAGGGCTTCTTCGCGGTTGCTGTTCTTGTCCAGCGCCATGGTGTTGCGCAGATACGGACCAACCTGGTTGTGGTCGATCATCAGCAGACGAACGGAATCAACACCCCATTCTTTCAGCTGCTCGAACACTTCCTCGGTCAGTTCGTGGCCGGCTTCTGCCAGGATCTCGCCGGTTTCACCATCGATGAGGTCATCAGCCATGAACCAGCCGTTAAGCTGCTCTTCGGGCACGAGGATCTCGGTGACACCCTGTTCGGCGATTTTACCAGCAGAACGCTTGGTGATCTTGGAACCAGCCGCAGCAACAACTTCGCCGCTTTTGGCATCGATCAGATCGAAGACAAGCTTCTGGCCAATGTAACGCTCGACGCTGAAATCGGTAACCCAACCATCCTTGGTGCGGCGGTATTCAGCCGACTCATAGTAATAGTTGAGGATTTCTTCCGGGGTCAGACCTTCGATTTCCGACGGATCGACAGAACGGCCTTCTTCGGCACGCTGTGCACGCAGCTGTTCGGACTCTTCGTTTTCAAGAGCCATAAGCAGCGTGGTCGCCGGCAGTTTGCGGCGACGGTCGATACGGACGTAAAGAATGTCTTTGGCATCGAATTCGAAATCGAGCCAGGAACCACGATACGGAATGACACGTGCGGCAAACAGATATTTGCCCGAGCTGTGGCTCTTGCCCTTGTCATGGTCGAAGAAGACGCCCGGCGAACGGTGCATCTGGGAAACAATCACACGCTCGGTGCCGTTCACGATAAAGGTACCGTGTTCGGTCATGAGCGGCATGTCGCCCATGTAAACGTCTTGTTCCTTGATATCGCGGATCGAACGGGCACCCGTGTCCTCGTCGATATCCCAGACAACCAGACGCAGGGTAACGCGCAGCGGTGCGGCAAAGGTCATACCACGCTGGCGGCACTCTTCGGTATCGTATTTGGGCTGCTCAAGCTCATAGGAAACAAATTCAAGAGTTGCGCGTTCCGAAAAATCTTTAATCGGAAAGACGCTCTTGAATACTTCCTGAAGACCTGCATCGTCTCGCTGCTCCTGCGAGATTCCGGTCTGCAAAAACTTATCGTAGGAATTCTTTTGAACCTCGATGAGATTCGGGAGCGGAGCGACTTCGCTGATCCGTCCAAAGCTTTTGCGGATGCGCTTTCGACCAGTAAAGGACTTATCCATCATCGTTCCTTTAATCGCGCCTCCCCACACCGTCCGAACTCGTTCGTCCCTGCTCTGTCACGTTTGCGAGTCGCGCAAAACGCATACAGCACAACGACGCCCGAGCCCCGTACGGGGCGGGCGTTCACTTGATTATGACTGTGGATGTTATTTGACATCCAACTTGATTGAGATCACTGATCCCTCGGCTGTCGACGCCGTCAAAGATAACCTCTGACCTAAACGGCCTTACGTTATGTACGATTACCTTTGGCAGCGTCAACCGTTAAATTCCTGTTCGCGCCTCTGCACGGGCTCGGCACGATTGCCGTAGTGCACAGAGACGGAAGGGCCGGCGCCCGAAGGACGCCGACCCAGACCTTGGCAAGAAGCCGTCGATTATTTGAGTTCGACGGTTGCGCCGGCTTCTTCCAGCTTCTTCTTGATTTCTTCGGCTTCGTCCTTAGCAACGCCTTCTTTGACGGCTTTCGGAGCGCCTTCAACCAGGTCTTTGGCTTCTTTGAGGCCAAGACCGGTGATGCCGCGTACTTCTTTAATGACGTTGATTTTCTTGTCGCCAGCAGAAGCGAGGATAACGTCGAATTCGGTTTTTTCTTCAGCAGCAGCACCACCGGCAGCAGCGCCACCAGCAGCAGCAACAGCTACCGGAGCAGCGGCGGAAACGCCCCACTCTTCTTCGAGCATTTTGGAAAGTTCTGCAGCTTCAAGAACGGTGAGCTTGGAAAGCTCGTCAACGAGTGCCTTAAGATCGGCCATTTTACTATACTCCTAGGCTTGAACTTAGATATCTGAGATATCTGATTACTTTGGTTTACGCGGCTTCGCCTTTGTCGGCATATGCCTTCAGCACCTGGGCGATCTGGCCCGCCGGCTTGGAGGTCAGCGTAGCGATACGCTGTGCCGGGGTCTGGATCATACCAACCAGTTTCGCACGAAGTTCGTCCAGCGACGGCAGTTCTGCCAGAGCTTTGATGCCCTGTTCATCGAGAACCTGTTCGCCGATGGCACCAGCAACAAGAACCAGCTTGTCGTTGGATTTCGCGAACTCGGAGGCTACTTTTGCGACCGAAGCCGGATCAGCTGAATAGCCAATCGCGGTCGGACCGGTGAAGTAGTCTGCAAGACCAGCAAATTTGGTGCCTTCCAGAGCAAGTCGCGTAAGCCGGTTTTTGGTGACCTTGAAGCCCGCACCAGAATCACGCATCTGTGCACGAAGAGCGGTGATTTCAGCAACCGTCAGACCCTTATACTGGGTGATGACGACGCCTTCCGCACCTTCGAACACTTCGCGCATTTCTGCTACGAACTGTTGTTTTTCATCGCGGTTCACTTTTAGTCTCCGACATTGCTTATTGCCCTGAACCCCACAAGGAGGTTCACAGACGCGACCAGTCCTTTCGAACTGGTCTGTGACGCCCGTCCGTTTGCCAGATGTTCAAGCCTTGTGTGAATCCCCGATGGGGAAAACTAAGAACCGGAACCTCTGCCTATGCAGGGAATTAAGAGTGGCAAATCCCACTCACCTGCAGTCTGGGACAGACAGGTAGAGAGGGCACTGAGCCCTCTCCGGTCCTGACCGATCCGAAGACCGGTCAGAATTCGAAATTTCTTACTTCGACGCGATGTCAGCAATCGACAGTTTCACGCCAGCACCCATGGTGGAGCTGATCGCAGCGCGCTGCAGGTAAACACCTTTTGCGCCTGTCGGTTTTGCTTTAACGATCGCATCGACGAATGCTTTTGCATTCTCAAGGATCTGCTCTTCGCTGAACGATGCCTTGCCGATACCTGCATGAACGATACCGTTTTTCTCGGCGCGGAACTGGACCTGGCCAGCTTTTGCGTCGGAAACAGCGGTCGCAACATCCATGGTTACGGTGCCGAGTTTCGGGTTCGGCATCAGGCCGCGCGGGCCGAGTACCTTACCGAGACGGCCGACAACAGCCATCATGTCCGGGGTTGCAATAACGCGATCATAGTTCAGATCGCCTTTCTGCATCGCTTCCATCAGGTCTTCGGCGCCAACAGCGTCTGCACCAGCTTTCTGGGCTTCTTCTGCTTTGGCTTCTTTTGCGAAGACAGCAACGCGCATGGTTTTACCGGTACCATGCGGCAGGGAAACAACACCACGGACCATCTGGTCAGCGTGACGCGGATCAACACCAAGGTTCATGGCCATTTCGATGGTTTCATCGAATTTGGCTTTTGCACCTTCTTTGACGAGCTTTACAGCAGCTGCAAGTTCGTACTGGGTGTTACGGTCGATGCCCTCATAGGCCTGGGCAAGGCGTTTACCAGTCTTGGCCATCGTCTTACTCCACAACCTCGAGACCCATCGCACGGGCAGAGCCCTCGATCATTGCCATCGCGCCATCAACGTCAAACGCGTTGAGGTCAGCCATTTTGGCTTCTGCGATTTCTTTGACCTGTGCTTTGGTTACTTTACCAACATAACCTTTACCGGTGGTGCCGGAGCCCTTGGCAATGCCTGCTGCCTTTTTCAGGAAGTAGGATGCCGGCGGGGTTTTGGTTACGAAAGAGAAGGAACGGTCGGAATAAACGGTGATGACGACCGGAATCGGCATACCAGGTTCCATCTGCTGGGTCGCTGCGTTGAACGCCTTGCAGAATTCCATGATGTTCACGCCGCGCTGACCAAGAGCCGGGCCGACAGGCGGCGACGGGTTGGCTTTGCCGGCGGGAATCTGCAGCTTAAGATAGCCGTCGATTTTCTTCGCCATTAGGGTACCTCTTAAAGAAGCGCGCGGTACGGCCATGGCTGACCTCCCGCGCCTTGATTGCTGCCTGCGTATACAAGCAGCGACTTAAATTTTCAAGATCGTTTTTTTTAAAGCTTCTCGACCTGGGTGTATTCCAGCTCGACCGGAGTTGAACGACCGAAGATCGAAACAGACACCTTCAGGCGCGCACGTTCTTCATCAACCCCTTCGACAATCCCGTTAAACGATGCAAACGGACCGTCGGAAACACGTACTTCCTCGCCGATATCGAATGCGATGGTCGGCTTCGGACGATCAACACCTTCCTGCACCTGATGCAGAATGTGCTGAGCTTCCTTTTCGGAAATCGGCATCGGCTTGCCACGGCTGCCGAGGAAATCGGTAACCTTGGCGGTGTTTTTCACCAGATGCCAGCTTTCGTCAGTGAGATCCATCTTCAGCAGGACATAGCCCGGGAAAAACTTCCGCTCGGCATTGACCTTTGCGCCGCGACGCACCTCGACAGTTTCTTCGGTCGGCACCAGAACTTCTTCGATCTCGCCTTCCAGACCTTTCTTGATGGCCTGTTCGCGGATCGACTGGGCGACCTTTTTCTCAAAACCGGAGTGAACGTGCAAAACGTACCAGCGATGCGCCATAATCAACCCCCAACACCAAAGACCAGCTTAACACCCCATGCGAGGAGCTGATCGACAACAAAGAAGAAAACAGACGCAAGAGCAACCATCACAAAAACCATGATGGTCGAAACAGTCGTTTCCTTACGGGACGGCCACGAAACTTTTTTCGCTTCGGAGCGGACCTGCTGTACGAATTGTGCTGGCGACGTTTTAGCCATTGTCGGGGTTACACCGCTTTCTAATGCTTTATTTCACAACCCGGAAAAAGTGGCAGGAGAGGAGGGACTCGAACCCCCGACACTCGGTTTTGGAGACCGATGCTCTACCAACTGAGCTACACTCCTACAAGACATCAGAAAGTTGAAAAGCTTATCTTCTTCCTGACTAAATCCCGCCCGGGTGGCGGGGTGTGCGGGCGGGTTATAGCCGCCCGCACATCCAAGATCAAGCACTCAATCGTGCAAAATCTCAAAAATTATTCGATGATTTTCGCAACAACACCCGCACCGACGGTACGACCGCCTTCACGGATTGCGAAACGCAGACCTTCGTCCATTGCAATCGGTGCAATGAGAGTTGCGGTCATCTGAACGTTGTCGCCCGGCATAACCATTTCGGTGCCAGCCGGCAGCTCGATCGAACCGGTTACGTCAGTCGTACGGAAGTAGAACTGCGGACGGTAGTTCGAGAAGAACGGCGTGTGACGGCCACCTTCATCCTTGGTCAGGATGTAGGCTTCTGCTTCGAATTTGGTGTGCGGGGTGATCGAGCCAACGTGTGCCAGAACCTGGCCACGCTCGACGTCTTCACGTTTGGTACCACGCAGCAGCGCGCCAATGTTGTCGCCAGCTTCGCCCTGGTCGAGCAGCTTGCGGAACATTTCAACGCCGGTAACGGTGGTTTTAACGGTGTCTTTAATGCCGACGATTTCAATCTCTTCGCCAACTTTAACAACGCCGGTTTCAACACGACCGGTTACAACCGTACCACGACCCGAGATCGAGAACACGTCTTCGATCGGCATCAGGAACGGCTTGTCTTTCGGACGCTCAGGAGCCGGGATGTAGTCGTCAACCGCTTTCATCAGTTCGAGGATAGCGTTTTTGCCGATTTCATCATCGCGACCTTCCAGAGCAGCAAGAGCAGAGCCCTTGACGATCGGAATATCGTCGCCCGGGAAGTCATAGGACGACAGAAGTTCACGGATTTCCATTTCGACGAGCTCGAGAAGCTCTTCGTCGTCGACCTGGTCAACTTTGTTCATGAAGACGACGAGAGCCGGAACACCAACCTGACGTGCGAGCAGGATGTGCTCACGGGTCTGCGGCATCGGGCCATCAGCAGCCGAAACGACGAGGATACCGCCGTCCATCTGTGCCGCACCAGTGATCATGTTTTTAACATAGTCAGCGTGGCCCGGGCAGTCGACGTGTGCGTAGTGACGGTTCTCGGTCTCATACTCAACGTGCGCGGTCGAGATCGTGATACCACGAGCTTTCTCTTCCGGTGCTTTGTCGATCATGCTGTAGTCCTGGAACGAAGCGCCACCGGCTTCTGCCAGAACTTTGGTGATTGCTGCGGTCAGCGTGGTTTTACCGTGGTCAACGTGGCCGATAGTGCCAACGTTAACGTGCGGTTTTGTACGCTCAAACTTTTCCTTGGCCATTGCCCTCAGATCCTATTATCCGAACCAAAAAAACACGTAGTAACCCACCGCACGAGCCGACGGGTTGCATCATAAGAATATTGGAGCGGGTGAAGGGAATCGAACCCTCGTCGTAAGCTTGGAAGGCTTCTGCTCTACCATTGAGCTACACCCGCATATTTATGCTGCGAGCTCTCGCGAGGGCGAGAGAGTGGTGGAGGGGGCAGGATTCGAACCTGCGTAGACTAAGTCGGCGGATTTACAGTCCGCTGCATTTGACCGCTCTGCCACCCCTCCATCAGGGTCGTAACGCCATCCGGGTTTGACCCCGGCCTCGTTGCGGCGAGGGAGGGAATACGGCGAAGGCACCTACCCTGTCAACAGCAAAAAAAGCACGAAATCGTATTTCCTTTCCTATATGTTCGCCAAGTTTCGCCGATCAAACGAAGCAAACTGCATTCAGTCCCCTACGGCCCGGAGGTTTCCGCCATATGTCGCGTCGCAATAAATCCCGTTCAGGAAATCGTCATCAAGGTGACGGGGCACCCGATGCCCTCCCGCAAGGCGATGAAAACCGTGAAGGCAATTCGCGCCGCGGACGAAAACGCGGCCGTGACGGTGGCGGATCGGGCGGCAATTCGCGCCTGATTCTATTTGGGCGTCACCCGGTAATGATGGCAATTGCCAATCCGCAGCGCACGATTCACAAAATCTGGGCCACCGAAAACACCCGTGATGAAGTCATGGCAGCCCTTGCCGACGCCGAGCGCGATGACATCGCAGTAGATTCGGCCGGACGCACCGACCTTGATGAAATGCTGCCGCCCGGCACGGTGCATCAGGGCATGGCCATGCATTGCGCCCCCCTGCCCCAGCTTTCCGTCGAAGAACTGATTGCCGATCATCGCGATTCTGAACAATGCACGGTTCTGATCCTTGATCAGGTGACCGACCCGCATAACGTTGGTGCGATCCTGCGCAGTGCGGCGGCATTTGGCGCATCTGCGGTTATCGTGCCCGACCGTCATGCGCCGCCTGAGACCGGTGTGCTTGCAAAATCGGCCAGCGGTGCGCTCGAAACCGTTCCCTATATCCATGCCGGCAACTTAAACCAGACGCTCGATAAGCTTAAGGGCGCGCATTTCTGGCTGGCAGGTATGGATGGCTATGCCGAACAGACATTGGCCGAAGCCAAACTGCATGGTCGTGTGGGTATTGTGATGGGATCAGAGGGTGAAGGGCTGCGTCGTTTGACGCGTGAAAGCTGTGACTTCCTGGTCAAGCTTCCGATGTCGGATCGCATCGAAAGCCTCAATGTTTCAAACGCAGCCGCCGTCGCGCTTTACGAGCTGTATCGCAAGTAGGCAACAGCGCGCCAACACGGGCGTTTGAAGGGTTTTCACGGGATGTAAATTTCCGTGCTTCAAACTCTTGCAATCATCAGCGGCCCGGATTATGTTCGCGCCGCTCACGCCGGCATAGCTATAATTGGTAGAGCAGCTGATTTGTAATCAGAAGGTTGGGAGTTCGAGTCTCTCTGCCGGCACCATTAAAGAAAACCCCGCAAGCCATCGGCTGCGGGGTTTTCTTTTGGCGTTACATCGAAATGCTATTTGGGCATGCCTTCAAGGCGCACGATTTCATCAAGCCCGTCCTCCCAGCTCGCCTTGCTGGCCAGCATGATATGGGCGTTCGGCTTTATCACGATGGGGGTTTCAAGGCTGCCTGCGGGCACCACCAACAACTTGCCATCCATCTGCGTGTAGGGAACGGCCGCGCCGCATGTTTTGCAAAACGCCTTTTGATGGCGCGTTTCGGGAACGGTGTAGGACTGGATGTGGTCCTGGCCGTCAATCCAAGACAGCGTTGCCTTGGTTGAGAACAGATTGGCCGCATGAGCCGAGCCAGTGTCCTTTTGGCAATATTTGCAGTGACACAGGAAGAACGCATCAAAGTCACCCGTGACTTCGTAGCGCACAGCCCCACACAGACAGCCGCCGTGATGTTTATCAGCCATGACCATTCCCCTGCCCTAGCCGTCGCGTCTGGATGATGCGTAGCGTTCCGAAACGTCGTAGTAGTCATCAAAGCCAATGCGTTGGCGCAGGTCAGCCCAGCTCATCAGTTTATCATCCCGCGGCTGGCCGACCTTCATGGTTTGGAGGCATTCGACCATCGCCTTCATGGCAGCCGCCATCAGCGAAAGTGGATAGGCCGCGATCTGATAGCCGATCTGTTTGAGTTCTTCGGGCGACAGATCCGGTGTTTCGCCGCCTTCGACGATATTGGCCATCTTGGGACCGGGAAGTTCGGCACAAAGGGTGCGCATTTCATCGACCGATTTGGGGGCCTCGACAAACAGGATGTCGGCACCGAGTTCCTTGAACTTCGCGGCACGGTCAATCGCCTCGGAAAGGCCATGTTGATGACGGGCATCGGTGCGGGCCAGGATCAGGATGTCTGCCCCGGCTTCGCGGGCATCGACGGCGGCCCTGATACGGTCAAACGCCTCGTCACGGCCGACGACTTCCTTGCCCTTGGTATGGCCACAACGTTTGGGCGCCAGTTGATCTTCGATCATGACGGCTGCACAGCCCGCCTTGGCAAAGCCCGCCACGGTCCGCCTGACATTCATCGCATTGCCATAGCCGGTATCGCCATCACCGATCACCGGGATCGATACCGCATCGGTGATATTACGGGCCTGATCAAGGACCTCGCCATAGGACATCAGGCCCAGATCAGGTTCGCCAATCCGTGCGGCAGAGGTCGCAAAGCCCGACATAAAGGTCAGACCAAATCCTTCCTGTTCGATCAGTTTGGCAGAAAGCGCATCAAAGCAGCAGGGCATCGTGATCAGATCACCGGTGGCAAGCAGTGCGCGCAGGGTATCGGCAGGTGATTTTACGTTACTCATCGGTCTTTACAGCTTGAAGGGAATATAAAGGGCGAGATCGTGCCACACATACAAAAGGGCGGCACAAGCAAACATCAGCAGCAGGAACGGTGCAACACCGCGGGCAACCTCGCCCAGTCTGGCCTTTGCCACCGACTGGATCACATAAAGGTTAAGCCCGACGGGCGGTGTAATCAGGGCACATTCGACCATGATCACCATATAAACACCAAACCAGATCGGATCGAATCCAAGGGCAAGGGCGGCCGGCAACAGCACTGGTGTCATGATCAGCACCATCGAAAGCGCTTCGAACACCAAGCCCATCACCAGCAGAACTGCCGTTACGATCAGGATGAAGCCAAGTTCGGTATCCACCCCTTGGGTGATCATCACCGAGATGTCCTGCGGGATGCGATAAAGCGTGATCGCCTTGCCAAAGACTTTGGCCCCGGCAATGATCAGAATGATCGCAACCGTGGTCGCCATGGAATCGAACACCGCCTTTTTCAGCGCATCCCAGGTCAGAACCCGCATGATCGGGCCGGTGATGATCAGGGCGGCGGCAAAGCCGATGGCCGCGGCCTCGGTCGGGGTGAAGGCCCCGGAATAGATGCCCGATATGATCAGCACGGCCAGAACAACCGATGGCAGGGCGCGGATGGTGGCACGTTTGCGTTCGGCCCAGTCTTTTTTCGGTTCAAGTTCCTGTCCGCCCATGCGGGCATAAATCATCGAGAAGATGATAAAGAACACCAGAAGTGCTATGCCTGGACCGATACCGGCCAGAAACAGTGAGATCACCGATTCTTCGGTGACAAATCCATAAATGATCATCGGGATTGATGGCGGGATCAGAATGCCAAGCGTGCCGCCCGCGGCCAGCAATCCATAAACAAACCGCTTGTTATAGCCACGGTTAATCATTTCCGGGATGGCAACCGTCCCGATGGTGGCCGCCGTCGCAACCGAGGACCCGGAAATGGCGGCAAACACACCACAAGACAGGATGGTCGCCACCGCAAGCCCGCCCGGCCAATGGCCGACCCAGGCACTGACAGCGGCAAACAGGTCATTGCCGACACCGGCACGCAGCAGGATGTTTGACATCAAAAGAAACAGCGGTACGGCCAGCAGGATAAAGCCATCAAGCGTAGACAGAACCGCCTGTGGTGCCATCAACGGCGAAAAGCCACCAAGGATCAGCATGGCAAGGCCAAGCCCGCCGAGTGCGAAGGCAACCGGAACACGCATCAAAAGCAATGCGAACATCGCAGCAAGGGTCAGGACGATGGTCATTCGTGCGCCCCTTTCGGAATATCCTTGCCGCGTGCAAGACCGATAATCTCGATCACCGCCTGAATGCCAAGCAGCGCAAAGCCGATGGCGACAGGCAGTTCAGCAACCCACGCCGGAAGATCAAGCATGGTGCCGCTGGTGCGGCCACGCTCGAAGCTTTCATAAAAGATTTCCCAGCCCTTGATCGTCACCATCACCGAAAAGGCCAGAATGCAGGCCATGGCGATGATTTCGACAAGGCGCTGGACCTTGGGGGCGAGAAGACGGGTGATGGCATCCACCGAAATATGGCGGCGTGCGGCCAGTGCCCAGGGCATCCCCAAAAGCGATCCCCAGATCAGACAGAGTTGGGAAAGCTCGGCCGCCCAGATGGTCGGGCGCACGAAGAAATACCGTGCCAGCACTTCGTAGGTCAGCATGCAGCCAGCAAGCACAAACAGGATGGCCGCGACCCACGCAAGAATAAGCGTCAATCGATCAAACATGATTTAAACAGTGCATGTTGAAAAACGGGGCGCCATCACCGCACAGTATGGGCATCGGCCCAAACATGCGCGGTGATGACAACAAATCAAAATACGCCCCGGTCGGCGTCCATGGGCGATCATGCAGCGCATGGCACATGGCACCCGACCGGTGACGTCAAATCCTTAGAACTTCTGGGCGGCCTCGAAGACCTGTTTGCCAAGATCACCGGTATTGGCCAGGAATGCCTCGTAAACCGGTTTGGCCGCTTCGCGCCATGCAGCCATTTCTTCGGCCGTCGGGGTGTAAATGGTCATGCCGTTGGCTTTGGCTTCGTCAAAGGCCTCTGCCTCGATCGTCGACATGCGGTCACGCACATCGTTCTCGGCATTGATGGCCGCAGTTGAAATGATGTCACGCTGCGCATCGGTCAGGCCGTTCCAGAAGTCGGTATTCACGACCACGATGAATTCGATATCGGCATCGTTGGTGGTGGTGACGGTGTCCATGACTTCCCAAAGCTGACGGGATTTCACACCCGACATGCCGGTCATGCCGACATCAACCGTGCCACGCTGATAGGCGATATACTGCTCGGAGCCTGAAATCAGGGTCGGTGCCCCACCGGCAGCGGAGATGAAATCACCCTGGGTTTTCGAGAACACGCGAACTTTCTGGCCTTTCAGACCATCCGGGCCTTTGATCGGGCCACCGTTCGACAGCATGATCGACCCGCCATAAGCCTGCCACCACAGAACCGTCGAACCGGTTTCAGCAATGGCTTCATCCAGCGGCGCACGTACCGGGGAATCCGGGGAAACGGCCTTGCGGACCTTTTCTTCGGTATCGAGCAGGAACGGCTGATAGAAGATATCAACCGCCGGGACATCACCGACATAACGGGTCAATGACGCGACACCCATTTCAATCGCACCTGATCCCACGGCGGCAGGAACTTCCTTGTCCTTATAGAGCTGGGCTGAATCGTAGATCTGGACTTCGATATCGCCGTTTGATTTTTCCTCGACCTCGTTCTTGAACATCAGAAGGTTCTGACCGAGGTGGCTTTTCATCGGCAATTGCAGGGAAATACGCAATGTCAGGTCTGCGGCCTGAACCGTGCCGGAAAATCCGACGGCTGCCATCAGTGCGGCAGCAAAGGCAAATTTTTTCATGATGGACGTCCTCCGAGAACTTTTATTCTGTTTCTTTATTCAGGACGGCAAGGATGCGCCCATTTTTCGGCGGTGTTCAACATGTTTTGACTACGGCGAAACCCTGACCGGGCGGCTCACAGTGCGGCGCACATAAGACCAGAACTCAGCGACGAGAACGCATACAGAAGACAATCTCAGCTTTGACAACGGCACTGCGGCATTGAAATAATTTGCGATGGAAATATCCATGCACCCGATCTGGCATGCCAGAATGATCGTTCTGAATACAAAACCGGGAATCGCAAGCCGTTTCAAAACACTATCTGATAATGCGCTTATACATCACAGTGGTGCCGCTGAGCTTTTCGGAGTCCGGATCACGGGCAAAGTCCGGGATGACACCGGTGGTCTCGAACCCGAGCGAGGTATAAAGAATCTCGGCACTGTCGCCGGTTCGGGTATCAAGGGTCAGCAAGGTTCGCCCAAGTTCACGTGCACGGTTTTCGGCCGCCTGCATCAACAGCCGGGCAATCCCGCGCCTGCGACAATCGGGGCGCACCATCAGTTTGCTGATATCGCCGCGATGGGCCTGATTGGGCATGGTGTCATAATCAAGCTGGACCGTACCAACCACGCGATCCTGATCAAGGGCAGCAAACAGGACCCGTTTTCCGCCCTTAAGTGCCGGGATGGTTTTATCGCGCCAAAAGGCTTCGGCCTCGTGCACCGGGAAGGGTTCGATAAAGCCGATGCTGGCCCCGTCGTGGACACAGGCGTGAAGCATGTCGGCGAACTGATCGAGGCGTTCTGCAACGCCATCAGCATCAAGGCTGACGATATCGAGATCGGGGGCGGTGTGAGTCGTTGATGGCATAACGGTTCTTTCGCTTAGTCGATGATAAACAGGTGATATTTCGCACCCTGATCACCGGGCGTTTGAAACACATTGCCCCCGCGCAACAGATAGCGCAGGCAATCACCCGCCTTCAGGTGATGGGTTTGACCATCGACGTCCATCAAAAGCGCGCCAGACAGCATCACCAGATGATGTTCAAGCCCGTCACGCGGTGATCCATCATATTCAATGCGCTGGTTCGGGCCGATTTCGACTTCAATCACCTCGCCCGATAATTGTTTGGATGTCGGGGAGACCAGCCGTCTTTGATAGCCAGTATCGGGATCAGTCCAGACTTCCTGATCGGCACGCGCGACAAGTGGCACAAAGTCGTCTTCAACCATCTGCATCAGGCGTGACAGGGTGACACCAAAAGCAACACACAGCTTTCCCAGCACAGTGGCGGTCGGGCTGACCTCGCCCTTTTCGATCCGCGACAAGCTGGCGCGACTGACCGCACTTTTTTGTGCAAGCTCATCAAGCGACCACCCGCGTTCGGCGCGCAAAGCGGCCAACCGTTGGGCCAGTCTTGTTTCAATCTCATCCATGGCAACACCCTTTAATCTCACATTTGGGATATTTTTCCATTTATGAGAAATCGTCAAGATGAAAAAACCGACCCCGCTTTCTTTGCAGGGCCGGTTCGTCATGAGTTCGAAGCATTACACCGGATCAGGCAATGCTTGCCGGGATGCGGGCGACAACCTTGATTTCGAAATCAAAACCGGAAAGCCAGGTAACCCCGACTGCTGTCCAGTTCGGGTAAGGCGCCTGATCAAAGATCGCGTCCTTCACTTCCATGATGTCTTCAAACTGGTTTTCCGGATCGGTGTGGAAGGTCGTCACGTCAATGATGTCATCAAAGCTGCATCCGGCGGCCGCAAGGATCGCCTTGAGGTTATCGAATGCGCGTTCGACCTGCGTTTTGAATTCAGGTTCCGGGGATCCGTCTTCGCGACTGCCCACCTGGCCAGACACAAATAACAGATCTCCGGATTTGATGGCCGGGGAATAACCGTGCGCGTCATAAAGCGCATGGCGGTTTGGCGGAAAGACGGCTTGGTTTGCGAGGGCCATGAAGACCTCCTTGTTCGGGTAAAATTCGGTATCTGTGGTATTTCGAATTGAGTTCAGATACGCTGCGTATGTGAAGCAGATATATTCACATACGCAGCGTATGTCAATTCGCATACGTCACGTATGTTAAATTGGAGTGCCCGATGGCTGCCAAAACGCGCGCTGAAAAAATGGAAGAAACCCGCATCAAATTGATCAAAGCGGGACGCAAGGCCTTTGCCGAAAAGGGATATGCAGAAGCGTCAATGGATGAACTGACCGCAAGTGCGGGGCTGACGCGCGGGGCGCTGTATCATAATTTTGGTGACAAGCGCGGGCTGCTGGCCGCTGTGGTCGATGAAATAGACTCCGCCATGGCGCAACAGGCCAAGGATGCGGGGGATGCCGCAGGCGGCGGCTGGAACGGCTTGATGGCCGAGGGCAGGACATATATCGAACTGGCCCTTGATCCCGAAATACAGCGGATCGTTCTGCGCGATGGTCCGGCCTTTCTGGGCGATCCATCACAGTGGCCGAGCCAAAACCGCTGCTTGCAGGCGACAATCACAACTTTAAGGGCGCTGGCCGATCAGGGGGCAATCAAACCGGTCGATATCGAAGCCCTGGCAAGGTTGCTAAACGGGGTCGCGTTGAATGCCGCCCTTTGGGTCGCGGCAAGCGATGATCCGAAAGATACCCTTGGCAAGGCAATTGCCGCATTTGAATGCCTTGCGGCTGGAGTACTGGTAACGCCCGATGCCAAATGATGGTGGCGTGAATTCGACCACCGCGCGCAGTCGAACGCCCGATCACATTCCGGCCCCTACCCCGTCAAAGAAGGTCGGGATTATTTGCCATTTTCAAGGTCAAAGCCCGCACGGGTCCAGCTTTGAATGCCGCCTTTAAGGTTACTAACGGAGCAATCGACGTGGGGCAGAACAGCATTGGCTGCCCCAAAGGAACGCTGACCGACGGCACAGACAAAGACCAGGTCGGTATCGCTTTCATCGGTCAGGTCGACCAACGCCGGGATATCGAAGTTCGAGGTCGGGATATTGATCGCGGTTTCAATATGGCCGGTTGCGAATTCCTCGGCTTCGCGGACATCAATAATGGTGACGGCTTCTTCGCCGATCAGTCGATCAAGTTCATGTGGTTCGATAAACTGTACGGTTTCGTCGCTCATTGTGAAGTCCTTTGGTGGCTTTTGCGGCCCGATCCTGCCCACCTGTGATAGCTGTCGGCTTGCGGATTTTGCAAATGCAAAATATTTTTGTGCAAGGCTGTGGGAATGAAAGCGGCATCAAAGCTGGACGAGCGGTCACTTACATGTGAACATGAACACACGATTTTACGATGTTCGACAGAAGTATCGTCTTGCGAAATCAGTTCGTTATTCCCACGTCTGAATAACAGGGCAAATTGCCTCGGCAGGCTCAAAGGTCACTTTGAAATTCATTCGACAGAAGCCTGCCCCGACACATTGATGGTCGGTTTGTTGGTCGCCGCAACGGGACCCAAAAAGAGTCTGATCAAGACTGCACTACGGCGCTGACGCCGCAACTGCACAATCGAATTTTCACACGTTTGGCATGATCCGCCAGAGATTAACCGCGAACGCCATTTGTTAATTCATGACCGTCTGGCGGAGTCCCTTCACAGGAGACCTGCCGACGCCACCAGATCAGGATCGGGTTCGTCCCATCCGTGCAAAAGCAAAACGCAAAAATTGCGCAAAAACAGGATTGAGACAGGAAACGTAAGTTTGACAGTGCGATAACGTTTGAAAGGAGACCGCGCCATGGCTGAGAAGGATATCTTCGAGCTGTATGCGGAAGGCTATGACGGAAAGCAGGAAACTGAACTGACCATCCGCGATTACCTTAATTTGTGTCGCGAAGACCCAAGTGCCTATGCCTCTGCCGCTGAACGCATGATCAAAGCGATTGGCGAGCCGGAACTGATCGACACCTCGACAGACTCCCGACTTGGCCGCATTTTCCTGAACCGAACCATCAAACGTTATCCCGCCTTTGAAGATTTCTTTGGCATGGAAGAAACCATCGAACGCATTGTCGGTTTCTTCAAATATGCCGCCCAGGGTTTGGAAGAACGCAAACAGGTTCTTTATCTTCTCGGCCCGGTTGGCGGGGGTAAAAGTTCCCTTGCCGAACGGCTGAAAGAGCTGATGGAACGTGAACCGATTTACGTTCTGAAGGCCGGCGATGAAATCAGCCCGGTGTTTGAAAGCCCGCTTGGCCTGTTTAACCCGGCAAAGATGGGCGATGCGATCGAAGACAAATACGGCATTCCCAAACGCCGCCTGACGGGGCTTATGTCGCCATGGGCGGTCAAGCGCCTTGACGAGTTTGGCGGGGATCTTACCAAGTTTTCGGTCGTTAAACTGATCCCGTCGCGCCTGCGCCAGATCGCGATTGCCAAGACCGAACCAGGTGATGAGAACAACCAGGATATCTCGTCGCTTGTTGGTAAGGTCGATATCCGCAAGCTAGAATATTTCAGCCAGAACGACCCGGATGCGTATAGCTATTCGGGTGGCCTGAACCGCGCCAACCAGGGCATTCTTGAATTTGTCGAGATGTTCAAGGCACCGATCAAGATGCTGCACCCGTTGCTGACCGCCACACAGGAAAGCAACTATATCGGCACGGAAAACCTTGGTGCCATTCCGTTCCAGGGTTTGATCCTTGCCCACTCGAACGAGGCAGAGTGGCAGACATTCAAGGCCAACAAAAACAACGAGGCCTTCATTGACCGAATTTCCGTGATCAAGGTGCCCTATTGCCTGCGCGTCACCGAAGAAACCATGATTTACGACAAGCTGTTGCAGGGATCAGAGCTTGAACACGGGTCCTGCGCGCCGGGCACCCTTAAAATGCTGGCACAGTTTTCCGTACTCTCGCGTCTGCAGGAACATGAGAACTCCAACCTGTATTCCAAGATGCGGGTCTATGACGGCGAGACATTGAAGGATGTCGATCCCAAGGCGAAATCCATGCAGGAATACCGCGATACTGCCGGTGTTGACGAAGGCATGGACGGTATTTCAACCCGCTTTGCGTTCAAGGTGCTGTCAGAAACCTTTAACCACGACACCCACGAGGTCGCGGCGGATCCGGTGCATCTGATGTATGTCCTTGAACAGGCCATCCGGCGCGAACAATATCCGGAAGAACGCGAAAAGGCCTATATGGACTTCATCAAGTCCGAACTGGCCCCGCGCTATGCCGAGTTTATCGGGGCGGAAATCCAAAAGGCGTATCTGGAAAGCTATTCCGATTACGGTCAGAACCTGTTTGATCGTTACGTTGCCTATGCCGATGCCTGGATCGAGGATCAGGACTTCAAGGATCCCGATACCGGTCAGCTTCTGGACCGCAAGATCATTGATCAGGAACTGTCGAAAATCGAAAAACCGGCGGGTATCGCCAATCCCAAGGATTTCCGTAACGAGGTCGTTAAGTTCGCCCTGCGTGCACGTGCCAATAACAAGGGAAAGAACCCGTCCTGGACGTCCTATGAGAAACTGCGCGATGTGATCGAGAAACGCATGTTCAGTCAGGTCGAGGACCTGCTGCCGGTGATTTCGTTCGGCTCGAAGAAAGACAGCGAGACCGAGAAGAAACACAACGAGTTCGTCAAACGCATGATCGATCGCAAATATACCGAACGCCAGACGCGTCGTCTGGTCGAATGGTACATGCGCGTCAATAAGGCCGGTTAAGCTCCCCCCTGTCTTTCCCGGCCCAACCGGGCGGCTTCGTCCCTTGTCCGCCCGGTTACCTCTTCGCCGCAGGATGTGGCCACGGCCCGTTTTATCCGGGTCACATCCTGCGGAACTTCAAGGCGCAAGCGACCTGCACAACGCGCTTTTGAACCGTGCAAGGATGTGACTGCCCATGCTTTATATCGTTGACCGCCGCAAGAACCCGACCGGCAAAAGCCTTGGCAACCGGCAACGTTTCATGCGTCGCGCAAAGGCCCAGATCAAAAAGGCGGTTGAAAGCACCATCCGGTCGCGTGGCATTACCGACATCTCCAGCGGCGACCAGATCACCATTCCCGGCAAAACGTTAAAGGAGCCGGGCTTTCACCACATGGGACGTGGTGGCAACCGCAATTATGTCCTGCCCGGCAACAAGAAATTCGTTCAGGGTGATCGCATTGCCCGCCCGCAAGGCGGCGATAGTGGTTCTGGCGGATCACAAGCCAGCCCCGATGGCGAGGGCGAAGACGAATTCCAGTTCACCCTGACCCGCGACGAGTTCCTTGATATCTTCTTTGAAGATCTTGAACTGCCGGACCTTTTGAAAAAAAGCCTGAAGCAAACCACCGCATTTCGAAATGCGCGTGCGGGCTTTTCGGTTGAAGGCACGCCATCAAACCTTAGCCTTGTGCGCACCATGCGCAATTCACTGGCCCGGCGCATCGGGCTGCGTCGCCCGAAAACGGCCGAAGTCCGCGAACTTGAAGAAAAGATCTCAGCCCTTCAGGCCAAGGCGGAAAAACGCCCGAATGGCAAACTGACCAAAACTGACGAGGATACGCTTCATACCCTGCTGGCTGATCTTGAAGAAGCCAAACGGCGGATGAAGGCGATCCCGTTCATTGATCCGATTGATACCCGGTTTAACCAGTTTCAACAGATCCCCGATCCCAATACACAGGCAGTGATGTTCTGTTTGATGGATGTGTCGGGATCGATGTCCGAACAGATGAAGGAACTGGCCAAGCGGTTCTTCATGTTGCTTCACCTGTTCCTGCACCGCAAATACGAACATGTCGAGGTGGTTTTTATCCGCCATACATCGCGCGCAGCCGAGGTGGACGAGGAAACCTTTTTCTATTCACGTGAAACCGGCGGCACGATTGTTTCCACCGCACTCGAGGAAATGAAAAAGGTGCTGGTGGATCGTTATCCCACTGATCAATGGAACATCTATGCCGCACAGGCTTCCGATGGCGACAACTATTCCAATGACGGGGCAAAGTGCACCGCCCTTCTGGCCCAGGATCTTTTGCCCAAGTGCCAGTATTACGCCTATATCGAAATCACTGACGAGCGCGAGGCCGAGATTTTTGCCGCCGCCGAAGGCGAAACCGCCCTTTGGAAATCCTACGCCCCGCTTGCCAGAGACAATCCGCGCTTTGCGCTTAAACGGGTAACCAAGGCAGCTGACATCTTCCCGGTATTCCGGGAACTGTTTGCCAAAAACCGTGCGGAGGCAGGCCGATGAGCTCCAAGACCAAATCCGCAGACAAATTGCTTTTCACCAGTGCCGACTGGGACTTCGAGACGTTAAAAGCCACCTATGACGCGATTGAGGATATCGCGCTGAATGAGCTTAAGCTTGATGTCTATCCCAATCAGGTCGAGGTGATCACGTCCGAGCAGATGCTGGATGCCTATTCATCGATCGGCATGCCGTTGATGTATCACCACTGGTCGTTTGGCAAACGCTTCGTGCGCGATGATGTCATGTATCGCAAGGGCTATCAGGGGCTGGCTTATGAGATCGTGATCAATTCCAACCCTTGCATTTCCTATGTGATGGAAGAAAACACCATCGTTATGCAGGCGCTGGTGATCGCGCATGCGGCGTTTGGCCATAACCATTTCTTCAAGAACAATTATCTGTTCAAGCAATGGACGGATGCCGACGGCATTCTGGATTATCTGCAATTTGCCAAAAGCTATATCGCCAAGTGCGAGGACCGATACGGCTTTGACGCGGTTGAACGCATTCTGGATGCCGCGCACGCCCTGATGGATCAGGGGGTGAACCGTTATTCCCGGCCGGAAAAACCCAACTTGGCGGCCGAGCTAAAGCGTGAACGTGAACGCGCCAAGTATGAAGACGAGACATACAACGATCTGTGGCGCACCCTGCCCCAGCCTGATCAGGGCGATCAGGATATGGACGAGCTTAAACGCAAGATGCGGGTCGAGGAACGCCGCGCCCAATTCGGCTTGCCGGAAGAAAACCTGCTTTATTTCCTCGAAAAGAATGCCCCGACCTTGCAAGCCTGGGAGCGTGAGATTTTGCGCATAGTGCGCAATATCGGGCAGTATTTCTATCCGCAGAAACAGACCAAGATGATGAATGAAGGCTGCGCGTGTTATGTGCATTACGCCATCATGAACAGTCTTTATGACAAGGGTCTGATTTCCGAAGGGGCGATGATGGAGTTCATCGACTACCATTCGCGCGTGGTGTTTCAGGCCGAATATGACGATCAACGCTATTCGGGTTTCAACCCCTATGCGCTTGGCTTTGCGATGATGCAGGACATCCACCGCATCTGTGTTGATCCGACCGATGAAGACCATAAATGGTTCCCCGATATTGCCGGGAACAATGAGCCGGTCGAGACCCTTAAGGAAGCGTGTGCGCATTACCGGGATGAAAGCTTTATCCTGCAATTCCTGTCGCCCAAGGTGATGCGCGACATGCGGATGTTCATGATCGATGATCTCAGTTCATCACCGCATCTCGAAGTTGCCGCCATCCATGACGACAATGGCTATCGCAAGGTGCGTCGATCCTTGGCGCGCATGCATGACATTTCAGTGCGTGAGCCCGACATGCAGGTGGTCGATGTCGATATCCGTGGCAACCGGCAGCTTTACATCCAGCATACCGAACATGAAGGCATCCGCCTTGAAAAGTCGGAAGCGGAAATGACGCTGGGCTATATCGGGCAGCTGTGGGGCTATGGCGTTACCTTGCAGGCCGTCGACTATGAAAGCGGCGAAATCCTGCATGAGGTGAATTACACACCGGATGATCTGGTCGGCAACTAGCCACGACCTTCCGACACAAAACAAAACCTTTGAAATCTGCGCCCGAAATGGGTGCGGATTTTTTATTTGGGGTTTGGAAAAGGCCGAACCGATCAGGTGATGGATAATGATTTCATTACGTTGCCTGTTATTACCACTGCCGGGACTTCCGTCTTCATTGAACCGTCATGCATTATCGAGCAACTCCGAATTGATAGATCGGTCAATTGCGGTACAATAGCATCACGGGAGTTTGAAAGAATAATCGTTCCAAATCAGGCGTCTGTGACGATTGGCACATCGCTTTGGCGGCCAAGCTTTTATCTTTCCGATGTAATCAGCCCCACCCTAATGGGGTACAAGAATAATACTGAGCATCTGCCGCGCCGGGGGACCGCATTCCGGCACGTTGAGGGAGACCACATTATGATCACGCGTCGCGGACTCTTGAAAGGGTCGGCTGCAGCGACCGTTGCTGCAGGCATTGCGCCAATGCCCTGGCTTGTCTCGCCATCGAATGCGATGGAAACAATCGCAAGCCAATCCCCCATCGGCATCAACGACGATTTGCCCAACCCGATGGAAATCCATTCGGTTGATGGGCGCCTGAAAGCCGATTTTTTCATGGATGCCAGCGACTATTCGCTGCCAAGCGGGCCTGCCAAGCTTCGCATTTTCAACGCATCCATTCCCGGCCCGACCATTCGCATGAAGCCCGGCGACACATTGGAACTGGCATTTGAAAACCGCATGCCACCCAACAAGGATGCCGGTGAGGACGTGGTCACCAATGTGCCCAACCGGTTTAACACCACCAACGTCCATTATCACGGCTTCCATGTCAGCCCGCGCGGCAACAGCGATAACGTCTATTTGCAGATCGAACCGGGGCAGAGCTTTAACTATGTCGTGAAGTTGCCGGTTGACCACCCGGCGGGTAACTACTGGTATCACCCCCATCGCCACGGATCGGTTTCGGCACAGGTCGCATCGGGTGCAGCGGGCATGGCGATCATTGGCGGCACGCTTGACGAAGTCCCAGAAATCGCTGCTGCACTTGAACGCGTTCTTGTGCTTCAGGCACCGATCCCGGGCATTGACGGGTTGCTGGAAAGTGAAAAGCCGATCTGGCCGCTGGATGCCGAACGCGACTTCCTTGTGAATGGTCAATACCGCCCGAAAATCTATATCCGCGAAGGCGAAGTTCAACATTGGCGATTGCTGAATGCGGGCGATGCGCAGTTCATCCCGTTGCGCGCAGATGGCATGGAAATGCACCTGATTGGTCTGGATGGTAATCCGTTGCCCAAGGCCGAAGAAACCGAAGAATTCCTGCTGGCACCGGGCAACCGCGCGAACCTTTTGATCAAGGGTGTTAAAACCGGCACCTATGCATTGCGCCGCCCTGCCTTCATGCAGGGCAAGGCCAGCCTGCCCGAAGAACATCTTGCCGATATCATCGTGATTGCGGCCGATGATCCGCGTGTTGGCAAGGATGTCAAATTCGGCAAATCAATTCCGACAGGTGATTTGCCCAAGAACGAGATCCTGACCGATATCACCGATGATGAAGTCACCAACAGGCGCAAGTTCGTTCTGGGTGTGAAGGATGTGTCAGGCTTCTTTGACGACACCGAATTTACCATCAACGGTCAGGGGTTTGATCCAAGGCGTGATGACGTGGTCGCCAAACTGGGCGCGGTCGAGGAATGGACGCTGATCAACACCACACCCTTCCCCCATCCGTTGCATATCCACGTGAACCCGTTTCAGGTCGTCTCGATCAATGGCGAACCGGATGAACGCAAACCCTGGATGGACACCATTGCCGTTCCGGCGGCGGGAACCGTGACATTCCGCACCCGCTTTGTCGATTTCACCGGCCGCTACGTTATGCATTGCCACATCCTGCCGCATGAAGACACCGGCATGATGATCAACGTCAATATCGAGGTATGATGATGCGATCCTTTGCACACACCGCCAGCTTCACCGCGGCCATCATGATCGCATGGTCCGCCTTTTCCGTGACAGACGCCAAGGCCGATGATGCCAAACCCGATGCGATGCCAACCGCGGCTTCGCAATGCCTTTCGTGCCACGGCACCAACGGCAACCCGGCCCTTAAGGATGTTCCGATCTTGTTGGGGCAACAGCCGCTTTATCTTGAAAACGCCATTCGCGCCTATCAGGAAGGTCGCCGCACCGGTGGTCAGGCGCTTGTCATGCATGAAATCGTCAAAGACCTGAGCGATGTAGATATCAAAGCCATCGCCACCTGGTTCGGAGGAACACAATAATGAAACGTCTTATGCTTCCTGCACTTGCCGGTCTGATGATGGCCGCCCCGTTGATGCACGCGTCGGCAGATGAGTTGATTTATCTGACCGATGACAAGGGCACCGAGATTTTCATGGATGCCGAATTTACCGGTCCCTATTTCGAACTGGCGAGCTATCTTGAAAGCGAACACATCCTGACGTTCTGTGGCCCGGCCAGTATTGCCGCGACCATGAACAGTCTGGGTGTCGAACGCCCGCAGCCCTATCGCCTGTATCCGTGGGGCCTGTTTACCCAGGAAACGGTGTTCACCCCGGAAAACCAGAAGGTCAAATCCTATGCCATGGTGGAGCATGACGGCCTGATCCTGAGCCAGATTGCCACCTTCTTTGAAAATCTGGGTGTGAAGGCCAAATACCATCACGCCAACAACTTTGATGAAGCATGGCTTCGCGACACCATCAAGGCCGCACTTGCCGACCCGAACATGCGACTGGTGGCAAACTATTCGCGCAAGCCGATCGGTCAGGTCGGTGGCGGGCATGTTTCGCCAATTGCCGCCTATGACGAGGATACCGACCGCGTACTCGTTCTTGATGTTGCCAAATACAAATACCCGCCGGTCTGGATGACCATCGAAGACCTGCGCACCGCCATGGCAATGATTGATAGCGGATCGAACAAGGCGCGCGGCCTTGTCGTGGTAAGCAAATGAAGATTTCACGACGCGCCCTTTTAGGGACAATCTCATTATTGCCACTGGCCCCCGCAGCCACCCGTGCGCAGGCACTGGGCAGCAATGCGGTGTTCTATGACATTGTGCGTCAGATTGGCGGTATTCCCGATATTTCGGATCATCTTCTTGATGCCGCCAATGACGAGTTCCTTGCGACCTACGGTGCGGCGGCCCAGCGTGAATTCGTTTATGCGCTGCGTACCGGTGCGATTGCCGAACGCATCAAACAAGCCAGCCCGGCAATTCAGGAACAGGCCGCCTTCGTTGCCCGTCTGCTTTATACCGGCGAAGTGATGCGTGATGGTGCCTATAAGGCGATCTATTACCCCTGGTGCCTGGGGTGGAAATCCCTGACATTTGCCACCGCACCGGGAACCTGTGGCGGGCCGGCCTTTGGTCACTGGGCGCACCATCCGGTCACGGGGGATATGTGATGGAAGCAACCGTCGTCATCATCGGATCGGGCATGGCCGGATCGCATCTGGCCTATAGCCTTGTGCAAAAGGGCATCGATGTCATCATGCTCGAAGCAGGGCCGAAACGCTCCCGTGCTGAGAACCTGAAAACCTTCTATGAAAACCCGGTCAAGGGACCACAGTCGCCGTATCCGTCAGAGCCCTATGCGCCGCACCCCGAAGACGGGAAGTATAACGACTTCTATGTTCAGGGCGGCCCCGATCAGTTTATCGGTGCGTATCTGCGTTTGTTTGGTGGTACGACCTGGCACTGGACCGGCTTTGCCGACCGGTTGCGCCCGCATGACTTCACCATGAAGTCGACCTATGGCGTTTCACGCGATTGGCCGATCAATTATGACCTTCTGGTGCCCTATTACATCGAAGCTGAAAAACGCTGGGGTGTTGCGGGGGATCCGAATTATCCGTGGGGCGCGCCGCGCGATGGCGCCCCTTATCAGATGCCGCCGATCCCGATGAGCTATATGGATCAGAAGGTCACCGAGGCACTGGATAAACTGGGTCTGCATTCAGCCCCGTTTTCCCATGCCCGCAATTCCGAGATTTACGACAAGCGCCCGGTATGTTGTGACAACAATACCTGTGTGCCGATCTGCCCGATTGGCGCGAAATATGACGCATCGGTTCATGCCCAAAAGGCCGAGGACCTTGGTGTGCGGGTTGAGACCGAAGCATTGGTCACCTTTGTCGAGGTTGGTGACGATCAAAAGATCAGCCGTGTGAAGGTTCGCAAACCGGACGGGTCGGAATTCTGGGTAACGGGGAGGTACTTTGCCGTTTGCTGCCATGCGATTGAAAACCCGCGTCTACTTTTGAACTCGGCACAGGACAATGCCCCCAAGGGTGTTGCCAACAGTTCCGATGCCGTCGGACGTAATCTTTTGACACAGGCCAACCAGGACAGCTGGGGCATGCTTGATGAGCAAATCTTCCCTTATCGCGGCCCACAGCAGACCGGTGGTCTGGTGGAACTGCGCGACGGTGAATTCCGATCCGATTATGCAGCCGTGGGCACCAGCTTCATGAATGACGGCTGGTCGGGGAATTCCGATGCGACCAATCTGGCGAAGGATCTGATTAAAAAGGGCATGGTTGGTCAGGAACTGGCCAATGCCATCAATGATCAGATTTCCCGGCATCTGCGGTTAAACAGCTCGGCCGAGGTTTTGGCGAACTGGAACAACCGGGTCGAGCTTGCCGATGAAAAGGACAGCTCGGGCATTCCGCGCCCGAAGGTGACCTTTACCCTTGATGACTACACAAAAAAGGGGTTGGCAAATGCGCTTGAGGTCAATCGCAAGATCTTTGCCAACCTTGGTGTGGCAGACATGCAAACCGATAAACCGTATCTGTCGAATGCGATTATTGGTGGAACCACCATCATGGGCTCGGACCCGAAAACATCGGTCGTGAACGCGGATCTTGTCGCGCATGATCACAGCAATCTTTATATTCTGGGATCAAGTTCGCATGTAACAACACCGGTCAATGCCCCGTCCTTGACCATTGCCGCACTGGCGATCCGTGCGGCTGATCATATGGCCGATGCATTGACCAAATGAATACACCACTCAAACAACTGATCCTGATCGAAACAGGGCTTCTTGCCCTGTTCGTTCTTCTCGGCAACGGAATGCGGTCTGTCGCAACCATGACCGTTTCCGTCTCCCAGGGTGAATTTGCAAGCTTCCTGAACATCTCGGTCGAACGCACCGATATCCTGATTGAAGTCCTGATTGGCGGTGCTGTCATGGCACTCGCCATCGCGCCCTTTGTGATCAACAGTCACACGGCGCGCAAGGTCTGCCTTGCCACCGCCATCCTTGCCAGTGCCAGCTATGCCGCTGTCGGGCTGACCATGCACTGGGACCCGGCTCTTTCCGTGCGCGAGATCATCGTTCTGGCCAGTTTCTGCATGGGTGGCTTTGCGATTTCGTTCTTTGCCCCGCTGGCACAGCTTGCGATTAGCCAGGCCAAGACGGATCGCGAAAAATCGATGCTGACGACGGTGTGGACCGCCGCCCAGCCGATGGCGTTTCTGATTGCGCCACAACTGGTTAAATATGTCGCCTTTGATGTCGGCACCGGGAATTACTTCCTGATCCTGGCCGTGATGCCTTTGCTTTTCTTGTTGATCATGCCGATGGTGATGGGCACCGCCGATGGGGCTGCCGCGTCAACAACCACTGGCAATAGCGGCACAAAACAGGCGCCGAACTGGAAACTGATCGGTCTGTTTCTTTCGGTTGTCATCATTTTTGAAGCATGGACAACCGCCAACAGCTTCCTTGGCGTGGAAAGCCTGACAGGGCTTGGCCTGATGTCGGTTTTCCTGGTTCTGTCGGCCGTTTTGTATTTCAGTGTGAAATCGGCACTGCCGCACGACACCAAATCGCCGTCTGATGCGATTTTCCTGTTGGTGGTGTTATTCATCCTCGAAATCCCGACCACCGGTGTTTACGACACCGCATATCTTGTGCGGCATCTGTGCTCGTCAGAATTGATTGATGATCGCGCGACCCTTGGCGCGGCCAGCCAGGTGATCATGGTGTTTGCCGCCGGGGCCCTGATTGCACGTAATCCGATCTGGCGCGAACGACTTTGGCTGCTTGCCATTCCGTGTCTGATCGTTGCATCGGTTGCGACGATATTTTACCCCTACCCCGCAACGGATGCCGCCCTGTTCTATTGGACCAAGATGCTTTCAAGCATCGGGATCGGGATTGCCACGACAATTGTGGTTAGTGCTGTGATCGCATCGGCCAATGGTAACAAGCTGATCACCCTGGCCCCGGCCTTCGTCATCATGTTTGGTACAGAAGTCGGGATCGAGATCCTTGAAATCACGTTCCAGATTTCAAAATTGGCGGGGCTTGGCGTCACAGCCGCCTATCAGATGGTTTTTGTCGTGCAGGTAAGTGCTGTGTTGTTGGCCACCACGCTCATGGCGTGGCGCTGGCTTGCACCGAAAACACAAAAAACTTCTGCCGCCTGACGCAGGGATTCCATCGTCATTGCTACGCGTGACGCCCGATAACGTACTTGCCGGGAATTCAGCCATTACAAAACTTTGCTAATTGAAGCCAAGCCCGAGTTTGTTCGCAATCCGGCACCCGTGACCCTTTCAAAGGCATCGGCAAGACACAATATCAATTGATGGTCGCCATGCTTATTTCTCCGGGGGCTCTAGGAGCAACAGATTGCAAAACCGCTTTTGGGTATTGCTGATATCTGCCGTCATGTTTTCATTTACCGCCCCACCCGCAAGGGGCGAAGAAATCGTGCGCATGGCCTTCCCGACCGGTGCGGTTGAGTTTTTCAAATACGAGTTCGGTGTTATCGAGCTTGCCCTTGACCATGCCGACGGCGATTTTCGGCTTGTGATCGAAGAATTCGAGGGCATGACGCAGGCGCGCATCGGCTCGATGATGCAAGAGGAAAAGGTGGATGTGATGTTCACCGGTTACAGCCTCGAGCGAGAAGCAATGTTCTTGCAAGTTGACGTTCCGATGACGCGAGGCTTGCTGGGATATCGTGCTTTCATCACGCATAAGGAAAACATCCCGGCTCTTAGTCAGGCAGCTTCTCTGGAACAATTGAAAAAATTCTGCATTGGCACCGGGTCAGATTGGCCGGATGCCAGCATCATGGAAAAAAGCGGCTTTTGCGTTGATCGCGCACCACGTGATCAGCTTTGGCCGATGGTCGCCAATAAAAGATTTGATCTTCTCAGCCGTGCGGTGCACGAGGGCTATCGCGAAATTGATGTTATCAGCCGGGAATATCCCAACGTCGTTCTCAGCCCGTCACCGGTTCTGGCGTATCCGTTTGATCTGTTCATTTACGTGAACCGCAATAATGAACGACTGCATGCGATTTTGACGCAGGGACTTTCGCGGGCCTATAGCACTGGCGACTTCATGCGACACTTCTTGTCGAACCTGCATATTCGTCAGGCGCTCGAAACACTGAAGGATCCTGACACCCAGATTATCCAGATTGAAAATCCGGATATGAGCCAAAAGTCGCGCGACATTGACCCCGCACTTTGGGAAAATATCGTGCGCCGCAATTATGATGATGACTTTGGCTATGAACCCAGAGATGAGATGTAAATCCGATATTTATCAATACGATATCTGATTTACTGCATATGCAGATTTTTCGTTCTCAAAACGGAATAATCTTATTTGGATCAGGCAATGATCCTTAATTGGCTTAATGTTCCAGCCAGTATCGGTGAATGTCGGCGCTGTTATTCTCTGTCATTTCCGGGTTACCAAGATCAATTATCCGCAAATCTGGATGGTCTTGCAGGAACCGGGTTGCATAGGCAATTCCGGGATGTGCCTGAAAATATTTGTCGATCGCGCCGTTTTCTGTCGCCGCCTGAAACCCTTGTTCGATCAGGTCATGAAGGGGTTTGCTGTCGCGGCGAACATAAAAATAGAAATCATACGGATAGCGCACCAACAGGTTCTGATAAACCATCAGGCCATGTTGACTGAGCAAGTTCATGACGCTCTCTGTTCTGAGCTCATGAAGTGCCAAGTGCATGACATCGAACCGCCCGTTTTCAAGCATGGTATAAAGATTGTGCCCCGGCCCACCAACCACACACAGACCAGCATGTTCGAGAATGAGGGTATCAACCCAGGAGTTCCCGGACCCGATGCAGACACTTTTCAAATCATCATGGCTTGCCACGTCATCAAGCGTTTCAAATGTGTCCTCACGAGTGATGAATAACCGATATCCTTGCAAACCCTTGGTGAGCGGATAATCGATTTGCAGCAAATCAGCCTCGGCTTCGCGGCTATACCCGGCAAGGAGAACATTAACCTGACCATCATCAAGCATGTTGAACATCCGCTTTTGCGACAGACCTTCCAGGGAAATAATTTCAAGGCTGTGATCACCGGGCGCGTATTGCAATGCCAGTTCAAGCAAACCGGACTCAAAGGCAAAATGCGTTTCGCGACCAGCCGGCAAGGGCAGTGTAAGTGTTTCGGCGGCAACGGGCCGAAACAGCATCACGGGAAGGACAACCAACCCGCACAAACATCTGAAAAATGAAACCATTCCGCCTACAACTATTCCCCGAAGTATCAGAAGCTTACCCTTGTTGTTTCAGGTGGGGATTGCTGCGTCTGGAAACACCCCTTCTGGTATGGAAACACCTGAATCAGAATTGAGTTTCATAGAAACCGCTGATCAGCAGCGTTCATTTTGTCGGTCCCGGTCGTTTCCTCTTGACGATTTGTTATGTTATATCATAACAATGCATATCGAATATCAAACCCATTGCAAACCGGATCACCCACATGCCTTCCTTGCGCCGAGCCCTCCGTCACGTTCTTTTTGCCGCCCCGATCCTTGTTGCCGCCCCGCTGACCGCGGCCGCCCATGGCGACGATGCCCCGAAAGTCGTGACCTCGATCAAGCCGATCCACGGCATCACGAGTGCTATCATGAAAGACATCGGGGAGCCGGTTTTGCTGATCGATGGCGCATCTTCACCACATACCTATTCTTTGCGGCCGAGTGAGGCGCGTGCGCTAAACGATGCCGATCTGGTGATCTATGTTTCGCATGCGCTGGAAGGCTTCCTTGAAAAGCCGCTTGAAAGTCTTTCGGGCCATAGCCATCAGCTTGAACTGGTTTCCCTGTCGCAACTGTCACTGCGCAATATGCGCGAAGGCGGCACGTGGGAAGGTCACATGCATGATCATGAGGAGCATGACAATCACGACGACCATGCCCGAGATGATGACCATGATCACGACCACGAAGCCGAACACGATCAGGCGGCACATGATGATCATGATCACGACCATGTGGCCGAACATGAAAAACATGACGATGACGACCACCATGATGGCGTCGAACATCATGAACATGACGGTATCGACACGCATATCTGGATGGATCCGGCCAATGGCGCGGCCATCGCGATTGCCATCGCCGATGAACTGGCCGAGATTGACCCCGAACATGCCGACGACTATCGCGCAAACCTGCAGACACTACTTGCAAGCCTGACCAACCTTGGTAATGATCTCCGGGCAAAAGTTGCACCGGTCCAGGACAAGCCCTATGTGGTATTCCATGATGCCTACCAGTATCTCGAAGCCGGCCTTGGCCTGAACGCGGTCGGATCGATTACAGTTTCGCCAGATCAAAAGCCCGGAGCCAAACGCCTTCATGAAATCGAAGACAAAATCCATGATACCGGCGCTGTCTGCATATTTGCCGAACCGCAATTCCGCCCGGCAATCGTTCAGGCCGTCGTGTCTGACACTGGCATCCGGACCGGCACGCTTGACCCGCTTGGCTTTGACATTGCTGCGGGACCGACTGCCTATCAGGAAATTCTCGCACAAAATGTCGACGCACTTGTCGATTGCCTTGGCGACGCTTCGTAAGCGCACCGCAATGATTTTGGTTGCCGGCATGACGATGCTGGCAACCGCCCCTTCGGCATTTGCGCATCCACATGTCTGGATCGACGCGAATGCCGAATTCGTTTTTGAGAACGACAAGATTACCGCCATTCGCGTGCGCTGGCTGTTTGACGATCTGTTTAGCATGACCATGATCGACGAGTTCGACAAAAACCACGACACCCGGTTCTTTGACGAAGAAAACACCGCTGTGCATGACAATGCCTTTGCAGCCCTTTCCGAGTTTTCCTGGCTGACCCATCTGCGCAAGGACGAAGAACTGGTATCCTTTGCCGGTGCGACTGATTTTGTTGCCGATATCACCGATGACCGCCGGGTCAGCTATGACTTCAAGCTGATGCTCGAAACACCACTTGATCCGATCAAGGATGCCATCAGCCTGTCGGTCTATGATGCCGAATACTATATCGATGTCGCCTACACACAGGTCGATCCCGTCCTGTTTGCAGGGGCCAAAAACCTGTCCTGCCATTTCGAGATGAGCGAAGATGAAAAGAACCGCATCTATTTTGACCTGGTCGCGCCAATCCGTGCCGATGTTGTTTGCGCGGCCAAGGTGGCAGATGGCAGCAGTTCTGGCGGCCTTGCTCCTGGCGATTTCGTTCTCGTCGAATAATCCGGCAGCCGCACAATCATCAAACCTTCTGGGTCGCGGGGCAGCTGATAACCCCCAAAGCAGTCCTGCTCCCAATCCCGATGCCGACAACGTCGAAGACAGCCTGATTGCCCTGCCCGACTGGCTTTCAGACCTTATTGGCCAAACGGTGATCATTCAGACCAAACTCAATCGTGAAATCACCGCGACGCTGCGCGAAGCCAAGGACGGTGACAGCTTCTGGCCGGGCCTTGTCATTATTGCCCTGTCGTTTGGCTATGGCGTCTTTCACGCGGCGGGCCCCGGTCATGGCAAGATGATCACCACCACCTATTTCCTGTCGCGCGATGCGGGATGGAAACAGGGTGTGGCGATGGGTAGCCTGATTGCCGCCGTTCAGGCAGTTTCGGCCATCGTCATGGTCGGGGGACTGACCCTGATCCTTAACCTCGGCCCGGCAGCGGTCACCAAGAACGGCCTGATCATGGAGGCAGTTTCATACGCCCTGATTGCCGCGTTGGGCGCAGTGATGGCGCTTCGTATCCTGCTAGGCCGTGATGATTGTTGCGATCACCACGGACCGGGCGAGCATCATCACCATCATGTACATTATCATAGTCACGACCATGACCACAGCCACCACCTCACCCATCACGATGCCCCGGCTGTTCAATCCAACTGGCAGATGATCTCAACCGGTGTTGTCGCAGGATTGCGCCCCTGTACCGGATCGATCCTTGTTCTGCTGTTTACCTTGGCCAATGGCATGTTTCTGATTGGTATCGGGGCTGCCTTTGCCATGGCGCTTGGGGTTGCGATTACCATCAGCCTGATCGGACTGGCCGCCATCGGCATTCGCACAGGCACTCAGTATCTGTTCAGCGTTTCGGAAACATCGTCGGGTATCATTCGCCGCACGGTCGGCTTTACCGGGGCTGCAATCATTACCCTGTTTGGTGTGATGCTGTTGCTGGCGTCGGCCCGCCAACTGGGCTGGTTGTAATCAGGATTTATAGGCCGCCGGGATGCTGTCTGACGCCTTGATCAGGGCATCCATCACCATGCGGACACCGGGCGAACGCCGCATATCAGGATGCACCACCAACCAGACCGGCTTGCTGAGTTCGGCCAGGCTGTCATCCGCCACCACTTCCAGTCGGTCATCTTCATCTGCCATATATCTCGGCAACAAACCCAGTCCGTGACCGGCGGCAACAAAGGCCTGCACCGTTGCGGTATCATCGGCCTTTATGCGTACTGGCAATTCTTTATCCAGCGTATCCCAAACCCAGCCTTGCTGATAATCACCGAATGTGTTGCGACCATCAGCACAAAATTCCCATTTTTCCTTGGGGACACGCTCTGTATAGCCCTTTGCCGCGTAAACCGCATAACGTAACTCGACCAGCTTTCTGACAATCAGGCCACTTTGATCAGGACGTACCATGCGCACAGCAACGTCCGCTTCACGCCGGGCCAGATTGGCAACGACGCTTGATCCCAGGATTTCATATTCAAGATTTTTCTGATCGCGCAGCAGTTCTGCCAAGCGCGGGGCAAACAGCAATCGTCCGGCACTTGGCGGGACCGCGATCTTGACAACACCATGAGCGGTTTCATCGCCGTGCGCCTGACGTTCGAACACCAAAACATCGTCTTCGATCCGCAACGCGGCAGGCATAAGATTTTCGCCAGCCTCGGTCAGTTTCCAGCCTGTTGCCAGCCGATCAAAAAGATGTGCACCAAGATCTGCTTCAAGGGCCTCGATCCTTCGCGAAACCGTTGTGTGGTCCTTGCCAAGACACCTTGCCGCACCGGACAAGGTTCCTTCCTTTGCCACCGCAACAAAGAAACGCAAATCATTCCAGTTCATTGGCTCCATCCCGGCACGGCTTTTAGAAATAGATAGCCTGCGCAACGCCGAAAACGATGCTTCGCCATTGCGCAAATCTGCACAACTGTAGCGCATTTTATCGGAATTCATTTGTGTTTTTGCGCATGGCAACCTTGTCGACATCACAAAGCCCACACGATCAAGGAGCATCAAAATGGCTGTCTTAAACCATATCAAATGTCATCCCGTCGTTGGTCCCCTGTCGAACACGTCATCGTCGGAGATACGCGCACAAAACCCCAGTTTCCCTGCCTCGCGCCGCCACACCACAGAGGGTTTGCATGCGATCATCCCGACGATCCTCGATACACTGATTACCGCATACAAGCACTATCAGGGTCGGAATGCGCTAAATAAGCTCAGCAATGATCAACTGCGTGACATCGGTCTTGAACGCACACGTGACGGATACGCAACACGCGACTGGTATTGATTTTCTTCAATACCGCCCCCCGAACATCAAAGCGGCCCCGGCTCCAAACAGAACCGTTGGCAATCGACACGCTTTGATGCTGCTAACTTGGGAATACGACTATTGCCAAGTTGGTCAATGCCTCCCTCAAGGCAGACAAAGGCCCCTGCAATGCGGGGGCCTTTTGTTCATAGTTCGAAATTGCTCGGACTTGAGTTTGTCGATAACGGTATTAGCTGTTTCTGCCAATAGGACGCCGGACATGAAAACAGCCCGCAAGGGGACACTTGCGGGCTGAAAACGATCTCGTCTATTTGGGCAAGATGGTCGTCTCTGCCCTACTGAGCAGATACAACTTTCATCACCAGTTTTCCGTCCTGCTTGATCGGGCCGTCTTCCTTGGCGCCCAGGGTGTATTCGAAGACGCCCGTTTTCATGCCACCGGCTTCGGAATGCACCATCAGCATCAACATTTCGCCGGACTTTACCGGTTCCTGCAGGATGGCGGATACATCCGTGTTTTCACCCTTTTTAAGCGGTGCATAGCCAACGACCGGTCCCGGCTTCATATCGCTGTTGGTGCGATGGACAACCAGCCAGCCGTTTTCGCCAGCCATGATTTTCGATGCGGTTACCACACCAGCCGAAACATCCTGATCCATGGCTTCGACCATCGGACCCATTGCGTTTGCCGCACCCGCACCACCGAATACAAAGCCGGCACTCAGCATCATTGCCGTGATTACGCCGGTTGCTTTTGCGGTTGCTTTGGCTTTGAAGGTCATGTGAAGTCTCCTTTGCTTTTGATCTGGAACGCGCTGTTTTCTGCGCTCGCTCATGTCGTGCGTTTCATCGCACACACAGAAGCTACGCAGCCAAATCAATCGGGTTTCAGCAAAGGTGATTTTTTTTACTGAGCAACGGAAATAAGGCGCCCATGGATCGCAGGACCGGTTGGCTGACCAGTTGGTGAACCGCCTTCGGGCTCAAGGCTGATGCCAAACGTTGCATTGCGCAACATGGCCGGATCAAACCCGCCAAGCTGCTTGGTTGTCGGATTGGCGATGTTTTCAAGCAGGCCAAGCGATTTCGGTTTCGGCCCGGTTTCCTCGGTCACAATCCAGAGCTGATAGGTCTTGCCTTCGGGTACGGTCGCCTCGACCGGTCGAATGGTGACTTCGCGGGTTTCAAGATCAACACTCATGACAAAGGCCGGTTGGGTGTCATCCCGGTGGAAGACGGCAACAAACTGCCCGTTCTGGACCGGGGAATTCAGATCACTTGAAAGCACAACCACAATCAGACTAGCCGCAATCGCCGCAGCCCCCAGCGCACCGGCACGCCAAACGGCCAGTCGACGTTTGAGTTTGGCGAATTCCACCACACCCGGCACGTGCTGGCTGGCGGCTTGGCGCGTGGCCTGTGCGGCACCTTCGATCCGGGCACGAATACCGGCAAACAGATCGCGCGACGGGGAAACCGCATCATAATGGGCATTCAACGGCGACAGGCGCGCTTCCCAGTCGGAAATCGCGCGATCAAGTTCGGGTTCCTGGCTGCGACGTGTTTCAACGGATTGGCGTTGTGCGGGCTCAAGAGTCCCCAACACATATTCCGCCGCCAACATGTCAATATCATCCCGGTCCGTCATGTTCCCAGGCATTCCTTTAATTGTCTCAGGCTGCGATGCAGCCATGTCTTGATCGTTCCGACCGGTTGGGCAAAGCGCTCTGCCAGTTCGGCGCGCGACCAGCCTTCGAGATAGGCCAGCTTTACAATTTGCTGGCGGTCGTCTTCGAGATCGTTCAGGCAATGGTCAAGCTGACGCATCTCGTCTGCAACCGCCATCTGGTCAAATGCAGAGTCCGACGATATCAGCGTTTCAATATCTGCATCCTCGATATCGGCTTCCGGGCGTTGCCGCCGGACGATATCAATCGCCCGGTTGCGGGCAATGGTTGCCATCCATGTGATGATCGAGGCACGACCGGGTTCGAAATCCCCCGCCTTTTGCCAGATACGCACATAGATGTCCTGAAGGGCGTCCTCGCTCTCGGCGCGATTTCTCAAGATACGCAGGACGATGCCGAAAAGTTTCGCTGATGTTGCATTATAAAGCTGTTCGAAGGCATCCGTATTGCCTTCGATCGACTGCCTCAGCAGGTTTTCCAAATCCCGGGTCGATGTCATACCCACCGCCACATGCATACAGCCCGCCAGACGTGCCGCTGTATGAAAGAAACAAATACGGGATCGCGCATGATCCCGAGCCATAAGTCATTACGCAGCCAAGTAGCAACCTGATCAATTTTATTTCAAAGAAAACAACGCGTAGGGTTGCCTTCCGGCATGTCAGGTTTGCCGCTCAGACCTGATATTCCTCGGCGATATTGTTAGCCGCCTTGATCAGGGCATCCATCACAAGACGCACGCCCGGCGATCGGCGCATATCCGGGTGCACCACCATCCACACACTTTCACGGCTGCGGCCTTCGACATCTGCGTGGATCAGTTCGAGTTCATCATCCCGATCACCAAAATAGCGCGGCAAAACGCCGACACCATGCCCGGCCGCAATGAACTGACGCACGGTTTCGGTGTCATCAGCGCGGAACCGACAGGGCAATTCACGATCAAGCACCGTGCGTACCCATTCCCGTTTGGACGCGCCATATGTGGTGTCCTCATAACCACAGAATTCCCAATCCATTTCCGGCACGCGATCCTTGTAACCAACCCCGCCATACAGCCCCACGCCCAGCTCAACCAGTTTGCGGGTTATCAGGCCCGGTTCACGCGGCGTGATCATGCGTACGGCGACATCGGCTTCGCGTCGCGCCAGATTGACGATATTGGCCGCGCCAATGATTTCGAATTCGAGTCCCTTATGCGCCTTGAGCAATCGGGCAAGGCGCGGCGCGAACAATACGCGCCCGGCAACCGGGGGCACGGAAATGCGCACAACCCCGTGGGCGGCTTCATCGCCCTTTGCCTGTCGCTCGAATGTCAGGGCTTCTTCTTCGACTCGTTCGGCCACAGGAACAAGGTTTCGACCCGCTGATGTCAGCTGCCACCCACGTGGCAATCGGTCAAAAAGTTTTGTGCCAAGATCACTTTCGAGCGCCTCGATCCGTCTCGCAACGGTGGTATGTTCTTTACGCAAACGTCGCGCTGCACCGGACAGGCTATTTTCTTCCGCAAGAACAAGGAAGTAGCGTAAATCATTCCAATTCATAGGCGTTATTTGGTCCCTTGGAATCTGTCAAAATCGTCGTGCATTTTTGCACAGTAGCTATGCAAAACAAAGTAGTTCCCGTTTTATTTCGCATATGACATTTTCCGCCCATCGAAAGGCAAATCAACCGTAGATCACAGGAGGCCATCATGGCACACACGGTTTCCGCTGCACCGCAATTCAATGCTGCTACCGACCCGTTCGCGAAACGCATGCCGTTCGGATCGCTTCTGAGCAAGATCGCCAACAAGATCGGTAAGGCACGTGCACCCAAAGCCGCGAGCTACGGTTGGGATTCACTGAGCCATGCTGAACTTGCCGACCTTGGTCTGCAGCGCAAATTCAACGGTTCGACCTGGTATGTTGACCGCATTTCGCGCTAAGGCGTGATCGGGCGCGGCACCGGTATCGCCGCATGGACGACCCTGATAGAAAAAGGGACCCAACCGGGTCCCTTTTTCGCATTTCGGCTTTGGCTACTGAGCCCAAAAATCTCAGCCGCGCAGCGCCTTGACCTTATCGGTGGCTTCCTGCGCAAGTTTGGTGATCTTGCCCCAGTCGCCTGCCTTGACCGCATCCTTGGGCGCAATCCACGAACCACCGACGGTGATGATGTTTGGCAGGGCCAGATAGTCGGCCAGATTGGACAGCGACACACCACCGGTCGGACAGAATGATACCTGCGGGATCGGACCGGAAATCGCTTTGAGCATCGAAACACCACCCTGCTGTTCAGCCGGGAAGAATTTCAGTGTGTCATAACCGTGATCAATCAGGTTCATGATTTCCGACGGCGTTCCGGCACCTGGAAGCAACGGGCACCCGGTATCCTTGGCCGCTTTCAGCAAACCTTCGGTATGGCCGGGCGACACGGCGAAGGCACAGCCGATCTCGGCCATGCGTTCCATCTGTTTGGCATTGATCACAGTGCCGGCACCGGTAATCGCATCGGGCACCTCGGCGATGATGCGCTTGATGCTTTCTTCGGCTGCGGACGAGCGCAGGGTGATTTCAAGTACCGGCAGACCGCCAGCGACAAGCGCCTTGGCCAGCGGCACGGCATCGTTGGCGTCTTCGATCACCAGAACCGGAACGACCGGTGCCTTGGACAGAATTTCACGCGATGAAAGGCTCATTAACTTTCCTCCAGGTTTCGATTACGCCGTTAAAATCTTGGCGCAACCGATCAGGGCCGGGTACTTCGCCGTCATCAGGCGCACCGGCACATCATTCATCAAATCACGGAACCGCCCCTTGGCGATCATGCGCTCCTTAAGCGCGCTTTTCTTCATGTAATCGGTAATGCGCGGGCCAATGCCGCCACCGATAAACACCCCGTCGAAGGCCCCAAGCGTCAAAACCAGATCCCCGGCGACACCGCCAAGGAACATGCAAAACCGTTCCAGCACCTTAAGACACAGGGCATCCCCATCCTTAAGGGCACCATCAACAACCTCGGCCGCTGTTTTGGGTGCGACTTCAAGCCCCTCAATCGCGGCAAGCGCCCGATAGAGGTTTTCAAGCCCCATGCCCGAAAGCACACGTTCGGCAGATACACGATCAAGTTCGCGGCCCAGGAATTTGACGATCTCGTAATCCAGATCATCAATCGCGGGCAGCGACACATGCCCGCCTTCACCCTGTATGGGCAACCATTTGCCTTCGTGTGGTAGCAGCCCCGATACACCAAGCCCGGTCCCTGCCCCGACCACAGCCAATGGCAAACCCGGACGCCCCGGACCATCAAACAGCGTGATCAGGTCTTCCTCGCCCAGATAGGGCACAGACATGGCAAGACCGGTAAAGTCATTGACCACCACCAGCCGATCGAGATTGAATTCGGCCTTGAGTGCCTCCTTGGAGAACACCCACGGATTATTGGTGAACTTGACCGTATCGGCCATGGCGGGGCATGCCACCGCCACAGCAAATTCACGCAAATCCGTGCAGTCGGTTTTCGCCATGAAGTCCCGCATGGCATCGCCGATGGTGGCATAGTCACGCACCGGCAATGTCATGGGTGTATAGGGATCGCCAGCCTCATCCAGCCAGGCAAAGCGGGCATTGGTCCCGCCAATATCACCAACCAGCTGCATTACGCGACTTCAGCCTCCCCCGGGAAGGCCGCAGAGGCGCCAAGTTCAGCCAGACCAACATGTTCGCGGAAGACACCAAACATCTCGCGGCCAAAGCCATCCTGATGTTCGGCCTTATGATCAAAGGTCGCAAAGTCACGCTTGGCCAATTCGGCGTCGGTGACATTGAGCAACAGCTCGCCAGTTTCGGCATCAAGACGGATGATATCGCCATCCTGAACCTTGGCGATCGGGCCGTTCATCATACCTTCCGGCGTCACGTGAATGGCGGCCGGGACCTTGCCCGATGCACCCGACATACGGCCATCGGTGACAAGGGCAACCTTGTAGCCAAGGTCTTGCAGAACACCTAGTGGCGGGGTCAGTTTGTGCAGTTCCGGCATGCCGTTGGCTTTCGGGCCCTGGAAGCGGACAACGCAAACCACATCACGATGCAGTTTGCCTTCCTTGAAGGCATCCATCATTTCTTCCTGCGATGTAAACACCGCCGCCGGTGCTTCGATCACGCGGTTTTCCGGCTTAACAGCCGAAACCTTGATCACGGAACGGCCAAGGTTGCCCGAAAGCATACGCAAACCACCATCGGCACTGAATGCCTTTTCGGTCGGACGCAGGATTTCTTCGTCATGGCTGGTTTCCGGCGCATCACGCCAGGAAAGCTTGCCATTATCCAGATACGGCTCGGTGCCATAGGCCGCCATGCCACCGGTATGAATCGTTTCAAGATCCGGGTGCAAAATACCGTTCTTGAGCAAATCGGAAATCACAAAGCCCATGCCGCCAGCCGCATGGAAGTGGTTCACATCGGCCTGCCCGTTCGGATAAACGCGGCAAAGCAACGGCACAATGCGCGACAGTTCATCGAAATCATCCCAGCGAAGCTCAATCCCAGCCGCACGTGCCATGGCTGGCAGATGCAGGGTATGGTTGGTCGAGCCACCGGTGGCGAGCAAGCCAACAATCCCGTTCACAAACGCCTTTTCATCAAGGATTTTGCCAATCGGGCGATAGTCATTGCCAAGCTTGGTGATGGCAAGCGCACGACGTGCGGCTTCTTCGGTCAGCGCATCGCGCAGATCGGTGTTCGGGTTAACGAACGCCGCCCCCGGAAGATGCAAGCCCATGACTTCCATCAGCATCTGATTGGAGTTTGCCGTGCCATAGAAGGTGCAGGTCCCCGGGCTGTGATAGGACGCGGTTTCGGCTTCAAGCAGTTCCTTGCGGCCAACTTTGCCCTGGGCATAAAGCTGACGGATGCGCGCCTTTTCATTATTCGGCAAGCCTGATGGCATCGGCCCGGCCGGGACAAACACCGCCGGGATATGGCCATAGGAAAGCGCGCCCATGACAAGACCCGGAACGATTTTATCGCAAACACCAAGGTAAAGGGCCGCATCAAACACATCATGCGACAGCGACACGGCTGTGGACATGGCAATGACATCGCGTGAGAAAAGCGACAGCTCCATACCCGGACGGCCTTGCGTCACGCCATCACACATGGCTGGAACACCGCCAGCAACCTGTGCGGTACCACCGGCCTCAAACACGGCCTTTTTGATACGGTCGGGATAAACACCCAACGGCTGATGGGCCGACAGCATATCGTTATAGGACGTGACGATACCAAGGTTCGCGCCGTCTTCGCCGTTAATGCGCTGCTTTTCCGCAGCCCCGCAACCGGCCGAGGCATGGGCAAGGTTGCCACATGACAGGGCGGAGCGATGCGGACGATCAGAGGCCGCTGCCTCGATCTTGGCAAGGTAGGCTTCGCGGGTTGGTTTGGAACGCTCGATAATGCGTTTTGTAATCTGTTCTATTTCACGTTTCATGGGGTTCAGCCTTTCGGGTTCTCGGCGCTCCACCACAGATCGACGGGGACATCGTTCTGTTGCAAGATTGCGCGAACCGGCATCTCTTCGATTTCCGTGCCGTTTTTCGCGGTTTCATAGGTCGACCATTTGGATTGTCCGGTAATATGGATGGCAATGTACCGGGAATTCAGGATGGCGGGCAAAGTCATGCTGATGCGCGGGACCGGGGATACGGTCGGGCGGGCAGCGGCGACCAGTTCGCCATGCTTGGGATAAAGCCCATTACCCAGGGCTTCGGGGGTTGAGGACGGGAAAAGCGATGCAGTATGACCATCATCCCCCATCCCCAAAAATACGATATCAAGCGGCCAGTGCATTTCCGTTCGCAAACGCGCGCTGACGGTTTCAACCGCGTCTTCCGGGCTGTTATCAGATGTCTTCAGCGACACAAAGCGGGCGTTCTGCGCTTCGTTGATAAACAGGTTATCGCGCACCAGCTTCTCATTGGACTGATCATCATCAAGCCCGACCCAGCGATCATCGCCAAGGGTGACAATCACCTTTGACCAGTCAAGGCGCGCCTGTGAAAGGGTTTGAAACAGCGGCTTTGGAAAGCGCCCACCGGCAACCGCAATGCTGGCGTGGCCGCGGGTTGCGATGGCAAATTCCAGACGATCAACGGTTTCCTTGACCATTGCCGCAAGCATTTCATCGCCGCTTTTGAATGTGCGTTCGTTTGTCATGTCTTCTTCCCGAAGTTGGGGTCATGGCGAGTTTGCGCAAGGCCCCGGCACATAAGTACCGGGGTGCACAATGCTAGAACCCGGCCTCTTCGTTCCAGGTCCGGCCATCGCGTTCGATCAGGGCGATGGCAGCAGACGGGCCCCACGTTCCGGCGGTGTATCCCTTGGGCGTGACATGATTGTTCTGCCACGCATCCTGAATGGCGTCGACCCACTGCCAGGCAATATCCTGTTCATCGCGGCGGACAAACAGGGTGTTGTTGCCATCAATCGCATCCAGCAAAAGACGCTCATAGGCATCCGGGCTGCGGCCGCCAAAGGCCTCGGCAAAGGACAGGTTCAATGCCGTCGGGCGCAGACGGACAAGCCCCGGCCCCGGGTTCTTGTTATTGAGCACAAGATGGATACCGTCATCCGGCTGCAGGCGCAGGACCAACTTGTTGGCCTGATAGTTGGTCATGGATTTTGCCAACGGGAAAATCTGGTGCGGGACGTCACGGAACTGAATGACGATTTCCGAATGACGTTTGGGCAACCGTTTGCCCGTACGCAGATAGAACGGAACGCCAGACCAGCGCCAGTTATCAAGTTCGGCCCGGATCGCAACAAAGGTTTCCGTGGTGCTGTCGGTGTTGGCACCTTCCTCTTCGAGGTAACCCGGCACTTCCTTGCCACCCACAGCGCCCTTGCGGTACTGGCCGCGCACGGTGGAGCTATCGATGTTGCTATCATTGATCGGCTGAAGCGCTTTGAGCACTTTGACCTTTTCATCGCGGACCGCGTCCTGATCAAGGACATAGGGCGGTTCCATCGCGACAAGGCACAAAAGCTGCAACATATGGTTCTGCACCATATCGCGCATGGCACCGGCATCGTCATAATAGGACCAGCGCCCCTCAACCCCGACTTCCTCGCCGACCGTGATCTGGACGTGATCGATATGCGCGCTGTTCCACAGCGGCTCGAACATCGCATTGGCAAAGCGCAGGATCATCAGGTTCTGCACCGTTTCCTTGCCAAGATAGTGGTCGATACGGAAAATCTGGTTTTCCTCGAACACTTCACCGATCTGGCCGTTGATTTCGCGGCAACTGTCAAGATCATGACCCAGCGGCTTTTCAAGCACGACACGGGAATTCGGCGTTACCAGACCGGCCTTTTTCAGATTAAAGGCCATGTCGGCAAACAGCGACGGACTGGTCGAGAAATAAAAGACGCGGTCGCGATCAGGCTGATCGGACAGCTTTTCATACAGGACCTTGAACCCGCTTTCATCACCGGCAGAAACCTGCACATAGGCGATGCGGCTGGCGAACTTCGCCCAGGTCTCGGGTTCGAATTCGCCTTTGGGAATGAATTTCTTCCCGGCTTCTTCCAGCTTGGCCCGGAAATCTTCGTCGCTATGTTCGCTGCGCGATGCGCCAAAGATGCGGGTCTCATCATCGAAACGCCCGGTGCGTTCCATTTCATACAGTGCGGGAAAAAGTTTACGTAACGCCAGATCTCCGGTCCCACCGAAAATCACGATATCCGCGATACGATGCTTAAGCCTTTGCCTTTGTTTCATTATGCCCTTAGCCTTCCAACGTTTCCTTCCCGTCGCCAAGGTGGGACCCTGGATCTTGCGATCCTGGCAGACAATCGGGGCACGGCCGATGCCGTGATGCAGAACCGGATTTTCCGATCCCGCCTGTTATTTGTCACCTGACAGGAATATGACACCCGTCTTGATGACCGATGGTCTGTCGCCAAACACCTGACGACCGGAGCATGACGTCCGGCCCTGCTGTGTCCTGATCAGCAAGGCTAATTCGCCACGATCCTTACGCGCACTGTTACACGATCCATGGGGGCAAGACCACTGCGATCACGCGCGATAGAAGACGTTTTACCGAAATCCGGTTTAACCGTAACAGTTTGTTGCAAAACCACTGCAATTACAGCCGGATTTCCTGCATTTTAGGACAGTTGAAACATCGTGCAACAATTTGATTCTGCCGACGCACCCGCCCGCACGATTGAAACAGTTTGGACGATTTGCATTTGGCGCACGGTTTGTTCCAAAAAACGATCTCTTGGACCGGTCCAATCGGCGTTTAATTCCCATCAACCAACGGGAACACAAAAGAACATTGAAACAAGACTCGCGCGGAATCGCTGTTTTCTGCGCCTTTGCGATCTCATTGGCACAAGAAAACCCGTTCTCGTTCCTGTTCTTACCACAACAATGAGAACATTTGTGAACGACATTTAATTTATATATATCATATACTTAATCTAAATTATCCTCGTTTGTTCCAATTTTGTTCTTGCGAGAACAAAATCAGAACAGTATGGTTTCCTCAGACAGATTGAGGAGGACACACCATGCTGAAACTGATCGAGAACCCGACCCGCTTAAACGAGCTTTGCAGCACAGTCGCTGTTGTCGGCAGCACAGGATTTTTCCTGTTTGTGATCGGACTTGGCATGGCACAGACCCTTCGCGGTCTTGTCTAGGAATTCCCAACACACGTTATTTGTGTTTCTGAGGCCCGGACCATAAGCCACCCAGCTTTTGTCCATCACGGGCGTCTGACCGGCAGGCAACCCCGCACCCAAACCCTGTCCCGCCTGTCGGTCAGACCTTCCCTACGCCCGGTCTTCCCCATGGGGCCTCATGGACCGCAATAATGCTTTCCGCATACTCCGCCTACTGGCGCCGCTATTTCCCCAATAGCGGCGCTTTTTTTGATTTGCCCGTACCCGGTACCAGATTTACCCCAACAGAAAACATGAGCCTTCCTCACATTCACTCCATCAGTCGCCCGCCAAGATCCAACGATACATGTCAAAAATTTTTTATTGCATCGCAACAGTTTACGCTGCATTGCAAAATTTCACTCGACAAACCGGCAAAATTTCGTTTGAATCAGGGTGAAAAAAGATAATTCGTCATTTCCTCATACTTTATGGCTATTGCTTGTCGGCGGAACTCAAGTAGGCTTTGAAGCAACAATTGGATTTCAGAACGCTGATCCCCAGATATTGAGCAACGGGCGTCAGTTCGGCCAACGGAAATTATTCGTCCCGACCGGAATTCTGAAAAAAGCCAGATTACGCGCGCGGGTACGCTGTGCGCGGATAAAACAGGGTGAAATGCCGTAAACCAGGTCGGTGACCACTTAAACCTTTGTCGGTCACCCGGGAGTGAGAATAAATGCTGTATCACCTTTATGAATTGCAGCACGCCACAATAAGCCCGCTTCGCATGGCCGCTGATGCCAGCAAGAAGTGGCTGCGCAATCCGGCCAATCCAATGTCCTATACCCATCAGGGTCGGGCAGCGGCCGCGGCGTGTGACGTGTTCACGCATATTACCCATCGTTACGGCAAACCGGAATTCGGTCTGGACACGACGGTGATCAACGGTGAAACCGTGCCGGTCACCGAAGAAATCGTCCACAGCGAAGCTTTTTGCAACCTGTTGCATTTCAAGCGCGAAACCGACCATCTGAAAACGCAGCCCGATGACCCGCGCCTGTTGATTGTGGCACCGCTTTCCGGGCACTTTTCAACGCTTCTGCGCGGCACGGTCGAAGCACTTCTGCCCGATCATGATGTCTATATCACCGACTGGATTGACGCCCGCCTGGTGCCTGTCCATCTCGGCCACTTCGATCTGGATAGCTATATCGATTATCTGATGCGCTTCCTGCGCAAGCTTGGCCCGAACACGCATATGATGGCCGTTTGCCAGCCGTCCGTGCCGGTGGTTGCCGCAGCATCCCTGATGGCAGCAGGCAACGAAGCCTGCCAGCCAGCATCGATGACGCTGATGGGGGGCCCGATTGATACCCGCGAAAACCCGACCGAGGTCAACAAGTTCGCCAAGCAACATACCCTTGACTGGTTTGAGCAACATGTGATTTCCCACGTGCCCCTGCCGCATGCGGGTGTGATGCGCCGGGTGTACCCGGGCTTTATGCAGCTTGCCGGTTTCATGAGCATGAATTGGGATCGTCACGTTTCCGCCCATCACGACATGTTCAATCACCTAGTCGAAGGTGACGGCGAAAGTGCTGATGCCAAGCGTCATTTCTATCAGGAATATCTGGCGGTCATGGATATGACGGCCGAGTTTTATCTGCAGACGCTGAAGGTCGTATTCCACGAACACAGCCTGCCCGAAGGTACGATGCGCTGGCAGGGTGTTCCGGTTGATCCATCCGCCATCACCAAAACGGCCCTTCTGACGGTCGAAGGTGAACGTGATGACATTACCGGCATGGGTCAGACCCGCGCGGCCCATAAACTGACCACCAATCTGCCTGACAATATGCGCATGCATCATCTTCAGCAGGGTGTCGGCCATTACGGTGTCTTTAACGGGCGTCGCTGGCGTGAACAGATCAGCCCGCGGATCAAGGAATTCATCCGCCGCCACGATCACGAAGGCAAAGGTGCGCGAAGCGCCCCCAATGTCACGCATATCAACGCGGCCGAATAACGTTTAGCCGCAACCATATCAAAAGCCGCCTGCATAAAAACAGGCGGCTTTTTTGGTTTGATCGCAGTACTGCCAATGACAAGAAGACGCAGGTGAACCGCCCTTCACGGCAACGCGTAAAGTTTTAAACAGCAAAACAACGACTGAGCCCACCACCATGACCAGTTTGACGACATTTGACACTTTTCCAAAAGACAGCCTTGCCGTGGTCTGCGGCGCGACGGGTGGGATCGGAAAAGCCTTTGTCGATCATTTGCAGGCCAGCGGGCGGTTTTCCGGGGTGATCGCGCTTTCGCGATCCAGCAGTCCTGCCCTTGATTTTGATCGCCCGGAAACCGTTGCCGAATGCGCGGATTATGTCAAAACGCTTGGTGGCGAAGTGCGTCTGATCATTGATGCCACTGGCTATCTGCATGATGAAACCTTCCAGCCGGAAAAATCCCTGCGCCACATTGATGCCAACTACATGGCCAAGCAGTTTCAGATTAACGCGATTGGCCCGGCGCTTTTGATGAAGCATTTCTGCCCTCTGTTGCCGCGTTCAGGCAAATCGGTGTTTGCCACTCTGTCGGCTAAGGTTGGAAGTATCGGGGATAATCGCATGGGGGGCTGGTATGGGTACCGTGCGGCCAAGGCAGCGCTTAATCAGTTGGTCAAATGCACCGCGATTGAAATCGGGCGGAACAAACGTGATTGCGTTTGCGTGGCCCTTCATCCCGGCACGGTCGATACCGGGCTTTCCGGTCCGTTTACCAAATCCGGACTGAAAGTACAAAGCCCGGTCGAGGCGACGGCCAATATGCTGAACGTCATTGATCAGCTTGATGCCCAGCAATCGGGCGGGTTCTTTGCCTATGACGGCACGGAACTGCCTTGGTGAGGCGGGCTTAATCAAACAGCTTGGTCAGAAGGGCGTGCTGTAACAGGATTACGGTCTTGGCATCGCGGATGCGTCCATCGGCCATCATCGGAATGATGTCGTCAAAGCCGATCTCAAGCACATGGATATCCTCGCCCTCTTCGTGCAGACCGCCACCATCGCCTTCGCGGTGATCGCGGGTGACTTCGGCAACAAACAGATGCAGACGTTCGGTGACGGATCCCGGGCTCATGAACAGATCAAAGACCTGGTGGGGCTTTCCGATCTTATAGCCGGTTTCTTCTTCGACCTCGGCAATGATGGCTGCGGCCGGATCACGATCATCAAGCACACCTGCGGGCACTTCGATCAACATGCCGTCTTCGTTGCCATTGACAAAGCTTGGCAGGCGAAACTGACGGGTGAGGATAACGGTACGGTCCGCACGGTTATAAAGCAGGATGCCCGCGCCATTGCCACGTTCATAAGCTTCGCGCGTCTGGCTTTGCCACGATCCATCTGATCGTTTCAGATCAAAGCTGACGCGATAAAGCCGATACCAGTTGTCCGACAGACATTCGACATCACTGACACGGACGTGATCCTGATCGGGAATAGACCAACCTTTGGGCAGATCGAACATGATGGCGTCACCGGACTAGCGTTTCAGGAAGGCAGACAGGGTCAAAAGGACCGCGTCGGGTTTCTCGGCATGCACCCAGTGGCCTGCGCCCTTGATGCTGGTAAAGGCCGCCTTGGGGAAAAGCGACTTGATGTGATCGCGGTCCTTGGGATCGACATAGTGCGAGTTCGCACCCGAAATAAACAGGACATCGCCATCATACTGATCGGCAAGCCCGTCCGTTGGCCAGCCGATGATATCGTCAAGATGATTGGCCATGGCATCAATATTGACCTGCCATGACATAGCACCCGTTTCCTTGTCTGTCGCGACATTCTGGGCAAGGAATTGACGCACGCCCTTTTCCGAAACACCGGAGGACAGGGCGTCTTCGACCTCGGCGCGGCGCGAAATAGCGGAAAAGTCGACATCGCGCATGGCGCTGATATAGCCGCTATAATCATGGTCATAGGAAACCGGGGCAATATCGACCACGACCAGATCGGCAACCAAACCGGCATCAGCCGACAGGGCAAGCACCATGGATGCCTTGCCGCCCATCGAATGCCCGACCAGATGCACCGGTTTATCGGATACCTCGCCGATCAGTTCGGCCAGGTCGGCCGCCATGGCCGGATAGGTCATTTCCGCGTCCCAGTCGGAGCGTCCGTGATTTCGCAAATCAGCGGTGACAACGTGATACTTTTCCGCCAGTCGCCGTGCGATGGCCGTCCAGTTTCGGGCCTGACCAAACAGGCCATGGACAATCACGATGGTGCCGTTGTCACGGTTTTCTTCGCCAAAGGCGTAATGGGCTAGTTTCATAAAGGCCAACTTCTGCGCAATTCGAACGGGGTCGATCCCCCTTAATAGCGGTGCAAACTGCGAAGGTGAAGTGCCCAAACAAAAACACCTCCGCAACAACGAGATGCGGAGGCGTTTTTAAGCGTACCGGTTGAACGGTCGCAGGGTGTGGTCAGCCGCGCAATTACGCGCCAGCAGCAACACCACCGTGGGGTTTGTTGTGTGCGCCAAACAGGGCACCAACTTTGCGTACCAGTGCAACAAGCATCTGACGCATAGCCTGTGCACGGAGGTGTTCAGCTTCGCGCTGCAGGGCAACCAGGTCATAATCACGATACATTTTCATGTCCGTTTCCTCTTAAAAGCATCCGGCGTTGTTCCCGCCGGGGTTTCGCTGTGTGTTTCGTTAAACCCGGTGTACGCCTGTTTGATCATACCGACGAGAAGAGTTTTATCACCCCAAACATGCACTCAACGCATACCTATGATCAGCAATGAGATAATTCCGTCATGCATATTTCACATATTTGTATCATGACAAATAAGGCGTTCGTTTTGCTCACATTTTCAGATCTGGAAACCCTCAACACCCCGCCAAATCTATGATGATCCTAATATGAAGATGCTCTGCCCGACGGTATTTCAAGTCCTGCGCAGAAGAAAAATCATCGAAAAATACTTGGTGCAGATCGATTTTTCGCCAAATGCGGTCAAAATTGCAGATATTTTCGCCAGAGTCACACCGCACAATTTTGCATAGCTCATCCAAAAGCAGAAAACGGCAATACCCGATCAGGATATTGCCGTTTTACGATCCGCCTATTCGCGTGTTCTTTACACGCCGTCAGTTGCCCGACTTAAGGGCGTAATTGAGGTATTTGGGCTCAAGATATTCCTCAAGCCCCCAATGACCGCCTTCGCGGCCCTGACCACTTTCCTTGACCCCGCCAAACGGCGCACCTTCGTGGCTGGTGGTACCATCATTGATGCCGACCACCCCGACTTCCAGACGATCGGCAAGCCGTTGGATACGCCCGATATCGCGACTGTAGATATAAGAAGACAGTCCCGTGCGCACCCGATTGGCAAGTGTGATCACGTCATCTTCGGTGCCAAACCGATAGATCGGGGCCACCGGGGCAAACAGCTCTTCGTCAAAGCAATCCGCATCATCGGGCACATCGGTCATCACAAGTGGCCGGGTGAAAAAGCCTTCGTCGGGCAAGGCCGCGCCATAGATCAGGTTTGCACCGCGCTTTTGGGCATCGGCGACAAGGCGTTCGACCTTCGCCACCGCCTGACGGTTGATCAGTGGCCCCAATTCCGTGCCGGGCACAAATCCATTGCCAATGATCTGTGCCTTGCTGGCCGCAACAAACTTTTCGACAAAGGCATCATAGACACCGTCCTGGACGAAAATGCGGTTGGCACAAACGCAGGTCTGGCCGCTGTTGCGGAACTTTGAAATCATCGCGCCCGCAACGGCCGCATCAAGATCAGCGTCATCCATGACGATAAAGGGCGCATTGCCGCCGAGCTCCAGCGACAGCTTTTTCATCGTCGGCGCGCACTGTTCCATCAACCGTTTGCCCACCGAGGTTGAACCGGTGAAGGACAACATCCGAACACGCTGATCGCCCGTCAGGGCCTCGCCTATCGGGTGGGGCAAACCGGTCACGACGTTAAACACACCCGGCGGGAAACCGGCCTTTTCGGCAAGCTTGGCGGCGGCCAATGCCGAAAGCGGGGTATCCTCGGCCGGTTTGACAATCACGGTACAGCCCGCCGCCAAGGCAGGCGCACATTTGCGCACCACCATGGTCAGCGGGAAGTTCCAGGGCGTAATCGCCGCGACCACACCTACGGGATGTTTTTGCACAACAACGCGACGATCGCGCTGGGTTGCGGGCATGGTCTGGCCATAGGCGCGCTTGGCTTCTTCGCCATACCATTCGGCATAGGCAATTGCACCGACCACTTCGCGAAGCGCCTGATCAAGCGGTTTTCCCTGTTCAAGGGTGATCAGGGCAGCCAGGTCTTCTTGATGGGTTTCAAGCAAGTCACGCCAGCGGCGCAAGATATCTGCCCGTTCGCGTGCCAGCATGCGCGACCATGACGGAAAGGCCGCGTGGGCAGCATCAATCGCCTGCCGGGCCTCCGATGTGCGCATAAATGGCACTGTGCCAATCACGTCCCCCTTGGCCGGGTCGATCACGTCCAGCGTTTCACGGCTGTCGGCCGCCCGCCATTCCCCGTTGATATAGGCATGTTTAAGGTTCCAGTCCCGGATAAGGGCGCGTGCACGCGCGCGTCCCTCGCGAATGAGGGCCTCATTAGCCTGCGGATCCGGGGCGGATGATGCGGAGGGTGAATTATTCCGGGTGGCAGCGGACATGGGCGGAACTTCCTTGGCACGCGATAACAAAAACTTTGGTGATCACGCGCTTGTGATTACAGTTTCGGGGGCACTGCTGGGACACTAAGCCTTGCGGCGGGCTAATGGCAATAACGTGCTTACATCTCAATATAAAAAACTAAACTGAACGCTGCACTCAGAGAGACACTTTAACGCGTTTTGGAGAGAGAACCCAAGATGAAGAAGCTCCTTTTTGCCGGTCTCCTCGGCACGATCATAACTGCAGGTGCCGCATTCCCGATGATGGCACAGGCCGATGAAGCATCCGACAACGCCGCGGTTGAAAACCGCAAGATGCTGATGGATGGCATCGGCGGCGCGATGGGCACACTTGGCTGCTATATGAAAGGCGAATGCACCCTGCCCGATCCGGTTCTGGCCAATCTGGCCAAGGGCATTGCGTTTTCGGCGGGTGCCGTCCCGGCGGCGTTTGAGCCGCAAACCCCGGATGCGTCCGTCAAGACAACGGCAAGTGCCGATATCTGGACCAACTGGGATGATTTCTCTGGTCGCTTCCCGGAAATGCAGCAGGCTGCGCTTGCGCTGGCCGATGCGGTTGGTGACAAGGGTGCGATGGGCGCTGCGATGGGTAATCTTGGCAAGTCCTGCAAAGGTTGCCACGACGAGTTCCGCACCAAGTAAAATTTGATCTTGCGGCCCCACCCGATCATGGGGTTTGCAGGCAATTCAAAAAGGCCAACGTTCCATCAAGGGAACGTTGGCCTTTATTATTATCCGCAGCCCCGAACTAACCGCGCGCCAGCGTCACACCGCCCCAAACCACAAGCGCACAGACAATCAGGATCACAATCCCCAGCACGGGTGAGGCAAACCGGATGTTTGCAAAGCGCCCTGCCAGTTCGGCGGGCACGCGGCGGGTGCCTATCACAATCGCCCGGATCAGGTTTTCGCGCTTTACGACCAGATAAAACAGCGCGGCAAAGACGTGCAGCCCGACGGCGGCATAGATCAGGTTGATGTTGGTGTGGTGGATCCAGTTCATGGTGTTGGCCACATCGGAACTGACATAGGCCACAAGCGGCCCATCAAAGAACAGGAAGGTATCTTCGCTGGCAAACAGGCCAGATACCGCTTGCACCCCGACCAGCAAAATCATGACCAAAACCATCCAGCCCCCGGCCGGGTTATGCCCGGTATATGTCAGTTCAGAGATCGAACCGTTAGGCAATTTTCCGAGATAACCGATCACATGGCTTGGACCGGTCAGGAAATCGGCAAAGCGGGCGTTTGAGCTTCCGACAAAGCCCCAGATGATACGAAAGATCATAAGAGCAAGCACGCTGTAACCGGCGATAGCATGGATATCAATCATCACCTGACGATTGCTCCACCAGGCCGTCACAATGGCAACGACAAGAGCCCAATGAAACAGGCGAACCGGGAAATCCCAAAGTTTGACTTTCTTCTCGTCTGCGGACGGGGTGCTCATCGGGTCTCTCTCTTTGCACGAACAGGGGTTATTCAATTGCGGAAAATATCGCACAGCAGTTTCCGTCAAGAAACTTAAAGACAGATCAATTTTCCATACCAGGACAAATTGCCCGCGGATGCCGGGTCAACCAACGGTTATCACATTACCGAAACCTAAAACTTTGCGAATTGGCAATTCTTTAATTGAAAATCATTCTCACAAGCAGTATCAATTGGCGGAAGCAAAGTGATCAGGGTCACAGTTCCTGTGCGCGTTCAGTTTTGAGCGTGACGGATTTTCACCTTGATCGACGGGGCTTTTGCCCTTGGCTCACCATTCAGGGATAGATGGGAACTCCTATGAAGATCGCAAAGATTCTGGGTACGGCCGCACTGGTCACTACCCTTGGCGCGCAGGCATATGCCGCACCGGCCGCCAAAGACGTGCTGACCACTTATGCCGATATCGCGCATGCCGGTTACGAAGATTCACTGATCACCGCCAAGGAACTGCAGGCGGCGATTGATGAACTGGTCGCAAATCCGTCGGCCACGACCTTTGATGCCGCGAAGTCCGCATGGCTGGCGTCGCGCGCCCCCTATCAGCAGACCGAAGTTTACCGTTTCGGCAACGCGATTGTTGATGACTGGGAAGGCAAGGTTAATGCCTGGCCGCTTGATGAAGGTCTGATCGACTATGTCGAAACCGGCCTTTACGGCGAAGAAAGCGAAGAAAACCCGGCTTATACAGCCAATGTTATTGCCAACCCGACCCTGACCATCTCGGGCGAAACCATTGATGCCTCGACCATTGATGCAGCTTTGCTTGAAAGCCTGCATGAAATTGACGACGTCGAAGCCAACGTTGCCACCGGCTACCACGCGATTGAATTCCTGCTTTGGGGTCAGGACCTCAATGGAACCGATGCCGGTGCCGGCGAACGCAAATGGACCGACTATGCATCGGGTGATGCCTGCACCAATGGCAATTGCGACCGTCGTGGTGAATACCTTCAGGCGGCAGTTGATCTGATGGTGTCTGATCTTGAATGGATGACCGCGCAGTGGGCCGAAGGCGGCGAAGCACGCGAAACCGTTCTTGAAGGTGATGGCGTTCCGGGCCTGACCGCGATTGTGACCGGCATGGGTTCGCTTTCTTATGGCGAACTGGGCGGCGAGCGGACCAAGCTTGGCCTGCTGCTGCATGATCCGGAAGAAGAGCATGACTGCTTCTCGGACAACACTCACAACAGCCACTTCTATGACGCGCTGGGCATCCAGAACGTTTACCTTGGCCGTTACACCCGTGTTGATGGTTCGGTTGTTGAAGGTCCGTCGCTTTCTGATCTGGTTGCGGCCAACGACGCGGCACTGGACACCGAACTGCGCGCCAAGCTGGCGGCATCGGTTGTTGCCGGCAAAGTCATGGTCACCCGCGCACAGGGCGGCGAAGCCTTTGATCAGCTGATTGCCATGGGCAACGAAGATGGCAATGCCGTCGTTCAGTCCTTCGTTGATGCGCTTGTCGATCAGACCAAATCGATCGAACAGATCATTGCCGCGGTCGGCATTGATGGTATCGAGTTCGAAGGTTCCGACAGCCTCGACAACCCGGCTGCTGTCAACTAATCCTGATCATCAGGCACCTGCCTGACTGACTGTGAACGGCGGGGGATGAATTCTCCCGCCGTTTTGCTTTGACCCCGAATTAGAAGACTTCCATGAACCGTCCCGCACGCACGCCGCTGTTTTCATTCCCGTTCTGGCTGGCATCCATTGGCCTTGCTATTGCGCCAATCGTCGTTAATGCACAGACCACAGGTGACCCTGCCCTGGCCGGCGGCGAAACAAGCTCGACCGGGACAAAGGGCCGCAATGCCTTCCTGCACCAATCCGCCAATATGAGCTTTGAAAAGCGGCTTGATTTCAAGCTGGGTGAAGCCCTTTTTCAAAGATTATGGGTCACTGCCCCGACCCGCACCAAGGCGGCAGATGGTTTGGGTCCGCTGTTTAATTCACGCGCCTGTAGCGGATGCCATATCCGCAATGGCCGCGGTCATCCTGTCGATGAAAATGATAGCGAGGCCGGGGCAACATCAATGTTGCTGCGCCTGTCCATCCCGCCACAAACCGCCGCACAACTCCGCGACCATCTGGATGGCAAACTGGCCACCCTTCCCGACCCGGTTTACGGCGGCCAGTTTCAGGATTTCTCGATCCCGGGCATTCAGGCCGAGGGGCGGGTCAAGGTGACCTATACAACAACCGACATTCTTTTGGCCGGGGGTGAGACGGTTACCTTGCGCAACCCAAGCTATGAAATGACCGATCTGGCCTATGGGCCGCTGCATCGCGATGTCATGGTGTCCCCGCGCCTTGCCCCACCGATGATCGGGCTTGGGCTGCTGGAAGCCATTCCTGACAGCACCCTGATCGCGGCAAGTGATCCGCAGGATAAAGATGGCGATGGCATTTCGGGGCGGTTTAATCAGGTCTGGGACATTGCCAAATCAGAAATGGCGATTGGTCGATTTGGCTGGAAGGCTGGCATGCCGACCCTTGATCAGCAAAACCAGAATGCATTCCAGTTTGATATCGGCCTTTCCACCCCGCTTTATCCAAATGCCAGCGGCGATTGCACGACTGCGCAAACGGACTGCATCACTGCGCCCGATGGCAATGACGAAGAATTCGAGGGGCTGGAAGTCCATTCGGTGATGACCGATCTGGTGCTGTATTACGCGCGTAACATTGCCCCGCCGGCCCGCCCGAACGCCAATGATGCGGATGTTTTAGCGGGCGAAAAGATCTTTGACGCAATCGGCTGTGCATCCTGCCACACACCGCGCTACGACTTGCCCGAACGTGCTGACCTGCCCGAACAATCCGGGCAGGTGATCTGGCCTTACACGGATCTGTTGTTACACGACATGGGCGACGGCCTTGCCGATCATCGGCCAGAGGCACAGGCATCGGGCACTGAATGGCGCACGCCACCGCTTTGGGGGATTGGCCGCGCGCAAGAGATTGATCCACGTGCCCGCTTCCTGCATGACGGGCGGGCACGAACCATTCTTGAAGCGATCCTGTGGCATGGGGGCGAGGCCGAAAACGCCCGCGAAGCAGTCACAAAGCTGCCACCATCGGAACGCAGTCAATTGTTGGCATTTCTAAAGTCATTGTGACGCGGTATATGTCGCAAGACCGAATACCAAACCAGACACCAAATCACGTGAATATCGGGATAAGTCATATGTTCTGCAAACCGAGCTGGCGCACCTTGTTGCTTTCGACCACCACCGTTCTTGCTGTTGGTGTGACCAGTCCCGCTGCCCGTGCCGATATTCCCGATGAAAATTATCAGCCGGTTCTGGCGCACTTGCTGGGCACCGTAATGCCGCCCAAGCTTGATGACTTCCATGCTGCGACGGAAAATCTGACCAGCGAGTTCAAGGATTTCTGTTCAGATCCGGATAAGGGCGGACTTGAAGACACCCAAGCGGCCTTTCACGCGGCGATGGATATCTGGCAGGAAATACAACCCTGGCGCATGGGGCCGCTGGTTGCCAATGGCCGTGATCAGCATATCGAATACTGGCCGGACAAACATGGCACGGCTGCGCGCCAGTTTCGCAAGCTGATGTTTGATAAACCGGCCGCCTATACCGATCCCGAAAAGCTCTCCGGTGCCAGTGCAGCACTTCAGGGTTTCCCGGCACTCGAGGAAGTCCTGTTTGCCGATGATCACGGTGATCAGATGATTGCGGCCAATGAAGATGGCGTGTTCCTGTGCCAGTACGGCACGGCAATTGCCACCAACCTTGGTACGCTTTCTGGCGAATTGCAGGACGAATGGCCGGCATTTGCCACCGCCATGGAAAATGCCGGACCGGACAGCATGGATTATCCCACTGCCAAGTTTGCCGCGACCGATCTGTATCGTGCCCTGCATGAAGGCCTTTTGATCATCTCAAGCCAGAAGCTTGCCCGTCCGCTTGGCGATGGCGAGGAGGACGCCAGTGCAAGCCGCGCGGAAAGCCCGATCTCGGAACGATCGCTTCGCAATATCGAACATAACCTGATTGGTCTGTTTGCCATCTATGACGGAACCTGGGGGGATGTTGGTGAAGAAGGTAAAGGCCTGGCCGCCCTGATTGATAACAGCCTGCTGGATCGGTCGTTCAAGCTTAACTGGCAGACTGTTGGCGACACAGTGGCAGAGCTACCGCCCTCTATTGCCGAGGTACTGGAACAGCCCGATGGTTATGCAATACTGACAGACCTTAAGGGGCAGATTGATTTCCTGACCACGCTTGTTGAAAACGATGTCGGCGGCAATACCCAGCTTGGTGGCGGCTTTAACGCGCTGGATGGAGACTAGGGCTCAGACGGCAGGAGATCAAAGATGGCATATCAACGTCGCAGTTTCCTGAAACTCATGGGTGTTGGCGGGGCCTTCACCCTGTTGCCGATGGGCCTTGCCCGTGCGGCAACCGCGCCAAAGCCCGAAGACCGCGCGGTTTATATCTCCGCCAGTGCCGGGGATAATGGCGATTATTATGTCACCGCATTTAATGCTTCGGGCAAGATCCTGTTTGAACAGCCCCTGCCCGGCCGAGGTCATGATATCGGCCTGCGCCCCAACCATGTTGATGTCGCAGCGGTTGAACGCCGTCCGGGACTTTATGGCCTGATCCTGGATCGCCATACCGGGGATGTGCGCGCCAAACTGCATTGTCCGGAAGACCGCCGGTTTTATGGCCATGCGATCTATTCCAATGATGGGCGTTATCTTTACATCACTGAAAACGATTTTGATCATGCGCGCGGGGTTGTTTCCGTGTGGGATGCCGAGGATGGCTATCGCCGGGTGGCGGAATTCGACAGCTTTGGCACCGGCCCGCATGAATTGCATCTGATGCCGGATGGCGAACATCTGGTGATTGCCAATGGCGGGCTGCACACCCATCCCGATCAGGACGGGCGCACACCACTTAATATCAGCTCGATGCAACCCAATCTGTCGATCATTGATCTCAGCAACGGCAAGCTTGTTCACCAGGCAGCGCTGAAACATGACTGGCACAAACTTTCGATCCGCCATCTCGATGTCGCATCGAATGGCACGATTGCCGCTGGCTTCCAGTATCAGGGCGATCTGACCGATCAGGTGCCGCTTGTCGGCATTTGGCACCCGGGATCAGACATCCGCCCGCTTGAGGCCCCGGATACGGTTCAGTACCGCATGCGGCAATATTGCGGGTCGGTGCGGTTTGATGCATCGGGCCAGGTATTTGGCATTTCCTGCCCACGCGGCGGGCTTGTGACCTTTTGGGATGCGCAAACCAATGACTTCCTGACCCATATCGCCGCCCCGGATGGCTGCGGCCTTGCCGCGACGGATCGGGCCGGTGAATTTGTTGGCACCAGTGGCCTTGGCAATGGCTGGCGGATGGATGCGATTCGCCGTAAGCGGGTAGAACTGCCCGACGATTCTTTGAAATCGCAGCATTGGGACAATCATTTACGCCGGATCATTACCTGAACAAAGCCGACGATAAAATCATTCAAAACCCGCACAAACGCTGCGGGTTTTTCTATTTACGTCATCTGAATATCGCGGAAATCCGGGCATAAGCACCACGATTAACCAACCAGTTTTGTCGGGATATTTATATCAGAAAGGCATCAACCAAAAGTTTTTCGCAAATGAGAACGATTTTCACTTGCGTCGGTGTTTTTTCTTACCTATAACGGGTCTCGACACAGCCCGCGAATGAAACCCATTCGCACTTGTCCCCAAGCGGCTTGTCTCTCAGACCTATGGGTCCTCTCTCCCCATAGGCCTCTCAAGGTGGAAAAGCGGTGGTTATCGATGCGGGAAACGATAACCGCCGCTTTCTCTTTTCCGGCCAAATTCCACAACAACACCAACACGCAAAAACAAAAACACCCGGACGATTGATCCGGGTGATGTGGTTATTGACCGGTGCCTTATTGGATCAGACGGTTTTGGAAAGCTTGTCACCCGCCGTTTGAAGCACGTTTTTATAGAGATCATAGTTTTTACGTGCGTCGTCCTTGGGGGCGACGATACACAGCGTGGCAGAACAGATACCGCTTTGATTATAGACCGGGGCGGCAAAGCAATGGGTGAAGGTATCCACAATGCTGTCGAACGAGAAAAAGCGTTCGTCATGCGCACGGCGGATTTCGGCGATATAGGCTGCAATATCCATTTGACGCCCGTCGGGCAGGATAAAGTCCTCAGCCGGGATCAGTTCGCGGATTTCCTGATCACTCAGGTGCCCCAGCAAAAGCCGACCCGACGCTGTCCACGGAATGGCAGTCCGTTCCCCGACATCAGCAGAAATGCGAAACGGGCGGCTGCCTTCACGTTGCAAGGCGACGGTGTATTTGTTGCCATCAAGCATACAAAACTGGGAGGTTTCCTTGGTGCTTGCCGTGATTTCATCAAGAACCCCGGCCGCTTGCCGGGTCAGATCGAAATAATCACGATAAGCAAGGCCAAGGAAATAAACCCGCCGCCCCAAAAAGACCGAGCCATTGGCATCGGTCACTTCAAGCATGCCATGATCAATCAGCGTGCCGATCAGATCGTAAACCGTCGAGGTTGGCGCGCCCAAAGCCTGGGCGATTTCGGCAGGACGCTGAGAGGTTCTGACATCACGCAGATGGTCCAGAATATCGAACGCACGATCAATGCCGCGCGCACGCTTTCGTATCTGCTGTTCCGTCATAAACCCCTCATGTAACGTCTTAGCGCAATAATTGCAGACTGTTATGCCTTACGAAAGGCGATGCAGTCGACCTCTACTTTGCAATCAACAACCATCGAGGACTGCACGCAGGCACGTGCCGGGGGATTTTCGCTGAAATATTCCTCGAACACGCCATTGAACGACCAGAAATCGCGCGCATCATCAAGCCAGACACCAATGCGCATGATGTCAGCCGCAGTATAACCGGCATCTTCAACGATTTTGAGCATATTCTCAATCGCGATCCGGGACTGTTCGACAATGCCGTTGCCAACAACTTCACCGTCACGCATCGGGGTCTGGCCGGACACATAAAGCCAGCCATCCGCCTCGGTTGCCTTGGCAAATGGCAATGCCTTCTGACCGTTGCCCTTACCTTCGCCAACACCGTGTCTTTTAATGCTCATAAAAAATATCTCCTGGTTCTTAAAATTCAGAATTTGCAAGGAAGCCCTGCAAACGTTCAGTTTTCGGCGCACCGAAAATTTGTTCGGGGGCGCCTTCTTCGTGAATACGCCCCTGATGCATGAACACGACCTTGCTTGAAACATCGCGCGCAAACCGCATCTCGTGCGTCACAAGCAACATGGTCATGCCTTCATTTGCCAGATCACGAACAACTGCCAGCACCTCGGCCACCAGTTCCGGATCAAGTGCGGAAGTCACTTCGTCAAACAGCATGATCTGCGGGTTCATCGCGATGGCACGCGCAATCGCGACGCGCTGTTGCTGGCCACCGGAAAGCTGGCCGGGATAGTGATCGCGACGCTGGCCCATACCGACGCGCTCAAGCCATTTTTCGGCAATCGCCCGTGCTTCGTCCTTCGGCATTTTCTTGGTCTTGATCAAACCAAGCATGACGTTGCGAATGGCCGTCATATGCGGGAAAAGATTGAACTGCTGAAAAGCCATGCCGGTCATGGCACGTTGACGGGCAATTTCACGTTCCGACAGCCGGCGACGCTGTCCGCCGTCCTGTTTATAGCCGATAGACTGACCTGCCAGTTCAATCGAGCCCTGCTCAAAATCTTCCAGAAGGTTCACACAACGCAAAAGCGTGGTCTTGCCCGAACCGGACGATCCGATCAGCGAAACCACATCGCCCTGCTGCATGGTCAGGTCGATGCCCTTAAGCACTTCAACCTTGCCAAAGCTTTTGTGAAGGCCGGAAATAGTCAAAATTGGGGACATGATTGCCTCTTTATGGGATCGAAATGCGGCGTTCGACGGCACGACCAGCCTGTTCGATCACGAAGTTCAAAAGGAAATAGACAAAGCCCGCAAAGAGATAGAACTCAAGGCTGAGATAGGTGCGCGAGATAACCTGCTGGGTCGCAAGCAGAAGCTCCACCACGCCAATGATCGAAAGCAGCGTCGATGCCTTGACGATCTCGGTCGCGGTATTGACCCAGGTTGGCAGGATCTGGCGCAAAGCCTGGGGTAACAGCACATAAACAAAGGTTTGCCCAAATGTCAGACCGACCGATTTGGCAGCTTCGGTCTGGCCTTGCGGAATGGCGGACAAAGCCCCGCGGACGATTTCGCCAACATGGGATGAACAAAACAGCGTCAGTGCCAAAACACCGGCCTGAAACGCCGTCAGGTCAAGACCGACAACCGAAAGGATGTAGAAGCAGGCCAAAATCAGAACGAAGACCGGCGTTCCGCGCAGAAAGTCGATATACAACCGGACAACAAAGCGAAGCCACTTCGCGCCATATGTCATCGCCAAACCAACGAACACACCAAGGACTGATCCCAGAATAACCGAGGCAACCGAAATCAGGATTGTGTCACCCAGTCCCGAAAGCAGGCTTAGCCGCGCGTTCCACAATTCTGTCAGGAAAAGAGAGAAATTCATCTGATACCCCTTTAGCGTGGAACTGCAAGGCGCAGTTCGAGACGGCGCAGCAGAGCCGCAATCACATAACAGGCAACCACATAGATCATTGACGCGACCATCCATGTTTCAATCACACGGAAGCTCTCGACATTGATCTTGCGCGCATAAAAGGTCAGTTCCGGCACCGCGATGGCCGCGGCAAGGGAAGTGTCCTTGAACAGCGAAATGAAGTTGTTTGAAAGTGACGGCAGGACATTTCGAAACATCACCGGAATGATGATGTTGGTCTTGATCTTGAATTCCGTCAGACCAATCGCAAGGCCGGCTTCGCGCAGTCCCTTGGGCAACGCAACCAGACCGGATCGGAATACTTCGGCCAAATAGGCCCCGGCATAGATCGACAGCGTAAAGACAAAGGACGATATTTTGTCCAACGCGATACCCAGTTGCGGAAGCGCGAAATAGCAAAACAGAATAAGAACAAGGATCGGGGTATTGCGGATCGCGGAGACATAAGCCACCGCGATCCAGCGCAAGGTTCTGTGGCGCGAAAGCATCCCGAACGCCGCCAGAAGGCCGATCCCGCATCCAATCGCAATCGAGACAATGGCCAGAAACAGACCCAGCCCAAGCCCCTCTGCGAGGAGATCCCAGTTACGCCAGATGACGTCAAAGTTGAAATCGTAATTCAAAGCGGAATTCCCGAATGCTTGCGTTGATTACTTGTACTCGACAGGGAAGCCGATTTTCGGCGTTTCGAGCTCTTCACCAAACCAGGTTTTGAAGCTTTCAGCATAGAACGGGAATTCAACACCGGTCATGCCTTCATGCAGGACGGTATTGACGAAGTTCAACCAACGCTGATCGCCCGGTTTTACACCGCACGAATAGCTTTGCGGGTTCCAGGCATAGCCAGCATCCGTGTAACGATCCGGGTTCTGAACCATGAACCAACGAAGTGCAGACTGATCGGTTGCGGCGGCTTCGGCACGACCGGAATTAAGCGCCTGATACATCAGATCAACGCTGTCATACTGATCAACTTCCGCTTCTGGCAGGGCCGCGTGTACCATTTCTTCGGCATAGACGTTCTGCAGAACTGCGACGGTGACATCATCACCACCTTCTTTCAGCGCGTCATAATCGGCGTAGTCACCATTGGCCATCAGCAACAGACCAACACCTTCGCGATAGTAGGGAATGGTGAATTCGATCTGCTGGGCACGTTCAGCCGTGACCGTCATGAACTGGCAGGCCATATCGACCTTGTCGGTGACGAGGTTCGGAATACGAGCGTCGCCCGACTGCTGGACATACTCGATCTTGTCCGGGTCGCCAAACAGGGCCTTGGCCACAAGGCGGCCCATATCAACGTCAAAACCTTTGAGCTTGTTGTCTGAATCAACAAAGTGCCACGGCGGGTTGGTCGACCCGGTCCCAAGGACCAGATAGCCGCGATCAAGGACCTGCTGAAGTTTGCTTGTTTCCTGGGCGGATGCAGTGCCGAGTGCCGAAGCCGCCGTCGCGGTCATGACAGTTGCGACCGCCAGAGTTTTAAGAAATGCCATTTTTGTCTCCACTTTCAAATGAGCCACACATTCCTGGATCGTTTTTTGCTTTTCCGTTATAGCGGAATTAATACCGTTATTTCGGATTTACCCTAGCAGCGGCGTTCAAGATATGTCAATTTCGTTTTGCAAAAAGCTGAGAGCGCCAACCTCAAACCAATCAGGAACCAGCATGTTTGATACCCCTTGCCTTGTGATTGACCTCCCCGTCGTTGACGAAAACATTGCGCGTTTCCAAAACCTTGCCGATGCGGCGGGCCTTAAAACACGCCCGCATATCAAGACGCACAAACTGCCGTTTTTTGCCAAACGACAGATTGAGGCCGGGGCGATCGGCATCACCTGCCAGAAGACTGGTGAGGCCGAGGTTATGGTTGAGGGCGGACTCCGCGATATATTGCTGACCTACAACGTCATCGGTGATGCCAAACTTGATCGTCTGGCGGCACTGGCGCGCAAATGCACCCTGTCGGTCACCTGTGACAATCTGACCGTTGCCAAGGGGCTATCGGCGCGCTTTGCGGATGAAGAAACCGAGTTGACCGTTCTTGTGGAATGCGACACCGGTGCAGGACGGTGTGGTGTGCAAAGCCCGACTGATGCTGCCGAATTGGCATCAAGGATCAATGAGTTGCCCGGACTTCGATTTGGCGGGCTGATGACCTATCCGCCAATGGATCATGCAGAAAACGTCGACAAATGGTTGAGTGATGCCAAACAACGTCTCGAGGACGCCGGGCTACCTTGCCCGGTTGTTTCGACCGGTGGCACGCCAAATCTGGACGCCCTGCCCGCATTTGATCACGCAACTGAACACCGCGCCGGGACCTATATTTACAATGACCGTTCCCTGATTGCGCGCGGTGCATGTGGCGTTGAAAACTGTGCTGCGGTTGTTAAGACCACCGTGGTTTCCCGCCCGACGAAAACCCGTGCCATCATCGATGCAGGATCAAAGGCGCTGAGTTCCGACCTGCTGGGCCTTGAGGGCTTTGGCATGGTCCGCGAGGCACCGGATGCATCAATTGTTGGCCTGTCCGAAGAACACGGCATCATTGAGCTTGGTGACAGCGATTGGGACCCGGCAGTTGGTGACGTGATTTCGATTATCCCCAATCACATCTGCGTCGTGACCAATCTGTTTCCGACCGTCTGGATCAAGGATCAGAACGGCGAAATGATGGAAATGCCGGTCGCCGCACGCGGGATGCTGCGTTAATCCGCATCAGGGAGTTTTTTTTGATGTCTGTTGATGTCATTTGCATTGGCGAAGCCATGGGCGAGATTTCGTTCGACCCGGCAGGAAACGCCAGCGTCAAGGTTGGCGGTGATACGTTTAATACTGCGGTCTATCTTGGTCGCCTTGGGATCAAATGCGCCTTTGCCTCTGCCGTCGGCGAAGACCCGTTTGGTGAGCAGATCCGGTCCGTGCTGAAAGACAACCGGGTCAGTGATGCGTTCCTGATCAGCACGGATCAGGCAAATACCGGACTTTATTCCATCACCAACCGGGCGGACGGCGAACGATTTTTCCACTACTGGCGCAATCAGTCAGCCGCACGCCAAACCATGTCACTTGCTGACCAGGCATACCTGCAGGCGCTTGAAGATGCGCCGTGGCTGTATCTTTCAGGGATTAGCCTGCATGTGCTGGAAGACGACACCACGTGTCTGTTTCAGACCCTTCAGTCCCACAAAGACAAGGGTGGCAAGATCGCCTTTGATGGCAATTTCCGCCCCAAGCTTTGGTCTGGAAAGGAAGAACAGGCGCGCGAGACATACGCCCGCATCACCGCCCTTGCCGATGTCATGATGCCGACATTCGATGACGAACAGCTTCTTTGGGGTGATGAAACGGCGCAAGACACCGTGAACCGGATTGCCAAGCTGAGCCCTGCCCTGATTGTCGTCAAACAGGGGCAGCAAGGTTGCCTGCTTTATGAAGGTGGGGAAACTCACCATGTCCCGATCCCGGAACCGGTCACCCCGATTGACACGACGGCCGCCGGTGACAGCTTTAACGCGGGCTTCATGGCAGGCTTGCTCAAGGAACAGGACGGCGTGACAGCAACGCTTACCGGACACAAGCTTGCCAGCAAGGTCATCACCCATCGCGGAGCAATCATTCCAGCCGAGATGATGGCAGACCTTTAAGCAGCGAAACAAACCACTATCACAACACAAAGCCCGGCATCATGCCGGGCTTTGTTCATTATGGCCGATGTTCACCGTGTTCTATGCCTTGCGCAAGGCAATCAACAATCTTAGCGAGTTGATCGTCACCAGAACCGTCGCCCCGGTGTCGGCCAGAACAGCAAGCCAAAGACCGGTTAGACCGGTGATGGACGTAACCAGAAAGACCGCCTTAAGCCCCAATGCAATCGTGATGTTTTCACGGATCACCCGGCGTGCCGCACGCGACAGCTTCACCAGATTAACCACATCACCCAGCCGGTCCTTGACCGCCACCGCATCGGCGGCCTCAAGGGCGATATCCGTACCCCCGCCAATCGCGATACCAACATCGGCGGATTTCAGTGCCGGGGCATCGTTGATGCCATCCCCGACCATCGCCACCGGACCGGACCGTTTCGGATCAGCACGCAGTTCTGACAAGGCATTCAGTTTGTCTTCGGGCATCAGTTCGGCGCGATATTCCATGCCAAGCTCTGCGGCCATGCGCTTGGCAACCCGATCCGCATCGCCTGTTAACATCACAGGCGTGATGTTAAGCCTGTTAAGTTCGCCAAGTGCGTTCATCGCGTCACTGCGTGCAACGTCGCGCAAGGCCAGGGCACCGATTACCTGCCCGTCTTTCAGGATCACGACGGCAGTACTGCCTTCATCTTCTTGCGCGGTCAGCCAATCGCCAATTACGCCATCCGGCACGCCGTTCAGACGTTTGGCAGCCCCCACCTGATACAGTGCCCCGTCAATGCGTCCTTCGACACCGGCACCGGCAATGGTTCTGGCCTGTTCAACCACAGGCAGATCAAGATTGCGGTTTTCGGCGGCCGTGACGACAGCACGCGCAAGCGGGTGCGATGTGACGGCCTCAAGGGCTGCGGCAATCGTCAGAACACCATTCTCGCCATAGCCATCGGCTGTTTTGATTGCGCTTAGTTTCGGCTTGCCTTCGGTCAGCGTACCGGTTTTGTCAAATGCCATGGTGCGCACAGCCCCGATCAGCTCCAGCGCAGCCCCACCCTTGACCAGAAGACCGATCCTGGTCGCGCGTGCCAGGGCCGAGGTGACCGCCGCCGGTGTCGAGATCACCAGCGCACAAGGGCAGCCAATCAGAAGCAGGGCCAGACCGCGATAAATCCACTCTTCCCATGCCTGCCCGAACACCACCGGCGGGATCACGACCGTGGCGAGTGCGAGACCCATGATGATCGGGGTATAGATGCGGGCAAACTTGGCAACAAAGCGTTCGACAGGCGCCTTGTGCTTTTCGCTTTGCTCGACCAGCTCAATCACGCGGTCCAGCATGGTTTGGCCCGACGCACGGGTCACGCGAATGCGGACCGGACTGTCGGTGACAATCGCACCGGCAAAAACATCTGTGCCGGCGTCGCTATAGACCGGGACCGATTCACCCGTCAGGTGGCTGTTGTCGATCTCGGCCACACCACTTTCAATCACGCCATCAGATGGCACCCGTTCGCCCGGGCGGACTTCGATGATGTCGTCAATAACCAGATCACGCGGGGTCACGGTCTCAAAACCGGCATCTACAACACGCCGTGCCTGCTCCGGGGTAAGCTTCATCAAGGCCTGTACGCCGCTTCTGGCCCGTCCGGCCGCCACACCCTCAAGCCGCTCGCCAATGGCAAACAGCAAGACCACCATCCCGGCCTCAAGGCTTTCACCAATCGCCACTGCACCGATCACGGCAACCGACATCAGAAGCTCGATCGAAAACACCGCCCCGCTTTGCGCCAACCGCGCCGCCTTTTTCATCACAGGCAGCGCTGCCAACAGGGACGCCACCGACATGGCGTAAGGTGACGTCACCGGGAAAGTCGTACCAATCAGCCCGCCGAGTGCAAGGCAAATGGCGGCAAAGGCAATTTCGTCATTTTCCGACGACCATGGCGCGAAACGACGCAGAAGGCTCTGTTTAGATGCATTTTGCGCGTCATCTGCGGAATTCGATACCCCATCATTGGCGGTACTCGAGCCGCAACTGTTGCCAGCACAGCAAGACGATCCGCTTGCCTTTGCAGCCCCCGGGGCGTTCTTTTCCTGCGCCGGATATCCGAGCTTATTTAGGGTTTTGGTGATGTCTGAACGGGTTTCATCGTGGGCAGCATCAATGCCAAGCGTCACGGTTTCGCGCATCATCGATACATCGATGCATGAAACCCCCTCAAACTTGCCAAGGGCGGTTTCGATCTTGGCAACACATGACCCACAATCCATGCCAGTGACATGCCATTGGTAATGAACAATGTCCGTTTCATGGTTCTTGAGGATTTCCTGAAAGATGGAGGCATCATCTCCTTCGAGTGGCATCGGGGTAGAAATGCCTTGACCGTCATCGGAAAAACTTTGATGTGGTATTGCCTTAGCAAGAGCATTGACTAACGCTTCCCGGCATTGAGCACAGGAACCTACCGTCGGCATATCCGCCCATTTCGCGATGAAAGACATCCACAATCCCAAACAATCAAATTTCTATTCATATGTTAAGGTAAACGTATTTTGCAGGGTTGTCTCTGTCAAGAACATTCAAACAGGAATTTGAATGTTCTTGTTTCCAAACATCATATATTGAGGTCGTCAGGCATAGTCGTGGCGTGCCATCCATGCCTTCAGGTCTTCGGATATTGCGGCCTGTATATCACGATCACTCTCAGAGCGCCCGATATGCGCGGCATCACTCTTGACAAGCTGCGAATTGAATTCATTGGAAACATTGAGAAATTCGGCAAGCGTTTCCAGAGTTTTTTCTGGTTGCTCCACCAAATCCTCCATCCGCACCGTCAAGGTCAAATGCTCAGGCAAAGCCTCCATCAGCTTTTCAGCTGCCAGCAAGTTGGAACAGATATACTGCTCAGCTAATTTGACATCATTTGGGAACCAGACTTGCTTTACATAGGAGCTGATCGTATCGGCCGGTGACCGGATCATGTTGACAAACCGCATTTCCGGGAACAGTTCGGCAAGGAAATCTACCGCCAGAGAGTTCGATGGCGTATCATCGACCCAGCGCAGTTGCGATATAGTGCCGTAAAGATCGCACAGGAAGCCCCGTGCAATATCCAACAATTCTGCTCGCTCAAACTGCTTCGTCACAAAAAACGGTTTCAGTAGTCCATCTGTATCAACAATCCCGTTCTGATCGATATGCACAGCCAGTTTTTTGACGAGCTCGTTCACGCACTTGTCATAGTTGTTAATCCCAAAGCCCTGCGCTATCGCATGGACGGACCCACTTGCCTGAGGATTTTGTCGTTGCACATACTCAAACGCCTGATGAAATGATGCACCATGCTCGTTCATACGGTTTTGCACCTGCTGGTTTAACGCTACGTCGCGAAAAGCCAGATTACGAAGCTTTTGGGCCCGCGCGTAAAAATGCAGGATTGCGAAATGACGCCTCATCAAATCGGGTATGCCGGACAGGTCACGTATAAGATCGCGCAATCCCGCACGTTCGACAATGAGCTTGTTCTCGTGGACAGGCAGATTAAATGCGGGATGCGACCCGACTAAATCCCCCATGAGCGAGGTACCACTTCTACCGCTACCACCAACGAAAACAGGCAACGTCAATTGACTTTGGCTCATAATTTTCCTGCATGCTTGTTTTGAGGTGGCGCGAGACAAGAGTCATAGCATCCTCAATCATGTGTGACATGGGCAAAGGTATCGCGTACTACCCGCGAAATATGATCATCATCAATCTGATAAAGGATATGTCGCCCTCTACGCTCGGACGCGAGAATACGTTGGTCGCGCAAATGTCGCAAATGATGACTGCAAAGCGATTGCGACATATTCGTTGCCGCAGCCAACTCCGAAACAGTCTGGGGCTTTTCCATGCAGCGCAGGACAAGCTGAAGCCGCCCGGCATCCCCCAATAGGGAAAAGATTTTCGCTGCCGCCTCGACATCAGGCAAAGCCAAATCCGCGCCAACGGCCCGCGATGCGTCGCGTGTGACGGCCTCGCCCTGTTCCGTGCTCAGACCAAGTCGGGCAGCTGCATCACATTCCTGGCAATCATCAGGATCAGTTGCGGGAACGGGCGTGCGGGGTTTGGTTTTGCTTTCTGACATGGGGACTATTTTCCACGCCTGCCCGCACAAGGCAAGCGACACATAAAAATTCGCCTAAATCGCCGTCGCTCTCGGCAGGCCAGAAACAAACCGGATTGACTCATTTCGATAAATTATTCATGTTTTACATGAATTTTATAACTTGATTCGGAATTCCCCTATTCAGGAGCCCCACAGATGTCCTCCACCCAACACACTGATACGCTTAAGAATGTGCGCACCATCAGCACCCTTCTTTACTGGGCCTGCGCGATTGCCATCATTTTTCAGATCCTGGTCGTGCCACTGGTCTGGTACGCGCCAGGCTGGGTTGAAGCCAGCACAAGTCAAATGACCGTCAGCCTTGCCGATCTGCACGCGCTCTCGGGTTGGCAGAAATACGTCACCATGGCGGTGATGATGATCCCGTCACTTGTTTTGGCCTATGGCCTGTATCGCTTGCGCAAGATGTTTGGTGCCTTCGCTCATAACGCCATTTTCCAGACGGGCCCGATCCGCCACCTCAAGGCATTTGGTATTGCCCTTCTGGCGCAAACCCTGATCAAACCGCTAACCGGTGCTGCCACCTCGGTCCTTGCGACTTTCCACCGTCCGGCCGGTGAACGGGTTCTGTCGATCGGGTTGAGCAATGCCGAGGCCAGCACGCTGTTTCTCGGCGGGCTGATCATTGTCATTGCCTGGGTGCTTGGCGAAGCCGCCCGCATTCATGACGAAAATCGGAGTTTCGTCTGATGACCATTATCGTTCGGCTGGACGTCATGCTGGCCACCCGCAAGATGAAGTCCAAAGACCTCGCCGCCCGGATCGGGATTAGCGAACAAAACCTCTCGCTTTTGAAGTCCGGCAAAGTGCGAGGCGTGCGGTTTGAAACGCTATCGGCCATTTGCAAGGAGCTTGATTGTCAACCCGGCGACCTTTTGGAATTTCAACCCGATTAGTGACCGGCCAATGCAAGCGAGCAGAGCACGAGAACCATGGCATTTCGCCCGCTTTTACGACTTCATCCGATCCCCGGACGGGTCGCAGAACGGGTGTAGAGACGCCTGAGCACCAACCACTGTTCCAGCGACATCAATGCTGTAACTTGATGCCAGAATGTCGCCGGACGTCTCACCCGCGCATCCGATATAGCCCATCCCGACAGCAGCACCAAGATGATGGCCATAGGCCCCCGATGTCAGATGACCGACGATCTTGCCATCGCGCAGGATCGGTTCGTTATGGAACAAGAGTGGTTCCGGATCATTCAGGCGGAATTGCACTATCCGACGCGTCAAACCACTTTCACGCTTGGCAAGCACGGCATCCCGGCCAAAGAAATCCGACTTGTCGGTTTTAACAGCAAAACCAAGCCCGGCCTCAAGCACATGATCCTCACAGGTGATGTCATGACCAAAGTGACGAAAGCCCTTTTCGATCCGGCACCCATCCATCATATGCAAGCCACATAATTTCAGGCCATGGCCTTCGCCAGCCGCTAGCAGCGTTTCAAACACATGGGCAGCCATGTCGGTACTGACATAGATTTCCCAGCCCAGTTCCCCGACATAGGAAACACGATGGGCACGCGCGATCCCCATGCCGATTTCGATTTCCTGTGCCGTGCCAAACGGATTGGCCGCGTTTGAGAAATCGTTGGGCGATACGGAAGCCAACAGATCACGCGACTTCGGCCCCATAACGGCCAGAACCGCCTCACCCGCCGTGACATCAGTGATGACAACCATATGATCGTCAACATGGCGACGCATCCATGTCTCATCGGCCAGCCGCGTTGCCGCCGGTGTCACCACCAGATAAGCAAGCTCCGAAAGGCGTGTAATGGTTACGTCCGCCTCGATCCCGCCCCGCGCATTGAGGAACTGGGTATAGACGATCTTGCCAACCGGCACGTCCATCTCCCCACCGCTGACATGGTTCAGGAAGGCCGTCGCATCCGGGCCTTCAACCCGGATTTTGCCAAAGGACGACATGTCATAAAGGCCCACACCGGTTCGGATTGCCAGATGCTCTGCCTTGGCATTGTCAAACCAGTTGGGGCGTTTCCAGCTATATTCATATTCCGGTTTCTGACCGTCATTGGCGAACCAGTTTGCACGCTCCCAGCCTGCGAGCTCACCGAACACGGCGCCGTTCCTCGCCAGATGTTCATGCAGGGGCGAGCGACGAATGCCGCGTGATGTTGCTTTTTGCCGGAACGGATAATGATCGGCATACAGCAAGCCCAATGTTTCTGAAACACGTTCCGTCAGATAGGTCTTGTTGCCCTGAAATGGCTGCATGCGTGCGATATCGACATCGCCAAGATCGAACGGCTTTTCGCCGTCTTCCATCCATTGCGCCAACGCCATCCCGGCCCCACCGGCCGATTGAATACCGATGGAATTGAACCCGGCCGCGACCCAAACATTATCCATACCAGGCGCCAGACCAAGGTGATAGGCGTCATCGGGCGTAAAGCTTTCCGGGCCATTGAAAAAGGTATGAATACCGGTTTGGCCCAAAAGTGGCAGGCGATTGATCGCCATTTCAAGGATCGGTTCGAAATGCTCGAAATCGGGTGGCAGCTCATCAAACTCGAAGCTGTCGGGAATGCCCTCCATGCCCCATGGCTTGGCCTTGGGCTCGAACATTCCCAATAGGATCTTACCGGCATCTTCCTTGTAATAGGCGCACTCATCAGGCACGCGCAGAACCGGCAAATCACCCAGCTGTGGCACACTATCGGTGACGATATAATAATGCTCACAAGCATGTAACGGCACATTCACACCGGCCATCTTGCCAACATCGCGCGCCCACATGCCCGCACAGTTGACCACCATATCGCAGGCAATTTCGCCTTGATCACCATCCTCGGATTGCCAGGAAACGGCTGTAATACGCGATCCCTGTTTGCGCATACCGGTGACTTTGGTGCGGCTATGGATTTTCGCACCACGTTTGGTTGCACCGCGCGCCAGCGAAAGCGCGATATTCCCCGGATCACCCTGCCCATCCTTGGGCAAATACACGCCTGCTGTCACGCCATCCAGATTGACATGCGGATAGCGTTCCCCGATCTCGGCAGGTGAGATTTCTTCGATCTCCACCCCGAAGGCACGTGCCATCGCGGATTGGCGGAACAATTCTTCCTTCCGATCCTCCGTCAGGGCGACGGTGATGGCACCAACGCGCTTGAAACCTGTGGCGACCCCGGTTTCATCTTCAAGCGTGCCGTATAGTTCCTGGGAGTACTTGGCAAGACGGGTCATGTTGGCGGTTGCGCGCAACTGGGCAATCAGACCCGCCGCATGCCATGTCGTGCCGGATGTCAGTTCCTTGCGTTCGAGCAAGACAACATCTTTCCAGCCCAATTTGGTCAGATGATAGGCGACCGAACAGCCAATCACGCCACCGCCGATAATGACTACACGGGCCTTGTCCTGAATGTTTGCCAACGCCATAGCCCCTTATTCGAAATGCACTGAACTTCCCGGGACGGTCTCCTGATATGGTGGCATACCTGCTTACAACAACTGGATGCTCATATTGTTGTGCTGACGCTAGACAACAAGCTTGACGGCGACAAGGGGAGATGGAGCCAAAAGGTACTTTGGCTCCATAAAATCATACGATCTGGCACCACGAAATCGTTTACCACTCAGGGCTTAAAGGTCACCATGAATGATCTATTGCCTGTCCATAGAACGTAGATCATATAGTCCCATCAGACATCCGGTTTCCCAATGACTTACGAATTAACCATTCTGGTTCTCAACGCGCTGCTCTGCCTGGCTTTCCCATGGGCCTATAATTATGCCTACGCCAAGCAGCCCGGTGTTGGGGACAAACGCCTCATGGGCAACCGCGACGCCCTGCCCGAACGGACCGGCATGGCCGCACGCGGGGTACGCGCCCATCAGAACCATCTGGAAAACCTTGTTCCCTTTGCGATTATCGTACTGACTGCACATGTCATCGGTGTGTCCAATAGTGTGACCGTTGCCTGTGCGACCATTTTTCTCGCGGCGCGCATTGCACATGGCGGGCTTTATCTTGCGGGCATCACGCGCGTTCCGGGGATCAATGGCGTCCGCTCGATCGCCTATTTCGTCAGCCTGTTTTCGATGCTGGTTTACGCGTCCCAACTGTTTTTGGCCTAGGTCTAAGCGATGATTTACATCCTTGATTGATCGTGTGCTTGCCGGGCACTGCGAGTTTTGCCTTAATGAACGCCAATAATGCCGCGCACAAAGCAGCGGCAACAGGGAATGGTTCAGGAAAGGACGTTTTACATGACGCAGAAAGTCGCACTGGTCACCGGGGCCGCACGCGGGATCGGACTTGCTACCACCAAACTATTTATCGATCAGGGCTGGAAAGTCGCCATGATTGATCGCGACGGACCGGAACTTGATTCTGCGTCAAAAACCGTGTCGGATGTGGCCTCGGCCTTTGAATATGATGTCTCGGACGCCGCGCAGGTTGATCAGATGGTCAATGCTGTGCTTTCGGCCTTTGGACGGATCGATGCCGTCGTCAACAATGCCGGTGTTGCCGACTTCCTGCCGGTCGAGGAAACAAGCTTCGCGACCTGGCGCCGCATCATGGAAACCAACCTTGATGGTGTCTTTCTTGTCTCACAGGCGACCATACCAGCACTCAAGGAAACCAGAGGCGCGATTGTCAATATCGGCTCGATCTCCGGCCTTCGCGCATCAACGCTTCGTGTCGCCTATGGCACATCAAAAGCTGCGGTCATTCACATGACCAAACAACAGGCCGCCGAACTGGGGGAATATGGCATCCGCGCCAATTGCGTCTGCCCCGGCCCGGTCAAAACCAAACTCGCCATGGCCGTGCATTCGCCAGAAATTATCTCGGCCTATCTCGACGCGATGCCGCTGGGCCGCTATGGCACAGAAAACGAAATTGCCGAAGTCATCCATTTCCTGTGCTCCGACAAGGCAAGCTTTGTTACCGGCCAGATCGTTGCCGCCGATGGCGGGTTCGAAACAACCGGCGTTGGCCTACCCGCCCTTCGCAGAGAGTAAAGGTAATGATCCCATGCGCCCGCTTCGCCTGATCATCGCATTGACCGCCATATTGGCCCTGTCGTCATGCCTGACATTTAACTGGCAGCGCAGCGTGCAGCAGGCTTTGTCAAATGCGTGTAACTCCTCAGGCGATTGCGGGTCGGAGGGGCCGGGCTCGAACTAGCTCAAATGCAAAACGGCGCGCCCAGTGGACGCGCCGTTTGTTGGTTCCGGTATCCGAAAACCTATTCCCACTCAATCGTTCCCGGTGGCTTCGAAGTAAAGTCATAGGTCACACGGTTAATGCCGTTGACTTCATTGATGATCCGGTTGGCGATGCGGCCAAGCAGTTCCGGCGGGAACGGGAAGAAATCGGCGGTCATGCCGTCGGTTGAGGTCACGGCACGCAAGGCGCATGCATAGTCGTAGGTACGACCATCGCCCATCACGCCGACGGTACGCACCGGCAGCAGCACGGCAAAAGCCTGCCAGATGGCGTCATAAAGACCGGCATTGCGGATTTCTTCGAGATAGATCGCATCAGCCTTGCGCAGCACATCGAGCTTTTCGCGCGTGATTGGCTGGCCCGGGATGCGGATGGCAAGGCCCGGTCCAGGGAACGGGTGACGGCCAACAAAGCTGTCGGGCAGCCCCAGTTCACGGCCAAGGTCGCGGACTTCGTCCTTGAACAGCTCACGAAGCGGTTCGACCAGCTTCATGTTCATGCGTTCCGGAAGGCCACCAACGTTGTGGTGTGACTTGATGGTGACCGAAGGACCACCGGTGAAGGACACACTTTCGATCACGTCGGGATAAAGCGTTCCCTGTGCCAGGAAGTCTGCACCACCGATTTTCTTGGCTTCTTCTTCAAACACTTCGATGAACAGACGGCCAATGGTTTTGCGTTTTACTTCCGGGTCGGTTTCGCCTTCGATGGCACCAATAAAGGTGTCAGACGCATCAACATGCACAAGCGGGATGTTGTAGTGATCGCGGAACAGGGTGACGACCTGATCGGCCTCGCCCGAACGCATGAAGCCATGATCAACGAACACGCAGGTCAGCTGATCGCCAATCGCTTCGTGGATCAGAACCGCGGTGACGGAACTGTCAACACCACCCGAAAGACCACAGATGACCTTGCCATCGCCGACCTGTTTGCGGATCTTGTCGATCGCATCGTCTTTATAGGCATTCATGGTCCAGTCGCCAGAGCACCCGGCAACACCATGGGTGAAGTTCTTGAGAAGCTGGGCACCATGCGGGGTGTGGACCACTTCCGGGTGGAACTGCACGGCATAGAATTTTTTGTCGTCATTGGCGATGGCGGCAAACGGTGCGCCTTCGGATTTACCAACAACGCGGAAACCATCAGGCAGCGCATCAACGCGATCGCCGTGGCTCATCCAGACCTGTTCGCGGGCACCTTCGGCCCAGACACCTTTGAAAAGATCGCAATCCTCGATCACATCGACAAAGGCACGACCGAATTCACGATGATCAGAGGTCGCAACCTTGCCGCCCAATTGATTGACCATGGTCTGCTGACCATAGCAAATGCCCAGAACCGGCACGCCGAGCTCAAACACCTTTGCCGGTGCCGAAGGGGCCTTGTCCCAATGCACAGACGCCGGGCCACCCGAAAGGATCACGGCCTTGGGGGCATATTCATCCAGGAACACGTCCGAGATGTTGTTAAAAGGATGGATCTCGCTATAGACACCGCTTTCGCGCACGCGACGTGCGATCAGCTGGGTGACCTGGGATCCGAAATCAATAATCAGCACGCGATCAGTCATCGGGCCGTATCTCCGTCGAAGATTGGGTTGCGCCGTACATACGCCAAACCATCGTGATGGGCAACCCGGCGCAGATGGTCCCCCAACGATGCATTCAAAAAACTTGTCTTGTTGTTACGAGTGTCGCGGTGCAATTGCGGCGGATTTACGCGCAGAGCACCCCGAAAACCCCACAATTGGTCCCTTTTTTCCGCGCAATGGGCGCGCAGTATCTGAGCTAACGGAACGCGGGAAACACCGCGTCCAAGCACGAGCATCAAACGATTGATCAACGCAAGGGACACATCATCATGAGCACTTCCACCGGTAGCAAAATCGCCATGGCCGTCGCAGGCCTTATTCTGATTGCCGGCACGGCAACCGCAATCGCCATGACCCAGAAAGACGGCGGCACCAGCCTGCCGATCATTGGCACCGAGGAAACCGCACCTGCGCAAAACGGCAAAGACCTGATCCCTGATAGCGCCGAAGAAATCGTTCCGGGCATGAAAAACCTTGAGAACGGCGACGCGTCCAAAGGAAGCGACGGTAGCGCAACTGGCACCGGCACCATCTTTGACGAGCCGGTACAGACCACCGAGTAACGCGCAAACGCGTTGACGGTTAAACAAAATCGGCCCTGCGAGCATCACTCGCAGGGCCTTTTGATTTGCAGGCAGAACAAGGGCGGTGTGAGGCTGGGACTGGTTTCCATATGCCATTACCGCCAATGTCATTACTTTACCTTGCCTTTTGCAGTGCGCTCGAACACCGCAACAAAGAAACCATCCGTTCCATGCACATTCGGCGACAAACGCAGCCACGGCTTGTCCTTACCGCCCGGTACAGGCACTGATTTTGGCGCATCCGGCCAGATTTCATTGACCGGCACCGGTTTGAAATCCTTGCGATCACGCATGAAGGTTTCGATCAGACGTTCGTTTTCCTCGGGCATGATCGAACAGGTCGCATAAATCAGGCGCCCGCCCTTGGTCACCTTGGCGGCACCGGCCTTAAGGATTTTGCTTTGTTCCGCCATCAGGCCGCGCAAGTCACGCTGCCCAATCCGCCAGCGCAGTGCCGGGTTACGACGAAGCGTCCCAAGGCCCGAGCACGGCACATCAAGCAACACCCGGTCAAAAAAGCCCGACTTGTTACGAAGCCAGCTGTCACGTTCATCGGCGATGATGCGTTGCTGGATGCAATCGCCTGCCCCGGCACGGCGTGCACGTTTGCGCGCATTGTCGAGACGACCGCCATGGGTGTCACAGGCAAGAATACGGCCCTTGCCGCGCATGTCCGCCGCAAGGCCAAGCGTCTTGCCGCCACCGCCCGCACACATATCCAAAATCGTCATGCCCGGCTTGGCATCGACCAGATGCACGCAAATCTGCGATGCTTCGTCCTGGATTTCGATCAGGCCGTCTTTATAGGCCGCCGTAACCAGCATGTTCAAACCAAGCGGCAAACGAAGGCCATTGGGGGCATAGGGCGTGCGTTCGATATCCTTGATGCCATCAGCCTTCAGCGACTTGATCGCATCTTCAACACTACCGCGCAGGCGGTTCACGCGCAGATCAAGTTTGGCCGGCTGGTTATACGCCGCCATTTCGGCGGCAAGGTTTTCGTGATGCAGCTTCATCAGTTCGGTATAAAGCCATTTCGGCAATTCGGCCTTTACCGCACCGGGCTGCGCATCATGATCAAGTGTTGTGCCCGAAAGCTTGTTGATCAGATGCTTTTCATTGGGACGCAAAATGTCGGGGCAGAATTGTTCACCACAGAAACGGTCTTCGATCTCGCTGGTGGTCAAACCGTCATGCAACACCAGATCGGCGATCATGCGCGCACGACCGTCCTGGAACTGATAATCACATTCCGCCAGCCACCAACCCAGACGAGCCTGATGACGGATCAGGTTATAGAAACGTTCGCTGATTTCACGACGATCCCCGCCGCCGATATACCGGCGTGATCCGAAATAGCCTGACACAACGCGGTCGGCGTCATCTCGGTTATGGGTCCAGCCATCGTAAAGTTCGATAACGGCTGCTATGCGGGCACCGGGTTTCAAAGCGTAAAATCCAACCTGTTTGCGGGTGAAAGACTGCTTCGCATATGGGAAGCGCGCCAACACCTTACGATAAAAAAGCTGATGACGGCAGGAAGGCCTGCCGTCATCGAAATTTGAATGCGCCTCATATCATGGCAAGGACCATTCGCCAACAGCGTCAAACGCAAGGCTGGTCAGCCAATCAGCAGGCGCAAGTCCATCAGCCGCCCGGACGATAGTTCGGTGCTTCGCGGGTGATGGTCACGTCGTGCGCATGGCTTTCGCGCAGGCCCGCATTGGTAATGCGAACAAATTCCGCACGTTCGCGGAAGTCCGCAAGCGTTGCCGAACCGGTATAGCCCATGGATGCCTTAAGACCACCAACCAGCTGATGGATGATCTGACCTGCCGGGCCTTTGTAAGGAACGCGGCCTTCGATGCCTTCGGGAACCAGTTTGAGGTTGTCCTGAACATCCTGCTGGAAATAACGGTCGGCCGAGCCACGTGCCATCGCACCGACCGAACCCATACCACGGTAGGATTTGTATGAACGGCCCTGATACAGGATGACTTCGCCAGGGGCTTCGTCAGTACCGGCCAGAAGCGATCCAACCATGCAGGTGCTTGCACCGGCTGCCATCGCCTTGGCAATGTCGCCAGAAAACTTGATACCGCCATCAGCGATGATCGGAATATCAAGCTTGTGCGCCATTTCACCACATTCAAGAACAGCAGTCAGCTGCGGCACGCCAACACCGGCAACGATACGGGTCGTACAGATCGAGCCTGGGCCGATACCGACCTTGACCGCATCTGCACCGGCCTCTGCCAGCGCCTTGACGGCGTCTGCGGTGGCGACGTTACCGGCAATGATCTGGGTGTCGCCAACCTGGGCCTTGATTTGTTCGACCGCCTTGATCACGCCGGCCGAATGGCCGTGTGCGGTATCAATGACCAAAACGTCCACACCTGCCTCAATCAGGGCTGCGGCGCGTTCAAAGCCAGCCTCGCCCACGCCAGTTGCCGCGGCAACGCGCAGGCGACCGCTTTCATCCTTGCAGGCGTTCGGGTGGAGTTTGGCTTTTTCGATGTCCTTGACCGTGATCAGGCCTGTGCAACGATAGGCTTCATCCACAACAAGCAGCTTTTCGATGCGGTGCTGGTGAAGGAGTTTCTTGGCTTCGGTGGTATCGACATTCTCGGTGACCGTGACCAGACCTTCGTGGGTCATCAGTTCGGAAACCGGCTGTGCGCGGTTGGATGCGAAACGGACATCGCGGTTGGTCAGAATGCCGACCAGCTTGTTCGAACCACGTTCGACAACCGGGATGCCGGAAATGTGGTTGGCATCCATCAGGTCGAGCGCATCGGCAAGCGTTTGATCAGGATGAATGGTGATCGGGTTGACGACCATACCCGATTCGAACTTTTTCACGCGGCGAACTTCTTCGGCCTGCTGTGCGATATCGAGGTTCTTGTGAATGACCCCCATGCCGCCATGCTGTGCCATGACAATCGCCATTGCGCTTTCGGTAACGGTATCCATTGCCGAGGAAAGCAGCGGGATTCTGAGTTCAATATTCTTGGTAATGCGGGTGTTGGTCTGCACCTGAGCAGGCAGCACTTCTGATGCTGCGGGTTTGATCAATACGTCGTCAAACGTCAGGGCTTCGGCAATGCGGGTCATCTGGCCACCTCGTTAATCTGAGTTGGCGCGGAATTTATACACGTTATGCCCCAAATGCCAAGTTTTGTGCGCCCATAACAGCCCTGTGATTTTATTGATGCTTTATTTTGCGCATTCCGTTAGAAACTGGTCGATGGGGCTGCCGTCAGGCGAGCCCCTTTTTCATTTCCGCAAATGCAAGCCTTGGAAACGCAGACCTAAAGGCTAAAGACAAACTGGTCGTAATCCATACCAGCGTCATTCAACAGGTCAGTGACCATCTTGATCCCGCGCGCCATGCCTTCCTTGCGGTTGGCTTCCTTGGCCTCTTCTTCACACAGCGCCTTATAAAGCGGGATGACCTTTTCGACCGCATCACGACGCGGCACGCGGCGGTTGGAATGATATCCGATGATCTTGCCATCCGGACCGAAGCTCGGCGTGACATTGGCCAAGACCCAGTAATGGTCGCCATTGGCACTGCGATTGATCACATAGGCGAAAATCTCGCGCCCGGCCTCAATGGTTTGCCACAGAAGGGCAAAGACCGACCTTGGCATATCAGGATGGCGGATGATGCTGTGTGGCTGACCAAGGATATCGCGTTCACGGTATCCGGCGACACGCAGGAACGTGTCATTGGCATATGTAATCCTGCCCTTGAGATCGGTCTTTGAGACGATGATCTCATGCTCGTCAAAATGACGTTCCACCCCTGTCAGGCTAAGATTGTCCTGTTTCATCAGATAAACCCCACAAGCAATGGCCACCCCACATGGCCCGTTCCACCCGGAATGCAAGACTAACTTCTTGCCACCTTGATCATTAACGCCTTGGGCGCGATCAGGGTTTGATGTAACGCAACAATGCCTGAAGAATTATAACTATTCCAGTCTATCCCATTGTGGATATTGGATTAATTTATTGATGCCTATTCGATCGGTGACCAGTTGTCGTCTTCGCGGATTTCGGCATTCCTGATGTCGTCCTCGGCGTTGTTCTGGCCGCGGAAGCCGGTTGCGATCAGATAGGCCTCGGGACTTTCGGGGCGGGATGCTGGCGGTTTGGCGTGCTTGGTCACGCGGAAGTTCTTTTTGACACGGTCAAGAAGCTCGTTCTCGGTACCGCCCTTGAACACCTTGGCAATGAAAATGCCGCCCGGTGCCAGAACTTCCTCGGCAAACAGCAAGGCATGTTCGACCAGATCAATAATACGAATGTGGTCGGTCTGACGGTGACCGGTGGTTTCCGGTGACATATCGGAAATTACGGCATCAACCGCGCCCTGCAATTCGTGCTTGATCATATCCGGCGCCTTAGGATCAAGGAAATCGGCCTGCAAACAGGTCGCACCCGAAATGCCTTCCCATTCAAGGATATCAAGGCCGACAACCTGACCCTTGCCATGTTTGGAGCCGACCATATCCACCGCCACCTGCGTCCAGCCGCCAGGGGCCGCACCAAGGTCAACGATGCGCATGCCCGGTTGCAGCAGATCAAACTGGTTGTTGATTTCAATCAGCTTGAAGGCCGCACGCGAACGATAGCCAAGACGCTTGGCTTCCTGCACATACGGGTCATTAAGTTGGCGATCAAGCCAGCGGGTCGACGAAATCTTGCGCCCCTTGGCACTTTTTACACGCGTACGCAGGCCACGGCGTGCGCCGGTGTCGATGGCTGCAATGGCCGAACCCTTGCGGCGGCGCTGCCCGCCTTTTCCGCTGCGATTGTCGCTCATGATTTATCCTGAACTGAATTCTGTTTTGGCCAGACCTGCCGGGACATGGATGTCAACCGATCAGGAGGAAGCCGGAATATGCGACACTGTATGACGGCGTGCGTCGCATGGGTCAATAGCGTGGCCATCTGCGCGCATCAAATCGACCAGAATACCTTCGCGAAGCCCACGGTCGGCGACCTTAAGCGTCGCCAAAGGCCAGATATCACGAATCGCGGCAAAGATCGCCGCCCCGGCATCCATCAGTTCGGCGCGCTGATTGCCAATGCACGGATGACCCTTGCGTTTGTCCGATCCCATGCGCAGCAAAAGCTCGGTCACGCGTTCTGCGTCATCAAACCGCAGATCAGACCCATCGACCTTGTGACGTTCATACCGTTCAAGACCAAGTGCAATGCCACAGAATGTGGTGACGGTGCCCGATGTGCCAACCATCTGGACCTTGTCATCATCGAGCATGTCCGAGCAGCAATTGCGCTTGGCAAATTCTTCAAGACGCTGGCGGATTTCGGTGCGCATGGCTTCAAACCGTTCGCGGCGTTCCTCGACCGTGGCATAACGTTCGGTCAGGCACAGAACACCGCACGGCATGGACAGGGTTTCAATGCACTGGGTCTTGCCGGTCTTGTCGACCTTGATCCAGCAGATCTCCGTACTGCCACCACCGATATCAAACACCACCGCATAGGGACGTTCATCCAGAAGGGCCGAGCAGGCCTGAAGCGCCAGACGGCTTTCCTCATCCGGATTGATGATATCAAGCGAGATACCGGTTTCATCGAAAACGCGACGAACGAATTCATCACGATTGTTGGCAGTGCGGCAGGCCTCGGTCGCAACGGCACGAAGCTTTGCCCCCGGATGACGGCGCAGTTTTTTGGCACAGACCCGAAGCGCATCAATCGCCCGGTCCATCGCCGCCTCACACAGATAGCCCTTTTCACGCACGCCTTCGCCGAGGCGCACGACACGTGAAAAGGCATCAATCACCTTGAAGCCATCATTGCACGGGCGCGCGACCAGAAGCCGGCAGTTTGAACTGCCCAAATCAATCGCGGCATAAAGCGGGGCTGTAATGCAATCAACGATGCGCGATGATTTCGCGCCACCGTCGGGGACCTGAACGGCGGTTCCCGGTTGCGGCATGCCCGGTTTATCGGGGCCATCAAGCACGGCATGCCCGCCCATTGCAGCGCCGCCTGCCGGGCTGCTGCCCCTGTGCGAGTTGCTATGGGGGGATTGGTGCTTCACCGTTCGAAAACCTGCCTTCTGTTACGCGCATAATTTCTATATTGCGGATCATCATGATATTTATGTGACGATCTCGCGAATCAACTATATGAGTGTAACGACAATCCCCGGCAAGGCAAATCCCGTATGCGGTAATCGCATGGTTGACCAGATGGAAACAAAAAAGGGGTTGCCAAAACCGGGCGGGTTTTATACATAGCGGCCCACACCGCGCCGCACGTCGCGCACGGTGGACCAAGTTTTGTTGGGGAATAGGTTAACGGTAGACCTACGGACTCTGACTCCGTCAGTCCTGGTTCGAATCCAGGTTCCCCAGCCAGCCTTCGCCTACTAAAGTAGGCTACGGCTTGGCATGCCAAGTAGTCGCCCCACATTCATAAGCGGCGAAGGCTGACACGCCGAAGCTAAGCGGAGGCGGTCAATGGCGGACATGCAATATGTCTATATTCTTCAGAGTTTAAAGTTTCCCGAACGCTACTATATCGGCTGCACGCGAGATGTCGCAAAGCGTTTGTATCGCCATAACAACGAACCAAACAGCTCAGGCTCCAAGCATACAGCAAACTTTGGTCCATGGAAGATCATAAACACCTTTGGATTCGAAGACGCGAACAAGGCATTTGCTTTCGAGAAATACCTCAAAACAGGCTCTGGTAGAGCGTTCTGCAAAAGGCACTTTTAGGAATGGACCAGTTGCCGACAGAGTTTAAAGCATTCCGAGTTGAATGTATCTGGCTGAAACAATGCCATTTTACATTCGAACAAATGTTTGAAAGCGACCAACACACAGCTCAGCTATTACATGATACTGCGCCCTTGTTTTTCAACGACCTTAATCACATTCTGATTGAGTATATTTTTCTCCAAGTTTGCAAAATAACGGACCCTGCAACTGCAGGAAAAAGAAGCAATGTTACCTTGCCTTATCTCAATCAAAAACTGGAGCAACATCATTTATTCACAAACGAGATCAAAGAGTATTCCGATGAAATTCTGAGATACAGATCTCTTGTACAAACCGCACGTAATCGGCTTGTGTCTCATTTGGACATGGAAAGTGTTTTAGCCGCAGAAAGCCTCGGGCTACATCAGCCAGAAGACGTCGTTAATTTCTTTGAATGTCTGCAGAAATATTGTGATGCAGTGGGCAGAAATATCGGAGTTGGTCCTTTAGACTTTAGTCATCCTGGGTGTTCTGGTGATGTACTTGATCTGATACAGAAGCTTAAATTTGCCAAACAAAACTGCTAATGCTGGCAAAAATCTGAAGCTGCCCAGTACAGCTTGACAAGCGTATCCTGATCCATTACCAAACGGCTCCGCCACGTCTAGTACGCGCGAAACAAAGTTCTGTTGGGGAATAGGTTAACGGTAGACCTACGGACTCTGACTCCGTCAGTCCTGGTTCGAATCCAGGTTCCCCAGCCACTTTGCCCCAACCCTTCCACGACACTTTTCGACCAACCGCAATGTCGCTGAATTGCAGCGCGAACAGGTTCGATTTAAAGTGCCTGATCATTGATGGCATCTATTTTGGACGGGGACGTAGCATGAAAAAGGTTTCTGGTGGCTGCCTGTGCGGTAAAATCCGCTTTGAGACAGTAAGTGAACCGCTTCGGGTCGGGCTCTGTCACTGTATGGATTGCCGCAAGCATCACGGGGCGTTGTTTCATGCCTCGGCGATTTTCCCGGAAACGGCGGTCGAGATCACTGGAAAGACCCAAAGTTATCAGGGGCGGCATTTCTGTCCTGATTGCGGATCGTCGGTGTTTTCATGCAGCGATGACGAGATCGAGCTTCATCTGGGCGCGATGGATGCCCCGGATCAGTTCATCCCGACCTATGAGCTCTGGACGATCCGGCGTGAAAAGTGGCTGCCGGAATTTCCTGTCAAACACCTTTACGATCGCGACTGAACCATCAATCGCCGCAACGCTGCCTAGTCACTTAAATGGCAAGGCGGTGATGTTTGATCGGGCTTGTCCGCATCAGCTGTGGCCTGCCCGTCAATATAGCGCGTCCCGTGTTCGGTGATCAGCACATCGACAGGCACGTCATATTGATGCGGAAGAATGTCATCAAGCCGGGTGGCTTCAAATCCGACCCCAACCACCAACGGCTTTCGCGTAAGCGTCGCCAATGTCCGGTCAAAGAAACCACCGCCATATCCCAGACGATACCCTGCTAGGTCGAACCCGACCAACGGGGCCAGTAGCACATTTACAGCGACTTCCTTGCTATTGGCCGGCTCGGGGATCCGCGCAAAGCCCGGCACCATTTCGGTGTCGGGCGTCCAGTCATGAAAGATCATCGCCTGATCCTTGCCTGGAACCACTGGAAGGGCAGCGTTCCCGCCAGATTTGACATGGGCCGTGATCACCGGACGCAGATCAATTTCGTTCTGGATCGGCCAATAAAAACCAATTGTTGCGGCGGGACGATCCTTTAGGAAGGTCGCGAAATGACCACGGATTTCATCGGAAAGTTTTTGGTGGGTTTGCGTATCAAGTCCGGCGCGCCAGCCAAGCAAAACCCGCCTGACCGCGTGGCGCCATTCCGACTGTGTGGTTGCGTCACCGCCAACAGGTGCGGCAGGAAGATCAAGGATCATGAATGCCCGGAAAGTTTGCTGGTTTTATAAAAGTCACGCGTTCAGGCAACACCACCAAGCGGGCCCCAAAAACGCATAACGCGCCGGAAGGCCGGCGCGTTAACGGTTGTCAGCAAAGAAAGCTGCAAGCCAGATAGAAATTTAGAGAATGGCGAGTTCTTCTGCCGACATGCGGCCGTTGCGACCTTCAATCAGCTCAAACTGAATTTTCTGCCCTTCATCAAGTCCCTGCAGACCAGCACGCTGAACAGCGGTGATGTGCACGAATGCATCTTTGCCGCCCTCGTCCGGGGTGATGAAGCCATAACCCTTGGTCGCATTGAACCACTTAACCGTTCCGGTAGCCATATCCGTAGTCGTCCTTAGTTTAGTATGCGCATCCCCAAAGTCAGGAATGCATGAAAACAGTCCCTGCATACACCGACCAAAAGCGCAACCACCATCAACCAGAGAGCGACCACACACTTGAAAGATGCACTGCATCGTTTCAATAATTACCCAATTTTCGGCTTAGTGCAATGGATTCATGCATGAAGTTCTTTTTTCGCTACCACGCGTAATCGACCATGTGACGCAGGTCACCATGCGGCACCTGCCCGGAACCAGACACACCCATAGATGAATCAAATGCCGAAACGAATTCCCGTAAGGGTTCTGTATCGCGGCAGATCAGCGAGATGTCGACGGTGATCACAGGGGGTAGCTCGGCCTCGATGATATCGGTTCGGCCAAACATGCGGATATTGGTGCTGTCACCTATGATCCCGGTCAGTCGCCCGGCCGCAAGCAGCTCGACAGCCTGCTCGAGACTTCCGAGATCATGCCAGACGATCTCACCACGCAGCGACAGACTCGGCCTTGGCAGATTGGCAAGAATTCCGATATCGACCTGCGGCAGGGTGCGGATATCGGCACCGATACGCTGGAACACGCGAAGTTCGAAGCGAACCTTGCTTTTTGAGGCAATGGTGTCCTCAAAACGTGCCGGGTGGGATGCAAGAATACAGTCGGTCAGCCCCGCATCAAGCGCATCGCGAAAACGGTTATAGGGAAAAACATCAAAGGCAACCGGACGCTGTTGCGCGCCAAGCAGGGTAATGAACCGCCGCTGACCGGGAAGAGCATATTGGCTCCATTTGGTGTCAAACACGATATTGCTGGCAACACGCACCGCGTCAGCCGCGTTCGCACCAAAAAAACCAAGACAACAGACAACAAAAAGCCCGACAAACAAGGCTGCTCGCATCGCTATTCTGCTGGTAACAAGGATCAATTAAACGCCCTGCCCTAGTGGTTATTACAGATGCCGTCAGGCGCAAGCCGTTCCCGGGCAACATTCGACTAATAGCCATATAAGGTCGCCCGATCTGAATACCAGATAGTGGTAATAGAAAGACTGCCCCGCTCACTGTCAGGAAGGATGAAATGAAGTTCTTGCGCCAAATTGGGGCAGAAGGCCAGACAGCCTGAAAATGGATAAAATCAGCAGATTTTCATGGCAGGCAGAGTGATCATTCTACGATCCGGCGTCGTATATGCCAGTATCGACTTTTCGGGCGTCAAGCGCAAGACGCCGTTGTCACCTGACAATTAGAAAGCCATTTATTCGGGATGTCTGAATTTGTCATTGTCTGAGGGGTAGAAGTGCGTGACAAAGCCCCTTGCTTTAGACGATGATAGAGCAAGCCTAATATAAAAAGTATATCTTGCACCCAAATGTGCACGAGCACCCTAGAGCATCGGTTAGTAGCGATGCAGGGTCTAAGTTGGGACACGCTTGACTGAATGGATATGATATTCGGATCGGATAACAGGAAGTGACAGCGACAACCAAGATCGCAAACCCACGCGACATTGCGCATAACGTTATGGCGCTCGTCAACGAGCTCAACTTGCAGCCGACGCCACAGGTTTACCATGTTTTCTACAGCTACCTGACAGACGAGGTGCCCGAACTCAGTCAGTTGATCAAGGTCTTGATCCGCAATACGCAGGATCTTGATGAAGAGACTGTTTTCCGGATTTACCACAAGTACCTCGGCACCCACGCGATGCAACAGCATCTGAAGCAAGGGGTCGAGGGGCTGCAGTCTGCTGTCGAACGTGTCGAAATGGCGGTAACGTCGGTCATGCGGGAGACGGATACTTTCTGTGGCGATATCGAGGTCGCATCACAGCAGTTGCAGGCCTCGGACATCACATTGGAGGACGCACGGTCTGTCAGCCGTGGCTTGTCGGAAAGATCCAGCAAGGCGCGTGATACATACAGCTCCTTTAACGGCAGCCTTGAGGAATATCACAAGGAGGTTCTCAGGGTCCGTACCGAGCTTGAGCTTGTCCGCCGGGATGCCCTGACCGACACCTTGACCGGGATTGCCAACCGCAAGAATTTTGACACGTCGCTGCGCGACGCGGTGACGACAACGATGGAGTCCGGCGCGCCATTATCGCTTTTGATGATCGATATCGATCACTTCAAGGAGTTCAACGATAATTTCGGGCACCGTGCCGGTGACGGGGTCCTGAAGGCTGTGGCGCGGGTGCTGGTCAGTTCGACAAAGGGTGCAGACACCGTTGCCCGTTATGGTGGCGAAGAGTTTGCGATCATCCTGCCTGATACCGAGCTGGAGAACGCGGCAAAACTCGCCAACAAGCTGAGACAAAACGTGTCAAACCAACATATTATAAACAAAAAAACCGGCAAGGATTTCGGCAAGTTAACCGTTTCAATTGGCTTGACGGCTTATAATCTTGGAGAGAATATATTGGAGTTTGTGGACCGGGCGGACAAAGCTCTTTATATGGCAAAGCAGGAAGGTAGAAACACCTGCGTGATGCAATAGACAGGGCCCTAATGGAAAACACCAAATCAGGGCATCAATAAATGCATCTCTGAAAAAGAGATTTCGACGATAGAACCAAGATCCAACCAAGACACCGAGCTAACACACATGTCCGAATAGGCCAAAAGAGCAGAACCGATGACCTAACAATCGGACCTGCGATGTACAACATAGTAATGTGTTGCACCGGCTTTGCAGGGCGGAGAAGCAGATGAAGACACCCAATAGCGAACGTAAAATCGAGCTAGAACACAAGATTTTCAAAACGTTCGAAGAATGCCACTTTCAGAAGTCTGATATCTCAGACGAAGCTCTTTTTGTCCTGAAAATGGCAGAAGGATCGGTTGTGTCTTTGCCGCTTAAGGCGATTTGCCGTGAATTCGATATTGATCCGGAATCCAAGGATGGCGATCTGATCAGCCTGATCGACAAGTCGCTTAACTTTGTCAATGTCCTGCGCCCGGGCGACAACCTGCCGCTTGAAGTTCTGACCGGTGAAGCATCATGGGCTGTTGACGAAGATCACAAGGCGATTGCCTATAACCGTATTACCATGCAGTTGGTAACCTGGATGTCGGGGAGTGAAGAACTCATCACCGACCCGGACCAACTGATGCAGATCGCCGAGGATCCGAACACCAAAAAGAAGATCAACCAGGCTTTTGACGAAGTTGCCGAAAAGCTTGGGTTTGGCAAAGAAAACCGCGAAGAAGTCGTCAATCTTGTGCATCAGGTCGCTGATGAGTTGTCCTATATCGAGACGCTCCGCGTGAAGTATCGCAAGATCCTGATGGTGGACCGCAAGTTGCAGGACCTTCGCCGCATCTATGCACATGAAAAAGGTGTTCTGGAAACCGTTACCCAGGCCATCCGACTGCTTGACGACGCCAAAAAGAAATTCGAAACGACGTTTGACGAACTTGATGCCAATACCGGCGAAATCATGTCAGTTCTGCGTAACTTCACTTCGCAGCGCCAATATATCCGAAGCCAGCGTGATGACCTTTATAAACGTCTGCGCGCGTGGGAACCGCTGATCGAACAGTGGGAAGAACTTGAACTGGAGCGCGGTCCCAAGGCTGTCAATCTGGTCAAACAGACCTACCAGTTCCTAGCCCCGCGCTTCATGAAGGTCAAGCAATGGCTGCTGATGACCAAGGTGCAAGACGGTGTTTCCGAACAACACAGCTTCAAGAACGAAGACGAACGCATGGGCAAGCTCAAAGGCAAGATGATGCAGTGGTAGCCCTGCCCGCCGTGTTAGGGAATAGAAAAAAGGCGCGCTGTTCAAGCGCGCCTTTTGTGTTTCTAAGCTGCCTTGTCGACCTGACTTAGCGGGCCTTTTCACCGGTCATGGTGATTTTAAGCGCCACATGGTCATCCAGAACTGCAATCGACTTGGATGCATTTGCCGGCACCGGGACCTTGCGATCAATGCAATAGGCAATCATCGCAGCCGCAAGTTCTGCGCCTGCGGTTGGAACAATCAGCTTTTGACCTTCATCAGAAGTAACCGTCATACGCGCGATGACTTCCGGTTTGCGTTCCACCTCAAAGCTGCTGATCTGACCGGGCGGAAGCGCTTTGCCGGTGCGTCGACCATGGGCCAGAATTGCCTTGATCAGTTCGCCGTCCTCGAAAACGATACAGCGTATCTCGCGCATGGTCGGAAATCCTCAAAACAGTTGTTTGATTACATATTGTTATGATGAAACAACAAAACAAACATCAAATTCAGGCAACGCGTTGAAATAATGCCCAAAGCACGACCAAACGCCGCGAACGGCCACCAGATCAGCTACTTGCCAACCAGACGCCCACGCCGATCATCAATGTTCCGGCGACACGGTTGAGGATGCGCACGTTACCGCTTTTTTCAAGGAAGCGACGCAACGACCGCCCACCGGTGGCATACATCGTCATGCAGATCAGCTCGGTCACCAGAATGATCGCAACCAGCACCGAAAGCTGTGGCGCGATGGGATGCTGCAAACTGATAAATGGCGGAAGCAGGGAAATCATAAAGGCCCAGCCCTTGGGGTTGGCAATCGCGGTAACAAAGCCCTGTGCTGCCAGCCCGGCGGCTGTTGCTGTCTTGGCACCTTCGACTTCGCCGGAAATTGCCATGCGCCCGCGCGAACGCCACAACTGAATGCCGAGCCACGCCAGATAGGCCCCGCCGATATACTTAAACACCGCGAACACGGCCGGATACTGCAACATGATCGCCGCCACGCCTAGTGCCGAGGCAACCACAACAATGCCCACACCGATCAGTTCACCCACCATCATCCAGAGTGTGCGTTTCAGACCGATTGTCATGCCAAGGGTCAGCGCAAGTGTCATGCACATACCCGGCGTAATGGAGACAAAGAAGGCCGTGGGGATAAAGGCCCCGATCAACGACAAACTCAGCATAATGGTTCCTGTGGCTTGGATGGCGTTCCGCCCTGACCGTCACCATTGGGGGCGTGACGTCATCAGGGACGAAATCACTACCCGATTAGTCAAATTCCGACCAGTATCTTTTTGGTATGGCCGAAATGACATTTCGGCTGCTGTGTCGGACAGCACGAAAACAGCACAATGGCCCGAATATCGTAACAGAAACGCACATGCCAAACCCGGCCCCGCTAAATTCCACTCAAAAAACAGACCAAAAGGTACAAAAATTACTTGACCTGAAGGGGCCCGCCGACGAAATTGGGGACGTCGCCAGCAACAGCTGGCATTCAAAGCCAATTGATGAAGACCGATGACCGCAGACATTTGCAACATTGATGCATATGCCGACCGTGCCGAAGCCACCGCTTTGCGCGCGCTTGCGCTGTCTGCCCTCAACCTAATTTCCGGTCTCCTTGGTCTAGCAGAGCTAGGCGCTCTACGACTTACTCGCCCCTGAGCGAATCATGCCGGTCCGGATCACACGAATAGCTTGTCGATCCATTTACCGCAGCTCAGGGGAAAAAGTCGCGCCAGACGGCCCGCACTCCTTCCAGACAGAATTTACATACCGGGCAAAGACCCGTTTGATCAGGAAACAAGATAATGGCTAGTGCAAACGACAATCGCGTCATCATTTTCGACACCACTTTGCGTGATGGGGAACAGTCCCCGGGTGCATCGATGACGCTTGATGAAAAGCTGCGCGTGGCGCACGCACTGGCGGAACTGAAGGTTGATGTCATCGAAGCAGGCTTTGCCATCGCATCGAACGGCGACTTCCAGTCCGTCCATGAAATCGCCAAGCAGGTCAAAGGACCGACCATCTGTTCGCTGGCACGTGCCGCCAAGGGCGACATCGAACGCGCGGCAGAGGCATTGGAACCGGCTGAGAACAAGCGTATCCACACCTTCATCTCCACAAGCCCGCTGCATATGAAATACAAATTGCAGATGGAACCGGAACGCGTTCTGGAAAAGGTGATTGAAAGTGTGACACTGGCGCGCAAGTTCACCGACGATGTTGAATGGTCGGCAGAAGACGGTTCGCGTACCGAACATGACTTCCTGTGCCGTTGCGTCGAAGCGGCCATTGATGCCGGTGCGACCACCATCAACATCCCCGATACGGTTGGATACACCACGCCGACCGAATATGCCGAACTGATGACCATGCTGTTTAACCGCGTGCCGAACATCGACAAGGCGATCCTGTCGGTTCACTGCCACAACGATTTGGGCATGGCGGTTGCCAACTCGATCTCGGCGGTCAATGCAGGGGCGCGTCAGATCGAATGCACGATCAATGGCCTCGGCGAACGTGCCGGTAACGCCGCACTCGAAGAAATCGTGATGGCGATCAACACCCGTAACGATGCCTTCCCGTTCACCACGGGCATTGATACCACCAAGATCATGAACGCATCGCGTCTGGTTTCCGCTGTTTCCGGCTTTGTCGTACAGCCAAACAAGGCCATCGTTGGCGCCAATGCGTTTGCCCATGAAAGCGGCATCCATCAGGACGGCTTCCTGAAGAATTCCGAAACCTATGAAATCATGAAGCCGGAATCGATTGGCTTGAACAAATCAAGCCTGGTCATGGGCAAGCACTCTGGTCGTCACGCGTTCAAGGAAAAGCTCAAGGAACTGGGCTTTACCGATTTGGGTGACAACGCGATTGAAGATGCGTTTGCACGCTTCAAGGACTTGGCCGACAAGAAAAAAGAAGTCTATGACGACGACATCGTCGCTCTGGTCGATGACGGCATGCGCGACAACGAACATATCAAGTTCGTTGGCCTGACCGTTACCTGTGGCTCCAAAGGCCCGCAGACTGCGGAACTGGAACTGACCGTCGACGGTGAAACCCGCACGGCCAAGACCACCGGCGATGGCCCGATTGATGCGACCTTTAACGCGATCAAGGAGATCTATCCGCATGACTGGCGCCTGAAGCTTTATCAGGTGCACGCCGTAACCGAGGGCACCGATGCCCAGGGAACGGTCACAGTCAAACTCGACGGCGAAGATCGCACGGTTGTCGGCAACGCATCGGATACCGATACCGTGGTTGCATCCTGCCTTGCCTATGTTACGGCAGTGAACAAGCTGATCGAAAAAAGCAAGAAAACCGCACCGGATGCGATGGCATCCTAAGCAAGGCTTATTGGTTTACATCTAAAGGGCGGCACCTATGCCGCCCTTTTCTTATGTGTGAATGGTGGCATGGCCAACGGTGTGATAGAATTTGGCACCCGTGAATGGAGTTGCCGATGGCCCCGCCAAGCAAAGCTCTGCGTGCGTTTCCATATGTTCTGATCGTTACGATTGCTGTGGCCCTGTCTGTTGGCACGGTCATAACTTCCACAAACGCGTTCGCACAAACGCCGACAATGCAGTCGGGTCAGCATGTCACCGTACCGTCACTGCCCTACCCCAAAAGCGGTTTGAGGCAACGCCTGATCGCCGCCGGGAAAGCCATACCTAGCGTTGATGAAAGCCTGCAAGCAGGTATTCCAGCAGTTTATTTCGAACCGGCTGCGGCCAATGGAAACGCAAAGCCACCTTATCCTGCCATCGTCGCCCTGCCCGACTGTGACAACCATTTTCCCGAAAAGTGGATCAAGATCCTGCGACAAAGCGGATACGCCGTACTTTTGATCTCACCACCTAACGCCCATCCGACGCAGGATTACTGTGGTGGCGGGGAACTTCAAACGCCGAAACACGGTCTGTCCTACTGGGCGTTCGATGCCATCAGCGCGCTTCATTACCTTGCCGGGGCAAAATCCATTGCGCCAGCAAACATTGCCGTCTTCGGTTATGGCTATGGTGCCGGCGCAGCTCAGCTAGCGATTTATCGCGATGGCCATGCCAAACACTACCAACACCGATTTAAGGCGCTCGTCGGGCTAAGACCGCAATGTATGTCGGAAATGGACAACTTTGTGCCCAGCCTGCTTGTGGCTGTCAAAAATGATCCATTTAACCCACCGGCATGGTGTGAATGGCGTATGGATCGCGACCTTTACAACGGGCGCGAACTCGTTCGGTTTGAAGTCGTTGAAAGCAGCGAAATGATTGAAAAACAAACGACTCGCACAACGTTGCAAATAGAAAACAGTCCGCTTGTAGTCTCACTGGTGACAGATTTCCTTTCTGCAATGGGCATCTCAGAAAATATAGGACGAAATTGAATTTCTCCGCCAAGACCATATTACTGATCATGTTTTTGATGCCTTATTTCAGGAAAATTACGCGCCTTAATTATTCCTCAATCCCCTGAGCAGATTATTCGTGCATCGGCTTATTCCTTACGCTATCAAAGCCGGTACATTCGCTTTTGAGATTTTACTTTTAACCGGGGCATAGGGCAGGAATGTTTTCCAAGCTTCTTGGGGTTTTATCCTCCGACATGGCGGTGGATCTGGGCACCGCGAACACACTGGTTTACGTTAAGGGACGAGGCATCGTTCTGAACGAACCATCCGTGGTGGCCATTACCGACGAAAAAGGCAAGAAACAGGTCCTTGCAGTTGGTGAAGAAGCCAAACAGATGCTCGGTCGTACCCCGGGGTATATTCAGGCGATCCGCCCGTTGCGAGACGGCGTTATTGCGGAATTCCACATCGCCGAGGAAATGATCAAGCACTTTATCCGCAAGGTCCATAACCGTCGCAACTTTGCCAGCCCGGAAGTCATCATCTGCGTACCGTCGGGTTCGACCGCAGTTGAACGCCGCGCCATTCAGGAAAGTGCAGAAAGTGCTGGCGCGCGTAAAGTCTGGCTGATTGACGAGCCGATGGCGGCTGCCATTGGTGCCGGCCTTCCGGTGACGGAACCGACCGGCTCCATGGTTGTCGATATCGGCGGTGGCACCACCGAGGTTGCCGTTCTCTCGCTGGGCGGTATCGTCTATGCGCGTTCGGTACGTGTCGGTGGTGACAAAATGGATGAAGCGATCATTGCTTACATCCGTCGCACTCATAACCTTCTGGTCGGCGAGAGCACCGCCGAACGCATCAAGAAGGAAATCGGTTCTGCCTGTGCACCGGATGACGGTGATGGCGCAACCGTTGAAATCCGCGGTCGTGACCTGATGAACGGCGTTCCGAAGGAACTGCTGATTTCTGAACGCCAGATCGCAGAAAGCCTTGCAGAGCCTGTTTCGGCAATCATCGAGGCGGTGAAAGTCGCCCTCGAACAGACCCCGCCGGAACTTGCTGCTGACATCGTGGACAAGGGTATTGTCCTGACCGGTGGCGGCGCGATGCTGGGCAACCTTGATTACGTTCTGCGCCACGCAACCGGTCTTCCGGTTTCGATTGCAGATGATCCGCTTTCCTGCGTTGCACTGGGTACCGGTCGCGCGCTGGAAGAGAAAAAGATGCTGCGCAACGTCCTGCACACAGCATACTGATAAAAAAGCGGCCTTGAATATCATCACCGGGTCGTATCCTTACTGGACGCGACTCGGTGATTTCGTTATGGTTGAATATCCCGCACGGGATGAAGAACAACCTTTTGGGAATTCGCGGGGAATACATTGGCACAGCATGGTGGTCCGCAGCAGCGTATCTTTTCGCCGTTACGCACGGCCCTTCACCGCTTCGCTTTCATACTGCTGATTTTATCGGCCTTTGGCCTGATGCTTCTGGGCAAGGCCGATACTGTTCTGATCGAGCGGATCCGCGCCGCGTCGGCTGATCTGGTGTCGCCGGTGATGAACGTCATTTCGCGCCCTGCGGCCAGCATCAACGAGCTGACCGACAAGATTTACAACCTCGCCCATCTTTACGAAGAAAACGAGCGCCTGCGCCGCGAAAACCAGCAATTGCTGGCCTGGCAGCAAGCCGCACGCAATCTGTCACATGAGAATGCCCGTCTTCGCGATCTGGCAAGCTACACCTCCCCGCCTGCCCTGCATCTGGTAACCTCCCGCGTGATTGCCGATATGGGCGGTGCCTATGCCCACAGTGTGATGATTTCCGCCGGATCGCGCGATGGCGTTGCCAAGGGGCAAGCCGTGATTTCGGACGAAGGCCTGATTGGCCGCGTTGCCGAGGCGGGGTATCAGGCGTCACGTGTTCTTCTGATCACCGATATCAACTCTCGTGTTCCGGTTGTTGTGGAAAATTCCCGCGACCGTGCATTTCTTTCCGGTGACAACACCAACCGCCCGCTCCTGACCTTCCTGACTGCGGATGCGGCCGTTGCACCGGGTGACCGTATTTTGACATCGGGCCATGGTGGTGCGTTCCCACCGGGCATTCCGATCGGGGTTGTCTCATCGGTTTCCGAAAATGCCGTTCGCGTCGCTCCGATGTTCCGCCGCCATCAACTGGAATATCTGCGGGTTGCTGATTACGGCCTTCAGGGCATCCTGAGCGATGACCGCATTCGCCAAAGCCAACCGTCCAACGATACAAACATAACTGAAGTATCGCCGGACCTGCCTGACGGCGTCGGCATTGTTCCTGCAGGCCCGACCGGTAATGACGGCACATCCCCCTCCACCAACGCGGCAGGGGAAGCCCAGTGAAACCCGGCGTCTGGCATCGACTGGACATTATTGCCCGCGGCCTTTTTCCTGCCTTCAGTGTTTTCGCTCTGTTGCTGATTAATCTTCTGCCGCTCAGCGTGCCGTTGTTATCAACCGCCTCACCGGCACTGGCACTGATGGCTGTGTTTTACTGGTCGGTGAACCGCCCTGACCTGCTGACGGCCGTTACAGCCTTCCTGCTGGGCCTGTTGCAGGATCTGTTGATGGGCTTGCCGCTTGGCGTCAGTTCGCTTGTGCTCGTGCTGGTGCAGACCGGATCGGCAAGTCAGGGGCGCTTTTTCCATAACAAGCCGTTCAGCGTGATGTGGTGGGGCTTTGCATTGGTGGCCATTCCGGCACTTTTGGTTCAGTGGCTGCTGAGTTCGGCCCTGATCGGTGCATTGTTGCCCTTCAAGGCAACCATGATCAGCTATGTGTTGACGGCTGCCTTGTTCCCGATTGTTGCCTGGGTTCTGGCGCGCGCACAAAATACCCTTTTGCGTTATGTCTAGGCTGCCATGCGCGATTGATGAACTGCGCAATATTGATGTTTTGGCAACGGCTACTAGCTATGATGGGGAAAGGCTGTTTTAATCCCCGATCAACCGGGATAAAACGGGCCAGAAATTGAACACTCGGCCTTGCGGCTACTGACGAAATACAGGTATCCAACGCCCATGTGGCATCGTGACTCAGACCGGTTCAGACTGTTTACCCGACGCGCCCTGATGCTGGGTGCGGGCAAGGGTGTATTGCTGACTGGTCTTGCCGCGCGGATGTACTACCTGCAGGTGCTTGAAAGCGACCGCTACCAGACGCTGGCCGATGAAAACCGCATTTCACACCGCCTGCTGCCGCCACCGCGTGGACTGGTCACCGACCGTTTCGGTGCACCGCTTGCCGTAAACCGGCAGAACTATCACATCATGATCGTGCGCGAACAAACCCCCGATGTCCGCCGCACGCTTGAAATCCTGGACCAGATCATCGAGCTTGGCCCCGACACCATCGAGCGCGTTGAACGCGATGCAGCCCGTCGGCGTTCCTTTGTTCCGGTCACAGTGCGCGATAACCTGACATGGGATGAGGTCGCACGCGTCGGCGTCAATGCACCCGACCTTCCCGGACTGATCATTGATGCCGGACGATCGCGCGACTATCCCGAAGGACCGCACCTTGCCCATACACTGGGTTATGTTGCTGCAGTATCCGAAAAGGAACTGACAGGCGATCCGCTTTTGGAATTGCCGGGCTTTACCATTGGCAAAAGCGGCGTTGAAAAGGTTTATGACTTGGCACTGCGTGGCACGGCCGGCACCAGCCAGGTCGAAGTCAACGCACTGGGCCGCGTTATTCGCGAACTTGAACGCGAAGAAGGTGACAGCGGCAACACTGTCGTCATGACGCTTGATCTTGAATTGCAGCGCTACACCAATCAGCGACTGTCGGATCAGGAAAGTGCGGCCGCTGTGGTTATGGACATCCATAATGGTGAAGTACTCGCCCTTTCGTCGCATCCGGCCTATGACCCGAATGCCTTTACCAATGGTATTTCGCACAAGCTTTGGAACAGTCTGGTCAACAACCCGTATGCACCGCTTTCCAACAAGGCTGTGAACGGCACCTATGCGCCGGGTTCAACCTTCAAGATGTGCGTCGCACTTGCCGGACTGGAAGCAGGCATTATTTCGCCCAACCAGAAATTCTTCTGCAACGGGCATCTTGATCTTGGGAATGCACGTTTCCACTGCTGGAAACGCGGCGGTCATGGCTGGATGAACATGCATGACTCAATCAAGCATTCCTGTGACGTCTATTACTATGAAATTTCCCAGAAAATCGGGATCGACCGCATTGCGGCCATGGCAAACAAGCTGGGCCTTGGCGAAGATACCGGCATTGACCTTCCCAACGAACGTAGCGGCCTTATCCCGACCAAGGACTGGAAGGAAATCCAGCTTGGCAAACGCTGGCAGGGCGGCGAAACGCTGATTGCTTCTATCGGGCAGGGTTACGTTCTGACAACGCCTTTGCAACTTTGCACGATGACGGCCCGTCTGGCCTCTGGAAAAGCCGTGCGCCCGCACCTGACGCGTGACAACGTCACCCCCGAAGGTGTCACCAGCCGCCAGGCCGAAGAATTCCCGGAACTTCAGGTCAGCCGCGCCAACCTGGCCCGAATTCGTGATGCGATGAACGGCGTGACCAACGAATTGCGTGGCACAGGCCATGGCGCACGGATCGCGATCAAGGGCATGGAAATGGCTGGCAAAAGTGGTACCAGTCAGGTTCGCCGCATCACCATGCGTGAACGCCAGACAACCGGGGTGCTCGATAACAATGACTTGCCGTGGAAATACCGTGACCACGCCCTGTTTGTTGCCTTTGCGCCGGTCGATAACCCGCGTTACGCCTGCTCTGTGGTCGTCGAACATGGCGGCGGTGGTTCGAGTGTTGCGGGCCCGATTGTTCGTGACCTGCTGCTAAAAGCGCAGGAACTGCAATCTGCGCGTCAGGGTATCTCGGCCGCCGACCAGCCCAATAGTGCAAATCTCCGGCGCAATCCGGCCCACACCGATCAGGACGAGGGTTAAGCCATGGCAGGAAGCAGATTTCGCATTGGTGAAGACCCGGATTATGTGCCGATCGGCCGCCGGTTGTTATTGCTGAACTGGACGCTTGTTCTTTTGATCGCAGCACTGTCTGGCATCGGCTTTGCCATGCTCTATTCAGCGGCCAACGGATCACTGCAACCCTGGGCCGAACGCCAGATGATGCGTTTTGCCGTGGGTGCGGCACTGATGATCATTATTGCAGTAACCGATATACGTGTCTGGCTGAAGCTTGCCTATTTCTCGTATTTTGTTGCGCTCATTTTACTGGTAGCGGTCGAAATCAAGGGCGATATCGGTATGGGTGCACAACGCTGGATCAATCTGGGTTTCTTCCAGTTGCAGCCGTCCGAACTGATGAAAATCTCTTTGGTTCTTGCACTTGCACGCTATTTCCATGGTTTGACGACCGAGGATGTCGGTCGTATCCCGCTTTTGGTTCCGCCGATATTGATGGTTCTTGCGCCCTCTGCCCTCGTATTACGCCAACCTGACCTTGGCACCACGTTGCTTCTGATTGCCGGGGGTGGTGTGATTTTCTGGCTGGCTGGGGTGCGCATCTGGAAGTTCGCGCTTGTTCTCGGCACGGCACTTGCGGCCATTCCGATTGGCTGGCAGTTCCTGCGCGAGTATCAAAAGAACCGCGTTCTGACCTTCCTGAACCCGGAAAATGACCCGCTGGGTGCGGGCTATCACATTACGCAATCAAAGATCGCGCTTGGGTCTGGCGGGCTGTTTGGCAAAGGGTTCATGTTGGGTTCGCAAAGCCATCTGAACTTCTTGCCGGAAAAACAGACCGACTTTATCTTCACCATGCTGGGCGAAGAATTCGGCTTGGTCGGCGGCATGGCGTTGCTGGGCCTTTATGCGCTGGTGATCACCTATGGCTATGTCATCGCCCTGCGCTGTCAGAACCAGTTTGGGCGCCTTGTCGCCATCGGTGTGACCTCGACCTTCTTCCTTTATGTCTTTATCAACATCGCCATGGTAATGGGGCTGATCCCGGTGGTTGGCGTACCGTTGCCGCTTGTGTCTTATGGCGGCACGGTGATGATGACCATTCTGGTCAGTTTCGGGCTTTTGATGAGCGTATCAATCCACCGCGACATCCGGATTTCCCGGCAGGGCAATGACGACGGCCGCAATTAAAGACGCGCATTCCTGATGCACATGCATCCGGCGTCGCGCAGGAACTATCCGATCAATCAAATGTCAGACGGCAGCTGATCTTTGAATTCCGAAAGCGTGCTAAAGTCAGCCTGCTTGCATCGGTTGCGCCCGGTTGCCTTGACATCATAAAGTGCGTGATCCGCCAACGAGTACAATATCCCAGGAATATCAGTGTTTTCCGAGTTCCTCAGAACATCAAATTGCGCGGCAACGTCCTGATCAAACTCAGCCAAACCCTTTGCAGACGGCAAGCCCGACACCCCAAAGCTTGAGGTAAAGGAAAGCTTGCTACCGCCATACTCGACACTGTTCTGCTCCAGGCCCTTACGCAAACGTTCGGCAAGGATCATCGCACCCTGCAACTCCTCCCCCGGCAGCAAGACAGCGAACTCTTCACCGCCCATGCGCGCAGGAATATCGATGGAGCGCAGTGTTGTTCTAAGTGTGTCTGCCAAGGCAACCAGAACAGCGTCACCGGCCTGATGGCCATAGGTATCGTTCAGCGCCTTGAAACGGTCGATATCAAGAAGAATGAAGGATACAGGCGTATCCCTGCGCCGCCAGACGGCAACAGCGTCTTCCAACCTGCCCAGAAAGGCACGGCGGTTAGGCAACCCGGTCAGTGGATCCGTTGACGCAAGCACTTCAAGCTTTTGCATCGCGGAATTGAGTTCTTCTGTACGCTGCGCGACACGCTCTTCCAAAGTGATGTTCGCATTCTGCAGTTCGTCGCGGGCTCTGCGCAATTCCCCGACTTGCTTGCGGATCATTCCGAAAAGCCCGACCGTCACCGAACCAAGCAACTGAACTTCGTCGTCATGACGATGTTCCGGCGGCATCTGAAGCGGGCGACTATCGTCTGTCGGGTTCGCGTTAACGATATAGTTTCCAAGCCGTATCACGGGTCGTGAGAAAACGAAGTAGCTCATTGCCGCAAAACAAAGGGCCATCACCGCCGCCAAAATCATGGTCGCAAGGAAAGACCACGAAAGACGCGTCATGTAGGCGTTCACATAAACCTGTGGATTAAGCTCAATCACCATCTCGCCAATGGTGGCGACAGGTTTGCGTTCGGGGTCGCGCACCGGAACTGTGATGGTTTGCAGCCCGCCAAACATCTTCTCGGCCCAGCGCGAGACCGGTATTTCGCCTGCGGGTCGTTTTAACTCAAAAAAGATACCGTCATCGGCGTTGGTAAGAATAACGCGTGCAATGGACCGATTGTTGAGCATCCCGCGCACCATAATATTGGCCAGTTCGCGGTCGCGCTTGATCATGACTTCAGTCGCGACAGGTGCACTGGAGGAAAAGATACGCTGGTTGCTCTGCTGATAGACACCTTCGAGCCAGAGATAATCCTGATATCCGCGAATGGCGACGATGACGAGGCCAAGAGCAACGGCCAGAAAAAGAGAGTACTTTAACTGACGAGCCGCAATTGTGCTGCCCAATCGCATCCCGGCAAGATCATCAAAATGCTTTTCGTCTGGTTCTCGTGCCAAGCGTCTCGACCTTGTCTTTCTAAAGAGTTACCGGATGATGGCTTTTGCTATTCACGCATGCCATCGCCGGGATGTAACACAAAGTTATACTCTGTGCCGAATGGGGAATTGGCAATACTAAAATCCTTGAAATCCAAGCTGTTCCAATCCCTGCTGCCCAGGACATCGACAAAGTGAGATATGTTTTCGCGTGTGATCGCCTCCATCCTGAAAGAGATTTCGGGATGATGGGAAAGAAATTCAACGCCATGTATGTAATCATGAAGCAATACCATGACCCATGCGCCAGCAAAGAAGTGCCCCCCGTGGGTCATGGTCATCTTGCCGTCTGCGACGTTGCGCAACCCCGCAGGTGACCAGTTCAGTCCACCGACAAAGACGTCCTTACCCGGCTTCCGCCCTGCTTTCTCCAGAGCCGCAATTGCACCCAGCGCAATATCATCATTGGCAGCCCAGATTGCATCGACGCACCCGCCCCGTCTAAGCCAGTTTTCTGTCTGACGGTATGCCTCATCGTATGACCAATTTGCCACCAGACGACGCTGTTCGCGAAGAAGCGGAAAACGACTAAGCGCATGATCAAGCCCCTGCAGTCGCTGAAGCGAGGCTGGTGTCTTGCTGTCCCCGGCGATGGATAACAGGCATAGCGGCGCTGGTTGCCGATTTTCGGCTTGAAGACGTGCACTATCTATCAAGGACTTGGCGATGTCGTAACCGGCTCGCTCGTTGTCCGGCGTCAGGGAGAATATCCAGTGATCAAAGTCCCTGCCCGGATAGCCATATGCGTTCTTTTGCTCTTTTGTCAGGTCATTGAGCAACATGATGACCGGGATGCCCCGTTCTTCTGCTTCCAGAACGATGCGCGTTCCCTGCTGATGTTCGTTAACGGCAATGATGTAATCAGGCGCGGGTTCAAGGGCAAAAACCTTCTGCGCACTTTCGATCATCATCTTGCTGTCGCGGTTGCTATCGAAAACGATCAGTTCATAGCCAAACTGATCTGAAGCCGCCTGCATGGTGTCGCGCACATCTTTCCAGAAACCGCGATCCCCATAGCCCGGATTGATAAAGGCGACGCGTGTTGGAACGTCAGTGACGTCATGCTCCGTCGCTTGTGTGGTTGCCAGTGGCAGGCACGAAATCATAAGCACGAAAAGCAAAACCACCGCGCACGACTTCAAACCAATTTTCTGTTCTTGCTCTTTTTGCTGCGGGCTACAGCGTCGGACTAAACAACCCACTTAGGCATACCTCGATTTACAATACATCGCTTAAAACCGGCAACGCCGTGCATGCTCGGGCCACGCCACAGTTGCAAACGGTGGCGGAAGCAACAGGCGCCCTCCACCCCGACCGGTTAGTTACAATATACGATGGTATACAAACTTGATGTCAGGATGGGAACCGGTTCTTTGCAAAATCGAGGTAAAATAAACGCAACATCAGCCGCCGGTTGATTGCGTACGCTTCAACGCTTCGACCAATTCCTTGTTCGACATGTTGGCCCGGTTCTGTATGCCTTTTTGCGCGGCCAAATGATACAGATCATCTCGACGCCACTTGTCGTAACTTGGCGCGCCGTGAAGACGCTGTGCAGAAGTTTCCTGATCTGTTTGCCCAGAAATTTTATTAAAGCTCGCCACTGTTGCCTCCATGTTGGGACGGTCACAAGCAGTCTTGGCACTGTGTACAGTGCTGGTGGATGAAAATCCGTTCTAGATTTCATGTAGGGGGAATTGCCTGATTTTCTATTCCCCGGAACGCATTTTTCATCGCCAAACGGCGTAACAAACTGAGTAATCTTGCAAAAATAATGAAAAAGGCAGATCCAATTGATCTGCCTTTGGGGTCACTCACACCACTGAAGCAACAGATAACAGCTTATGGCGCGGCCAGGAACGCACGCATGGCGTCCACTGTCTGTTGTGTTATCTCGTCAAGTTCCTTGATCTTGTCATCAAGCGCAGGGTCGAAATCACCTTCGAAACGTTCAAACGCCAATGCAGCTTCTGCAAGTTCGGGCGCCGCCATGTTTCTGGCCATCCCCTTGATGGCGTGTCCGGACCGCTTGATACCATCAGGGTCCTTTGTCGTTGCGGCTTCAATCAGTCCGGCGCGCTCTTCGTCGTAGGAGGCCGGGAGCAAATTCACCAACAGCAATACCTGATCTTTGCCAAGGACCTGGCACAACTCGTCAAAACGGGCGTTATCAATCAATTCCATCGACAAACCTTTCTGTGCAGCCCTCGGCAGTATCACCTCTGGCACAACACCACTCAACCCGTACCAATGTCGGGGGCATTCCGGCTTTTACTGCATATGGTTAATCGTAGCACAGGCGTCCACAACGTCATTTGCCCATTTTAGGGTTTCGGCATCCATTGATTGCATATGACGGTATTTTTCAAACTGCTTGGCAATCAAGGCCAGACGTTCCAAAAACACCGGAGGATGATCAAGCCCCAACAATTGATCGGCAAGCGGATCAAAGGCGGCATTCTGAAATTCAAGTGACAGGCTGATCCTGGGTTCGCTGGCATACGGGCTTGCCCGTCCCCCCCAATGATAAAGATCCTGTCGCCAGCCCATTACCGCACCAGGCTTGGCCGGAAGGGCGCGAATGTCTTGAAGGCGGACCTCCCCCGGTTCTGAAACCGGTGCCGGGTAACCTTTCTCGAAATTGCGGGGCAAAACATGCATACAGCCATTTTCAGGCGTGGCATTGCTTAGCGGCACCCAAAGAGAAAGGCTGATCAACATCTCATCGCCAATCGTACTTTCCCCTTGATAATCGCGATGCGGTGGCCAACCACTTCCACCAACATCGGAACCGACATGCCACGCCCAGAAGTGCGGCAAAAGCGCAATCCGATCGCCCAGGAAATGGGTCAAAAGCGGACGTAACCGACGAAACACATCCCAAGCTTCATCGTAAAGATATATCAGCGCGGGTGACAGGCCATTGGCAACAAGCACCTCAATCCCGCCACGAAGTTTTTCAAGCTCGCCTGCCGGCAAAACATCGTGGATCAGGAAATATCCCTCATCCCAAAACCGTTCAGAAAGCGCGCCCCCATCAAAACCACCTTTATCGGCACCAATTTCCGCGACATCGGTGCCTGGACTTACACCGTTGGAAATCGACAGTTGCGGGTTAAGCTTCTGCCATACCTGAATGTTGGTGGCATTTTGGGCTGTGATCATGGGAAAATGTCCGGTATTGAGGATGGCCGGACGATACGCAGCACTTTCCGCAATGGCAAGCGCGGAAACTTGATCCAAACCACAGACAGTTCACTTTCGATCAGGCTTGGCCCCATCATGACAAACAGCCATATCACGCCAAAAGAACAGCCGCCGATCAATCACGGTGGCGCAGTTGATCGGGCGGCAAACCGATATGGCATTCCAACAAGCGACTGGTTGGATTTATCGACCGGTATCAATCCAATAGCCTACCCGGTTCCCGATATTGAAAATGCGCACTGGCAACGCCTGCCACTCACCTCGGAGCTTGATGGTCTGAAAGCAGCGGCCAAACAGTATTACACCCTGCCGACGACAGATCATCTTGTTTGCGCCCCGGGCACACAGGCCCTGATCCAGATGATCCCGTTCTGGCTGAAAGACCGGATGGCAGATCAGGCAACCAAAAACGTCCATGTCATGGGGCCGACATACGGCGAACATGAACGGTGCTGGCGACGTGCCGGGTACCACTGCCAAACCCACCAAACCGATCCGGCTGACAGGATTGCCAAGGCCACGGATATTCTGAGCACTGCCGAAACGGGAACCGTCGTTATCTTGGTCAATCCCAACAACCCGGACGGGGCCATGTTTGCCCCTGACGATATCTTCAAGCTGGGCAAACGTGCAGATGCACGTAATTGCTGGCTTATGGTCGATGAGGCCTTTATGGATTGCCAACCGGACCAATCGGTTTGTTCGCGCATTGATCAGTTGCAAAACACCATTGTGTTGCGTTCATTTGGCAAGTTTTTCGGCCTAGCTGGGGCGCGACTTGGCTGTGCCGTCATGGATTGCAACCTTGCAACTGATCTTGAAAGCCGCATTGGCCCATGGGCCATTCCCGGCCCGACGATGGTCGTGGGCGCGCAAGCTTTTTCCGATACGGCATGGCAGCAGCAAAGCCGAACACGTCTGACGGCAGACGCAGCGCGGCTTGATGAGCTCATCACCAAGAACAGCAGACTGGCTCTATTTGGCGGCACCGATCTTTTCCGCTATTACGACGGCGAGGATTGCGTTGCCTTGGCAGACCACCTTGGACACCGGGGTATTCTGGTCCGGCTATTTGATCATGATGCACACAAGGTTCGGTTTGGCCTGCCCGGAACTGATATAGACTGGAAACGCCTTGAAGACGCGATGGCAGATTGGCACAGCGCAGACCGGTAAAATGACCTAAAGGCCGCTTTCTTCCCAGGATTGCTTTTTACGATAGATTGTCGACGGGCTAACCCCCAGGGCATCGGCTGCACGCGGGATGGATCCGCCACAACGCTCAATCGCCTCTTCGATCGCCTGTTTTTCAACTTGCCAAAGCGGCTTGATCTCGCCAAATCCGAGCCTTCCCGAACCAGATGCTGACGGCGACAATGCAGTTTGATCTTCGTCCCCAAAGTTGCCGCCCGCACCAGCACCAAGCAGTTGGTTGCTGCGCCCGGAATTATGGTTTTCGACAACCTTGCGCATTTGCCGGGCACCGGCAAGAAAGGCCAGCGCCTCCGGATCACCGGCCCAATGACGCCCGGGACCGCCCGGCTCGTTTGAAACAACCGGATGGGGTGGCGGGGCCTCGATCGTCCCCGATCCGAACTGGTCACCGTCAGTGCCGCTATTGACCGGCCTTGGCACCATTGAAAGCGCCACCTCGGTCCCGTTATTGAGCACAACAATGTTACGGATGATATTTTGCAACTGGCGAATATTGCCCGGCCAGGAATACCGTGCAAACAGGGCGGAAACTTCGGGACTGAACCGTTCGAAATCGCGGCCTTCCTCGCGCGTGAAGCGTTGCAGGTAGAAATTGGCAATTTGCAGGATATCGTTATCGCGATCACGCAGAGGCGGCATGTGCAGCGGAATAACGTGCAAACGGTAATAAAGGTCTTCGCGGAACCGCCCGGAACGCACTTCTTCAAGTGGGTCGCGGTTGGTCGCACAGACAAAGCGCACATCAACCTTTTCGATAGAACTGCCGCCAACTTTCTGGAATGACCCGGTCTGGATAAAGCGCAGAAGCTTGGTCTGCAGGTCCAGATCCATTTCGCAAATTTCATCCAGAAACAGCGTGCCGCCATCCGCACGATGTGCTGCCCCTTCGCGGTCGGAAACAGCACCTGTAAACGCCCCTTTGACGTGACCGAAAATCTCGCTTTCCATAAGGTCTTTGGGAATGGCACCACAGTTCAGCGGAATGAACGGATCCTTTGCCCGTTCCGAACGACGATGGATTGCCTCGGCGGCGAGTTCCTTACCCGTACCGGACTCACCGGTGATAAAGACAGTCGCACGGCTGGGGGCAGCATTTTCGATAATGCGATAGATATCACGCATGTTTTCCGACCCGCCGATGATGTCGAAATACATCTCGTCGGCGTCGGGACTTTCCAGATCAATATCCGGGGCACTTTGAAGGGCGGGCGCACCTTTGATCGCCTTGGTCACGGTGTCGCGCAACTTGTCAGCAGTGAAGGGTTTTAACAGGAAATCCCATGCCCCTTCGCGCATCGCCTCGACCGCGACATTGATTGATCCGTGGGCCGTGATAACAACAATTTTGCAATCCGGTGCGATTTGCGCGGCAGCACGAAGAACCTCGCGCCCGTCCATATCGGGCAAAATAAGATCAAGAACAAGGACATCCGGCGGATCATGGCGCAATCGTTCTATGGCGTTTGTGCCACTGACGACGTGATCAACAACGTGACCGTCGGCACGCAAGTAATCCTGATACACGCGCGCCAGCGACAGCGTATCTTCCACAATTACAATGCGTGCCTGCTCTGGCATTTTCTTGTTCGTATCCCGATATACCAATGTAGGTCAGCATACCGATAGTGTTGCTCATCTAACAACTACTAACATGTATTGCAGTCACTACCCAAACCATACACAATCAGATTAACGTTAAGAAAAGCATAGTCTTGGCCGGGTTTCCGCCACCGGCCAAACGCTTCAAGGAGAGTCCAGACTTGAATTACAAGACAGATTTCGCCAATGGAACAACCACAGTCGAAGTGACCGGTCGCTTCACATTCGGCGATCATTCGAGCTTCCGCAAACTGATCGAAGAAGTTCGCGGACATGGCTCATCCACGCTTGTTCTGGACATTTCCGGTGTCGATTTCATTGATTCCGCCGGTCTTGGCATGTTGCTGCTTGCCCGCGACGAGGGCGAAAAATCCAACACAAACGTCATCCTGCGTGGCGCACAGGGACAGGTCAAGCGCATGCTTGAAGTTGCCCGCTTTGATACCTTGTTCCAGCTGGAAAACTAATCAATGCCTGTTGGCCGAGACTCACGTGCAAAGTACTTGGTTGCCGTGCCGCACTCCGTCGCGCAACAGGACCTCTCAAAGCTTGTCGCGGGCATAAACCTGTGGGACGCGACCGAAGCTGGAGCCAAATACATATCCGGGCAATCGCCCGAGGATTTTTCCAGCCAACGGCGTTTTTCATTTTGTATCTTGCCATCACAGGTCGGTCGCGACTGGCTTGGCAGCCTGATCCGTCTGAATTGCGACACCTTTGTTGAATGTTTCCCGGAACTCGACCTTGGCGACTTGGCACCGCTGGTCGGTAAGAAATCACTGCCAAAACATGACCTGCTGGTCTGTCTTTCAACACGCAGCGCCTATCATTTGCCGGTGGCGCGCAAATTTGTGACCAGCCTTCGGCATCGCGGTCTGATTGGTGATGGCGTCGCGTCCTCGGTTGAAATGGCCGTGCAGGAAGCATTCGCCAACTCGCTCATACATGGCAATCTCGAACTTGCAACCGGCGGCCATCTATCGATGGATCGCTTCAAGGAGCTCGGCGAAGAAACCGAACGCCGCCTTGCATCCGGCCACCATGGCGCCCGTGCGATTATCCTGACAGCACGTCGGCGCAAAAATGGCCAAGTCGTTATCACCATCAATGATCAGGGCAACGGATTTTCACCGCCTGATGCAAACGCAACCGCCCCGATTTCGCGTAAGGACACGACCTTTGGCCGCGGCCTCCCCCTGATCAGAAGCCTGTGTCACTCTGTGAATTTCCTGCGGAATGGCCGCACGATCGAACTGACTTTTGATGACAGTCAAAGCACGACGGCGTTAGGCGACACGGCATACCTCAATGATCTTGAAACGCGCCTGACGACGTCGCCCGATGCACTGCGCATTGCGCAGAACGCAACCATCCTGATTGCCGACGACACTCTGTTGTCGCGTGAAATCATTGCGTCCTACCTTCGGGCTGACGGGTTTACCAATCTGGTTTTTGCCAAGGATGGCGAAGATGCAATTGCCCAGATCAAGGCGCATAATCCCGATCTGATCATTCTTGATATCATCATGCCGAAACTGGATGGTTATGCCGTGTGCAAGGCCGTCCGTGCTGATCCTGCCTTTGCAAAAACACCGATCATCGCCCAAACCGCCCTTGAAGAAAACGAAGGACGCACGCGCATTTTCGATGACGGGGCAACCGACCTTATCCTCAAACCGCTCAACAAGGCAGAACTGATCGCCCGCACCAAGATCCATCTCGAAAATCGTCTGCTGGTGCAGCAACTTCAAGCCTATCAGGCACGCACCCAGTCAGAACTGGAACTTGCGCGCAACATGCAGGAAAACCTGAACCCGACACCGGAACACTATCGTGGGGTCGGCATGGATTACGGCTTGCGGATCAGTGCGACATTCCAGATGTCCTCGGAACTCGGTGGCGATATGTGGGGGTTAGTACCAATTGATGCCCATCGGCTTGGCGTTTATATCGTTGATTTCGCCGGCCACGGGCTTGGTGCGGCACTCAACACATTCCGCCTGCATTCCCTGATATGGTCAGAACAAGTCGACGATCAGACGCCGGATGTGTATTTGCAGCGGCTTAATCGCCACCTCAAGGGGCTTTTGCCTGTCGGGCAATATGCGACAATGCTGTATGGCATCGTTGATCGACAGAACAACACCTTTGCCTATGCCAGTGCTGCCTGCACGTCACCTGTTCTGGGCAACACTGCGACTGGCGAGGCACGCTATCTTGATGGTTCCGGGGTCCCACTTGGCGTTATCAGGGACGCCCGCTATGAAACCCGCGAAGTGCCTTTCGACAAGGACAGTTTCCTGCTGCTTTACAGCGACGCACTGATCGAAACAACCTTGGACAATGGTCAGTTTCTCTGTGAGGCAGGCTTGCTCAAGATGTTGCAAGACACCGTTCTGGAAGGCGGTCGTGACATTGACCTTGCCGCACAGATTGCCGATCAGTTCATGGACCGTGCACCGGCAAAGCTTGATGATGATTTCACGATCGTTTCCCTGCAAGCCGCAAATATCCCGTCTGCTGGCTAGAAACCTGCCGGATCAGGAAACGCGGCACCCACGACCGATGGTGGACTGGATCAGGTCGCCAAACGGCTCGACATCACCCCAAATGACCTGTGTATGATCGAATGTCGGTTGCGGTCGGGTCTCGCGGTCATCATGCGAAACGGTATGCATACGGCTTGCAACCACGGTACGTATCAGGTTGGCAAGTCCCTTGCGTGCGCCGGCATGATCGGGTTCGGCGGCAAGAACAGCACCAAGCTGATCAAGTGCACGCATCTTGTCCCGGCATCCCAGCAAATCAGCGGCAAGCACGCGCAACTCCCGCGCATCGGGGCGCAGGCTGATGGCGATTTCAAGATGTTCAAGCCCAAGATCACGGCGGCCGGTCTGGATATAAACCCGTGTCAGGCCCAGATGCGTCGCCCCATCAAGATCATCAATCAGCAAAGCCCGGCCAAACGCATTCAGCGCAAGATCACAAAGACCAAGATCAAGCAGAACGTGGCCCAGCACACGAAGGCGGGCGGGCTGGTCGGGAAGACTGTCGATCAGACCGCGCAGACGGGTACGGATTTCCGGGGCAAGCTCGATATCGCCCGTAATCGCCATTGCGGATGTTTGCAAAATCTCTGTCTGCGACGACATGGTCAACGGCCTCGTTCCCGCCAAAAATCGGGACCGGTGGTTGTGTCATTTCACAAAGTACCGTTCCCGCTTTGGACAGAGTAGCGCCATCTGGTTGCAGGAAGATTAACCGAGTCGCAGCTTATCGCATCCAAGGGCCGAGGTTTTCGGCACTTGGCCCGACGTCACTTGCCAACACCTTCGGCCAACGCATCAAGTTTGACTTCGCGAACCGGGCGGGCAAAGAAATACCCCTGCATCAGCCGCCCTCCCAACGTGATGATCACATCGCGCTGGCTGTCGTTTTCGATCCCTTCCAGCACGCAATCAATGCCAAGGTTCTGGCACATATCAATCACCGTCTTGACGATACGGCGGCTGCGTTCGTTATGCGACAGCGGGGCGACAAAGCTGCGATCAACCTTGAGCACATCAAATTCAAGTTCGTGGACATAGCGCAGGCTGGAATAACCGATGCCGAAATCATCAAGGGCAATGCGCGCGCCATGATCGCGCAGATAGCGGATGCTGGTCCGGGCGGCCTCAAAATCACGCAAGAACGCCGTTTCCGTGACTTCAAAGGTCAATCTTCCCGGGTCGATGCGATGCTTTTTGATCTCGTCGATCAGCCACTCTACCGTATCGGACAGAACAATATCGCGCGCCGAAAGGTTAAACGATACAGGCAGGTTTTCCGGCCAGTCCTGCATATCGACCATCAGCTTTTCGAACAGAACCCGTGTCAGAAAACCGACCTGGCCGGTCTTTTCTGCCACCGGAAAGAACGTGCCTGGCGAAACCGCCCCCATCTGCGCACTTTCCCAACGCGCAAGCGCCTCAAGCGAGCTTACCTGCCCGGATCGAATATCAAATACCGGTTGGTAATGCAGTCTGAGCTCGGTCGATAAATCCGCCTTGCGCAGCGCCTGTTCGATCTGGGAGTCATGGCGGATCAATGTTTCGTGGTGGGCGGCAAACAAAACCGCCTCGCCACGTGCATTCTTTTTCGCATGATAAAGTGCAAAGTCAGCCCGCTCGAACAGGCCGTTCGGGCTGCGCGCCACTGTGGGATAGGTCGCAAACCCCAGTGATGCCGAAACCTGCACGGTCACACCATTTAGGACAAACGGGCGATTGAGCGCGTCACAAAGCTCCTTGCCAAGAGCAATCAGTTCGAGTGCATCGTCATAGCCCTTAAGCAGCAATCCGAACTCATCGCCGCCCAAGCGCGCCAGAAGCGTATCGTGACCAAGGACTTTGCGAAGCCGCCTGCCCGCCTGCTGCAACAGCTCATCGCCCGAGGGGTGACCATGCACGTCATTGACAGGCTTGAAACCGTCCAGATCAATCATCGCCACCGCGAATGTTTCATTCTCGGCGGCAGCATTCACCGTATCTTCCAGCACGGAAAAAAAGGCCCGGCGGTTGGATAAACCGGTCAACGGATCAATCAGCGCCAATGCCTCGTTCTGGCGCGACAGTTCAATCATCGTCTGGTGCTGTGCTTCAAGATCGTTCTGGGTCTGGATCAGGCCAGAAAAATTGGCATAAAAGCTTCGGATGATCTGAATAATCATCAACGACACAAGCGCCATATTGACCGCGATCGCAACATAGACTTCGTTGCCGCTGGTGCCGAAGAAGAACACGAAGGTGCCCAGCACAATCGCCACAACCAGCAATGCCGCAGGCGGGAAATTCACCAGACAGAAAATACAGCCAACAACGGTGATCGATATGAAATAGGCAACGTGGCCGCGCTGATAGGCGTCGCCATAATCAAACATCGTGATCGCCCAAAGGGTGAACAGGACGGATATCACCACCGCCAGCACCCTGATGCGCTTAAGATGTTTGATACAGACATCAACGTCATCAATATCAACGCGGGCCCGGTTCCAGGCAACCGCACGAAAAATACAAATGACACCGAGAACAATCACTGCATGGACTGTCATCCAGTCGGGTGCTGTTCCGTAATGGGTATAGGCAAGAGCCACCGCGTTGGCCAGCAGCAGCATATAAAGGACAGGTATCTGACGCGAAAGAGCACCAACCTGCGCGCGCAACAGTTCCGGCTTGTCTGTCCGAATTTTTAACGTGTCGGCAAAACCTTGCCAGAAACTACCGGCTGCCACTTGTCCCAGACCTAACGCGTTCTTTATCCCGAAAAAATACTATACAGGAAAAGTGCGACCGAACATCACTGATTGCAAGCGGCGTCTAAATACCCCTGCCCCGAATATCCCGGGATCTGTTTGCTTTGGCCAAGGCCTGGTTACGTCTTGGCAGTTCGGCCCTTTTGTGCCTGTGAACGGCGCGCAGCCCCAAGCGCCAACGTGGCAAATTCAAGAATTTGTTCTTCGTTATCAAGCCATTCACCGGGTACTTCGAAATAAGACAGGGTCACCGGCCTTCCCGACGGCACCGCAAATGGCTGCATCTCCATCGCATCAAACCGGTCCTTGGTCTGCGCGTCTCCTTTGAGATACAGGACATCATCGGAAATGATCGCAAAGAAGGCGCCGTCACAATAAAGCCCGACGGCGCCAAACATCCGTCTGGGCCTGATATGCCCCAAAGGTGCCAGCAGCTCTGACACCAGCATAACGAACTCGCTATCGACCGATGCCATTAAGGATCTCGCCTTCAACACCTTCGGAAATCAGATAATCACGCAATGACCGCCCCGGAACCGGGCGAAAGCGCGATGTCGATATTTCCATATGGGCAATCCGGTCGGCCCGAAAAACGCGAAAGGCCTCGCGCAATTCGCACCAACTGGCCAAAAGCCACGTACTGCCAAAAAACAACATGCCAAGCGGCCAGACACGGCGGCGGGTATTGTCGCCCTTTGCATCGGTGTAATCGATATCAATCAGAAACCGTTCGCGGATGGCGCGCCTGAGGTCCGGCATCGAAATGGCAATCGGTTCCTGTGCAATTTCGGCAATCGCAATCGGAACACCCCCGACCAGACCACGGATTTTTTCGGGCAACACCGCCTCGATCTTGGTCAGGGCATCACCGGCGGCACGTGCCATTTGCGGATCGGTCCAGCTTTGAACCATGCGGGCCGCAACAACAAGCGCCTCGATCTCGTCAGCATCAAACATAAGCGGCGGCAAGTCATACCCATCGCGCAGGATATAGCCCACGCCTGCCTCCCCCTCGACCGGAACACCCGATGCGGCAAGGTCGCGAATGTCGCGGTAAATGGTGCGTTCGGAAACTTCAAGTTCCTCGGCCAGGTCACATGCGCGGCACAGTTTGCGGCGGCGCAAGATTTGAACAAGGCGAAATAATCGGTCAGCCCGTCTCATGATCACTCCTTTGTCATCCTGCCCCAAAAATTATCATACCGCTCCTGACAGGCTCCTGTCAGGAGGGATGTGCAACCATTGACAAATCGGGACAGGATTTACCCCCAACGTCAGGAGCATGACGATGAAAGTCACCAACGCCTATCAGATCATCATCACCGAAAAATTCACCCAAAGCCGCGCCTTTTACAAAAAGCTTGGCTTCACACCGGTCTTTGACGGTGACTGGTATTGCCAGCTTGTCTGGCCGTCCGCACCATCCGTTCAGCTTGGCCTGATGAAACAGGGACACGAAACCCAGCCGCCCATGTTCCAGGCAGCCACCGTCGGTGAAGGAACGGTTCTTACGCTGGAAGTCGAAGAAGCCCGCGATGCGGCGGACGAATTGCGCGAAGCCGGGTTTGAATTTGCCCTTGATCTTCGCGATGAACCGTGGGGCCAGCGCCATTTTGCCCTTCTTGATCCCAATGGCGTACGCATCGACATCGCAAGTGCCACCGCCGAACTTTCGCCTGAATATGCCCAGCAGTTCAAGGAGACCGGCGAAGGCGTACTTGCCTGACCTCCCTCGCGCACCAAGCCCCGCAAACTTTCTGCCAACGGCCTGCCCACGTGGCGGGCCGTTTCTTTTAACCGAGCATCTTTGCAAACCGGGATATCGCCGTCGCGGCATCGGCAATGTTCTGACTTTGGGTACGTCCGGAACTTTTGCGAGGCTTGAAGTCATGTTCGCCGTCTTCAACCCAGTGAAGCGCAATACGATCCGAAAGCCCGTAACCCGCAATCTCGTCCGGACTGCCAAACGGATCGCGCGTGCCATGACAAATCAGGCTTGGCGTTTTCATGGTTTTAAGATGTTCTGTACGCAGGTTTTCAGGCTTGCCCGGTGGATGGAACGGATAACCAAGGCAAACAAGACCGGCGACACCAAGATCATCTGCCACCATGCTGGCGATCCGTCCGCCCATGGATTTTCCACCGATGATCAACTTCTCTGGCCCGCCGAGTGCGCGAACAGCTTCCCCGTAATAGTCGATCAAAACCGGTGCCCGATCCGGTCCGCGCTTTTTGCCATCAATCCGGCGTTTGGCCATATAGGGGAACTCAAAGCGTGCAACGCGCAGGCCCGCCTTGGCCAGTTCGCCCGCCATTTCGTTCATGAACGGGCTATCCATAGCGGCCCCTGCCCCATGGGCCAGAACAATCGTTCGGGCAGCATCTTCATCGCCATCAAACTGAAACTGGATCGGATCGGTGCTCAAAACAGGTTCCCCACAGACTGCCGCATATTGATTAACGTCATACAGAACCCGCCGATATTCTCCAAGTCCGACATGGCCTTCATCCGGCGGGATCACGCAAATACTCGCATCCATCGCACAAGCTGGCTATAATTGTGATCCCCACCTTGACGCCCCCCACAGGCGCCAGCACGCCATCACATCGCGCCACCCGCGATCAGATGCCTTCAATCCATGACAAAGGCCGCATCGTGTCATCCGAACCAACGTCACCGATCATAAATCCCCCCAAAGAACGGCTTGGCCGTCTGCCGAAACCGGTCCAGTGGTTATTACTGATTTCGACCTCCGTCGTGTTTTCGGTTCTGCTCCATCATTGGAAAGTGCCTGCCTCCCTTCTGGTAGGTCCGATGATCATCGGCATTCTGATGGGCACCAACGGCGCAACCATTGCCGCCCCCAAGCAACTTTATCTTGGCGCACAATCGGTGTTGGGCGTGATGATCGGTGGTTCGATGACCATCGGGATTTTGACATCCTTTGCAACGGACTGGCCGATGATCCTTGGCGTTACCGGCATCACTTTGCTTGCCAGCAGTTTTTTGGGCTGGATCCTGTGTGTCAAACAGGTCCTGCCCGGAACCGCAGGCATCTGGGGATCAACGCCGGGTGCGGCATCGGCCATGGTGATCATGGCAGACGCCTTTGGCGCGGATGCAAGGCTTGTCGCCTTCATGCAATATGTGCGGGTGGTGATCGTTGTCGGTGTCGCGTCCAGTGTCGCCAATTTCTGGGTTGATCCGGAAACGCTGGCTGCCATGGGGCCCCATGACTGGTTCCCGGCTTTTGACCCGGTCGGTTTTGCGCTGACACTCAGTCTGGTGGTTGCCTGCTGCTTTGTCGGCCAAAAAGTACGTTTGCCATCCGGTCCGCTTCTGGTGCCGATCATTGTGACCATGATCCTGCATGTCAGCGGTTTTTTCGATGTCGTCCTGCCGGAATGGTTTCTGGGCCTGACCTACGCCATGATCGGCTGGGTGATCGGTTTGAAATTCACCCCGCCGGTCCTGCGCCACGCAGCACACGCACTTCCCAAAATCCTGTTATCGATCTTTGTTTTGATCAGCTTCTGTGCCGGGATTTCGGGGCTTTTGGTGTATTTCATGGATATTGATCCACTGACCGCCTATCTCGCGACCAGCCCGGGCGGCCTTGATTCTGTTGCGATTATCGCGGCCAGCACGAATGTCGACCTGTCCTTCATCCTCGTGCTCCAGGCAACACGCTTTTTCATGGTGCTGGCCTTTGGGCCGCCACTGGCACGGCTGGTCGCCCGGCGCACCCCCATCACGTCAAAAATCGGATGAACGGATCAACCTAGGTCACTAGGCGATACGTATCTTGCCAACAAACCCTTCGACGCGGGCGCTTAACTCTGCACCCTGTTTTTCAAGGTCATGGGCAGCGTTACCAAGCTCGCTTGATACGTGCTCACTGTGTTTTATCGCTGCGGTAATTTCCGAGACACCCTCACCAACCAAACGGGAGTCTGCGACCGCGGCATCGACACATGATGCAACCGAAACGCAGGTTTCTGTTTGCTGATCGGCTTGTGTCGCTGTCGCCTCTGCCCGGTTCTGAAGATTATCCATCGCCAAGGCAATCTGTTCGATATCGTTACCCGCTTTAGAAATCGCATTGAGTATTTCACTCATCCAGCGGGCGATATCCTCGGTCGCACTGGCAGACTGGCCCGCAAGCGCCTTGACCTCCTTGGCGACAATCGCAAACCCCTTGCCTGCCTCACCGACGCGCGCCGCCTCAATCGAAGCGTTCAGGCCCAGCATCTTGGTCTGCGCGGCGATGGCAGAAATGGAAGCCAGCATCTTCTCAGCATCAGCGGCACGATCTTGCAGTGCGACAAATCCGGCGCGCATTTCGCGGGCCTGACTGCCCATATCATAGGTAATCTTGACGGTTTCGGACGCATCCGTACCAACGACGGCCAACGCATCTTTAAGGCTTTCCATCTGGTCTGCGACGTCTTCAATCCGTGAAATGGCCCGCCCTGTCGCATCATCAATGCCGCTACTGCATTTCCGGGTTTGATCTGTGCTCTCGGCCAAAACGTCAAGCGCACCGCGCATTTGACTGACAGCCGCCGCCACCATGCCAACAGTTCCCTGAACTTGCGACTCAAAGCTTGATGCCAGGGCCTCACGCGACCGAATGACGCGTTCACGTTCCAGCACACGCGCAACCTGCCCGCCAATAAACCCAAGAAGCTCAAGCATTTCATCATCAAGCTGTGCGACGCCCGGGCTAAAGAATTCAATGACGGCCTCTGTCTGCCCCTCCAGCTTGACTGGCAGGGCAAAACAGCCACGCAGCCCGTTTCTGGACGCCGCCGCTGCACGCAAAAAGCCGTCTTTCACGGTGACATCGGCGATACACACAGGCGAACCGGTTGCCGCGACAGCGCCAATAAGGCCCTGCCCGATCGCAAACACAGTCTGTTCGGACTGGGTGCGAAATTCGGCAATGTCACCTGCCGCAATCGAAGAACTGATTGACCAGATACCTGCAGACGAAAGTTTGTCATCCACACGCAGATACGCATGCCCAACCGGCCACTGACAATAATTGCAGACTGCCGAAAGGATTTGGGTAACCGCCGTTTCCTTGTCTGCGGCCTCATCGGCGATAGCACTGACCGTCCGCAACAGCCGCAGGATATCAGTCATGCTGGTTTTGCGATTGGGGCCGTTAAATTCAGGATCGTTTTCAGGGGAAATAGAGCGAATAAAACCAGCAAGCATTTGACTAACTCCGAGGCATAACCGTCGAGCGTCACCAAAAGACGCTGACAAAGTTGCGCAAGCCTCGTTGCCTGCCGATAAATCATTGGGTGAGTGGCGCCGTTGCCATCACGTGCATTACAATAACCTAAAGCTGCACACGCGAAAAGAATATTTCGCACGTGCAGCACACTTAATTGATGTTCATCAGATGGTGAAAATGCCCTGATTGAAAAACAGTCAGTTCGCGGGCCTAAATTCGTACGCGGCGAAACACACCAGACGCCGTCATCACGCCAAGGATCACCAGAACCACTGCCAGAACCAGTGCCAGGTTGCCGGGTTCCCCCAACAGGATCACACCGCCAAGTGCTGTCAGGGCCGGGGTCATTGCGCCAAAGGCCGATGCCCCGGTCGATCCGATATGGCGCACGGCAAGGCCATAGGTAATCACGGCAACACACCCGGCCAGGAGCCCCTGGGCAGTCAGCAACATCATGATATCCCCCATCGGGGCATCGCCAATGGTGGTGCCGGTAAACAGCGCGATAATCGCCATCACGACAAACGACCAGAACCCGACAAAGGACGCGGCTTCAAGCGCGCCCAGGCCGCTTTGACGCATGGCATGGGTGTAGCACGCCCACATAAACGCCCCGGCCGACACAAGGCCATAGCCCATCAGCATGTCATCACTGATCACACCGGCCGGTTTGAGCGCCACCAGGGAGGCCACACCAATCACCACGGCGGCATAGCCAACAATGCGGACCTTGCCCGGACGTTCACCAAACAAAAGCATGGCAATCAGAACCGCCCAGACCGCCATGACACCGGGCAAAAGAATGCCAACATGGCTTGCCGGGACAAACTCAAGGGCGCTAGCAACCATCAGGGTATAAAACGCGCCGGAACCAACGATCATCAAAAGCCCGTTGGTCATGGAAAGGCCCTTGGGCCAGATGCCTTTTCTTATCCAGATCGGGGCAAGCAGGACAAAAGGCACAACAAAGCGCATCAGGCCAATATCAACAGCGGTAAAGCTTGACGTCATGGCATAGCGGGTGGCAATCAGCCAACCGGCCCAGATGCAAACCGTCGCAAGTGCGGCGGTCACACCAACCAGTCGGCTTTCCGTCGCACCGGTGGCAGAGAGCGCGGAAGTTTCAGACATAACAGGTTATCCAGTAAGGGGTTGATTTTGCCCAAATCAGAGCATTTCTTGCGCACCGCAGCAACCCCTTTGACCTGAGGTCAGCTATGCAAGATAAAAAACGGCGCAAGGTTTCCCCCGCGCCGTTTGCATATTCAGAGAACTGATTTCTGATCAGATGCCGAATTCGGCGAAGAAGTCGTTGCCCTTGTCATCAATGACGATGAAGGCCGGGAAGTCTTCGACTTCGATCTTCCAGACGGCTTCCATGCCAAGTTCCGGATATTCGTGAACATCGACCTTCTTGATGCAATCCTGCGCCAGACGGGCAGCCGGACCACCGATAGAGCCAAGATAGAACCCGCCATACTTGGCACAGGCATCCTTGACCGCTTTTGACCGGTTACCCTTGGCCAGCATCACGAAAGAACCGCCTGCGGCCTGGAACTGTTCGACATAGGCATCCATACGCCCGGCCGTGGTCGGACCGAATGAACCCGAAGGCATGCCTTCTGGCGTTTTGGCCGGACCCGCATAATAAACCGGATGATTTTTAAGGTATTCCGGCATCTCTTCGCCGGCATCAAGGCGTTCCTTGATTTTGGCATGCGCGATGTCACGGGCCACAATCACGGTCCCGGTCAGCGACAGACGGGTTTTGACCGGATATTGCGACAGCTGCTTGCGGATTTCATCCATCGGACGGTTCAGGTCAACCTTGACCACTTCGTCATCAAGATGCTCGTCGGTGACCTGCGGCAGGTACTTCGCCGGATCATGTTCGAGATCCTCGATAAAGATACCGTCCTTGGTGATTTTACCCAGGATCTGACGGTCGGCAGAGCACGACACGCCCAGACCAACCGGGCAGCTTGCACCATGACGCGGCAGACGGATCACACGCACATCGTGGCAGAAATACTTGCCACCGAACTGCGCGCCGATACCCATTTCGCGGGTCATCTCAAGGATCTTCTGTTCCCATTCCAGATCGCGATAGGCCTGACCATGATCGCCACCTTCGGTCGGAAGGTTATCGTAATAACGGGCTGACGCCATTTTCACGGTCTTAAGGCACGCCTCGGCAGAGGTACCGCCAATGACGACCGCCAGATGGTAAGGCGGGCAGGCAGAGGTCCCCAGCGTACGGATTTTTTCATCGAGAAACTTGCGCAGGCTTTCCGGGTTCAGAAGCGCCTTGGTCTGCTGGAACAGGAAGGTCTTGTTGGCAGACCCGCCGCCCTTGGCCATGAACATGAATTTGTATTCATCGCCCTTGGTCGCATAGAGATCAATCTGCGCCGGAAGGTTCGAGCCGGTATTCTTTTCCTCGAACATGTTTTTCGGCGATACCTGCGAAAAGCGCAGATTGTGTTTCTGATAGGCCTGCCAGATGCCCTTGGACAGGGCTTCTTCATCGGAACCATCGGTGATGACCTTGCCACCGCGCTTGCCCATGACAATGGCCGTACCGGTATCCTGACACATCGGCAAAACGCCGCCCGATGCGATGGAGGCGTTTTTTAAAAGATCCATCGCCACGAACTTGTCATTGGCGGTGGCTTCTTCGTCATCAAGGATTTTGCGCAACTGTTCGAGGTGCCCCGGACGCAAAAGGTGCGAGCAATCAAAGAAAGCCTGAAGGGTCAGTTTCTCGATCGCCTCGGGTTCGACTTTCAAATAGGTCTCGCCATTGACGTCAACGGTCGAAACACCCTCGTCCCCGATCTTGCGGTAAGGGGTGGTGTCCTTCCCCTGCTCAAACATGGGTTTATAGACAAAATCACTCATCGGAAGGTTCTCGTCTCTCTCAAAAACAAGGTGGGTTTGTTCTATGTGTGGCTGGTTTTAGCGCCAAATGGATCAAATTGCCACGATACATTAGCGTAATACGCCCTGCCCCGGACGCGGGAAACATCAACGGGGATCAGGCAAAGAAAAAGGGCGGATCAAGCCCGCCCTGTAAATCTTCTATTTCTTGCGGAACGCATCAAGTGCGATGACCTCGCCGGTTTCATTGGCATCCGGCTTGGGTTTTTTGCGCGATTTGGATGGCTCGGTCACGAGCGTCGGCGCACCGTCTTCGCCTTCAATCAGATCGGCATCAAGATCATCATCTTCGTCATAGTCGAAATCTGCGTCATCCATTTCTTCTTCGACACTGAATGTCAGCATGAAGTTGGCGGACGGATCGACAAAGGCCAGCATCGCGTCATAGGGCACGACAACCGTGGTCGGCATGCCATCAAAGCTCATTCCGACCGAGAAGTGATCATCTTCGGATTTCAGATCCCAGAACCGGTGTTGCAAGACAACCGTGATGTTGTCTGGATGCGCCTTGCGCTGGCTTTCAGGCAGGGCCACACCGGGATGGTTGGTCTGGAACGTGATGTAATAGTGATGCTCTCCGAAAAGGCCCTCTTCGGCCACACGCGCGAGGATATCTTTCACCACACCGCGCAGCGCCTGGTCGACCATAAGATCGTAGCGGAATTCTTCCGGTTCTTGCATCAGTAATCCTGTATCTGGCGGAACCACCGGCAATGTCCAGCGCGTCCCGTCATTGTCATATAGCATCTCTGCACGCCAATTACATCTTGGCGTGTTTGATAATCACTCTATTCATAACGAAGCGGGAAAGAAATACAAGAGTGGGGCGTTCTGTTGCTAGGTGCCCCGTCCCCCACCAAATTACCGCTCCCGGCAATCGGAATTTCGCTTTGGTGCTAGTACCGCTTAGGCGGCAACAGCAACCGGAGCATTGTTGTCGTTTGCATTTACAAACATTGGCCCGATGCGGTGGTACCATGCCGAGCGCCCACATTGACTTTTACTGCTCACGTCGATCCTATTTCGGCCCCACGAAGATTGTCTGAGTCGGACAACCGATAAATTTGGTGGAGCCGCCGGGTACCGCCCCCGGGTCCGTAAAGCCTATTCTGTCACGCAGTTTAGCGCCGTAGTCGGGTTGCCCCGACAGCCCCTATATAGGGCAAATGCCCCCCTTTTCACAAGGGGAATCGGGAAATCTTTTTTTGATTTTTGCGGGAACATTTCGGGCTCCGGCAAAGTCCGATTGCCCGTTTTACGCGATATCACACTCGGCGGAAGGTATCGGGATAATCAATCACAAGCCCCGCATCATCGATCTCAAGCTCTGCTGAGAAATTGCGAAAAAGCCCCTCATAGCGGTAGCGACGATCCGGGATCAGACAGGTGTAACGTTATGGCGCACTACGTGGCAGGAAATCGCCCTCTATCTGGCTTGGAAGCGGCACATAGGCCGCCGAGATTTCCCGCGCTTCGCCCTCGGCCAGTTTTAATCGTTTGATCGGAAGCATGTTTGTCGCGGGCGTTATGCCGATATCGACATCAAAGCACCCCGCCAAAGACGGCAACTCCCGCTTTGCAATGCAGTCAAACCAGTTTCCCTTGCCGTCCGAGGTCACATGCATCTGCGCCCCGCCGACATAACTTACCTTGACCTCGCGTGTCGCGAAAGCAGCATCCGTCACCACAAGGTAAGACCCGCCATAATTACCATGCCGCGTCCCGACCACGACTCCTTCAAGCTCTATCCCGTCCGGATCAGAACGACAGACACAGTGCTCAAGCCCCTTTCCATCCCAATCAACCCACTGAACAGTTTCTTGCAAGATCAACACTCCCATACGCCAAACGCGCCCAAAATTCAGATAGTTGAGTATATCCACTGTTCCCAAGTTTACCTGACCACTCCTGACACCTCCTGTCAGCAGAAACAGTTCAAATAACGGTCCGGCAAAGATCGGATGGCGTCGCTTGCCCGTGACCATCGACCTGACTATGCTGCGACAAAAGTGATTCTTAAAATGCAGGACTGAGCATGCAGCAATATCTTGATCTGATGCGTCTGGTGCGTGACACCGGCACGCGCAAGGAAGACCGGACGGGTACTGGCACGGTTTCGATCTTTGGTCACCAGATGCGCTTTGACCTTTCCAAGGGTTTCCCGCTGGTGACGACCAAAAAGCTGCATCTGAAATCGATCATTCATGAATTGCTGTGGTTCCTTGATGGCGACACCAACGTCAAATATCTGCAGGATAATGGTGTGCGCATCTGGAACGAATGGGCCGATGAGAATGGCGACCTTGGCCCGGTTTATGGTGGCCAGTGGCGTTTGTGGCAAGGCGCGAACGGTGAAACCATCGACCAGATCACCGGCCTGATTGACCAGATCAAAAATAATCCCGATTCCCGCCGCCTGATCGTCTCGGCCTGGAACGTTGCGGACGTGCCCAACATGGCCTTGCCGCCATGTCACTGCCTGTTCCAGTTCTATGTCGCCGATGGCAAATTGTCCTGTCAGCTCTATCAGCGCAGTGCGGATATTTTCCTGGGTGTGCCATTCAACATCGCATCCTATGCGCTGCTGACCATGATGATTGCGCAGGTCTGTGACCTGGACGTCGGTGATTTTGTCCATACCCTTGGCGATGCACATCTTTACACCAACCATCTTGATCAGGTCGAAGAACAGCTGTCGCGCGATACCCGACCGCTTCCGACTATGAAGATCAATCCCGCCGTCAAATCGATCTTTGATTTCAAGTATGATGATTTCGAACTGACCGGCTATGACCCCCATCCCCATATTGCCGGAAAGGTTGCTGTTTGATGGGCGGTCAAAAGATTAAACGGGTTGCCGTGGTTGCGGCGGCCGCCAATGGCGCGATTGGCAAGGATGGCTGGATGCCGTGGGAACTGCCCGAAGACCTCAAACGGTTCAAGGCACTCACCCTTGGCAAACCGATGATCATCGGGCGCGTAACGTTCGAGGCGATCGGCCGTCCCCTTCCCAAACGCACATCGATTGTTGTCACACGCGACACTGACTGGTCCTTTGACCACGAAAATGTGAGGGTTTGTCACAATATCGAAGAAGCCATTGAATTGGCAGACGAAATCGCCGTGCGCGATGGAGTCAATGAAGTGATCATTGGCGGCGGTGCGCAGATCTATCACCTCGCCCTGCCCTTTACGACACGCTATGAGCTGACCGAAGTCCATGCCGAGATCGAAGGCGACACCTTCCTTGATCCGCTGCCCGCTGATCAATGGCGCGAAACCAAGCGCCAGAAAATCGATAATCCTAACGGCCCGGATTACAGCTTTGTAACCCTGGATCGGATCGCGTCGTAAACCCAAGATTACGGGCAAATCACAAGCTGTTATTGATTTTGCGGCGCAGTCGGCCCATCTTCAAAGCAATTACAGAACATTCGTTCCAAAGTACGGATCTGATCGAAGGAACTGCCAATGCCACGGCCACGTGCGTTTGATGAAGAAAGCGTTCTTGATAACGCCATGAACATCTTCTGGAGCAAGGGGTTTGAAGCGACCTCTATTCAGGATCTGGTCAATGAAACCGGCCTGAACCGGGCGAGCATGTATGCAAGCTTTGGCGACAAGAAGGCACTGTTCCTGCGCGTCCTTGATCATTACAGCCAGAAAATCAGCACTGAACGCTTTGCCGATCTGCGCAACATCGAAGATGGTCGCGCTGCGATTGAAAAGACATTCCGTGACGCGGCCAAAACCGGCACCGCAGAGGGACGACACAAAGGCTGCCTGATGGTGAATTCGGGCATGGAGCTTGCCCCGCACGATCCGGAAACCGCCGCCATCGCCCATCAGGCATTCCGCCGGGCCGAGGATACCTTTGCCGCCGCACTGAACCGCGCAATTGGTCAGGGCAAAATTGCCAAAGGCAAGAATGTCCGGGCCCTTGCACGCTTTTTGGCTGGCTCTTTCCAGGGCGTACAGCTGATGTCGCGCCGTGGTGCGGATCAGGAAACCTTGAACGACTATTGCGAAACCATTCTGGCCGCACTCGACTAAACCTGCGCGATTTTTCGTAACCGTTTCTGGTTGCGCATTGTCCTGCACTCCTTGATAGTCACGCGCTTGTTTCAATGTCCGCACATCGGGTGCAAAAGCCGGATATATCATGATACGCAGCGACACTTTCTGGGACTCTGCCGCCGATAAATACGCCCGCAAACCGATCGGCAACGAGGCCGCCTACGCGCAAACCCTTGATCGCACGCGCGCCTATCTTTCCCCGGATCAGAACGTGCTTGAAATCGGGTGTGGGACCGGCACCACGGCCCTGAAACTTGCCCATGGTGTCGGGCACCTGACCGCCACCGATATATCCGCACGCATGATCGAAATTGCCCAAGGCAAGGCCAAAGATCAGGCGACCAACAATGTCACCTTTGCCCAAAAGACGATTGATGACATCGCCCAAGGGTCAGAGCGCTTTGACGTGGTGCTTGGCTTTAACATCCTGCATCTGCTTGATCAGCCCGAAGACGCCATTACCGCGCTACATAAGGTCATCAAGCCGGGTGGCATGTTTATTACCAAAACACCCTGCCTTGGTGAAAAGCTTTGGTATCTCAAGCCCCTGATCTGGGTCATGCAAAAACTTGGCAAGGCGCCGCGCGTTCATTTTCTGAATTATGCCCGCCTTGAGGGCATGATCCACACTGCCGGGTTTGAGGTGATCGAAACCGGCTCATATCCAGCCAGCACCGGATCACGTTTCATCGTCGCCAAGCGGGTATAACAGCACTTCCCGAGACAACATCCGCCATCACGGTTCAGTGATGACGGTTCTTTGTTGTTGATTTATAGAATGATCGTTCCATAATCATCTTCAAGTAAACCTGACCCAAGTCATGAGGAACGAAATGTCTGCAATTACCCCGCTGATGCCGCGCCAGAAGGTGCCATCCCTGTCCGTCCCGCTTGTCGGTGGCGGCACATGGTCGCTTGCCGACCAAAGCCCGGAAAACTTCACCATGGTCGTTTTCTATCGCGGCCTGCATTGCCCGATCTGTGGCAAATACCTCAAGGACCTCGATACCAAGCTTGCAGACTTTGCCAAGCGCGGCGTGAACGTAGTTGTCGTTTCGTCCGATGGCGAAGATCGCGCGACCGAAGCCAAGGCGAAGTGGGAGCTTGAGAACGTTGATCTTGGCTATGGCCTTGATCTTGATAACGCGCGCGAATGGGGTCTTTATATCTCGACCTCCAACGGTGTGACCTCAAGCGGTTATGAAGAACCTGCTGTTTTCTCGGAACCTGGTCTGTTTTTGGTGCGTCCGGATGGCACGCTTTATTTCGGGACTGTTCAGACCATGCCGTTTGCCCGTCCGGCGTTTGATCAGATCCTTGGCGCGCTTGATTTCGTCATTGCCAAAAACTATCCGGCACGCGGCGAAGTGATTGATCATACCAATCCCTAAGCACACCTTTTAAAGCCGATAAAATACCAAAGGGCCGGCTCCAAAGCGCAGGAACCGGCCCTTTTATTCTTCATACAATTGGATCGGTACGATCAACCCGCCATCGCAGCGGCAAAATGCGGTGCATCCAGTTCCTGTGCGCGCTGATAGGCCGGGCGGGCATCAATCCGGGCGATGTAGGCCTCGAATTCCGGATATTTCGGAAGAATGCCAAACATGCAGCCAAACCGAATGGTCGAACCAAACACCACATCAACAGTGGTGAAGTTCTTCCCCATCAGCCACGGGTCGGCCTTGCCAACAAAATCGACCAGAATGGGCACCAGCGTTTCCCAGTCGCGATAGGAATTCTGGCTGCTGTCTTCTGCCGTGTACTGGCGCACGCGGTCGATCATGGCCGGTTCGATGGTAGACGGTGAAAAGAACAACCAGCGCAGATATTCACCACGTTTCGGATCATCCAATGCCGGGGCCAGGCCGGCCTCTGGATGCAGATCGGCCAGATAGCAGCAAATGGCGGCAGCCTCGGTTACGACCGTGTCGCCATGCACAATGGATGGCACCTTGCCGAGCGGATTGAGGGCCAGGAGTTCCGGCGTTTGCCCCTCCCCACCCCGGATGTCGATGAGTTTGACATCAAACGGAATGCCCAGTTCCTGCAACATCCAATGTACGGTACCGCTGCGTGATGGTACCGCGTGATAAAAGGTCAAGTTCCGCTGTGATGGCATTCTTAAGGCTCCTGCGTTTGCGCGTGTGATTATGTTTGAAATCCGGCGGCAATTTCCCCTTGTTTCCCAACAATGTAAACCACACGACAGACAGGTTCCTGACAGCTGTATGTCAGTAGGATATCCACCCTCGAATTGACCACGACATCACATCAGCAGCATTTTATTATATTTAATATCCCTTAATAAAATCATCCCTGAGTTGTATAGTAGCACCCAAGACGATCCAAAGAAGATCGCCCGGCATCACATCACACAGGGGACTTCACATGGCCAAACGCAGACTGATTGTATTTTTCGACGGCACCTGGCAGGAACCCGCCAACACACCCGAACCGACCAACGTCGTTAAACTTCTGCGCGCGGTGCCGAGCAGCGACAAGGATGTTTCGCAGATCGTGTTCTATGATCGCGGGGTCGGGACGGGCGATGTGATCGATAAAATTCGCGGTGGTGCGTTTGGCAACGGGTTGCTTGAAAACGTCGTTGATGGCTATCGCTTTCTTGGCAACAACTATCAACCCGGTGACGAGATCTTTATCTTTGGATTTTCGCGTGGCGCCTTTACCGCGCGCAGTCTGGCGGGATTGATCGGGCTCTGTGGTCTTTTAAAGCCACCCTATCTTGGCCATCCGCTTCAGACCGATATCGCGAAAATTGTCAGCTCCGATCTATCGCCAGAGGCAAAACGTACCAAGATCTCGACCCTCGATATCGAAACCCAACTGGATGTGCCAATTGAATGCGTTGGCGTTTGGGATACGGTCGGGTCGCTTGGCATTCCGGGTGACCTTGGACGCCGCCTGATCCCCGCCAAGTATCATTTTTACGATGTGCAGCTTGGCGGGCACGTTCGGGTTGCCCTGCATGCAATGGCGATTGACGAGAAACGCAGTGCCTTTTCACCAACGCTGTGGGTCAAGGAAAAGGGCACCAAATTGCCGGACAAACAAATTGTCGAACAAGTCTGGTTCCCCGGCGTGCACAGCAATGTTGGCGGATCTTACCATGATTGCAGGTTGTCTGACATCACGCTCGACTGGATGATCAAGCGGGTCAAGAAACACACCAAGCTCAAGCTTGATGAGTCGCACCTTAAGACCAAACTGGCCCCGTCAGTCGACGGGCGCGGGTATGAAAGCCGCACCATGCTTTATTCGAGCTCCCGCCTTTACCCCTATCAGCGCCTGATCGAACAGATTGCACCGGAAACCAGAAACTTCTGGGACAAACTGCGCATCAAATGCCCGAACTTTGACCGTCGGAACATCATCCCGGATGGGCTTGAGACGATCAATGAAGCCATCCATGTCAGCGCACTGGTACGTTGGAATATCTCTACCGGAGTCTTGCATGACAATTCGCATGAAGGGTCACTCGAACGCGTGCTGTATCGCCCGTCTAACCTGAATGCGGTACTTAAGGCCCATTATGCCGGTAAACGCACGCCCAACATCATCAACTGGACCGGTGCGACCATGCGCAAGGACATTCCGTGGCCCGATCAATCGACCCTGGAATAATTGGCAGATCAATCGTCGCTATCTGATCTCCTGCGCGGGCGCAGTACAATCCACGCCGCGACAAGTGTCAGCAATGCCAAGCCAAACCATGTCAGCGCATAGGTCAGGTGGTTGTTGGGGAAGCTAATTTTGGTCAGGCCACCCAGTGGCAACTTGGCCGGGTTTTCTGCCCCATCACCGTCAATGAAATACGGCGCGACATTGGTGGCATCCAGTCCCCGCTTGGTCGCCATCGCCTTTACATCGCGTGAGTACCAGCGTTCTTCGGACGGCACGTTATCACGTATGAAAGTTCCGACCGGTTCGTTGATGCGAAGCAGGCCGGTGACAGTAACCTCACCCTCGACCATGCCCTCAGCCCGCGTATCGGGATCACGCTTTTCGGTTGGCACGAAACCGCGGTTGATCATGATAATCGTGCCGTCATCCCGCATCAGCGGTGTCAGAACCCAGTAACCTGCCCCGTAATCGGTTGCAGTATAGACCTGCGTTTCAAGATCGTTGCGATAGGTGCCTGTCACACTGACCTTGCGATATTCATCGCGTGCGCGGGTTACATTTTCCCAGTCATCACGCGTGGGTGCGGCAACCGCATCGCCATGCACACGCGCATCGACCCGTTCGATCAGATCAAGCTTCCAGGCCCGACGTTCCACCTGCCAATATCCAAGGGCACAAAACCCGGAAAACAGGATAGCGGCCAGCATCAGGACAACAATTCGGGTTGTCATCGAGGGGCCCTTTTTCGGGTTATCGGTCGCTTGGGCAGAAACGTGGTCGTCGGACATGCCGGGTTCTTTCAAAAGGCAATCTGGTGAAACAAAAAGGGCGCGATCCCCCAAAGGTATCGCGCCCCCTTCAAATATCAAGCAGTCCCTAGCCGAAGCTCGGGATCATGTCGTGATCCATCTGCGGCATCATGTTGGTGTTGAGGTGATACATAACCCACAGTGAACCGGCGATGGCGATTGCCACGATCACAAGGGTAAAGATCAGCGCCAGGAAGTTCCAGCCACCTTCGGATTTGGTGTTCATGTGCAGGAAATAGACCATATGCACAATGATCTGGATAACACCAAGCCCCATCACCCAAAGGGCAGTTGCGACCTTGCTGTCCAGAACACCGTCCATGACAAGCCAGAACGGGATCGCGGTCAGAATGACCGACAGGACAAACCCGATCACATAGCTTTTATAGGTGCCATGTGAGGCCCCACCATCATTATGGTCATCATGTGCGTGTGAATGTGCGCTCATCCCAGAACTCCCAGCAGATAAACAACGGAGAAGACACCGATCCAGACGACGTCAAGGAAGTGCCAGAACATCGACAGGCACATCAGACGACGCTTGTTCTCGACGATCAGGCCGCGCTGGGCCACCTGAACCATCAGGGTCACAAGCCAGATGATGCCAAACGTCACGTGCAGACCGTGGGTCGCCACCAGCGTGTAGAACGCCGACAGAAAACCACTGCGCATCGGGGTCGCACCCAGGCTCCAGAGGTGATGGAATTCATAAATTTCCAGCCCCACGAAGGCGATACCAAACAGACCGGTAATCGCCAGCCACAGTTGCGTGCCTGCGACATTGCCCTTTTCCATCGCCAGCATGGCAAAGCCATAGGTGATGGACGAGAACAGCAGCATGGACGTGTTGATCGCGACCAGTTCAAGGTCGAACAGATCCGCCGGTGCAGGACCAGCAGCATAGTTCTGACCAAGAACAGCATAGGTTGCAAACAGGATCGCAAAGATGAGGCAATCGCTCATCAGGTAGATCCAGAAGCCGAGCATCGTCCCCGTTTCCGGGTGATGCTCTTCTTTCAGGTAGAAGACCGGCGCTTCGGTCTGAGAGGCAGTTGTATTCGCCATTGTCATTCCTTTACGCCTGCTGTTTTGCCAGAAGGGCGGTACGTTCTTCTTCGGTCTTCACAACTTCGGACGCCGGGATGTGATAATCGCGGTCATAGTTGAAGGTGTGGGCAACGGAACCGGCAATCAGAACGATGAAGCTTGCCGCAACAAGCCACCAGATGTGCCAGACCAGAGCAAAACCAAGAACGAGCGAGATCGCAGCCAGGATAAAGCCAGCGCCGGTATTTTTCGGCATGTGGATATCCAGGAAGCCCGACGTCGGACGGACGTAACCACGTTTCTTCATATCTGCCCAGGCGTCCAGATCATGGACAACCGGGGTGAAGGCGAAGTTGTAGGCCGGGGGCGGCGAGGACGTCGACCATTCCAGCGTACGACCACCCCACGGGTCACCGGTTTCATCACGCAGCTTGTCGCGTTTGATCACCGCAACAACGATCGACATGATGAACGAACCGATACCACCGGCAATCAGAAGCGCACCAAAGGCCGCAATGATGAACCAGATCTGCAGCGACGGATCGTCAAACTGGCTCATACGGCGGGTGACGCCCATCAGGCCGAGAACATAAAGCGGCATGAAGGCAAAGTAGAAACCAATGGTCCACAGCCAGAAGGACATCTTGCCCCAGAACTCGTCGAGCTTGAAGCCGAAGGCTTTCGGGAACCAGTAAACGATACCGGCAAACATCCCGAAGACCACACCACCGATAATCACGTTATGGAAGTGGGCAATCAGGAACAGGCTGTTATGGAGCACGAAGTCCGCAGGCGGAACAGCAAGCATAACACCGGTCATGCCACCGATCACAAACGTCAGCATGAAACCAATGGTCCACAGCATCGGGACATCAAAGCTGATGCGGCCCTTATACATGGTGAACAGCCAGTTGAAGACCTTGGCCCCCGTCGGGATCGAAATGATCATGGTGGTGATGCCAAAGAAGGCGTTCACACTTGCACCCGACCCCATGGTGAAGAAGTGGTGCAGCCAGACGATGTAGGACAGGATGGTAATAACCACGGTGGCATAAACCATCGAGCTATAACCAAACAGACGCTTGCGGCAGAAGGTCGACACAACTTCGGAAAACACACCAAACGCCGGCAGGATCAGGATGTACACTTCCGGGTGACCCCAGATCCAGATCAGGTTGATGTACATCATGGCGTTACCGCCAAGATCGTTGGTGAAGAAGTTGGTGTCTGCGTAACGGTCAAGACCGAGCAGAACCAGAACCGCGGTCAGAACCGGGAAGGCTGCAACAATTAGGATGTTGGTGCAAAGCGCTGTCCAGGTAAAGACCGGCATCTTCATCATCGACATGCCCGGTGCGCGCATCTTTACGATGGTCACAATCAGGTTCACACCCGAAAGAAGCGTACCGACACCGGCAATCTGCAAGGCCCAGATATAGTAATCAACCCCGACCCCCGGACTGTAGACAATGTCAGACAGCGGCGGATAGGCCAGCCAACCGGTCATTGCGAATTCGCCGACGAACAGCGACGCCATGATCAGCGCGGCACCACAGGTGGTCATCCAGAAGCTGAAATTGTTGAGGAACGGGAAGGCAACGTCGCGCGCACCGATCTGCAGCGGCACAACGAAGTTCATCAGACCGGTCACCAGTGGCATCGCAACGAAGAAGATCATGATCACGCCATGGGCGGTAAAGATCTGGTCGTAGTGGTGCGGCGGAAGGAAACCTTCGGCACCGTTGAATGCGATGGCTTGCTGGGCACGCATCATGAGGGCATCGGCAAAGCCACGCAGAAGCATGATAATTGCCAGAATGATGTACATGATGCCGATCTTTTTATGGTCGATCGACGTGATCCACTCGCGCCAGAGGTATCCCCACAGACGGAAGTAGGTCAGACCACCGACAACGGCGATGCCACCCACAACCACACCCAGAAACGTCACAAGAATGATCGGATCATGGAGAAACGGGAAGGAGTCGAGGGACAGCCGGCCAAATATAAAATGTAAAAGGTCCGGATTGGAGAACATCGGATTACTCTTCTTTCAAATGCAGAATGGCACCGCAACCGATGCCGAAACTGCGAAGGGCCGGTTGGCATTCACCAACCGGCACTGCTTTTAGAACCCTGTCGAAACACCTGCGGGTGCAACACTCATCGCGCGCGAGACCGGCCCGTTGTCAAACAACGGAAGGTTCGCGATTTCGCCAGACAAGCCACCCTCCGGGGTGTTGCACAGCGTCGCAACGAACGACTTGCTATCAGGCAACGGCTGGCTGCCGCGCATCTGCGGAACGTCATAGGTCAGTGACATGACGTTGTAGACACCGGCAAGACCGCCACCGCCATTTTCGTCAATGTGCATCATCTCGTTCATGCACATTTTCGACTGGTCAACGCACATGTTGAGAATGGCCTGATAGAGTTCCGGGTCCACAGAGCTGTAATAGCGGACCGGTTCCTTGACACTCGGCTTTTCAAGTTCGAGATATTGCGAACGGCCCAGGAAGTTCTCGTCGGACTTCACATCATTGACCCAGGCATCAAAGCCGTCCTGGCTCAGACCATGGAACTTGAAGCGCATGTGAGAGAAGCCCTCACCGCTATAGTTCCCGGAGAACCCGTCATACACGCCTTCTTCGTTGATCACGGCATGGAGCTTGGTTTCCATACCCGCCATCGAATAGATCTGCCCTGCAAGGGCCGGAATGAAGAACGAGTTCATGATGCCCGAAGATGTAATCTTGAACTGGATCGGCGTATCAACAGGAGCTGCAAGCTCGTTGACCGTCGCAATGCCCTGTTCCGGGTAGATGAACAGCCATTTCCAATCGAGGGAAACGACTTCAACCACCATCGGCTCATGATCTTTGGGCAATGGACGTTCAGCATCAATACGGTCGAGCGGACGATACGGATCAAGCGTATGGGTCGTGACCCAGGTAATCGCCCCAAGAGCAATAATGATCACCAGCGGCGCGGACCAGATGACAACTTCCAGCTTGGTGGAATGGTGCCATTCGGGATCGTATTCTGCATCCTTGTTACCCTGGCGGTATTTCCAGGCAAAGAATACCGTCAGTGCCATGACCGGAACGATGATCAGCAGCATCAGGATGGTCGAAACGATAATGAGGTCGGCCTGCTGGGACGCAATATCACCCGACGGATCGATCACAACCAGGTTGCAACCGGCCAGAAGCGAGAACATCGAGGTCAAGGCGACGCCACGTACAAGTTTTGAAAGCATGCGCTTCATACTTCCTCAGTCTCTGGAAGATGTTCTCACAGACAACCATATGCCTGCGAGCCGCATAGCGACCCACCAAAGATCGCCACGCGTCGTACCCTGCCGCACACGCATATAGGAATTATAATTCCAGACATCCACGGAAAGGGCACAAAGAAAGCAATTTTTTTTCAAAAAAATGCCAAATCGGAAATTCGCAGGAATTGCTATAGCTGCGTTGCAGCAATGTCAAGCTACCCGCGGCGCATAGCAGGGTCGTAATGACAATTATCATTCGGATGTAAACCACGCGTTGTGCGGTGCATCACAATAATTGACACTGACGTTTGCAATTCACATGTCTATAATTAGACTCGATCCAAAGTCGTATCGTCCTTTGATCCGAATTTGTGATCCAATCAAAAGCAGTTAGGGCCAAAAGGCCCGACCAGTGAATAAGGGAGAACGGCGTGACCCAAACAACAGAACACTACGCGACCGCCACCTCTTCGGGTTTGGAACGCGATGCGCGGCATCACAATGCCGACGCCACCAATGATCCGGGACAAATCGCGCTTGGCGTGATCATCGGCCGGACATCAGAGTTTTTTGACTTCTTCGTCTATTGCATCGCATCGGTACTGGTTTTCCCACAATTGCTGTTTCCGGGTGAAACTGCACTCATGGGCACTATGTATTCGTTTGCCATCTTCTCTCTGGCCTTTATCGCCCGCCCTGTCGGGTCGCTTGTCTTTATGACCGTTGACCGGCAATACGGACGCGGCGTGAAACTGACGATTGCCATGTTCCTGCTGGGCGGTTCAACCGCTGCGATGGCATTCCTGCCAAGTACGGCTTCGGCAGGGATCCTTGCGATTTACCTTCTGTGTGCCTTCCGCTTCCTGCAGGGTCTTGCATGGGGTGGCGCATGGGATGGTCTGGCGTCGCTTCTGGCACTTAACGCACCCGATAACCGCAAGGGCTGGTACGCGATGATCCCGCAGCTGGGCGCGCCGCTTGGCTTCATGCTGGCATCTTCGCTGTTTGCTTATTTGCTGCTGACACTTCACCCCGACGACTTCCTGGCCTTTGGCTGGCGCTATGCGTTCTTCGTTGCCTTTGCAATCAACGTTGTTGCGCTGTTTGCCCGCCTGCGTCTGGTGGCAACGTCCGAATTCGGCCATCTGCTTGACAAGAACGAGCTTGAGGCAGCCCGTGTCATCGACACGCTCAAACATAATGGTCGTACCGTTGTGCTGGGTGCGCTGGTCCCGATGGTCAGCTACGCGCTGTTCCATCTGGTAACGGTCTTTGCGCTGACTTGGGTCTATCTTTATGCCAATGGCAATCCGGGGCAGTTCCTTCTGACCCAGGGTGTTGGCGCAGTGTTGTGTGCCTTTGGCATCATTGCATCGGGCTTCATTGCCGATCAGCTCGGCCGTCGTCGCCTGCTTGGTTACAGTGCGGGTATCATCCTTCTGGGTGCGATCCTGACACCGCTGCTTTACACCTATAACATCATCAATGAAGGCATGATTGTTCTGGGTGGCTTTGCGGTTCTGGGCCTGTGCTTTGGTCAGGCGGCCGGGACGCTGGCATCGAACTTCAAGCGTGAATACCGCTACACCGGATCGGCCCTGACATCCGACCTTGCATGGTTGCTGGGCGCAGGTTTCGCACCGCTGATCGCACTTTATCTGTGTGACAAGTTCGGTCTGGCCGGTGTTGGTGCCTACCTGCTTTCGGGCGCGGTTGTCACCTTGCTCGTGCTGCAATTCAACAAGCAGTTCGGGGCAAAAACCACCGACTGATTGCCAAGACATATACGTCAAAGCAAACACCCCGGCCAATCTGGCCGGGGTGTTTTCGTTTGCAGAGCCGTTTCGTCGGCTTATGCGTAGTTCGACGGGAACATGGCGCGTTTTGCGTCTTCGTCCATTTCCGTCTTAAAGGTGTGGTCCTTGCCAACCTCGCGCGCACTGACCGCTGCCGGCAGGCGATTGATCGCATCAAACCAGCGTTTGATGTTGGGATACTTGTCCCAGACATCCGGGTTCTTGTGCACGAACGGGGCCTTGTCGATCCAGCCCCAGGCCGAGATATCAACAATCGTCATTTCATCGCCGACGATGAATTGGCGACCTTCCATATGGTCTTCCAGTACCTGATAGTGGCGCGCGATCTCATTGCGATAGCGGTTGACGCCATAGTCACTGCCCTCAGGGGCGACATGCTGGAAATGCACCGCCTGCCCAGAAAACGGACCCAGACCCGTGGCAATAAACATCAACCACGACAGGAATTCACCGCGATCTTCCGGCTTACCCAGGAACTTGCCGGACTTTTCAGCGAGATACAGCAGGATCGCGTTTGAATCAAACACGCGCACTTCCTTGCCCCCCGGCCCGTCGGTATCGACGATTGCCGGGACCTTGCCATTCGGATTGATGGCACGGAAGGCCGGGTCATGCTGCTGACCTTTACGGGTATCAACCGGCAGGACCTCATAAGGCAAACCACATGCCTCAAGCATCATCGAGATTTTCTGCGGGTTTGGGGTCGGATGGTAATAGAAGCGGATCATGACACGTCTCCTTGCCTGGTATCGCCGTTACACAATGGCGTGACCGGCTCTTGCATTTTGGAATGATCGTTTTAAATTGACCGATAACAACCTGATTGGCAAGCTTCGATTATCGAATTCGCCATCACGAATAGTTTAAAGGAGCCTTTGGCCCATGATTGATCTGTATTACTGGCCGACACCCAACGGCCATAAAATCACGCTGTTCCTTGAAGAAGCCGGACTGGATTACAAAATCGTGCCGGTCAATATCGGCACAGGCGATCAGTTCAAACCTGAATTCCTGGCCTTTTCACCCAACAACCGTATGCCGGCGATCATCGATCACGATCCGGCCGATGGTGGCGACGCCATCACGGTGTTTGAATCCGGTGCCATCTTGCAATATCTGGCCGAGAAAACCGGAAAGTTCATCCCGACCGATGTGCGCGGACGCAAGACCGTGATGGAATGGCTGTTCTGGCAGATGGGTGGCCTTGGCCCGATGGCCGGTCAGAACCATCATTTCGGCACCTACGCGCCGGAAAAGATCCCGTATGCGATTACCCGTTATGTCAACGAGACCAACCGTCTTTATGGTGTACTGAACAAGCGTCTTGAGGGCCGAAAATTCATTGCCGGTGATGACTACACGATTGCGGATATGGCCTGCTATCCATGGATTGTCAGCCACGAAAAACAGCAGCAGGACCTCAATGAGTTCCCGAACCTGAAACGCTGGTTCGAAGCCATACAATCCCGTCCGGCAACGATTGCCGCCTATAAGGCGGGCGAAGGTCTGCGTGCTGGCGAGATGAGTGAAGAAGACAAAAAGATCCTGTTTGGTCAGACGGCAAAAAGCACCCAGAAATCCTGACCAGATGGACCAAACCACAAGATCATGAAAAAACCGCCAGCCCTGTTACAGGACTGGCGGTTCTGTTTTGCGCGATCGTCTCAGGCTTAGGCGTTACGCACTTCGGCAAGGAACGATTCAACTGCTTCGTTCAGAACAGCTGCCTGACGTCCAAGACCCTCGGCAAGGCCAAGCACCTCGCCCGAAAGCTTTTCGGCGTCATTTGCTGCCGTCGACACGCCCGAGATATTTTCAGATACATCGCGGCTGCCGTGTGATGCCTGTTCAACGTTGCGCGCGATTTCCTGGGTTGCGGCCCCCTGCTCTTCAACAGCGGACGCGATTGTCGTCGTCGCCCCGTCAAGGCTTCGGATGGTTTCGGCAATTTCGGCAATCGCATTAACTGCATTGGATGTGGCGACCTGAATGTCGCTGACCTGGGAGCGGATATCCTCGGTTGCCTTTGCCGTCTGGTTTGCAAGGTTCTTGACCTCGTTGGCAACCACAGCAAAGCCCTTGCCGGCATCACCGGCACGCGCGGCTTCGATCGTTGCGTTCAGGGCCAGAAGGTTCGTCTGTTCGGCAATGTCGGTGATCAGCGAAACAACTTCACCAATCTGGTTTGCCGCCTCTGCCAGCAATTCGATTTTCTGGTGCGTTTCTTCTGAGGTTTGAACCGCACCTTTGGCGATGGTTGCGGACTGTGCGACCTGATTGCTGATTTCGGCAATAGACGTGCTCAGTTCCTCAGCCGCCGAGGCAACCGTTTCCACGTTGGTCGACATTTCCTGCGATGCTGCCGAAACAACCGTTGAACGTTCACCGACCTGCTTGGAGGTATCGGTCATCGCATTGGCAGAGCTTTGCATATTGCCCGATGCCTCGATCACCTGGGCGACAACCTGCCCGACACTGGCTTCGAAACTGTCGGCCATTTTGCGAAGGGCCGCACGCTTGTCTTCTTCGGCGATGCGTTCCTGCTCTTCACGCTGGGTGCGCATTTCTTCCATTTCGATGGTTTTCGATTTGAAGATATCCATCGCCCGCGCCAGATCGCCGATCTCGCTTTTCTGGTGGGTGTAATTGACTTCGATATTGTGATCACCCTGCGACAGACGCAGCATATTTTCCGAAATATCGAAAAGCGGTCGGGTAATACCGCGACTGATCATCAGCGAGACACCAACAACCGCAACCAGGATCGCCAAGGCAACACCACCCATCACCAGCATGATTTGCATGAAAACAGCGTTTACATCATCGATGTAAATACCGGTGGCGACGATCCAGCCCCACGGTTTGAAATCCTTGACGAATGAAAGCTTCGGACGAAGATCATCCGAATTCGGCACCTTGTAGGTATAATCGACAAAACCCTCGCCCTTTTCTTCGGCGACGCGCACGAACTCGCGATAAAGGAATTTGCCCGATCCATCGACATTGTCGGTCAAGTTCTTGCCGACAAGGTCCTTCTTGATGTCATGGATCAGAAGAACCGGCGTGTGATCAAATACAAAGAAATAGTTCTTCTCATCATAACGAAGGGCTGCAACAGCGCCTTTGGCCGCATTTTGCGCCTCTTCGGTGGTCATTTCGCCGGACTGTTCCAGCGCATGATAATGACCAATCAAATTGATTGTGGATTCAACAAGGTTTTTCGTTTTTGTCTTGCGATCTTCAAGCATGTTTTGGCGCAATTCGGTCAGACCGAACGCCCCGACCAGCAACACCGCAAGAACCGCGCCCGCGACAATAATCAGCATACGTGTGCCGATTTTCACCGAACTCAGTGACAACATGGCATTCCCCTTCCCCTTGGATATTCCTTGCCAAGGTAGCGGCAAGGTTTTCTTGTTTTAGAACCACTTCACAAACACTGAAGTCGCCAGCCCGTGACCATGTCACAAATCATCATACCAATTAAATCGCATATATTATGCATTATCTCTTTGCTGTGACGGCCATCACAGCTGCTTGCCATTTCAGCTTGGCATCCGATAATCTTCCTATCGCTATCCGGGCACACCAACGCACGATAAGACGCCCCAAACAAGTGATCTGCAGTGCGCCGTTTGACGTAGTCATTTCAGTTATTTACATCAAAACGAAACAGTTTCTCAGCATCATGGCCAAAGGACATCTCATGCGCCCACATCGCACAATCCTGTTGGCCCTGATCCCGGCAAGCCTGCTTGCGGCCTGTGCATTCCCGCCAGAAAACGCGCTTTATGATCAGTCACCCGGTATCCAGCCCTACATGCAGGATAATTTCGAGGATTACGTATCTGAAACGCGTGACTGGGTCGCAACCCATCGTGTTTTTCTGACCGATGACCACGAAATGGAAATTGCGCGCAACATTCCATTTGAAGTTCGGCCAGAACCAATGGACGCAAATAAGCCCCGCCGGGGGGTTCTGTTTGTTCACGGTCTGGGATCAAGTCCTTGGTACTTCCACGATATTGCAGTGGCAATGGCAAAGGATGGCTGGCTAGCACGGTCGATGTTGCTGCCCGGCCACGGCACGCGCCCGGGGGATCTCAGCCTGCCCGATTATGATGACTGGACTGGATCGGTCGCCCATCAGGTTGCGCTTCTGGAGCGCGAGGTGGATGAAGTCTGGCTGGGTGGCTTTTCAACCGGTGGCAACCTTGTCACCAGTTACGCTGCCCGGAACCCGGACATTGACGGCTTGTTGCTGTTTTCGCCGGGCATCGAGCCGGGCAGTGATCTGTTATTCCTGACACCACTGGTCCAGTATCTGTGGGATTGGGTCGATGCCGATCCGGAAGACAATGTGATCAACTATCAATCCCTGTCGACCAAGGCATCGGCACTTTATTACCGCAGCGTCACCGACGTTGATGATGCGCTTGACGCAAAGCCGTTTGACCGCCCCGCCCTTGTTACCATGAGCGCGGATGACAGTGTGCTTGATCCGTTGGCAATGCTTCGTCGCTTTGAGACGCATTTCACCAACCCGGCTTCACGCCTGGTCTGGTATGATGAAGTCAACGCACCAAGCAACGACAGCCGGATTGAGAACCTCAACAGCAATCTGCCCGATCAACAGATCAGTAGTTTCTCACATCTGAGTGCGCTGTTCTCGCCCGACAATCCGTATTACGGTGCAAAGGGAAGCTTTGTCTTCATCGAGAACGGTCAGGAAGACATCGAACGACCAGCGGATCGGGCACTGCTCTGGCGCAGTGCATGGGGATATATGGAACCGGGCAAGTATCATGCCCGCCTGACATGGAACCCCTATTTCGATGCGTTGATCGACGCAATCGGCGACGTCACCAACTAGGCCAAAGGACCCGTCAACACCATGACCAGCAGCGAACAGGAAACGATGAGTACAGGGCGCATTCATCACCCCAACCATCGCACCCGTGTCTTTGCCCTGATTGCGTTTATGGTGTTGTGTCTGATCATATCGGCATTTGGCGGCGCGGTGACAGCCACCAGCGTCAATGACTGGTATGCGGCACTGAACAAGCCGTTCTTCCGCCCGCCCAACTGGGTTTTCGGGCCGGTATGGACCGTCATTTATTTCATGATCGCCTTTAGCGGCTGGCGCGCCTGGCTTAAGGTGGGCATTGCCAATGCCAAAGGCGCCTTTGGCCTTTATGCAGGTCAGTTGACGCTTAACCTTGCATGGTCGTTTTTGTTCTTTGGCGCGCAGTCGCCCCTATTGGGCCTGATCGATATCGTCATCCTGCTTGGCCTGATCATCGCCAACATGGTTGCGTTCTGGAAGATTGACCGTCTGGCCGGGATGCTGTTGGTGCCCTACGCCCTTTGGGTGGCATTTGCCACCCTGCTCAATGCCGCGATCTGGCAGCTTAATTAACTGCTTGGTTCTGCGACGACATCAATTGGGGTTTCCTTGGCCGCACGATCACTCTTGGGCTCCGCAGCTTCCGTTGTTTGCGCAACACTATCCATGCCCAAGCGACCGATCGAGGGCAGACGCAGTGCCGGACGGTTGAAATCAATCCCGAAGTTCAGACCCAGCAGGTTAAGCTCGATCCCCTCTTCCAGACCAAGCGACATGCCAAGAACGCCCAACAGGTTGGCCTGTACGCCCTGCCCGCTGGATGACAGCCCAACCGGATTGGTGATCGGGCGATAATCCTTGCCGATCGCGTTGGCCGGCATATCAAGGTTAAGCCCCGGCACTTCGCGGCCGATATGGGCGATGAAGGTGTTGCTGTTCGGGCCCGGATAACTGCGATATTCGCGCGGGAACGGATAGGATTTGATCGCCTGTTCGATCTCGGGGATCAGCTTTTCGGCCGCCTCGCCCCGATGAGCCGCCAGAAGTTCCGGCTCCGAGCCATACCAAAGACCATCCGGGATTGCGTAATTCTGGCGCACGACATTGCCACTGCCCCACCCCACCACGTCATAGCGGGTGTATCGGGTTTCACCCGCACGCTTATAGATGATCCATGGATGAACCGCGAAATAGGCGCGCCAGCCAAATGTTTCGGCCGCCATCACCATGACAATCGCCTGATCTTTATGGGCCTCTGCATCAGGCGCCACACCCGAAGAATGGCGCGGCGCATTGCGCCATGTATAGCGTTCCTTGGCTTTTTCGCCCGGCGGGTCTTCTGCCAGGCTGATGCCGAATGGCAGGACAAGAACGGCCAAAAGACCAAGAAACAGGGTTTTGCCTTTACGCAAGGTCGATCCAATCAAACTAGAAGGTCATGACTTTATTGTTACGGTTAAAGCAGACAAGTAGGATCAAAAAAAGGCAACGCAACCTTCTATCCTGAGGCGAATCCATCTGTATTCCGCCTGAAGTGGCGAAACCGGGCCTAAGGCCAGGCAGCAAAAGTGTCATCTCGCACACGCTCATGCGCGCGCCGCAACCGGCGATAGGCGCCGGGCGCCTCGCCCATATAACGTTTGAAGAACCGGCTGAAATAAGCCGGATCGCGAAAGCCCAAACCATAGGCGATCTGCGCCACACCAAGCGGGGATTGTTCCAGACGCATGCAGGCCTCGCGCAGGACACGTTCATGGATAATCGTTAAGGGCGGCTTGCCGGTTGCGCGCAACACAGCAGATCCCAGACGCCGTTCACTGACGCCAAGGGCCTTTGCATAATCAGCAACATTCCAATGTTCGCGAAAATGCAGCTCCAGCACCTGCAAAAATCGCTGAAAGGTGATTGAGCCCGGACCGTGCTGGTTGCGTTGCGCCATCACGCCTTCTGCCAGACGCAGAACCATGGTCAGAATAATCTGTAAATGCGCGCCAACCACAAGACTGGCACCAAGTGCATTGCCCATCAGCTCAGACCGGATGGCTTCAAAGCTGCGCTCAAGCAACACCAGATTGCCACGGCCCTCTTGCAGCGTAACATTATGGACGGTGTCCGCAGCAAAGCGCAAAGGCAAGCCACCGCCAGCAGAATTACCACCGGCGATCCCGCTGCCATCACCGCAATGACGCGCCACCAGATCATCCGCAACCGACAGCAAATAGCCATTGCTGCCTGCACTCACGCCAAAGCGCTGCGTTTCGCCCAACGGCAACCAAACGAGAGCTGGGGCCTTGCAGGTAATCGTTCCTTTGCGCAAACCAACCTCGGCACGACCACCAAGCAACAATATGGCATGGCAACGGTCCCGACGTGCCTGATCATTCATGACCCAGGTCTGGGTCGATAATGGATGATCAAAACGGTCCATAACCGCATGAGTGGTTACGGGAAGCAGGTCTTCGAACGGGTTATCGGTAAGTTCAACGGCGCTTGAGACCGGAATCTGACGGGGAGTTTGATCGGTCATGCCTTTTTGTCACACATCTATTCCAAATGGTTATATGTAAAAATGTACAATTTTTCGTCCTAAATTGTCAATTTCAGCATCTTTACATTAGAAACGTTCCATCGCTTACTAGAAACACGGTCAAAGAAACCGTCACAAGCAACAATACATACAAAGAATGCGTTCCTATTATTTTGCATCTGCGAACTAATAGGCGGGAGGTTACGCCGGAGATTTACTTCACACCGTGAAGTAAGTAACACTAACTCTTTGCCTAAACTCCTGAAACTACGCGCAAACGGGAAAACCGTCTCTGCAAAAGAGATCAGGAGGAAAAGCATGCAAATTTCAGCAAAACTGCGCTTCGCGACCATTGCAGCGGCCACAGCCGCCGTCATGAGTACCGCGACGCTGTTTGGGGCTAATGCCCAGGAAACATATCGTATTGGCTATGCCATTTCGAAAACCGGTCCGGGTGCACCGGGCGCGGCCACCAGCACCATTCCGAACTACGAAATGTGGGTTAAGGAAATCAATGATGCCGGTGGCCTTAAAGTCGGCGACAAGCAGCTTCCGATTGAAGTTGTCGAATATGATGACCGATCCAGCTCGGAAGAAGCGGTACGCGCGATTGAACGCCTGATCAACCAGGACAAGGTTGATTTCATCCTCTCCCCCTGGGGCACGGGTATCAACCTTGCAGTAGCACCAATCCTTGACCGCGCGGGTTACGCACACCTTGCGGGCACGGCCGTGACCGACAAGGCACCCCAACTCTCGCAGCGCTGGAAAAACTCCTATTGGCTGCTGGGCACGGGAGAACAATATGCCGTTGGACTGGCCGAATTCCTTAAGGGGCTTAAGGACGAAGGCAAAATCAACGACAAGGTTGCCATGATCGCCGTTGCTGACGGATTTGGCATCGAACTTTCCAAGGCTGGTCGCGAAGCCCTTGAAGATCGTGATTTCGATCTCGTCTATGACAAGACTTATCCGCTGGGTTCCCAGGATCTGGCAACCATCGTCAATGATATCAAATCGCTTGGCGCGGACACCTTTGTTGCCTTCTCTTACCCGCCCGGCACGCTTGGCTTGACCGAACAGTCTCGCGTTCTGGGCTTTAATCCCAAGGTATTCTATGCCGGTGTTGGTACCGCCTTCCCGCTTTACAAAAACCGCTTTGGCGATAATGCCGAAGGTGTCGTCAGCCTTGGCGGCGCAAGCGAGGACGATCCCAAAATTGCCGATTACATCAAACGCCATGTCGCCTTTGCCGAGCGTGAGCCGGATCGTTGGGCATCGATCGTGAACTGGGCAACACTGCAGTCCTTGCAGCAGGCCATCGAGCGTGCCGGCACGACCGACCGCGAAGCGATCAATGCCGAACTGGCCAAAGGCGGCTTTGACACCATTCTTGGCACCTACAAGCCGGGCGATCAGACCTTCTGGCAGGTTGGTCAGTGGCAGGGTGGCAAGTTTGTCGGCCTCGCACCGACCAGCATGGAGGGCGCTGCAGAACTTGTCTTCCCGAAACCTGAGTGGAAAGCCGCGCAGTAAGCGCGCCACATAAGGACGTCGGGGTTCCTAAGCCAACAGAACTCCCGGGAATCCCGACGCCCCTTTTGGATGGAATTAATGTTTAGCTACGCAATTTTTTCCGGGATTACACTTGGCGGGATGTACGCCCTTGTTGCCATGGGGCTGACCCTGCAATATGGCGTTTCGCGCATCATGAACCTCGCCTATGGCGAGTTGGTGATTGTCGCGTCATTTATTGCCTTTGTTTTCATGACCTCGCTTGGTGTCAATCCGATTGCTGGTCTGTTGATCATCATTCCGGCAAGCTTTGCCCTGAACTGGGTGATTTATCGCATCCTGCTGACCCCGCTGGTCGCGCGCGCAAAGAACCGCGGCATGCTTGAAGTCGACAGCATCCTCGCCACCTTTGGCCTGCTGTTTATCGTTCAGGGCGTGCTGCTGGTCTGGTTTGGTGGCAATTATTACAGCTATGATTTCCTCAACAACGCCGTTGACATCTTTGGGGCAACGATTGCAGCAAACCGGCTTGTCGCACTTGGTTTCGCAGTTGTCATCGGACTTGGTTTCTATCTGATCCTGACCCGCACCCGGATGGGCACGGCCCTTCGTGCGGTCGCCGTTGATCCGACCTCGGCGCGCCTGGTGGCGATTGATGTCAATTTTGCATCCTGCTTTGCTTTCGCCCTTGGTGGTGCTATGGCCGCTGTCGGTGGTGTTCTGGTCAGCATGTTTCTGACTTTCTCCACCTCGATGGGTGTTGTCTTTACCATGAAGGCATTGATCGTTGTGATCATGGGCGGGGTTGGCAATATGTTGGGCGCGCTGATTGCGGGCCTCATCCTTGGTGTCGCGGAAAGCCTGGTCGCGACCTATATCGATCCGGGCCTGACCATCGCCGTGACCTATGTGATCTTCCTGCTGGTCTTGCTGATCAAGCCTTCCGGCCTGTTCGGGAGGGCCGCGTCATGAGCATCCTCAAACCTGATTTCATAAAGCCCGTTGGTATCGGTGCAGTGATCTTTGCTGCCCTTGCCTTCCTGCCGTCACTCGTCGACAGCTATTACATGTCGCTTGCCATCAGCATCGTGAGCTTTGCGGTTCTGGCAACCGCATGGTCAATGTTCTCTGGACCGACACGATATATATCACTTGCCACAGTGGTGTTCTTTGGCATGGGTGCCTATACGGTGGCAGTTCTGGGTGAAGTCCTGCCCTTCCCGCTGGTGCTGGTTTGCGCCGGGCTTGCCGGCACAGTCATCGCCCTTCTGGTTGGCTTTTCCACCCTGCGTCTGGCGGGTGTGTATTTCGTGATCTTTACCTTTGGCCTGACCGAACTGGTGCGCCAGGTCGTCAGTTGGTACGAGGTCAATGTCACCCGCGAAATGGGCCGCTATGTATTTCTTGATATCACCCAGAACGACATTTACTGGCAATTGCTCGCCCTGTTTGCGGTTCTTCTGCTGACCGGCTTCATTCTGGGCCGTTCGCGCCTTGGCTTTGCGCTGCGCATCATTGGCGAGGACGAAACCGTTGCCAAACATTGCGGCATTGATGTCACGCGCGTGAAAGTCGCGCTGTTTGTTCTGTCTGCCCTGTTCATGACCCTGACCGGGGCCATCATGGCACCGCGCTGGACCTATATTGATCCGGTCATTGCCTTTAACCCGATGCTGTCATTCCAGGTTGTCATCATGGCACTGCTTGGCGGACCACGTCGCCTGCTGGGCCCTCTGCTTGGCGTTGTCCCATTGACCCTTCTGTTTGAAATCCTGACCGCGAACTTCCCGAACCATTTCAGCATCCTGCTTGGCTGCGTGTTCTTGGTAATTGTCTATCTTCTGCCCGGCGGGGTTGTCGGTTTGTATGAAAAATACAGCGCCCCCAAAAAGCGCGTACTTGCAACCGAACAAAACGCCAAACCCGGGGGGAACGCAGCATGACTAATGAAATCCTTTTGTCGATTTCAGGCCTGCAGAAGGCCTTTGGCGGCCTGATTGCCGTCAATCAGATGCAGTTCGATGTCCATCAAGGCGAAATCCTTGGCTTGCTTGGCCCCAACGGATCGGGCAAGACCACGGTGATGAACCTGATTTCAGGTGCTCTTCAGGCGAATGAAGGCAAGATTGTCATCAGCGGCAAGGATATCACCAATCTTCCTGCCCACAAAATCAGCCATTCCGGCATTGCGCGGACTTTCCAGTTGGTGCGTGTTTTACCCGATCTTGATTGCGTGGAAAATATCGAAGCGGGTCTTGCCTACCGGACCAAGCCGCTCTGGGGTGATGCCGCGCATGCCGCTGCACTCGAATTGCTTGAACGGATCGGGCTTGCCAAACAGGCCCACACGCCCGCAGGCGATCTGACCTATATCGATCAGAAACGCCTTGAACTGGGACGGGCACTTGCCCTGCAACCGAAACTTCTGTTGCTTGACGAATGGCTGGCCGGATTGAACCCGTCCGAACTGCAGGATGGTATCGCCCTCGTGCGCAAGCTCAAGAACGAAGGGCTTACGATCATCATGGTCGAACATGTCATGGATGCGATCAGAAGCCTGTGTGATCGTTGTGTGGTAATGAATGCCGGGGCCAAGATTGCCGATGGCACCCCCGACGAAGTTCTTTCCGACCCCGAAGTCGTCCGCGCCTATCTGGGAGACAGCCATGCTTGATATCAAAAAACTGTCTGTGTCCTATGGCAAGCACACAGCCCTTCGCGAAGTCGACCTTACTGTCGACCGTGGCGAAATCGTTGTCATGCTGGGCGCCAATGGCGCAGGTAAAAGCAGCCTGCTTAAGGCCTGTGCCGGTCTGGTGCCGGCCCACGATAACACGCGTATCACCCTATCTGGCAGTGAGCTGACCGAACTTTCGGCCCACAAGATTGTCGAAGCCGGACTTGCACTTGTCCCGGAAGGGCGCGGCATTTTCGGCGAACTGACGGTTCGTGAGAACCTGGCACTTGGTGCCTTTGCCAAACGTGCAAGGGCAGCTGAACAGCAAAATCTTGATCGCGTGATTGATTTGTTCCCCAAACTTGCTGAACGACTTAATCAGGCGGCCCGTACGATGAGTGGTGGCGAACAGCAGATGGTGGCCATCGGCCGTGCGCTTATGTCCAATCCCGATATTCTTTTGCTTGATGAACCGTCTTTGGGGTTGTCACCAATCATGACAGGGGAATTATTCAAGGCCCTTGCGGCCATTCGCAAAACAGGCGTTGGTGTGCTTCTGGTCGAACAGAATGCCCACCAGTCCCTCGCCATATCAGATCGAGGTTATCTGATCGAAAACGGGGCCATTACCGGGCAAAATACTGCCAAGGCTCTGCAATCCGACCCAGCTGTGCAGAAGGCATTTCTTGGCCTTGGGGCCGCGTGATGCAGTCTTTCGCCAAGGCACAGCAACCCACAAGAAAGTCAGGAGAAACGTCATGAACGACACCAAATTGTTGATCAATAATCAGGACGTCAATGCGTCCAACAACCGCACTTTTGAACGCAAGAACCCGGTCACCGGCGAAGTCGCGACCGTGGCGGCGGCCGCCAATGCCGCCGATGCCCGCAAGGCGGCTGATGCAGCAGCCGCGGCCTTCCCGGAATGGTCAAAAATGGGGCCCGGCGCACGGCGCAAGATCCTGCTTAAGGCTGCCGACATCATGGAAGCCAAGGGCGATCAGTTCGGTCAGCTGGTCCTTGATGAAACCGGCAGCACGCGCATGTGGGGTGGCTTTAACGCCCATCTTGCCGCCAATATGCTGCGCGAATCCGGTGGCATGACGACGCAAATTCAGGGTGATGTCATTCCGTCCGACACGCCGGGCCTGATGGCCATGGGCATTCGTCAACCGGTTGGCGTGGTTCTGGGCATTGCGCCCTGGAACGCCCCCGTGATCCTTGGTACGCGTGCCATCGCCATGCCGCTGGCCTGTGGCAATACCGTCATCCTCAAGGCGTCCGAACTTTGCCCGGCCCTGCATCGCCTGATCGGCGATTGCCTGGTTGAAGCCGGTGCGCCTGAAGGCGTGGTTAACGTTGTCACCAATGCCCCGGAAGATGCCCCGGAAATCGTCGAAACCCTGATTGCCCATCCGGCCGTGCGCCGCATCAACTTTACCGGCTCGACCCGAGTTGGGCGCATCATCGCCAAGCTTGCGGCTGAACACCTTAAACCGGTTCTGCTTGAACTGGGCGGCAAGGCGCCGTTCCTCGTCCTTGATGACGCCGACCTTGATGAGGCGGTTAATGGTGCGGCCTTTGGCGCTTATATGAACCAGGGCCAGATTTGCATGTCGACCGAACGCCTGATCGTTGACAATGCGGTTGCTGATGACTTTGTTGCCAAACTGTCCGCCAAGGCCAAAACGCTTACCTCCGGCGATCCGGCCAAGGCCGAAAACATCCTTGGCGGTGTTGTCAGTGTCGAGGCGGTCAATCGCATCGAGGAACTGGTCGAAGACGCGGTTTCCAAGGGTGCGAAACTGGTTGCCGGTTCGGGCAAAGCCAAGGACGGCGTTCTGATGGATGCCACCCTCCTTGATCACGTGACCCCGGCAATGAAAATCTATTCCGAGGAAAGCTTTGGCCCGATCTGTGTCGTCATTCGCGCAGGCGACGAGGACGAGGCCGTTCGCATCGCCAATGACAGCGAGTATGGCCTGTCTTCTGCGGTCTTCTCGACCAACATCCCGCGTGCGATGGAAGTTGCCAAACGCATCGAAAGCGGCATCTGCCACATCAACAGCCCAACCGTTCAGGACGAAGCACAGATGCCGTTTGGCGGTGTGAAATCATCGGGTTATGGCCGTTTCGGTTCACAGGCATCGATTGATGAATTCACCGAAATGCGCTGGATCACGATCCAGAGCGGCAAGCGCCACTATCCGTTCTAAGCCTTGCCGTTCATGAAGATACGCAGGGGGGAAGCCTGCTTTCGTGGGAACTGTTCCCTCACCAAATCAGGACCTGTGTGCGGGCCGTCAGATGCATCATCTGGCGGCCCGTGTTTTTTGGGGATGTCGATCAGCCGCGCAGAACGGCCTGCACCAAAACTTCCAACGCGCTTGAAAACTTCGATCGGTCTTTCTGGGTAAAGGCGGCATTCCGCCCCTGCTCGCCCGTGACTTCGCGCATGTGGGCGGCAATTTCACGGCCCGCTAAGGCATTGCCAATATTGGCCTCGGTAAATTCCTGACCGTTGGCTTTGAGAACCCGGGCACCGATTTCAATCCCGCGCGATGCCAGCGGAATATCATTGGTAATGATCACATCGCGCGCGCGCGCGTTTTCCGCAATCCAGTCATCGGCGGCATCGGGTTCCGGGGGGACAATGACGATCTTGATCAACGGATTGCGTGACGGGCGAATGCCGCCGTTTGATACCATGATCATTTCGATCCGGTGGCGTTCGGCCACACGTTCGCACTCTGCCTTGACCGGGCAGGCATCGGCATCAACAAACAAACGTGGACGGGTGTTTTCAGTATTTTCGTTCATGGCGCGATAATCGCCGGGACGCGATCAAAGTCAAGCCATCATGAACCCTGCCCGACCGGCGTAGAATGCTGTGCATCGCGCATGACCGCCAAAACCAATGCCCCGACAAAGGCAAACGCACAGGCCATCAAAACGGTTGTCTGGAAATCAAAGGCGCTGGCAACCACCCCTGTCAAAAGATTGCCGATCAAACCACCGACAAACAGCGTACTGACATAGTAACTGGTCGCAACACCGGGCTGATCGGTGGCGAAATTTTGAACGAATGTCATGCTGATCCCGGCAAAAATACCGTAATAAAGCCCATCAATCGCGGCGAGTGCCAGCACATCGACAAGCGTCGTCGCCTGATAGATCAGGCCAAAGAACACCGCACCCAAAAGAGCCGCGATCAGCATGCCCTTACGCTCACCCACCCGTTTGATCAGCGTTGCGCAGAAATAGATCACCACCACTTCAACAAAGCACTTCACCGTTAAGGCAAAACCCGCCGAGGACGCGACCAGCCCCAACTCGGTTGAGAAATAAAGCGGCATTGCCGAAACAAACACCACATTGGCCGCCGCGATGAAAAATACCGGCACACAGGCAGACAACAGGCCAAAGTTAAAGGGGACTTTCTGCCCGGTTTTCAGGCTGTTGGGATGATGGGTTTTGAATGCACCTGGCACAATCACCAAACAGGTCACACACCAGATCGCGGCAAGTCCGGCAATTGCGTAATAGGTTGGGGCAAAACCATAGACGCCATAAAATGACAAGGACGCCGCCGGCCCCACCATCCAGCCAAGCGATGTCTGCATGCGAAGGAAGCCATTGAACTTGACGACATCGCGCCCGGTCTGTTCGGCAAACAGGCGCCCGAATGAATACATCACCGAAAGCGCACCGGACCCAATTCCCAGAAGGATCGATGCAATGCCAAGATAAATCCAGTAGATCTGAAACAGACCCAGCAGGGTCACGCCAATACCAAAGCACAGAATACTGGTCACCAGCAGGAACTTGATCGGCACAGCCCGGTCAATCGCGCGGCCAAATGTGCGGTTCACAATCAGGGTGACGCACACCTGGACAATCGCCAAGAGGCTAAGCTTCCAGGGGGCTTGCCCCAATCCTTCGACAACATAAAGCCCGGCCAGGGGTGCAGCACTCGACGAGGCAAAAGCCCCAACGAGGAGCAAACCAAGCACAAGAAACGGATAGCGATCGAGAACCGCCATGATTGGCGACAGCCCGGCTTTTTGGCCAGCCCCAACATCGCTTACACCATCACCTGCCCCATCACCCTGCATCGAAACCGTCCCCTAACCTGTCATGGCATCACGGGAACCGTTCTAGCGCCTTGTTGCGAATTTACTAAGCCTTTCGGACTATTGGACAAAAGATGTCACAAAAGCATCATCACAAATGACATCCGCAAAACAAAACCCCCACCCGGTTTCCCGGATGGGGGTTTCGTTAATACGGTGCCCTTCGCAAGGAAGGACAAGCCGAATTAGGCAGCGGTCAGATCATCTGCCGAAACGCGGCCCGAACGTGAGTCGGTGCGCAGTTCGTAGTTGATTTTGTCGCCTTCCTGCGGGTGGCCCATGCCAGCGCGTTCAACGGCGCTGATGTGCAGGAATACGTCATTTCCGCCTTCGTCCGGCTGAATGAAACCAAAACCTTTAGTTGCGTTGAACCATTTAACGGTACCAGTTGCCATCTTTAGATCTCCTATCGAGTATTGATTGGCGTTTCGACACACCCCGCGTGGGTGCGCCTATAGGGGTTTGAAAAACAATCAGGCGCGTTCACGCCTCGGCTGTTTTCCAGAAGTGTTTTCGCGGCCCGCACCACCCGGCTGCCCGCCGGACTGTGCGCCACGATGATTGCGATTGCGGTTTACACCGCCGCGCTTGCCTTGCGGTCCGGTATTTCGGGCACTATTGCTCCCGTTACCAGTCGCGCGGCGTTCCTCGGCACTGCCCATAAAGGACAAACCGGAAGAAATTGAATTGTCAGCTTTTGCCCCGTCGCGACGATTTCCATTGGAATCAACGCGTTTCGTCGGGCGCTTGCCACCATCATTCTGACGGGGGCCATTTTCAGGGTTACCACCACGACCATTGGCAGGTTTCGACTTCAGGCCACCCTTGTAACGGCTTTTGGATTTCTCCAGTGCCGGGTTCGAAGGGGCCTTGTCAGCCGATGCTCTTGAAGCATTGTCTGCACCATCGCGGCTTTGGGTCGTTTGTTTGCGGGCATCATCACGATCACGACGCGGCGCAGAAGCGCGCGCATCACTGCGATCCGAACGATCATTGCGGGCATTTCGGCCATTAGCCGGACGACCACCGCGACCATTGCCGCCCGATGCACCACGTCCGCCATTTCCGCGCGACTGACCGCCACCATTGCCACCACTAGTGCGGCGGCCACGGTTGCTTTCACGCGCTTCGTCGGAAAGTGCTTCCTGCTCGGCTGCGGCCTTTGCATCACGGCGATCAATCACCGGAATGCTTTGGCGGGTGGTTTTTTCGATATCGCGCAGCAGACCACGTTCTTCTTCATCACAAAACGCAATTGCCGATCCGCTGGCACCACCGCGGGCCGTACGGCCGATACGGTGAACATAGCTTTCCGGCACGTTCGGGAGTTCGAAGTTCACAACGTGGGTCACGCTATCGACGTCGATACCGCGTGCGGCGATATCGGTTGCGACAAGCACGTTGATCTGACCATCCTTGAAGGCGTTCAGAGCACGTTCACGCTGGTTCTGGCTTTTGTTGCCATGAATGGCAGCCGCGCTGATTTTATTGGCTTCAAGATGGCGCGCAACACGGTCGGCACCGCGCTTGGTCCGGGTAAAGACCAGCGTACGCTTGAAAGCCGGATTATCAAGAAGCTCTGCCAGCAGCTGACGCTTGCGCGTGCGTTCGATTAAATAGACCGACTGCTCGACGCGTTCCTGGGTGGTGGCAACCGGGGTTACCGACACCTTGACCGGGTCAGACAGCATGTCCCCTGCCAGCTGACCAATCTGGGTCGGCATGGTGGCAGAGAAAAACAGGTTCTGGCGATCACGCGGCAACATCTTGATGATGCGCTTGATCGGCGGCAAGAAGCCAAGATCAAGCATGTGGTCGGCTTCATCAAGCACCACCACTTCAACATGTTTAAGGCTGAGCTTGCCGCTGTCGACATGGTCAAGCAAACGACCAGGTGTTGCGACAAGAACCTCCACACCGGGGGTTATTGCCTTGATCTGCGGACCAGGGGCAACACCACCAACAACGACAGCCGTGCGCACATTGAGAAAGCGGCCATAGGCACGGAAACTTTCGCCAATCTGGGCGGCAAGTTCACGCGTCGGCGCAAGAACAAGTACACGGCATGCCCCTTTGGGCGTGCGGGTTTGGGATTTGGAAAGGCGGTCAAGGATCGGCAATGCGAACGCTGCCGTCTTGCCGGTACCGGTCTGTGCGATACCAAGCAGGTCCTTACCGTCTAGAAGAGAGGGAATGGATTGTGCCTGGATCGGGGTCGGCGCGTCGTAGCCTTCTTGGGCAAGCGCGCGAAGGACCGGCTCGGCGAGGCCGAGTTCGGAAAACTGGGTCAAATAAGGGTAACTCGTAAATTGGAGGCTGCAGACAGCTGGGACTTCGCCCGGTGAAAATTAGTAATCAGGTCTGCGCCTTGCAGTTCTGGAAGCACCCGCGTAGCTGGATACTTCAATGCGTTCTTGGGTTAACCACTCGACAGTAGGGGCGTTAATTCCCCTCTACGCTTCTGGAGCGATCAAATAACAGCCACACCATGCGCAGAGTTTTATCCCCTTGTCAAACAGCTTATTTTTGACAGCCCCGCGTTTTACGCACAACGGCATGGCAGAATTGCGCTGCCGTGCCGTTGTAAATTCAAATACATGCTGCCTTTGCCGACATCAATACGCCGCACACGGGTTCCCTGCCCCGCAGGGATTATGGGCCGCACACGGATTGCTGGCGGCACATGGGTTACTTGCCGCTGGCGCGCACGGAGACGCAGCACAGGGCGACGCAGCACACGGGTTATAAGCGGCACACGGATTTCCTGCCGCACATGGGTTGGAAGCAGCGCACGGATTGAATGCGGCGCAGGGATTGGCGCTGCATGGCGAAGCCGCGCATGGGTTAGCTGATCGCACACCACAGGGGTTAAAGCCACCGCACGGACTGGAAGAACTGCAAGGGTTTCCTGCCGCACACGGGTTGTAGGCTGCGCACGGATTGGCACCACACGGGCTTGCCGCACAAGGATTATAGCCCGCACCACATGGATTCGCACCGCACGGGCTATAGCCAGCCGCGCACGGGTTGGCTGAACACGGGTTTGCCGCACATGGGTTCGCGGCACACGGGTTGGCCCCGCAGGGATTTGCGGCACAAGGATTGGCAGCGCACGGGTTACTGCCCGCTGCCGGAAGTTTGGCCGGGGCCGGATTGGCAACGGCCGGGATGTTTGCGGTGTGGCTGTAGTGATCCAACGCAACGGCACCGGTTGCCGCAAGGAAGACCGCACCAAACAGGAGTGTGTTTTTCTCGCTCATTTCCGGAAACCATCCATTCCAAAGACAGGACGCAATGCTATGCCGATCCAGCTGCCGGCAAAGGCCAGCACAAACCACAGCCAACCATGCACACTGCCCGAGGCGATCCCGCTAAAGAACGCGCCGATATTGCAGCCAAACGCCAGACGCGCACCATAACCCATCAAAAGCCCGCCAATAGCAGCCGCGATAAGGGATGCAACCGGAACAGAAACCTTGGGTGCGAACTTGCCGGCAAGGGCTGCGGCAAATGCTGCCCCGATCACGATGCCGAAATTCATCACCGACGTATTATCCTGCAGAACCGAATTGCCAAGCGCACGCGCCGGGCCAGCCCAGTTCCAGAATTCCCAGGTTTCAACCGGAACACCAATGACCTGCGCGATCTTTGCGCCCCAAAGGCCAAAGCCAAAGGTAATCGACCACGGATGGCCCGCAATCAGAAGCGTCGCAACATTAAGCCCGGCCAAAAGCAGGCCGGTCCAGATCATCGGCCATGGGCCATGGATGAAACGTGCCACACCTTCGCGCGGTGCCGTTGAAACAACTTCAAGGCCGCCATGGGCACGCTTTTCAACGAATACGGTCAGCAACGCCACCAGCGCCAGACCCCCGAACGTCACGGCAAGCCCGCCGCCAATGCCATATTCACGACCAAGGCTCATCGGCGGCAAGGAGGGCAGCTCAAGCCACATCGGCAGATGGGCCGTGCCGATCACCGCACCGATAATAAAGAAGACAAGCGTGACCAGCATGCGCGCACTGCCGCCGCCAACCGTGAACAACGTGCCGGAGCCACAGCCCCCGCCAAGCTGCATACCAAGCCCAAACAGAAACGCCCCGATCAGGACAGACATGCCGACGGGTGCAACCGCCCCAACGACCGATCCGCCAAACGGATTGCCAAGCGACAGCAACGGGATAAAGGCCGCCGCCGCAACACCGATCATCAAAAGCTGTGCACGCAAGGCACGGCCGCGCTTTTCAACAGAAAAGCGGCGCCACCCGCCGGTGAACCCAAAGGACGCATGATAAAGCGCAATGCCAAGCAATCCGCCAAGGCCATACAGCACGGCCTGTTTAAGATCGACCGCCTGTGAAATTGCGATACCGACAAGGACAAACAGGACGGCGGTGATGGCAGCCGGTCCTTTGTCAAAGGTGAAACCCGGTGTTGCCGGATTTGCTTTTAGGGTCGTTTCAGACATGGTGAGGCTCAATAACCTGAAATCAGATATCTAAATGAAAACGGAACCGGCTGCCCGGTTCCGTCCAGAATGTTCGCGGCTTGGTGGAAGCCGTATGGTTATCCGGTTATTCCGGGATCACCATTTCACGGTTCGGATCCGCCGCCCATTCGGTCATGGAGCCATCATACATCGCCGTGTTCTTGTTGCCCATCACTTCGGAAAGGCCAAACCATGCGACCGACGCCCAATGACCGGTGTTGCAATAGGTGATTTCCTTGCTGTCCTTGGAAACACCCGCATCTACCACAAGGTTTTCGATCACGTCAGCCGCGACAAAGGCGCCATCCTGATCGTTGTAAAACTTTGACTGCGGAATGTTTTTCGCACCCGGAACGGCACCCGGACGGGCGACAACACCGCTTTTTGCTTCGCCCTTGAACTGCGAAACCGGACGGGCATCGACAAGTGCAACACCCTCTGCGCGCGCCTTGGCAACATCATCGGCGGTCGCAACAAGTTCAGGACGGAAATTGGCATTGAACGCAACGGCCTTTGGCACGACCGGATCGGTCGAGACTTCCTTGCCAGCCGCCAGCCAAGCGCGCTGACCACCATCAAGGATGGTAACCGCGTCATGACCAAGCACCTTAAAAGTCCAGTAAACGCGGGTGGCAGAACCGAAGTCCGAGCTGTTCTGGCCGGCCGGAACGACGACAACCTGTTTGTCATTGTCGATGCCAAGTGCACCAATGCGGTTGGAAATCACATCAACCGGCGGCAGCATGCCAACCACATCATTGACCTTGGCCCGCCAGCCAAACTTGCCATAGGGCGCAAAGACGGCACCCGGAATGTGGCCAGCTTCATAAGGGCTGCCGTCCTTGGTAAGCGAGCGGATATCAACAACAACCATCGACGGGTTATCAAGATTGTCCGCAACCCAGTTGGCATCAACCAGCGGCTTTTCGGTAAGACGTTCCGCCTGCGCAGCACTGCCCGCAAAGGCAAAAGTGACCGCCGCAACGGCAGAAAGGATAAGGGAACGCATGGGGCTGTCTCCAATGATCAATTCATCATGATTTTGTGCAATATACCTAATTCATCACAAATAAATGTCAATACAATCCATATTACATTTATGGTTTGTATTAATGGCTGACAGCACAATAATCTACGTGCCGCGCAATTCAGAACGAAGGGCTTTAGCGATTAAGTCTGATCAAGGCCGAAGATTATTGAGATAGCGGGCAAATTCGCGCGCAAATGAATCCTGGGTTTCCAGATTGCGCAAGGCGGGCGGGCGGGTCAGGAACCCGTGCAGGGCGGCAATGATGAATTCCGCAACGGCCGAGGGTTCGATATCGGTACGGACGGTTTTGTCGAACTGCGCCTTGCCGATGCGGGACGCAAGCCCGCGCCGCCAATAACGGTAAACACCATCAATACGTTTGCGCAGGCTTTCATCAAGTTCACCGGCACCGGATGCCAGACGCGCCAGGGGGCATCCGCCGGCCAGCATTGCCGGTGCATTTTCGCTACCCAACCGATCCACCTGCCCCATCAACACGGGCAATATATCTTCTGCCCCTTCAAGGTCGTCCAACCAGACCTCGTCAACATAGCCCGGCAGGCATTCCTCGATGACGGCGTTGATCAGGTTGGCCTTGCCGGAAAAGTGGTGATAAAGCGCACCTTTCGTACAGCCGCTTTGTTCAAGGATGTTGCTGATTGACGCCCCGCCGAACCCGGCCCGGCGGATTTCACCAAACGCCGCGTCCAGAAGCTTCTGACGGGTGGCATCCGGATTGCGGATCCGTTTGGGAACGAGTGCTGTTTCGGACGCACCATCAAGCTCCATGCTTTCGCCGACTTCAAGCACATCATCGTCATGACCTTCATCAGGACGTGAAATGCGGGAAAGGGCGGCAGAGAAGCTGAATGGTTCTTTTGACATCGCGCCGTTCTGTTTTTTTGATTTGAACCGGGGATCGGAACCCGTAACTTTCAGGTTCCACTGTTTTTTTCGTGCCGTCAATCATACTGGTGTTTAGTCAAAACATCTGCATGGGGACGAACATCACGCAGCCCCTTGCAATTCAGTGCAAAGCGTACTCTATTGTTCGGCCATGCCCTTTCGGGCGAGCCCCAAACATCCGTTGGATCGAAGATGCAGCTTGATTCCATCGCCTTCGTTGCAGCCGAAACCAAAATCGCACAGGATGCGATGTATCGGCTAAAACACAGATACGGCCACATTGCGCCCGACAAGGCCGACGTGATCGTAGCCCTTGGCGGCGACGGGTTCATGCTCGAAACCCTGCACCGCTATATGGGCCGCAAGGTGCCGATCTATGGCATGAACCGGGGCACGGTCGGATTTCTGATGAATGAATTCCGCGAAATGAATTTGACCGACCGCATCGCAGAGGCCCAGACGGTCGAGCTTCACCCGCTTCAGATGGAAGCCCACACTGTTTCGGGCGAAAGCCTGTGTGCGCTGGCGATCAACGAAGTGTCGCTATTGCGTGAAACCCGTCAGGCCGCCAAATTGCGCATCAAGGTCGATGGCGTCGAACGCTTGGCCGAACTGGTTTGCGATGGCGCGCTTGTCTGTACGCCGGCCGGCAGTACGGCCTATAACCTGTCGGCACATGGTCCGATCCTGCCGATGGGAAGCGGATTGCTCGCGCTCACACCGATCAGTCCGTTTCGCCCGCGTCGCTGGCGTGGCGCGCTTTTGCCCCATGGCGCAGAAGTCGTTTTCCAGATCGAGAACCCCGAAAAGCGCCCGGTATCCGCCGTTGCCGACTATACCGAGGTTCGCGATGTCTCGAGCGTGAAAATCCGCGAAGACCGCAGTATGAAAATCAAGCTGCTGTTTGATCCGGAACACAATCTTGAAGAACGTATCCTCAAGGAACAATTCGTCGAATGACCACCGCCGCACTTGCCCCGTCAGAAAATACCATTGAATGGTGCCGCAAACTGATCCGCCACCAATCCGTCAGCATGACGCCCAATCTGGCACTGATTGACGAGGTGAAGGCATTCCTGGACGGTTTGGGCTATGACACGCTGGTTGTGCGCGACCCGACCGATACCAAGGCCAATCTTTATGCCACCATCGGCCCGGACGTTGCGGGTGGCGTGATCCTGTCAGGCCACAGTGACGTGGTCCCGACAGAGGGCCAGAACTGGGCATCCGATCCGTACGAGATTGATATCCGCGACGACAAGCTTTATGGCCGCGGATCGTGCGACATGAAGGGTTTTCTCGCCTGCCTTCTGGCCAAGGCGGAAACCTTTAAGAACGCCAACCTTCGGGTGCCAATCCATCTGGCTTTCACCTATGACGAGGAAGTCGGCTGTCTGGGTGTGCCAAGCCTGGTCGAGGCGATCAACAATCTGCCACACAAACCGGCCATGTGCATCGTCGGTGAGCCGACTGAAATGAAGGTCATCACCCAGCACAAGGGCAAGTTTTCCGCGCGCGCACATTTCACCGGTCGTTCCGGGCACTCGTCGTTGCCGCGCGAAGGGGTCAATGCGGTTGAATTTGCCGCCGAACTGGTGGTGTTCCTGCGTAAGCTTGGCCACGAATGCCGCGAAAACGGCCCGCATGATGACGAGTTTGAGCCAAACCACACCACCTTCCATACCGGTGTGATCAAGGGCGGTACGCAGCTCAACATCATTCCGCAGAATTGCTTTGTCGATTTCGAATTCCGCAATCTGCCCAACGATGACCGCGAAGCGCTTAAAGCCAAGATTTACGATTACATCGAAAATACCCTTCAGCCCGAAATGCGCGAGATTTACGACGATGTCGGCATCGAGGTTGAAGTGATTTCCGATATGCCGGGCCTTGCCACCGGCGATGACGAAGAAGTAACCAAACTTGTCATGGCGCTCACGGGTGCCAACACCACCGGCAAGGTCAGCTTCGGCACAGAGGCCGGCGCATTTTCGGCCCTTGGCGATATCCCGACCGTGGTCTGTGGCCCGGGCAGTATCGAACAGGCCCACAAGCCCGACGAATTCATCGAGCTTGATCAGTTGGGCCGTTGCGAAGTGTTCCTCGACAAACTTCTGGCTGTATTGGTCAAGTAACCGAACGCGCGAAAATCCCACTTTTTGGCCGGTACTTCATCCCGGTACTTTATGAAGTAGATCGTTTGAATGCCGTGGCACCGGCATCAAGGATCAATTCGCGCGTTACGACATCATCGACAAGCCGGGCCAAGGTTATTGTACCGACAAGCAAGGCAAGTTTTTCGTATCCTTCCTGCTTGTCATCCCCATCCGCAAGCAATGCCGCAACCCGATCAACGCTGGCTGCGGCCTCTTTCTTTGCCGCGCCATCGCCACGTCCAAGCTCCGCACCCAGTGCGGCAATCGGACAGCCTGTCCCCCTGCTTTCAACATGCTCCTGTGACAGGTATGTCGCGACGTACCTTTTGCGCGCCTCTTCCCGAGCGCCTTCGGTTTCAGGAACGTCCATTGCCCCAACCGATCTGTCGACCGCTTCCAGAAACGCGGCGCGAACCAGTTCGTCCTTGTTGGCGAAATGGCGATAGAACCCGCCATGAGTCATCCCGGCTGCTGTCATGACATCTGCCACACTGGTTGCTTCAACACCGTTCTCACGGATAAGGCGTGCGGCCGCATCAAGAATGCGTTTGCGGGATTTCTTTTTTTCCGCTTCGGAAACACGCGGCATAGCGAACTCTCAAATTCGGGATTGACATTATAGATTTCGTATATCATCTAAATAAAAAGATGACAATCATCATCTATAATGGCGCGTGATAGCAAACGTAACCGTTGCGGCACCAAGACAGACAGCGCGCAACGGTTTCTGACGTTCGGAATAATTTGCTGGCATGCACCACAACAAAACGGAGTTACCAAAACCATGTTCGGTTTTTATGAGTTCTATGTGCATGCATTCGGGATCGGCATTCCACTTCTTGCTGTCGCGATTGCCAGCATGGGTGCATTTCGCGCTTCCCTGACAGCCAATCAAATCGCTGTATTTGTGACTGCCTCTGCAGTTGTCCTTGGGGCGTGGTTTGCTGTTGCCCTCCCGTTCTCTCGGTCGGGGGTTTTCAATGTCCCCGCCGAAATTGGCGACCCGCCCTATGTCCTGATGTTTCTGTTCGGCGGCGCGACCCTGATCTGGGGCCTTGCGTGGCTGACACCGCTTGGCAGACGCATCACCGAAGCCACACCCCTGAGTGCAATCGCCGCGTTTCAAATCCCGCGCATCATGGGTGGACTGTTCCTGATCGGATGGATCGTCGGGGATATTCCAGCACTGTTTGCTTTGCCTGCGGGACTGGGGGACATTCTTGCCGGGATTGCCGGATGGCAAGCAAGTCGGGCACTTGCCAAAGGGGAACCGAATGCAAGATCCCTTCTGGCGCGCGCGATCTTCATCGGGATCGCCGATTTCTTCTTTGCTGTCCTGTTTGGGATTATTACGTCACCGGGATTTGCCCATCTTTATGCACTGGATGCACCAAACATCATCAATGCCTATCCGCTTGCAATGTTCCCGGCGTTTTTCGTTCCGATTTTTCTTGGCTTCCATTTCATCGCAATCTCCCGACTACGTCAGGAATCTGCAACGGAATCAAAAGCGCACGCCTGACCGCGCGCAAATAAATTGATCACACCACAAACGGGCGGAGCACTTAAATGCTCCGCCCCTACCGTGTTTTGTTTGAACCGAAACGCCGATGAACGAACACACCCCCGCGATGTCCATTCAAGGGTGGCAGAACTCTGCGGCCATATGTTGCAATTCATCCCACAGGGTGCTCGCAAAGCTGCGCAAAACAATAAGCTCGAAACTGTCATCCGCAGTACGGGTGATCATTGCGCCGATATGCCCGATCTGGGTCATGGCCGACCTACCAATTGCAAACATCTCTGGCGATAGATCAACCATGGTGCCCTTGGCCAACACGATCCGCGATGAAGCGCCGGAAAGCACCATGCGTAATCGCCCATGCGTCTGATCGGCCAGTGCAAATTCGCTGGGTAACCCCGCCTGAATTTCTGTCAGCCGGTCAGAAGAAACATCCGCATCCCCCACCCATAACCACTGATTTGGCGCGGATTTGCGCAAATCGGTGCCGAGATCCGGAGCGTTTTTTGTGATTGCCTTGCTTAAGGCAGCTTCATCGCTTTTGGCATCGCCCAGCACATGGATCACAAAGCCACCTGTCACCGGGACGAGATTGATCGATGCACCCGCGCCCGTCGCGACGTGGGGCGGAAATGCGCTACGGATTTCGATTGGATAATCACGCATGGAGCTTCTCATTTTCCGGGTCGACAAAGGCAGGATTGCACAGGATGCCGGTGACAGTTGTTCCGGCCAGTCCATTCCAGATGACCACTTCCTCACCAACGCGGCTCGGGCCGTTTTTCACCAGCGCCAAGCCAATCGCATGACCCAATGTCGGTGAATGACACATCGAGGTGACATAACCCTGATCATTGGCAAGACTGACGTCATCCCCGGGATTAAGAATGTGCGATCCGGTGGCGAACTTGTCAGACGGTGATTTCGGTTTGATGCCAACAAGTGCTGGGCGATCTGGATCGACCAGCCCTTCGCGCAGGTTCATGACCCGGCCGATGAAATCATCCTTCCTGGCTGACACCATCCTGCCCATGCCCAGATCGGCTGCCGTCACCGTACCGTTGATTTCTGCGTGGGTGACATGGCCCTTTTCGATCCGCATGACGCCAAGCGCCTCGGTCCCGTATGGCGTGATACCGAATTCTTCCCCGGCAACCATGATCGCATCAGCAACGCTTTCGCCATATCCGGCTGGCACCGCGATTTCATAGGCGAGCTCGCCCGAGAACGAAATTCGGAACAACCGGCCCTTCAGACGTCCACCAAACATCGATACTTCGCGCGCCGCCAAAAACGGGAAGGCCTCGTTCGAAATATCGTCATCAATGATTTTGGACAGAACATCACGTGATTTGGGTCCGGCAATTGCCATCTGCGCCCACTGATCGGTTGCCGATGCCATACGCACATCCAATTCCGGCCACAGCACCTGCGCACAGAATTCCAGATGGGTCAAAACCCCGGCGGCAAGCGCGGTTGTCGTCGTCATGAAGTAATGATTTCCGCCAAGGCAACTGGTCGTGCCGTCATCATACACAAAGCCATCCTCGCGCAGCATGATGCCATAGCGCGCCTTGCCCACCGGCAGCTTCAGGAAAGCATTGCAATAAACCCGGTTCAGGAATTCTGCCGCATCGGCGCCAAAAACCTCGATCTTGCCAAGGGTCGACACATCACAGATACCGACCTTGGTTCGCACGGTATTGACTTCACGATCCACGCTATCACGCCAAAAGGTCTCGCCATCCTTGGGGAACCAGCTGGATCGGTACCAAAGCCCGGTTTCTACGAACTTTGCACCATTGCGCTCTGCCCAACCATGCAGCGGTGATTTGCGCACCGGCTGAAAATCCATTCCCTTGGATGCGCCGACCAGCGCACCAAACGATACCGGCGTGTAGAACGGGCGGAAGGTGGTGGTGCCGATTTCACCGGGCGAAACACCTTTATTCTCGGCCAGAATGCCAATGGCATTCACATTCGATGTCTTGCCCTGATCGGTCGCCATGCCGTTGGTGGTATAGCGTTTGGCAAGTTCGACATGATCATAGCCTTCGCGCATGGCGAGCGTGATGTCAGACGCCGCAACGTCATTCTGAAAATCGACAAAGGCCTTACCCTTACTTGATGCCACCCGCCAGACCGGCTGAATAGGGTCGACTTTTTCCTCGCTCTGTTCGACACCCGGAAGTGATGCGGCCTCGCCCATCACACCAAGTTCCGCCAACGCCTTGACCGCGGCAACACCGCCGTCGGCGAAACAGGTCGCAATACCGGCTTTTCCGGTAACCGCCCCGCACGGCGTCATGCCATCGGTATTTTCCGGAGGCATGAAACCGACATGCGCGTCTGACCAGACAGGTTTGCCACCGCGATGACAGGCCAGATGCACAATCGGGCTATACCCGCCTGATACGCCAAGGGCATCCACCTCGATAACTTCATCACGGCCATCATCATGGCGCACCGTGATCGACTTGATCGCCTTGCGACCCGCAGTATCGCGCACCATCGCACCGGCAATCAGGCGTGCCTTACCGTCATAATCAATATTTGGGCAGGTGCGCGGATCAATAATCGCGGCGACCTCGATACCACGTGCCTCAAGATCAATCGCGGTTTGATAGGCCTGACTGTTATTGGCAAACAATGCCACCCGTTTGCCCGGTGCCACGCCATAGGCATTCAAATAGGTGCGCATGGCACCCGCCATCATGACACCCGGGCGGTCATTGCCACCAAAGACAATCGGGCGTTCTTCCGCCCCGGTCGCCAGCACCACCTGTCGGGCGACAATCCGCCACAGGCGTTCCATGGCGCGATGGGGGTTGATCTCGTTCTCTGGCAGATGCTTCTGCACCCGTTCGACCGCGCCAAATACCTGATCGTCATAGGCGGCAAAAACGGTGGTGCGTTTCTTGATCTCGACATTGGGAAGGGCGTGCAATTCGCCAATGATATCGGCAAGCACCGCGTCGGCCGGCTTCCCACCCACCGGGCTTCCCTCGGCGATTAAACCGCCGCCAAGTTGCGCCCCTTCATCGGCAATGATCACGCGCGCCCCGGCCCGACCAGCTGTAAGCGCCGCCGCAAGCCCAGCTGGCCCCGCCCCGATCACCAAAAGATCACAATGCGCCCAGCATTTTTCGTAATAGCCGGGATCGGGATCATAGCTTGCCCGCCCCAAACCGGCAGCCTTGCGGATCAGTGGCTCATAGACCTTTTCCCAGAAGGCAGCCGGCCACATGAAGGTCTTGTAATAGAACCCGGCCCCCAAAAGCGGCCCAAGCAACCCATTGGCCGCCCCGATATCAAATTTGACATTCGGCCAGCAGTTCTGCGATCGCGCCTCAAGCCCGTCAAATAGTTCTGCCATGGTCGCACGGGTATTGGGATCGCGCCGCCCGTCCCGCCCGATGGTCAGGAGCGCGTTGGGTTCCGCCGCCCCGGCGGTCAGGATGCCGCGCGGGCGGTGATACTTGAAACTGCGCCCGACCAGTTGCTTGCCATTGGCCAACAGGCTTGATGCAACCGTATCGCCACCAAAACCACTGAGCGCCTCGCCATTAAAGGTAAAGCGGCGCACATCATTGCGATCAATCAGGGTGCCGCCATCAATCCGGAAACTGGTCATGCCCCGGCCTCCGTTTTGAGGGTACTTGCATCAACCACATCAGACGTTTCGTGGGTAAGGGTATTGCGCGTCAACACCAGCCAGCGACGACACCCGCCCGCATGATGCCAGTATTCGCGATGTTCACCGCGCGGGTTATCGCGCAGGTAAACATGATCAAACCAAAGGGCTTCATCCGCACCGGCATTTGGGCGCGGGGTGGCGACTTCGCCGCGGATTGTGAATTCCTCGCGTGGGCGCAAACCGCAATGAGGACATTTGACAAGACTACTCATTTCCAAATTTCCTCAATGCAGGTTGGCCTGGGCGCCAACGCCCTTTTCATCCAGAAGATACCCGCGTGCAAAGCGGTCCATACGAAACGCGGTTGCGGTTTCATGCGGCGCATCGGTCGCCAGCAAATGGGCAAAGCAATATCCCGATGCCGGGGTCGCCTTGAACCCGCCATAACACCAGCCGCCATTGAAATAGAGATTGCCAAGATGGGTGCGATCCATGATCGGCGATCCATCCATGCTCATATCCATGATCCCGCCCCAACTGCGCAGGATCCGCACCCGCGACAGTGCGGGGATCATCGCCATGCCGGCCTCGGCCACATGTTCCACGCACGCTAGGTTTCCGCGCTGGGCGTAGGAGTTATAACCTTCGATATCCCCGCCAAACACCAGCCCGCCCTTATCGGATTGCGACACATAAAAATGCCCCGCACCAAAGGTGACCACGGTATCGATGAACGGTTTCAATCCTTCGGACACAAAGGCCTGCAAGGCGTGGCTTTCAATCGGCAGGCGCATATCGACCATTTTCGCGACATGGCTTGAACTGCCGGCCACCGCCATGGCGAGCTTGTTACACGTGATCGCGCCCCGTGTGGTTTGAACCCCGGTGATTTGATCACCATCGCGGTCAATGCCGGTGACTTCGCAATTCTGGATGATATCAACGCCGTTCTGATCGGCCCCGCGCGCAAAGCCCCACGCAACAGCATCATGGCGTACCGTGCCGCCGCGCGCCTGCATCAGGCCGCCCATAATCGGGAAGCGGGCATTTTCATAATCCAGAAATGGCAGCTTTTCACGCAGCTGATCACGGTTAAGAAGTTCCGCATCCACCCCGTGCAGGCGCATGGCATTGCCCCTGCGCGTGTAGGCATCGCGCTGGGCATCGGAATGAAACAGATTGATCACGCCACGCTGGGACACCATGGCGTTGAAATTGAAATCCTGTTCAAGGCCTTCCCACAGCTTCATCGAAAATTCGTAGAACGGGTTGTTGCCTTCAAGCAGGTAGTTGGATCGAATGATTGTCGTATTCCGCCCGATATTTCCCGATCCAAGATAGCCCTTTTCAAGCACGGCAACATTGCGCACGCCAAAGACCTTGGAAAGGTAATAGGCGGTTGCCAATCCATGCCCGCCACCGCCGATGATGATGACATCGTAATGCGGTTTCGGGTCCGGGTTGCGCCAGGCCGGCTTCCAGTTCTTGTTCTTGGAAAACGCATTGCCAAGCAATGACAGGGCTGAATAACGCATCATCGATCTTTCGCTGTTGCCCACATCGGGTACCTAGCAATCTTGACAGAGGTGCGAATTGCAGCTTGTCTATTAAAGACATCCAATAACACAAATGCGACATCGCGATATTATTGTCGCCCAACGCAGGATACCGGCGTCATGAGCTCAGACACCCAAAACAGAACAACACGCACCCCGCGTACCGGGCAACTTGACGCCAAACCGGTTCCGGCCACCCAGCATATCGGTTTCATGTTGCTGCCCGATTTTGCGTTGATGTCTTATGCCTCGGCGATTGAGCCCCTGCGCGCCGCCAACCTTCTGGCGGGTCAGCCGATCTACAAGGTTTTGAATTATTCGGCGGCAGGCGGAAACGTTTTGTCGTCTTCCGGCACCATGGTTCCGACCACCCCGCTGTCGCAGGCCCCGACCAGTTTGCACACCCTGTTTATCTGTGCCGGTGGACATCCGTCGCAATGGCAGGCACCGGGCATGCTTGGCAATTTGCGCAAACTGGCACGCTGGGGTGTGCGCATGGGCGGTATATCCAGTGGGGCTTATGTTCTGGCCGCCGCCGGGCTTCTGGGGCAGCGTCAATTCACCATTCACTGGGAACATGCCCCTGCCCTGATCGAAGCCTTTCCGGATCTGGAACCCCAACGCGCACGGTTTGTCATTGACGGGGATCGCATCACCTGCGGCGGCGGGGTGGCACCGCTTGACATGATGCATGCCATGATCGCCGAAAACCTTGGGGCGGATTTCGCAACCCGGGTGTCGGACTGGTACCTGCATACGCAAGTCGGACAATCGGGCGGCCCACAGCGGGCATCGCTTGCCGAACGCTATAACGTGCATCATGCCGGATTGCTTCGGGTTCTGGAAAAGATGGAAACCACCATCGAAGATCCGAAAAGCCGCGACGAAATGGCGCGCTTTGCCAGGCTTTCAACCCGGCAGCTTGATCGCCTGTTTGACCAGCATCTTGGCAAGTCGTTTCTTGAAACCTATCGCCAGGTCCGGCTTGAACATGCCCGCAAGCTTTTGACGCAAAGTGCCCTGACCATTTCCGAGATCGCCTTTGCCACCGGCTTTTCCAACAGCAGCCATTTTTCACGCAGCTACAAAGATGCTTATGGCGTGAAGCCAAGCGAAGCGCGCGGTCTCTGACCCGAACCCTCTCCACATCAAAAACCCAACCCAAAGATGCATTTCCCACCCCGGGAAATAGACGGAATCGGCACGACTCCGACGATCTGCATATTTGATATGCATTGAATTTTAGCGTCTATTTTTTGTTCAAATTTTCTCTTGATCGATTCTATATTTTTTTAGATCATTGATTTTCCTGTAATTTTTGCGACGCACAATAAAAACACATTTGCGCTTGTTCACTACAGGGAATTGAATTTTAATAAAAGGAATGTCCATCGGGGGGCATTTTGTGATGGAGAGACTAAAATGGAACAATCCGTACCAGAGTTGATGGCGAGGCTGGACAGCCTTGAAGCATCGCTCAGCATGGCAACGACCATCAATTCCGAAGTATTCTATTGGTGGTGTACTGCACTGATGCTTGCAATTCACGCAGGCTTCCTTGCGTATGAAATGGGTGCATCGCGTGCGAAGAACGCACTGGCATCCGGTATGAAAAACCTGATCGCTTTCGCATTCCTGATCCCGGCCTTCTATTATATCGGCTGGTGGATCTATCTTGCGTTCCCGACCGGCTTCACCATTTCCGACGGTTCCGAGGCAGGACTGCCCTGGAGCGAATATATGGGTCCGAACTTGACGGATAACGCGTCGGGTATTTTCTATGCGGCCTTCACGCTGTTTGCAGCAACCACCGCCTCGATCATGTCGGGCTCGGTGATCGAACGTATCCGTATTTCCGGCTTCACCATCCTCGCCCTGTTCCTCGGCGCTGTTGTCTGGGTCTTCGGCGCATCCTGGGGCTGGCACCCGGATGGTTGGCTCACCACCGAGTGGGGCCTGCATGACGTTGGTGCGGCGGGTGCCGTTCACACTATCGCTGGCTTCTTCACCCTTGGTGTTCTGATCAACCTCGGCCCGCGTATCGGTCGCTTCAATGCCGATGGTTCGGTCAACAACATCGACGGTCACAACATGCCGATGTCGCTGATTGGCCTGATGCTCATTGTTATGGGCTTCTTCGGCTTCCTTGGCGGCTGCATCATCTATACCGGCGATACCTGGATGACCATTTACAACACCCCGGCAACCCTGTCGGCATTCGCATTCAACACCCTGATGGGCGTTGCAGGCGGCATGATCGGTGCGTATCTCGTCACCCGTGATCCGTTCTGGATGATGTCTGGTGCCCTGATCGGTGTTATTTCGTCTGCACCGGCACTTGACCTTTACTATCCGGGTCTTGCCTTCCTCGTCAGCTTCGGCGGCGGTTGCGTCATGCCGAAACTCAACGACATCCTTGTCGAGAAATTCAAGATCGACGATGCGGTCGGCGCGGTTGCCGTCCACGGCTTTGGCGGTGTCTGGGGTCTGGTCATGGCCGGTATCTTTGCGTCTGGCTACCAGAACGTTGCCGGTCCGGAGATCTCGTTTGTTGGTCAGCTTTCAAGTGCTGTCGTCTTCATGATCCTTGGCTTCGCACCGGGTTACGTTCTGTCCCTGGTGCTGAAGCTTGTTGGTCTGCTGCGTGTGTCTGAACAGGCAGAAGTGACTGGCCTTGACAAGGCAGAAGTACCGGTCCGCGCATATCCGGAAAGCACCGTTCCGGCAGCGTTTACCAACGATCCGACTTCGCCGACCCCGGCTGAGTAAGATCGTTCTGACACATCGAAACAAGGAAACTGAAACATGAACACAGCTCCGATTACCAGTTGGGAAGGTGCAGAGGCTTACTTCACCTTTGCTGACAAACCGGCTCTGCTCGTGGCGCTTACGCTTGTTGGTGTTGGCGTGTGCATCTGGACCATCGCCTCGATGGCCATTCACGAGAACAAAGCATACAAAGACATGTAATCTGATTGATGCAACGCAATACAATGACGCCCTGAACCCTTGGGTTATTGCTTTGCTCAACCGACACAGCGAGAGGCCAGTGTCAAAACTGGCCTCTCTGCCTTTTCCCGATAAAGTAAAAACACCAAATACCCCTCAGGCCCGCCGCTTTCAGATCATTCACCGCACACGAGGCCACAATGATCGACCTTGCCCGAACACCGGAAACCTATCCGCACGCTGTCCGCGCTGCTCGTCCCAGTCGCATCATCAATGCCGGACGCACCGCGATGGCGCGCAATCGCGAACGCTATGAAATTCCCGGACGGGCCGCGATCATGATTTCGGTGCGCGAGGGCGATCAACTCGCACTGCGCAATTGTGAAGGCATGCAATCGGTCGAGCTGATCGGCCTGACACCATCTGGCGCCGCACGGCCCGAAATTTTTGAACCTTTGGCACATGGCGCGCCAAAAGGTCTGATGGATCTACTGTCTGATCCGTTTGATGACAGCCTGACGCGCTTTGCCAAGACCTTGCGCAAACGCGATATCAAACTTGAAACCTGTCTTGCCCACAGGCTTTTTGGCAATGCCAGCCCACCCGGTGATACGGTCGAACTGACCATCCAGCTTGACGGGTTTGCCATCATTGCCACCCCGGCACCGCTGATGCGGATCGATGCGCATAATACCGCAACACCGATCACAGCCCTGATCAAACGCGCCCATCATTCTGATACCTACAGCTTCGCCCTGCCCGATCCGTTGGCAGATCCGGTTGTGGATTTACGCGTGCATTCCGCCACTGCCGAGGCTTATGAAATCAAGGCAGGCGACTACATCCAGATTCTCGATGTTGATGGACGGCAATGCACCGATTTTCAGTGTTTTGATGCGCGCAAACTTGATCGCGGCATTCAGAACCCGCTGGATGTGACCACCACACGCACATTGATGGGCCATGCCTATCCGATGCCGGGCCTGCACGGAAAATACTATGATCAGGACATGGATCCACTGGTCGAGGTCATTCAGGACACCTGCGGGCGTCATGATGCCTTTGCCATGGCCTGTGCGGCAAAATATTACGATGATATCGGCTATCCCGGTCATGTGAACTGCACGGACAATTTCAACGCGGCCCTTGCCAAACATGGCGTTGATCCGCGGGCGGGCTGGATGGCGATCAATTTCTTTTTCAATACCGGCATTGATGATCACGGTGTGATGTATGCCGATCAGCCATGGTCGCGTCCGGGCGATTACGTTTTGTTGCGCGCGATGACCGACCTGGTCTGTGTATCATCGGCCTGCCCGGATGATACGTCCGCGGCCAATGCCTGGAAACCGACCGACATCCATATCCGAAGTTACGACGGTGCTGAAAAATTCAGCCACGCCGTTGCCTGGCGCCCGACTGCAGAGGCCGAAGCAAAAATGACCAAAGAAACTGCCTTCCACCCGCGTTTAAGCGAACTGACCCGCAACTTCGTCGAATATAAGGGTTTCTGGCTGGCCCATGAATATACCGGCCACGGCATGATCGAAGAATATTATGCCTGCCGGGAAAAGGCCGTGGTGATCGATTTGTCAGCCTTGCGGAAGTTCGAAATCACCGGCCCGGACAGCGAAGCGCTGATGCAATATTGCCTGACGCGCAATGTCAAAAAACTTGGCATCGGGCAGGTCGTCTATTCCGCGATGTGCTATCCGCACGGCGGTATGATTGATGACGGCACGTTGTTGCGTCTGGGGCAGGATAATTTCCGCTGGATTTGCGGCGATGATTACAGCGGTGTCTGGCTGCGTGAACAGGCCGAAAAACTTGGCCTGCATGTCCTGATCCGCTCATCGACCGATCAGATGCACAACATCGCCGTTCAGGGTCCTAAAAGCCGCGATATCCTGCGCGAAGTCATCTGGACTCCGCCGCATCAGCCATCCATGGATGAAGTCGAATGGTTCAAATTCACCGTTGGCCGGATCGGTGATGCCAAAGGCGCACCTGTTGTCGTCTCCCGCACCGGCTACACCGGCGAACTTGGATACGAAGTTTGGTGCCACCCCAAGGATGCCATTACCGTCTTTGACGCCATCTGGGCGGCAGGCAAACCACACGGCCTGACCCCGATGGGATTGGGAGCCCTTGATATGGTTCGGATCGAGGCGGGCTTGATCTTTGCCGATTATGAATTTTCCGATCAGACAGACCCGTTCGAAGCCGGTATCGGCTTTACCGTGCCGCTTAAATCCAAGGAAGATGACTTTATCGGCCGTGATGCCCTGATCCGGCGCAAGGAACATCCATCGCACAAACTGGTCGGGATCGAGATTGATGGCAACGTCACCGTCGGTCATGGTGATTGCGTTCATATCGGACGTGCGCAGATCGGTGTAATCACCAGTGCTGTGCGATCCCCTATTCTCGGCAAAAATATCGCGCTGGCGCGGGTTGATATCGCGCACGCCGATATCGGCACCGAGGTCGAGATTGGCAAGCTTGACGGCCATATGGTCCGCCTGCCCGCCATCATCACCGCCTTCCCGCATTATGACCCCAAAAAGGAAAAGCCGCGGTCCTGAAACCCGCGGCTTATAACCCCAAAAGAAACCCCGCAGCCATATCGACTGTGGGGGTGACTGCGAGTTTGGTTAAGGGAGACGGCGGACTTGCGCCCGCTTCTTTGAAAGTCCTGAAAGTTCGGCTGCCTATTCGGCAGCCGTTTTCTTTTCAACCTGCAAATAGGCTTCAAGGCTGTCATCAAGTTCATCCAGCCACGGCGTGTGATGGGCCGGTGACATATTGCCTGTCATCAGCGAGCGATAGGACTTGTTGCGATAGCCCATGATGTCGTCGGCCTTGTCATGTTCCCATTCTTCGAAAGTCTTGTTCACCCCTTCGATATCGAACATCGGATAGTCCGTCATTTCGATCAGATGGGCGGTGTAATCGCCTTGGAACCAGATCATGTCGTGATCGTCCTTAAGACCTTCTTCGCGATCCCGCCAGGCTTTGCTGTCGGCCTTCATCTCCTCCCTGGATGGCAAGGGAATGCGGCCCATGATCACATCACGGGTAAACCAGGCCTGCGCATCAAACATGTTGAAGGTATAGAACTGGTCCTGCATGCCAAGATACATCATCTTCGGATTTTCTTCCCAGACGACACCCTTATAAAGACCAAGCGGCCAAAGGCGGTTATCGGTCTTGAGACGCAGATCATCGGTCAGGAACGGGAAGTGATGCTGATAGCCGGTGCACAGAATGATCGCATCGACGTCGCGTGATGAGCCATCCTTGAAATAGGCCGTATTGCCATCAACCTTGGTCAGAAGCGGGACCTCTGCCCAGTTATCTGGCCAGTCAAACCCAATCGGATTGGTGCGGTGACTGACCGTGACCGACTTGCAGCCATATTTATAGCATTGCGATCCGATATCCTCGGCCGAATAGGACGTGCCGATGATCAGGATATCCTTGCCCTTGAATTCCAGTGCATCACGGAAATCATGGGCATGCAAAACACGCCCGCCAAAGGTGGCAAATCCGGGGAACTCCGGCACATTCGGGGTGGAGAAATGACCATTGGCAACAATGACATGATCAAATTCCTCGGTCGAAACCACATCATTTTTCAGATCGTGCGCGGTCACCAAAAATGTTTGGCTTTCTTCATCAAACTCAACACTGCGCACCGGGGTTCTGAAACGCACCCACGGGCGGACATTGGCCTTTTCAACGCGGCCCTTGATGTAATCCCAAATCACCGCACGCGGCGGATAGGATGCGATAGGTTTGCCGAAATGTTCCTCAAACGTGTAATCGGCGAATTCCAGGCATTCCTTGGGGCCGTTTGACCACAGATAGCGATACATCGATCCATGGATCGGTTCGCCATATTCATCAAGACCAGTGCGCCAGGTGTAGTTCCACAAACCACCCCAGTCTTCCTGACGTTCAAAACACACAATCTCGGGGATTTCGGCCCCTTTGGCGGCAGCAGATTGAAATGCACGCATCTGCGCCATGCCTGACGGACCGGCGCCAATAATTGCAACACGAAGTGTCATAGCCTTAAATCCCCAATAAAAGCGTTGTGCCGTTTATGCGTCTCCTCTGCCCGGCTTGTGCCGGTTCGTTCTTTGTTAATCGGGGAAGATCCCCGGTGACGTCGGCGCCCCGTCGTCAAATTGTGAAAGCCACTCGACCAGGATCGGGTGGTAGCGCGACAGCCCCTTGTAATCGACAAGTTCGGGCCGCAAATCGCGCATGACACGATGCAGGCGACGCCCCCATTTCGGCTGGGTCACCACTTCGTTCATCGCCATCAAATAAGTCCGGATCGGAAACAGGATCGCGTTGGATCGCGGCAGACGCCAAAACGTCTGAAGCTCCACACGCAGATGGACCTTTTCACCGATATTTTCCGGTGTCACGGTCATGCGGTCCGGGCCCCATTTGGGATAATTTTCCGGGCTGGTATCGAGACGCGGATTGACCGTCAACGTCCAGTTCAGGCGCCGCGATGGTTGCCCCTGAGGCAGGGTCAAAAGGAATTTCAGCGCACGCTGGAACACACCCAGTTCGTGGGCCAGCGGCACGGGTGCATGCCATTCAAAGAAATTCATGCCAATGTCGAAATCAAGCGACCAGTCGGCCTGTGCGGTAATGATCCCGGCATCCATCCAAAGGTTGCCATCGCGCTGATCAAGGATGGCGTGATCGCCTTGTACCTGTCGCCCGATATATTCCATCGGATGGCAGGGCAGTGTCGAACTGTCGCCAAAGGTAAAGGTATCGTCGATCTGAAGCGGTTTGTTGATCCAGTGCCAGCGATCGCCATCCATGGTCAGTTTGAACAGATCAGGATAATCGCGCGCCTTGGACACCATCACGAGTTCAAGGAAATCCCACCCCGCCGTTTCCATATGCGGCAGGGCCTGACACCGACCGGGGTCGTCTGCCAGAACAAGGGCACGGTCCTTCATTTCCGCGACATAGTGTTCATCAACATCGAACGCATTTTCAAACGGGCTGCCGGCACGCGCAGCGTGATGCGGTTCGATATTGGTCGAATACATGTATTCGTCTTCCGGGAACGGGAACGGAAAACGCGGAATGTTTGACGGGCTGTTGGCGTAGGTGAAATCACCGCGGAAGCTCTCGTCCTTAAACTGGATGGTCATGACTGAAATCCCCCTTACAGATCAAGTTCAAGGCGTTTGCCACGGAACCGCGAAACACACGGCATGATCCGTTGCTTGGACGCACGCTGTTCTTCATCAAGCCAGTGGTCGTTGTGCATGATCTCGCCGTCGCAGGCGACAACCACTGTTTCGCACTGACCACACGCCCCGCCCCGGCACATGCAATTGATCGGGGTTCCGGATGCCTCGACCGCCTCAAGCAGGCTTTGCTCCGCACCCACCGTGATATCAATCCCGGCCTTGGACAGATGCACTTCAAAGGGCTCACCAACTGGTGGGGCCAGGAAGTGTTCGAAATGAACGTGTGCGGCGGGCCAGCCAAGACTGGTGGCAGTTTCAACCACCCGTTCGATCATGCCCTTTGGGCCGCAGACATAGACATGCGTGCCAAGGGGCTGACTGGATAAAAGCGTTTCCAAATCAACGCTTTCGCCCTGATCATCGCAATAGCACGACACGTGATCGCCAAAACGATCAGCAAGGCTGTCCATATAAGCTGCCTGCGATACGGAGCGCGCGGCATAGTGCAGTTCAAACGGCACGCCGAGCTTATCGGCCTGGGCCATTTGTGCGATAAACGGCGTGATCCCAATGCCGCCCGCAATCATCAGGTGCTTTCGCGCCCGCAGATCCAATGCGAAGAGATTGACCGGGGCAGAGATTTTCATCTGCATGCCAGGTCGCACCTGTTCATGCATGAATTTCGATCCGCCGCGCCCGGTATCGTCACGGCGCACCGAAATCGCATATTGGTCGCGCTCGAACGGGGAACTCATCAGCGAATAGGGATTTTTGCGTTTCGTGCCGTCATCAAGCATCTCGACGACGATATGTGCCCCACCCGAAAAGGCGGGCAGTTCATCACCATTCACATGTTTGAATTCGAACCGTTTGATGATCGGGTTGACCTCGACCACGTTGCTGACAACCACCGGAATCAAATGATCGGACGCACTCATTTGAACACCTCCTTGATTTCGATTTCTTCAGACGGGTCTTCGGCATTGATGCAGACACCCTGAAACGCCGCCAGTCGACGGGAATAGTGATCACGCACGAGCAACAGCAAATCGCAGGACGGGCATTTGACCGGCTGGGTGGTGACGTCCTCGATCATGGTTTTGCAGTGAACGCATTGAACGCGCCGCGCCAGACTGCCGCGATGCTCACATTGCACCGCTGTATGATCGAGGCCGCATGCCTCGCCCTTGGCAACGCCCTGCCCGACCAGCCCTTCGGTCCCGGCGAGATATAGCTGACTGCCCATCTTGGCGTCCGATAACCAGTCGCCGAGTTTTGCGACGGCTTCTTCGATGGTCGGGAAATGTTCGAACCGCTTGGCACCCAAGGCATAAAGTGACGTGATAAGCGCGGCTTCACCCGGGGTCGGCACATAAAGGATATGTACCTTTTCCATCATGTCGCGCGGCAGTTCCTGCATGACCCGGATAACGCATTCGGCACCGGATGCATCGGCCAGAAAATAATGCGCCAGACCCGGCACGATTTTCAACGTGCCATAGGTCGGACGGGAAAGAATGCTTTCTTCGATAAGACTCTCAGACATGGTAGCGGGTCCCATTCTGTCAGAAACCTCAAGGATCAGGCGCTTGATCCGGGGGCCTCTGACAGCCCCCGGTCAGTTTGCTTAACCCTTGGCTGTTCTTTTCAATTTTTTGGGGTCGTCAAATGGCATGGTATGGGCCATTCCGCCGAGCATGCCTTTTTCACCGGTTACTTCGAGTTTCACACCCTGTTCGGCGCACTCCACCGCCAGACGGGCGATGGCCATCGTCTGATCCTTAAGCGGTGAATACATCGCACAGGTCACAACGCCGACCTTGGCCCCGTCCTTGAACACTTCGGCCCCTTCGGCCGGGACTTCCTTGCCATCAAACAGAATGCCAAAGATCTTGAAGCGTTCTTTGCCCTTGAGGCGGTAGTGTTCCTCGGCACCGCGGAAGCCGGTCTTGCCCGGGCTGACGGTGAAATCAAGTCCAAGCTCCCACAGGGTATCGCCCGGTCCTTCGTTTTCGAACGGGTACATCTGCGAGTTATCGTAAGGATAAAACAGCAGGTAGCTTTCAACACGCAGCATATCAAGCGTGGTAAAGCGGGTCGGGATGATGCCCATATCCTTGCCCTCGGCAACGATCCGATCCCAGATCATCCCGGCATCCTGACCACGACAGAAAATCTCATAGCCGCGCTCCCCGGTATAGCCGGTGCGCGAAATCATCACAGGTGCGCCAAACAACTGCGTCTGAGTGTGATGGAAATAGGGCAGATCGCGAATGCCCGGCACATATTCCGCCAGATAATCGACCGCAAGCGGCCCTTGCAGCGACAAATCATGAAGGTTGTCATCAAAACGAACCGATACATCACGGCCCATGGCCGCCTTGGTCAGTTCTTCATGCCCGGTACCCGATCCGTGCACCACCATCCATGAATTCGGCCCCATGCGATAAATCACGCAATCATCGGTAAACTTGCCCTGGTCATTAAGCATGCAGGCATAGACAGACTTGCCCGGATAGATCTTTTCGACATTGCGCGTGGTGGCATAGTCGATCACGTGGGATGCATGCGCGCCGGTGATATGAACCTTTTTCAGGCCCGAAACATCCATGATCCCGGCCTTGGTCCGGATCGCGATATATTCCTCGTCCCAATCCTTGTCATAGGTCCAGGCGGTACCCATACCGCTCCAGTCTTCAAGATTGGAACCAAGCGCGCGATGCCGATCGGCAAGGGCTGAAAATCTCCAGCTTGCAGTCATAGTGATGGCCTCCTGATATGATCGCCTTTGCGCACAATCAGCGCGCTATTATCGGCTTATTTTGTTCCATATTTTGGCGGCATCTTGTTCGCGAACGCAATAATTATTTTTCATATTATTCAATTTTTATTCCTTAAAGGCTATTTTCTACGGCATTGCAGCAACTTCCATCCCCACCCCTCATATCGCCTTTGCGGAAATTTATTTTCCCTGGAGTTGATAAATATTTCCTGCCAGTGTAAGTCATGCCTATGGCGTATGGCCGACCAATAAGGGCAAAAGCCCGGGCGCATACGACCGATAAAAAAGCAGGCCGCATCAAGTGGCCGTTCGAGGAAACCAGAAACGAGCGGACCCGCACCGGGACAAAACCGGTGACGGAGGACAAGCCAGCATGGCAAATAGCAAAACAACACAAGCACCGCAGACCACCGCCAATATCGAGCAAGGATCAGGCATGGACACCAAGAGCAAACCCGCCGCCCTCACCCAGGACCCGCACGCGCTCCGTGAACCCAAGGAAAACAATCTGGAAATTGCCATCGGCCATGAAGTCCGAGCGCTCCGCAAGAAGCTGGGCATTACGATTTCCGATCTGGCGTCGGCAACGGGGATTTCGATGGGGATGCTTTCCAAGATCGAAAACGGCGTGACCTCGCCGTCGCTGACCTCGCTTCAGGCACTGGCAAGTGCGCTGGGTGTGCCGGTGACCGATTTCTTCCGCCGTTATGAAGAACCGCGCAACGCGGTGTTCGTGAAATCCGGCGAAGGTGTTGCGATTGAACGCCGCGGCACACGCGCAGGCCATGAATATAACCTGCTGGGTCATATTGATAACAACACAAGCGGCGTGGTGGTCGAACCCTATTTGCTGACCTTGACCCAGGAGTCGAGCAGCTTCCCCGCGTTCCAGCATGAAGGCATGGAATTCATCTATATGCTTGAGGGTGAAGTTCGTTACCGCCATGGCGATCAACTTTACTACATGAAAGAAGGCGACAGCCTGTTCTTTGATGCCGATGCCCGTCACGGACCGGAAGAACTTCTTTCATTTCCAATACGTTACCTATCGATCATCTGCTATCCCGCCCGGGGATAAGCATTCACTCCGGTGAAAACATCAATTCACTGAGAAGAAATTTTTATTCTTCATAGTTGATTCCGCATTCGCGAACAGGTAGTCTCCGTTTCAGAAACAGAATGGAGACTGTCCTGCCATGTGCGGCATTGTTGGTTTATTCCTTAAAGATAAAAGTCTGGAACCACAGCTCGGCGCGTTGTTGTCTGAAATGCTGGTGACCATGACCGACCGTGGTCCCGATAGTGCGGGCATCGCAATTTATGGCGCAGATCAGAATGATCTGGTCAAACTCACGATCCAGTCTCCGGAACCGGAAACAGATTTTGCCGGCCTGACCGAAGACCTGCGCAAAGCCGGGATCAAAAACGCATCCATCCTGCCCAAAAACACCCATGCGGTGATTACGGTTTCAAGCGATCAGATCGATGCGACCCGGACAGCACTTGAAGAACTCCGCCCGAATGTCCGCGTCATGGGGACGGGTACGGCGATGGAGATTTACAAGGAAGTTGGCCTGCCCAAGGACGTGCTTGAACGCTTCAAGATTTCCGACATGAGCGGGACCCACGGGATCGGCCATACCCGTATGGCGACCGAAAGTGCGGTGACCACCCTTGGTGCCCACCCGTTTTCGACCGGTTCGGACCAATGCCTTGTGCATAACGGTTCGCTGTCGAACCACAACAACCTTAGGCGCGAACTGACCCGCGAAGGCATTCGCCTTGAAACCCAAAACGATTCAGAGGTCGCAGCCGCCTATCTGACCGGCGAAATGGCCAAGGGCAAAAACCTGGGCGAAGCCCTGACAAGTGCGCTTGATGACCTTGATGGCTTTTTCACCTTTGTGGTTGGCACCAAATCGGGCTTTGGCGTTGTGCGTGATCCGATTGCCTGCAAACCGGCCGTGATGGCGGAAACCGATGCCTACGTCGCATTCGGCTCCGAATACCGTGCACTGGTCAACCTGCCGGGCATCGAAGACGCCCGCGTGTGGGAGCCGGAACCGGCCACGGTCTATTTCTGGGAACACTGATTAACACGAACCCTGTCGGCTGCTGCCACGTGCGCGCCGACCCGACTGCACTCACCCTGCGGTCCTATGAGGAAGGAACACAAATGCCAGTGTTTGATCTTGCAACCACCGAACTGCGCGCGCTCAATCAGGCGCTTCATGCGCTTGATAAAAGTGGTGTGCCTGAGGATTTCGAAATCACCAATCCGCGCGGTGCACATGCCGTGGCGGTCGGCATCGACGCACCGGTCAATGTCACCATCAATGGTAGCGTCGGTTATTACTGTGCGGGCATGAACGAACAGGCCACTGTCACGGTCAATGGCAATGCCGGTCCGGGTGTTGCCGAAAACATGATGTCGGGCAAAGTCGTGATCAAAGGCGATGCCAGCCAGTATGCCGGGGCCACCGCCCACGGCGGGTTGCTGGTGATTGAAGGCAATGCGTCGTCACGCTGCGGCATTTCGATGAAGGGTGTCGATATCGTCGTTAAGGGCAATATCGGTCATATGTCGGCCTTCATGGCGCAGTCGGGCAACCTTGTTGTTCTGGGCGATGCCGGCGATGCGCTGGGTGATTCGCTTTATGAAGCGCGCCTTTTCGTGCGCGGCACGGTCAAAAGCCTTGGTGCCGATTGCGAGAAAAAGGAAATGCGGGCCGAACATATCGAATTGCTATCCAAGCTTCTTGCAGATGCAGGCATCACGGATGTGAAGCCCGAGGAATTCACGCGATATGGGTCGGCCAGAACCCTTTACAACTTCAGTGTCGATAATTTCGACGCCTATTGATGCGGCACGCTGAACGCCGCGCGGATCAAAACGCCGAGCGCGTCAGCCCAAAGACAGGATCAGACCATGACCTACAAAAATCCCGTTACGACGCCGCGTAAATCGGCAACCTTTGATGATTACACCCTTTCGGAAATCCGCCGCGCAGCCGCGACAGGCATTTATGACATCCGCGGTGGTGGTGCGAAACGACGGGTCCCGCATTTCGATGACTTGCTATTTCTTGGCGCATCCATGTCGCGTTACCCGCTCGAAGGTTACCGCGAGAAATGCGAAACCGCCGTCGCGCTGGGCACCCGCTTTGCCAAGAAACCGATCGAGCTTAAAATTCCGATTACCATTGCTGGCATGAGCTTTGGCTCGCTCTCCGGTCCGGCCAAGGAGGCGCTTGGACGCGGTGCATCGGCGGCGGGCACATCGACCACGACAGGCGATGGCGGCATGACCGAGGAAGAGCGCGGCCATTCCACACAGCTTGTTTATCAATACTTGCCGTCACGTTACGGCATGAACCCGCGCGATCTGAAACGTGCCGATGCGATTGAAATCGTTATTGGTCAGGGCGCGAAACCGGGCGGCGGCGGCATGCTGCTGGGTCAAAAGATCTCGGACCGTGTGGCCGAAATGCGCAACCTGCCGATGGGCATTGATCAGCGATCCGCCTGCCGTCATCCGGACTGGACCGGCCCGGATGATCTTGAGATCAAAATTCAGGAAATCCGCGAAATCACCGATTGGGAAAAGCCGATCTTTATCAAGGTCGGTGGCGCACGCCCCTATTATGACGTTGCCCTTGCGGTCAAGGCCGGTGCCGATGTCATCGTGCTCGATGGTATGCAGGGTGGCACGGCCGCAACGCAGGAAGTCTTTATCGAACATGTCGGCCAGCCGACCCTTGCCTGCATCCGCCCGGCGGTAAAAGCATTGCAAGACATGGGCATGCACCGCAAAGTACAACTGATCGTTTCGGGCGGTATCCGCAACGGTGCCGACGTTGCCAAGGCGCTTGCCCTTGGTGCGGATGCCGTTTCCATCGGGACTGCGGCCCTGGTCGCCATCGGGGATAACGACCCGAAATGGGAAGCAGAATATAACGAACTTGGCACCACGGCTGGTGCCTATGATGACTGGCATGAAGGTCGTGATCCCGCAGGCATCACGACACAGGATGCCGACCTGATGAAACGGGTTGACCCGATTGCCGCCGGGCGGCGACTGGCCAACTATCTGAAGGTCATGACCCTTGAAGCGCAAACAATTGCGCGCGCCTGCGGCAAAAATCATGTGCACAACCTCGAACCCGAGGATCTCTGCGCACTGAATATCGAAGCGGCCGCCATGGCTGGTGTACCGCTTGCCGGAACCAACTGGGTTCCGGGTCAGGGAGGATTCTAGAACAGCTAACCTACCACCGGACCGGGTGCGCCCCAAGGCGTGCCCGGGGAACCGATGGTTATTGATAAAATTCGTCAGGGGACTTCGATGACCAAGGATCTATCAGCCTTTGCCCGGGAACGCGGCATCAAATACTTCATGATCAGCTTTACCGACCTGTTTGGCGGTCAGCGCGCCAAACTTGTCCCGACCCAGGCAATTGCCGACATGCAGGAAGAAGGTGCGGGCTTTGCAGGCTTCGCCACCTGGCTTGACCTGAGCCCGGCCCACCCCGACATGTTCGCCATTCCTGATCCTAGCTCTGTCATCCAGTTGCCCTGGAAACCGGAAGTCGCATGGGTTGCCGCCGATTGCATCATGGAAGGCACACCGGTCGAACAGGCCCCGCGCAACGTTTTGAAAGCACAGATCGCCAAGGCCGCCGAGCTTGGCCTCAATGTCAAAACCGGGGTCGAGGCGGAGTTTTTCCTTGTCACCACCGATGGGTCGGAAATTTCTGATCCGGCCGATACGGCGGAAAAACCCTGTTACGACCAACAAGCCGTCATGCGCCGTTATGACGTGATTGCCGAGATTTGCGACTACATGCTTGAGCTCGGTTGGGGTGCGTATCAGAACGACCATGAAGACGCCAATGGCCAGTTTGAAATGAACTGGGAATTCGATGACGCGCTTAAAACCGCCGACAAGCATTCCTTCTTCAAGTTCATGGTCAAATCAATCGCCGAAAAGCACGGCCTTCGCGCGACCTTCATGCCAAAGCCCTTCCCGGGCCTGACCGGCAATGGCTGCCACTGCCACGTGTCGGTGTGGGATAATGATGGTGCCAACGCCTTTGCCGATAATGACATGCCATTTGGTCTGTCGGCCAAGGGCAAGCATTTCCTTGGCGGCATCATGAAGCATGCCTCTGCCATGGCGGTGATCACCAACCCGACAGTCAATTCCTATAAGCGTATCAATGCGCCGCGCACCATGTCGGGTGCAACCTGGGCCCCAAACACCGTGACCTGGACCGGCAACAACCGCACGCACATGGTCCGCGTTCCGGGGCCGGGGCGTTTTGAACTGCGCCTGCCAGACGGGGCAACCAACCCGTATCTTCTTCAGGCCGTGATCATTGCGGCCGGTCTTGATGGCATGGCAACCAATGCCGATCCGGGACCGCATTATGATATCGACATGTACAAGGAAGGGCATTCGATCAAGGATGCACCGCGTCTGCCACTGAACCTGCTCGATGCCCTGCGTGAAATGGGCTCTAACGAAGAGCTCCAGCTTGCGATGGGCAAGGAATTCTCAAGTGCCTATCTCAAACTCAAACAAACCGAGTGGAATTCTTACGTTTCTCACTTTTCCCGCTGGGAACGTGAGAACACACTTGATATTTAATGCTTCTGCCCGGCCTTATCTCATTCCCCGATGGACGGGGTCGGGCAATTTTTGATTATTCCAAACGAGAAAGCCAGACGCGATGAAAAGCTACGTTCTGACTGTTTCCTGCGATTCTCAGCGCGGGGTGGTTGCTGCTATTTCGACCTATTTGGCAGATAACGGCTGCAACATTACCGATAGCTCCCAGTTTGACGACCAAGAAACCGGCCTGTTCTTTATGCGGGTTGCCTTCGTCAGCGAAGAAGGTGTTGATCAGGAAACCCTGATAGCAGGCTTTGAGGGGCCGGCAGCAGAACTTGGCATGAAGTACGAAATCCATGACAGCTCCGAGAAGATGAAGGTTCTTCTGATGGTGTCGCGGTTTGGTCATTGCCTGAACGATCTGCTGTATCGTTGGAAAATCGGGGCGCTTCCGATTGATATCGTCGGCGTGGTGTCAAACCATCTTGATTATCAGAAGGTTGTCGTTAATCACGATATTCCCTTCCACCACATCCCGGTCACCAAGGAAAACAAGCCCGAAGCCGAGAAAAAGCTTCTTGATGTTGTTTCTGACTATAACGTCGAGCTGATCGTTCTGGCCCGCTACATGCAGGTCCTGTCAGACAGCCTGTGCAAGAAAATGAGTGGCAAGATCATCAATATCCACCATTCCTTCCTGCCAAGCTTCAAGGGGGCCAACCCGTATCAACAGGCCTACGTGCGCGGGGTCAAACTGATTGGCGCAACGGCGCATTATGTCACCGCCGACCTTGATGAAGGCCCGATCATCGAACAGGACATTGCGCGTATTACCCACGCCCAGAACTCGGCCGACTATGTGTCAATTGGCCGCGATGTCGAAAGCCAGGTGCTGGCGCGTGCGGTCCACGCCCATATCCATCACCGTTCGTTCATCAACGGCAACCGCACCATCGTCTTCCCGCCAAGCCCGGGAAGCTACGCATCGGAACGCATGGGCTAAGCCCAGCACCTGCGACACTCAAAAACGCCCCGGCCAGATATGGCACGGGGCGGTTTGCATTTTGTTGTGTGAAACCCTTGCGGTTTAACGCCAAGATTTGATTGCGCGACGATCGACGGCACGGGGCACAATACCGCGTGCGGCATTGCCAATCCCGTCAAGCACGTTGCTTGCGGCGATATCACACTGGCGATCGGCCATGCGTTTGAACCGTGCATCAAAGACCGGCTTGCGATCCGCAATGTCGCGGGGATCGGATGCGACCTCTTCCCCACGTTTGAATGCCTCGGGATCGAGCCAATCCAGCGTTAGCCCGGTCAGATCAAGACGCAGCACATCGCCATCCTTAAGATAACCGATTGCACCACCTGTAAAGGCCTCCGGCACCATATGACCGATACAGGCCCCCTTGGTGACCCCGGAATAACGTCCATCGGTGATCAGCATGGATGATGCTTCGAGAATGCGGTGATGGCGCAAGTTCTGCGACGGCGAAAACATTTCCGGCATGCCATAGGCTTCCGGTCCCTGCCCGCCGATGACAAACGCAAAGGACAGATGACCCTGTTCGAACATGTCCTTTGGCGTATCCATATCGACACGATTTCCGCCATTGCGACGCACGACTGCGGCAATCAGTTCCTCGTCAACGCCATCGGTTTCAATCAGACGCGTAATCAAATCGGGCGAAGCAAAGTCGGCATTACAGACATGTTCATTTTCGTAATAGCGCACGATGAAGACATGATCATCAAAGTGCGACAATAACCGGTCGCTCATACCCGATGTCTTGACCGCACAATTTTCAAAGAAACTGCCGGTGATGACATCAACGCCTGAACGCTGTCTGACCGGGTTGGCACGAATGACCGATGCATCGCCCAGCGACAGATCAACCGGATTTTCAAGATTGGCAATGCGTTCCGCCCAGGTTTTTCCGAGGATGGTTGGCGCATCAAGATCCATCGCCACGCCGAGATCGGCCAGAATGCGATAGATGCTTTCCATACCGCGGTTTTTGCCTTCGGCCATTTGCTGAGCCAAGACAAAAGTGTCGCGGTTTTCCGTCAGGCTGTGGGCGAAAATTTCCGGCACCGGGGTTTTGGTGCGCACATCCTGATAATCATCAATCGAGATATCAAAACCGGCATAGCGCATCATGAATGGCAAATGCAAAAGCATGTTGCTGCTCGATCCCGTGGCATTATGAACACGCACGAAATTGGCGAAGTTGGCCTTCAGCAAATTGCCAATCGCATATTCCGGCTTGTTGAAAACGCCAAACAGGGCATCGATCCCGGCGGCCACGGCCTCGAACGGCGGAACATCGGTCAGCAATTCCAGTTCCGGCGGGGTCAGGCCGAAGGCCGCCAACATGGTGCGCGATGAATTGCCCGTGCCGTTAAAGGCACAAATGCCGCCCTTGGAATCACAGGTCGCTGTTGCGAGCTCATCCAGAACCCGACGTTCAAGCGCCCCGTCGATAATCCCCAGAAGGCGGGCACGTTCGAGCAATCCTGCAAATGCCTCGTCCGAGGTGCATTGCAGGATATAGCGCATGTTTTCGCGGATATCGGCGCCCAGGTCATCATGCCCCGCGGCATCGGAGTCAGCGGCGATTTTATCCAGCAGACGACGCGTGCCTTCGGGAATTTCGCCGCCTTTTAGAACATGCGACGGTGCAAAGACTGCCCAGACCGGCGCCTGATCGCCGCGCCAGGCGCGTGCATGATCGGCCGCTGCCAGCCCCGCCACCACAGCGGCAGGCGACTTGTCGCAGCCGGCAATCACATAGGCCGCATGATAACTGTGGCCTTCAAAGGTGATATTGACTGCCGCCGCCGTATGGTTGCGCGACGCCAGTGAATAGCTTTGCCCGATATTGTTTTGCGCCGTGCCATCGCAAATCACCGGCACATGGAACAGGAACGGAACCCCGCCCATTTCCCAAATGCGCAGTGCCGCCATCAGCGCCTGCGGACGATCCAGAAGATGGGCCGGATGATCAGGTGCGCCGGCAATGATTGCGATGCGCGGGCGGTTTTCCACCAGACGCCCGACCACGTCCTTGATTTCGGGAACGGCAAAATTGCGACCACTGGCAACGACCGGGTTTTCGTTCACAGCATCACGCAGCAACCGGACGACTGTGATCGGCTGGTTGGCGAGACCCTGGATGCAGTCGCGATACGGGTTGGCTTTTTCATCGATGATGATTGGCTGATCAGAGAGATTTGCAGGCGACATATACTGTTTTTTCCAAGTTCGAGCAGTGGTCTCGGGGCGAGCAGCGGTCTTGGCACCCGTCGAAACACACGATCAGACGATGCCGCCATCCACGATGAAGTTCTGTGATGAACAGGCCGACGAAACATCAGATGCCAGGAAAAGAACCATCTGTGCAACATCATCCCCCACCAGCCGGCGTTTGACGCATTGCTGCTCCTGAATGCGTTCTTCATCCTCGGGAGAAATCCAAAGATCAAGCTGGCGCTGTGTCATGATGCAGCCCGGCGTCACCGCATTGACGCGAATGCCATATTCACCCCAGTCCCGGGCAAGCGCGCGCGTCAGTCCGATAATACCGGCCTTTGCGGTCTCGTACGTTACCAGATCCGGCAGGCCCATCATATAACTCACAGAACTGAAATTGATAATACTTCCGCACCGTTTTTCCTTCATGCCCGGTGCGACTGCCTGGGCACAAAAGAAATGATGGTTCAGGTTCACATCCAGACCATCACGCCATTTGTCAGGACTGATATCTTCGGGCGAATGCCGATCATCGCGCGCTGCATTGTTTACCAGAACGTCAATCGGACCAATCGCAACCGACATGTCGCGAACCGCATCGGAAATGGATGATTGGTTGCGCAAATCAAGCGATTTGTAGACCGGGGTTACGCCGTGCTCTTCCTTTATGGAGGCGATCAGTTTTTGCGCGGCGGCATCATCGATATCGAAGAACCCGACCCGCGCCCCCTGCGCACAGAACGCGCGCACGATCGAGGCGCCAATCCCGGATGCACCGCCGGTTACAAGCACGGATTTACCGTCAATGTCGTGATAACTCGCTGTCATAACGTTCCCTGTCTCTTTTCATATTATTTTAGATGAACAAATTAATTGCTGCAGCGCACCACGCTATACACACCGCCAATTCAACCCTTAATCGCAAACTGCGATATAAAAATGCGTAAAAAGCGATGAATTTAATTTATTCACTAAAAAATATTTGACAGGACGCCTTCTTCACGTCAACATTTTTTCGATAACAAAAATAAATGTCACCAGAAGACACATTTATTCAGGGAAGAAACCGATGAAAAAACTCCTATCAACGGCCATGTTGGCCGGAACCGTTCTGCTGTCTGCAAATGCCTTTGCTGCTGATCTGACTGTTGGTGTCAGCTGGTCGAACTTCCAGGAAGAACGCTGGAAAACCGATGAAGCCGCAATCAAGGCTGCTCTGGATGCTGCGGGTGCTGAATACATCAGCGCAGATGCCCAAAGCAATCCGTCCAAACAGCTTTCCGATATCGAAAGCCTGATCGCACGTGGTGCCGATGCCCTGATCGTCCTGGCACAGGACTCAGCGTCAATTGGCCCGGCTGTCGAGAAGGCCCTGAACGAGGGCATTCCGGTCGTCGGCTATGACCGCCTGATCGAAGACTCGAACGCCTATTACATTACGTTCAACAACAAGGAAGTCGGCCGCCTTCAGGCCGAGGCCGTTTTTGCCGAACAACCGAAAGGCAACTACGTCTTCATCAAGGGCGCACCGACCGACCCGAACGCCAACATTCTGCACGAAGGACAGCTTGAAATCCTGCAGAAGGCAATTGACGCGGGCGACATCAAAGTTGTTGGCGAAGCCTATACCGACAGCTGGCAGCCAGCGATTGCACAGCGGAACATGGAACAGTTCCTGACGGCTGCGGACAACAAGGTTGATGCCGTTGTCGCATCCAATGATGGCACCGCCGGTGGTGTTGTTGCAGCATTGTCTGCTCAGGGCATGCAGGGCATTCCTGTATCGGGTCAGGACGGCGATCACGCTGCACTGAACCGTGTTGCACTTGGCACCCAGACGGTTTCGGTCTGGAAAGATGCCCGTCTTCTTGGCAAGCGCGCGGCTGAGATCGCCGTTGAACTTGCCAAGGGCACCAAGCTTGACGAGGTTGACGGTACCGAAGATTGGCAGAGCCCGAATGGTGTGACCATGAAGTCTTACTTCCTTGATCCGGTTGCGATCACCCAGAACAAACTTGATCTGGTGATTGATGCTGGCTGGGTATCGAAAGACGTGGTTTGCCAGGGCGTAACCAACAGCAAGGTTGCGGCCTGCAACTAGGCCAACCTGTTTCCTCCGACCTTGCATAAACCCGGGGCCGACTGCATTCCACATATCGTGCAGATATCGCAGTTCGGCCCCGCTGCTTTACGAGCTTTTTCATGTCACGACTACTTTCGAAAATGGAAGTCGACCGTCGTCTGGTTGGCCTCGCCGTTGTCCTGCTGATTATCTGGGTGGGTTTTGACATTGCCTCGGGCGGTCGCTTTATCACGCCCCGAAACATCTTTAACCTGTCGGTTCAGACTGCCTCTGTGGCGGTGATGGCGTGCGGCATGGTCCTGATCATTGTCACCCGCCATATCGACCTTTCGGTCGGGGCAGTCCTGGGTGTTCTGGCCATGATCATGGGGGTCGTTCAGACCGATGTCCTGCCACAGTTTCTTGATTACAATCATCCCCTGACCTGGGTGCTGACGCTGTTGGTCGGCATTGTTGTCGGCGGTCTGATCGGTTCCATTCAAGGTGTGGCCGTCGGCTATCTTGGCGTCCCGGCATTCATCGTGACACTTGGCGGGCTTTTGGTCTGGCGCGGATCGGCGTGGTGGGTCACACAAGGGCGCACGGTTGCCCCGCTTGATCAGAATTACATTCTGCTGGGCGGCGGCATCGAAGGAACGATTGGCGCCACCTGGAGCTGGATCGTTGCCCTGATCGCCATTCTTGCGATCATTTACGCCGCGATCATGGAACGCCGTCGTCGCCTTTCCTTCGAATTTCCGGTCAAACCAATCTGGGCCGAATACACCAACACGATTATCAAGGCCGGTTTGGTCCTGATTGTTGTCGCGACACTGAATGCCTATCACCTGCCAACGCGTGCAGCAGAACGCCTTTTGGAAAACAAGGGCATTCCGGTCACGCCAGAAAACCTTGAAATTTCGCATGGCATTCCGATCCCGCTTCTGATTGTTGCGCTTGTCGCGATCATCCTCACCATTGCGGTTAAACGCACCCGTTTCGGTCGCTATGTCTTTGCGATTGGCGGCAACCCGCAGGCGGCCGAACTGGCCGGGATCAACGTCAAACGCATGACGGTGGCAGTCTTTGCCCTGATGGGTGTGCTTTGCGCGATCAGTGCGGCGATTTCATCGGCCCGCCTGCAATCAGCGGGCAACGATTTGGGCACGCTTGACGAACTTCGCGTGATTGCAGCCGTGGTCATTGGCGGCACGTCGCTTGCCGGTGGGCTTGGGACGATCTATGGCGCGCTGATTGGTGCGCTGGTGATGCAAAGCCTGCAAAGCGGCATGGCGCTTTTGGGGGTGGATACCTCGTTGCAAAGCATCGTCATCGGCCTGGTTCTTGTCGTCGCCGTCTTTAGCGACAAGTATTTCCATCGCCGCTACAGCGACCCGACCGCGTAAGGAGACCCGTGATGACTGATCCAAACATGACCAAAGATCCGCTGGTCGAAATGCAAGATATCCACATCAGCTTTGGCGGTGTGAAGGCTGTTGATGGCGTATCCATTGATCTTTATCCCGGCGAGGTGGTTGGCGTGCTGGGCCATAACGGTGCGGGCAAATCAACGCTGATCAAAATTCTTTCCGGTGCCTATCAGGCCGACAGTGGCGAGATCATTGTGGATGGCAAGGAAGCCAAGATCGAGAACGCGCGTGACGCACGCGACAACAATATCGAAACGATTTATCAGAACCTGGCACTTGCCGACAATCTTGACGCCGCCCAGAACCTGTTTCTCGGACGTGAAATCACCGACAAGTTCGGGTTTCTTGATGATGCCGCCATGGAACACAAGGCGCGTGAAGTTCTTCATCGCCTGAACCCGAACTTCAAAAAGTTCACCTCCCCCGTGTCTGCCCTTTCGGGCGGGCAGCGCCAGTCGGTCGCGATTGCACGTGCCTTGCTGTTTGAGGCACGCGTGTTGATCATGGATGAACCCTGTGCGGCCCTTGGCGTTCATGAAACAAAGATGGTCGGCGAACTGATTGACCAATTAAAGCGTGACGGTTTGGGTATTTTGTTGATTAGCCACGATCTTCATGATGTGTTTGACCTTTCTGACCGGTTGCATGTCATGAAGAACGGAAAACTGGTTGGCAGCGTTAGAACCGAAGATGTCACACATGACGACGTACTTGGGATGATCATTCTGGGCAAAATGCCCGAGCACCTTCTGCATCTGGCTGGCCCCGGCGCGACCAATGCAACGGGTGCCGCGAATGGCACCACCCACAGATAAACAAGCGAGACACCGAGATGACCACAGGCTTCCCCATCAACGCCCAAGACATCCTGCCCGATGACGCAAGTAATGCCGTCCTGATCGGGCGCATCTGGGACCCGCGCGTTTCCGGACCAACACCGGTGCTTCTTGATGGTGAAACGCTGCGCGATATCAGCAGTGTCGCACCGACCGTCAGCGAAATCCTTGAACTTGATGACGTTCTGGCAAAGCTTTCAAATCCGGCAAGCTTCCCGACTGTCGCCACACTCAGTGATATTCTGGACCAGTCCCGTCCGGGGGCTGATGAAAACACCCCGCACCTTCTGTCCCCCAATGATCTGCAGGCGATCAAGGCAAGTGGCGTGACCTTTGTGGCAAGCCTTCTTGAACGCGTGATCGAGGAACAAGCACGCGGTGACTCAAGCAAAGCCGATCAGATCCGCACCGAAATCACCGGCATTATCGGCGATGACCTCTCACAGATCGAACCGGGCTCGCAAAAGGCCGCCGATATCAAAACCGTGCTGCTCGAAAAAGGCGCCTGGTCGCAATATCTTGAAGTCGGCATTGGCCCGGATGCGGAGATCTTTACCAAGGCACCGGTCATGTCGGCTGTCGGGCATGGCGCGCATGTCGGTCTGCACCCGATTTCAACCTGGAACAACCCGGAACCCGAAGTGGTTCTGACCGTGACGTCAAAGGGCAAGATCGTCGGCGCCACACTTGGCAATGACGTCAACCTGCGCGATGTCGAGGGGCGCTCTGCCCTGTTGCTCGGCAAGGCAAAGGACAATAACGCATCCTGTGCGATTGGCCCGTTCATCCGCTTGTTTGACGGCAAGTTCACGCTGGAGACTGTCAAATCGGCAGATATCGCCATGGCTGTTGATGGGCCCGAGGGCTATCACCTTGATGCGGTCAGCTCCATGAGCCAGATCAGCCGCACGCCCGAAAGCCTTGTTTCACAGGCGATCGGCAAACATCATCAATATCCGGATGGCATCATGCTGTTCCTGGGAACGATGTTTGCCCCGACCGACGACCGGGGTGGTGCCGGCAAGGGCTTTACCCATGAAATGGGCGACCTTGTCAGCATCTCGACGCCAAGCCTTGGCAAACTGGTCAATCAGGTCGACCGATCAGATGCCATTAAACCCTGGACGTTCGGGATCAGCGCGTTGATGAACAACCTTGCGCGTCGCGGATTGCTCTGAGCGCGGGCACAATTAAATTGCCCGAACGGGCATGCTAACAAGGATACTGATCAACCACATGATGCGCCGTACAGAAAGCGAAACACCGCGCCAGCCCTCTCAGACGGCGATCTTGCGCTATCTGCGCATGCATGGCCCCGCTGCGCGCATTGATATCGGTACGGCAACCGGACTAAGCCCTGCGACTGTCACGTCGCTAACCGCAGACTTGATGGCGCAGGGTTTGGTAAAGGAAAGCGAAGGGAGTAACAATAACGGCACCGCGAACGGCAATGGGACTGGCAACGGTACTGGCACCACGCGCGGCCGTCCCAAGGTCTTGCTGGATCTGGTGCCAAATGCGGCCTGCGTCATCGGGGTCAAAATCACCATCAATCTGATCGAAATTGCGCTGGGCAATTTCAAGGGCGAGATTGAACGCAGCATAGAACACTGCATCAATACCCGCGACCTTGGCGCAGAAGAACTCACCAGAACCCTGATTGCGTTGATTGACCGGTTTCTTGAAAAGAACCGCGATTTCTGCGTCCATCCGCCCGCGGGCATCAGCATCGCCATTCAAGGGGTGACTGATAGCAACAGCGGCGAGATCATCTGGTCGCCAGCGCTCCGTCATCGCCATATTCCCTTGGTCAAATCACTCAGCGAACGATATGGCAGCGCTGTTCAGATGTCGAACGATGCAAACTGCATCGCAACGGCGATCTCGCAAAATACCAACCTGCATAATGATGGCGACTTTGCCGTGATCATGCTGGGCTACGGGATCGGTATGGGATTGGTTCTGAATGGCAAGGTCTATAACGGTGATTTTGGGACTGCTGCGGAATTCGGCCATACCAAATACCAACCTGACGGGCCGCTGTGCAATTGCGGCCGACGTGGATGTCTTGAGGCTTATATCGGGGACTATGCCATTCTGCGTGATGCACGCGGCGTGATTGACCTGCCCGATACCAATAACCTGCATCCCAGCGAAGACCAGATGATGGATCTGGTGGCCCGCGCCCGCCGCGGCGATACCGGTCTTGCCGAACTTTTCCGTCACGCTGGCAAGGTTCTGGGATATGGCATCGCCAACCTGATTGCCCTTCTGGGGCCCAAGCAGATTTTCATTACCGGATCGGGTGCCAGGGCATTCGACATGATGGAACCGGAACTCAGGCGCGGTCTGGACGAGGCACAGGTCCCGGAACTCAGCCGAAATCCGACCATCACCTATCTTCCGTGGGACAAGGATCTGGCCCTTCAAGGCGCAATTGGCCAAAGCCTGCTCAGGCATGATGAAAACATGTTTCAGGCCACCGCAACGGCCCGGGACTAACAAATCCGCGACTGACAAATCCGCGACTAACAAAAAAAGCCGCCCAAATGGGCGGCTTTTTCTTTTCAGCAAAGCTGTCGCGAAGAGATATCGCTTAGGCGATGTCTTTGGGCAGAACATCGGTCGGGATGTTCTGATAGCAAACCGGACGCAGGAAGCGACGGATCGCCATGGTCCCGACAGAGGTTGCCCCGAAGTTGGTCGATGCCGGGTATGGTCCGCCATGGACCATGGTGTCGGATACTTCCACACCGGTCGGGAAACCGTTGGCCAGAACGCGGCCAGCCTTGTGTTCAAGGATCGGCAGAAGCGAACGAGCATCTGCCGCGTCGGCTGCATCAAGATGCAGGGTGCAGGTCAACTGACCTTCAAGCGATTTGGCAATCTTGCGCATTTCGGCAACGTCCTTGACGCGAACGACAAGGCCGAGCGGACCAAAGACTTCTTCGCCAAGCTCATGGTTGGCAAGCCAGTTTTCACCGGTGGTCTCAAACAGATACGGCGTTGCATTGCGCAGGTCACAAGACGTGGTCAGAACTTCTTTGACACCCGAAGTCGCCGCCACACGCTTTGCACCGGCGCGATAGGTTTCTGCCATGCCATCGGTCAGCATGGTTTGCGGACCAACACCCGAAAGACCTTCCTTGGCGGCGGCAACAAATGCATCCGCATCCGGACCTTCGATCACAACTGCGATCCCCGGATTGGTACAGAACTGGCCGGCACCCATGGTCAGCGACCCTGCCCAGCCTTTACCGATTTCTGCACCGCGCGCCTTGACAGCAGCCGGCAGCAGGAACATCGGGTTGACCGAACCAAGTTCGCCAAAGAACGGGATCGGTTCCGGACGGGCAGCACACAGATCGTAAAGTGCACGACCACCGCCAAGCGATCCGGTAAAGCCAACCGCCTTGATCAGCGGGTGCTGCACCAGGCTTTGGCCAACATCGCGTTTGCCGCCCTGGATCAGGCTGAACACACCCGGATGAACACCGCATTTCTTGATGGCAGCGTCAATTGCCTGGGCAACAATTTCACCGGTACCCGGATGGGCCGAGTGGCCCTTGACCACGACCGGGCAACCCGCAGCCAGTGCCGATGCGGTATCACCACCTGCGACCGAGAAGGCCAGTGGGAAGTTGGACGCACCAAATACGGCCACCGGACCAATCGGACGCTGCATCAAACGCAGGTCAGGACGCGGCAACGGTGCACGATCCGGAAGGGCTTCGTCATAACGACGATCCAGATATTCGCCATCAAGGATGTGGCTGGCAAACAGGCGAAGCTGACCAACGGTACGGCCGCGCTCACCCTGAAGGCGTGCTTCGGGCAGGCCGGTTTCCTGGGTACCGATTTCGGTGATTTCATCGCCACGCGCGTCGATTTCATCCGCAATGGTGTTGATGAATTTCGCGCGCTCTTCGCGGGTTGAATAGCCGTAAGTCCAAAAGGCTTCTTCGGCGGCCTTTGCGGCCTGATCAACCAGGGCGGGTGTACCAACCGGGAAGGTGTTGGCCGGGCCGTGGGCCGGCTCGGACTGGAAGGTCGTCTCGCCAGCGACCCATTCACCGGCAATCAGATGTTTTCCTGTCAGGGTATAAGACATTTCAATCGATCCTCTGGAATGCGTGGATAGGGGTAAATTGATTACATGAAGGTCAACGTAACCGCGATTTTACTGACTTGCCAGCCATTCCTCATACTTTTTCTGATTCTCTTCTTTGGTGCAGGGATAAAGTCCGATAATTGACGCCCCATTGGCCACTTGTTCAATCACAAAGGCCTCGTAACTTTCCATGCCTGCACAGGCATCGGCGATCTCGTCTGCCAGATGTGCGGGGATCACCATGACCCCGTCCGTATCGCCAACAAGAACGTCGCCCGGGAAGACGGCAACATCGCCGCACGCGATCGGAACGTTGATATCAAGCGCTTCGTGCTTGGTCAGGTTGGTCGGGGCTGACGGACCGGCACAATAGGCTGGCATGTCAAGTTCGCCGATCCCCTCGGCATCGCGGAAACCGGCATCTGACACGATCCCGGCACCACCGCGCACAGCCAGACGTGTAACGAGGATCGACCCGGCCGATGCCGCAGACGCATCCTTGCGACCATCCATCACCAGAACATGGCCCGGCGGGCAGGTTTCAATCGCAACACGTTGCGGATGGTCTTCGTTGCGGAACACCTCGATCGGGTTGCGGTCTTCACGTGCGGGGATATAGCGCAGCGTAAAGGCCTGCCCGACCATGTTTTTCTTTTTCGGTGCCACGGGCCGGACACCCTGAATGAACTGGTTGCGCAGGCCCCGCTTGTAAAGCTGGGTGGCAACAGACGCCGTCGAGGTGCGCATCAGTTTTTCGCGCGTGGCATCAGACAATACATATTCCGTCATGGTCGGTGTCCTTAGAAAATGTCAGGTTCGCCGGCAGTTTTGCCGAAATCGGTTTCAAGGAAGTCAAAATCGCAGCCCTGATCGGCCTGGGTCACATGGCGCGAGAACATGTAGCCATACCCGCGTTCGAAACGCGGTTCTGGCGGTGTTAGGGCCTTGCGTCGCGCTTCAAGCTCTTCTTCGGGGACGAGCATATCAAGCGAGCGATTTGGCAGATCAAGGCGGACAGTATCGCCATTTTTCAGAAGTGCGAGTGGCCCACCGATGTAGCTTTCCGGGCTGACATGCAAAACACACGCGCCGTAAGACGTGCCAGACATGCGGGCATCGGAAATCCGCAACATGTCACGATGGCCCTGTTTGATCAGCGCCTTGGGGATCGGCAGCATGCCCCATTCCGGGAAGCCGGGGCCGCCTTGCGGACCGGCATTGCGCAGAACCATCACATGATCCGGCGTGATATCAAGGTTCTCGTCATCAACGGCCTTTTTCATTTCCGGATAGCTGTCAAACACCAATGCCGGGCCTTCATGAACATGGTATTTCGGATCGCATGCAGCCGGCTTGATCACCGCACCGTTCGGGCACAGATTGCCCTTAAGCACGGCAAGGGAGCCTTCCTTATAGACCGGGTTATCGAGCGGGCGGATGACATCGTCATTATAAACCACCGCGCCTTCAAGGTTTTCACCAAGGGTCTTGCCGGTCACCGTCATGCAACTGGTATCCAGACGATCTTCCATCTGCTTCATCAGGGCGCGCAAACCGCCCGCATAGAAGAAATCCTCCATCAGGTAATCCTTGCCCGATGGCCGGACATTGGCGATCAGCGGTGTGGTGCGGCCAAGCTCATCAAGGTCTTCAAGCTTAAGACCCACACCGGCACGTTTGGCCATTGCAATCAGATGAACCACGGCGTTGGTGGAACAACCGGTTGCCATGGCGACAATGGCAGCGTTTCGGCAGGATGCATCGGTGATGATCTGATCGGGTGTCAGGTCTTCCCAGACCATCTCAACAATGCGGCGCCCACAATCGGCCGACATGCGCTGATGGCCGCTATCGACCGCCGGGATCGAAGAGGCACCGGGCAAAGTCAGGCCCATTGAGTCGGCAATCGCCGTCATGGTCGATGCGGTTCCCATGGTCATGCAGGTCCCGGCAGAACGGGCAATCCCGCCCTGAATGCCAAGCCATTCTTCATCGCTGATATTACCCGCGCGACGTTCATCCCAATATTTCCAGGCATCAGAGCCCGATCCAAGGATTTTGCCCGCGTAATTACCACGCAACATTGGCCCGGCAGGCAGATAGATCATCGGCACACCGGCCGAAATCGCGCCCATCACGAGACCCGGTGTCGTCTTGTCACAGCCGCCCATCAGAACCACACCGTCCAGCGGGTGGGACCGGATCATTTCCTCGGTCTCCATGGCAAGCAGGTTGCGATAAAGCATCGAGGTCGGCTTGGTGAAGCTTTCATCAACGGAAAGCGACGGTAGTTCGACGGCAAAACCACCAGCCTGTGCAACACCACGTTTCACATCAACAACACGTTCGCGGAAATGCGAATGACAGGTATTGAGTTCCGACCAGGTATTCAGGACACCGATGATTGGCTTGTCGCGAAAATCGTCTTCGGAATAGCCAAGCTGCATCATCCGTGATCGATGGCCAAATGTCCGCAGATCGTCGGGGGCGAACCAGCGTGCCGATCTCAGGTCCTGAGGCTGTTTCTTACTCATTGTCTTATCCTCGGAATGTAAAACGCGACCATGCTTGCAACGGGCGGCACTCAGAAAGGCGATCTCCGGTCTTGAACGCAAACGCCGTGGCCTGAGGATTTCCGCCGCCGCTGACAGGCACAGAAAGATATTCACTTTTGACTGTTTGATATAGTAATATATTAGTGCATGTCGAGCAAGACGCCTGTATACAAATTGTGTGACCAGAAATGAATTGCGGGAACATCATGGTCGAAAACCTGTTCAAAGACGCACCGATCGCCAAAAAGCGCCTGCCCAAACTCAAGCGGGGCTCGGCAAGTACGCAGCTCCATGATTCTTTGCGCAAGCGCATCATCAATCTGGAACTTGCGCCGGGCCAATACCTGTCGCGGGCCGAAATCGCCGAAGAATACGGGGTCAGCCAGACACCGGTACGTGATGCGTTGCTCAAGCTTGAAGAAGAAGGCCTTGTTGACACCTTCCCGCAGTCCAAGACAGAGGTCTCGCGGATTGATGTCGAGCAAGCGCTGGAAACCCAGTTCCTGCGTCTGTCGGTCGAGCTTGAGGTCACCCGCCGTCTCGCCAATGCCAAAGACCCTGCCCTGACTGTCAAAGCGCACTCCATTCTTGCTCAGCAAAATGCGGTCAGTGCCGCAAACGATCTTGATACCTTTGGCAAGCTTGATCGCGATTTCCATTACGCGCTTTATGAGGCTGCCGGTGTCGCCCAACTCTATGGCGTGGTTGAAGCCAGGTCGGGCCATATTGACCGCCTTCGCAAGCTCAACCTACCCGACCCGGGAAAATCGGCATCCATCCTTGATTGTCACGCGCGCATTCTGGCCGCGATTGACAAGGGTGACGCCGATACCGCCTGCGAAGTCGTTCGCGAACATCTGATGGGAACCCTTGCCACCGTCGATGCCATCCGCGAACGCCATCCGTCCTTCTTCTAGGACGGCGCGGTTACCCAAAGTCGACCTAGCCGATCAGGCCGTTTCCTTTCATGAAGCTTGAAAGCTTTTCCTGCTGGGCCTCGGTCAACGGCCAGGCTGATGGCGGGCGCGTAGGACCGCAATCATCACCCAGTAACTTCAGGGCTGCCTTCACACCCGTCACGTTGGTGCCGTTCATTTCCTCGGCCCGGACTTCTTCAAAGGCCTTCATTTCGGCGATCAACTGGCGGGCTTTGGCAAAGTCGCCGGCTTCAAGGGCGGCGTGAATGGCCACGGAACGTTCCGGCCAGACATTGATCAGGCCCGAGGTAAATCCACGTGCGCCAACGGCATAGAATGCCGGTGCCCATGTTTCAGCAAGACCACCGACCCAGACGATATCCGGATCGCAGGCATGGATCGCCTCGGCCAGCTTCATCGGATTTGGCGTTGCCCATTTAACGCCAACAACACCCTCGACGGCACACAATTCCGTAATGGCCTTGGTGCCAATGGCATCGTTACGCAGATACAGCATCATCGGCAAACCACCGGACGCATCGGCAATCCGTTTGATGTAGTCGACAACACCGCGCGGGGCGACAAACGGGTCTGGCGGCTGATGGATCATTAATGCCTCTGCCCCGGCCTCGGCCGATGCCTTGGCAAGCGCACAGGCATCGCGCACACCGCGGCCAATCCCGGCCAGCATCGGCGCACGACCATCGAGCATTTCGGCAACCGACTTCGCCATCAAGATCGCCTCGTCGGTGGTCAGGGCATAAAATTCGCCGGTATTGCCATTCACAACCGGGAAATGGACCCCCGCGGCCAGCGCACGATCAATCACCGGCACAAGTTTATTGGGCGCGACATCGCCATTGTCATCATAGGGCGTGACAAGAATGCCCGAAATCCCCGACAAAACGGCGCGCAATTCAGTTTTTGAAAGTGCCATGGTTTCCTTATCCCCGTGCCGTGGCCCGCGCGCAGCAGATCAAATATCCGACTGACCGGCGGGACCATCTTGTAATATTTAATTACATCTTGAATAACAAGTATGCGGGGATATGGCAATTCCAATTATGCGCTTAAGACGCCGTAAAGCGCTGTTCAGGCAGACGTGTACAATTACACCTGTGCTGCAAACAGGTGATCATCAGAAAGTTACAAGTTGAAAAAGCCGCTTACAGGTCAGGCAAAGCGACGAAACAGACCACGCCGTTCGCGGCAGATCATGGTCAAACCGGCCTTGCGCGCAAGGTTCACCGCCGTCAATGTCGGGCCCGAAAGGGTTACAAGCCCGCCCACCCCGAATTGCACGGTCTTGGTGACAATTTCATAGGAACAGCGGCTGGTCATCAGAATGAACCCGCCGGTCGGATCGATCCCCTGTCGCGCCACCGCACCAAGCACCTTATCAAGCGCGTTGTGGCGTCCGATATCTTCACGGACCAGAACGATGTTACCGCTACCATCGACAAAGGCGCTGGCATGTAGCAACCCACCGCCTTCGCGGTTGCGGGTCTGATATTCCGGAAGTGCGTCAATCGCCCGCAAGACAACATCTTGCGTCATGTTGGATGGCGTGACCGTCCCGATCTTGTCCATCGCAACGGCTTCAAGCGATTGGACGCCACACAAGCCACAACCTGATCGGCCTTCAAGTGTGCGTTGCCGATCGGCAAGACGATCAAAGACATCTTCATGCAGGTCTGCTTCGATCACATACCCCTGCAGGGTCTTGCGCACGTCGCGCAGCGTGATCTGGGAAATGTCATCGGCAATGCCTTCGGAAAGGGCAAAGCCGACCATGAAATCTTCAAGGTCATGCGGTGAAACCATCATCACCGCGTGCGATTGACCATTGAATGTCAAAGCAGCCGGGACTTCCGGCTGCAACATGATCGGTGCGTCATCATTACCATCATCGCCTGACACGGCACGCGCAAGATCGACGTCGCGCCCGTCCAGAATGCGATTTTCCGATGGCTTAGCCATCATGCGGTTTCCTTGACCTTCCGGATTTTCGGCGCGGCCTTGATCACCAAAGGATGGAAGTCGGCCTTGCCTTCGGCGATCATGTCAAACAGCTGCTTGCGCATGCGCGGTTCCCAGAAATCGCTGATATGGTTGGCAACACCATCAACGCCCTCGCCCTCGGGCTGGGATTTGAAGAAGGTCGCGATCTGATTGGCCATATAGACAAGTTTGTCGGGTGCCATTGCGGTTCACTCTTTGACTGTAAACTTTGTATTCAAGCAGGAAGTGCTAGACATCATGCCAAGGGAGTATAGCACAATGTCTGGCTCGTTATCCTATTCGGCGGCATCGACGCGCGGTTTGATCCGACGCGACTGTTCGGCCTGACGATCATATTCGACCTGCCATTCGGTCGGGCCATTGGAGGACGAAACCTGAACCGCGGTAACCTTGTATTCCGGGCAGTTTGTTGCCCAGTCGGTATAGTCGGTGGTGATCACGTTGGCCTGTGTGCCCGGATGGTGGAAGGTTGTGTAAACCACACCCGGTGCGACGCGATCGGTAATGGTGGCACGAAGGGATGTTTCGCCCGACCGGGATGCCAGACGGATCCAGTCGCCTTCGCGAATGCCACGTTGTTCGGCATCGTGCGGGTGGATTTCCAGCAAGTCTTCCTTATGCCAGGTCGTGTTTTCCGTACGCCTGGTCTGTGCGCCGACATTGTACTGGCTGAGTATTCGTCCCGTCGTCAGCAGAAGCGGGAAGCGCGGGCCTGTACGTTCGTCGGTTGCGACATATTCGGTGACAACAAACTTGCCCTTGCCACGAACAAAGCCATCGATATGCATGACCGGGGTCCCTTCGGGGGCCTTGTCATTGCACGGCCACTGGACCGAGCCCTTTTCTTCCAGCAGGTCATAGCTGACTTTGGCAAAGCTTGGCGTGGTCTTGGCAATTTCATCCATGACCTGAGACGGATGGGTGTAGTTCCAGTCAAGCCCCATCGCACGGGCCAGGTTCTGGGTAACTTCCCAATCGGCAAAGCCGTTCAGCGGTGTCATCACCTTGCGCACGCGGTTAATACGGCGTTCGGCGTTGGTAAAGGTCCCGTCCTTTTCAAGGAAGGTCGACCCCGGCAGGAAGACATGCGCGTAGTTCGCGGTTTCATTGAGGAACAGGTCATGGACGACCACACATTCCATTGCTGCCAGACCGGCCGCGACATGTTTCGTATCCGGGTCAGATTGAAGAATATCTTCGCCCTGAATATAGATGCCCTTGAACGTGCCTTCGACAGCCGCATCTAGCATATTGGGGATACGAAGACCCGGCTCGTCATCCAGTTTGACACCCCAGATATCCTCAAAAATATCGCGGGTGGCACTGTCCTGAATATGGCGATAGCCCGGAAGTTCGTGCGGGAACGACCCCATATCACACGAACCTTGCACGTTGTTCTGACCACGCAGCGGGTTCACACCCACACCCGGACGCCCGATATTGCCGGTCGCCATGGCAAGGTTGGCAATCGCCATCACGGTGGTGGAACCCTGGCTGTGTTCTGTGACACCCAGACCATAATAGATCGCGCCATTGCCGCCGGTGGCAAAGGTGCGTGCGGCCTTGCGCATGGTTTCGCCGTCAACACCGATCATCTCGGCGATGGCTTCGGGGCTGTGTTTCGGATCGGACACAAAGGTTGCCCAATCCTGGAATTCGTCCCAGTCGCAACGTTCACGCACGAATGCCTCGTCAAACAGGCCTTCGGTGACAATAACATGGGCAAGTGACGTCAGAACCGCGACGTTTGTACCCGGACGCAGCGGGATATGGGCGACCGCCTCGATATGCGGGGAACGGACAAGGTCGATCCGGCGCGGATCGATGACGATCAGTTTCGCCCCCTGACGCAGGCGCTTTTTCAGGCGCGAGGCAAAGACAGGATGGCCATCGGTCGGATTGGCGCCAATCAGGATGACAACATCGGTATGTTCGACAGAATCAAAATCCTGCGTCCCGGCCGAGGTACCAAACGTGGTTTTAAGGCCATAACCCGTCGGCGAGTGGCAAACACGGGCACAGGTATCGACGTTGTTATTGCCAAACCCGGCACGGATCAGTTTTTGAACAAGGAAAGTTTCCTCGTTCGTGCAACGTGACGAGGTAATACCGCCCAGCGCACCCTTACCGTATTTGGCCTGAATGCCCTTGAACTTTTCTGCGGTAAAGCGAAGGGCTTCTTCCCAGCTGACTTCCTGCCAGGGTTCATCGACACTTTCGCGGATCATCGGGTTGAGGATGCGGTCCTTGTGATTGGCATAGCCATAGGCAAACCGGCCCTTCACACAGGAATGACCACGGTTGGCCTTGCCATCCTTATAGGGGACCATGCGGACAAGTTCTTCGCCGCGCATTTCCGCCTTGAACGAGCAGCCCACCCCGCAATAGGCACAGGTGGTGACAACGGAGTGTTCCGGCTGACCGATTTCAATGACCGATTTTTCCTGAAGCGTTGCGGTCGGGCAGGCCTGCACACAGGCACCGCAAGATACGCATTCGGAATCGAGGAAGTTTTCATGCATGCCCGGTGACACGCGGGATTCAAAGCCACGGCCTTCGATGGTCAGCGCAAAGGTGCCCTGCACTTCTTCGCAGGCCCGCACACAGCGCGAACAGACAATGCATTTCGACGGGTCGTAGGTGAAATACGGGTTGGTTTCATCCTTGGCCATATAGCGCGGGTTTTCTTCGCCGTTCTGGCGGACCTGAACGTGGTTTTCACCCTCATAGCCATAACGCACGTCGCGCAGGCCAACCGCACCGGCCATATCCTGCAATTCGCAGTCGCCATTGGCGGCACAGGTCAGGCAATCGAGCGGATGGTCAGAGATATAAAGCTCCATCACGCCTTTGCGGATTTTCTTAAGCCGTTCGGTCTGGGTATGGACAACCATGCCGTCAGCGGCCGGCGTCGTGCAGGATGCCGGGGTGCCGTTGCGGCCTTCGACCTCAACCAGACACAGGCGGCATGACCCGAATGCATCGACCATGTCGGTTGCGCAAAGTTTCGGGACCTGAATGCCTGCCTCCATCGAGGCGCGCATCACAGAGGTGCCTTCAGGCACGGTAATGTCCTTGCCATCAATGGTCAGGGTTACCGTCTTTTCGGATTTCTTGGCGGGGGTTCCGTAGTCAACTTCTTTGATCAAGGACATCGTTTCACTCCGCAGCTATATCAAGCGCGCGTGGCTTGAAGTCATCAGGGAAATGGGTCAGTGCACTTAGGACCGGATACGGCGTAAAGCCGCCCAGTGCGCACAGCGATCCGAACTTCATGGTTTCACATAGATCACGCAACAGCTCGATCTGCAATTCAGGCTGTTCACCGCGTTCAAGCTTGTCGACGACTTCGGTGCCACGGATCGAACCAATGCGGCATGGCGTACATTTGCCGCATGATTCAATTGCACAGAATTCCATGGCAAAGCGGGCCTGCTTCATCATATCGACCGTGTCATCAAACACGACAACACCGGCATGGCCGATCAGACCATCACGCTTGGCGAATTCTTCGTAGGCAAACGGCGTATCAAACAGTTCCTTGGGGAAATAAGCGCCCAACGGACCACCGACCTGAACTGCCTTGACCGGACGACCCGTGGCTGTCCCACCGCCGATCTGTTCGACGATTTCACCAAGGGTCAGACCAAAGCCGACTTCATAAAGCCCGCCATGTTTGACGTTCCCGGCAATCTGGATCGGGATGGTGCCGCGTGACCGGCCCATGCCGTAATCGCGGTAATATTCCGCACCCTTTTCCAGAATGACCGGCACAGAGCACAGCGAAATCACGTTATTGACGACAGTCGGTCGACCAAGGAAGCCTTCAAGGGCGGGCAATGGCGGCTTGGCACGGACAACACCGCGCTTGCCTTCCATGCTGTTGAGAAGCGATGTTTCTTCGCCACAGACATAGGCGCCTGCCCCCATGCGGACTTCCATATCGAACGCCTTGCCAGATCCAAGGACGTTATCGCCCAGAACACCGGCGGCGCGGGCGACCTTGATCGCCTCGTTCATGACATCAATCGCGGTCGGGTATTCCGAACGGGTATAGACGTATCCCTTGGTCGCGCCAGTGGCGAGGCCGGCAATGATCATGCCTTCGATCAGAACAAACGGTTCACCTTCCATGATCATGCGATCGGCAAAGGTACCACTGTCACCTTCGTCGGCATTACAGACGATGTATTTCTGGTCGCCTTTGGCTTCGCGGACGGTGTTCCATTTGAGTCCCGTCGGGAAACCGGCACCACCGCGCCCGCGCAGTCCGCTGTCGGTGACGGCCTTGACGATTTCCTCGTCCGTCATCTTAAGCGCGTTTTCAAGCCCCGTAAGGCCATCGTTAGCGCGATAATCGTCAAGCGATACCGGATCAACAATGCCGCAGCGCTGGAATGTCAGGCGCGACTGGCTTTTAAGAAACGGGATATCCTGGGTGCGGCCGAGATACAGCTTGTGTGGGCCGCCAGTCAGGAAGTCGGCCTCAAACAATGCGTCGATGTCATCGGTACTGACCGGGCCATAGGCGACCCGCCCGCGCGGGGTTTCGACCTCGACCATGGGTTCCAGCCAATACATGCCAAACGAGCCGTTGCGCACGATCTTGACATCCGAACCGGCCTTCGATGCCTTGGCGGCAATCGCGGCTGCGACGTCATCAGCACCCAATGCGACAGAACCGGAATCAAGTGGAACGTAAACCTTGATGCTCATGACCCCACCTTTTGAAGAATGCGATCCGCACTAACGCGGCCAACAACCTTGCCATCAATCATTGCGGCTGGCGCACAGGCACAGAGGCCAAGGCAAAAGACAGGTTCCAGCGTGATTTTGCGATCGGCAGTGGTTTGCGACCAGTCGACTTTCAAATGACGACGGATCTGATCGCCAAGCGCATCAGCCCCCATGGCCTGACAGGCTTCGGCCCGGCAGATCTTGATGACATGCTTGCCAGCTTTTTCTTCACGGAAGTCATGATAGAAGCTTGCCACCCCGTGGACTTCCGCCCGGCTGAGGTTCAGCTTCTTTGCAATTGTCTGAAGCGCGCCATCGGGGATATAGCCAAATTCTTCCTGCACCTCGTGCAGAATTGGCAATAACGGTCCTTCCAAAGTGATCAGTTGATCACAAATGGCAGCGACGCGGACATTCTGGTCCTCGGTCGTTTCCGACATGCAAGCCTCTCTCTCAAGCATGTTATCAAATTCTTGTTTATTATGAACATTGTCGGGCATTGTCCCGACCTGTTCAATAAAGCCATCCCGTTACGCGATAGCGAAAACCTATCAAGCGGTTTGCAGCTCCGATATTCGGGCGGCTTCTTTCAAAAGTGCCGAAACCACAGGGGTCGCAGGTTCGCGTTTTGCCGCGATCAGGCCAACCGTGTGGGTCGCATCCGGCTCAATAATCGGGATCGATTTGACCCGGTCGCGCATCCCGAAACTTTCGACCATTTTTTCCGGCATGATGCTGGCCCAGTTGCCCGTTTGCACATGGGTGAACAGCGCAATCATGGAATCGCTTTCAAGCGTCGCACTGACCTTTGCGCCAACAGCATCAAGATGCTGATCAATGATGCGGCGGTTCTGCATATCAGGTGTCAGCAGGCAAAGCGGCAGTTTGGCGGCCTCGCGCCATGTAATGCTGTCGCGCCCGGCCAGATCATCCATGTTGGACGTCACCAGATGATAGCGTTCGCGATACAGCGGAATAGCGGTGACACGCCCCAAGGGTTCATTGTCAAGATAGGTAATCCCGGCATCAATGCGAAGATCATCCAGCAATGCCTGAATTTCGACCGAGGTTCGCGACAGGATGGCAAAGCTGACATCGGGGTGCTTTTCGCGAAACGGCGTGGTCAGTTCATGGACCATTGCAAGGGCGGTCGGAATGACGGCAATCTGAACTTGCCCGGTCAGGCCAAAGCGCATGGCGCGCATTTCATCGCGCATGGAACGGGTACTGCCGACGATATGGCGCGCCCATTCAAGAACCCGTTCGCCTTCCGGTGTCAGTCCCTGATAGCGCGACCCGCGTTTGACCAGCACGACGCCAAGATGATCTTCAAGCTGGCGCAAGGCGCTTGAAAGGGTTGGCTGGGTCACGCCGCAATGTTCGGCAGCATGGCCAAAATGCTGCTCGCGGGCGAGAACCATAAACATTTCGAGTTTATCAATCATGGCGTATCCGGCATCGCAAGGCGGATGCTTTTTATGACGGTGATCGCAGTCCCGTTTTCGGGTCGCGGTATTATTGACTGAACACTCTATGTCGCGGGGAAGTGTTCTGGTTGCAGGATAACCGATTACCCCTTCGGGCATAAAGGTTATTCCTGCAACAGAACGCAGATCCGGGCCGGATGAACAGAGCCCGGATCTGCCCCTGACGCTTTGGCATGATGTCCCACTCATGCCCGGTTTTGCTGGAAAGTGGCACCGGCAAAACGGGCGCTGGCCATGGGTATGTTGGCCAGCGCCCCTGGTCAGGTTAGGCCTTGGACGGAGCCTCGCTTCCGCCAGCTTGCTGCGTTTCCATGTGATGCTTTTCATGGATCGGGCTGACCAGTTTGTTGGCGACCAGCGCAATCGCAAGCAAAGCCGCCATGGCATACATGGTGGTGTTATAGAGGCTTGAGGTCGGATCGACCGTCCCTGCCGGTGCGATTTCCATCAGACGCCCGATGGTCACCGTTTTGGCCGCAACCAGTTGGTCAAGCTGGGCAATACCGGCACCGAACTTTTCCTGGAAGGCCGCCGGATCCACCTTTGAGGCCAGATCCTTGATCGAACTTGTGACCGAGGCCTGACGCAACTGGGTGATGGCAAGCGGACCAAGAACACCGGCCGTGCTCCATGCGGTCAGAAGACGACCGTGGATGCCACCGACATATTTAGTGCCAAAGATATCGGCAAGATAGGCCGGAATGGTTGCAAAGCCACCGCCATACATCGTGAAGATGATCATGGTTGCGGCATAGAACATGACAAGCCATGTCACAGCCGGATTGATGCTGACCTGTTCTGCGGCAAACGGGATCGAAAGATATAGCGCGATGCCCAGAATAAAGAAGCAGTAATAGGTGTTCTTGCGCCCGATATAATCAGACATCGACGCCCAGAAGAAACGACCGCACATGTTAAAGACCGAAATCATGAACACATAGGTCGCTGCAAAGGCAGAGTTCACAACCAGAGGCAAGGTCGTGCCAAAAATTTCCGTCATCATGGTTTTGGCAACGCCAATCACCCCGATGCCCGCCGTCACGTTAAAGCACAGCACAATCCACAACAGATAGAATTGCGGGGTTTTAAGCGCCTGATCGATGTGAACGTTGGCATGCGTGATCATGCGTTTGGATGCGGCATCCGCAGTCGGCGGCGTCCAGCCAGCCGGAAGCCAACCTTCGCGCGGCACGCGATAGGAAAAGGCCGCGATGACCATCACGATGAAATAGGCAACACCAAGTGTAAAGAAGGTCGCAGCAGCACCGGTGTTACCGGTTCCGACAACATAAACGCCCTCTTCGATCGGCACCGGGGCCGAGGCAACCTGTGCGGCGCCTGCAACCACGACTTCAACCATCTGGCCACCAACTTCGGCCATCCGTTTGCCGCCCTCGGTCACGAGGTTTACGGCACTTTCCGGGCCAAGATATTCCGGCACCTTATAGAATGCCGATAGCAGGCCTTCCTTAATCGGGGTTGCGATCATCGCACCACCGCCAAAGCCCATGATCGCCATGCCGGTCGCCATACCACGGCGGTCCGGGAACCAGCGAATAAGCGTTGATACCGGCGAAACATAGCCAAGACCAAGACCACAGCCGCCAAGCGCGCCATAGCCGAGATACACCAGCCAAAGCTGATGGGTCATGATGCCAAGGCCACCGATGATGAAACCACCACCCCAGCAAAAGGCGGCAACGACACCAACCATGCGCGGGCCGACTTCTTCAAGCCATTTGCCGCCAAATGCGGCCGCAAGGCCAAGAAAGACGATGGCAACAGAGAAAATCCAGACAACGGATTGCAGTCCCCAGTCGCCGGAGCTTGCGCTGACCACGCCAAATTCCTTGATCAGTGGCGGGTTGAAGATGCTCCAGGCATAGACGGAGCCAATACACAAATGAATAGCAATAGATGCTGGTGGCACTTTCCAGCGATTGAAATCGTCACCAGCGACGATGTGTTCTTTTTTGAGCTTGTCAAACATAGCGATGTTGTCCTCCCGGTCTTTGGATTTTCCTTGCCCTTCCCCGTCGCACGATGGTCATGGTGCAGGGCAAACACGGTTAAATCCGGAACTCTCAACATCGCAATCGCCATGCCATTGCATAACAAGCGCCGTTTTCTGTCATTCTTCCAAACTGAAATGGACTGCTGCAGCGCACACGCATGGACAAAATGTCCACATCTTTTTTCGCGCATAACGTGCAAATGGACAAAATGTCCACTCGCAACCGCAGCAATTTCAATGCGATGCCCCAACGCGCGTTCCGGGTTTGGACAGGATTTTGGGGGATTGAAAAATCACGCTGCGATAACCCTTTTCATTGCGCGTACCGCTTTAGTAAGAAAGGGCGATGAGCCTGTTACCATCCGCTTACCCGCGAAGGACGCATATGAGCGACATCATCACAGACAGATTGATCATCAGACCCTTTGTTGAAGCTGATGCCGCAGAACTATTCGAGTACATTTCCAACCCGCGCGTAAACTGCTTTATGGATGACAAAGTCACAACGCTGGAACAAGCGAAGGCAAAGGCCCGGAAACGTGCAAAGGATAAGACGTATCTTGCGGTCTGCCTGAAAGAAACAGGAGCCTTAATTGGTGAGCTGTTGCTTCATCACGATGGCCCGGAACAAGCAGACACCTATTCCGTCGGCTGGAACTTCAACGAAAAGGTTGAAGGCAAGGGATATGCCAGTGAAAGCGCACAAGCCTTGTTTGAGCATCTGTTCACACAGCGCGACGCAAGAAGGCTTTATGCCTATGTCGAGGACAACAATTTCAAATCGCAGAAGCTTTGCGAAAAACTTGGCATGCGCAAAGAGGCTTGCTTTGAGGAGTTTATTTCGTTTGTTAACAACCCGGACGGCACACCCAAATACGAAAATACTTTTTTTGTATGCCATTCTGAAAAAAGAATGGCTGCAATAACCCGTGCTACTCATCAGCTTCGGGCAGCCAGATCATGAATGTGGTGCCCTTTCCGGGTTTGCTTTCCACTTCAAGCCCGCCACCCTGTCGATCAATCAGGGTCTTCGTAATCGACAGACCAAGCCCCGTCCCTTCGCGCCGTTTGGTGGTATAGAACGGATCAAAGATACGGTTCAGCACCTCGGCATCCATACCCGATCCGGTATCGCGCACCGTGATCAGAATACCCGGCAGGCCATCGCGGTCCTGATCAATATCGGTCAGGGTCAGTGTCCCGCGCTCGGACATGGCATGCAGGGCATTGACCATCAGATTGACCAGAACCTGTTGCAACTCGGTCCGGTTCATCAGAACCAGCCGGGTTGAATGATGTTCGCGCACAACATTGATATCGGCCCGGCTAAGCAGATGGGCGACCAGCGGCATGCAATCGTCTATCACCTCGGCCACGCTGTGGCGTTCGACATATCCGGCATATTCTTCGGGCTTGGCGAATTGCAGGAGCTTGGTGACGATCAGATTGATGCGATTAACCTGTTCATCAATCAGGCGGAATTCGGTATCGCCCAATTTGGCATGTTCGCCCAACAAATCACGGAGAACATCCAGGTTGCCCTGAAGCACGGCCACCGGATTATTGATTTCATGCGCGACACCGGCGGTGATTTCACCAATGGCCGCAAGCTTTTCGGACATGATCAATTGCCGGGTGGTGGCTTCGAGCTGGCGATTGGCTTCGCGCAGCTCGCTGGTGCGGGCATCAACCCGTTCGTTCAGCTGATCGTTCCAGGCGCGCAGGCGTTTATCGCGTTCCTGCACCTGATCGAGAAGGTCATCAAGATGGTCAGCGACAAGGGCGATCTCGTCCTGCACCTGATCAATATTGGTTCTGGCCGACAGATCGCCGTTTTCGACCCGACCAATGGTATTGGCCATGCGTTCAAGCGGTTTGAAAATACCCCGTGCCCAGCGCAGGAAGATCGGCACAGACAGGGCTGCGACAAACAAAAACGCCCCGATCAGGATCAGCAGGCTTTCATATTTGGTCTGGGCAAACGGGGCTTCAAGAAACCCGACATAAAGCATACCAACCCGTTTGCCATAGCTGTCCTTGATCGGCTCATAAGCCGAGATATACCAGTCATTGACCACAAAGGCGCGATCAAGCCAGACTTGGCCATCTTCAAGAACAGTTTTGCGCACCGCACTGGAAACCCGCGTACCAAGGGCGCGACGATCGGCAAACAGGCGGACATTGGTGCTGACCCGCACATCATCAAGGAAAAGGGTCGCCGTCCCCTGACTGCCTTCGGGCAGGCTGCTTTGGCGATAGACAAGATCGTTGATCGTATCGATGAAAGCCAAATTCTGGTTGAGCAAAATACCCCCGACCAAGGCCGCATTTTGCCCGTTTGGCAATTCGACATGACTTGCCGAATGCACAACCATGCCCCGCGTTTCGGCATTGCGTGTCGAGGGCACGGCATTGGGCGTATTAATCAGATCGAGATGGGCGCGTTCGGCCAGATCGGGCGAAATCGCCGCCAAGTCATTGTTGCTGAAAATATCAATGCTGGTCATCGATTGCCCGCGCAAGGCACTGGCAATCACCGGCCAGTCGGCATTGGGTTGGTCTGAACCTGTGCCACCCGGCGCGGGTGACAGATAAAGGAAATCAAGGCCAAGCTTGCTTTGGCGTTCCGCAAGCAGCCCGTCGACCTCTGCAGCATCACCGTTGGCAAGCACTTCGCGAAAGGCAACCGATTGGCCAAGTGCCTGGATTTGTTCGCCGGTATTTTCAAGGATATGCGTGAAGTACTGATGGGCAATCGTCAGATCGCCACTGACCTTTGATGTTAGCAGTGCGTCGAATTTGGTATTCCACCGCACCATCATCACGCCAAGCAACAATGGCAAGATCACAAGCGTTGGCAAAAGCGCAATCGCCAGCAATTTGAAACGAACGGATCTTGTTCTTTTGGCGGGGGGCTTGGTGGCGCCCGACAATGACGCGTCGGTCATTCCTGTTCCCAGCTTGCGCATTTTCGATCAATGGTCTTGCGCGATACCCCCAACCGTCTGGCGGCTTCGTTGCGATTGCCACTGGTCTTGTGCAACATCGCCAGAATGTGACGACGTTCCATCTCGTCCAATGTTTCATCACGGTCAACCGGCGATCCCTGATCGGCAAGTTCATCGCGGAATTCCTCCGGGAACTTGCCAAGAATAAGTGTCCGTTCAATCAGGTTGCGCAATTCACGCACATTACCCGGCCAGTCATACCGTGTCAGTCCGGCGCGCACAGCCGCATCCATGGGCACAGCACGCACGCCAAGCTGCTTGGACAGTTTGGTCATAAACAGCTCCGCCAGTTCAAGGACATCATCCCCGCGGGCCGAAAGCGGTGGCATTTCGATATGCATGACATTGATGCGATAAAACAGATCAGCGCGGAAACGTCCGGCGTCGACTTCGGCCTCAAGATCGGCATTGGTGGCAAAGATAAAGCGCAAATCAACAGGTGCTTCGCGTTCTGAGCCTACCGGGCGGACACGGCGGCTCTCAATTGCGCGCAAAAGCTTGCTTTGGGTCGCCAACGACAACTCACCGACTTCGTCCAGAAACAGTGTTCCGCCCTGCGCATGCATGAAAAGCCCATCGCGTGCGGATTGCGCGCCGGTAAAGGCCCCTTTGACGTGACCAAACAATTCCGCCTCGATCATCTCAGACGGAATGGCGGCACAGTTAATCGGCACAAACGGCTTTTCAGCGCGATCAGAAAGCGCATGCAACGAACGTGCGGTGACTTCCTTTCCCGTGCCACTTTCCCCCGAAATCAGAATGGATGTCGGAAGGGGTGCCACGCGGGCGATGGTTTCACGGATTTCCTGAATTTGCGGCGAATAGCCTATCAGCTTGTCACGCAGCAACACGTGATCGGACGTGGCGCGCAATTCGTGGCGCAGCACATGGTTTTCACGGCGCAACCGCATGCGATCCAGACAGCGCGCCACCGCGTTCAAAATCTGGTTGGAGCGAAATGGCTTCAGGACAAAGTCGACCGCACCGGCACGCAGCGCCTTGATCGCGGTATCAAGATCGGCATAGGCCGTCATCAGGATGGCGTCAGAGAAAAAGCCGATTTCGCGCTGTTCGGTCAGCCATTCCACCCCGCTTTTGCCGGGCATGATGTTATCAAGGATGACGACATCAAAATGGTGCTGATCAAGAAGGGCTGTGGCTTCTTCGCAGTCGGCGGCTTCTTCGACGCGTTTGGCACGTGGCCCCAAGGTACGGACAAGGAAATTGCGCATGCCCGGTTCGTCATCGACGATCAGGATGGATGCCTTTTCAAGCCACGGCCCAAATTCGGGCCCCGGCCCGCCATGGCTTGCGTCATTGCCGGCAGGCGGCGCTGCCCCATCTGACGCGCCCAGAACGGTCGATCTCATGATGTCCCTCCGATGAAACATGCTTTTTGTTTTTTTAAAAGCTTAGTTCAGCGGAAAGAGAAAAGCAAAACCGTTGGTGAGGGTTAGCTCATTCTGACACAGAAGTTACCTTCACCAACGAATGTGCAAAATACGGGTCAAGCCTGCTTGCGATGAATGGCAAATGGCGACCAGCTTTGGCTGACCGGCATGACTTCCAGCGAGTTGACATTCACATGCGCTGGCAAGTTCGCCACCCAGAAGATGCTTTCGGCGATGTCTTCGGGCTGGATCGGATCGGCACCACTGTAAAGCTTGTCATAGGCTTCCTTGTTGCCGCCGGTACGGACCAGCGTGAATTCGCTTTCACAAAGCCCCGGCTCGATCGAGGTGACGCGAACACCCGTTCCCGCAAGGTCACAGCGAATACCCAGTGAGAATTGCTGAACGAACGCCTTGGTCGCGCCATAGACATTCCCGCCCGGATAAGGCCAGTTCGATGCGATGGAGGCCAGATTAACAATCGCCCCTTTTCGTTCGATCAGCTTATCAAGCAGGATACGGGTAATGGCGACCAGCCCCTTGGTATTGGTATCAATCATCGTCATCCAGTCTGACAGATTGCATTCCTGTGCCGGACCGGTGCCAAGCGCCAAACCGGCATTGTTAACCAGAAGATCGATCTCGGCGAAGTCGGCCGGAAGGCTGTTAATTGCGTTCCGGGTTGCATCAGCATCCTGAATATCAAAGCAAAGTGCATGGGCAACCGATGCCCCACCGAGTTCATCGACAAGCGCGTCAAGCCGTTCGGCACGCCTGCCGGTTACGATGACTTTCCAGCCTTCCTTGACAAAACGCCGGGCCGTTGCCGCGCCAAAGCCAGAAGTTGCGCCGGTAATGAGTGCTGTTTTGGTCATGGGGAACTCCGGTGGTGTGAGTAGATGGTAAATGTCTTACAGACCAAGTGCGATGGTCTGCGCGAAACCGATAATGGCAATAAGAACGAGGCTGATGGCACAAACACGCCGCCAGGTGGTTGCCGACATGCGCCGATAGATCATCTCGCCGGGGAAATAGGCGATCATGGCAATCACCAGCAGCGGCAAGACAAGTGCGATGAAATCATCGGGCAACATGCCCGCGGCCGCCCGGGTGATAAATCCCAGCACATCGACCGCGCCGAAATAAATCGCAAGCGTGTTGCGCACCCGGACATCTTGCGTGCCACCGGCCAAAAGCCAGGCCGCAACCAACGGGCCGCCAACGGCAAATCCCGACATCAGAATACCGACCGAACAGGCCAGCAGTGCCCCGATAACAAAATGTCCCATCCATTTTGGCGGATGGTGCAACATGGCAACCAGTGCCGCCACCGCAATTGCAAGGTTGGTGGCAATCCGGATGGTCTGATCATCCAGTGCAAAGGCGACATACGGGCCAAGCACCGCCCCGAAAAGTCCAAAACTCAGCAGGATCGAACAGGCCCGCCAGTCGACCTTGGCCCGATCAAAATCACGCAGGATCAAGCCGGTCAGTACAATATCAATGATCAGGATGATTGGCGTTGCCGTTGCCGGGGCCAGCAAGCTTGAAAGACCAAGTGCTGCCAGCAATGCAAAGCCAAATCCGGTGACGCCACGAAACAGGGCGGCAACCGCGACAACCATACCAGACAAGATCAGTTCCATGGAATTCCTCGTTGTTACAGACCTGAATTACGCCACTGATGGCGTCGACAATAGAGCCACATCGTCCCTTTTGATGGAGCCACATAGCGATCTGGACCCAAATATTATCGAGTTCTGGCACTAACGCCATGCGAGGGGACGGGTTTAGCTAGCAGCATAATATTTCCGCCCCACACTCTTGCCGACAGGAGCCAGCATGAACGTGTCCGTCAAGCCGAACATGACCAACCATTGGATGCCTTTCACCAACAACCGTCTGTTTCATGAAGAACCGCAGATGTTTGCCAAGGCAGAAGGTGTGAAATACTGGACCCCGGAAGGCCGTGAAATTCTGGATGGTTCGTCGGGTCTGTTTTGCTGTGCGGCCGGGCATGGACGCCCGGAAATCGCCGATGCGGTTTATAAACAGCTGAGCACGCTGGATTATTCACCGCATTTCCAGCGCGCGGCCCCCGTGTCGTTTGAATTTGCCGAAAAGCTGGCCGGTATCCTGCCAGACGGGCTTGATCGTGTGTTCTTTGCCGGATCAGGTTCCGAGGCGGTTGATACCGCAATGAAGATGTGCCTCGCCTATCACCGTGCGACCGGCAATGCGCAGCGCACCCGTTTTGTATCGCGGGCATGGGGCTATCACGGGGTGAACCTTGGCGGTACGTCGCTTGCAGGCATGGTCAATAACCGTCGTGATTTTTCCGGGATTACCTGTGATGTCGTGCATATGCGTCACACATGGACCGAAGAACAAAAATTCACCCGCGGCCAGCCGGAAACCGATGCCGATCTGGCCAACGATCTTGAAGAAATCTGCAAGACCTATGGCGGCGATACCATTGCTGCGGTCTTTGTCGAACCGATTGCCGGATCGATTGGCACCATCGTGCCGCCCAAAGGCTATCTCGAAAAGCTTCGCGCGATTTGCGACAAATACGGCATCCTGCTGGTATTTGATGAAGTGATTACCGGTTTTGGCCGAACAGGTTCTGCTTTCGCCTCCCAGGCATTCGCAGTCAAGCCGGACCTGATCACCATGGCCAAGGCACTGACCAACGGCGCTATTCCCATGAGTGCCGTTGCCACCAGTGCCGAAATTCAGGCGGCTGTCTTTGACGCCGCCGGCGATGCGGACCGCCCGGAATTCTTCCATGGCTATACCTATTCCGCCCATCCGGTGGCCTGTGCCGCCGGGATCGCAGCCCTTGATATCTATGCCAAGGACAAACTGTTTGAACGTGCCAACGAATTGTCTTCGCACTTCCTTGATGGTGTGTTTGGCCTGCGCAACCTGCCCCATGTCAGCGATCTTCGCGGCTATGGCATGATGTCGGGTATCCAACTGACCCCCGGTGATGCGCCGGGTGCAAAAGGCAGTTGGGCACAGCGTGCACTGTTTGACGAAGGCCTGCACGTCAAGGCGACCGGCGATGCGATCATTTTCGCGCCCGCGTTCGTCAGCACCGAACAGGACATCGACGATATGGTAGCCATCCTTCAGAAGGTACTTGGCGCGCCAATTTAATCTGCTTTGCGGGGGACAGATCCGATCTCGGGGGAGTGGGGTCGGAATTAGGGTCCAAACTCATTCACATGACCGCCCCGGCAACTGATATGAGAGAAAAAGCAAGGAAAAGCCCGCAGATCGGGGTAATCCCCGGTCAAGGGATTTGACGCAGAGGCTTTCTCTCATAGCAGTTGTCCTTCGGATCACCCGGATTTGCACGGGCTATTTTGTCGCAAAATCTTGAAAGATATAAATCTTCCGGCGATTTCGCTCCGCATATCCGCACAAATCCGGGTGACCGGGACGATTATGTGAATGAGTTTGGACCCTAGGGATCGCCACACAGTTTACTGTGCGGCGGTCCCTTTCCTGTTTTCAGCAATCACCGCCATGATGGCATTGCGCAACTGAGTGATGCCGGGCGCAATCTGATCGCGCTCAATCACGGCAAACCCCAGTCTGAGGCGATCACGCGGTGCGCGGTCGGGATCACAATAATGCACATCGCCCGGCTCGACCAAAACCCCGCGTTTAGCGGCTTCGCGATGGACGGCCCATGCATCGATATTGTCGGGCAGCTTAACCCAAACTGCCGACCCGCCCGTCGTCGGGGTGACATTCAATTCGGGTAATTGCCGCGAAATTTCGTTTTGCATCAATTGCCACTTCTCCGACAGGCGATCACGCGTCCGGCGCAGGTGTGAGTCCAGATGACCTTCGCCGATGAACAACGCCATGGCGCGCTGATCCTGTGCGGATGGATGGCGGTAATTCAGGCGACGCAGCGCACGCAATTCCTTGATCAGTTCACTGTCGGCAAGGATGTAGCCAATCCGCAAGCCGGGGAACATCAGTTTGGTCAGACTACCGATATAGATGATATGCCCGGAATTATCGTAGCTTTTAAGGGCGGCGCGCTGATGACCAAGGTAATTCAGCTCATGCTCGTAATCGTCCTCGACCAGGATGAAATCATCCTTGCGCGCACGTTCAACAAGCTGAAGACGTCGATCCAGTGACATGGTGACACTGGTTGGGCACTGGTGTGATGGCGTGGTGTAGACCATATCGCACTTCGACAGTACGGGTGAGTTGGCAAGACCTTCGCTGTCAATCGGAAGCGGGCAGATTTCAGCCCCCGTGGAGGCAAAAATATTGCGTGCATCCACATAGCCCGGGTCTTCGACGCCAACCGTCCTGCCCCGCCCTGCCAGAAGCTGCCCGACCAGAAACAGGGCGTTCTGCGCACCAATGGTAATCAGCAACTGTTCCGGATGGGCGCGCAAACCACGATGCGGCAGAATGCGGGTGATGATCTGTTCAAGAAGTTGCGGGTCATCCATATCGACCTGATCGCCGACCCAGCTTTGCGAATGGGCAAGCGACCCGGCCAGCCGCATGGAATCGCGCCAGCGCGAAATGGTGGTTTTGTCGGGTGAAACTTGCCCGTAAATGAACGGATAGGGGAAATCGCGCCAGTTGGCCGGTTTGACGATATTGCGCGCCTCAGTCGGGCGGAACTGCAAATGACGGCGCCACAAATCAGGATCACGTTCCTTGGTAAACAGCGAGGCGGTCCGCGTATCCACACTCAGGCGCAGTTGTTGGCGAATATATTGCTCATTGACGAAATGCCCCCGCCGCCAAACGGCTGTCAGGTATCCATCATCAAGCAGGCGTTGATAAACCAGCACCACCGTATTGCGCGATACCTTAAGGGCGGACGCCAAATCACGGGTCGACGGCAAGGGTTCATGCGACGGTAACCGACCTTCAAGAATCGCATCGACGAGGCCCTGATGCAGCTGTTGCTGCAGGGTTTGACCGGCAATTGCCGGATCCTCAAGTCGAATGTCGAGCATCGGTTATGCCCCTTTTATTCGGCACTGCAGCACGTTAACCGGCGTGGCACCATAGTTTTTGTCTTGTGGCTCTATTACTAGAGTAACCGGCAGATATACCATTTTGTCAATGCGATAAAGCAGGAACAAGAACCGCGATCATAATGCGGTCGGTTCAGGGAAGTTATGTCCACCAGGGAGGCGCATGGTGCGCCGCACATAAGGGAAAAATCCCGGCTATCAGGAGACATACGGATGACCAAGTTCACTTCCGGCCCGAAACTTAACCGGCGCACACTTCTTAAAGGTTCGCTTGCCGCCGGTTCGGCACTTGCAATGCCTGCAATTATCAGCAGAAAAGCACTCGCATCCTCTGGCGAAATCAACATTCTGATGTGGTCTGATTATCTGCCAGAGACGTTCCTCAAATCGTTTACCGATGCAACGGGGATCAAGGTGAATTACACCGGCATCGGCTCGAACGAGGAAATCATCAACAAGATGAAGGCTTCCAAAGGTCGCGGCTTTGATATCGTATCGCCGACCAATAACCGCGCCCTTCAGTGGAAGGCGCTGGAACTGCTTCAGCCGTTCGACATGTCCAAAGTCGCCATCGAGGCGGTGAACCCGGCAATGGCCAAGATCGGCAGCACCGATTGGGCGTTTGAGGCTGGCTCCACCTATTGGCTGCCGCATATCTGGGGCACCGAAGGCATGGCGTGGCGTACCGATATGTTCCAGCCAGAAGGCATGTTCCCGTCCTATGGCGATGTCTGGTCCGAAGCCAATGCCGGCAAAACCATGGGCCGTGCGCATTCCATGATGCTGGGTGCAGGTCTTTACATGGAAACCACGGGCGAACTGGCCCCGGGTTCGGTCTGGAAAGCCTACACCTCCGAAGAAGAAATGCGCCCGGTCTGGGAAAAGATCACCGAATGGTGCATCGCGCGTAAAGGCAACATCAAACTGATCTGGAACGATGCCGATACCCAGAAGAACGGACTTCTGAACGAAGGCGTCATCGTTGGTCAGACCTGGGATGGCCCGCCGCTTGCACTTAAAACGGCTGGCGAACCTGTCATGTATCGCGCGCCGAAAGAAGGTGCGCTGGCATGGGTCGATGGCCTTGCCCTGCCGACCGGTGCTGAAAACATCGAACAGGCTTATGAGTTCATCAAATATGCCTACATGCCGGAACTGGCAGGTGAGGCAATTGACCATCACGGTTACAACTCCCCGGTTCTGGGTGCCGACAAGTTCGCAGGCGAAGCCTATGCCAAGAACTTTGCCGATGCCTATCCGGGCGAAGCGTTGGCCAACCTCAACCCGTGGCCATCTGAACCGCAGTGGTATGCCGACATGCGTACCGAATATGTGAACCGCTTCGAAAGCGCCTGATTCCGATCTTTGGGGCGGCACGACTTTGCGCGTGTCGCCCTTTTTGGGTTTCTAGGGACATGATCCTGGGGCCGATCCATTTCAAACAACAATAATTCCGGTATCGCCTGTGTTTGCGGGCGAACGGGCTTTGACGTTTTCAGGGGGTTGTCAGTTCTATGACCAAAGAAATTTCGCTTGAGCATGTCTGGGTAGAGTTCGGCGAATTCACCGCTGTCCATAAAGCAAATCTGAACATCGCGGGTGGCGAGTTCTTTTCATTCCTCGGCCCATCGGGCTGTGGCAAGACAACACTTCTACGCTGTATTTCCGGTTTTCAGGAACCGACACGCGGCAAGGTCAAAATCGGTGGTCAGGACATGCGTGGCGTTGGCCCGAACAAACGCCCCACCGCCCTTATTTTCCAGAACCTTGCCCTTTTCCCGTTGCGTTCGGTCGCTGATAACATCGCCTTCCCGCTTGAAGTGCGCGGCGTGGACAAGAAAACCCGGCGCAAACGTGCCGATGAGTTGCTTGAACTGATTGCCCTGCCCGGTCAGGGCGACAAGAAAGTCAGCGAACTTTCCGGTGGTCAGAAACAGCGTGTGGCGATTGCCCGCGCCCTTGCGGTTGAACCAGATATCCTGCTTCTTGATGAACCGTTGTCGGCCCTTGATCTTAAGCTGCGTCAACACATGCGCACCGAACTGCGCGCCATTCAAAAGCAGGTCGGTCTGACCTTTATCTACATCACCCACGATCAGGGTGAGGCACTGACGATGTCAGACCGCATTGCCGTGATGAACAAGGGCAAGATCGAACAAATCGGCGATGGCAAGGCGATCTATGATCACCCGACGACAAGCTTTGTCGCGTCATTTGTCGGTGAAAACAATGTGCTTGATGGCACGGTTTTGTCCAATGACGGCAAGGTGATGAAAATCGATGCCGGTCTTGGTACCCCCTTTACGGTCGAAAACCATCCGGCGGGCGGCCCTGCCTTGGCGCCCGGGGACGCCTGCCATCTCTTCGTGCGCCCGGAAGCGCTTCGGCTTTCGAAAGACGATAGTGCAATCAATCAGTTTGAAACCAACTTCGTCACCGAAGAGTTCGAGGGCAATATGCGCCATATCGTGATGAATGCGAGTGGCACGGACCTTAAGCTTTCGCTGATCAATGATGGCACCAACGCGATTGATGCCAACGCCCCGGTCAAACTCGATTTCGCACCGGAAATGGGCATTGCGCTCAAACCGGGCGAATTGGCCAGCGCGTAAAGGGGGGCCGTATCATGCGTGATCTTTTTTACGACCTCGTCAGACGCAACGGGATGGCGGTCTCGATCTATCTGATGCTTGCGGTCACTCTTTGGGTGTTCATTCTGATCATCCTGCCGCAACTGACCATGCTGGATTATTCGTTCCGGTTTAACCTGCCACCGGCCAAGATTGGCGGCCCCGAAGACGTTTATACCCTTGAGCAATATCGCTATTTCTTCCAGGGAAGTGGCGCGTCGGACGGGATAAACACCCTGGATATCGGCATCCTGTTCAAAACGCTGCTTGCGGCCGTGTTCGTCACAGTGTTCGATTTGATCATCTGTTACCCGGTGGCCTTTGTGCTGGCGAAATCATCGACCGGCGCCAAGGCCCGCTTGCTGGTACTGGCGCTTATCGTGCCTTACTGGATCAACGAAATCCTGCGCGCCTTTGCGTTTCGTATTCTGTTTGGCGCCACGGGTGTGATCAATGAAACTGGCATGGGGCTTGGACTTTGGGATACGCCGATTGATTTTATCCGTCAGGATGTCGCGCTCTATGCCGGGTTGGCTTATGCCTACATCCTTTTGATGATCTTCCCGCTTTATAACGCGATTGAAAGCCTTGATCGCAATCAGATCGAAGCCGCGCGTGACATGGGGGCCAACTGGTGGCAGGTCCATGCCAAGGTTGTCATTCCCTATGCCAAGCCGGGCATTGCATCGGGCATGACCATGGTCTTCATGCTGACATCCGGCGCGCTTGCCGCACCGCAGATCTTGGGTGGCCCATCGAACCTGTGGTTCACGCAGTTGGTCTATCAATGGTTTAACTCCGGCGGCAACTGGCCGCGCGGGTCGGCCTATGCGATGGTTCTGCTGATCGTCTGTATCGCGCTTGTCCTGCTGGTGATGCGGCTGTTCAAGGTCTCGATCGGGGAGATCAAACAATGAAGATGAAATCCCCGACTGCATTGATCCCCGGTCTGTATTTGACCCTGTTCTTTGCCTATTTGTTTGGACCGTTGATCATCATGGTGATCACTGCGTTCAACTCATCGACCTTCCCGCGTGTCTCACCGTGGGAGTGTTTTACCACCGACTGGTTTGGCAAGCTTGCCAGCGATGACAAGCTTCTTTCCGGGCTTGGTAATTCGCTTTTAATCGGGGTGGGCGTTGTTTGTGTTGCCATTCCAATCGGACTGGCAGCCGCGATCACGCTGTCACAGGTTGGTCCGAAATTACGCGCAGCCCTTTATACGATCTTCATTGCGCCCATTCTCGTACCCGGCGTTGTCATCGGTCTTTCGACCCTGATTTTCTGGGACAGGATCGGCACCCTTTTCAATGCACCTTATGAGAGCTTCTTTTATGACGGAACGTTCCTGACCATCTTTGGTCAGGTGACCTTTATCGCGGCTTATTCGATGCTGGTGTTCCTGTCACGTATCCAGCGGTTTGACACCACGCTGACCGAGGCGGCCCTTGATATGGGGGCCACCCCAACGCAGGCGTTTGTCAAAGTGCTTTTGCCGTTCATGGCACCGGCGATTGGTTCGGCCACGGTTCTGGCGTTTCTGGCATCGCTTGAAAACTACAACACCACCGTGTTTACGATTGTTTCAAGCAGCACCTTCACCACGGTTCTGTCATCGAAGGTGCGGTATGGTCTTGATCCGTCCATTTCGGCCGTGGCGGTGATTATCATCGCCATCACGCTGATCGGGGCGATCATTTATGAATGCCGCAATCGCTATTACACCAAGGGCTGGGCCCATGTGATTGCCGAACGTCCGGCTTTGAAGATCGCCACACATCCGGGAACGATTGCTGTGATTTTGGGTGTTCTGACACTTGCAGCGGTTCTGTTTATCCAGAACCATGATTCCAGTGTCTGCACGGCGCAAGTCCTTGAAGAAAAGCGCGCCCTGCAACAGCAGTTGATGGAACAGCAATCGATCAACACGCCACAACAGGCTGTGCCAGCCCCGACCATGCCCAACCTTGGTCCTCTTGGCGGTGATGAGGGCGGTGCATCGGCACCAAGCCCGTTTGGCAACAACATCTTCTCGCCCGAGAACCTCGGAACGAGTGCCCCGGAAGGCAATTAAGGATACCGTTCTGGGAACCTGATCAACAAAAAGGGCAGCACGCGATGTGCTGCCCTTTTTTGTTCCGTCATGCCCTGATGCCTGATCAGGATGGAATGGCGGCGGTTGCCTCGATCTCGACCAGTGCTTCGTCTTCAACGAGTTCCTTGACCACAACCATGGTCATCGCCGGGAAATGCTTGCCAAGGACACGCTGATAAGCCTGACCGACTTCGCGCTGATGGGCGAGATATTCCTTTTTATCCGTGACATACCAGGTCAGGCGGGCAATGTGTTCGGGTTTGCCGCCAGCAGCTTCCAGAACGGCGACAATGTTTTTAAGCGCCTGTTCCATCTGGCCGACAAAATCCTTGGCAACAAAGACCTGATCTTCGTTCCAGCCAATCTGGCCACCGATGTAAAGTCGGGCACCATCGGCCAAGACGCCGTTGGCATATCCCTTGGGCTGTTTCCATCCGTCAGGCTGAATGATTTTATGCATTGTTTTCTACCACTTGATTGATTTCTTTTTCGATTTTGGCACGCAAATCATCTGGCCATGCCACTGACTTTCCGGCCCCGTGTTTCGTAAAGACCAGGGTGACCGTTGTTTTCAGGCGTTGCTCGGCACCTGATCGTGCGGTGATTTCCAGCTCTAAACTGGAACGTCCGATCCGGGTCGGGATCAGACAGAATTCCAAAACATCGCCAAGCTTGCTTGGCGCGGTAAAGGCGACACTGAGCGCCGCTGTCGGAACGGCGACCTTCATCGGCCCGTGCATGGTCGGGAACCCGAAACCGATGACCTGATCAAACCATTCCTCGACCGTGGCATTCACCATCTCGAAATAGCGGGGATAGAAAACAATCCCCGCCGGATCGCAATGTTGGAACATGACTTTCTGCGTATAGGTGAATGCCGCCATGTCAGACCCCCAGATACCGATCAGCCAGATCGTCGGTCAGCTCATTCACCGCCCCACTCCAGGCCGTGATGCCCTTTTCGACAATCACATAGCGATCCGCCACACCTGAAAGTTCCTTAAGCGATTTGTCGACCACAAGGATCGTCAGCCCCGATTGTTTAAGCTGATTGATCGCCGCCCAGATTTCCTGACGCACGACAGGTGCCAGTCCCTCGGTTGCTTCATCAAGGATCAGCAAACGCGGATTGGTCATCAGCGCCCGGCCAATCGCCAGCATCTGTTGTTCACCGCCCGAAAGGGTCATGGCCTTTTGATCACGGCGTTCGGCCAGACGCGGGAATAGTCCCGCCACACGATCAAAATCCCATTCGCCCGGACGGGCGGCAGCAATCAGGTTTTCGGTTACGCTCAGCTGGGCAAAGCACCGGCGTCCTTCGGGAACCAGACCAAGACCAAGGCGGGCCGCTTTGTGCGATGGCATCTTTGCCAGATCCTGCCCGGCAAAGCGGATGGAACCATCACGATGTTCCATCATGCGACAGATGGTTTTGATCGTCGTGGTCTTGCCCATGCCGTTACGCCCCATAAGGGCGACGGCCTCGCCTTCGTTCAGGGACAAATCAATGCCAAACAGGGCCTGTGACGCGCCATAAAACGCGGTAACGCCACTGAGTTCGAGAAGTGCAGTCATATCAGGCTTCCTCCCCGAGATAGGCACGTTTGACATCATCATTGCCGCGAATTTCGTCGACCGTGCCGGTGGCAATAATCCGGCCATAAACCAGAACCGAAATCCGGTCTGCGAGCGCAAAGACCGCATCCATGTCATGTTCGACCAGAAGGATTGGTGCCTGTCCGCGCAAACCATCAAGGAACCCGGTCAAACGTTTGGAGCCCTCTGGCCCCATGCCGGCCATCGGTTCATCCAACAGAAACGCCTTGGGTTCCAGGGCAAGGGCGACGGCCATTTCAAGCTGGCGACGTTCCCCGTGCGAGATGTCAGCGGCACGCATCTGCGCCCGGTCTGCCAAGCCAACCCGTTCAAGCTGTGCCATGGCGGGTTCGACCAGCGACTTGTCACCCAGCACCGGCTTAAAGAAACGGAACACTTTGCCGCTAACCGACTGTCGTGCCAGCATGACGTTTTGCAGGACGGAGAATTCCGGCATCAGGGATGACACCTGAAACGTTCGGGCAAGCCCCATGCGGGATCGCGCCACAGCATCAAGCGCGTTGATGTTCTGACCGTTGAAATGGATATCGCCGCGATCAGATTTAATCTCGCCCGCGATCTGTTTGATCAGGGTGGATTTGCCCGCCCCGTTCGGACCGATCAGGGCGTGAATTTCGCCCGGTCGCAGATCAAGCGTGACGCTGTCACTGGCCAACAGCGACCCGAACTGCTTGGTGACATCGGAAAGCGAAAGAATGGCATCAGACATGTTTACGCTCCCCCGCCAGAACCCCTACAAGTCCACCGCGCGCAAACAGCACGACCAGCAACAACAGGACACCCAACGGCAACTGCCAGAATTCCCAAACACCGCCCAGAAGATGTTCCAAAATGATGTAAAGGGCCGCACCGGCAAGCGGGCCAAACAAACGCCCGACCCCGCCCAGAATGACAAACACCATGATTTCACCTGACATATGCCAGGACAGCATTGTCGGGCTGACAAAGCGGTTGAGATCGGCATAAAGCGCACCGGCAAGGGCGGTGATCATCGCCGAAATCACAAAGGCCACCAGTCGAATGCGAAACGGCGCAATGCCAACCGCCGTCATGCGTTGCGGGTTCTGACGCGCGCCCTGAAGGGCAAGACCGAAGCGCGAGCGGATCAGAACGGCCGAAAACACCATCGCAATCGCCAGCATCACGGCACAAAGCGCAAAGAAGCTGATCGGATCAAGGGTGTTGATCCCCGGGAAGCCATTGCGCACATAGATCGACAACCCGTCTTCCCCACCATAAGCTGGCCAGGAGATCGCGAAGTAATAGATCATCTGCGCAAAGGCCAGCGTGATCATAATGAAATAGACCCCGCTGGTGCGCAGCGTGATCGCCCCAATCACCAGCGCCACCAGTGCCGAAACCACAAGGGCAACAATCCAGATGATGATCATCTGGGTTGTACCTTCGATCAGGAACGGGCTTTCCATGATCGGTTCATAGTTCAGCGCATGGCTGGCAAGGATACCGGCGGCATAACCACCAATACCAAAGAACGCGGCATGCCCGAACGACACAAGCCCGCCATAACCCAGCACAAGGTTAAGCCCGACACCGGCCATGGCAAAGATCGCGACCTTGGTGGCAAGGGTGATGATGAATGGTTCATCCATGCCAAGCGCGATCAGCGGAACGATGATGAGCGCAATCGCAAGGATGGAATTAATCAGAAACTCGCGGTTCATGGTCATCAGGAAGTCGCCCCGAACAGACCGCTTGGCCGCAGGAAAAGAACCAGCGCCATCACGATATAAATCAACATGGATGCCAGTGCCGAGCCAATCGCCGTGGCACTTGACGGATCAAGAAAAGTCGCAAACGCATGCGGCAACAGGAACCGCCCCATCGTGTCGGTAAAGCCAACCAGCAAGGAGCCGACAAGTGCCCCCTTGATCGAGCCGATACCGCCAATGACGATCACGACAAAGGCCAGAATAAGAACCGGTTCGCCCATGCCAACCTGAACCGACTGGGTCGTGCCAACAAAGGCACCGGCCAGCCCGGCCAACGCAGCCCCAAGGGCAAAAACGATGGTGTAAAGACGATCAATATCGACACCAAGGGCCGCGATCATGCCACGGTCAGCCTCGCCCGCACGGATGCGGATGCCAAGACGGGTTTTGCCGATCAACAGGAACAAACCGACCGCAACAGCAAGCCCAGCGACAATAATAGCCAAACGGAAAAGCGGATATTGCGATCCACCCGGCAGGATAACAGTGCCGGTCAGGAAATCAGGCACGCTTAAAAACAGCGGGAAGGATCCGAAAATCCAGCGGGTGCCTTCGGAAAAAATCAAAATCAGCGCAAACGTCGCCAGAACTTGATCAAGGTGATCACGGTTATAAAGACGGCGGATAATCAACATTTCGACCAGCGCACCGGCAATAGCAGCCGCCATCAGACTGGCGACAAGCCCCAGCCAGAAAGATCCTGTCCATGCAGCCACAGCTGCACAGGCAAACGCACCGATCATATAAAGGGAGCCATGGGCAAGGTTAATCAGCCCCATCACACCGAAAACCAGCGTCAGCCCCGATGCCATCAAAAACAGCATCACCCCGGACTGAAGGCCGTTTAACAGCTGCTCCAGAAAAAGAGAAAACATTATTGGAAACTCCGTCACAAGGTGGTCGGGGGCCGATTACAAAATCGAAACCGGCCCCCGGCCTCTTGTCAGCTCTTTATTACATCGAGCATTCCGACGCATAGGCGTCAGAGTGATCCGTCAGCGCCGTACCAATGATCTTGTTGGTCAGCACATCGCCTTCTTTGACGACTTCACGGACATAAAGATCCTGGATCGGATGCTGGTTCGGACCGAAAGTGAACTTGCCGCGCACGGAATTGAAATCAGCCGCACGCAGGGCTTCACGGAAGGCATCCTTGTCCGAAATGCTTGCCTTATCCATCGCCGACAGCAGCAGATTGGCGGTATCGAAGCCAAACGATGCATAGAGCGACGGCAGACGACCATATTCAGCCTGGAAGGTCTCAACGAAAGCCGCGTTGGTCGGATTGTCGATATCTTTCGACCAGTTCGAGGTGTTTTTCACACCAAGTGCTGCGTCACCAACGGCACCGAGGATGCCCTGATCCATCGAGAAGGCCGGACCAATCAGCGGCTTGTCGACGCCAGACTGGGCATACTGCTTCATGAACGCGATGCCCATGCCGCCCGGCAGGAAGAAGAATACATGATCCGCATCTGATGCACGAATTTGTGCAATTTCAGCTGCGTAGTCGGTTTGGCCAAGCTTGGTGTAAACTTCGTTGGTGATATCGCCAAAGAAGAAGCGCTTGAAGCCGGTCAGTGAATCTTTACCTGCCGGATAGTTCGGGGCAAGGATGAACGCCTTTTCATAACCCGCACTCGAAGCATAGCCACCAGCGGCTTCATGCAGGTTGTCGTTCTGATAGGATACGCTGAAATAGTTCTTGTTGCAGCCCTTGCCTGCCAGCTGCGACGGTGCCGCGTTAACCGACATGTAGATCTTGTCCTGAGCCACAGCAGACGGCACAACCGCCATCGCAAGGTTCGACCAGATGATACCTGTCAGAACATCAACCTTGTCCTGCTGGATCATTTTATCGGCCAGCTGAACCGCGATATCCGGTTTGCGCTGATCGTCTTCGATTACGACTTCAAGATCAGGATTGTTTGCCTGTTTGACAGCAAGCATAAAGCCGTCACGTGCATCAATACCAAGCCCTGCACCACCGCCAGAAAGTGTGGTGATCATACCCACCTTGACCGGCTCTGCCTGCGCAGCTCCGGCTGCAAGCAAAGCAGCAGCTGCTGCGATGGTTGTCTTAATACCCTTCATTTAAGCCTCCGTGTTTATACAATTTTTCATTTAGCAACACGTTGATCCCGCGACATTTATGTCTTTATGCGCCACGGTTTTAGTGAACCTGATGCCTGCCCCTGATTTTGCAGTATTTGCATCCGGTCCGTCCATCCTCAAAGCGCGGTTCGTACCCGCCAGAGTTCCGGAAACAGTTCTACTTCCAACATTTTCTTCAGGTAACTGACGCCTCCCGTGCCGCCAGTGCCACGCTTGAACCCGATCACGCGTTCGACCGTCGTGACATGGTTAAAGCGCCATCGCCGGAAATAGTCTTCGAAATCGACCAGCTTTTCCGCCAATTCATAAAGCGACCAGTATCTGCCCGGATCGCTGTAAACCTTTTGCCAGGCGGCAATCACCGCATCATCAGGCAAATAGGGTGCCGACACATCACGGTTCAGAACGTCTGCTGGCACATCAATTCCATCCTCTGCATTCAGCAAGCAAAGGGCTTCGTCATAAAGGCTTGGTGTTGCCAGCTCCGCCTTGAGCATTTCGGTGATGTCTTCGCGGTGCGCATGCGGGCGCAACATCGCGTGGTTGCGATTGCCCAGCATGAATTCGATCAGGCGATATTGATAGGACTGGAAGCCTGATGACGGGCCAAGCGCATCGCGAAACGTGGTGTAATCGCTTGGCGTCATGGTGCGCAGGACATCCCATGCGTTGTTCAGCTGTTCGAAAATGCGCGACACACGCGCCAGCATCTTAAACGCCGGGCGCAGATCGCCGCCATGGATCGCCTTGCGGGCCGCACTGATTTCGCGAATGGCAAGCTTCATCCAAAGCTCGGATGTCTGGTGCTGAATGATGAAAAGCATTTCATCATGGGCATCGGACTGCGGGTGCTGAGCCGTCAGGATCGCATCAAGTGACAGATAATCCCCATAGGACATCTGATCGGAGAAATCCGTGCGCGCACCTTCCGTGCTTGGATCATATGGCGAGGTCTGCTTTGCCATCTCAGGTCACCGCGTTGCGTTTGTGGAACTCCGGCTTGTCCCAAGCACGCGTTTCCATGATTTCAGCCAAAATCTTCACCGCACCATCAACATCACCCTTGTCGATATAAAGCGGGGTAAAACCAAAACGGATCACATCCGGTGCGCGGAAGTCACCAATCACACCGCGCGCAATCAAGGCCTGCATAACGGCATAGCCCTGATCAAACTTGAACGACACCTGCGATCCACGTTGTTCGGGATGGCGCGGGCTTGCCAGCTCCAACATCGGACAATTTGCCTCGACCCCGGCGATGAATTGTTCACACAGCTCGATACTGCGTTTGCGGATATCGACCATGTCAACGCCGTCCCATGCCTTCATGGCTTCTTCCAACACGGTCATCTGAATGACCGGCGGGGTACCAACACGCATGCGCGACACATCCGGTGCCGGGGTGTAATCGGGATCAAAGGCGAAGGGTGCTGCGTGCCCCAACCAGCCCGAAAGTGCCGGACGGGCAGATTTTGCATGATCCGGGCGGACATAGATAAAGGCCGGTGCACCGGGACCACCATTCAGATACTTGTAGGTACAGCCTACCGCGAAATCGGCATTGCATACCGCCAAATCAACCGGCACAGCCCCGGCCGAATGCGCCAAATCCCAAATCACCAACGCACCAGCGGCATGCGCCAGATCGGTAAGGAGTTTCATGTCGTGCATGCGGCCCGTCCGGTAATCCACCTGGGTCAGCATCAGCACAGCCAGATCCTCGTTAATCAGGCTTTCGACATCTTCCGGGTTCGGTGTTTTCAACACATGACCACGATCAAGCGACTTGATCAGGCCGTCCGCCATGTAAAGATCGGTCGGGAAGTTGCCATTATCAGAAACGATCACCTTGCGATCCGGGCGCATTTCAAGCGCACTTGCGAGTGCCTGATAGACCTTGATCGACAGGGTATCGCCCATCACCACAGTACCGGGTGCCGCCCCGATCAAACGCGCGACAAGATTGCCGACACGTTCGGGTTGCTCCATCCATTTGGCATCGTTCCAGCCACGGATCAGCATTTCCCCCCATTCCTGTTCGATCATCTCCTTAGCACGGTTGGCCGCCGTTTTCGGCAGCACGCCAAGCGAGTTCCCATCAAGGTAAATCACACCTTCCGGGATATGGAACAGGGATTTGGTGGCGGCAAAGTCGGTCATGCAGACGGTTCCTGTTTCAGTCTGAAGCGCTGGATTTTTCCAGTCGCGGTTTTTGGCAATGCCTCGATAAAGACGACGGAGCGCGGATATTTAAACGGCGCGATGGTCGCTTTTACATGATCCTGAAGCGCTTTGGCCATCTCGGGCGTTGGATCGAACCCTTCGGCCAGGACAATATGCGCCTGAACGATCGTTCCGCGTTCCTCGTCGGGCGCGCCAACAACCGCACATTCCGCCACCGAAGCATGTGCTAACAACGCCGCCTCGACCTCTGGCCCGGCGATGTTATAGCCCGACGACACAATCATATCGTCGTTGCGTGCCGCGAAATGATAGTAGCCGTCTTCATCAACAAAGAACGCATCCCCCGTCAGGTTCCAGCCATCGCGGACATACACGCTCTGACGCACGTCATCCAGATAACGACATCCCGTGGGACCACGCACCGCAAGGCGCCCGACGGTTCCGACCGGTACTTCGTTCATTTTGTCATCGACAATCTTGGCTTCGTATCCGGTTACCGGCCGACCTGTACAGGCCGGATGGCTGTCACCGAACCGGTTGGAAATAAAGATATGGAGCATCTCGGTCGCACCGATGCCATCAAGCATCGGCTTGCCGGTTTTTGCCATCCACGCTTCATAGACCGGGGCTGGCAGGGTTTCACCGGCCGAAACAGCGGCGCGCAGCGATGACAGATCAGCACCATCTTCCATGGCTGATAACATCACGCGGTACGCAGTCGGTGCGGTAAAGCAGACCGTTGCCTTATAGGTTTCGATGATTTCGATCATATTGGGCGGCGATGCCTTTTCAAGCAAGGTCGCGGTCGCCCCGAACCGCAGCGGAAAGATCGCAAGCCCGCCAAGCCCGAATGTAAAGGCCAGCGGCGGGGAGCCGACAAACACGTCATCAGGGGTGACATTCAGCACTTCCTTGGCATAGCCATCGGCAATGATCAAAAGATCCCGGTGGAAATGCATGGTTGCCTTCGGACTGCCGGTGGTGCCCGATGTAAAGCCAAGCAAGGCAACATCATCGCGCCCGGTCTTGACCGCTTCGAATTTGACCGATTTGGTCAGGGCAATGCGATCAAGCTCCGCGTCATGATTGGCCGTACCATCAAAGCCGATCACCTTTTTAAGGAACTTGCTGTCCTTTGCACACGCCACCAGTTCATCCGTCAGGCGGGTATCGCACAGGGCAAATTCGATCTCGGCCTTGTCAACGATCTGGCCCAACTCACCGGCACGCAGCATCGGCATGGTATTGACCACAACCGCACCGGCCTTGGTTGCCGCCAGCCAACAGGCTACCATCGCCGGGTTATTGGCCGACCGGATCAGGATGCGATTACCGGGTTTGACACCGTAATCCTCAGCCAATGCATGGGCGATCCGGTTGGTCCAGTCTGCCAGTTCCTTATAGGTACGCTGGCGTCCATTGCCGATCAGGGCTGTGTTATCGCCAAATCCCTGTTCGACCATCTTGTCGGTCAGTTCGACCCCGGCATTCAGATATTCGGGATAATCAAACCCATCCAGATTGATATCCGGCCATTCTGCAAACGGGGGCAACTTGTCCCGTGTGAAGCTATCGGTATGTGCGGTTGGTCCGAGCATTGTGAAGTCCCTGATACAGCCATTATTACGCCAGCGTTTGCCGTGCGATGATTATTTTCTGGACGTCGGATGCGCCTTCATAAATGCGAAGGGCGCGAATTTCCCGGTAAAGCGATTCAACGATGTGCCCGCTGCGCACACCATCGCCGCCATGAATTTGCACCGCCTTATCAATGACGGTTTGTGCATGATCGGTTGAATAAAGTTTGGCCATCGCCGCCTCGCGACTAACCCGCGGCGCCCCACTATCCTTAAGCCAGGCGGCGCGATAAACCAGAAGGGCCGAGGCATCGATATCAAGCGCCATGTCCGCGACATGCCCCTGAACCATCTGCAAATCAAAAAGCGGCGCACCAAACAGTTCGCGTTCCTGAACGCGGGTGATGGTTTCATCAAGCGCGCGACGGGCAAAGCCAAGGGCGGCTGCGGCAACGGTCGATCGGAAAACATCCAAAACCGACATCGCGATCTTGAACCCATCCCCTCCCTTGCCCATCAGGGCGGATGCCGGAATACGGCAATCGGTAAATTTCAAACGTGCCAACGGATGCGGCGCGATGGTGTGAAGGCGTTCCGCGATTTCAAAGCCGGGCACGTTCGCCGGAACGATGAAGGCCGAAAGACCCTTGGCCCCGGGGGCTTCGCCGGTGCGGGCAAAGACGCAATAGAAATCGGCAATGCCACCGTTTGATATCCAGGTTTTTTCACCGTTCAGGACGAAGTCATCACCATCACGCTTTGCCTCAAGCGCGATATTGGCAACGTCGGAGCCCGATTGCGGTTCGGTCAGCGCAAAGGCGGCAATCGCCTTACCGGAACGTACTTTTGGCAACCAGTTATCTTTCTGGTCGTTTGTTCCGAACAAGGAGATTGCGCCACTCCCCAACCCTTGCATCGCAAAAGAAAAATCAGCAAGCCCGTCATAACGCGCCAGTGTTTCACGGATCAGGCAAAGCGATCTGACATCAAGCTTTGATCCCGCGTCAGCCGGATCAATCGCGGCATGACGCAACCAGTCGCCACTGGCCAGACGTGCGACAAGATCGCGACAGGCCGCATCGACATCTTCGTGATTGATACCCTTGATGTTGGCCGCGGCCCAATCATCAAGCTTTGTCGCCAGTTCACGATGGCGGTCTTCAAAGAATGGCCAATCAAGATAGGTCTTATCTGCCATCAGTCGCCCTCGAAAACCGGTTTTTCCTTGGCAACGAATGCCTTGTAGGCGCGATTGAAATCCTCGGTCTGCATGCAGATCGCCTGCGCCTGTGCTTCGGCCTCGATCGCCTGCTCGATCGACATATTCCATTCCTGGGCCAGCATGGTTTTGGTCATCATGTGACCAAAGTTCGGGCCTTGGGAAATGCGGGTTGCAAGGGCAATCGCCTCTGCCTCAAGCAGCTCCGCTTCGACCAAACGATTATAAAAGCCCCAACGTTCGCCTTCCTCTGCCGACATGGATCGGCCGGTATAAAGAAGCTCAGCCGCGCGGCCCTGTCCGATGATGCGCGGCAGGATGGCGCACGCGCCCATGTCACATCCGGCAAGCCCGACCCGGGTAAACAGGAACGCGGTTTTCGATGCCGCCGTCGCCAGTCGCAAATCAGATGCCATGGCAATGATCGCCCCCGCACCGACACAAACACCATCAACCGCCGCAATCACCGGCTTGCCACAGCCAATGATCGCCTTGACCAGATCACCGGTCATGCGGGTGAATTCAAGAAGGCCTTTCATGTCCTTGTCGATCAGCGGGCCGATGATGTCATGCACATCCCCGCCAGAGCAGAAATTGCCCCCGTTCGAGCCAAACACGACCGCCTTGACGTCATCGGCATAGACCAGATCGCGGAATGTATCGCGAAGCTCGGCATAACTTTCAAAGGTTAGCGGGTTCTTGCGATCCGGGCGATCAAGCGAAATGACCGCAACGTCGCCTTCCATGCGCCAGTTGAAATGTTTGGGCGTGATGTTTGCCATCTTAGTCATGGTGGGGCGCCTCGTTATGATGGGAAATGTTGCGCAGGATGCGGATCAGGGCATCGGCATCGCCAGACGACAAATCGGAAAACAGATCCGAAACCCAACCTTCATGCACCAACGCACGTTCAGCGAAATCTTTTTCACCGGCCTTGGTCAGACGCACAATTGATGCCCGGCGATCATTTTCGACCGGCATGCGAACAACCAATCCCTCTGCCACCAGACGATCAACGATCCCGGTGACATTGCCGTTTGATACCATCAGAGACTTTGAAAGCTCGCTCATGCGCATGCCATCGCGTTCGCGATAAAGGGCGGCCAGCACGTCAAAGCGCGGCAGGGTCGATCCGAACTCAAGGCGCATCTTTTCACGCAACTCGCCCTCGATCTTGCGCGATACCTTCAGGATTTGCAGCCAGGCGCGTAAACGTGCCTTCGACAGATCAGACGTCTCATTTCCTGCCCGTTCGGAAAGTGCTTCGGATTTGTTCATGTTCATACTTCTCCTCCCGAAACGGAAATCGTCTGTCCCGTTATCGATGCCGCCTTGGGGCTGCAAAGCCACATGACGGTTTCAGCAACCTCTTCAGGCTGAATGAACCGGTTTTGCGGATTGATTTTGGCAAGGCTTGCGCGCGCGGCATCCTTGCTCATGCCGGTTTTGGCAACGATGTTTTCAACCGACTTTGCCAACATCGGCGTTTCCATGAAGCCCGGGCAAACCGCATTGATCGTGATCGGGCTGGTGGCAAGCTCGGCTGCCATACCCTTGACCATGCCCACAACGCCATGTTTTGCCGCACAATAAGCCGTAACATAGGCATAGCCCTTGAGCCCCGCTGTCGATGCGATTGAAATCAGCCGCCCCGGCTTGGTCTTATCCATCGCGGCCAATCCTTCACGGAACGTCAAAAACGTCCCGGTCAGATTGACATCCATGGTCCGCTGCCAAAGATCGACCGATGTTTTGCCAATCGGTGCACTTTCAGCCATCCCTGCATTGGCGATCACCAGATCGGGGGTGCCGACCACATCGACCATGGTCGTGAACATATCTTGTACTGATGTTTCATCGGTGACATCGGCCACGATGGCAGTGATGTTTTCATATTCAGCAACTTCGGCCAGCACATCTGATCGCCGTCCGGATACCACAACCTTCACCCCGGCATCGGCAAGCATCCTGGCCATCACGGCCCCGACACCGGAACCGCCGCCGGTGATCAATGCGTTATGAACGGCAAGATCGGCCATCGGTGCTTATACCTTTCCGGTCATGGTTTCAGCCCGCTCGGCAAGACGGCACATCTGATCACGCCCGGCATAGTATGGCGCCGGCCAGTTTTCTGTGCGGTTGCCAAGGCTGGCTGCCTGATGCAGCGTCCAATACGGATTGGCAAGATGCGGTCGCGCCAGACAAACAAGGTCGGCACGCCCGGCCATCAGGATCGAATTGACGTGATCGGCCTCATAGATATTGCCAACCGCCATGGTCGGAATACCGGCTTCATTGCGGATACGGTCGGAAAACGGCGTCTGGAACATACGGCCATAAACAGGTTTGGCATCCGTTGTCGTTTGCCCTGCCGATACGTCACAAATATCGACATCATTGGCCTTAAGCATTTTGGCGATCTCAACCGCCTCTTCGGGCGTAATCCCCGCATCACCGACCCAGTCATTGGCCGAAATACGCACCGACATCGGCTTATTCTTGGGCCATGCCGCACGAACGGCATTGATGACCTCAAGCGGATAACGCATCCGGTTTTCAAGCGACCCACCATATTCGTCATCGCGAATATTGCTGACCGGGCTGATGAAACAGGACAGAAGATAGCCATGCGCGGCATGAACCTCGATCATGTCAAAGCCTGCACGATCGGCCATTTTGGCAGATGCAACAAACTGATCACGAACCATATCCATGTCTTCACGCGTCATGGCCTTGGGCACCGCATTGCGGTCCGACCATGCGATGGCAGATGCCGACATCAGCGGCCAGTTGCCATCCTTTAACGGTGCATCCATTTCTTCCCAACCGAGCTGGGTCGAGCCCTTGCGCCCGGAATGACCGATCTGCATGCAGACCTTGGCATCCGTCTCGGCATGAATGAAATCTGTAATCCGCGTCCAGGCCTTCTCTTGGCTGACATCATACGCACCCGGGCAGCCCGGCGTGATGCGGCCTTCCGGCGAGACACAGGTCATTTCGGTATAAACCAACCCTGCCCCGCCTTTTGCGCGCTCGGCGTAATGCACCAGATGCCAGTCGGTCGGGCAGCCATCAACCGCCTTGTACTGTGCCATCGGAGACACAACGACGCGGTTCTTAAGCGACATGTCGCGCAACTGATAGGGCACAAACATCGGATGACGCACCGGTGCACTTTCCGGAAGACCCGCCTGAGTCTGGAACCATTTTTCCGCACCTTCAAGCCATTTGGCATCGCGCAGGCGCAGGTTTTCATGACTGATGCGCTGCGATCTGGTCAGAAGCGAATAGGTAAACTGGGTCGGATCAAAATCGAAATAGCGTTCGATTTCTTCAAACCACTCCATCGAGTTGCGTGCAGCCGACTGCAGACGCAGGACCTCAAGACGGCGCTCGTCTTCGTATTTGCCAAAGGCGGACTTAAGGTCACCTTCGGAATGCAGGTAGTTGGCCAGCGCAATCGCGCTTTCAAGCGCAAGCTTGGTCCCCGACCCGATGGAAAAATGCGCTGTTGCCGCCGCATCGCCCATCAGAACGATGTTTTCATGTGACCAGCTTTTGCACAGAACGCGCGGGAAGCTCAGCCAGGCCGAACCACGAATATGATGCGCATTGCTGATCAGATTGTGACCGCCCAGATGATCCTTGAAGATATCCTCGCAAGTCGCAATCGACTCTTCCTTGGACATCTCGCCAAAACCATAGGCATTCCAGGTTTCCTGCGTGCATTCGACAATGAAGGTCGCGGTTTCGTCATCAAACTGATAGGCGTGCGCCCAGACCCAACCCTTGTCGGTTTCCTCAAAGATAAAGGTAAAGGCATCATCGAATTTCTGATGCGTACCCAGCCAGACGAACTTGCATTTGCGGGTATCGATATCAGGCTGGAAATGTTCGGCAAATTCCGTGCGGGTTCTGGAATTCAGGCCGTCACTGGCAACGACAAGATCAAATTCCTTGGCGTAATGCGCGGCACTTTCGGCCTCGGTCTCAAACCGAAGCTCAACACCAAGTTCGCGTGCCCGATCTTGTAACAAGATCAGAAGCTTTTTGCGGCCGATGCCGCAGAACCCGTGACCGGTGGAAATTGTCTTTTCGCCCCGATACTGAACCGCAACGTCATCCCAATAGGAAAAGTTGGCGCGAATGGCCTCGGCACTTTTGGTGTCATTCTCGGCCAGATTGTCCAGCGTCTCGTCAGACAGCACCACGCCCCAGCCAAATGTGTCATCAGGCTTGTTGCGTTCAATCACAACAACCTCATGCGCGGGGTCGCGCAATTTCATCGAGATTGCAAAATAAAGCCCCGCAGGACCGCCACCCAGACAAGCTACTCTCACCAGCTTTTCCCTTCCTGATTTGTTTGGTTGTTTCGGGAAACTGATAAAACGGTACGCCTCGTTTTATTTTATTTCAAGCACAAATATTTTAAGTTTGAAATATCTACGGATTTGCCTAGAATTTGATCCATAACCAGAATGCACCAGACAGGTGCTGCACGAAATTTCAGGGAACCGACAATGATTACCGACTGGGATGATGCTTATGCCAATGGCGATTACATTGCCGATGCCGCAACCTATCCGGAACTTTGGGCGACCCAGTCGGCAAAGTTTCGCGACGAGCTGAGTGGCGACAATCGCGCCCGGCTTGACATCGCCTATGGCAACGCCCCCCGCGAAAAATACGATCTTTTCCTCCCGGCCGGCACGCCAAAGGGCTTGGTCGTGTTCGTGCATGGTGGCTACTGGAAGGCGTTTGACAAATCCAGTTGGTCGCATCTGGCGAATGGTGCCGTGACCAAGGGATGGGCTGTCTGCATGCCAAGCTACACACTCGCCCCTGATGCGCGCCTTTCCGACATTACCCGCCAGATCGGGGCTGCAATCACCCATGCCGCGGACCAGATTGCAGGTCCGCTCCGCATCACGGGGCATTCGGCTGGCGGCCATCTGGTTAGCCGCATGGTCAGCCACACGTCACCGCTTTCGTCCTCCATTCTGGCACGGATCGAAAACACGGTTTCCATTTCCGGCCTTCATGATCTTCGCCCGCTGCTGAGGACCTCGATGAACGATACCCTCGGACTGGACGCGGCCGAAGCCGAACATGAAAGTGCTGCCCTTCTGAAGCCCGCGTTATCGTGCTCGATCACCTGCTGGGTCGGGGCGGATGAACGTCCGGAATTTGTTCGCCAGAACGATCTGCTGGCCAATATCTGGACCGGCCTTGGCGCCCGCACGCGAAGTGTGCATGCCCCGGACAAACATCATTTCAATGTGATTGCCGATCTCGCCAACCCGGATTCCGATCTCGTTGCCTGTCTGCTTTCCCCCATCAGTGCAGAGGACGCATAAAATGTCGACCGTCACACTGACACTTGAAAACGCCATTGCGGTTATCACCGTCAACAACCCGCCAATTAACGCGACCAGCCACGTTGTGCGCAGCGGGATCGTCGATGCCCTCGATCAGATTGATGCCAATGATGACATCCGCGCCGCGATCCTGATTTGCGACGGCAAGACCTTCATTGCCGGTGCCGATGTCAGCGAGTTTGGCCAACCGCCAAAGGCGCCGATCCTGCCCGACGTGATCAAACGCATAGAGGCCGCAACCAAACCGGTCATCGCCGCCATTCATGGTCACGCTCTTGGTGGTGGACTGGAAGTGGCCCTTGGTTGTCATTACCGCATTGCCGATAGCACCGCCAAACTTGGCCTGCCGGAAGTCAACCTCGGCCTGATCCCGGGGGCTGGTGGCACGGTCCGCTTGCCACGACTTGTCCCGGTCGCAGAGGCCATCTCGATGATTACCAGCGGCAAACCGGTTTCGGCCACCAAGGCCAACGAGATCGGCTTGCTTGATGCGATTACCCACGGTGCCTTGGGCGATGCCGCACGCGACTTTGCCAAAACCATCCTCAGTCGTGAAACACCGGCATCGCTTCTTGCCCGTGATCCCATTGCTGCGCCGAGCTCTGCGCAATGGGATGACATAACATCCGCGACGAAAAAGAAGGCCCGTGGTCAGGTCGCCCCGCTTGCGGCCATCTCCGCCATCCGAAATGGTATCGAACACGGCCCGGATGCAGGCCTTGATTTTGAACGCGAAAAATTCATCGAACTGCGTGACAGCGATCAGTCAAAGGCGCTGCGTCACATCTTCTTTGCCGAACGCTCTGTTGCCAAACTGCCCGAACTCAAGGGTGTCGAACCGAACCCGATCCGCCAGGTCGGTGTGATTGGCGGCGGCATCATGGGGGCTGGCATTGCCACTGCATCCCTGCTCGCGGGCTTTGATGTCACGATCATCGAACGCGATGAAGCTGCCTGTGACAATGGCCGTGCGACGGTTGAAAAACACCTTGCCGGCAGCCTCAAGCGCGGCCTGATCAGCCAAGATCGTTTTGATGCTCTGATGGCGTCCTTTTCGACCAGCATTGATTACGCTGCCTTGTCTGATGCCGATCTGGTGGTCGAGGCTGTGTTTGAAGATATGGCCGTCAAACATGATGTCTTTGGCAAACTAGGCCTCCATTGCAAAGCCGATGCGGTGCTTGCGTCCAACACATCCTATCTCGACATCAATGAAATTGCCGCGCGCAGCGTTAATCCGCGGCGCGTAATTGGTCTGCATTTCTTCTCACCCGCCCATATCATGAAGCTGCTTGAGGTTGTCCGAACCGACAAGGCCGACGCCAAAAGCCTCGCGACCGCATTCGAGTTCGCCCGCGCCCTTGGCAAGATTGCGGTACCGTGCGGGGTCTGCGATGGCTTTATTGGCAACCGGATCATGTCGGCTTATCGCAAGCATTGTGAATATATGCTCGAAGACGGCGCACTGCCTCATCAAATTGATGCCGCGATGGTTGAATTCGGCTTCCCGATGGGCCTGTTTGCCATGCAGGATATGGCGGGCCTTGAGATTTCCTGGGCCACCCGCAAACGCCTCGCCCCGTTCCGCGATCCGTCAGAACGTTATGTCGCTTTGGGGGATTACCTTTGCGAGATGGGACGTTTTGGCAAAAAGAACGGCCTTGGCTGGTATCGTTACGATGAACACGGCAAGGCTCAGCCTGATCCGGAGGTCGATGCATTGGTGATCGCCGAATCAGAGAAAAAGGGCATTACCCGGCGTGATTTCACCAGCACGGAAATTATGAATGTCATCCTGACCGCCATGCGGAATGAAGGCGACAAGATCATGTCAGAAGGGATCGCCACCAGTGCTGATGCCATCGATGTTGTCATGGTCAATGGGTACGGCTTCCCGAGGCATAAGGGTGGGCCGATATTTATGACGGTATCTGACTAAGCGGTGCAACAGTATGCGTAATTCATTATCAGAAGACCTCGCCTCCAGTTTTTAGACATTTCGTCAGCGTGAAGACCGGTCTCTTTGACAGCCTGACCACAGAGGTGACTAATGCAGTTGGGCCTGATAAAAGCGTCCACTTGGAGAACCAAAAACAACCAAAATTCTTGATTGCAGCACTCAAACAGCAAGCCTTGTGAAGGAATTGGACCGTTGAAGCCAGATGTCAGCTTTGTCGCAACATTTTATAACAAAGAAGATTTCATCCCCAATGTACTGAGCGCGATTTTTGCTCAAAAAGACGTCGGAGACTGTGAATACATCTTCATCGACGACGGCTCGACGGATAATAGCCTTGCTGTTTTAGAAGAATGTTCAAATAATCGCGACAACGTAAAGATCATCACCCAGAAAAACGCTGGCCCCGCGATCGCAACCAATGTCGGCATTGACGCAGCAACACGTCCCTTTATCAAGTTTTGCGACGGTGATGACATTCTCCATCCTCGCGCGACCATAGAACTTTATAAGGCACTAAAGCAGTTCGATGTCGGGCTCGCGTGGAGCTTGGGCGAGGTCGTTTCCGCGAACTCCGAGAAGATGGATGCACCAGACCTACCATTGTCAGACGAAAAACCACAGCTCCTGGCTAATCCAATCGAGCGCGCCCTCAAACTGGCAATTTTCAACCTGACGTGTGTTCTCGCCAAGACAGAAACAGTTCGTGCTGCAGGCGGATGTGACCCGCGCGTCTTTATTCAAGATTATTCTTTCACGCTGCGCCTCGCAAACCAGACAGACTTTGTCCTTGTTCCAAGCATTCTGAATTGGTGCCCAACCGTCGAAAAGACCAACAACCGTGCTTCCGCGTTGGCTGGAGGATCTCAGGTTCTCCATGACCTCAATGCTGCACTTGCATATTTCATCTACGACCATCCCAATATGGATACAAATGTTCGTACCAAAATGCTTCAACGCGCGACAAGCCGCGCTTGGACATGGGTGAAACGACAAGAAAACGCGACCGTGTTTTCTAAAGAATTTTGTCGGTATCTTAACGCTAAGATTTTCCCAAACATCGGAAGTGCCTTTGACCGCACACTAGCCACTTGTGCTTCTTTCCGCCCTGACCGCGGGGTACGCATTCCGCCGACCGCAAAGGGTTGAGCTCATTTGGTTTCTGACCCAAGACTAAAACGACAAACCCCGCCAATGGCGGGGTTTGTCGTTTTGGTTGCGGGGGCAGGATTAGTCTGCGCCCTATGGGCTCCGCCAGCTCCGGCCTATGGCCTACGCAAAGAACCTGCAAACAGGCATAGGCCTGTTTGCGATGTTCCAATCCATATGCACCCGATAATCGAACATTAAAAAAGCCCGCCACAAGGGCGAGCTTTATT
>NZ_CP065428.1:2927500-4340220 GCF_015871485.1 Thalassospira sp. A40-3
AAAACGGATCGAGGACCGCTATACGGCACGCTTTGGCTTTATCCTGAGATCAAGCTGCGTCGCGTTCAAACTGCAGCTTGGCCAAGCGCCCGTAAAGCGGGGAGCTTTCGAGCAGTTCCTGATGCGTCCCGACTGCTACTAGCTTGCCATCATCGATCACAGCAATCCGGTCTGCATGCAGAACCGTTGCCAAACGATGCGCAATCACGAGCGTGGTGCGCTCTTTCATGATGGTTTCAAGTGCCTTTTGAACAACCTGTTCACTTTCAGCATCCAGCGCGCTGGTGGCTTCATCCAGAAGCAGGATGGCCGGATTGCGCAGGATCGCGCGCGCAATGGCAATGCGTTGACGCTGACCGCCCGACAGGCGCACACCCTTTTCACCCAGGAAGGTATTAAAGCCATCTGGCAAGCGGTCAAGGAACTCGCTGGCGTGCGCGGCGTCAGCAGCCGCACGCACATCAGCATCACTTGCCCCCGGACGGCCATAACGGATGTTGTCCCAGGCACTGGCAGCAAAGATCACCGGATCCTGTGCGACAAGACCAATGCGTTCGCGCACCGCGACCGGATCGGCCGTCTTGATGTCGATCCCGTCAACTTTGATCACACCACTTGCCGGATCATAGAAGCGCAGCAGCAGCTGAAACACGGTGGTCTTGCCTGCACCCGAAGGGCCAACAAGTGCAACCGTTTCCCCCGGCTTGACCGACAGGCTGAGCCCCTCAAGAGCAGAGCGATCCGGACGGGCAGGATAATGGAAGGTAACGTTTTCGAAACTGACATGGCCCTGATGGGGTACTGGCAACGCGAAGGGGTTTTCCGGCGCCTTGATTTCAGGTTCAGTCGACAACAACGCAACAAGGCGCTCCGCCGCACCGGCCGCGCGTTGCAAATCACCTATCACTTCACTGATGGCGCCAACCGATCCGGCAACCACCACCGCATAGAAGACAAAGGCCGAAAGTTCCCCGGCCGAGATCGTGCCATCAAGCACATCATGACCACCAATCCACAGGATGGTGCCGACCGCACCAAACACCATGACGATAACAATCGCAGTCAGAAGGGCGCGGGCGGAAATACGCGCGACCGCCGTTCTGAAGGCCCCTTCGACATGGCCGCTGAAACGCTGGCTTTCGATTTCTTCGTGGGTATAGGCCTGCACCGTGCGCAGCGCATTGAGGGTTTCTTCGGAAAAGGCGCTGACGTCGGCTACTCTGTCTTGCGACTCTCGCGACAAACGCCGCACGCGTCGGCCGTATCCGACAATCGGAATGACCACCAACGGCACCACCAGCAAGACAAGGGCTGTGAGCTTGGGACTGGTGATGGCCAACATCGTCAGTCCCCCGACAAACATCAGGGCATTGCGAAGCGCGATCGAGACGCTTGAGCCAATGACGGCCTGAAGCAATGTGGTATCGGTTGTCAGGCGCGAAAGAACTTCACCGGTTCTTGTGACTTCAAAGAAGGCTGAGTCCAGTCGGATGATATGGCGGTACACGGCGGAACGGATATCGGCAACCACACGTTCCCCGATCCAGGAAACCAGGAAGAAGCGCATGTAACTTGCGCCCGCCAGCAACAGGGTTACCGCAAACAGAACGAACAATGCCCGGTCAAGAAGCGCGCCATCACCTTCGGCAAAGCCTTCGTCAACCAGCATGCGCAAGCCATTGCCAAGCGCAAGTACGGTGCCAGATGCTGTCACCAGTGCGATCAGCGCGCCGAACAGCTGCAAACGGTATTTTGTGACGAACGGGACAATGGCACGGAGCGACGAAAGGTTCCGGCTGGTTTCACGATCGGTAAGTTTTGCAGAAGAAGTCGGTGTACGCGCCAAGGCACTTTATTCCGTATGCAGTGGTAACCACGCGGCCGATATAAAGAGATCAGCCAAGATCAAGCTTGTTCCCGGTTTTGACAGCAAGATCAGCCGAAAGCTGATCATGGAGCGTGGTCGAACCGCGGGTCGAGGTCCAGGTTTCGTTGTCTTCATCAAAGTCATAGTGGCTTGCCCCACTGACTGGCGAAGAAAGCCAGACCTGACGGTTCGGACCATGCTTGTTGATGATGAATTGTTCGCCCGAATCGAGTTCGATGGTCAGGATGCCGGACTGCAGATCAACATCAAGGTCATCGCCCAAGGCATCATCAATAACATCAGACAGCGTTTCGATGGTTTCGTCTGCAAGCTGATGGAAGCGGGTTTCCTCAAGGGCCACAGTCATATTCTCCGTCTATCATCGGGGTCCAATGCCCCGGCAAGGCGACAATCAATTGTTGGCGCACCATACTATATAAAGAGGCCTGTGCAAGTATGCATAAGCACGGGTGCGAGAAAAGCTTGAAACATGGGTCAACCACTGTTAAACGACCGCCTGATCGCTACTGCACTCCCCTCATTTGGCGTTAATCGGATAATTACCGGTTACAGGGGTTGCGCGAGCCGATTTTTTACACTATACACCGCGCTTCAAATTCCGGAGTGATAGGCGATGAAAAAAGATATCCATCCCGATTACCATGAGATCACCGTTCAGATGACTGACGGCAGCACCTTCACCACGCAGTCGACCTGGGGCAATCCGGGCGATGTGTTGAAGCTCGACATCGATCCGAAAAGCCACCCGGCTTGGACTGGTGTTCACCGTCTTCTGGACAGCGGCGGGCAGCTTGCTAAGTTCAAAAAGCGCTTCGCTGGTTTCAATATCGGCAACTAAGCAAAGAACACGCTTCTGTGTTCTGTGGGATCAGCGCCCGTCGCATCTTCTTGATGCCGCGGGCGTTTTTCTTTGTCTAAACCCTGAATTTGCATAGCTGCCGACGGTAAAAAGCTATGGTTGGAACAACTCTTGGCTGTTATTGAGCATATCTGATGGTGATTTCGGCATTTTTTTGCCATAATCCCATTCGTTAGGATAAGGCGGCACCGATTCTGCTGCCCTGTTCTGCTTGCACGCATGATCAGGCTCTTAGATGAATCAAGTGACAGCACGTAACCAGGTTAGCTATGAGGTCTATGTTAAAGACCGTTCAGGCCGGTGGCAGATCCACGGTCACTTTACTGGTGCGCAAAGAAAGCAGGCAGAAGAAGAAGCCAAACAGATCGAGCGCGCGAATCACGTTTCAGGCGTGAAAGTCATTCGCGAGGTTTACGACCACGCAACCAACAGCTCTGACGAGTATGTGATTTATGAAACGCGCGGTCAGGGCAGACTGGAAAACACCAACCCGCAGGCAAAGCCAAAGCGGTCAGCCCCACCCAAGGCCGATGCCCAGCGTCCTGCCCCCGCCCCAATGATACCAAAGGCAGATACATCTGCCGACAAGCCCAACGATGAGGCACCTGCGAGCGAGAAGAAGCCCGCTATTGCTCGCCCGTCTGCATCGGTTGCAGAAAGCCAGACCCTTATTGGTCTTGGCCTTAAGATGATGGTGGCCTTCTGTGTTGCGATTGCGGTTGGCCTTGCCACCATGTTGCTTGCTGCCAAGGGGCTTGAATTCCTGCCGGGAATGGGGCTCAAGATCAGTCAGGGCTTTTATGACAAGGCCAACTTCCTGTCCTTCACCGTTGGTTTTTTGGCCAGCGTCGTACCGATGCTGATGGCGCTGACCAAAAAGTTCAAGGGACGTGCCCGCAGATCTTCGATGGCGTCTTTTCGTTCGACAGGTTCCAAAACGGCCCGCACTGGTAATCGCACGGGCAACACACAGGGATCTGGTTCGGATGTGCGCCGCAAGTCAGCCGCAGAAATGGCGGCCGAAATGGCCCGTGAGGATGGTGACACGGACGTAGAGGTCGCAGAAGACGCGCAGGACGACACACCGGCAGAGGCCACACCGGAGCCGATTGACGATACGCCCGAAAAACCGTTGGTCGAAACACGCGAAATGCGGGCGACACGTGAACAGATGCGCGACTTCATCACCGGATCGATCGAAGCCATTCAGCGTAAAGTGACCTCGCTTGATGCCTATCACAAGTTTGGCGTTAACCTTTATGTCGCCGGGGCCTGTGACGCATGCAGTGAAAAACACGCACTGGATCAAAAAGACGGGCGCGTCATTTTGCGGGATTGCATTTCGGCTATGGGCGCGAACAAAAGCATGGCCGAGACTTTCTGCAAGAATGTCGACGACTATATTCTTGAGCCGAAATACAAGGATATGTATGGCGCGGGCCGCCAGTCGATGGACGCCTATATCAAAGATGAAAAGAGCATCACGTCATCGGTTGCCAAAGCAATCAATGACTGGAGCGACAAGCCCGCGGCAGGTCCACAAGGTGCCGGTGGCAAAAAGCTTCATGCCCTGATGTTTACCGACATCGTCAATTCCACAGCCAAGACCCAGGAACTGGGGGATCATGGCGCACAGCAGATGGTGCATATCCATAACCAGATCGTGCGCACGGCCCTGATCAACAATTATGGCAAGGAAGTCAAACATATGGGCGACGGCATCATGGCCGTGTTCCCATCCTCGGCGAGTTCGGTAGAGGCCGCCATTGAAATCCAGAAGAACATGGCGTCCCACAATGCCAGCCAGGATCTGAAATTCCAGATCCGTATCGGCATCAATGCCGGTGAAGCCATTGCCGAGGAAAACGACCTGTTTGGCAGTGTGGTGCAGCTTGCCGCGCGTGTCTGTGCGCAAGCAGGCGGTGACGAAACACTGGTTTCGGAAAACGTCAAGAATACCTATAGCGGCAGTCGGGCAAGCTTTGTCTCGCAAGGCACACGCCAGATGAAGGGCTTTGCCGACCCGATTGAGGTCTTTCAGGTTCAAGCCCGCAGCTGAGCTTTGCGCGCTCCCCCCTATATCCCGTGATCACCAGAATGCGCCATGCGCGGTCATCAACCCACAGCGCTGCAACCAGTCCTGGGCAAAAACAATGTTCGGGTAAGGCTGAGATCTATTAGCCGTTGCAGCGTGCGGCGACCTGCAATTCCATACGGGCGGCGCGCATATAAAGTGAATGGGCGCGCCCCATCAGGTCGAGAAGACCGGGCGAGAGAAAACCATATTCCTCGTGCGGATTGACCGTACAGACCCGAAGATCGACCATCAGATCATCAATATCGACAGCCTCATCCCAAGGGATTTCCCCCGCTTCAACAGCGCGCACGGCAAGAAGCCACGCCATTGCCCGTATCAATCGCGTGGTCATGCGCATCTCTTCGACGCATTGTGCAACGGCTTCGCGACTGCCCTGTTTCTTGCTTTGGCCACGATGGGCGGAAAGGTAATTCCGTGCCTCTATCAGCAGTGTGAAGGCTTCATCGTAGGTACGCGAAAAATGAACAACCGAGAAATTGCTTTGATACGACGCCGCCTTTGACGTCGGGGGATGTTCGTGAGTCATCCTGAATATATTGGGAAGGTTTTGAGCGGCTTCAAGACGGGAATTGCGCAAATAGAAAGACCGCCCACTTTCGGGGCGGTCTCACCTCAACCTGCTAAACTTGCCGGACTTTTTTTGGTTTTGTTTTTGTTGTGTGCGAACTTTAGCCAGCGCTTAAGAGGCGGTCAAGGCTATTCATGGCACAAATGTGACAATACGTATTAACCCGTACCTTTTTGCAGATTAATACGGGCACGCAGATGCGCACTGCCTTAATTGGCAGGCCACTAAGTCGCTAAAAATCAATCACAAAGAAAAAGAACCGCCCAAAAAAGGGCGGCTCAGTTTAACAGGGAGGCATCGAAACATCACGTTCGACAAGAGAGCCATCAGATGACCCTCTATTCCACATATAAGACGGCAAGTTTAATTTTCAATTAACCGCAGGTTTAAAAAAACCATCCTCACGTCTAGTAATCGAACATGCCGCTCCGAAGCATCCAGATGGGGTTTCAGCTCTTGAACAATGCTTCTGCACCTTCGGTCACACCTTTGCGGTGTTCGAGCGTCTCATCCACATGTTTAATTTCACGCTCCAGCGCTGCGCGATAGTCTTTGAGACTGGTGATCGACATTCCTTCAAGATTGCGCGGCAAGCCAAATTCACCCGATTTGAGAACAGCAAACTCTTCTTCGTCCACAATCATCCTCCATTATTCCCTGTCAGGTCAGGGGCATTGAATTTCCTTCATGTCCTAGATAGGTATAAAACGCAGTTTTCGCCAACGAGGTCCCGATGTCCAATCCAGAATTTCCCAAAAAGATGAAAGCCGTCGAGATCACGAAAGACACCGACACCCCTGCCCTTGTGCTGGGTAATGTCGCTGTGCCGGACCATGGCCCGGATGATGTCTTGGTGCGGGTTGCGGCAAGTGGGGTGAATAGACCGGACCTGATGCAAGTTGTCGGCATGTACCCGCCCCCGCCCGGTGCATCGGAAATCCCTGGGCTTGAACTGTCGGGCGAAATTGTTGCCGTTGGATCAAACGTCACCGACTGGAAATGCGGGGATAAGGTTTGCGCACTGGTTACCGGCGGAGGCTACGCCCAATATGCCGCAGTACCAGCGGCGCAATGCCTGCCGGTGCCCAACGGCATGTCCATGACAGCCGCCGCCGGGGTTCCGGAAACCTTTTTCACGGTCTGGCATAACGTCTTTGACAAGGCACAGCTGAAGGCGGGCGAGACATTTCTGGTGCATGGTGGCACATCAGGGATCGGCACCACCGCCATCCAGCTTGCCAAGGCATTTGGCGCCAGGGTGATTGCCACCGCGGGCACAGACGAAAAATGTCAGGCCTGCCGTGACCTGGGGGCAGATGTTGCGATCAACTACAAGGCCCAGGACTTTGTCGAAGAGGTCAAAGCCGCAACCGATGGCAAAGGCGCAGATGTTATTCTGGATATGGTCGCAGGCGACTATGTTAGCCGGAATTTCAAGGCAGCTGCCTTTGAAGCGCGCATTCTGATCATTGCCTTTTTGCGCGGACCCAAGGCGGAAACCAACTTTACCCCGCTGTTGCTCAAACGTCTGACACTGATGGGATCAACATTGCGTGCGCAGCCGGTCGCCAACAAAGGCGCAATTGCCACTTCGTTGCGCAAAAAAGTCTGGCCGCTTCTGGAATCCGCTCAGATCGCGCCCGTAGTTTACAAGACCTTCGCTCTTGAACAGGCATCGGAGGCACATGCCACATTGAAGGGTGGCGCACACATCGGAAAAGTGATACTGGAAGTCGACTGATCGCGTTTGGACGAAGGTCTGATAAGTTTTATCTGACCGATCCAAGGCAACATTGCTATGCTTGCGGTCCTGAAAGAAATATTCTTTTCAGAACACCGCAACAGATTGTTGCATTTACCCGCACATTGATCGAAAAGAACGCAATGGCGGATCCGATGATGCGCAGCAACCCCGGCGGTTGACCTTGCTGCATTGCCGGACCACCTAAAGAGATTATATTCTGGGGCAGACATTCCCGCGCTTTTTGGGCCTTATACCCATCGCCGGTCTCCAGAGAGAAAGAAGGAAACAGGAGGAAATATGGCACAGCCCCTCATGCCCAAAGCAACCGCTGTATGGCTTATCGACAATACCGGCTTGTCGTTCCGGCAGATTGCTGCCTTTACCGAACTCCATGAGCTTGAAATTCAGGCCATTGCAGACGGCGACGTCGGCCAGGGTATCGTTGGCCTCGATCCGGTTGCCAATGGTCAGCTGACCAAAGAAGAAATCGCGCGTTGCGAAAAAGACCCGCGCGAATTCCTGAAAATGGCGAAATCCGACCTGCCGCGCCCGCGCGCGCAGTCGAAGGGTGCACGCTATACCCCGGTTTCCAAACGTCAGGATCGCCCGAATGCGATTGCATGGCTTCTCAAACACCATCCGGAACTTTCCGATGCGCAGGTTTGCAAGCTGATCGGTACCACCAAGGACACCATTGGCAAGATCCGTGATCGTTCGCACTGGAACTCGGCCAACCTGACGCCGCGTAACCCGGTGACCATGGGCCTTTGCACTGAGCTTGACCTTGAAAAACAGGTCGTGATTGCCCGCTCGAAGAACCCGGAAAAGATCGCCAAGGATGTCGAGCCGGATCCGCTGCCCGAAGAACTGCAGATCAATCCGGAACCGGATTATCCGGGCAAGAAAAAGGACGAGAAGAAAGACGAGCCGAAAACTTCCGATTACATGGAAGCGGCCGAAAACCTCTTCAAATCCTGATCGAATTTCAAAGGTCGCCCACCGGGCGGCCTTTTTCGTTGGGGTTTACGTCCTGCTTGCGTAAGGTTTGTTTCATAGTATTGCCGCGAAACGGTAACGCAACCGACACGGTGGCGACATACCATTCGGCTGCTTTTCAAATGAACAACACCAAAGACACGTTTCCATGCAAAAACGCCCAACCGAACGCCAGGCAGGCATTGTCGAACTTGTCCGTGCTGACGGCTTTCGCACCATCGAACAACTTGCAGAACGCTTTGACGTCACCCCGCAAACCATCCGGCGTGACGTGAATGCGCTGTGCGATGAGGGCCTGCTCCGCCGTCGCCACGGCGGTGTTGAACCATCGCTTGAGCATGAAAACATCGCCTATCGGGCGCGCAAAGTTCTGAACGTCAATGACAAACGCAAGATCGCGGCCCTGGTGGCGCGCGAAATTCCCAACGGGGCGTCGCTGTTCTTTTCGATTGGTACCACCCCGGAACTTGTTGCCAATGCGCTGTTGCAACATCGCGATCTTCGGATTTTCACCAATAACCTGAATGTCGCCTATGTCGCGGCCACCAATGACAGCTTTGAGGTGACCCTGATTGGCGGGCGTCTGCGCAACCGTGACCGCGATGTTCTGGGGCCTGAGGTCGAGGCGTTCTTTAACAGCTACAAGGTTGATTACGGCATCTTTGGCGTTGGCGGGATTGATCCGGATGGCAGCCTTCTTGATTTCGATGAACAGGAAGTCCGCGCCCGATCTGCCATCCTGAAAAATGCCCGGAAATCCTATCTGGTTGCCGATCACACAAAGTTTGGACGCAACGCCGTTGTCCGCGGCGGCTCCATCCGCGATGTCAGCGCGTTCTTCACCGATTGCCCGCCGCCGGATCATATCGCCGAAATGATCACGACGGCTGGTGTGGCGCTTCACGCGCCGGAGCCGGATGCAGATTTCCCAACCTTCTTCATTTCTGAAGAAGACTGACCGGTTTACGGATCAGTTTTGCGCCTGTCAGCGGCTGCTTTCAGGCTATTGCAGACAGCCTGCAGCCCCGGTGTCAGATTTTTGTCGCGACGCATGATGAGCGCCAGTTCGCGCACGAGTGGCGGTGACAACGGGCGGGTCTTTATGGGAAATTGGGTTCGATCTGGTCTTGCGCCCATTTCGGGCAGGATCGTCGCACCGATGCCTGCCCCGACAAGTTCCCTGATCGCCTCCACACTGCCGAGTTCCATGACCGAACGACCATTAACCCCGGATTTGCGCAACCAATCATCGACCAATGTGCGCGTCAATCCCCCGCGTTCATAAAGCACCAGTGGCATCGCTTCCAGATCGGCAGGGCGAATAACATCCCCGACATCGGCATCCGCGTGAAAGATTGCGACAAACGGATCGGTCATGATCGGCGTCACCGAAAGGCTCCGCCCGGTGCATGGCATGGTCACAAGGCCGACATCGAGCTTGTTATCCTCAATCGCACGAACGATATCGCCAGCATTGCCAGTACGAACCATGATTTCGAGTTTTGGGAAGCTGCGTTGAAGCTTTTCAAGAATTGCCGGCAGGAAATAGATACAGGCCGTCGCCCCGGTTCCGATCCGCACGCGACCGGCTGCACCACTTGAAAATCCGGCCACGGCGTCCTCGGCGGCGCGCACAGACGCATCTATGTCACTGATATGGGCCAAAAGGGCCAACCCCGCCGGTGTGGCCTCGGCACGTTTGCCAACGCGTTCAATCAATTTGACACCCATGCGGGTTTCAAGCTGACGCACCTGTTGGCTGATGGCAGGCTGACTAAGATTAAGCTTATCGGCTGCGGCAGAAAAACTTCCCAGTGCGACAACATCGGCAAAGGCATGAAGCTGATCAAGGTTAAGTGCACGCATACCAAACTTTTCCTTATGCTAGGCATAATTTATCAAAGCTAAACTTATGCTGCATTTGGGCGTAATGTCAGCTCAAACATCATCATGCCGGATAAAAAACATGCCTTTGAACACCCCGACCAAAGACGTTGCCACAGCCCTGTTGCCAAACATCACCATCCGAGACGCCGCGCTTGACGACATCCCGGCCATCACGGCGATTTATCGCCACCATGTTCAGCATGGCACGGCATCGTTTGAGGAAACGGCACCTGACGAGGCCGAAATTGCCAATCGGTTCGCCGCCATTCGCGATAAAGGCCTGCCCTATCTTGTTGCCGTCCGCAGCAATACTATTGTTGGCTACTGTTATGCTGGCACCTATCGCCCACGCACGGCCTATCGCCATACGGTCGAAAATTCGATCTATGTGGCCCATGATTGCGTCGGAAAAGGGGTTGGCAGTCTTCTGATGGCGGCCCTGATTAAACGATGCGAAGAGGGCCCGTGGCGCCAAATGGTTGCCGTGATCGGAGATAGTGCGAACAAGGCGTCGATCAGCCTGCATCAACGCCATGGCTTTGAAATGGTCGGCACGTTTAAAAAGGTCGGCTACAAGTTTGACCGCTGGCTTGATTCGGTCCTGATGCAACGGCCACTTGGCGACGACAGCCCGATCATTCCCAAAACTTGATCCCAAAAAAGCACCCGCTTTTGAAAGCAAAAGCGGGTGCAAGGATGCTCCGTTAAGTTGGGAGCGGGAGTTTGCATCTGTGATGGACGGGTCTATCTATTTTGCATAACCGATTTCTTTGAGGACCTCGGCGATTTCGGGAAGGATTGCCGGATCATCAATCGTTGCCGGGGTGTTATAGCTTTCACCATCGGCGATGGAACGCATGGTCTTGCGCAGGATCTTGCCCGATCGGGTCTTGGGCAGGCGTTCGACCACAGTTGCCTTCTTGAATGCCGCCACCGGTCCAATCTGATCGCGGACCATGGCAACGACTTCGGCCAAGATCGCGTCATGCGGGCGGGTGACCCCGGACTTCAACACGATGAAGCCCAGCGGCAATTGCCCCTTAAGATCATCATGCACACCAATGACCGCGCATTCGGCGACATCAGGATGGCTTGAGAGGACTTCTTCCATGCCCCCGGTCGACAGGCGATGCCCGGCAACGTTGATGATGTCGTCAGTGCGCGACATGACGTAGATGTAGCCATCTTCGTCAATAAAGCCGGCATCCCCCGTGGCATAAAAGCCCGGGAATTCTTCAAGATAGGATGACTTGAACCGGTCATCATTCTGCCAAAGGGTCGGAAGCGTTCCCGGTGGTAGCGGCAATTTGGCGGCAAGCGCGCCAATCTGACCACGTTCAAGCGGCTTTCCGGCCTCGTCGAGAACCTGTACATCCCAACCGCAGGCTGCCACCGTTGGCGAGCCATACTTGATCGGAAGCAATTCAATCCCGCGCGGATTGGCACAAATCGACCAGCCGGTTTCAGTCTGCCACCAGTGGTCAATCACCGGCACACCAAGGCTGTTTTCCGCCCATTGCAGGGTATCGGGGTCCGAACGTTCACCGGCCAGATACAGCGCCTTAAGGCTGCCAAGGTCATAGTTGGCCATATGCGCGGCCTTGGGGTCATCGCGTTTGATCGCACGGAATGCCGTCGGTGCGGTAAACAGCACCTTGACCTTGTGCTGGGAAATTACCCGCCAGAACGCCCCGGCATCCGGCGTTCCGACCGGTTTGCCTTCATACATCACCGTCGTACAACCGGCCAGAAGCGGCGCGTAAACGATATAGGAATGGCCAACCACCCAGCCAACGTCCGACGCCGCCCAGTAAACGTCACCGGCATCGACATCATAAATGTTCTTCATCGACCAGTTGAGGGCCACCATATGCCCGCCATTGTCGCGGACAACGCCCTTGGGCTGGCCGGTCGTGCCGGACGTGTAAAGGATATAAAGCGGATCGGTGGCATCAACCGGGACGCAGTCAGACGGTGCGGCCTTCGCACATTCCACTTCCCAGTCGTAATCACGACCATCCATCAGCAACGCATCGCTTTGTGGCCGCTGGAACAGAATGACGCTTTCGGGTTTGTGATCCGCCATGGCGATGGCTTTATCGAGCAGCGGTTTATATTCAATGACGCGCGATCCTTCGATGCCGCAGCTTGCGGTCAGGATCAGTTTTGGTTTGGCGTCATTGATGCGGGTCGCCAGTTCGTTGGATGCAAAACCGCCAAACACGACAGAATGGATCGCGCCGATCCGCGCACAGGCAAGCATCGCCATCGCCGCCTGCGGGATCATCGGCATATAGATGATCACCCGATCGCCCTTGGTCACCCCGCGCGCATGCAATGCCCCGGCAAGGCGGGCGACATCGTCGCGCAGATGGGAATAGGTGAATGTCTGAACCGTATTGGTGACCGGACTGTCATAAATCAGGGCTGCCTGATCACCCCGGCCATTTTCAATGTGACGATCAAGTGCGTTATAGCAGGTATTGACCTTGCCACCGACAAACCAGCGGTAAAACGGTGCGTTGCTGTCATCGAGAACGCGATCCCATTTCTTGTACCAGGAAATGTTTTCAGCAGCTTCTGCCCAAAAGCCTTCCTTGTCGGCGATCGAACGTTCGTAGATTTCCTGATAGCGACCGGTCATTGGTGAAATACCCTCCCGCGGCGTTTGGTCTGGCGTCGAATTCGGACGCATGCGGAGCTATATGCTCGTAAATCGGCATCATAATACCGATTTAATTTACACATACCCCTTAGACATTGGTAGCGCCCTGTAATCCTTGGTTTCTGCGGATTACAATTACTCAAAACAGATACGTGGTTGATCCCCTCAGTCAGGGATTTCGTATCTGTTTGCAGCTATATGATGAATGTGGGAAGTTGCCCGTGATTTTGAAGTGCAGACATAAAGTTGCCGCCTCAAGCGTGGGCGTTAAGATGAGGCGGCAAAAGCAAGAGTTAGGAAATCTTTGAGGTCGTCAAACCGTTCGCATGGGGGATCGCGTGTTCTTGATCACGCGTTTGGCCATGCCACAACGGCTAATGGGTTATTCGGTTTATCTCGTCCTTGATTTCAAGCTTGCGGCGTTTAATGTCTGCAACAACGGAATCGTTGGGCGCCGGGCGGCGCGTCTCGAGGTGGAGTTCCTGCTCTAGTGCAGCATGTTTGGCAGTTAGAGCTTCGATATGGCTTTGAACGCTCATTCGCCTACTCCTTATATCTGACATTGCCCACAACAAGATGGTATTAATTTCGTAACATGATTTCCAGTGTTTCGATCAGAAACGTGAACAAGAACACAGCCCGGCAAGGATTGGCATGACGCAAAAAGATCGACTTATCATTGGCATAACCGGCGCATCGGGTGTGATTTACGGCATACGTTTTTTACAGTTGCTGAAAAATACGCCAATCGAGACTCATCTGGTTCTTTCCAAAGCAGCCGAGCGCACCATCGCCTATGAGACCGATTTTAAAATCCGCGAAATCAAGGAGATGGCTGACGTTGTCCATGACAATGCCGATATCGGTGCATCGATTGCGTCGGGTTCCTTTCGCGCCCGCGGTATGATCATTGCCCCCTGCTCGATGAAGTCTCTGGCCGAGGTCGCAAGCGGAGTCGCAGATAATCTGATCGCGCGTGCCGCCGACGTGATCCTTAAAGAGCGTAAGCGTCTTGTCCTGATGGCGCGTGAAACACCGCTTCATGCCGGCCATATCCGCAACATGGCGCTGGCCACGGAAAACGGCGCAATCATTGCCCCGCCGGTTCCGGCATTCTATGCCCGGCCGCAATCACTTGATGAAATGGTGACACAAAGCTGCGGACGGATTCTTGATCTGTTTGAGATTGATCTGCCCGAAACAGCCCGCTGGGGCGATACCGAGGCCGCCAACCCAATCCCGGTCACCGGCAAACCCAAAACACGCGAATAGAATAACCGCGCGCTAGGCGATCCCCATCATCCGGGTCAGGTCGCCAAGCGCCTTGTCACAAGCCTGCTGATCCAACGCGAACCGGTTGGGGGACAAATAGGCATGGGCGGCGGCCATCCGATCATCACTCGGCACGGTTTCAACCGCTTCGCACAGGATGTGCTGTTCTATGCGTTCGGCCTGCAATTCGTCTGATTTGACCTTCTGGCGCAATTCCTGTGCACTGATGCGCGGATCATCGCGCAGGTGTCGCCGTGTCTGGCGCAGTGGCTTGATCACGTTTTCGCGCCAGTCGCGCACAGATGCCTCAAGTGCTGAAATGCTTAGTGGTGCCAATCCCTTCTGACCCAGAAAGAACATGAAAAGCAGCATGTTCACATCAAGGTCACAACGTTCCTGAAGATCAAGGCACATCTTGGCGACGCCATCGCGACCATACATCGCGACCGTAAAGGCCCAGACTTCTTCCTGATCCATTCCCAACCTGCTGTGTTTTTATTGGATATCAAACGGTTTTGGCCGTTCTGGCGACTTTCGGCGGATGCCCCATATAGGCGCCAAGCCCCTTGGCGGTCGAGACCATCGTGCCTTGGGTATCAACAAGCCGCGGGCCGACAATAACATCTTCCATCGCAACATCGACGACTTTGCGCTGTTGCCAGGCGCAGACACGATCAAATTTCTTTTCTGCGATCAAATCCACCGCATGCACCCCAAAGGCCGATGCAATCACACGGTCACGCGGCGATGGTGTGCCACCCCGCTGGACATGCCCCAACACCGTCACACGGGTTTCCCAGCCGGTGCGTGCGCCAAGCTCGTCGGCAAGCCAATGGCCGATGCCGCCATAACGGACTTTCTGGCCATCATCGCCAAGGGTTACCGCCGATCCATCATCACGTTTGACCGCCTCGGCAACGATCACCAGCGCATGGTTGCGGCCGCTTTTGCGGATATTGAGGCAATGCTGGCTAAGCTCATCAAGATCATAATCCATTTCCGGGATCAGGATGACATCCGCCCCGCCCGCAACCCCGGCGAACAAGGCAATATGTCCGGCATCACGGCCCATGACCTCAAGGATCATGATCCGTTCATGGGATGCCGCGGTGGGTTGCAACCGATCAAGGGCGTCGGTTGCGACATTCACCGCCGTGGTAAAGCCAATGGAATATTCCGTCTGGGCAAGGTCGTTATCAACCGTCTTGGGGATCCCCACCAGATTGATGCCGCCCATCTTGGCCAAACGATGCAGGATCGCCATGCTGCCATCGCCGCCAATGCCAATCAGGGCATCAAGGCCAAGCTTGTGATAGCCTTCAATGACTTCGCTTGATCGGTCGGCAAAGCTGCCATCAGGCATCGGATAATGGAACGGATCGCCCTTGTTCACCGTGCCAAGGATCGTACCGCCAAGGCGCAACAACCCGTCACTATTGACCTGATCATTAAGGTCAATGGCCTGGGGCGGGTCCTGCATCAGGCCATGGGTTCCCTGACGAATACCGACAACATCCCAGCCATAGCCAAGAACCGCACCGCGGACCACCGCAAGAATAACCGCGTTCAATCCGGCGCAATCACCGCCACTGGTCAAAACTCCGATGCGCATTTGTTTCCTTCCCGATCGTGGCAAATTTGTTTTACAGGGTGGTACAAATCATATGGGTTGCCAACATGATATCTGGTATTATCACTGTCCCCTCGCATTGGTTATTAAGCTGGATCAAAAATGGACGAAATCAATCAGATCGAGATTGAAAAGAGACTTCTTTCGCTCCGCGAGGAACACCGTGATCTGGACGTCGCCATCGAACAAATGGTTCAGGCCCCCCATCATGATCAACTGCGTCTTGGCCGCATGAAAAAGCGCAAATTGGCCTTAAAGGACGAAATCCTTTATATCGAGTCGCAGCTGGTCCCAGACATTATCGCCTGATTTGCCACCGGCCACGCCAAAATCTGCCAGATGAAAATGGGAAGTAATCAGATGCCCTGCGGAATGCGATCCAGCCGGGCCAGATACATTTCCTTGTGCGCACGCAGGGCCGCATCTGTCGCCTGAAGGGCCGAGGCCGGTGTATCACCGCTTTGCGCATGATAAAGCCCGAAGACCGGGACAACCGGGATCGGTTTGCCTTTGTGCGTATAAGGATGTTGATCAAGCCATCTGGTGATGGCGTCAACGCGTTGCCAGATATCTTCCTCGTCAACGTTATACATCAGGGCCGCAAAGTCATTGCAGCCGAGATATCCCAGATGATGCGGCGCCATGATAAAATCAGCCATGATGCGCCGGACATAGTTAAACAGGCCTTCTTTGCAATCCTGCCCGTGAAGTTGCAGGATGTCGTCAAGATTGGCCAATTCGCACATCAACACCATGCGGCTTGTCCGATCCGCGCCAACCAGTGACATTTCGTTTTCAAGGATCTGCATGAAGGCCTGTCGGCTGATCGCGCCGGTAAAGGGATCGCGGCCTTCATTGCGGGCCAGATGAGTCTGGCGTTGCTTCAGTTCGTTGAGATTTTCGGTCAGGCCATTGATGCGCACCATCAGGCGACCTATCGCCTGTTCTACCGCAGGTGTCACCTGTTGGTCGGGAATACCCAGAACGTTTGCGATATCGGGGGTGTGATAGGGCGTCTTGTCGACCGCATCCGGTATGGCGTCAGTGTCGATATCAACCTGATGGTCCTGATTTGGCGCACGACGACGGCCCGCATCCTTGCCATATGCAAGAATCCCGTAAGGGCTTGATGGATATCGTCCATCCCCGCCCCCCATAGAGGGTGTCATTGATCCTGGTCTTGTGACTTTCATGTCTGACCTTCGCGTGCTACCTGCACAGTTATATAAGGCAATGGTAAATAATAGATCAAAAACGCAATTAATTCACCAAGATTTTCAATCCTGAGTGACGTCGGCTGCGATTTGCCATTACTTCATGAATTTCTTAATAAGGTCAACATCATATACAAGACTTTTCCCGATAAGACAATCCCGCAAGCAAGCTTGCATGATAGAACTTGCTGCATATAATGCGGGCCTTCATGAAACCGCCCGAAACGGAGCCGCCAATATGAGCGATCAAACCCCGGTCATCGGCATTATCATGGGAAGCCAGTCAGACTGGGAAACCATGAAAAATGCAGCAGATGTCCTTGATGCGTTGAACGTCGCGTACGAGACCAAGATCGTCTCCGCCCATCGCACGCCTGATCGCCTGTATGACTATGCCAAAACGGCAAAGTCGCGCGGCCTTAAGGTCATTATCGCCGGTGCCGGCGGGGCGGCCCACCTTCCGGGCATGGCAGCTGCCATGACCCCGCTTCCGGTTCTGGGTGTTCCGGTTCAAAGCCGTACCCTTAAGGGCCTTGATAGCCTGCTTTCCATCGTTCAGATGCCGGGCGGCGTTCCGGTTGGCACCCTTGCCATTGGTTCTGCCGGTGCCAAAAATGCCGGTTTGATGGCAGCCGAAATAATGGCGCTGATGGATGATGGCCTTGCCGCCCGCCTTGATGACTGGCGCGCAGCCCAGACCGCATCGGTCGCAGACGAGCCGGTCGACCCGGCACCCTGATCTCCTGATCTGAAAAAGGCGCCCCCGACGGGGCGCGTTTTTGTTTGATTGCACCAGATTTGACGATTGCCCGACAGATGGGCGAGTTTTGATCGAGGAATACATGACGGATTTCGACACGCGCATCATCGCCCCGGGCAGCACCATTGGCATTATGGGCAACGGTCAGCTTGGCCGTATGGCAGCCTTCTGTGCGGCGGAGCTCGGCTATAAGGTCCATGTGTTTGGCCCGGGTGCCGATAGCCCGACCGAACAGGTCTGCGCCAAGGCGACCGTTGCCGATTACAGCGACCTTGATGCACTGCGCGCCTTTGCCGAGGATGTCGATGTTGTGACGTTTGAATTTGAAAACGTCCCGCACGACAGCGTCAAACTGCTGGCGGATCTTGTGCCGGTTCGTCCGGGCTGGAAATGCCTGCATATTTCGCAAAACCGCCTGCGCGAGAAAACGTTTTGCAATGATCATGGTATTGGCACCGCGCCGTTTGAGGCGGTTCGATCCCTTGCTGATCTTGAGGCCGCCGTTGCCAAGCTTGGCCGTCCGTCGGTTCTGAAAACCACCGAACTTGGCTATGACGGCAAGGGACAGGTCAAGATTGCCGCTGATACCGACCTTGCCGAAGCCTGGTCTGAAATGGGCGGAGCCGAGGCCATCCTTGAAGGCTTCATCTCGTTCGAGCGCGAAATTTCCGTGATCGTTGCCCGTGGCGTAAAAGGCGACACCGCATGTTTCTGCCCGGTCGAGAACGTGCATACCAATCACATCCTTGACGTCACCGTTGCCCCGGCGGAAATCGCAGACGATCTTTCGAAAAAGGCCGAAGACATCGCGATCAGGCTGGTCAGCGCGATGGAATTTGTCGGGCTTCTGGCGGTTGAAATGTTTGTCACGACCGATGGTGACATTTTGGTCAATGAAGTCGCCCCGCGTCCGCACAATTCCGGTCACTGGACGATTGATGCCTGCATCACCAGTCAGTTCGAACAGTTCATCCGCGCTGTTTGCGGCCTGCCGCTGGGCGATCCGACCCATCATTCCAAGGCGCGCATGAAGAACCTTTTGGGTGACGACATCAATGACTGGCAGGCAATTTTGACCGAGCCAAATGCCAAACTGCACCTTTACGGCAAGGCCGAAGCAAAGCCCGGCCGCAAGATGGGCCATGTGACCTGGGTTCTGCCAAAGTAAGGCGTCCCCGACGTCCAAGCAAAACAAGAAATTGCCCCGGATACCAAGTGCGTCCGGGGCTTTTTCGTATGTGATTCATAACGTTACACAAAACATCACCCGGCTGGCATTTTATGCCCAGTTGATTGGCATCCGGTTTGCTGTTGAAGGGGCAGGAAACTCTTTACGGATGACATGTGATGAAAAAACTTCTGATCATTCTTTCACTGACCCTTGGCCTGATTGCTGTCGAAAGCCGCACGAACCAAGCCACAGCTACACCGGGGGCCGCAGGCTTCCCGGATGTGATCGAAGGCGACAAGCTGCGCTTTGGCATTCTGATTGTCGAACTGTTTGGCATTCGCGCGCCAAAACCCGGCATGATCTGCCGGGCCGGTTCGGTCGAATTCCAGTGCGGGGCGGCGGCGGCCCAGGCGCTTGATCGCATCATCGAAAACTATGCGATCAAATGTCAGCAGGTCTCGGACGTTCAACTGTTCCCGATGTTGACCGAATGCCAGATGGGTCAGGTCGATCTGAACCGTCTGATCCTGCGCGCCGGTTGGGCGATGGTCGATATGGTCAGCTGCGACACCCATCCGAGCTGCACCACCTATCTGCGCGATCAGCAGTTCGCCAAGGACAACAAAAAGGGCATCTGGATGGGCACCCCGCCGTCCGAACTGGTCGCCCTTGCCGCCAAGCCGGCAAAATATGACCTTCAGGAAGCCGATGACACCAACGCTCTTAAGACCCTGATTGAGGATGAGTTTGAACCACAGCGCCCGGAAAACCCGATCGAGATTGATCTGGCATCTGAAATGGAAGAAGCCAACAAACCCGACATGACGCTTCTAAGCTTCCTGACCAATACCTTCTGATCAGGCCGCATCACTGCGTCCGCAAAGTTTCCTTCCCTCAAAACTCAAAACGCCACCGGCACAATGCACGGTGGCGTTTTTGTATTCAGCGGACTTTTAGCAGGGCTATCTGTCAGCCACCAAACTGGCGGCGCATCCGGCCGGGCGTTGGCATGCAACGCGCAATCTTGGCCCCCATCTTGAAGGGTGCGGCGGCAAACTTGCCAGCCTTGCCAATCTTGGCGGTGATTTTCGGGATCTGCATGACATTGCCAATCCGGCGATCCAGGAAGGCCCAACTATCGGCGTGGCCTTCGGACGTGTCATCCAGCCAATAGGCAAGCGTTGATCCATAGACACCAGCCAGCAACATGCGCTTGGTGTACCAGTTATGATCGGTCGAGGTATCACCGGCTGCCACCCACATCGCATCCACCGTCCCATGGGTCAGTTTCAGACCAAGGGCGGCATTTTGCGGCAGGGTCATAAAGGCAAGAGCCGCACGAACAGTGTCCTTTTGCCCCTCAACCAGCTCAAGGCGGGTTTTGACCGCGGTTGCGATGCGGTCACGAATTTTCAGGTTCTCAAGGCCCTTTTCATCAAGCGCCGCGATCATTTTGCGGTCAGTCATCTCGACATACGTAACGATGGCCTGACGAATGCCATTGGGAAGCAAACGATCGACCTCGCCCGGAGCAAGATCAAGGTCTTCTGCCCCGGCATGAAGTGCCTGTTTGGTCCAGCCATCGAACGGCACATGTTCAAGGGCTGCCTCGACCAGTGCTTCGCGCTGGGCTTGCAGACGGGTCATGCTTTCAGTAACAGACATTCAGGCCTCCTCGTCATCAGATCCGGCGTCGGTCGCAACCGACTGCCTAAAGGTAGTCTCGGGCGGGTTTTCGCGCAATTCCTCGTTAAAACCGAGCAACGACATATCTTCCATACGTTCGGGATACATCACCCCGATCAAATGATCATATTCGTGCTGAACCACGCGGGCATGGAAACCACCAGCGGTGCGTTCCACATCTTCGCCCTTCTCATTTAACCCGCGGTAACGGATTTTGTTCCATCGCGGCACCACACCCTGAAGGCCCGGGATCGACAAACACCCTTCCCAGCCATCAACGATTTCATCACCAATCGGCTCGATTTCCGGGTTGATCAGGACACTTAAGGGCACCTCGCCATCGTCGGGATCGTCGCTTTTGCGAAGGGCCGGCACGTAATAAACCATGATCGCCAAGGACTGAAACACCTGTGGTGCCGCAAGGCCAACGCCCCCGGCATCCTTCATGGTGTCCTTCATATCAGCAATCAGGCGCTGAATTTCGGGATCAAGCGGGTCTTCGACACGGTCTGCAACGCGGCGCAGAACCGGGTGGCCCATCCGGGCAATTTTAAGGATCGACATGGCCCTATATCCAACCAAAAACGACCGGCTGTAAAGTCCTAATGCCCTGCCCCTAGTGTCCCGCAAAGACCAGAGTCTGGATCGGCCAAATCAATGCCTGCACGCGCAACAGGATGGCATGCACGGCACCCACTGTTTGCACCATGTGCAAAAATAGCCACCGCCCCGTTCCGATATCAGGATCTTCAAGCTGATCATGGGTGTTGGTATAGGCATTGGCGACACATTTACTGCCAAGCGGCACATCACGGATCGTTTCCGGATAAAGCGGCACCATCTTGGCCAGGAAGGTGCCCGGCCTTGCGCGATCAGTGATATCAAGCAACTGGTCTGTTGGCCGGAATTGGCCAGCAGCAATGACCGGCTGCACGTCAGTTACCACCATCGGGATGATTTCAAACGGCAATGACGCACAGGTGACCTCGGTGATCACACCAGGCTTGACCACCTGTGTTGCGATCTGGGCAAAGCCCGCCTGATAGATCGTTTCCCCGTCCTTTTCCGGGATCAGGATTCCCGCCGGGCGCAGGACCGGACTGACATAATCACCAACTTGCAGGGCAAATTGCTGGATCTTTCCGGCCACACCGGCACGTACCACGGTTTTGGAAAGCTCCGCCTCTGCCGACCTTAGTGCCGCTTGCGCATTGGCAAGCTGCGCCGGAAGAAGGCTTTGAAGCTTGGTTTCAATCACCGTCATGCTTGCAAGGGCGGCGTTCAGCCCGCCTTGCCGGGTTGTCAGCGACACTTCCAGGCGTTCGACCTCGCGGCGCGAAACCGCATTGTTTCCGCGCGACAAAAGATCGGCTTTGACTTCAAGCTCGTCGCGCACCTGATTATAGGCACCGCGGGCCTGTTCAACATTGCCCTCGGCGACGGCAAGGTCAGCACGGGTGACATCCATCTGGGCGCGGATTTCGGCAATGCGTTGCTCGGCCATGGCGACGGCTTCGCGTTCAACCCGGTTATCAATGCGAAACAGCGGATCACCGCCCGCGACGACCTGATCGTTATCGACATAAATCTCGACCACGCGCCCGCCCTTTTCCGGCAGGATCGTCACGGTTCTGAAAAATGACGACACATTCATGGTCGACGGATGGAAATAGAAAATAGTCGCAATAAGCGTGATCGTCAGGATCGCACAGCCAACAATGCCATAGCGCAGCTCATACCAGACGGAAAACAGGGTGATTTCCTTGCCGATGCGTTTGCCCTGCTTGTAACGGCGGAACAGGTAATCGGGCAGGATGGTGAACAGCGAACACAAAAGAAGCTCAAACATCTTTGGCATTCTCCTGCGTCGTTACTGGCTCTGACGCACCGGGCGAGTCGTCGACAGCCCCCTTGTTGCGCGCCATTGCCTTGACAGACTGGGCAATCGACTGGAGCGGACTATAGAAATCCGGCACCTGAACCACCGCAATCACAAGGGCAGCCAACCAGAACAGGTTGTTATGGGTAAACAATGCCAGAAGGGTCAGGATACTGATCAGCTGGATTTGCGTATGGTTGGCGTGATGGGCCATCCGTTCGGGGAGTGCATGCAGGCTAAGATAAAGCGCCCCAGCACCGAACACCGCCAGCACCACGAACCACACAACAATGGTGAATAAAACATCTGTTTCACCGGGGGCAGTAACAAAAAACGGCGCATGTGCAATCGCCGTTTCGCGCAAACCACCTTCCATTTCCCATCCTCCGAGCTGTTTGCATATCCCGCCCGGAACCCCGGGGAAACCAGATCATGTACCCGATCAGGATCAGGTAATAGATGTTGTTATCTCAAAGCATTATAACAACCTTTAATGCATTTCTACCATATGGTTATCGCCACATGGTTTTAAAGCAACCAAACAGGAAAACCCGGTAATTGCCCAAAGGGTTCGCCAAAACGCGGCCAATAAACGCCCAAGGCGAATATCCCCTTCCCTCTTTTCTTTTTGCCAGATTTGCACTATATACAGCCCACGGTCAGTTTGACCGTAAATCCAACCGGGGGGCATTCCGCACTCCGGGTGTTTTTGTTTTTTTGAAAGGAGCGTGGTTTCCGTGCAGGTAATCGTTCGCGACAACAATGTCGATCAGGCTCTGAAAGCGCTTAAGAAAAAGATGCAGCGCGAGGGCATTTTCCGTGAGATGAAACTCCGTCGCCACTTTGAAAAGCCGTCGGAGAAGAAAGCTCGCGAAGGGGCGGAAGCAATCCGTCGTGCCCGCAAGCTGGAGCGTAAGCGCATCGAGCGCGAAGGCTTCTAGTCTTTTTCACTTTCGGGGTATCTCGAACGTGACTGTACGATCGAATTTAGCTTGCTAAATTCGGACCCGTGCGCCAAGCCCGCCTCGGAGCAATCCGGGCGGGTTTGGTTTTTTCTAGGCCTTGGCCGCAATCATGACCTGATCAAGAATTGATCAAGCGGCCTTGCAGATCGAGTTGCCACCATCGGCCAGCATGGCCGAGCCGGTAACAAAGCTTGAATGATCAGATGCCAGAAACAATGCCGCCTTGGCAATTTCGTCTGGTGCGGCGATCCGGCCGAGCGCATGGAACTTTTCCACCATTGCCCGTGCTTCCGGATCATTGGCAAAGCTTGCCGCCATCGGGGTATCAGTCCCGCCCGGCAACAACGCATTTACCCGCACATTGGCGCCGCCATATTCCACGGCCAGACATTGCGCCATCCCGATCAGGCCCATTTTACTTGCCGCATAGGCCGTCATGCCCTGCAGGCCAATGGTATGCCCAACAAAGGTAGAGGTAAAAATAACCGATCCGCCGCCGCGTTTGGCAATTGCGGGCATCTGGTATTTCGCCCCGAACATGGCTGAAGTCAGATTGGTTCGAATGGTTTTCTCCCACTCCCCAACATCAATATCGCTCAGCGCACCGGGTGATCCGAGGGTTCCGACATTGTTGAACCCCACATCAAGCCCGCCATATTCACCAATCGCGGCATCAACCAATGCCTTGGCAAACGCCTCGTCGCAGACATCCCCGGCAAGGGCAAATGCCTTGCCGCCTGCCCCATTGATTTCCGTTACAACCTGATCAAGCCGGTCTTCCGAGCGCGCCGCAAGCACAAGCTTTGCCCCTTCCCGGGCAAACAGTTTGGCCGATGCGGCGCCGATCCCGGAACTTGCGCCGGTGATGATAACAACCTTGTCTTCAAGCAACATGATCTATCCAATCCATCTGGCACCGGCCCAGTTGAGCGAGCGGTGCGGTTAACGATGGCAAAAGGATATGGGGCAGAGCCCAGTGTTGCTCGCCGGTTTCGGACCTCACGTTCGTGTCTCGCAGAAACCCGGATGTATCAGTTACCCGATACCCACGCCCGGACGTCATCCATCATCGTCGGCTCATAGCCAATCGGATCAGGTATCGGCTCAGACCGCACAATGATGCCCGACTGGGTGCGATAGACGGTATAAAGCGTATCTTGCCTGATATCGGTAAAGGTCGAACTGCCATATTCGGCATCGACCAGGAAATTCCATTCCGCCAGATAATTCATCAGATCCAGCGCATCGCCCTGCCCCAGATCGTAGGCCATCTTCGGCTTGGTGTTTTCATCATTGATATCGCTATAGCGCCCCTCAAAGCGCACCAGCTTATAGCGGGCATCCATGCCCATCACATTGGCCCAGGGTTTGAGTTTAATGAACTCCGCATCAATCCGCCACTGATCACCATAAATCTCAAAGATGCCGACATCCCCGCCTTCACCCGCCGCCAGATGCGCCTCGAACAAATCCTCCTCAATCGGCTCGAAATACATCTTTGCAATCGGCTCCTCGGCCGTCAGCCGGACATAGGTCAGGATCGTCAGCCCCATGGACGCCACCAGCGCCACAGCAAGCACAACCACCAAAAGCAGAGAAACCCTTACCAACCGAAACATGCGACCTTCCGAACCAAAACTTCAGGGCGAAGCATGACAGAACTATAAGACGTTGTAGCGCCGAAAAAAAGGCGGCCCCATGGGAGCCGCCTTTTGTCGTTTCAAACCGGATGGTTTGATCAGTTGTCGAGATGCATGACGATTTCTTCGCACATCTTTTTGGCATCGCCGAACAACATCATGGTGTTGTCCTTGAAGAACAGTTCGTTCTGGATGCCAGCGTAACCGGCTGACATGCCGCGTTTGACGAACAGGACCGTTTTGGCCTTTTCGACTTCAAGGATCGGCATGCCGAAGATCGGGCTTGCCGGGTCGGTTTTAGCTGCCGGGTTGGTGATGTCGTTTGCACCAATCACGAAGGCAACGTCAGCCGATCCGAAATCACGGTTGATTTCTTCCATTTCCAGCACGTCGTCATAGGGCACGCTGGCCTCGGCCAGAAGCACGTTCATATGACCCGGCATACGTCCGGCCACCGGATGGATGGCGTAGCGGACTTTGACACCCTCGGCTTTAAGGATATCGGCCATTTCACGAAGCGCATGCTGTGCCTGTGCGACGGCCATGCCATAGCCCGGCACGATGATGACGCTCGATGCGTTCTTCATGATGAAGGAGGCATCATCGGCCGATCCGGATTTGACCGAACGATCACCATCACCGCCTGCACCGGCGGCTGCTTCGCCCTCTGCGCCAAAGCCACCAAAGATGACATTGAAGATCGAGCGGTTCATGCCCTTGCACATGATGTAGGACAGGATCGCACCCGACGCGCCGACAAGCGCACCGGTAATGATCAGCGCACTGTTCTGAAGCGTAAAGCCGATGCCACATGCCGCCCAACCCGAGTATGAGTTCAGCATGGAAACAACGACCGGCATGTCTGCCCCGCCAATCGGAATGATCAGCGTAACACCCAAAACAAGGGCGAGTGCAACAAGGATCCAGAATGCGGTATGGCTTTCGGTCACCACCAGGATGACGCCGAAGACAACAATGGCAATCCCGATGGCAAGGTTAAGCATATGCTGCCCCTTGAACCGGACAGGCGTGCCTGAAACGATGCCCTGCAACTTACCAAACGCGATCAAGGATCCCGTGAAGGTAATCGCACCAATCGCAACACCAAGGCCCATTTCAATCAGGCTGGCCGCACCGATATTGCCCGCCGTTCCGATGCCATAGGCACCCGGCGAATAAAGGGCAGCACCGGCGACAAACACCGCCGCCAGACCAACCAGTGAGTGGAAGGCCGCAACAAGCTGTGGCAGGGCGGTCATCTGGATCTTAAGCGCGATGACCGTACCAATCGCACCACCGATCAGAATACCGACGATGATGGTTGTGTATGACAGCACAGCCGGGCTTGCCAACGTGGTAAAGATGGCAATTGCCATACCCACCATGCCAAGGATGTTCCCGGTCCGGGCCGATTCAGGTGACGAAAGTCCGCGCAACGAAAGAATGAAGCAGACCGAGGCCACCAGATACAGGAAAGCCGATAGGTTTTCCGACATTGTGTGTTCCCCCTACTTCTTTTTCTTGAACATATGCAGCATGCGCTGGGCGACGATGAAGCCACCAAAAATGTTGACCGAGGCCAACACCACCGCAATGAAGCCCATCATTTTGGAGAAGTTCATCTCCACCGGGCCTGCTGCCAGAAGCGCACCGACGATAATCACCGACGAAATGGCGTTGGTCACAGCCATCAGGGGTGAATGAAGGGCCGGGGTAACTTTCCACACGACGTAATAGCCAACAAAGCAGGCCAAGACGAAAACGGTCAGGCCAAGAACCGTCGGGCCGACGCCTGATCCCTGTACCGCAACCGCGGCCGTGCCAGCGGCATCGGACGCACCACTTGCCAGACTATCGGCAAGCTTTGCGGCCTTTTCCGCAAGGCCAAGGGCGGCATCGCGGAGTTCATTTGCATTCTGGGCTACGGATTGATCAGCCATTTGCGACCTCCTCCCCGCCGAATTTCGGATGAACGACCTTTCCATCATGGGTCAGGCGCGTCTCGGCGATGATCTGGTCCTCGCCATTAAACGACAGCGTGCCTTTGTCCTTATCGACAGAAAGGGTGATGAAGTTCAAAAGGTTCTTGGCATACATCGCCGTTGCATCGGTTGCGACGGAACTGGTGATGTTGGCAGGACCAATCAGCTTGACGCCATTATCGGTCATCACCGTTTCACCAAGCTTCACACCGGCAACGTTGCCACCACGCTCAGCCGCCAGGTCAATAATGACCGAGCCCGGTTTCATGCCCGCCACCATATCGGCGGTGACGATTTCCGGTGCCGGACGGCCCGGAATAAGGGCCGTGGTAATGACGATGTCGGTTTTGGTCAGAACCTCTTTCAGCTTTTCAGCCTGTTTTTTCTTGTAGTCGTCCGACATTTCCTTGGCGTAGCCACCGGAAGTTTCGGCATCAGATGCCGTGTCGTCTTCGACTTCAATAAAGGTCCCGCCAAGCGATTGAACCTGTTCCTTGACCGCCGGGCGTACATCAAATGCCGAGACAACGGCACCAAGGCGCTTGGCCGTTGCAATCGCCTGAAGGCCGGCAACACCGGCCCCGACAACAACAACGCGTGCAGGTGCAAGTGTGCCCGCCGCCGTCATCATCATCGGATAGATGCGGCCAAATTCATGGGCGGCATCCAGAACGGCGCGATAGCCCGCCAGGTTGGATTGCGAGGACAGCACATCCATCGACTGTGCGCGTGAAATACGCGGCATCAGTTCCATCGAATAGCCATCAACACCGGCCTTTGCCATCGCCTCGATCAGGTCCTTGCGATCATAGGGCTCAAGCAGGGCCACAACGGCGGCCCCCTTTTTATAGGCGGTTAATTCGTTGGTTTTGCCGTCAATGACAGGTGGGCGCACCTTGAAGATGACATCGGCATCCTTCACGGTGGTTTTCATTGTTTTGGCAATGGTTGCACCAGCATCGACAAAGCGATCATCCGGTATGGCGGCGTCTATTCCGGCGCCAGCCTCGATTGCAACGTCAAACCCCAGAGCCTTAAGCTTTTTTACGGTCTCTGGCGTGACGGCAACGCGCTTTTCCCCGGGCCATATTTCCTTTGGAACGGCCAGTTTCATCGCGTTTGACCTCCTTCCCTAAATGATTGGTCAGTTTGACAATCCGTCTTCATTCAAAGCAACCGGTTCCAGAACGTCATTTCGCGTTCCTTTTGGACCGATCACCGGGCAACCCTTGTCCAGTTCAAATCATCCGGGCCAGCACACCTACACCTAAAGCGGCCCGAAAAAGAAAAAGGCGGTTCTTCAGCAATCGCAGAAGAAACCGCCCACTTTCCCACCACGCATTACAAGGAAAAAACCTTGCTGACATATCAGGTCCCACCCGCCATTGGTGCTCAGGACAAACAATCAATGACGCCCTGCATGTCTGCGTTGAAAGCAAGATGCGATTTCTGATCCGCAACCACAATCCGAAAAACCGACAAAAAATCACTTTAACTTTATATCAGTTAATATATCGAAAAATCCATTATGTGCGGAAATTCGCACATTTCATTTCCATTATGGAACAGGTCCTGATCCGGATCGTCACACAATAGAACGTTGATTTTTGGCAGTTTCCCCTGTTTTCGCCTCACGTTGTAAGTGAATATTATCTTACAAATAAACGCCCAAGTCTTCATTTATTCCCAAATGGGCACGCAATAGGGAACGTTGCAAACGCAAAAAGGTTCGCAAAAATATTCTCGATTTTTGGGAAACCAAACCGGATCAGACATCAAAAATCGGATTTTCCATCGCGCAGTTTGCCCAAACGGGCACTCGACTCTGCATTGAAAACCCGACTCGCTTGGGTCCGGATATGTTGGTGAATGCGCCTGGCGCGCCTTATTGGTCGGGGCGTTCCAAACCGATCTGGGCCAGTGCATCTTTTTGACGGGCTTCAAGTTTTGCCACGTCAAAATCGCCGACAAGATCGTTAAACAGGCGATACCAATTCACCTCTGCATCAAGACGCAGGAACACCGCGCCAAGCCCGACGGCTGCGCGGTCAACCAGAACGAACTCGCGGGGTGGTTTGACACCGCCGACACGGCGGAGTTCCTGATGAACCTTGCCCGCGACCTCTGCGCCATAGGCGACAGAGTTGGTTTCACCCATCTTGCGTTCGCGGTCATCCAGGATCGGGCCATACACAAAGCTGGCCCAGATATTCAGCACATCAATCAGTTCGCGTGATGGATTTTCAAAACCCCAGCTTTCATAGGCTGAAACAGCCTTTTCCTCGTCCTCGTCACGAAGGGCTTCATAAAGCGTAATCACCGCCCTGACGAAATCGGGCTTGAAAATGCGGATACAGCCGAAATCCAGAAGATTGACCGAAAGGTCATCCCGCAGGGTGTAATTACCGAGATGCGGATCGCCATGGATCACGCCATAACGGTAAAACGGCACATACCAGGCGCGAAACATATTAAGCGCCACCTGATTGCGCGCATCCTGATCGGGATCGCTTTCAAGGAAGTGTTTGAACTTCTGCCCGGTTTGCCAGGTCATGGTCAAAAGCCGCTTGGTGGTCAGCTCATCAACCGGTTCGGGCACATGAACGCAATCTACATCGGCCAGCATATGGCGATAAAGGCGCATATGCGTGGCTTCACGCTCATAGTCGAGTTCTTCGCGCAGGCGGGCGGTGAGTTCTTCCTGAATGTTTTGCGCATCAATCGCGCTGTCATAGCGCTTATAGATCGCAAAAGCCGCGCGCAGTTGCTTAAGGTCGGCCTCAACCGTTGCCGACATATCCGGGTATTGCAGCTTGCACGCCACATCACGCCCATCGGGCAGTGTTGCCTTGTGCACCTGCCCAAGTGACGCTGCCGCCACGGCGTCGTGGCTGAATTCGGTGAATTTCGATTGCCATCCCGCCCCCAGTTCGCTTCGCATGCGGCGTTTGACAAACAGCCAGCCCATGCTAGGTGCATCGGCCTGAAGTTCGGCCAGGGCCTGGGTATATTCCTTGGGCAGGGCATCGGGGATGGTGGATAATATCTGGGCGACCTTCATCAGCGGGCCCTTGAGCCCGCCAAGGGCCGAGGTCAGTTCGGCGGCGTATTTGGCGTGATCAATCTCGCCGCCGAACATTTTTCCGGTGGCAAGGCGCGCGGCCAGTTTGCTGGCCGATGCGCCCACCCGTGCATAACGACGAACCCGCCCGCCAAACCTGTTTTCCTCGTTTGCGGCGGTATAATCATCGTCGTTATCACTCATATCAGGAAAGCTCCTCCAGTTCGTCGATCATGCGTTTGATCATATTAAGGCCCCGCTGCCAGAAGGCCGGGTCCGATGCATCAAGTCCGAACGGTGCCAGAAGTTCCTTGTGCCGTTTGGTGCCCCCGGCCTTCAGCATATCAAGATACTTCTGCTGGAAGCCGTCTTCGGCACCCTGATAAACGTCATAAAGCGAGTTCACCAGGCAATCGCCAAAGGCATAGGCATAGACATAGAACGGCGAATGGATGAAGTGCGGAATATAAGACCAGTAGTACTTGTATTCGTCTTCATAACGGATGGCATCGCCCAGGCTTTCATGCTGTACGGCAATCCAGATCTCGCAGATCTCATCGACGGTCAATTCACCTTCGCGGCGCTTTTCATGGACGCGCTTTTCGAATTCAAAGAACGCGATCTGACGCACGACGGTGTTGAGCATATCCTCGACCTTGCCAGCCAGCATGATGCGCTTCATCTTCGGATCACTTTCCGAACGCAGCATCGACTGGAAAGTCAGCATTTCACCAAACACCGATGCCGTCTCCGCAAGGGTCAGCGGCGTATCAGACAGGAAATAGCCCTGCTCTGCCGCCAGCACCTGATGCACACCATGGCCAAGCTCATGGGCAAGCGTCATCACATCACGCGTCTTGCCGTGATAGTTCAAAAGCAGGTACGGATGTGCTGACGGCACGGTCGGATGGGCAAAGGCACCCGATGACTTGCCCGCACGCGGCGGCACATCGATCCACGGATTATCAAAGAATTTCTGACCGACTTCTGCCAGTTCCGGCGAAAATTCGCCATAGGCCTTAAGAACAGTCGAACGCGCAGTATCCCAGTCGATCTGACGATCATCATCATCAGGTAGCGGCGCATTGCGATCCCAGTAATCAAGCTGATCGACGCCGAACCATTTCGCCTTCAGACGGTAATAGCGATGCGACAGATCGGCATGGCTGTTTTTAACGGCGGTATTGAGCGCATCAACAACCTCGTCCTCAACTTGGTTGGACAGGTTGCGCGATGATACCGGGGTTGGGAATTTGCGCAGGCGATCATCAATTTCCTTGTCCTTGGCAAGGGTATTGGTGATGTGCGCCAGAAGCTTGATGTTCTTGCCCAGAACGTCGCCAATGGATTTCGCGGCTTTCTTGCGATCTTCGACCTTGCTTGATGACAGCATGTTGGCGGCATCTGACATGGTCAGTTCTTCGCCATCAATCGGGAAGCGGAGCTCTGCCATGGTCTGATCAAACAGGCGCACCCATGCGGCTGATCCGGCAACGCGGCGTTCATGCAGGACCTGCTCGACCTCATCCGACAGCTGATGCGGGCGGAAGGCACGGTTTTCATCCAACCACGGGCGATAACGACGCAGCGCTTCGCTTTGTTCGTATTTCGCATCGAGCGATGCTTCTTCGATCCGGTTAATCTCAAGACCAAAGAACAGCGACAGGCTGGAAATGCCGGTCATTTCTTCCTGAACGAACTGATAGAACTGGCCAATGGCTGCGTCCGAGCTATCGCCGGCATATTTAAGCTGGGCGAACGAGCCGATCTTGCCGCAAATTTCGCTGATGGCTTCATATTCGACAATGGCGGCTGCCAGTTCATCACCGGTCAGGTCGTTAAGTTTGCCCTGATAGCTTTTCTGAAACGCCTGAGAGCGGCTTTTGGCATCATCAAGATCGCGCCGAATATTCGGGTCTTTCAGATCGTTATAGAGATCGGTCAGATCCCAGGTCGGCAAATTCTTGTTGATCGCGTTCATTTGTCCTCCAGACAGTCTCTTTGATCATCCTGACCCGATATATAGCCTGTCAAAGCCATAGCACCAGACCTGTTGACAGATACGGTTTCAAATTGCTGGCTCGATCATATCGTTCCTTGCACCATCGACAACCGCAAAGCCATATCCAGCCCAAACAAACTGCAATTTGCAGTACACTTGCGCCGGAACAAGGCATTGAAACGCACGTTGCTGTGATATCGGTGACAATTCGGACTTTAAAATGTCATTTTCAGGCTGCGCAATTGTGCAATCCCTGATAACAAATTCATCTTGGAACGTTCGTTTATTCCAATCTGCGCGGCCGTTGTGCAGGTATAAGGTTTATTGGAACGTCCCCATCAGGGCAGCGCAAAGATTGCCCGTTCCCGGGATCAAAAAGTGAGGCAAGGAAACGTCATGACGAGTTTGCAGGATTATGCCGACTGGCAAAACTTGCCGACCATGTTTTTCGACAAGGCAAAGAAACATGGCGATACGCCGTTTCTTTGGACCAAGGACCCGGAAGGCAAGGAATTTGTCCCCACCTCCTGGCAAGAGGCCGCCGATCAGGTCCGGGCCCTTGCACGTGCGCTTTATGACATTGGCGTACGTCCCGGGGACCGGGTTTTGCTGGTGTCGGAAAACCGCACCGAATGGGGCATAGCCGATCTTGCCATCATGTGCGTTGGCGCAATGACCGTTCCGGCCTACACCACCAATACCGAGCGCGACCACCTTCACGCGATCGAGGACAGTGGTGCGGCGATTGCCATCATCTCGACCAAGAAACTCGCCCAGCCCTTCCTGCACGCCGCCCTTGATAGCGGGCGCTGCCGCCATGCGATCATGATGGAAGAATGGGGCCAAAGCTTTGTTGGTGATATCACCATTTCACGTTGGGACGATCTGATTGCCAAGGGGCGCGGCCTGACCCATGACGTTGATGCCTGGGTTTCCAAGATCAAGCGCGATGATCTTGCCTGCCTGATTTATACATCCGGCACGGGCGGCTCGCCCAAGGGTGTGATGCTAAGCCATGGGGCGATCTTGTCGAACTGCATGGGGGCGTTTGACATCATCGAAACCCTTGGCATTGACGAGGAAATCTTCCTGTCCTTCCTGCCGCTGTCGCATTCCTATGAACATACTGCGGGGCTTTACTTCCCGATCAGTATTGATGCCCAGATCTATTATGCCGAGGGGCTTGATAAACTGGCCGCCAACCTGGCCGAAGTCCGCCCGACCATCATGACGGCTGTGCCGCGCCTGTATGAGATGCTCTATCAGCGCATGAGCCGCATGGTCGAAAAGGAAGGCGGCATCAAGCAAAAGCTGTTTAACCTGACCCTGCGTCTGGGACGCAAGAATTACGAAGGCGAACGGCTTAACCTTCTAGAAAAGCTTCAGAACTTTGTCTGCGAACTCCTTCTGCGTCGCAAGCTGCGCCAGCGTTTTGGCGGCCGGATCAAGGCCATGGTTTCGGGCGGTGGCCCCCTGAACTATGAACTGGGCGTTCTGTTTGTGTCATGCGGCATTCGCATTCTGCAGGGCTATGGCCAGACCGAATTTGCCCCGGTGGTTTCGTGCAACCGTGCTGAAAACAACAAACTGCGCACAGTCGGCCCGCCGATGGTGGGGGCCGAGGTCAAAATCGCCGAAGATGGTGAAATCCTGCTGCGCGGCGAAAGCATGATGAAAGGCTACTGGAACCTGCCTGACGTGACGGCCGCAGCCATCATTGATGGCTGGCTGCATACCGGTGACATCGGCAAATTCGATGAACAGGGCAGCCTGATGATCACGGATCGCAAGAAGGATATCATCGTCAATTCCGGTGGCGACAATATCTCGCCGCAGCGGATCGAAGGCCTGATGACGCTTGAAACTGAAATCTCGCAGGCAATGGTCTATGGCGATGACAAACCCTATCTGGTGGCGGTTGTCTGGCCGGACGAAGACTTCATGCGCGAATTTGCCCGCGATAACGGGCTATCAAATGATATTGAAGTCCTTGGCAAAAACGAAGAATTCCGCAAAGTCATCCGCACTGCGATTGATCACGTCAATCAACGCCTGTCGACGATTGAAAAGGTACGCAGCTTCATGTTTGCCGAAGCAGCCTTTACCATCGACAACGAGATGCTGACGCCGTCGATGAAAATTCGTCGCCACAAAATCCGCGAAGCCTATGCCAAGCAGCTTGATGGCCTTTATCAGCGTAAACGCAGCGGCCAATAATAAGACAAACCACAGACCAGATTGACGATGACCCGCCCCAAAGAAATCAAACAAACCCTCACCCTGGTCCGGGGCCTTCCCGGATCAGGCAAATCGACACTGGCCAGAAATCTTTGTCAGGCGACCGGTGCCGTTCATCTGGAAGCCGACATGTTCATGGTCGACCATGAAGGGTTTTACGAGTTTGACGGCACCCGCCTGTCGCAAACCCACGCCCGCTGCGAAGCCGAATGCCATAACGCCCTGTCGGAGGGATATGACGTTGTTGTGTCCAACACCTTCACCCGCTTCTGGGAAATGAAGGCCTATATCGACATGGCGGAAAAGCACGACATTCTGTTGCAGATTGTCGAATGCCATGGCCGTTTCGGCAGCATCCATATGGTGCCCGACGAAACCCTTGCAGATATGCGCGATCGCTGGGAACCGTTGCCGGAAAAGTACCGCTAGGCGCGCGCCCCTAGTTTACGGTTGAGAAGACCTTTTTGAGGATATCCGTGGTCCAACGCGTCGGGTCGCTTCGGATATCGGCTTCCTGCACGGCGATATAATGGAATAAACCATCCATCGCCTTGGCGGTTGCGTGATCCGTCAGCGATGCTTTTAGATCCGGCACAAACGGTAGCTGGTCATATTGTCCCAGCATCTGATCATACAGCGATAACGCCCCGGTGTCGGACAACGCATCGGTTATCACTGGCCGTAGACGCCCTTCGATATCAGTTCCCGACACGCGGCGCAGATATTGGGTCGCGGCATCATCCGGGCCCTGCAAAATGCCCTTGGCATCGGCGACCGTCATCTGGCGCACCGCATTGACCAAGATATCGCCAGCATCCTGCATGGTCTGTTCAGCCGCGCGGTTCATGCGCAATTCGATTTCATCGGCATAACTGCCAAGCCCCGCCGCGCTTAACAATTTCTGCGCGGTCTGAACTTCGTCGGGCAATGGAATATGCGCAACCGGGTCGGCGTTAAAACCGTCAACCGCGCCAAGTTGGTCGGTGACCAATTCAACACCCATATCAAGTGCCTGTTTCAAGCCCTGCTCGACCGTGTCCGATGAAAGCGCGGAAACGCCAGAACCAGAACCACCGGACGTGCTTGCCGATCCCGATGAATTCATCGCATCGCCAAGGGCTTCTTTGGCCTTGTCAAAAAACGACTGGGCATTTGCGGGAACGATTGTACCGGCAGCCATAACACCCATGACAAGTGCCACTGCACCGGTTTTAAAAAGGAAATCGGAATTGCGTTTGCGCATCTGCGACCCTGCGGTTTTTGATTGTTGTGTATCAGCAAACAAGACAATGGCCAAAAAACATGGCCCGAAAAAGACAAAACCCCGGTTAACCAACCGGGGTTTTGCATGTGAGGTATCAGGCGACCTTATTCAACAACCTCGACCTTTTTACCATTGAGCAAAAGGTCATTGGCCTCGGTCGAGACCGGAACGGTGTCACCATCCTTGATCCCGCCTTCGAGGATCTGCATCGCCAGCGGGTTCTGCAGATAACGCTGGATCACGCGTTTGAGCGGACGGGCCCCATAAACCGGGTCATAGCCCTTCTCAGACAACCAGTCCTTGGCGGCATCATCAAGTTTCAGGGTGATCTTGCGATCAACCAGCAACTTATCAAGGCGACCAAGCTGGATATCGACAATCTTGCTCATCTGATCGCGATGCAAACGATGGAACAGAATCGTTTCATCCAGACGGTTGAGGAATTCCGGACGGAACGATGCCCGAACGATTTCCATGACCTGGGCCCGGACTTCGCCGCTGTCGTGACCCGGTTCCTGATTGGCAAGGATTTCCCCGCCCAGGTTCGAGGTCAGAATAATCAGCGTATTGCGGAAATCCACAACCCGGCCCTGCCCATCGGTCAGGCGGCCTTCATCAAGAACCTGCAGAAGGACGTTGAACACATCGGGATGTGCCTTTTCGACCTCGTCAAACAGGACAACCTGATACGGACGACGACGTACCGCCTCGGTCAGCGAACCGCCTTCCTCATAGCCAACATAGCCCGGAGGCGCACCGATCAGGCGGGCCACCGCATGCTTTTCCATGAATTCGGACATATCAATCCGCACCATGGCCTGTTCATCATCAAACAGGAACTGGGCAAGGGCCTTGGTCAGCTCGGTTTTACCAACACCCGTCGGACCAAGGAACAGGAACGAACCGATCGGTCGGTTTGGATCCTGCAAGCCAGCCCGCGCACGGCGCACCGCGTTCGAGATTGATCGAACGGCATCATCCTGACCGACAACCCGTTTGCGCAGCGTGTCTTCCATTTCAAGAAGCTTTTCACGCTCACCCTCGAGCATCTTGTCGACCGGAATACCGGTCCAGCGCGAAACCACGGACGCGATGTGTTTTTCGGTAACCGCTTCTTCCTTGATGCCACGCGACGGATCGTTTTCCGCCTTTTCAAGCAGTGCCTGAAGGGCCGGGATTTCTTCGTATTGAAGCTGTCCGGCACGATCAAGCTTGCCATCGCGCATCGCACGTTCAAGTTCACCACGGGCCTGATCAAGCTGTTCCTTGATGTGGGTCGATGCGGCAAGTTCTTTCTTCTGGGCTTCCCACTTCGCGGTCAGCTCAGCCGATTTGCCTTCCAGCTCTGCCAGTTCCTTTTCCAGACGGCCAAGACGGTCTTTGGATGCGCTATCCTGCTCTTTCTTGAGCGCTTCACGCTCGATCTTGAGCTGGATGATCCGGCGATCCAGTTCGTCGATTTCCTCTGGCTTGGAATCAAGCTCCATACGCAGACGCGACGATGCTTCGTCCATCAAATCGATTGCCTTGTCAGGCAGGAACCGATCCGTGATGTATCGGTTCGAAAGCGTTGCGGCTGCGACCAGTGCGGCATCGGCAATGCGAACCCCGTGATGAAGCTCGTACTTGTCCTTGATCCCGCGCAGGATCGATACCGTGTCGGAAACCGACGGCTCGCTGACAAATACCGGCTGGAAACGACGGGCAAGCGCCGCGTCCTTTTCGATATGTTTACGGTATTCATCAAGGGTCGTCGCACCCACACAGTGCAGCTCGCCGCGGGCCAAAGCCGGTTTTAGAAGGTTCGATGCATCCATCGATCCTTCGGCCTTACCAGCACCGACAAGCGTATGCAGTTCGTCGATAAACAGAACGACCTGACCGGCCTCTGATTCAATCTCGCTCAGCACCGCTTTCAGGCGTTCTTCAAATTCACCGCGGAATTTTGCACCGGCAATCAACGCACCAAGGTCAAGCGACAGAAGCTTCTTGTCCTTAAGCGTTTCGGGAACGTCACCCTTGACGATACGCAGTGCCAGACCTTCGGCAATTGCGGTTTTACCAACCCCGGGCTCACCAATCAGAACCGGGTTGTTCTTGGTCCGGCGTGACAGAACCTGCACCGCACGACGGATTTCCTCATCACGACCAATGACCGGATCAAGTTTACCTTCGCGCGCGGCCTCGGTCAGGTCACGGGCATATTTCTTAAGCGCCTCATACTGATTTTCGGCCCCCGCACTATCGGCCGTGCGGCCCTTGCGAATGTCATTGATCGCACCGTTCAGCGCCTGTGCCGTAACACCGGCATCTGCAAGCACCTTGCCCGCGGTTGATTTCGGATCAAGTGCAATGGTCAGAAGCAGCCGTTCAGCCGTGACAAAGCTGTCACCGGCTTTTTTGGCGACTTCCTGTGCCTGATCAATCAGACGGGCAAATTCAGATGAAAGATAAATCTGACCATTGCCGCCGGAAACCTTTGGCAATTTCGCCAGTTCCTGCGCGCACCGTTCCTGGGCAAGTTTGGGCTTACCGCCGGATGCCTTGATCAGATTGGCTGCCAGACCTTCTTCGTCGTCAAGCAGCACCTTAAGCAGATGAATCGGGACAAATTGCTGATGGTTTTCACGCAACGCAAGCGACTGCGCTGATTGCAGAAAACCTTTTGACCGATCCGTAAAGTTTTCAAATTCCATTCCTGTCACTCCTTGAGCCAACAGTATTCAAACGATTTGGACCTTCTTGGAAGCGTCCACGGCATTGGTGTCATTACCGAATTCTAAAATTATAGATTATTTCGACAGCGACAACATTGATATGTCTCAGTCTAGCGTGTTTGCAACCATATACCCCTACAAAAGTTGCAAGAATTATTTGTGCACCGCAGCACAACTTTCTGTCATTATTCTAGATATCATATGAGGATACTGAACTAATGACATTGCCAGCCAGTCCCTTCGGGGTTGCCCTTGGCAAAACAACGTTCTAACGTCGCCCGAATAAACAAACCTGACATGCCATTCGTCCCGTTTTTCCGGCATGCCAAAGCGCCATACAGGAATAATGATCATGACGATCGAACTCAAAGCCATCAAAAGATACCCGGTCAAGGGAATGCGCGGTGTTGACCTTAAACAGGCAAAAATCAGCGCACACCACATGATTACCGATGATCGTCGCTTTGTGATTGCAACCCAATCATCTGTCGGACAGGAAGGCGTTCATGAATGGGCCCGCAAAAGCAACTTCCTGCAATTGGTCAACACGCCAAAGCTTGCTGAAATCGGCACCGAATATGACGACGCCACCTGCACCCTGACCATCCTTCGAAATGGCCGCGCCATCTGCAAAGGCAAGCTGGACGATAGCATGGGCCGCACCGTGGTTGAGGATTTCCTAAAGGCGTTTCTGAAAAACGAGATCGCCGGCACGCCGAAAATCTATTCAGTCCCCGATACGAATTTCGGCGACATGAAGGAACCTTACATATCGCTGCTGAACCTGGCATCGATCCGTGATTTCGGGTCGCGCATAGTGCAAAGCGAAATCGATCCGATGCGTTTTCGCGGCAACCTGTTGATTGATGGGCTGGAGCCGTGGAAAGAGCTTGAATGGAACGAAGACAAAATCATCAAGATCAATGATGTGTCGTTCCGCGTTGTCCACCCGATCACGCGCTGCAAGGCAACAAGCGTTAATCCCGACACGGCGATTTCCGATATCAATGTGCCACAGATGCTGCGCAAAGGGGTAAACCACCTTTATATGGGGATTTACATCGAAGCGCTTGAAGACGGCATGATCACACCGGGTGACAAGCTGACCGTGACCGTCGCCTAAGGGCCGTTATCAGTTGCCGGAATTGAATGTCGGGGCGTGTACGGCGATGCCCTTGAACATCTCGTCATGATACCAATCAATGCGGTGCGCACGAATGGGCGGGCATCCCTTGCGGAACAATATCTGTTCTTCCTTGGGGAAGCGCGCCACTTCGGCTGATCGCAGGATGGGCTGATTATCTTGGGACCGTAAATGCACCGGACGGCTGGTATCCTTGCCGCCGCCGGTGTCATCAAATTTCGACATTGCGGTCAGGCCCGAAACCCAATCCAGGTTAAACGCCCCTTCCTGACTCAGAACCGAAATCGCGTCCACCCGGCCAACGACATTTTCCCAGTTCAGGCAAACATCCATCAGGCCACTGACACCTGAGAACCCCGGCCAGACGATCATCCCCTCGCCGTATCCACCGCCCAGAAGCCGCTCGAACAAGGGCATCCGGCCAACATTTTCGATCCCATCCAACAAAACCAGGAATTCAGGATCGCCCGACTTCCAGCCACGCTGATTAAGCAGGTTCATCATACCTGTCAGCATCACGCGGCTGAAGGATGGCTGAACTTCCGGGTTATCACCGCCAAGCTGACCAACGATAAAGATCGAAACCGGGCCACTGTTGATGTCTTCAAGTGTGAAGCTGCTTTTGCTGACCAGACGTGCGATTTGCGGATTGTCGAATTCTTCGGTGGCGGCACGGCAGGCCTCGATGATCTTCATCCGCTGATCTTCAGTCATATCGAGGATATTCAGCGCGACCTCGGATATGCGGCCATCCGCAGACTCAATCCCCATCAGTTCTTCAAGGGTTTTGTAGAACCGGTGCGATGGCATGATCAGGTTGCGGCGTACCTCGGCAAGGTTGCGGTCTTCCTTGGCGCTGCGCTGGATCGTGTAAACGATAAAGCCCTGCAACAACGTCCGTGCAATACGGACTTCCTGTTCATCGAGTTCCTTGACAAATACCGGCGCCAAAAGCGTATCGGCGATAAAGCCGGTATCCGTGATCATTCCTTCCCCCTGCTGGCGGATGAAATCGAACGGATTGAACTGTTGGGTTTCGACGCCGGTTTGTTTGTGCGGATCAATGACAATCAGTCTTTGTCCAAGCTTGGTACGGCGATCATGAATGGCGCGAAAAATGCTGCCATGCCGTTCATATACAAACAGATTACCGGTATGCAAAAGCGCGTTTGGCTCTGCCGAGGCGCGATAGAATTCTTCGGGTTTGGTCGAAAAGGTAATCACCCGCTTAAGACCCTTGGCCCCGATCAGGCGCTTGTCCTCGCCCCAACGCCCCAGAACGAAGGACGGATTGCTTTCAAGCAGCTTGCGACCGTTAAGGTCTTCAAGAGTGGCCCACGCACCCTCACCACGACCACCAGTCCCTTTTCCGCCCAGTTTCTTCTTTTGTGATTTGGACGATGATGATGGCTTCATTCGGTTCAGGATGATGACAACCAGCGGAATGAACATCGGGACGATGAAACAGACAGCCCCCAAAAGGGCCAACTCGTAATCACCGTTAAACAGCCCAAGGGCGATAACCATACCGCCAAGAGCCCACAGCAAAACCATGACGACCCGAAATAAGCCAGTCCCCATCTATCACTCCCCACGAATGCGCCTGCACCGTGAAAAGATGCCGGTTCTTTTATCCCGATCTTGCTTCCACGGTTTTATTGATGATTTGTCCCTGCACCCGCGCGAAAAATAATCGAAGGTTGCACGAGATGCTCAATTATATGCTTATACAGTTTTATGACCCTTAAAGCACTGAGTCTTTGGGGGAATGCGCCGTTTTGCAGATGATCCAAACGACAACACCCCTGCAAGCGACGGGCTTGCAGGGGTGTTTGTCATGTTGAAAGACCGCCTCGGGTCAGATCAGGCCGAAACCGGCTCGGATCCTTCGTCAGAGGTGGCACCTTCTTCGTCATCGCGACCAGCTGCGCGGCTACGACCGCGGCGGGCCGTCGGATGGCGGCCACGGGTACGTGCAGTACCGCTTGCGGCACGGCGCGGTTTCTTTTCACCGTCTTCGCCCTGCTCTGCAGTGTCGGTTTTGTCGGCACTTGCCGGTGCATCATCACCAGATGCTTCTGCCGGTGCGCTTTCCTCTGCGCTGGCGTCATCATCTGATTTCCGCGGACGACCACGGCCCGGACCACGTGCATCCGAACGACGCGCACGCGGCGTGCGTTTCGGACGGCCACCATCATCATCCGACGTTTCAGCAGAAGTGTTTTCTGCCTCTACCGGGGTGTTTTCATCGCCATTGTTTGACGCAGATTCTGCGTTTTCGTTGGCGTCACCCTGTTGATCATCGTTCTGATTTGACTGGCCATCACTGCGGTCGTCACGGCCACGATTGTTGCGCTGACGATTGTTGTCACCACCACGTTCCTCACGGCGCTGGTTTTCCCATTCCTGGGCAGCCTGAAGGATGCGGTGGTAATGTTCCGCGTGCTGATAGAAGTTTTCCGCAAGAACCGGATCGTCGGTGCAATCCTTCGCAAGGGAAATGTATTTTTCATAGACCTGTTGGGCGTTACCGCGTACGCGGCCGTCCGGTCCATTACTGTCAAAATTCTGAAATTTTGGATTTACTGGACGTTTATTCGACTGTTGCCGTCCGCGCGGACGTTTATTGTTATTTCTCATATCAACATGACTTTGGTGTTGAAGGACAATCCGGTAGCATCATCGGCTCCGGAACCACTCCGTCTGAAAAACATATTTCCCGCTAAACAGCGCCGATCACGGCATTATTTTTACAAACCTGCCGGGAACCTTGAAAGGAACGGAGATTGTCGACTGTTTACAGGGGAACACGGCGCTTTCATAAGCGCGTTGGGCACCCGGCCCGTTCGATTCAACCTATATGGCTTGACGGGTTATTCCAACTGTTTTTTTCACTCGCCTGCGCTTTTTTTACATCACAGGTGCGGAAATATCAGATTACGCAACGTCCGACGGAACAACGGGTTTTCTTTGCCGCAACGCAGCGGACAATTCCGCCAAGGTCTTCGCGATACTCCACCCCGACAAAACCGGCCTCAACCAGCATCTGGCCGACATCGTTTTCCTGCCCGCGACCGATTTCAAAGATGACGAAACCGCCGGGCTTTGCCAGGTCAAACGCAACACGCGACAAAACACGATAGGCCGCCAAGCCATCCCCCTCATCGGTCAGGGCAAGACGGGGGTCAAACTTTTGCACCTCCGGCGACAGGGTCGTCATCTCGTCGGCGGTGATGTAGGGCGGGTTTGACATTACAAGGTCAAATCCCTCTGCCCGGTCTTTTTCATCAAGGGCGCTGTCCCAATCCGAGACGCGGAATTCGACCACATCATCAAGCTCAAGCAGCTTGGCATTTTCACGCGCACAGGCCACCGCACCCGCGCTTAGATCAAGTCCGATGCCGGTCGCGCCTGGCAGATCGCCAATCGCGGACAACAACAAACACCCCGTCCCTGTGCCAAAATCAACAATCCGCGGCGCATCTGCGTCCTCAAGGAAATCAATCGCCCATTCGACAAGTGTTTCACTATCGGGGCGGGGCTCAAGCGTTTCGGGTGACAGTTTGAAAGTATGGCGCCAGAAAGCACGCTCGCCCAAGATACGACCGACCGGTTCATGCCCGACCCGGCGGGCAATCATGCCCCGAAAGGTTTCGGCCTTGTCATCAGGCACAGTATCTTCGGGCCATGCACTGATCCTGCCCCCATCAACACCGGCGGCGCGCGCCAGAAGAATACGCGCATCCATCCGCGCGTTTTCAATACCGGCATCGGTTAAGGCCGCGACGGCCTCAGCCATCAGGCTGCCAAGGGTCGATGGGGTGTCAGAAGACATGATCAGCTTTCAATTTCGGCAAGCTTCTGGGCCTGCTCTTCGGCGATCAGGGCATCAATCATTTCATCAACCGCCGGACCACCGGCAATGAAATCATCCAAGCGATAAAGTGTAAGGTTAATGCGGTGATCTGACACGCGGCCTTGCGGGAAGTTATAGGTGCGAATGCGTTCCGAACGATCACCCGACCCGACCTGTGATTTACGGTCGGCCGCACGCTCGCTGTCCTTGCTTTCGCGTTCTTGATCATAAAGACGCGACATCAGCATCTTCATCGCTTTTTCTTTGTTCTTGTGCTGCGACTTTGCTTCCTGGCTGGCGGCAACCACACCGGTCGGAATATGGGTAATGCGCACGGCACTATCGGTGGTGTTAACGTGCTGACCACCCGCACCCTGCGATCGATAGGTATCAATGCGCAGATCCTTGGGATCGATCTTGATGTCGACTTCTTCGGCCTCTGGCAGAACGGCCACGGTCGCAGCCGAGGTATGAATACGCCCGCCACCCTCGGTCACCGGTACACGTTGAACACGATGCACGCCACTTTCAAATTTCAGGCGGGCAAACACATCCGTACCCGATACGTTGACGATCACTTCCTTGAAACCGCCAAGGTCGTTTTCGCTGGCATCCATCTGTTCGAATTTCCAGCCGCGGCCTTCGGCGTAACGCTGATACATGCGGTACAAATCAGCGGCAAACAGAGCGGCTTCCTCCCCGCCGGTGCCGGCGCGAATTTCGAGGATGGCGTTCTTGGTGTCGGCTGTGTCTTTCGGGATCAGCATCAGTTTCATCTGACGCTCTGCCTCGGGCAGCTTATCCTGAAGGTCGTATTTTTCGGCCTCGGCCATTTCGCGCATATCGCGATCGCTTTGCGGATCGGCCAGGATTTCCTCGGCTTCTTCCAGATCGTTCAGAAGCTTTTTATAAGCTTCGATCGCCTCGACCACCGGGGCCAATTCTGCATGTTCGCGCGACAGCTTGGAAAAGCCATCCCCATCAAGCTCTCCGCTTGAAAGAAGCGAATTGAGTTCGTCGAACCGGCGCGTAACGCCTTCGAGTTTCCCAAGGTCCAAACTCACTCTTTATTCTCCTGTTCAGGGTCGCTTGGCACGTCATCGCGACCAAGCGGCTTGTCTTCAAGTTCAAACAGGCGCGACAACAGTTTCTGGGCCTTCACCCATTCGACGGTGCCCGCACCGTCTGTTGTCGTCGCCAAATCTTTCAATGCCTGTGTCGGCGTATGCAAAAGGCGATTGATCAAAAGCCTTGTCGCCTTTTCCGCATCCCCATGACTTTCAGCCAGCGCATCTGCGCGTACCGCTTCAAACCGTTTGCGCAGATCGGCAATTGCCGGCACGGCTGCGCGCTGCGCACGGTCGCGCACAAAGTTATCAATCTCCGCTTCAATCAGCGCCCAGGCCTGATCGGCCTTTTCTTCGCGGCCACCGCGCCCTTCGGCGGCGATCTTTTCCAGATCCTCGATCCGGTAAAAGAAAACCTCGTCAATCTCGTCGACCTGCGGATCAATATCCCCCGGCACGGCCGTATCGATCATCAGAACCGGGCGAAACCGGCGACGTTTGACCGCCGCCATCGCACGATCCTTGTCGATCATGTAACGCCGTGATCCACCTGCTGTCAGCACCAGGTCTGCCTCGGCCAAAAGCCGGTCCAGATCATCGATTTCCGACCAGTGGCAATCCAGCCGGCGCGCCACCAGACGCGCACGGGCCGCCAAGCGATCTGTTACCAGAATGCGGCCGATACCCCGTTCGGCCAGCGATGCGGCAATCAGTTCCCCCATGTCGCCAGCCCCCGCCAAAAGCAGAGTACAGTCGCCAAGATCCCCATGCAGGTCGCGCGCAACCGATTGCGCCGCGGCGGCAATTGATACAGCCCCCTGCCCGATCCCGGTCTGATTGCGGACCTTTTTGGCAATGGCATAGGCCGTCTGATAGACCAGCTCCAACTCGCGCCCGACCAGATCATGCTTGCGCGCGATCCGGTGGGCATCCTTGACCTGACCAAAAACTTCAGGCTCGCCGATCACCAGACTGTCGAGTGACGCCGCGACCGCAAACATATGGCGAAGCGCATCCCGACCAGACCGGATGTAAAGCTCGGTCGCAAGCTGATCCCGATCCAGATCCGCCCAAAGCGACATCAGATCAATCAGGCGTTCGCGCCCGCGTTCGGCCTCGGACGCCAAAAGATGCACTTCGGTGCGATTGCAGGTCGAAACGACAACCGCCTGACCGAGACGGGCCTGTTCAATGGCGGCCAAAAACTGTGGCAGACGGGCTTCTTCGATAAAAAGACGGTCGCGGGTATCCTCGCTTGAACGCCGATGATTGGTGCCGATCACCATCAGGCGATCCAGCGGCCAATCCCCGGCATCCTCATGCGAAATCGCGTCCGTCACACCATTCTCACTTTTTGCCGATCACATCAGCCAGTTGATCAAGCGCCACTTCCTGCTGCTCGCCACTGTCTAGGTCACGCAACTGGGCCACACCCTTGGCAAGTTCATCATCCCCAAGGATAACGGCCTTGCAGGCATTGGCCTTGTCCGCACGCTTCATGCGCTTTTTCATGTTGCCGGAATAGCCAAGCTCGACCGCGACACCCGCTTCGCGCAGGGTCTGGGCAAGGGTGCGACATTTGGCCTCGGCCGCGTCCCCCATCGGGATCAGTGCCACGGGGCGTGCACCCGCCGGGGCTTCGCCCACCATCAATGCCAGGCGTTCAACACCCGCAGCCCAACCAACACCGGCCGTCTGCGGACCACCCATGGTCGATATCAGCCCGTCATAACGGCCACCGGCCATAACAGTGCCCTGTGCACCAAGGGTGTTGGTGGTGAACTCGAAACAGGTGTGGCAGTAATAATCAAGACCACGCACCAGACGCGGGTTCAGTTCATAATTGATGCCGATATCGCCAAGCCCCTCGGTCAGGCCCTTGAAGAATTCCTTGGAATGCTCGTTGAGGTATTCGGCAAACAACGGCGCGTTGGCCACCAGTTCACGATCGCCTTCGTCCTTGGAATCAAGGATACGCAACGGGTTCTTTTCAAGGCGCGAACGGCTGTCTTCCGACAGCTTGTCAAAATGGCCCTTGAAGTAATCAACCAGCACATCGCGATACGCCGCACGGCTTTCCGGGTCACCAAGGGTGTTAAGCTCAAGCGTGATGCTGTCCCAAAGACCAAGGGCCTTTAAGATATGCGCGCCATAGCCGATCATTTCGATATCGCCCGCGACCTGTTCGACGCCAAGCAGTTCGGCACCGATCTGGTGGAACTGGCGCTGACGGCCTTTTTGCGGGCGTTCATAGCGGAACATCGGGCCATAATAGCTGACCTTGACCGGGGACATCTGCTGCATGCCATTGGAAATATAGGCACGCGCGATACCCGCCGTTCCTTCGGGACGGAGCGTGATCTGTTCGCCGCCGCGATCCTCAAAGGTGTACATTTCCTTGGTCACGACGTCGGACGTATCGCCAAGGGTGCGTGCAAACACCTCGGTAAATTCGAAGATCGGCGTGGTCATGCGATGGTAGCCATACAACTCGCCGATTTCGCGTGCGGTATTCGCGATGTAATCCTGCAGACGGTTCTGTTCCGGCAGAAGGTCGTGCGTGCCACGGACGGGTTGAAGCGATGCCACTTTGGGTCTCCGATCTAACTTGAATTCCAGATATTTGCGCGAAACATCAATCGGCGCAAACACATGCGAACATGAAAATAGCTTTCCGCCGGTGTGGCGGAAAGCCAAAAATACTCAATAAAGCTTTGCTATTCCGCCGCGGTTTTCTTGGCGGCTTCTTCGGCTTCGATCTTGGCAGCACGTTCTTCGACCAGTTCGACGATATGGTCGACCATCTTTTCCGTGCTGATATTGTGATCCGGGCGGCCGGAAATATACATCTTGTGGTTCCCACCACCGCCACCGGTCAGCCCAATATCCGTTTCACGTGCTTCGCCCGGACCATTGACGATACAGCCAATGATCGACAGCGAAATCGGGGTGGAAATATGGGCAAGGCGCTTTTCAAGCTCTGCCACTGTTTCGACCACGTTAAAGCCCTGACGCGCGCAAGACGGGCAAGAAATGATCTGAACCCCGCGGGTACGAAGACCCAGCGATTTCAGAATATCAAAACCAACATGGATTTCCTCAACCGGGTCGGCAGACAGCGATACACGCAAGGTATCACCAATACCGGCCCAAAGCAGGTTGCCCATGCCAATCGATGACTTCACCGTACCACCGCGCAGACCGCCAGCCTCCGTGATGCCAAGATGCAGCGGATAGTCACATGCCTCGGCCAGACCGTAATAGGCGGCAACCGCAAGGAACACGTCCGATGCCTTGACCGAGATTTTGAATTCGCGGAAATCCTGATCTTCAAGGATTTTGGCGTGGTTCAACGCACTTTCAACCATCGCCTCTGGGCATGGTTCGCCGTAACGTTCCAGCAATTCCTTTTCAAGCGACCCGGCATTGACACCGATACGCATTGAACAGCCATGATCCTTGGCGGCCTTCACAACTTCACGCACACGTTCGGTCGAACCGATATTGCCCGGGTTGATGCGCAGGCAAGCGGCGCCGGCTTCGGCAGCCTCGATCGCGCGTTTGTAATGGAAATGGATGTCGGCCACGATCGGGACATGCACCTGTTTGACGATGTCTTTCAGGGCCGCGGTTGATTCCCGATCCGGGCAGGATACACGAACGATATCCGCACCTGCTTCTTCCAGTCGATGGATCTGCGCAACGGTCGCGTTCACATCGGTGGTCAGGGTGTTGGTCATCGACTGCACCGAGATCGGTGCATCCCCGCCAACTTCCACGTCACCGACACGGATTTTGCGGCTTTGACGGCGTTCAATATCGCGATATGGGCGGACGCTCATTTCCGGTTCCAAAATGTTTTAGATGTCTTGGGGGTGTATATAGCTTATCAAACGCGGTTTAGAAACCGTTGGCTAACAGATTTTCCGCCAGATTTCGCATAGCTGTCACGAAAAAGGCGACCCGTTCGGATCGCCTTTCGCATTTTGTCTGTTTTCATCGCCCGCAGGCGTTGGCCAAACCTATTGAACGGTTGGTTCTTCTGCCTGGGTCAGATCACCGACATCAAGCGAGAAGTCCGAAATCACCGCACCGTATTCCCCAACCGGCTGGGCTTCGGAACCATCGATGCTATAGGTAAGAGCACCGGCATTGCCGACTTCAAGTTTCAAACCGTCACGATTCGGAACCATATAGGTATCACCGGCTGTCAGCATCCGGGTCAGCAGAACATTGCCATCTGCCTCGCGAATACGAACCCAGCTGGTTTCCACCGCCGAAATGGTGACACGGCTATCGACATTGACCGCGCCAAATACGCGTGCGCCACCGGCCTCGTCAACTTCGGGTGCCGCGGGAACCGATGCAACTTCCGCTGCCGGTGCTGCCGGCGTTTCTGCGGCTGGTGCCTCTGCGACTTCGGCTTCAACCGGTGCCTGTTCTGTGGTGGTTACCACTTCGTTGGCAACGGGTGCAGCTTCCTGCGCCGGGGCTTCGGCAACTTCCTCGGTAACAACTGGTGCTTCTGCCAGTTCTTCGGTGGCTTCTGCGACTTCAGCTACGGGTTCAGATGCGGGTTCTGCGACCGGGGCCTCGGAAACGGTGGTTTCTTCAACCGATGCTTCCGCGTTGCCGGCACTTTCCGGTGCAGAGGCAACTGGTGTCCCCTGATCGGCAATGACCGGTGCAGGCGTTGTTATTTCTGCCTCGGCGGCCTGTGCATCTGCGGCGTTTTCAAGATTACGCGGCGCTGAATCCTGGCTTGCCGTTGTCGAGTAGCTTGCAAGTCGCTCTGGCAACGGATCAACCAGATCGGCAATGGTTTTGCCCTGGCTCGACAGGTAGTACCATCCGCCATAAGCACCAAGACCAAGCATAACCGCGATCAGCAATACCGCCCCACCGGGTACACGGCTTTCCTGAACGGGTTTTGGGAAGGACAGTTCACTACGCACGGCCGGCGCATTGCTTTCTGCGCGGAAGCGACGTGCGATCTCTGCACCGTCCAGTCCAAGATGTTCGGCGTATGCCTTTACGAAGCCAAGGCCATACGGACCATTCGGCAATGCCGCATAGTCGCTGCTTTCAATGGCTTCGATGTAAATTTTGCGAATACGAAGCATGCGGCAAACGTCTTCGACTGTTTGCCCCAAACCAACGCGGGTCGCCTTCAAAAGGCTCCCGACCTCGGTATAACCACCGATCTGGTCTTTATGTTCGTCCATCACACTGTCATTTGCAGACGAATCCCCGGACAAAGGCCTGAAACGAAGGCGTTCTCGGGTTTCGTCATCCAAATGATCTTCCTTTCGCTTTTTGATCGCCAACTGCGCACCCCCACGTTACGATCTAGCAATAAAACTAGCAGATATCCCCACCAAAAGCGATTGTTTTTAAAGTTTTACACCGTGATCTATTGCGAAAGCCTTAAGACGCGAACGCAATGATCTGGTCGGATTATCCATTATCGTCAGAATATAACTCTCGACTTCAGACTTACACATGCTTCTGACCATTTCCTTGACCGGACCAACAGAGGCAGGCGCCATCGACAAGCGTTTAATTCCCAAACCGATAAGGGCCATCGCTTCAAGCGGACGTCCTGCCATTTCACCACAGATGGTCAGGCGAACGTCCTTTTGATCGCACAATGTCACCAACTGGCGCATGAATGCGAACACACTTGGCGACAGCGTGTCATAACGGCCCTCGATCCTCGGATTGCCGCGGTCAGCAGCAAACATGAACTGCAACAGATCATTCGTCCCGACCGAGAGGAAATCAACCCGTTGCAGCAAGGCCGGAGCCTGCCAGATCAGGGCGGGAACTTCAAGCATGGCTCCGACTTCGACCTTGCGCGGGATAAATCCGCGTACGGCTTCACGTTTGAGCTGCTCGTCAAGAACCGCCTTTGCCTGATCAAATTCAGCAACTTCGGCGATCATCGGGAACATGACATAAAGATCGCGGTCATGCCCGGCCCGGATCAGTGCGCGCAACTGATGCACAAGCACCGCCGGACGATCCAGTGTGATCCGGATCGATCGCCAGCCCATCGCCGGATTCTCTTCTGTCATATCCTCCCAATAGGGCAGCAATTTGTCACCGCCCACATCAAGAGTCCTGAAAACCACCGGCCGGCCTTCGGCCTGTTCAAAAATACGATCATAAAGCCGGGTCTGATCGGTAATGTCGGGCATGGCGGATCGCACCATGAACGGAATTTCCGTCCGATAAAGACCAATCCCGTCCGCCCCGCTTTCAATCACATGCGGAACATCAATCAGAAGCCCGGCATTCACGTTAAGTGAAATCTCCGCCCCATCGGTCGTTTCCGCCGGAAGGTCACGCATCTGGGCATAAAGCGCTTTTCGCTCTGCCCGGGCGCGCAACGCGCCGTCAATCACTGCGCGGACGTCTTCGCTTGGCCGAACGAAAAGCTGGCTGTTATCGGAATCGACAATCAGTGGATCACCGGCCTCGACCTTATCAAGCACACCCTTAACGCCGCCCAGAACCGGGATATCAAGCGCGCGCGCAACGATTGCGACGTGCGAGGTGTGCGAGCCTTCTTCAAGGGCAAGACCGCGCAGACGGGTGTGATCATAATCAAGAAGTTCTGCCGGGCCGATATTGCGCGCCACCAGAATGATGTCATCGGGCAGATCGCCAAAGGCCGGGGATTGATACTGCCCCGAAAGATGTTGCAGCAATCGGTTGGCCAGATCTTCAAGATCGTGCAACCGTTCACGCAAATAGGGGTCGGTCACCTGCGCCATGCGTGCACGGGTATCGTCATGCACCTTCTGAACCGCGGCCTCGGCCGTCAGGCCGGTATGCACCGCCTCAGTAATGCGGTTCAGCCAGCCGGTATCCTGGGCAATCATCCGATAGGCTTCAAGGATATCACCCGGATCATCGCCTTCATCCATGCCGTTGATGCCTGAAACAGCTTCCAGCATCTTATCAAGATGGTTCTGAAGGCCGTGCATGGCTTCGCGCAGGCGGGTCAGTTCTTCTTCCGGGTCGTCAGAAACCATGCGGTCAATGACGATGCGCGGCTCATGCAAAACGGCAATGCCCTTGCCAATCCCCGGTGCCAGACGCGCCCCGCCCAGACGCAGCGGCAACAACGCGATGCCATCGGCCGGGATCAGTTCCTCGCGGCTGACAAGTTCGCCACCGGCGACCATTTCGGCCAGCACCATGGCGACGTTTTCAAGGGCTTCCTGTTCGTCCTCGGAATACAGGCGTTCGGTCCGGTTCTGCACGGCAAGCACACCGATAATGCGGCCCCCGCGCAGGATCGGCACACCGATCATCGAATGATAGATTTCCTCGCCGGTTTCCGGACGATAGGCAAAGTTCGGGTGGCCTTGCGCGTCCTTGAGGTTAAGCGGACGCGCATGGGCGGCGACAAAGCCAACAATCCCCTCACCCACGCGAAGGCGGGTCAAGTGAACCGCTTCCTTGGACAGACCACAGGTCGCAAACAGTTCCAGCACTTCGCCCGCACGCATCACATAGACCGAGCACACCTCTGCAACCATATCGGCAGCAATGATGGTCACAATCTGTCCGAGGCGTTCTTCAGCAGTCCCCGGTCCAGCCATGACGTCGCGCACACGCTTTAGAAGGCGTCGCGGACCTGTGACTGCGGCGGACGGAATGCTCATCTGACTTAGCTGTCTCTCTTAACCAGGGATTGAACGGCCTGTTCGACCAACTCTTCGAGGATTTCGGAAACCGGTTGTTCTTTCTTTACCATACCAACCGACTGTCCTGCCATAACCGATCCGCTTTCGACGTCACCATCGATCACCGCACGGCGCAGGGCACCGGCCCAGAAATGTTCAATTTCAAGCTGTGCAGCGCCTTGGTCAAGCTCGCCTGCGCGGAACTTTTCAATCACGGCACGCTGGGTATTGCGGAATTCTTCCGTGCCCTTGTTGGCAAGCGCACGTACCGGAATAACCGGGAAACGATCATCAAGCTGCACCGTGGTGACCGCGTCGCGGGCACTTGCACGGATAAAGGCCTTCTTGAAATCGGGATGCGCAATGCATTCCTCGGCACAAACAAGCCGCGTGCCGATCTGAACACCCGATGCGCCCTGCTCAAGCAAGCCGGTAATCGCTTCACCGCGGCCAATACCCCCGGCGCAGAAAACAGGAATGTCGGAAACTTCCGGCAGGATTTCCTGTGCCAGAACCGTCAGCGATACCGGGCCAACATGGCCGCCAGCTTCGCTGCCCTCAATCACCAGCGCATCAGCACCCGAACGGATCAGCTTCTTGGCCAGAACCAGTGCCGGGGCAAAGCAGATAACCTTGGCAAATTCCTTGGCCTGCTTGATCGAGTTTGATGACGGCAGGCCGCCAGCAAGAACCACATGCCCAACGCTGTGTTCACGGCACACTTCAATCAGTTCATTAAGCTGCGGGTGCATGGTGATCAGGTTGACGCCAAACGGCTTATTGGTCATTTCCTTGGTGGCGGCGATTTCAGCCGACAACAGATCCGGGGTCATCGACCCGCAGGCAATCACACCAAAACCACCCGCATTGGAGACCGCCGAAACAAGGTGACGCTCTGAAACCCAGGACATGGCGCCGGCCATGATGGCGTAGTCGGTGCCAAGGAATTCCTTGCCCGATGCCCACAGGTTTTCCAGGCGCGCCCGTGCGGCGTCAATTTTCGGATCACTCATATTCTCTGTACCCCAAAGCAGAAACGCAGGAGACCAGTGGTCTCCTGCCATTTCATTACAAAGGCTGAAACACACTGCTCCAGCTAGTATGTATTATTACAGGTAATTTAACAGCGGCTTAATCGCCAAACTGTTGAACTTACTCGGCATCCAGACCGTATGCCGTGTGCAATGCACGAACGGCAAGTTCGGTATATTCCTCGGCGATCAGAACACTGACCTTGATTTCCGACGTCGAGATGACCTGAATGTTGATGCCTTTTTCCGCAAGGGTTTCAAACATCTTGCGCGCAACACCGACGTGGGAACGCATACCCACACCAATGATCGACACCTTGGTCACATCAGAGGTGCTGAGCAGTTCCTGATAGGCGATCTTGTCTTTGTTCTTTTCGATCACCTGAAGCGCACGCTGGAATTCACCCCGCGGAACGGTAAAGGTCATGTCCGTGCTTTTGCCGTCTTCTGAGACGTTCTGCACGATCATGTCGACATTGATATTGGCATCAGCCAGCGGGCTGAAGATTGAAGCGGCAATACCCGGCTTGTCCGCAACTTTCACCAAGGTGATCTTGGCTTCATCACGGCTATAGGCAATTCCGCTGACGACTTCCTGTTCCACGATCTCGTCCTCGTCTACAACAAGTGTTCCTTCTGCATCACTAAAGGTAGAACGGACCTGCACCCGGACGCGATGGTTCATTGCCATCTCGACAGAACGGGTTTGCAGAACCTTTGCACCAAGAGATGCGAGTTCCAGCATTTCTTCGTAGGTAATCTTTTCGATCTTGCGCGCCTTGGGCACAATGCGCGGATCGGTGGTGTAAACACCATCGACATCGGTGTAGATGTCGCAACGATCTGCGTTAAGTGCCGCGGCAAGGGCGACCGCCGACGTATCCGAACCACCACGCCCAAGGGTGGTGATGCGGTTATCGGGTGCGATCCCCTGGAAACCGGCCACGCAAACGACTTCGCCGCCATTCATGCGCTTATCAAGCTCGGTAGTGTCGATTTCCTTGATGCGGGCCTTGGCATGTGCGCCGTCGGTCTTGATCGGGATCTGCCAGCCAAGCCAGGAACGTGCAGGCACATCCATGCTTTGCAGCGCCATCGCCAGCAAACCGACAGTCACCTGTTCGCCCGACGATACGATCACGTCATATTCACGTGCATCATACATCGGCGAAACTTCCTGCGCCCAGCCAACCAGTTCGTTGGTTTTGCCCGACATCGCGGACACGACAACAGCAACCTGATTGCCGGCATCGACCTCGGATTTCACCCGGCGCGCGACATTCTTGATTTTCTCGACATCGGCGACCGAAGTGCCGCCAAATTTCATGACAATACGGGCCATGAAGTATCCCCGCTATGCTCGCCGTCCATCGGCTGTCCGAACGTGACGGCATGTGATCCGGTCCCGGCCCGGGTAAGCATGCCGAATTTGCGGCGCTTCCCCTGATCCAAGCGGCGTAATCAATACTGCCATAATCCCCGCGAAACAAGCGTCAAGGATGCCGATAAATTGCGTGAGAGCAATTTTTTTGACCTGAAAATGTCCCAAACCGTCCGAATGCGGCAAATTGGGTCGCATATCATGCGAAAATTACCCAATAACCCTGATGATATGCATCATCGGAACATGGCTGCCTTGCTTTGAATTTCTGCCAGATCGCCGCCATCGCACCGTCATTTGACAGGTGAGTATTGCCTTGCCGTGCGCGCACGCGTAAACAGGGCGTCATACAGCAACGTTGTTTTACGCCTTCGGAGCCACACCATGTCGGACGCATCCGCACCCACCAGCCGCACCGCCAATGCCGATGAAATCGCACGTTTTTCTGCGATGTCTGAAAAGTGGTGGGATCCAAATGGCGTGATGAAGCCGCTGCACAAATTCAATCCGGTGCGCCTGCAAATCCTGCGCGATAATATCTGTGCGCATCTTGGCCGCGACCCGGAAACGATTGAGCCGCTTAAAGGCATCGAAATCATCGATATTGGTTGTGGGGCTGGATTGTTGTCCGAGCCGCTTGCGCGCATGGGCGCAAAGATGACATCGATTGACGCGTCTGAAAGCAATATCGAAGTCGCCAAAATCCATGCCGCACAATCCGGCCTTGAAATCGACTATCGCTGCGCAACACCTGAAATGCTGGCCGATGAGGGCAAGCAGTTTGATATCGTTTTGAACATGGAAGTCATCGAACATGTCGATGACCCGCAATTCTTCATGCAGGCTTGTGCATCGGTGCTCAAACCGGGTGGCTTGATGTTTGTTGCAACACTGAACCGCACGATCAAGTCACTGGCACTGGCCAAGATCGGCGCCGAATACGTTCTGCGCTGGCTGCCTGCGGGCACCCATGACTGGCGCAAATTTGTCAAACCATCGGAAATGTCGGGCTATCTGCGTGGTGCGGGTCTGGACCTTCAAGACATTACCGGGGTGGCTTACAACCCGTTCAACGACACATGGTCGCCCGCCCCGCGCGATCTTGATGTGAATTATATGGTGATTGCACGAAAGCCTGACTGATCTTCTTGGATCGCGTCAGTTCTTTTTGGTTCCGTCATCCCACGGCAACGCCATGACATCGATGCCTTCATCGACCAGTTCGGCGGTTTCCTTAAGCGACGCCTGACCATAAATGCCGCGCTTTTCGGTTTCGCCATAATGGATTTTGCGGGCTTCTTCGGCAAACTTGTTGCCGACATTTTCGCAATTGCTTTCGACCTGTTTGCGAATTTCGGCAATTGCGGCCTGGGTCGCTTCGGCAATCGCCTTTTGCTGTTGTTTTTCAGCAGCGACCTCTTTTTGGCGTGACGTGCGCAGACGCGGCGCCATCAGGGCCTTGCCAACATTTGACGTTCCACACACCGGGCAGGACAAATCCCCGCTGGCGGCCTGCGCGTCATATGTTGCGCCGTCCTTGAACCAACCTTCGAATTCGTGATCATGTTCGCATTTAAGCTGAAATAGAATCATGATGGTACGTGTATAAGCCAAACCAGTAGCAAAACGATAACACTATCAGATACAGATCATATGGCGCGCATCGGCGGGGATCGCCAGCCTGCGGGCGCCACACTCAATAACCAAGATTTACGAAAATGTCATCCCAATTGCCATCAAGCTGGGTCACACAGCACTGTCCCACGCCACGCCCCATCCGCAATCGCGCGCTTGATCTTGCCTGCGGCAAGGGACGGCACAGCTTCTGGCTGGCGGATCAGGGCTGGCAGGTGACGGCAATTGATCGCGATCTTACGCAAACCGATACCGATACGAACCAGGCGATCACTTGGATCGAAGCGGATCTTGAAACCGGCAGCTGGCCGTTGGGCGATCAAGAGTTCGATCTGATCGTTGTTGCCAATTACCTGCATCGGCCACTGTTTGAATATCTGCGCAACGCCGTCCGACCGGGCGGCACCCTGATCTATGAAACCTTCATGGTCGGGAATGAGGCATATGGCCGTCCGCGATCACCGGATTTCCTGCTGCGCACCGATGAACTGGCAGACACATTTGCCGACTGGACGATCATCGCCCAGCAACAAGGCCCGATCAGACCGAAACCGGGTGATGAAATTACAGCGGTAAAACAATCTATTGTGGCGCAGAAGCCTGAATAAGGCTGATCCGCTGAACGGCACGGATGACTGAAACAAATCCGTAACATACTGTTTTTGCAAAAAGAAACACAACTTTCACAATTAAAATGTGTCGTTTCTGGCATCTTCCCTGCTGCTGTTTCAGGCATAGGCGTTAAGAGAGAAAAGCCATGAACGATAAATACGAAATCATCGAAGATAGCGACGATATCCCGTCCAACCCGACCAACAATCCGTGCATCGACGATCTGATCAATGCACGCTTTTCCCGCCGCGGCTTTTTCAAAGGCCTGATGGCGACGTCGGCTGTTGTGGGCGCAGGCATTGCGACCAGAGGCGTTGCCAAGGCGCAGTCACCTTCGACCCTGACCTTCAAATCCATCCCGCAGAAAATCACCGAAACCCATGCTGTTGCTGATGGCTATGACGCAAGTGTGCTGATCCGTTGGGGCGACAAGGTTGTCGCCGATGCACCGGCATTCGTTCCGGGTCAGGTCGATGCCAACGCGCAGAACAAGCAGTTCGGTTATAACTGCGACTATGTCGGCTATATGCCGCTTCCGGTTGGTTCGCAGAATTCCGACCATGGTCTGCTGTGCGTCAGCCACGAATACACCAATGCCGAATTGATGTGGTCGGGCCTTAAGGACGCAATGGACGCATCCGAAGAACAGGCACTGCATGAAATTGCTGCCCACGGTCATTCGGTCATCGAAGTCAAGAAAACCGGCGGCAAATGGCAGGTTGTTGACGGGTCTGATTATGCACGCCGCATTTCCCCGATCGACACCGAAATGCAGATTACCGGCCCGGCTGCCGGTCATGACCGCCTTAAAACCAACACCGATCCGACCGGCACCCGTGTTATCGGGACGCTGAACAACTGTGCAGGTGGTAAAACCCCGTGGGGCACGGTTCTGATCGCCGAAGAAAACTTCAACGGATACTTTGGCGGCGATATCGCCAAAACCAGCGAAGAACGCAACTACAAGCGTCTGGGCATCAGCCAGGACAGCTGGTACTCGTGGGTTAAATATTTCGACCGCTTCAACGTTGAAAAAGACCCGAACGAGCCGAACAAATTTGGCTGGATGGTTGAAATCGATCCGTACGATCCGACCTCGATGCCGAAAAAGCGCACCGCCCTTGGCCGCTTCAAGCACGAAGGTGCCACCGTCATCATCAACAAGGACAACTCCGTTGTTGCCTATTCCGGTGATGATCAGCGCTTTGACTATCTCTACAAATTCATTGCGGCAAACAAATACAATCCGAATGATCGCGCCGCGAACATGGACCTTCTGGAAAACGGCACGCTCTTTGTCGCCCAGTTCCACGAAGATGGCAGCCTTGACTGGATGCCGCTGATCTTTGGTGAAGGCCCGCTGACCGCCGAAAACGACTTCCACAGCCAGGCTGATGTTCTGATCGAAGCACGCCGTGCGGCCGACCTTCTGGGCGCAACCCAGATGGACCGCCCGGAAGACGTCGAACCGAACCCGGTCAACGGCAAGGTCTATGTCATGCTGACCAACAACTCCAAGCGCAAGGAAGGCAACGCAGCAAACCCGCGTGCGGCCAACCCGCATGGTCACGTGCTGGAGCTCACCCCTCCGGGTGGTCGCGGCAAGGATGCCGATCACACCGCTTCGCGCTTTACCTGGGACATCATGATTGCTGCTGGCAACCCGTCGGTTGCTGATGACAAGGCGGTTTATCATCCGGCGGCGGAATCCTGGGTTTCCTGCCCGGATAACATGGCAATCGACCATCGTGGTCGCCTGTGGATTTCCACCGACGGCGCACCGAAGTCCGACATTCCTGATGGCATGCACGCCACCGATGTCGATGGTCCGGGCCGTGCGCTGACCAAATTCTTCTTTGCGTGCCCGGTTGGTGCGGAAATGTGTGGTCCGGAATTCACCCCGGATGGAAAGACGCTGTTCCTTGCTGTTCAGCACCCGGCAGACGGTTCGTCCTATGACGCGCCAAGCACCCGCTGGCCGGACTTCCAGGCAGCAATGCCGCCGCGTCCGTCGGTTGTGGCTGTGACCAAAAATGACGGCGGTGAAATCGCGGGCTAACCGCCTGCTTCACTGTCCTCTAATGCAAAACGCACCGGCCAGTTTGCCGGTGCGTTTTTTGTTTGTCTGCGTGTCACCCATATTACTTGATCGGGGCTGCCATATCATAGGTGCCGTCATTATCTGAAATCGCCATCCAGCTTTTGTCCGACGCTGACTTGCTTTCAAGGTCGGTCCAATTGCCTTTGGCGGCACTGATGTTTCCTGAAATATCTTCGTTCCAGAAACCAACTACGGCCGGCGTGATATTCAGATAAAGCTTCCCGTCGACAATTCGCCACAGGTTCGGGTTGGCTGGCACTTTGCCGCCTTTTACAACCCCATATGCGCAATGCCCATCAAAGGCCGGGGCGTATTTCGCCGGATCGGCCAGAAACATGTCGCGGTTTTCCTCAGACGCAAAAGCCCAGGTCGCACCATTATATTCAGCCGTAATGTCGGCCCGGCCCGGAACGGCATGGGGCTGCATCATGCCAACATCCTTTTGCGGCAAATTGAAATAGGCCACCGCATCATAGCCGCTGATCGCAAAGCCGGTTTCATCGACATATTGCTCGCCCGCAAAGGCGGCACCCGACAAGCCAAAAACAAATGCCGTACCGATCAAAAACTTTTTGAACATCATCCCTGTTCCTCCGTTTGAAAATCCCTGATGAACCGAGTTTGCCCGGGAAGGGCTTCAAAGCGAAATGACGTTGCGACACTGTTTCGTGAGATCGCGTGAGCCTGTGAAAAACCGCTCAGCGGTTACCATATCAATCAAAGAGAATTACCCCTTGACCTCAACTATAGTTGAGGAATTACCAAGAAGGGAAACCGGAAAACAGACATCCCAAAACAAGGACAAGCCATGACTGCTGCATTTCTCGAACACGTGAATTTTACGGTCGCCGATCCGGCGAAAACCGCCCGGAACCTGCATAACTGGTTTGGCTGGCACACCCGCTGGCACGGGGAGGCCATCCATGGCGGGCTGTCCTATCATGTTGGCAATGACACAAGTTATGTCGCGATCTATGCCCTTGGCACGCCAAAGGACGGCCAGGAAAATTCCTATGCCACCATCGGCGGGCTGAACCATATCGGGATTGTCGTCGATGACCTTGATGCGACCGAGGCAAAGATCAAGGCAGACGGCATTGAAACCTTCAACCACGCCGATTACGACCCCGGTCGCCGGTTCTATTTCCGGGATGAAAACGACATCGAATTCGAAGTGGTCAGTTACGCCTGACCACTTCGATCAAGACCTGGCTAACACGGCTTATATTCCCGATCATTGCCAAGTGATGGCACCATCCGGCGGATTTCATCAACGCGTGTCAGATCAATCTCGGCGGTGATGAAACCCGGATCGGTGCCACCATCAGCCAAAACTTGCCCCCACGGATCAATGATCAGGGAATGACCAAATGTCTGGCGGTCGCCCGGATGATCACCGCACTGGGCGGCCGCAATCACAAAGCATCCGTTTTCAATCGCACGCGCCTTCAAAAGGGTATGCCAGTGCGCCTGCCCAGTTGTGCGGGTGAAGGCCGCCGGAATGCTCAGGATATTTGCCCCCGCCTTGGCGTAATCGCGAAACAGATGCGGGAACCGCACGTCATAGCAGATCGATATTCCGACCTTGCTAAATTCGGTGTCGGCCAGTCGGGCCGCATTGCCGGGACGGAATGTTTTGCTTTCGCGGTAACTTTCGCCATTGGCCAGATCGACGTCAAACATGTGGATCTTGTCATAGGACGTGATGACCTTGCCATCCGGACCAATAACAAAACACCGGTTCGCAACGCGGTCCTCATCGGGCACTTTGACATGCAGCGATCCGACAATCAGGGTGGATTTCAATTCATCGGCCAGGTCGCAAAAGAAAACCAGACCGGGATGCTCATCCTGGGCAAAGGCAGCGGCACGGACATTTTCGCCGCCAAACGACATCATCGACACGTTTTCAGGAAAGGCGATCAATCTGGCCCCGGCAGCACTGGCATCGCGGGCATAGGTTGCCGCCCGCGCAAGGTTATCAGACATCACATCGCGCGAATTGACCTGCACGCAGGCCGCAATGAAACGGGTCATGACGCAGTCTCCTTTTTATCATTATCCGTCTTCATGATGCGGCTCATCCCAGCCTGCCGCAATAGACAATTGGGATAGCGCAGCGGCGAACAAGGCCCGAAAAAAGACCCGCGCCTTGGCGCACACATTCGGTACTTCCGCATCAACAACCGACATCACGCACATCCGAAATTCAGTCTTTTCATCCTCAAAATTAGTGTATACAGTATTCCGTACACCTAACGAGGATCGAAGATGGAACCTCTTTCCGGCCGAAAAAGTCTGACTGACGAAGTGCATGACCGTTTGGTTGATGCCTTGTGTTCCGGTGCTCTCCCTCCCGGGACACCTTTGCGTCAGGAAGCTATTGCCGAGGAACTCAATGTCTCGCGGCAACCAGTGTTGCAAGCTCTGGGGTTGCTGCGTCGTGACGGACTGGTCGAACCAATGGGACGGCGCGGATATCGCGTTGCGCCTGTCGACAGCGACCTTGTCCGTCACGTTTATGACCTGAGAGAAGCATTTGACGGGCTTGCAGGTCGTCTTGCTGCTGAAACCAAGGCACCGGATCGGGAATCGGCTTTGCGGGCTGCCATTATACAGGGACACCACGCTCTGGGCAGCGGCGACACCGCAAACCTTGTTGCAGCCGACGTCGCATTCCATCAAACGATCTACCGTTTGTCGGGTAACCCCCTGTTGCCCGAAGCATCAGCCGCAGTCTGGCTTCAGATCAGACGAGTGATGCATGCCTACCTGCAGATCGGGTACCCCCGTGATCCGATCTGGACGGAACATCAGGCCATCGCCGATGCAATCTGTGTCGGCGATGGTCCTCTTGCCGAAAAACTGGCGCGCGATCATGGGCGCAATGCACGTGATCGCCTGATTTCCCGAATGGAACAGCCAAGCTGACCTTCCCCTCGCTGCCACCAACAGCTCACTATTTCGTCGCCCTTCGCACCACCAATCCCCATCGACTTCAAAAAATCTGCCAATGACCCGTCCGCGTCGCCAAAGGCAGAACCATATAAGAACGACAAGTTTCCTGTCTGGGAGGAACGCCAATGAACCTTGATACAAAGCTCCGTAAACGGGCCGATGAAGGCAATCCCGTCCGGGTTGGCATCATCGGTGCTGGCAAGTTCGGATCGATGTTTTTAAGTCAGGCCGGTCATCATCCGGGCTATCACGTTCTGGGCATTGCGGATCTGAGTATCGACCGCGCCAAGGCCACCTTGCGCCGTGTCGGCTGGTCAGATGATCAGTTCGCGGCAAAGGACAGCGCATCGGCTTACCGCGATGGCACTACCTGGATCACCGAGGATGCCGATGCCCTGATCGCCGCAGACGGGCTTGAAGTCATTATTGATGCCACCGGAAGTCCCGCAGCCGGTATTCGCTTTGCGCTTAGGGCCATCGAATATGGCCGCCATATCGTCATGGTCAATGTCGAGGCCGATGTACTTGCCGGGCCACTTCTTGCCAAACGGGCCGAGGCCGCAGGTCTTGTTTATTCCATGGCTTATGGCGATCAACCGGCGTTGATTTCGGAAATGGTCGATTGGGCTCGCGCGATTGGCCTGCCGGTAACGTGTGCTGGCAAGGGCACCAAATATCTTCCGATCTATCATCATGTCACGCCCGATGATGTCTGGCATCACTATGGCCTGACACCTGAACAGGCACAGGCGGGCGGCATGAACCCGCAAATTTTCAACAGCTTCCTGGATGGCACCAAATCGGCCATCGAAATGGCGGCCGTGTCCAATGCCTGTGATCTTGTGCCACAGGATTGCGGATTGCAGTTCCCGGCCTGTGGCGTTGACGATTTGCCCCGACTACTTTGCCCGCGTGAAAGTGGTGGCATATTGGATCGCAAAGGCACGGTCGAGGTGGTTTCAAGCCTTGAACGCGATACCCGTCCGGTGTTTCGCGATCTGCGCTGGGGCGTTTATGTGACCTTTGAGGCCCCCAGCGACTATGTCGCGCGCTGCTTTAATGAATATGGCCTTCTGACCGATCCAAGCGGACAATATTCGACCATGTATAAGCCCTATCACCTGATCGGGTTGGAACTTGGCATTTCGGTGGCGTCTGCCGCCCTACGCGGCGAAGCCACCGGCACCTCGCGCGCATGGTCGGGCGATGCGGTTGCCACCGCCAAGCGTGATCTTAAACCCGGTGAAATGCTTGATGGCGAGGGCGGCTATACGGTTTACGGCAAACTGATGCCTGCCCTGACGTCAAAGTCGCGCAATGCCCTTCCGATCGGGCTTGCGCACCATTTGAAAATCAAACGACCGGTGGCGATGGATCAGACGCTTACCTGGGATGATGTCGAATTTGATGCCAAGGACCCGGCAATTGCCTTCCGCAAGGAAATGGAAACCACCTTTGGCTGAGATCGCAATCATCAGACAAATAAAAACCCCGGCCAAACTGGCCGGGGTTTTGTATGACTATTGCCGTTAATCAGCCAAATGGCGATCAGGCAGACAGTTTGGCTTCGAGCTTGTCGGCAGCTTCCAGCGCCATCAGCTCGTCACAGCCGCCAATATGTTCGTCATTGATGAAGATCTGCGGCACGGTGTGACGGCCATTGGCACGGTCCATCATTTCCTTTTTGCGACGCGGTTCCATCATCACATCGATCAGCTGGTATTTCGCACCCTTTTCCTCAAGCAGCTTGCGCGCACGCTTGCAATATGGGCACCATTCGGTGGCATAGACTTCAACTTTTGCCATGTTGCAATCATCCTTCTTCTTGCAGCCGATCATGCCCAAAGCCCCGCTGAACAGGGGATCACAGCATATGATACGGTGCGGAATTACGTTCAGATGAGCGCTGTATATCAGAATTAATGTAATGCGTCATCGCACGACACGTGCAACCGTGATCACAGATACGTGCATAACACCTGATTGTTTTAATGCCCGGACACAGGCATTGGCCGTTGCCCCGGTGGTCAGAACATCGTCAACCAACACCACCCGCGCCCCGACAAGATTGCATTTCTCAGCGCGCGCTTCGTCGACAACAAATGCCCCGCCAACTTCGCGTTTGCGTGAAGACGGCCCAAGCCCGCCAAGGCTTCTTGTGTTGCGGTGACGGGCCAGAACCAGCCCATCCCATGGCACGCCGGTCATCTGCGAAAGCTTAGCGGCCAAAAGACCCGACTGGTTATAGCGCCGTTTCAAAAGCCGTCTTCGATGCAACGGCACCGGCACGATCAGATCGGCCTGATCCCAGATTCCCCTGCCCGCCTGATAGACCCAGCGCGCAAGAAGCGGCGTCAGTTCACCGCGATCCGCATGCTTGAACCGCAACAGGTATTCGCGGCTTTGATCATCGTACACCAGTGCCGCCCGTGCCTGATCAAAGGCCGGTTTCTTTTGCAGGCAATTGCCACACAAAATCTGTCCGCTTTCATCAGGATCACCGCCGATGTTAGCGCTATCATCAAGTTCGAACGGATAGCCGCAACAGGCACATTGCGGGGCCGTGATAAACCTTAAACCCGCCCAACACGCGGCACAGACCGCATGGGTGGTATCGGTCACATCGCCACAGCCACCGCACCGCGGTGGTAAGATGGCGTTAACGCCCATGGTTGCGACGGTGCGGACCCATTCGATCATCTGCAATGCTATCCACGATCACCTTAAGGAACGGGCAGCATAGCACACGCAAGGATTGAATTAGCCAAAATCAAATAACGGATTTTTCCGCAAGGTGTCCGCCGCCAGATCAATAAAGGCCCGAACCTTTGCCGGGGCATGGCGGCCCTCGGGATGGACCAGATGAATTGGGACCGGATCGGGATCATAATCGCCAAGCACGGCCACCAACCGCCCGTCCGCAAGATACGGGGCCGCCTGATAGGACAGCATGCGCACAATTCCCCAACCTTCAAGGGCGGCATTTCGGGCCGCCTCAATCGAATTGGTTTGCCATCTGGCATCCGGGGAGAAGCCGATCTTGCGCCCGCCATCCGGGGATCTGAATTGCCAATCAAGCCGCGCGGACGATCCGGTCGTGGCAATGATGCGATGCGCGGCAAGCTCAGACGGCTGTTGCGGCGTTCCGTATTTCCGAAAATACACTGGTGAAGCGCAAAGTATCTGGCTGACCTCTCCAACCCGCACGGCACTAAGCGATGAGTCGGCAAGATCACCGATACGCACCGCAAGGTCGATGCCTTCCTCGACAATATTGACGATGCGATCAAACAGCAAAAGGCGCGCGCGCATGTCGGGATATTCATCCAGATATGCGCCAACAATCGGGGCGACATGCATCTGGCCGAACTGAACCGGGGCGGTGATGGTCAACATACCGCTTGGTTTGGCATAGGCCCCACCAGCGGCGGCTTCGACTTCTTTAAGGTCGGCCAGCAACCTTTTGCAGTCTGCATAATACCGTGCACCGGCCTCTGTCACCGTGACCGACCGGGTTGTGCGCGTCAGAAGGCGTGCGCCTGTCACATCCTCCAGATACGCGACCGCGCGGGTGACCGCAGGCGGACTTTGACGCAATGCGCGCGCAGCAGCGGCGAAGCTGCGCGCCTCGACCACATGCACAAACACATTCATTGCTTCGAAACGGTCCATCTTACGCCCCGTGATTATTCCACTTAACGGAATACTAAATTTCCAAATAACGGAATTCCATCATTAAATAGAAATAATCACAATATCCTCCGTTTTCGCCCCATGCGAACCAGTAACTCGGAGGATGTTTCATGAAATTGCATTATTTCGCGCTGTCGGGACACGCCCATCGCGCCCACCTTTTCCTTAGCCTGCTTGGCATTGATCACGAACTGGTTCATGTCGACATGGTCAATGGCGAACATAAGTCCCCGGAATTCCTTAAACTGAATCCGTTCGGGCAGGTTCCCGTGCTTGAAGATGGCGACCTTGTCATCGCGGATTCCATCGCAATCATGGTCTATGCCGCCAAAAAGGTCGGCGCGACCAATTGGCTCCCCGAAGATGCAGCCGATCTGGCACAGGTTCAGCGTTGGCTTTCGGTTGCTGCGGGTGAAATTGCCTACGGCCCGTGTGCAGCACGTCTATTGACGTTGTTTGGCGCCAAGTTTGATGCAAACGATGTCATTGCCCGTGCGCATGGCGTGCTGAAACTGATCGATGATCGCCTGTCAAACCGCGACTGGATTGCGCTTGATCATCCGACCGCCGCCGATATCGCCCTTTACAGCTATATCGCCAACGCCCCCGAAGGCAATGTCGCGCTTGATACCTACACGCATGTTCTTGCGTGGCTGAAACGTATTGAAGCACTGCCGGGCTTTGTCCCGTTTGAAACGTCATCGGTCGGTCTTCGGGCGGCTTCGTGATGATATGGGCCGGTCGTTGATCCCTGCGCGTAACGCGCAAGAACTCAAAGCGCCGGCCCCGTCTGACCTGCCTGCCCCGCTACTCCTCGATACCGTCTTTCCAATGGACAGGAGCACGAGATGAACACGGCCAACACTACGACATCCACACCAGTGATGCCCCCAAAAGACCGTGAGGCCTGGCACCAAGGTGAAATCGAGATGCAGGAACGTGTGGGTGTTCGTCAACAAATGGCGGATGTCGGAAAACGTGTTCTGCGTGATCACCTGATCGATCAACATCGCCAGTTTTATCCGCAACTGCCCTTTGCCGTGTTCGGAACTGTTGACGAGAACGATGATGTCTGGGCGACATTACGCGCCAATCATCCTGGGTTCTTGTCGGCATCTGATCCCTATCACCTGTCCGTCAATTTACCACGCGACGCCGATGACCCCGCCGATGCCGGGATGGGCGACGGCAAGCCGATTGGCATGATCGGCATCGAATTGCATACGCGTCGCCGCAACCGGTTGAATGGACGCATTACCGCACAGACTGGTACGAAATTTGACATTCGGGTCGGGCACAGCTTTGGCAACTGCCCGCAATATATCCGTCTGCGCGATTTCGAATTTGTCCGCGACCCGATGTCTGCACCGACATCCAAACCCGAAATATCCGGCGAACTTGATGAACGGGCGCGAAACCTGATTGCACAGGCCGATACCTTTTTCGTTGCGACCTATGTTGATCGTGACGGCGGGCATCGCGAAGTTGATGCATCCCATCGTGGTGGCAAACCGGGCTTTGTTCATGTGGATACCGATGGCACCCTGACTATTCCTGATTTCGCCGGAAACCAGTTTTTCAATACGCTGGGCAATATCCTGTGCAATCCCAAGGCAGGTCTTGTCTTTACCGATTTTGCGACCGGTGATGTCTTGCAAATTACCGGTGATGCAGAAGTCATCACCGAAGGCCCGGAAATCAGTGCTTTCAAGGGTGCCGAACGGCTGTGGCGTGTTTTCCCGCGCAAATCAGTCTGGCGGGCATCGGCATTGCCAATCCGCTGGCGCCCGCAGGAAGAGGGCATGTCCCCCAACAGCCTTCTGACCGGGGATTGGGAAAGTGCCGAGAAGAAGCTTGCCGCGATGAGCGCCGCGCAAAAATGGCGCTCGTTCAAAGTGGTGCGGATGACAGAAGAGAACCATCTGATCAAATCCTTCCACCTCGAACCGGCTGATCAGGGTGGCTTGGTATCGTTTAACCCCGGTCAGCATTTGCCAATCCGGGTGAACGTGGCGGGCCATGACAAACCGTTGATCCGAACCTATACACTTTCCAGCGCACCGTCGGATGCGCACTATCGGATCAGTGTCAAACGCGAAGGCATGGTATCCGGCCATCTTCATGACAACTTGAATGTTGGCGATACGCTTGAGGCACGCGCCCCTGCTGGTGATTTTTCCCTGCTGCCGGATATCAAACGGCCGATGGTTTTAATGGCAGGTGGGATTGGCATCACGCCGATGATGTCGATGATGCGCCATGCGGTTTACGAGGGATTACGCACACGCAATTTCCGCCAGATCTGGCTGTTTTATGTAGCACGGAGCCTTGCTGACCGTGCCTTTGATGCGGAAATTGTCGAACTGGTCAAAGCCGCCCAGGGCAACATCCGTATCATCCGGGTTCTTGGTGATCCCGATGGCGCGACACCGCGCAAGGATTACGAAGCATCGGGTTATATCGACATGAACCTGTTGCGGGCCGTTTTGCCGTTTGATGATTTTGACTTTTACCTGTGCGGCCCGCCCCCGTTCATGCAAGGCCTTTATGACGGGCTGCGCGGGCTTAACATCGCCGACAAGCGCATTCACGCAGAGGCATTTGGCCCCGCGTCATTAACCCGCAGTCGGGACAGCGATGACGACGTTCCCGAATTGCCCCGTGCAAGCAGCAAGCCCACCAAGGTCGAGTTTGCCCAATCAAACCGGTCTGCCGTCTGGCAACCGGATGCAAACAAGACGTTGCTCGAACTGGCCGAGGATGCTGGTCTCACGCCTGAGGCAAGCTGCCGGGGCGGGAATTGCGGCACATGTCGCACCAAAATCACACAGGGCAGCGTGACCTATAAAAACCGGCCCAGCGCAAAAGTCGGCGCAGACGAAGCGTTGATCTGTTGCGCTGTCCCTGCCGAACCGGAAGACGGCGAACCAACGCCACTGGTTCTGTCGATATAGGCTGAATGGATTTCTGGTTCTTCGATTGCAAGGGCGGGATCAAAGCTCTATCTAGATCGTAACTTTTACAACGATTTTAGCCGGAGCTTCCCGCCCCATGGCCGATCCGATCACCGTCTTTGATCGAGACATCCTGAAACTCCGCCGCGACCGTGCGGCGACCAAGGCACAGGATTATAATTTCCTGTTTGCCGAAACAGCCGAACGCCTTGCCGATCGTCTTGATGACACCACGCGTACATTTCCGCTGGCGGTCGATCTTGGCTGCCATAGTGGTGAATTGGGCCTGATCATCGGCACACGCGGCGGCATCGAAACCCTGTATCAAAGCGATATTTCGCGGGGCTATGCCAAGGCCGCACAGGCCAATAACGGCAAAGGCACTCTGGTGGCGGATGAGGAATTCCTGCCCTTTGCCGAAGGATCGCTTGATCTGATCCTGTCCAATCTGTCACTCCATTGGGTCAATGACCTGCCCGGTATGTTGCTTCAGGCACGCCGCGCCCTGAAACCCGACGGGTTGTTTCTGGCCTGCTTGCTTGGGGGTGAGACGCTCAAGGACTTGCGCGAAGCTCTGATGACGGCGGAGGCCGAGGAAGAAGGCGGCGTATCCCCGCGTGTATCACCGTTTGTCGACGTCAAGGATGCCGGGGCACTTTTGCAGCGCAGTGGCTTTGCCCTGCCCGTGGTCGATGCCGATGACATCTATATCGACTACCCGGACGCACTGAAACTGATGCGGGATCTTTCGGGGATGGGCGAAAGCAACCTGATTGCCAAACGATCCAAGAAATTCACTAAACGCAGCACCCTTGCCCGGGCAGCAGCAATTTATCACGAACGCCATGGACGACCTGATGGCCGCATCCATGCCAAGTTTCAGGTGATCTATCTGACCGCCTGGGCCCCGGATGAAAGCCAGCCCAAACCGCTACGCCGTGGAACGGGTCAGGTCAGCCTGGTTGATTTCCTCGGTGATGACGCGAAAAAGCAATAAAGCTGGCTCAAGCTGGGATCACTTCCCGGCTAAGACCATGTCGCGGATCTTGGTCGCCTTTTCAAAGTGGTCAAGCTCGTGGGTTTTGATCCACCATGTGGCGGCCTCCAACAATGTGTCCGGGTCATCATTGCGATTGGCAAAGAACGCATAGAATGACAGGCCGACATCCGGCCCCTTTTGCGCGATTTTCTTGTCGCAAACAGCAATGATTTTGTCGCGCAGACTTTGACGCATGATGGCTCCGTGAAAGGGTTGTGACTGCAAGGGGTTGATGTATGACCTGTTTGCCGCGAAATTGGCAGTCTGATAACGCCCATCACATGACAGTTTATGTCAGGATAGAATTCCCGAAAGGTCGACATGCAACTTCCCCAACCCCTGATCCACGGCAAACTGATCAAACGGTACAAACGGTTTCTCGCCGATGTTGAGCTCGAGAGTGGTGAAGTGATCACGGCCCATTGCGCCAATCCCGGCGGGATGATCGGGCTGAAGGAGCCGGGGATTGATGTCTGGCTGTCGCAATCAGACAATCCGAAACGCAAACTGAAATACAGTTGGGAGCTTTGCCAGATCGGTGATGCATGGGTCGGCATCAATACAGCGCACCCCAACGCCATTGTCGAAGAAGCAATCCTTGCCGGGAAAATTCCCGAACTGACGGGCTATGAAAGCCTGAAGCGTGAAGTCAAATACGGCAAGAATTCGCGGATCGACATTTTGCTGTCTGATCCCGACCGCGGCCTTTGTTATGTCGAGGTCAAAAACGTTCACCTAAAACGCGACGAAGACGTTCCGGGCCTTGCAGAATTCCCCGATGCCGTCACCGCACGCGGGGCAAAGCATCTGGATGAAATGGCCGATATGGTTGCCGAGGGCCACCGGGCGGTGATGTTTTACCTGATCCAGCGCACCGATTGTGATCGTTTCACACTGGCGACCGACATCGATCCGCATTACGGCGAACGCTTCAAGGCTGCGCGGGCCAACGGGGTTGAAGCCATTGCCTATGATTGTTCAATTGATACCAGCGCAGTCACAGTGCGAAACGCGCTTCCGATCACCGGGTTGTAAGCATCAAAGCCCGCGCATATCAGCCAATCCTTGCCAATTATGGCGTCTGGCTTTATGTCATTGGGCTATAAAACAGACACATACCTAGCCGAGTTTAAGGAGATTTTCGGGTGGCGAACGGAACAGTTAAAATTCACGGCCCCGAAGCATTTGAAGGCATGCGCGCCGCTGGAAAGCTGGCAGCAGAAGTGCTTGATATGATTACCCCGCATGTGGTTCCGGGTGTCACCACCGGTGAGCTTGATCGCCTGTGTGATGAATATATCCGCGATCATAATGCGATCTCGGCCTGCCTTGGCTATCGCGGCTTTCCGAAATCCACCTGTACCTCAATCAACCATGTGGTCTGCCATGGTATTCCGGGCGACAAGAAACTCGCCAACGGCGACATCATGAATATCGATGTCACCGTCATCCTTGATGGCTGGTATGGCGATACGTCGCGCATGTATATCGCAGGCACACCAAAGGTCATGGCGCAGCGTCTGGTAGATGTGACCTATGAAGCGCTTTGGCGCGGCATCAATGCCGTCAAGCCGGGCGCAACCCTTGGCGATATCGGCCATGCCATTCAGTCCTATGCCGAAAGCGAGCGTTTTTCGGTGGTGCGTGATTTCTGCGGCCACGGGCTTGGTCAGGTGTTCCATGATGCGCCCAATATCCTGCATTACGGCAAACCGGGCGAAGGACTGGTGCTTGAGCCCGGCATGATCTTTACGATTGAGCCGATGATCAATCAGGGAACCTATGCGTGTAAAATTTTGCCCGATGGCTGGACAGCCGTGACGCGAGACCGCAAACTGTCTGCACAGTTTGAACATTCGCTCGGCGTGACGGAAGACGGGTTTGAAGTATTTACCCGATCCCCCGCCGGTCTGGAAAAGCCGCCCTACGATCTCAGCAAAGCTGCCGAGTAACGGGCACCTAAAAAGGGGAAGCAGATTTGAGCGAAAAACAGGATCGCAAAGCTGCTTCCACTCCTGCCCAACAAACCTCATCAGAAATTGATGATGGCACGCGGGTCTTTTTCGATCAGGCCCGCACAGCGCATGCATCGGGCACGCATGGCGTATCCGGCACCGACGCAGTGGACGTCGAAAAATCCAAATCCGCAAAACCCCATTATCACGGGCATCGCCAACGGCTGCGGGATCGGTTTATCAAGGGTGGTGCGACCGCCCTTGCCGATTACGAGTTGCTTGAACTGATGCTGTGCATGGCAATGCCGCGGGGCGACGTCAAACCACTGGCAAAATCGCTGATCGCGCAATTTGGCAGCTTTGCCAATGTTCTGGCCGCCCGTCCCGAAGACCTCAAAACCGCCAAAGGCCTTGGGGATGCGGGGATTGCCGCCATCAAGATTGCCGAAGCCTGCGCGCTCCACCTATCACGCGAACGGGCGATGGAATTGCCGGTGATCGCCAGTTGGGAACAGCTTATTGATTATTGCCGGGCCCGGATCGGGCATCTTAAGAACGAGGAACTGCATCTGCTGTTTCTTGATCGCAAGAACCGGCTGATCGCCGATGAATGCCATCAACACGGCACGGTCGATCACACGCCGGTTTATCCGCGCGAAGTCATCAAGCGCGCGCTTGAACTGCATGCCTCCGCCCTTATTCTGGTGCACAACCATCCAAGCGGCGATGCCACCCCGTCAAAGGGTGACATCGACATGACCCGCAAGATTGTTGATGCCGCCAAAGCAATGGACATCACCGTGCATGATCACATCATCATCAGCCGTGCCGGATATAATTCCTTTAAGACGCTTGGCCTGATATAGCTGCCATCCCTGATCCATTTCCCACCACGAAATAGCCATGCCCCATATCGGTTTGTTCGCCCTTGTCGTGCGCGACTATGACGAAGCCATCGCATTTTACACCGAAAAAGTCGGCTTTGAGTTGATTGAAGATACCGACATGGGCTGCGGGAAACGGTGGGTGGTGGTCTCCCCGAAGGGAGCTAGTGAAACACGTGTTTTGCTGGCGAAGGCAGGCAATGACGACCAAGTCAGCGCGATTGGCAATCAAACCGGCGGTCGGGTTGGCTTTTTCCTGAACACAGATGACTTTGAGCGCGATCACAAATGCATGGTTGATGCAGGGGTTCGTTTTCTTGAAGCTCCCCGCGATGAGCCCTATGGCATGGTCGCCGTGTTTGAGGACCTCTATGGCAACAAATGGGATTTGCTGCAACTGAAGGTATCAGGGTGAAACTGGCTGCTATCCCGATACCCGTCATCGATCAGGAACAAAGTCGCGCAAAGAGGTAACGGACCGGCAGTTGGTTGCAATAGTGGGGGATGCCGGTCCGTCTCGTCGGCAAAGCCTGATTGCTTGCCGACAAGTTCGAGGTAAGATGATGACAGGGAGACGGTTCAGGGTCAGAAGGTGTAGACCAGCACCAGACCAGCACTGAGCACATAGTCCTCATCAATGATCGGACTGTCAGTATATTCGTCGAGCAGGAATTTAACGTCAGTGGTCCCGACGACGGCAAAACTTTCGGTCACCGGATAGGTCACACTGAAATCAAGATGCGGGATAAAGGTGGCGTCGGGGGAATAGAAGCCACGATCACTGCGCACTTCATTGCGACGTACGCCGACGTTGTAATCAACCAGGTCTTCGCTTTGCCAGGTCACACCACCGCCGACATTGAAGCTGAACTTTTCGTATTCGGTTGGCAGGTAATAAGCAACATCCACCTCATGCCCGCCATGAGCATTGTTGAGATCAGTCTGATAGCTTGCCTGAAGCTCGCCGTGCCAAACACGCAGCGATCCGCCGATACCGGCTTCGTATGCCATATCGCGTTTTTCAAGCCCGTTCAGATAGCTTGAGTCACCCGGATCAAATGGCTCCATCCGAAGGCCACCAATGATCGAAACGCTGGCAAAGTCATTCATCCAGACTTTGGCATCAATGCCGTCAATACCGATACGAAGACGTTCGGCATCGTAGGCCAATACCGGAAGCGCGTCTAAATCTGTACTATCGGCCCCGCGATAGGGATTGCTGCTGATCTGGCCGAAGGCACCGATCTGCCAATCGCCGCCAAGCCAGGGTTTAAGTGGGTCTTCGGTCTGCGGATTTACCTGTTCGCGGATGATTTCCCTTTGTCCAGGCGTTGCAGTCTGGGCGTGTGCGCTGCTGGCAAGCATGATGATGATGGCTGCCGTACAGATGCCAAGTCCGCCCAGCACCATTGCATCCCCCAAACGACGAGAACAAAAATGCGATACCATAATGTCTAAACATCCCAATTGTGTTGTTGATGTCGCGACATTGCCCGAGCGTGCCAAAGAAGGCGTCCGGTTTTATAGCCTTGTACTTACAATCCGTGCCAAACAGGTACGAATGCGCATTCATACGCCTTAACTATTTGATTTTGCGAAATTGTTCTGACGATAGTTACTTGGTGTATGACCGGTGATTTTCTTGAACGCCTGATTGAAGGTCGATTTCGAATTGAAGCCGACCTCGGTTGCGATATCTAGGATCGTGCGATTTGGTTCCTCGATCAGCAGGCGAGAAGCCTCGTCAACCCGGACTTCATTAACGAAATCAAAGAAGCTTTTGCCCAGATGCTGGTTCAAGACAAAGGAAAGCTGGTTGGGCGTCGCCCCGACAGCAGAAGCCAGTTTCGGCATGGTGAGCAATGGATCAAGCATCACATTGCGGTCTGCAACGATCCTTGCAAGGCGGGTGCGAATACGGTCGATGCCGGGGTCATCAACAATTGCACGCAACAACGGGGGCTGCTGGGTGTCCGGCCCTTGGCCGGTTTCCTGACGTTCAGGCAGATTGTCCTGGGCACCGTCTTCGGTTTCCGCTTGCACAAAGATCGCCGGGTTCTGCGCAATAACCTGACACATGCGGAAGAACACAACCACAAACCCCACCTTGACACCAAGCGACAGCCATTCCGCGTGAAAGACAAACAGATCCAGCAAATTGGTCAAGGTGAAGACGGTAAACAACACCGTCATCCCGACAAGAAGTTCGATAATCCAGCGACGCATTCGTTCACTGTCGGCTTGGAGTTGCCAATTGGCTTGTCGCAAATAACGCCGCGCGAGCCGCCATATCCCAGCCATGTAACCGACAAACGACACGCAAAACAGGATGACAATCGCCAGGAGAACCAAATTGGCAAGCCCTTGCGATGAAAACGCAATCTGCAACCCGACATCACGCACATGATCCTGATTGGCGACCATCCGCGTACTTTTTAGGTAAACCATAAGCCCGATCGCTGCAGTCACCGGGATTAATACCAGAAAATGCCGGTAGGGCCGGGAAACCGGATTGCCGGAAACTTCCCGAAAATACAAATATATCGACGGTATAAAGGCAAAAAAGAATGGCGCAAAAACCGGCACAAGATACAGGTTCACTATCGGACTGATGAACGGGTCGAACGTATCGTCGATAAAACTCATACCGACCGAAAATCCGAACACCATGAGCCAGCGATTGGCGCGAAAAGAACGCTTGCCTTCGTCCATCAACAGGACAATCAGGAAAATCGCCTGCGATACGCCAAGAACCGAAACGATCAGAAAAAGAATGTCGAATGTTTCAATCATTCCTGCGCCTTCAGTGGCGGTTTCTGTTGGTGGGATATGCTTGGCCGAGCAGAACGCAAGGGCCGCAACGAACTCTACGGAAATACGCGACTATCAGGCACGCTGCAACCAAGACTTACTTGAAGGGCCTCAGCAAGATGGATGCAGGCACTGCGATCAAAACAACCCGATTTATGCAATATCGCCTTGATCGCACTGTTCTTCACGCACTTATTTTCACCCATATTCTTGATAGGTTCCACGCGTTCGTAAAATTGCAATCAGATCGCCACCGGGTCTGCAAAAGAGTTCCCTTTCAAATATCTGCTGTTTTAAAATCCGTCCTGTGACCGCCATATGGGCCGGGTTTCTTGCGATTCGGTCGCATCTTGTGATGTGCGAGACGGTCGAATGGGAACGGTGTCAGCACAGACCACCACTTTTGCGCGATCATCCACTGAAACCATATCATCCTGGCGGTTTTCGGACGATCGGTGTTAAGAACGCCAAACGCCGTAATAAATTCGACATAAATCCCCATATGCACAACAATTAACGATTGAAAACGTTTTCCCGCGCAAGCATTAATCTATCTGCCCCGTTGTGTAGAATCTACCTTGCAGTAAGCGCATACCCGGATCAGTATTTTCACGTACGTACTTTCTGGGAGGTACGTAACGAAAAATCAAAATGACAAGGGAGACATTTTAGATGTCAGACAACGCGATGACTGCAAAAGGTCTCGTGAACGGGTTGCTAAAATCCTCACGTGCTTTTGTCTTGGGTACCGCCTTGATTGCCGGATCGATGACGATGTTGTCGACCAGCCAGGCGCAGGCCGAAAAGATCCTGCGAATTGGTAACGACGGCGAACCGCAGTCAATGGATCCGCATTTCATCTCTACCGTTCAGACCAGCCGTATCTCCGATGATATGTCGCTGGGCCTTCTGACATATGGCCCGGATGGCCAACCGGTTCCCGGTGCAGCCGAAAGCTGGACCGTCTCTGAAGACGGAATGACTTACACCTTCAAAATCCGCGACCATAACTGGTCGGATGGCACCCCGGTGACGGCACAGGACTTTATCGCCGGCTGGGAACGTCTTCTTGATCCGGCACTGGGTGCGGAATACGCATCCCTGCTTTACATCATCGAAGGTGCTGAGGAAGTTAACACTGGCAAGGATGGCGCGAAACTCGCAGCCAAGGCCATTGATGACCATACCCTCGAAGTCAAACTGACCGCACCTGCCCCCTATTTCCTGGCACAGCTGACCCACCAGACCGCTTTCGCCATTCCGCGTCATGTCGTTGAAAAATACGGCAAGGATTGGGTAAAGCCGGAAAATATCGTTGTGAACGGCGCTTACAAACTTGTCGAATGGGTGCCAAACGTTCACACCAAACTGGTCAAGAACGAAGAATTCTATGACGCCGCAAACGTTCCGATCGACGAGGTGATCTATTACACCTACGAAGACCGCACGGCGATGCAGAACCGTTTCCGTGCCGAAGAGCTGGACGTTGCGCGCGACATCGCATCCGAACAGATTTCCTGGCTGCGTGACAATTTGGCCGACAGCCTGCGCATCGCGCCCTATGCTGGCATTTATTATTACGCGATCCGCACCGACAAAGAGAAATTCCAGGATCCGAACGTCCGCAAGGCACTGTCGCTTGCGATCAACCGCGAAGCAATCACCGACGCGGTTCTGAAAACCGGCGAACTTCCGGCTTATTCCTTTGTTCCGCCGGGAACCGGTAACTATACCGAGCCTGCATATGTTTCCTGGAAAGACCTTTCGTATGGTGACAAGGTCGCCGAAGCCAAGAAACTGATGGAAGCAGTCGGTTATACCGCCGAAAACCCGCTTAAATTCACGCTGCGTTACAACACATCTGAAAACCACAAACGCATCGCGATTGCGGTACAGAACATGTGGAAACAGATCGGCGTCGATGCAGAGCTGTTTAACACCGAAGGTAAAATCCACTATGCCGACCTGAAAGTCGGTGACTTTGAAGTCGCCCGTGCTGGCTGGATTGCCGATTACAACGACGCGCAGAACTTCCTGTTCCTCGGCGAGGAACGCACCGGCCCGCTGAACTATGCAGCATTTGATAACCCGCGCTACAACGAATTGATGCTGGCTGCCGAGAATGAAGGCGACCTGAAAAAGCGTGCAGAACTGATGCATAGCGCGGAAGCCATCATGATGGAGGCACAGCCCTACATCCCGATTTACTACTATGTCTCGAAACAGCTGGTCTCACCAAAGATCAAGGGCTGGATCGATAATGCCCCGGATCGTCACCTGACCCGCTGGCTCGACATCGCCGAGTAAATCCTGCCTTCGTGTCGCAGGCTGTGTGGTGTTCCTCCCGCCCGCAGCCTGTGACCACCCCGACGGGGATGAGAGAAAATGTTATCTTACGCCATTCGGCGCCTGCTGATCGCGATCCCGACATTGTTCATCGTGATCACAGTCGCCTTCTTCATGATGCGTATCGCACCGGGCGGCCCGTTCGATCAGGAACGCGCATTGCCGCCGGAAATCGAAAAGAACATCAAGGCTGCCTATGACCTTGATAAGCCGCTGGTCGAACAATACGCGATCTATATCGGCAAGCTTTTCCGAGGCGATTTCGGACCATCAATTAAAATCCGCGACTTTTCGGTTGCCGAACTGATCATGGCAGGTGCCCCTGCCTCGATGCAGCTGGGCTTGAGTGCGATTGCCATTGCGCTTGTGTTTGGCGTCGCGTTTGGCACCTATGCCGCCATTCGACAAAACAGCGCGGTTGATTTCGTTGTCATGGGTGTCGCGATGATCGGCATCGCCATTCCGAACTTTGTCATGGCGCCGTTATTATCGCTGGTATTTGGGCTTTATCTGTCGATCCTGCCGACCGCTGGCTGGGGGGATGGGGAACTTGAATACAAAATCCTTCCGATCATCGCACTTGCCCTGCCCCAGATTGCCTATATCGCACGTCTGACCCGCGGATCGATGGTCGAGGTTCTGCATTCGAATTACATCCGAACCGCACGTGCCAAGGGCCTTCGCGAGACGCTTGTCGTCAATCGCCACGCCATCAAGGGCGCGCTGTTACCGGTTGTTTCCTATCTTGGTCCGGCAACGGCGGCCGTCATGACCGGCTCGGTCGTGATCGAAAGCATCTTTGGCGTGCCCGGTATCGGCACCTATTTCATCAAGGCAGCGCTGAACCGCGACTACCCGCTCGTGATGGGGGTGGTGATTGTCTATGCGGTGATGATCATTCTGCTGAATTTCCTGGTCGACATGATTTACGGCCTTCTTGATCCCAAACTGAAGTCACGCTGATAATGAATAAATCTGAAAAAACAGCTCTGCTGCAATCAGCCGGCGCGGCCGAAGAAATCGAAGGTCGCAGCCTGTGGCGCGATGCCCGTATCCGGTTGTTCCGCAACAAGGCGGCTGTCGCCTCAATGATCATTCTGGGCATTATTACGTTACTCGCGATCTTTGCCCCGCTTCTGAGCCCCTATGCCTATGACCAGATCGACTGGGGCTATATCCAGGAAGGTCCGAACTGGGAAAACGGCCATATCTTTGGCACCGATGGCAATGGCCGCGATCTGTTTATCCGGGTGCTTTATGGCGCGCGTGTATCACTTGCGGTCGGGCTTCTGGCTACCACGGTTTCGCTGATCATCGGCGTTACGTACGGCGCAGTTGCCGGATATTTCGGCGGCAAGATCGACAGCATCATGATGCGGTTTGTCGATGTGCTTTATTCCCTGCCCTTCATGTTCTTTGTCATCATGTTGATGGTGGTGTTTGGCCGAAACATCTTCCTGATCTTTGTCGCCCTTGGCGCGGTTGAATGGTTGACCATGGCCCGTATTGTCCGCGGTCAGACATTGTCGTTACGTCGGCGCGAATTTATCGAAGCGGCCCACGCAACCGGTGTTTCGAACTTCAAGATCATTTTCCGCCACATCATTCCCAACGTGCTGGGCCCGGTCATTGTCTATATGACGCTGACCATTCCGCAAGTCATCCTGACCGAGAGCTTCCTGTCCTTCCTTGGACTGGGCGTACAAGAGCCGCTGACAAGTTGGGGCGTTCTGATTTCCGAAGGGGCCAAGGTGATCGAGGCATCAACATGGATGCTGATCTATCCGGCTGTGTTCCTGGCACTCACCCTGTTCTGTTTTAACTTCATCGGTGACGGTCTGCGCGATGCGCTTGATCCGAAAGACAGGTAAGGGAGGACAAGGAAAAACCATGACCACAAATCATATTCTGACTGTCGAAAACCTGACCACGCGCTTTCAGACCCCGGATGGCGAGGTCGAGGCCGTCAATAACGTCAATTTCCACATTGATCCGGGCGAGACGCTTGGTGTTGTCGGGGAGTCCGGATCCGGCAAGACACAGATTTTCCTGTCGCTGATGGGATTGCTTGCCAAAAACGGCGCATCCACCGGTTCGGTCCGATACAAGGACAAGGAAATCCTCAATCTGCAGACCCGCGAATTGAACAAAATTCGCGGTGTGTCGATGTCGATGATCTTTCAGGATCCGATGACATCACTGAACCCGTTTCTGAAAATCTCCCGGCAGATGACGGAAGTTCTGGTCGAACATCGTGGCATGTCGGAAAGCGATGCCTTGGCGCGCGCAATCACCATGCTTGATCGTGTCGGAATTCCCGGCGCGGCCCAGCGCGTTCACATGTATCCGCATGAGTTTTCCGGCGGCATGCGCCAACGCGTCATGATCGCCATGGCGCTGTTATGTGACCCGGAAGTTCTGATTGCCGATGAACCAACCACCGCCCTTGATGTAACGGTACAGGCACAGATCCTTGATCTGTTGCGCGATCTGCAAACAGACTTCAACACAGCCACCGTGATGATCACCCATGATCTGGGCGTGGTGGCGGGTCTTTGTGACCGGGTGATGGTGATGTATGGCGGGCGTGTTGTCGAAACCGGATCGGTCCGCGACATCTATTACGACAGTCATCATCCCTATACCGAAGGCCTTTTGAAATCGATGCCACGGATTGATCGCGCCGATGAAGAAAGCCTGTTTGCCATTCCCGGCCAGCCGCCCAACTTGCAGAACCTTCCAAAAGGCTGCGCCTATCAGGAACGTTGCGAATATGTGTTTGATCGCTGCTGTGCGGAACGCCCGCTTTTGAGGGAATTTGGCAATGGCCGGGCCAGCGCCTGTTTCCGGGAGGATGACAAATGAGCGTGATGAACAATTCCGCAAAAAAAGACGCTTCACCGATCCTGTCGGTCCGCGATCTCAAGGTTCATTTCCCGATCCCATCCAAGGGCCTGTTTGCGCCTGACCGGCAGCTCAAGGCCGTGGATGGCGTCAATTTCGATCTTTATCCCGGCGAGACACTTGGTATTGTCGGGGAGTCCGGCTGTGGCAAATCCACGCTTGGCCGTGCGATCCTGCAATTGATCCCACCAACCGATGGCCAGGTTGCCTGGCTCGGCAAGAACATTGTCGGTGCCCCACATCGTGACATGCAGCCATTGCGTCGGGACCTGCAGATCATTTTTCAGGATCCGTTGGCCAGCCTGAACCCGCGCATGACGATTGGCGAAATCATTGCCGAACCGCTGGTCACCCATAAGCCGGAACTCGGCAAGGAAGAAATCAAGGCACGGGTCAAACGCATGATGGCGCGCGTTGGCCTGTTGCCGCAAATGATCAACCGGTATCCGCATGAGTTTTCCGGTGGCCAGTGCCAGCGCATCGGCATTGCGCGTGCAATGATCCTGGAACCCAAACTGATTGTCTGTGACGAGCCGGTCTCAGCGCTTGATGTTTCCATTCAGGCCCAGATCGTCAATCTGTTGCAGGAATTGCAGCGTGAATTTGACTTGTCACTGATTTTCATCAGCCATGACCTGTCGATTGTCCGCCACATCTGTCACCGCATCATGGTTCTCTATCTGGGTAATGTCGCCGAACTTGCAGACCGTGACAGCATCTATGCCGCACCACGACACCCCTATACCAAGGCCCTGATTTCTGCCGTTCCAATCCCCGATCCCGAGATCGAACGCAATAAGGAACGCATTGTTCTGACCGGTGATTTGCCAAGCCCGCTGTCACCACCATCAGGATGCGTGTTCCGGACCCGCTGCCCATTTGCCAAGAATAAATGCGCACAGGAGCCACCGGTACTGGAACGCGTTTCAGACAGTCAGGAAGTCGCATGTCACTTCCATGACAGCATCTAGTTCAACAAGAGCCTCCCAAGAAACTGCACCCGAACTTTTAAGACCGCCCTTGTGGCGGTCTTTTTTTGATCCGTGTGCAGAAAGCTGTCTAGTCAGGATTGGAGATGATGAACTGTGCGATATCGACTTCGTCGCGCTGATCTTCGCGCAAATACTTGCGTCCGTATTCCTGATAAGTGCCGCTTGTCAGGAAAAGCTCGAAAAGGTCGCTATCGATCTGCCCCTTGTCGCGCATGTCGGCCAGGATCGAGATACATTCAGATAATGTCTTCGGCCGTTTATACGGGCGATCTACAGCTGTCAGCGCCTCAAAGACATCGGCAATCACCATGACCTTTTCGAGGATCCCCATATCATCGCCCGTCAGACCACGCGGATACCCGGACCCGTCCATCTTTTCGTGATGATTTCCGGCAATATCGGGAATGCGTTGCAGTTCCTTGGGATATGGCAATTGGGCCAGCATATCCTGGGTAATGACAACATGATCGTTGATCACCTGGCGTTCTTCGGATGTCAGGGTGCCGTGCGGGATCGAGAGGTTATAAAGCTCGCCCCGGTTAAAACCGTTATAGATGTCGGTTTCGCGATCCATCAGAAGCTTTTCAGTGCCGGTTGCGCGCAGTTCGGCGAGTTTCGCATCATCAAGGCGCTGTTGTTCCGACCAGGACAAGCCGATGGTGCGATCAAAATATCGCGTCCATTCCTGCTCTGCGATGTCATGCAGGGCAAAGATGGTGTCGGTATCAAGTTCGGTATCGCCAATATTGGCATCCGCCACCATGGCAAACTGGGTTTCAAGTTCGGTCACCCGGCGGGCAAAATCGGCCTCGCACTTAAGTGCGTCCTCGCCATCCAGCTTGCGTTTAAGCATCTCGATCTCGGCGTCACGACGCAGTACTTCAAAGCGCGTGCGGACTTCGTGAATACGGTTATGGATGGTTTCAAGCTTGGTGGCCTTTTCCATCACATGATCAGGGGTGACGATCTTGCCGCAATCATGAAGCCAGGCCGACAGGTCAAGCTCGTACCATTCCATGTCTGTCAGATAGAAATTGGAAAAGGTGCCATCCCGGTCATCCACAGCCGCCTGCGCCAGCATGCGCGCTATGATCGGCACACGCGAACAGTGGCCTGCGGTGTGCGGTGATTTGGCGTCAATCGCCTGACCCAGCACGCGGACGAAGCTTTCCATCAGGTCGCGCTGTGCCACCAGCAACCGGCTGTTTTCAATGGCAACCGCCGCCTGACTGGCCAGCGCATTGATGATCGGTTCAATCGCCGGATCAAAGGAAATCACATTGCCCGCATCGTCACGCGCATTGATCAGCTGCAAAACGCCGATCACAACGCCGCTGGTGTTTTTAAGCGGCACGGTCAGGAAGGATTTCGACCGATACCCTGTTTTGGCATCAAATGCCCGGGTGCCGGTAAAATCAAATCCCTCGGCACTATAGGCGTCATCAATATTGATCGCCTTGCCGGTCAGCGCGACATAGGTCGCGATATTGGCGTAGTTCGGGCGGCCTTCGTCGTCATAAAGCGGCAAGGGCGGGAATGGTTTCTCGGTTTCGCGGCCCGAAACAAAGAACGTCTCAAGCGTATCATTGACCATGATCCGGAAATGAAGTTCGCTTTCGTCCTGATTGACGACATAAAGCGATCCACCATCGGCGTTGGTGAAGTTACGCGCGGCCATCAGGATTTTCTGGTTAAGCTCTTCGCGCCCCTGCTGTGCCGACAGGGCGATACCCAGTTCAACCAGTTCCGCCAGATAGTTTGCGTCTGTATTGCGGACCTGTGTCACATCTTTCTGATGATTGTTGGCCCCGTCGCGTTCACGCGCCATAAAAATTCTGCCCACTTCGCATTCGGATTAACCGCGTCGTCGAAGATACATCCTGCCTGCTTACAGGATATATTCTCAATAAGTTGCTATTTTTCTAAGATTAGGCTCAGGACAGACCCTAAACAAGTTTCTCGGTGGCAAAATCGCCTTCACAATCCTGCTATACCCGTCTGCAGGGTTGCCAATTTGCCCGGAATGGACTATCCGACCCCGTGAAAGCGTGCCGGCGCCGTGATCGTGCAATCAACTACGCATTCCGATCATCGAGATCTATTTCCGGCACCCAACCATCTTGCCCGGAGGCGACCGCATGATCCCCCGTTATTCCCGTCCGCAGATGACATCCATCTGGGAACCGGCGAACAAGTTCCGTATCTGGTTCGAAATCGAAGCCCACGCTGCTGACAAACTGGCTGAACTGGGTGTTATCCCGGCTGATTCCGCCAAGCTTGTCTGGGAAAAAGGCGACAAGCCCTATACCCAGGACCGCATCGACCGCATTGACACCGTCGAAGCCGAAGTCAAACACGATGTGATCGCGTTTTTGACCGAACTGGCCGAACAGGTCGGCGAAGAAGCCCGTTTTGTCCATCAGGGCATGACCAGCTCGGACGTGCTTGATACCTGCTTTAACGTGCAGCTTGCCCAGGCAACCGACATCCTGCTTGAAGATATGGACAAGCTTCTGGCAGCACTTAAAAAGCGCGCCTATGAAACCAAAGACGTCCCCTGCATGGGCCGTTCGCACGGCATCCACGCAGAGCCGGTGACCTTTGGTCTGAAGCTTGCGACCTTCTATGCGGAATTCAAACGTAACCGTGATCGCCTTGTTGCCGCACGTGATGAAATCGCGACCTGCGCAATTTCCGGCGCGGTTGGCACATTCGCCAACATCGAACCGAGTGTTGAAGAACATGTTGCCGCCAAGCTTGGCCTGAAACCGGAACCGGTTTCGACCCAGGTGATCCCGCGCGACCGTCATGCCGCCTATTTCGCAGCCCTTGGCGTGATTGCATCGTCGATCGAACATCTGGCAACCGAAATCCGTCACTTGCAGCGCACCGAAGTTCGCGAAGTTGAAGAATTCTTCTCCAAGGGGCAGAAAGGCTCCTCGGCGATGCCGCACAAGCGTAACCCGGTTCTGACCGAAAACCTGACCGGTCTTGCCCGTCTGGTGCGTTCAATGGCCATCCCGGCAATGGAAAACGTTGCCCTGTGGCACGAGCGCGACATTTCGCACAGCTCGGTCGAACGTAACATCGGCCCGGATGCGACCGTCACGCTTGATTTCGCCCTGATGCGTTTGACCAACGTTGTTGAAAACCTGGTTGTCTATCCGGAGCGCATGGACGAGATCCTGAACCAGATGGGTGGTCTGGTCTTCTCGCAGCGTGTTCTGCTGACGCTGACCCAGTATGGCGTTTCGCGCGAAGATTCGTATCGCATCGTTCAGCGTAACGCGATGAAGGTCTGGAACCGCGAAGGCGATCTTCTGTCGCTTCTGAAAACCGACGAAGACGTCACCAACCGCATTCCGATGGACAAGCTCGAAGCGCTGTTTGACCTTGGCTACCACACCAAGCATGTCGACACGATCTTTGCCCGTGTCTTTGCGGACTAAGCAAAATACCAAAGCCTGCTTTAAAGCCCCGGCCGCATGGTCGGGGCTTTTTCGTTGGCTAGTGCAGCAATACAGGCCTTTGACATTGCGCATCATTGATGCTGAGCTATATCGAACACAGCCAACACATCAAAAAATGTCAATTGCAGGAAAGGCATAGCAATGAAACTGAGCATCAAAGGATGGGAAGACGGCGCGCCGATCCCGGCCAAGTTCGCGTTCGGTAAAATCCCGGCAGAGGGCCGGTTTGAAACATCGGACAATATCAGTCCCGCCATTTCCTGGAGCGACATTCCCGAAGGCACCAAATCCTTCGCCCTGATCTGCCACGACCCGGATGTCCCGTCATCGGGCGAGGACGTCAATATCGAAGGCAAGGAAGTCCCGGCAAGCCTGCCGCGTGTTGATTTTTACCACTGGGTTCTGGTCAATATCCCTGCCAGCATCACAAAGCTTGAAGAAGGTGTCGCGTCCAATGGTGTGACGCCAAAGGGCAAGATGCCCGGTGCCAAGCCATATGGCACGGCGGGCCTGAACAACTATACCGACTGGTTTGCCGGCGATACCGATATGGGTGGTGATTACGGCGACTATGACGGTCCCTGCCCGCCATGGAATGATTCGATCATTCACCACTATCATTTCACGGTCTATGCGCTTGATACCGACAAGATCGACCTGCCAGAGCCCTTTACCGGCCCGGATGCCCTTGCCGCCATCGAAGGCCATGTTTTGGGCAAGGCAAGTTACATGGGCACCTACACCATGAACCGCGATCTGTAATCCGCGCCGTACCGCTTTTACAACCCCGGTCGAAACCTTTCGGCCGGGGTTTGTTATTTGATGGCAAGGTCGCTGGCCTCTGCCAACAGCCAGTCGCGGAATTCCTTGACCGGTGCGCGCAGATCACGGTTCTTGGGCCAAACCAGATAATAGCCTGACGGCACTTTGACGACCTGGTCCGGAAACAGGTGGATCAGCTTGCCTTCGGAAATGTCTTCTTCGGCCAGAAGCGGGTTGGCCAGAACAACGCCCTGCCCATGAATTGCCGCCTCAATCGCCATGGATGTCTGATCGATTTCCACGCGTTTTATGGCGCGAATGTCGGGCGCCGTCAGGGTTGAAAACCGGCCCAGCCATTCTTCCCACCACGGATGCAGGATATCATTCAGCAGCGTCGCCCGCGCAAGGTCATCGGGGCGATCCAGTCCCAACCCGTCGCGATAGGACGGCGCGCAAAAGGCCGCCGCCTGCCCCTGATACAGCAGTATGGTTTCGAGGCTTTCATCGACGCCATCGAAATAGCGCACCGCCAGATCGACCGGATCATGATCAAAATCCAAAAGGATCGATGATGATCCGACATGAAGCGAGGTTTCGGGATGGGCGATCAGAAACCGCGACATCCGTTTGGAAAACCATTTTGCCGCGAAGCTTGGCGGCATAACGAACCGCACCGCATGATTTGACTGGTCGCGCAATTGATGGCTGGCATCGCGGATCTGCTGCAAGGCCGGGGCAATGCGCGCAGCATAAGCCAGACCATCCGCCGTTGGCGTGATCTGCCGGACTGTGCGCGTAAACAACTCCACCCCAAGCCAGTCTTCAAGCTTGCGGATTTGCTGCCCCACCGCACCGGGCGTGACATTCAATTCATCCGCCGCCAGCGCAAAGCTTTTCAGGCGCATGGATGCCTCGAACGCTGGCAGTGATTTAAGTGGTGGATATGAGCTCATAGTGCAGTTTTTCTATTTCATGACCCAGATAGTATGATTTGTGAAAACTACCGGGAATTTAGACAATCGGCCATGATTTTTCCAAACTGGTCCGCCACCATGAAAAACAAAGCCTATATCGTGTTCGGGTTTCTGGCCCTTGCCTGGGGCATGACGTTTCTGTTTAACAAAAGCGCCAGCACCCTGATCACCCCGACACAGATTGCCGCCGTTCGCGTGTTTATGGGGTTCCTGCCGGTTTTTGCCGCAGCCCTGATCGGGCGAAAACTTAAATGGCGGCATTTGCGCTTTGCGCACCATTTCATCGTGATGTCGGTTCTGGCGGGCAGTCTTTACTATTTCAGCTTTGCCAAGGGCATTCAGCTTTTGCCATCAAGCCTTGCCGGGATGCTGAGCGGTGCCATTCCGATGATTTCGTTTATCACCGCGGCGGCCTTTTTGCGCGATGAGCCTGTTAATCGTCGCTCGCTTGTTGGATTGGGGGTCGGCTTTATCGGGGTCGCGATGATTGCGCGCCCCTGGGACGCAAGCGTTTCGGCAAATGATCTGGCCGGGGTTGGGTATATCGGACTTGGGTCCCTCTGCGTTGGCCTGTCCTTTGTCTATGCCCGCCGGTTCCTGAGCCCGCTTGGCATTTCGCCCCTTGCACTTTGCACCTATCAATTGGGTATTGCCGCGCTGACATTGTTGGTTACCACCGACTTTGACGGCGCCAGCGCGATCTTTGACAATGGCTGGATCGCCCTTGGTCTGTTCTTTGGGCTTGGTCTGTTTGGCACCGGCTTTGCGTATTTGTGCTATTACTTCGTTGTCGAGAATCTTGGTGCGGTCAAAGCGGCAAGCGTGACCTATATCCCGCCGATTATCGCCGTTCTGACCGGCTCGCTGATTTTAGGGGAAAGCGTTCAACTGCTTGATCTGATTGCACTGGTGGCAATCCTGACCGGGGTTGTCGTAATGCAATCCGGACGCACCCCACCGATGCAACGCCGCCTGCCAAATATGCCATCACAGCAAAGTTGATAAATGAGGCCCCCCGCACACATCAGGTGTGCAGGGGACCTTCAAAAAGGTTGTCAGCCCGCCGCGGCACGGACGAATGCATTGATCAATGGATGATCTTCACCCCGAAGGGCGGCACGCTCGGGCTGAAACGCGGTTCCGATGAAGAACGGATGCCCGCGAAGCTCAACCGCGCGCGGATCGCGATCCTGATCCCAGGCCACAATCCGAAGATCCCGGCCATCAAGCAGATGGGCGTATTCCGGATTAAACCCGAATGAGCAGCGATAGGTTTCTGTCAAATGCGCGGTGCCACAGACATCGCGAATTAGACTGTTTTCCAAAAGGTCGATCCCACCATCTTGATCAATCAACGCACAGCTAAGCGGCGCGATCAGGGGCAATGAAGCATTCGGGTCGATTTCCGCATTTGCCGCATCAGCAAGACCAAGAACATTACGGGCATATTCCAGGATTGCGTGTTGATACCCGCCACAGGTTCCCAGAAAAGCGATGCGGTTTTCACGGGCACGCCGAATGGCGGCAAGTGCACCGTCAAAGCTTTGATAGGGGCTGGCAGGCACGCACCATATCCCGTTATAGCCATCAAGGATTTGGGCATCTGGGCAATCAATGTCGGATGTCGCGACCCAGTGAAATGTGACGGTAAGTCCAAGATTTTTGGCGGCCAAGTCGAGGGCCTTCGGGATGGCCTGATGGGCGGTAACGTTCGGGTTGTAATCGCCGACAAGTGCGATGGTGACGGTCATATGTTTTTCCTCGTTTCGTTTTCAATGACGAGGGAGAAAAGCCGGTTCAGGCAACAAAAAACGGCCCGTGAAATCACGAGCCGGGATTTGAGCGCCAAACTGAGCTGCCTTTGTCGAACTTACTACAAAGTTCCGGACCGCGCCATATCTTCAAGGGCCATTTTCACGGCCTGCGCACGGTTCGAGACGTTCAGTTTGCGATAGATGTTTTTCAGATGGTACTTCACCGTGATTTCGCGCAGATCAAGGTGACGAGCGATGTCCTTGTTCGGACGTCCTTCTGACAGCAGTGCAAGAACTTCACGTTCACGCGGTGTCAGACGGCCAAAATCACCCTCGCTGCCAAAGCCACCGGCAAGGCGACCTTCGCCATCGCCCCCGCCTGACATGTTGTCATTCATGTCGTTCAGAATGGACGACGGCAGGTATTTGTCACCAGCCAGAACCAGCTGCACAGCATTTGCCAAGGCCTGCCCACGCAGGGTCTTGGGAATAAAGCCATGCGCGCCGGCCTCAAGCGCCTTGCGGACATCTTCACTTCGATATGCGCCAGAAAGCAGAACCACAAAGGTCGAATCTGCCACCTTCTCCAAGGTGCGCTTCAAACCTTCAAGCCCATTCATCCCCGGCATGCGCAGATCAAGCAGCACCAGATCGAATGTATTATTGGCTGCTATCAGCTCGAGTGCGGGGTCCAATGCCCCTGCTTCGGCCACTTCACAGTCATCGAAATACTGTTGGAACAGTAGCGAGATTGCCTCACGAACAAGATCGTGATCGTCCGCCAAAAGGATACGCAATGCTGTCGCCTTTCATCTACCTAATCGGCTCCTTCACCTACCTGCGAAGGATACCACACCAAAAGGTTGCACCTACTCAATTTTTCGGTCTGGGGAGCTCAGGATACGTAAGGCTGCACATATTAGCAAACGAGAAGTTTTCCAAGCAGATGCACTAGCGCGCAATCACGACAGTACTTCTGCACGCGCAACCGGACGTAGTTCTTCGAGCTTTACATTCAATGCAGAGGCTGTGACGTCGATATTTTTGCGTCCAAAATCGGCCAGCAACAGGGCAACAACACCGTTTTCGCGCGGGTTGGCAACAACCTCGCCAATGATCTTGCGCGTGTAATCCTGACATTCTTCGGGGGACATGCCCATCTGTTCGCCAGCCCACTGGATCAGCATTTTATAAAGATGGGTTTCGACGCGAAAATCCTGTTCAAGATCAAAGCTGTACTTTGCTTCAAACCCGCGTTCACGATCATTAAAGCTGCTCATAATCGATTCCTTCTGTAAGCTGGTCACATTGTCATCGGAGCCAAACCGATCAAGCCATTGTCTGTCATAGCATTTTATATGACAATAAACGACACCGATTTCACCCCGTTGCCTGATACTTTTGAATTTGACAAAGTGCGGTTCCGCACGCTTTGATCTGGCTCATGTGTACAGTCATTATTTTACGCCGCCCCGACCATGACTGGCCGGTGATCATTGGCGCCAATCGCGATGAAATGAATAACCGTCCCTGGAAGGCGCCTGCGCGCCACTGGGAAGACCGCCCTGATGTCATCGCGGGCCTGGACGAAACCGCCGGGGGAACCTGGCTTGGTGTCAATGAGGACGGGGTGGTTGCCGCCGTGCTCAACCGCTATGGCACGCTGGGCCCTGCCGATGGCAAACGATCACGCGGCGAACTCCCGCTTGAGGCACTTGACCATGCCGACGCGATTGACGCTGCACAAGCCCTTGCCGAGCTGGATGGCGATGCCTATCGCCCGTTTAACATGGTGATCGCTGATAACCGGGATGCCTATTGGCTGGCGAACCGCGGTACGGGCAAGATCGAAATCACTGAAATCCCCGAAGGTCTTTCGATTCTGACCGCCCATGATCTGAATGACACGCAAAACAGTGCGCGAACCAAACGCAATCTGCCACGCTTTATCAGTGCCCCGGCCCCGCACCCCGAAGCCGACGACTGGTTTGCCTGGCAGGCGCTTCTGGCTGATACCGGAACGGAGGCCCCGGACCCGGATCATCATGACATCCGTGCCGATGCCATGCTGGTGCGCAGCAATATCGGATTTGAGACCATCTGTTCGTCGCTGATCGGGCTTCCGGCGATTCCCACAAGCGAACATGAACTGCCGAGGCGACCGGTCTGGCTGTTTGCCGAAGGCCAGCCCGACAAAACACCGTTCCATCCGGTCGACGTCTAACACCAGATGGCGATCAACGCCTTTCAGTTCAACAGGTTATCGCAGCAATTCCGCCCCTCTGCGATACAGATGCTGACGGTTGCAAATTTCGATTATCAAGTTTGCATAAATAGAGCTTAAGCGACAATTGAGTTTCTCGCCAAGCACTGCTATACGGAGGGCGCGAATTTCAGGGTGCCTGCTGCGTCGGACGGCGGGCCTAGATGTGAAAGATCCCGCCAATGTCCAGAAAGCAGCCCATCTACGAGGGTAAAGCCAAGGTTCTTTACGAAGGTACAGAGCCCGGAACGATCATTCAGTATTTCAAGGACGACGCCACGGCGTTCAACGCCCAGAAGCGCGGCACCATTGCCGGCAAGGGTGTCCTGAACAACATGATCACCGAATTCGTCATGACCCGTCTGGCAGAAATCGGCATTCCGACTCACTTCATTCGCCGCCTGAACATGCGCGAACAGCTTTGCAAGAAATGCGAAATTGTTCCGATCGAAGTCGTGGTCCGCAACATCGTTGCCGGTTCGATGGCCAAACGTCTTGGCCTTGAAGAAGGCGAACGCCTGCCGCGCCCGATCGTCGAGTTCTATTACAAGGACGACGCGCTCGGTGATCCGCTGGTGTCGGATGAACATATCCTCGCTCTGGGATGGGCAGGTGCTGAAGAGCTTGAGGAAATTGTCGGCATGACCCTTCGCGTCAATGACTACCTGTGTGGTCTGATGCGCGGTATTGGTCTGAAACTGGTCGATTTCAAGCTTGAGTTCGGCCGCGTCTGGGAAGGCGACTTCCCGCAGTTGGTCCTGGCCGATGAATTCAGCCCGGATAACTGCCGTCTTTGGGATGCGATCACCAACGAAAAGATGGACAAGGACCGCTTCCGCCGCGATCTCGGCGGTGTCGAAGAGGCCTATCAGGAAGTCGCACGCCGTCTTGGTGTCCTCCCTGAGTCCGCCGAAATAGAGCAGCTTAAAAAAGACGAAACCAAATAACACCCCAAGGCCGCGCTCGCGCGGCCTTTTCTTATGGCTGGTCGGCCATGTGTGTCGGACAGCGTTTTGTTTGCAAACAGAACCCCGCGCGAGACCCGCGCATGCGAACTTAAAGGAGCTTCTCGTGAAAGCACGTGTTCATGTCACCCTGAAGAACGGCGTTCTTGACCCGCAGGGCAAAGCCGTTCACCACGCCCTTCAGGGCCTGGGTTTTGATGGCGTCAATGACGTCCGTCAGGGCAAATTCATCGAACTCGAACTGGATGGCACCGATGCCGCCAAGGCCGAAGCCGAGGTCAAGGAAATGTGCGAGAAGCTTCTCGCCAATACCGTGATCGAAGATTACAGCATCGAGCTGGCCTGATCGCCCGTGGCGGGCGGGGTCTTGTCACGGCAGGGCCTTTGTCTATCGGGATTAAGTAACCGACACTAATCAAGAGACGGTATTTCATGAAATCCGCTGTCATCCTGTTTCCCGGCATCAACCGGGAGAATGACGCCATCGCAGCACTGAAGCAGGCCACCGGCACCGAGCCCACCCTGGTCTGGCATGGCGACACCGAGCTGCCAAAGACCGACATCATCATGGTCCCGGGTGGCTTTTCCTATGGCGACTATTTGCGTTGTGGCGCCATGGCGGCCAAGTCGCCGATCATGCGTGCGGTTGCCGAACGTGCCAAACAGGGTGTGACCACCATTGGCGTGTGCAACGGCTTCCAGATCCTCACCGAAGCAGGCCTTCTGCCCGGTGCGCTGATGCGCAATGCCAGCCTGAAATTCATCTGCAAGAACACGCATCTGAAAGTCGAAAACGCCGAGACGCGCTTTACCAATCTTTATAGCGCGGGCGAGATTGTCGAATATCCGGTCGCCCATCACGACGGCAACTATTTTGCCGACAGCGACACGCTTGACCGCCTTGAAGGCGAAGGTCGCGTTGTTCTGCGTTACTGCGATGTGGATGGCAAAGTGGATCCGGCGACCAACCTCAATGGTTCCCAGCGCAACATTGCCGGCATCATCAACGAGGCGGGCAACGTCCTTGGTATGATGCCCCACCCCGAGAATGCAATCGATCCGCTGCATGGTGGCACCGATGGCCGCAATCTGTTCAAAAGCATGGTGGAGGCAGCATCGTGAGCTCCAACGATTTCAACAGCACCCCGATCACGCCGGAACTGGTCAAGGAACACGGCCTGAACGAAGAAGAATACAAACTCGTTCTCGAAATCATGGGCCGCGAACCCAACATCAACGAGCTTGGCATTTTCTCGGTCATGTGGTCTGAGCACTGCTCCTACAAGTCTTCGAAAAAATGGCTGAAAACGCTTCCGACAAAGGCCGACTGGGTCATTCAGGGTCCGGGCGAAAACGCCGGTGTTATTGACATTGGTGATGGTCAGGCCGCCGTCTTCAAGATGGAAAGCCACAACCACCCGTCCTTTATCGAACCCTATCAGGGGGCAGCAACAGGTGTTGGCGGCATCATGCGTGACGTGTTCACCATGGGTGCGCGTCCGGTCGCGAACCTCAATGCCCTTCGCTTTGGCGAGCCTGATCATCCGAAAACCCGCCATCTTCTGAGCGGTGTGGTCGAAGGCATCGGCGGTTATGGCAACTGCATGGGCGTTCCGACCATTGGCGGCGAAACCAACTTCCATGCGTCGTATAACGGCAACATCCTGGTCAATGCGATGACCGTGGGTCTGGCTGATACCGATAACATCTTCTATTCAGCCGCGGCTGGCATCGGGAACCCGGTTGTTTATGTCGGGTCGAAAACCGGCCGTGACGGCATCCATGGCGCGACCATGGCATCGGCCGAGTTTGATGATGACAGCGAAGAAAAGCGTCCTACCGTTCAGGTCGGTGATCCGTTCACCGAAAAGCTCCTGCTGGAAGCGTGCCTTGAGCTGATGGCGACCGACATGATCGTCGCCATTCAGGATATGGGGGCTGCGGGCCTGACCTCGTCCTCGTTCGAAATGGCGTCCAAGGGCGGCGTTGGTGTTGAACTTTGGCTTGATAAAGTTCCGATGCGCGAAGAAGGCATGACGCCCTACGAGCTGATGCTTTCAGAGTCGCAGGAACGCATGCTGATGGTTCTGAAACCCGGTTGCGAAGATGCCGCCAAGGCGATCTTTGACAAATGGGAACTCGACTTTGCCGTTATCGGTACGCTCACCGATACCAAGCGCATGGTTCTGAAATGGCATGGTGAAGTTGCCGGTGATCTTCCGATTGATCCGCTGGCCGAAGCATCGCCAGAATATGATCGTCCGTGGGAACCGACCCCGAAACAGGATCGCATTGATCCCAACAGCATTTCGGCCAAGGTCAGTCATGTTGACGCGCTGAAAACCCTGATCGCATCGCCCGACCTCGCGTCGCGTCGCTGGATCTGGGAACAGTATGACCATCTGGTGCGTGGAAACACGATTGTCCGTCCGGGCGGTGATGCCGGCGTTGTCCGCGTCGAGGGTACCAACAAGGGCCTTGCCGCGACCACCGACTGCACCCCGCGCTATGTCATGGCCGATCCGGTCGAAGGCGGCAAACAGGCCGTTGCCGAGGCATACCGCAACCTGGTTGCAACCGGCGCCAAGCCGCTTGCCATCACGGATAACATGAACTTCGGCAACCCGGAACGCCCGCGCATCATGGGTCAGTTCGTTGGGGCCTGCCAGGGTATTGGCGAAGCCTGCATCGCGCTGGATTTCCCGGTCGTATCGGGCAACGTGTCGCTTTACAACGAAACCAATGGCGTTGGCATCATGCCGACCCCGGCCATTGGCGGCGTTGGCCTGATTTCTGATCTGGGTCACCATGCAACGATCGGCATCAAACGCGATGACAGCGCGTTGATCATGATCGGTGCCGCCACCGGTGAACTGGGTCAGTCGCTGTATCTCAAGACCATCGAAGGTCGCGAAGAAGGCGCGCCGCCACCGGTCGATCTGGGTGCGGAAAAGCGTGCCGGTACGCTGGTGCGTGAACTGATCGAACTGGGTCTGGTGCGGACTTGCCACGATATCGCTGATGGCGGCCTTTTGGTCACCGTTGCCGAGATGTGCCTTGCGGGCAATATCGGTGCAGACCTGCATCTGCCAGAAGCAGGCAGCGAAGTCGCATGGCTGTTTGGCGAAGATCAGGGCCGCTACGTGATCGCAACCCGCGATCCGGACAAGGTTCTGAACGCGGCTGGCAGTGCGAATGTCGCAGCCGTGATTATCGGTCAGGCTGGCGGTGATTCCGTCGTCATTGATGGCGGCGACAAAGTATCGCTCTCCGAACTGCGCGAACTCAATGAAGGCTGGATGCCGTCCTTCATGGCCGAAGCCGTTTAATCAGGCCTCAGACAAAACCAACAAAAAACCCCGCCGGAGCAATCTGGCGGGGTTTTTCTTTGCCTACGCTGAGGCCCTTACTTAAAGCTAATCTTCGGGAACAGGCCTTTTTTCTTCGGCGCTTCGGCCGGGCCAACGCGCTCTTCGATGGCGGCGGCGATCTTGTCGGCAATCAGGCCATAGGCCTTGCTATGTTCGCCTTCGGGCTCTGTCTGGACAATTGGTTTGCCCTCGTCTGCGCCGAGGCGAATTTTAAGATCGAGCGGGATTTCACCGAGGAACGGCACGCCCAGTTCATCTGCCGCCGTGTGCGCCCCGCCATGATCAAAGATGTGATCGACATGGCCGCATTGCGGGCATTTGTAATAGGACATGTTTTCGATCAGGCCGAAAACCGGCACATTGACCTTGCGGAACATGTTAAGGCCTTTGCGCGCATCCAGAAGGGCGATGTCCTGCGGCGTTGAAACAATCACGGCCCCGGTCACCGGCACGCGTTGCGCCATGGAAAGCTGAATGTCGCCCGTGCCCGGTGGCATATCAACCACCAGCACATCAAGATCGCCCCAGTCGGTATCGCGCAGAAGCTGTTCCAGCGCGCCCATCGCCATCGGACCACGCCAGATGACAGGCTGTTCTTCTTCGATCATGAAACCGATCGACATGATGCGCATGCCAAAGGCCGATGGCGGGATCATTTTGCCCTGATGTTCTTTCGACGGCACCGGCTTGGCATCGCGAAGCCCCATCATGCGCGGCAGGCTTGGCCCATAGATATCGGCATCCAGCAGGCCAACCTTGAGCCCCTTGGCCACCAGCGACAATGCAAGGTTGACCGAGGTGGTTGATTTCCCCACCCCGCCCTTGCCGGACGCCACGGTGACGATGCTGCGCACGGTCGGCAATTCCAGCGGCATCTGGCCACCACCCTGCGGGCGCTGACCCGGTTGTGCGGGGCGGCTTGGCTGTGACGGCTGTGTGCTTTGCTGAGCGGCGGCTTTGGGACGCTCTGCCGTAAGCGCCACACGGGCAGTTGTGACCCCGTTCACAGCAGCCACCGCTTTTTCTGCCGCTTGGCGCAAATCTTCGAGGGCGGGGCCGCGTTCGGGATCAACGGCGATCATAACATTGACAGTTTCATCATGAATATCAATACCTTGCACCATGCCCTTGGCTGTGATTGATTGGCCGTCGACTGGGTCGATTACGCTATCGAGCGCGGCAGTAATCTGTTCACGGTTGAGGGAAGTCATATTGCGGTCTCCAAATTTCGGCTTAAGTCCGTGGTCACACAGAACTTGCAGGCGCGTATCATTGTTTTGCAAGGCAACCTGTCATATAAGGCCTAAGGGCATGCTCCGTCCAACAAGATTTCGTGAGTTTGCATTTGGCTACAATCTGTTGCAGTACCAACCGGCGTATCACAGGTTGGGTACAAAACTGGTGAGAAAAAAGTCTGATTTTCCCGGCATGTCCGGGGTCTATCAGCGAATTTGATCTTGTTGGACGGAGCATGCATTGGGGGCTTACCCCAAGCTCGGTAAACAAAGATAAACACCGAACGGCAAGAAGAGGAAGAAACTCGATGCCTTGGAATAATCAAGGGGGCGGTGGCCCCTGGGGCGGCGGCGGAAACAAAGGTGGCGGCCAGAACCCGTGGGGACAGCGTCCTTCCGGTGGTGGCGGCGGCGGAAACACGCCCCCCGACTTTGATGAAATGATTCGTAAAGGCCAGGAACGTCTTAAACGGCTGTTCCCCGGTGGTGGCGGATACAAGGGCTTTGTCCTGATCGGTATCGCCGTAATCGGGTTGTGGCTCTTGACCGGTTTCTACCGTGTCCAGCCAGGCGAACAGGGTGTAACGCTTCTGTTCGGCAAATGGGTTGGCACCACGGGTCCGGGTCTGAACTACTTCCTTCCGGCCCCGATTGGCGAGGTCATCAAGCCGAACGTCGAACGGACCAACCAGATCGAGGTTGGCTATCGCGGTGCAGGCACGGTGACATCAAACGGTTCGCGTGATGTGCCCGAAGAAAGCCTGATGCTGACCGGTGACCAGAACATCATCGACATTGATTATGTTGTTCAGTGGCGTATCAGCGATGCAGGTTCCTACCTGTTTAACGTGCGTGATCCTGAAAACACCATCAAGCTGGCATCTGAAAGTGCGATCCGTGAGGTCATCGGTAAAACCGACCTTGAAGAAGCACTGACTGTTGGCCGTGTCCGGGTTGAAGAACAGACCCGTACCCTGCTTCAGGAAATCATGGACGGTTATGAGTCTGGTATTTTCATTGCCGAAGTGAAAATGCAGAAAGTGGACCCGCCGCGCGACGTTATCGATGCCTTTAACGATGTGCAGCGTGCCCGTCAGGACCGTGATCGTTCCCAGAACGAAGCACTGGCCTATCGTAACGACATCATCCCGCGCGCAAAGGGTGAAGCAGAACGTCAGGTTCTTCAGGCCCGTGCATACAAGGATCGTGTCACCAAGGAAGCAGAGGGTGAAGCAGAACGCTTTATCTCCATCTATAATTCCTTCCTGACGGCCAAGGATGTGACGACCCGTCGTCTGTATCTGGAAACCATGCAGGAGGTCTTGAGCAAGTCTGACAAGATCATCATGGAACAGAACGGTGCAGGTAACGGCGTTGTCCCGTATCTTCCGCTTCCGGAAGTTCAGAAACGTGCGAATGCAGGAGGCAACAACTAATGGCAAGTCCTAAACTTATTGCCGCTGGCGTCGCCCTGGTTATTGCTGCTGTCGTTGGTTCGATGTGCGTGTTTACCGTACGTCAGGACCAGCAGGCTCTCGTTCTTCAGTTTGGTAATCCGGTCCATGCGGTTTCCGAACCGGGTCTGCATTTCAAACTGCCGATCCAGAACGTTGAATATTATGAACGTCGTATTCTGGAACTTGATCCGCCGGTTCAGCAGGTTCTTCTGTCTGACCAGAAGCGTGTCAATGTTGACAGCTTTGCACGTTGGAAAATCATCGATCCTTTGATCTTCCGTCAGCGCGCAACCAACTCTGCCAACTTTGTGCAGCTGTTTGGTCAGCGTCTGAACTCGGTTATCCGTGGTGAGTTGGCACAGGCCCCGCTTGTGACGCTTCTTTCGGACAACCGTGCGCAGATCATGGAGAAAATCCAGTCGACCCTGATCAAACCGGCAGAAGAGTTCGGTGTTGAACTGATTGACGTTCGTATCGGTCGTACCGACCTTCCGCAGGAAACTTCGCAGGCGGTGTATAACCGTATGCGTTCTTCGCGTATTGCCGAAGCCGCACAGCTTCGCGCAGAAGGTGAAGAGCTTAAGGCGAAGATCCAGGCTGAAGCTGATCGTGAACGTATCGGCATCATCGCGGAAGCCAACCGTCAGGCCGAAGTCCTGCGTGGTGAGGGCGATGGGCAGCGGAACGTGATCCTGGGTAAAGCGTATGGCAAGGACACGGAATTCTTCGAATTCTATCGTTCGCTCGAAGCCTACAAAATTGCGCTTGATAACGGCTCGACCATGGTGCTTTCACCAGACAGCGAGTTTTTCCAGTACTTTAATAAGTCTGGCCCAGCGACAAGCCGCTAGACAAAACATAAGGGCGACCTGCATATTGGGCAGGTCGCCCTTTTTGTTTTTATAAATTCGATTTGTCGGGCGACCGTCTGACAGATCACAAAGAAACGCCGGAACGTCCCTGATCATGAAGGAACTTGCAACAGCCATACTTCTGGCCATCGCGTTGGAAGGTATGCTTTACACGCTGTTTCCCGGCGGCCTGAAAAGGGTGATGGAGCTTGTTCAGGAAATTCCTGAATCGCAGTTGCGCATTGGCGGATTGATCGCCGCTGTCATTGCCATTGGCGGAATATGGGCAGTACGAACCTGGCTTTAGCAAACGGGCGCAAGGATCAGGGAAACCGCCAGACAAAGGCCACGCGCCACAAGTTTGTGCTCACAATTCCTTGATTTTTCCAAGTACCGCCCAATTTCTGCCAAAGTCGGGGTTAATTTGAGTACTTAAGCGACGGGTGAAATACAGTCCCGCCGCGCGCTGCACAAAGAGAATGACAAATACCGTGAACGCGGCAACGAACAGGATCAGACACATGCTAGACGCATTATACAACCCGGTGCGGACGAAAGTCACCGCAGCACTGGTGATTGTTCTCCTTGGCGTGACCAGTGTTTCGCAGATCGCGAATGCCCGCCCCGCTCCTGAGAGTTTCGCAGACTTGGCCGAAAAGCTTCTGCCGACTGTTGTAAACATTTCCACAAGCCAGATGGTCGCCGAACGACAGGGACCGGACTTCCAGTTCCCTCCCGGCTCGCCATTTGAAGACCTTTTCCGTGATTTTATGGACCGCAACGGTCAGGGTGGCCAGGGCGGACCGGCTCCGCAACGCCGCCGTGCGACCGCGCTCGGTTCGGGCTTTATCATCTCGGCTGATGGTTACATTGTCACCAACAACCACGTGATTGACGGTGCCGATGAAATCACCGTGCGCCTGCATGATGGCGACACGCTTGATGCCGAACTGATCGGTCGTGACCCGAAAACCGACGTCGCCCTGCTTAAGGTCGAACCGAAAGAAGACCTGCCCTTCGTTAAATGGGGCGATTCCGACAGTGCACGTATCGGTGACTGGGCCATGGCAATCGGTAACCCGTTCGGCCTTGGCGGCACGGTAACCGCCGGGATTATTTCCGCACGTAACCGCGACATCAATCAGGGCCCGTATGATGACTTCATTCAGACGGATGCCTCGATCAACCGCGGTAACTCTGGCGGCCCGCTGTTTAACCTTGATGGTGACGTGATCGGCATTAACAGCGCGATCTATTCCCCGTCGGGTGGTTCGGTCGGTATCGGCTTTGCCATTCCGGCAGGCATCGCACAAAGCGTTGTCGAACAGCTTAAGGAATATGGCCGCACCCGTCGTGGCTGGTTGGGTGTTCACATCCAGACCGTGACCGAAGACATCGCGGACTCGGTTGGTCTTGATGAAGCAACCGGCGCCATGGTTGCCGGCGTCTCCGAAGATGGCCCGGCGAAGGAAGCCGGTATCAAACAGGGTGACGTCATCCTGACCTTTGATGGCAAAACGGTTGAGTCGATGCGTCGTCTGCCGCGCATTGTCGCAGAAACCAAGATCGGCAAGGATGTCGATGTTGTGATCTGGCGCGACGGCGAAAAGCAGACCGTCCAGGTCGAGCTTGGCGAACTTGAGGAAGAAGTCGTCGCGACAAGCGCGGACAGCTCCCAGGAACAGCAAGCACCCGCTGTTGCCGAGGCCAGCATCGATGAACTTGGCATCAAGATCGCCAATGTCGATGAAAGCCTGCGTCAGAGTTACAACCTTGCCGAAGGCACCGAAGGTGTGATCGTCACCGAAGTTTCCGGCGACAGCTACGCCGCCGAAAAGGGTGTTCGCCCGGGTGACATTATCATCGAAGCGTCGCACAGCTCGGTTGATTCGGTCGACGACGTCGTCGATGCGGTCAAAGCCGCCGTTGACGATGACAAACGCACCATCCTGATGCTGATCGAAACATCGGCTGGCCCGCGTTACTTCGGCCTGACGATCTCGACCGAGGAATAAGCCACCCGGCTTAAGTTGATATAAAAAAAGGGCGGCCTGATGATCAGGTCGCCCTTTTTGTTTGAACCGTTCGTACCTTACGAAACGAAGTCCGATTTCGCGTAGCCTTGAAGATACAAAAGTGCGGTCAGATCACCATGATTGATGCAAATGCGCGCCTGTTCCCGAACCGATGGCTTGGCGTGGAAAGCAACCCCGGTCCCGGCAAGCGAGATCATCTGAAGATCATTGGCACCATCGCCGACCGCAATCGCATCATCAACCGTGATGCCTTGCTGAGCAGACAGGCTCTCAAGCGCATCGACCTTGGCCTGACGATCCAGAACCGGTTTCTGAACCTTGCCGGTCAGCTTGCCATCCTTTTCAATCAGGACATTGGCCTGATCGTAATCAAAGCCAAGCTCGGCGCGAACCGCACCGGTAAAGAAATCAAATCCACCTGACACCAGGGCAACAAACCCGCCATTGGCCTTCATCGTCGCAACCAGTTGCTTTGCCCCGCCGGTATATTCAACCGTTTTCCAGGCTTCTTTCAGCATCTCGGTCGACATGCCTTCAAGAAGACCGACACGTTCATCAAGGGCTGCTTCGAAATCAAGTTCACCATTCATCGCACGTGCGGTGATCGCCGCCACCCGGTCCTTGACCCCGGCAAACTCGGCCAGTTCATCAAGGGTTTCACCGGTGACAATCGTGCTGTCCATATCGGCAATCAAAAGCTTCTTGCGACGTGTGGCAACCTTCTGGGTGATGGCATCCACCGGAAGCTCTGCCTCGGAAAGCGTCGTGTCGGCGACATCAAGCGGGATCCCGTCAAAAGTAAGATCACACGCCTCACCCTCGGCAAGCCAGGTCACATCCCCGACCAGTGCGCCCGCCCCGGTCAGCGCGATTGCCGCGTTATCAATCACGGCCTTGGTCAGCGCATTCGAATTCGGGGCGGCAATCAGGGTGAGAACCAATTTCATGGTTGCTAGGCTCCTTGGCGGGAAAGGCATAAAACATCGTTGTCGCCTTTATCCGAATTGCACCGGACTGTGGCAAGAGAACTTTCGCATCCCCGGTGGCCGGGACGCATTATTTGCCGTGAAATTGCGTCGTAAATTCCTATGCCTGTCGCGCCGAACCCAATAGACTGGCCGACCTTTGAACACGTTACCCTGAAGGCACCCTGATGTCGGCCATCCAAGCCAGCAGTTCTTTTGCCCCTGTCCTGATCGTCGCTGGCCCGACCGCCAGCGGCAAGTCGGCACTTGCCCTTGATCTGGCGGAGGCCTTTGACGGGGTGGTGATCAATGCGGATAGCATGCAGGTCTATAAGGAACTGCGTGTGCTGTCTGCGCGCCCCGATGACGGTGAAATCGCGCGTGCGCCGCATCGACTTTATGGGGTCCTTTCCGGACGAGAAGCCTGCTCGGCCGGAAAATGGCGTGAAATGGCAATGGCCGAGATTGCCGATTGTCATGCCAGTGGCAAACTTCCGATCATCACGGGGGGTACGGGCATGTATCTGAATGCCCTGACCGAGGGGATTGCGCCGATCCCCGATATCCCGGCGCGGATTCGCGATCAGGTCACAAACGAGCTTGAAGAACTTGGCCACGCGGCGTTTTTTGCCAAACTTCAGGCCGAAGACCCTGAAACCGCCGCCAACCTTGATGGCAGCAATACCCAGCGACTGATTCGCGCCGCCGAGGTTTTTGTCCATACCGAGCGCGGATTGGCAAGCTGGCACAAGGAACCGGTGATCACCCCGCCCGCGAACATGAAATTCAAGAAACTTTGTTACATGCCGCCGCGCGACATTCTGTATGACCGCTGCAACCGGCGTTTTGATCTGATGATTGAACAGGGCGCCATTGACGAGGTCAAAGGCCTGCTTGCCCTCGAATTGCCTGAAACAGCGCCGGTTATGAAGGCCGTAGGCGTGCGCGAGATCGCAGCTTACCTTGCCGGGGAGATTGATCTGGCCACCGCCAAAGAGAAATCACAGCGCGAAACCAGACGCTATGCAAAGCGGCAATTAACCTGGTTCAGGCATCAAATGTTAGCCAAGGAAATCATCGACGCGCAATATTCGGAAAGTTTGGCAGCAAAAATGCGTCATGATGTTAACCAATTTCTGTTGACCACGCCAAAGTGAGGCGATAGGTTGGCCCTTCCCCCGCCGAAATGGCGGAAAACCGCCGTTTAGGCGGATTTTTCAACTCCAATTCGAGGATAATTGGATCATGTTTCAATCACGCGGTTATCACGCGACACGTTGTTGTCGCTAAGTAAAGAGGCTCGAAAATCATGGCAGAACGTATTTTAAGCGGTTCGGAAGTAGTGTTGCAGGCCCTTGCTGATCAGGGTGTGGAAGTCGTGTTCGGCTATCCTGGCGGCGCTGTCCTACCGCTATATGACGAGATATTTAAACAGAACCGGATTCGTCACGTTCTCGTGCGCCATGAACAGGCTGCTGTCCACGCTGCTGAAGGTTACGCCCGCTCGACCGGCAAGGTCGGCGTTGTGCTGGTGACCTCGGGACCGGGTGCGACAAACGCCGTTACGGGCCTTACCGACGCGTTGATGGATTCCATTCCAGTTGTCTGCCTGACAGGTCAGGTCCCGACCCATCTGATCGGGAATGATGCCTTCCAGGAAGCCGACACCACCGGCATTACCCGCCCGTGCACCAAGCATAACTATCTGGTGAAAAATCCGGATCGTCTGGCGCGCACGATGCACGAAGCCTTCCACGTCGCGTCAAGCGGCCGTCCGGGCCCGGTCGTGATTGACCTGCCCAAGGACATTCTGGTTGGCAAGGCGCCGTATCTGGAGCCGGCACAGGTTCAGCACCGCACCTATAACCCGGTGGTCAAGGGCGAACGCAGCCAGATCGAAGAAGCCATGGAAATGCTGGCATCGGCGAAAAAGCCGATCCTGTATTGCGGCGGCGGGGTTATCAATTCCGGCATGCAGGCCTGCAAGCTTCTGACCGAGTTCACCCGCATGACCGGTGCGCCGATCACGCTGACCCTGATGGGTCTGGGGGCTTATCCGGCGTCAGACAAGCAGTATCTTGGCATGCTGGGCATGCACGGCACCTACGAAGCAAACATGTCGATGCATGATTGCGATGTCATGGTCGCCATCGGTGCGCGTTTCGATGACCGTGTCACCGGCAACCTTGATTTCTTTGCGCCGAACTCGCAGAAAATCCAGGTCGACATTGATCAAAGCTCGATCAACAAGAACGTTCCGGTCGATATCGGGATTGTTGGCGATGTTGGCCATGTTCTTGAAGACATGATCAAGATCTGGAAAGCCAAGCAGTACAAGATCGAAGCCAACGCACTTGATAGCTGGTGGAAAGAAATCGAAGGCTGGCGCAGCAAACACTGCCTGTCCTACAAACAGCCGACCGACGTTATCAAGCCGCAGCACGTTATCCGCCGTGTTCATGCGCTTACCCGTGATCGCAAGACCTATATCACCACCGATGTTGGCCAGCACCAGATGTGGGCCGCCCAGCATTTCGGGTTCGAACATCCGTATGAATGGATGACGTCCGGTGGTCTGGGCACCATGGGCTATGGCATGCCGGCTGCCCTTGGCGTTCAGGTCGCCCACCCGGATGCGACGGTTGTGTGCTTCACCGGTGATGCGTCGATCATGATGAATATTCAGGAATGCGCGACGATGACGCAGTATCGTCTGCCGATCAAAACCGTGATCCTGAACAACCGTTATATGGGCATGGTCCGTCAGTGGCAGCAGCTTCTGCACGGGTCGCGCTATTCCGAAAGTTATAGCGAAACCCTGCCCGACTTCGTCAAACTGTCCGAAGCCTTTGGCTTCACCGGCATGACCTGCAATAACCCGGCTGATCTTGATGATGCCATCAAGAAGATGCTGGAAATTGACGGTCCGGTGATTTTGGACGTCGCTGTCGATGACAAGGAAAACTGCTATCCGATGATTCCGTCGGGCAAGCCGCATAATGAAATGCTGCTTGGGCAGGAAACCAACGGCGACGAAGCCATTGATTCCGACGAAGGGATGGTTCTGGTCTGATCCGCACAAACAATCTGTGCGAATTGATCCCATCACATCAAAATGAAAAGGCCGGCGCGGGCGGCACGTTCTGCCCCGACCGAGCCCTAGCGGAGCGAAACCGTGAAAGAAACCGAAATTTCGAAACACACCATATCCGTTCTGGTGGATAACGAGTCCGGCGTTCTGGCCCGTGTCATCGGGCTGTTCTCCGGTCGTGGCTATAACATTGAAAGCCTGACCGTTGCCGAAGTCGACGCGGATGCCCACCAGTCGCGCATCACCGTGGTTACCTCGGGCACCCCGATGGTGATCGAACAGATCAAGGCACAGCTTTCGCGCCTTGTTCCGGTACACAAGGTCAGTGACCTGACCCTTGCCGGGCCAAGTGTCGAGCGCGAGCTGGCCCTGGTCAAAGTGATTGCAACGGGTGAAAAACGTGTGGAGTCCCTGCGCATTGCCGACATTTTCAAGGCACGCGCAGTGGATGCGACCAACAATTCCTTCGTGTATGAAATCATCGGCAGCCCAGAAAAAATCGACGCCTTCATCAAATTGATGGAGCCGCTTGGGCTTTCGGAAATTTCGCGTACCGGTGTGGCAGCGATTTCGCGCGGCACACTGACGATGTGAGTTTGCCCTGCCCGGTGATCCGCATCGGGTACGGCATTGGGGCCTGCCCCATAATAATTATTACCATCCGCCACGCATGAAAATCAGCGTGGTCCAACGTCCAGAGGTATCGAAAGATGCGTGTTTATTACGACCGCGATGCAGATGTTAATCTGATCAAATCCAAAAAAGTTGCCATCATTGGTTACGGTTCGCAGGGCCACGCCCATGCGCTGAACCTCCATGATTCCGGCGTTAAGGAAGTTGTTGTTGGTCTTCGTGAAGGCTCCAGCTCGCGCAAGAAAGCCGAAGCTGCCGGTCTGAAAACCATGACCCCGGCCGAAGCTGCTGCTTGGGCAGACGTTGTCATGATGCTGACCCCCGATGAGCATCAGGCTGCGATCTATGCTGATGAGCTGCGCGACAACCTGAAACAGGGTGCTGCTCTTCTGTTCGCACACGGTCTGAACGTGCATTTTGGCCTGATCGAGCCGCGCGCTGATCTTGACGTCATGATGATCGCACCGAAGGGTCCTGGCCACACGGTTCGTTCCGAATACAAGCGTGGCGGCGGTGTTCCGTGCCTCGTAGCTATTGAACAGAACGCATCTGGCAACGCGCTTGAAGTTGCTCTGTCCTATGCATCGGCAATCGGCGGCGGTCGTTCGGGCGTTATCGAAACCACCTTCCGTGAAGAGTGCGAAACCGACCTGTTCGGCGAACAGGCTGTTCTTTGCGGCGGCCTGACCCAGCTGATCAAATACGGCTTCGAAACCCTGACCGAAGCTGGCTATGCGCCGGAAATGGCATATTTCGAGTGCCTGCACGAAGTTAAGCTGATCGTTGACCTGATGTATGAAGGCGGTATGGCCAACATGCGTTACTCGATCTCCAACACCGCAGAATACGGCGACTATGTCACCGGCCCGCGCGTGATCGATCCGTCTGTCAAAGAACGCATGAAAGAAGTTCTTACCGACATTCAGGAAGGCAAGTTCGTCCGCGACTTCGTTCAGGAAATGCATTGTGGTCAGCCGATGTTCAAGGCAACCCGTCGTCTGCATGCTGAACATGAAATCGAAGAAGTTGGTACCAAACTGCGCGCGATGATGCCGTGGATTGCTGCAAACCAGCTCGTCGACAAAGAAAAGAACTAAGCACAGCTTAGATCCTTTTTTGCGCAAACGGCCGTCCTGATGGGGCGGCCGTTTTGCTTTGGGCATTTCGGGTTTGGCTTATCCGCCGTGTTTCATCTGTTTAACCGGAAAGCGCAATTCGGTTCCGGCCCAGATCACAACACACAGGACCGACACCCCGGCCCCAAGAACCACAACAGCAGGCCAGCCGCCCATGCCATAGGCGATGGCCGAACTGGCGGAGCCACAGGCACCCCCAAGGAAATAACTGGCCATATAGCCCGTGGTCAGACGGCTGCGGGCCTCGGGGTTAAGGCGATAAACCTCGCTTTGATTGGAAATATGCGCCCCCTGAATGCCCAGATCGATCAGCACCACGCCAAGTGCAAAGGCAATCAGTGACCATTGCCCCCAATACAGCAGTCCCCAGCTTGAGACGGTGGTCATCAGAAAAGCACCGGTGCTGAGCCGTGCCCAGCCCCTGTCGGCAAGCTTTCCGGCAATGCGGGCGGCCAGAATGCCGATTGCACCAATCAGGCCATAAAGCCCGATCACCGCTTCGGACATGCCATACTGGCGCACCAGCATGAAGGCCATCGAGGTCCAGAAAATCCCGAACACGGCATATTGCAGCCCGCCAATCAGGCTGCGGCGGCGCAAGACCGGTTCATCGCGAAAAAGATGCAGGATCGAAAGATACAGCGTGCGGTAACTGGTGTGTGATGTCGGCGGGATATGCGGAATAATCCGGTAACAGGCCACCGCATAAATCGCCATCAGGACAGAGGCGGCGATAAACACCGACCGCCATCCGGCAAGCTCCGCCATGATGCCCGAAAATGTCCGGGCCAGAAGAATGCCCAGCAAAAGGCCACTCATCACCGCCCCCACCGCAGACCCGCGTTTATCATCCGTCGCCAGGTGGGCGGCCAGTGGCACAAGGATTTGCGCGGTCACACACGTGATCCCGACCGAAATACTAAACACCACCAGCATCAAAAAGGACGGTGCCAGCCCCATCGCCAGCAACCCGACCGCGGTCAGGGCCGAGGTCACGGTCAGTAATTTGCGCCGTTCATGATGATCACCCAGTGGCACCACGGCAATCAACCCGGTCAGATAGCCAAGCTGCGCCACGGTTACCAGAAAACCGGCACTGGTTTCACTCAGCCCATATTCACGGGCAAGCAGTTCCAGCAATGGCTGAACATAATAAAGACTGGCAACGGACAGACCGCTTCCGACCGCCATAAAGATCAGGAGGCCGGTGGTCAGGGTGGGCTTGGAATGCATTCTCAGATGGGCCTTGAACGGGTTGGTGGTGGGTTTACGATAGCCGCCAAATCAGCGACTTACAATGCAGTGCCTGACACAGGTGCCGTGCCGACGCGGCATCGGTTGCCCCCGCAACGCACAGCAGCCATTCGCAAAACACCCTGCTTTGCGCTGGATTTCAAAGGCCGATCTGTTTAATTCTGGCCTTTAAAACTTTAAACCAGATATGAGCATATCGGAATGTCGGACTATATTGATATCGCCCCCGAGGTCGCAGGGGCCTTTGCCGCAGGCAAGCCTGTTGTTGCCCTTGAATCAACCATCATTTCCCATGGCATGCCCTATCCGCAGAACCTTGAAACCGCGCGTGCGGTTGAACAGGATGTGCGCGATAACGGTGCGATCCCGGCCACCATCGCCGTGATTGGCGGTCGTTGCAAGATCGGCCTGTCGCCCGACGAACTGGAATATTTCGCCAAGGGGACCGACATCCTCAAACTGTCGCGCCGTGACATCCCCTATTGCCTTGCCAAGAAACGTGATGGTGCCACCACCGTATCGGCAACCATGATCCTGGCTGAAAAGGCCGGTATTCGCGTTTTTGCCACGGGCGGTATTGGCGGTGTGCATCGCGACCTTGCGGGTAACTTCGATGTGTCGGCCGATCTGACCGAGCTTGGCAAAACCGGTGTTGCGGTTGTCTGTGCCGGGGCAAAGGCGATCCTTGATATTCCCAAAACGCTCGAACATCTTGAAACGCTTGGCGTGCCGGTTATTGCCTATGGCACTGATGAATTTCCGGCATTCTATTCGGTTGAAAGCGGTCAAAAAGCGCCGCTGCGCCTTGACACCCCCGAAGAACTTGCCGCTTTCCTTAATTCGAAATGGGAATTCGGCCTCGAAGGTGGCGCCGTTATTGGCAACCCGCCAGAAGCCGACAAGGCACTGGCGCGCGAAGCAATCGAAGGGGCAATTGAAGATGCCCTGATCGAGGCCAAGGAAAAAGGCATTCAGGGGCGCGATGTGACCCCGTTCCTTCTGGCCCGCGTCACCGAGTTGACCAAGGGCAAAAGCCTTGAAGCCAACATAGCCCTTGTGCGCAACAATGCGCGCCTGGGTGCGAAAATTGCCGCTGCCATGGTCGACTGATTGGCGCTGACCATCCTTAAAGACCAAAAGAAACAGGCTGGCAGATTTGCCAGCCTGTTTTGCGTTTACCTGCGCTGATAGCCTTTGCCCTCGAACCCGGGCTTGATGCGCGCATCATCCACCGGTGCGCCCCACGTCGTTGTGCAGGGCAGGACACCGGCCCAGACGGACCAGTCATAGTCTTCATCATCATCGACCGGATCGCCGGCACGGACCTTTGCCGAAACCTGGTCCAGATCAAAGCCCAAGAACATGGTTGCCTTGAGTTCCTGTTTGTTGGGATGACGGATGTGTTCCCACCTGCCCGGTTCCAGTTTTTCGGTAAACAGCCGGGAATGTTCCATCTTTTCGGCGTCTTCACTCACCACCGTTCCTTTGCCATAAATGACGACGGAACGGTAATTGGCTGAATGGTGAAACGCCGAACGCGCCATCACCAGACCATCCAGATGCGTGATGCACAGACAGGCTTCTGCCCCATCTGCGATTGCGGCCAGAATGCGGTTCTTTGACGCGCCATGGATATAGATCCGCTCCCCCACCCGCCAGTGGGCGGTCGGGATCATGGCGGGGCGCCCATTGACCACGGTTCCGACATGGCAAATCAGGGCATCATCAATAATGCCATGCACCTGATCGCGGTCATAACTGGCGCGATTAGGCCCCCGGACAACTTTGGTGTGGGGATGGATTTCGTATTGATCAGACATGGCGGGACCTCTTCGTCAAAAATCAGGCGTCGAATTTGGCCCGATCATGGATCAAATTGGACTTTTCAAAAGGTCCATTATAATAAAAGTGACAGAACCAATTTTCACCGGGGTCGCGATGGTGCGCAGTGATTACAGCTGGATTTATCCAAGCCAGTCGGACAATACCGCCGATGATGGCGGCACCACCGCCTATCGCCGCCTGTATCACGGGATCAGATCCGCCATTCTGGATGGCCGGTTGCATCCGGGCGAACGCCTTCCGGCCAGTCGGGATTTGGCCAAATCACTTGGTATTTCGCGCAACACGGTGGTGACCAGTTTCGATCTGCTAACCTCGGAAGGCTATCTTGAAACCCGTGTCGGTGCCGGAAGCTTTGTCGCCAGCACCCTGCCTGACCGGGATATGCAAACGGGCGACCAAGGCCCGGATAAAAAATCCCAGACGGCAAATGACCGCCCCATAAGGCTTAGTCAAAGTGCCACGCGCATGCTGACCTATCAGCGACGCTTTCCGCGCTTTCGCATTGCCCGTCCGTTTAACCCGGCAACACCCGATCTTGATGGTTTTCCGTTCGATCTTTGGGCCCGGTTGTTGCGCCGGTCCTGGCGGGCGCCGGATATTGATCTGACCATCCCCGATGATCCGCTTGGATTGCCGCTGCTGCGTTCTGAAATTGCCAAATGGTTGCGGCAATCACGCGGGGTGAATTGCAATGCCGATCAGGTGATGATCGTTTCGGGCGCGCAGCAGGCGCTTGACCTTGCCGCACGCGCCCTTGTCGATCCCGGCGACATTATCGCCACAGAGGACCCGGGCTATGAAGGCATTCGGGGCGTTCTGGCGGCAAGTGGTGCTGTGGTTCAACCGATTACGGTTGATGAGGATGGGCTCGACATCGAAGGCCTTGCCCGAACGCCTTCCCCGGCCAGAATAGTGGTCACCACGCCATCACGGAACTATCCGTTGGGTACAACGCTTTCGCTTGCCCGGCGCCTCGCCCTTTTGCAATGGGCGCAGGATAATGATGCCTGGATTGTCGAAGATGACTATGACAGCGAGTATCGCTATGACGGGCCACCACTTTCTTCGCTGCAGGGCTTGGATACCGACAACCGCGTGATCTATGTCGGCACGTTTTCGCGCGTACTGTTCCCAGGCATCCGGCTTGGTTACCTTGTGTTGCCTCCCGCACTGGTTCCGGCCTTTCGCGGCATTCGCGGTTTTGCCGATGGCGTCCCGGCACCGACGACACAGGCCGCCCTTGGCGCCTTTTTTGCCGAGGGGCATTTTGGCAGTCACGTGCGCAAGATGCGCCTGCGCTATGGCGAACGACGTTCGCACCTTCAAAACCTGATCACGGCGGATGCATCCGATATCCTGTCGGTGATGCCTTCGGACGGGGGATTGCATCTTTGTGCCCGTTTGATCGGCGATCAGGACGACATAGAAATGCAGGAAGCCTTGGTAAAGGCGGACCTTGATTGTCGTGCATTGTCTTCGTATTTCCACGATCCCCGGTCAAAAAGTGGGCCCGAACCCGTGCGCGGTCTTGTGCTTGGTTTCGCCGGATGGAAAAAAGATGTGCTTTCGGAAAGTTTCAGTGAACTGGTCAGAACCATCAGACGTAAGTCTTGATGTACCCCGAGCCAGAGAGAGCGGCACGACTTCCCTCTAGATGCTGTCACAGTCGTGACGCTCTCTCCCCTCCGGCTTAAAATCCCCCCCCGAAATGCGCCAAAAAACACAGGAAGACAGATGACCGAACGCCCGATCGCCGTGATGTGGTTTCGAAACGACCTGCGACTGGCGGACAATCCGGCCCTTTTGGCAGCCATCAAATGGGCCAAGGAAAATGACGGTGCTGTCCTTCCAGTTTTTATTCTGGACGACGTCATTTCAGATCAGTTGGGTGGCGCGGCGAAATGGTGGCTGGAAAAAAGCCTGACGGCGCTGAACCGCGATATCGCCGATCTTGGCGACACAAAGTCTGATCGCGCCCTTCGCCTGTTTAAAGGGAATGCAAAAGCCGTTCTCGAAACCCTTGCCGATGACAAACCGGTTAAGGCGGTGTTTTGGAACCGGCTTTATGACAAGCCATCGACCAAGCGCGATACAGATATCAAGGCAGCCCTTCAGGACCACGGCCTGAGCTGCGAAAGCCACAAGGCCAATCTTTTGTTTGAACCGTGGGAAGTCAAAACCGGATCAGGCACCGATTTCAAGGTCTATAGCCCGTTCTGGCGGGCGTGCCAGAAGCTCCCCACCCCGCGCGAACCCCATTCTGCCCCGAACAACATTGCGCTGTTCAAAGGTGAAGTTGATGGACAAATCAACATCACCGACTTTGACCTTTCGCCAAAGCCGGTGAATTGGGCCGGTGGCCTTGAGGAGCGTTTTACTCCCGGCGAACAGGGCGCGAAAGACCAGCTGTTTGACTTCATCGATGACCGTCTTACCGATTATGCTGATCTGCGCGATCGCCCGGACCGCCGGGTAACGTCGGAACTCTCGCCGCATTTGCGCTTTGGTGAAATCAGCCCTTATCAGGTCTGGCATGCCGCCAATCACTATGCCGATGCCAATCCCGGCAAGGGCAAGACCGCCTCGAAATTCATCGCCGAACTTGGCTGGCGGGAATTCGCCCATCACATCCTGTATCATGCAGCCGATCTGCGTTCTGTGCCTCTTCAGGGCCAGTTCAAGCATTTCCCCTGGTCAGATGACGCAAATGGCCTTCGCGCCTGGCAAAAGGGTGAAACCGGTTTTCCGATTGTCGATGCCGGCATGCGCGAACTTTGGCATACCGGCTATATGCATAACCGGGTTCGGATGATTGTGGGTTCGATTCTGGTAAAGCACCTTTTGATCCATTGGCGCGATGGTCTGGCGTGGTTTGACGACACGCTTGTCGACGCCTGCCCGGCCAACAATCCGTTTTCATGGCAATGGATCGGCGGATGCGGGGCAGATGCCGCGCCCTATTTCCGCATTTTCAACCCGGTGCTTCAGGGCGAAAAGTTTGATCCGAAGGGCGACTATGTCCGTCAATGGGTCCCGGAACTGCGAGACATGCCCGAACAATATATCCACAAACCGTGGGAAGCCTCCCCGCTCATCCTCAAGGCCGCTGACGTAACTTTGGGAAAAACCTACCCCGAGCCCTTAATTGGGCTGAAAGAAGGCCGTGAGCGGGCTCTAAGCGCCTATCAGGATATGAAACAGGCTGCTGCGTAAGCATGCTCCGATCACGGTTCCATTTTTAGATACCAGATCAGGTTTTCAACGCTGTTTGGCTTTAACGGGCCGTCGGAGCATATCGCAGTATCAATCAACGTGTCGAAACCTTGATACCCATCAAGGTCTAATAGAGCCAAGCCAAAGGAGCAGCGCTGGTGGTTTACACCGTCGCCAAAGGCAACCATTCCTTCGGCACCATTTGGATGAGAAACTTTCTTCACAAGCTTTTTATGCTTAATCAGAACTGCAGTATTTCTTTCAAAGTTCTTCCTTGAAACAGCAAGGCGTTCCGCCCCTGCTGGAATACCTGCATCCCAGAACCCGATACGGACATACCCCCATCCATTATCCAGTATCCATTTTTGGGCAAACTCGGCGTCCTTATAGATGCCTGTGCGTTCAATTTCGCTCACAGACGTCACTGTTCTGCCGGATGCCTCTGCAATATTCAACTGCGTGGCCCGACTTACAATCTGATCGTCAGGAGCCACAGGCGCTTCAAACGTAAAGAATAATGCCAGTATCGGGCGGATAACCAACCGAAACACATTCTCGAAGAATTCCCAATCAAGGAATAATCCGGGAAACCTCATTTCCAAAATATCTTCTGATCAATGAAATCGTGCATGGCGTCTTCGATCCCCTCAAGACGATGATCGGCGCGCGCCCCGAACCAGCCCGATATCAGACCGACCGCAATCATCCCGTCTTTTGAAAGCTGTGGTGCGAGTGCCATCAAACGGGCCTCGGCAACAGCCGCATCCTGAAGCTGGCCGAGGATTTCCTGCATCGTCGTCAGTTTGCTGCGGAACTTTTTGACCTTTTTCGACCCGTAAATGGCCCCGAAGAACTCCGTCCCATAGCGCATCTGCTTCACATCAAGACGAAGCGCGTGAAGTTGCGGCGTCGTCAGACCCGCAACATGATCACCGCGTTTGGTGACCCGTTTATAGGCCTGCTCCAAAAGCGGTTCGGCCATTTCCGACACGGGTGCTGCCATCGCCTTCATTTGCTCGGCACTGGCACCTGATGCCCAGCGCGAATAGCTTGCCCATGCGCCAAGCAGCAAAAGCAACTGTCCATATTCCGGTTGATCGAGCATATGCCGTGCGTTTGCAAGGGCGGCTTCGCGTTGCTTTTCAGCGGCCTTGCGCAGCTCGCCCCCCCCCGCATGATCGGGGAAGCGTTCCTCGATCATCGGCAGTGTTTCGGTCAGGAACACATCCCAATCGCGCAGGCCATCAAGCCCCTTGCTGCACAGTTTCAACAACCGGCGGAGCAACACGGCCTCGCCCGCAGGCAGGTTTTTCTTAAACAGGTTCAGGGCCACGCGCAGGCGGCGCATGCCAACCCGCATCTGATGGCACCCTTCGATATCAAGGTCCTGACGCACGCAGACCTCGTTGCTGAGGATCATGCGAAGCCCTTGCGCGATCACGGCACGAAACGCGGTTTCCGCCGACATATCCGGGGTCAGTTGTACCGCCGCCGCCCGATATGCACCCGGCCCATTGCCAAGATACAGGTCACGTCCGCGCGATGCCTTGGACCGCATGCTCAGCAACAGCGGCACGGTACGTTGCAGCTCAAGTGCAAGGTCAAACAGGGCTGCCGGATGGCCTTCCTTGAGCTCGAACTCGACCTCGGAGATCGGCACTTCCTTCTCGCCAGATCGGACAACACCCTGATCAATGGCGAGTTCAATCACCGCATCGCGATAGGTCAGATCCACCGCCCCGCGCTTAAGGTCGCTTTCGAAAATGCGGTCGATCTTCTTTTTCTTCACAAACTTCTTAAGAAGCTTTTTGACGTCCTTGTCTGTAAACCGGTCAAGATCAAGAACACCTTCTTCAAGCTCGACCGTCCATTCATTACGCTCGGGCAAGGCTTCACGCAGGCCGTTGGTCGCCTTGATGGTCTGCTCCCAACCATTCGCGCCCTTTTTGCGCAGACGGACCGCCAGGCCCTTTTCAGCCAGCGAGAGTTTCGGCGTGTCGTGATAGATGGAGACAAGGTGCGTGGTCACCAGACGACGACCTTCCTTGACCTCGCGCAGGACCGGCGCGTTTTTAAGACGCGCGACATGTTTCGGATCGATGCGAAGTTTAAGTTCGATCTCGATCTGCTTCTCGGCCATCTGGTTCCCCTAAGCGAGTTATTGTCACAGCGCGACGTCGCGCTGTTCCGCCACCAAGTAGTAACCAATTTTATGTTTCAGCGGGTTGAAACAAGAAGCGGGAATGATGGTAGCGGAATGTAAGATTTTCGCAACAAAAGGCAGAAACGCCCCCAAAATCAAGCCTTAAAAGACCGATCAGCATTTTGCACAACCCTCTGTTTTCATTTGAAAACAAATAGGGGCAATCAGGTTCATTTGATACAGATTGCTTGCACATACCTTGCGCATTCACCCCTGACACAGGCCCCATCAAGTCGTTGATGCAAGGGCGATTCTGAATGGTTGCACCGTCATATATTGATAACAGTTTCGCACCGTTTGCGAATTGCGTTTTGTCAGTTACAGTCTGTTCAAATTCAATCTGCCAGAGGGCGAAGATGCTTAGCCGTAACCACACTTTCAAGACCGCCCTGATCATGGGGATTGCCATGCTGATCAGCGGCTGCAAAACAACAACCACCACAACCGCCCCTGAAATCAGCTATGACGCTTGGCAGGCCAAACAATCTGCATCGACCGTGCCCTACAGCACCAACACCATGGTCAAAATCAATCTGAACTGGTCGCGCATCGGGCCGTTTTCGCGCTATGACACCTGGGTTCGGGCCAATGCCTTTGGCGGAATGTTTGATGTTTATGGCGCGCAGACCTGCCTTGGCAAATTTGTCCGCGATGATCGACTGGCCCCCGCCCATGGCTGGTGGGAACTGATCTGCCAGGATGACAGCTACGCTGCTGGGAAATTCCAGCTGAGCCAACAGGGAAACATTCTGGGCATCGGCAATGCGATCAATGGGGAAAAGGTCGGGTTTGACCTGCCGATCCCGAATTAAATCGACCGGTAGATGAGCTGAAAAACAAAAAACCCGGCCAGAAGGCCGGGCTTTTTTGGCTACCGAAAGATGGTGCCCAGGGGCGGACTCGAACCACCGACACGCGGATTTTCAGTCCACTGCTCTACCAACTGAGCTACCTGGGCAAATCCGACTTTCGTCTCCGTTTCCGGAGTGTTCCCTGCGGAACGAGCGGGGTTATACAAACTCCTTTGGGGCTTGTCCAGCCTCAAATCGCATTTTTTTTGCGATCACGCGTCGGATTAAAATTCTTCTTCATCTTCAAGGTCTTCGAGATACTCGGGTGGCTCGGCGGCGGGGATGGCATAGCTTTCATTCATCCATTTGCCAAGGTCGAGATCCGCACAGCGTTTGGAGCAAAACGGCGTGTATTTTTCATCAGCCGGTTTGCCGCAAACCACGCAGTCGGAGCTGGCTGTTTTCGTTATCTTTTTTTCATTCATGGTGGTTTTTCTCCAACCGATAGGCATCGTCTTCAAGTGTCGGGTCCGCGACAATTTGCGGCGCACCCCCAAATGCATTTGTCAGGATCTGGATCGCATCGGCCTGATCCGCAAGTGCCTTCGCCACACCGGGGTTTACAGACAGATTTACCATCCCGGTCACCCCGTTTCGGCTTTCGGCAACAACGGCGCGCACAACGGCATTCAGCGCAGCATCTCGCAAAAGAGGGGTGTGTTCCTGTTTGGCAAACAAGGTGGCACGAAGCGATTCGCCCGCACGTTGTCGACTGAATTCATAAAGCCCCAATCGCGTGAAGCCACCGATCTGAACCGCACCGTCAAGCTCGCTGCCAAAGGCATCACGGATTGCGGCATCAAACTTGTCGCGCCCTGCCCGTGATTTCATGCGAAGCGGATCAATCACCACAAGACCACCGATGTTGCGCAGTCGGATTTGATGCACGATTTCGGCTGCGGCCCGAAGGTTGACCTCGACCGCACGGGTTTCGCTATCACGCCCGGCATCTGCCCCGGCGGCATTGACGTCAATGGCACAAAGCGCGGTTGCCGGGTCAATCGCAATCCAGCCCCCACCCTGCAACTCGACACGCGGCGCCAAGGCAGCAGCAATTTCGTCTTCGATATCCTGATCATTGAATAACAGTCGGCTGCCCGCATGGCGCGCAAGATTGTCATCCGACTTGCCAAGCATCGTCAGCAATCCACGCAACCGCACGAATTCGTTTGTGCCATCGACAACGCATTGCCCACCCGCCATCAGATGCCGTTCGATCACCTGATCGGTTTCTGATTGTGCCTCGCTGACCAGTTGCGGCTTCGATGCCTCGGACAGGGCCTTTTCGGCCTTTTGCAATTGCGATTTCAGAAGTTTGTATTCGGCAGTGATGGCATCACGCGTCCAGTCGAGTGCCACGGAACGCAGCATGATCCCGTCCTGTCCGGCCTGAAGAGAGCTTAGCAATTCATGAAGTTCGGTGCGCCGATCGCCATCCTTAAGCTTGCGCGGCAACTCGATATGGTTGGCCCCCGGTCGAAGGATCATGCCGACTCCTTCAATCGCGATCCGCCCGGTAAGCTTGACCCCCTTGTCGTCAAAACCAAGGCGGGAGATCTGCACCAGAACCCACTGCCCTTCATGCAGCGGGCCGTTATAGCGATCAAACGGCAAAAGCCCGTCAGGCAGCCCGTCAAGCGCAACCATGGCGGCGGCCATTTCAGGCATCATTTTGGAAATACGGCCAAGATGGATATCAAATCTTGCGGGACCGCCACGATCAATCCACAGACGCGTCAGGCGGTCATTTTCGATCAGAGCCACCCTGCGCTCAAGCGCAACGGCATCAATCAGCAGGCGGGAGTTATGGATGCCGCCAACTGCCATGATCAAACCTCTTTGGGGTGATAGCCAAGGCCGCGCAAAAGACCGTCCACCTCGCACAGCGACAGCCCGACAACGTTGGAGTACGATCCCGAGATCGCCTTCACAAAGGTCGCGGCAAAGCCCTGAATGGCGTATGCTCCCGCCTTGCCCTGCCACTCGTCATGGGAAAGATAACGTTTCAGGTCATCAGAACCAAGGGTTCGGAATTTTACCTGTGTCTCGATCACGCGCGATCGTTCAGTTCCGTCCGGGGCGATCACGCACATCCCCCCGTAAACACGGTGGCGACGCCCGGACAGGAGTTCAAGGAACTTGCGTGCCTCTGCCGCGTCTTCGGCCTTGCCCAGCGCACGCCGGCCACACGCAACAACAGTATCCGCGGCAAGCACAAAGGCCCCGCCGTTGGATTTGGCAACAAAACGTGCCTTTTCCTCGGCAAGACGCAGCGCCAGCCGACGCGGACTTTCATCGCGCATGGGTGTTTCATCGATATCTGCGGGAACGACCTGATCTGGCACAATTCCGATCTGCGCAAGCAGCTCAAGACGGCGCGGCGATGCAGATGCCAATATCAGTTTCGACAAGATGTGGCTCCCGGATATCCGTCCCAGACCATTCCGACCAAAAATGTGATAAATACTCACATTTCGATGCAGGCAACAAAATGCGCCCTGACGGCAAGGGTAAACGCCCCGCCAGACAAGGTCAATTTGCGCTTGGTCGTGGTTTCAGATTACTTGAAACGGAAGGTAATACGACCTTTGGTCAGGTCATAAGGGGTCATTTCGACGCTGACACGGTCACCTGCGAGAACGCGGATACGGTTCTTGCGCATTTTGCCCGAGGTGTGAGCAAGGATTTCGTGGTCATTGTCCAGCTTCACGCGAAACATCGCATTGGGCAGAAGTTCAACGACAGTGCCCTGAAACTCGATAACGTCTTCTTTAGCCATGTGACTCCTAGCTTTCGTATTGCAATATCAAAATACCGGTGGGCGGCAAACTGCTCTGAACCGGGCAAAAGGTCAAGTCCTTTCACGTGTCAGGCGTGGCGTTACAGCACTGCGTTAAACGAATGGCGAAGTCTCTGTACTGCCAAATCGTGCGGAATAAGGATTGCGCGAAAAGAACCGGGTGAGCCCTTTTCGAATGCCGGTATGCGCCCTAAGATGCCGCTATCTTTCCGGCCTTTCATGAAAGTCCCCGCATGACCAATCCTCATACCATTGAAATACGCCTTGCAGAACGTGATGACGCACCGGCACTCCATGCCATGATTTGCGAAATCGGCCAGGCAACGGGATGTGCGGATAAAATTGCAAGCACGCCCGAAGATCTGGCGCGGGATGGCTTTGGCAAGGACCGTGCGTTTGACGCGCTGATTGCGATTGCCGATGACACGCCGGTGGCCATGTGCCTGTTTTTCCCAAGCTATTCAACATTTCGAGGACGGCCCGGGCTTTATATTCAGGATCTTTATGTCGCGCCAGGCCATCGTGGTGGCGGCTTTGCCAAACGTCTGGTGGCTGCGGTCGCCAAACATGCCCGTGTAAACGGCAAATCCTATATCCGGTTGTCGGTCGATGCGGAAAACATGATCGGCCAGCGGTTTTACGAAAAGCTTGGCATGCGCCATGCCGAGGATGAGAAGATCTATGTGCTTGATGGCGCTGCGTTCGAAGCCCTCAGCAACGCGGACTAAACCACGCGATCACATGGTGGGCGCAGGGCCGACCGGGAAGCGATCAAGGATGCGTTTCTTGATCTGGTCGCGCACCTGTCGGTAAGCCTCGAGGCGAATTTCGCGCGACCCTTCGACGATTGTCGCATCAAAGGTATTCCAGAATTCCACGTCACAGGCCATGGTGCGGGTCATTTCGACCGCGCGGTGCTGGGCCTCGGGTGACATCGTGATGATCAGATCAAAGAAGCCGTCTTCAAGCTGATCAAAGGTTTTGGAATTGTATGAGGAAATATCAAGGCCGATTTCCTCCATCACCGCGACGGCAAAGCCATCAAGCTCACCGGCACGCACTCCGCAACTTTCAACATAGATGCGGGTTCCGTGATAGTGACGCATCAAGGCAGCAGCCATCACCGAACGCACGGCATTATAGCTGCAGGCAAAAAGAACCGAGCCGGGGAGTTCTTCTGCCACCGTGCCTTAACCCCGGATGTGAAGGACACAAATCAACGTAAACAGGCGACGCGCGGTATTTTCATCAATCGTCACCTTGTCGGCCAGAAGCTCTCGCAATTGCTCGGAGCCCTCGTTGTGAAGACCACGTCTCGCCATATCGATGGTTTCGATCTGGGCGGCGCTGGCCTTTTTGATGGCGTCATAATAGCTTTCGCAGATCATGAAATAGTCTTTGACGATCCGGCGGAACGGCGACAGCGGCACGGGAATGGTCGTCAGGTTCTCGGTATCATCGTCGCCGCGCACATCCATATAGATGCGGTTTTCTTCGATGCGCATATGCACCGAATACGGACCTTCGAAACCGCCAGCAGGTTCGAAATGGTTTTCTTCGAGAAGGTCATAGATCGCCACCGCCTGCTCATGCTCGACCTCAGGACGGCGTCTTACCTTGTATTTCTCGTCAAGATAGATACCGGCAATACACTGGTTTTCTGCCATGGCTCTCTCGCTCCGGTCCCTTCACACGCTGCATTGCAACAGCTTACATCTGGTTTGAACGGATCGCTACCGAAAGTCCATGTGCCTGCAGACCTTCGCTTTCTGCAAGGGCGATTGCCGCCGGGCCGATTTTTGCCAGACTTTCGGGTGTGCACTTGATCAGCGACGAACGCTTGATGAAGTCCAGAACCCCGAGGCCGGACGAGAAACGCGCCGAGCGGGCCGTCGGCAGGACATGGTTCGGGCCGGCAACATAATCGCCGATGGCCTCTGGGGTATAACGGCCCAGGAAAATCGCACCGGCATGGTGAATGTCTTCTGCCAGCGCGTCCGGGTCGTCGACCGCCAATTCCAGATGTTCCGGTGCGATCCGATCCACAAGGGCCGGAGCCTGCGACAGATTTTCGACCAAAACAATTGCACCAAAGTCGCGCCAGCTTGCTCCGGCGATTTCTGCACGCGGCAGTTTTTCAAGATGCTTGTCGATTGCGACCTGCACGCGATCGGCAAATTCCGCGTCGTCAGTGATCAGGATCGATTGCGCAACCGGGTCATGTTCGGCCTGCGACAACAGATCTGCGGCCACCCAGCTTGGATCATTGCTGCCATCGGCAACCACCAGAATTTCCGACGGGCCCGCAATCATATCAATGCCGACCTGACCAAACACACGGCGTTTGGCCGCGGCAACAAACGCGTTGCCCGGACCGACGATCTTGTCGACCGGCTTGATCGTTTCGGTGCCATAGGCAAGAGCCGCAATCGCCTGCGCCCCGCCAATGCGGTAAATCTCGTCCACACCAGCAATTCGGGCCGCAGCCAGAACCAGCGGGTTCATTTTATTGTCAGGCGTCGGCACTACCATAACAAGGCGTTCCACACCGGCAACCTTGGCCGGAATGGCATTCATCAGAACCGATGACGGGTAAGATGCCAGACCGCCCGGAACATAAAGCCCGGCTGCGGACACCGCACGCCAGCGCCAGCCAAGCTCAACACCGCTTTCATCGGTATAGCGTTCATCGGCCGGCATCTGCTTTTCGTGATAGGCACGAATGCGCTTTGCCGCCAGTTCCAGCGATTTGAGAAGGTCTGCGTCAATGTCGGCAACCGCGGCATCGACCTCGGCCGCACTCACCGCCATGCCGGATGCGTCGATACCAAGGCGATCAAAGCGGTTGGTGTAGTCGCAAACTGCTTCATCACCGCGATTACGGACATCGGCGATAATATCAGCAACAGCCGCATCGACATCGGCGTCCGATTCGCGTTTCATGCCCAGAAGCTTGACGAAATCTTCTTCGAAGCTGGCGTCAGTAATCGAAAGCTTAAGCGGCATTGAGCACCTCGGAGAAACGGTCGATCCAGGGCTGGATATCGGTCGGGCGGGTTTTCAGCGCAGCACGATTAACGATCAGACGCGACGTCACGTCCGCGACATGTTCGATTTCACGCAAACCATTGGCCTTAAGCGTGTTGCCCGTCGACACAAGGTCGACGATACGGCGGCACAGACCAAGTGTTGGTGCCAGTTCCATCGCGCCGTTCAGCTTGATGCATTCGGCCTGCACGCCCCGTTTGGCAAAATGGGTGCGAGTGATGTTGGGATATTTGGTCGCGACCCGGACATGCGACCAGCGTGACGGGTCATCGCCCTCGATCATTTCTTCGGGTTCGGCAACGGCGATCCGGCAATGCCCGATATTAAGATCCAGCGGCGCATAGATATCGGGATAGTCAAATTCCATCAGGACGTCATTGCCGCAGACACCGATGTGCGCCGCGCCAAAGGCGACGAAGGTTGCGACGTCAAAGCTGCGCACACGGATGATATCGATATGCGGATGGTTGGTGGCGAAACGAAGCGCACGGGATTTCGGATCATCAAATGCCGCTTCAGGTTCGATCCCGGCGGATCGTACCAGTGGCATCACCTCGTCAAGAATGCGCCCCTTTGGCAGGGCAAGCACCAGCTTTTCGTCACTCATCAATCAGTCGCCTTACGCGTTTTCAATTATCCGGTCGACCTGATATCAGGCCGGAACCCGGACACGTTCGATCTGCGCCCCGCAGGAGCTCAGTTTTTCTTCAAGCCGCTCATAACCGCGGTCCAGATGGTAGACACGGTTAATAACCGTCTCGCCCTCGGCTGCCAAGCCTGCAAGCACCATCGAAACCGATGCACGCAGATCGGTTGCCATGACTTCAGCCCCCGAAAGCTTTGCACTGCCGCGGACAATCGCCGAACGGCCATGCACGTTGACATCAGCGCCCATGCGGCTGAGTTCCGGAACGTGCATGAAACGGTTTTCGAAAATGGTTTCGGTGATCATGGATGCACCGTTGGCAACCGACATCAGCGCCATGAACTGGGCCTGCATATCGGTCGGGAAGCCCGGATAAGGTTCGGTCATCACGTCAACCCCCTTAAGCGTCGCACGGTTGCCGCGCACCTTAAGGCCATCTTCGGTTTCTTCAACCTCGACCCCGGCTGCGCGCATCGCATCAACAAGGCTGTCAATCAGTTCCATGCGGGTTCCGGTCAGTTCGATCTCGCCACCGGTGATGGCGGCGGCAATCGCATAGGTGCCGGTTTCGATGCGATCCGGCACAACCGAATATTCCGCGCCATGCAGGCGCGGCTTGCCGGTAACTTTGAGGGTATCGGTTCCTATGCCTTCGATCTCGGCCCCCATGGCAACAAGGCAATGAGCAAGATCAGATACTTCCGGTTCGCGCGCGGCATTGGCGATGGTGACAACACCGTCGGCCAGCGATGCGGCCATCAGCGTGTTTTCCGTCGCGCCCACCGAAACCTGCGGGAACAGGACATGTCCGCCTTTCAGGCCGTCGGGCGCGCGGGCTTCGATGTAGCCCTCGGTCAGGTGGATTTCCGCCCCCATGGCTTCCAGCGCCTTGAGATGCAGGTCAACCGGACGGTTGCCAATCGCACACCCACCAGGAAGCGACACACGGGCAACACCACAACGCGCGACAATCGGGCCGAGTACAAGGACAGATGCACGCATCTTGCGCACCAGATCATAGGGTGCCGTGGTCGAGGTGATTTCCTTCGCAGTCATTTCAAGAACGCGACCGGTATGGCCACCATTGGGCGCATGCCCGTTCAGATGCAACGCGACACCATGCTGGGCCAACAGATTGGCCATCGATGTGATATCTGCCAGATGCGGCAGGTTCGATAATGTCAGCGTTTCATCTGTCAGAAGGGCTGCTGCCATCAACGGCAAAGCCGCGTTTTTGGCACCGCCGATTGCAATTTTGCCCTGCAGCCGGCGACCACCGGAAATCTTGATCTTGTCCATTCAGTCCTCTTTGTACTGCGCGCGATGGCGCAGCGAACGCGTGTCTTGGCGTATCACCAACAGATTGTTGCCACCCCTTTATCACAGGCGCGGCAATGTGACACCTTTTTGGCCCATATATTTCCCTGCACGATCCGCATAGGAGGTATCGCATTCACTTTCCGCCTTGAGGAAAATGAACTGACACGCCCCTTCATTGGCATAAATGCGCGCCGGAAGCGGTGTGGTGTTGGAAAATTCAAGGGTTACATGCCCTTCCCATTCGGGTTCAAGCGGCGTGACATTGACGATGATGCCACACCGGGCATAGGTCGATTTCCCAAGGCAGATCACCAGCGTGTCGCGCGGGATGCGGAAATATTCCACCGTGCGCGCGAGCGCGAAACTGTTGGGCGGGATCACGCACACGTCGGTCTGGCGGTTAACGAACCCGTCATCGGAAAATTCCTTGGGATCGACGATGGCCGAGTCGACATTGGTGAAAATCTTGAACTCGTCGGCGACGCGGGCGTCATAGCCGTACGAACTGACACCATAGGAAATCACACCATCGCGTTTGAAACCGTCGACAAACGGTTCGATCATGCCTTTTTCCTGCGCCATCTGGCGTATCCAGTGATCCGGTCTTACCGACATAGTGCCACCCCTGTTTTTGCGAAAATCCCAACCACGTTCAGCACCCACGGTTTTACCCGCCCGCTGGCCTCAAGATCAACCAAACGATGCACGCGCCCATCAAAGCGAAGGTGAAAAATGACGCGCGTGATCAGTCCTCAGATTTTTCGTCTGTAGCCGGACCTTGTGGATCGCTTTTGCGTGAGCGTTGCTGTTGCTTGCGCTTGGCCAGATTGGCACGCAGGGCTTCGGCTTCGCGTTTCAAGCGTTCCTCGTTTACGGCCGGACGCATGTCAGATTTTTTTGCAGTCATGTTGCAATCAAAGTTCCGTCAGATTTATGCGGGTTTGAGCGATTGGCCTGTTATAAAACAGCGCGCGGAAAATTACAGCCGATCTTGACGAAAACAGGGCGAAAAGGCCTGCGACGGGAACAATCGAAAAACTTCGCATAATTCAGGCTTGACCAATTACAGATACGTGGCCTATAACCCGCCCGCACCGCAAGGGCTCATGCTGCTGTAGCTCAGGGGTAGAGCACTCCCTTGGTAAGGGAGAGGCCGGGAGTTCAAATCTCCCCAGCAGCACCATTGCCCACCGGTCAGCCTGTTTATCGGGCTGCTGTAGCTCAGGGGTAGAGCACTCCCTTGGTAAGGGAGAGGCCGGGAGTTCAAATCTCCCCAGCAGCACCATTTTCCAAGTACATTTCAGAACAATGTTTGCAAGCCCGCATCAAAGTGATGCGAGCCTACATTGTGTTTATTTGTCTGGATATTAAGGAAAGTCGCGCGCTCTAGCCGTAGAAAGCGCGATACCACTCAACAAAATTGCCGATACCGGTTTCAATCGAGGTAGCCGGCTTGAAGCCAACGGCATCGGTCAACGCATCAACATCGGCGTAAGTCGCGGGCACATCACCATCTTGCATCGGCAGCATGTTTTTCTCTGCCGTCTTGCCCAGTGCCTTTTCGATCGTTTCGATCATATACATCAGCTCGACCGGGCTGTTATTGCCGATATTAAACACCCGATAGGGTGCCGAACTGGTTGCGGGATCGGGCTTGGCCGAATTCCAGTCGGGGTTCGGCTGGGCAACGGTCGAGATGCAGCGATAAACACCTTCGACAATGTCATCGATATAGGTAAAGTCGCGACGCATCTTGCCTTCGTTAAAGACGTTGATCGGACGCCCTTCGAGGATCGCCTTGGTAAACAGGAACAGCGCCATGTCCGGGCGCCCCCACGGGCCGTAGACGGTAAAGAAACGAAGACCGGTCGTTGGCAGACGATACAGATGGCTGTAAGTGTGGGCCATCAGTTCATTGGCCTTTTTCGACGCGGCATACAGGCTGATCGGATGATCAACATTGTGATGCACGGAAAATGGCATTTCGGTATTCATGCCATACACCGAACTGCTTGATGCATAGACCAGATGTTTCACATTGTTGTGACGGCATCCTTCGAGGATGTTGGTAAAACCAACAAGGTTGGCATCAATATAGGCATGCGGATTTTCAATCGAATAGCGCACCCCAGCTTGAGCCGCCAGATTGACAACATAGGTCGGCTTCTCAGTAGCGAACAGATCAGCAATCCCTTCACGGTTTTCGAGATCCATACGGACGAATTTGTAACCCGGCTTGCCTTCCAACCGTGCGAGACGCGCCTCTTTGAGGTTGACGTCATAATAGTCATTGACGTTATCAAGTCCGACAACTGTCGCCCCCTGTTCCAGCAGTTTCAGGCAAAGATGGGAACCGATAAAACCGGCGGCACCCGTGACAAGTACCTTTTCATTGGCCGGAATGATGAAGTTGGACATGCGCGTTGGAATTCCTGATTGAAGTACAGCATGAAGCGCGCCAGGCGCCGGTTGGAAATTCGGGATTTTTGATACCAGCAAGGGTACGGATGCGCAAGCCATCAACCGATGCCATTACGCCTCAGGCGCCTTACCCCTAAGACCGTTTATTGCGAGCCGAGACTCCCGGTCATTTTTCTGCTATGGTGTCTTTTCGTATAGGTTTCGTCTTAAGATTACGAGCGACGTAAAGACAGATGATTTCAGCTGGTCAAACCATAGCCAACCCGAATGGGGGCGGCTTGGGCGTTATCCTGAATGTTCGGGAAATCGCGCAAACTGCTGATGGGCGTGTTTTGGCCGAATATGAGGCCATTGAAGTCCAGCGTCAGGGCGGAAATGCGTCATCTGTTTCGCCATATGCCATTGCTGGCGCCGGCTCAGACGGCGCACGCACGCGGATTGTTGATCCACGCACCCTGACCGAGGCACAAGCGGTTGCTGGCGGCGTCAGCCGTGCGGAATACCGCGAGGCACGCGAAACCAATTCGGAAAACGGCAACACCACAAATGGTACTTTGTCCAGTCAGGATCTCGACCCGGCTGAAGAAGCTGTCATCAATCAGTTGCGCGCCCGAGATTCAGCTGTACGCCAAGAGGAAGAGGCCCATGCCGCTGCTGCCGGGCCTTATGGCTCTGCGCCGCAATACACATATCAGATTGGTCCGGACGGTAACGCTTATGCCATTGGTGGTCACGTTGATGTAAGCGTATCACTGTCTGGCAGTGCGGAAGATCGTGATCGTGCGCTGGCCACCTTGCAAAATGCAGCACTGGCACCAAACGCACCATCAGGTGCCGATATGGCAGCCTTCCGCCAGGCAAGCCTGCAAAGAGCAACCAGTGATGGTATTGATACAAACAATACTACCGAAGAATCCGCACGTAACGAGGCGATGTCTAAAAACGGCGCGCATCAGAATATATCAATTTCTGTGTAACTTTTCCTATCGCGGTTCCTTCTGATCCCCTGATATACTATTCGATGCGCGATGAAATACTTATCCTTGAGTTCGGATACCTATTCACTTGGATAGATGCTACTATCAAAAACTATCCTGCCGTTTGACAGGGACACCGTTTTGTTGAATGCTGCGCTCGCGTCCGGGGGGGACGCTTGGATTGAAAATATCAGAATCGCGCGAAACCATATTATTGCAATTGTGGATCGCGTTTCCGAGGTCGCTGTCCCAATTTATTTCAGTGAGCTTTGGACAAGAACAGGTACGGCATAAAAATGAACATCCTGCTAGCAGACGATCACGATCTCGTCAGAGACGGGATCACTTCCTTCCTAAAACTCGCAGCGCCGGAAGTTGAAGTCGCGCAGGCGAAAGACTTCGCAGAAGCACTTGCCGTCGTTGACGGAGAAACCAACGTCGAACTGACCATCCTCGATCTGAACATGCCTGGCATGAATGGATTGTCCGGTTTGACCGTCATGCGCCAGAAACATCCTGAAATTCCTGTGGTTATTCTTTCAGGCTCGGTTAAACGCAGCGACGTTCTGAACGCACTGGAACATGGTGCGTCGGGATATCTGCCCAAGACGCTGTCAGGTAAATCCCTGATCAACGCCCTGCGTTTGATTCTGTCCGGCGAAAAATACATCCCGTCTGCATTGCTCGAAGACGATGGCACGCAGATGCGCCCGGGTGAGATCGACCTTGACGGCCTTGCACCAGACAACCCCTTGCGGCAGTTGACCAACCGCGAGCGCGAAGTGCTGGGTCTTCTGACCAAGGGCCTTTCCAACAAGGAAATCGCCAAACAGCTAACCGTTCGCGAAATTACCGTGAAGGTCCATTTGACCGGTATTTTCAAGAAGCTCGGTGCTGCCAACCGTACACAAGCGGTGAAGATTGCCATGCAATTGGGCTGGGAAGCCTGATCGCTGCCAAATCCAGGCAAACAAATCAGAAAAAGCCCGGCACAATGCCGGGCTTTTCCTTTATCAATTTAAATCATAAGTCCACTTGCAGCCAAAAGTCTCTTGCGGATGCCTGCGGGGCAAACTTAAGCCGCGAACACTTCGCAAAGCTCATCAAGTGTTGCCAGAAGTTCCTTCAAGTTCAGCGGCTTTGACATCACTGTCACCGGTGCATCTGGCCCATCCTCATCCTCAACCGGTCGGTCAGCGTCGCCTGGGTGGCCGGTCATTACAATTACCGGCAATGCGGGATTGCGTTCCCGAAGTTCCTTGACCAAGGCGTTGCCATCCATATGTGGCATGCGAATGTCGGTAATCAGGATGTCAGGCTGCACAACACCCGCAATCGCCAAAGCATCTTCACCGTTACTTGCGGCGGAAACATTAAAGCCCTGTGCTTCAAGATATCCCGAGATGATTTCCATGGCATCCACTTCGTCATCGACGACAAGCACGCGAATTTTGCCGCGTGCTTCGGCATTCGGCGGCACCTTGGTCAGCCAGCCATCCTCCTGACCTGCGTCGGAATGATGATCCACCTTCGTGGTATCGGCATCCGCAAGCGGCAGAGTGATTTCAAAGCAGGCCCCGTCACCCTCATTTCGCACATCAATTCGGCCGCCCATGGCCTCGACAATGCCAAAACTGACCGACAGCCCAAGTCCGGTTCCCTTGCCAACATCCTTGGTCGTGAAGAACGGGTGAAAAAGCAAGTCAATGGCGGCTTCCGGAACACCGCCGCCATTGTCGTTGACAGCCAGTTTCAATGACTTCCGCGCTTCGTCAACCATTGCGCTGACACGGATCAAACCACCGATACTGCCGGCATCATCGCCGCTTTCGTTGATGGCATCGCGCGCGTTGCTCAGCATATTGACCAGAACCTGTTCCAACTGAACCTGTCGGCCATTGACGAAACAGCGCTGCCGGGGGGCGACGACATCAATTGCAATGCCCGACAATCTGCAATCATGTTCGACCATGTCCACGGCGCGCTCAACGGCTTTCATGACGTCGAACGGCGCAAAATCATCGTCGTCCGGACGGCTATATATCTGAAGATGTTTGATGATTTCGGACATGCGCTCTGTCTGGGAACTGATGAGCGCCAGTCTTTCGCGCTGGAAGGCCGGTTTCACGGCATCCAGATCATATTGCAGGGCGCAGGTATCTGCGGCCATCCGGATGACGTTCAGCGGCTGATTCATTTCGTGGGCAACGGACGCTGCCATTTCACCAAGCGTTGCCAGTTTGGACGTCTGAACCAGTTGACGTTCAACTTTACGTTTGTCCGTAACATCTTCTGCCAGCATCAGCATGGCTGGTGCCCCCTCGTGGGTAAAGGCAATGGCCGAGACTTCCAGCTCGACATTTTCGCCTTCCGGGCGTTGGCAGATGATTGTGAAATCCGCACGCCCCGGATAACCGTTTCTATACCGCGAAATGTATTCTTCAAGCGTTTCGCGGCTTGAAGGATGCACCATTTCCATGAAGGATCGCCCGACAAGTTTATCACTGTCTCGTGCGCCCAAAATGCTGACGCCCTGCTGGTTCATATAGACGATCTCTTCGCCACTCAGGACAGAGATCAGTTCTGGTGCCAACTCGACCAGTTTGCGGTAACGCTCTTCACTTTCCTTGAGCGCGCGTTCGGCGCGCGACCGTTCAATCGCATACCTGATGGAACGACGGATTGTACGACCATCCGGAAATTCCTTGGTCAGATAGTCTTCAGCGCCATGTTGAAGGGCTTCGAACGCAAGTTCCTCGTCCTTGTGGCCGGTCAGAACAACGACAGGCGCGGCATTGGCACAACTACGCACACGGCTGATGGTTTGTACGCCAGACGAGTCCGGCAAGGTCAGATCCAGCAAAACAACATCAAACAGTGCATCTGGGCCGTCACCATTAAGCACCGCCATCGCGGATGCAAGGTCGCTTCGATGCTCGATATCAAACGGCTCGCCGGTTTCTTCCAGCAGGGTACGCACAAGAAACGCATCCCCGGGATTATCTTCGACAAGAAGAATTCGGAACCGTTGTTCAGGCATCACGTTCATTTCCAGCTTTCAGAGACACGGGTTTTCGTGCCGCATCGCACGGATCGAAAACCCGTTGAGTCTGCATGGTTTTGCGGGTGCTAGCAATCCTGAACATCAACAAGCAGACGTCCCTGCACCTGCCCTTTGAGGATCTTCTCCCCCCATGGCAGAATATCGGACAGTGCAACTTTCGTTGTTGCAGATTGCAGTTGATCCTTCGGCAATTCGCGCGCCAGGCGCTGCCAGGCACGCACGCGCGTCTCATAGGGACACATGACCGAATCAATCCCGATCAGTTTCACACCACGCAGCAGGAACGGGATAACAGTTCCGGGCAAATCCGGACCACCGGCAAGACCGCAGGCGGCAACAACACCATGATATTTCATCTCGGAAAGAACGTGGGCAAGCGTCGTGCTACCGACACTGTCGATTGCCCCCACCCATCGTTCCGTCAGCAGAGGTTTGCTGGTATCGGTCAGTTCATTGCGATCAATGATCGTACTGGCACCGAGATCACGGAGATACTGATGCGTTTCGGCGCGTCCCGTCGATGCGGCAACCCGATAGCCAAGCGCAGAAAGTATTGAAACAGCAACAGAACCAACGCCCCCGGCAGCCCCGGTCACAAGGACTTCGCCATCCTGCTTTGTCGACACACCCTGATCTTCCAGTGCCATGACTGCCAGCATTGCGGTGAAGCCCGCCGTGCCGATTGCCATTGCCTGTGATGCATCAATTCCGGCGGGCAACGGAACAAGCCAATCGGCCTTCACCCGTGCAAGCTGGGCATAACCGCCCCAATGGGCTTCACCAACCCGCCAGCCAGTCAGCACAACTTCATCGCCGGGCTTATAACGATCATCGGCTGATGAAACGACTTCGCCAGAAAAATCAACGCCGGGCACATGGGGATACGTGCGCACAAGCCGTCCTAATCCGTTCAGGACCATGCCGTCCTTATAATTGAGAGTTGACCATTTGACCCGAACCAGCACTTCTCCTGCGGGCAGGTCATCTGTCGTCAGGTTCTTGAATTCTGCTGTAACGCTTTTTTCTTTCTGGTCCAGAACCAGTGCGCGAAATGATTCAGCCATGGGATCCTCCCGATCTGTTCGGATGATCGATCAAGAGTATGGTGCCCACCACCGTGCGTCAAACACGCAGGTTACATCCGACAAGAGGGATTGATCAATCAGCCGCGGGAACGCTTGCAGGTTCAAGCGAGGTATCCGTACCCCCCAAAACCGCAACAGCGATGACCACAATCGCCAGAATGCCGAGATAGACCAACAAGCGACGCGACGTGGGCTGTTTTTGCAAGTCGTCCCGGACCACTTCACATTGCACATAGTCAGGCAGGCTTCGATAGGACAGCCATCCCAACAAAGGCACGATCACAAGATCATCCAACCAGCCAATCCCGACCAAAACATCGGGCAGGAAATCAACAGGACTGACCAGATAAACCAGACCGGTCAGTAATAGAAGCTTGGATTTCAGTGCCACATCTTTGCGCATCAAAGTGCGCAACAGGTTGGGTACGATCATCCAGACCGAAGCTTTTCTCAAAGGCAGTTAACCGTTTCAACGATGCAGTGGCGTGACATAGGCAGAGTAAGCAATCCGCATTGCGCGCGCAAACTTTTCACGCTGCTCAGCACTGGTCGCCTGCTCAGTCACATCAACCCCAATTGATCCGCAATCAATCGTACATTTGGCATAGACAGTGGTCGGGAGCTTGAATTCATATGTCGCGCCCAGTGTCGCACTTTCTTTCAAGGGCAGCGCCTTAATCGATTTCGCGTGTAAATCATTCGGCGGTACAGTCATCCATGCCAGCAACAATGCAAAACCAAGAACCGCCAACATCGCCAGTTTATCAAGATACAGCATCACTCATGTCCCAACAGCATATCTGTTAATTGTTATTTGCAATTAAGAAATGCCGGAGCGAGTGATTTGTTCCCGTAAAAGTTAAGACGTCTTAACTTTTTTGAAAACTGGCGAGTGTTTCGAAAACGTCCGGGCAAGGCGCATGCCCGAGAACATTCGCCTGATGCCAAAGCGCATAGAACAGCAAATGCCAACAAGCCGCACCTTCACGTTTGCCCGGAGTGTCGAAAAGTTTTTCCACCCTGTCGGCATCTGCGATCTCGATAATGCCTGCCTGCCGGGCGACCAGCGGTCCCAACTCCTTGCCACGCGCTGCAATCCATTCTGAAACCGGAACCGTGAAGCCGCGCTTCTTGGCAAACGGCTTTGCCATCGGCAGACAGCGTTCCAGCCAACTGCGCAACAGGAATTTGCCAACGCCCTTTCTGACCTTGAGGCGGTCGGGAAGTTGGTAGGCGAACTCGGCGACAACCGGATCAAGGAACGGTGTGCGCCCTTCAAGACCGTGCGCCATCAGCATGCGATCAAGCTTGAGCAACAAATCATTGGGCAACCAGTCGGCGCAATCCACGGCCTGAGCAATCGCCAGACGCGACCGTTTCCCCCGGCTTTCACGACTTTCGGACGCTGCAATGCCATCGCGCCACCCCTCCAGAACACCGGGCCGCAAGACATCGATCTTATCGAACGTCCCCTTGGAGCGCATCACACGACCGCCCAGTAAAAAGGGGCGCATGACCGACCGGTACCGACCGTAGCCGCCAAACAGCTCGTCACCACCCTCGCCCGACAGCACAACCTTGAAATCGCGCGCGGCTTCCTTGGCTAGCTTGTAGGTCGGAAGAATGGCATAATCCGCTGCCGGATCATCCATTCGCGCAGCCACCTCCGGCAATAGCGTCCAGAAGTCATTTTCGGAAAACATCACTTCGATATGGTTGGCGTTGCATGCCTTGGCGACCTCTCGGGCGAGTTCGCGTTCGTCATGCACACTGCTGGCTTCAAACGCTGCAGTATAGGCCGTTACCGGTCTCTCATTAAGCCGGTGCATCATACCAAGCAAGGACGCACTATCGACCCCGCCCGACAGGAACATGGCATAATCGACATCAGATCTTTGGTGTAGCCGAACCGATTCCTCGAACACCCGGTCCCACTCATAAAGCGCACTTTCCAGATTATTCCCGGTCGCACCTGCATCACTGAGAACCTGACGACGCCGGCGCTCGACAATCCGTCCGTTTTTCAAAACGATGGTTTCACCGGGCTGCAGTCGTTTGATCCCATCAAGGATCATGTCCGCGCCTGTGGTGAATTGCACCTGAAGCAACTCGTACCGGGCATCCTCGCGTACTTCCCGACCAACAAGGCCGGCAGCGACCAATGCCTGCGCTTCGGACGCGAATGCGAAATATTCAGGGGTTTCAACGTAATATATCTGCTTGATACCAAACGGGTCGCGACACAGAACGACCTGATTATCGACCACATCATGAATGGCAAAGGCATACATGCCACGCAACTGATCAAACCCGCCAATACCATCGCGCACGAATTTGCGAAGCGCAGTCTCGCTGTCTGAATGGGTTTTAAAGCCCTCTTCACCCAGATTTTTTCTGAGCTCCAGATAGTTATAAATCTCACCGTTGGCGATCAAAGCACTACCATTTTCGTGGTAAAGCGGCTGGTCACCAGTATTGAGATCGATAATTGCCAAGCGTGTCTGGATGAAACCGACGGGGCCTTTGATATAGCGCCCGTCACCATCTGGTCCGCGATGCCCCAATGCATCACGTAAACGATCAAGGATTTCAGGATCAAGGGATTGCTTGTCCTTGGCGATATAACCGGCAATTCCGCACATTAAGGTGCAACCTCGTCAAAGAAAGCCTTATATCGCGCGACCACGACATCCTCGGTAAAGTTGGCATCAAAAGCCGCACGCCCATTTGCCGACAATGTGTCTGAAAGCGCCTTATCGTCAAGGACTGCGCGTAAATCAGACGCCAACGCAGAAACATCTTCAAGTGGAGACAGCAATCCGCTCTCGCCCGCTTTGATCAATTGCATTGGTCCCTGACTGGCCTGTGCGACAACCGGTTTGCCGTGAGCCCATGCCTCAATCACCATGTTGCCGAGCGGTTCATGTCGCGAAGAGGCGCAAAAGACATCACAGGTCGCAAAGAGATTGGCCACATCGCGACGCCATCCCAAAAACCGGACACGATCCGCCACACCACATTCGGCGGACAGTTTCAGCAGCCCGTCCTTGAGATCGCCTGCCCCTGCGATCCAGAGATACGCGCCGGGGACATCAACCAAGGCCCTGATCAATGTATCGAAGCCCTTGTTTTCGTGAAGGCGGCCCAGCCCAAGAATTAGCGGTGCGTCGTTTGGAGTGTTGAATTCCAACCGGTCAAGCTGTGTGCCTGGTTTTGCGTCTACAAAGTTCGGTAGATAATGGGTCCGCTCAGCAGGCCACCCTTCACGCACCAGATAGTCACAAATATCGCGCGTGTTGCCAATCAGATGATCGCAATCACTGAAGTTCTTGAGCTTGTAATAACCGCCAAGCCGGGCGACCTTGGTGAAATTGCCTGACGGCGTCATCCGGCTGGCACGGTTCATCCAGCTCAGAACGATCTTTGGCTTGTGCTTTTTGATCTGCTGGCGCAACGCCCACGGAGTTCGCAAATCAAGACGCCCGCCAAAAGGCAGTTCATCAAATGAAACACTATTTTCGGCGAGAACGGTGTTCCGGCCTTCATTCGGCCTCACGATACAATGTTGATCGATGCCAGCCCGCTGAAAACCGCAGGCAAGACGCACAAAGAACTCCTCCGCGCCGCCAAATGGGCTTCCGGCCATGGTTTGCAGGAGCATGGTCATTGGCAGTTCTCCGATGCGCCTTTCTTACTCATCGTCATAGCGCGCCTTGAGATAGGACACCATCGGGAACAAGGCGGCCAGCAACGCGATCAGGAAGCCCAACCCACCTTCCTTATATCCCTTGCGCGACACAAAACAGCGCCAGAAGCGCGAGATGATGCGGCGGAAGTTGTGGGCGAAACTGCCAATCTTTCCGGTGGCCCGCAGGTCGGCAGCGCGTGCAGATGTATAACTGTCAAATCGACGAATCATGTCTGAGATGTTGCGATCAACAAAATGAACCAACGCACCATCAAGCCGAGGGCCTTTTTTACCGGTCAGCTCAAACGAGGGATGAACCCGCTCGTCCCCCCAGTTCTTGCAACCCTTGCGATAAAGCCGCCAAACAGCAGACGTCCCGAAGGATGCCCCCCAACCGTAACGCACAAGGCGCTTCCCGACATAATTGTCGACCGGAATCAAGAATGAGTCGAACTTGTCCGAAAGAACCGCTTCAGGAATGGCCGCTGCCAGCTCTGCATTTATATGCTCGTCGGCATCAAGTTCGAATATCCAGTCGCCACTTGCTTCGGCTATTGCGCGGTTGCGGCGGTCGCCTTCAATGTTCCAGCTACCGACGACAGTTTTGGCCCCAAAGCCCTTGGCGATGTCTTCGGTTTTGTCAGTACATTTATCGCAAATTACGACGATCTCGTCTGCAAAAGTCACTTTTTCAAGGCAGGAAGGAAGTCTTTCCTCCTCGTTATGAGCACAGATCACGACTGAAATACGCGGTTTTTTATCACTCATCGCCGATTTCCTGATTGCGATAGTCTTTAACTAATTGAATTGCCGCCGCGACAACTTTGGCAACCGGCAAGGTTTCCATCAAATTTTCTTTCGATAGGTAACTTTCACGGTTGGCCATGATTTTGTCGAATGACCATTCCGTGCGCACCGCCCGTCCCCATTTCGAACAAGGGCCATAATGTTCCTCACGCGACGGGCCAAAAAGCCCGAGTGTCGGTCGCGTAGAGGCAGCTGCCATGTGCATAAGGCCGGAGTCATTGCCAATATATAGATCGGCTTTTTTCAGACAGGCCATCACAGTCAAAAGATGCTCTGTTCCAAATATTTCTACGCGTCTATTGGGCGGAATACTCTCAATAACAGGCAAGGACGAATCACGCTCACTCGGCGCCCCGACCAGAAGCACACGCGCATTCTCAAGCACAGCACCGGGCTTGGTCAGTTCGGCAATTGTTTCTTCAAACCGTTCGGGATGCCAAGTCTTACCAATCCAGTTTGCAGATGGCCCGACAGCCAACAACGGCTTGCCATCGTCAGGGATGAGCTCTTTCGCGCGCGCCTCATCCTCAGGACGGGTCCAGAGAACTGGTAACGATGCAGGTTCAACACCAATCAATTTTCCGAGCTGTTCAACACGATGCAAATCATCGTCGTTACCCGGCAACACCACCCGCGTCTTGCCCGGCAACACATAAGCCGTTGCACTTCCGCGCAGGTCGACGATGATGTCCCACCAGTTCAGGACAACCGATTTCCAGAGCTTCCACCAATGGCCGCCGCGTTTTTGCTTTGGCATTTTGATGATGCGTTCGAGGTTTGGAACGCCCTCGAAAATCGGTGCAGCAACCGGGCCGCAGGCGACCGTCACACGGATACCGGGATAGGTTTCGACATAGTGGCGCAAAACCGATGTCGAAAGCACCGCATCGCCGAGGCGATTTGAGGTAATGAACAGCAGGCGCACGGCTTACAGTTTCTCCAACTCGCCAGCGACATGGATCCATTCGCGGCGATCATTGCGTGCGGCTTCGGATTGGCTGGCAAAGAAGGACCGGTCGGTCAGAAGCTGAGACGTGATATTTCCAAACGCGGCCTCGTCCGGAACGATGTAGCCCGTCTTGCCATCCTCAACCCGGCTTTTGGCAATCCCGCCATAGGACACAACCGGCGTTGCAGCCCCCAGCGCATCGACAATCCACTGCCCGACATGATCCGTCCCGTACTTGCCGTGATGCAGGAACGCACGCGCATTGGCAACGGTTTCGGCCATGTCGGCCTCTGGTTTCGGATGATGGACCCGAACCCCCTTGTCGATGGCGGATCGCACCATATCAAGCAGGTCTTCAGATACACTGTCATTCTCGCCTGCCATGGCGCTAAACAGGTCATAGGCATAGACTTCGAGGATCGCGTTCGGCGCCTTGGGCGCGACATAGGTTTCCCAAATGCGAATGATCTGGGCGATCCCGGTCGAACTGTTGGCAACCGTCACCGCCAGTTCGTCGCGCGATTCAAACGCCCAGTGCATGTTCGATGCCATGACAAAGGATGTTGTCGCACCCGGTTTGACCACGATCGGCTTTTTGGCAAGGTCGGCATCAAAGGCCTTTGCCTGCGCATCATCGGTAAAGATGACCTGAACTTTCTTTTCCTGCAGCACCAGACGCACATCATCGGCATTCAGTCGTGCCGGATCGCCATCGAACCAAAGTGCGACAGTCGCACCCTCGGGCACCGAAGCGTGGCTGAGCAATGCCGGATCACGCCAGACAATCACGGTATTGACCGCATCACCGCCAAAGGGCGGCAGTTCGGCATCAATCTGTCGCCAGGCAACGCCGTGCATGTCCTTGTCGATGCCGCCATTGCGGCGTGCTTCGACCTTGTGACCACGGGCAACAAGGGACTCAGCCAAGGCAATGAAAGCGCGCTGGCATGTTCCGAGCGGACGGGCTTCGCGATCCTTGGGATCAAAGCCGATGGAGTGATCAAGCATCAAGATTTTCATAAGTTTGGTTCTATCCGTTCGACGGCGTTTTATGAAGGGTTTTCTTATAGCTTACCCACCCTGCCTCCGCACAGACAGGTCTTGCGAAATTTGTGTGATTGCCCCACATTTCGCCCAAACAATTCCGATTTACCGGAGCCATAAATATCATGAGTGAGACTTTTTACGCCCTTTTGCCGGATCGCGCGGTGATCCGTGTCAGCGGCCCGGATCGGGTCAGCTTTCTGCAAGGGCTGGTATCAAACAATATCGAAACCATTTCGGCCGAGAAATCCGGCTATGGCGCGCTTTTAACGCCGCAGGGCAAATTCCTGTTTGATTTCTTTGTCTATCATCAGGATGAGGACAGTCTGCTGATCGAATGCGAGCGCGGCGAGAATGGCGAGCGTGCGGCCGAACTGTTCAAAAAGCTTCGCATGTATAAACTCCGCGCCAAGGCAGAACTATCTGATGTCACCGACAGCTACGACGTCATTGCCGTCTTTGGCAAGGATGCGCTTTCCGCCCTGTCGCTGGATGCAACACCCGGTACGACCGCACATATGGCCGATGGCATCAAGGCGGTTGATCCGCGTCTTGCCGAAATGGGCGCACGTGTTCTTCTGCCGAAAAATGCGCTGATCGAAATGGCCGCAATTGGTGCCGAGGAAAGCGATATCGAAACCTACCATGAAATGCGCGTTTCACTTGGCATTCCCAATGGCAGCGAGGAACTGGAAATCGAGAAATCAATCCTGCTTGAAAATGGCTTTGAAGAGCTTGGCGGTGTCGATTTCAAGAAGGGCTGCTATATGGGTCAGGAGCTTACCGCCCGGACCAAATATCGCGGTCTTGTGCGCAAACGTCTGTTGCCCGTCAAAATCGACGGCCCGGCGCCGGATGCCGGCACGCCGATTATGAATGGCGACAAGGAAGCGGGGATCATTCGATCTGTCCACGGTGACCATGGGCTGGCAATGATCCGGCTTGAGCGGGTTGAGGGCGATGCAGAGCTCACCGCAGGCGATGCAAAGATCACGGTTTCTGTTCCCGATTGGGTTCAGTTGCCGGAAAACGCAGCCTGATCTCGGCGCCCGAAGTCAAATTTACGTTTCGAACGGGTCCCGCCTTGCGGGGCCCGTTTTCGTTAAAACCTGTTGCAACGCCGCAAAAGCCCCTATGTTAAAAGAAAAGCAAAATCGGGAACTGCGATGAAACTGTGGAATAGGGTCCTTTCTGTCCGGGGCTTGATGGCCGCGCTTTGCGCGCTTGCCATGGTGCCTGCTATGGCCGTGGCACAGCAAGCTGCACCGGGCCTAAGTGACGTGCCTGTTTCAGATATGTCGATTGCCGAGGCCGAAAAGGAAATGGCCACAATCACCGAGGCCTATAACCGCAAGGGTCATCAGATCAAACAGATGGCGCTTGGTACGCTGCTTCGATTTTATCCGCAGAAGATTGTGCCGTGTGGCGCCATCGTCACCAATGTTCGCGACTGTCTGGACAATCACTGGCCTGATCTTAAAGACTATCCTGGGCACTTTCTTGGGCCGAATGAAAAACCGGCACTGAGGCCCACAATCGAACAGGCCCGCATGACCGAGGAAAACTACCTCGATGCGGTTGAACGGTTGAACATGTTGCTGCGTGCCGTGCGCTATGAAAGTACGCTTGCGCCCGAAGAACGTTATCGTCTTCAGCTTGATGCCGTGATTACCCATCTGACAGAGATGCGCGAGGCGGAATATCACAATCGCCTTCTTTACGAGAAGCTTTTCAAGATCGGCGGCATCATCTTGCTGCTTCTGGGTCTATCAGTTGGCGGGATGCTGGTGATGAAACACCATGCCCAGCGCAACGATCCATCATCACCATCAGGCAAAAAATAACGGCAACGGGATGCCCGTTGCCGTATTTGTCTTCATTCAGAAATCGAGTTCACATGCGGCGATTACTTGCCAAGCACTGCCTGGGCAGCGGCAAGGCGCGCAATCGGCACGCGGTACGGGGAACATGACACGTAATCCAGTCCCTGTGCCTCGCAAAAGGCGATGGATGCCGGGTCGCCACCATGTTCACCACAAATGCCAAGCTTGATGTCCGCGCGGGTCGCACGACCACGTTCGGCGGCAATACTGACAAGTTCGCCAACCCCTTCCTGATCAAGCGATACGAACGGATCACCGGCAAAGATATCCTTGGAGATATAAGTATCAAGGAAGCGCGATGCGTCATCACGTGACAGACCAAAGGTCGTCTGGGTGAGGTCGTTGGTGCCGAAGCTGAAGAATTCGGCTTCTTCGGCGATTTCACCCGCCCGAAGTGCTGCACGCGGCAGTTCGATCATGGTGCCAACCAGGTATTTCAGTTTGGCATCCTTTTCGTCTTCGACCTGGGCGGCAACCTTGATGATCGCAGCTTTGAGGATTTCGAGTTCCTTCTTGCCGACAATCAGCGGGATCATGATTTCCGGAATGACCGGATCGCCACCATCCTTGGAAACCTCGATCGCGGCTTCGAAGATGGCGCGGGCCTGCATTTCATAGATTTCCGGATAGCTGATGCCCAAACGGCACCCGCGATGGCCCAGCATCGGGTTGGCTTCGGCAAGATCAAGCAAGCGGCGCTTGACGATGGCTTCTGACACACCGGCGGCCTTGGCCACGTCGGCGATTTCGGCATCGCCATGCGGCAGGAATTCATGAAGCGGCGGATCGAGCAAACGAATGGTAACCGGAAGCCCCTTCATGATGCGGAACAGGTCGATAAAGTCCTGACGCTGATAGGGCAGAAGCTTTGCCAGTGCGGCACGACGGCCCTTCTCGGTTTCGGCCAGGATCATTTCGCGCATCGAGACAATGCGTTCCGGATCAAAGAACATGTGTTCTGTACGGCAAAGACCAATGCCCTCTGCCCCGAAACCACGTGCGGTTTCGGCTTCTTCCGGGGTTTCGGCGTTGGTGCGGATTTTAAGGCGACGCAAGGCATCGGCCCATTCCATCAGCTGCGAGAAATCACCCGAAAGATCGGGCTTCAGGGTCGCAACTTCACCCAGCATGACTTCGCCCGTGGCACCGTCAAGGGTGATGACGTCCCCTTCTTTCAGGGTCACGCCGCCAGACATCATGGTTTTGTTGGCATAATCGATCTTAACCGCACCTGCACCGCAAACACATGGCGTACCCATGCCACGTGCAACCACGGCTGCGTGGCTGGTCATGCCACCGCGTGATGTCAGAATACCTTGGGCGGCATGCATGCCGGCGATATCTTCGGGGCTGGTTTCGATACGCACCAGTACAACCTTGCGGCCCTTGCCCGCCCATTCTTCAGCGGCCTCGGCAGAAAAGACGATCTGGCCCGATGCCGCCCCCGGCGACGCCGGAAGGCCCATACCAACGACCTTGCGATCTGCTTCGGGGTCAAGGGTCGGGTGCAGCAGCTGATCAAGCTGTGCGGGATCGACGCGTCTGATCGCATCTTCCTGGGAAATCACGCCATCGCGGCACATTTCAACTGCGATCCGCAATGCGGCCTTTGCCGTGCGTTTACCTGCACGGGTCTGGAGCATGTATAGCTTACCGGACTCAACGGTGAATTCCATGTCCTGCATGTCGCGGTAATGGGATTCAAGTTTTTCGCGGATATCGCAAAGTTCCTTGAAGACAACCGGCATGGCCGCTTCCATCGAAATCAGGTCCGAACCGGATTCCTGTTTTTCGATTTCCGTCAGCGGGGCTGGTGTGCGGATACCGGCAACCACGTCTTCGCCCTGCGCATTGATCAGGTACTCGCCATAGAAACGGTCTTCGCCGGTCGACGGGTTGCGCGAGAAGCAAACGCCAGTCGCGCAGTCATCGCCCATATTGCCAAAGACCATCGCCTGCACGTTGACCGCCGTGCCCCAGCTCGCCGGGATGTTGTGCAAACGGCGATAGGTATTGGCACGCGCATTCATCCAGCTGCCAAACACCGCACCAATCGCGCCCCACAGCTGTTCGCGCGGATCTTGCGGGAAGGGTTCACCCAGTTCGGTTTTGACTTTTTTCTTGAACGCCTCGACGACTTCGGCCCAGTCATCTGCGCCCATATCGGTATCAAGGCTGACACCCTTGTCTTCCTTGACGGTCTCAAGGATGTCTTCGAAGTGATAGTGATCAACGCCCAGCACGACATCGCCATACATCTGAATGAAACGGCGGTAGCTGTCATAGGCAAACCGACGATCGCCTGACACTGTTGCCAAGCCTTCGACCGTCTCGTCATTGAGGCCAAGGTTCAGCACCGTGTCCATCATGCCGGGCATGGATGCCCGGGCACCGGATCGGACGGAAACTAAAAGCGGGTCCTTGGCATCGCCAAACTTGCGACCAACAACTTTTTCGACAGATGCCAGTGCGGTTTCGACCTCGGCATTCAGACCATCGGGATAGGCGCGGTCATTGTCATAAAACGCCGTGCAGACTTCGGTTGTAATGGTAAAGCCGGGCGGGACAGGAAGTCCGAGATTGCACATCTCGGCAAGGTTGGCCCCCTTGCCGCCCAGAAGTTCACGCATATCCGAACGGCCCTCGGCGCTACCGCCACCGAAACCGTAAACCCATTTGGTCATCTTGCCTTTTCCTCATCTGGTCGAGGCCCCGATGGGCCTCCCCGGATGGGGAAAGCCCCGCAACCTTGACCTGTTTTATGATTCGATTTTCGAGAAGTCGGCAATATCGTGCAACGCTGTGCGAATTTGTGCCAACAGCTTCAAGCGGTTGGCACGTTCGTCAGCATTGTCGCTATTGACCGTAACCTTTTCGAAGAATGCATCGACCGGTTCACGCAACCGCGCAAATTCGGTCATTGCCGCGGCATAGTCCTCGTCACGCAGAAGTGGCAAGGCCTTGTGCCGGACATCAATGAGCGCCTCATACAGCTTGCGTTCTTCTTCCAGGCTCAGAAGGTCGGCGGAAACGTCCGCTTTATAGGACGTATTGTCCTTTTTCTCTTCGATGCGCAGGATGTTTGACGCACGCTTGTATCCGGCCATCAGGTTGACGCCGCTTTCGCCAGAGACAAAATCGGAAAGCGCTTCAACACGGGCCAACAGGCGGACAAGATCGTCCTCGCCATCCAGTGCAAACACGGCCGACACCAGATCATGGCGCACACCCTGTTCACGCAGATGGACTTTCAGGCGGTCTGCAAAGAAGGCCAGAAGGTCTTCAACCGCCTCGTCACGACGAATGGTTGCCGGGTACTGGGAAACCGCGAATGCAAACAGACGCCGCAGCGGCAAGCGCAATCCGTTTTCCAGAACCAGACGAATGACACCCAGTGCCGCACGACGCAAAGCAAACGGGTCTTTTGAACCGGTCGGCTTTTCATCAATCGCAAAGAACCCGGCAAGGGTATCAAGTTTCTCAGCCAAGGCGAGCGCGACCGAAACCGGTGCCGTCGGGCACATGTCCGACGGGCCGGCCGGTGCATAATGCTCGGCAATGGCGTTGGCGACTTCCGGGGCTTCGCCGTCATTTTCGGCGTAGTATTTCCCCATCAGTCCTTGCAGTTCGGTGAATTCAAACACCATCTGCGACACCAGATCGGCCTTGCCGATTTCTGCTGCGCGGTCGGCCAGTTTGACATCACAGCCCGGAATTTCCGCAGATACTTCACGCGCAAGACCGCGCAGGCGCAGAACGCGCTCTGCCAGCGACCCAAGCTTGGCATGGAAGACAATGTTATCAAGTTTCGGCAGACGCGATTGCAGCGTCACTTTTCGATCCTGATCCCAGAAGAACTTGGCATCATGCAAACGGGCACGCAAAACACGCTCGTTCCCGGCGATGATTTTTGCGTTGTTGTCTGCGGTGATCATGTTTGAAACCGTGATGAAGCGCGCGGCAAGCTTGCCAGCCTTGTCTTCGACCACGAAATATTTCTGATGTTCACGCATGGAGGTTTCAAGAACCTCGCGCGGGATATCCATGAACTGGTCATCGACCTTGCCCATGACCGGAACTGGCCATTCGACCAGACCGCAGACTTCTTCCAGAAGACCATTGTCTTCCAGAAGTTCAAAGCCCTCGGAAGCGGCAAGTTTCTTCGCACCCTCAAGGATGACCTGCTTGCGCTCTTCACGGTCAAGCATGACCTTGGCCGCGCGGAGCTTTTCCTTGTATTCGGCCGCGTTCGATACGCTGAATTCAGCCGGGGCAAGGAAACGATGGCCGCGGGTGGTATCGCCTGCGGTGACCGGACCATAGGTGACCGGAATGATCTTGCCATCAAACAGGCAAAGAATGCGGTCAAGCTGGCGCACCCAACGGATTTTCTGATCTGCCCAGCGCATGGATTTCGGCCAAGGCAGTTTGTTCATCGCATCTTCGATGATGTCCTTGATGACTTCGGACGCAGCACGGCCTTTCTGTTCGACAATGGCAAACAGGAAGACGCCCTTGGGCGTTTCGCGCTTTTCACACTGATCAAGGGTCACACCATTGCCCGCAAGGAAGCCATTAATGGCCTTTTCCGGTGCATCGGCACGCGGGCCACGGCGTTCTTCGCGCAGGTCAGGCTGCTTTTCCGGCAGACCATCGACAATCAGGGTCAGGCGACGCGGGGTTACCAGTGCTTCGACCTTATCGAACCCAAGGTCGGCGGCCTTCAGACCATCGGTGACCAGTTTGGTCAGGTCTTCGGCTGCACGCGCCTGCATGCGGGCCGGGATTTCTTCGGAGAACAGTTCAAGAAGTAATTCGGCCATGACTTATGCCTCCTCGTTCAGATGGCCACGCGACCGCAGCCACGCCTCGCAGCAGGATTTCGACATGTCACGAACACGGCCGATATAGGCCGCACGTTCGGTCACGGAAATCACACCGCGCGCATCAAGGAGGTTAAACAGATGGGATGCCTTCATGGCCTGCTCATAGGCCGGCAGGGCCAGACCGCGTTCGATATTCACCGCACACTCGGCCTGTGCATCCTTGAAGTGCTGGAACAACATTTCGGTGTTTGCGACTTCAAAGTTATAGGTCGACTGTTCTTTTTCATTCTGAAGGAACACGTCGCCATAGGTCACGCCAGCGCCGTTGTAATCGAGGTCGTAAACGTTTTCGACGCCCTGAATGTACATCGCCAGACGTTCCAGACCATAGGTCAGCTCGACCGGGACCGGATTACATTCAAAACCACCGACTTGCTGGAAATAGGTGAACTGGGTGACTTCCATACCATCAAGCCACACTTCCCAGCCAAGGCCCCATGCGCCCAATGTCGGGCTTTCCCAGTCATCCTCGACAAAGCGGATGTCGTGGGCCATCGGGTCAATGCCCAGATGTTTCAGCGAGCCAAGATACAGATCCTGCGAATTGGCCGGTGACGGCTTCATCAGCACCTGGAACTGGTAATAGTGCTGCAGACGGTTGGGGTTCTCGCCGTAACGACCATCGGTCGGGCGCCGCGACGGCTGCACATAGGCTGCATTCCAGGTTTCCGGACCAAGCGCGCGCAGGGTTGTCGCGGTGTGGAAGGTACCGGCACCGACTTCCAAGTCATAAGGCTGCAGGATGACACATCCCTGATCAGCCCAATAGCTTTGCAGTCGAAGAATGATTTCCTGGAATGAAGGGGGACGTTGCGACCCGTCGAGCGCCATGGCGCGAACTCTCTATTTCTGTTGTCTGTAAATTTAGTGCGGCAAGCTACCGCCCTGCCCCCGCGCGGTCAAGAAGGCAAAAGCCCTGAGACGCGCTGAATTTGCAACCCTTGTATCCCGCCCTTCGCGATCATGCCGCATTGCAGCAACATTGATCATCGATTATCGGGAAAAATCCAAGTCAAATTCGCGCGGATTGCCCCAAAGTCGAATGCAGCACAGGCGCTTTGATCAGAACCCGGCTTTTATCGCTGAAACGGCTTACGTATCACAGCGATGCGCATTGCCTTCGGCATGGTACACGCCGCAATGCGGGCATTTTTCCAGTTCATGGGCAATCGGCTTGGTTTGCTTTTTCTTTTCCTGGCCGGTTTGCTTGGGCTGTTCGTTGCTTGAAACCTGTTTGCCGCGATTAAACAGCTTGAAGCCTTGCCAGACGACAACGATGATCAGCGCGGTGAAGAGGATTTTCGAAAAACTCAGCATATCAGGTCCCAAAGCACGGATTTATCTGCGAGATCTGTCGCAGGCATGTCGTTCTTATATTGAAGTTTGATCGAATTAGAAACCGGGCAATGCCATAGGGTTGCGCAAAAGGGTATCGGTTTGCGGCAAATAGGCCCCGCCTTCGTCGTGCAAAACGATCCCGCGCCGCATGGTTAATGGCGACGCAACGCCTTTACGCGCCGAGACGATCACACGCAGGGGCGCCTCGGCATCCGCTTTGCTCCAGATCGGATAAACTGTCATGTCACCGGCCCGTCCATGCAACAGACCAATGATCCGGTCCAAATGATCGGCACGATGTACAAGCGTAATCCGTCCCTTTTGCCGCACCATCTTAAGACAAAAGGCAATCCAGTCCTTGAGGTCTGCGGTGCCTTCCTGATGGGCCTTCGCACGGCTTTCATTACTCGGCCGCGTGCCTCCAGCATAATAGGGCGGGTTGGAAATGACCTGATCAAAGCTTTCAGCCACCAGCGGCAGGCGACCATCATTGATGTCGCCATGAATTGGGGTCACACGCCCCGCCAGATCATTTTCCATCACGTTGCGGCAAAACAGCGCATACAGATCGTCTTGCAGCTCGACACCAGTCACCTTCGCCGTTTCCAGACGACGGGCAACGCAAAGCCCGGCTGTGCCGACAGCCGCACCGACATCAAGGATCTTTTCATCACGACGGGAATTGATCGAAACCGATGCGGCCAGCAACACAGCATCCACCGCCGCCCGATAGCCGTCGACAGGCTGCTTAAGCACCACCGATCCGCCAAGAAGAAAATCATGGCTGATGCGTTCTTCTGGGAAGTCGGGCACTTCAATGCGTGTGGCTGCATTCACCATCGATTTTCCTGATCTGTCGTTCTGATCTGATTGACCTGTTACTCGGACGGCATCGCGTCCGACGCATCACGCTTTGCGTTATGCTCATCCAGTTCGCGTCTGGCAACATCAAGAACGTATTTCGCACGACTTTCCGCATCACCATCCACCATCAGACGCCGTGGCAAGGCACCGATCGATCCTTCGATGATGCTGGCGTGGTAGTCAAAGATATGGCTGTCGATGCCCTCATCGGCCAACACAGCCTGTGCCCAGCTCAGTTCGATGGGATCGTTACTGCGAAAAAGTTCGATCATCTGCATTTTCCTTCAAACTGTGATCTGGTCTTGCATACGTTCTGAAATAAGAAGAAATCCAAAAAACGATAATATCTCTATAATGTAGGCGTTTGCGGTGATGGTTTTCAAAACCTGTGCGATAAAACTGTGAATTGCCAACGATCAGGCGTGTGTCTGCACCGCATTTGTCCACTTGACCACAACAGCTTGGCCTATCTATGTTGAGGCCGCCTGCTGTTATTTGCAATCTTCGCCCACGCAGGCAGCGAAGATGCCATTTGAGAAGTCGGAATACAGCGTGACCAATACCGCACCGCAGCCAAAGACTCAGCCGAGCCTTGATTCACTGGTCAACCTCGTTGATGGCGACATGAAGCGCGTCAATCAGGTGATCATCGACAACATGCACAGCGAAGTCGCCCTGATTCCGCAATTGGCCACCCATCTTGTCGCGGCGGGAGGCAAACGCATGCGCCCGATGCTGACACTGGCATCGGCACGGCTTTGCGGATATGGCGATGGACCGCATGCTGTGGACCTTGCGGCCTGCGTTGAATTCATTCATACCGCGACCCTTCTGCACGACGATGTCGTCGATGAAAGCCAGCTGCGCCGTGGTCAGGCATCGGCAAATGCGCTGTTTGGCAACGAAGCCAGCGTTCTTGTGGGTGATTTCCTGTTTGCGCGCGCCTTTGTCGTGATGGTCAAAACCGGGTCGCTGAGGGTTCTTGATATTCTGGCACAGGCATCTGCCGTCATTGCCGAGGGCGAAGTTCTTCAACTTTCGACCGCCAATGACATGGGCACCTCCGAAGAGGCCTATCTCGAAGTCATCACCGCCAAGACCGCAGCGCTGTTTGGCGCGGCATCCCAGATTGGTGCGGTCATTGCCGAACGTTCGGCCGAGGATGAAGAAGCACTTCGTCTGTATGGCATTTACCTTGGCACCGCGTTCCAGTTGATTGACGATGTTCTGGATTATTCCGCCCATCAGGCAACCCTTGGCAAGACCGTTGGCGATGATTTCCGCGACGGCAAGGTGACGCTTCCGGTGATCATTGCCTATGCCAATGGCGATAAAGACGAAAAGGCCTTCTGGCGTCGCTGCATGGAAGATCAGGACTTCCAGGATGGCGATCTGGATCGTGCGCAAACGCTGATCCGCAAGTATGATGCACTCGATGCATCAATGGATCGCGCCCGCGAATTCGGCGAAAAGGCGATTGCCACCCTGTCACGTTTTGACGATGGCGCGATCAAGGATGCAATGATCGAGGCGGTCGAATTCTGCATTTCGCGCCCATACTAATCGATATTCCCGTTGCGCATGCCGGGGTCACACCCGGACGGCGCAAAAATATCTTGCGTCGCCTGCGATAAACTATTATCACCCGGCTTCGCAGAATGACGGAGCGTAGCTCAGCCTGGTAGAGCACTGTCTTCGGGAGGCAGGGGTCGGAGGTTCGAATCCTCTCGCTCCGACCATCATTCAAAGGCCCTGAAACGTTTATGCGTTTCGGGGCCTTTTGCGTTTCAGTCAAAGATGCGTCGCGCCCTCATCACCTGCAGAGGCAGGATTTTCAATCGCTTGTTAAACTGCCCGTCCCGCGCACGCCTACACTGACATTTTTTCCGCCAAAACGACCGGTTTATGCTTGATCCACGCCAAAAGAAGGGATAAACCTCCGCCCACTGACGGAGCGTAGCTCAGCCTGGTAGAGCACTGTCTTCGGGAGGCAGGGGTCGGAGGTTCGAATCCTCTCGCTCCGACCATCAGTCGGGCGGTCTTTCATTGAAAGGCCGCCCGTTTTCGTTTTCAAACGATTTCTTCCCCTGTCTCACGACGAAAATGACGCCATCTGCTGCATTTGCAATATCGCAAGACAGCATCGTTCGCCGGGATTGCGGCAACAATCGCCCAGACATCACCCTGGCGTCACACAGAATCCCGGGCACGAATCCCCCCACAGTAATTAGGGTGATAAAACCAAAATCCCCTAAGCCGCGGCGATCATGCAGCTTTTTGACCCGGAATTTTCAAACGGCATGAATGAACGCCAAATGCGCATTCCCGTGCGGAATTCCTGCTTTCCACGCCTGACACGAAGTTTTCTTTTCGCACTGCAAAAGGATATTTTCTTTCGCAAACGGTGAAACAAACTTGCTCATCCTTGCGAAATACGCTTATGCTTCGCCCTGCAACATAAAAATCGGGGAGAATACCACCCAATAATAAAAGCAAAAGGTGGTGGTCGGCCTCACGTGGTATTACCAATTTCGGACTTCTTAGGGAGGAAGACGAATGACTTTTTCTAAAATGCTTAAATCCGCAACTTGTGCGGCCGTTCTTGCTGCGGTCGCGGTTGCGGCAGTACCTTCTGATGCGGATGCTCAGGATCGCGTTCGCTGGAAAATGGGCTCGACCTATCCGGGCAGCCTGACCCAGCTTGGTACGCTTGGCAAACGCGTCGACGAGAAGATCGACCAAGTTTCTGGCGGCAATATCAACATCAAATTCTATGAGCCGGGCGCACTTGTGCCGGCACTGGAAGTTTTCGATGCGGTTTCGACCGGCTCGATTGATGCCGCCTTCTCCACCCCGGGTTACTGGGCAGGTAAGGTTCCGGCCCTTCAGCTTTTCGGTGCCGTTCCGTTCGGCCCGCAGGCGGGTGAATATCTGGCATGGGTCAAGTTTGGCGGCGGCCAGGAAATCTTTGACAAGCTTTATGCCGAACATGGCATCAAATCGCTGTTCTGCGGCCTGATCGCACCGGAAGCATCTGGTTGGTTCTCCAAGGAGATCAATTCGCCGGAAGACCTTAAGGGTCTGAAAATGCGCTTCTTCGGTCTTGGCGCGAAAGTGATGGAAAAACTTGGTGTTTCCACCCAGCTTTTGGCAGGTGGCGACATCTATCCGGCACTTGAACTTGGCACGATTGACGCGACCGAGTTCTCCATGCCGGCGATTGACTTGAAACTCGGCTTCCACCAGGTCGCGAAGTACTACTACTTCCCGGGTTGGCACCAGCAGTCGACCCTGTTCGATCTGATGATGAACAAGGAAAAATGGGATGCGCTTTCCGATACCCAGCGTGCCCAGATCGAGTCCGTCTGTAACGACAACCTTGCATATGGCTTTGCAGAAGGTGAAGCGATCCAGTTCGACGCCCTGAAAGAACTTCAGGAAAAAGGCGTGAACATCAAGAAATGGTCGCCGGAAATGCTCGATGCCATGCGTGGTGCCTGGGAAGAAGTCGCAGCCGAGCTCTCAGCTGAAGATGCGAACTTCAAAATGGCTTATGAAAGCCTCCAGAGCTTCCGCGAAAACTACAAGATCTGGAAAGACATCGGTTATCTCGATTAATCCAACAGGTCTGAACGACTGTTAAGTCAGTCGACAAAAACAATTCTCGGCAAGGCCGGGTGCTCCGTGCCCCGGCCTTGACCGCGATAAGAAGACCCGGGAGACCTTCTATGGAAGCGCTACTGAAATTTAGTGACATCATCGATGCCATCGTGACCCGCGTGGGAAAGTGGGCAAGCCTGCTTGCGATACCATTGATGATTGTCATCCTGTACGACGTGATCCAACGTAAATTCGGCGGTCAGGGATCCATCAAGCTCCAGGAGCTTGAATGGCACCTGCATACCGGCCTGTTTATGCTGTGCTTTGGTTTCGCCTATATTCGCGATGCACATGTTCGTATCGAACTTATTCGCGACAACCTTCGCCCCCGCACCCGCGCGATTGTCGAGATGATCGGCGGCATCATTTGCGTACTGCCATTCTGTGCTTTGGTGCTGTATTTCGGGTTTGATTTTGTTGCCCGTTCCTTTGAAAGCCACGAAGTTTCGGCTTCAACCACGGGTCTGACCCATCGCTGGATCATCAAATCAACCATTCCCATCGGCTTTGGCCTTCTCGCCATGGCGGGGCTTTCGATCTTCCTGAAATGCTTCGTCTATGTCTTTGGCCCGACCAACCTGCATAAGCGCGCAGGCTATTACGTCGGGACCCACCATCTTGAAGACCTTGGCAAAGCCAAGATCGAAGACTGAGCGGAACGGGGATAATTCCAAATGGATAACTTCTATATCGAAGACTGGTTTCCGCTGTTCATGTTTGCCTCGCTCGGCATTCTTGTCTTCACGGGACTTCCGGTTGCTTTCGTCATTTCCGGCATCGGGATCGCCTTTGGCTTTCTGGGCATGGCCTATGACGTTTTCTCGTTTATTGAATTTTTCAATATCGTTTCACGTATCTGGGGCGGCATCTCCGAAAACATGGTGATGGTTGCCGTGCCGATGTTCATTTACATGGGCACGATGCTTGAAAAAAGTGGTGTTGCAGAAGACCTTCTGGAATGCCTCAACATGCTGCTGCGTAAAGTGCCGGGCGGTCTTGCCCTCTCGGTAACTCTGATGGGCACCATCATGGCGGCAACCACCGGTATTATTGGCGCATCGGTTGTGATGATGACCCTGCTTGCCCTGCCGGTGATGATGCGTCGGAATTATGATCCGTCACTGGCCACCGGAACCATTGCGGCATCCGGGACGCTCGGCATTCTGATCCCGCCATCGATCATGCTGGTTCTGATGTCCGACCTTTTGTCGGTATCGGTTGGCAACCTGTTCCTGGCAGCGATCATTCCGGGTCTGCTCCTTGCAAGCTTGTACACGGTTTATATCTTTGTACGCTGTCAGCTGAACCCGTCGCTTGCCCCGCCGCTTCCAGAAGGCGAAGCAGTACACGGCAAAGACCTTGTCATGATGATGCTGCGCAGCTTCCTGCCACCGGTCTTCCTGATTGTTCTGGTTCTGGGTTCGATCTTTGCCGGTTTTGCCACCCCGACCGAGGCCGCAGGCGTTGGCGCGGTTGGTGCAACCTTCCTGGCACTGGTCAAAGGGCGCCTGAAATGGCCGGTTCTTAAGGATGTCTGCGAACGGTCTGCACTGACCGGCGCAATGCTGTTCTTCCTGTTTGCCGGCGCGACGGTGTTTTCCTATGTCTTCCGTTCGCTAGGTGGCGATGATCTGGTAATTGACCTTGTCGAAGGTGCCGGTCTTGGTCCGTGGGGCATCTTGCTTCTGCTGATGCTGATCGTCTTTATCCTTGGCTTCTTCTTTGACTGGGTCGAGATCACCCTGATTGTGCTGCCGATCTTTGCACCGGTCATTGCCCAGCTTGATTTTGGGCATCACCTTGATATCGGGGGCCTTGAAGCCACCGAGGCACAGGTTCTGACCTGGTTTGCGGTCCTTGTGGCGGTGAACCTGCAAACAAGCTTCTTAACGCCACCGTTTGGGTTTGCCCTATTCTATCTCAAGGGTGTGGCGCCGAAATCCATCACCATCCAGCAGATCTACAAAGGCATCATTCCCTTCGTACTTCTGCAGGTTCTGGGTCTTATCCTCGTGATGTACTTCCCGGAACTGGCACTTTGGATGCCCAACACGCTGCTTGAATAGTGTGGCGTTTGGATAAGAACTGACAAAGGGCGCTGTCGGCATGGCAGCGCCCTTTTTGTTTGGGCAACGAAGGCCCAAAAGAAAACCGCCCGGATTACACATCGGGCGGTTTTGACTTCAAGATCATCGTGCTGACAGGCGAGATCAGTGATGCAACGCCCGTTCGCCCGGAAGCTGCAACATACGGCCCATCAGATAATCTACGTCATCTGAATCGAACTCGACCCCAAGATCACCATACTGGGTCAGGACCCGTTCGATCATCCGGCGTGAATAACGTTCCTTGTCATGTTCTTCACCGTCAAAGGAAGTCTCGCGGGCAACTTCGATCGCCGCACGAACACCCGGGAAGAAATGCTCTGGCATGCAGGCCTTGTTATAGATCGCTTCAAGGCCAAACGGACCACTGTCATGAATAAGAATACGGGTATTGATCAACGAGACACCCGCACGTTTCGCCAAGGCGGCCTCGAAGAAGGATACATCGCCCATGCAAAGTGCGCGCAGGATCAAACCGCTTGTCAGACGCTTGTTGTTATAAAGATGTTCGACAAGCAGTTCGACATCGCGTTCTTCGACACCATCACCAAGAAGCCCGATGGTCGCGCTTTCCTGCGACTGGGTCATGACTGCGTTAACGATCCCTTCCGGGATGTGACCGCGTGAAATCAGTTGCGAACGCATCCGTTCGGACACCAGTGTCACCATGCGTTCGGCAATCGTGATCGGCAGATGATTGCGTTCGATCATCGGTTTCTGGATGCGTTCATTGTCGCCGAAATCATCAACGACCTTTTGCAGGGAAACCTCGCTGATTTCGGCACCCTGGTTTGACATCAGGTCGACCATCACGTCTTCATGGCCGATATCGACCAGCGTTGCCGAAACGACTTCGGAAACATATGACCGTGAGGCGATCGCACGCTGCTTTTCGACACTGTCGGCATTATCACCGATGATGTCGACAAGGTCGTCGTCATTAAGAACTTCGGAAAACTCAAGAACCGGAAGCGCAACTTCGTCCACATCACGGGCCAGCGTCGCGGCAACGTCGTGGGGCACCAAAGGCGTCTGGGCAAGGTTTTTGGCAAGCGCCTTGCGCACGCGGACTTCCGCGTCACGGATCATCAGACGGAAAATATCTTCGGCCAGAACACGTTCGCTGTCAGTCAGGGTCTCGGTCGTGAATTCACGACTGATCTTGTCGGCCGTGTCCGCGCGATTTTCCCCTGACGGGTCCTGAACCAGCTTGCTCAGATCTTCTTTGGTGATACGTGGCAATAGATATCTCCTGGCACGCTTCTCATATGGCTGCCAAATTTCTGCGCAACATTATACTTCTGGCAGGAATTCGACAAACATATTTTCCTTAGTTGGGGCACAAGGTCCTGATTTTCAACCATCCTGTTGATCAATTGTCGAACCGGGACATTCCCCGTCCCTGATGGATTTCATCAAACCTTCTGCCACAATGGCAAAAACACACTATTTCAGTCGTAGGCCTTACACCAGCAATCAGAAGCATCTGAAATCTGGCAAATTTCGACAGCTCAGTGCAAAAATTGACTAAACTCAAATTTTTCACCATCACACTATGATAGATCTGGTTACCAGTTTTTGAAGATCAAGCGATCTTGTACTTGTTCGACGCATAACAATATCCCGCGTTGACCTTGCGTTTACCCACAGATGCGCCAGAAAGTGGTGCATTATCCCGATCACCGGGAACATCGAACTAAGAGAGAGGCTCAATAATGACGTTTTCGCGCAAACTGGTTCTCGTTGCCAGCTCCATCGCCTTCCTGTCTGCCGCCCCTGCGATTGCTGGTGATGCGGAGAAAGGTGAAAAACTTTTCAAGCGCTGCGCTGCTTGCCACAGCCTTGATGCTGGTGTGAACAAGGTCGGCCCAAGTCTTGCTGGCGCTTTCGGTCGTGAATGCGGCACGGTTGAAGGCTTCAAATACGGCAAGGGTTATCTTGCAGCCTGCGAAAAAGGGTTTGTTGCTGACGAAGCGTTCCTGACCGATTACCTCAAGGATCCGTCCGCGAAACTGAGCGAAATCGCAGGTTCCAAGGAACGCTCCAAAATGGCGTTCAAACTCAACAAAGATGAAGATGTTGCCGACATCATCGAGTTCCTGAAAGCTCAGTAACACTTTTACGATCTCGGAATATGAAATGGCCGGAGCAAAATGCCCCGGCCATTTTTGTTATTTGCACTCTGTTTGAAATCTCTGGCGATGCGTCCTTGGTATTTCAGATGCCAGTTGCGCAGGCACGCTATGCCGCCTCGCGCCGACGCAGAAGTTCTTCGCCGACCGAACGCATCTGCTCCACCGTTGCGACATCCAGGGTCGCAGTGACTTCAACATCACGATCTTCATAGACGTCACGGTCCGGGTGTTTTTGCGCCCAGTCGGCCACCGCCTGATCGCGTTCGCGGATCAGTTGTTCAATCTGCGGCCGGAAAAGCACCATCATGCCCGACACCCAGCGATTGACCGGCCAGGACGGCTGGGCATGGTCGATGACAAAACCATCAAGCATGCCGATGACGTCTTCGGCGTCATACCAGACTTCGCCGGTGACCCAACGGTTGGTGGTAAACAATCGCTGGCAAAAGCCGAACTCATCCATCGAAAACGCGATCAAATGCGAAAGCGCATCGTTCGGCCCCTCGGGATAGGTGAAGCCGTCGATCTGTTTGGGTTTGCAACCATCGGGCATGCCGCGCGGGCGCATGAATGTATGGAAATGTCCGTGCTCATCCCAATCACGGCGCTCTTCCTTGGGATGGGCGTGATAATAGAACTGTGCATGTGACTGGCGATCATAGACATCGCCTTCGGGGTAATGGTTCCATTCATAGAACGTCCCCGACCCCTTGATCAGTTCACCAACGATGTTATCGCCCGTCGCTGTCAAAACGCGATGACATTCCATAACATCGCGTCCCGCGGCCAACATCTTTTCAAGCTGATCTGTCGGGATAGACGCCAAATCGAGTTTGTCTTCAGTCATTTCTTTACCAACATCGTTGCGATCCACCCGCTATTCCTTTTGCACAGAATAAGGCGGTTTGCGACCGATCACGCCAATAAACCCCTTTCAACAGTTAGTGATTTGATGGCGGTTTGCAACAATCGTCTCGGGCGATCAGTGATCGCGCATCACCCGGAAACCAATCAGGATGTGCTTGAGATATTCCGGGCGGGCGTGACGGGCGGCCGGGCGACAAACCCCGCACCCGCGATCATCCCATGATCCGCCCTTAACGGTGCGATAGCCTGGCTGGGAAGACGAAGACGTCCATTCAAACACCTGCCCGACACCATCAAGCACACCATATGGCCCGGCCTCGAACTGGCCGACCGGCATGGTATCAAACGGCCCGCTATCGGCACTGTTCAGGCGGCTTGCATCGAAAATATTTCCCCAAGGATAGAACGTGCCATCCGGGCCGCGCGTCGCCTTTTCCCAATAAAGCTCATCGGGCAAGCGCCAGCTTTCACCCGTCTTTTCGCTGAGCCAACGAGTATAGGCGTTGGCATCCTGCCAAGACACCAGAACGACCGGATGATTGCCACGCCCGCGCGGGGGACGACCATCGTTCCAAAGGAACGGCACGATGGTGTCATAGTTATAAATCAGCCCCTGACGTTCCCAGTCTTCCTGGCTGATCGTCGGTGCGGGATGGCCGGTTTCTTCGACAAAAACCGCATACTGGTCGTTGGTTACCGGTGTTTTGCCGATATCATAGCCCAAAAGATGGACGCGCCATTTATCGGCTTCGAGATCATACCAACGGTTACGGCGGCTGATATCGTGGCCATAAACCTGCTCGTCAATCTGATAGGCATATTGCCGTTCGACTGAATCGGATCCCTGCCAGAACCAGCCAGACGGAATGTCGACCGTCTCGGGGATTCCATTACCTGCCGCCTCTGCGTTTCCCGCAAGACCAACAACGCACGCAACAGCGCAGAACTTCCAGATTTCTGCGATACGATCCCCGACTATCATACAAACTTCCGTCCTGATGGGCGGTGCGGCTCACGCTTTATTCAAACGAAACCCCAACTTATGCCCCCTTTATAACTGACCCCAAGATGCTGAACTTTTGCCGCACTTTCAATCGGTTTGACAGTTTTTAACCGGTATTTGTGACATGCATTTTCTCTAATGGGCTTCTAATCAATTGTAGGCAAACACCTTTTTGAACACGACGGTCTCACACAACAGTGAAACCATGTGACGCCGCTTCGGTGAAGAATTGGATCATAGTGCGCTTACCGATGGGCGATGGAACGCCCCGGATTGAACTTACCGGATCTTCAGAGAGGCACGACATGACCAAGAAATCCATGACTTTCGCACAAAAGGCACTCATCCCGGCGATGGCAATCGGCACCAGCCTTGCCATGGCAACACCAATGGCGATGGCCGCCCCGCTTCCGGCACCGACCGCCGAAGTGGCAAGCTGCGCACCGTGCAGCCCATGTGCAGCAAATCCTTGTGCCGCAAACCCGTGTGCTGCCAACCCGTGTGCTGCCAAAAAAGTGGTTAACCCCTGCAGCCCGTGTGCGGCAAACCCGTGCGCAGCTAATCCATGTGCTGCGAAAAACCCGTGTGCGGCCAATCCGTGTGCGGCTAACCCTTGCGCCGCGAAGTAAATACCTGATCCGTCCCAACGGCAACGGGGGCGATGCAGTTGCATCGCCCCCGTTTTCTATTCAAGCAGGAAGGCCGTCCAATCCTATTCGCGAACGACCATCACCGAGCAATCTGCATGGCGCACAACGCGCGCAGCATTCGGCCCCAGAAGGTAATCCTTCAGTTCCGGGCGATGGGATCCGATCACGATCAGGTCGCAATTGGTTTTCTTCGCGATCTGAAGGATGACCTCATAAACCGTTCCCTGGCCCACGATGTGCTGCACCTTGATGTCTGACGGAATATGTTCAGCCACAAATTTGTGCAGGCGTTCGTTATAGGCTTCAAGAACCTTGGTTTCGTAGCCTTTCGGGAAGAATTGACCAACCATCGACATTCCAACCGTGGGTACCACGGTCAGAACATGAAGGCGCGCGCCAAAGCTTTGCGCCTGCTTGATTGCAACCGGTACGGCCTTCTTCCAGGAAGACTCATGATCAAGATCTACTGTGACCAGAATATCCTTGTACATGTTCAATCTCCCAGTCAGGCCGTACCAAGCGCGTCTTCACTGCGCTTGCGTCGGCGTTGAAGAACAATAATCCCACCCAGCAACAGGAAGGCCGGGATAAAGAAGACTTCCTTGGCCGGACGATCAGCCTCGACCTTTACCGCGGTGATTTCAAAATCGAAATCAAGACCGGCTTTCTCGGCCGGACCAGCAAAGACCAGATCGTCGATATAGATACGACCATCTTCATTCCGAATACCGATACCGGCGTGATAAAGGCGATCTTCCCCCGCACCTGCCGGCCCAAGCGGCAGCATCACGGATTTGGAAACCTCATCCCCTTCAATGCTGATGCCTTCGACATCCAGAAGGATGTTGGATTCAGGCGGCATGTTGGCGGCATCTTCGACAATGGTTGTCGCCGGCAGGTTTTCATAAGGCGGCGCAATCATGTCGAGCCAGAAACCCGGCCGGAACAAGGTGAACGCGATCAACAGCAGTGCCGCACTTTCCCACAGCTTGGACCGGGCAAAGAAATAACCCTGCGTCGCTGCGGCAAAGACCAGCATGGCGATTGTCGAAACAATGATCACCATCACCACATCCAGCGGATGATCCAGACCGATCATCAGAAGTTGCGTGTTGAACAGGAAAAGGAACGGCAGGACGGCTGTGCGCATCGAGTAGAAGAACGCAACCAGCCCCGTCTTCATCGGATCAGCCCCCGATACGGCGGCTGCGGCAAAGGATGCCAAACCGACCGGCGGGGTCACATCGGCCATGATACCGAAATAGAAGACGAACAGGTGAACCGCGATTAAAGGTACGATCAGTCCGTTTGCCGCGCCAAGTTCGACAATCACCGGTGCCATCAGGCTGGAAACCACGATGTAGTTTGCCGTGGTAGGCAGCCCCATGCCAAGAATCAGGCTGATCACGGCGGTGAAGATCAGGATCAGCATCAAATTGCCGCCCGAAATCAGTTCGACGAATTCAACCATCACCTGACCGATACCGGTCAGTGACACCGTACCAACGATGATACCGGCGGCGGCCGTTGCCACACCGATACCGATCATGTTGCGGGCACCGGTGGCAAAACCGTCAATCACGTCGATCAAGCCAAGTTTCAGGTCGTTGGAAACATTACGGCTTTTGCGGAAGATGCCCTTGGCCGCATGCTGGGTCAGCATGATGAAGATCATCAGAACCGTCGCCCAGAAGGCGGACAAGCCCGGTGATTTCAATTCAATCATCAGGAACCAGACCAGAACCACAACCGGCAGCAGATAATGCAAGCCAGCCTTGGCGGTTTCACCCAAAGCCGGCAACTCGACCACCGGCTGGTTGGGATCATCCATTTCAAGATCGGGATATCTTGCCGCGTAATAAAGCCCTGCCAGATAAATCGCAGCACACTCGAGTGCGACAATCCAACCAACGGCATCACCAAATAGCTGCTTCTGGAAGACAATGGCGTAGTAAACCAGCCCCGAAAGCACCACCAGCGACAGCACGAATAAAAGCGACCTGATCAGAGTCTGACCAAGGGTCGAGGTCACCCGTTTCGGCAGGCCCTTCATGTTCGCCTTAAGTGCCTCAAGGTGAACAATGTAGATCAGCGCGATATAGGAAATCGTGGCTGGCAGGAAGGCATGCTTGATGACTTCCGGGTACGGAATGCCGACATATTCCACCATCAGGAAGGCCGCAGCCCCCATCACAGGCGGCATGATCTGACCATTGACCGAGGATGCGACTTCCACCGCACCGGCCTTCTCGCCCGAGAAACCAACGCGCTTCATCAGCGGAATGGTAAAGGTACCGGTCGTCACAACGTTGGCAATCGAGGACCCGGAAATCAGGCCGGTCATCGCCGATGACAAAACAGCGGCCTTTGCCGGGCCACCGCGCATGTGACCAAGGGCGGCAAAGGCAACCTTGATGAAATAGTTGCCTGCACCCGCCTTATCGAGAAGCGATCCAAACAGGACAAACAGAAACACAAAGCTGGTTGATACGCCAAGCGCGATACCAAACACGCCTTCGGTCGTGATCCACTGATGCGACATCGCCTTGGAGAAGCTTGCACCACTCCATTGCAGAACGTCGGGCACCCACGGTGCATTGCCAAAGAAGACATATGCCAGGAACACCATCGCAACGATCATCAAGGGCGGGCCAAGTGCGCGACGGGTTGCCTCAAGCAACATGACAAGACCAACGCCAGCCGCAACAAGGTCGCCCGTGGTCGGAAGCCCGGGACGATCCGAGATTTCACGATAGAAAATGTAAATGTAGGCCGCGCAAAACGCGCCAACCGCCGCCAGCACCCAATCCATGATCGGGATATAACTGCGCGGCGAATTCTTGAAGGCCGGATAGGCCATAAAGGCCAGGAAAATTGCAAAAGCGAGATGGATCGACCGTGCCTCGGTCGAGTTCAAAACGCCGAAATTAAAGATAAATGGCAATGGCGAGGCCAGCCAAAGCTGGAACAGTGACCATGCGACCGCAAGCCACAGTAATATTTTCGCCGTCAAACCACTCGGCTGACGGGCCCCTGTATCATTTTCCGCAATCAGGTCCTGCAGCCCCTGATCGACGGACACATTTTCCGTATTCTTGTCGTCAGTCATCACAAACTCCCGGTCACTACGAAAGCCATTTGAACTGGGGGTCCAGAAACAAAAAGCCTCCGTCGACACACACCCGGTCCCCTACGGAGTACTCCAACACCTAAATGGCGGTGTTCATTTTATTCAATTTTTGTGAGCAAACCCGTCGGGCGCAAAAGAAAAACGGAGGGCGACAAACGCCCTCCGTCCCAAGCCTGATTACATCAGGCCAGCTTCTTTGTAGTACTGAGCTGCGCCGTCATGCAGCGGAGCCGACAGGCCGTCCTTGATCATTTCTTCTTTTTTCAGGACTTCAAATGCCGGATGCAGCTTTTTGAAGTCGTCGAAGTTTTCAAAGACTGCTTTGACAACGTTGTAGACGATGTCGGCATCGGTGTTGGTCGAGGACACAAAGGTCGCACCGACACCAAAGGTCACAACGTCATCCGGGTTACCACGATACATGCCGCCCGGGATGGTGGCTGCACGGTAGTAAGGGTTGTCAGCGATCAGCTTTTCAATTTCAGGGCCAGCAACTTCAACCAGAACCGAATCACAGGCAGTGGTTGCTTCCTGGATCGAGCCGGACGGGTGACCAACGGTGTAGATCATCGCGTCGATCTTGTTGTCGCAAAGCGCCTGGGACTGCTCAGCCGGCTTCAGTTCGGATGCCAGCGAGAAGTCATCAAGGGTCCAGCCTTTGGCAGCAAGAACGATGTCCATGGTGCCGCGCTGACCGGAACCCGGGTTACCGATGTTCACGCGCTTGCCTTTGAGGTCGTCAAAGGTCTTGATGCCGGCATCTGCACGGGCAACAACGGTGAACGGCTCCGGATGGACGGAGAATACAGCGCGCAGGTCTTCGAACGGACCCTGGTCTTCGAATTTCGAAGTCCCGTTATAGGCATGGTACTGCCAGTCAGACTGGGCAACACCCATGTCCAGCTCGCCGGTACGAATGGTGTTGATGTTGTAGACCGAACCACCCGTGGATTCGACCGAGCAACGAATGCCGTGCTCTTTGCGATCCTTGTTGACCAGACGGCAGATCGCGCCACCGGTCGGATAGTACACACCAGTCACACCACCGGTACCGATGGTGATGAAACGGTTTTCCTGTGCCGAGGCCTGACCGGCAAACAGCGAGGCGCCAGCAATCGCAGCGACTGCACCCGCTACAGCGATAAGTTTTTTCATTAGGATTCGCTCCCTTTTTACACCCTATTATCAGGCATTCAAATGTTCGACATCGAACAACTGAATCAAACGGAAACATCAGAAAAATCAGATGTTTCGACGATGGGGATTATAGTGTCCGACTTGGCGGAATAAAACCCTATAACCCCGAAACCTCCTGACGAAATTCAGTATTTGTGCGTATTGTCCGGTTCTTTTTGCCCCTCCTACCACATGGGTTGCATAATCTGGCGGGCCTGTTCACCTGTCGCGATCTTCCGCCCCATCAGGATCGAACCATCATGTGCCTGGGCAATAAGATCAGCATTGTTCGAAGCAGGCGATCCGTCAACCCTAAGGTGATTATTTTCAAATCCGATACGCGCATGACCACCCAGTCCAGCGCCCGTCAGAATGCAGGCGTTTTCATAAGGCCCAAACGCACACAACATCCATTCCGAGACATATGAACTGGCCCCGATAAACGGCAAAAGTTCAAAGGGTTGCGACACCTGCCCTTCGGTGTAGCGCCCCAGCACGAACAAGACCGGGAATTTGTCGCCGGGCAGAACGCCGATTTCAACAAGCTGGTTAAAGCGCGAAATATCTTCGGGGGCATACAGGATCAGTTGCGGTGCGATTTTGGCTTCGCGCATGAACTCGAAAAACGATTTGACCGCATTGAGGTCAGCATCAACGGGTGCAATTTCACGCACAGCGATTGATACCGCCTCTGGCCGCAGGTTTCTGATCATTTCCATCTGCTGCTGGGCTGTGTAGATGCCAACCGCCTCGGTCGTGACCTGCAACAGCATATCGTCACCAACCGATGATCTGACCTCGGTCAGCATTTCGCGATAACGACCAACATCCAGACTGTGTTTTTGATCCTCATCGCGGACATGCAGATGCATCATCGATGCACCGGCGGCCTTGCATTCCAAAGCCGTCCTTGCGACTTCGGCCGGCGTGATCGGAATGTTTGGCAAATCGGCCTTTGTCTTGCGCGCACCATTTGGGGCCGAGGCAATCAGAAACGGTTTGTCACCATATCCCATCACACCATTCCCTCGGCCTTAAAGACATCATCAAGCGCAGCTGCAAACAGATCGACAATCTTGGCGACATCGTTTTCATCAATGATGAAGGCCGGGGCAAACAACACATGGTCACCGCGAACGCCATCAATCGTGCCGCCCATCGGATAGGCCATCAGACCGCGTGCAAAGGCCGCCTTCTTGATCTTGGCATTGATTTTAAGGGTAGGATCAAACGGGTCCTTGGTTTCACGGTCCGCGACAAGCTCCACCCCGCGAAACAGGCCGCGTCCACGGATATCACCAACAAACGGATGCTGGCCGAGTTTTGCCTCAAGTGCCGCGACAAGGTTTTCCCCCTGTTTGACGACATTGGTCAGAAGGTTGCGTTCCTTGATGGCGCGTTGGGTCGCAAGCGCAGCCGCACATGCTGTTGCATGCCCCTGATACGTGTGACCGTGCTGGAAGAAACCCGATCCATTGGCAATGGCATCGTTGATTTTCTTTGACACAAGCACGGCACCAATCGGCTGGTAACCTGCCCCAAGTCCCTTGGCGATGGTTTGTAGATCGCCAGAAATGCCTTCCTGCTTAATCGCATGCAGGGTGCCGGTGCGTCCCATGCCGCACATGACCTCATCAAGGATCAGCAACACACCATACTGATCACAAATTTCGCGAACGCGCTTGAAGTAGCCCGGCACCGGTGCCAGTGCCCCTGCCGTTGCCCCGACAACCGGTTCGGCCACGAATGCCGCCACGCTTTCCGCCCCAAGTTCAAGGATCGCGGTTTCCAGTTCATTGGCAACACGCAGGCCATAGGCCTCTGGCGTTTCATCGTCACGCTGATCGCGATACTGATAAACAGGTGCGATGTGACTTGCGGTGATCAAAAGTGGCTCAAACTGTTTGCGCCGCCACATATTGCCTCCAACCGACAACGCGCCAAGTGTATTGCCGTGATAGGATTGGCGACGGGCAATGACGTATTTACGGTCCGGCTGCCCGATTTCGAGAAAATACTGGCGCGCCATTTTAAGCGCGGCCTCAGTGGCCTCCGACCCGCCAGAAACAAAATAGACTTTGTCGATGCCTTCGGGCGCCGATGCGACCAGTTCATCGGCCAGTTCTTCCATCGCATCGGATGAAAAGAACCCGGAATGGGCATAGGCAATCTGATCAATCTGCGCATGCATGGCAGCACGGACATCCGGGTCAGAATGACCAAGGCATGACACAGCCGCCCCACCGCAAGCATCAAGATAACTCTTTCCGTTCTGGTCAAAAATATAGATCCCCTCGCCCCTGACGGCGCGCGGCGGAATGGATGTGCTCGTGCGGTGCAGAACACGGGTTCCGGCATTCGGGACCGGGGCAGAGGATTGGGCAGAGTTTGACGCGTTGGTCATGATCGGGCGTTCCGTGAAGTGACTAGTCTTCGAGATATGTATCAAAGACAGCGAGTTGTTCTTCTGCAGCGGCAATCCGTTGCAGGGCCTTGGGGCCACCCCGCGCAACCAGCAGGGCAACAAGGGCCTGCATCACGGAAAGGGCGGCGGTAAAACTTTGGAAGAAGGACTGCGAGGTGTCGCGCACCACAAGTTTGCAATGCGCATCCATCGCAATCGGTGAAACATCAGAGTCTGTCACTGCGATGACCGGGCAGTGTTGGGAGCGGGCAAACTCAACCGCACGCACCGTATCGCGGATATAGGGTTTTGCCCCGACAGCAATCATGATGTCACGTCGCCCGATACCGCGCAGTTCATCGCCAAAAGTACCGGAATGGCCATCGACCAGGACGCCATTGTCGCAAAACAGCCGGTAGGCATAGGCAAACTGGAAGGCAGCCGGGTATGCCGCACCCCGCCCGACGATGAAGACCTGCCGGGCGTTTTCAATCGCCTCGCAGGTGGCAATCATGCGTGACACAAGATCCGGCGCGTAAGCGTCGCTGATATTGTCGATTTCGGTGCGGCAAATGCTTTCAAGAAGATGCTGGTCCCGGTCGACATCATTGTCGGTCTTTTGCGTTTCGCGCGCGCGCCGGGCGTAGCTTGCGGGCTGATCAAGCAACCGGCTTTGATAATGATCCCGGAAGTCCTGCCAGGTTTCGACGCCAATCGCAGTCATCAACCGGGTGACCGTACTTGGCGGCACATTTGCCGCACGGGCCAGTGCCCGCATGGAACGCAAGGCGACATCATTTGGATGATCCAGGATATAGCGCGCAGCCTTTTGCATTTGCGGACTAAGCTTTGCGTAATCCGAAATAAGCTTTTCACGCAGATCAGTTTGCAAACCCATCACCCGAATATCCATGCCCTGTCAGGAAGACCAAGATTACGCCACAGGCTGCCGCCACACACAACAGATGTTTCAAAAAATAAAACGTACGAAACATATGTTTCGCATCTCTGTTTCATCTTTGGGACCGGGACATTAGGTGTGACGCCTAAAAAACATGGACTTATTAGAAAAAACTGTAAAAATAACTGGACTCACAAATGAAACCTTTGCGTTTCATACGGAAAATTCAAATGCGCCCTTTGATGGAAACCGGGGCGCCGAATCGGTCGATGTCCAATGGAAACGAAGATCATCGAGGCCCTTAATCAGGCACAGACAGGCATTGCGCTGTTTGATGCAGACGAACGGATTGTCTTTGCCAATCCGGCTTGGGAACAATTGATCTCCGGAATTGCCGAGGAAGACCTGATCTTCAATGAGACCGAACTTGCCGATGGCGGCATGCTTTCAGTGTGCTTCGTCAAGCCGCAAGTCCCTCAGTCCGAACGTCTTGAAGCGGCCAGCTCTGCCAATGATGCCAAAATCGGCACCGTCATCATTGCCGATGACAGCGAAAGCAACCGCATGGTGGCACGCCGCATTCTGCAGGCCGAGGGATATGGCATTGTCGAGGCCAGCAATGGCCAGACGGTGCTGAACATGCTCAAGCGCGGGGTGAATGCCGACCTGATCCTGATGGATGTCGAAATGCCCGATATGGACGGGCTGCACACCACCCGCCGCATCCGCCATATGAGTGGTCCGGTTTCGCGCACGCCGATCATTGCATTATCCGCCCATCAGTCGCGTGACTGGAATGTTATTGCCCGCCAGTCGGGTGTTGATGATTTCATCAACAAGCCCATCCAGCGGCAAAAACTGATCAAAACCATGCAGGAACTGATCACCCGGCGCAGCGGCACCACAGGCGATCCGAACGCAGCCCAAAAACGCAGCAAGGGCGCACGGATCGGTCGTCCGTATCGCCCAGAATCCCTGACCAGTCCGGTTCTTGATGTGCGTATTCTTGAACAGCTTTACACCGATGCCGGGGATGAAGGTGCGGGATGCGGCATCGAGATTTTCATCAATGAAACGGAATCCCGTCTGGTCAAGATCGATAAGGCCCTGTCAGAGGATGACATGACCACGGTGCGCAACGAAGTTCATGCGCTTAAAAGCACATCCGGCACCTTTGGATTGCGCCAGCTTTCCGAACTTTGCGAAACCACCCAATCCGTATTCGAAGACAATGACCCGGATGAAGACCGCCTGCTGTCACTCTCGCGCCAAGTGGTGCAACTGGCCCCGACGGCCCTGACTGCACTCAATCTGTATCGCAGATCACGCAGTATCAGCAGCGCGCCACATATCTGATCCATCCACTTCAAGCCAGATTTGCCAGACCATCAGCGCCCAGACACTAAGCGCCATATCCAGATCTTTGCCCGAAACAGCACGCTTCCAATACGCCGTCTTGTGACCCTGCGTAATGGCGACATCGGCGAAGATCGCCTCAAGAATTCGGTTCTCATCCCCCCACAGATATCGGGCAACACCCAAAAGCCACGTCGCGACGGGCGGATTAAACCCGATTTTGTGGTGTTGAACATGCCCCGCTGGCAGATAGGGGGTGATTGCCTGACGCCACAGGGGTTTGGGACCGTATTTAAGGTGTTGCTTGGCTGGCACTGCCGCGGCGATGCGCACAACATCGTGCCCCAAAAGCGGCAAGCGATATTCAAGCCCATGGGCCATCCCGCAACGATCCGACATCAAAAGCTGATTGCCCGGAAGCGTCACATCGCGATCAAAATGCATCATCGCGTCTGTCAGGCTGCCACCTATATCAGGATGCTGCGCAATTCTGGCGTCGCATTCGGGCATCACACACCGGTTGTTCCAGAAGGCGAAGGCATGATTGCGCGCCCCTGATCCACCAGCAAGAAAGCGATGAAATTCTCGTCGACTGTCCGCGCCATACAGCTTTGCCGTCAGTCGCCTAATCGGTCTTGGCACATGGCGCCAATATGTCTCGTAAAGCTGTGCGGCCCGATATCGCGGATAACCACCAAACAGCTCATCCCCGCCATCGCCTGACAGACATACTTTGACATCCCTGCTCACCGCTTTTGCAAGGCATCGCATCAGAACAATCGACGGATTGGCAAACGGCCCACCAACACTGCGCAAGGCCGCCACAAGCTCCTGATAGATGTCCTCTGGCTGCGTCGGGGCTGCAACGACATGCAGTTCTTGGCCGAGATGCCGACAGAGTTTTTGCGCAGCCTCCGTTTCATCAATGGCCGGATCATCAAACCCCGTCACGAATGCCTTGGGAATACTCTGTCCGCGTTCGCGCGCAATATCGCACGCCAATGCCGCGACACCCGCACTATCCAGCCCCCCCGAAACCAGACATCCCAATTCGCAATCCGCATCCATCGCGTCGGCAACCGAATGACGAACAGCAGACAACAAACCGCCCGCCGTCGGCATCTGCAAAGCCTTGTCGGCCCGATATGCCGGGTGCGCGATGTGGCCTGTGGAAACCTCGCCCGCCTGCCAGCGCATGAGCGTGCCGGGCGGAAGAAGTTTTATGGCCTCTTTCCCGGTGTTCGGTGCAGGCACAAACAGATGGGCAAGATATGTCGATTTGACTCTCTCATCACGCACCAGCGGAGAAATTGCAGAAAACGCCGGTATCTCTGATGCAAAGGCAATATGACCGTCTGGACGGCTCAAAACATAGAGCGGCTTGATGCCCAGCGGGTCACGCGCCAGCCACAGGCAGGATTGCGCCACATCCCACAATGCAAGCGCATATTGCCCCGACAAGGTTTGGAGTACCTGTGCAGGATCATTTCCCTGCCGGATTGCGCCGGACATCAACTGCAGAACAAGTTCCGCATCATTCCGGGTTTGGAATGCCAGGCCGTCGCGGGTTGCCGCCTGTATCCTGCACCGATGTCCCCCGATATAGCCGTTGAAAACCAGAACAAATCGCCCGTCCGTGCTGATAAGCGGTTGGTTGGCCTGCCCCGTCAGATCGGTGGTGGCAAGGCGTACGCAGCCAAGGGCGATCTTTCCATTTGGGTCAGACCAGACACCCGAACCGTCCGGCCCCCGATGGGCAAGACGTTGGAGCATCGCATCCACGGCACTGTGATTTTCTGGTTGGGTTGAGCCCGAGATGCCACACATGGATGCCCTGCTTAATTCCGGTCGCTGAGGCTTTCAGGATCGGACCGTTCAACTTCGCCCGCGCCACCTGCCAACCGATTTTGCAGGTCGCGCAGGACAAACAGCCGCAATGCACTCGACAAGTTGCCTTCGCGGTCGGTATCAATTTCGACAACCAGTTCGGCCAATGTCATGGCGCGACGCTGTGCAATGCCGACCAGTTCTTCCCAGAAGGCATCTTCAAGCGAAAAACTCGTCCGGTGGCCGGCAATTGTCACTGATCTTTTACGAACGGCATCTTCCATCGGTGTTTAAATCTTTAATTCCGGCGCAAAAACGACCATGATTTCAAAAGCTTTCCGCCATGATAGGGCATCGACATGAAATTCATACATCTTTCCGACCTTCATATTCTGGCGCGAAATGATGTGTCGCGCTTGCCTGATGCGGCCGCGACACTCCGCAAGGTCATTGACGAGGTAAACACCTATCACAGCGACGCGGAAATCTGCATCATCACCGGCGACATCACCCACCGAGGGACGCCGGAACAGTATGAAAATGCTGTCGATATTTTATCTGATCTTGCCATTCCCTATCTGATTATTCCGGGCAATCACGACATCCGCGAAGCATTTTGTGATGCCTTCCCGACAACGGAAACCGACACCCATGGCTTTGTCAATTTCGGGCAAACCTTCAACGGCGTGCGTTTTGTCATGATGGATAGCATCGTGCCCGGCCATCATCACGGCACGCTTTGTGCGCAACGCCTTGACTGGCTGCGCGACGAACTAACGGCACATCGGGACACGCCATCCTTCCTGTTCATGCATCATCCGCCGATGGCAATGGGCCTGCCATTTATGGATACCATTCGCCTGGATGCCGAAGACGCACTTGGTGAAATCGTATCAAGCAACCCGCAAATCAAACATCTGTTCTTTGGCCATCTGCATCGCCCGGCAACAGGTACCTGGCTGGGCGTCCCGTTTGTTTTGGGCAACAGCACCCAGTCGGGTGAACCGCTTGATTTCCGCCATGAAAAAGAAGAAGAGCTTCAGGACCCCAACCCGCTTGGGCCGGGCTATGGCATTGCCTTTGCCGATGCCAAGGGCGGGCTTCGTTATCACTTCAATTTCGTGAAGTTCGATATGCAATTGTGATCAGTCGGCGTTACTGGCCTGATCCCATTCCGCCAGAACAACCGGGTCACTTTCGATTTTAGCGTGAATGTCCTTGAGACTGGCAAATTCAGCAGCACTCATCAGTTGCGACAGGGCCCAGACCGCACTGGCACGGATCAGGGCACTTTCATCTGATAGCAGATTTTCAATGCGCGGGATCAGGCGCGGCGCCTTGCTATTGCCGGCTGCAATCAGAACATTGCGCAGGAACTTCGCCCGACCGATGCGCTTGATCGGCGATCCGGTAAAGAACGCCCGAAACCCGGCGTCATCCAGATCAAGGAAATCGGCCAACCTTGGTGCCGTCAGTTCGACGCGCGGGATAAAGGCCAGTTCTTCGGTCCGGCTGGCAAACTTGTTCCACGGGCACACGGCCAGACAATCATCACAGCCATAAATGCGATTGCCCATCGGTTTGCGGAATTCCCGCGGGATCGGCCCGTCATGTTCAATCGTCAGATACGAAATGCACCTGCGCGCATCAAGCTTATAGGGGGCCGGAAAGGCATCGGTCGGACAGGCCGACAGGCATTTGGTGCACGACCCGCAATGATCGACTTCCGGTTCGGCTTCCGGCAGATCAAGGGTCGTAAAAATCTCGCCCAGAAACAGCCAACTGCCAAATTCGCGCGACACAAGGTTGGTGTGCTTTCCCTGCCACCCGATCCCGGATGCCTGCCCCAACGGCTTTTCGAGAACCGGCGCAGTATCGACGAAAACCTTGACCTGTTCCGCCCCGCCCGACTGTTCAATAACCCAGCGTGCCAACTGCTTCAGGCGCTTTTTGATCAGGTCGTGATAGTCCTTGTTCTTGGCATAAACCGAAATCATCGCCCGGTCGGGATGATCCAGCAGTGCCATCGGATTTTCCGCCGGGCCATAATTACTACCAAGGACAATCACTGATTTGACATCGGGCCACAGCATTTCCGGGTCGCGCCGGCGCGGCAGGCGTTCAGGATCATTCATCCACGCCATCGAACCGTATTCACCACCCGCGACAAATTCATCAAGACGTTGCTGATTACGCGCATCAATTTTCGGACGCGCCACACCACAGACATCAAAGCCGATTTCACGGGCTTTGGCCTGAAGCAGTTCAAACGTGATATTTTGGCGCGTCCTGGTGGTCATGGCATCCGTTCAATCATCCGGCCTGTTTATTCTTTGGCGCGTTATATCGCCTTCCAATCATAACGCAAAAGGCCGCAACATGATGCTGCGGCCTTTTTAACAAACTCATAAACGCAGGCTCTAGCCCCGCCCGCGATACGGGGCCACGCCCTGTTCGGGGATCCAGACACCTTCGGGTGCCGGTCCGGTCTGGTAGAACACGTCGATCGGAATCCCGCCGCGCGGATACCAATACCCCCCGATACGCAGCCACTTCGGATCAAGGGTTTCGACAATCCGCTTGCCGACCTTGATCGTGCAATCTTCATGGAAAGATCCATGGTTGCGGAACGACGTCAGGAAAAGCTTCAGCGACTTGCTTTCAACCAGCCAGTCACCGGGCACATAATCAATCACCAGATGGGCGAAATCCGGCTGGCCGGTGATCGGGCAAAGGGATGTGAATTCAGGTGCGACAAACCGCACGCAATAATCGGTTCCGGCCTGAGGGTTTTGTACGCGTTCCAGAACCGCTTCGTCTGGCGATGCCGGCTGTTGGGTGTCACCGCCCAGCATGGTCAGGTTGTCGTAGATGGTTTGATCAGCCATGGCTTAGTCCTCGATAATCGGCATGGGATCGATGTCCCCGCCTTCCTGTCCGGCATGGAAATCGCGCGCGAAGGCGTCCATGCGTCCGTCGGCAATCGCTTCGCGCATGCCACGCATCAAGTCCTGATAATAAGCAAGGTTATGCCAGGTCAGCAGAACCGCACCGAGGATTTCCCCCGCCTTGATCAGGTGATGCAGATAGGCACGCGAATATTTCGTGCAGGCCGGGCAGCCGCACTGATCATCCAGCGGACGATCATCATCGCGATGGCGGCCGTTTTTAAGGTTCAGCGTCCCGCGATGGGTAAAGGCCTGTGCATTGCGCCCGGACCGGGTCGGCAGCACGCAGTCAAACTGGTCAATGCCGCGCATCACCCCACCGACAAGATCGGACGGCTTGCCAACCCCCATCAGATAGCGCGGCTTGTTGGCAGGCAGCATATCAACGCAGAAATCAAGCGTATCAAACATGATCTGCTGGCCTTCGCCCACCGCAAGACCACCAACCGAGTGGCCCGGCAGGTCGAGCTCAGCCAGCTTTTCGGAGCTTTCACGCCGCAGGTTTTCAAAAACGCTGCCCTGCTGAATGCCATAAAGCGCATAGCCCTCGCGGTTAACAAACGCATCCTTCGACCTCTTTGCCCAGCGCATCGACATCTGCATGCTTTCGCGCGCTTGCTGTTCGGTTGCCGGGAACGGGGTGCATTCATCAAACGCCATGGTGATGGTCGATCCCAAAAGATGCTGGATTTCCATCGAGCGTTCGGGTGTCAGGTTGAACTTGCGACCATCGATGTGGCTTTTAAACGTCACACCTTCTTCGGTGATCTTGCGCAGCTTCGCCAGTGACATCACCTGATACCCACCGCTATCGGTCAGGATCGGCTTGTCCCAGTTCATGAATTTGTGCAGGCCCCCCAGACGTGCGATGCGTTCTGCACCCGGACGCAGCATCAGGTGGTACGTATTGCCCAAAAGGATCTGCGCACCCGTGTCGGCAACGTTTTCCGGCAGCATGCCCTTCACCGTGGCGGCCGTCCCCACCGGCATGAAAGTCGGCGTATCAATCACGCCGTGCGCGGTGTGGATGCGCCCCAGACGGGCCTTGCCATCCTGGGCAAGCAATTCATAGCGAAATTCGGTCATCGGTTCTTATGTCCGTGCATCAATTTTGTTGGCGCATTCAAGCAGGCTGCAATCGCCATAGGAATAAAAACGGTATTCGTTGTCGATAGCGTGCTGATAGGCCGCCTTCATCCGCTCAAACCCGGCAAAGGCCGACACCAGCATAAACAGGGTCGAACGCGGCAGGTGGAAATTGGTCAGCAACATATCCACTGCGCGGAATTTATAACCGGGCGTGATAAAGATGTCGGTCTCTGCCTCGAACGGTTCAACCACCCCGTCCTCGCGCGCCGCACTTTCGAGCAGACGCAGAGACGTGGTCCCGACCGCAACCACACGCCCGCCATTGGCGCGGGTTTCGTTGATCAGATCGGCGATTTCCTTGCTGATCGAACCCCATTCGGCATGCATCTTGTGATCATCGGTATCATCGACCTTGACCGGCAGGAAGGTACCCGCCCCGACATGAAGCGTAATCGTCCGGCGATTGATCCCGCGCGCATCCAGATTGGCCAGAAGTTCCGGGGTAAAATGCAAACCCGCCGTCGGGGCTGCCACCGCGCCATCCTTTTGGGCAAAGATGGTCTGATAATCTGATTTATCCTGATCATCGCCACCGGCGTCACGCCGGATATAGGGCGGCAGCGGCATCACGCCGTATTTTTCGAGTGCCGCAATCAGGTCAGCACCGGATTTGTTAAAGCGCAGGGTCACTTCGCCGCCGTCCTTCTTGGCAAGAACTTCGGCTTCGAATTCGTCATTGACCTTGAAGGTTTCCCCGATGCGCAGCTTCTTGGCCGGTTTGGCGAAGGCCACCCAGGTGCCAAGGCCTTCCTGTTTATGCAGGGTAACCTCAACCTTGGCATCCCCACGTTTGCCAAACAGGCGGGCCGGGATCACACGCGTATCATTTGAAATCAGCAGATCACCGGAACGCAAAATATCGGGCAATTCGCGCACGATGCGGTCCTGCATTCCTTCGCCTGACAAATCAAGCATACGGGCAGCATCACGCGGATTGGCCGGATGTTCGGCAATGCGTTCGCGCGGCAATTCAAAATCGAACAGATCGACTTTCATGGATCAGGGAAATTCCGCTCAATTAAAAAAACAAATGAAGGGGCGTGTTATGCGCCCCTTCAGAAGAAATCACAAGGTCACGGACGGCATATCTGATACGCCTTAGGGTCCAAACCGATATCAGCCGCGGGCCGGTTCCGCATCAGTGCGCGGTGTAATCACCGTCATCAAAAGACGGAACGGCGCCAGACAGGTAAGCGCCATGATCATCTTGGCAGCGAAATCACCCATCGCCCAGGTATCCCACGGAAGACCCGTACCGGCAAACGCGATCGAGAAGAACAAGGCGGTATCAACCGCCGACCCGATGCCGGAAGACACCAGCGGTGCTTTCCACCAGCTTGCACGGCGCAGTTTGTCAAACACGGTCACATCAAGCATCTGGGCAATCAGAAACGCCGAACCCGATGCGATGGCAATGCGCGTATCCGCAACGATCAGGGACAGAACAACCGCCAGCGCAAAACCGGCCAGCACGACAACCCGTGCCGCCGCCGCACCGCGGGCACGGTTGGTCAGGTCCGTAACAAGGAAAGCGACCGGATAGGTAAAGGCACCATAGGTCAGCCAGTCCGCCAGAACGCCGGGCAGCGGGTATTCGACCAGAATGTTCGATGCAACAACGGTCACCGCCATGGCGAGGACACCGAAAATGATCGCTTTCATCTGTTAGCCCTTCTCATCAAATGAACCCACGCATAACAAAACTCGCGGCCCACCATACTGGGCGACGATCACGAACGGATTCTGTGTAACTTTGGTGCGGCTGTTTACGCGCAGACCAAGGTCCGGTCAAGGAAAAACGGCGATCAGGAAAACCTGATCGCCGCTGCAGATCGCTGCAAGTCGCCCCGGGGAAAATGGGGCGCCGCGCCGCGAAACCATATTCGTTTTAAGTTACAGCATGATGCCACGAATGGTGAAGAACAGAAGCGCGCCGAGGAAGGCACCGGCCGGAACCGTCACCACCCACGCGGTTGCAATCGTCACCGCATAGCGACGACGCACCAGAAGACGCTTGCGCATTTTCTTCTCGGCCTTTTCGGCCTCACTCGGGTCAATCTGACGAAGCGCTTCGATATGTTCATCGCCCTGTTCGTTTTCCGGACGGTCCACCAACATCGGCGATGCGACCTTACGACGGCGATGCGACAGGCTTTCACGCAGGAAACCAACCCCGAACACAGCACCAACCGCAATGTGGGTCGAACTGACGGGAAGACCCAGTGCAGATGCGACAATCACCGTAAGGGCCGCCGACAATGCCACGGTATAGGCACGGATCGGATCAAGCTTGGTGATCTTTGATCCAACCGTCTTGATCAGTTTCGGACCAAACAGGATCAGACCGGCAGAAATACCAAGCGCGCCGATGACCATCACCCAGATCGGGATCGGGGCCGAGGTCACGATCTGACCGCTATCAACACCGGAAACAATGGCGGCCAGCGGACCAATCGCGTTGGCAACATCGTTCGAGCCATGCGCAAAGGACAGCAAGGCTGCTGAGACGACAAGCGGAATGCGAAACAGCGATGCGATTTCCTTGCGACGGCCGGTCATGCTGGCCGAAGCACGGAAGACGGCCTTGCGAACCGGGATCACGGTCAGGAAGAACGCGGCAACACCAATGGCGATCACAACCGGTGTTTCGGCCTTCCAGATTTTCTTCACACCCTTCATCATCAGATACATCGTGAAGGCCGAGACCATAACGCCGACCAAGATCGGAACCCATTTGCGTGCAGCGGTCACGCGGTCTTCGGTGTAAAGAATGCGGAATTTGATAAAGGCCAGGAACCCGGCAGCAATCAAACCACCCAGAACCGGCGAGATCACCCAACTTGCGGCGATTGTGCCCATGGTCGGCCAGTTTACCGCCCCAATGCCAACGGCGGCCATACCAGCCCCCATGACACCACCAACAATCGAATGCGTGGTTGAGACCGGCGCGCCAAACCAGGTCGCCAGGTTCAGCCAAAGGGCCGCGGCCAGAAGGGCTGCCATCATCGCCCAGACAAAGGTTTGGGCATCGGGCATTTGGGTGGGATCAATAATGCCGTTCTTGATCGTGCCGACAACATCGCCACCGGCAATGATCGCACCGGCGGCCTCGAATATGGCCGCAATCAAAAGGGCACCAACCATGGTCAGCGCCTTGGAACCCACCGCCGGACCAACATTGTTGGCAACGTCGTTGGCCCCGATATTCAGCGCCATATAACCACCGATAACGGCGGCGGCGATCAGGAAGCCACTTTGCGGCAGTCCGCCCATGTGAAAGGCGACAAACGCACTACAGGCAAGCAGGAAGACAAGTGCCAGACCAAGCTTCGCACTGATCGATGCTGTTTCACCCAGCCCCGCATCCATGCGTTTTTGCCACTTGAGATCCTTATCCAGAGCAGTTTTCTTTACCGACATAATCAACCGTTACCATCAAAGGGAATCGACGGGCGGATCATGTCGAAGCCGGACCTCTTTGTTAAGGTTTTTTTGCTGTTTTATGACGACCTTCGGATAAGTCTTTGAGGATAAAGAAAAACGGCCCCACAAAACGGGGCCGTTTTCCAACATTTTCAAGGGATTTGATATCAGCGACCGAACTGGTTCAAAAGCCCCTTCAGCAGGCCTTTGGCCGCATCCTCGGCAGAGCCGCCACCAGAGCCACCCGTTCCCGATGAATCATTGCTTGATCCGCTGCCGCCCAGTGCCTTGTCGATCAGGTTGTCGAGAACCCGAACGGCAACCTTGTCCATGCGTCCGGTGATGACCGGATCATCGATCTTGCCTTTGGCATAGACGCTGAACGGCGGCAATTCTTCGATCTTTTCGGAGAAATCGAAATCAGCCTGCGTATCCATCACCCAGCGCGGCAAATCAAGGGTCGCATCCGCATCCGCTGTGCCGACCCGCGACAGTGCTTCGACACGGGTGGTTTTGGCAATGCCGTTAGTGATGGTCATGTCGGCTTCAAGCGATTGCATGAGATCGTTGTTGCCAACACCTTCAACCACCATGGCCTGCGGGCCCTGACGCAGAAGTGCTTCGATATTCAGGCGCGGATCCGGCGGCCGTTTATCGGCATTACTGAACCGCACATTATTCAAAACCAGATTGGCTGTACCGTTCAGGGCCGACACCAGACGGCGGGATGTATTGCCCTGCGCATTGGCATCAAATGTCAGTCCCAGTCCGCCAAGGATGGTGTCACTTGCCACCCGGATCGGCACCAGACTTTCGATCCGCGCACTGTCCAAACGACCGGCAAGGGCCAGTTTGGGCACATCAGTGTTGCGCGCATCAAAGGTGCCGTTAATCGCAAGATCCCCCTGCCCCAGAAGCCCGGTAAAGCTCGGAATGCTGAGAAGCCCGTTAACCAACGTTGCCTTCAGATCCGGATTGATCAGGCTGTAGGTATCGAAATCAAGCTGATCCAGGGCAACCGCAATATCAGCATCAATCGAACGAAGGGCCGAGACATCAATCACGGTGTCATCCCACGGCGTGCCGTCGCGGGCATCAACGCGCGTAACCATCGTGGTTTTCGGCAGATTGAACGCTGCCTTGCGCGGGCCGCTGCCCATACCGGGCATCAGGCTTGCACGCTTTTCTGCTGGCAGGAACGGATCCACCACAAGCTTGCCACCGGAAAGTGCGACAGAAAGCTTGGGCTGTGCCTGTGAAGCATCAAAGCGCACGTTGCCCGACGTTTCAAATGCGCCGAGGATAAGCTTCAGCCCATCGACCGCGACATTCTGCGCATTGCCCTTCACAGTGCCGGAAACTGCCAGTCGGCCGAGATTGCCCGATGGCGTGTAGGTTGGTGCCAAAAGCTCCAGCGCACGGTTCAGGCTGGATGCCTGAACGGCAAGCTTGCCATCAATGCCGGGATTGCTGCCGAGCATTTCCGAGACAACGCCATCAAGAGCAACCTGCAAAAGCGGGTTGGACACATCAAGTGCAACCGTCGGCCCGGTGACCGGGCCATTCAGGTCCAGATTTGCCTGAACACTCTTGTAACTGCTTGCCGGTGCCGGGAGGGTAATACCCGTCAGCTTCGCCAGCGGCTCCAGCGTTTTGGCCGTGATACGCACGGACAAATTATCAAATGCCGGCACATCGGCCGAACCGTTGAATGCGCCCTTTGCACTGGCGGCAAGACCAGCTGCATCGGCAACCGCAAAATTGGTCAGGGTAATATTCGGACCATTAAGGCTGCCATCAATTGAAATGCCACGCACCGACACACCAGAAGAGATGATCTCATCAGCGGCCAATCGGTAATTGGCGGCCATGCCTTCAAGGGGTGCCAGCGCATCCTTGATGATCTTGACCATATCCTGCTTGGCAGCAGACGCATTGCCCGCATCCGATGAAGATGATGCCGCACCGGTCGATGCATTGCCGCCCGCCTCAGAAGTCGTAGAGACGGAAACTTCGGCATCCGGCGCAGCCGCGATATACTGATCAAGGTTGATCCGGTCGAGCTTCAGACCAATGCCCAAGGCAGGCAGGCCCGATCCGCCGAGATTGGCAACAACAGCCCCGCGAATGGCGGTGTCATCGACGCGAAGATCAAGATCGGAAATATTGAGTTGTTCGGATGTGCCCTTGATCCCGCCGGTCAAGGAGAACCGGCGCAGACGGTCGGCACGAATGCCGTCGACATCAACACCCAGCCAACGCATGACCGCACGAATGTTTTCGGATGCCACTTCATAGCTAAGTGCGGCACTCAAGTCCGGCGTATTACCGGAAATGCTGCCAAAGACAGATACATCTGTCCCGCCGGGAAGACCGGCAGAGACTTCGTTCAGCGTGATCTTGCTATTGGCAATTGCGGCGTTGATCCGCGCATTATGGACCGGCGTCTGGTTGTAGATCAGGGTTTCGACTTCAAAATCGATCGACGCCTTCAAATCCGCCGGGATCGCCGGTGCATTGGCAGCACCGTTTTTCTTGACCGAGCTTTGCGACGGGATCGATTGTGCGCCACCTGCCGCGTCGCTTGATGCTTCCGGCGCGCTGTTGGCGTCACTGGACGCAGGCGATGCGCCTGTATTGCCCATATCGGCCAGAACAAGGATGCTATCAAGATCAAGCTGATTGAAGCGAAGCGCAACATCGGCATTGAGGCTCGGTTCCTGATCGATGGCAATCGCGCCAGATCCGCGGGTTTCACCAAACCGGATCGAAAGATCATTGAGCGTTACCGATTTGGCATTGGCCGTGATGTGCCCGCCAAGATCAAACGGCTTGGCCGCTATATCGGGAATGTCGGCATCGTCGCCGGCAATCCGAAGGGCGGCTTCGCGCAGGTCATCGAAATTGCCATCAATCTCGCCGTCGAAACCGGGATTATCCGTTGAAAGATCGACACGTCCGGCAACGGTGACACCGCCATCGACCTCGTCAATGCCCAGTTTCAGGCTAACCGGGAACGGTGCAGTCTGGCTGATCTGCCCGACATTCATCGCAAATGTTAGCGGAATACCGCGATAGAAAACATACCCTTCACCCTCCATCGGGCCATTCAGGGTCTCTGCCGATATGCCAAGGGTAAGCCCCTCGATCCGTTCTTCGGAGCCCGGCGCGCGATAGATGATGGTCGCGTTTTCAATTTCCAGACGGTCGACCTGAATGGTGCTGGCGAAATCACTGTCGGTGCTGTCCGTAGCATCAGCCTTGCCCTCGGCGCTCTCGGCTGGTGCCGGGGTGGTTTCAGTACCTGTACCCGGCGTGCTGATCGTTCCCGCGTCCGGGCCGGAACGTGCGGCCTGCGCTGGGTCAAATACCAGATTGTTCGAACCATCTTCAAAGGTCTCAATCGCGATCACCGGATTGATCAGGCTGACTTCGGTCACCTGCACATTGCCGGTCAAAAGCGGCATCAGCGCAACGGAAACCCGGACCTCGTCAATCGACACCATTTCGGCATCCTGTGCGCCCGGTACATTGCCAAGGCTGACATCCGTTGCCGACAGGGATGGTGACGGGATCAGCGACATCGACAGATCGCCCGCAAGATCAAGCTCACGTCCGGTCGCCTCGCGAACAGCCTGGCTGACCTCGGCCTTATAGCCATTCCAGTCAATCAATGACGGAATGATCAGCAACGCGGCGACAAGAACCACGAGAAGTGCACCAATTGCGACAAGGATTTTTTTCAACAGTCAGGCTCCGCTAGATCGCATGGTCGCCCCGCCCAAAAAGGCCGCGACCCACAAAGGTTTGATTTCTTGTTCGAAAGCATAAGGCTCGTGATGACTCTCGCAACAGAAAATGGCCAAAGATTAAAGCTAATTTCAGGCAAGCTTGATCCATCCGTAACGCCGGGATCGTGCGATGAGTTCCATCGGCACCATCTTCATGTGTGTCAAAGCAGGGCTTTGATCAAGCATCGGGCAGATATTGCACTGTTTTGAAAAATTAAAAATAGAACCGGAATACCCGGAAAGAAAACCTTTAACGCCATTTGCGAATTTACCAAACGGCGAAATACGTAGTTTAAAATCAATTGGATGGTGGAAATCGGCCTCCGAAATGATACATTTTATAAAACAGAAAAAGAATTCAATCCTGACTTTCATTCCACCCGGATGATCGTTGTACGCAATCGCGACAGGGAGGATTAAAATGACCGATACAATAATCGAAACGCCGGAAAAAGCGGTCGACGCCGGTCAACGCGGAATCGTTGTACGCACCATCACCACCGACCAATCAGGCGCCTGGCTGCAAGCAGGCTGGCGCGATTTCAAACGAACCCCGGCCATCGGCCTGACCTATGGGGCGTTTTGCACCATTGCCGGTTGGCTGATCGTGCTCAGCATTTTCCGTTCTGGTGAACCTTATCTGACCTTGCCACTTGCGGCGGGCTTTATGCTGTTGGCACCTGTGCTTGCGGTTGGACTTTATGAAACCAGTCGCCGTCTTGAGATGGGCGAAAACGTTACCCTGTGGCACAGCCTGAGTGGTTTTCGTCGCAATCCCGGCCAGATCGGCGCCATCGGTGTTTTGCTGATGTTGTTCTTTTTGGCGTGGACACGCATTGCGATGTTGCTTTTTGCCCTGTTTTACAACGGCACCATGCCATCGCTTGATGTGCTGGTCTGGCAAACCTTCTTCTCGCGCGATGCAATCACCTTCCTGATTACCGGCGGTTTGCTGGGTGGGGTGTTGGCGGTGATTGCCTTTGCGGTATCGGTGGTATCGATCCCGCTTCTGGTTGATCGCGATGTCGATGTGATTACCGCCGTTATCATCAGCGTTTCGGCGTTTCGCAAAAACTGGAAGGTTTTGATTGGATGGGGGGCCGTGATTGCCATCCTGTCTGCTTGCGGGATGGTCGTCTTCCTGTTCGGGCTTGCCATCACCATGCCGCTTCTGGGCTTTTCAAGCTGGCATGCCTATCGCGGGATCATCGATGAAAGTCAGGCTGAAGTCGCCCGCCTGCGCCGTCAGGTTCCGTAAGCATCTTTCTGCTAACTGATCTGTAAACGCCGCCCATTCCAAGGGCGGCGTTTTTTGTTGCGCAAATTATTTGCGCAGAACCGACGCATGCATGGGAACAAATATCTCGACCAGCAGTTTAAGCTTTGTGGCGATTGACCTGCGTATAAGGCAGCGAGATATCGATCACGCACCCGCAAACTTCACTGGCGTCGTTGCCATAAATTGTCCAAGATCAGTCGGCAACAGATCAGCATCTGGCAACCATCTGCATTTACGAGTTATTTTTGATCATGCATCAAGCCCGTGCGCTCCGCCACGTTATCGCCGTTTCCGCATCCCTGTTCGCGCTGCTTGCGGGTACCCAAGGGGCTTTTGCACAAACCAATACAGCCGATGGCCCGCAATCTACCCGGACCCCGGATGACAAATGGGGTGTATCGCTTTCGGTTGAAAACGATCTGTTCACGCCGACAAACAGTGATCAGCATTACACCAACGGTGTGCGGCTTGCCTTTATCTCGCCAGAGGATAATGCCCCGGCGAGCTTTCTGAACGTTGCCAAGCAAATCCCGTTTTTCGCATCCGAGGGGCGCATTCGCACCAGCTATTCTTTGGGCCAGACCATGTACACGCCCGACGACATCACGGTTGCTGAAAATCAGCCCAATGACCGCCCATGGGCCGGGATGCTGTATGGCACGGCGGGGCTTTTGTCGGATACTGGTCTGCAGAAAAATGGATCGGATAGTAACTATTCGCGCATTGATACGCTGGAACTGACCCTTGGCGTGGTTGGTCCGGCATCGCTTGCCGATGAAACGCAGTCGTTTGTGCATAAGCAAATCAATAGCCCCCACCCCGAAGGCTGGGACAATCAGATCAAGAACGAACCGATAATTGGCCTGACCTATGAACGGAAATATCGTGGCTGGTTCGAAGCCGATCTGTTGGGTGTTGAATTTGACGCCACCCCGCACGGGGCCGTGACGCTGGGCAACGCCTTTACCAATGCGGAACTGGGCACGATGTTCCGGATGGGCTTTGACCTGCCGGCTGATTATGGCCCGCCGCGCATCCGCCCCAGCCTGCCGGGATCGGATTTCTTTGTTCCCGACACCGAAGGCTTCCCGCTGAGCGGTTATGTCTTTGCCGGTTTTGCCGGGCGTTATGTGGCGCGTGACATCACCCTTGATGGCAACACCTTTGCTGACAGTGCTTCGGTCGATAAGGAACCATGGGTTGGTGATTTGCAGATCGGTCTTGCCGTGATCATCGGTCAGGCGCGCCTGACCTACACCCATGTTTATCGCACCCCGGAATTCACCGCCCAAAGCGGGGCGGACCAGTTCGGGTCGCTTTCGCTTTCCTTCCGGTTCTGATCCGAAAACAAAAACGGGGCCAAATGGCCCCGTTTTCAATGAGATATCCCTATTGGTCTGATGATATCAAAGACCCGGGATCAGCTTGCCCGGATTCATCAGACCTTTGGGATCAAGGGCGTTTTTGATCGCCCGCATGACGGCAATGGTGTCTTCGCCATGCTCTGTCACCATGAAATCAAGCTTGCCATAGCCAATGCCATGTTCGCCGGTGCAGGTGCCGCCAAGTTTAAGCGCCCGTTCGACCATGCGCTTGTGCAGACGGTTGGCTTCTTCCATCTGGGCCGGATCCTCGGGATCCAGCAGGATCAGGGTGTGGAAGTTGCCATCGCCGACATGACCGATGATCGTGCAGGTCAGCGGGCTGGCATCGCAATCAGCACGGGTTTCAGAAATTGCCTCGGCCAGTTTGGAAATCGGCACACAGACATCGGTCGGCATGCCGGCCTTGCCCGGTTCAAGCTGAAGCGACGCGTAATAGGCCTTGTGACGTGCGGCCCAAAGCTTGTTGCGGTCTTCCTGGCGGGTGGCCCACTGGAATTCCTCGGCACCGAATTCCTCGGCAACCGATTGGACGAATTCTGCCTGTTCCTTCACCCCGGCTTCGGTGCCATGGAATTCGAAGAACAGGGTCGGGGCTTCCTTGTGGTCCAGCTTGGAATAGTTATTCACTGCACGGACCTGCAACGGATCAAGGAACTCGATACGGGCGACAGGAATGCCAGCCTGGATGGTCAGGATGACGGTGTTAACCGCATCTTCCACCGTCGGGAAGGCGCAGACGGCGGCCGACATCGCCTCGGGGATACCATACAGCTTCAGGCCGATTTCGGTGATAACACCCAGCGTTCCTTCGGAACCGACAAACAGACGGGTCAGGTCATAACCGGCTGATGATTTACGCGCGCGGTTGGCCGTTTTGATGATTTTGCCATCCGGGGTCACCACGGTCAGGCTAAGGACGTTTTCACGCATCGTGCCATATCGCACCGCATTGGTACCTGACGCACGGGTCGCCGTCATCCCGCCGATGGAGGCATTGGCACCCGGATCAATCGGGAAGAACAACCCGGTATCGCGCAGATGATCATTCAGCTGTTCACGGGTCACACCGGCCTGAACGCGGCAATCAAGATCCTCGTTATTAACCTCAAGGATGTTGTTCATCTGTGAAACGTCAATGCAGATACCCCCACGCAGGGCGGCGACATGCCCTTCAAGCGACGAACCGGTACCAAACGGCACAATCGGAACTTCGTGCGCAGCACACAGCTTGACCACCTCGGCCACTTCCTCGGTCGAGTGGGCAAAGACCACAGCATCCGGTGGCGATGCTTCATGCCAGCTTTCGTCCTTGCCATGCTGTTCAAGCACGGATGCGGCCGTCGAAAGCCGATCACCAAGCATCTCGCGCAAGGCGTTGATCAGACTTTCCGGGGTTTCGATACGTTCATATTCACGAACTGACATGATTTTACTCTTTCGGCCTGTGTGGTCCTGATGGCGGCTGTCGCTTCCCGGTGCGCCTCAAATCTGTGGGGAAGACAGCACCGGATAGAAATTTGGCAAACACCCTACGCCGAGATGCCCGAAATTGGTATTACCTTTTGCCCAAACCTTGCAAAAAATTCTTACGGTCGGGATCTGAAAAGGATGTGGAGATATCGCGCAAGCCCAAGTTCTGGCGATATCTCCACCCGTTTTTGACACCATGAAACGGCATCGGATTACGCAGGGCCCGATGCCCTAGCCCTTGTTGCGATCCTGTGGCAGGGCGGCGGCAATCCGGTCTGCCAGACGCGCGAATGGCAGGCTTTGCAGCCAAACTGTCCCCGGCCCTTCCAGGGTCGTGACGAACAGGCCTTCGCCGCCGAACAGCGCGTTGGTAAACCCGCCAACAAACTTGATCGAATAATCAACCGATGGCGTCATCGCGACCAACGCACCGGTATCCACCCGAAGCGTCTGGCCCGGCTTAAGATCCTTGCGAATAATCGTGCCGCCCGCATGCATGAAGGCCAGGCCATCGCCGCTCAGCCGTTGAAGGATAAAGCCCTCCCCACCGAAAAGACCTGCGCCGAGTTTTTTGGAAAAGGCGATATCAATATCTATGCCCGATGCCGCGCACAGAAACGCATCCTTCTGACAGATAATCTCACCACCATGTTCACCCAGATCAAGCGGCACCACCTTGCCCGGATAGGGGGCGGCAAAGGCGACATGCCCCTTGCCCGATCCTTCATGGACAAAGCTTGTGATAAAGAATCCCTCGCCCGTCAGCATGCGCTTGAAGCCGGAAAACAGCCCGCCACCGGTACCGGTCTGCATGGCGATGCCATCGCTCATATACATCATGGCGCCAGCTTCTGCCCGGACGCCCTCGCCCGGATCGAGTTCGATTTCAACCAGCTGCATCTCTTCGCCATGGATCGTATAATCGATCACGTCTGCCATCTGGGCGTCTCCTGCTTTTCTGAACTAACCGTGCTTTACGGCCAAGTTTGGAACCTCGCGGTTTCAATCGCAAGAAAAAGGGGCAAAAACACGACAAGCGCCCCCAAAGTCACCAAAGACCATCAATTTTGCAGAACTATACGTGAGACTGAAACACCCTCGTCAAGATGTTGAAGCGAAAGCATTTTGTTAAGAGGTTTCGTATAGTCCTAATAATACCATGCTATAATGTATATTACGGCGATCAGGATGATTGATCGGCTTCGGACAAAGGCACTTGCGATGGTCTTGCTTAGGAAATTCGACTGGATCACTCAGGACGAGGTGATGAAGGCGTCGCTTGATAAGTGGCAACGTGTCGTCGACCTGATGACGCAGCTTCTTGGTGCCACGGCCGGATATGTTGTCGAATATAATGACAAGATCGGTTTTCGCGCCGCCCTGACAAGCAAGAACCCGGAAAATCCGTTTCCCGAAGTTTCGGGAAAACCGCAATCGCTTGACGCCAATTTGTATTGCCGCCGGGTGGTTGCCACAAAGTCAGCCTTTTACGAACCCGACGCCAGCAACAAGCCCGAATGGGCCGACAATCCCGAAGTCGTCGAGGAAGGCTATATTTCCTATTTCGGGGTGCCGCTTTTGTGGCCAAATGGCCTGGTTTTCGGGACCCTTTGCGTGTTTGACACCAAAGCCACGCAGTATGAAAACCCGTTGCAGGAATTGATGGAGGTCTTTCGCGACCTGATCGAAGCCGATTTGCGCCTGTACGAGCAATACGAAATCATGCGCAACCTCTCGATGACCGATCCGCTGACCGGCATGAACAACCGCGCCGGGTTTGAGATGCTGGCCCATCAGAAAATCCGCATCGCCAAACGCTATCACCACAATATCGGGATCATCTTTATCGATCTTGATGACATGAAACACTGGAACGATGATTACGGCCATGCCGCCGGGGATGCTGCCCTTCGTGCCGTTGGCAAGGCGATCACAGACAGCATCCGCGAGGTTGATATTTGCGGGCGCATCGGCGGGGATGAATTCGCTGTTCTCGGCTATGTGCGCAATCGCGGCGATCTGACGACCATTGTCACCCGTGTGCGCAACGCCCTTGATCACGTCAAACTTACCGTGCCGACCGCCAAATCCCCGATCCGCGAAACACCGCAAATCAGTTCCGGTGCGTCGGTCTTCTTCGAGCCGCTTGATAAAAGCCTTGAGGACATGATGGCGATTGCCGATCTCGAGATGTATCGCGACAAAAAAAGCCGCCGCAAATAATCGCCCACCAACGCTTGGCCCAGCGACTGCCTGCGCATATCCGAACTGTCATCCCCACCCTTGAAGGCAGTATGTCATTAACCTCCCGGTATTGTTTTTAAGTGAAACTGATCTCAAAGGGTCTGACCCGAAAGAACAATGACTTAGAGCGCACGACATGCAAATACGCAAAGGCACCGCAGACGACCTGCCTGAAATACGTGCGATTTCCGAACGCACGATAGAGCTCGGCTGTCTGGTCGAAGACCTTGATGAGACAACCAGCATCCATGCCCGCAGTGTGATTGAATTGGCGGTTGATGCCTTTTCCGCCAGTGTGCAGTCTGACAATCACTCGGTCTATGTCGCCGCCCGCGACGATAATCTTCTGGGCTATGTCATTGCCATCCATGATGCCCCTGAAATCCGCTGGATCGTTGTTGATCCCGCAGCACAAGGCACTGGTGCGGGCAAGGCATTGATGATTGCCGCCCTTGATGCCCTGGCCGAACGCGGTGTGCGCAGCAATGTGCGCCTGACCGTCCCGGCGGCCAATGAACGCGCCAAGGCGTTTTACCGCAAGTTCGGCTTTATGGTCACCGGCCCGATCAATGACCAGAAAGTCCCGATGATTGAAATGCAGCGTGCCGCTTGACAAATGCGCGCAATCGGACAATTTTTCGTCCGAACCTTAATCGGAGATTTTATGTCAGAGTCCCGGCACAGCCGCTGATCGCGGTTTGACAGCCTTGCGTCTTTCCTGCTTCCAGACCGCTGATCAGCAGATCGGACCGCCTGCCCGACCTTAAACCGGGTGCGCGTGACCGGTACTGTTGTGCCCGTCCCGATCGAAAACCGTTTTCCCAACTGGTTTTCGGACTCTGACCGATGAATATTTCAAAGAACGAACAGCGCGTGTTGCATGCACTCGCACAAGGCGGCCTGATCAAAGTGATCAAGGACGGCAAAAACCATGTTCTTGAAGCAGATTGCATTACCCGCGACGGCTGGTTTCTGACCGCCTGTACGCTTGAAGTCTTCAAGAAGCTGCGCAAACGCCGACTGATCCGATCACAACGCGGCGGACCTTACCGCATTACCCGTGAAGGATTGCTCGCGGTTCGCGCAGAACTATGTCAACGCTAGTAGCAAAGCCCGGCCCCAAAAGCCGGGTTTTGATCATTTGTGCTCAAGAATATTGACCAGCTTGCCAAACGGGTCGCGGACGTAAAACCGCCTGACACCCCATGGTTCTTCTGCCGGGCCATATTCGATTGCGATCCCGGCATCCTTCATTTTACCAAGGACATCATCAAGGTTATCGACCTCGATAGACATGTCGGGAACGGGTGTCCCCGATCCACCTTCGGTGGCGAAACTGACCTGTGTGGTCATGGTTTGGTCTGCTGCCGCAAAAGTCCTGATCCAGCCATGATCCATTACGGTATCAAGGCCTAAAATGCCCTCGTAGAAGGCAACTGCCTTGGCGATATCATCCACAGCAAAGTTTGAGACAATCCGTTTAACAACCATTGGTGCTATCTGGTCCTCTCCGTTTGGGTGGCGTGGTTCGCAACCATGCTACTGCGCGGCTTTTTCCCCTGCAATCGCCTGTGCCCGTTTATAGGGGCCGAACGGAATTTCCTTGGGATCGAAGGTTTCAGCTGAGGCACGTTCCCAACGGGAATGCCATTCATGGAGTTCCGGAAGTTCGGTATCTTGCAACAGGAAGCCTTCGGGCAGGTAGGGATAGGCTTCGTTGCCATCAACAAACTCGTTGTCCTTCTGGCGCACCATGAAGTGATAAGGCATGAAGTTGCGCGGGTCGGTCAGACCAGCCGCCCCGGTGATTTCAGCCAGCGCATGCATGGTATTTTTATGGAAGCGCGCGACACGTTCGCTTTTGTCACCCGGATCAAGGGCGCGTTGGCGGATTTTATCCTGTGTCGCGATCCCGACCGGGCAGCAGTTGGTATGGCAGCTTTGGGCCTGAATACAGCCAAGTGCAAACATGAAACCGCGCGCGGCATTACACCAGTCCGCCCCCAACGCCAGCGTTCGAGCAATATCAAAGGCCGAGACGATTTTGCCCGCCGCGCCGATTTTGATCTGATCGCGAACACCAGCACCCCGCAGCGCATTATGGACAAAGGTCAGGCCTTCTTGCATCGGCATGCCAACCCGGTTGGCAAATTCGACCGGGGCGGCACCAGTGCCACCTTCCTTGCCATCGACGACGATGAAATCGGGCGTGATACCGGTTTTCAGCATCGCCTTTATGATCGACATGAATTCGCGGCGATGCCCGATGCAGAGCTTGAACCCGACCGGCTTGCCACCCGAAAGGTCACGCAGGCGGCCAATGAATTCCATCAGCCCAATCGGGGTTGAGAAAACACTGTGTGCCGCGGGCGACACGCAATCCTGCCCCATCGGGATACCGCGGGCTTCGGCAATTTCGGCGGTGATTTTGGCCGATGGCAACATGCCGCCATGGCCGGGTTTTGCGCCTTGGCTAAGCTTTACCTCGATCATTTTGACCTGCGGGTCGGCGGCGGTTATGGCAAATTTTTCCTCGGAAAAACTGCCATCTTCGTTGCGCGCCCCGAAATAACCCGACGCCACCTGATAAATCAGATCACCACCGCCTTCGCGGTGATAGCGCGAAATGCTGCCTTCGCCGGTATCATGGGCAAAGCCGCCCTTCTTGGCGCCCTTGTTAAGCGCCAGAATTGCGTTGCCCGACAGCGCCCCGAAGCTCATGGCAGAGATATTATACAGGCTGCAATCATAGGGCTGCTTGCAATGCGGGCCGCCAACGCGCACCCGAAAATCGGTATCGGTGATGTGCTTGGGCGCGACGGAATGGGTAATCCACGAATAGCCGGATTTATAGACTTCTTCGATCGTGCCAAACGGGCGTTTGTCTTCGACACCCTTGGCGCGCTGATAGACAAGACCGCGTGCCTGGCGGCTGAACGGGATTTCGTCCTGATCGCTTTCAAGAAGGTACTGGCGGATTTCCGGACGGAAGCTTTCGAGGATGAAGCGGATATGCGCACTGATCGGATAGTTGCGCAGGATGGAATGCTTGTTCTGATACAGGTCGTGAATACCAACCAGCACCAGCAACCCGAAAATGACCGCAGGCACCCAGAACCAGACATCAACGGCACTCGCCAAGATCACAGAGGCCAAAGCCAAAACCACAACACCCGTCATCACGAAGTAGCGCTGGTTCAAAATGAAGAATTTCACGGTGCTCTCTTCCTGTCCTGTTCAGGCCGATCTGATCCACGAAAAGCCGCCTTGTGCGGGGAGGCATCTGACCCTTCGTATCCGAGATAGCAGCAACATCCATGATCATCGTTGATTTGATCACGGGCCTCAATGGCAATGTCGTTGATTTCAGGGTCTAAACCCTAATTGCCCCCCATTTGATCTGAATGTGGGAACGTTTGAACCAACATCAAGAAAAAGCCGCCTTGCAACAGGGAAGCAAGGCGGCTTTGGGGACCGGAAACAAACAGGTGTTTAAGGGGGGAACACGTTCCCGGTCCGCGACATCTGGTGATGCAGGGGCCGATCAGGCCTTGCCGTAGCCCCCGCCACCCGGGGTTTCGATGACAAAGACATCCCCCCGATGCATTTCCGCACCATCGGTGCCCTTAAGCTCGATCACAGTGCCATCGATGCGTTCGACAGCATTGCGGCCAAGCTGACCGGGCTCCCCGCCCGCACAGGCCTGAACCGGCACGCGACGGTGGTTGGACAGGATCGATGCTGTCATGTCTTCAAGGAAGCGCACACGACGGATCGCACCATCGCCACCCTTGTGTTTGCCTTTACCACCTGATCCTTTGCGGATTTCAAAGCTTTCGAGCAGGACCGGGAAACGCCATTCAAGAACTTCCGGATCGGTCAGGCGCGAGTTGGTCATGTGCGAATGAACAGCTGCCGTACCATCAAAGTCGGGACCGGCACCGGTACCGCCACAGATGGTTTCGTAATACTGGTGCGTATCATTGCCCCAGGTGAAGTTGTTCATCGTGCCCTGACCACCAGACAGCACGCCAAGGGCGGCATACAGCGTATCGGTGACATGCATGCTGGTTTCAACGTTACCGGCAACCACGGCGGCCGGATAACGCGGGTTAAGCATCGATCCTTCGGGCACGATCAGATTGACCGGCTTCAGGCAACCGGCATTGAGCGGAATGTCATCATCAACAAGCGTTCTGAAGACATACAACACAGCCGCGCGGGTCACAGCCGACGGGGCGTTGAAGTTGTTATCAAGCTGATCGGACGTGCCGGTGAAATCGACCGTCGCCGAACGGGTTGCCTTATCGATGGTGACCTTGACGCGGACAACCGCACCATTGTCCATTTCATAGGTGTATTCGCCGTCTTTCAGAACATCGATTACGCGACGTACGCTTTCTTCGGCGTTGTCCTGAACGTGCTGCATATAGGCATGCACGACATCAAGGCCAAAGTGATCGACCATCTTGCGCAGTTCCTGCACACCCTTTTCATTGGCCGCGATCTGTGCACGCAGATCGGCGATATTTTGATAGGGATTACGTGCCGGATATTTGGCACCTTCAAGAAGGTCGGTCAGGCCCTTTTCATCGAACGTGCCCTGATCAACCAGTTTGAAGTTGTTGATCAGAACGCCTTCTTCTTCAAGAACACGCGAGTTTGGCGCCATTGAGCCCGGCGTAATACCGCCAACATCGGCATGGTGACCACGCGATGCGACATAGAACAGCACTTCCTTGCCATCATCGCCAAACACCGGGGTGATCAGTGTGATGTCAGGCAGGTGCGTGCCGCCGTTATACGGGTCGTTCAGCATATAAACATCGCCCGGCTTCATTTTGCCGTCGTTGTTTTTAATCACCGCCTGAACGGACTCACCCATCGAGCCAAGGTGGACGGGCATATGCGGGGCGTTGGCGATCAGAAGGCCTTCCTGATCAAACACCGCACATGAGAAGTCCAGACGTTCCTTGATGTTAACCGAGTATGAGGTGTTGGCAAGCGTCACACCCATTTGTTCGGCGATGTTCATGAACAGGTTGTTGAACACTTCAAGCATCACCGGATCGGCCTGGGTGCCAATCGCCTCGGAACGTTTCATCGGCACAACACGGTTCAGGATCAGATGATCCTGGCCATTCACCTTGGCTTCCCAGCCCGGATCGATCACGGTGGTGCCGACCGGCTCCACAATCACCGCCGGACCACGGACCGTCGCACCTGGTTTCAGGTTTTCACGTTTGTAGAACGGAGTATCTTCGGTTTTGCCATCAAAGACGACCGGACGGGTCGCAAGCGGCTTGAGCATAACTTCCGCACCATCAAGCTCAGCCGACGACGCCGGAAGGCTTTGGGTTTCGCCAATCGCCTCAACTGCGACGGCCTCGACCACCAGTGGCTTGCCGGTCATGACAAAGCCATAACGCTGTTTATGCTGTTCTTCGAACTGGGCCGTGATGGCATCAACATCGCCGAAATCAACGATCAGCGGGGTGTCGGTACCGTCATAACGCAGATGCAGGCGTTTCAGCAGGCTGATCTTGTCATCCGAAATGCCCTGTTCTTTCAGTTCCGCGAGCGCATCAACCGCCAAGGCATCAAGCTGCTTATCCAGATCTGCAAGGCCTTCAGCGGCAAGTTTGCCCTCGACCGCCTGTTCACGCATCGCACGGATATCGGCAAGGCCCATACCGTATGCCGACAGAACACCGGCGAACGGATGAACAAATACCTTGGTCATGCCAAGGGTATCGGCAACCTGACAGGCATGCTGACCACCGGCACCGCCGAAGCATTGCAGGATATAGTCGCTGACGTCATAGCCGCGCTGGACCGAGATCTGCTTGATGGCGTTTGCCATGTTTTCAACCGCAATGCGCAGGAAGCCTTCGGCGACTTCTTCGGGGGTACGGATCTGGCCGGTGTTCTTTTCGATGTCAGCGGCCATTTCCTCAAAGCCCTTGCGAACCGCATCGGCATTAAGTGGCTCGTCGCCTTCGGGGCCAAAGACATTCGGGAAGAAGTCCGGCTGGACCTTACCCAGCATGACGTTGATATCAGTCACCGCCAGCGGACCACCGCGACGATAGGCCGCAGGCCCCGGATTTGCACCGGCACTGTCCGGACCAACACGGAAACGCGCACCGTCGAAATGCAGGATCGACCCACCACCGGCCGCAACCGTGTGGATTTTCATCATCGGCGCGCGCATGCGCACACCAGCGACCTGGGTTTCGAAATCACGTTCGTATTCGCCGTCATAGTGCGAAACGTCGGTTGATGTGCCGCCCATATCGAAACCGATGACCTGTTTGAAGCCATCCATCTCAGCCGTACGCACCATGCCAACCACACCGCCAGCCGGACCGGACAAGATCGCATCCTTGCCCTGGAACTTGACCGCATCGGTCAGACCGCCATTGGATTGCATGAACATCAATTTCACGCCGCCCAGTTCGGAGGCGACCTGATCAACATAACGACGCAGGATCGGCGACAGATAGGCATCAACCACCGTGGTGTCGCCGCGCGATACCAGCTTCATCAACGGGCTGACCTGATGGCTGACAGAAACCTGGGTAAAGCCGATGTCACGGGCAACCTTTTCGGCGGCCAGTTCATGCGCGGTGTAACGATAACCGTGCATGAAAACGATGGCACAGGCACGAATGCCGCTGTCATAGACCTTTTGCAGGTCGGCCCGCAGGGTATCGAGGTCCATCCCTTCGAGTTCATGACCCTGTGCGTCAAAACGGCCAGCGGTTTCGATCACGGTTTCATAAAGCGTTTCGGGCAGAATGATGTTGCGATCAAACAGACGAGGGCGGTTCTGATAGGCCAGACGCAGCGCATCGCGGAAGCCCTTGTTGGTGACCAGGACTGTGCGGTCGCCTTTGCGTTCGAGCAGGGCGTTGGTCGCAACCGTGGTGCCCATTTTGACGGCTTCGATTTTCTCGGCCGGGATTTTCTCGCCGTCGGCAACTTCAAGCAGTTCGCGGATGCCCTGAATGGCGGCGTCCTTATACCGTTCGGGGTTTTCCGACAGCAGTTTGTGGGTGACAAGCGCGCCATTGGGTTTGCGGGCAACGATATCGGTAAATGTGCCGCCGCGATCGATCCAGAACTGCCATTTCGGCTGTCCGGTGGTCTGCGAGGCGGGCGAATTTTGGTCGAGCGGGGCCATGATGCTCACTCCTTCAGGCATCTGTAGTCAGAAAATTCGAGTATTTTGGTCAGTTCAAATCATGAACTGTTAGCCACTCATTTGCGTTGGCAGCCAGGTAACGATCCCCGGAAATACGGTGATCAGAAGGGCGGCAAACAACAGCAGGAAGAAGAATGGCAAGGCAGCAACTGCAATCTTGAACAGGTTCTTGCCTGTCAGGCCTTGCAGAACGAAAAGGTTAAAGCCGACCGGTGGCGTGATCTGTGACATTTCGACCACCAGCACGACATAGATGCCGAACCACAACAGGTCGATGCCAGCGGCCTGCACCATCGGCAGGATCACAGAGGTTGTCAGAACCACCACCGAAATACCGTCAAGAAAACATCCCAGAACGATAAAGAAGATCGTCAGCGCACCAAGCAGCGCATAAGGCGACAGCTCCATCTGGGCGATCCATGCGGCCAATTCACGCGGCACACCGGTAAAGCCCATTGCAACCGTCAGCACCGCCGCACCTGCAAGGATAAAGCAGATCATGCAGGACGTGCGGGTGGCACCCATGATGCCATCAAGCAGGCTTTCCTTGGAAAGCGACCCGCTGAGCCCTGAGAGGATCAATGCACCGACCACACCGAACGCCGCGGCCTCTGTCGGGGTTGCGACCCCGCCATAGATCGAGCCGATCACAGCAGCAATCAGAACGATGACCGGGATCAGGCGACCCGATGCACGGATCTTTTCAGCAAACGGAATGCTGGGGGCAGCTTCGGGCATCTTGTCCTTGTTGATCGTGGCCCAGATGCCAACGAAGCTCATGAACATGATGATCAGCATGACACCGGGGATCACACCGGCAATGAAAAGACGGGCAATCGAAAGCTCGGCCGAGACACCATAAACAATCAGGATGATCGACGGCGGGATCAGAAGACCCAGCGTACCGGACCCAGCAAGGGTTCCGAGGATCAGGCTATCGGCATAGCCCTGTTTACGAAGTTCGGGGATCGACATGCGCCCGATGGTGGCCGCTGTCGCAGCCGAAGACCCGGAGACAGCAGCAAAAATACCGCAGCCCAGAATGTTTACATGCAACAACCGACCCGGAAGTTTGTTCAGCCAAGGCGCAAGCCCGGTGAACATGTCTTCGGAAAGGCGGGACCGGAAAAGGATTTCACCCATCCAGATAAACAGTGGCAGCGGTGCCAGTGACCAGGTTGCAAGGCTTGACCATGCTGTGGTCGCGATGATCGGACCGGTTTGCGCACTGGTGAAAACATCAATGGCAAAGACGCCAATGGCAAAAAGTGCAAGTGCAACCCACAGACCAGCGCCCAGAAACAGGAACAGCAGGCCCATCAGGATAAGACCGATTTGAAGTACGTCCATGACCGCCCCCTACTCGTTCAGATCGTTCGCTTCGCCGCCGACAAAAGCGGGTTCGCGGCCAGCCAGAAGATCAACAAATGCTTCGAGCAGGGCGATGGTAAAGACAACCAGTCCAAAGGCCATGGCGGTTTGCGGGATCCACAGCGGGAAGGCCAGAACGCCGGGCGAGCTATCGCCATACGAAAAGCTTTCCTCGGCCAGAACCGCCATCCACCAGGCGAAGTAACCGGCAAGATAAATCGCAGCCAACAGCGTGATCGCTTCCATTGTCCGGCGGACACGACCTTTGAGGTGCGAAAGGACAATCATGACCCGGATGTGGGTGCCAGCGCGCAGCGCCGGACCAAGGGCAAGGAACGTACCGGCAGCAAGCGAGAACCCGGCCAGTTCATTGGCATCGTGAACGGCGATCCCGACAAGACGCCCCAAGGACTGGGCGAGGATCAGCAGCGCAATGATTACCAGGAACGCGGCCGCCAAAACGGCACTGAATTTGAATAAATAATCTAGCAGTCTGCGCACAGCAGTCCCCCTTTCCGCCAACGATCATCCCCAAAGCGACGTATCGTACCTAACGGACAGTAACATTAAAATGTGCGGATTGTCCGGGACCGAACGGAGGACGACAGCCGTCCGGCCCCGACAATTGGCAAGAACCGGTGCTTAGTTCTTGAACGCGTCGATGATGGCCTGGCCTTCATCTCCGGTTTTTTCCAGCCAACCAGCGACCATTTTGTCACCAGCTGCTGCGAGACCGTCTTTGAGTTCTGCACTCGGTGCAGCAACGTTCATGCCGTTTTCAGAGAGAATTTTCTTTTTCTCTTCGGCTTCTGCCATGCTCATTTCCCAACCGCGGGTTTCGGCTTTGGCAGCGGCTTCAAGAACAGCAGCCTGAACGTCAGCAGACAGGCCATCGAATGCGCTTTCGCTTACGATAACCATGTTTTTCGGAAGCCATGCCTGAACGTCATAGAAGTTCGAAACAAAGTCCCATGCCTTGGAGTTGGCACCGGTCGACGGCGAGGTGATCATTGCTTCGACAATGCCGGTTGCAAAGGCGGTCGGGATTTCCGGAACTTCAACCTGGGTCGCGACCATGCCGGTCAGAGATGCCAGTTCGGACGTGGTGGCGTTATAGGCGCGGAACTTGACACCATCGAGGTCAGCAACGCTGTTGACTTCGTTTGCGGTATAAAGGCCCTGTGCCGGCCACGGAACAGCATAAAGAACTTTAAGACCGTCTTTTGCGAGGGCTGCTTCGATGCCTTCGCGCGATACTTCCCAAAGCTTTTTGGCGTCATCATAGGACGTCGCAAGGAACGGGATCGCGTCAACGGTGTAGATCGGGTTTTCGTTGGCCAGCAGCGAAATCAGGGTTTCGCCAATCGGCACCAGACCGCGCTGAACCGAACGTTTGATGTCAGCATGCTTGAACAGCGAACCACCGGAATGAACCGTGATGCTCAGCTCACCGCCGGATGCTTCATTCACATCCTTGGCAAATTCGATGATGTTCTGGGTGTGGAAAGTCGCGTCAGGATACGGCGTTGCCATGTCCCAGGTTTCTTCAGCGGATGCAAAGCCGGCTGACATGGTGATCGCTGCGACTGCGACAGTCGAAAGTGCTTTTTTCAACATTTTTCAAGTCTCCCTGTGTGTGATGCAAGCCGATACACGTTATCGCGTATCGAGACTCCAAAGTAGCCTCCCGACACATTGATCACATTTTACCGACAAATTGTCAACTTTAATTCATAGCAGATATACGCAATCCGGGAGACAACACCGCAGAACCCCATCTGCGTGAACCCGCAAAAACCGACCATTCGTCTGATATTTTTGTTGTTATTGTTGCCTGCCGGGGGCATTTAACTAGCGATCAAACAAATAACAAGCGGGGAAAATCCAATGCCGGATCTTTCGGGGAAGTCTGTCTGGATTACAGGTGCCGGTAGCGGCATCGGTGAAGCAATTGCCAAATCTCTGGCGGCTGGCGGGGCACAAGTTGCCCTTTCGGCGCGACGCGAAGAAACACTTCGGCAAGTCGCAGATGACATTGCGGCAAGTGGGGGAAAAGTTGAAATTTACCCGCTCGACATCAGTGACAGCGACAAGGTTTTTGAAACGGTCGCGAAAATCAAAAGCGCGATGGGCAAAATTGATGTGCTGATCAACTGCGCTGGCGTGAACACCCCGAAACGGCATTGGCGCGATCTTGATATCAAAGACTGGCAACGTATGGTCGCTGTCAATCTGAACGGTGTTGCCAATACCGTTTGCGCGACCTTGCCCTTGATGCGCGATCAACAAGACGGACTGATCATCAATATTGCGTCCTGGGCCGCAAAGCATGAATTCCCGGTCGCAGGCCCGGCCTATATTGCATCCAAACGCGGTGTCGTGGAGTTGTCCCACAGCATCAATCAGGAAGAACTGCACAACAACATCCGCTGTTGCTGCATTTCGCCGGGCGAGGTTGCCACCCCGATCCTTCAGCAACGCCCGGTGCCGATAGAGCAGGAAGAACTTGATCGTCTTTTAAAGCCAAGCGATCTTGCAAAAATCGTGACTTATGTCGTCGGGGCCCCGATGCGGGTCTGCTTCAACGAGATCGTGATGTCCCCGACCTACAACCGCACCCTGTTGCCTATTCAGCCCTAGGTGTTGCTCCCAGTCATCGGGGATGCGAAGGACAAGCCTTGGCGCCAGTACCAGCAGCAGCGCGCGTTACATCGCACTTGCGGCACGTGATGCCTGATCATAGACGCCGGAAATTGCGCGAAGGGTCTTGGCGACATCCCCGACTTCCTCGCTATTGACGCCAAGCCGCTGGAAAGTCTCAATCAGGCAATCCTCGCGGACCTGGCGGTATTTCTCGCACATTTCACGGCCATCCTTGGTAGTCGCGTAATGCACTTCCTTGCCGCGTTTGACACCCTCGACCAGTCCGAGTTTACGGAGCTTTTTAAGGGAGTAGTTCACAAGATGGCTGTCCTCGACATTCAGGACAAAGCACACTTCGGACAGGCTTTTTTCCCGTTCACGGGAATTGACATTGTGCAGCACCAGAATATCGAGAACCGACACATCGGGCATACCCGCCGCGCGCATGCACCGCACCATCCAGCGGTTAAATGCGTTCCCTGACAGGATCAACGCAAATTCAAGTTCCGACAGTTCGGCTGCGCGTTCCGAGACAAGATGTGACGATGAGACGATACGTGTTTTATCAGCCATCCGACGTTCCCTGTAATGCAGTAATCCCGGTCACCAACATAGGTTCCGACCAGTTTCATTGGAAGTTTGTCGGCATTTTATCGCGATAAAGGCGACAAGGTAAAGCCCCTGCCGCCTTATACTTATCGGCAATTCACCGTTAAAGTGTGCGCATCCGTTCGAGAAAGCCATCAATCTGCGACCGCAAGTCACCGCTTTGTTGACCAAGGTTGTTGGCCGAAACATTGACGTTGCCAGCCGCTTCGTTGGTTTCATTGACAGCAGCAGACACCCCTTGCATGGCAGACGAGATTTCCTCTGTCCCGGCGGCGGCCTGTTCGACGTTTTGCGAAATCTCGCTGGTGGCAACAGTTTGCTGTTCGACCGCGGCCGCAACGGCAGCTGCGCGTTCGCTGATGTCAGAAATCATTTTGACGATCTCGTCGATTGCATCGACGGCAAGGCTTGTCGCCTGCTGGATATCATTGATCTGGGATGTGATTTCCTCGGTTGCCTTGCCCGTCTGATTTGCAAGGTTTTTCACCTCGCTTGCGACAACGGCAAAGCCTTTGCCTGCATCCCCCGCCCGGGCGGCCTCGATCGTTGCATTAAGTGCCAGCAGGTTGGTTTGTTCGGCAATGTCACTGATCAGACTGATGACTTCGCCAATCTTGATCGCAGAATCATTAAGCCCCTGGATATTGTCATTGGTATTGCGTGCCCGTTCGGTTGCCGACTGTGCCATGGTTGACGTTTCAGCGACCTGACCGGAAATCTCGTTGATAGAAGCCGAAAGCTCGGTCGCGGCCGTGGCAACCAACTGCACATTCGAAGAGGCCTCTTCGGCACCGGAAGAAACCGCCATTGACTGGTTGGTTGCTGTCTCAGCACTGTTGCGCAACACATTGGACACCTGATGGAGTTGCTCCACCGCTATTCCGACATCGGCCATGACGGCAACCACCGCCTGATCGAATTCCTGGATGTAACGTTCCTGCGTCTCCATGCGTTTGCGGCGTTTTTCGTCTTCGGCCTTTTGCGCCGCTTCGAGCTTGACGCGTTCAATACCGTTTTCGCGGAACACCAGAACCGCACGCCCCATCTCGCCAATTTCGTCCGCCCGCTTCACTTCGTTGATATCCACGTCAAAGTCGTTTTCAGCCAGTCGGGTCATTTTGTTGGTCAAACCGCTGATCGCGCTGACAATCGCGCGCGACAACAAGAACGAAAGCCCCATCAACGCCAGAACGCCGATTGCATACATGATGACCGAAACCGTCAGACCGGTTTGTGCAATGCTGTCAGCTCTTTGCTTTTGGGTCTGTGCGATTTCGCCAATCGACTGACTGAGTTCGTTAAGGATCGGTTCAGCCTGGGCATAATAGTCGGACAAGAAGCCGAGTTCTGCTTCGCGTTGCAGGATCTTTTCAGACAGGGCCTTGAAGTCAGCGACATATGACTTCATCAAGTCGGTGATTTTATCCTGCTCGGCGGCGGGAATGTTTGATGCGGCCAATGCCGGTCCGAACTCGGCAAGGCGGTCATCAATCCGGCCGACATATTTGGGATCAAGGCGTGCGAGAAAGTCTTTCTCGTGGCGGCGCATCATCAACATGATCACCGTAAGGTTATCGGCATTATATTTCTTGAGCGCCTCTTCGACATTGTGCACCGATGAACGTAACCGTCCAAGAAGTCCTTCTTCCTCGTTCAAACCGATTTCTCGCTGCAAACCGACAACCACGGCGAACTTCGCGTCATAGTTGGAAAAGGCTGTCACGATTTCCTGAAGCTGCGCATCAAACACGTTCAGTTCCGGCGCCTGTTCAAGCTGCTCAAGGCCGGCATTCACGTCTTGGACGACACTGGCATGCTGGGAAACATATTTTTCATCCATACGCAGCAGGAAATCCTTTTCCCGCCGACGTGCATTCAGGAATTCACGCGAAACAGCATCAGCAACCAGTTTGTTGTCCAACGCACTTTCGGCGACCTCTTCGGCGGCCCGTCTTTGTTGCTCGGCAATGAATTGCGCGGCACCAACGACGATAAAGATCAAAAGTGCCACCCCACCAATCAGCGATATTTGATAGAGAAGTCTCATTCGGGAAAGAAAGTTCATCTTGGCCCCCAGTCAGTTGCCACGCCTTTGCCACAGCTTCTCGCCCGCTGGCATCAGCGCAGGTTTTTATTCAACAACGAAATGAAGACACCTATCGCGCCCGCCAGATCAAATCGGGGGAACCTCGCCCCCATATGTCGGGAAACAATTTCGGCGCCTAAGCCGCGGCAAGACATAGCTGATGCTTGCCCGGCACCTGTTTCTTACTCAACTGAATCACATTTGGTGTGAGACACAACAAAACAAGAGGAAAGAGTACTCTTTCCTCTTGTTCCAGTTGCAGACGTGAAATTGTGCCTGTCGCAGGCAGGCCTATGAAATCGAGCGCATCCTTGCAAGGAAGTTATCGATACGTTCACTCAGACCGTCACTTTGACGACCCAGGTTATCAGCCGAACCACGCACATCATCGGCAGCCTCGGTGGTTTCTGCCACCGCCGCCGAAACCCCCTGCATCGCGTTTGAGATTTCGGTGGTTGCCGATGCCGCCTGTTCAACATTCTGGGAAATTTCGCTGGTTGCAACGGTCTGTTGTTCGACAGCTGCGGCCACGGCTGACGCCCGCTCGCTGATATCCTTGATCATCTGTACGATGCTATCAATCGCATCGACGGCCGATTGTGTCGCCTGCTGGATATCATTGATCTGGCTTGAAATATCCTCGGTCGCCTTGGCGGTCTGATTGGCAAGATTTTTCACCTCGCTGGCGACCACGGCAAAGCCCTTGCCGGCATCACCGGCACGGGCGGCTTCGATCGTGGCGTTCAGTGCCAGAAGGTTGGTTTGCTCTGCGATATCGCTAATCAGACTGATGACTTCGCCAATGCGAACTGCGGCCGCATTCAGGCCCTGAATGTCGTCGTTGGTTGTCTGGGCACGATCACTCGCCGTTGCCGCCATTTTCGAGGTATCGCTGATCTGCCCGGCAATCTCGTGGATTGAGGCCGAAAGCTCCGTCGCCGCTGTTGCAACAAGTTGCACGTTTGACGATGCTTCTTCACTACCCGCAGAAACAGTCGTCGACTGTTCATTTGCTGTGGCTGCACTGTTGCGCAGAACTTCGGAGACGGAATGCAGCTGTTGAACCGCAGTCCCCACTTCGCTCATCATTGCAACAACATCATCGTCAAATTCGCGAATGTGCTGTTCCTGTTTTTCGATGCGCTGGCGCTGCTTTTCGTCAAGTTCGCGTTGCTGGGCTTCAAGTTTTTGCCGCTCCAGACCGTTTTCGCGGAAGACAACCACGGACCGGCCCATTTCGCCGATTTCATCCTTGCGATCGGCTTCATCCAGTTTGACGTCAAAATCGTTCTTGGCCAACCGGGCCATCTTGTCTGTCAACCCGGTGATGGCCCGCACGATGGCACGCGCAAGAACCGTTGACATCAGGATCATGACGATCGCACCGGCGAGAAAGATGGCAAAGGTGACTTGAACGCCGGTATGGGCAATTTCCTCTGCCCGGCGCTGCATGTTTTCGGCAACCATACGCACCTCATTGCCCAGTGTTTCCAGAACGGGCTCGACGGCGGCGTAATATGCGCTGAGGCGTTCGAGGGACTCTTCGCGTTCAAGAACGGCGTCGGCAAGGGTTTTGAAATCCGCCAGATATGAGTCCATCAGTTTGCCAAGCTGCTGCTTCTTTTCATCCTGAATGCTGCCGGCGCGCTCAAGCGCAGCCGAGAACTGCTTGGAAGTTGCTTCGACACTTTCGACATAGGCTGGATCCAGACGGGCCAGAAAATCCTTTTCATCGCGGCGCATTTGCAAAACGGCAATCGAGAGGTCCTTGGTGCCACTCAATCCCAGCATCGCCTCAAGCTTGGCCACTTCTGCCAAGGCAGTTTCGACTTCGGATGCAGCACTACGCATTTCGCCAAGCAAGCCCGAATTCTCGTCCAGGCCAACCTTGCGCTGCAGTTCAACGACAGTGGCGAATTCCGACACATAGTTATCGACGGCTGTCCGGACCTGCTCGACCTGCTCAAGGAGGCCACCTAGTTCCTCACGTCCGGAAAGCTCTTCCAGACCGGCCCGGATTTGCACGGCGGCTTCGGCGTGCGCCGCGACATATTCCTCGCTTCGTCGAATAACAAAGTCTTTCTCGTGCCGACGCGCATCAAGGAATGCGCGCGATACGGTACTTACGGTCCGGGAGTCCTCACTCGCAGTCTTGGCGAGCAATTGCGCAGACTGGCGCTGTTGATCAGCAACGAATTGCGTGATCCCGACAATAGCGAAAATCACCAGAGCAACGATGCTCAGCAGCGATATCTGGTAAACCAGCTTCATTCGCGACAAGAAAGACATGCTTCCACCCCTCATTTTCCGGTTCTTGGTTTTATATTTTGTTTTTCAGAACCATAAAACATTCTACCATCAGTAGATATATAAAGACTAAAGTATAGACTAATTACTAATTTCCTCTACCTTTGGCAAAATTCCCGCAAAATTAGGTCATTTCTTTTCGTCGTCTGCGCACTATGTTTGTGCTTTGCGCGGGTATTGGCACCGATTAATCACCTATCCATTCAGCCAATCGACCGCGCCGGATTACAACAAACAGGATGAAGATCACCCATGAGCATCTGGGGCAAAATTATTGGCGGAACTGCAGGCTTTGCCCTGGGCGGACCATTGGGTGCAATTCTCGGCGCGGCGGCCGGTCATGTCGTTGACAAGATCAAAAGCAATGCACGCGGGCCGCAAATTGGCGGGCATGATCCGCGCCAGATTGCCTTTGCAACCGGTGTGGTCGTGCTGGCCGCCAAGATGGCCAAGGTCGACGGCCACGTCAGCCGCGATGAAGTCAACGCCTTCAAACGCGTGTTCCATATCCCGCCGGGCGAAGAAAAGAATGTCGGACGTCTGTTTGATATGGCGCGGACGTCTTCTGACGGGTTTGAAGTCTATGCCCATCAGATAGCCACCATGTTTCGCGGTGAACGGGCGATCCTTGAAGGTGTGCTTGAGGCGCTTTATCAAATCGCCATGGCCGACGGCGAACTGCACCCGGCCGAACAGGACTACCTTAAAAAGGTCGCCCATATCTTTGGCTTTGCCGAGGTCGACTTTGAACGGGTTCATCATGCCTTCACCGCGTCAGACGGCCCGGATCCCTATGAGCAACTTGGCCTGACACGTGAGGCCAGTGACGATGACCTGAAATCGGCCCATCGGAAATTGTCGCGCGAAAACCATCCAGACACCCTGATGGCCAAGGGCATGCCGCCGGAATTCATCGAACAGGCCAACGAAAAGATGGCGCGGATCAATGCGGCCTGGGATCAAATCCGCAAAGAACGCGGTATCCGCTAGCGCGAGCGATCTTCGCGATTATCTATGTCAAAGTTGATTTCCCTTGCAACGCTGCGTGAATTGCTGTTTGCAGGGGGCCGGTCACTGTGACCCTTTTTTGTTTTCAAACTTGTCGGTTTTTCCATGGCGCCACCGCTGATCAATATTAATGACATTCACCTGACCTTTGGCGGGAATGATCTGTTTTCTGACGTATCATTTGCCATTGGCGACCGCGACCGCCTGTGCCTTGTCGGGCGCAATGGTGGTGGCAAATCGACTCTTTTGAAAACCATCGCCGGTGAAATCGAACCCGATGGCGGCGAACGCTTTGTTCAGCCGGGCTGCAAGGTGGCCTACCTTAATCAGGAACCGAAATTCGACGGCTATGACACGGTCGAGGATTTTGTTCTTTCGGCTCTTGATGACCATGAACAGGATTATGCCTATCGATCCGACATGTTGCTGGCATCGGTTGATATTGATCCGAAGTCGGACCCCAAACAGCTTTCAGGTGGTGAAGGCCGCCGGGCCGCGATTGCGCGCGCACTGATTGCCGATCCGCAAGTTCTTTTGCTTGATGAGCCGACCAACCACCTTGATCTGCCGACGATTGAATGGCTTGAAGGTGAAATCAAGAATTTCCGCGGTGCTGTTGTGGTCATCTCGCACGACCGTGCATTCCTGAATGCCGTATCAAATGGTGTGCTGTGGCTTGATCGCGGTGTGATGCATCAGGGTGCAATCAACTTTTCCCAGTTCGAGGAATGGTCCGAGGAAATCTATCGCAAGGAAGCCGAGGAACGCGCCAAGCTTGATAAGCTGATTGCGCAGGAAACCGTATGGTCGGTTCAGGGCATCTCGGCGCGGCGCAAACGAAATCAGGGCCGTCTGCGCCGTCTTTATGACATGCGCGCCCAGCGTTCCCAACAGGTTGACCGCATCGGCAACGTATCGCTTGCGGCCGATGCCGGCGAAACATCCGGTAAGGTCGTGATCGAAGCGACCGATATTGCCAAATCATTTGGCGACCGTCAGATCATCGCTGATTTCTCGACCCGCATTTTGCGTGGCGACAAGGTCGGCATTATCGGCCCGAACGGGGCAGGTAAAACCACGCTTTTGAAAATGCTGACCGGTCAGATCGAACCTGACAGCGGCACGATCAAGATCGGCACCAACCTTAATCCGAGCTATTTCGATCAGAAACGCGCCGCCCTTGATGACAGCAAGACCCTTTGGGATACGCTTTGCGATGTTGGCGGCGATCAGGTCATGGTGCGCGGTAATCCGCGCCATGTGGTCAGCTATCTGCGTGATTTCCTGTTTGATGAAAAACAGGCGAGAAGCCCGGTTGGCGCGCTTTCGGGTGGTGAACGCAATCGGCTGTTGCTGGCCAAACAATTGGCCAAACCGACCAACCTTCTGATCATGGATGAGCCTACCAACGATCTGGACATGGATACGTTGGATCTGCTTCAGGAAATGCTGAGCGACTATGAAGGCACGCTTCTTCTGGTCAGCCACGATCGTGACTTCCTTGATCGTGTTGTGACATCATCCATCGTCATGGAAGGCGATGGGACAGCGATCGAATATGCCGGTGGTTATTCCGATTACATCGCCCAACGCAGACTTTCGCGCGCCGAGGCCGCCAAGGAAGAAAAGGCCGCCGCCAAACAGGTCAAAAAGGCCGCACAAGCATCGGCACCAAAATCCAAGCCCACAGGCAAGCTGAGCTACAAAGATCAGCGCGAATACGACAATCTGCCTGCAGCGATGGCCAAACTGGAAGCGGAAATCGCAACCCTTGAAGATGCACTTTCTGACAGCAGCCTGTTCACCAAGGACCCGAACGGTTTCCAGAAAAAGGTGGATCGACTGGATGCTGCGCGCTCAGAACTTGAAGCATCCGAGGAACGCTGGCTGGAACTTGAAATGCTGCGCGAGGAACTTGGTCAGGGCTGATCAAGCTTACGCGAATTTCAAGACAGTTTAGGCATGAGTTGAGAACAACTCATTTGTGCTTTGGGCTGAAACATCGGATCAAGGGACTGCAACCCGTCCAAAAAACTTGGGCGGGGTTGCGTATCTATCTGATATTCTTGGGGTCATTATTGCCCCGTATTGCCGAAAGGCCGCGCCATGCCAATAAAAGCCGTAATTATGGCCTTTTCCGTCGCTGTCATTTGGGGCGTGAACATGCTGACCGTCAAAGGGGCGGTTGGTGAAATCCCGCCTTTCATCCTCACAGCGATGCGTTTTGCGGCTGTGGCGATCCTGTTGATCCCGTTCACGCAAGTTCCGCGCGGACGTTTTGGCAAGCTGGCCCTGATTTCGGTGACCTTTGGCGGTCTGCATTTTGGGGTTCTGTTCTATGCCCTGTCGATGATTGATGCCGGGCCGGTCGCCATCATCATTCTGTTGGGCGTGCCGTTTTCATCGATGCTTGCGACCTATTTCTTTAATGACCGGCTGGGCTGGAAACGGCTTTCGGGTATGGCGCTGGCCTTTATCGGTGTCACCATCATGTTCTGGGATCCGACCATGACCGAACTGCAATTGCCACTATTACTCGTGGTGTTTGCATCCTTCATGTGGGCGGTTGCCAATGTCATGATCAAGAAGCTTGGCGACATTGATACCTTCCAGCTGAATGGCTGGATGGCGCTGATGGCGGCCCCGCAACTGCTGATCATGTCCCTAATCTTTGAGCCGAACGGGTTTGAGGCGGTGATGAACGCAAGCTGGGTGGCTTATGCAAACCTCGCCTTCACGGTCGTGATGTCATCGATTGTGGCGTATGGTTTCTGGTATCACTTGCTGAAAACGCAGGATGTGAATGTTGTTGTGCCCTGGACCCTGTTGGCGCCGGTGATCAGTGTGATGGGTTCGTTCCTTGTGTTTGACGAGCCGTTTTCGCTGCTTAAAATCATTGGTGGCACAGTCGTTCTGTGCGGCGTCGCGGTCATCATGCTGCGCAAGCCGGTCCAACGCAAAGCACAGGGGATGGATTGATCCGCATGGGGGAAAAGATCACCAAAACGCGATCAGCGGGAAACATCATTTCCCACCCCTCCGCCAATTTCGGTGATCGTCCGGATGGATGCCCGATTGATATTCTCGTCCTGCATTACACCGGCATGCAATCGGGTGCCGCGGCACTTGAACGCCTGTGTGATCCGGAAAGTTCTGTCTCAAGCCATTACCTGATCGAGGAAGATGGCCGTATCTTTCAACTGGTTGATGAAGACAAACGCGCCTGGCACGCCGGGCTTGGCATCTGGCAAGGCTGCCAAGATGTGAATTCCCACTCCATCGGGATCGAAATCGTCAATCCGGGGCATGAGTATGGCTATCGCCCGTTTCCGGAAATCCAGATCAAATCCGTCATAGAGCTGGCGCAAGCAATCCTTGCCCGCCATGACATCCCGGCCAGCCGCATTATCGCCCATTCCGATATGGCCCCGGACCGCAAGGAAGATCCGGGTGAACTGTTCCCTTGGCAACAGCTGGCCGAAAACGGCATCGGGTTATGGCCCGGATGTCTTGGCGTTGCTGAAATCAGTTTCGGCATTTCCGGCACAGCTGTCAGCCCGGATGAGTTTTTTTATCGCCTGCTTGAGGCAATTGGTTATGGCCCGGCAGACAGCGACGAAGATAAAGCCAAGCGCACCATCGCGTTTCAGCGTCATTGGCGGCAAAACGACATTTCAGGCGATGTCGACGGCGAATGCCTTGCCATCGCCAAGGTACTTGCCAGCGCGATCACCCGCTAGGCATTCCTGCCCGCACTGCTTTTTCTTGACGCCACCATGGATGTGACCTACATCCCGATCACCAGATGGCCGGATGGCTGCCCTGATTGCTTGCAATCGGGGAGGAAAGTCCGGGCTCCACGGAAACACGGTGCCAGATAACGTCTGGCGGGGGCGACCCTAGGGAAAGTGCCACAGAGAGGATACCGCCGGATCGCGCAAGCCATCCGGTAAGGGTGAAAGGGTGCGGTAAGAGCGCACCGGTCCTTCAGCAATGCGGGACGCATGGTAAACCCCACCGGGAGCAAAACCTAATAGGAATGGTCGGCCGGATGCTTCGGCATTGTCGGCAGGTGAGTTTTCGCACCACCATTCGGGTTGGTTGCAGGAGGCGTTCGGCGACGGACGTCCCAGATGAATAGTCATCCAGTGCGGTTCGCCGCATGGACAGAACCCGGCTTACAGGCCATCTGGTATTATCTTTTCAGACAGAAAAAAGGCGATGACAGTTTCCCGTCATCGCCCGGACCAAATGCGTTCAAACCATGAACAGCAGATCAGCCGCGCTCGGCAATGGATTGCGCGAAATACTTGTCTACTTCTTCCTGCGTGCTTTCGGGGATATCGGACGCTGTCTGATCCTTGATCATCTTGCCTAAGGTCGGAAGCGTTTTGCGTTCGATCCGGGTTTCCGGATCCCACAGCTTGGAACGCATCAGCGCCTTTGCGCAATGCAGGAAGGCTTCCTCAACCGTGACCTTGATCGCGGCAATCGGTGCCTTGGGCGTATCGGCAAACAGCCCCAACAAAGTCGGGTCGGTGCTGATTTCAGCAACACCATTGATGCGCAGCGTTTCGTTCACGCCCGGCACGAAAAACAGCATCCCGACTTTCGGGTTGTCGACGATGTTTGACAGGGTATCGACCCGGTTGTTGCCCGGACGATCCGGCATGACCAGCGTTTTGTCATCAACAACCTTGATGAAACCCGGGCCATCACCACGCGGGCTGACATCTGCATTGCCATTGGTATCTGACGAGGAAATGACCGCAAAGGGCGCAAGCGATATGAAGTGCTTGCAGTGCGGATCAAGTGCCGGCAAACATTTGCTGACAGCAAGTCCAAGCGGCTCTCCGTATATGGCGCGGAGCTTTTCCTGAGTATCGATTTTGGTCATTGCAGATTACCTTTGGCGAGAAACGAGGGCAGAAACTGCTTTAGTTGCGAACGCAAGTCAATTGCCGATTAGTCCGCAATAATTTCCGCGACTGTTTTCACCGCTGCAAACTCGCCATTCAGGCTGGCGAGTGCAACATCGTGAACCATCTGGGCCGGGAAAACCCGCCCGTCTGGCAAGCTGCGATCAAAGGTCGCACAGGCATCCGCCGCAATGGTGGCATCAAATCCAAGATTGGCCGCCATGCGGGTGGTCGTGTTCACGCAATGATCCGTGGTTATCCCGCACAGAACCAGTTTCGAAATGCCTTGCGCACGCAGATCGGCCTCAAGGTCCGTGCCGATCAAGGCAGAATTGACGTTCTTGCCATAGACCGGCTCATCATCCTTGGGCGCAAAACCCGGCTTGAAAGCGTTACCGGGATGGTCGGGATGCAGGCGCGATTGCGGCTCTGTGGAATTATGCTTGGCATGAAACACAGGCCAACCTTTGGCGCGCCAGTGTGCGAGCAGTTTTTCGCCGTTGGCTTCGGCGTCGGGGTTATTGCGATTACCCCAATATTCAGGGTCATCAAATCCCTTCTGCCAATCAATCAGGATCAGGGCGGTCTTGCTCATTTGTGGGGCTCCGATGGTTGGTGAATGTGCTGGCCAATCTAGCAGCGCAAAGACTGTCTAAAAGGACAGAAGCCCCACGCATTTCGCCATTTGGCTCAAAGCCATCCTTTGCGCTTGAAATACAGCAGCGGCAGGACGGCTGACAGCACCATCAGGCCGATTGCGACCGGATAGCCGAACTCCCACCCCAGTTCCGGCATGAATTCGAAGTTCATGCCATAGATGCTGGCAATCAGGGTCGGCGGCAGGAAGGCGGCGGCGGCGACCGAGAAGATCTTGATGATGTTGTTCTGCTCAAGGCTGATCATGCCAAGTGTCGCATCAAGCAGGAAGGTCACCTTGTTGGCGATAAAATTGGCGTGCTCGGTAATCGAGACAATGTCACGTGACAGGATCTTGAGCCGCGCCTTGGCATCCTTTTTAAGCCGCGCCTGCGTTGAGAGGAACAATCCCAGGCGATGCAGGTTCAAAAGGCTGTCCTTGGCCTTGCCCGACAGGTTACCGGTACGCCCGATCTGACGCAGGGTTTCGCGGTGATCCGCATCCGAGCTATTCTCGTCGGGGCTGATAAAGACCTGATTGGACAGGCCTTCAAGATCGGTCGCCGTTTGCTCCATCAGGTCGGCAAGTCGATCAACAATCTGTTCAAGCAGACCAAACAGAACGGCCTCGGCGCTATTGGCAAGCGACGGGCTGCGTTTCACACGACGGATGAAGGTCTTGAACGGTACTGGATCGGCATAACGCACAGTGATCAGGGTTTTCTTGACCAGAATAAATGTCACCGCCGTGGTTTGCGGCGCATCGGTGGTTGCCTTGGTCAGAACCGAAACCGTCATGAACAACGCACCGTCTTCGTCATACAAGCGCGATGAAAGTTCGATTTCCTGCATTTCTTCGCGCGTCGGTATTTCAATGCCAAAACGTTCTTCGATCTCGTGAATTTCATCGGGCGTCGGGGCATGCAAATCGACCCAAACCGGAAGACGTTCGGCCTTGGCAGCAGCCGGTTTGGCGGCAGATTGTTCAGAAGGCGTGTTTGCGGCCTCGGCTGCCTGCCCGCTGTCACCGACGGCGCTATCAGAAGCAGCCGGACTGGCGGTATTGCCGCTGTCGGTGTTTGCGCGCACCGGGGCAAAGAATTCGTTGGTGTCCATGAGCCTCTCCGTCTCTTCCGGCTTGCCGATGGTTACGGATGCCAGTTTATTGAATGCTTGTCATGTGATGAATGCGTTTCCAAGTAACGCAGCCCTAGAATGGCAAAACCGTCTGGAACGAAAACGGATCAATATCCGCTTCCGCTCCGCGCTTTTCATCATAGGTCGCATGCACCTGCGCCATGAATTCTTCCTTGCTGATCATCTTGTCGCCATCGGCATCAAATTCCGGAAACAGCAATTCAAGTCGGCGGCTTTCGGTGCGCAATCTTTGTCGATTGGCATCCGAAGAACCCGGCAATTTTTCAACCGCGGCAAATTCGCGCGCCACCAAAACATTATCGCCAGTGATATCGCGCCGCCGGAACATCCAGCTGGCATATGCGGCAGCCTCATCCGCGCTGATACGACCATCCTGGTCGATATCAACCGGGTGGTATTGTTCGCGATAGACTTTGACCTGTTCTGGAATGCCCGATGGGGCGACGCCCGCGCCCCCATTTTTCTGGGCTAGCGCCTTTGCGATGGCCTCATTCAATCCGGGGATGTTCGACACACCGTCGCCTGTCATACTGGGAACGCTGGCACCTGCACCAGAACCATCCCCATTCAGGCCATTTAGCCCCGAAAGCCCGCCCAGTCCAAACTGCGACATCAGTTCCGGATTGTTTTGCAGTTGTTGCATGATCAAGGGCAGCAATTCACGCATCTGTGGTGATGAAACTTCGGGCGAATTTGATCCGCCACCGGCCGGGTCAAGACTGAGCCCCTGTGCCGTGGCCACCCCACCCGTAACGGTGTTCAGCCCGGGAACCAAAACGGTCCAGGAAAATGCACAACCCATTAATAGAATGGCAGCTTTTATCCGCAACAATCGCTTCCTTCGTTTCACTGACGCTGCCCCGCGCCAGAGGACCACGCCCCATTCGGGGACATTTTCATTCGTGATGGCCGATCAAAACCATCAGAGATCATTTCGACATTTTGCAGGAGTTTGCCCGCGCATCAAACCCGATTGGCCATCAAATCGCAAATTGTCTTCGACAACCCCATTCAGATCCAATTCTTGAACTGGTCCATCAAAACCCAAAATCCGGTTTTTCGATGGTCTTCCCATGGGTCCCCATGGAACGGAATTGGGATTTTATGGGCAGAAGATGGATCGCCGCCGGTTTTCTCGCATTTTTGGCCGATTTCAGCCTTTCTGCATATACCGCGGAAACCCTCGGGAAGTGCCAAAACGTCACATTCTTGCCCATCAAATCCCATTGACCCCCATGATTTCCCATGGTACCCCATAAAGAGGCACAAATTCCGTGCCACGCGGGGCATATCCATTTCAGACACACGACAGTCGCAAGACAGCCCATGAGGGCCAGTGTTCTGAGATCGGTTTTTTGATCAGGGGAATGGCGAAGTGCTGTTCACAGGGACGCACATTCACAAGCTGGACCGGAAGGGACGCGTATCCGTCCCCAAACGGTTCCGTGCGGCCCTCGATACCGAAGAATTCGCCGGCATCTACCTGTATCAATCCCACAAGGAAAGCGCACTTGAAGGCTGCAGCCACAGCCATATGGAGCGCATTGCCGCATCGCTTGATGAACTCGACATGTTTTCTGACGAGGCCGACGATCTGGCAGACACCATCCTTGGCTCCTCGCATATGCTTCCTTACGACGGCGAAGGCCGCATCATTCTGCCCGCAGAATTGATCGAGTTCGCCCGCATCGAAGATCAGGTCGCCTTTGTCGGCCGTGGTCGCACCTTCCGCCTGTGGAACCCTGACATCTTCAAGCCCCTGCAAGAAGCCAGCCGGACCCGCACGCTTAACCGTGGTGCGACATTGAAGCTCAAACCGATGACTGAACTCCCCAGAGGTGCACGTCCCGGCACCGCAACGGAGGAGGACGCATCATGAGCAGCAATGACCTAAGCTTTGCCACTGAAGATCGTCCGCACAAGCCGGTCCTGCTCCGCGAGGTCCTAGAAGCCCTTGCACCGCGTGACGGCGAGATCATGGTTGACGGTACCTTTGGCGCAGGCGGTTACTCCCGCGCCATTCTTGACTCTGCCAACTGCGAACTTTACGGCATCGACCGCGACCCGACCGCTGTTGCCACCGGCAAAAAGCTTGAAGCCGAATATGACGGCCGCTTCCACATGGTCGAGGGCTGCTTTGGCGATATGGCCAAACTTGTCCCGGCGGCAGGTGCGCAGCAGGTCGATGGTATCGTTCTTGATATCGGCGTTTCGTCGATGCAGCTTGATCAGGCCGATCGCGGATTTTCGTTCCGCGAAGACGGTCCGCTTGATATGCGCATGTCGATGTCTGGACCGACGGCGGCCGATTTCGTCAATACCGCCGAAGAAGAAGACATCGCCAACGTCGTTTACCGCTATGGCGAGGAACGCGCATCGCGCAAGGTCGCGCGCAAGATTATCGAAATGCGCGCAGAGGAACCCTTTACCACCACATCCCAGCTCGCCCGTGCCGTGCGTTCTGTGGTGCGCAAATCCAAGGACGGCATTGATCCCGCCACACGGACGTTCCAGGCGCTGCGTATTTACGTCAATGATGAGCTTGGCGAACTTGAACGCGCCATGGATGCCGCTGAAACGCTGCTGAAACCGGGTGGCCGTCTGGTGGTTGTGACTTTCCATTCGCTTGAAGACCGGCAGGTCAAAACATTCATGAAGGAACGCTCTGGCGATCCAAACAAGATGTCACGTCGCCTGCCCGGTGAACCGGAAGTCGCCATTCCGACCTTTACGACAATTACACGCAAGGCCGTCACCGGTCAGAAAGATGAAATTCGCGCCAACCCGCGCGCACGTTCGGCAAAACTGCGCGCTGTTGCGCGCAACGACCAACCGGCTACATCGCAGGGAGGTCGCAAATGACCCGTGCGGTAACCATCATTGGCCTTGTTTTGACCATCCTGATCGGCACCGGCACCTATTGGGTCAGCCATCAGGTCGAACGTCTTGAAAAACGTTATGCAGATATTCAGTCCGACATTCTGGCCGAACAGGAAAGCATCCATGTTCTTCAGGCCGAATGGAGCTATCTGAACAATCCGGAACGTATCGAACGCCTGTCCAGACAGTATCTGAGCCTTGCCCAGATTGACGTGCTTCAGATGGCAAGCATCGACGATCTGCCCGAAGACGCCGATCTGCATCAGTATCGCATCAACAAGTTTGGCGAGGCGGTTGCCTTCATGCCCGTCCCGCGCGCCCGTCCGGGTGATCTGATGTATGACGAGGCGGCTGATACCATGATCATTGATGCCCCGTCCGTCGCGACCGAAACGGGAGGCGCACAATGAGCCTGACCCGTTTTTCATACTGGCTGCGTGGCGACCGTCCGGAACTGGGCCCGGATCAGCGCGAACGTCTTGCGCTTGAAACCGCGCGCAACCGTATCTTTATCACCGGCGCGATGTTCATCATCGGTTTTTGCTGGATCACCTATGGCCTGATTGATGCATCGGTTCTGCGTCAGGGCAATGAACCGGCTGTCGCATCCGGAACCGATACCCGTGAACTCAAGACCGAGCGCGCCGATATCGTTGATCGCAACGGTATGTTGCTGGCGACCGACCTTCCGACCAATTCGCTTTATGCCGATGCCCGTGTCGTCAAGGACCCGGTTGAGTCCGCCGACCTTTTGTTGACCGTATTGCCTGATCTGGACCGCGATTCACTGATCCGTCATCTGAGTTCGCGCAAGGCATTCGTATGGCTGCGCCGTAACCTGACGCCGGAACAGCAATATGACGTCAACTCGCTTGGCATTCCGGGATTGAATTTCCAGCGTGAAGAACGCCGCGTTTATCCGCATGGGCGTCTTCTGTCACATGTTCTGGGCTTCACCGACATCGACAATAACGGCATCGCCGGGGCTGAGCGCGAATTTGACAACGAATTGCGCATCAATAACGGCCCACTGGAACTTTCGCTTGATACCCGCGTGCAATACGCGCTTGCCGAAGAAGTCGAAAACGCGATGGAAACCTACAGCGCGGTTGGTGCGGCAGGCCTTGTGATGGATGTCTATACCGGCGAAGTCGTTGCGATGACATCGCTTCCGAACTTTGACCCCCATCGCCCGGGCCAGGCACCAGCCGATGCACGCTTTAACCGATCCACGCTTGGCGTTTACGAAATGGGTTCGGTGTTCAAGCTGTTTAACACGGCCATCGCGCTTGAAACCGGCACATCGACGCTGAATTCGGTCTATGACGCGACTGAACCGCTGGCAATTGGCGGGTTCCGCATTCGTGACTATCACGGCGAGAATCGCTGGCTGACCCTGCCGGAAATCCTTGTTCACAGCTCGAACATCGGGTCAGCCCGCATGGCAATGGCATTTGGCGGCGAGACCCAGCAAAAATACCTTAAAAAGCTTGGCATGCTCGACAAACCGCAGATCGAGCTTCCTGAAGTTGGCGGACCGCTTGTGCCCAATCCGTGGCGCGACATCAACACCATGACGATTTCATTCGGTCATGGTCTGGCCGTGACCCCGCTTCAGGTTGTCAGTGGCATTTCCACCCTTGTGAATGGTGGTATTCGCCGCCCTGCGACCATCCTCAAACAGGACGGCGCACCGGCAGGCGAACGTGTATTTTCCCAGAAAACGTCGGAACTGCTGCGTCGCCTGATGCGACTGGTCGTAACCGACGGTTCTGGCAAGAACGCCGAAGTGGCGGGTTACTTCCTTGGCGGGAAGACCGGGACTTCGGAAAAACTCGTGAACGGGCGCTATGTCAAGAACGCCCGCATGTCGACCTTTGTCGCCGCCTTCCCGATGCAGGACCCGAAATATGTGGTTCTGGTGACGTTGGACGAGCCCAAAGGCACTAAAGAAACTTATGGATTTGCCACAGCAGGTTGGGTGTCCGCCCCTGCAGTTGGCAAGGTTGTGACACGTATTGCTCCCCTTTTGGGCATTGAACCGGCGAATGCGAAGGCGCCGGAGATTGAGCAAGCGCTGCAGATCGAACTTCGCAAGGGGGAACGCAAACTTGCGTCTTTCTGAGCTCATGGCAGGTGATCAAGCGGCATTGAAACATGCCGAAGGACAGGACCCGGATATCACGGGCCTGACAGCAGACTCACGCACCGTGAAGGATGGCTATATGTTTGCCGCCCTGTCCGGTGCACGCGATGACGGTTCCAAGTATATCGCCGATGCGATCAAGCTTGGTGCCGCGGCCATCCTTGCAAAGGATGGAACGCCAAGACCGGCAGCCCCCACGGTTCCGCTGATCCCGGTGGAAAACCCGCGCAAACGTTATGCCCAGCTTGCCGCCCGTTTCTATGGCAAGCAGCCGGCAAACATCGCGGCGATCACGGGTACCAACGGCAAAACATCCACGGCGATCTTTACCGAGCAGCTCTGGACGATCCTTGGCAACATGTCGGGATCGATCGGAACGCTTGGCATTCGGGCCGCTGGGGCAAAGATCCCCGGATCGCTGACCACGCCCGATCCGGTTGCCCTGCACCAAAGCCTTGATGAAATGTGTGGCATTGGTGTTACACATGTCGCGATGGAGGCAAGCTCGCACGGGCTGGATCAATACCGCCTCGATGGCGTGAAGGTCACGGTGGCCGCCTTTACCAACCTGTCGCGTGATCATCTGGACTATCATGGCACGTTTGAAAAATACTTTGCCGCCAAGGCCCGCCTGTTCTCGGACCTTCTGGTCGCAGACGGCACGGCAGTGCTTAATGCCGATGTCGAACAGTTCGGCCTTCTGAAAGAACTTTGCGCCAAGCGCGGCATCAATGTGATGTCCTATGGCCAGAATGCCGATGACATCAAACTGATCAAGGCAACCCCTGACAGCACCGGCACCCAGATCAGCCTTGCTGCCAACAAGGGCGAATACAACATCCACCTGCCGCTGATGGGCAGCTTCCAGGTGATGAATGCACTGGCCGCCCTTTCCATCGTGGTGGCATCGGGTGCTGACCTTGATCAGGCAGTCCTTGCGCTTGAAAAGCTTGAAGGTGTGCGTGGTCGTCTTGAGCTGGTTGGCAAAACCAGCTTTGGCGCACCGGTCTTTGTTGATTATGCCCATACGCCAGATGCGCTTGAAACCGTGATCAAGGCCGTCCGTCCGCATTGCAAAGGCCGCCTTGTTTGTGTATTCGGGGCCGGTGGAGACCGTGACGTCGGCAAACGCCCGTTGATGGGACAGGTTGCCCACGACTTTGCCGATATTGCCATCATCACCGATGACAACCCGCGCAGCGAAGATCCGGCCACCATTCGGGCGGCGATCAAGGTCAAGTGCGAAGGTGCCGTCGAGATCGGTGATCGCGCCGAAGCGATCAAACGCGGCATTGGCATTCTTCAGCGCAACGATGTGCTGATTATTGCTGGAAAAGGCCATGAAAGAGGCCAGGTTGTCGGTGATACGGTCCTTCCATTCGATGATGCATCCGTTGCCCGCAGCATTCTTGCGGGTGGCAACTGACCTTAATTCCCGTTACGGCGCTTTGGCCGTGATGGTCTGAGCGAAAAGAAAGTGACGTTATGACGCAGGCTGTTTTATGGACCGCACAGGATGCCGCGAGTGCAACCGGTGGCAAAACCACAGGGGACTGGACGGTAACCGGCATCTCGATTGACAGCCGCAAAGTCAGCGAAGGCGATCTTTTCATCGCCCTTAAAGGCCCGAATTTCGACGGTCACAAATTCGCCCAGGCCGCCCTTGATGCCGGCGCACATGCCGTCATGGTCTCGGATGCCAAAGGCATCACCGATACCGACAAGGTTCTGCTGGTTGATGACACGATGGCAGCCCTTGAGCGCCTTGGCCTTGCCGGACGAGCGCGCAGCAAAGCCAAAATCGTTGCCATCACCGGCAGTGTCGGCAAAACCGGCACCAAGGAAGCCCTGAAATACGTTCTGTCCCAGCAGGGGAAAACCCATGCCAGCCCGGCCAGCTTCAACAATCATTGGGGCGTGCCGATTACTCTGGCAACCCTGCCCGCCGATGCCGACTTTGGTGTTTTTGAAATCGGCATGAACCATCCGGGCGAAATCAGCAAGCTTGTCAAAATGGTCAAGCCAAGTGTAGCCGTGATCACAACGGTGGTCGGCGCCCACACCGAATTTTTCAAGGACGAAGCCGAAATTGCCATGGCCAAGGCCGAGATTTTCGATGGCCTTGATCAGGATGGCACGGTCATTCTGAACCGCGACAACATGCATTACTTCGCCCTTGCCCGGCGTGCCAAGGAACTTGGCCTTGGCAACATCAAGTGCTTTGGCACCGATGCCATGGCGAACTATCGCCTGTTTGAAGCCAACATCGTCACCGATGGCAGTGCCGTCCGCGCACGTGTCGGTGGACGCGACCTTGAATATTTCATCGGCTGCCCCGGTGAACACTGGGTTCTGAATTCGCTTGCGGTGCTCGGATGTGTTGACGCGATTGGCGCTGACCCGGTACGTGCCGCGCAGGATCTGGCGGATGTTACACCGCCTGCCGGTCGTGGTGAAACACACACGGTCAAGCTGCCCTCCGGCGATGGAACCTTTACCCTGATTGATGATGCCTATAACGCCAATCCGACCTCGATGATGGCGGGGATTAAGGTCCTGTCACAGACCAAACCGGGTGACGGCGGACGCAGGATTGCCGTTCTGGGCGAAATGCGCGAACTCGGCGATATCGCACCCAAAATGCATGCCGATTTGCATCAACCGCTGACCGCACTTGAAATTGATCGGGTTTACTCGGTTGGGCCGATGATGGCTGAACTCGATAAAACCCTGCCTTCCGAACGAAATGCTGGCCATTTTGACACAGCCGAAGACGCAATTGAGCCAATAAAGGCCGATTTGCGCGATGGCGATGTGGTTTTGGTCAAAGGATCGCTTGGCATTTACGTTTCGAAAATTGTATCGGCCTTAAAATCCTGTGGCGTGGTGGAATAATCCACAACCGCAACAGGATAAGTCGCAAAAGGAACGACCAGAGCAATGCTCTATAATCTGCTTTATCAATTTGCTGATCAGATGCCGGTACTGAACCTGTTTCGGTATATCACCTTCCGTACGGGTGGTGCGATCATCACGTCGCTTGTGCTTGCCTTTGTGATCGGCCCGCACCTGATCAACTGGTTGCGTTCCAAACAAAGCGAAGGCCAACCGATCCGCGAAGACGGCCCTGAAAGCCACCTTTTGACCAAAAAAGGCACGCCGACCATGGGCGGGCTTTTGTTGTTGCTGTCAACATCGATTGCCACCCTGCTTTGGGCCGACCTCACCAACCCTTATGTCTGGGCGGTTTTGCTGGTCACCATCGGCTATGGCTTCCTTGGTTTCCTTGATGACTTCCTGAAAGTTTCCAAGCGCAACACCAAAGGCCTTCCGGGTAAGCTCAAACTTCTTGGGCAGTTTTCCATCGCGGCCCTTGCCGCATGGTGGATTTCGTATAACACCGCCGATCCGCTTTCGACCGCACTTGCCTTCCCGTTCTTGAAGAATTTCCTTTTGGATCTGGGCTGGTTCTTTGTGCCGTTTGCCATGTTTGTCATGGTCGGTGCTTCGAACTCGGTGAACCTGACGGATGGCCTTGATGGTCTGGCGATTGTGCCGGTGATGATTGCCGCGGCCAGCTTCGCGCTGATTACCTATCTGATCGGTAACGTTCAGTTCGCCGAATACCTGCAGGTCCATTACGTTGCCGGTTCTGGTGAGTTGACCATTTTCCTTGGCGCCCTGGTTGGTGCCGGCCTTGGATTCCTTTGGTACAACGCGCCGCCTGCGATGGTATTCATGGGGGATACCGGATCCCTTGCCCTTGGTGGTGCTTTGGGTGCGGTTTCGGTTGTCACCAAGCACGAACTGGTTCTGGCGATCATTGGTGGCCTGTTTGTTCTGGAAACCCTGTCGGTAATCATTCAGGTCGGGTCCTACAAACTGACTGGCAAACGCGTGTTCCGCATGGCCCCGCTTCATCACCATTTCGAGAAAAAGGGCTGGCAGGAACCGACCATCGTGATCCGGTTCTGGATCATTGCTGTGATCCTTGCCCTGGTTGGACTTGCAACCCTGAAGCTTCGTTAAGGACATACTGAATTGATTGATCTTTCACATCTGCGCGGCAAAACCATCACGGTTCTGGGTCTTGGGAAATCCGGACTTGCCAGTGTGAAGGCATTGATCAATGCAGGTGCCATCGTCTGGGCGTGGGATGACAACGCATCATCACGTGAACAGCTTGAACCGCTTGGCCTTGCCCCGATTAATCTGGCGGAATGTGACTGGACAGAACCCGACATGCTGGTGATCAGCCCGGGTATTCCGTCCACCTTCCCGACCCCGCATCCGGCGGCTGAAAAGGCACGCCGTGCGGGCAAACCGATCATTTGCGACGTCGAGTTGCTTTGTGTGGCGCAGCCTGATGTGCCCACACTTGCCATCACCGGCACCAACGGCAAATCAACCACCACAGCACTGACCGCCCACATCATCGGGCAGGCCGGGATCAAGACGCAGGCGGGCGGCAACCTTGGCAATGCGGCCCTAGGGCTTGAACCCTCCACCGCCGATGATTGTCTGGTTCTTGAACTGTCATCCTATCAGCTTGAACTGCTGGAACATGCGGCCTTTGATGCCTGTGCGCTTTTGAACATCACGCCGGATCATCTGGATCGTCATGGCGGACTGGATGGCTATATCGGCGCCAAGCACCTGATCTTTGCCCGTGCAAAGGGGCCGAAATGGGCGATCATTTCCATTGATGACGAGCCGTGTACCAAAATGGCGGTTGAACTGGCCCGTGAAGGCGGTCGGCACATCATCGAGGTTTCCGTCAAGCAACCGGTCGATCACGGCATCTATGTTGATGCGGATGGCTGGCTGATTGATGACATGACCGGCGCGCAAACCCGTATTCTGGACCTTGCGACCGTCAACCAGATGCCCGGACGCCACAACTGGCAAAACATTGCCTTTGCATATGGGCTCTGCCGTGCGCGCGGTGTGGATGCCACCCGGATCATTGACGGGATCATGTCCTTCCCGGGTCTGGCACATCGACAGGAATTGCTCGGCACCATTGATGGCGTGGTGTTTATCAATGACAGCAAGGCCACCAATGCCGAGGCATCAGAAAAGGCGCTTTCGGCCTATCACAACATCTACTGGATTGCCGGTGGTAAACCCAAGGAAGGCGGAATTGAGGGATTGCAGGAATTCTATCCCCACATCAAGAAAGCCTATCTGATCGGTGCCGCGACCAACGAATTTGCCGAAACCCTTGGTGATGATCTGCCATGGGAGAAATGCGAAACCCTTGATGTCGCAACCAAAATGGCCTTTGCCGACGCCAAGTCCAGCGGTGATCACAAACCGGTGGTGATGCTCACCCCGGCCTGCGCATCGTTTGATCAGTTTAAAAGCTTTGAGGCGCGCGGCGATGCCTTCCGCGATCTGTACAACGCATTGGCGAGTGGTGACATGACCGGGAAGGCAAACGCATGAAGTCCCTGTTTGGTCATAACACGAATATCGCCTTTTCGCGTGCCGATACCTCGGTTCTGGGGATCTGGTGGTGGACGGTCGATCGCTGGTTGCTGGCGGCCATCATCCTTCTGATGGGGATTGGCGCGCTTCTGGTGATGTCGGCAAGTCCGCCGGTTGCTGATCGCATCAATGTTGACAGTTTCCACTTTGTCACCCGCCAGTTCGTTTTCCTTGGCATGGCGACAGTCTGCATGTTTGCCATTTCGCTGTTGCCGGTGAAATGGGTGCGGCGTCTGGCGTCCTTCATGTTTCTGGGTGTGCTCTTTTTGCTGATCATCACCCCGTTCATCGGATCAGACATCAAGGGTGCAGTACGCTGGATCAACGTTGCCGGGATCAACCTGCAACCGTCCGAATTCCTCAAACCGGCCTTTGCGGTTGTCATTGCCTGGATGTTTGCCGAAGGGCGTCTCAACCCCAATTTCCCGGGCTATATCGTTTCAAGCCTGATGCTGGCTGTTTGTATCTTCCTTCTGATGATCCAGCCGGACTTTGGTCAGACCGTTGTCATCACCTCGATCTGGTCGGTGCAGATCTTCCTTGCCGGACTTCCGATCATTCTGGTGTTCTGTCTTGGGCTTGGCGCCGTTGGACTGGCCGTTACGGCCTATCTGATCTTGCCGCACGTTCAGTCGCGTGTGGACCGCTTCCTTGATCCGGCATCTGGTGACAGCTATCAGATCGAACGATCCATGGAAGCCTTCATGAGTGGTGGCATCATGGGCCGTGGCCCGGGAGAAGGCTGGGTCAAGAACTCCATCCCGGATGCCCATTCCGACTTCATCTTTGCCGTCGCTGGCGAGGAATTCGGTCTTCTGTTCTGTGTGCTGGTTGTCGGTGTCTTTACCTTCATCATCATGCGCGGTCTTTCGCGCCTGATGGGGGAACGCAACCTGTTTGTCGTTCTGGCCGTCACCGGCATTCTGGTTCAGTTCGGCTTGCAGGCCGTGATCAACATGGCTTCCACCCTGCAGTTGGTCCCGCCAAAGGGCATGACGTTGCCGTTTGTTTCCTATGGCGGGTCGGCCACGATCGGGATTGCGATTGGCATGGGATTTGTTCTGGCACTAACGCGAAAACGACCCGGCGAATAATTGCCATCACCCCTTTAAAACTTTCTGCATCAAAACGACAAAATCAGGTGTTATTCCACGCCCGGTTTGAAGGGATATTAACCTTTGTCGGGTTCTGATGGGGGTAACTGTCGGGGACCCTCCCCGCACTGCCGTCGTTTTAGATGTGGACAAGATGACTGACTTCGCTAACCCAGAACTTTCTGCCGTCGAGACACCGCTCGCAGGTCAGGTGATCGCCGTAACATCCGGTGGCACTGGCGGGCATATGTTTCCGGCTGTTGCCTTGTCCAAATCGCTGGTGCGTCGTGGTGCAAAGGTCCTGTTTTTCACCGATGCCCGTGCCGCACGCTATACCGAGGGCGTTGACGGCGTCGAAACCGTCATCCTGCCGGCCGGCGGCATTGCCGGCAAAGGCATCAAAGGCCGCCTGATCGGGGCCGCCCGGCTTGGCCTTGGCACGCTCAAGGCCCGCAAACGGATCAAAAAGACCAAACCCGCGGCCGTGATCGGCTTTGGTGGTTATGCCTCTATCCCGGCGACCATGTCGGCCAAGTGGCTTGGCATTCCCTATGCCATTCATGAACAAAACGCGGTTTTGGGCCGTGCTAACCGTCTTGTTGCCAGCAACGCACAGCGCATCGCGACATCCTTTGCCAAGGTCACGATGATTGCATCAAGTGACGAGGCCAAAGTGATCTGGACGGGCAATCCTGTCCGTGCCGAGGTCGCAGCCCTTGCCGCAACCGAGTACGAGGCCCCGACCAGCGACGGTCCGATCCGCCTTCTGATCACGGGCGGATCACAAGGCGCACGCATCCTGTCGGAAGTTCTGCCAACCGCACTGGTCAACCTGCCGGAGGCCATCCGCAAACGCCTGATTGTTACCCAACAGGCGCGAGAAGAAGATATCGATACGGTACGCAAGACCTATGACGGATCGCAAATCGACGTGACCCTGGCATCCTTCATCAGTGATATCCCCGAACGCCTGCGCGATTGCCATCTGGTAATTGCCCGTTCGGGGGCGTCGACTGTGGCGGAACTGACCGCGGCTGGACGTCCTGGTTTTCTCGTACCCCTGCCCCATGCCATTGATGATCATCAGCGTTACAATGCCCAGCAGATCGAAGATTCTGGTGGTGCGTGGCTTATGCCACAAGAACGTTTTAGCAGTGAGGCCGTCACAGATCGCCTGGCAAAACTTTTAACCAACTCCGCGGCGCTTACCCGTGCGGCAAAAGCCGCCAAAAGCAGTGGGCGCGCCAATGCCGCAGAGCGTTTGGCTGACATGGTGCTTGATATGCTGGGCCTGAACCCGGCAGGAAGCCCGGATAACAAAAACATGACGCAAGACCGAGGAGACTCTCAATGAACACCCTGCCGCTCAACATCGGCACCATCCACTTTGTCGGTATTGGTGGCATCGGCATGTCCGGTATTGCCGAAATCCTCAATAACCTCGGCTATTCCGTTCAGGGGTCGGACATTTCAGACAATGCCAATGTGCAGCGCCTGCGCGCCCTTGGCATCAAGGTCTTTGTCGGCCACAAGGAAGAAAACGTCGAAGACGCCAAGGTTGTTGTGATTTCAACCGCCGTCAAGCCGACCAACCCCGAAGTCGTTGCCGCGCGTGCCGCGATGATCCCGGTCGTGCGTCGTGCTGAAATGCTGGCCGAATTGATGCGTCTTAAGGCCGCCATTGCGATTGGCGGCACGCACGGCAAAACCACGACCACATCGCTGGTTGCGACCATGCTGGATGCGGCTGGCCTTGATCCTACAGTGATCAATGGCGGGATCATTAATTCATACGGCACCAATGCCCGCCTTGGCGAAGGCGACTGGATGGTGGTTGAGGCCGATGAGTCTGATGGTACCTTTGTCAAAGTACCGTCGACGATTTCAGTCGTGACCAACATTGACCCGGAACATCTGGATCACTGGAAAGATTTCGATCAACTGCGCGAAGCCTTCAAGAACTTCGTTCAGAACATCCCGTTCTATGGCTTTGCCGTTCTGTGCATCGACCATCCCGAAGTCCAGGCCCTTATCGGGCGCGTCACGGATCGCCGCATTTTCACGTTCGGCTTTTCGCCGCAGGCCGATGTCCGTGCGGTTAATGTGCGCACCAATATCGGCGACACCGTATTTGATGTCGTGATCCGCGAACGCGTCGATAGCGAAGAACGCGTGATCAAGGATGTCCGTTTACCGATGGTAGGCGATCATAACGTTTCGAACTCGTTGGCGGCGATCACGGTCGCGCTTGAACTTGGCATCCCGGATGAGAAAATCGTATCCGCCTTTGATGGCTTTACCGGCGTTAAACGTCGCTTCACCAAAACCGGTGAAGTCGATGGTGTCACCATTATCGACGATTATGGTCACCACCCGGTTGAAATCAAGGCGGTGCTGAAGGCCGCCCGTCAGGCAACCCAGAACAACGTGATTGCTGTGGTTCAGCCGCACCGTTATTCGCGCCTGCATGACCTGTTTGAAGATTTCTGCACCTGCTTTAACGATGCTGACAGTGTGATTGTTGCCGACGTTTACGAAGCCGGTGAAAGCCCGATTGAAGGCGCATCGCGTGATGCCCTTGTTGAAGGCCTGCGCAACCGTGGCCATCGCCATGTCAGCGCACTTGCAGGGCCGGAAAAACTGGCCGAAGTCATCAAAGCCGAAGCAAAGCCGGGCGATCTTGTTGTTTGCCTTGGTGCTGGTTCCATCAGCGCATGGGCAAATGCCCTGCCCGCCCAACTTGAAGCGATCAAGAACTGAGGCAGATATGAGCACGCCGAAACACCATACGCCCCTGATCGACCTCCTGCCCAAGGTGCGTGGCAAGCTGCGCGAAGGCGCACAACTTGCCAAAGTCACCTGGTTTCAGGTTGGTGGCCCGGCAGACGTGATGTTTCGCCCAGAAGACGAAGCCGACCTTGCCGCCTTCCTGAAAGGCAAACCGGCGGATATGCCAGTAACCGTGATCGGCGTTGGCTCGAACCTTTTGGTGCGCGATGGCGGCATTCGTGGGGTTGTCATCCGCCTTGGTCGCCCGTTTACCGACGTGGTGGTTGAAGATGGCGCGGTTCACGCCGGTGCCGGCGCGCTTGACCTCAATGTTGCGCAAACCGCACAGATGAACGGCATTGCCGGTCTGGAATTTCTGTCTGGAATTCCCGGCACCATCGGTGGGGCCTTACGCATGAATGCCGGGGCCTATGGCACCGAGATCAAGGATGTCCTTGTATCGGCAACCGCAATTGACGGCAGCGGCAACATTCACACCGTCACGCCAGATGAAATGAATATGACCTATCGCCACTGCGGGCTTCCGGAAGACTGGATTTTCACATCCGCAATCTTGCGCGCATCGTCCGGTGATCCCGAAGACATCGCCAAACGCATGGATGAAATCCAGAAGGCGCGCGCGGAATCGCAACCGATCAAATCACGCACCGGTGGATCGACCTTTGCCAATCCGGTGCCTGATCGCGCCTGGGAATTGATTGATGCCGCCGGATGCCGGGGACTTACCATCGGTGGCGCGCAGATGTCCGAACAGCATTGCAACTTCATGATCAATAAGGGCGATGCCTCCGCCCTTGATCTTGAACAGTTGGGCGAAGAGGTCCGCAGGCGGGTCAAAGAACACAGCGGCGTTGAGCTGCGCTGGGAAATCCGGCGCATTGGCGAACGCCTTGGCCACTCGATCATAGGAAAAGACGCATGAACAAACATGTCGCTGTCATTCTGGGCGGTTGGTCAGCAGAACGGGAAGTTTCCCTGTCCTCGGGGCGCGAATGCGCCAAGGCGTTGCGCGAGAAGGGCTATAAAGTCACCGAAATCGACGCAAACCGTGATCTCGCCCATCAATTGGCGGCCCTTGATCCCAAACCGGACGTGATTTTCAATGCCCTGCATGGCCGCTGGGGCGAAGATGGCGCGGTTCAGGGCCTGCTTGAAATCATGAACATCCCCTATACCCATTCCGGTGTTCGGGCATCGGCAATTGCTATGGACAAGATGTCCGCCAAGGCGATGTTTGCCGAATACGAAATTCCCTGCGCCCGTCATGTCTGGGTCACGCGCCAAGACATCGCATCTGGCAAGGCATTGCCGCCGCCCTATGTTTTGAAACCCAATAACGAGGGATCCTCGGTCGGGGTTGAAATCATCCTGACGGTCGAGGAAGAACAAAACATGCTGGCCCGTGATTGGGTCCATGGTGAAGGCGTCATGCAGGAAGAATTCATTCCCGGGCGCGAAATGACCGTTGCCGTCAAGGACGGCGAGGCGATGGAAGTCATCGAAATCCTGACCGGCAATCACGCATTTTATGACTTTGAATCCAAATATGCCCAGGGCGGCTCAGAACATATCGTTCCTGCCGACATCGAAGGCGATTTGCGCGATCGTCTGCAACGTCACGCCGAAGAAGCTTATAAGGCGCTTGGCTGCCGGGGTGTGGCACGCGCCGATTTCCGCTATGACCCGGAAAACCACCGTTTGGTAATCCTTGAGATTAACACCCAACCGGGCATGACGCCGACATCACTGGTCCCGGATGCCGCACGCCATGACGGCATGAGCTTTGCCGACATCGTTGCATGGATGGTGGAGGATGCATCGTGCGAACGCTAGAAGAACAGGCCCGCGAACGGCGCGAGAAGCTTGATAAACAACATAGCGTTGGCACCAACGTCAAAAAGATCGCGCGGGTCATGTGGTGGACCGGCTTCATTGGTGCCATCGTGATTGTTCCGACAGCCCTTGTTTATACCGGCAAGGCCGATAAATGGATGAGACTGGCGACGCAGGAAAGTGTTCGGCTTTCTGCCGCGTTTGGCATGACGGTCAAGAATATCGAAGTTTCAGGTCGCGAAAAAACCGACCCGAATGCCCTTTTGGCGGCCATCGGACAGAAACCGGGCACGCCGATCATTACATTTGATGTCGACGCCGCCCGCGAACGCATCGAAGAGCTTTCATGGATCCGAAGTGCTACCGTCGAACGCCAGTTGCCCGACACCCTCATCGTCTCGGTTGTTGAACGCAAACCACTGGCGATCTGGCAAACCGAGGGCCGCGACCATGTGTTGATCGATGGCGATGGCGAGCAACTTCAGAATTACGAACTTGGTGATTACCTTGATCTGCCAGTTCTTGTCGGTGACGATGCACCGAAAAGTGCGGCGGAAATGCTGACCACCCTGCAATCCATTCCGCACCTTTATGAACAGATCACCGGTGCCCAGCGCATCGGGCATCGTCGCTGGAACATCCAGCTTGCCAACGGCATGTTCATTCGCCTGCCTGAGGAAAACATGGAAAAGGCATGGCAGCGCCTCGAAGTCCTTGATCGCGAACACAGCATCCTTGATCGCGATGTTCTGATTGTTGATTTGCGCCTGCCCGACCGCACATTTGTCCGCCTCACACCCGGTGCCGCAGAACAAAGGCGTAATCCGCCAAAGAAGGAGGGCGCGGTCTGAACTGACCGCCCCGATACCCTCCCCATCCTGCGCCCCGTTTCAGACGCATAAAGCACTGACTTGCGCAATATCATGATTGTTTTTCCACCTTCTTTGCGTAGTTTCGCATGAAGATGCGTTATGCGACGGTCTGCCTTAACCAAATTGCAACCGCTTTTGGTCGAAAACAGGCTTAATAAGGTACGGTCAAAAAAAGTCCGACCACATAACCCATAAAAATTCAGAGCATTCAATTGGCACGCGGCAAAACCAGATCAGGATTGATTGCGGCATTGGACATTGGAACGTCCAAGGTCTGCTGCTTTATTGCACGACGTGAAAAGGACCAACCGCCGAAAATCATCGGCATTGGTCACAACATGTCCAAGGGCCTGCAAAGTGGATCAATTTCCAATCTTGATGCCGCACAGGAAGTCGTGCTTGCCGCGGTCAACGCCGCTGAAAAAATGGCGGGTCAGACCATCGACTCAGTCATTGTCAATCTGTCTGGCGGTCGACCGGAATCCGAAACCCACACGGTTGAGCTTCCGCTTGGCTCCCGCCCGATTGGCAATCTTGAGATCCGAAAACTCAATGATCAGAAGGAAGCCCTTCTGCGTCAGGCCGGTGATGAGCTGATCCATACTGTCCCATTGGGGTTCCGCCTTGACGGTGCCAACACCATGAATGATCCGCGCGGCATGTATGGATCGACCCTTGGTCTTGATCTGCATTTTGTACGAACGCAAACCGCACCCTTGCGCAATCTTGGCACCCTTCTGGCGCGTTGCCACCTTGCGATTGAGGAAACGGTCGTCACCCCGCTGGCATCGGGTCTGTCGGCCCTGACAGCCGATCAGCGCGATCTGGGCGCGACCGTGATTGATATGGGCGCAGGCACCACAAGTGTGGCGGTCTTTAATGCCGGTCAGGTGGTCTACACCACCTCGATCCCGGTCGGTGGTGCTCATGTCACGCGCGATATCGCCTATGGGCTCAATACGTCGCTTAATCATGCCGAACGCATGAAAACCCTGCATGGCAGTGCTTTGACCTCGCCGTCCGATGATCAGGAAATCCTCGCGGTTCCGACCATCGGCGATGAAGACGAAAACAATTTCAATCATGTGCCGCGCTCGATGCTGATCAACATCATCAAGCCGAGACTTGAAGAAACGTTCGAATTGATCCGCGATCAGTTGGAAGAACACGGCTTGTCGCAAATCGGTGGTCGCAGCATCGTTCTGACCGGTGGTGCCAGCCAATTGAACGCGATTGCCGATCTGGCCAGTCAGATGTTTGAACGTCCGGCCACGATTGCCCTGCCGCACGGTGTTTCGGGCCATGCCGAAGCCACCGCCGGACCTGCTTTTTCGGCCTGTTCGGGGCTGCTGTTGCGCGCTGTTGCACAACAGAACGACCCCCTGAGCGAAGCCATGGCGCAAATCCGTCAATCGGGTGGGCGTTGGGGCCGTTTGGGTGCCTGGTTCAAAGAGAACTTCTAGTTCGCACCCCCAAACGCACTTTTTTTATCCATTTTCCCGAAAACTTTTAGCCGCATTAAGAAGGCAATAACTCTTTGCCAGCTAAAACGGACTCGGAGGTCTTTGTGCCCGAAGTATTTCTGGCACGCACAGGCAAAGGGAAGGCTTGTGTAGGACCCTCAGCTCTAAAGCGCGGAGAGGAAGAGCAAACAATGAGTACAATCAGTTTTTCCGTTCCTGAAACGGAAGAAAACCTAAAACCAAAGATCACCGTTATCGGTGTCGGTGGTGCCGGCGGCAACGCCGTTAACAACATGATCGCATCCGAACTTGAAGGATGTGACTTTGTTGTTGCCAACACCGATTCTCAGGCCCTGACCCAAGCAAAAGCAACACGCAAGATGCAGCTTGGTCGCAAGATTACCCAGGGGCTGGGTGCAGGCGCACGTCCGGATGCGGGTAGTGCCGCCGCCGAAGAATCCATTGAAGAAATTCAGGCGCAGCTTGAAGGCAGCCACATGGTATTCATCACCGCCGGTATGGGCGGTGGTACGGGTACCGGTGCAGCCCCGGTCATTGCACGTGCGGCCAAAGAAGCCGGCATTCTGACCGTTGGTGTTGTTACCAAGCCGTTCCATTTCGAAGGCACGCGCCGCATGCGCACCGCCGAACAGGGTATCGAACAGCTTCAGCAGTATGTCGACACCCTGATTATCATTCCGAACCAGAACCTGTTCCGGGTCGCGAATGAAAAAACAACCTTCGCAGATGCCTTCCAGATGGCTGATGACGTTCTGCGCAACGGTGTCCGTTCGATTACCGACCTTATGATGGTCCCGGGTCTTGTGAACCTTGACTTTGCCGATATCCGCACTGTCATGAGCGAGATGGGCAAAGCCATGATGGGCACCGGTGAAGCATCGGGTGAAAAACGTGCACTTGAGGCTGCCGAGGCTGCAATAGCCAATCCGCTTCTTGAAGATGCCTCGATGAAGGGTGCCCGTGCGGTTCTTATCAACATCACCGGCGGCATGGATATGGCGCTGTATGAAGTTGACGAAGCCGCCAACCGCATCCGCGAGGAAGTTGCATCCGAAGCCAACATCATCTTCGGTTCGACCTTCGATCCGACCATCGAAGGTGCGCTTCGCGTTTCTGTTGTTGCAACCGGTATAGACGCCGAAGAAGTTCGCCGTCCGCAACCGACCACTGTTTCTGTTGCACAGCCTGTTTCCCAGAAACCGGCAGAACAGCCTGCCGCGGCACCGTCCTTCGCACAACATGGCGCAGGCAACGCAGCAGCCGCTGCTGCCCACAACACGGGTGCTGGTGACTATGCGGGTGGTGCGTCGGTTGATCACATTCCTGCTGATCGCTTTGCTGCAACCGGTAGCGCACAGCAGCCGGAAATCAGCCATCAGGCCGAAGCACAGGAAACCGGGTCGATTGAAATGGGCCAGACGGTCCTGAAACCGAAACCCGTTCTGCGTGCAGACAAGCCGGTCCAGAAACCCACCAGCAACGGCGACATGGCTTTCATTCCGCCGCGTGCTGTAACGCCAAGCGAAGCCGAGCATGCTCAGCACAGCCCGGACGTATTCGAGGCAGCTGATGCCCAGAATGCAACCTCGCCGCGTTCTGTTCTGAGCAGCCTGTTTGGCAAGAACAAGACCGCCAAGGAACCGCATAGCTATGCGGAGCCGAAAGTCTCGCAGCCGCAGGCTCCTGCGCCACGCCAGACCGAGATGCCGCTTGGCGAGGACAGCGAACATGTCATGAAGAAGGAGCCTGCTTCCCGGGGCAAGGCGCAAGGCGCGTCTGACGACCTTCTTGAAATTCCGGCCTTCCTTCGTCGTCAGGCCAACTGACGACGATCTCCGCGCGAAGATGGGGAAGGCTTAATGCCTTCCCCTTTTTTTTGGACGCACCAGCTTGGATGACGCTGTAATTCGGCAATTGTGACCAAAGCCCGTAAGCCAAACGGTTACAACCGGCTCAAAATACCCAGCAGAAATGCATTTTATTTATTAATTTCAAAGTACTATGAAGTTTACAAAGCGTAACAAAGAGTGATTTGAGTGATTGTTCGATCAACAGTAGTGTTCCAAACTAACAAAGCAGGGGCCAACCAATTTGAAGGTGGCTTTGAACATGCTTTGACGTTGATTGATGACAAACTGACTGACCTGATTTGGGGGTTCCTGTGAACAATATTGCCGATCTTGGTTCTGCTATCACGCAGACTGGCTTTTCCGGCGACGGTTATGTGCTCCAGCGCACGCTCAAAGCCTCTATCGGCTGTGCCGGTGTTGGTCTGCATTCCGGTCAGAAGATTCGCATTACCCTTCACCCTGCCCCTGCCGATCATGGCATTGTATTCCGCCGCACGGACCTGGATGACCAGCCGCTGTTTCCGGCACGTTACGATGGCGTGATCGATACCCGTCTTTGCACCTGCCTTGGTGATGCAGCCCGGGGCATCAAGATCGGGACCATCGAACATCTGATGGCCGCCCTTGCCGGTACGCGCATTGATAACGTGCTCATCGATATCGATGCCGACGAAGTTCCGGTCATGGATGGCAGTTCCGCCCCGTTTAACTTCCTGATTGATTGCGTTGGCATCGAAGAACTTGATGCCCCGCGTCAGGTCATTGAAGTCCTGAAACCGGTTGAAGTCGAATATAACGGCTGCACCGCACGCGTTGAACCGGCCAACGGGTTCGAGATCGATTTCGAAATCGATTTCGCCAGCAAGGCCATTGCCAACCAGCGCATGTCCGTAAAGTTCGATGACGGTGTGTTTGTGGCCGACATCGCACGTGCGCGCACCTTTGGCTTCCTGCATGAAGTTGAAGCCATGCGTTCTGCCGGTCTTGCCCGTGGTGGTTCGCTTGATAACGCGGTTGTTCTTTCCGGTGACGAAGTCATGAACGAGGAAGGCCTGCGTTACGAAGACGAATTCGTCCGCCACAAGATCCTTGATGCGCTGGGCGATCTTTATACCGCCGGCAACCAGTTGCAGGGCAAGGTCACCGCGTACAAATCTGGTCACCATGTCAACAATCTGCTGCTGCAGGCGTTGCTGGCCGACGAAGACGCTTATCGTGTTGTTCCGCTGACCAAGGCGGCCTTGCGCGGCGTTTCCGAGCCAATGCTTGCCACCGCCTGAAATCAGGCGTCACTGGTATCCAAATTATGAAAATGGCGGCCCGCGTGGTCGCCTTTTTTGTTTTCGGCGTTGGTTTTCAGTGTTCTGATCCGTGTCACAGCATTTAACATGGAATAAAAGTCGGCATTTGACGACACAACTACTTGCCCAAGCACGCCCTTCGCATGATATAGTCCGGCGGATTTTACGGTGAGTGCGTCAAAAATTTCGAGGATACGTCACAGTGCTAAGTACCGTTCGCGCCAAACACGTCATTGCAACTCTCGGCCTGTCGCTGATGCTTGCGGCATGTTCAAGCAATGATGCGCCGGAATATGTAGAACGTCCGGTTTCCGAACTGTATAACGGCGCGCAGGATCTGCTTGACGCCAAGGAATACCAACAGGCGGCCGAGGCATTTGACGAAGTCGAACGTCAGCACCCCTATTCGGTCTGGGCGACCAAGGCGACCCTGATGTCGGCTTATGCCTATTACCAGGACAACAAATACGATGATGCGATCAACGCACTGGATCGCTTTATCTCGTTGCATCCGGCCAACCCGGATGTGCCATATGCCTATTACCTCAAGGCGCTGTCCTATTACGAACAGATTTCCGACGTCGGCCGCGATCAGCAGATGACCCAGCACGCGATGGATGCGCTTGACGACGTCATTCGCCGCTTCCCTGACAGCAAATATGCTCGCGATGCCAAGCTGAAAAAGGACCTGACGGTCGATCACCTTGCGGGCAAGGAAATGGATGTCGGGCGCTATTATCAGGACCGCAGCGAATATCTGGCGGCAATCAACCGTTTCAAATCGGTGATCGAAAATTATCAGACCACCACCCACGTGCCAGAAGCCCTTGCACGCCTGACCGAATGCTATCTCGCGCTTGGTCTTGAAGGCGAAGCCAAACGGACCGCGGCCGTGCTTGGTCACAACTTCCCGGGCAGTGAATATTACAGCGAGTCCTATAGTCTCATGCTTGGTGAAGACGCACCGGAGCGCGAAGACAGCAGTTGGTGGGATGACACGACCAACGCCATATCCAGCCTGTTCTGATTTCAATCAAGCAAACCCTCGCAAGGCCAAGGGTTTGCTTGACAATCCGCCTTGCGACAAGATAGAACAAAAAAAGAACAACTTGCGGTTAATGTCTGATATCACTGCGTTTTGATCAAACGCCCTTGGGACGACATGATTGAATGTCGTTTCGCCTTCGCAAGGCTTGCAAGGCAGGGCGGGATTGGGCACTCTGCACATTCACAAACAAGTTTGGCTGTACCTGTCTGCTGCTCCGTTAACAACATCAGTACCCAGCAATGCTTCGACGCCTCAGCATTCGGAATGTAGTCCTTATCGACAAACTGGATCTCGATTTTCACGACGGGCTCAGCGTGCTCACAGGTGAAACGGGTGCCGGTAAATCGATCCTGCTTGACTCCCTTGGCCTCGCCCTGGGTGCGCGCGCCGATAGCGGCCTTGTCCGCCATGGCTGCGATAAGTGCAGTGTCACCGCAACCTTCAATCTGCCGCAGGGCCACCCGGTTTTCGGACTGCTGTCAGATCAGGATATTGATCTTGAGGGCGAAGACCTTGTTGTCCGACGGGTGGTAACGTCAGATGGCCGGTCGCGCGCCTATGTGAATGACCAGTCCGTCTCGGTCGGGCTGCTGCGTGATGTTGGTGATTACTGCGTCGAAATTCAGGGCCAGTTTGATCAGCACGGCCTTCTTGATCCCACCACCCACCGCGCGACACTTGATGCCCACGGCAATCTTGGCAACCTTGCCATGACCGTGCGCGACCATTGGCGCGCCTGGCGTGAAACCCAAAAGGAACTCAATGCCGCCCGCGCCCGAATTGACAAGGCGCGCGAGGAAGAGGAATGGCTGCGCCACGCCGTCGATGAGCTTGAAAAGCTCTCCCCCGAAGAAGGCGAAGAAGAACGCCTTGCCGAGGAACGCCAATTCCTGATGCATGGTGAAAAGCTGGTTGCCGCCCTGAATGATGCCGGCACGGAACTTTCGCGTGGCAAGGGTGCCGAAAGTGCCCTTCGCAGTGCACAGCGGTGCCTTGAACGTGAACTTGAAAAGGCCGATGGCCGGTTTGAACCGATTATCGAAGCCCTTGATCGTGCCGCGATCGAGCTTGAAGAAGCCAACAGGGCGATCTCGGCCACCTTGGCTGATCTTAATCTTGATACCGGTCATCAGGAAAATGTCGAGGAACGCCTGTTTGCCCTGCGCGCAGCCGCCCGCAAATACAATGTTCCGGTCGATGGGCTGAATGCGCTGATGAAGGATTTCCGGTCCCAGATCGATCAGCTTGAATTCGGCGAGAAGGAACTGAGCCGTCTGACCGCCGCCGTAAGCGAATATCGCAAAGCCTATATCGAAGCGGGCGAAAAGCTTCATGCGGCGCGCAAGGAAGCGGCCGCCAAGCTTGATGGCGCGATCAATGCCGAATTGCCGCCGCTTCGCATGGAAAAGGCGCGCTTTGTGACCGATATTGCCGAACTTGAAGAACCAGAATGGGGTCAGGACGGCATTGACCGGGTGCAGTTCACGGTCGCGACCAACCCCGGAAGCCCCCCGGGCGCGCTCAACAAAATCGCATCGGGGGGCGAGCTTTCGCGCTTCCTGCTGGCACTCAAGGTCGTGCTTGCGCGTGTCTCTGCCGTACCCAGTCTGGTCTTTGACGAGGTCGACAGTGGTGTCGGTGGCGCGACGGCAGCGGCCATTGGTCAGCGCCTGCATCTTCTGGCTCAGGAACGCCAGATCCTTGTGATCACCCATAGCCCACAGGTCGCCGCCCGTGGTCGCACGCATTTCTATATTGCCAAGCGCGAGGCAGAAGGCACCATGGTGACCCGCGTCGATGCCCTTGTCGATGGTGCGCGGCGCGAAGAAATCGCCCGTATGCTGGCCGGTCATTCCGTGACGGCAGAGGCGCGTGCCGCGGCCGACAGCCTGCTTGAACAACCCAATTGATCCCGGCGCCAACGCGTCGGCCCAACCTTGAATACGGAACAAAAAGAATATGAGCGCCGAACACGCGTCAAACATGTCCGAACTTCCCGAATTGCCGTCTTCGAGCACGGAGGCGCGCAAACAGCATGCCGAAATTTCTGAACGTATCCGGTCTTATAACGAGGCCTATCACGTCAATGACGACCCGCTGGTTTCGGATGCGACATATGATGCGCTGTTCAATCGCCTGATCGAACTGGAATCCCACTATCCGACGCTTAAGAAAAACAGCCCGACACAGGAAGTCGGTGCCGCTCCGGCCGAAGGCTTTGCCAAGGTCAAGCATGCCCGCCCGATGCTGTCACTTGGCAATGCATTTTCGCGCGAAGACATTGTCGATTTTCTTGCCCGTATTCGTCGCTTCCTGAACCTGACGGCGCACAGCCCGGTCGAAGTGGTTGGCGAACCCAAGATCGACGGCCTTTCCCTGTCACTGCGCTACGAAAACCGCCAACTGGTCACGGCTGCCACCCGTGGGGATGGATCGGAGGGCGAAGACGTTACCGCCAATGTCGCCCATATTAACGACATCCCCAAGACGCTTCCCGATGATGCGCCCGATGTCGTCGAAATCCGGGGCGAGGTTTATATGGCACGCTCTGCGTTTCAGAAACTGAACGCGACACAGGCCGAAACCGGCGGCAAGACCTTTGCCAATCCGCGCAACGCAGCGGCAGGATCGCTTCGCCAGCTTGATCCATCGATCAGTGCCAAACGCCCGCTTCGCTTCTTTGCCTATAGCTTTGGCGAACTGTCCGAAAGCCTGGCCCAGAACCAGTGGAATTTCCTGCAGAAGGTTGAAGGATGGGGCTTTGTCACCAATCCGCTGACCCGGTTGCTTCATAATGCCGATGACATCATGGCGTTCTATGACGAACTGGCAACCCAGCGCCCGGATCTTGATTACGACATTGATGGCATTGTTTATAAGGTCAATGACTTTGAACTGCAGCTGCGCCTTGGTTTTGTCAGCCGGTCACCACGCTGGGCGATTGCGCACAAATTCCCGGCCGAAAAAGCCCGCACCCGTGTAAATGCCATCGAAGTACAGGTTGGACGCACCGGCGCACTGACCCCGGTTGCACGATTGGAGCCGGTCACCGTTGGCGGTGTGGTGGTATCCAACGCCACCCTGCATAACCGTGACGAGATCGAACGTCTTGGCGTTCGGGTTGGCGACATGGTGGTCATTCAGCGTGCCGGCGATGTCATCCCGCAGGTGGTTGAAGTCATCCTTGATGAACGCCCGGAAGAGACCAGCGAATATCAGTTCCCTGACACCTGCCCGAAATGCGGCAGCCACGCCATGCGCGAAGAAGGCGAAGCCGTCACCCGGTGCACCGGCGGCTTGATCTGCCCGGCACAGGCGGTTGAACGCCTGAAACATTTCGTATCGCGCACAGCCTTTGATATCGATGGCCTGGGGGCGAAAAATGTCGAGGCGTTCTTTGAACTGGGTTGGCTGAAGTCGCCTGGCGATATTTTCCGCCTTGAAAGCGATCATGGCGATGCCATCCGCAAGCTTGAAGGTTGGGGCGAAAAATCCGCAACCAAGCTGTTCGACGGCATCAATGAACGGCGCACCATCGGGCTCGACAAGTTTATCTATGCACTTGGCATTCGCCAGATTGGACAGGCAACCGCAAAGCTTCTGGCACGCCATTATGGATCGCTTGCCGAATGGCGCAGTGCCATGGTTGCGGCCAATGAAGCCGACAGCGAAGCCCTTCGCGAACTGATCAACATTGATCAGATCGGCCCCGGTGTTGCCAAGGACCTGATCGAATTCATGGCCGAAGATCACAACCGCGAGGTTCTTGATGATCTGCAAGGGCTTTTGACCATCACCGATGTAGAAGCCCCACAAGTTAGCGACAATCCGGTCAATGGCAAAACCGTCGTCTTTACTGGCAAGCTCGAGTTGTTTTCACGCAACGAGGCCAAGGTCAAAGCCGAAAGTCTTGGTGCAAAGGTCGCCGGATCCGTATCGGCAAAAACCGATTATCTGGTTGCAGGACCGGGTGCGGGCTCCAAATTAAAGAAAGCAGAAGAATTAGGTGTTACAGTGCTTGATGAACAGGGATGGCTTGATCTGATTGCCACGGAATAAAAATGATCTAACCGGGGAGTGTGTGCTGATGGAAGACCTTGGAAGTTTTTTTCGCCGTTATGTCGACGCCCATCTGAAGCTTGAAGAAAACGCACTTGATGATTTCTTCCACTTCCCGTGCCTGATCAATGATCTGTCCGGCGTGCAGGCCATTGGCAGTTCAGACGATCTGCACAAATACCATCACTCATTCTTTGATGAACTGAAAAATGCTGATCTTGCCATGGCGAAATCCATGGTGATTGAACAACATTCCGCCCTTCCCGGTGGGGCGCGTGCAATTGTTTCGTTCCGCTTTGGCAATTCAGAAAACAACCTGATCTTTGATTGCGACTATGCGTTCGCGCTGCTCAAGCAGGATGAAAAGTGGAAAGTCATCTTTGCCCAGCTTGATGAAATCAGATACAGCGACCTGTATTGAGGCCCGCATGGTGCCCGCCCTTCCCCACCGCCTGATCACACTTGGTTTTGCCCTGATGCTGGGATGCTTTCCGGCAGTATCAAAGGCCGACCCTGACTTTGACACCCTGTCGGGCACGGCGCGTGCGGTTGATGCTGATACGCTTGAGTTCGGCTTCAAACGTGTTGATCTGTGGGGGGCGGATGCCATGAACCGTTTTCAGGAATGTCTGATCAACGGCCAAAGCACAGCCTGCGGTGCCGAAGCATGGCAGGTGACCACCAACCTTCTGGTCGCGACACCCATCACGTGCGAAGTCCGCGGGAAAAACCGGTACCATCGCAACATGGCCGTTTGCCGAAATGCCAACGGGGTTGATATTGGACAAAGCCTGATTATTCGGGGCATGGCGGTTGCCCGCCCCGATCAGATGCCGGAATACGAAGCCTATGAAAATCAGGCGCGACAGGCACGCACCGGCGTCTGGGCAGGAGAATTTATCGATCCGCTGAAATGGCGGCGCGGTGAACGTTTACCCGAACATGAAATTGAAGTTCGCCGCTGGCAGCGTGACGAATAACGTCAAACCCAATTAGCGTTGCGACGTCCCGCCCGATGCAAACGGCCGTGCCAGCAACCTGCCCAGCCCCGCCAGCGTAAAGCTGTTTTTAAGTGACGCCACACCAAGTGTAACCACCACAAACCCAACCAATTGCGGTACTGTCAGAACTTCGCCAAGGAACAGCCAGGCGGCGAAGAATGTCATGGCTGGCCCCGAAAGCGATATCAACGATGCCTGCGTCGCCCCGATCCTGCGAATGCCCTCGTACAGCAGGAAGAACGGAAGAACGGTGCAAAAGATCGAAATGCCTGCCGTCCACATGATACCGGCCACATTCAGGTTCAGCGGGTTTTGCACGATCAGTTGGTAACTCACCATGCAAATACCGGCCATGGTGTTGATCAGGGCTGCAAAATGCATCGACCCGATAACGGTAATCATCCGCTGTCCGAAATAGAGATAAATCGCATAGGTCACGGCAGAACCGAACGCCCAAGCCGCCCCGTACCAAAGTGCCTGCGACACTTCGCCAAACCCGCCCGGTGCCAGCACCAAAACAAGTCCGACATAGGTTATGACAAAGCAGACAATCTGGCGAAATGGCGGAAAGCGCCGTTTATGGAGCGCTTCAAGGATCATCACGACAGCCGGGAACGTAAACAGCACGATCCTTGAAACGGTGACCTCAATCAACGAAACGGCGGTAAAATCAAACAAGGCCGCAAGAAAAAACAGCCCGCCATAAAGCCCGCCCCATGCAAGATCGACCGGCTTCATCTTGCGGTCGCCCGGCCTGTTTTTACCAAACAAAACCACACCAAGCCAAAAGAGCGGCATCGCGATCAAAAACCGCAACAGCAATAGGCCATCCACTGTCATGCCTGTGGCATAAACAAATTTTGCCAGAAGGCCTTTCATGGCCAAGGCAGCTGTCGCAAGCAACACGATGGTCAGCGCGGAACCCGCAGGCGACACGACAGGCGTAACAACCTGTTGCCCGGGCTCAGAAGGTGACGGTGGTGGCGTCATGAGTTTCTCCGATCCTCTATCGGTTGCCATAGTTACCCGTGAACTGCCATTATTCAATTCGAATTAATTGCTATCAGATATCAGCTTTGGCTATATCTAGCAGGCACATGGATGCGCAAAGCTGCTCAGGATCACGCCCGATGGATATCAAACAACTTCGAAGCTTTGTACATATTGCCGAACTCGGAAGCCTGTCACGCGCGGCAGAGCGACTTAATTTGTCGCAGCCTGCACTCAGTCGGCAGCTGAACCTTCTCGAAGAGGCGCTTGACACCAAACTGTTGGAACGCACCGGACGCGGTGTCAAATTGACCGAAGCAGGCCAGATGCTTGCCGAACGGGCCCGCGTGATCCTGACCGATCTTGCCCGGCTTGAAGCGGATCTTTCGGCCCGCAGCAGTCAGGTGACAGGCCATGTGCATGTCGGCGTTCCGCCCAGCGCCGGGATCGTCATTACCGGGGCTTTGATTGAAACTCTGCGCGATCGGTACCCGGACCTTAACATCACGGTTGCCGAAGACCTGACGGGTGATGTGCAGGAAGGACTACTTTCGGGGCGACTTGATATCGGCATCCTACATGACGGCATGATTTCACGCAGCCTTCATGCCGAACAGCTATGGCGTGAAGACCTGTTTCTGATTTCCCACCCCTCACAGGTCGGCGAACAGGAAACCGAAATCGCCTATGAAGATGTTTTGTCCCTGCCACTCATCATGCCGACCAACAAGCACGGGCTGCGCGCCATGATGCAGGAAGCGGCCTTTCGCGCCGGACGGCCGTTGACCCCGGTGGTCGAGGCCGATGCCCTTCGCGTTTTGGTCGATCTGGTGACGCGCAATGTCGGGCATACCGTCTTGCCGCGCAGTTCGCTGGTTCAGGAACTTTCGACCGGGCGTCTCAAGGCACGGCGCATCACCAACCCTGAACTGTCGCGCAAGGTGATGCTGTCCTGGTTACAGGATCGCCCGCTGAGTGCCGGGGGCAAGGCGGTTGTCGATACATTGCGTGATCTTGCTGGCACTGTTCCGATGGCCAACCCAAAATAGGCCAACAAGGGCTCTGATAAACAAAACCCCGACCAAATCATCCTTCGGTCGGGGTTTTTATCATCGTATCAATCGTTGGGATCAGACGGGTGCCTGACTGTCCGACGATTTTTGCCAAAGATTGATACCGGCATCCCCGGCATATTTATCGATTTCGGCCAACTCGTCTGCGCTGAATTCAAGGTTATTGAGCGCATCAAGGCTGTTATCAAGCTGCTGAACATGACGTGCACCAATCAGGGCAGAGGTCACCTCGGGACGGCGCAGCACCCAGGCAATCGCCATCTGGGCCAAGCTTTGACCACGACGTTTGGCGATCTCGTTCAGTGCGCGAACGCGATTGATGTTTTCGTCGCTCAGCATGCCTTTCTGGAAGGATCCTTCAAGGGCGGCACGTGAATCCTCTGGCACGCCATTCAGGTACTTGTTGGTCAAAAGACCCTGTGCAAGCGGCGAAAAGGCGATGCAGCCCATGCCAAGCTCGGAAAGGGTATCAAGCAGACCATCCTCGACCCAGCGATTGACCATCGAATAGGACGGCTGATGAATGACGCACGGCGTTCCCATGTCCTTGAGGATCGCATGCGCTTCGCGGGTCATTTCCGGGGAATAGGACGAAATCCCGACATAAAGCGCCTTGCCCGAACGCACGATCTGATCAAGTGCGCCCATGGTTTCGGCAAGCGGGGTGTTGGGATCAACCCGGTGGGAATAGAAGATATCGACATAATCCAGCCCCATCCGCTTAAGGCTTTGATCAAGGCTGGAAATCAGGTACTTGCGCGACCCCCATTCCCCAAACGGTCCCGGCCACATGCGATAGCCAGCCTTGGTGGAAATGATCAACTCGTCACGGTGCTTTTTAAGATCCTGCGACAACACCTTGCCAAAGTTTTCTTCGGCCGAACCCGGCGGCGGGCCATAGTTGTTGGCAAGATCAAAGTGGAACACACCGCGATCAAACGCGCGGCGGACCATCGCCCGCTGGGTTTCATAAACATCGACGCCACCGAAATTCTGCCACAGACCAAGCGTGATTTTCGGCAGAAGCAATCCACTGCGCCCGCAACGGTCCCAGTTTTCATCGTTATAGCGATCAGGATTTGCCATCCACTGGGCTTCGACTTCAGCCATATATTCCTCCTGCTTTCAGAAGCGGTTTACCGCTTTTCTTGAATCGATCCAATGCAGTCTTAATAGGGCATTCGACCCTGTTTGTCAGTGCCTAGTACACAGCGAGAAATCAGTCTGATTTCTTTTTGATCGGCGCTGTTGCGTTTTGCAGCCATTCACGATGATCATCATCGAGATCATCGGCATACATCGCATAGACCTGTGCGTGGTAATCGTTAAGCCACTGCAGCTCGTCCCTGGTCATCAATTCCGGATCGATCAGTTTGCGGTCAATCGGCGAGAAAGTCAGCGTTTCAAAGCCAAGCATCTTGCGATCTGCCCCAATCGGCGCATCGATTTCAGTTACCGCAATCAGGTTTTCAATGCGAACGCCGTATTCGCCTTCCTTATAAAAGCCCGGCTCGTTCGAAAGGATCATGCCCGGTTTCAGGGCCACCGTGTTCGGCGCCTTGGAAATACGTTGCGGACCTTCATGCACACCAAGGTAGCTGCCAACGCCGTGGCCTGTGCCATGGTCAAAATCAAGCCCGGCTTCCCATAGCGGCATGCGTGCCAGCGTATCAAGCTGTTGGCCTGTCGTTCCAACCGGGAATACCGCGCGGGCAAGGGCAATATGCCCCTTCAGCACGCGGGTGAAGCGGTCGCGATGTTCCTGCGTCGGATTCCCGATCACGGTCGTGCGCGTGATATCGGTGGTGCCATCAAGATATTGCGCGCCGGAATCAATCAGGAAAATCTCGCCCGGGGTCAGATTGCGGTTGGTTTCCGGAGTATTGCGGTAATGGCAAAGCGCCCCGTTCGGGCCACTGCCCGGAATGGTTTCAAAGCTTGAATCACGGAACAACGGATCTTCGGCACGCATTGATAGCAACATGTCGGCTGCCGCGCGTTCGTCGATATCACCGTTGGCGGCCGTTTCATCAAGCCATTTGAAATAACGAATGATCTTTTCGCCGTCGCGTTTGTGGGCCTTGCGCGAACCTTCAAGTTCGACCTCGTTCTTGCAGGCCTTCGGAATGGCGACCGGATCACGCCCGACACGCACGGTGGCACCGGCGTCGGACAATTTCATGCGCAGCCAGTCGGCTGCAGTGGCTTCATCCAGACGCACAGCCTGATTGCCCATCGCCTTCAGGGCATCCCCGAGTTCGCCCGGTGCCCGCAAGGTTGCCTCACCCGACAGCCATTTGAGCGTTTCTGGCGCGATCTTGCGTTCGTCCATGAAAAGTTCGACCGAGGCATCGCCGTTGATGATCGCATAGCCAAGTGCAAGCGGTGTTTGCGGCACATCGGCACCACGGATATTCAAAAGCCACGCGATGCTGTCAGGTGCCGACAGAATGGCGCTGTCGCACGAAATGCGCGACAGGATTTCGGCAATCTGGGTGCGCTTTTCAAAACTGGATTTACCGGCATATTCCATCGGATGCGGGCGCACCGGGCCAAGCGGCAGGTGCGGCTGGGCATGCCAGATGGCGTCAATCGGGTTGGTATCAATCGCGATCAGTTCAGCTCCCACGGCTTCACAGGCAGACCGCAGATGGGTCGCCTGTTGCACGGTATGCAGCCACGGATCATAAGCCAGCTTCTCGCCCGATTTCAGATGATCATGCAACCAGCCGACAACTGGTTCTTCAACCAGGTGGCGGTATTCGAACAGATCACGGTTAACTTGCTGACGCACCTGAATGGTGTAACGGCCATCGACAAAAACAGCGGCCTTGTTGCGCAAGACAACGGCCGCGCCCGCAGATCCGGTAAAGCCGGTCAGCCACGCCAGACGTTCGGCCCGTGCTGGCACATTTTCACCCTGATGTTCATCCGCACGCGGCACAATAAAGCCGTCAACGCCCTTGGCCGTCAGATAGGTGCGCAAGGCATCCAGTCGATGGGCGGCGTCAAAATCATCCTTGGCCATTTTAAAAAGCGTTTTGCGCTCATCCCGCAGGGCCAGCAATTCTGCCCGCAGGGCATCATCCGGGGATTGGCAAATCAGATCAATCCAGTCTTCTCGCGTGCTGCCCTGGGCTGCGGCCAGAACACCGTCAATCAGGTCGATGACAGCGCTAACATCCTTGTCGACATTGGCAGCTTCAAGCAGTTTGGCAAGTTGAGCATCACCGGAATTGGCCATGAAGATCCTCTTTAAAACATGTGGGGCATTGGGCAGGTGGTAAGACCTATGTAAGGGTTTGTGCCGATGTCGCGCAAGCACCAAAGAACTTTCGGACATACTACGCCCTTTTCCCCGCCCGAAACACCGGTGCATGCATCCCGCGTATGAATGCGTTGCAACCTTCGCAATGCACATTAGCCAAAGGTTAACGTATGACAGTCCCGCGACAAAAAGATGGCCCGTCGGGACGTCAATTTGCTGGAGACCATGAACGGTGATCCGTTTTCCTATTACTGCCTTGAGCGTCATACAATCCCGTCGTCGCCAGACGGCCTATGACGGCCTTGAGCGCCTGGCCATTGGTCAGAAAACTGCGCTCGGTCTTGATACTGGCCCTGCCCATCCGGCAGACGACATTGCGGATCGAACTAAAAACGACCCGCAAGATGCCAAGGATACGGAATAACGGATCAATCCCGCCCGGGTTGGTCTGCATCAAAAGACGAAGCGCAGGATCACGGTTCATGATCCTTGCGGCATTTTTGTCTTTTCCCTCTGAAACGGCCCTGCTTCTCCACAGCAGGGCCGTTTCTTTTTGACCAGTCGCAGGCCAGCACGCCATAGTGCCCCAAACAGTAAATCATCATCACGATGCGGAGTGGAAATGACCAAGACAGTTCTGATCACCGGTGGGTCACGCGGTATCGGACGCGCAACTGCTGTTCTGTTTGCCGCCAAGGGCTGGAACGTTGCGCTAAGCTTTGTTGGCAATCAGGAAAGTGCTGATGAAACATGTGCGATGTGCGAGCGCGCCGGATTTACCGGCAATGTGATTGCCCGCAAATGCGATGTCCGCGATGAAGACAGCGTTATTGCCCTGTTTGAGGCCGCACGTGATCGGTTTGGCGCGATTGACGCCGTGGTCAATAATGCTGGCATTGTCGCCCGGCAAAGCACACTTGCGGATATGGATATTGATCGCATGAAAGCCGTGTTCGATACCAACGTGCTGGGTGCCTATCTGGTTGCACGCGAAGCCGCACGAACCCTTCGTTCCGGTACCGCTATCGTCAATGTTTCGTCCATTGCTGCAAAGCTTGGGTCACCTGGCGAATATATTGATTACGCCGGATCAAAAGCGGCAATCGACACGCTGACTATCGGCCTTGCCAAGGAACTCGGTCCGAAAGGGATTCGTGTCAATGCCGTGCGCCCGGGCATCATTGAAACCGATATTCATGCAAGTGGTGGCCGCCCGGAACGCGCCCATGAACTTGGCCCGAATTGCCCATTGGGACGTGCCGGCGACCCGCAGGAAGTCGCCCAAAGCATCTTTTGGCTTATCTCGGGCGACGCGTCCTATGTCACAGGCAGCATCATTGATGTATCAGGCGGCCGGTAGCGCGACCGATCAAGCCTGATACTCGACAACTTTCCGGATTTGGGTACTCTTAGGGCGTTTCAGGCTTTCCCGGCAAATCGGCAGATGCCATCGCCACGTCCTTTGTTTCGCCAAACACCGCGGCCAAGCCATCGTGCAATTCAATGATATCAAGTGGCTTGGCCAGTATCCGCGCAACCCCCAAAGCATTGAAGGCGTCGGTCACCTCGTCTGAGGCATACCCGGTCATCACGACAACCGGGATTTCATTGCCAGCCTCTCGCAGCTTTTCGATCAATTTCTGGCCGGTCATGCCCGGCATGGTCTGATCAGTCAGAAGCGCGTCAAAGTTTGCATCCGGTGCACTCAGCGCTTCGAGCGCCTTGGCGGCCTCGTTAAACGTATCGACGGAATATCCGATCCGCTCCAACATGCGCGCACAAAGCCTGAGGTTCTTTTCCTCGTCATCCACGACCGCAAGATGCCCGCCCGCACCTGCCGACAGACTGCGGGTTTCGCGCTTTTCATCCGTGGCTTCGCGATCATGTTCCGGCAACAGGATCGCGAACCGGGTTCCCTGCCCCAGACGGCTATAAACCGATATCTCGCCCTTGTGGCCAGTCACGATGCCATGCACCGTAGACAGACCAAGACCAGTACCCTTGCCCGGTTCCTTGGTGGTAAAGAACGGATCAAAGATCCTTTTGGCTGTTTCCGGCTCCATACCGACGCCGTTATCCACAACGCTAATCTGGATATAGCGCCCGACCGTCAATAACGGATGTATTTCCAGACTGTCTTCAGTGACTTCAAAGCGGCTTGCCTTCACGCGAATTTCACCCTGATCGCCAACCGCATGACAGGCATTGGTGATCAGGTTCATCAAACACTGATCAAGCTGTGTTGCGTTGCCCATCACGGTCATGGATTTCGCCCCCAGTTCGACCTTGATCGAGACACTTGATGGCATGGACCCACGGGCAAAACGAACCGTACCCGAAATCATCGACCCGACATCAATCGGAGAACGTTCTGTTTCTGAATTCCGGCTGAATGCCAGGATTTGACGGACAAGATCACGGGCCCGATCTGCGCCCTGGCGAATTTCCATAACATCTTCACGCAGCGGTGAATCTTCGGGCAAATCGGAATAAAGCAGTTCGGCATAACCACTGATTGGCTGCAGGATATTGTTGAAATCGTGTGCGATCCCGCCCGCAAGAACACCGATGGTTTCCATCCGCTGGGAATGACGCAGTTGCTGTTCAAGTTTTTCACGTTTGCGTTCGGACTGAAGCCGCTGAAGTTCGGCAGACGCCCGTGACGCGAACACTTCGACAATGGATTTCGCCAGTTCCGGATCACCAAGTGGTTTGTCCGATATGGTCACCAGAATACCGATCGGGCGTGCCTCACTATCGTAAAGCGCGGCCCCGACATATCCTACGACATCAACGTCAGTGACCTTTTGGACATCCTTCATCAAAACGGAAAAATTGTCTTTGCAGACAAACGTGCCTTCCTTGATAACGCGTTCCGCAGCAGACCCAGCCAAGGCAAAATCAAGGCCGCCGCGACTGCCATCCGGGGAATAGAACGCAACTGATTTCACCCGGTCACCGACAAGTTCGGCGATGTGGCAATAGGTCATATCAAGTGTTTCGCACAGAACCTTTGTCAGGTTTTCAAAGAACCCGGCACCGACCTGATAGCGGATACCACGATAAATGGATTCCAGTGTCTCCTGATGGCGTTCACGCTCCGTCACGTCCAGTGCGAAACTGGCGATACAATCCAGTTCGCCATTGGCATCAAATATCGGGCTTTCATACCATTCGCAGATGATGCGGCTGCCATCACGTTTGACATTCTCGAACCGGTTATTGACGCTGTTTTGCGTTTCCATGATCCGTTCGATCAGAGTGCCAAGACGCGCCCGGTCTTCCTCGGGCACCAGAAGCTCAAGCTTCTTGCCAACCATCTCATCGGCATTGTAGCCAAACAGCTGACAGGCCGTTTCGTTCACCTCGATGATGGTTCTGTCCGGCGTCCAGTAAAACACCCCGATTTTCGCGTTGTTGAAGTGCGCACGCAGGCGGCGCTGGTTGGCCTCCAGATCACTTTTGGCAACCTCAAGATCCTGGCGATAACGGATGCGTTCGGTGATATCGCGGCAACTGATCCTGATGCCGAGGTTCCCACCGTCGCTATCGGCGATCGGTTGCCATGACATGTCGATACCGACCTTACGGCCATCCTTGTGAACACCGGTGAATTCGCGGTCACTGCCTGACAGGCCATCAAGACCTTCGTCAATATAGTGGCGCACACGGTCGCGATCCTCGGGCGCAATAAATGACAGCGGATAATCACCACACGCCATGCATTCATCGACCGTGTAGCCAAGAACGCGTTCAATCCCCGGATTTACCCAGATCAGTTTGCCATCAGGTGCGATCCAGCTTTCCCAGCCGTAGGTGTAGTTGGCAACCGCCTCAAAGCGACGGCGCGAGAAGCTAAGCTCGTCATTGGCCTCCATGACATTTTTCATGCCTGCGGCGGCTGCCAACAACCCACCTGCCATATGGGCGAAAACGATTTCCTCAGGGCGCCATACTCTGGTCCGCCCGACAGACTCAAAACACAATATCCCCATTCGGCCCGCCGCCGAGATCAACGCAACATCAAGGATTGCCTTGATATTCATCGGGATCAGATAAGCGTCTTTAAGCTCGGAAGTACGTGGATCTTCAACGGCGTTGTCCGCATCGATAATCTGCCCGGTTTCCAGCGCGGCAAAATATCGCGGCAATACAACGCGTTTCAAAATCATGCCATCATGTTTTGCCGACGGATCATTGGCATCAAACAGCCCGACGCACTCAACGTCACCATCATCTTTTTCCAACCACAGACTTGCCCGTTCACAATTCATCAGGTTGGCAAAACGCTTCAATGTTGGGCGGAAAGACGCATTTTCGATGCGCTCAAGTGACGAGAAATGGTTGGCGACTTCGGACGCACTTTCGCGGATTTGTTCAAGAAACTTTTTGCCCGACATCAGTTCGTTCTGCGAACGCAACTGGTCCATGCTGGTTTGCAAAAGTGCCTGCCGCATCCAGACGATCCCGACAACAAGTGACGCGGTCATCCAGACATACCCAAACAGTGCCGATCCCCAAACCGGCAACGTATGGGGAACGGTGCCGCTATCGGTAATCAAGCCCCCGTCGAGGTTGAAAACACGCATCACGCCGACGCTTGCAATCGCGACAACGCAGAACACCGCGTATCGAATGGTCACGGAAAATCGCCAGAACAGCGCCACGATCACGGTCGATACAATCATCATCGCCATGCCGCTTGCGGGTGAAAATCTGACGATATAAAGCAACGACATGCTTGTCATTGCGGCGACAATCACAACCGACTTGGTAAAGGTCGATAAGCGCTTACGCAGTACAAGACCGGCAACAACGGCCAGAAAAACCAACAGATGGATGATCTCGACCGTGATCGAACGCTGACTTGCTTCGCGCAACATCGAGGAAACCAGTGCGGGCAAACCGCCAATCGACATCACAAACAGCATAAAGTCTGCGATGCGGTTTCTTGTCCGGTCCAGATTGGCGCTTAATCTTTTTGGCATGAGTTATCGGGCCCCATTCTCAGACCAACTGGTCGGGCATGCTGTTATAGATGCTTTCAAAGCGCAGATGATTGTCGGCAAACAGCCCCAAAAGTTTCGGATCGAACATCTCCGGGGAGGTTCGCTCGTCACCTTTGGTGATGATATTGACGGCTTCCGTGTGGCCATAGGCCGGTTTGTATCGGCGCGCACTGCGAAGGGCGTCATAAACGTCTGCCAATGAGACGATCCGCGCAATCATCGGGATATCCGCGCCCGACAGGCCCACACAATAGCCCGACCCTTCCCAATGTTCGTGATGATAGCGCGCAATGATTGCGGCCTGTCCCAGAACCGGGTTGTCTGATGAATTGAGCATCGCAAAGCCGATCTCGGTGTGGCGCTGCATGACCTTGAATTCGTCGTCGGTCAGCTTTCCGTTTTTCAGAAGCACCTCGTCGGGCACGCCGACTTTTCCGATGTCATGAAGGATGCCCGCCAGACGAATTGTTCTTTGAACATTCTGATCCAGACCGGCCATTTCTGCCAGCAATTGAGAATAAAGACCGACGCGAACACAATGCTCCGCTGTTTCGATGTCCCGATACTGGGAAATCAGGCTGAGCCGGTCGATCATTTCCTGTTCTGCACCGCCAAGTTTGCGGCTGATGTCATCAAGGGTTTTCGACTGACTGATATTTTCCAGTTCGAGTTTACGAACACGTTCGACTTCGCGGTCCCGTTCCTGCAGTCGCGCCTGCGCATCAAGTGCGGCGCGTTCAAGATCGGCGCGTTCAATCGGCTTATCAAGAAATTCCCGCACACCAAGACGCAGTGCCGTTACGGCATCGCTCTTGTCACCATCCCCGGTCAGCAGAATGAATTCGAAATCCCGTTTGTATTCGTTGATTGCCCGTTTGACGAAGTCCAGACCACTGCAATTTGGCATGCGCAAATCAGAAACAACCAGACGCAATGATGCGTCAGATTTTACTGTCTCAAGCGCTTCAAGTCCGTCAGATGCAACCACCACTTCAAAACCGGCACGCTCCAAGATACGTGCCAGCAATTTTCGGATCGGCGGTTCGTCATCTACAACCAAAATGCGACGTTCAAGCTCACTCAATCACTCTGCCCCATGCCAGATACAAAATACTACGAGCGAATAGATAAAACCTATCCGTTGGTATTGTATATTGCAACATACGCAAAAAGTGTGAGATCGGTTCTCAGGCTATTTTTTGCCCTGTTTCCAAGGGATTTCGCGGAAAAAGAATTGAAAACCTTTGATTGAAATTTGATGGAGAAGTTCTGGTATCTCAGGGATTTCTATTCCGAAGGCTCGATTGCAATGCGAATCGGAGAAAATCAGCATACGGAAAATCGATCAAAGCAACCGGATCGTGCACCTGGTCATCATGCAATAGCGACCGACAAGGCGGTTTTGGTGATGGGCGTTTCCGCGTCCCGGTGCGAACCTGTTAGGCATTGCCCGTTATCCGTGGGCACCTAATTGTCAAAAGTCTCGTGGCATTAATGCATAACGGCAATGCCACCCAAAAATCACAACGCAATATCGCATTGCCGCCAACTTGCTACACTTTGCAGCATCGTATCCATGCCTGGAGCTAGCGGCGAAGATGGATGAGTTTTTCTGGTGGATCGTTCTGATTGGATTTATCGCCCAATTGATTGATGGTGCCCTTGGTATGGCCTATGGCCTGACCTCAACTTCCCTTTTGATCACGCTTGGCTTACCACCTGCACAGGCAAGTGCGACTGTCCACGCCGCCGAGATTGCAACCACCGCTGTTTCCGGTACAGCCCACCATTTTGCACGCAATGTCGATTGGCGCATGGTCCGTCAACTGGCACTTGCCGGTGCAATAGGCGGCTGTGCCGGGGCCGCTCTTTTATCATCGGGGATCGGGGACTATTTGGCTCCGTTTGTCGCGCTGTATCTTAGTGCCCTTGGCGTTCTTGTAATTGCAAAGGCGCTTCGCAAAGTTCAGCCGCCTGCGGCAATCCGTGGGCTTACCCCGCTTGGCATGATCGGTGGATTTCTTGATGCAATCGGGGGTGGCGGCTGGGGACCTATTGTATCAAGCACGCTGGTCTATCGCGGCAATGAACCGCACCGCATGCTTGGAACGTCTGCTGCGGCCGAGTTTTTTGTAACCGTGACGATTACCGTTACATTTGCCGGATCATTCGGATTGGAAAGCTTCGGGATGGCGGCACTGGCACTTGTAATCGGCGGTGTGCCGGCCGCCCCATTGGCGGCCGTGCTTGTCAAAATCATCCCGCGAAAGCCGCTTATGATTGCGGTTGGCGTCCTTATCGTCGGCCTTGGTCTTCTGGGGATATATCGCTTTGTCTTCGCCCTTATGGCTTAGCCGACAACAAGTGTTGTCCAGTTTTCGACCTTGAAGCGATTGATCAGGGAAAGCCCGACGTCGCGGTAGGCCGACAGAACAAACTGTTCCTGATGCGCAAGAAGGCCTGAGAGGATGACAACACCGTTTTCCGAGAGCGTACTGGTCAGGTCATGCGCCATGCCACGCAGCGGGCGGGCAAGGATGTTGGCACAGACAATGTCATAATACCCGGCATCACGAATACGGGCATCCTGAAAACCGTTTGAATGAATGGCCGTGACAAGATCGGCGATCTTGTTGGTTTTGGCATTTTCGCGTGCAACCCGAACCGATGCGGCATCAATATCGGCCATCATCACCGGACACCGCCAGGTTTTGGCACAGGCCATGCCCAAAATGCCGGACCCACAGCCCATATCAAGCGCATTCTGACGCGGTCCGCGTTTGGCCAACCAGTCGATTGCAGCAAGACATCCCTTGGTAGTTTGATGTTCACCAGACCCGAATGCCAGACCGGCATCGACCTGAAGCGCTGTTCTGGATACCGGGATTTCCTCGTTCCAGTGCGAACCATGGACAAAGAAACGCCCGACCGAGATCGGCTTGAAGCTGCGCAGGTTTTCGCTGACCCAGTCCTTTGGCTCATAGGTGCCAAAGGTCACGGTTGGCGTATCAATGCCAACTGCGGATGCCATGATCGACAACGCGGTCTCAACCGCACCCTTGTCAAACATCTCACCGGCAAAGCCTTCGATACGCCAAGGTCCGTCAGGGTTGCCATCACGCTCGAAATGCGAAAGCGCATCGCAATAATCAAACAGCGCGTCGGCAAACATCTGCGCATAGGCGCCATCAACTTCGAACTTGAAGTTATAGCAAAGGACGGGTTCGGTCATATCGCTTCTCGCTCGTGTGGGCGGCAAATGTGCTCCGCCCGGTTAAATCGGTCATCCGAAAATGTTGTCCGGGGCTTACCCCGGCAGGATGAAGCTGTCGACCACTTTCTTGGTGCCGACACTTTCGAAATGGATTTCCAGTTTGTTGCCATCGACCGCACGGACGGTTCCCGACCCGAACTTGCGATGGCGCACCGTATCACCCACCTTGTATTTCGATGAGTTGGAACTGGTGGAATAACTGGTTTCACCGTCGGGCTTCACATCAATCACGTTCTTGCGCACGCGATCCTGCCAACCGCTTGAGGCGAATTTACGCTCCCCCGCACCCGATACCGGATTGCGCGACGGCGTGCTGCCACTGTCGCTTGCCCAGCTTGGCATTTTCATCCAGTCATCGGCACCCCACGCACCTGGTGAATGATTGCCACCATGCCCGCCAAGACCGGTATCGCTGCTGCGTTCGATATGTTCGTCCGGCAACTCATCAACAAAGCGCGATGGCAGGGCTGATTGCCACTGGTTATAGATGCGCCGATTGGCCGCATAACAGATGGTCGCACGTTTGCGCGCCCGGGTGATCCCGACATAGGCAAGACGACGCTCTTCCTCGAGGCCCTTGACCCCGCTTTCATCCATCGCGCGTTGATGCGGGAAGACGCCCTCTTCCCAACCGGGCAGGAAGACATAATCGAACTCCAGTCCCTTGGCGGCGTGCAGGGTCATGATGGTGACTTTTTCCTCATGATCGTTCTGCGCATTTTCCATCACCAACGAGACATGTTCGAGGAAGCTGGTCAGGTTCTCGAACTCGCCAATTGCGGATACCAGTTCTTTCAGGTTTTCCAGACGGCCGGGCGCATCAATTTCCTTCGAAGTCCGCCACATATCGGTATAGCCGCTTTCATCAAGAACGGTTTCAACGACTTCGACATGGCTGCTGTTGCCAAGCATTTCGCGCCAGCGTTTGAAATCCCCCAAAAGACCGCCGATGCTTTGGCGCATCTTGGGTTTGAGTTCTTCGGTATCCAACAAATCGCGCGCCGCCGCCGGAAGCGAGATCGCCTGATCACGGGAATATTGATGCAATGTCTGAAGCGTTGCCTTGCCAACCCCGCGCTTGGGTACATTGACGATGCGCTCAAATGCCAGACTGTCATCAGGCTGCGCAACAAGCCGGATATAGGCCAGCGCATCACGGATTTCCTGACGTTCATAGAAGCGCGGACCACCGACAACGCGGTACGGAATACCCAGCGTGATCAGGCGCTCCTCAAACTCGCGGGTCTGGAAACCGGCACGCACCAGAACGGCAATCTGCGATGCGCCAACGCCCTTGCGCTGCAGGGCTTCGATATCCTCACCGATCAGGCGGGCCTCTGCTTCACCGTCCCAGACACCTTTGACAAACACCTTGTCGCCAGTATCAATCTCGGTCCACAGCTCCTTGCCCAGACGGCCATCGTTAAACGTGATCAGTTTGGACGCGGCAGCCAGAATGTGCGGGGTGGAACGATAGTTCTGCTCAAGACGAACCACCTTGGCACCTGGGAAATCAGACTCAAAGCGCAGGATGTTGCCGACCTCGGCCCCGCGCCAGCTATAGATCGCCTGATCATCATCACCAACGCAGCAAATGTTACGATGGACCATCGCCATTGCACGCAGCCACAGATACTGGGCAACGTTGGTATCCTGATACTCGTCAACCAGAATATAGCGGAAGGTGTTCTGATACTGTTTCAGGACTTCCGGGTGCTGCTGGAACAGGGGCAGGCAATGCAGCAACAGGTCGCCGAAGTCACAGGCGTTCAGGACTTTGAGGCGTTCCTGATAAATCTTGTAAAGGTGCTTGGCCCCGCCGTTGGCGAACTCGACACTTTCATTGACCCGTTCAGGCGTCAGACCCTTGTCCTTCCAGCGCTGAATGATCCCCATCAGCTGCTTGGCTGGCCATTTTTTCGGATCGATCTGTTCGGCATCCATGATCTGCTTAAGCAGGCGCACCTGATCATCGCTATCAAGGATGGTGAAGTTTGACTTTAACCCGATCAGATCGGCATGACGGCGCAACAAGCGCGCTGAGAGCGAGTGGAAGGTTCCCAGCCACCAACCTTCAACCGGACGACCAAGCGCCTGTGCGACACGTTCCTGCATTTCCTTTGCCGCACGGTTGGTAAAGGTAACGGCAAGGATCTGCTGCGGATGCAGGCGTTCGGTTTGCGCCTTGGTTTCCAGAAGATGCGCCAGACGCGTGGTCAAAACACGCGTTTTCCCGGTTCCGGCACCTGCCAGAACAAGCAATGGCCCGTCGAGCGTTTCGACAGCATCGCGCTGCTCGGCATTCAGATTGTCGAGATATGCCGGGGTCGGTGTATCGGCCAGACGCATTTCGGGGCTGGCGGCGAATTCATCAATTTCGAAGGGATCATCCATCATGACCGCATATATATCACGCTGTGCGAAGGGGGCCAGTGTCGTTCCATATTGACCCGACGATTTTTACATTCTGCACCACATTGCGGGCGTCAACCAAGCCCTTCGCGGGAACGTTTGTATCAACCGGCTCTGCCCGGCAGAAAGGCTTCGAGTTCCCGAACAACACGCGACGCCGTCATACCATCCCACAGCGGGAGTTTGGCTGGCGTCCGCTTGCAACCGTCGGAAACACTTAGCGCGGACATCACCGCATGGCTCAACTGATCAAGTCCTACAAGCTGATTGGTTCCCTGCGTGATCGTGATTGGACGTTCGGTTGAATTGCGCAGCGTCAGGCATGGCACGCCAAGCAGGCTGGTTTCTTCCTGAACACCACCGGAATCTGTTACGACAACGCCCGCGTCCTGCATCAAACTGGTAAACCCGACATACCCCATCGGCGGCAGCAAGCGAACACCGGCATTATGCAGCGCCGCCATCAAATTTGATGTCCGAAGACGCTTCTCTGTCCGGGGATGAAGAACAAAACAGCTATCGGCTTTGGTGGCGAGCGCCATCAACGCATGGCTTATCTGATGGAGCCGTCCGAGATCATCGACATTGCTTTGCCGATGCAGGGTTACAAGGACATAGCGACCTTTAACGAGATTGAGCTTGCGGGCGCTTTCTTCCTGATCAATCGTTCCTTTCATGATTGCCAACGTATCAGCCATGATATTGCCTACACGCTTGATGCGGTCGGCCGTGATCCCTTCGGCCCGTAAATTTTCATCTGCATCCATCGACGGCGTCAGCAACAGATCTGCCTTGTGATCTATCTCGATACGGTTTTGCTCTTCGGGCATTTCAGGATCAAAGCATCTGAGACCTGCTTCCAGGTGAACAAGGGGCACGTTTATCTCAATTGCAACGATGGCTGCGGCACGGGATGAATTAACATCCCCGACAACCAGAACCATGTCGGGTCGGTCTTCATGACAAAGTGCCTCATATGCCTGCATCATTCCGACAATGGGATCGCCATTTTCGAATGGCTCACAGTTCAGGACATGATCAGGGTCCGGCAATCCAAGCTCTCGCCAGATAGTCGAAGACATCGCGTCGTCGAAATGCTGGGCCGTATGGACAAAAGACGGACGAATGACCGGATGGTTCGCCAATCCGCGCAACAGCGGCGCGATCTTCATGAAGTTGGGTCTGGCACCGGCAACGAGGTGAAGCTTCATCTTATATCGATACATCCTGCTTCTGGAAAAGTTTGGCCGTTTTCACGTAGCCTAATAGATAAGTCCGGCTTCCCATAACCCTCTTTGGTATCGGTATTTTTTGCCGTAGGTTGTCACAGCTGGGGGATCAGAAATACCAAATAACATCATCGGCCTACTTCATGGTCTCTGTATGTGACTTGCTCACCCGCGCTTTCAGCATCCATGGTCTGAAAATTGCTTTGATTTCCGGTGGTAAGCATGTCTGACGCCCCCGGAGGTCTTCTGGGAGTGCCAGCTGTGCTTTGTGCATCCCAGAAGAAAGGTATCTCGAAATGAGTGCTATTTTTGGATTGGGCAACGGGTTGCCGATATCAACCCGGGCCAGTTCTGCGGAACGGTCAGGTGCACACGAAAGTATCGAAAGTTTTAGCGCAGGTAGCGCTGCACCTGTTTCAGGCGTTGCGGCAATCGGATCTGAGGGTGGCTCCTCCAAAAGCCAACTTTCGGACGCGGTTCAAGCCGTCATGCTTGAATTCCAGAATATCGGAAGCGGGTCATCAAGCTTTGCTGCGGCCATGGACGCAGTCAAAGCCAATGACAGCGCAAACGGTATCAAGACCACTGAAGACCCGGTCTCGTCGAATTCCGATCCGGCAAAAGATGATCCTGCACTTGCAGAGCAGGATGCCGAGGAGGAGTTCAAGTCTGCCGCTCGTGACAGTTTCAATCTACCGACAAAAGACAAGGAACGTAACGAACAGGCTAGAATTGAGAAACGCAAAGAACGTCAGGAAATTGACGATGCAGCCGAGCAGGCTGCAACGGATATTCCAGAAAACGTTGCCGGTCTTGATAGCCGGGTTGCAGCCCAAGTCATATCTGGTTCGCCAGCACGACAGCAACCTGCATTGGCCGCCTGATTACATCGGCCTAAAAACCTTGAACGGAGCAGCGCAAAATAGCGCTGCTCTTTTTCATTGCGGATCGGATTAGAACAGCTTCGGCGGTGCATCACCGCGTTCTTCGCTTTGCAGTTCCAGCAAGGCGTTGTTATAGGCCATCATCGCATCCTTTTCATGGACGAAGCCGATGATATGGCGTTCTTCGGCGCTGTTAAGAACCGGCAGATGTTCTTCGCCGGTTTGCTCCATCAGTTTGATGGCCTTTTCGATATTGTCTGTCCGGTAAAGGACCGGCGGTTTTGAACGGGCCACCTCGCCGGCTGTGACTTCATCGCCAAGATTGGGGTCAAAGGCAGCGTGGCGCAAATCGGTCAGTGTGATCGTTCCGTGCAGTTTGCCCTGATCATCAATGACAAAAAGCTCCGAATAGGGTGCGTTGATCAGCTTTTCACGGACAGTTGTCAGCCCCTCGGTCAGCGGGACGGTTTCGTATTCGCGCTTCATGATCTCGTCCACCTTGATCGTGCGCAGCAAATTGACTTCCCTACCCCAGCGCGTCGACAAACCACGACATTTCAATTGCCACTGGAAAAAAGATCCGCCCTGGAACTGATCCATCACCACGGTCGCCAGGACAGATGCCACCATCACCGCAACCGTCAACGCATAGTCACCGGTCAATTCAAAGATGATCAGGGTCGTTGAAATCGGTGCACCAAGGATGGCCGCGGCAACAGCCCCCATGCCAACAAGAGTGTAGGCCGAATAGCCAGATGATAGCTCGGGAAAGGCACTCGTTGCGATCATCCCGAATGCCCCGCCCAGCATTGCACCAAGGAAAAGTGCTGGGCTGAACATGCCGCCCGCAAAACCAAGCCCCATGCAGATCGAAACGGCAAAGCCCTTGGCAAGCAACAAGCCGATCAGGAAAGTCAGGCTGTAGCTTTCATTAAGCGCATCGTTCATCGCCCCATAGCCGACACCGACAATCTGCGGAAAGACCAACGCAATCAGGCCAACAATCAGCCCGGCAACCGCCGGACGCAGCCAAAGCGGTGCATTGGTCCGATTTGCCGTTTTTTGCACGACCGGGATGGCGCGCACGACCAGAACCGCCGCCACACCGGCAATAATCCCCAAAAGCGCAAAAGCCGGGAACTCCCAAAAAGACTGGATTTCATGCCCCGGGATCAGGAAGGCGACCTCATCGCCGTAATAGATGCGCGTTATGACCGTACCGGTAACCGATGCCAGCACAATCGGCGCGAAAGCCGTCAGGGCATAATGACCCAGGGCAACTTCATGGGCAAAAAGGGCGCCCGCGAGCGGCGCGTTGAACGATGCCGCCACCGCTGATGCCACGCCACACCCCAAAAGTGTTCGGGATGCCGAACGGCGCAAATGAAGAATGCGCGCCAGCCACGCGCCAAATGATGCGCCCATATGGACAACCGGTCCTTCACGGCCAAGGGATGCCCCACTGCCAAGCGACACCGCACTGGCAATCGCACTTTTGATCCCGCAGCGGGTCGACATCCGCGCGTCATGGAACGATGCCGCGTCGATCACATCGGCAACCCCGTGCGGTCTTCTTTCCGGCAGGAACTTGTAGATGAAAATCCCGACAATCAGACCGCCCACCGCCGGGGCCAGGATAAGTTGCCAGACGGGAATTTCACTAAGATGCCGGTGAAGGGCTTCTTCGCCAGTCCCGAAAAACAACGACTGGACAAGCAACAAGCCATCTCGGAACAGGATGGCGCCGCCCCCGGCCAGTGCCCCGACAATCATTGCCAAAATCGACAGAACCAGCTGCTCGCTTTTGACGATGCGACGCATGCGGTTCAAAAAGATGTTCGATTTCAAAAGCTTTTCAGCCATGTCAGCAATACCGGGGTTGGCGAATTGATTGTGCGCATGATCTTAGGATCAGCTTTTCCTGCGAATAAAGGGTAAAGACAAGAACCACCATGTTTAATTTCGCATTCCTGACGCCCGTTGATTGATCCGGATAGATATGCCACAACAAGTGACCCGGATTCAGCGCATCCCCAGTGCCGCGATCCCGTTTCAGAAAACCGTCATTGCCAAAATCATACGAAATACAGCATTCTGCCCGTCTCGCGTGAAAGCAGGGCCAGAAACGCCACCAATCGTTCTCAACGGAACCAAAAACAATGAATGACCACCGACCAACGGGTACACAGGCGGCGCGGCCGCTGCCCGGTCTTGTTGAATTTATCTGTCTGATGGCAATCACCATCGGGCTAGTTGCCCTGTCGATTGACAATCTGCTGCCGGCCTTTGGCCCAATCGCGCAAGACTTTGGCATCGAAGACGGCAACCGCATGCAGATGCTGATTTATGTCTTCATGATCGCGTTTGGCCTGATGCAGATCGTTTATGGCCCGCTTGCCGATAGTTTTGGTCGCCGCCCCACCCTGATCGCAGGACTTGGCATTTATTGCATCGGCACCGTGATGGCGATCTTTGCCGACAGCTATGAGCACCTTCTTATTGCACGTTTCGTGCAGGGTCTTGGCGCGGCTGCACCGCGGGTTTTGACCATGGCGATCACGCGCGATTGTTTCGAAGGGCGCGAAATGGCCCGCGTCATGTCGTTTGTCATGATGGTGTTCATCATTCTGCCTGTGTTCGCCCCGGCATCAGGCAGCCTGATTTTAGCCCTGGCCAACTGGCATATGATTTTCGTCAGCACCTTGGTCCTCGCGATTGCGATTGTCTGCTGGTACCTGCTGCGTATGCCTGAAACCCTGCATCCGGAATATCGGCATAAATTGTCGATGCGACGGATCGCACGCGACATCAAAACCACCGTCACCAATCGTCAGACATTCGGCTATGCCACGGCGATGGGCGTCATGTTTGCCTGCCTGATGGCCTATATCGGATCGGCTCAGCAAATCTTTGAAACCGAGGTTTACGGGCTTGGTGTCTGGTTCCCGCTGGCATTTGGCATGATTGCCGCCTGCATGAGTTTCTCGTCATTTATCAATGCGCGCCTGGTACGCAAGATCGGCATGCACAAGATTTCTCATGTCGCGCTGTTCTTCTTGACCGCCAGCAGCCTGATCAATGTTCTCATTGCGCTCTGGTTTGACGGGCATCCGCCCTTGTTCGTCTTTGGCATCGGCCTCACAACAATCCTGTTCTGTTTTTCGCTGACCATGCCGAACTTCAACTCGCTTGCGATGGAGCCGGTCGGGGCGATTGCCGGCACTGCCTCCTCGATCACCGGTGTTTACAGCACGTTGATCGGCGTCATTGCCGGCGGGATTATCGGGCAGCAGTTCAATGGCACTGTCATCCCGCTTCTGGTCGGTTACTTCGTGCTTGGCCTGATTGGCATTGTGATTGTTGGCATCACTGAACGCGGCAAGTTCTGTCGGGCAAGCCACTAGGCACCGACATTCCTGGACACAAAAAAGCCCCGCAGAGTGCAGTCTGCGGGGCTTTTCCTTGCGACCGGACAGGCGTTTATTTCGCCTGACGCGGATCGTAATTCAGGTTCGGTGCCAACCAACGTTCTGCCTCTGCCAGGGTCATGCCCTTGCGCTCGGCATAGCTTTCCACCTGATCGCGTTCGATTTTACCAAGGCCAAAATACTTGGCTTCCGGGTTGGCAAAGTAAAAACCGCTCACTGAAGAGGTTGGTGTCATGGCATAGCTTTCAGTCAGCGACACACCAACATTCTTCTCTGCGTCCAAAAGATCCCAAAGAATGCCCTTTTCAGTGTGTTCCGGGCAGGCCGGATAACCCGGTGCCGGACGGATACCGCGATATTTTTCGGCAATCAGATCATCATTGCCAAGCGCCTCGTCCGGTGCATAGCCCCAAAGCTCCTTACGAACTTTCTCGTGCATATGCTCGGCGAAGGCTTCGGCAAAACGGTCGCCCAGCGCCTTGACCAGGATGGCATTGTAATCATCATGCTCTGCTTCAAGCTTGGCAGAGATTTCTTCGACTTCTGGCCCGGCGGTAACAACGAAGGCACCGATATAGTCGGTCTTGCCGCTGTCTTTTGGCGCGATATAGTCGGCCAACGCGCGGTTCGGACGCTTGTTGTTCTCGCGATACATCTGCTGACGCAGGGTATGGAGCATCACCGCCTCATTCTTCTCTGGCGCCGGGGTAACTTCGATATCATCGCCTATCGAGTTGGCTGGCCACAGACCGACAACCGCCTTGGGTTTGAACCATTTTTCGGCAACGATTTTTTTAAGCATTTCCTGCGCGTCCGCATAAAGGCTCCGCGCCGTTTCGCCGACCTTTTCATCCTTCAGGATGTCGGGGAAACGGCCATGAAGTTCCCAGGTCTCGAAGAACGGCTTCCAGTCAAAGCGCGACACCAGTTCTTCAAGATCAAAATCTTCAAACAGGGTGATACCGGGTTTAAGCGGAACCGGTGCTTCAAAGTTGTCCCAATCGAGCTGAACCTTGTTGGCACGTGCGTCGACAATCGAGAAACGCTTTTTCTGCAGTTGCTGTGCTGCATGCTTTTCAGCCATCGCGATATACTCGTTGCGAATTTCCTCAGCAAAGCGTTCGCCATTGGTTTTTGAAAGCAAATTGCTGGCAACACCAACGGCACGCGATGCGTCGATGACGTACACCACAGACGATTTCAGATAGTTCGGCGCGATTTTAACCGCGGTATGGACCTTCGACGTTGTCGCCCCGCCAATCAGAAGCGGAATATCCAGCCCTTCGCGTTCCATTTCGGCCGCGACATAGGTCATTTCTTCAAGCGACGGGGTAATCAGGCCCGACAAACCGATCATGTCGACCTTTTCGGCCTTGGCGGTTTCAATGATTTTCTGGGTCGGCACCATCACGCCAAGGTCGATGACCTCGAAGTTGTTACATTGCAGCACCACACCAACGATGTTCTTGCCGATGTCATGCACGTCGCCCTTAACGGTCGCTAGCAAGATCTTGCCGTTGGTTTCGTGCTTGCCATCTTTTTCCTCTTCGATGAAGGGAATCAGATAGGCCACCGCCTTTTTCATCACACGCGCGGATTTCACCACCTGCGGCAGGAACATCTTGCCGTCACCGAACAGGTCACCAACGATGTTCATGCCGTCCATCAACGGACCTTCAATCACATGCAGCGGCTTGTCTGCCTGTTGACGGGCTTCCTCGGTGTCTTCTTCGACGAACTCGGCAATACCGTTGATCAGGGCATGCGCCAGACGTTCCTTGACCGGCTTTTTACGCCATTCAAGGTCGGCCTTTTTCTCAGGCCCGCCTGTGCCTTTGTATTTCTCGGCAACTTCGAGCAAACGGTCGGTCGCATCCGAACGACGGTTCAGGATGACGTCTTCGACGCGTTCACGCAGTTCTGCCGGGATTTCTTCATACACAACCAGCTGGCCGGCATTGACGATCCCCATATCCAGTCCCGCCTTGATGGCGTGATACAGGAAGACCGAGTGCATCGCTTCGCGGACCGGGTTGTTGCCCCGGAACGAGAAGGAAACGTTGGAAACACCACCGGAAATCTTGGCGTATGGCAGGTGTTTTTTGATCAGCTTGCAGGCTTCGATGAAGTCGACAGCATAATTGTCGTGCTCTTCGATACCGGTCGCGACGGCAAAGATGTTCGGATCGAAAATGATGTCTTCAGGCGGGAAGCCAACCTTATCGACCAGCACGTCATAGCTGCGTTTGCAGATTTCGAACTTGCGATCAACCGTATCGGCCTGACCTTTTTCATCAAAGGCCATGACGACAACTGCCGCGCCATAGCGGCGCAGTTTTTTGGCCTGTTCGATGAAGGGTTCTTCGCCTTCCTTCAGGCTGATCGAGTTAACAATACCCTTGCCTTGTAAGCATTTCAGACCCGCTTCGATCACGTTCCATTTGGAACTGTCGACCATGATCGGAACGCGGGCAATGTCTGGCTCGGCCGCAATCAGGTTGATGAACTTGACCATCGCCGTTTCGGCGTCAAGCATCGCATCATCCATGTTGATGTCGATTATCTGCGCACCGTTTTCGACCTGCTGACGGGCAATCTCAAGGGCTGCATCGTAATCTTCTTCGACGATCAGCTTCTTGAATTTCAGCGATCCGGCGACGTTGGTCCGCTCACCAATATTGATAAATCTGGAAATGTCGGTCATGGGTCTTTTCGATCTCTTTTCAGCTATCAATATCAGATTTACGCAGCATCAAACGGCTCAAGGCCGGACAGACGCATTCTTGGCTCAAACTTCGGCACAACGCGCGGCTTGGCATTTGCCACTGCATCGGCAATCGCCTTGATGTGCGGCGGTGTCGTACCACAGCAGCCCCCCAGCAGATTGACCATGCCAGTATCGGCCCATTCCTTGACCAGTTCGGCCATTTCAGCATCGGTCTGGTCATATTCACCAAACTCGTTGGGAAGGCCCGCATTGGGGTAAACCGAAACGCGGCATTCGGCAATGCGCGACAGTTCCTGAACATAGGGGCGCAGCTGTGCGGCACCCAATGCGCAGTTCAGACCAATCGAGAACGGCTTGGTATGACGCACGGAGTTATAAAACGCCTCTGTCGTCTGCCCCGAAAGTGTCCGGCCGGATGCATCGGTGATCGTGCCGGAAATCAGCACCGGAACATCTTCACCGCGTTCGTCGAGAACCTCGTCAATGGCAAACAAAGCTGCCTTGGCATTGAGCGTATCAAAGATGGTTTCCACCAGCAGCGTATCCGCCCCGCCATCCAGCAAACCGGTCGTGGCTTCCTTATATGCCTCTTTGAGCTGATCAAAGGTGATGGCGCGGAAGCCGGGATTGTTCACATCCGGCGAAATCGATGCCGTACGGTTGGTCGGGCCGATGGCACCATTTACAAAGCGCACATCCCCCGGATGGGCGGCTTCCCATTCATCACAGGCGGCACGCGCGATCTTGGCACTTTCGAAATTGATCTCATAGGCCAAGTCTTCCATGCCGTAATCGGCCTGGGCAATGGTTGTCGCGCTAAAGGTGTTGGTCCCGTTCAGGTCCGCACCTGCCGCGATGTACTGCAGATGGATGTCCTTGATGATGTCCGGCTGGGTCAGTGACAAAAGGTCGTTGTTACCTTTGACGTCCTGCTTCCAGTCGGCAAAGCGTTCGCCGCGATAGTCTTCCTCGGTCAGCTTGTGCTTCTGGATCATCGTGCCCATTGCGCCATCAAGGATCAGTATCTTTTCCTCGGCCCGTTTGCGCAGCAGGGCAATGCGTTCCTTGCGATCATTCATCTTTTTCATCCAATCAATTCTTCATGCGTCCGGGTTACAGGGCAAAACCAGTTTCAGGCTGCAACCTGTTCGGTTCCGCGAATGCCCAGCGCATGGCAGATGGCATATGTCAGTTCGGCACGGTTAAGCGTATAGAAGTGGAAGTCGGTCACCCCTTCGCTGATCAAACCCTCTACCTGCGAAATGGCTTCGTGGAATGCGACCATGCGACGGGTATCGGGATCTTCATCAAGCCCTTCGAAACGCCAATGCAAACGCTGCGGCACAGAAGCACCACACATATCGGCAAATTTCAAGAGCGACGCAAAGTTTGTCACCGGCAAAATGCCCGGAACGATGGGCGCCTCGATGCCCGCACCCACACATTTGTCACGGAACCGCAGATAGGTCTCGTTATCAAAGAAGAACTGGGTAATTGCCCGGTTGGCGCCCGCATCGATCTTGCGTTTGAGATAATCAATCTCGAAATCTGAACTCGGCGCATCCGGGTGCGTTTCCGGGTAGGCAGAAACCGAAATATCAAAATCGGCAATTTCCTTAAGGCCGGCAACCAGATCAACCGCATAGGCGTAGCCACCCGGGGTCGGTTCATACTTGTCGCCCGCATCCGGCAGATCCCCGCGAAGGGCAACGATGGATCGGATGCCCTCGTTCCAGTAGCTGCGCGCGATCTGATCGATCTCTTCCTTGGTATGACCGACACAGGTCAAATGCGCCGCAGCCGGAATGCCGGTTTCACCCTGAATACGGGTGACACTGCCATGGGTGCGATCACGTGTGGTGCCGCCGGCCCCATAGGTCACCGAAACAAAAGACGGATTGAGCGGCGCAAGCCGATGGATCGACCGCCACATGGTTTCTTCCATCTTCTCGGTTTTCGGCGGGAAGAATTCGAACGAAACCTTGAGGTGTTTGCGTACTGCGTTGATTTCTGGAACCGTCATCATATCGATATCTCAATCCTGTCTTCGCTTTCCCGTAGGCTGAGCCCTTGGGTCGGTCTTTCTATCTGGTTATTTTCGATACATGCTGCGCGTTATTCCGCAGCCTTTTCAGAATTTCTTTGAACTTTGTCCGCGGCATGTGCCGATGTCGGGCGAGCCATCCAGATCCGAACCGTCAGTGGTTTGCCCGGCAAACTGACAACGTTGCCAGGCTCAAGACCGCTGGCGCGGAACCAGTCATTGATGGACGCATCATCAAAACCAAGACGTCGATGCGCATGTTCTTCGCGGAGCTCTTCCTGTTCGTGCTGGGCAAAGTCGACAATGACAAGCTTGCCCCCGGGCGCGAGAACGCGTGCTGCCTCGGCAAGGGCCGCCTCGGGCTTTTCAGCGAAATGCAGCACCTGATGCAGGGTCACCACGTCAAACATGCCGCCGGGATAAGGCAACTGGTACATGTCGGCTTGCCGAACAAGGCAGTTGGACAGGTCTGCGCGCTGCAGGCGTGCACGGGCAACAGCCAACATTTCGCGCGACATATCAACCCCAACGCCCTCTTCGGCGTTGCGCCCGAGAAGCTCAAGAATACGCCCGGTACCTGTTCCGACATCGAGAATCCGGCCACCAGTCAGGTCGCCCACCGCCTCAAGCAATGCTTTTTCAACAACCGCCTCGTCGACGTGGAGTGAGCGAATCCGATCCCAGTCTTCGGCATTGGCGCGGAAATATTCAGTCGCGATCTTTTCGCGTTCTGCCTTCACCTGATCGAGACGGGCACGGTCAAGTGCAAGCGTCTCGTCATCTTTTGGCAGCAGATCCAGCACAGGCTGCACAAGGTCGGCACCCGGCCCGGAATGCGGCGTGCGATAGAAAACCCAAGTCCCTTCGCGGAACCGGACAAGCAGGCCTGCCTCGCACAATAATTTAAGGTGTCGGGAGACGCGCGGCTGGCTCTGGCCGATGATCTGGGTGATCTCGCTGACGGTCAATTCGCACTCGGCACAGATCGCAAGCAAGCGAAGCCGCGTCGCTTCAGCAGCTGCGCGCAATCTTGCCAGAACCTGTTCCATACCAATGCCCTCCACGTTGACAAGAAAGATATAAAGATATGTTTATATTTGTTCAAGCGCTATTTTCGCGTGAAAACTTGTTGCCTAAATGCCACACCTGAAAACTGCTTGATCCTGATCAACTTTTTGTATGCTGGTGTTTAATTTCACCCTATGCTAACCAAATGGATATCTGAGGCGTGCGCGTTACATGATCGCCCTTCGAGCAGGGGATTGATCGGTAACGTTTTTTGGTGTCCCGCATCAAAGGCGTTTCGGGTCGGGGAAGTCTGTGTATCGAACATCGGTTGGCTAAAAATAATGAAGTTTCGAACTTTGCTTTCGCTTTGTGCCGCAGGATCGCTGTCTTTGCTGACCGCGTGCGCATCGACAGAACCCGCTCAGGACACGAGTGATTATGATCCGCTTGAGCCGGTGAACCGCGTGGTTCACGGTGTTAATGGTGCGGTCGATTTCATGGTCCTGTATCCTGCTGCAATGTGGTACCGCGACATTGCCCCGGAACCTGTTAAAACCTCCGTCGCGAGCTTCGTGCGCAACATCAACGAACCGTTGAACTCGTTCAACGCGTTGCTGCAGGGTGACCCGGACCAGGCCGCTGCCTCGTTCCAGCGTTTCATCATGAACTCGACCATCGGCCTTTTGGGCTTCAACGATGTCGCATCTGATTTCGGCATTCCGTACCGCCGTGAAGATTTTGGTCAGACCCTTGCCCATTACGGTATTGGCGGCGGCCCTTACATTGTGCTTCCGCTGCTTGGCCCGTCCAACCTGCGTGATACAGCCGGCATCGGGGTTGACTATTTTGCCAACCCGCTAACATGGGGCGCACAGAACAGTGATACCGTCGAAGCCCTTTATCTTGGCTCGGTCGGTCTTACAGCCCTGCATTATCGTTACGCGACGATCAATCAGCTGAACGAACTGCAAAAGTCATCTATCGACTATTACGCAGCCCTGCGCAGCCTCTATCGTCAGCAACGCAATCAGATGATTCGCAATGGTGGCCCGTCACCAGAATTCGCTGTAGAAGACGAAAGCGCATCTTTTGACTTCGACGATGCTGTCGAAGCGGCAAGCCAGTAAGAGCCGGTCATGGTAAACAGCAAAATCGCCATATCAACCGCCGCGATGATCGCCATCGCAGCCGCTTGGTCTGGTCCGGCGTCGGCAACGGGTTTGTCTTCAAACGTTGTTGCCGAAGTCGCTGTCGAAACCAGCGCAGCAAATGTCATTCAGAGCATGGCTGACCAGGCCATGAATGAACTGACCGATCAAAGCCTTGCTGACGACGTTCGCCGCAAAAAGTTCGTGTCCCTGATGGACCGCTATTTTGCAATGGATGTCGTTTCGCGCTTCGTTCTGGGGCGTTACTGGCGTTCGATTTCCGAAGCGGAGATCGAGGAGTTTTCAGTCCTGCTGCAAAACTACCTGGCGCTCAACTACGCAAACCAGTTCAAGGAATTCAACGGCGAACAGTTTGTCGTTGGTGATGAGACCCAGAAGAACAAGGACACCTTTGTCGATTCGCAGTTCGTCCGCCCGGACGGCCCGCCGGTAAACATTGTTTGGCGGATGCGGGTATTTGATGACAGCTACAAGATCATCGATGTTTCCATCGAAGGTCTGAGCATGGGCATCACCCAACGCGATGAGTTCACATCGGTCATCCAACAGAACAACGACGATGTGGGCGCCCTGACCGCTGCACTCAAGGCAAAAACAGGTCTTTGATCAAAGCCTGCCTTATTAATATCCGAATATAAAAGCCACCATCCTTGCGACGGTGGCTTTTTTGCATCTGGCATCCGAGCATCAAAAAAAAGGCCACCCAAGGGTGGCCTTTAATCTCAAAGCGATTGACCGCCTTAGCGGGTCAGCGGCTTGTATTTGATACGGTGCGGGCGGCTTGCCTCTTCACCATAGCGACGTTTGTAGTCGGCTTCATATTCCTGATAGTTCCCTTCGAACCACTCGACATGCGAGTTGCCCTCATAGGCCAGAATATGGGTGGCAATTCGGTCAAGGAAGAAGCGATCGTGCGAGATGACCACAGCGCAACCGGCAAACTCGAGAAGACCTTCCTCAAGCGCACGCAGGGTATCGACATCAAGATCGTTGGTCGGTTCGTCAAGCAGCAGAACGTTCGCACCAGACTTCAGCATCTTGGCGAGATGAACGCGGTTACGTTCACCACCGGACAACTGACCAACTTTTTTCTGCTGATCTGCGCCCTTGAAGGCGAACTGTGACACATAGGCGCGCGACGACATCGGACGTTTGCCCAGAAGAATCTCGTCGAGGCCGTCGGAGACTTCCTGCCAAACGGTTTTGTTCGGATCAAGCGAGTCACGCGACTGATCGACATAGCCCATCTTGACGGTATCACCGATCTTGAGCGTTCCGGCATCCGGAGTATCAGCACCCGTCAGCATCTTGAACAGAGTGGTTTTACCCGCACCGTTCGGACCGATCACACCAACGATACCACCCGGCGGCAGGCGGAAATCAAGGTTTTCAAACAGAAGCTTGTCACCATAAGCCTTGGTCAGGCCTTCGGCGGTGATGACTTCGTTACCAAGGCGCTCGGCAATCGGAATAACGATCTTGGTGGAATCCGGCACCGCTTTTGCGGCCTCGGCGACAAGATCGTCATAGGCACGGACACGGGCCTTGGATTTTGCCTGACGGCCTTTCGGGTTCTGACGGATCCACTCAAGTTCGGTGGCAAGCTGTTTCTGGCGGCTGCCTTCCTGACGGGATTCCTGTTCCAGACGCTTTTGCTTCTGCTCAAGCCAGGAGGAATAGTTGCCTTCGAACGGAATGCCCTGACCGCGGTCAAGTTCCAGAATCCAGCCCGTAACGTTATCAAGGAAGTAACGATCGTGGGTGACCAGAATGACGGTACCCTGATAATCTTCAAGGTGACGTTCAAGCCACGCAACCGATTCAGCGTCAAGGTGGTTGGTCGGTTCGTCAAGCAGCAGAATGTCAGGCTTTGCAAGCAAAAGGCGGCAAAGGGCGACACGACGGCGCTCACCACCGGAAAGCTTGGTTACATCCGCATCCTTGGGCGGGCAACGCAAGGCGTCCATCGCGATCTCAAGGGTGCGTTCCAAATCCCAGCCATTGGCCGCATCGATGCGTTCCTGAAGTTCACCCTGCTCTGCAAGGAGGTCATTCATTTCGTCATCGGTCATCGGCTCGGCAAACTTGCCGCTGATTTCGTTGAAGCGTGCAAGATCGTCAACAATCGAGCCGCACCCTTCCATGACGTTGCCAAGAACGTCTTTCTCCGGGTTAAGCTGAGGTTCCTGCTCAAGATAGCCGACATTGACACCTTCGGCAGGCCAGGCTTCACCGGCGTAATCCTTTTCGATGCCGGCCATGATTTTCAGCAGGGTCGATTTACCTGCGCCGTTGTTGCCCAGAACACCGATTTTTACGCCTGGCAGGAAGGACAGTGTGATGCCCTTGAAAAGTTCGCGACCGCCCGGAAGGATCTTGGTCAGGTCCTTCATGACGTAAATATACTGGTAGGATGCCATTAAATTCCCCATCCAAAAGTCGTTGGGTCCGCCCTGTTGGGCTGAAACACTTCGGCATACTCATACGCATGCCTGAAATACTGTGCCCGTTTGTAACCGACAGGCAGGCTCTTAACAACTTCAAACCGCAGACAGCTCACATGCTATCAAAACATGCCAAGTGGCGAGCTGAAACAAGGTGCATCAAGTGATCTCGCGTCGGCGACATCATTCCGGTTGGGCAAACGAAATTTGCGTCGATTTCAGTCAAAAAATAGCCGCGTCGGACCGTGATGGGTCCCTTAAGTTATAAAAACGTCACTTTTTAGGCACTTAGACGCAATGTTTTTCAACCTTATAATGCTGCAATGCACACAGTGAAAACCGCCCGGATTCTGTCACTATTTTTATTCGACGTTGGGCCAGAACACCTTCTAACACCCTGTTCTATACGACTAATGATTAGCTTATGGCGACTCTCGAAAACTGATATCGAGCTTTACAGGCAATGAGTGTGTCTTGATGCATTCAACGCCACGCATTCATGCGGCCGACAAACACAGCATAAAAATATGTCGGCAGGGAAAGTTATCATTTCTAGGAAGGAGACGCGCGATGGATGAACAAAGCGCAGCCTACTGGAAGAGAAACGTGAAGCTGGTCTCGGTCCTTATCGCGATCTGGTTCATCGTTTCCTACGGTTTCGGCATCTTGTTTGTCGATGCCCTCAACTCTATCGAAATCGCGGGCTTCCAGCTTGGTTTCTGGTTTGCTCAACAGGGGTCCATTTACGTCTTTGTCGCACTGATTTTCGTCTATGTGGCCAAGATGAACAAACTGGATCGCGAATTCGGCGTTCGTGAAGACGACTGACGCAGGATCAGGGAGACAGACAAGATGGATCTTACCACCCTTACATATATTGCCGTCGGCTTGAGCTTCGCGCTGTATATCGGCATCGCGATCTGGGCCAAGGCAAGCACCACCGGCGAATTCTATGTCGCTGGCAAAGGTGTTAACCCGGTCGTCAACGGCATGGCGACCGCAGCAGACTGGATGTCGGCTGCTTCCTTTATCTCTATGGCCGGCCTCATTGCCTTCCTTGGCTATGGCGGCTCGGTTTACCTCATGGGCTGGACAGGTGGTTACTGCCTGCTGGCGATGCTTCTGGCACCGTACCTTCGCAAGTACGGCAAATTCACCGTGCCGGAATTCATCGGGGATCGTTATTATTCCAGAACTGCCCGTATCGTTGCTGTTATCTGCCTGATCTTTATTTCGTTCACCTATGTGGCAGGTCAGATGCGCGGCGTTGGTATCGTGTTCTCGCGCTTCCTTGAAGTTGAACTCCTCACCGGCCTGATCGTCGGCATGGGCATCGTCTTCATCTATGCTGTTCTTGGCGGCATGAAGGGCATTACCTATACCCAGGTTGCACAATATTGCGTTCTTATAATTGCCTACACCATTCCGGCAATCTTCATTGCCTTCCAGCTGACCGGCAATCCGCTGCCGCAGCTGGCATTTGGCTCGACCGTGAATGGCACCGGCGAATACATGCTTGATCGCCTTAACCAGGTTGTGACGGAACTCGGCTTCCTTGAATACACCACCACCAACAAGTCAACGATTGATATCTTTGCAATCACGCTTGCACTGATGGTTGGTACTGCCGGTCTTCCGCACGTTATCGTTCGCTTCTTCACCGTTCCGAAAGTCCGTGATGCACGTTCTTCGGCCGGTTGGGCGCTGGTCTTCATCGCGCTGCTGTACACCACTGCTCCGGCAGTTGGTGCAATGGCTCGCCTGAACCTGACCGACACCATCCAGACCGGTGAAGTGGGCGCAGAAGACGGTAACCTCGTCTATGAAGAACGTCCGGACTGGATGAAGCGCTGGGAAGCAACCGGCCTTCTGAAGTTCGAAGACAAGAACGGTGACGGCCGCATCCAGTATTACAACGATGCGAACGCAGAGTTTGCGACCAAAGCAGCCGAATATGGCTGGGCTGGTAACGAACTGAGCGTTGACCGTGACATCATGGTTCTTGCCAACCCGGAAATCGCACAGCTTCCGAACTGGGTCATTGCCCTGGTCGCAGCGGGTGGTATCGCCGCAGCACTCTCGACAGCTGCTGGTCTGCTGCTTGTGATTTCGTCGGGTGTTTCACATGACCTTCTCAAAGGCACGTTCACACCGAACATGACAGAAGGACAGGAACTGATGGCCGGGCGTGTTGCGGCTGCGGTCGCGATCGTGATCGCCGGTTATCTGGGCTACAATCCTCCGGGCTTTGTGGCACAGGTGGTGGCCTTCGCCTTCGGTCTTGCCGCATCCTCGCTATTCCCGGTTATCATCATGGGTATCTTCTCCAAGAAGGTTAACCGTGAAGGTGCTATTGCCGGGATGCTGGTCGGTCTGATCTTCACCATGGGTTATATCATGTCCTACAAGGGCATCTTTATCCCGGTATTGATCGAAAACGTCGAAGCAAACTGGCTGTTCGGCATCTCGCCGGAAGGCATTGGCGTCGTTGGTATGCTCCTGAACTTCATCGTTGCTTTCGCTGTGTCGAAAGTTACCGCTGAACCGCCAGAGCATATCCAGCACATGATTGAAGACATCCGCGTTCCGAAAGGAGCCGGTGGCGCAGTTGACCACTAATCGGTCAACTGGTTTGCCAGGAACTGTTGCAGGCCCCCGGATCATTGATCCGGGGGCTTTTCTTTTCGGCCTTAGTCAGGCAACAATGCACTCAGGGCATGCCCTTGCGGAGGAAAACAGTCATGAGCATCGAACTCGAAGAAATTGCCGAGTTTCTAAAACAGCACCACCCGTTCGATCTGTTACCTGACGAAGAAATCAACGCCCTGCCGAAGCGCCTCTCGGCCCGCTATTTCCGCGCAGGGACCAAGGTCCTCTCGCCCGAGGAACAATGCCTTCATCTTTACATCATCCGTACCGGCGGGACCGAAACCCGTGACCCGAACGGGCAGTTGCTTGCCCGCCTGTCAGAGGGTGAATGCTTTGGTGTGCGCGCGATGTATCAGAATGGACGGGCCGCCAACAACATTACAACTCTCGAAGACAGCCTGTGTTATTTGCTGCCCGAAAAGGATTTTCATGCACTGACCGGCAAGTATCCGCAGTTTAGCTATTTCTTCGCCCAGATGGGTGGCGAACGCCTGCGAAGTGGCATGCAGTTGCTCGAAAGTCGCGATGACGATCAGCTCAAACTGATGAGTGTGAAGGTCAGTGACCTGATTGCCCGCGAACTGGTCAGCATCGACAAATCCGCTTCCATCCTCGAAGCTGGCCAGTTGATGAGCAAGGAACGCGTATCCTGTCTGCTGATCACCGAAGGCGGTGACGGCGTTGCCGGGATCATGACCGACCGTGACCTGCGCAATCGTGTCATCGCCAAGGGCCGCAGTTATGATGAGCCAGTGACCGCCATCATGACCGAAAAGCCGATCTCGATTGATCCCGATCAGTACGCCTTTGATGCGCTTCTGACCATGACGCGCAACAATATCCGCCATCTGCCGGTGATGAAGGACGGCAAGGCGGTTGGCATGATCACCACCAACAACTTGCTGGCACGCCAGTCGCTGTCGGCTGTTTACATGGCAGGCCGCATCGGCAAACTGACCGAACCCGAAGAAATGGCAAAGGTCATCGCCCAGGTCCCCGAACTTCTTAGCCACCTGATTGAAGCGGGCGCGACATCGCAAAATGCCGGACATATCGTAACGACCCTGTCGGATGCGGCGACCGCCCGGCTGCTGCAACTGGCAGAGGAAGAATTCGGCCCACCGCCCGTTCCCTATGTCTGGATGGCAGGCGGATCACAAGGCCGTCAGGAACAAACGGCACTTTCGGATCAGGACAATTGCCTGATTATGGATGACGCCTATGACGCGGATCAGCACGGGGACTATTTCAAAAAGCTTGCCGACTTTGTCTGTGATGGCCTGAACAAGGTTGGCTACGTCTATTGCCCCGGTGAAATGATGGCCAGAACAGATGAGTGGCGGCAACCTGTGCGCACTTGGCAGCACTATTTCAACAAATGGATCGAACAACCCGAACCAAAATCTTTGATGCTATGTTCGGTCTGGTTTGACCTGCGCCCGGTCCACGGCACCAAAAGCCTGTTTGAAGACCTGCATCGCATGATCATCTCAAAGGCCAAGGACAACCGTATTTTCCAGGCCTATATGGTGGGCAATGCGCTGAGCCATCACGTCCCGCTTGGTTTCTTCAAGAATTTCGTCATGATCCGTGGTGGCGAACATGACAAGACCCTTGATCTGAAACATAACGGCGTGGTGCCAATCGTTGATGTTGCCCGAATTCACGCCCTTGCCAACGGTGTCGAGGCCGTAAATACCTATGAGCGGCTCAATGCCGTAAAGGCATTCCCATCCATCAGCAATCAGGGGGCGTCGGACCTTCTTGATGCCTTTGAATTCATCAGCATCACCCGCCTGAAACATCAGGTCCGTCAGATCCGGCGCGGCGAAAAACCAGATAACTTCCTGCAACCTGAAAGCCTGTCGGACTTTGAGCGCAGCCATCTCAAAGATGCGTTCTCGGTGATCAAGAACCTTCAGGGCGCGCTTGAGCACGCCTTTGGCAAAAGCGGGACGTAAGCCATATGGGATTGCGCCAGAAAATCCTCGACAGTCGGCTGTATCGTGACTTCATCCAGCGCAAGGCAACCGGGCCTTTGCGGACCTATTACGATGTGCCGCCTGCCGATCCTGAAAGATCCGTGATGGAAACCGAATTCATCGCTCTTGATCTGGAAACCACCGGCCTTGATCCCAAAAAGGACGAAATCGTCAGCCTCGGCTGGGTGATTATCCGTCAGCTTTCGGTCGATTTTTCAAGTTGCGAACATATTCTGGTGCGGCCAACCAAGGAGCTTAGCGAAAGCTCGGTCGTGGTCCACCGGATCTTTGACAGCGATGTCGCCGATGCCCCAAGCATTGAGGCGGCCCTTGAGCATCTTTTGCCCCAGATGGCTGGCCGGGTTCTGTTATCCCACCATGCGCCGATTGAACTGGGCTTCCTTGGCCAGGCCTGCAAACAGTTCTTTGGCGCGCCGCTGCAAATCCCGACGGTGGATACCCTGGTTTTGGCTCTGCGTGACATCCGGCGCAGTGGTGAAACCATGAAATCCGGGGCGCTCCGGCTTGATACATTGCGCCGAAATCATAACCTGCCCCCCTTCCGGGCCCATAACGCATTGTCTGACGCGATTGCTGCGTCGGGCCTGTTTCTGGCCCAGATCGCCAAACGTGATCCGAAAGGCGAACTTGAGCTCGACCGGATACTGCGCTAATCGGTTATCAGGGCTCAAAAAATGCCCCACCAATAATAACAGCAGATCGGGAGCCACCAGCCTATGTACGTCTTTATCTTCTCAACCGTTGTTGTCGGGTTTGCGTCGGCTGGCGTGGTCATGTTGCTGTTCCGGCTTTGGGGCCGCAAGGCACCGAAATATGTCATTCCGCTCGTCGCAGCGATTGCGATGTTTGGCTACATGATCTGGGATGAATACACATGGTTTGATCGCTACGAGGCCCGCCTGCCCCAGACCATCAGCGTCATTCAGACCTTTACTGACGAAAACATTTTCGCGCCCTGGACACTGGTTTCCGCGCCGACCAACCGCTTTACGGCGATTGATCGCGAAAAACTGGTATCCAATCCCCAAAACCCCGATGAAAAGCGCGTCATGACCCTGCTGCTGCGCAAGGGCGGCGAAACCCTTGCCCTGACCCATCTTGTTGATTGTGCGCAAGGACGGCGTAGCTATATCACGCCCGATACATCACTCGACAGCAACGGTTTCCCGACCGCGATGAATGAATGGTTTGATATGGATGCCGACGACCCACTGCGCGCCGCGGTCTGTTCCTGAACGCTGTTTCCATCGCGAAATCGGACACCCTTTGGCCCGCCCTGTGGCGGGCCTTGTCATGTGTGGCAACAAAACTGATTTCGTCTATAGTGATGCAAACGCGCCCTTTTTCTTAAGTTACGGGTCCCTATGCCCCATTTTCGATCCCCATTGCCATCTGCAGTCGCCTTCTTTGTGATCGCGGTCGTATTTGTCGGCAGCATCTCACCAGCGGCCCGTGCGCGCGATATCACTGTCTTTGCCGCTGCGAGCCTGACCAATGCTATTGAAACTGCGGCCGCCACCTATGAAAAGGACACCGGTGATACAATACGCCTGTCACTGGCAAGTTCCTCGATACTGGCGCGACAGATTGCCGCAGGCGCGCCGTCCGACATCTTTATCTCTGCCAACGAAAAATGGATGACGTGGTTAAATGATCAGGGCTTGCTTGTCCCCGGCAGCCGTCATGACCTGCTGACAAACCGTCTGGTTATTGTCGCGCCCAAAGATAGCAATCTTAGCCCGATTAAAATTAGCGATACTTCAGACCTGACAGCATTGATCGGACCCAGTGATCGCATTGCAGTCGGCGACCCGGACCACGTACCTGCCGGGATTTATGCCAAACAGGCACTGACATCTTTGGGGCAATGGGAAACGGTCGCACCAAGGCTTGCGCGTACTGACAATGTTCGTGCGGCCCTGGCGCTGGTTGAACGGGGCGAAGCACCGATTGGCATCGTTTATCAAACTGACGCCGGCATTTCAGATAACGTCAAAATCATCGGCACCTTCCCCGAAAACAGTCACCCGGTCATTACCTATCCTGTTGCCCTGACAGGTGATCCGTCCGAATCCAAAGCCATGAAATTCCTGCTATGGCTTTTGGGGGATGACGCGGGCCGCATTTTTGCCGACTATGGCTTTGAACCCGTTGCAACAACGCAAGCCAACGTGCCCGGAAAATGATCAGTTTGACCCCCGCCGAAATAGAGGCACTTCTGCTAAGCTTGCGCATCTCAGGCGTTGCTGTTGCTTGTGCCCTGCCCTTTGCGATTATTGTCGCAACTGCTCTTGCCCTTGGTCGTTTCCCCGGGCGTTTTATTCTTGACGCGATTGTGCATCTACCGCTGATCCTGCCACCGGTTGTTATGGGCTATTTATTATTGATCGCGATGGGCACCCGGGCCCCCTTGGGTGCTTGGCTTCACGAAACCTTTGAACTGCGTTTTGTCTTTAGCTGGACGGGCGCGGCACTGGCATCGGCGATCGTAAGCTTCCCGTTTCAGGTCCGCGCCATTCGGCTGAGCCTGGAAAACGTCAATCCGGGTCTTTATCAGGCTGCCGAAACCCTTGGCGCCGGGCCGATTGACCGGTTCTTTTCGCTGACATTGCCCTTGGCACTTCCCGGTATCATTGCCGGTGCCATCACGGCCTTTGCCGCAAGCCTTGGCGAATTTGGTGCGATCATCACGTTCGTCTCGAACATCCCCGGTGAAACCCGCACCCTGCCACTGGCGATTTATACGGCGATCCAGACACCGGGCGGCGAACTGGCCGCGGCGCGCTTGGCTGCCCTTTCAATCGGCTTGGCCTTTGCCGGGTTGCTTCTGTCTGAATTGGCGCTCCGTCGTATTCGCAAGAGGGCCGCGTCATGAGCATCGGTGTCAATGTTGAACGCAGTCTCAAGACTTTCAGGCTTTCCGCCGAATTCAATATTCCTGAACCGGGGATAACAGCCCTGTTTGGCCCATCAGGCAGTGGCAAGACGACGCTTGTTAACATGATTGCCGGTTTGGTCCGCCCGGATCGCGGCCATATTCAAATCAACGATCATGTACTGTTTGAACATTCGCGTGGCATCAACCTTGCGGTTCGCAAGCGTCGGGTTGGCTGCGTGTTTCAGGATAATCGCCTGTTCCCGCATAAATCGGTCCGCGACAACCTGTTTTACGGTGCACGCCGCAATCCCCACAAACTGCCACAGGATGAACAACAGGCTATCCTCGAGATGCTTGATATCTGGGATCTGATGGATCGCCGACCCAACCTTCTGTCTGGCGGGGAAAAGCAACGGGTCGCACTGGGGCGTGCACTTTTGTCCAATCCGGATGTATTGCTGCTTGATGAGCCGCTTTCGGCCCTTGATCACGCCCGCAAACAGGAAATCCTGCCGTATCTCGAATGGTTGCGTGACCACAGGAAGATACCGATCCTTTATGTCACCCACGCGATTGACGAGGTCGCGCGCCTTGCTGACCACATGGTAATCATTGATCAGGGCAAAACACTTGCGACCGGGTCGGTTTTTGACATGCTGGGCCGCACGGACTTGGCGCCGCTTGCCGGGCGCTTTGATGCCGGAACGGTTCTGGCCGCCCGGATTGTCAGTCGTGACCCCAAGGCCGAGGTCAGCTTCCTTGAATGTGGCGGTCAAAGACTTGTCGTGCCCTATCTGGGCCGTCCGAAAAGTGATCGTGTCCGACTGCATATTCGTGCCCGTGATGTGATGATTGCCCGCACCCCGCCCCACGATATCAGTGCAAACAACATCATTCCCGTCACCATCACCAAAATCAGTGACGAGCCCGGTGACACCATTGATGTGACCATGTGCTTTGGTCAGGATGCGGACGCCACCCTTCTGGCGGAAACCAGTGGTCGCCCCAAAATTCATGCCCGCATTACGAAATGGTCGGGATCACGCTTAAAACTGCAGCCCCATCAAAAGGTCTTTGCCGTGATCAAATCGGTCACGGTCAATGGGCAGTTGCGCGATCGCTAAAACTGACACATCAAGAAACGACAAAACCCCCGTCGGCATCTTCGACGGGGGTGTGTTTTAAGGCTTAAGGGTGCTGATAGGCACTGGGTGCTGGCCAATCCCATTTGTCCTGCAAGGCTGGATCGGTTTCATAAATCTCGACCTTAAGTGGATAACAGGCGGCCTCATCACTTGAATGGCCGGTGCTGCAATCCCCACCCGGACAGGTCGACAGATTGCCCAGCAAATAAATCTCGGCAAACATTTCAAGATAGTCCCCCGGACGTACCGGACTTGCCTTCATGAAATACTGATGGGTGTCCTTGGTAAAGCCGGTGCACATGAAGACGTTCAACACATCATGCACATAGTGATCGGCTTCCTGCATCGACATGCCGGTCTCATCACTAAAAGCCCGGCACAGATTGGAATGGCAGCAATGATGATAATCATTGCCTGACAACAACCGGTTGGTAAACGGATCGCAGCGAGTGCCAATCACGTCATGCACACTGCCGCCATCCTCATCAAAGCCATACCAATCAAGGGTATCTTCGCTGATCAACGCCATCGAACGCAGATAGGGCATGTTGGACCACAAACGATCGCCTGTGGTCAGGTGGGTCCGATGCAGGGCACGGGTCTTGCCGCTGAAAAACCGTTCCTTCAGGTCATTTGCATTCCAAAGATTTAAATCACCGACCTGCGGCCCATCGACACTGACAATGCGGAAAAAGTATCCCTTGGGCACATGAAACGTGCGCGCATCGCGCGGCGGAACGATAACCTCGTTCACTTTCTTCATTGACGCCTTGAATTCGGCGAGCGTCGCAAAGTCGGGCTCGGGCAAAGTTCCGTTGGGATAAACAACGACCGGCTTTATTGCGCGACGCTCGGCGGCGTCTGTTGGGGTTTTATGCTGGGGCTTGAAAGTCATGGGGTGGCCTCGATAACAGGAAAATAGATGGGCGACAGAATGGCACAGTGACCTGTTGACACAAGCCTGTTTCAACAGGGCTGACTGGCAGATCATACGAACAACTAAACAAGCGGTGTGATCAATTCTTGGCGTTCGTCCCACGCTTCAAGATTATCGACAACCAGTTGGCCCATGGCATCGCGGGTTTCCATTGTCCCACTCGCCAGATGCGGATAGAGCACAACGTTATCAAGATTGGCAAATGCCGGATCGATATCAGGTTCATTTTCAAAAACATCAAGTCCCGCGCCGGCAATCAACCCATGCTGCAACGCCCGGATCAAAGCCGGTTCATCCATCACCGATCCCCGTGCAATATTGATCAAAACACCATCTTTGCCAAGGGCATCAAGCACCGCTTCATTGACGATCCCGTTGGTCGCGGCCCCACCGGGACAGGACAACACCAAAATATCCGACCATGTCGCGAGTGCCATCAGATCATCAAAGAACCGGTACGCGACATCTTTCTTGTTGCGTCCAAAATAGCCGACCTCGACCCCGCTTGGCACTGCGCGTGATGCAATTGCCTTTCCGATCCGGCCCAACCCGACAATGCCAAGCTTCTTGCCGCGCACACTTCTGGTCAGTGCCATCGGGCCGTTTGCGGCCCATTTTCCACTGCGTACCCAGTCATCGCCCAAAACAAGCTGCCGCAAGGTGGCATGCATCAACATGATCGCCGTGTCAGCAACATCATCGGTCAGAACGTCAGGTGTGGTTGTAAGACGAATACCGCGGTCACGCAGTGCCTTAAGATCAAAGACATCATGCCCAACGCCAAAGCTTGTAATCACTTCAAGGTTCGGCAGTTGCGCCAGCAAGTCTTCCGGAACACCAAAGCGCGCGGATGTCACAACTGCTCTGATCTGATCGCCCATTTCATCAAGAAATTTCTGCTTGTTCTCAATCAGGTCATAACGATGCAGATCGTGGCGTTCTGCCAACATGGCCGTATAGACGGGGCGGATATCAAGAAGGGCAAGGACGGAACGTATCATTGGGGCGTCTTTCGGTGGCTGCGTGTGCCCCAAAGACTAGCCGCCTCAATCACCTGAGACAAGTTGATGCGCAGTTTCATACCGCCAGGAAACCACATTCAACCCAATACATTTGCCTGGACACAATAAGGGCGGGAATGGCAATCGCCAAATCCCCGCCCCAATGCAGATTATTCTGCCGCGAACTCCTTGCAGCCGGTGCACAGCAGATCAATGATGTGCAGGGCAAAAGAACGCCAGATATCCATGCGGAAGCTTTGCTCGGCATCCCGCCACAGAACAACCGTCACACCATCAATCACCGTACGGCAGCCACCGCCAACCGGGATGCTGTCGATATCGCGCGGGCAACCGATTGTCAGAAGCTCGGCAGCACGTTCGCCTTCGATGCGGACCGTGACTTCGCGGGCCGACACCTCGGTCAGGCTGTGGGTTGCCGATGCATAGACATCCGCGCACGCCTTGGTCACTGTGTCGGCATCATCCGGCTTGGCAATGATCAGCCATTCATCCGGGCCAAGACAGATGGACTCAGTCGTGCCTTTGGCCGCACGTGCACCAACCGTGGCTGCCAGATCAACACCAATCGCCTTGGATACGGCCGGAATGTTGGCCGCCCGCAAACGTAGCGAGAAACGGGCAACTGGTGCCATCAGGGTCAGTTTAACCGGTCCGGAAGCAACGATCGGACCCGGCGTAAATGCGTGTGTAAGTACCGTCATTTTTCTGTTCCCCGCCTAAAGTTTCAACCGTTCGCCTTCGGGATCGTAAAACACGGTCCCGGTGACGGTCGCCTTGATCACACGATCAGGCATCGGAATGTAAATGGTTTCACCCATACGATTGAAACCGTCTTCAAGCAGCGCCATGGCAATCGGGCGACCTGCCGCATCGCTGTGGTAGCTTGATGTCACATGACCGACCATTCTCATCGGCTTGGGCTGGTTCGGATCAAGAACGATCTGTGCCCCTTCCTCAAGCTTGGTTTTGCCATCTTCGGTCAGAAGACCGATCAACTGCTTGCGGCCCTCGGCAACCAGATCCGGACGCGCCAGACCGCGCTTGCCAACGAAATCAGGTTTCATTTTACCGATTGCCCAGCCGAGCCCCGCATCATGCGGGGTGACCGTGCCATCGGTGTCCTGACCGACAATGATATAGCCCTTCTCGGCACGCAGCACGTGCATGGTTTCAGTCCCATAGGGGCAGATATCGTATTTCTTGCCTGCTTCGAACAGCATTTCCCAAAGTGCCCGACCGGCATGGGCCGGAACGTTGACCTCAAAGCCGACTTCACCGGTAAAGCTGATGCGGAACAGGCGCGCCGGGAAGCCGCCAACGCGGCATTCGGCAACTGACATGTGCGGGAAGACTTCATCAGACATATCAAGACCTTCGACAAACGGCTCAAGCACCTTTCGGGCATTCGGGCCGTTCAGCGCAATGGTCGCCCACTGCTCGGTCGTTGAGGTCAACCAGACATCAAGGTCAGGCCATTCGGTCTGAAGGTAGTCTTCCATCATGTTCAGAACACGTGCCGCACCACCGGTCGTGGTGGTGACATGGAAGCGATCATCGGCCAGACGGCCAATCACGCCGTCATCACGAATAAACCCGTCATCACCCAAAAGCAGGCCATAACGTGCCCGGCCCGGTGCCAGCTTGGTCCAGGGGTTGGTGTACATGCGGTTCATGAATTCCACCGCATCCGGGCCAACCACCTCGATCTTGCCAAGGGTCGATGCATCAAAGATGCCGACACTTGCACGCGTCGCACGGCATTCGCGCGACACGGCGGCATGCATGTCTTCGCCGTCTTTCGGGAAGTACCAGGCACGGCGCCACAGGCTAACCGGCTCATAAACCGCATCGTTTTCTTCGGCCCAGCTGTCAATCGGGGTTTTACGCGTCACTTCGAAGTGACTGCCCTTGTGATAACCACAGAAGGCGCCAAAGGTCGTCGCGGTGTAAGGCGGACGGAAAGTCGTCAGACCAACTTTCGGCTGCGGCACACCCAATGCGTCAGAGGCAATGTTCAGGCCGTTGATGTTCGACATCTTGCCCTGATCGGTTGCCATGCCGTTGGTGGTGTAGCGTTTGACATGTTCGATCGAACGCATGCCTTCGCGTACCGCCAGACGAAGGTCCTTGGCGGTCACGTCGTTCTGGTAATCGACAAAGGCACGTGCCTTGCCAGCATCCAGATCGGTCGGCAGTTCCTTGTGGCTGACACCGGTTCCCGGACGGTCATTGGCAACGCCGTAGCTTGCCGCCTTGGCCTTTTTGCCAAGGCTTTTGGCCACAGCCGCGCCCATTTCAGCCCCGTCATTCAGGACCGCTTCAATGCCCCACAAGCCACGGCCTGCACCGGCGATTTCGCATTCCTCTGCCTTGTGATCGGGCAAGAAGGTCTGGCGTTCGTCGTCCCACTTAAGCGTTCCCTTGGTGTGGGAAAACAGATGCAGCGACGGCGTCCAGCCCCCCGACATCAGAAGGCAATCACAACCGATCATTTCGGCTGCACCAACGGATGATCCGGTCACAGGATTGACCCGAACCGATTTGACACGCAGGCGGCCTTCGGTCCCGGTAACGGTATGACCGGCCATGATGCGAATGCCACGCTTGGTGGCCTCGGCAATCAGATCGGCATTCGGTTCGGAACGGGTATCGACGATGGCAGCAATGGTGGTACCGGCATCGGCCAAATCAAAGGCGGCGTACCACGCGCTGTCATGGCTGGTAACGATGACGGCCTTGTTGCCAACCCGCACGCCATAACGGTTGAGGTACGTCTGGGCCGAGCCAGCCAGCATCACGCCCGGGCGGTCATTGCCATCAAACACCAGTGGCTTTTCCAGCGCGCCTTGCGCCAGAACAACCTGCTTGGCGCGGACACGCCACATGCGTTCACGCGGCGTTTCCGCATCCGGGCTAGCAAGATGGTCGGTCAGTTTTTCACACAGACCAACCATGTTCTGATGGTAATAGCCAATCGCGGTCGTGCGAGTCATGACCTTGACGCCAAGCTCTTTGAGCTCCGCCACAGTTTTGTCAACCCAATCCCATGCCGGCATGTCTTCAATCATCACTGATGGCTCAGACAGAAGCGACCCACCCGCTTCGGGGTTTTCATCAACAAGGGTCACTTGCGATCCGGCACGCGCCGCCGTTAGGGCAGCAGCAAGACCGGCAGGACCGGCACCAATGATCAGAACATCGGTATGCAGATAACGCGATGCATAGTGATCCGGATCCGGTTCGGTCGGCGAAACGCCAAGACCGGCCGCCGCACGAATAAACGGCTCATAAACCTTGTCCCAGAAGGATTTCGGCCACATGAAGGTCTTGTAATAGAACCCGGCCGAAAACAGCATATAGGCCTTGTCGTTGATCGCACCAACGTCGAATGACAGGCTGGGATAGCGGTTCTGGCTGTTGACCTGAAGACCGTCCCAGATTTCCTGAACGGTTGCACGGGTGTTCGGCTCAAACCGGCCCGGACCACGGCGCGTGCCGACCAGTGCGTTCGGTTCTTCGGAACCGGCGGTCACGGCACCACGCGGGCGGTGATATTTAAACGAACGACCCATCAGGTGAATACCATTGGCGAGCAATGCCGATGCAATGGTATCGCCTTTGAAACCTTTGATCTTCTTGCCGTCAAAGGTGAACTGGATGGGTTGGGTGTGATCGATGCGACCACGCCCGGAAACGCGGAAGCTGCTCATTTCGATTTCTCCAACAATTTGGACAGTTCAGGACGAGGATCATCGGTTTTATAGGTGATCAGGAACCGGTCACTAACCGTGTCACGTACAGCGTTGAAATATCGACCGCAGCCATGGAAATGGCGCCAGCGTTCATAATGCGGGCCCTTCACGTTGGTCCGGATGAACAGGAAATCACGCCATTCTTCGTCACTGACCGACGACGGATCGGCCGGGCGTGCAATATGCGCTTCACCGGCATAGGTAAATTCCAGTTCCGGCAGGGTCTGATTGCAATAGGGGCAATGGATCAGAAGCATGTCCGGTCTCCTTAGTGCGCAACAGCGGCAGCAGCGGCTTCGTCAATCAGACGGCCGGTGCTGAAACGTTCAAGGGTGAAGGGCGCGTTGGCCGGATGGGGATCATCCTTGGCGACGGTCCATGCCAGTGTGTGCGCGGCACCCGGGGTCGCCTTGAACCCGCCGGTACCCCAGCCACAGTTGACATAAAGACCCGGTACCGGCGTCTTGCCAAGGATGGCTGAACGGTCCGGGGTCACATCGACGATACCACCCCACTTACGCAGCATGCGCATGCGGTTGAAGATCGGGAAAATCTCGCAGATCGCGGCAACCGTATGTTCGATCAGCGGCAACCCGCCACGCTGGGAATAACTGGTGTACTGGTCGGTTCCCGACCCGATCACGAGCTCGCCCTTGTCAGACTGGCTGATATAGGCATGCACGCTGTTGGACATGACAACACAGGGGAAGATCGGCTTAATCGGCTCGGACACCAGCGCCTGCAGCGGATAGCTTTCAAGCGGCATGCGAACACCGGCCGTATCCATCACGACCGAGGTATGACCGGCAGCCGAAACAGCAACCTTTTTCGCTCCGATAAAGCCCTTGGCAGTCTCAACACCGGTGACACGGCCGTCCGGGCCACGGCGAATGGCGGTTACCGGGCAGTTCTGAATGATATCGACACCACGTGCCGCCGCCCCACGGGCATAACCCCATGCCACCGCATCATGGCGTGCAGTACCCGCGCGACGCTGAAGCGCCGCGCCAACGACGGGATAGCGCGCAGTGGGCGAAATATCGAGCGGCGGGCAGAATTCCTTGGCTTCCTCGGCCGACAGCCAGACGTTATCGACACCGTTAAGGCGGTTGGCATGCACATGGCGCTGGAAGCTTTGAACGTCATGGACATTGTGCGCGAGCATCAGAACGCCGCGCTGCGAATACATGACGTTGTAGTTCAGCTCCTGGCTCAGGCCATCCCACAGATCAAGCGCGTGGTCATAAAGCTTGGCACTTTCGTCATAGAGGTAGTTCGACCGAATAATCGTCGTGTTACGGCCGGTGTTCCCACCGCCAAGCCAGCCCTTGTCGATCACGGCAACATTGGTGATGCCGTGTTCCTTGGCCAGATAATAAGCCGCACCAAGACCATGACCACCCGCGCCGACGATGATGACATCGTATTCGGCCTTCGGCTCACTGTCGGGCCATTGCGGCTCCCAGTTTTTTTGGCCGCTAAGGGCATTTTTGATAAGCGATAGCGCAGAAAAATGGGTCATGATTATACGATCCCCCGATTTACCATTGCCGGAACTCTATCAATGTCCATGCTCTGCGGACTGGATAATTGCGACAATTTCATTGTATATTTTTGCCATGAACTCTTTTTCGAGCCCGGGATCAAACCCCGGCAAACCCAATGCAAAAAAGCGCCTTCGCGTCGCCTTTCTGCTGGCAGACAATTTCACGCTGACAGCGTTTGCCAGTTTTGTCGATGTCTTGCGTCTTTCGGCCGATGAAGCCGACCGTTCGCGGCCCATTCATTGCGACTGGACGGTGCTGTCTGATACCATGAATCCGGTGCGTTCAAGTTGCGGGGTCAAGGTGCAGCCTGACACGCGTCTGCGCAATGCCGGTGACTACGACTATATCGTGGTTGTCGGCGGCCTTATTCAAGAACAAGGCGGGTTTTCATCTGATTGCATTGCCTATCTCAAGGCGGCTGCCGCCAAGGGCAAAAATCTGATCGGGTTGTGTACCGGGGTGTTCGCGCTGTATGAAGCGGGGTTGCTTGAAGGATACCGATGCTGTGTTAGCTGGTTTCACCATGACGAATTTGTCGCAAGGTTCGAAGCCGCCCAACCGGTTTCCGATCAAATCTTTGTCGTGGATCGGGATCGCCTGACCTGTTCGGGTGGGCATGGGGCCGCGCATTTGGCGGCCTGGGTGGTGGAAAAGCACATCGGGCGCACGGCGGCGACCAAGAGTCTCAGCATCATGATCATCAACGAGGCCATGACCGGCGAAAACCCGCAGCCGGGCTTTCAGACCGATCTGGTTGCCAGAGACGCACTGGTCAAAAAGGCGCTTTTGCGCATGCGCCAGAATATTGAATCGCCCGAAACCGTCGCCAAAATGGCCGAAAAACTTGGCGTCACACGCCGTAAGCTCGAACGGGCGTTTAATGCCGACATCGGCATTTCACCATCACGAGCGGCCCTGCGCATCCGGCTTGATGCCGCCAAAAAGCTGCTGGGCGAAACGGGAAAAACAACCACCCAGATCGCGCTAAGCACTGGTTTTTGTGACGCATCGCATTTCATTCACGCCTTCAAGGCCGAAATCGGCATGAACCCGTCAGAATACCGAAACACGGTCCCGACGGCCCAGCCGTAATCAGGCATCAATGGTGACCTGCCCGATCGGGTTCGAGCAGCAGGCAAGGATATAGCCCTCTTCGATATCGTCGTCCGTGATCCCGCCATTATGAACCATATGAACCTGCCCTTCGGTCTTGCGCACCTTGCACGTCCCGCAAATCCCCATCGAACAGCCTGACGGGATCACAAGGCCTGCCGTGCGCGCCGCGGCAAGGACGGTATCGGTTTGGGTGCAATTTGCCGTGATGCCAGATGCGGTGAATGCGATGACAGCCTTGCTGTCCTCATCAGGCACGACATCATCTGGTACGTCTTCTGCTTCCAACGTCGGCGCGTGGAAGCTTTCCTGATGGTAGCGATCCATATCATAACCAAGCCCTACAAGAACTTCGCGCACCGCCTGCATGAACGGTTCCGGACCGCAACAGAACACTTCACGTTCAAGATAATCCTGCGCCATCAGACCCAGCATCAGCTGATTGAATGTCCCCAAATACCCGGTCCACGGCTTGTAGGGATCGGCTTCCTCCACCACCCATTTCAGGGCAATGCCATTGATCCGCGACGCGCTGTGTTCCAAACGTTCGCGAAAGATGATCTCGGACGGGCGTTTCGCACAATTAACGAAGACAATGTCGGGATCACGCCCGGCGTCATAAAGATAGGTCGTCATCGACATCATCGGGGTGATGCCCGAGCCCGCCGAAATGAACAGATATTTATCCGCCGGATGATTAACCAGTGAAAAGCTGCCAGACGGTCCCTTGGCCCGAATGCGCATGCCCGGACGCAAATTATCCAGCATCCAGCGCGTACCGACCGAGCCTGCCTGCGCCTTGACCGTGACGGTCAAGGATGTCGGCCGCGATGGCGAGGACGAGATGGTATAGGTCCGATAAAGCGGCCCACCCGGCACCGGCAGCTCCAGGGTCAAAAACTGCCCCGGGTCATAGCTGAACAACGCGCCCGATACCGACTGGAAGCAAAATGTCATGACATTGGGGGCTTCTGGCAGGAACGAAACACATTCCAGTTCCTCAGCGTCCGACCAGAAGGCAAGCTTTGGTTTTTCAATCACAGACATCGCCCTACTCCGCCGCGATCAATCTGGTTTCGGCCAGCCTGTCAGACAGGGTTTTCGCATACCAGTTGCCAAACTGGGCAACACCGGCTTCGTGGATTTCGGAATACGGACCGACCTTGTAGGCTGGTGTCGCAATGCCACGCTGATTGTTTTCGACCACTTCCTTGTCTTCGGCATTGGTCGCAAGCCAGACTTCGGTCAGACGTTTCAGATCATAGTCACGGCCTTCAACCGCGTCCTTGTGCACAAGCCACTTGGTGACGACTTCCGTTTCCATCGGGCTGATCGGCGTCACACGGAAAACAAGCGCATGGTCCGACAGGAAATGGTTCCAGGTTGACGGATAATGAAACTTCAAAAGCGATCCGGCATTTTTAAACGGGATGTTGGAGTTCGGCAGACTGACAGCCGCCTTGGTATCAAGCGTGTAGCTTTCTGCTTCCCCCAAAAGCGGCACACGCACCAGACGCCATTCACCACTATCGGCCATCTGATAGGCAGATGGCGCGCCGACCGCCTCGCAGCGGGCCACATGATCATCAAGCACACCGGCCACAACACCATCGGACGTGCTGCCAATCGCGCGCGCATCTTCCGGGAAGGTCCGGCACAGCGATGGGTGATTCCCCCCGCAGTGATAGCATTCCCGATTATTCTCCCAGACCAGCTTCCAGTTGGCCTTTTCGATAATCTTGCTTTCAAACGCGACCTTGGAATTTTCCAGATCGTGTGGCGCAAGATAGCGTTCGGCGGCCTTGGCAAACGGTTCGATATCCGGCGCATTTTCAGCCAGGTAGATATAGACCAAGCCGTGGATCACCTGGCAATGAACCGGGCTTAACCCGAATTTTGAGTTATCAAAATCCGGCCCCATGTCACGCGCCCAAAGCAACTTGCCATCAAGGTCATAGGTCCACTGATGATACGGGCAAACCAGCCTTGGATTTCGGCCCTTTTTGGTTTTGCACAGAACCGAGCCGCGATGACGGCATGAATTGTGAAAGGCACGCACCACCTGATCATTGCCGCGCACGATCACGACGGAATAAGCACCGACTTCATAAATAACGTAATCGCCCGCCTTGGGTATTTCACATGCCGGGACCGCAAACAGCCATTCCTTGTAATGAATGTTTTCAAGGTCGAGTTCAAAGATCGACTGATCCGTATAGAACGGCTGTTCCAGGGAATATCCGGGAACACGACGCGCCAAAAGCTCTTGGACTGAATGCGGCATAACGGGCATGGCGGAAATCCGTTTCTTGATGGTTGGAAGCAACCAAAAGTGTGAACCTCACGCCACGATTTACAACGGCATTAATTTTCATCTTGGTTTAGTTGAACTAATCTGAAAAACTCACACAAGTTACCCTGTATTGTTTTCAGGAGAGGCCGTTGGCCCGCCCATATGATCTGTCTTCAATAAACGCCCTGATCTGCTTTGAGGCGGCGGGACGCAATATGAGCTTCAAGGATGCGGCAGCAGAACTTAATGTCACGCCCGCGGCTGTAAGCCACCAGATCAAGGCACTTGAGGCCGATATTGGCAGCGCCCTTTTCATTCGCCGCAACCGCGGGGTGGAGCTGACCGAGAAAGGCGCGTTCCTTCTCGTCGCCCTGCAACGGGGCTTTGAAACCATTTCCGATACGGTCATCCAATTGCGCGATCAACCCGAAACGGTTGATGTCACAATCCGCACGACAACAGCCGTCAGTTCACTTTGGCTTACGCCAAAAATTGCCGCCTTTTGGAAAATTCATCCCAATATCACGGTGTCGCAAATTGTCTCGGATGTGCCCGGCATGACCGGGTATTGTGATCTTAGCATCCATTACAGCAACCCTGATGATGGGGCGGAGGGATACTACAAACTGTTTCAGGATCGCGTGGCCGCCATCGGCACACCGGCGTTTAAGGCAGAACAAAACATCGAAACGATTGATGATCTTTTGCGTGCGCCCCTGATCCACCTGCATAACGAGGAAACCGACTGGACAACATGGACCGACTGGTTCCGTGCATTGGGACGTCCGGCCCCAAAGGGCCGCAGCTTCAAGCTCAACAATTACACGATTGCATTACAGGCCGCACAGGATGACGTCGGTGCGGTGCTTGGCTGGGACGAACTGGTTGGGCCGCTGCTGGAAGACGGGCGCCTGATCAAACTTGTGCCTGACGAAATCCCCTCGCCGATGGGGTTTTATTTACGCGTCCATCCGCGCGCATCCGAAAAGGCCCGCATATTTGTCGACTGGCTGATCGACGCCGCCTGAGATAACGGGAAACGGCAAGCGCAGCACATCGCCACACTTGCCGCACAGATCAGACGTCTTTTAACAGACGCAACGCATCATAGATCGCCGCGTGCGTATTGCGTGCCGATACCGCATCCCCGATCCGGAACAGCTGATAGGCACCGTCGGGGTTGCGCACGACCGATTGCGGTTTTCCGGCCAAAAGGTCGTCATGCGACATTTCACCATGGTTCGATGAGCCCGGCTTGAGATCAAAATAGATGTCATCAAGCGGAATGGTGCCGTGGTTGACCACGATCTGATCAACGATGCGTTGCTTGGCAACCCCGCCATAATCACTGCCAACATACGCGATGAGTTGGTTGCCCTGTTTTTCCACCGCCTCAAGGCGATAGGTCACCGTAAAGGTGGTATCAAGCTTCTGCATGCTGCGCATATAGGGCACAAGATTCATCGCCATGACTTCGGGCGCGAATGACCGATCCGGGGTCATGATTTCGACTTTGGCCCCTGATTTGGCAATCAGTTCGGCTGCCTGTAAACCGGCATGATCCCCGGCATCGTCATAAACCAGAACATTGGTGCCCGGTTTGACGTCACCCGAAATGATATCCCAGGTCGACACGACCAGATCATTGCCCTTTGACAGGACTTCGGTATCGGGCATGCCGCCGGTGGCGATGATCACCACGTCAGGATTTTCGGCCGTAATCGTGTCGGCCTCGGCCCATGTATTGAAATGAAAACTCACGCCAAGTCGGGTGCACTCGGCCATGCGCCATTCAATGATGCTGATCATTTCGCGGCGGCGTTCGTTCTGTGCGGTCAGGCGGATCTGCCCTCCCGGATTTGGGGCGGCTTCATAGACAACAACTTCATGACCACGTTCGCCAGCAACACGGGCGGCCTCCATGCCCGCCGGACCAGATCCGACGATCACGACCTTCTTGCGGGTTTCTGCCGCCTCGATGATTTGGGGCATCGAAAGTTCGCGCCCGGTGGCAGCGTTATGGATGCAATAGGCCGACCCGCCCTGATAAATGCGATCAAGGCAATAGTTCGCCCCGACGCACGGGCGGATTTCGTCTTCGCGCTTTTCAATGATCTTGCGGACAATATGCGGATCGGTGATGTGCGCGCGCGTCATGCCAACCATATCAACCTTGCCCGATGCAATCGCATGGCGTGCGGTTGCAACGTCCGGGATTTTGGCAGCATGGAATGTCGGGAAATCTGTGGCGGCACGAATTTCACCGGCAAAATCCAGATGCGGCGAGTTCGCCATGCCCTGGATCGGGATCACATCGGTCAGACCGGCATCCGTATCGATATGCCCGCGAATGACATTGAGGAAATCGACCATGCCACTGTCTTTTAGACGCTTGGAAATCGACAGGCCGTCTTCCTTGGTCAAGCCACCCTCAAGGTCTTCATCACCGGTATAACGCACACCAACAATAAAGTCGGGCCCAACCCGCTTGCGAATTTCAGTCAGCACATCAAAGGTGAACCGCAGGCGATTATCGATGCTGCCACCATAAGGACCATCAAGTTCGTTGGTCAGCGGCGACCAGAACTGATCCATCAAATGGCCATAGGCCTGAAGCTCTATCCCGTCCATACCGCCCGCCTTCATGCGTTCGGCCGCATCGGCATAATCCTTGATGATGCGTTCGATATCCCAGTCTTCCATCTTTTTCGGGAAGGCCCGGTGGGCGGCTTCACGCTTGTGCGATGGGGATACCACTGGCAACCAGTTTGCCTTGTCCCAACGCGTGCGACGGCCAAGATGGGTCAGCTGGATCATAACCGCGGCACCCTGTTCATGCACCGCGTCGGTCAGGTCCTTCATCCACGGAACGACTTCATCCTTCCAGACCAGAAGGTTGTTGAAAACCGGCGGGCTGTCCTTTGATACCGCAGCCGACCCCGCCGTCATCGTCATGGCAACACCGCCCTTGGCGCGTTCGACATGATAGGCGCGATAACGGTCCTTTGGCATGCCGTCCTCGGGATAGGCCGGTTCGTGCGACGTCATCATGATGCGGTTACGCAGCGTCAGATGTTTAAGCTGATAAGGCTGAAGAAGCGGGTCGTTGGACATGTGCGGGGCTCCGGGTTTGGACTCTCTGCCCATGACGATATTCAGAAATGTACAGTTATGTCAATTTTAAGTTCACTGATGTATATTTTGAATTCATTCATGTACACTCTGCTTGTCGCGATCCGGGCAGTTTGCTAAGGAAACGTCCATGGAAGAACAGATTGAAGATATCGCCGAGCAAAACAGCGTCGGACAAAATAGCGGCTGGCGCGGGTCGGCCGAGATTTGGCTGAACGCGGCCTATGACGCCCTGCTAGAAACCGGTGTCGATGGCGTCAAGATCCAGCCACTGGCAAAACGCCTGAACCTGTCACGCACCAGCTTCTATTGGTTTTTCAAGGACCGGAAGGAGTTGCTGGGTGCCCTGCTTGATCTGTGGCGCGAAAAGAACACCGGCAATCTGATCAAACAGACAGAGGCCTATGCCGAAACCGTCTCGGAGGCGATGCTGAACATCATCGATTGCTGGCTGATGCCCGACCTGTTTGACTCGCGCCTTGAATTTGCCGTGCGCAGTTGGTCAATGCAGTCCGACGATGTCAGGGCCGAAATTGAAAAGGCCGATCAGCAACGCCTTGATGCGCTTGCCAAACTGTTCATCCATTTCGGACAGGATGAACGCATGGCCGATGTCCGTGCCCGTGCGATCTATCTGGTACAGATCGGCTATATCTCGATGAAAGCAAACGAAGATCTGGCCGTGCGCATGGCACGCATTCCGGGCTATGTCGAAACATTCTGCGGCCAGGCCCCGACGCAAAGCGAACTCAACCGGTTCTACGCACGGCACAATTTTGCACCCTGAACAGATCAGCGGCATTCATAAGATTTTCAGGGCAAACAAACCCACCTTTGGACTCAGAACTCTGCCTTGAAAATCGTATCATCAAGGAATTGATCCATACCGACAAGTGATCGATCCGGTGCATCTGCGGCACCTTCGACGCGCCAATCATCCTGCGGAACCAGAACATCCAACCCGGCAACCGCAATTCGATAAAGGTCCGGTCGGAAAACATCGGGAATGACGGCTTTAAGATCCGTGTCTTGGGGAATTTGTCGCCAACGCTTCATTTGTTCACCAATCCAGCAGCCCTGCGACAACCACGGGAAAGTTGCGGTGTAGCGGTAAAAAACGTGACGGTCAGGAAGATCAATGGGTGGTTCCCCCGGACGTAATACCGGTTTACCGCTCAGCGATGCCTTCAGCACTTCGAATGGCGCGCCGACATTGGCCTCCTCAGACAGTATGTGGGCCAGCTCCACACGGTTCCCCGGCTGGTCTGCCCATTCAGCAGCCCGGACAAGTGCACGCACAAGCGCAGAAACAAGTTCCGGATTGCTTTGCGCCCAGTCTTCCCGCAGACCAAGAACCTTCTCCGGGCTTCGTGACCAGATATCGTCCTTAAGCGCAACAATTACACCATCACCGTGAAACACCGCGCGCTGATTCCATGGTTCGCCAACGCAATAACCATCCACCCAGCCATTACGCAGACTGTCAAACATCCGCGGCGGCGCGATCACGCCGATATTCACATCCATATCCGGATCAATCCCGGCTGCCGCCATCCAGTAGCGAAGCTCATAGTTATGGCTTGAGAACGGAAACACGGTGGCAAAAGACAGGATCGGCCGCCCTTCGGCCTTGTCTTCATCAATGACCTTTTTAAGCGCCCTGGCCGACCGACCGCGCGGACCAAGCATCGCATTCGGGTCGGCCTCCAACATACGTTGATAAAGCTGGGTCGAGACCGTAATCGCATTACCACCACGCCCCAACGCCATCGGCACAACGATATTTTGAACCGGCAGTCCGCCAAGCCCAAGCCGTGCCGCAATCGGAATTCCTGCCAAAAGGTGGGCTGCCTCAAACATGCCAAAGGAAAGCTTGTCACGAATGGCTGCCCACGACATTTCACGGACCAGTTCCAGATCGATATCTTCCTGCTGGGCAAAGCCCATAGCACGCGCCACCACCGGAATGGCACAATCGACCAGTGGAACAAAACCAAGACGAACCTTGTTAGCCATCCATCAAAACTCCAACTGAAACGCCGTGATGACGCTTTGCGCGATTTCGTAAATCTTGCGATTTTGCTTCATGGCGTTTTTGCGCAGCAGCGCATAAGAATCTTCTTCGGACAGACCTTTTTCTTTCATCAGGATGCCCTTGGCCCGTTCAATCAGTTTGCGTTCATTGAGCTTCGCCTGCGCTTCATCACGTTCGCGGCGCAGTTGATCAAAGACGTTGAACCGTGAAATCGCCATTTCGACAATCGGGCGAATGCGGTCCTGACGCAGGCCATCAACCACGTAGGCACTGACGCCTGCCGACACCGCCTCGTGGATCATGGATGCATCACTTTGATCAACGAACATCGCAATCGGGCGCGCAATGGCGCGTGACACCTGAAACATCTGTTCAAGCGTATCGCGGTCGGGGTTTTCAAGATCGATGATGATGATGTCTGGTGCCAACGCCTGAATACGTTCGACCAGATTGTGGGACGTGCCAATACGGGCCACGCGGGTATAGCCGCTTTCAACCAGACCACGTTCGACAATCGCCGCACGGTCCGGATTTTCGTCAATCACCAGAATATTGAATTCTTCCAGCTTCACCAACTAACCCTAACTCCCTGACAGCCTGAAATGGCTGCGCCTCTCTGACGTATCTTTTTATATGCTCCGCCCCGTTTGCGGGTCCGGATTACTGGTTTCGGGATGCGGTCGGAACCGCATCCCGAAAAGATCATATCAAACAGCGTATCTTATTCAGCCGGAACCGGCTGCGCTGCACCCGAAGTCCCGAAACGTTCTGACTGTGCCGCATCGAAACGCGCCTTTTCTTCGGCCTGGGTTTCCGCCGAGAAACGCACCGCCAAAGCTGCGAACGAGCAGATGATCACGGCCAGACCGAGATACAGAAGACCTTCCTGATAGGTAAGTGCTTCGGACTTGAACAGGAAGCCCGCTGCGACCGCGCCAGCATTACCGCCCGCACCGACAATACCGGCAACAGAGCCAAGCGCCTTGCGGTTGACAAACGGCACAATCCCGAAGGTTGCACCTTCTGACATCTGAACAAACAGCGAAAAGACGATCATCACCGAAACGGCCACAACCAGTGCTTCCATCTGCGAGAAGGCAACAAGTGCGACGCCTTCGATGAACAGTGCCATGAACAGGAATTTCACACGACCCGAAAGGCCGCCCTTGGCAGCAAATTTGTCAGAGAACACACCGCCCAGCGTACGGGCAAAGATGTTCATCAAACCAAACAGACCGGCAATCATGCCAGCGGTTGCCAATGAAAGCTCGAACTTGTCGAAGAAATAGATCGCAGCAATGTTGTTGATCGTCAGTTCGACACCAAAGCAGGCGGCATACACCAGGAACAATGCCCAGACACGGTAATCGGAAACGGCTGCCATCATGCCCTTGGCGGCACCGGCAGTATCGTCTTCCGGCTTAAGCGCGCCACTTTTGCGCATGTCGGCATAGTTGCCTTCCGGGCAATCGGTGGTGAAGACCCAGTACAGCACGGCAACAACCAGCATGATCGCACCCGGGAACACCATCGCCAGACGCCAGCCCATGGTTTCAGCCACGCCAAAACCAAGAACCATCGCAAGGATTGCTGGCATTACCATCTGGGTCACGCCACCGCCAAGGTTACCCCAACCCGCCGTCGTGGCATTGGCCGTACCGACAACGTTTGGCGCAAACATCATGGAGGTATGATACTGCGTGATGACAAAGGATGCGCCGATTGAGCCAATGGCCAAACGGGCAAGCAGGAAGGTTTCATAACTGTCAGCAAGGCCGATCAGCATGACCGGAAGCGACCCAAGCACCAGAAGACCGGTATAGGTCTTGCGCGGGCCGATCTTGTCGCAGAGCGGTCCGATCAAAAGTCGGACCAGAACCGTAATCGCGACAGAGGCAATGATGGTACTGCCGATTTCGCTTTTGCTAAGACCCAGATCATCGCGCACCAGCGGCATCAGCGGTGCGATCCCGAACCAGCCAAAGAAGCACAGGAAAAATGAAAGCCAGGTGAGGTGAAAAGTACGCATCTGGACAGTCTTGAGACTGAATAGATTTATGCGTGTAGCCTTGTTCTTGATTTCCATAACATTGAAGCCCTTCGTTTAGGTCGCGCAGAGCTTGATGTTTGCTTTGTACGACCGACGGTTTTTCCCCATGGGCCTCATGCTTCATCTGGAAGATGTCCGCAGGCGGCCCGTCATTCGTATCGGAAAGGCTGCGCGCTCATCGCGCTGCTGTTCCAAACGTCTGATCGTCCGCCGTTGGACGAAGAACTGTGAGCCACCCGTCATTGGGCATGCTTTCGTCAAAGCTGCTCACACGAAACCGGTATTGCAAACACCGCGCCAGTTCTTCCGCGATGCGGGACAATTCCATCAAATGGTTGAAAATAATCATAATTTGACTACCGCATCTGCACAGGATGTTTTTCAGCCTGCCAAAATGACTATTTTTTGCACAAATTTAAATCACTCACTTTTCTTGATGGTTATTTTTTAATCATTTCGGCAAGCCCAGCCAAATTCAACAATCTGCCGTACAAGTCTTTTCATCAATATTTTCAGTTTGTTAAAAGATAATTTTCTCAATTTTCAATTCTGGCACGGCACTTGAATATATTGAAGCAAGAGCGCGGGCAGTGCCGCCTGCGGCTCCGGCGGAAAAGCCGATTGTATATATAAAGAATCCAAAGACGGGTTCACCGGATAACGACGTCCGTTGCGAAATGCCTCTTTTGAGGACAGGCCGCATCGGGCGTTTTTTTGTGCCAATTCGCATCCCGCGACGAGGAGCCAGAGACAAATGAACCACGTCACTGCTGCATTACGAACCGCCAAAGCCCGCCTGGTTGTCATCGGCAACGGCATGGCCGGCATGCGGACCGTTGAAGAAATCCTGAACCGCGCACCAGACAAATATGACATCACCGTTTTCGGTGCCGAGCCGCGCGTGAACTATAACCGCATCATGCTGTCGCCACTGCTGTCTGGCGAAAAGGATTTCGACGAAATCGTGATCAACACCCCGGAATGGTACACCGAAAACAACATCCATCTTTATTCCGGCGACCCGGTGGTCAAGATCGACCGCGACCGCAAAGTGGTGATTTCCAAAAGCGGAACCGAAACCGAGTATGACCAGCTTTTGCTGGCAACCGGTTCTGATCCGATCATCATTCCGGTTCCCGGTCACAAGCTTGACGGCGTTGTCACCTTCCGCGATGTCGATGATGTCGACACCATGCTGGGTGCTGCTGCCAAGGGCGGCCCGGCAGTCGTCATCGGCGGCGGCCTTCTGGGCCTTGAAGGGGCCGTTGGCCTGCAATCGCGCGGCATGGATGTCACGGTTTTGCATTTGGCAGGCCATGTTATGGAACGCCAGCTTGACCCGTCGGCAGGTTATCTTCTGGCGCAAGAACTGGAACGTCGCGGCATCACGGTGATTACCGAGGCAGATACCGCCGAAATCGTTGGCAGTGAAAAAGTTACCGGCGTTCGCCTTAAAGACGGACGCATGATCCCGGCTGATCTGGTGGTTATGGCTGTTGGCATTCGCCCAAATGGGCGCCTTGCCGCAGACGCGGGTGTTGCAGTCGAACGCGGCATCGTTGTTGACGATGTCATGACCACCAGTGATCCGGCGATCTTTGCCGTTGGCGAATGCGTTCAGCACCGTGGTCAATGCTATGGCCTTGTCGCCCCGTTGTTTGAAATGGCCAAATCACTGGCCGATCACATGGCCGAAATAGACACTGATGGTTATACCGGCTCAGTCACCTCGACCAAGCTTAAGGTGACAGGCGTCGATGTCTTTTCCGCAGGTGATTTTTCCGGCGGCGGCGAGACAGAGGAAATCGTTTTCCGCGATGCCGGTCGCGGCGTTTACAAGCGCATCGTACTTGAAGAAGGCAAGATCAAGGGTGCGGTCCTGTATGGCGACACATCCGATGGCGGCTGGTATTTCCAGCTGATGAAAGACGGCGAAGACGTCACCGAACTGCGTGACACACTTGCCTTTGGTCAGGCATTTGCGGGGGGATCTTCTGGAAACCCTCTTGATGCCGTTGCAGCCCTGCCAGACGATGCAGAAATTTGTGGCTGTAACGGCGTTTGCAAAGGATCGATCGTTGCCGCGATCAATGAAAAGAGCCTGACCACCCTTGATGAGGTCAAAGGCCACACCAAGGCATCGGCATCCTGCGGATCCTGCTCTGGCCTTGTCGAAAACCTGTTGGCCGCAACCCTTGGCGGCGATTATCAGGCCGCGACGGTCAAGCCGATCTGCACCTGTACCGATCATGATCATGACAGTGTCCGTCGCCTGATCATTGCCAAAAACCTGAAATCCATGCCAGCTGTCATGCAGGAACTGGAATGGAAGTCATCCGATGGCTGCCATGTTTGCCGCCCGGCATTGAACTATTATTTGCTGGCGACGTGGCCGGGTGAATATGTCGATCACGGTGCATCACGCTTTATCAACGAACGCGTTCACGCCAACATCCAGAAAGACGGCACCTATTCGGTTATTCCGCGCATGTGGGGAGGCTTGACCAACCCGCGTGAACTGCGTGCGATTGCCGATGTTGCCGACAAGTTCGAAATCCCCACCGTCAAGGTTACCGGCGGTCAGCGCATTGACCTTTTGGGGGTCAAAAAAGAAGACCTGCCGGCCGTCTGGGCCGACCTGAATGCCGCGGGAATGGTATCGGGTCATGCCTATGGCAAATCGCTTAGAACGGTCAAAAGCTGCGTCGGGCAGGAATGGTGTCGCTTTGGCACCCAGATGTCGATGGGCATGGCCGTCGAACTGGAAAAAATGACCTGGGGGTCATGGATGCCCCACAAATTCAAAATGGCCGTATCGGGTTGCCCGCGTAACTGCGCCGAAGCAACCATCAAGGATTTCGGCGTTGTGGCCACCGATGGGGGCTGGGACCTGCATGTTGGTGGCAATGGCGGCATTCATGTTCGTGCGACCGATCTTCTGTGCAAGGTCACCTCTGACGACGAGGTCAAGGAATATTGCGGCGCCTTCATTCAGCTTTACCGGGAAGAGGCGCGCTATCTTGAACGCACGGCCCCCTGGATCGAACGGGTTGGCCTGAAACATGTTCAGGAACGGGTCGTCGATGACGAAGCCAACCGCAAGGCACTGTTTGAACGCTTCATGATCAGTCAGAAAACAGCGCAGATTGATCCATGGGCAGAACGCGCATCCGAAGGCGTTGACGCGCACGAATTCACCCCCCTTTCGATGGTCGCAGCGGAGTAAGACAGATGAGCAACAATCTGACATGGGTAGAAGTCGGACCCGCTGCCAACATCCCGCAGCAAGGGGCACGCACCCTTCAAACCGAAACGGATCGCATTGCGATTTTCAGAACACTTGATGATCAGATCTTTGCACTGCTAGACCGCTGCCCGCACAAACAAGGGCCGCTGGCACAAGGCATCGTCCATGGCCATTTCGTGACCTGTCCGTTGCATAACATGGTGTTCTCGCTTGAAACCGGCGAGGCACAGGGACCGGATGACGGCTGTGCTGCCAAGGTGGAATGCAAGGTCGTTGATGGGATTGTCCGTGTTGGCCTGACCGAACTGCAAGCTGGATTGCGCCATGCAGGATGAGGTCAAAACAACCTGCCCCTATTGCGGTGTTGGCTGTGGCCTGATCATTTCGCCAACCCGTGACGGATGGGCTGTGGGCGGTGATCCGGATCATCCGGCCAATTTCGGGCGGATATGCTCCAAGGGTGCTGCGCTGATCGATACTATCATGGCCGAGGAACAGCGCGATATTCGCCTGCTGGAACCCGAAGTCGATGGCAAGCCGGTCGCATGGAATGATGCCATTGGCGAAACGGCAAAGCGCCTGCGCGATACCATCGAACAGCATGGTCCGAAATCGGTGGCGTTTTATGTCTCGGGTCAGCTTCTGACCGAGGACTACTATGTCGCCAACAAGCTGATCAAGGGCTTCATCGGATCGCCGCATATCGATACCAATTCCCGGCTATGCATGGCCTCGACCGTGGTGGGACATAAACGGGCGTTTGGCGCGGACGTTGTGCCGGGCTGTTACGAGGATCTTGAAATCGCCGATCTGGTCATTCTGACCGGATCAAATCTGGCATGGTGTCACCCGGTGCTGAACCAGCGCCTGCGTGCGGCCAAGGAGAAGCGCGGCACAAAGATCGTCGTGATTGATCCCAGGCGGACGGCAAGTTGCGATATTGCCGATCTGCACCTGCCGATCAAACCGGGCAGCGACGTTGCCCTGTTTAACGGGTTGCTGGCCTGGCTTGATCAAACCCGCAATACCGATCTTCGTTACGTAGCCCGTCATGTGACCGGCTACGAACACGCCGTGGCAGAAGCACGTGCTGACTGCCCCGATATCGAGACAACCGCAGAAAAATGCGGGCTCGACACCCATAAAAGCGCTGATGAACTCGGCTCGGGTCTGGGAAAACTGGAAACGTTCTTTAATTGGTTTGCCGCCTTTGAACGCACCGTCACGGTGTTCTCGCAAGGGGTAAACCAGTCCTCAAGCGGATCGGACAAGGTCAATTCGATCCTGAATTGCCATCTGGCAACGGGGCGCGTCGGAAAGCCGGGTTCAAGCCCGTTTTCCGTCACCGGCCAGCCCAATGCCATGGGCGGACGCGAAGTTGGCGGGCTTGCCAATCAGTTGGCCGCCCACATGAGCCCCAAAGACCCGATTGATGTTGATCGCGTGCGTCGGTTCTGGAAATCCGATGTTCTTGAACAGGGCGAAGGATACAAGGCGGTTGATATGTTCCGCGCCATTGAGCGTGGGGAAATCAAGGCTGTGTGGATCATGGCGACCAATCCGGCAGTCAGTCTTCCGGATGCCGATCGCGTCCGGCTTGCGCTTTCGCGCTGCCCTTTGGTGATTGTTTCAGATGTGGTGAACGATACCGATACATTGCGCCATGCCGACATCAAACTCCCCGCGGCTGGTTGGGCCGAAAAATCGGGCACGGTCACCAATTCCGAACGCCGGATTTCGCGCCAACGCCCCTTCCGAGAGGCCCTTGGCAATGCCAAGCCGGACTGGTGGATCATGTCCGAAGTCGCCAAGGCCATGGGCTATGCCAAGGCTTTCAAATACAAGGACCCAAGCGACATCTTTACCGAGCACGCCGCCCTGTCAGAATTCGAAAATGATGGCACACGTGCCTTTGATATCGGTGCATGGCACAAGGCCAGAAAATCGGCCTATGACAGCATGGCACCGTTTCAATGGCCGGCTTCGCGCAAATCTCAGCCTGCGAATGGCGCAACCCGCCTTTATGGCGATGGCATCTTCACCACATCAAGTGGTCGCGCCAAGATGCTTGGCCTTACCCACAGCGGCCCGCAATCTCAAACCAGCCGGGAATACCCGCTGATTGCCAATAGCGGTCGTTACCGCGATCAGTGGCACACCATGACGCGCACGGGCACTGCCGCCCGGCTCAGCGCGCATCGCCCTGAACCGTTGCTTGAAATTCACCCAAAGGATGCTGCGCTTTACGGCCTTGCTGATGACGGGATCGCCCGGATCACAAGCCCGCATGGCACTGCGTTGATGCGGGTGGCAATTACGGATGCACAAACACCAGGACAGGTTTTCGTTCCGATGCACTGGAACGATGTCTTCTCGGCCGCGGGTGGGATTGGTCGACTACAGCCCCCCAATGTTGACCCCCACTCCGGCCAACCCGAAAGCAAACATATTCCTGTCGCCCTTGAGCCATTTAACGCCAAATGGCAGGGACTGCTGTTTTCAAGCACACCGGTCGATCTTTCCAAACTGCCCTACTGGGTCGGTGCGACCGGACCGGGCAGCATGGTTTACGAAATCGCCGGTGATGCCCCGATCCTGTTTAAATCCCTTTTGCCTATCACAGCAGGCAAGGACGTTGAGCAGATCATTGAATACTCGGATGCCAACAAGGGTGTCCATCGGTTCGCCCGCCTCGAGGGGGATCGCATTACCGGGGCGCTATTTGTCGGCCCGGATCGCCCGGCACTTGGTCGTGACTGGGTTTCAAACCTGTTTGGTGCGGATGCCATCGCGCCGGTTGAACGCAACGCGCTTTTGGCCGGGCGGATGCCCGATGCCGGGGCGATCAATGATCGTCTGATTTGTTCATGCTTCTCGGTTGGCTTGGCCGCAATCAGCAAAGCCATCTCTGAACAGAATGCCGTGACGGCGACCGACATCGGCCGCCTGCTTCAGGCCGGAACAGGATGCGGATCCTGCGTGCCGGAGATAAAGGAGATTCTCGATGACGTATTACCGCGCGCCGCAGAATAGCACTCTGAACGCCACGGCACCTCGGGCAACCACCGATCAGCCGGACGAAAAATTCGCCTACTTCCCGGCATTTGTGAAAGTGCAGGACAAGAAGGTTGTTGTGCTTGGGGGCGGCGAAGTTGCCGCGGGCAAGCTCCGCCTTCTGCTGCGCAGTCATGCCGACATCACGGTAATCGCGCCTGAAGTCTGCGATGATGTTGCAAAGATGCACAATAACGGTCAGATCACTTGGGAACGTGCCCCGTTTGTCGATACCATGATTAATGGCGCGATCATGGTGTTTGACGCGACGGACAATCCCCACCTGACCAAGCGGGTCGAGGCGGCAACCAAACGACGCAACATCTTGCTTAATGTCGTCGACAAGACCGCGCATTGCGATTTCATTGTGCCCGCCATTCTTGATCGCGCGCCAATCATGATCACGATCTCGACGGGTGCCTGTGCACCGGCACTGGCACGCATGCTACGCCAGCGGCTTGAAACCGTGTTCCCGGCAACCTTGTCAAACCTCGCCAAGATCGCCCGCGATGCCCGCGAAACGGTCGCCGCACATTTAAGCGACAGCCTGTCACGACAGCGCTTCTGGACCCGTTTTTTCCAAAACGCCTTGCGCGCGGACAACACCGGCAAAGTCACGCCCGATGACCTCGCACATGAACTCCGCACCTTTGTCCCGCAAGGCAGCAGCGCAACCGTGCCATCCGGCCAATCCTTGCAAGTCACGATCAGCGCCGATAACGCCTATGACATCCCGCACGGTGTTGCCGGCAACATTGAAACAGCCGATATCATTTTCCACGACATGGACGTGGCACCCGACATCCTTGCCCTGGCCCGCCGGGATGCCACCCTCATCAGCATGAGTCCGTCTAGCGACAAACACGTCGAAATACCCGACGCCGGATTTGCGATCAGCAAACAGATACAGTTCTTCACACAACAGGGCATGAACGTCCTGCGCCTTTGCCGAAATTGACGGCCAAAGCAAGCAGTTGAAGGTTATTCACCCCCGCGACGACCAAGACCACTGGTGGCTTTTGGTGTGTAAAGCGAGGTGACATCAAACCTCACCCGAAATCAAAATCCGGCTTTAATACGACCACCCGCATGGCGTTGAAGAACGCGCGTTTGCAGGGCTTCCGCGTTCAGGTTGTTTGGAATCTGGCAGGCCCTTAAAGAGCCAGGTTCGACAGGCCATGCCCGTAATAGGGGAAACTTCGGTCGCCTCGTTCCGAATATCGGAGCTGAGCAACGGCGACGAAGAGAAAGCCGCACTAACCCAGAATACCACAAGCACGCTAAGCACAGCCATTACAACATGCACCGCAAGGCGTGTCACGACGTTGCAATTGTGCGCCTTGTTGGGTCCTGGATCAAACAAGGGCATCACTTGCTATCGCGCTGGAAGATCCAGTCATGGTCCGGGTGGTTCTGGAACCGCCATTTGCGCACCGGCCCTGCCATGACATTGAGGTAATACATCTCATAGCCATATGGGCTGCCACATGGATGATGGCCTTTGGGCACCAGTACAACATCACCGTCTGAAACCGCCATGGTTTCATCAAGTTCGCCATCTTCGGTAAAGACCCGCTGGAATCCAAATCCCTGTCTGGGATTGAGGCGATGGTAATAGGTTTCCTCAAGATAGGTCATGTCGGGATAGTTATCCTCGTCATGACGGTGCGGCGGATAGCTTGACCAGTTGCCTTGCGGGGTAAAGACCTCGGTCACCAGAAGACTATCGGCGATGTCTTTTTCCTCCATCGCAATCGGGTGGATATATCGGGTATTCGCCCCTTTGCCACGCTCTACGAGCTCGATATTTTCGATTACGCGTGCAGGGTAATTTCCCTTCCCGGGTGCGGTACAGACGGCAAGCGTGCAATCGGTGGTCGCAACAGCTTTCCAGTTGGCATCATTGGGCGCATAGACACAGGCTGGCGGGATACGCTCAAACACGCTCATGCGTTTGCCGAGTTCACCGAAATCCTGATCATCGACAGAAATCTTTGCCTTGCCTTCAACCAAAACCAGAATGACCTCACGGTCGCCAGTTGCTTCCCGGGCAGTTTCGCCGGGTTTCAGGTGATACAACCCAAACCCGACATAACCCCAATTGGCACTATCCGTCGTGATATCGTGGACCTTCCCGGTCGTTCCATTCGGCTTTCTGAGCAGATCAGCCATCAGGCGTCTCCTTTATCCAGTCCGGTTTTCCGTGCCATGTCGCGCAGCGATTTCAGTCCCAATGACTGATATTCAAACGGATTACGAACGTTCGGATCCTGTTCTGCCTCGATCACCAGCCAGCCGGAATATCCATGGTCGGCTGCGATTTTCAGGACCGGTTCAAATGCAGCGCCCCCCTCGATATCGCCCGGGACGGTAAAGACCCCGCGCCGCACACCTTCAAGGAAGCTAAGCCCTTCTTCACGGACCTGTTTGCTAATTGTCGGGCGCACGTTTTTGCAATGGATATGGCCAACACGATCCATGTAACGCGCAGCCAGTTCTTCGGGGTCGGCACCCCCGAACCATGCATGACCGGTATCAAGCAGAAGCTTGGTTTTCGGCCCGGTATTTTTCATGAAGGCATGAATTTCATCAGCCGTTTCGACAATCGTGCCCATGTGATGGTGATAAACCAGATCAATGCCCTGATCGGCACAATAGGCGGCGATTTTTTCGACATCCGCACCGAACTTGGCCCAATGATCGGCATGGAGAACCGGGCTGTTATTAAGGGCTGCGTTATCATTGCCGTGAATGGCGTTGGACGTTTCACAGACGATGCAAACCTTGCATCCCATCGCCTTCAGAAGATCCAGATGCGGTTGAATGGCCTTTTTCTCGTCCTCGACCGAATGGGTCAGAAGATTAAGCGAATGCCAACCTGAAACGAATTTAAGGCCATGTGGCGCAAGGGCAGCTTTCAGTGCCGCTGGCTCGGTCGGCATCTTGTGGCCTTTTTCAATGCCGTCAAAGCCAATCTTTCCCGCCTCGGACAAACAGGTTTCAAGGCTGATGTCTGCGCCAAGGGTCTGGTCATCATCATTGGACCAGGCGATCGGATTGGTACCGTAAAGGATCATTATTTTAATCTCCCGGGCGCTGCTTTTTCAGCGCGGCTTCGTAATTTTTTCTGGCTTCGTTGACGCTTGGGCGAACCGATACTTCCGGCACGGCGACATCCCACCAATGACCACCGGCTTCCGTGCTTGGCAACGGATCGGTATCAATCACAATGACATAGGATCGATCAGCCTCTTTGGCGCGCACCATGGCGTCTTCAAGCTCGGTGATCGAGGATACCTTTTCGGCAATCGCCCCCATCGCACCGGCATGCGCGGCAAAATCAATTGCTGAGGGCACGACATGGCGCGCGGTATCAAGAAGGTTGTTAAAACTTTCCCCGCCGGTTGCCATCTGCAAACGGTTGATACAGCCAAAGCCCCGATTATCAAGGATCACAGTGATGATCTTGTGCCCCAGCATCACACTGGTCGCGAGCTCGGAATTCATCATCATGTAGGATCCATCCCCCACCATGACGACGACTTCGCGATCCGGGCAGGCCATCTTGACCCCTAGCCCCCCGGCGATCTCGTATCCCATGCACGAGAAACCATACTCAACGTGATAGCCATTGGGCCGGGTTGCTTTCCAAAGCTTGTGAAGTTCACCAGGAAGCCCACCGGCTGCACAAACAACAATCGCATTTTCGTCTGTGCTGCGCTGAACCGCACCAATCACCTGCGCATCAGTCGGGAGCGCATTTCCTGTTGGCGTCGCAGTGACACTATCAACCACATCCATCCAGCTTTGCTTGAGTGCCGGGTCCACCGCAACTGCGCGATAGTCAGCCAACGCATTTGTGAGCTCCGCCAACGTAATCTTGGCATCGCCAACGACGGAAATCGCGTCATGTTTGCGCGCATCATAGGCCGCCACATTGATCGAAAGAATACGACGATCAGGGTTCTTGAACAGCGCCCAGCTGCCCGTCGTGAAATCTTGAAGACGTGTGCCAACCGCAATGATCAGATCGGCGTCCTCGGCAATGGCATTGGCGCTAGTTGCCCCGGTAACGCCAATTGATCCCATATTGAGATCATCGTCCCACGGCAAGGCAGATTTCCCTGCCTGCGTTTCGGCCACCGGGATGTTGTGACGATGGGCAAAATCACGCAGATCATCACAGGCTTGGGCATAATGCACGCCACCACCGGCAATAATCAGCGGTTTTTTCGCCGATCTGATCGCGCCAATCGCGTCTTCAATCTGTTGAAGGTCCGCACGGGGACGCAGGTGTTTCCATGTCTTTGGCACAAAGAAGCTTTCTGGCCAGTCATAGGCTTCTGCCTGCACATCCTGACAAAATGCCAGGGTCACCGGCCCACAATCGGCCGGGTCTGTCAGAACCGCCATTGCGCGCGGCAATGCTGTCAGAAGCTGTTCCGGGCGGGTAATACGATCAAAGTACCGACTGACCGGTTTGAAGCAGTCATTGGCCGAAATCGTACCGTCCCCGAAATCTTCGATCTGTTGCAAAACCGGGTCCGGTGCACGATTGGCAAATACATCGCCGGGGATAAACAGAACGGGCAAGCGATTGACATGGGCCAGTGCTGCGGCCGTCACCATATTGGTCGCACCTGGCCCGATTGATGTCGTGACCGCCATGGCCCGTTTGCGATTGGATGCCTTGGCATAGGCGATCGCCGCGTGGGCCATGCTTTGTTCATTATGACCACGCCATGTTGGAAAACTGTCGCCTGCGCCATGAAGCGCCTCGCCCATTCCGGCGACGTTGCCATGACCGAAAATGGCCCAGCAGCCACCGAAAAAGCCTTCGCCGTCGTGATTGCGCTGTACGCTCAGATACCGCACCATCGCTTGGGCGGCGGTTAATCGAACGGTTTTCATGCCGCTCCTCCCGATTTTTTGCGTGCCGCGTCCCAGGTATCACAAAGGGCGCGATATTTTTGGGCCATTGCAGTAACGGCCTGATCATCGGCAATCGTACCTTGCAACCAGTCACGCGCAACATCGATAAAGATCGTGCGCCCGACAGCAAAGCCTTTGACCATGTTAAAGCGCGCCGCAACCTCGAAGCTTTCCACAAGCTCTGCTTCTGGTGCATCAAGACCAAGCACGACGATACCCCGGCAATAGGGATCATTTTGGGCAATCGCATCGCAGGCATTGCGCCATGCCGCATCCGATTTCATCGGTTCAAGCTTCCACCAATCGGGATAAACACCGATTTCATAGAAACGTCTGATCACCTTGGCCGTTGTTTTATCATCACAATCGCGAACCTTTGACGGAATAACTTCCAGAAGGAATTCCAAGCCATTGCCGCGCGCTGCATTGGCAAGCCGAATGATGGTGACTTCCTGATCGGCCTTGGTCACATCATCATCATCGGGATGATAGAAACACAAAACCTTGACCACATGCTCCACCGGCCATTCGGCCAGTTGCGTGCCAAGATCGGGACCAATTTCCAGTTCAAGCGGACGCGACCCCGGAAGTTCAACCGGTCGCCCGATCCAAAGCCCGGTGCCGGCCGCCGCATAAAGGGCATCACGCCCCAGTCGGCGGTCGCACAGGATGCCGTATCCATCCTTGCCGCCCGAAACATTCTGGACCGCGCGCAGGCACAGTTCCTTGAACGGACCAATGCGGTCATGCGAAACGCCAACATCATCGGCTAGATCTTCAAGCTGCATCCGGTGATCAAATGCAAAAACCCGCATTTCCGGCCAACTGCCGGTACGGTTGGTTGACCAGTGGATTTGCTCCAACTCTGCATCGTTGCGCAGTTCCGGGGTTTTGATACCGCGATCAAAGAAGAACTGCAGTTCATCCCAACTCGGATAAGCCGGTGTACAGCCATGGCGCGACACCGCAAATGCGCCACAGGCATTGGCGTATTTCAGGGACGTTTCCCAGTCCGCATCGCTCAGCCAGCCTTTCAACAGGCCCGACATGAACCCGTCACCCGCCCCCAGGACATTAAACACATCAACCGTAAATCCCGGCCCTGAAATTCCGTCATCAAGGCTTTTGCCAATTTTGTCAGCAAACGCCACAGCCCCCATTGGGCCTCGTTTGCAAACCAGTGTCGCATTCGAAATCACCCGAACATTTTCAAGCGCTTCGAGCGTATCGGTCACACCACCGGCAATATGGAATTCTTCCTCAGTGCCGACGATCAGATCAAACAGATGCAGGGTTGCCTGCAATTCCTTGGTAACAGCGTCCGATGCAATGAAACGGTTTTCACCATCCCCATGCCCCGACAGCCCCCAAAGATTGGGACGGTAATCGATATCGAGTGCGGTTTTGGCGCCGGTATCACGGGCCAGTCGAACGGCCTTCAGAACAGCCGCACGGGTTTTGGGATGCGAAAGGTGCGTCCCGGTAACCGTCACACAGCGTGCACTTGCAATGAAGTCGGGATCGATATCATCCTCACACAACGCCATATCGGCACAGTTTTCCCGATAGAAAATCAACGGAAACTGCTCCTGATCGCGCACGCCCAAAAGCACAAGTGCCGTCAGGCGCTCAGGGTCGGTTATGACACCCTGAACATCAACGCCTTCGGCAACCAGCTTTTCGCGGATGAACCGCCCCATATGCTCGTCGCCAACCCGCGTGATAAGCGCAGATTTCAATCCCAGTCGCGCAGTCCCGCACGCCATATTGGTCGGGGAACCCCCGATATACTTCTTGAACGACGCCATGTCCTCAAGGCGCCCGCCAATCTGGGTGCCATAAAGGTCAACGGATGATCGTCCAATCGTAATGACATCAAGCCGCTTCATTAAATCGTCCCTCCAAGGGACCCTTCGAGTTCAGCCAGCTCCTGACCGCCCGCCATAAGGTCTTGAAGCTCTTCGGGTTTGATTTCACCACGCTTTGCCGTGCCGTGGGTCTGGCCGCGGTTCAAAACCGTAAACCTGTCGCCAACTGCCATCGCGTGGCGCACGTTGTGGGTAATGAAGATGACGCCAATTCCGGCTTTACGCACCCGATCAATGGTCGCCAGGACGTTTGACGTCTGGCGCACACCAAGTGCCGATGTCGGTTCATCAAGGATCAGGACCTTGGCACCGAAATAAACGGCACGCGCAATCGCAACTGTTTGCCGCTCCCCGCCCGACAGCGTACCAACCGCTTGTTCGGGTTCGCGCAGATTGATGCCCATGGATGCCATTTCATCCAAGGTGACCTTGTTGGCATGTTTGAAGTCGATCCATTTGAATGGACCAAAGCTTTTGCGCGGTTCGCGCCCCATCCAGAAATTGCGCGTCACAGACATCAGCGGGATCATCGCCAGATCCTGATAAACAGTCGCGATCCCGGCTTCCATCGCGTCACGCGGACTGTCGAAAACGGTCTCCTGACCACTAACCCGCATGACACCCTTGGTCGGCTTGTGTACGCCTGACATGGTCTTGATGAAGGTCGACTTGCCCGCCCCGTTATCACCCAGAAGACAGTGGCACTCGCCTTCCATCACATTAAACGAAACGCCGCCCAACGCGATTACCGGTCCGAAATGCTTTTCGATATTGTCCATTTCAATCAGTGGCGTACTCATTACCGTTCTCCCGTAATCATGCGGCGGATATAGGTATTCATGATCACAGCAAAGATCAGGATACCGCCCAGGAACACCCGGAAAAGTGAACTTTCCGCACCAGCAAAGAACAAGCCTTGCTGAACCACACCAAAGATCAAAGCCCCCAGCGCAGCACCAATGACTGAACCATAACCACCCGTCAGAAGTGCGCCGCCAATCACCACACAAATGATGGCTTCAAATTCCTTGAGCAAACCACGATCGGCTGCAGCCGATCCGAATTCCATGACCTGGCAGGTCGCGAAGACGGTTGCGCAGAATGCGGTGAACATGAACATCAGGATTTTAACGCGATTGACTGGAACGCCGACATAACGTGCGGCCTGCGCATCCCCGCCAGATGCGAAAATCCAGTTACCGAAACGTGTTTTGGTCAAAAGCCAATGACCAAAAATGATCAATGCCAGCGCCCAGATGACCAGCATCGGCAGACCTTCCACAACTGGCTGCCCGATACGGGAACCACGGGTAAAGGTCTCAATGACACCGATATCGCCAAGCCACTGGAAAAAGCCCTTGAAGATCACACCGCCAAACAGCCAGGCAAGCGGATCACCCTCGGCAACTTCCTTGACCCCGCCAATAATGGTCTGTCGGGTTGTCAGGATGGAAAGCCAGATCGTCAGACCACGCAGAATATATAAGAATGCCAGGGTAACAATGAAGCTCGGCAGGCCGGTTTTGATCACCAGAAAACCGTTCAGTGCGCCCAGTGCCGTGCATACGATGAAGGCCGCAATAATAGACAGCCAAACCGGCAGGCCCCATTGAACAGACAGAATGGCGATCACCACACCTGCAAAGCCGATCATTGAGCCGACCGAAAGATCGAATTCACCGGCAATCATCAACAGGCAGGCACCGACTGCGATGATGGCAAACTGGGCCGATACAACGCCCCAGTTCTGAATGCCTTCCGGGGAAAACATGCCGCTATCACCGGCAATCATGAAGAAGAAAACAAAGACCAGGATCGTACCGCAGATCGCGCCGAGTTCGGGCCTGATCATGGCACGGCGAATGGCTGAGACTTGCTTGAGCCGCTCGTCCGACATGGCATCACTCTTTTAACTATCAGGTGGGTACCAAGGGCGGCCTTGGGCGCGCCCTTGGCGGGAGGAAATCTTAACGGTATTCGCCGGCGTATTTTTCGACCTGCGCGATGTTGTCCTTGGTAATGAAACCAGGGCCCGAGTTGATATGCCCGGACGGCAGAACGCTATAGCGCGCATAGTTGGTCAGAATGACGACCGGAAGATAACCCTGAAGGTAAGGCTGCTGATCGATGGCAAAGTTGATTTCACCAGCCTTGATGGCCTCGGCAATCTCGGATGACAGATCAAACGTGCCAAACATCATTTCGCCAGCAAGACCCGCGTCACGCAGGGCTGCAAGGGTCGGATGGGCAGAGTTCGGGCCCAGTGTCAGCACAGCATCAACATCCCGATTGGTATTGAGATACGCGCTAACCTTGTTCTTTACTTCCGACGGGTCCTGACCGCTATCGATCATCTGGCTGCCAAGCTCGACACCAAGTGCGTCGGCAAAGCCACGGCAACGCTCAACAGATGCCGGGTTGGTGATGTAGTGGTTTACACAAACAAAGCTTTTCGCGCCAGCGGCGGCGGCGCGTTTACCGGCACCAAATCCGGCATCATATTCCGGCTGGCCGACATGCATCAGCGCACCAAGTTCTTCGGATTGTTCCTGCGTGCCGGAGTTGATCGTGATGACCGGGATACCCTTATCCACGGCATCGGTGATCGGCCCCTTAAGGACGTTGAAGTCAGCAATGGTCACGATGATGCCATCCGGATTGGTCGCAGCAGCCTGTTCGACAATACGCGCCATATCGGCAAGGTCACCGGTCGGCGGGTTACGATATTCGACTTCCGCACCCATCTGATCACCCGCGACCTTGATCGCGTTTTTAATCACGTTCCACCAGCTATCAGAATCTGGTGCGTGGCTGATGAGAACGAATTTTTCATTTTCTGCGGATGCGGTTGCGGACAAACCGGCAAATGCAAATGCTGCTGCCGCGATGGCAGTAAGCGCCTTTTTCATCTGTTGCCTCCCTAGTCGGCTGAAATATTGGGATTTTCCCATTGAATTTATGTGTTCTTCTGGCAGTCAGTCGTCTTTCTGCAACCTTTCTGCTTCTGGCGGCGTGGGTTGATATGACCCGTTGAAACCGTTGAATAGAATTTTTGTTCTATTTTGTGACGAAATCAACATTTTTTTTCTATTGCACTGCAAGATAACCCTCTGTCGCTACCACAAGGCCTTGCCAAACCAGCTGAAACCGCCGCTCATCCCACCCCGAACCAAGTGCGAAAGGCGACAACATCCTTGCAAATAAAGGTATTCGCCATCGGCCGTTTTAAGTTTTCGGGGCGACTCGCATGGCACAGATCCCTGATCGCCAAAAGAAAACCGGCGCAGCTGATGGGCCACGCCGGTTAATATCCAAGCCCTGATCTGGACGCGTTTAATCAGGGCAGAATTTCTTTTGCGACATCAACACTCCGTCCCTCGCGCGCGGAAAGCGCGGCGGCCTCGGCGACGACCAGGGCATTGATCCCATCCTTCAGGGTAACTGGAAGGGGCGATGCCCCCTGCACGCCCTCAATGAAACTGTTCCATTCAATTTGATAGGCCCTGGCATAGCGTTCGAGGAAGAAATGCTCCGGCTTGGCCTTGGTTGCACCGTGCACGGTGATTTTCTCAATCGTGTTTTCCAGAACGTTATGTGCGGCAAGCAACCCGTCCGAGCCCAGAAACTCGATGCGCTGGTCATAGCCATATGCCGCACGACGGCTGTTTTTAATCACGGCGATACGTCCACCCGAAAACTCAAGCGTGGTAACGGCAGTATCAAAGTCACCTGCCTTTCCGATCTCCGGATCGACAATGCTTGATCCGATGGCGGTGACTTTGTCGGGCAGCGCACCATACATCCAGCAAGCCATATCAAAATCATGGATCGCCATATCGCGGAAAATCCCGCCAGAGACCTTCACATAGCTTACCGGCGGTGGTGCCGGATCAAAGGAAGAGATCGAAAGCAGCTCCCCCTTACCGATTTCGCCTTGATCAAAGGCCGCTTTCAGATGGGCAAAGTTCGGATCAAAGCGGCGGTTAAATCCAACCATGATGGGCTTGCCGTGCGGCTCACATCGCGCAAGACAATCCAGGGCACGCTTAAGATCAAGATCAACCGGCTTCTCACACAGAACCGCCTTCCCTGCTGCTGTCGCTGCCTCCAGCAGATCCGCATGGGTATCGGTCGGTGTTGCGACCAACACGGCATCAATCGCCGGATCGGCAATGATGTCCTCGCTGCTGCGCACAGCAGCCCCATGCATCTGCGCGAGCTTCTCGGCAGGTTCATCAAATTTGTCCGACACCGCGACCAGTTCACTTTGCGGGTGCACGACAATATTCACCGCATGGACCTGCCCGATACGTCCAGCGCCCAGCAAACCTATTTTAAGCATTCCGATGTTCCTTCCCTTCGGCGTTCCCGCCCTGACTTACGTTGACCGTCCCGAACTGCCTGCGACACGCCAGCAAGAACCTGGCAGACCAAATGGCAGATCGATGATTTCGGGATGATCACGCGGATGTCTCTCGCACCCGTTTATGCTGATACGCATATTCTGCTTGGAATACACTATGGAATTTTTATTCCATTATTTTTGTTTTTCAATAATTATTTTCCATCGATCATTTTCTCGCGCTTTGCCCCGACAGAGACGGCTAAGGCAATCGCCAACGAGATTGTCGCCGAAAGTGCCCTGAACGCCCCGACATCGACTTCCGATACAGATAACATCAAGGCTTCTGTTTTGCGCATCGGCCCGCTCAGCGAATCACTGATCGCCACAACCTTGTTTCCAAGGTCATGCGCATAGGCTGCAAGATCAATTGTTTCCTGTGAATAGGGCGCAAAGGTGATCGCAATCACCACATCGCCCTCGCGGATCGCGTGGCGTGGATTGAGGTTACCCACACCGTCATGCAGAACGGCGGCAATGTTCATCTTTTCAAAGGCATAGGAAAGATAACTCGCGACCGGAAAGGCACGCCTGAAACCAACCACATGGATCATCGGGGCTTCAGCCAAGACATCGACCGCCTTTTCCAGCGTTTCCAGATCGACCGTTGACGCCAGATTTTCCAACGACAACCGCCCGGCTTCGACAAACTCGGCCAGCAGGGCACTGGGGCTGTCATCCCCTGTTGCGCGCAGGTTCTCAAGCCGTGTGGCGTAGTCCGGCCATTTTTGCGCATAGGTTTCCCGAAACATTTTCTGCATTTCAGAAAATCCGGAAAATCCCATCAACTGACAAAACCGCATGAAGGCCGAGGGTTGCACACCTGCACCGACCGATAGTTCGGCAACTGTGGAAACAGCAATGCGATCGGTATTTTGCGCAACAAACTCGGCACATTGGCGCAGCCTTTTGGGCATGGTTTCCGATATTTCGGCCAGACGGTGATTGAATTCCTCAAGCGAAACAGGTGCGGTCTGATCACTCATGGCGTTTATTCTTCCTTGTTTTGTTTCTGCTTGACGCGTGGCACGTTCCATGACCATCCATTAAATAGAACAAAAATTCTATTTTGACTAGGTGAGGAGTTCCGGCAAATGAAATCTCTTGGTATTGGCCTGATTGGCACTGGTTTCATGGGAAAGGCGCATGCGCTGGCATTTGGCGCAGCACGGGCTGTTATGGGCGATGTGCCGGAGTCTCATCTTGCGGTTTTATGTGATACGCCGGTCGAAAAAGCCAAACAGATGGCCGACCAGTTTGGCTTTGCAAAAAGTACTGCCGACTGGACATCGCTGATTTCAGATCCGGATGTCGATATCGTCTCGATCACCACGCCGAATGCGCTTCACTTCGAAATGGCTATTGCCGCCATCAAGGCGGGCAAACATGTTTATTGCGAGAAACCCTTGGCTCTGACGCTGGATCAGGCGCGCGAAATGCGTGATGCCGCCCGCATAGCAGGCATCAAAACCATGGTCGGCTATAACTACATCAAAAACCCGGCATTCACACATGCCTGTCGGCTGATCCAGGGCGGTGAAATTGGTGAGATCGTTCATTTCCGCGGCTGGGTAGACGAGGATTATCAGGCTGACCCGGCACTCCCCTGGACATGGCGGGCCAAGCTTGCCGATGCCGGTCTTGGGGCGCTGGGGGATATGGGATGTCATCTGGTATCAATGGCATATGGCCTTGCCGGACCAATCGAAAGCTTGATTGCCGATATGCAAACTGTTCACACCACCCGACCTCTCCCTGATGGAACCGGGCGGGCCAAGGTCGAAAACGAGGATACGGCATCTGCCTTGGTGCGGTTCGCCAACGGCGCTCAGGGCAGCCTTTCGACATCGCGCTCCGCCTGGGGGCGAAAAAACCGGCTGGCTTGGGAAGTTCATGGCACCAACGGCATGATCTGCTTTGATCAGGAGCGCATGAACGAGTTGCAGCTTTATCGCAATTCAGGCGACAAGGCGCAGCAGGGTTTCACCACCATCCTGACCGGCCCGGCACATCCGCCCTACGGTGAATTCTGCCCAGCACCGGGACATCAGCTTGGCTTTAACGATCTCAAGGTCATCGAAGCTGCTGCACTGCTTTGTGCGATCCGCGATGACAGTCCGGCCTACCCCGATTTCGAACACGCTTACGAATTCGAAAAAGTCATCCACGCAATTGCCAAGTCCGCAACTGACGGCACAAGAGTCTCGTTATCCGAGGTATAGCCCCGAGTTATGAGAACGTCCGAGGCAATAAAGTACGACAATCGGAAGATCGGGAGAGGTTATGACGTAAAATAGTCATATAATATTACTATTTATCCCAAAATGAACTTAGTCGACGCTACTTCCGGCAACTTCGACTTCCCTTCGCGTGACCGACATTCCCTCATTCTCACCGCGTTCAATTGCAAAGCGATCGAACTTAGAAACCCTCAAAACACTCTCTTCAGTGTGAAGATCTCTTAAAACCCTCACGCCATCTTGCAAGGCTGCACGATCAAAATCTTCAGGATCAATGCCGATGCCTCCGACCTCAATGCGCACACCTGAGTTAGGGGTATGATACAGGCGGGACTTAACCTGCCTGAAATCAAGCGGCTCGCTTCCTGACGATAACTCTTCTTCTATTTCTATGCTGTAACGCCCGGGCAAAAAGCTTTGCACGCGACCGTCAAGGCTGAATTGGTAGGCAAAGTCGTAGGTTTTATGCGTTGTTTTCATCGCATTCATGACTGCCAACTTCCCTGATGCAAAACGTATGTGACGCATGAATATGCGCCCCAAAGTGATCAATTCTAAACAGTCACGAACATCTCACAAAATAAAACTCAAATACACATCACAGGTTAGTTTGCGCTTTTAAAACACGTCCATAATGAATTTTCCAAAATGAGAAAAAATCAAAAATCACCCAAAGGAAAATTACATGTTTGGATTTATAGGTGGCGAGACGCCCGAAACGCTTAAACGCAAAAAAGGCTACCTTGCCGACGCAAAAAACAATTGGAACTTCCTGACCCACTATGACCTGTCAACGATCAAGACCAAGGGGCAGCTGTGTAACATGATCAAAGTGCGCCGCGCCATTTCCGAGGAAGAAGCCGTTGCTGACGTAGAAAAGTGGATGATTGGCAAAGATTTCTCGTAAGCATCACGATTGGTCAGGATGACTTACGATACAAGTACCGGGCCAACCTGATCGAGATATCCCATTTCAAACTCAGCAAGTTCGGTCAGTTTTTTCAAATCGTTGAACTGGACAACTCCCTTTTGGAAAGTGACCAAATTCTGTTCGCGCAGTTGGCGCAAAACGCGATTGATGTGGATCGCGCTAAGGCCAAGCGTATCGGCCAGTTGGTATTGCGATAAAGGACACGGATAACCGTGCGCATCACCGACACCGATTGATCTGAGCCGCGCACCTAGTTCCAGAAGGAAGTGTGCAGTTCTCTCAATCGCCGAGCGCCTGCCGATATTGACGAGATGCTCCACAACCATCGCCTCGTCGCAGGACACTGACCACAATATCGACATCGCCAAACGCGGTGCTGATGAGAAAGCCGATAGCATGTCTTGCGCTTTGACTTCGCCAACCAGAACATCCGTTACCGCCTCAAAGCTATGGTCCGACGTTCGAAGCAACAAACTTCGCAACCCGAGGAAGTCACCGGGCACCTGAAAGTCAATAATCTGGCGCGCACCTTCGGGAAGCAACTTGTAGGACATCACCCAACCGTCCTGCAAAATGAAGGCACGATGCCCGCTTTGCCCCTCGTGAACGATTTCTCCACCGGCAAAAATCATCCGCGACGGACCAATCATTCTTGAAAGGGTATCGAGCTCCTGCTCTGTCAGGTCGATATAGTTTTTCAGTCGTTTTGAAACAGCCGCCGTCGAGGAAACCATCAAACCTGTCCTCATCATTGAATATCGGCACCCCTCATTGTCGCACGGATGTCAGCAACCCCTGTTAAGGCCAACCTGCCGATGCTGCGCCAGACCGAGGGGCGATAGGAAAAGCTGAACCTAAACCACGGCTTTGGGTGCCAAAGCGCACAGAAAAAGGGCGAACCATGAATTATTCTATGGATATCCAGGGATCTGCAGCGCTGTCGATTTGCGAGTCTACTCTAATATGCCTGGGCGATCTTGGAATTCTCAGCACGGAGGATATCGCCGGTATTCTTGAGGATGCGAGAGACGCACATAATCCTGAAACCGCAGGCACTTCATCCCAGACAGACCATCAGGCTGTCCACCGCCTGATCGACAGGATCATCAAGGGCGGGAATGCGCTGAAACTCAAATAGATCACGTTCGCTGGGTAGATTAGCAAAAACAAGTTTACTGAACTGGCGCGGGATTTAAGTGATGGATACGGCAACGTTCATGTCGATAAGTGCGCCCCTGCCCCCCGTGAACTCACCGGCAACCGGAACTGCCTGCGTCATTTCACGAACCACCGCCACCGAAATAAGATTGCCCGATCCCACACTGCGGTTTGTCGGATCAAAGGCAACCCAACCGGCACCAGGAAGAAAGACCTCCGCCCAGGCATGCGTTGAACCTGAGCCATCTGATCCTCTTAAGCTGCTATCTGTATTTACCAGATACCCGGACACAATTCTTGCCCCGAAACCAAGGCAACGCGCCGCTGCAACGAACAAAACAGCAAAATCGCGACACGATCCTTCTTGATTGTCCAGAGTTTCGAGCGGTGTTTGTGTGCCTTCGCTCTCCCGCCTTCGGTAGGTCGTGCGTTGCGATATCCCGAAGCTAATGTCCTTTAACAAAGACAGCGTGTCTGTCGGGCTACTGAAAATAAAACCATTCACCCAGTCTGATAACCGCCCGGTCGGGTCCGGGTAATGCTGTGCTGTCAAAGCACCGAGATCAATCCACTCATCATCTGAATATGAGAACGGAAAGGTGCATGCCGCAGCCGAGATTGTAAAAACCGGCCATTGTGATGCGGCCATCTCGATTTTGGACCGGCTTTCAATTTTGAGATAGTCGGTCTTGTCCTTGAAATTTGCTGTTGCGATCGCGTTGCCAGCAACATCATGAGTCCAGACCAACTCTGTCTCCGGGTCCATTGTGACCTCAAAGGACACCAAACGGGTATCGCGCGCCTCTCGTGGGCGGAGCATCAATCGATGCGGCCCAAGTAAAACCGGCCAGTGATAGCGGTAGATCGTTGAATGGACCAGATCAACAGACAGCATAAGGCGGCCCCGCTATCTCTTGAGCGGTTTTTTGGAACCCATCATGAAAAAGCATCACAATTCTTCCGTCCAAACGCGGAAGTCTCGCAAAATGCTTTCGCCAAAGGTTTGCAGCAATGGCACATCGGCCGCATCCCGTCCTCTGGCGATCAATACACGACCGACCCGCGGGGAATTGTTTCTGGGATCGAACACCCACCATCGGCCAGAGAGGTAAACCTCCATCCATGCGGCAAAATCGCCGCTCGGATGGGGCAAAGGTTCCCCGATATCACTGAGATATCCGGTGCAGTAACGCGCCGGAATATTCATGCAGCGACACAGTGCGATGGCAAGATGCGTGAAATCCCGGCAAACGCCGCGTCGCTCCTTAAGCGCCTCTGATGCTGTCCGCGTCGCACGTGCATCAAGATATCCAAACGTAATGTGATCGTAGACGAAATCACAAATCGCCTGGACTCTCTCCGAACCCGGCGGTGTGCGTTCAAAAAGTCGCCACGCTTCGTTTGACAGCAGGTCCGTATCGCAATAGCGGCTGCCAAGAAGGTAAATGATCGTATCAGACGGCAAATCCTCAACCGCATGCTGTTTGGCATCCCGGCATGGCTCATCCTCGGTCCCGTCGTCAAAGATAACGCCGTCTGATTGCAAGACGAATTTACCGACCGGCGCAGTCCAACGCGTACAGATGTTGCCAAACCCGTCGACATAACGTGTTTGCGCCAATTCCGGTACTGTCTGCAGGCGGTCGTCGCCCTCAAGATCATGAACGCGGGAGTGATGAACATTTAGCAGCGCGATCATTGGTGTGATTTGCTGCAATTGATACTGGAAATAATATCCGATGCTTAAACGCATTTAAGGTGTCCTGACCGAGTTGAGTGGGCCAAGGCAACAGCCGTGCAACGCACACTCATGACAATGAAAGCTTCGCAAGGGCCTCGGCTGCAAGGGCATGCTCGCGGTCGTGATAGTGCCCGCGAAAAACGCCATCCACACTGATTTCCCAGATGTTGTTCTTTTTGATCAATTGCACACGATCAACCCGACCGCCGCGCTCGATACGCTGTGCATAGGGTGCATGGACAAAGTCGACACCGCCCTGTTGCCTGACCGACGTGTTCTTGCTCAGCGCGGATTTGTCACGGGCTGTCAGGCCTTTCGCCTCAAGCAACATCACAGCGCGAATGAAATCTTCGGCATATTCGTCTGTTTCTTTGTGGTCATGCTCATGAGGCGCCCGCGACATCGGCACAACGAACCTGTCTTGCAGATGCTCAACAAATCGCGGATCACTTCGCGACATGTAGGCGATAAGCGATTGCAAAATCCGCTCATGGGCAAGAACCCGCCGCTCCAAGGATGTCGCCTCAGGCGGCAAAGGAGAAGTCTTCCTCTCGTCTGACACTATTTTTGTCTCCTTGGGTCTCGCAATTATGACAACTCCGGCTCAAGCGCTTTGACGCATGCCTGTGCAAGATCGCGGTTTGGAATTTCAGTGCCTGGCATCGTTGCCCAGCCGGCTTCCATCAGGGCTTCTCTTTGCTGATAACTTGACACCCCCCGGATCGTTTCGAGTTTTGCCGCACGATTTAAATCTGCGCTCGCCTTGGCAACACAAACAGGCACCAACGCGGCGATCACTTTGTCATCGGACATTGTCTCTGACATCTGACGCGCGTCACCGCCCGTCACCCAGCCGCCCCAGGTAAAGCCGACAACCGTTGCCAAAGCCGCACCGGAAACCGCACCAAGAACATAAGGCTTCAACCAATCGGGATAGTTCATAATCTTGTCCTCCAAAAGGTCAGATAAAGGGCTCAAATGTCTGGATTGTTTCGCGCAAAGAGGGCTTGATAAAACACCGCTCTTTGCTTTTCGAAGTACGCATAACGACGCGAACGAACATGTGTCGCGATTTTTCAAATGATTGGAAAATTGCGGATTGATACAGCGATCAAATCGGCGCCTGCCAGCAACCCGCAGGCAGAGACCGGCCTTGATGTTAATCCAAGCCGACCGGTTACGAGATGCGATCCAACATCACAGAACATTTAATGAAGACTACTCTTTTACACCGATTGTGTGCCTGCGGAGCTAACCTCGGTTAGTTTTGGCAAAATGGTCCGTCTGCAATTGGAAGAAACCAGTTCAGATGCGAGATCGATTTTGGCAAAGGTGAGCAGCCCCTCTATCTGCGCGCCAAATAGCGTCATGAAGGCTCAACTAATCCACATTAGCTCCGCTCCGCACAACTTGATCCATAATGTCAACCACATGGCATTTCACCAGGGCGGTTAAATCAGGCTCCTTGCCAAAGATCTAACACCGACATTTGCATGGATTGGTCTATCATGATGGAAAACTATCCAAACGGCCTCGACACACGATACGACAGGTTTCTGCAAACAAAAATCGGTGCAGGTTTGAACGGAACGCCTGTTACGACACTTTCGATGTTGGCCAGACTTGGACTGGATCCATGGCAAGTCGCGCGCGACGTCAGCGCAATGTCAAAAGAAACCGCTTGGGCAACACTTGAAAAGGTAATGATCAGTTTCGCAGACCTGACGCATTCACCGAAAAATCGTCAGAACATTGTGACAGGCTTGATCGCGTCCTTGCACTAAACGACATGAGCCGGTCCTACGGCACAAATTCTGTGACCGGCATGTTTTTCGAAGGCTGCGATATCAGACTGATTTTTGCGCGAAGATTGAGAGCGATGGAGCAGTGGTTACGTTTTGCAACCACTGCTCCACTGTTACATGCCACAAAAGCTAACATTTCTCTCAGAGTACTTTTGCAGGTCTATGACTTTCTCTGCCTGAAACGGTCAAACGCTACGGCAATTACTATGAACGACCCAACAAACGTTCCCTGCCAAAATGTACTTATACCAAGCAAAATAAGGCTGTTGCGGATCACTTCAATCAACAATGCACCGACCACGGCACCAAATGCAGTGCCTCCGCCACCTGCAAGATTGGCACCGCCAATGACAGCAGCGGCAATGACGGTCAACTCCATGGCCTGACCAAGATTGGTCGTAACCCCACCGAGCCAACCTACTTCCAGGACCCCGGTAATACCTGCCATCAGGGCTGAAAACATATAAACGCTGACTTTGATGCGCGCGACGGGAATGCCGGTCAGAACCGCTGCGTTTTCGTTACCGCCAATCGCGAATAAGTGCTGGCCCCAACGTAAATGCTTGAACGCGAACGCCGTCAGGCAAGCCAGAATCACCATGATGATCAACGGATGCGGAAGACCGAGGGTTGAGCCGCCCCCAAGCCAAAGCAAAAAGTCGTGATCCGGCCCGAACTCATAGATCATTTTGTTATCAGAAAGCACCATTGCCAGACTGCGCGCGACCGACAACATGCCAAGCGTCACCACGAATGGTGGCATTTTCGCATAGGCAATCAGCACGCCATTAACCGCGCCCACAAGCAGCGAGATGCCAAGTGCGGCAATACAGCCGAGCCAAAACGGCATTCCTGCGGACATGATGACGCTGACCGTCATCGCAGAGATCACCAGCGTAGAGCCAACAGAAAGGTCAATCCCGCCGGATGCAATAACCGCCGTCATGCCAAGCGCAATGATCCCGACAAACGCAAAATTGCGGGTGACATTGAACAGGTTGCGCTCTGTTGCGAAACTGTCGGTAAGGATCGTCAATGCGAGGCAGGCAAAAACAGCCGCCATAAACACCCAAAAAATCTGCTGGCTTGTGATCCGCGCGATCAGCCCATGATGCTGAGAACGATTGATGACTTCAGCAAGAGTCGGCGTTGCCATATTCATTGTTCCTTTTTTAGGTCCACTCATGCGTGCTCAATCGCGCCGGTAATCAGGCCCGTAATTTCTTCTGGCGAAGACTGCGATGCTTTTTTGTCTGCAACAAGCTCGCCCCGCCTTAGGACAACAACCTTGTCTGCGACCTCAAAGACATCGGGCATTCGGTGGCTGATCAGAACGACGGCGATACCCTGATCACTAAGCTGCCGGATAAGGTTGAGGACTTCCGCCACCTGCCGAACAGAGATCGCAGCGGTTGGCTCGTCCATCAAAACGATCTTGGCATCACTCAAAAGGGTTCGTGCGATTGCAACAGCCTGGCGCTGCCCGCCGGACATTTTGTGCACCAGATCACGGGGACGGGTTTCCGATTTCAATCGCGCAAACAGTTCGGCGGATTTGCTGCGCATGAAGGCATAATCCACAACCTTGATCGGCCCTATCCTGCGGGTCGGTTCACGCCCCAAGAACACGTTCGACGCTGCACTCAGATTGTTACAAATCGCCAGATCCTGATAAACGACCTCAATACCGGCTTTCTGTGCATCCAGCGGTTTGTTAAACGCCACTTTCTTATCGGAAATAAGGATATCGCCCGACGTCGGGGCAAAGTTCCCCGCAATCACCTTGACCAAGGTGGATTTCCCCGCACCGTTATCGCCCATAAGTCCGACAACTTCGCCCGGCGCAATGGCAAGTGACACGCTATCAAGCGCCTGTATGGCACCATAACGTTTGGATATGTTTTTAAGTTCAAGCACATTCATGAACACCCCCCATATCTGCTGATCAACCTAACGTGGCTAAAAGCAGACGGTTTTCTTTTGTAATTTATGGTTTTTGCAGCAAGCCCAGCGCCCTTTCGGTATTTTTTCTGGTGCGATACGCGGCAAATTGTTGATCTGCCAGAACACCCAGCAAAATCACAGCGCCCATCACTGCGAAATTCAGCGAAGATGGAATGCCCAGCAAATTCACCAGGTTCTGCAATTCCTGTAGCAACACGGCCCCAAGAACGATCCCGATGACGGAACCTTCGCCCCCGCGCAAAGAACATCCACCCAAAACAGCCGCCGCAATTGCATACAGCTCGTAAAAGTTACCGTGCGAAGACGGTTGGACTGACTTGGTGAACATTGCGAAATATATCGCCGCAATCGATGCGAGCACGGCACAGATCACATATGCCATCACCGTGACGAAACGGGTGTTTATCCCCGAAAAGCGTGCGGCTTCCTCGTTCTTGCCGACCGCGCAAAGGTGACGACCAAAAACTGTGTGATGCAAAACAACCCACATCACCGCCGCTACAATCAGCATCGCGACGAACGAGTGCGGGACGCCGAAGCTCCGCCCGATTGTAAGCCATTCAAGCTGAGGATAACTGGAACCAAAAGGAAAGCCTGCCGTAGATTCCGCTGTGTATCCACGTGCAATGCCGCGATAAATCAAAAGCCCGCACAAGGTAACGACAAATGGTTGCAGCCTAAATCGTGTAATCAGGATACCGTGCGCCAGCCCGATCAGAACACCAAGGCCAATGATGATCGCCACGGCCAATGGCCAGGGAACACCGAACTTACCGACCATGTCGACAAACAACACACCAAGCAGCGCGATCACCGATCCGACGGAAAGATCAATACCGCCGGTCATGATGACAAACCCTTGCCCAATGGCAAACAGGCCAAACAGGCCGATCAGATTTGCGGTATTGCCAAGGTTGATGGGCGACAGAAAAAGCGGGTTGCGCATATAAACAATTGCGCCAACCACGATAATCAGAATGCCAAGACCAATATCTTTTTTTTGCATTTCTCAGGCCTCTTCCAGCACTTTACCGACGGCAAGATTGAGTACATTGCTCTCGGAAAAGCGAAAGCGCGGCAATTCCCCAGTAATCAGCCCGTCTTTCATCACGACAATCCTGTCTGAAACCCCGATTACCTCTTCCATATCGCTCGATATCATCATCACCCCTACTCCGCGATCAGCCAGCGATCGCATCAATCCATAAATCTCGGCTTTTGCACCGACATCGATCCCCCGGGTCGGCTCATCGAAAATGATGACTTTGGGATCCATGGACAGCCACTTTGCCAGAACGACTTTTTGCTGGTTTCCACCAGACATTTCATTTGCAGCCCGGCGAACATCATGTGTCTTGATCGCCAACGCACTGCGCTGGGATTCCGCCACAGCGATCTGACGTTTCTGTGAAACAAGCCCGCGTGATGTGTATGCCGGCAAGTTGGCCATCGTGACATTTTCCAATGTCGGAAATTCAAGGATCAACCCGGCCCGCTTGCGGTCTTCCGGCACAAGATAAAGCCCTGCTGCGATGGCATCGGCCGGGCTATTGATCTCGGTCTGCCTGCCATCAATCAGAATTTTGCCGCCAAGCTTGTCACCAACACCAAAGATCGCCTCGGCCAGGTCTGTGCGCCCTGCCCCGATCAAGCCCGCAACGCCAAGGATCTCGCCTGCCATCACATCAAAGCTTGCCGTGCGATCAGGTTTGCTTTTGATCGCAAAGTTTTTGACGGAAAGAACGGGTTTGGTCGCAGGCACCGAAGGTGGCGTGTAAAGCGCCTTGAGCTCTCGTCCGATCATCATGCGGATCATCGCGTCATGCGTAACTGCCTGACGCTCAAGCACCCCGACATTATGGCCGTCGCGCAGGACAACCGCACGGTCGACACATTCCTCCACCTCGCTCAGGCGATGTGAAATATAGATGACGGCAATCCCTTGCGCCTTAAGGTCGGCAATGACCTTAAGCAGCAAATTGGTCTCAGAAAGTGTGAGACTTGATGTCGGCTCATCCATGATGACCAACCGCGCATTCATCGACAACGCCTTGGCGATTTCCAGCAACTGGCACTCCGCCAAGGACAATGTGGAAACCGGTGTTTCTGGCTTGAACGGCGCGCCAACCCGCTCGATCAGCGGCGCCGCCATTTTATTCATGGCTTTGCGATCCGTCAGCCGCAAAGGCCCACGCACCAGTTCCCGGCCAAGGAAGATGTTTGCGGAAACATCCATGTTATCGAAAACATTCAGTTCCTGATGGACGAACGCGATCCCTGCTTGTTGGGACTGTTTGACGTCAAAGGCGTCATACTGCTGTCCATCGAGAATAATTTTCCCGGATGTCGGGGCTATCAGCCCGCCGAGAATCTTCATCAGGGTCGATTTTCCGGCCCCGTTTTCACCAAGAAGTCCAACAACTTCGCCAGCTTTGATCTGCAATGAAACATCATTAAGGGCCACCACACCGGGATAAACCTTGGTGACACCTTCAAGTCGCAGATCAAGCCCATGCACTGCACTCATATATTCGGCTCCCCAATGTCCATTCGACATCGTTGGAAAGGTGCGAGCAGGCGCACTCGCAGATTTCACACGCCCGCTCGCTAGGCAGGGGGAAGAAAATTACCCGCCTATTCTTTCCTTAACGACCGCCTCGAACTCATCAACATTGGATTTGTCGATCACCTGGGTCGGCACGATGATCAAGCCATCTGCGGGCACCTTCGACATATCGCCCTCAAGATAATCCGCCATCAGGTGCATGCCCTGATAACCCCACTGGTACGGGTCCTGAACAACTGTGCCAGCAAAGCTGCCCTCGCGGACGGCGCCAAGCGTTACAGGGTCTTCATCAAAGGCAACAACCGTCACCTGCCCCAATTTGCCCGCAGCCTGCAATGCTTCGTAAATTTTCGGCGGGTTGTAGGAATAGAACCCGACCATGCAATCAATGTCGGGATTTGCCGCAAGCACGTCATCGACGTTTGATCGCGCACGCGCAAAATCAACATCATCACCACGCACATCGACAAGCTCGATACCGCTGCCTTCAACCGCCTGACGGAAACCGGCGATACGCTCAATCGCGTTGTCGGCGCCAAGGAACCCGACAAAGCCCATGCACTTTCCGCCGTTTGGCAGTGCTTTCACGGCAATCTCACCAGCTTGAACGCCAGCGGCAACGTTGGATGATCCAAGATAGGCGATGCGATCACTTTGCGGGGCATCACTGTCGGTGGTAAAGAGCGGCACCTGGGCCGCAATGCGATTGAACGCATCAATAGAGTTCTTTGGATCGGCCGACGAAATCATGATCGCATCCGTTCCCCCGGCGACCAAATCATCCATCAGCGCATTCTGAAGTGCTGCCGTTCCCTGTGCAGGATACCGGAACTGCAGCTCATATTCGGGGAGTTCTGCCTGTGCGGCTTCGACCCCTGCTTCTGCCAGTTTCCAAAAGTCCGAAGCAGCATTCACCACGAATGCAAGCTGCTGCTTTTCTTGTGCGAACGCCCCGCCGACCAGAACCATTGACAGGCCGAGGGTTGCGAATGTTGTTGCAAATTTCATGCGTTTAATCCTCCCGATTAACAATCCGCACGACTGTATTTATAAATTATCTGTGCGGCTCATAATTAATAATATCATTAATAATTTTGGATCAAGCGTTTTTCACCCCCGGTTGTGTAAGTTGATGGTTTTAATCACAGATTGGCCCAGGTTTTTTGCTCTTCGCTCGCAAAAACCGCGTCAAGAACACGCATGGAGGCAATCGAATCCTCGATGCCGTATGGCAAACCTCTTCCTGACAGAATGGCCTGCGCAAACATTTCCGCCTGTTCGGTATACTGATCACACGCAGGCACGATCTCGCAGCCAGCCAGACTGCCATCCAGGCTCTCGCCTGCATCGACAATCAGGGCGGTTTCTTTATCTGCCGGCGCATTGTAGGGGATCATGATTTCGGCCCGTGCCTTCGTGCCAAACACATTCAAGGTCTGATACGGACACAGTTGCGTCGAAACCATGAATGACAATTGCCGGCCGCCGCCAAAGTCCGCAACCACACTCGCCATCCGATCGGTTTTGAATGCGGGATCTCGATCGATCAGGGCCATGACGCGCACCGGCTCGTCTTCGAACAAAAACCGGCCCGCCGTGATCGGGTAGCATCCGATATCCATGATGGCACCACCGCCGGCCTCTGGCCTGTTGCGGATATTCTGGCCATCATCGTTAAAGTAACTGAATGCCGCCTGGATCGCCCTGACCTCACCAAGCTCGCCGCTTCTGACCATCTCGCGCACACGTATCCATTGCGGGTGGTAGCGCACCATAAAGGCCTCTGCGACCGACACATTTTTCGGACACGCACGTAGCCGTTCTGCATCGCGCGCATTCAACCCGATAGGCTTTTCACACAGCACATGCTTACCCGCCTGTGCCGCAGCCAGCGTCCAGTCGACATGCATGTGGTTTGGCAACGGGTTGTAAATCGCGTCGATTTCCGGATCAGCAATCAACGCCTCGTAGGACGCGTAAGACTTCTGAATTCCAAGGTCATTGGCCACCCTCGCCGATCGCCCTGCATTGCGCGATGCAATCCCCAGCACATTCGACGAGGGTGATTTTTTGATTGCCGGAATAACTTTCTCCACGCCGATATTGGCCGTCGAAAGAATGCCCCAGTTGATTTTTGTTTTTGTCACGTTGTCTTCCGCCCTGTGTAAGTCCGGATAAAAATCGAGCCGGATCTGATCAACAAATCCGGCCCAGTTCATCAAGGATTGGTATTAGTTATCCGCGCAAAAACCCGGATCCGATTGATTGCAAACATCCAGCCCCGTATAGAGTGGATCATCTACCTTTTTGCCATTGATAAGTTCGATCATCACATCAGGTGCCCGATACCCCATTTCAAACGGACGCTGACCGACCTGCGCATGACTACGTCCGTCGCGGAATGCCTGGGTTTGCGGAGGAAGTGTATCGCCCGCAATCAGGATCAGCTCCTTGGATTTCAGCCGGTCCATGACCTGATCTGTAACCTGGGCATAGGCTTGCGGTGCGAACTGTGCCCAGCCGCCAATCAGAATAAAGGCATCAAGATCGGGATTTGCCGTGAAGGTGTCGGCCATCTGCTGGTTGGCAAGATCGACCTGATCATTGGTAAAGAGTGGACACCCTTCAATTTCCGTCCAGCCATTGCTGTTCGCAAGGCGCTCCGTGCCCTTAGCCCCTGAAATCGTGTCGCGGAAGCCAGAAGCACGCGCGTTGATATTGTCCGCCGCAACGTTCCCCAACTGCAAACATACCGCTCCCCCATCCGGCTTAAGCATCATGGCTTCTTCGGCCATTTTGACACCCATCAGATAGTTGTCAGTCCCCAGATAGGTCGCACGCAAGTCGCGATCTTTTTCAAGGAAATCGGCATCAATCGTCATCACCGGAACATTCGGGTTGATCTGACGAATTCGGTTTGCCATCGCCGGCGCATTTGACGGCGAAATTGCGATTGCGGCAACACCGCGGGTCAACAGATCATCGACGATCTGAACTTCACCAGCCTCATCAGCACTGGATGCAGGCCCAGTGTACAAACACTCATATTCAGAGTCCATGTTCTCCGACATCCACTTCTGACAACCCAGATTGATTTGCTCGAAGAACGGGTTATCCAAGCCTTTCACCACAATGGCCAATGTCTTTTTCCCATCGGCATTTGCAGCGCCAACACCTGTCGCAAGAATGAGCGCAGATGTGAGAGTTAGTAACATTTTATGTTTCACGTTTAGCTCTCCCTAGTTGGTCTGGCCCGGAATTGATTACCCCGGATACCAGATTTTCCGAGGATCGCTCGGGCTTCTTTCATATGCCCAGGCCCGCTCGATCATCTCCTCGAAATCTACTTGCGGCCGCCAACCTAGTGCGTGCCGTGCCTTGGTGTTATCAAGCCAGTTGCTGTGAAACGGTGTGGGGATTTCCACGGGTTCCATATCGCGCGTTCGCACCAGGTAATCTGCGACCTGCGCGTAATCGACCGGCTCATCCATAGAGATATTGAAAAGCTCCTGCAGCGCAGCAGGGTGATCGAGGGCCGCCATCAACGCAGCGACCAGATCATCGACATGCACAAAGTTACGCTTAAGAGCTGCGCCCTTTTTATCACGCATCAACGGCACAAAACTGCCCTCGGCAAGGCGCGCAGCCTTTTCCGCGCTTATCAAGTCGCCCCAGACCGGACCACCAAACTGGTCCGGACCAAACGAAAGCGCATATTTGAAATCATCTTTTTCCATGATCCAGGGCGCACGCAAAACGGTACCATTCAGGCCATACTGGATCTGATATTGTTCGATCATCACCTCTTCAAGCACCTTGGTCAGCGCATAACAGCCGCTATAAGCCTGCCGCGGGGAGGTTTCTGTGATTGGTGCCGGATAATCCTTGAAAATGTGCCCAACAGAGCAATCGCCACCTATCAGAATGAACTGCTTAAGCGTCGATGACTGGCGCGCGGCTTCCAGAAGCAGGAACATCCCCTTGATTGCAACATCAATGACCAGATCGGGGCTTTCTTTCACCGCCGCCATATGAAGAACGTGGGTGACCCCCTCCATCGCGTACGCAACAGCTTCAGGGTCGGACAGAGACCCCGTAATGACCTCTACCCGTTCACCAGCTTCGATCTTGCGGTTATGACACAGCGCCACGACCTTGGCCGGTGCATACCTAGGGTTATCAAGAAATGCCGCCAAAAATGCCTTACCGACCTTACCGGTTGCACCGGTAATCAAAATTTTCATTAATTATCCTCCCTATTGAATTAATAATATTAATTAATAATATGGAGTCAAGTGACCTCAGGATAGAATGCCGATATAAATTCAACTGGAAGAATGATTACTAATTATGCCGCAGGCGCGGCAGACGGCTTGTCTTGATCGTCTTGAATAAGGTATTACCAATATCGGCTTGGTGGTTCAGACGTGCGCCAACCTGTTCAACTCCAAGGGCGAAAACGCTGTCTATCGGTCGTTTTTGCACCATCTGACGCAATCACTGCGAAATATCGGTTGGCTAAAAGACCAGAGGCAAAACGAGTTCAATGTCGCAAAAGAAACATTACGGTGGCAAAAATCGCCCGACGATGATGGATGTTGCCTCGATGGCGGGCGTATCGCAGGCAACAGTGTCACTGGTCCTGAACGGGAGCCCGGCCAAACTGACTGAATCAACGCGTCAGCGCGTGATCGATTCTGCGAACAAACTTGGCTATCAGCTTGTTCGACGTGAAAACCAGGTTGCGCCAAGCAACAAGTCACGATCCGTCATTATCTTCATCGCAGATGAAATCAGCACCGATCCATGGATGGCACTGGCCTTTGAAGGGGCGCACAACAAGGCCCTCGAATACGGGATCAATGTTTGCCTCGCAGTCAGCCACGGCAATGCGAACATCGAAGCCAGCATCGTCAATCAGCTGGCAGACTCGAACGTCATCGGGATCATTTACGGTACAATTCTTACCCGACTGGTGGAATTGCCTCCGATCCTTTCAAAAAAGCCCACTGTGCTTGTCAATTGCTACGACAGCACCCGCACCCTCCCGTCTGTTTTGCCAGGCGACCTTTTGGGGGGACGGGCGGCAACTGAACGCCTGATACAAGCCGGTCGCAAGCGCATTGCGATCATTAACGGGCAAAAAGGTGTCGACGCCTCGCGCGACCGTCTCAAGGGATACCGTCAGGCACTTTCAAGCAACGATATACCGTTTGATCCGGCGCTTGTCAGGCCAGGCAACTGGGAGCCCTCAACCGGTTATTCGATGACCCATGAGCTCATGGCACTCGATAATCCACCGGACGCGATTTTCTGTGCCAATGACCTGATGGCGCTTGGTTGTTTTGACGCGCTGCGCGAACTGGGGAGAAGTATACCGGACGATGTGGCTGTGATCGGCTTTGACGACCGCGAAATCGCCCAACACACACACCCTGCCCTCACGACGCTTATTCTACCTCACTACGAAATGGGCGAAATCAGTGCCGAACTGCTAATCGACAGCGTTGGCGGCCTTTTGGCAACGCCAAACCAGATCAAGGTCGAATGCGTTATGGTAGAACGCGATTCTGTCGAGAAATCCGAAGAAAATGCTTGAATACCCCGAATTATGACAATTCAGGCGAGTAAGTACTTCTGACTGATTTTGGAGGGGAAGATGAAGAACGATGGAGCAGTGATGACATTCTGTAAACACTGCTGTCACGTACCATAAAGTCTGGCACCTTTCCTCCAGCCTGGAGCCGTTTCGCGCTTCGGGAAGAGATATTAGGCTTACGCCAATGACTAAGTGCCCCGCAGCCAACCGAAATCAATTTTTGTCTGTGCCGGAAACGTCATCGCCAACCATGCTTTGTCAATTGCCATAACTTGGGTCTGGTATTGCGTGAAGGTCTTGTAGCTCAATTTGAACCCTGCCTCCACTTCCGATACTGACGTCGGCTCATACAGTTTTAGCGGCACAGTCATACCCGTTGTTAGTACCTTTCCCAAGCTTTCCCGTCCGACCCAAAGTATGGATGCAGCCTCATACTCATTCAGAGACAGTTTGAAGAACTGCTGCCTTAAGCGCGCGTTAACATCACTCAACACGGACACAACATCGGCCTCAGCCAGGTTTTCAACATCAACGCCGATCGGGTGGCCTTTATGGTGAATAACGGCAACACAAATCTGGTCCGAATGAGAAATCGAAACACCAAGTTCACAACATCTGACAGATGCGCCCATAATAATAGGCTGGCGAAAGACACCACTGCCTATGGCGACATCATTTGGTAACACATCATCCAGATGACATTCCAAAGCAAGCTTCGCAGCCAACCGTCCTATCGTGAAACTGTCGCGTCGTTGAGGAAACTCGAAGCCCAGCCGTACTTTCTGTTCCTGTGTGTGCAGATATCTGTTCGCCAGACTTTCGGTTTCCTCCTGACCAAGGCGTTGCCTGTATATTATCGCAATGGTTGCTTTCAAAATGTCCGTGGCTGCAAAGCTTCCGAAAGATCCATCCCGGGTTAATACCAGTTTTCGCACGACGCAACTTTCCGGAAACATGGTGTTTAACCTCATACTTTTCAGACTGCTTCTGTATGGCCCGACGCAAACGGTTGCTTTCCCAAGCTTCATTCAGGGAACCACACACATTCTCTGTACACAGGTGCAGGATGCAAACTTCATATACCCAGCACAACTAATTAATTGCGAATGAGTATTATTTTTGATAACCCCTTAAAAACCCATCACCTTAGTCAGGTATGTGACTTGGCAATAACTGACCTCAAAAAACTCTTCCAGTCTCACCAAAGGGAATTGCAGATTTATCTGACGCGTCTTTTGCGTGATGCGGATACAGCAATGGATCTGACACAGGAGACATTTTTGCGTATGTCGGAACATGCCAGCCCCGATAAGGCAAACAAAGTCACCTATGCCCGTTCCTACCTGTACCGCGTTGCCCATAATCTTGCGATTGATCATGTCCGGGCGCAAAAGCGAAACCCAATCGCAGGCGCCAAAGACATTCCCCTTGATGTCATTCCCAATAATTCACCCTCACCAGAACAGATCGTTGGGGGGCAATCGGAACTTGAATATGTACGTCGCGCGCTTGATGAGCTACCTGACAAAACGCGCGAAATTTTTACTCTTGTACGCATTGAAGGGCTGACCTATCGCGAAGCGGCCGAACAACTAGGTATTTCTGACAGTTCTGTTCAGAAACATGTCGCGCGCGCAATTGCCCATGTGATGAAGCGCATGCGGGAAAGCCGGTCATGAAACTGCACAAAGTTTTTACGCATTTCTTGCAGTTTTATCGTCCAACAGATAAGGACGCTTTGTCCGAATTGTCGGCAAGTGCAGGTTGGTAACGTGAGCCAAATGCGAAAAACACAGAAAAACATTGATCTGACCGCGGCCAATTGGGTTGCGAAAATGGTCAATGGTGACCTCAGCGCATTTGAGCATGAAGAGCTCAATGTTTGGTTGGATGCAGCGCCGGAAAACCAGCAAGCTTTCATAGAGGCCAATAACGCGCTTGCTGTAATGGATGATGCGATCAAATCGACAGATCGCACAACCGAGAGTCCTTCATCAGAGGTTGTTGAGCTTAAGCATCTGGCAAAACCGCCATCCAAAGCCTCGCTGGCAAAGAAACGTCGCTGGGGCTATGTCGCACTTGCCGCAAGCTTTCTGCTGGCGATTGCTTCAACCCGCGTTATGGTTGGTGATCCGATCGTTTTCCTAAGTGCTGATTACCACACTGCTGTTGGGGAAGTTCGGGCCATTACACTTGAGGATGGTAGCATCGTCACCCTGGGACCCGATAGTGCAATAGCGGTTCAGTTTACCGATCAAACCCGAAATATCGCATTGATTAGCGGACTTGCAGACTTTCAAGCGGCCCCGATGGAACATGCGGACAAGCGTGTTTTCACCGTCACCTCGCCGCATGGCCAGGTGCAGGCTTTGGGCACGCGGTTTATCGTTAACAGTTTTGATGGCCACACCAATGTGGCCGTGCTGGAACATCAGGTTGAAGTCAAACCGAACTCGGCAACATCAAAACAAATAGCGATTTTGGCGGAAAATCAGGCCGCTCGTTATAACCGCCATTCAATCAGCCCAATTTCGACAATCAATCCTGAAAGGGCGCTTAGTTGGCAAAAAGGCAAGCTGATATTTGATCGCGTTACTCTGCGCGAAGTTGTCTCGGAGTTCTCACGGTATCAGCGCGGCAAAATCATGATTGCGAACGAGACTGCGGCACGCAAGCTTGTCAGTGGTGTCTTTGATATGACCGATCCTCAGGCTGGACTTGAACTGATTTCACGGGAACTTGGTGTCCAAAATATCTCGATTACCCCCCTAATGACCGTTATTTACTGAGCATAGCAGCGATCTGAAAAGCCCGGATTTCTCCGGTTTCCGGTCCTTACCGACACAAAAATCAAAAAAACTGAAATTAATCTTACTGAGTCTGACCGCAAATCCCGTCTCACCCAACACAAGCAAATGACAATCATTTGCGTTTTGGAAAAAACTTTCGAGAATGGGGGTCTGCGTAATGCAGGTAATAAAAACCGGCAAAGCTGGATTGGTAAACGTGTTTGGCCATCGTCTGGCACATAGTGTCAGCTTGGTCGCATTGGCTGCGGGTATTGTTGTTGCTGGAGTATCCACGCCTGCAGCCGCACAGCAAAATACAGAAACACAAAGTGACGCAGCATCCGCAATCGATTTTTCCATCCCGGCACAGGACCTTAACCAGGCGCTTTTGACCTTTGCCAATCAAACCAATCTGCAACTCTTTTATGATGTCGATCGGGTTGCCGGATTGCAGAGCACTGCCCTTATCGGCACGCATTCCCCTGCTGAGGCATTGAGTATCCTGCTTTCCGGCAGTGGCGTCAGCTATCGCTTTACAGGCAAGAACACGGTTTCCCTCACCAAACTAGAAATATCAGACAGCAGTGGAGCAACCGTCATTGACCCGCTCTATGTCGAGGCAAACGCCCAGGACTCAGAGGATCTCGCACATGGCTATGTCGCTACGCGAAGCAGTGCTGGTACAAAAACCAGCAAAGCTCTGATTGAAACGGCCAAAAGCATTTCCGTCGTATCCGGCCAGGAAATCGAGGACCGCGCCGTTGCGAGCATCGAAGATGCAGTTGCTTATACCGCAGGGGTAGCAACCAACAATTACGGATATGATCCGCGCTTTGATCAGGTTTATGTGCGGGGCTATCCGGTACATATCTACGGCGACTACCGAGATGGCTTACGCCAGATGACAGGCGTCTATGCAACGTTTCGCACCGAACCCTACAGCCTTGAACAGCTTGAAATCGTAAAGGGCCCCACAGCGGCACTTTACGGGCAATCAACACCAGGCGGCTTACTCAACAGCGTTACCAAACGCCCTCATCTTGGTGCAAAGAACAATGTCTATGGCCGTTTCACCAACACGGACTCATACGAAGGCGGGTTTGATTACAATCTCGGCCTGACAGAAAACGGGACCTGGGCATCACGCATTGTTGGCATGACCCGCTTTGGCGAAACCAGCAACGAAATTCAGGATGATCGGCAAATGTTCGCGCCAACAATTCGTTGGCAACCCAATGCAGATACAGATCTGACTATCTATACCTTGTTCCAGCATGACGAAACGGATGCCTCGGCAACCCTTCTGAACCTGAATGGCGAAATCCTTGATTACCGCACCAGCGACGCGGATTACGACTATCAGAAACAGGATCAGTTTCAGGTCGGCTATGATCTGACCCATGATCTAAGCAACCTGCCTGTTACCTTGGCCCAGAAGGCGCGGTTTGGATACTTCGATCTTGAAGCGCGGTACCTGACTGGCGGCGTGACCGGCGGCGGCTGGAAGAACTCAAACACGGAATATCACCGCGCAGCACAAGCTGTTGAGGAAACCCTCTGGAGCGCGCAGGTCGACAACCAAGTCATCACGACTTTCGAGACCGCTGACGCCAAACACGAAGTAATGACCGGTCTTGATCTGATGTATTCAAAGTCGGATTACCGTTTTGGCTCAAGCGGTGTACTCAGTGATTACATCTTCTATCTCAATGACCCAAATCGGTCGATTTCGGGCACGACACCAGCTTACACAACATTTGATGACGTAACCTACAATCAGTCCGGTATCTATGTTCAGGACCAGATTGAACTTGGCAACTGGCATCTTAATGGCGGTGTGCGCTTTGATTATGCAGAACGCAAACGTATCAGCCGACTAACCAATACGGGTTCAACCGACTACAATACCGCAACGACCTTTAACGTTAGCGCCCTTTATGCCTTTGACAATGGCATCTCGCCTTATGTCAGTTGGGGCACATCCTTCTTGCCTAGCACTAGTCAGGACTCTGAAGGCAAAATGCTCAACCCGACCGAGGGTGAGCAGTATGAAGCCGGCATCAAGTTCGAACCGGTCGGGTTTGATGGCTTCTTCACGGTTTCCGCCTATCGCCTGACCGAGGACAACGTCGCACGCTATGCTGGCTACAGTGGCTCTATCGGTTCGTATTATGACTCAATTGGCAAAGTTGAATCGCGCGGACTTGAGATTGAAGGCAGTGCCAATGTAACTGAAAATCTTAGCCTGGTTGGCAACCTTGCCTACAACAATGCCAAAATCGTCAAAGGTTCCTATCGCGGTAATACCCCACTTGTGACACCGGAAAAGGCTGCATCCTCTTGGGCAAACTACAACTTCAATCAAGGCCCTCTTGATGGATGGGGATTTGGCGTTGGTGTTCGCTACACCGACTCAAGCTATGCCAATTACACCAATACGAGCAAGAACAAGCCCTATACGGTGCTTGATGCTGCGATCCGCTATGACTTCGCAGCACTTAATAACAAGCTGGATGGTCTGACCCTTGCGATTAATGGCACTAACCTTGCCGATAACGATGCCGCTATCTGTAACAACGGTTACTGCTACCAGATCGAAGGACAGACCATAGCTGCAACTCTGAAATACGACTGGTAATCGATTAATCCGGGGCGCACGGTTGCGCCCCGGACCCATTCTCGCAATCCGCGTTCACCGCGGATTTTCTGCGTTTATCGAGAGCGAATTATGGCCATGGATTTATCTGATCGTCCTGCTGTCCTTGGAATGCAAAAAGCCCGCTTTGAAACGGCTAGAGGCGTGACACTCCTTGACAACATATCCGTTACTTTCCGCGCTGGCTGCCTGACAGCAATTGTCGGCCATAATGGGTCTGGGAAATCCACTGCGCTTAAAATGCTGGCCGGACTGAACAAGCCAACCAGTGGAGCTGTCACACTTGACGGGAATGACGTGGGGCGGTTTAGCGCACGTGAGTTTGCCAAAAGCGTTGCCTATCTTGCACAGGACCCGGGGCACGGGGCGGACTATACCGTCGAAGAACTGATTGCGCTTGGTCGTTATCCATGGCACGGGCCATTTGGTCGCCTGCGCGAGCGCGACAAACAATCGATTGAACGTGCGATCCTTTTGACGGGCCTCGAAGCCCTTCGCAAACGCGCAGTCAGTACGCTTTCAGGTGGTGAACGCCAAAGAGCCTGGATCGCAGTTACACTTGCGCAACAAGCCTCCTGCCTATTGCTTGATGAGCCGATTTCTGCGCTGGATCTATCACATCAATACGAAATCCTGCTTTTACTCGAACAGCTCTGCAAACAGGACGGTCTATGCATTGTTGCCGTCTTGCATGACATCAATCTGGCCGCGCGCTTTGCCGATCATATTGTCGCGCTTAAGGGCGGCAAACTGATCGCGGATGCGCCACCGGCGACCATCATGCAGTCAGACATGCTTCGCGATATTTTTGGCATGGATATGCTGGTGCAGCCTCACCCCACCAATGGGCATCCTTTTGCCCTTGCCAATGTGTGATTGGGGGCGATTCAATGCATCAACAACATCAGACATGTTCCAGACGACATTTTCTTAAGGGTCTTGCTGGTCTATCTGCCATTGCAACGCTCACACCTGTGCTGCCAGAAAGCTTTACACGCTCCGCTAAGGCTGATGTTCCCAAGCGTGTAGTCATCGCAGATGGCGCACTTGCTGAAACAGCACTTGCGATGGGGATCGTTCCGCTTGCCATGGCGGATGTGCCAGGATACCGCGTCTGGGTTCAGGAACCAAAAGTTCCTGAACAGGTCATCAATCTTGGCGCACGTTTTCAACCAAGTCTGGAAAGATTGGCGCAACTTGATCCCGATCTGATACTGACCAGCAGTTTCTATGCAAACCAGTATTCCCGCCTTTCCGACCTGGCCCCGATTGAAAAAATCGACATTTATAGCAGTAGCAAGACGCCCTTCCTGAATGCGATGGCCGCGGCACAAAAGATTGCCGAAGTTACCGGGCATCGGGGCACTGCCGAGATACTGATCTCGGACACCCTAAGCCGCATAGATCAAGCCTCTCGCGAACTTACTTCATCGCAGGCCAGTTCGGTACTTGTCACCAGCATGCTCTCGCCGCGCCACATGCGGGTCTATGGGCAAAACAGTCTGATGCAGGATGTGATTGATCGCCTTCCCGTCAAAAACGCCTGGACAGGCCCCACCAATCATTGGGGGTTTGCGACCGTGACGATCGATCAGATCGCGCAATACTCAAACGCAGCCCTCATCGCGATCAAACCCGTTCCAGACAATGTCGACCGCGCAATTGTACATAGCCCGATCCTTTCGGAACTACCGTCCATCAAACGCTTTGGGCTGATCACGATGCCACCAGTAGCAACATTTGGCGGGCTTTTTGCCGCCGGTCGCTTTTCTGATCTGCTTGCCAATGCCCTGACATCGCAAGGTGCTGCTCATGGGGAATTCGCGTCATGACAAGTCAAGCCATGCGCAGACATGCGATCCAATTCCATGCGGTTCCCGTTTCGCTTTGCATCCTTGCCGTTTTGCTAAGCCTGCTGTCTCTGGACATTGAGGCCGGTAGCCTGTCCCCGGCGGCAATATTCGACCTTGCGGCTGGATCGGACACGCGGTCGTTGTTGCTCACCCAAGGCTGGATACCAAGGTTTTTGATTGCACTTGTCGCTGGTGCGGGTCTTGCCGTTGCCGGTGCTTTGTTTCAACACACGTTAAAAAACCCGTTGGCATCGCCGTCCACACTTGGCCTTGCAGGCGGCGCTAAACTGGCGCTGACACTGGTGACGCTCTATGTGCCGGGTGCGCTTGCCATCGGTCAGGAAACGATTGCACTGTTGGGTGCACTTGTTGTCGGTTTTCTGGTATTTGCCTTGGCGCGCCGCAGTGGCTTCTCGCCACTGATCGTCATCCTGACAGGTATGATAATCGCGCTCTATTGTGGGGCAGTAACAACTGCCTTGGCAATAATTCACCATGAATGGCTAAAAAGCCTGTTTATCTGGGGAAGCGGCGACCTTACCCAAGACGGTTGGTATATCCTTGAACCATTGGCAGCGAAAGTATGCATGGGTGCGGCACTGGCTGTCGCCTTGGCTCGACCGCTTGAAATGCTTAATCTCAGCGATCATCAGGCGACCGTCCTTGGCGCATCGCCAGCACGAATGCGACTACTTTGCCTTTTGATCGGCTGTTGGCTTACGGCAACCATTGTTGCAGCGGTAGGTATTATCGGGTTTGTCGGACTGGCTGGACCAGCCATTACGCGAATGCTGGGCTTCAGACGGTTGCGATCAAAACTTCTGATGTCTGCTGTTTTCGGCGCCGTACTATTGTGTGCTGCGGATCAAGGTGTTCAGGTTTTATCGGGATATATTGGGACATTAGTGCCTGCTGGCGCGCTGACCGGGATTCTCGGTGGACCGCTTTTAATCATTATGATCCGGCAACTGCGCAGCAATTCTCAACCATCGCAAAACACGTCGCCCGCCCCAGAACCTGATCAGCGCAACATTAGAAATCACTTGCGCGTTCTGGCTGGTGTGCTTCTGGTGATTATAGGGGCGATTTTGGTCGGTCGAGATATTCACGGTGACTGGCAACTTCAATTGGGTAATGCACTGAATACCGTCTGGCCGTGGCGCGGTCCGCGTATTCTCGGTGCAATGGCTGCTGGAACCATGCTGGCAATTGCAGGCACCATATTGCAACGCATGACGGCAAACCCGATGGCAAGTCCCGAAAGTCTGGGTGTCAGTGCAGGTGCTGCAATCGGTATGATTGCGATTGTCTTCCTGATCGATGCACCAACGGCATGGTTGCAGATTTCTGGCGCAGCAATTGGTGCATTCATTACCCTGGGGGCGATCTTTGCGCTTACCCGAAAATCTGGATACGCACCGGAACGTATTTTGATTGCCGGTATTGCGATTGGTGCTTTGTTTGATGGCTTCATCGCATTTCTGATGGCCGGTGGTGATCCCCGCGCAACACGCTTGTTGGCCTGGAGTTCGGGATCAACATACGGCCTTGGCTTCGACCGCGCGAGTGTTCTGGCAATCATTGCTGTGAGCGCCTTACCCATTCTTCCAGCATTTGCCCGATGGCTTAATCTGTTTCCGCTGGGGCCTGTGACAACCAAGTCGCTCGGTGTCGATCTGTCGATCTCGCGCGGGGTTATGCTGATGTTTGCTTCTATCCTGACAGCGGCAGCTACTTTGTTGGTTGGCCCACTAAGCTTCGCCGGTCTGATTTCACCGCATCTGGCAAAACTGGCCGGATTGCGACATGCATTACCGCATACGGTCGGGGCCGCGCTGATCGGAGCTGCTTTAATGGTTGCCGCTGACTGGCTTGGGAGAATGTTATTCTTTCCTTGGGAAATTCCGGCCGGACTGATGGCCGCTATCATTGCCGGGCCTATCATGGTCTGGCTGCTTATGCGCGTCGGGCGGGGTGCCTCATGATGAATGCCCTTCAAAACGGCTCTGAAAAGAACGCTTCTCCCGCCATCGGCAATTCCCCTACCACCCGATCACTGTCTGAGATCAAAACCGATCTCTTTCAAGGACCCTATCAAGGGCTTGGTGACCGGCATCAGATCCTGACGACGCACAGTGGCGGAATAGATTGCTTTGCGCTCCACGATCCTGATTGTTTGGCACCTCTTCTTGATCACTATTGCCAGGCAAAATATCCGCAAGATGATCGGCGTGCCGCCATCTCGATGTGGTCACAATGGTATTTCGGAATTCTGTTATCCCCTGTGCTGGTTTTGGCCGCAGCAGGCGAAGCAGTCCTTACGTTTCAGCCCAACTTTATCAGTCTGACAACGGACGATAATCAATGTCCGGCCGGGTTCGATATTCATGACCGGCAGGTGCATGAGTTGAAAGAAAAATCGATCCCGCCTGATCCTTGGGCTCATCTGGAATGCCTGATTGACGGACATCTCGAACCTATGGTTGCTTCACTGGCTGCATCGTCAAAAGTTTCGCCAAAGGTGTTTTGGTCCAATATTGGCGTTGTCGTTGCTTACGTTGAGAAACACGTCCTGAAAAACACCAGGGTATCGCTTGCACCACTGATCAACGACGTCAAGCGTCCCGACGGCAATCGAAACCCGATGGTAAACCCGTACAGCACCAAACAATCCGACGATGGCAACCCCTCAAGACGTGTCTGTTGCCTTCGCTATTTACTGACGTCCGTCGACATTTGCCCAACCTGTCCGCTGGCGAAACTTTAGATTTCACGCAGGTAGTCTGCTTTCCTGCGGCATGAAATCCGCTCTGCAGAATTCCTTACTGAAGCTCATTGAAAATCCCGTCTTATGAACAACGGACGGATCTGATTTGCCATCAGATCTGTCCGAATGACAAAAGATGATCGACCCAGTGGAGAGTGCAAACCGCGTCCCAAATTTGCAAGTGACTATTATTTTCACTAATGAGCAAACTAACGGAGACATTCGGAAATGCACCAAGCAAGCCAAACTGCCCCAATTCCAAAAGACCAATTTCAGCGACAAGCTTTGCTAACTATCGCCAAAAGCCAAGAGGGGAAATTGCGACGCGTTGCCCAGTCTATCGTAAAATGTCCCCATCTGGCGGATGACATTGTTCAGGATACCTATGCCAAACTGCTCACCGCACAAATAGACACAGAAGTCACCACACCAAGTGCCTTCATAACGCGCATTGCTAGAAACATGGCAATCGACAAGGTCCGCCAAATTACGTTCGAACGCACTCTTTTCGCGGACAGCGATCCAACTGATCTTTGTCCTGCGGGAAACGCAGACTGCCCCGAAGCGCGTCTCAGTGGTTGCCAGGCCCTTCGGGTCATTGAGAATGCATTAAAAGAGCTGCCACCACACGTGCGCACCGCTTTTTACCGGCATCGCGTGGACGGGTTCGCGCAAAACGTCATTGCAAAGGATATCGGTGTCTCCAAAGCATCTGTTTGCGCATACATCCATCAGGCCGATCAGCGATGCCGTCAGGCACTCCATAATGTAGAACTGACTCGTCCAGCATAAGGCTTCCGGATCTGCAGCCTGTTCACTAAGTCGAACAGGCAGCAGATTTCAGTTTGCCGTCCCTAGCCCCAGGCCTGCACGACAGCACCACCTGCCCGGTCCCCAGTACCGGCAACCCAGTCAACAATCGGTGGATTTTGATCAAGATTGAAGACATTCTTGCCTGTCAGAGCATTTACAATCTTAGCACTTCGCCAAGCCATCAGGCTTAGTTGAGGCTCAAAGATCCCCAAATCGATCCTGCCGGCATTTTGAACAAAGATGTTTCGGTCAGATGGTCCATCCCATTGGGCACGGAATTCCGCATCCAAGCGGTAGGCACCTGATGCCCCCACTTCCAGAAGTGAACGCAGTGGCGCCATGAATTCCGGCAATGTCGTTTCATAACCGGTTGCCAGAATCAGCGCATCCGCATCGAAGAACTCGACATCCTGATTAAGCCCGTTTCTGGCAGCAATCCTCATTGTTTCACCATCTTGCTGAACCTGAAAGACTTCACGTTGCGGCAGGAGCCGACCGGCAACATGGCCCTCCTGCAGGTAACGCTGCCGGTATAGCAGCTGATAAATCGACTTGAGCGTTGAAAGCGATGCACCATCACTGGCAAGCTTTTGTCGAGACATCAAATCCTGTTTATAGGCATCCGGCAGACCTGCGAAGACATCTGCATATCCGGGCGTGAAATACTCATTCACAAATGGAGTATCATCAAGGGGTTCGAAATTGTCGCGCCGCGATAACCAGAGAACTTCTTCAACACCTTTGACGTTTCCACCAAGCAGATACTCAACAAGTTCAGCACCACTCTGTCCCCCGCCAATAACGGCAATTCTCTTGCCGCGCAGCTTTGGCAAATTCGACTTCGCTTGGCTTGTGTGAAAGCATTTATGCTTGGGCAACTGGCGCGCCCAGGCGGGAATAAATGCAGGCTTGCCGACACCAATGGCAAGATTGCTCGTGACATAACTTGTATGATCCGTACGAACCTTAAAGTCTTGACCATCGAATGCGACTTCGCGCACCACATTGTCAAATGCCAAGCCTTCCAAATGGTCTGCAACCCATTTCAGATAAGCGGCGAATTCCCGTCTTGGCACCGCGGCAAAATCCGCGTTCATGAAATCAAGCATGCGTTTCTGGCCGACCATGTAAGACAGGAAAGACCATTTGCTCGTCGGATTGGTTAGGGTCACCAAATCTTTCAGAAACGAAGTCTGAAGCTCAACACCGGGCAGCATCATGTCCGGATGCCAGGCAAATTCAGAACGTTGCTCAAGAAAGATTGAAAACACATCAGCAACCCCGTCCAGCTGCGCAGCAAGACTAAGATTGAAAGGACCAATTCCAATCCCGACAAGATCCAATTTATCCATCGTTCAAGTCCTTCTATTTGCTTGAAAATTTCATATCGGCTGGTTGTTCGAAAGCGTTCGTCAAACGTTTGCCAAACCGCGTGTGGAATGCCGGATCACCGATGATCGTCAAATGATCCGTTCCTGGAATATGCTCAGGGGCCTCGGCAAGGCGTGAAAGTGACTGCCAATCAATCAGATCAAGTTTTCGACTGACCGTATCGCCTGCAAGCCATGAAGCAATCGGCACGTCATAGGGCAGAAGTTCATGACGGCGGAAAACAAGGGCATTGTCGATTAGCACCCAGAACGTATGTTCGCGCGTACCGATCCCCGGCCCGTCTGTGGGCAGCCCGAATTCGCTTTTTCCCACAAAATGGACAAACTGCGCATAAGCAAGGTCATCCATCAGCGCCAAAAGGCGTTCCCATTCTTCACGCATCTTGGTTTTCTGCAGCCAGACCCGAATGCGTGCTTCAATCTCGGCCCACTGCCCCTGCTGGAATTTTGGCCGTGCGTTCAGATCAAAATCCTCGTCCATGTCACAGACATCAACCATTCCGACAACTCGCAAATCGATGTCATTCCCCAGCATTCGCGCAGCTTCGTATGCAAGCAAACCACCCCAGGACCAGCCCAGAAAGGCGCAGGTACGTCCCTTCGCTTCCCGATAAACCAGCTCTGCATATCGCGAACTGATATCGGTGACCGAAACATCAAGTTCCTGATTTTCTGTAAGCGAGTGGCACATGAAGCCCACGGCGGATTGATCCTCGCCCAGACTTTTCACCAGCTTCATATATTCGCGCGTGCTGACAAGCAGCCCCGGAAAGCAATAAAGGACAGGCTGATCGGGCTTGCCTTGCTGCAAATGCACGATATCCGCCCCCGGCTTGCATTCGGGTTCAGACAGCGCCAACAACAAGCTTCGGATGGTCGGAAAGTTGAAAAGATCCGTAATTTCCGCATTGCGTTCAGGAAACTGATCGCGAACTTTTGCCAGTACACGCAGGGCTGTTATCGAATTCCCGCCGATCTCGAAGAAATTATCGGTCACTCCGACTTCATCGAGACCCAGTGCGGATTTCCAAATGGTCAACAGAGCGGCCTCGTCGTCATTAGCTGGCTTGATTATGACCCCCTCGCGACGCGGTAGCGGCAACTGTGATTTATCGACCTTGTGATTGGCATTAAGTGGCAACATCGTCATTTCAATGATGTAGCCAGGCACCATTGCGCTTGGCAGCAGGTCCTGCAACCGCACACGAACTGAACGGGTATCAACCGATGCTCCGGAACGCGGTACGACATAGGCAATCAGTTCCAACCGTGAGGCAACTTCAGCTGCGACGACGACACAGTTGGCAACATCATCAAACCCACGCAAAACTGTTTCAATTTCTGCCGGCTCGATACGGTGCCCACGAATTTTAACCTGATCATCGACCCGTCCAGCAAACTGGATCATGCCATCCGGAAGGAATCGGCCCAAATCACCGGTGCGATACATTCGTGCATGATCATTCAGCGCAAAATTATCGTGAATGAACAGATCGGCGGTCTTTTCAGGCAAGTTGTTATATCCACGGGCAACACAATAGCCGCCAAGATGTATCTCACCGATTTCGCCGGGTGCGACCGCGTTGCCATCCGCATCAAGGATATAGGCCCAACGATCTCCGACCGGTCTTCCGATCGGGGCTGTAACGGTCTCACAAAGCCGGTCCTGAGCGACACGCCACAACATGGGTGTCATCACGGTTTCCGTCGGACCATAACCGTTGATCAGATAACGAGAATTGATGGCCCGCGCGATCCGGTTGAAAGTTTCCTTTGGCATTGCCTCACCGCCGAAGGAACAAAGTATCAGATCAAGAGTCTGGCCCTTCTCGCGAAGCCACCCTGCCAACTCATGTACATAGCTGGTCGGAAATGAAGCATGGGTCACGCCATGTTTGCGAATGGCGTTAACTGTGTCTTCCGGCGTCCAGAGTAATTGGTCAGGCAATAAAATACTGCCACCTGCCATCAACGGCACGATCCAGCGTTCATGACCACCATCAGATGAAAATGGAAGAAACGGTAATTCTCGCGAATCTTCATCCATCAGATAGATTGGCCCGGTAGCATTCAAATGGTCAATCAACGGGCCTTGATCCACCATGACCCCTTTAGGTTGACCAGTCGAACCGGACGTGTAGATAATATAGGCAAGCTGATCGGCAAGCGGGGCGACGGCGAGGAAGTCGGCTTCCGACGTGTCGAGCTCATCGACAAGAACAACCTCAAGCTCCTGCTGACCAAGAACCGTCAAATCCCTGCCGGTGGTAACAGCGTAACGTGCATAACAATCAGTCAATACGTGCTGATTTCTGGTCTCGGGGTGCTGCGGGTCCACGGGAACAAAAGCCCCACCAGCTTTCCAGACACCAAGAATGGCTGCAATCGCCATCGCAGATTTCGGAAGCGCAACAACAACAACATCACCACGCTCGACCCCATTGGCAATCAGAGCGCAGGCAATCGCATCTGACGTTTGTTTCAGGCGCTTTCGCGACCAAACCTCATCTGTTGTCAGGATGGCCGGGCGGTCGGGATCATCGTCGCAAAAACGGTCAATGACTTGGTGCGGATATCCTCTCATCCGCCAGGGTTCCACCGCCCATGGCAAACCAACAACATCTTCTGAAATTGAATGAAAACCGGGTTGCGAACTCGGTTCGTTTGATGGGTTTAAGGACGCGGCATTTACCGCCTGAGAACCATTCATGGTCGTCTCCACATTGGCAAAGCAAGTTTCAAGCATTTGCACCAAAGACGAACCGTCACCTGCCAAGTTCAGAAGTTTCTGCATCTCGAATCGAAAAAATGCACCTGAACTTCCAATCCTCTCATCCGTCCGGACTACAGAGACTTAACGAACCCAACCGGGTTGGAAACTTAGACATCAGGAGATCTGAATATGAATGTCATTGCATTAGAAGCACCAACTCAAAACTCATCCCAGAAACTGGAAGTTCCTCACTTTCAGAACGCCGGAAACTGGCACTCGTCCATCGAGGACGGACATATTCAGCTTTGTGGGGAAAGTGAAAATCATGACTTCTATTTCACCCTCTCACCGGACCAGATCGTCCTTGATGATGTTGCAAGCCTGACGCTTAACGTTCTAGATGCCAAAGGTTTGGCTGCGCTGGGCGAAGCACTTCTGATTGCGCATCCTTCTCGGTCTGAAATCAAACTTCCCCCGCAGTTGGATCCGGAATGGACAGCGAACATGATTCGCAACGGTCTGATTTCTCATTCAGGTGATAGCATTGTTGTCAGTTCCCGCAATCTCTATCAACTAACGCTGAACTGGTTGGCACATCCCGAACGCGACCCATTCCCTTTGAGTTACACGTCAACCAACGGACGCCGTCATCCAGTCCGTCGCCCAAGTGCCTCGCACACACTTTATGCGCGTTACATCCCCTGGATCTACAAAACTATCCGGTTTGAACGCGCGGATATTCGTCGTCATCTCGGGTGCTTCCATAAATGGATGAACGACCCGCGCGTCGACGTCTTCTGGGAAGAGTCCGGCTCAGAGGAAAAGCATAAAGCCTTCATCCAAAGCCGACTGGATGATCCCAGAACCGAGCCGCTGATCGGGTATTTCAACGACACCCCATTCGGGTATTTCGAGCTCTACTGGGCACAAGAAGATCGTCTTGGCGAGCATTATGATGCAGGTGACTTTGACCGCGGCTGGCACGTTGCCATTGGCGAAGATGCATTTCGCGGAAAGGAATATTTGACCGCATGGCTTCCGTCTCTGATGCATTACATGTTCCTTGATGACCCAAGAACGCAACGCATTGTCGGTGAACCTGATGCAGGCCACAATCAGCAAATCCGCAATCTTCTGCGTTCAGGCTTTGCCGGCATTAAACAGGTTCGTTTCCCCCACAAGACGTCACTTCTTGTTATGTTGCTGCGCGAACGCTTTTTTGATGATCGACTGTTTGTTCCGGACTTTGTCCACGATGAGGATGCTTCCTGATGCGAAAGCGTGCTCTTCCGGACCTGAATGATCCGGCGATCATGCGATTGATCCTGCGACTGGCCCTGCCATCTGTGGCAGGGCTTTCGATCAATGCCATCAATCAGGTCGTCGATGCCTTTTTTGTTTCCCAATATGCGCTTAGTGCCATGGCGGGGGTAACTTTATCCATTCCCTGCTTCATGCTGGTCGGTGCAATCGGGCACGGATTGGGCCTAACAGCCTCAACCGAAATCGGTCGTGCACTTGGCAGGGACAATGTCCAAGATGCCGCAAGAAGCGCATCCCTTGCCTTGGCTTTGGCCATTGGCTTTGGCGTTAGCGTTGCCATCCTGATCACATTATTCCACGGACCAATTCTGCATCTGCTCGGTGCGCGCAACGAGGTTTTCACCGAAGCTTCCATATACATGCGAATTCTTGGGGCCTGCTCTGTGCTGGTACTGTTGCAGATCGTTTGCGATTTCATTGCAATCGGTGAAGGTAACAGCCGATTTTCGATGTACACCTTGCTCGGGTCGTTTGGTCTGAACATGGTACTTGACCCGATACTTATCTTTGGATTCGAATTGGGGGTTGCAGGGGCGGCGTGGGCAACGATCATCTCACAGATCGCGGCCCTTTGTGCGTATGTCTATTACTTCAAAAAGCGCCTTGGACGAATACATCCCGATGTCGGGGCTCTTCACGCACTTTCTTGGCGCAAAGCTCTAGTACCGTTTGGCAAGCTCGGCATTCCAGCCAGTACAACCACTATTCTGGCATCAATATGCTTTGCCGCTCTGATGCAGGCAGCCACCAGACATGGCAACGAAGAAGAACTGGCTGGATTGGCCATCTCGTTGCGTATCGTGCTTCTTGCCATTCTTCCGATCATCGGCTTTTGTCTGGGTGCACAACCCATCCTGAGCTACGCAGCAGGTGCAGGTAATCAGGCACGGTTTGAGGCCGTGTTTACGGGCATCCTTCTCTATTGCGCGGCCTTCTCGATTACCTGCGCAGTTATTGCCTTCCTGTTCGGGGATTGGTTGATTGCCGCCTTTGTGAGCAAAGCGGAATTGATCACCTTTGGGGCGCATTTGCTCGATATCCTTGCCATACAAGTCGCGTTCGTTGGCATCTATCAACCGATGGTATCGCGCTTTCAGGCTGCTCATAATGCGCGGCGCGCTGCCATCGTCAGCATGGCGCCACAGGGCTACATTCAATTACCACTGGCGCTATTTTTACCCATGGCATTTGGCTTGGACGGAATTGTCATAGCACCTGCGCTTGCGGCAGGACTGACTGCACTCATTGCCGTTGCTTTGACGTTTTCTGATCGCAAAACACTCTTGATCAAGGAGCTTTCATCATGAACGAGCTACCTTCAAAGCCACTCTCGCTGCAGGACCACGGATCCCGGCATCACGGTGCATTTGATCCCAACTACGAGCGCCACTTCCGGGCGGTTTCCCAACCAATTTATCAAACGTCGCTATTTGCATTCCGTGACTTTGACGACATGGCAAATGCCTATGCCGGAAATCCTGGCGGTCCCATCTATGCTCGTGGTGACAATCCCACCGTAATGGCATTCGAACGGGAAATTGCAAGATTGGAGAACACCGAAGCATCCCGTGCCTTTGCAAGCGGGATGGGGGCAATCAGTGCAACCGTCATGGCACTTGTCGAACCGGGCGACCGGATCGTTACCGTTCACAATGTTTATTCCGATGCATATCGGCTTTTTGAAACCATGCTCAGACCAATGGGCGTGGCCATCGACTATGTCGATGGCACCAAGACAGATGCTGTAATTGACGCCATTTCAGGTGCAAAACTTTTGTTCCTTGAGAGTCCGACATCTCTGACATTTGAACTCCAGGACCTGGAAAAACTGGGCCAAACAGCGAAAGAGCAAAATGTTATCACCGTTATCGACAACTCTTGGGCAACACCGGTTTTTCAGCGCCCGGCCGATCACGGTATCGATCTTGTCATCCATGCAGCGTCGAAATTCCTGTCTGGTCACAGCGACACTGTTGCCGGCGTCGTCACCGGGCGAAAGGACCTGATCAACAAAATCAATGGTTCAACCTTCCCTTATCTCGGTGGGAAACTTGGTCCGTTTGAAGCATGGCTTTTGCTACGCGGCCTCGACACACTTGAGCTGCGCATGCAACGACACGCCCAAACCGGTGAGTATTTGGCCACAAGCCTGTTCAAGCACCCAAAAGTCTCCCAGGTGCTCTATACCGGGTTCAGCAACCATGCTGGGAAACGCACATTACATGGCCATTCGAGCCTGTTTTCCATCATTCTCGATGAGACGGTCGACATTCGAAATTTCAGCAACGCCCTTCGAACATTCAGGTTAGGCGTAAGTTGGGGTGGTCCCGAAAGCCTGATCGTTCCCGCTGCTGCGGTACTCCACCAGAAATATGAAATCAGTGCGTTTCGTCATTTCCAGTTGGACCGGCAACTTGTGCGCATCTACTGCGGGCTGGAAAACCCGTCTGACCTTCTGGCAGATTTGGAACAGGCAATCGATGCTGGGACAACCAGTTAAGCCACGGCTTAGGCCAATCCTCTGAACAGAAAAGGTAAAGGGCGCCAAAATGGCGCCCTTTTGCATTTCCGACTTTTGTAGCTTAACTGCTAACCGACACAACTCCTTGCCGGGAGTTCGGCCTTGTGAGAACCGCCAAAATCAATTCAAGCGGTCCGCGTGATGCGAAGCGGAACCAAAGCTTGGCAAAAACGATCCACCCCAGATACATCACAACTGAAATCCACAAACAATCAGCCAAACGAACCTGATTGTGCATACCGGCACCGTAACCAAAGAACACCAATCCCATAGCCAATGACATTCCCAAATAGATCGTCAACGACATGCGGCCAGCAGGCGCAATGAATGCAACCAAATTGCTACAAACCGTTGCGCGAAAGGCGACAAGACCATATGCGACAAGAACAATGGACAATGGTACCGCAAACAGCGGGCGCAAAACCAATGTCATCATAAAGAAGCGCTCTGGCTCAAATGCTGCGGGCAACGATGCAAGCGCCCCGTAAAGAAGGCTTCCTGCAATTCCCGGAAATGCGGCAAACGCCGCAATGGTGCGTAATTTGGCAACAAGAGCATCAAAGCCATATTCCTCACAAAACCGCGCGGCGGCAAGCCCCGAAACCATGGCAGCAGCAACAAGCAGATAGTTACTCCAAAGACAATAAAGCTGGAAACCGGCCCAACTCTCAAGACGCACCGCCATTACATCTGCAAAACTGCCGGTCGCCAGAACCACCGAAACCGGTATCTCTGGCACGACATAAGGCGATGGGTTCACTGTCAGGCTCACCCCAAAAAGCGCATTCCCAACTACAGCCATCGCCCAAAGAGCAACACCACAAACCATAAGTCCGCGAACAGAAATTTTCCGACCGATCAACAAAAGCAGCCCGATCACGGCATAGGGCAACAAAATGTCTGCTTCGAAAAGGAATACCAGATTCACAACGCCGAACAGTGCCAGCACACAAAGCCGCCGAACATAAAAACCGGCCCCATATCGTTTGAATTGCTGTAACGCGGCAAACCCGAACAGGGCCGAGAAAATCAGAATGAATTTGCTTTCAAACAATCCCTGGATCACGCTCGCGGCAAGCACATTCAGCCAAAGCGGCTCCCCGTCCTGCCATGCCCCGCCAGCAAAACCAAAAGTAATCGCAAAGAAGGGCAAATTGACCACAAGTATCCCGAACAAGGCGAACGCGCGAAGGGCGTCAATTGATGACTCACGTTGCAGAAACATCTTACGTCTTTCCTCTTGATTGGAACTCTTAGTAGAAAGACGTTTGGCAACTGATTTAATTCAGGGGACAAGTGCGACTTCTGCGCTGCTTATGCATGCTCGACCGCAAGTCCGATAACCCCGAATTATGACAATTCAGGCAACTGCTAGATCAGACTGCTTTTTGCGGGACGATTGAGAGCGATGGAGCAGTGAGTACGTTCTGTAATTGTCAGGTGCCACAAAAGCTGACATTCGACTTCCCGCGAAATCAAAGTCTTAGCATTTTCGTTTGCCAAATAAGTTGTCATCGATTGTCACAAAAGCTGACAAAAAGCTGCTAAATTGACAGAAAAGCTGACATTTTTCTCAAAGTACTTTTGCCAACGGAAAACTGACGCGCTTCGTTTACCGGACACGTTTACAGTTTGAGGGTTGAACATGATTTCTTCCTTGCACAGTTCTTCGGATATCGTCCCCCAATAAACTTAGTCAACGTCAACGTTAACTGTCTCAGTGCAATCAATTGAAGCTCAAGCTCCTAGTCACTTGACCACTGTCAATAATCAGGAATCTGCGATGGAATATGAGAAGCATTATGGAAAAAATGCTTCGCACATTTCTGTTGTTTCTGATCGCACTTTCCCTGACCGGAACCGGTGTTGCTCAGGCTATTGCTCAGGTGACGAAGCAAACTGCAGCTGCTGACCTTGTTCAAATCACGATCTGCAGCACAGACCAGACTCCCGTGACAATATTGATCGACCGGAACGGCAACAAAGCACCCGCACCTGTCGAATGCGATTACCCAAATTGCATGAACTGCCTGAGCGGATCTGCATTCCAGCTTTCAGACCCAATTGGCGTGCCCGAACATGACCGCAAAGTCGTTCTGACGATCTTCCCCATGTCATTTGACCACGCCGGCGCGACACCCACTGCACCGGCAACCGCACGCGCGCCTCCGTACAAGGTTTGAATTCATGAACATCCCATTTGCCCCACGTCATCTTCAGACCAAATACCAGGCACCCGGCGCATTGATGCTCCTGCAATGTCTTCTGGTCATTGCTGTTGTTTGTCTTCTTTCTTCAGTGCTGTGGGTTTCCCAGGCAAACGCGCAAAACAAACCTGTTCTGGCGCAGTTCATTGAAAAAGTTCCCGCAGCATCCCTGGTCGAGGGTGCTGATGATTATGGTCCGGTTCAAAAAGACGTGCCGGTCGCACCGGTTCTCAAGAACGGTGAGCAGATCGGCTGGGCTTTTATTACCTCTGATTTTGTTGGCACCACCGGCTATTCCGGCAAACCGATCCATGTGATGGTCGCTGTTGACTCACAGGCCCGGATCATCGGTGTCAAACTGGTCAAGCATTCCGAACCGATTGTCCTGATTGGCATTCCAGAAGAGCGGATCACGTCACTCACCGAGGGATATGTCGGCTTTGACCTGGTTGCCGCAACAAAAGATGCAGACCACGAGCTGAATATTATTTCCGGTGCAACGGTGACCATTATGGTCATCGATGACTCGATCCTGCGCTCGGGCATCAAGGTTGCGCGCATGCTCGAATTGGGTGGATTGAGTGCCCCGGAGCAATCCAATGCAGCACAATTCAAAATCAGATCGGATGCGACCGCCCCGGAAGACTGGTTCACACTGGTTGGTGACGGGACTATTCGTCGCATGTCACTTGATGTCGGTCAGGTAAACGATGCATTTGCCACGATGGATGATCCAAGGGCGCTTGAGCGGCCAATCGAAGCCCCGGCCGAAGAAACCTTCATCGACATGTATGTCTCGCTTGTCAGCATCCCGGCCATTGGCAAGGCCACACTTGGCGAGCGCGGCTACAACAATCTGAAAACCTGGCTCAAGGATGGCGAAGAAGCCATTCTTGTTACCGCCCGGGGACAATACTCCTTCAAGGGTTCGGGATATGTCCGCGGCGGCTTGTTTGACCGTATCCAGCTTATTCAGGGCGATATGTCGGTACGTTTCCGCGACCGCAACCATCGCCGTGTTGGTGACATCATGGCCGATGGCGCACCGCAATTCAAAGAGATGGATCTGTTCAAGATCCCGGCAAGCAGCAACTTTGACCCGACACAACCCTGGCGTCTGGAACTTCTTGTCCATCGTGATGTCGGCGCAATTGAACGTCTCTACACCACCTTTGACATCGGCTGGCAGCCGCCAGTCAACTACCTCACCAAGATAGTTTCGCCGACGCCAGAGGCTGACAACTCAACCGGGGCCAGTTTCGCAACGGACGAACAGACTGCCAAAACCGCCCTTTGGCAGCGGATCTGGCGTGACAAGACGGTCGAAATCGTCGTGCTCAGCATCATGCTGATTGTTCTGACCGCCGCATTCTTCTTCCAGGGCTTCCTGACACGTTCTGCAAAATTTACCTTCTGGTTCCGCATCTGCTTCCTGACTGTCACGCTGGTGTTCCTTGGCTGGTATGCCAACGCACAGCTTTCCGTCGTCAATCTTATGGCGCTGACCAACTCGCTTGTGACGGGATTTACCTGGGAAGCGTTCCTGCTTGATCCACTGACCTTTATTCTGTGGTTCTCGGTTGCTGCGGCGCTGATCTTCTGGGGGCGCGGTGCCTATTGCGGCTGGTTGTGCCCGTTTGGCGCGCTTCAGGAACTGACCAACCGGATTGCCAAATTCTTCCATGTCCCGCAATGGACGCTTCCGTGGGGGCTGCATGAACGGCTCTGGGCGGTGAAATACATCATCTTCCTTGGCCTGTTTGGCACCATGCTGGCCTCCATTGATCAGGCGGAGAAGCTGGCCGAGGTCGAACCTTTCAAGACCGCCATCATCCTCAAATTTGATCGGGCATGGCCGTTTGTTCTTTACGCGCTTGTCCTTCTTGGCGCCGGGCTTTTCGTCGAACGGTTCTATTGCCGGTATCTGTGCCCATTGGGCGCAGCCCTCGCGATCCCGGCGCGTATGCGCATGTTTGACTGGCTCAAACGCTACAAGGAATGCGGCAGCCCCTGCCAGAGCTGCGCGCATGAATGCATGGTTCAAGCCATCCACCCCACTGGAGAAATCAACCCCAACGAGTGTCACAACTGCCTTCACTGTCAGGTGCTGTATCAAAGCGAAAAAATCTGTCCGGTCGTGATCAAGAAACTCAAGCGGCAGGAAAGCCTCTTGGCAAGCACGGAAGGCGCACAAAAAGCGCTGAACCGGACCCGGACGACCAAGCAAAATCTCAAGGAGAAGTCATGATGTCTGACAAAACATCCAAACCCGGAATCAGCCGACGTGATCTATTTGGCGTAGCCGCTGGCGGTGCTGCCTTTGCCGGTGCGGCAGGTGCTGCACGCTTGGCAGCAGTCGGTGGCGCAACCGGTGCTGCAACAGCCCTTTCGATTGGCAGCGCCCAGGCTTCAACCGGCGCTGAAGCAAGCCTCGCCCCCGGTCAGCTTGATGAGTATTACGGTTTCTGGTCGTCGGGCCAGACGGGCGAAATGCGCATTCTGGGTATCCCGTCCATGCGTGAACTTATGCGCGTTCCTGTTTTCAACCGTTGCTCGGCAACGGGTTGGGGGCAGACCAATGAAAGCCTGAATGTTCTTACCGAGAACATGTTGCCCAAAACCAAGGAATTTCTCGCTGCCAACGGCAAGAAGATCCATGATAACGGCGACTTGCACCACGTCCATATGTCCTTCACCGAAGGCAAGTATGACGGCCGTTTCCTGTTCATGAATGACAAGGCGAATACGCGCGTGGCGCGTGTGCGTTGCGATGTCATGAAGGCTGACAAGGTCCTGGAAATCCCGAACGCAAAGGCCATTCACGGCCTGCGTCCGCAAAAATGGCCGCGTACCAACTATGTCTTTGCCAATGGCGAGGACGAGACGCCGATGGTCAATGACGGCAAGGTGCTTGATGATCCGTCGCAATACGTAAACTTCTACACTGCAATCGACGCAGACGAGATGCAGGTCGCATGGCAGGTCATGGTATCGGGCAACCTTGATAACACCGACGCCGACTATGACGGCAAATATGCCTTTTCAACCAGCTACAACTCGGAAATGGGGATGAACCTTGCGGAGATGACCGCGTCCGAGCTTGATCACGTTGTTGTCTTTAACATCAAGGAAATCGAAAAAGGCATCGCAGCAGGCGATTACATCGAACTCAATGGTGTAAAAGTTATCGATGGCCGCAAAGGCAAGAACAAGAACTACACCCGATACATCCCGATCCCCAACAGTCCGCATGGCTGTAACATGGCACCGGACAAGAAGCACCTTTGCATCGCCGGCAAGCTTTCCCCGACTGTATCGGTGATTGATGTCACCAAGCTGGATGCCGTGTTCTATAACGGCGCAGAACCGCGTTCCGCCGTTGTTGCCGAACCGGAACTGGGTCTTGGTCCGCTACATACCGCATTTGACGGCAAGGGTAACGCACTGACCACCCTGTTCCTCGACAGTCAGGTGGTCAAATGGAACATTGAAAAAGCCGTGCGTGCCTATGCTGGTGAAAATGTCGATCCGATCATCAAAAAGGTCGATGTCCATTACCAGCCGGGCCACAACTCCACCTCGATGGGGGAAACTCTGGAAGCTGACGGGAAATGGTTCATTTCAATGAACAAGTTCTCCAAGGACCGCTTCCTGAATGTCGGCCCGCTTAAGCCAGAAAACGAACAGCTGTTCTCGATGCAGGGCGATGATCTGGTTCTTATGCATGATGGTCCGACATTCGCCGAACCCCATGATTCGATCATTGTTCACCGTTCGGTGGTCACCCCGGCCAGTGTCTGGAATCGTCAGGATCCGATGTGGGCCAAAACCCGCGAACAAGCCGAGGCAGATGGCGTCGACATTGACGACTGGACCGAAACCGTTGTCCGCGATGGCAACAAGGTCCGTGTCTATATGAGTTCTTCAGCGCCAACCTTCAGCCTTGAGTCCTTCAAGGTCAAGGAAGGCGATGAAGTAACCGTCATCATCACCAACATGGACGACATCGATGACCTGACACACGGTTTCACCATGGGGGACCATGGCGTTGCATTCGAGGTCGGCCCACAAGCAACTGCATCGGCAACCTTTGTCGCCTCCAAACCGGGTGTCTACTGGTACTATTGCCAGTGGTTCTGTCATGCCCTGCACATGGAAATGCGTGGCCGTATGTTCGTTGAACCGCGGAGTTAACCTGTGATGTTGCGCCCCGTCATGATGATCTTGGCCATGGCTGTCTTGCCGCTGCAGGTTCTTGCGGCAACGCAATCTGTGCCGTCAACTGACGGGGCGCTGATCTCTGCCATCGCCGGGGCTGCCCCCGGCGATGTGCTGCTGCTTGATCCGGGGCTCCATCAGGGTCCCATAGAACTCGATAGGCCCGTCACCATTGATGGTCAGGGCAAAGCAAAAATTTATGGAAACAAGACCGGAAGCGTCATTTCTGTAACCGGAACGGATATCACCATCCGTGGGCTTGAGATCGTGGGTTCGGGTTCAGCACATGAAACAATTGATTCCGGCATCCAGCTCCATCGGACAGCCGCACGTATTCTGGTCGAGGATAACCGCATCCTCGGAAACCTCTATGGGGTTGATATTCACGGCGCCAAACAAGCCACGGTGCGCGAAAATGTCATTATCGGACGCCGCGATCACAGACTGAATTCGCGTGGCAACGGCATATATGTCTGGAACGCGCCGGGAACACTGGTCGAAAACAACGAGATCCAATTCGGACGCGACGGCATTTTCGTGAACACCTCCAATCGCGGCGTCTTCCGTGGCAATCTGATGCGCGATCTGCGATTTGCGGTGCATTACATGTATGCCCATGATTCAGAAATCTCGGGCAATGTGTCGATTGGCAATCACCTTGGTTTTGCCCTGATGTATTCGAACCGCATCACGGTGCGCGATAATCTGTCTCTTGCTGATCGTGACCAGGGCTTGATGCTGAACTATACCAACAAGTCTGATCTGGTCGGAAATCTGGTACGCGGCGCAGGAGGGAAATGCCTGTTTATCTATAACGCGCATCACAATCTGATCGGGGACAACCGGTTCGAGGGCTGCCAGACCGGCATACATTTCACCGCTGGTTCCGAAAGCAATGCCCTGACAGGCAATGCCTTCATCGCCAACAAAACCCAGGTCAAGTATGTCGGGACCCGTGACGTCGAATGGAGTTTCGATGGCCGGGGAAATTTCTGGTCCGATCATCCGGTATTCGATCTTGATGGCAACGGCATTGCTGACAGCCGGTTCCGGCCAAACGATCTTGTCGATCATATTTTATGGTCCCAACCCGCAGCCGGTATGCTTTTGGGATCACCCGCCGTTCAATTGATCCGCTGGAGCCAGGCACACTTCCCCGCAACGTTGCCGGGCGGGGTCGTCGACAGCTTCCCGCTCATGAAACCGATCGAAATTCCGGTTCCCGAAGAAATCGTCTCTCTTGAAATGGCTGCTCGCGCCAATCCTGTCTGGCTGCGTGAAAGGACTGAAAATGTGTCTGACCCTCTCGCAAGTCACTAAACGCTATGATGATCATACCGTTCTTGATGCGGTTGGCTTTTATGTTGCCGCAGGTGAACGCGTTGCCTTGCTCGGCCATAATGGTGCCGGAAAATCGACACTGATGAAGATCATTCTCGGCCTTGTCACTGCGGAAGGGGGAACGGTTTCTGTCCATGGTCTTGCACCCGGAAGTTACCGGGCCCGCATGCAAACAGCCTATCTCGCGGAAAACGCGTCCTTTCATCCGTCGCTGACCGGACAAGAACAGCTTCGATATTATCTTCGACTTAGCGGCGAAGATCCCCGAAAGGCCGCATCGCTTCTTGAACGCGTCGGATTGGGGGCAGCAGCAAACCGCCGCATTGGCACCTATTCCAAGGGAATGCGCCAACGTGTCGGCATGGCTCAGGCGCTTATTGGTGAACCGAAACTCCTGATCCTTGATGAACCGACAAGCGGTCTCGACCCGGTATCACGACGCGAGTTCTATGTCATTCTTGATGAACTGGCAGCACAAGGCACCGCAATTCTTTTGTCTTCTCATGCCCTTACCGAGGTTGAGGCCAGAACTGACCGGATTGTCATTCTGTCGTCAGGCGTAATGGTCGCAAACGATACCCTGGCAAACCTGCGTCAACAGGCATCGCTACCCATCCGCCTTCAGGTATCTGCCCAACGCGGCAAGGCAGACGAGGTCGCCCAAAAGCTTTCCGGGGAACGCAGCAACGGCGTGATTGTCGATCTGGTGTGCAATTCCGAGCAAAAGCTCGCACGTCTTGGCGATATCTCGGCACTGGGGCCATTGGTCGATGATGTCGATGTCATTCCGCCAAGCCTGGAAGATATCTATAGCCATTTCAGCAAACGGGGGAACGCATGAACAAGGTTCTGGCAACAGCCCATAGCGAATTCATCATTGCGCTTCGTAACCGCTGGGTGGCGATTTCTGTCGCGATGATGGTGTTGTTTTCACTTGTATTATCTGCTGCGGGCAGTGCCCCGACCGGCGCAGTTGGTGTGGATAAACTGTCCGTCACCGTCGCAAGCCTGACATCCCTTGCGGTGTATCTTGTGCCGTTGGTTGCACTGTTGATGTCCTTTGACGCAATCGCAGGCGAAATCGAACGCGGCACCTTGTCCCTTGTTCTGACCTATCCCGTCGCCCGCGGGGAACTGGTCCTTGGGAAATTCATCGCCCATCTGGCGATCCTGAGTATCGCCGTCTTGGCCGGCTACGGAATTGCCGCCGTTGCTGCGATTGCAACAGACCCCAATGCGCTTGTTGGCATCCCTGCACTGTTTCGCCTATTCTGGTCGTCGCTTCTTCTTGGCGCGACGTTCCTTGGGATCGGTTATGGCATATCGGCATTCGCACGCAGACCCGGCGCAGCAGCAGGATTGGTGATCGGGCTCTGGCTGGTTCTGATCGTTTTATATGATCTTGGCCTCTTGGCGGCCATTGTCGCCGATGATGGCGGAACCTTCACAACGCATTATTTTCCGTGGTTGCTAATCGGCAATCCGGCAGATGCCTTTCGGATATATAACCTTGCCGTTTCGGATGCGACCGCTGCTGCAGCCGGCCTGACGGGGGCTGCCAATAGCATCCCCGCTGTTCATGCCCTGATATCCATTCTGATCTGGCCGGTGATTGCCACGATCCTCGCCTGGCAGATTTTCAGGAGGGTGACGCCATGATTTCCCGACTTGCGCTATCTTCAGTCACAATCGGCCTGCTTATTCTTGCCGGATGTCAGCAGCAGACGAAAGATACCATGCCGCCACCGGTCGCCATGACTGAAGAAGCTGTCGGACATTTCTGCCAGATGAACATTCTTGAGCATGCAGGCCCGAAGGCACAAATTCATCTTGAAGGTTTGCCCTACCCCCTGTTTTTCAGTCAGGTTCGCGATGGCATTGCCTATGAACGCATGCCCGAACAAAACTATAAAATCCGTGCGATTTACGTCACCGACATGTCCAGGGCCCATGACTGGGAAAATGTCGGACGAGAAAACTGGATACCGGCAACCAGTGCGCATTATGTCGTCGCTTCTGCCAAGACCGGGGGTATGGGGGCACCGGAACTTGTTCCCTTCTCTGATCAGGACGATGCCAAGAATTTCGTCAGTCGCCATGGCGGCCAGATAATGCGCCTTGAAGACATTGATGACGTGCTGGTTCTAAACAGTGTGCCCGTAACACCATCCGCCGAGACACACGAAACGGCGATCATGCCAGATGACGACGATTATCGCGCGCGTCTTGAAAAACTTCGCAAAGAATGAGGTCCGCCATGTCCGACTTTTCACGACGCCGGTTTCTGACCATATTTGCCGCCGCTGGCGCACTCTCGGCTGCACCGTTTGCATTAAAGGCACAGCATCCGGTCCGCACTTGGAAGGGCGTTGCAATGGGGTCTGCTGCATCGATCAGCCTGTCGCACCCCAACGCTGACGACATCCTTTTGCGTGCAACCCGCGAACTTGAACGACTGGAAAATATCTTCAGTCTCTATCGGGAAAATTCCACGCTCGCACAATTGAACCGCGATGGTGTGGTTAACACTCCGCCTTTCGAACTTTTGGAATGCCTGGGACTGTGCGGGACCATAAACCAGGCAAGTGGTGGCCTTTTTGATCCAACGGTTCAGCCGCTTTGGCAACTCTATGCGCAAAGCTATTCAGAAGGCCGGGCGCCCGAGAATGTTTTTATTCGTAAAACACTTTCAAGAACAGGCTGGGACAAGGTTGTTATCAATCAGAGCCAGGTCAGCTTCAGAAGACCGAACATGGCAATGACCCTGAATGGAATTGCCCAGGGCTACGTCGCAGACCGTATCGCCAAGTTGCTTCGCGATGACGGATTGAACAACGTCCTGATCAATACCGGCGAGTTCGCGGCTCTGGGCGGCCACCCTGAAGGTGAAGACTGGCCTGTTTCAATCAATACCGGATCAGAAATTCGAAAAGAAAGGGTAATGTTGCGCGACAACGCCTTGGCAACATCACTGCCGAACGGCACCTTCTTTGATCAGGCGGGCCTTGTTGGTCACATTCTTGATCCGCGCACCGGCCGTCCCGCACAAGCACGCCCAACAGCGGTTAGTGTAACTGCAACAAAGGCAGCTGTGGCCGATGGGCTCAGCACGGCAATTTGCCTTATGAATAAAGGCGAGGCAGACAAATTGCTCGCACAGTTCCCGAGCGCAAAACTGGTCTAGCTTTGCCTCCCATACTGGATGACATTTCTGGCAAACGTTTGGAACGCCGCTGAGCTAGTGGGCCAGTTCCAGAAGTGCCTCACGATCAAGTATCTGCAGTTTCGGCCCCGCCGATATGGCGCCAGATGCTTCAAGTTTGCGCAAGGACCGGGAAAACGTTTCTGGTGTAATACCGATCCGGCTGGCAATCTGGCGCTTATCGGGAAAGTTTTTGCCACTTGTGCCGTCGATGGCCGCGCCATTTCGGTCTTCAAAATCGATCAGAAACGCAGCAATCCGTTGGATCGGACGCGTATGGCGCAGTTTATAGATTTCCTCAAGGAAGAACCGTTCCCACCGCAACAGGCTTGCCAGCACATCTCCGACAACGTCAGGCGCGCTTTTGAGGATGCCAAGATAGGCAGTGCGCGGAATGGCCACGATTTCACAATTCTCGACGACCTGACATTCAACCGGATAGGACCGGCCCGCAAAGGAAACTGCCTCCGCAAAGGAACCGGCCTCGGTCAGGAAATGCATCACTGTTTCATCCCCCTGCGAGGAGGTTTTCACAAGCCGCAAATGACCGGACAAAAGAATGTAGAAATATTCGGCCACATCACCGGCCCGAAAAAGATGTTCCCCCCGCGCATGGCTTTCGACCTTGCATGTTCCCAGCAGTGTCTTTAGCCGTTCTTCCCCAAGTGCTGCCAACAGCGGCACCTGAAAGATTACATCATGATCTGCGCTAGACAGCGACCTTGAAACCATCAGACTGTTCCTCCCTGGCTTCACTGCTTGATAAACCACACCACTCGGCCAGCATCTCGGTATCTGCAATACGGATGATGTACCCGTTGGAGTGTTGGGAAACGCCATGTTCCGACAACTTTTTAAGCGCCCGGGAAAATGTCTCGCTTGTCATGCCAATCTTGCGTGCCAACGCAGACTTTTCCACGGTAAGCGGCGTTTCATGCGCATCCCCGACAGGAACGGCATCTGCAAGCAAATATATCCCCAAACGTTGGGCCGCTGACCGGCATTTCAGTTCCTCGGTCTGGCGTAACATTTGACATAGTCTTTCTGTTACAACCGACATCATGGTTAATGCCCGATCAAAGTGCGCCGAGAGAAAATCGGCAAAGGCGGCGCCGTCAATCCGGATGGCGGTCGTCGCGTCCAGCGTTTTGATTGAAACGGCGTAACAGGCTTCCGGTGCCAGCGCACACTCACCTACAAGCTGTCCGTCACCCAGCAAATCAATAACACCGTCCTTGCCCTCCCCGTCCGTGTAGGACAACTCAACATGCCCATTCACAATCAGAAAAAGGGCCGATGCTGAGTCTCCGGCATGGATGATTACCGTATCTGGATCATACCGAACCCACGTACACAATGACGCCAGTTCCAGAATGTCGTCTTTCGGCCAGTTTTTGAAATAGCGCCCAGACTGGAGAACACCCGAGATTCGATCAATATCTCTCATTGTGAAGTTTCCATGGAAAAACGCGGTTGTAGTTAAGCATTGGAACAAATCTAACATTCAACCGGCCGGGGTGGATTGTTCCATGTCAAACAAGTCCGTCAGGCCCATAAAACAAAGTGCACCGTCCAGCAAAAAAGCCCTGCCAGTCAGCAGGGCTTTGTCACAGAAAACACGCGACGACATCGCTGTCACATTTTGCAGCAGACTATTCGAAACGCGGGAACAGGATCGAATTTTCCAGATACATATGTGCAACAAGATCTTCGATCAGCTTACCGATCGCGCTGTACAACCTGCGCCACGAACCGCATACCCCGTCAGGCAAGGTGCAATTGTTTGTCAATTTCTGCAGTTTGTGGATGGCTTGGCCGTGATCGTCATGCTCTTCGCGCATACAATGGATAGGCATGGCAAGTGCCGACGTAATCGAGTTATTCCTGCTCATTTCACGCATCGCCGGGAAAAGAATATTTTCCTCTTTGGTCATGTGCATATCAAGTTGCTCTGCCATTTCCATCAATGCATCTGCCAGCCCTACCGGCGCGTCCGGATGGTCACCATGCACAATTTCAATTTCGCGAGACAGCGCAATCAGCTCGATCAACTCTTCGCGGTGAACATCGTGATAGCGCGTAAGGATGAAATCGATAAACCCATCAACATCGCCCACATCGGGCATGGTCAAAGGTCCCTTGGGAAGCTTGCAGAGTTCCCCGGCAATCGCGTGGGGATCAAGTTCCTTGCGCTTTGCAGCTTCTTGAAGTGTCTGGTCAGGATGACAACAAAACCCGATGCGATGACGGCGAAAAACCAGCGTTGCGCCGGGGAAACATGAAATCAAGCCCCCCAGACTCTGATCAAGCAGTTCGGCGGGCTTAACGTCCTGTGTTGCCGTGTTCAACGCATCTTGCATAAAGGTGTCCTCCCTAAGATCGGCATCCAGCAAACGAAAGGGAGTTTAAACCAGCGACAATTTGGCAGATTGACGATGGTCAAATGGATTTATGCCAAAAAATGTTGCGGTCGTTTCTGTTCGATTATCACGTCAAAGTAACATCCTGTCGGCTTGTTCCAACTAAGCGTAATTCCAATCTCACGGTGATTTGACAAACATCAAACGCCAACCCGCCCGGGCCAGTGATACTTCGCCATGCAAAACGCCGGAGTATGCCGTGGGAGTATGCCGTGACAGAAAGCTATCCATCCTTTACGCCATTTTTGCTGGCAAACCCGTTCATACGCAATGCGCCAGCCCTTTTGGTAGAGCGTATATGCCGTCACGCGATGGCGACGATGCATCATCGCTACAGACCGGTATTTGAACGGGTGGCAGAGCAAGAAGCATTCGCGTTGCTGATTTCTCCGACTGATCTGGATTTGCAATTCTATTTAAAAATAGATGCCGATCATCCTGAACTCCGCCCCGCAAGACATATAGAAGAAGAAACTGTCGCAGCACAGATATCAGGACCGTTACCCGCGCTGCTGGAGCTTCTTCAGGGGACATCGGATGGTGACGCACTGTTCTTTTCGCGCACATTGCGGATCGAGGGACGCACTGAACTTGTTGTCGCACTTCGCAATGCCCTGGATGGAGAGTCCATTGATCTGCGATCCGCCGTGGCGGAAAGCTTTGGCATGATGGGCCCAGCAGCCAGGGCAGCACTTGGCCTTGCCGAAAAAATTTATCGACAACTTCAGCACGACATGAACCGGACGGCAAATGCATTGACGTCCCCCACCGCCAAACGTTTGCTCGGCGTGGAAAAACGCGCATCCGCGCAAGCGGTCACACTGGCTGAGATCGAGAAAACAATACAAAGGCGGAACCGCCATACGCGCCCCAAACCATCCGGTGCGGCCAAGGATGATTTCGCGCTGCCCGCCAATCCCTGATCCACAACTATTCACAGGTTCAATATGGAACTCGTTTGTCCTGCAGGAACACCTGCCAGCCTGCATGCCGCCGTTGCGGCGGGTGCTGATGTTGTATATTGCGGTTTTCGGGACGCAACGAATGCCCGAAACTTTCCGGGATTGAACTTTTCACGTGCCGAGTTGCGCGATGCCGTCAAACATGCGCACAAGCACGGAGTTCATGTCTATCTTGCCTGCAATACCTATCCGCAAGCCGGGGCTGAAGAAATCTGGCATAAGGCAGTTGATGATGCCGTGGCAATTGGTGTCGATGCCATCATCCTTGCTGATATCGGTTTGCTGCGATATGCGCGCGATCATCATCCTGACGCACGTTTGCATTTATCCGTACAGGCGTCGGCCTCGAACGAAGAAGCCATTCGATTTTATCATCAGGAATTCGGTGTGCGCCGTGTTGTACTGCCCCGTGTTCTGTCGCTTGATGAGATCCGCACGCTTAATCAACGCATACAGGTCGAAACAGAAGTATTCGCATTTGGCGGGATGTGCGTGATGGCCGAAGGCCGTTGTTCACTGTCTTCATACGCGACGGGCGAAAGTCCGAATATGAACGGCGTCTGTTCGCCGGCAGCACATGTTCACTATGAAGAACGCGGCGACACGACAGTTTCCCGACTGGGGAATTTCACCATCAACATCTATGACAGCGATGAAAAGGTCGGCTATCCGACGCTGTGCAAGGGCCGGTTTCGTGCCATGGACAAATCCGGCTATCTGTTTGAAGAACCCACCAGCCTTGATGTCACCGCCATGCTGCCGGAACTGGCAGATGCAGGCGTTTCCGCGCTCAAGATCGAAGGGCGGCAACGCGGGAAGGCCTATATATCGCAGGTGGTTGGCGCATTTCGAACATCACTGGACAAGATCGCCGAGGGACAACGCGACGCGCGATCAAAACTCAGCACGCTGAGTGAAGGTCAAAGCGATACCACAGGTGCATACCGGAGAAGCTGGCAATGAAAAGATCGCGACTTGTTATGGGCCCGGTTCTTTTTCACTGGGACGAGGACCGCAAAAAGGATTTCTACAGCCGCATTGCAGATGAAACCGACGTCGATACCGTCCATGTCGGCGAAGTTGTCTGCGCGAAACGGATGCCCTTCTTTGACAAGCACCTCCCAAGCGTTATCGAACGACTTCAGCGCAGCGGCAAGGAAGTTGTTCTCTCTACACTCGCACTGGTGATGAATGAGCGCGAAGTTAATCAAATACGCGACATCGCGCAGATGCCCGACATTATGATTGAGGCCAACGATATTTCCGTTGTGCGTTTGCTCGCAGGTCAGCCGCACATGATTGGTCCCTACATCAACACCTATAATGAAGGGACGCTGTCCTACTTTGCCGAAAAAGGCGCTAAACGGATCGCCCTGCCATGGGAATTACCGATGTCCTCGATCGCAGCATTATGTGGCGCGCAGACCGCGGCCGAGATTGAGGTACAGGTATTTGGTCGTATGCCTTTGGCCATTTCGGCCCGCTGCTATTCAGCACGGGCGCAAGGCCTGCACAAGGATGGCTGCCGGTACGTTTGCGGGGACCACCTTGATGGCATGGATGTCGAAACACTCGACGATACGCCGTTTCTGGCGGTCAACGGGTTGCAAACCCTGTCCAGCCACTATGTTGAAATGGCGGACAATATCGCACAGATGCAAACCGCCGGTGTGACAGCGTTCCGCCTGTCGCCACATAGTCTGGACATGACAAGGGTTTCGGATCTCTATCGTCAAGTTCTCGCGCGTAAAACCGATCCGGAAGAACTCAGGCACCGCCTGAAGGAAATGCGTTTCCCGATGAACTTTGCCAACGGCTTCTTGCACGAAGCCCCTGGGGCCGAGTTTCGTCAGACGCGTGCGCGGCAGGCAGAATAAGAACCACGCCAGAACCCACCATGAAAGAAAGGGCTGCAATCTGACCGATCGCAGCCCTTCAATACATTCACAATTCGGGGAGTTAGCATGACATTACATTGTGAACACCAAGCAGCTTAACACTGCGATGTTAGGCACCCTTGACAATGATCAACTGGAAGTGCCCGAATGGAACCATGTCGGGAAGGGCACTAGATGTCCTCAATCCAGGTTTTCGCGGCAACCGCACGCGGCAAACCAAGAGGGCCGATAGACAACATCGCAATATGTAACAGATCTTCCTGTGCGATACCTTCGGCCTTGGCACGCCGGGTGTGTGAATGTACCGCTCCTTCAGAACCAATACCGATTGCAAGCGCAAGCTTTACAAGGCGGCGTTCCCGATCCGTCAAAGGTCCTGCCTCTGCAGCTGCCTTACCAAGTTCTGCATAAGCCTTCCAGATATCGGGATACTGGTCCGCCAGTGTTCCGGCAGCACCGGGCATAGATTTAACCATAGGCTCTCTCCTTACGTTTGATCATCGTCAATCAGAGATGTCGGCTTGGCAAATTTCTGAAGAAGGGCGGGGTTAGTTATCTCTATTTTTTCTCCGTTAACCGCGACCCCATATGCCTGAAGTGCCTTGAACGCGCGGCTGAGATTTTCGGGTGTCATCCCTAAAACCGACGCAAGTTGCCGTTTTTCCAGATCAAGATCGAAACTCGCCGGGGCACCATAGGCCCGATGTCGGGACAGCAAATAGTTCGCCAGACGTTCGAGGGCTGTGCGCAACTTCAGGTTCTTGGTGGTCTTGACCACTGAACGATAACAGGCGGCCAATTCGACGACAACCGCACGTGCAAAGCCTGCATCAAGGTCAAAGATCGCCCGAACATCCTGACTGGGGATCATGACAATCCGGCTTTTCTCCATTGTTCTGGCCGACATCAAATAGCGAGCATCGCGAATGGTAGCGGCAAGAATGAAAGTTGAAACCGGCTTGACGATCATGACACTCGTTTCCCGGTTATTCCAACTCGAAAACAGATCCACCGCGCCTGAGACCAAAACATGAAGGAAATCAGCACCTTCACCTTCACCTATCAGGTCAACATGCGGTGGAAATGTTTGCAAATAAGCGCCGCGCATGAGCTTGGCATAGTTCTCGTCGCTCATATCAGCGAAGAGATCCAGACTGCGTACCTCCGGGAAGGTCGAATCGGACATTTGTTCCTCTCTTGTCACCTTGCACAGAGACACGTCTGTCGCTTGATTGATATTTATCAAGCTTTCATTTGCTCTTGTTCTTGATATTCTTGATGTTCGGCAATTCGCCAGAACACATACTTGGCGTGCCTGTTTATTTCACCAAAGGGTTCCACGTTTTCTGATTTAGATCAACCCTGAGCGGCCCCTTCCCAACAGATGATCGGTATCGCAGCAAACACTGCAATATGATGACAGATGTTTGAGGGGATCGAACATGCATACCTTAGAAGGGGTATCCCGAACCGATCAATACCGCGCGTTGGGGCTTAGTACTTTTGCCTTTACGATATGTTTCGCGGTCTGGACAATCTTTTCGATTATCGGGGTTAAAATCAAACAGGACCTCGGGCTGAGTGATACTCAGTTTGGCCTGCTGGTTGCGACACCGGTTTTGACCGGTTCCGTTAGCCGCATTTTCCTTGGTGTCTGGACAGAACAGTTCGGCGGGCGGGTTATCTTTCCACTACAGATGCTGATTACGGCAATTTGTGTGTGGCTTCTGACCTCGGTTCAAAGCTATGAAGTTTTTCTGATCGCCGCACTTGGCCTTGGCCTTGCCGGTGGTTCCTTCATCGTAGGTGTCGCCTATACGTCGCGCTGGTTTAAGAAGGAACATCAGGGCACCGCGTTGGGCATCTTTGGTTCCGGCAATGTCGGCGCGGCGGTTACAAACTTTGCCGCCCCGTTTCTGGTTGTTGCTTTGGGATGGGAAGAAACGGCGCGTATCTATGCCATTGTGCTGGCCATTACGGCTGTAGTGTTCTTCCTCCTGGCGAAAACCGATCCGCTACAAAAAGCACGTCTGGAATCTGGCGAAAAGCCGGTATCGACACGTTCGCAGCTTGAACCCCTGAAAGACATTCGGGTCTGGCGTTTTGCCACCTATTACTTCTTTGTCTTTGGTGGCTTTGTTGCACTCGCAAGCTTTCTGCCGCGCTACTATGTCGGGGCCTATGGTTTGGAACTGACGACTGCAGGTGTATTTGCAGGGCTTTATTCATTGCCCGGTTCCGTTTTTCGCGCGCTTGGCGGCTGGATGTCCGACAAATGGGGGGCACGTGCTGTCATGTACATGACATTCATCGTGTCCCTGATTGTTTTGTTCATCATGAGCTATCCCGAAACGACATACCTTGTTTCGGGCATCAACGGACCTATCCAGTTCAACTTCGGTGTTTCTGCGGGTCTGTTTGTCGCGATGACCGTGGTACTTGGGTTCGTCATGAGCCTTGGCAAGGCTGCGGTCTACAAACATATCCCGGTCTATTATCCATACCATGTCGGATCAGTGGGTGGTCTGGTTGGTATGATCGGCGGTCTGGGCGGCTTTTTCCTGCCAATCTCCTTTGGCGTTTTGCTTGATCTGACCGGTGTCTGGACAGCACCCTTTATGCTTTTGTTTGCGCTGGTGGCTGTATCAACAGTCTGGATGCATGTTGCGATCCGCCGGATGGAACGTGCCCGTCACCCGGGACTTGCAGACGAAAAATCTCTTTCCGATTTGCCCGACAAGCCACTGGGAAAACAGGTCGTAACGGATTGGAGACCCGAAGACAGCGGCTTCTGGTCAAACACAGGCAGTGCCATTGCACGCCGTAACCTCTGGATTTCCATTCCGTGCCTGTTGCTTGCCTTTGCGGTTTGGATGGTCTGGTCGGTCGTGGTTTCCAAGCTGCCGGTTATCGGCTTCACCTACACGACCGGCGAGTTGTTCTGGCTGGCGGCGCTTCCGGGGCTGTCGGGGGCAACCTTGCGGATTTTCTATAGCTTCATGGTGCCTATTTTTGGGGGCCGTGTCTGGACAACCGTAAGTACGGCATCTTTGCTGTTGCCAGCACTTGGTATCGGCTTTGCCGTTCAGGATCCCAACACATCCTATAGCTGGTTTCTTGTTCTGGCCCTGCTGTGCGGGTTCGGAGGCGGCAACTTTGCATCATCCATGGCAAACATTGCCTATTTTTACCCGAAAAGCTCCAAAGGTAATGCGCTTGCACTGAATGCCGGGCTCGGAAATCTCGGGGTTTCGGTCATGCAATTCGTCGTGCCATTGGTCATTACTGCCGGTGTATTCGGTGCGCTTGGGGGGGAAGGCCAGAATATCGCTGATGGCAGCACGATCTTTTTGCAGAATGCCGGGTTCATCTGGGTACCCTTCATCGTGGTTTCGACGATTGCTGCCTGGTTTGGCATGAACAGTATTGCCGATGCCAAAGCCAGTTTCAAAAAGCAGTCGATCATCTTCACCCGCAAACACAACTGGATCATGTGCATTCTTTATACGGGCACATTTGGCAGTTTTATCGGTTACTCCGCCGGGTTCCCGTTGTTGATGAACATTCAATTCCCGGAAGTTAATGCCCTTCAATATGCCTTTCTTGGCCCACTGGTGGGTGCATTGAGCCGTGCCGGAACCGGTTGGATATCCGACCGGCTCGGTGGTGGCCGCGTCACCTTCTGGACGTTCATCGGCATGATTGTCGCTGTTGCTGGTGTCCTTCAATTCCTGCCGCTTGGGGACAATACCGGCCATTTCTGGGGTTTCTTTGCCTGCTTCATGGCTTTGTTCTTCCTGACCGGTGTTGGAAATGCGTCAACTTTCCAAATGATCCCGTCGATCATGCGTCAGGAAATTCCACGCCTGATGCCCGATGCCGACCAGGCCACCCTGCTGAAACAGTCAGAACTCGAAAGTTCAGCCATCATCGCCTTTACCAGTGCGATTGCCGCCTACGGCGCATTCTTCATTCCAAAAGCCTATGGCACATCCATTGCGCTGACCGGTGGCCCGGCAGGTGCACTTTGGGGCTTTGCAGTCTTCTACGCAGTTTGTGTCGCAATCACCTGGTTCTACTACAGCCGCAAGAACGCACCGGTTCCTTGCTGATCACTTGAAATTCTCCCTGCCCGAACCTGCCGGTTCGGGCAGGGCCCCGCAGCCTTGAGGAGAAACGCCATGAGTCACCTCTTAGACAGACTGAACTTTTTTCAGAACAAAGAACTGGAAAAGTTTTCAAACAATCACGGTCACGTCACCCGCGAAAACCGCGACTGGGAAGACACCTATCGCAACCGCTGGCGCCATGACAAAATTGTTCGTTCGACACATGGTGTGAACTGCACCGGGTCGTGCAGTTGGAAAATCTATGTCAAATCCGGGATTGTCACCTGGGAAACCCAGCAGACCGATTACCCGCGCACCCGTGCCGGATTGCCAAACCATGAACCACGTGGTTGCGCCCGTGGGGCAAGCTATAGCTGGTATCTGTATTCTGCCAACCGCGTTAAAAACCCGCTGATCCGTGGCAAGCTGCTTAAGCTGTGGCGTCGGATGCGTTCGACAATGAACCCGATTGAAGCCTGGACAGCCATTCAAAATGACCCCGTCTTGCGCGCAAGCTATGTGGCAAGCCGTGGCAAGGGCGGGTTTGTCCGTGCAACCTGGGATGAGGCAACAGAACTGGTTGCCGCCGCAAACGCCTTTACGGCAAAAACTTATGGTCCTGACCGGGTGTTTGGTTTCTCGCCCATTCCGGCAATGTCGATGATCAGTTATGCGGCGGGCTCACGCTATCTCAGCCTTCTGGGCGGCGTGTGCATGTCATTCTATGACTGGTATTGCGATTTGCCGCCGGCGTCTCCGATGACCTGGGGGGAACAGACCGACGTTCCGGAATCCGCAGACTGGTACAATGCCGGATATCTGATCCTGTGGGGATCGAATGTGCCGCAAACCAGAACACCGGATGCGCATTTCTATACCGAGGCCCGGTATCGCGGAACCAAGTCAGCCGTCATTTGCCCGGATTATTCCGAAGCCGCAAAATTCGGTGACGTATGGCTGAATGCCAAGCAGGGTACGGATGCCGCACTGGCATTGGCGTTTGGCCATGTGATCCTGCGAGAATTCCATCTTGATCGTCAAACCGAATATTTCGAAGAATATTGCCGCAAATATTCGGACTTCCCGATGCTGGTGAAACTCGACGAAAAGAACGGTTCGCTTATTCCGGGGCGGTTCCTGCGCGCTTCTGATCTCAACGGCAAACTTGGCGAGGACAACAACCCCGACTGGAAAACCGTCGCGATTGACGAAAAGACCGGCAACCTGGTTGCGCCGAACGGGTCGATTGGCTACCGCTGGGGCGAAGCTGGTGAATGGAACCTGGAAGAACGTGCTGCGGGGGCTGACACCAACCTCAAGACGTCGCTGATCCTTGAAGAGGATCATGATGACATTGTCGGGGTTGATTTCCCCTATTTCGGTGGTGATGCCTCGGAGCATTTCGCAACTGATGCTCAGCATCCAAACATTCTGACCCGGAATATTCCGGTCAAACGCGTTCAGACTGCAGATGGGGAAATTATGGTTACGACCGTATTTGACCTGTTCTGTGCCAACTATGGCCTTGATCGCGGGCTGGGTGGCGACTGGGTCACCAGTGACTATGCCGACGGCATGCCCGGCACCCCGGCATGGGCCGAAAAGATTACCGGCGTTTCCGCCGACAAGATCATTCATGTTGCCCGTGAATTCGCCCAGAATGCCGAAAAGACCAAAGGCAAATCGATGGTCATCATCGGGGCTGCGATGAACCACTGGTACCACATGGATATGAACTATCGTGGTGTCATCAACATGCTGGTGATGTGCGGCTGTGTCGGCCAATCGGGTGGCGGTTGGGCCCACTATGTCGGACAGGAAAAACTCCGCCCGCAAACCGGCTGGCAACCACTGGCCTTTGCCCTTGATTGGGGACGCCCGCCCCGGCACATGAATTCGACCAGTGCCTGGTATGCCCATACCGATCAGTGGCGCTACGAGACGCTGACGGCCAAAGAAATCCTGTCTCCGACGGCGCCGGATGGGGACTGGGACGTTTCAATGATCGACTACAACATCCGTGCTGAGCGGATGGGGTGGCTGCCATCGGCACCGCAGCTGAAGACCAACCCGCTCGACGTTGCAAAGGCGGCGAAAGCCGCTGGCAAGGAAATTCCGGTCTATGTTGCCGAACAATTGAAGTCCGGAGATCTGGAAATGTCGTGCGAAGACCCGGATGATCCCAAAAACTGGCCGCGCAATCTGTTTGTGTGGCGGTCCAACCTGCTGGGGTCTTCGGGCAAGGGCCACGAATATTTCCTCAAACATCTGCTTGGCACTGACCACGGTGTCATGGGCAAGGATCTTGGCGAAGAAGGCCGTCAACTGCCCAAGGAAGCCAAATGGCATGATGAAGGCCCGCGCGGAAAGCTTGATCTTCTGGTCTGCATTGATTTCCGGATGAGCACGACCGCGGTCTATTCCGATGTCGTTCTGCCAACCGCAAGCTGGTATGAAAAGAACGATCTGAATACGTCAGACATGCACCCGTTCATCCACCCGCTTCAGGCGGCCGTCAACCCGGCCTATGAAAGCAAGTCTGATTGGGAAATCTTCAAGGCGATTGCCAAGAAATTCCAGGAAATCGTTCCCGGATATCTTGGCAAGGAAACCGACATTGTCGCCCTGCCGATCCTTCATGACACCCCGGGTGAACTCGCCCAGGATCAGGTCAGAGACTGGAAGAAGGGTGAATGCGAACTTATTCCCGGCAAGACTGCACCGAACTATATCGCCGTCGAGCGCGATTACACCGCAATCCATGATCGCTTTACCGCACTTGGCCCGTTGCTAGACAAACTGGGCAATGGCGGCAAGGGGATCAACTGGAAGACCGAGGTCGAGGTTCAGCATCTTCGTGATTTGAACGGTGTGTGGCAGGAAGGATCTGCCAAGGGCTGTGCGAAGATCGATACCGATATCGATGCCACCGAAGTGGTTCTGATGTTGGCACCGGAAACCAATGGTGAGGTTGCGGTCAAGGCCTGGGATGCACTTGGCAAGATCACAGGACGGGAACACACCCATCTCGCCCTTCCCAAGGAAGATGAAAAAATCCGCTTCCGCGACATTGCCGCCCAACCGCGCAAGATCATTTCTTCGCCGACCTGGTCGGGCCTTGAGTCCGAGCATGTCTGTTACAACGCGGGCTATACCAACGTTCACGAGCTGATCCCGTGGCGGACCCTTACCGGACGTCAGCAACTTTATCAGGATCACCTGTGGATGCGGGCCTTTGGCGAAGGCTTTGTCTCCTATCGTCCACCGGTTGACCTCAAAACCATTACCACGGAAATCAACGACGAAGCCCGCGACGGTATGCCCCATGTGGTGCTGAACTTCATCACACCGCACCAGAAATGGGGCATCCATTCGACCTATAGCGACAACCTGTTGATGCTGACGCTTAACCGTGGTGGTCCGGTGATCTGGATCAGCGAAAACGACGCAAAACGCGCCGGAATCGTCGATAATGACTGGGTGGAACTGTACAACACCAACGGTGCCCTGACCGCCCGCGCAGTCGTTTCCCAGCGCATCAAGGATGGTACGACCTTCATGTACCATGCGCAGGAAAAAATCGTGAATACGCCCGGCTCCGAAAAGACCGGCAAACGCGGCGGCATTCATAACTCTGTCACCCGCACGACACTTAAACCCACACACATGATTGGGGGCTATGCCCAGCAATCATACGGTTTCAACTACTACGGAACCGTGGGCGCCAACCGTGATGAGTTCGTCATTGTCCGCAAAATGCAGAAGGTCGACTGGCTCGACGAAGAAGCAAACGACAAGGAGGTCGGGAAATGAGAGTCCGCGCACAAATCGGCATGGTGCTGAACCTCGACAAATGCATTGGGTGCCATACCTGTTCGGTAACTTGCAAAAACGTCTGGACCAGCCGTGATGGTGTTGAATACGCTTGGTTCAACAACGTCGAAACCAAACCTGGCACCGGCTATCCGACCGACTGGGAAAACCAGAACCGCTGGAATGGAGGTTGGGAACGCACCAAGTCGGGCAAGCTGCAGCCCAAACAGGGATCGAAATGGCGGATCCTGGCAAACATCTTTGCCAACCCGGATCTGCCGGAAATCGACGACTATTACGAACCGTTCGATTTCGATTACGATCACCTGAAATCTGCCCCGGAAGTGAAAGCCTTTCCAACGGCCCGTCCGCGTTCGCGCATTTCTGGCGAACGGATGGAAAAAATCGAAAAAGGCCCGAACTGGGAAGAAATCCTGGGTGGGGAGTTTTCGAAACGCTCGGAAGACTACAACTTCGAAGGCATCCAGAAAGATATTTACGGCGAATACGAAAATACATTCATGATGTATTTGCCACGTCTGTGCGAACACTGCCTGAACCCGGCATGTGCCGCAAGTTGCCCGTCTGGGGCGATTTATAAGCGTGAAGAAGACGGCATTGTCCTGATCGATCAGGAAAAATGCCGGGGATGGCGCATGTGCGTATCGGGCTGCCCGTACAAGAAGGTTTATTACAACTGGTCAACGGGCAAATCGGAAAAATGTACGCTGTGCTATCCGCGCATTGAATCAGGGAATCCGACGGTCTGTTCGGAAACCTGTGTCGGGCGTATCCGCTATATCGGTGTCATGCTTTATGATGCCGACAAGATCGAAGCCGCGGCCAATGCCGAAGAAACCACCGATCTTTATGATGCCCAGCTTGGTGTGTTCCTTGATCCGAAAGATCCGGAAGTTATCGCGGCGGCCCGTGCCGACGGTATCCCTGAAGACTGGATCAAGGCAGCCCAGGACAGCCCGATCTGGAAAATGGCGATGGAGTGGAAAGTTGCCTTCCCGCTGCATCCGGAATACCGCACCCTTCCGATGGTCTGGTATATCCCGCCGCTTTCCCCGATCCAGAATGCTGCCGAAGCCGGTGCAATCGGCATGGATGGGGCAATGCCCGATGTCCGCAACCTTCGCATTCCTTTGAAATACCTTGCCAATATGCTGACAGCTGGCGACGAGGAGCCAGTGGCACATGCTCTCGAACGGATGTTGGCCATGCGGGCCTATATGCGGTCGAAAACCGTCGATGGTGTCATTGATGAGTCGGTCGCCAAACGCGTCGGTCTTGATGGTGCAACCATCGAGGACATGTACAAAATCATGGCGCTTGCCGATTACGAAGACCGGTTCGTCATCCCGACCACCCATCGCGAACAGGTCGAGGAAGCCTATGACCTGCGTGGCGGCGAAGGGTTCACCAACTGCAACGGTTGTTCTTCGGGCATCAGTCAGGGGTCCCTGTTTGGTGGCAGCAAGAAGCCTCTGAAAATGCCAGAGGAGGTACGCTGATGGACCGCACACTCAAATCGTTCTCGGTTCTGCTGAGCTATCCGACAACAGAACTGCAAGAAGCCATGCCTGAAATCGGTGGTGTCCTGGCATCGGACACCCGCCTGACAGCGGCGGCGCGTCGCGATCTGCGACCGTTGGTCGAGGCCATGTCAAACGATGACATCTACGATCTTCAGGAACGTTTCGTCATGCTGTTTGATCGTTCGCGCAGCCTGTCACTTAACCTGTTCGAGCATGTTCACGGCGAAAGCCGCGACCGTGGTGGTGCCATGGTCAGCCTGCTTGAAACATATCGGGCTGGCGGCTTTGAACCGGCAACAACGGAGCTTCCAGACCATCTTCCTGTGCTGCTGGAATTCCTGTCAACCCGGCCGCGTGCAGAGGTGCAGGACACATTGGCTGACGCAGCCCATATCTTCGAGGCCATTCGCGCCCGTCTGAAAAATCGCGAAAGCCCCTATCAGGCGGTCTTCGAAGCCTTGCAGCAACTGGCAAATGTCACGGCAGATGCCAATGCGGTTGCCGAACTCCTCGAACAGCCCGAAGACGACCCCGATGACCTTGAGGCACTCGACGAGGTCTGGGAAGAAAGCGAAGTCACGTTTGGCCCGGACCCGGATGCCGGCTGCCCGCAGGTGCGTGACATTCTGTCGCGTATTGATCAACCCGCTGGACCGGTACCGCCGGAAGCAGCAGAGTAAAGGAGGCTCACATGCATAACTTCCTTTTCGGGATCTATCCCTATATCGCGCTATCGGTCCTGATCATCGGCTCTATCGCCCGATATGAACGTGATCCCTTCACCTGGAAAACATCATCAAGTCAGCTTCTGCGTCGCAGGCAATTGATGCTGGGCTCCGTTCTGTTCCATGTCGGTGTTCTGGTCATTTTCTTTGGCCATCTGGTCGGACTTTTGACGCCAATCTGGATTTTTGATGCCCTTGGGATCACTCATGGTGCCAAACAGACCCTGGCCGTTGTTGCGGGTGGTATCGCCGGTGTCATGGCCCTGATTGGCGGCCTGATGCTGTTTCATCGCCGGATCACCGATCCGCGTATCCGCAAAACGTCGAGCTTTGCCGATATAGGCATTCTGGCCCTGTTGCTGGCACAGCTTGTGCTTGGGATCGGCACCATCTTTGTGTCGCTTGAACATCTCGACGGGTATGAAATGACCAAGTTCATGGCTTGGGCACAAGGAATTTTCACCTTCCAGTCTGATGCGGCCAGCCACATTACCAATGTGGCCTGGATCTTCAAACTGCATCTGGTTCTGGGCCTGACGATTTTCCTGGTGTTCCCGTTCACGCGCCTTGTGCACATGCTGTCAGTTCCAGTGCGGTATTTCTTGCGTCCGGGGTATCAGATTGTCCGGTCACGCCGCACCAGACCTTTGTCACACCGATAATGGACAGTCGGCGCATTCGTGCGCCGACGACCTCCTGCAAACAAAGGACAAAGCGCTATGAATACGCAAATGTTTCCCGATCTCGTCATCAATGGCGAAACCATTCCGCAAACAGCGGTTGCTGCGGAATTGCAAAACCACACGGCGTCAAAGGACAATTTTGCCGACGCTTTGCGTAACGCGGCAAATGCACTGGTCATCCGTACCCTGTTGCTTCAGGAAGCGCGCAAAAACGGCATTGAAGCTGTCCCGCTGGAAGTCTCTCCAAACCGGTTTGAAACCGGGGAAGAGGCCATGATCCGCGCATTGCTTGAAGCAGAGATCGATATCATTCCCCCAAGCGAAGAAGCCATTCGTGCCGAATGGCAAAAGGATCCTGAACGGTTTCGCTCGATGCCGTTGTGGGAAGTGTCCCACATTCTGTGCAAATGCGATCCGAATGATGCCGTGGAGAGAGAACTGGCCCTCAGACGGGCAAACGATATCCTCAGCGACCTTCGCAAAGACGGCAAGACGTTCGAAAAGATTGCACGCACGCAAAGCGACTGTGGATCGCGTTCAGCAGGCGGATCACTTGGTCAGTTGCGCCCCGGCGACACGGTTCCGGAATTTGAAGCCGCTCTTCGCCAGCTTTCTGAGGGCGAAATTGCGCCCGAGCCTGTACTGAGCAGATATGGCTATCACGTCCTCCGGCTAGATGCACTGGCAGAGGGGCATCCACTGCCGTTCGAGACCGTGAAACCAAAAATCTCAGAAGCGATGGAAAAAGCCCAGTGGGCCCGCAAGGCAAAGGCGTTTGTCGACGGCCTTATCGCGTCCTCCTCCATCACCGGAGCCGACCTTGGACGCGGGACCAACAATACGAAACCCAATTAAGCGCGCGGTTTTAGCGCATATAACCCACAAAAGGTGTGAGGTTTCCATGCTTGAAAACCTTTTGGAACGAAACAGGCTCTGGTCGCGATCGAGGCAAGACGAAGAACCTGGATATTTTTCCAGACTGGCAAGCCACCAAGCGCCAGAGTTTTTCTGGATCGGATGTTCGGACAGCCGGGTACCGGCCAACGTTGTTGCCGGGCTTGACCCCGGTGAAGTTTTTGTCCACCGCAACGTTGCAAACGTGGTGCATTCATCAGACCTGAACCTTCTGTCTGCGCTGGAGTTTGCCGTCGAAACCCTGAAAATCCGCGAGATTATTGTTTGCGGTCACTACGGTTGTGGCGGTGTGAGAGCAGCGACGGAGGACCTTCCCCATGGCTTGGCCGATCACTGGCTTGAACCGATCCGTCGTCAGGCCCGCTATCATGCCCGTGCACTTGACCAGCACAGTGACATCGAGGTTCGGCGTGACAGGCTCGCGGAGCTCAATGTGATCGAGGGTGTCAGCCGGGTGGCCGAAACCCCGATCATGCGGCGTGCCTGGCGCGCTGGCGCAGAAATCAAAATTCATGGCCTGATTTATAGCCTGAAAGACGGCCTTCTGCGTGACCTTGAATGCACGATCCGCCGCTCGGATTTTCCCAATTCCGAGGAACGGGCTTCCTGACTCAGGTGAGCTATTCCCCGACGAAACGAAACAAGGAATACCAAGATGAAAATCGCATACACGATGGCAGCGGGTAGAGGTGACACAGACCTGCTTTTGTCGCGCGTTGCCCGGCGCCTCTCGGACACGGGCTTGCGCGTTTGCGGAACAGTCCAGATCAATTCGGAACGGGAAATGGACGATCCGTGCGATATGGATGTCAAGGTACTGCCGGATGGTCCGGTTATTCGCATTTCTCAGGCACTGGGCAAACATTCTCGCGGCTGCCGCCTTGATACAAGTGCTCTGGAAGATGCCGTTGGCTTCGTCACCCAGGAGCTTCAAAAAGGTGCCGATGTTCTCGTTATCAACAAATTCGGCAAGCACGAGGCCGAAGGGCGCGGTTTTCGGGATGTCATTGCCAATGCTTTGGTAAAAGACATCACGGTATTGGTCGGCCTGAACCAACTAAACCTCGAAGCATTCAAGGAATTTGCCGGAGGCATGGAAATCGCCTTGCCTCCAAAAGAAAACGATCTTTTTGATTGGCTTGAGGAGAATTGTGCGTTGGTCCAGCCTGTCTAGCACGGGCATTAACCCGAACTATGACAATCAAATAGCTGCACCGACGCATATATGCGTCGGGCTCAGGCCGCATAAATTTTTCGGGAAAAGCTGTCAGGTGCCACAAAAGTTGACATTTGGCTTCTAGGGAAATCAATGACTTAGTATTTTCGATTGCCAGATAAGTTGTCATCGATTGTCACATAAGATGACAAAAACCGGCAGAATTGACAGAAAAGCTGACAATTCTCTTAAATGCTGTAGTCAGTGCTGTTTCATAGCCAAACATCACAGGAATCAGCGGACAGTCGTGTAAACCTGCGACAGCTTCTCCCTATATGCCAGCGCGCCGAAGTCGTAATGCATTGGCAATAACAGATACCGAAGACAAGCTCATGGCTGCAGCGGCAAACATGGGCGAGATAAGAATGCCAAAGAACGGATAAAGTAGCCCTGCGGCAACCGGCACACCTGCTGCATTGTAAATCATCGCAAAGAAGAGGTTTTGTCGGATATTGCGCATGGTTGTTTCCGAGAGCTCGCGGGCGCGAACAATCCCGCTCAGGTCACCTTTGACAAGAGTGAAGCCTGCACTCTCGATTGCAACATCCGCCCCCGTACCCATCGCAATTCCGACGTCGGCCTGCGCAAGTGCGGGGGCATCGTTAACACCGTCACCCGCCATCGCGACTTGATGACCTTTATCTTTTAGCTCTTTGATCAAATTGGCCTTATCTTCCGGTGAGACATCGGCCCGGATATCGGTAATCGAGAGTTTACTGCCAACAGCTTTTGCTGTTCGTTGGTTGTCGCCCGTCGCCATGACAATTTTGAAGCCCTGTTTTTTCAATGCAGCCAGGGCATCCGATGTTGTTTGCTTTATCGGATCGGCAACGGAAATGAGCCCAGCAATCTTTCCATCAATAACGACATGCATTACCGTTTCCCCCATATCTCGCCGATCATTTGCTATTTTATCAACAGCAGAATGATCGATATTGAGAGTCTGAAGGAGTTTGCTATTACCTAGGGCAACCGACTTGCCACCCACCTTTCCGGTGACGCCCTGACCGGTTACAGCTTCAAATTCCTGTGCCTTATCAAGGGACAAACCGCGCTCCTGAGCGGCACTAACAATGGCGTCAGCCAATGGATGTTCGGATCCCTTTTCCAGCGCCGCAGCGACAGAAAGAACTTCCTCCTCCTGAAAATCCGGTTGGGCGATTACACCTGCAAGTTTTGGTTTACCCTCTGTCAAAGTCCCGGTTTTATCGACAATGAGCACATCGATCTTCGCAAATCGCTCCAAGGCCTCTGCATTTTTAATGAGCACACCAATTTGTGCACCACGGCCGGTCGCTGTCATGATTGACATCGGCGTTGCCAAACCAAGGGCGCAGGGACACGCAATGATCAGAACAGCAACCGCTGCGACAAGCCCGTATGACAATGACGGATCGGGCCCCCAGATGGCCCAAGCGACGAAGGCGATCAAAGCAACCAGGATAACAGCAGGCACAAACTTGCCTGCAACCGTGTCTGCAACCTTTTGGATTGGCGCTTTGCTTCGCTGAGCATGGGAGACCATATCAACGATTTGGCTCAAGACAGTATCTTTGCCAACCCGTTTGGCCTGGATGATCAGGCTGCCATTTCCGTTGATTGTTGCTCCGGTGACATCATCATCTGGATTTTTTTCAATTGGAACGGGTTCACCCGAAATCATGGATTCATCAACTGACGACCGTCCTTCAACGACAACGCCATCGACAGGTATCTTGTCACCTGGGCGAACCCTCAAACGCATTCCGACGGTTACATCCTCAAGAGGAACTTCTCGTTCAGAACCATCATCTTCAATAATGCGGGCTGTTTTCGCAGCAAGACCCAATAACGCTTTGATTGCCGAGCCGGTTCGTTCCCGAGCCCCCAATTCCATTAGTTGGCCAAGAAGCACAAGGACAACGATGACAGCTGCAGCTTCGAAATACACACCGACATGTCCCTGTGCGTCTCTGAATCCATCAGGAAAAATGCCCGGAGAAATCACTGCGACGACGCTAAATATATAAGCTGCGCTAACGCCCATCCCGATCAAGGTGAACATGTTGAGAGAACGGTTCACCACAGAATGCCATCCACGAACCATGAATGGGAAGCCGGACCACAGGACAACAGGCGTTCCGAGAACCAACTCCACCCAAAGAGTAACGCGTTCTCCAATCATTTCCCGGATGAAGCCCAAACCAACAAACGGCCCCATCGTTAGGACAATCAGCGGCACCGTAAGAGCTGCGCCTAACCAGAATCTCTTTTTGAAATCCTGAATCTCGGGGTTTGGTGCGTCATTTTCTGTTGGCATATCCATCGGTTCCAGTGCCATTCCGCAGATCGGACAGGAACCAGGTTCGGATCGTATGATCTCTGGATGCATCGGGCAGGTGTAGCGACCCGAAGTCGATGACGAAGCGCTGTTTGCAGCAGATGTCTCTTCCTCTGAGGACAATACGCTCTCAGGAGAGCTATCGAACTTGCCCTTACATTTCTGCGAACAGAAATAATATGTCTCACTGCCGTACCGAGAGCGTGGTGTATCGGCATCCACCGTGACCGACATACCGCAAACAGGATCCGTCGACTGTCCTGATTGATCAGACATTTTGTGATTATCCTGGTGCTTCTTATGATGATGATCAGACATGGTCTGCTTCCTGCTGTTATGCTGCAATGTCACTGCGGATAATCAATGTTCTGAGTGATCGTGACTGTGCGCCTTGGCCGATTGGTTTATCCAGTTTGACAGGAACCAACGTTCAAAAATGAACACAGCAACGATCATCAAAGTTGCAATGAGAACAATGGATGGGTCGCTTTGCAATTTCATGCCGGCGAAAACGAGCAGCACGATGATGTCAAAGACAATTGCTGTAATCATTACAAAGCCGCGTGCTCCTATTTCTTGTCGTAGGTACTTAAAGCATCCCCAGTGGATGAGCACATCCATGACCAGATAGAAAAACACGCCAAGTGAAGCGATCCGGCTTAAATCAAAAAAGATTGTCAACAGCGCTGCCACGACAACCGTGTAAACAAGTGTGTGGTCTTTGATTGAACCCGACATTCCAAAATGACTATGCGGGATCATCTCCATATCGGTCAGCATCGCGAGCATTCTTGACACCGCAAACACGCTTGCTAGCAAACCGGACGCCGTCGCAACGACTGCGAGCAGCACAGTCAGATAAAATCCGATGGGCCCCAATGCTGGCTGTGCAGCTTGGGCGAGGGCATAGTCTTTGGCTTTTATCAGTTCGTCCAAGTCAAGGCTTGAACCAACAGCAAGCGCCACGAGAATATATACGACAACGCAAATCAGGATTGAGAACGTAATCGCACGACCCACATTCTTATGAGGGCTCACGATTTCAGCACCACTGTTTGTGATCGTTGTGAACCCTTTGAAGGCCAGAATTGAAAGAGCAATTGATGCGACAAAACCGGCCAATGGAAAGCTCGCGCCGTCGGGTGATGACGGCTCGAACGAGTATCCACCAGCCCACAGCGCTGCAATTGCAAACAATGCAATGCCGCCGATCTTCAACGCGGCCATGACCATTGAAAACAGGCCAACCGATTTGTTGCCAGCTCTGTTAACAGCATATGCAAAAATTATCAGGCAAACACCCAATACCGGTATAAGAACTTCAAGCTCTGTCAGGTCAAACGCGCGCAAAACATAGGTTCCAAATGTTCTTGCGACCAAACTCTCGTTGATGACCATCGAAAAGGCCATCAGCAATGCTGCGCCGCCTGCTATGGCTCCCGGCCCGTATGCTTTTTGGAGGATCATTCCGATCCCGCCTGCAGACGGGAAAGCATTGGACATCTTGATGTAGGTATAAGCACTAAAAGCAGTGACAAGTGCGCCAAACAGGAACGACAACGGGAACCACTTTCCTGCAAGTTCGGCAATTTGTCCGGTCAAAGCAAAAATTCCTGCTCCGATCATAACACCGGTGCCCATGGATATGGCGCCAAGGAGCGAGATACTGTTTTTCTTGTATTCTGCCTGATGATCCATTCCTGCCTCACATTTGGTGTTTTTGGTACGCGATGCCGTTTGCTTCTTGCAGCTCGCGTATATAACGAATGATCCGTGCTACCTGTTCCGAACTGACCTGAGGCTGGGCTGGCATATCGCCAAAGGGCCAGTGATGTTGTTTTGCCCCGTTTTGAACAGCTAGATAGAATGCGCGATCTGAATGATGTCCCGGATTGTAGATTCTGTGCATCAGCGGCGGGCCTTGCTCTGTGCCTGTTGCATTGCCTCCGTGACAAGCAACACAGTTCATATCGAAAAGCTGGTTTCCTACCATGGCTTCCTTGCTGAAACTGGGGAGCGCAATTCCGCTATCGGTCAGTTCAAGATCTTTGATGTCATCTTTCCCGGGCAGAAACGAATTCAGGGTCATGGCGATGATCCCTACTGCGAAAAAACCGATAACCAAATACTTTGGCCAATTGATTTGTTTTTTCATTTTCTTCGGGCCTTTGTTTTATGCGTATGTATCAAATATTCGAAGACACGTGAGACCAAGGGAACTAGTCAACCCTGGTCCTGTTGCTGCCGCCTATTGATTTCGCTGAACTAGCTTGGCGATACGTGAGTTTGTCGGCTAATTGCGCTGCCATCGACATAGGTATCTGGCGACACTTCAAATTTCGAACGACAGGTGTCTGAACAGAAGTAGAATACTTCACCGCCATAAATGGCTGTTTTGGCGATGCGCGGATCGACAGTTTTATGACAAACCGGGTCAACGGCGGACTGAGGGTGCTCCCATCGGATTGCCTCAGCCTGACCGTCCGCTTGTTTCTTATTGTGGCTGTGCTTTTTGTGCCCAAACATGTGAGCACCGCAACCAAAGCGCATCATCAATATGATGAAGGCTCCCCAAAGCAACCAACTGAGAATATTTTCCATTTCTCTTCGCCATCCCATAAATACCTTTAGGTATGACTGTTCCGTCTGAAAGCAGCATGGTGCAGAACACCAAGGCTCGATCTGTACGCATGCCATCGGCAGGTGCAGAACCCAGAACAGTTATTCGCTATTTGTTCGGGAGGATCAGGATATGGGAGGCTGGAAAATCCATGACCGAGATACCGGCTGAAGGGACACTTCTTCTATCCCGTTCTGTACATGGGAAAACTCGGAAACCGGTAGGATAATCTCGGTAAGGACCGCTGATGTGGAGTGACAAGAAACCTGAGGGCAGCACGAAGCCAGGTCATGCTGGTGTTCAACGTCAAAACCATTGAGTTCTGCAGAATGCGCAGGAAAAGATCCAGTCGACGCGACTGCAATATGGGGAGCAAGCATTATAGCGCTAATCCCGACGAGCAGGATCAGTACGGCGCGTATTAGTGCTTGCTGTGCATTCATTGATCAAACTTCCTTTGGGCAGTAACGTAACACTTATGCCCTTAAATATCGAGTTACGTTGACCTACCTCAATTAAGGGGACGTTTTTTTTAACCGACTTCAGACAGAACCGTTACATCTGCAAGCCGGTTGTCCGTACTGTTGATTTCCTTTGAGATGTAAGGTTTGATTTCGGAGTATCTGACGTGAGCATCGGCTTGCGCCTGATAGTAGCGAAAGAGCTCTTTTAGCGGAGCGCCCATGTCTTTGTATGCAGTTAATACTGCGATTAGAGCCCCGAGCGTGAGATCGCCTTTTATCACCAGATACCCTCCAATTGTGTAAAAGAAGAAGGGCGTCATCTGTGATATGAAATTGTTTAAAGACTTCATGGCGAACTTGTTCTTGTGGATAGAGAGACGAAGGTCGTGAAGTCGCTTGTATGACCCGTAAATATCCCGGGCACCTGGCTGGTTATCGTTTGAGATGTTCCCTATCTTCTCGCCGAGAACTCTGACTTCCTTCAGCCGCGTTCGAGACAAAGCATTAATTTTCTTCTGGAATCTGGGGATGACAAAAATCTGAAGCGGCAACAGTGCGGTTGCGGCGATGCCCAAAACCAAATCTTGCACGAGCATGAAAGTCAGAATCGTCAGGAATGTACCGCCTTGTAACAAAGGCAGCACAATCGACTCTGCAGCATATCCAGCTACGGGCTCTACCTCCTGCACAATAACCGGAATCAATTCCCCTCCTTTGGGGGATGGCTTTCGAAAGCTGAATTTTGAAATATCAAGCCGTAGGCGGCGTGACATGTGTTCTGCCAGCGCACCGGATTGCAAATTAACCTGATATTTCAGCCAGCCATGCACGCCAATCGCCAATAAAAAAAGCAGACAGAGAGTAAGTAAAGCCATCGTTTGAGAGAACTCCATTCCTAAATAGGTAACTGGAAAATGTCCTGACTCAATGGCGTTGTTGATGATCAACTTCGGAAGCTCGAGGCTCATGTAAAGAGCCGGCAAAGAGGCCGTCGCCAGTAGCCCCAGTTTTATCTGCCGCTTCCATGAAGCTCTGAATATGTACTGCAGGAGCGCTGTTCCGCTCTTTGCCGAGGGCTTTTGAGCCTGTTGCGCAAGAACAGATCTGCGGCGTCTTAAAGCCCTGTATCCCGTCGCGCTGAGAATAATAATTAGCGCAACCGGCACCCCAAACACCACCAAATGGAATACAAGATGAACCCACCAGTGTGCATCGCTTGATATGTAGTGCGTCAAGCGATGCCCCATATCGTGGACGATTTCCATCATTGTAGTTAGGTTCCTTGAGAAGGTTCGGCAAAACAGACAGGGAGGAAAGTCCTCCCTGTCGTGTGATGCTTAGAAAAGAAGGCGGAGACCGGTTACGAGGTAAGTTGCCTCGTAATCTTCGCCCTCGTCTTTTGCAAAGTCTGCGGTTTTGCCGAGTTTCCGCTCATAGGCAACCCCGATATACGGTGCAACGGCACGGTCGATGAGGTCATAGCTAAGCCGCAGTCCGATCTCTGCGCTTGAAAACCCGCGTCCGACCTCAATCTCGCGATCGTCAGAGAACGCAGCATTCAGCTCAAGCGAAGGTGTGAGGATTAAACGATTGGTCAGCAAGCCTTCATACTCAACATCAAGCCGCGCACTGCCGTCTCCGGTCTCGCTGACAAACAGATCAGCGTCGACTTCAAACCATTGAGGAGCAAGCCCCATGATTCCAACGGTTCCATACCAACGATCTGTTGTGCTTGGCGTATCCAGACGAATACCGGCTTTGGCATCGAAAAAGTCGCTGATTGGTGTTTGCAGGACCAGTCTGTTCTCGAAGTTTTCGTAAAGGTCGTTTTTGAGATCACGCTCGCCTTCGCCTTGCCAACGTAACTTCAGTTCATCGGTGCCAACAAATGCATCACCATCCCAAACGAAAAGATTTTCCCCTTCGTCACCAGAGCGGTATTCAAACTGCTCCATTTGAATGCCATAAAAGATGTGATTGTCTGCTTTGGCAGTGAACGAGAAGGACAGGATCGTGGAAAGAACACCACCACCAATCGCGGCCAAAGTTAGTGTTTTCATTGTTATTGAACTCCATTCTCAAGTGCCGCGACGGCTGGACCGCCCTCTACAACCACTTTTCGGAACATGCCAGAAGCCATGTGATAGCTAAGGTGACAGTGGAAAGCCCATTGCCCAGGTTCATCAACTTCGGTTTCCGAATAAACGGTCATGCCAGGGTTGATATTGATGGTGTGTTTAACCGGATCCCATTTACCGTTGCCAGTATCGAGGATTGACCACATCCCGTGCAAATGCATCGGGTGTGACATCATGGTCTCATTGACGAACTTGAAGCGCACCCGTTCGCCATATTTCAAGCGGATAGGTTCTGCATCTTCATATTTGACGCCATTGATTGACCACGTATAGCGTTCCATGTTTCCGGTAAGGCGCAGTTCAATTTCACGCGTTGCAGGCCGTTCAGGGTACAAAGGCTTCTGTGCCTTCAGGTCGGCATAAGAGAGGAACTTTCCGCCATTGGCTGCTTTTGGTGTCAAACCACTTCCAGCGGCATAGAAGGGATCATCTTTGGACATTCCCATCTGAGAATGATCCATTCCGGCCATATTCGAATGGTCCATTCCAGCCATACCGTTCTCGTTACCACTGCCCATCGAAGAATGATCCATTCCGGCCATGCTACCGTGATCCATTCCCATGTCCGCCATTGTCAGCAACGGAGCGTCCATGCGTCTGGCTGGCATTTCAGCTTTCAACCCTTCTTGCGGCGACAACGATCCGAATGCATAACCCGAGCGTCCCATTGATTCGGCCATGATTGCATACGGCTTTTCAGCTGTCGGCTGAACAATCACGTCGTATGTTTCTGCAACCGAAATGCGGAATTCATCAACCTTGACCGGTTGAACATTGTTGCCGTCGGCCTGGACAACAGTCATTTCAAGTCCCGGAATGCGGACGTCGAAGTAAGTCATCGCCGATGCATTGATGAAGCGCAGGCGCACACGTTCGTTTGGCTCAAATAGTCCGGTCCAGTTTTGTTCCGGTGATTTACCATTGATGAGGCCGACGAAGCCCTGAACGTCTTCAATATCTGTTGGCATCATGCGCATGCTGCCCCAGTCTCCACGTTCAGAGAGAGTTTCTCCCAAACCGTTTTCCGAAACGTCGGAGATGAAGTCTCCGAGCGTGCGTTGGTTACGGTTGTAGTAGTCCGGCATCATCTTTAGGTTGCGCAGAATACGCGCCCCGGAATGAGGGTGCTTGTCTTTCAGAACAACGACATATTCACGGTCGAACTTGAATGGCTCGCGTTTTTCGGGTTCGATAACAATTGAGCCGTAAGCGCCATCTGGTTCCTGGAAGCCAGAGTGGCTGTGAAACCAATAGGTCCCGCTCTGTTTGACAGGAAAGCGATAGGTAAAAGTCTCGCCCGGTTCGATCCCGGTGAAGCTGATGCCCGGCACACCGTCCATCTGGTAGGGAAGGATCAACCCATGCCAATGGATAGATGTAGTCTCGTCCAGGTTGTTCGTCACGTTGATGACGGCATCTTCGCCTTCTTTGAGGCGCAAGGTCGGACCGGGCGAGGACCCGTTATAGCCAATTGCTTTGGTTTTCATATCACCTGTGTCGATGGTAACGTAATCGACAGACAGATTATAGGTTGCCGCATACCCTGCTGTTGACACAGCAATAGTGCTTAGCGCCCCCAAAAGGGCACGCCCAAGAAGTTTTCTCATTCTCATGATCTCCGATGGTTGAGGTGCGCCAGAGGCAACAGGGAGGGATTCCCTCTGGCGCGAGACCCTGCGCAGTGGTTACTGCAGGCGAACTTTACCGACCATGCCGCTCTCGTAGTGGCCTGGTACATTGCACGCAAATTCAAGTTCTGCGTCTTTCGGGAAGGTCCAGATCACCTCGGCAGAATCACCCGGCTCCAGAAGCACGCTGTTCGGATCGTTGTGCTTCATGGTTTCGCCGTTCCCCATGTCCATTTCCATCATGTCCATGTTGATTTTGTCTGCTTCAAGGGCCCCATGTTCCATCATCATCATCATTTCTTTTTGATGGTCCGCGTGCATGGCTGCGGTGCCAATGTTGAACTCGTGAACGAATTCACCCTTGTTTTCGACTAGAAAACGAACGGTTTCGCCGCCGCGAACAACAATCTTTTCCTTGTCATAGAAATTGTCTTCCATCGTGATCCGAATTGTCCGGCGAACATCAGAGATATCGCCAGGCGCTCCGATTTCGACGCCATCATTATGACCGCCACTATGACCTGCACCAGCAAATGCAGAAGTCTGGATACCGGCAAGGCTACCCATAGCAAGGGCGGAAGCAACAGCAAGGCGAAGGACAGAAGTAGTGTATTTGGGCATGAAAATGCTCCCGAGATAATTCAGTATAAAGGATCTCGTTACGCAAACCTTACACAGAGTCAGTGATCGGACTCATAGCGACAGATTACGTCACGAATGCAGTTTAGATAAGGAACTGAATATCTTAGGTGCGGGGAGGTTTGACGCTAACATCAAGCTCTGCAGGCGAGAGCGTTCTGTCTTTTGCCCAGTACTTTACAGACAACAAAACAGGTGCAGCGTTCCAGTTGCCAGACATTTGCTGCACATAGGGACCACAAACAGCCATGCCACAAACATCGTTGTGCGATGGATCCTGTGTGTGAGAACTACTGTCAGCCATGACGGAGACAACACTGTGATGGCCACTGTTAATATCAGCGGCTTTGGCATGCACGGCCTCAGCGCCAGACAGCATTACTGTCAACGCGATGATAACCGAAAGTATGCACGAGATGATCCGCAAAAGGAGAATCCTATCACAATGTTGCAGCGCAATGGTTATCTTGAAGGATCACTGCGGTCAAGCGGCAATATTGTGGCAAATTTGTCGAGGTTATGACCAAAACACTTTTCTTCCGCCAATGCTGACGTCGCTGACTAGCCTCTATATGCCTCCCCCAAAGAGCAAAGAGCGCCATTGCCCCGAATTATGACAAAATAGAGCCATTGGGTACGCCTTGAGTATCAGTACTGTCGAAAGCTTTGGCTAGTTGCAACATAACTACTACATTGAATTTGCGCAGCATAACAAATACCTTAATAAGGGATAATGGCAATCAACCGATCAATGGAAAGTTGCATCTAGCTTTCTAAAGGAGCTATCTTGTTTGACTTTGGTAACGAGAACTTTGCTATGGAGTGCTGCGAGAAATTAACAGCATTACAGGCTTGGCCGTTCAGCAAAATCAGTGTTGAGCCATGGCTGTCAAATTTTGAACGTGATGACCGTCCATTTGCAGCTCATATGGTTAGCCAGTTTCTCTACTTAAATGATCAAATCGTAGACGCTCAGTTTTTAGCTGCATTTCAGAACATTTCGAATTTAATGCGAACAGATTGGATAGGATTTACCCAAGCCCACCAATCATGGCACCGCTTCATGGACAATTGTCTAATTGTACCAGTTCAGGGTGAACAACCCAATCCTTCAGACAGCGGCTATATATTCGCCCGAAAAGCTCGTCAAATACTAGGGATAGATCCATGCCAACTTATTGAACTTGAAGACGCTATCCATTTATTGAGCCACGGAAGCGCGCGCCCAATAGTATTCGTCGACGATTTTGTTGGATCAGGTGAGCAATTCACCAAAACGCTAACAAGAACTTCGAAAAAGCCACACACATTCGGCAAAAGCATCTACAAGCTTTGCGCAGCCAATAACACTAATATCTATTACTGCAATGTTGCGGTGACAAAACTTGGTCATGACAGGATTTTGCGGGATTTCCCAAACGTGATTCTGTCCACAGGAAACCTCATCGGCAACGAATACAATTGGATATCAAGTGATAGCGGGATGTGGCCGAATGATAAGAGAAATCAAGGGATTGCAATTATAGAAAAGTACTCGAAGAAACTAGGCTATACGGACTCCAATGGTGACGAGAATGATTGGAAAGGCTTCCACGAACTTGGACTCGGCCTAGCATTTGAACACTCCACCCCTGACGCAAGCCTCCCGATTTTCTTCACAGAGAACGACAACTGGAAACCTTTGGTGACACGCAGATGACAAGCGAGCAACAAAGCCGACCAATACTTAATGAACCGTTTGGCATGTTTCGGGCGGAGTATCTTAATGCCGCTGTATATGATCTTTTTGCCATGCCGTCTTACTTCCCCGAACTCGAAACTCATCGTCCATGCATTCTACTGGGAGGACGCGGAACTGGAAAGACGACGGTATTGAAATGCCTTTCTTACGACGGGAAGGACCGTCTTGAGCAGAGACAACCCACCCCAAAACCTCCTTCTGAGTGGCCGTATTTCGGCTTCTACTACAAAGTCAACACCAACCGTGTGACCGCTTTTCGGGGACCAGAACTTACCGAGCGAAAATGGGCTCAGATATTCGCTCACTACGTAAATATGATGCTTTGTAACGAACTCTTGAAGTTCGCAAATTGGTACTTAGATCGTGACGAGAAAGCAACAACATTACCAAGTGAAATATGCCTCGACATTTCTTCGTCACTTTTCGTTGAACCGTCGAATACACAGCTAGAGCTTGCCACGAATACCCGAAACGGACTACGTCGCTTCGAAAACTTACTAAACAACCTTTCTTCAACCAAACTACCGGAACTATCCATACAAGGAAAACCTGTAGATGAGCTTAGTGAAGCATTATTAAATCTACCTCAGTTTCGCGGTAAATCCTTTTTCTTCGTAATTGATGAATACGAAAATCTTCTCGACTATCAACAAGAAATATTCAACACCCTCATAAAACATTGCGGTGATTTTTACACCTTCAAGGTTGGCGTAAAAGAACTCGGCTGGAGACGTCGAACAACACACAACTCGAGCGAGCAACTAATTAGCCCAGCAGACTATGAACGCATCGACATTTCCCAACGACTTGACACAGATACGTTCAAGGACTTTGCGGAGAGCGTCTGCTTGCTTAGAGCAAAAGAGGCTCCAGAACTGTCTAATATCACGAGCTTAGATCAACTTCTACCGGCCCTTTCTTCACAAGAGGAAGCAGAGCGGCTAGGGGTTTCAGTTATAGCGGAGAAAATTAGGGAAAAATACATTGCGGACTATGGGCTCGACGAAAACCTCACTCAGATTTCAGACCTTGAGCTGTATTTTGCTGAATTCTGGGCTGACAACAAACAAGAAACACTGAAATCAGTATTAAATTACAGAAAGTCCCACAAAAGGAAGTGGAAAGAAAGATACGAAAATTACAGATTCTCAATGCTATTCACTATTAAATCAAAGAAATCCGAAATAAGCAAGTACTACTGCGGATGGAACACATATGTATTACTATCCAATGGAAACATTAGGTATTTACTGGAACTAATAAATAGAGCAATATATTTTAATTTAAAGCACAGCACCAATACACTACCCATTAGCCATGAAATACAAACAACCGCCGCAATTAGCGTAGCGAAGAAAAACCTATCAGAACTTGAAGGTCTTTCTGTAAATGGCGCTCAACTTACGAAACTTCTCCTTGGACTTGGCAGGGTATTTGAAACATTTGCCTCAAACCCCAAGCATCACGCACCGGAGTATACGCAATTTCACTTTGCGGACAACGAAACAATTCCAGATGAAGTACTGAACCTACTGGATTCCGCAGTAATGCATCTAGCGCTAGTCCGAACAGCAAGCAACAAACGAATGGAGCTAGAAACAAAATCCTGGGACTATGCAATTCATCCTATATTTGCGCCGTTCTTCGAGTACAGCCACAGAAGGAAAAGAAAATTTCAAATAAACTCGACACAGTTTCTCGGATTAATTTCGGAGCCGAAAAAGTGGATTAAAGAAATAGTCTCCAAACACGGCGTGGAAGAAGCAGAGGACTACCCACAACAGATGCAACTTTTCGAAGCATTCTATAGCCATGACAGTTAATCGCCCTCTTTTCACTAAAGAATACGATGATGTGAATAGCTTCACTCCACCAAGAGAAAGCGCATACATCTATGGAGCGACAGACGAACCCCGCAGTGAATTCGCTACACTGCTACAGAGCCGTTCCGATGGCGTAAATTTTTACAAGATTGAAAACGAAAGCCAATATAGCTTTTCATGCAGGCAGACATCTGAAGAAGACTATTCTCTTAGATCTTATGATTCAATTCAGGATCTATTCCAAAAAATACATCATAAAACTGTGTTTATAGACATAACTGGCTTACTTCATTCAACGTGGGCAGCACTAATTAAATGTGCACTTGAATTACAAAAAAGCACGAGAGTAGTCTATCTTGAGCCAACCAGCTATCTGAGAACGCTAGAGCCTAAAATTGGGAACATATATGACTTAAGTGAGAAGATAGAGGGAATTTCGCCACTTCCGATGTTCTCTTCATTCCATGACTTTCCCGATGAAAACGCATGCTTCATTCCTCTGCTAGGATTTGAAGGAACTAGATTTTCTTATATGTTTGAAACAGTGCAACCGGAAGACAGAAAAATTTTCCCAGTTATTGGTGTTCCGGGCTTCAGACAAGAGTATCCCTTCAGTGCCTATCTCGGGAATGCAGCTCCCTTGCAGAGATCCGAGGCCTATACACGTGTAAAATTTGCCAAGTCCAACTGCCCTTTCAGCGCATATTACCGAATTGAAGAGTTATCCCGAAATTATCCTGATCACGTTATAAAACTTGGATTGATAGGCACAAAACCACATGCATTGGGGGCAATTCTGTTCGCGATCAAAAATCAAGATCGCTCGGAAATTATTTATGATCACGTAAAGAGAAAACTAGGCAGAACAGAAGGCTTAGATAAATGCCTTGTTTACGGTGTAAGTGAGTTCATGAACTGATGAGAGATGATTATTACACCCCACGCTTATTGGCTAACGACCTTGTCAAACTCTGCCAATTAGAACGTCCGCGCACTATCGCGGACTTTTCCGTAGGAGGTGGATCATTGATATCCGCAGCATATTTGGAATGGCCAGAAACCGAAATCTTTGGTGTAGACATTGATCCACATGCACTTAAGGAGACAAAAGAACTTGCTCCGAACCTCAAGGCTTACATGTGCGACTTCTTATCCGAGGAATGTCTACTCAAGACAAAAAACATACTTGGAAGAATTGATCTAGTATTACTCAACCCCCCATTCTCTTGCAAAAGTTCAGAGTTTGTAACAACAGTCTTTGAAGATGAGAAACTGAGATGTAGCAAAGCTATGGCATTCCTTCTAGGAAGCTGCAAATACCTTAGTGATTTAGGGGAAGTTTTAGCGATTGTACCACGCTCCTGCCTACTCAGTTCTAAAGACAGTAAAGCTCGCGAGGCGCTCACGCGACACCATATATTGGAGGACTTTGGTCCCTATGCACGGCCCCGCTTTAGAGAAGCATCGGTCACAATCCATTTGGTGAGAATCTCAAAACGGCAACATAGCTGCACAACGACTGAACCCCACCCAATTGGAAGACTAGTAGCCGCAACCAGAGACTATAATGTGATCATAATGAGAGGCACGCACCCTGTTTCTGCGTCCTCAGAATGCACTGAACGTCCAAGTCTGATACATACAACTAATCTTTGTGACGGAAAGATAACAAAGGGTAAACTTAATGCATCAAAGCAGAGTAGGCTAGTCTCAGGCCCAGTAGTTATGCTTCCAAGGGTAGCACGACCAACCAAAGACAAGGTGTGCTTCGGTTACTTTGATCAGCCTATCGTGCCATCGGATTGCGTAATCTGCGTGAAGACCCTGCCATCAGGATATGAGCAACATCTCCAAGATCAGCTCCTTCTGTATTGGGACGGCCTGAAGAATACGTACTCAGGCACCTGCGCCGCTTACCTGACTCTTGAAATGTTTAAGGAGTTTTTGCTCTCCATTGGGTTCAAAGCAGAAGTAGGGAGCGACTTAACGACATGGATGGCTTCAACCGAATCCAAGACTGATTGGGGCACTGAAGCGATCACAGGCTAACAGTAGAAACTTACTCAGCAATCAGCAACATTGGACCGTGGAGACACGCCCTCGTCTAGAAGAGGGTTGGTGGGCCCGGCGAGACTTGAACTCGCAACCAGACCGTTATGAGCGGTCGGCTCTAACCAAATTGAGCTACAGGCCCTGATTGAGCGAAGAAGCATGCCTCTATAGCTCAATGCGGTTGGTAAACTAGCGATGTTCCGGCCCGCGTCAAGTGCTATTGCGAATATGCGAAATCCTGCTTTCCAGAAGGCACAAACCCTGTCTTACTTTGCTGCAAAGACTGGCAGATGTAATGTCAACTAAAGTCCCGCCCAACCGTCTCAGCCAGATCAACAACCCGGGCATCCTGACCTTTTTGCAATGCCTCTAGCCCCGTCAACCCATCAAGTTCGCCATGATGTTGTGTCAACAACCGATAGACCGACCAAGAACCGCCCAAACGATCATGCAGCTTGTCAAGAATGACGTATGGTTTCCCGTCTTTGTTGAGTTGCCAGGTCGGAAAGCGATATCCTTTCACCGCACCATTGAGGCCTAACAGCTTCCCGCGACGCCGCCTACTGTTCATAGTTGCGACTGAAACTCCAAGTATTGCAGCAAATTCCTCAGAGGTTTTCATTTCCTCACCAGCAAGTATCTCGGCGGACAGTTTTCGTCCCCGTTTTTTCGCTGCATCAATAGCATCACGCAGCTTTGTCTGATCTGAAGAAGTTGACATCACCCTCACATCCTCGATCGTTGACCATGCATCAATACGGAACAGCATGCTCTCCTGATAGAACCCACTTTACCACAAAACCCTGCTTGCGTGCCGCACGAAGCTCCTATCTCTCTTCGCATGAAGAATGGCCTTCAAATGCTGGAAATGCTAATATCTCTTCACAGGGTTGAACTTCAACCATTCATACCTGGCTTGAGTTTCGTGCAAACCAATGAAGCCTGCGGCCAACGAAGCTCTATTGACCGAACGCTTAAAACCCAAAAGCATCTCTAACTATCAGATCCGATCCGGCTTGAACGTTTGAGCAGTGAGAACCCCAAAATGTATTCCTGTGAAATTTCAAAGCGAGATGGTGAATTCGCTCTCACATTACCAGATGATCTGGTTTCCAGGCTGAACCTTAAAGAGGGGCAAACCTTTTTTGCCTCAGTTCAGGATGCCGCACTCTTACTTCGTCGGGGTGACTCGCCTTGTTACTCGCTGGACGACCTTCTGGCCGCTACAAACCCTGAAGCACTTGCGCAAGCAAACGCACACAGTGAATGGCTAGAGGCGTCTCCCAGGGCCGGACGAGAAATCATCTAGTCAACCGAACCTGACTTTACTGCACTCGCTAGTTTGAATTGAGTCCGCGTCCGGCCTACGGCACGCGACGAACCTGTCGCGGACGCATCAGACGCAGATCATGTTCATTCGCCTTGTCCGGCTCCAGAAACGCATTACACACCTCAAGAATGCTGCGCGTTTCATCCCAATCCCGCCAAGACATTTCAGATGTCCAAACATGTGCAAAATCAAGCATACGGATCAGGGCCGTCGTATTTCCCATTTGAGACATGCTTCGCAGAGCAGCAAGATAGCGATCCCGGAACACTGCGGGGATAATGATCCTGGATTGATTGTCTGCCGATAACGCTCTGTTCATGGCAATACGCGCTACCCGCCCATTGCCATCATCAAAGGGATGCACCTCGCTGATCAGGAACATCGTAAAAACACCACTCCTGAATCCACCCTCAAGCTGATCAAGCATGGCAAATCCCTCTTTCAGGGTGCCAACCACCTTTTCGGGAGACACAAACACATAGCCCCCAGCCATATTGGCTCTGGCCTTAAATACACCAGGGTTCTTACCTGAGCGCCCCTGCATGACTCTGGTATGATCTGACCGCAACTGTCGAAGAAAGGTGTCAAAGTTCGCTGGTTGTGTTGAATTGCATGCCGTATCGGAAACCACTTGCCATGTCCCTATAAGGTCCTGAGCATCCTCTATGCGGCCCTCAGGAACCTTGCTTGCAAAGATGATGCCCCGCGCTTCCTCTACGTCGAACTTGATCCCCTCAATGAAATTGGAAAAGTAAGCCTCATAGAAAGCACTCAACTCATTGCTGGCTTGGTCGATGGGAGAGACTGAGCGATCTGCAGGGTTGAACTCGTGCAGAGCCGTGAACAGCTTTTCAAACAGGACTACGCGATCAGCATCAATCCGGGATTTGCCATTGTTTGTTCGCCCGGCAGCTTTCGGGACGGCATTGCTTCCAACGGTTAGGCTACATATAATCTGATCAAGCTTTTCAGCTTCCTTTATCATTCCCAACTGCTTACCAACCGCGCGCACCTGATCGCGCAGTCGGTTTAGTGCATCTTCTCCACGACGCTCCAGATAGCTCTCAAGATATGCTTCGATTTCGGCCGGGCTGTATGTTCGCGCTATACGACGTGAAGAAGCTCGGGAAGTCACCATGTTTTCGATCAGGGCACGTGCCGAGCTAGGGATATATATGCCGTTGCTGGCTCTGGTGTCGTCTGAGAGCGGTGCATGCCCCCGACGGGTATAAATTGTAAAACCAGGCAGAAAAGTATCGTAGCCGGCGGAGACCACGAGAAAGATGCTGCCATCATTGTCTGGCCCATTCTGAAGCGCTGTACGACCGTCAAGAATAGGTTCTGAATATAGCTTTGTGACAATTTCCCAAAGATGACAACGCACATAGTCTTCGAGTGGAGTATCTAGATCCTTGGTATATAGCCCGCGCGCCAGCCTTCTTACCCTGTTCGCTTTGGTGGCATTGGATATCATTTTCCGCGACGATGGGGACGTCGTGAAAATTTCAGTTAGCGTTTGCAAAGACTGCATTTCCAACAAACCCGCCAATAAGCTCAATCGAACTCAGCATCTTGTGGACAAACTCGCATATAAGACAGTATTCAATGGCCAAAACGACAAGATAGAGGCCATCACTATCGGTAGCGCTCTCCAGCTTATCGTTTTCTTACCAACTGCCTAATGATCGCCCAAAGCTAGACAAATCAAAATTTAACTCGTCTGATTTGGGCTGCTGTGGTGAATACTCAACAACAAACACAGCACCCCAGCTTCCATCACCGTTCTACATTTCCGACTCGGGAGGACCATACCACTTAACAAGTTGGGTCTCTCTGACTCTAAATACCGACAACCCGAAGTCGCCACGCGTTTCGCGCAGATATATTGTCAAAACACCTTCATCGATCGCCGTCAGCAATTTTCCATAACTTAACCCCTGCTTGTTAAATTTGAAAACTGCTTCCTTTAAACTGAGAAGTCCACGTTCCGTGTTAGTTTTAACGCACTTTTTCTTAAGCGCTTCCAACCATTCACTAACAATCCGTTTGTCGTAACAACAAACGTGCCAACCATCCTTTTCCGAACCATGGACACACGGTAAGACGTTGGCTTTTCGTAGAGACCTGACCGTCTGACGAGAAACGTTCAAACTTAAGGCCAGCTCTCTCGGCCTTACTAAGTGACGCTGTAACTCTGCATACTGCTCCAAGCTCTCACGGTTGACCCAAAGGGTCTTACCGTAGCCCGTTTGAACATATTTCCCTTGAATATGCCCCCAATTGTACAGGTGCTTAAGTTTGGCGCGCCCCATCCCGAGGAAAGCGCCAGCGCTTCTAGCCGGCACATATAACCTTCGCTCATCTCCTTCGAGCATTGAAGGAGACCCGCGCTTTGTTATCACCTTGTTACTGTCGGGCCCATTCACGTGCTGGACAAGAGCATCGAAGAAAAATTGCAAACTTTGTTGATTTTCCCTCACCCTTCGATAAAGGAAGCCAAATTCCTGTCTTGGACTAATTGCACTACTCTGATTTTCGTTCTCGCTTGGCAAGAACTTTAGAATATGTGGCATTCTTTTCGGCCATTTCGATAGCAAGACAGACACTTCATCTATGGCCTGAGCAAAGTCATCCCGTCGCAGTTCCTTTATCCCTTTTCCTTCGTCAATAGAAGTGCAGGTCACAACCTCGAGGAGCAAAGATAACGACTGCAATACAATAGAAATATCTCCATTCACCAACTCTTTTGGAAAGCCGTATCGCAAGAGGGAGTAGTTTGTGCCCATGAATTTGTTGGAAAGCAGCCTCATGAGACCAAACGTCTCTACTCCGCATTTTTGCTCCTCCAACTTCAACGGACATCCGGGAATACATGGCAACAAAGATCCACGATCTAATGTGGCCCTCTCACCACAAGACGGGCAGACCTCGGTTATGCAAGTTCCGTGAATTGGACAATGCGTGACACACTTCAAATCCCACAAGCGGGAGATATATCCGCTCTCTGCAGCACAATAGAAACACATGCGGCTCGCAGGCCAAGACAGATGATCACGCGAAATTATTTCCCCTGTTGGCAAAGAAACGTGGGAGTGATTGCCATAACGACTGGAATAGTGGAACAGGGGCGTCAGTTGCTCTTCCTGAACGTCGACCACTTCAGTTAACTTGCCTAGATTTGTCCGGACCTTGTTAACAGACCCATCTGCAAGCCCGAGCCCGACCAAGCTGCCAATCCATGACATTCGAGTATATAAATTCAATTCTGCAAGCCTGATCAGGTAACTGACAAGGCTTTCGTTTGCCACCGGACCGGTACCAAACAGCAACTTTTTAGAGACTGCCATTGTACCTCCCGCTGTCGTTGCCATCTCCTTTCACCTTTGTTGCACGACGATAAGAAGCTGCTGACAGAACCGCCACGGGTCGCATCATCCCCTTTTTTATAGAGACTTGGGATTCTGGTAATTCTTCAAGGGCTTGGGTGAGATGCTCATAAAGCAGGGTTTGCCTTCTCTCTAATATCGCGAGCTCAGCAGCAAGATGAACTACACGCATCATGTAACCCAAGACTCCGTTCGAAGAACTCACGAGCAACCTAATGGACTTGGCTTCCAGCAAAGCGGACCGGTCTGGCTTAGGCAAAGGTAGGCGCTGATTAATCGAATGGAAAAATAGATGAATCGCTTCACGCCCTTCTTCTGACTTCAGACTAAAGGGAGAAAGCTGGATTTTTCCTTTTCTTCTGGTTTCAAGCTGGGGGTTAACCACAAAAATGTTCTCCACCTCAGGCAGACCAGAAAACAGGATAGGTTTCTTTAGCACCTCAACCTGAGTCTTGATCCAATCTGCCGCGTCATATTGGCGCGAAGAACTGCCACGAACGGAGATATGCTGAAACTCATCAAACACAATCAGTTCGACCTGGGTTCGATCTGAATAATACTTGATCCTGTTCTCCATATCTTCACGCGTACCATGCGTAGGTCTAGGGTCGCCAATAGCACTAAGTATCCGCGATGCGAGATTTTTTACCGTGCAGTTCTCGGGGACCACGATAGAGAGGACCTTTTTGAATTCTCCCTTCTTATTATGGGTACGACAGTATTCCTTGATTATAGAGGTCTTTCCTGCACCAGTGTATCCAATCAAACTCATCACACCAGGTGAGTCGGAATAACGTCCGGCGAGATGAAAATTCGAAATGCGGGCCAAGGCATCTTGGAACCCATCATGAACAATCCTGACATCTCTGAACGCCGCAAGACTTCTGGCTTGTTCATCGTTGAGTACACCTCTCTTACGCATCACCATAGCCATCCCCCTTGTCGTGAGGTTTCGAGACATCACTTGCACTAGATGCACGCCAACCACGCAGGCTTAACTGCTCATCCATTTCCTCTGGCGAGTTGAATGGAATTAGGTAATCGTCTTCTTCTTGGGAGGATGACGTCTCATCTATTCCTATCGGATTAGATGATTGATGTGCCTCAAGGGCCCGCTGTTCTTCATTTTTGTATCGATAGGCGCGTTTTCTTTTGGATTTCCGGGCATCCGACACCAATTTCTGCGCTGCCTCAAACACAGAGAGTCTTCTGTCAAGAAGCTCCTCCTCCGACACCTTATCAGGGTTGACACCTTCTCCGGATATCGAATCACGAATGACCTTGTGTCGCCACATAGACAACTGCAAAGAGTACGTTTCATAGATACAGCTTGCCGGAATAAAGACCCTATTCTCCCTGTCTTCAACGTAAACTGTCGAAAGATCCTCGGGATCCACTTTCACTCGTACCTTCGGGTTTTTCAGCCCTAGAGAGCTGTTTCCGATTAAGTGACGTCGGAGTAGTTGAATAGCGTCAGATTGGTAAGGTAGCCCAGCAATCGTCACCCCGTGACGACCTAGTGTCCTAGTCTCTACCTTGAACAACAAGACATTGAGATCTTGTTGGTTTGAGATGAAATGAACAGGGTTTTTACGTGTACCCTCACTCCATTTCTCTGCAGGCGTACAATTCAATCGCTTATGAGGGCTATTCGAGTAGTCATCGACGATGAACTTTGTGAGAAGAAATTCAAACTCTTCAATTGTTAAGCATGCTTCTTGCTCTGACGGGTATATTCCTCGCTTGGCTGGATTTGAAAATGTTGTCCCCGGCAAGGTATGAATCAGTTTTGTATTCAGCGTCCCGAACCATCGCTCCACAGATCCCTTGTAATGAGGTTGATAAGCAGGATTGTACTCAACAGAAGTACCCACCTGCGCTGTGCTATCCAGCAAGTGCTGGGAGTGAAACTCCAAAGCATTGTCCAGCACCAGAGTGTCGATAAGCCCAAAACAAGACCAATCAGACAAAAAGTTTGCTTGTAGAGAAGTTCCTGAATGCAGCTTTAGCTGCTGAATGATCTGGTCTAGAAAGGCCTCTTTGGGAAGAATGGCATGCCTAAGACAGCGCATCACAGAGATGTAGCTTGGAGCATCAAAGCTCAAATAGAAGCCCACGACCATTCTTGAGTAAAGATCAAGCGCAACCGTCAGCCAAGGCCGCCCCAATATAGCTCCACTATTCACAACCAGTTGCAGGTCAACCAAGTGATGGTCAACTTGAACAATCTGTAGTGGGTATGCCGCTGTAACTCCAGCCCCTGTAGCATCAAATATCGCATTTGCCGCTCGCTTTCCATGCTGGGCCACTTTTACTTCGTAGGGGTCAAGTGCCCGAACGTATCTATAGATTTTACGAATATGCGGCACCGACAGCTTCGAAGCTGGTGATTTTTCCTTATTCTCCTTGAGAATTCGGTCACGAACAATTTGGTAAAGACGGTTAACTCGATGAGGAGTTGGAATGAGATAAAAATCTTCAATCACCTCATCGAGAATTTCCACAACCCTGTCATCAAGGGTTTTGATCCGACGTCCCTTTAGATAATCGGCAGGCAGCAAAGATCGAATATCTCGATCTCCATCACTCCATGCCCGGTACCATCTCTCAACGGTTCTCACACTCGGCTGTCGCGGGCCATTTTCATGGCTGAATAATCGCAAAACATCTTTCACTGTTGAACTTAGTGCATGACCAGCAATACCTTCATCGACTGCCTTTACATATTTGAGTCGCCGCCGAGCTTCTGCTTGGTGTTCAGCGCTAAAACTTTCGAAACTGCGTTTAATTGAGCTTTGACTGTGCCCGCCCTTTGAGCGCCCCATGCGTTCTATCTCGGCGTCACCGTTCACAATCATCGACGTAAACTCTGACACGCTGATCAAAAGGGGTTTGCCGGTCTCAATGTTCGCCAGGTTCAACTCGTTTGCAGCTGTATGACAGACAACCTTGAACTCAGAACCCTTCACCAGAACCTTGGTATTTATGGGGAGATAAATGTTTGTCATAGCCCAGCCCCCTGATCGAGAAGCCAAACCTGACTATCTTGCTTAATCGGCATTTCCAGATCGACACCCAGAAATCCCGCTGAAACGAGAGAGAGCGCTTGTCCTCTTGCTTCTCTGGACCTTAGCCTTAATGACAATTCACCTACTGTTAGAGAGGTTTCGCCGGAAAACATTGCTTTAAGGTCGTCATACGACAGCATGTCCCTCGGTCGTCGGCACGTAGCCATGAGTAGGATTACATTCGACCAACGAGGTTCGCGTCGAATTTCTTTTTCAGTCCACACTTCGAAGGAAAACCCAAGCTCATGCAGCGCACATTCAATATGCCCGAACCTCTCAACAGCTTCCGGGATTATCGCTTTTGCGTAAGGTTTGACCTCTATGACAGTCTCTGCAGCAGCCTTTGTCACTAAAAGGTCAGGATAGTAAGTCTTCTCAACACCGTTGAAGTCATAAGGCAATGCGAAGGGTTGCTCCGAGAACCCCACAACATCAGGAAGAACGTCAAGAACGCGCATGCAGTCGCGTTCGAGTTGAGATTCCCACTGAAGGTGTTTTGCATTCTTGTGACTATAGAAATGACCAACAACACGGCCTTTGCTGCGGGTTACAACACGCCTTGCAAGATCGTTCATCGTACTCTCCTAAAGCTAAATTTAGGCAAAGCGCGCCTGTGGCGTGCTTTCCACGCAATGCTTGCCTGTCCTGGGGAAACGTGCTAAAGGAGGAATCACCACAATTCTTCTCGCTTCAGCGACGTATCCAACCGCTTCAGACATTCTGGGGCGGTTTTTACGTTTTAGACCTCATGAGTTGTTTTCGTTGGACAGAATGTTTCCGACTGATCACTCAAAGGTCAAGGCCCGCCCTTATTGCCAAACACCTGAAATCTGCCCAACCGAAAATTTCAGATCCGGTTCAATGAGCATTCTTATGCGCGAATGGACATTTTCTTGGGGAGGCGCTGATACAATGCCTTTTGGCGTTTTGAAAAAGAACGCAATGAAAATCTGGGGTCTTTATTGTCGTTTTTAGGAGGCCGATACATTGCAGTCGATGTATCAACCTCCCATTCAAAATCCAGCATGTAACGCGACAAAAAACGAAAGTGTTCTCTCTGATACTTCAATCTTGAGGACAAAAAAATTTTGCATTTACCAATTAATTCGGCATCAAATTTTTCAAAAGTTAGGGAATAGGTAGGGACTCGATGGAGACACTTCACTTAAAATGCAGAACATTTTCCGTGAATGAACATTAGATCGGAGCAGAATATTCACTCACACGAAGGCAATGGAAGAGATCATTAATGATCGAAAATGCAAATAGGTCAGCGAAGAAACGCCGATATTTTGATTTTTGCAAAACTTACTTTTGAAGGAAGAGGTCTGACTGCGACCTAAGACAAACTGTTAATTGGCTGCAAATCTTCTTTGCGACAATTACTTTGTCAATTTCGACATCTTTTTTGTCAAAAACGACAACTTCTTTGTCACCCGACAAAAGTGGTAGGCCCGGAGGGACTTGAACCCCCAACCAGACCGTTATGAGCGGTCGGCTCTAACCAATTGAGCTACGGGCCCCCAAGACAAAAGTCCGGGTAAAGAAAAGACCGCACCGGTGGTCCGGTGCGGTCCCGAAAACTAGCGATTTTCCGGCCAAGGTCAAGCCCGAACGTCGCGTAATTTCTTAATAATCGAGGAACGAACGCAGTTTGCGCGAGCGCGACGGATGCTTGAGCTTGCGCAGCGCTTTTGCTTCGATCTGACGGATACGTTCGCGGGTCACGGAGAACTGCTGACCAACCTCTTCGAGGGTGTGGTCGGTGTTCATGCCAATCCCGAAACGCATACGCAAAACACGTTCTTCACGCGGGGTGAGCGATGCCAGAACGCGCGTGGTAGTTTCACGCAGGTTGGCCTGGATCGCAGCATCAAGCGGCTGAACGGCGTTCTTGTCTTCGATGAAATCGCCGAGATGGCTGTCTTCCTCGTCCCCGATCGGGGTTTCGAGAGAAATCGGCTCCTTGGCGATTTTCAAAACCTTGCGGACCTTCTCAAGCGGCATCTGCAGTTTTTCTGCCAGCTCTTCCGGGGTTGGTTCACGGCCGATTTCATGCAACATCTGGCGCGAGGTACGGACCAGCTTGTTGATGGTCTCTATCATGTGAACCGGAATACGGATGGTGCGCGCCTGATCAGCGATCGAACGTGTGATCGCCTGGCGGATCCACCAGGTCGCATAGGTCGAGAACTTGTACCCACGGCGGTATTCGAATTTATCCACCGCCTTCATCAGGCCAATATTGCCTTCCTGAATCAGGTCAAGGAACTGAAGACCACGGTTGGTGTATTTCTTGGCGATCGAGATCACGAGACGCAGGTTGGCCTCGATCATTTCCTTTTTCGCACGACCGGCTTCGCGTTCGCCCTTGTTGACCACGCCGTAAACGCGGCGGAATTCACCAACCGGCAAACCGACCTCGGCCGAAACACCGCCGATGCCTTCGCGCAGATTGGCGATTTCTTCGGAATAGCGTTCAACAAAGGTTTTCCAGCCCTTGCCCGGCAAGCCGCCAACACGTTCCATCCAGTTCGGGTCAAGTTCATGACCCTGATACTGTTTGATGAAATCGGGGCGTTTGATCTTGCAACGATCCGCAAAGCGCAGAAGCTTGCCTTCAAGGCCGAGCAGACGGTTGTTCAAACCGGTCAGGTGATCAAGAAGTTCCTCAATGCGGAAGTTGTTCAGGTGAACATCTTCCATCAGGTCAACCATCTCGTTCTTGAGCTTGTTATAGCGCTTTTCAGTTGCGGCCGGAACGGCCTCGCCCTTGTTCATTGCCACCAGACGCTGTTCCTGCGCCTTGTGCAATTTCTCATAGGTCTTGGCGATCAGTTCGAACTTCTCGAGAACCTGCTCGGTCAGTTCCTCTTCCATTTTGGAAAGCGAAACGTTGACCTGCTCGTTCTCGTCATCGTCGTCATCATCGTCGCCGTCGCCAGTAGCCTCACCCTCTTCATCCTCGGACTTTTCAGACTCGTCGTCCTCTTCGTCCTCGTCTTCTTCGGCCTCATCGGTGAGGCCGGCCGGGGTTTCGGTCTCGGCTTCTTCGTCATCGTCGTCATTGGCCGACTCGAAGCTTTCGACATCTGCCTCTGCATCGACGTCGGTATCTTCTTCGTCTTCACCTTCGGCCGCGGCGATTTCCGCTTCCGGGCCACCGCCATAGGTGGTTTCAAGGTCAATGACGTCACGGAGCAAAAGTTCGCCAGCCTGAAGCTGGTCATGCCAGTTCACAATCGCACGAATGGTCAGCGGGCTCTCACAAATCCCGCCAATCATCATGTCGCGACCGGCTTCGATACGTTTGGCAATGGCGATTTCGCCTTCGCGCGACAGCAGTTCGACACTGCCCATTTCGCGCAGATACATGCGCACCGGATCATCGGTCCGGCCAACATCATCTTCGGAGATGTTGCCACGCGGATCAGCATCGGAATCGTCGTTGTCGTCATTGTCGTCGGCTTCATCGCCATCGATGACATTGATGCCCATCTCGTTGAGATTGCTCATCACGTCTTCGATCTGCTCCGAGGAGAAATGCTCGGATGGCAGGGCCGCGTTCAACTCATCGACCGAGATGTGGCCTTTCTCCTTGCCCTTGGCAATGAGCTTTTTTATGGCCGACTTATATGTATCGAGAAGAGGTCCGTCTGCGTTTTCAGAAGAGTTCTTTTTCTCTTCAGCGTTCGAAGTCTTAGACGACATCTATTCCCCGTTTCCCGCTGGGTACGTTCGTACCGTTGTTGTCCCAAGCGCCGTGTCTTTCAGCGCAAATCACAAATAGCCCGATCGCTGATCCAGACCACACACGTGATCAATGATCAGTCGTCGAGCTTAAACACTTTCTCCCGGCGTCGGGCCAGATCCTCTCGTCTGTGAGAAAATCTTTCCCATTCCTCCTCGCTGGTATCTGCTGCCAACTGTCGGACGGCGTATTTTGCCTCTTCGTCCTCCAGGGAGCTTACAGCCATGGAAAAAACCTGTTTCCAACCCGTCAGGGCCCGTTCGAGCGGCGTTTCGGGCTTGGCGAAAGCGGCGTGCGCAATAACATCGGCACTAACCACCCGCAAAACTGTCTCTGACAGCCCGTCGCGCTCCAATTGGGCCTTGATCGTTTCGCAATCAAGTCCAGGATCATCGTCAAGCAGCTTTAAGACGGCCCGACGAAGATTGTCAAGCGCGGAGTCCGCACAACTATAGATTCCCAGCTGTTCACCAATCTCATCATGCAACGCAGGATGGTTGATCAATGTCAGCAAAAGAATGGAGTCTTGCAGGTCACGCTTCTTTTGCATGGGCGGTCGCGACATGCCCGGAACCGCTTTACCGGCCGGACCCCAGAAATGGTCATTTTTTCCGCGTTTGCCACCCCATCCGGATTTTTTATTTTGGAAATTGCCCGAATTTCCTGACCGGTTTGCGGGCTTTCCGCCCCGATCGCCCTTGAACAGCTTCCAGATACGATCGCGGAAAAACGAATTGTATTGCGACCGCACCGCTTCATCCGCGATCACGGAAATGCGTTGATTTATCGTCGCCTCAAGGGCTGCACGACGTTCCGGGGTATCAATCTTGTGCGTGCCCGCATCCATGCGCCAGACAAGTTCGGCCAACGGCACGGCATGTTCGATGATTTTGCGAAAACTGTTAAAGCCATCCGGGGCTGCCATCAGGCTGTCTGGGTCTTCGCCCTCAGGCAGGATCGAAAACAGCAATGACTTGCCCGGGCGCAAAATTGGCAGTGCGCGTTCTGCCGCGCGCACCGCTGCGCGCTTACCGGCAACATCGCCATCCAGACACAGGATCGGCTCGTTGGTCATTTTCCAAAGTTCGCCAATCTGTTCTTCGGTCACCGCGGTGCCAAGTGGCGCCACCGCCCCGCGAAAGCCCGCACGGTGCAGGGCAATCACATCCATATAGCCTTCGGTAACAATGATCGGCGCATCCTGTTGCGATGCTTCTCGGGCCTGCGGCAAACCATATAACAACCGCCCCTTGTGAAACAGTGGCGTATCCGGGCTGTTGAGGTATTTCGGCTTGCCATCACCCATAACGCGCCCGCCAAAGGCCACCACCCGTCCGCGCCGATCCAGGATCGGGAACATGACCCGCCCCCGAAAGCGGTCATAGCTTTGCCGGTTGCCATCTTCGGGCTCGATCAGAAGCCCGGCCTCGATCATCAGTTTTTCGTCAATATCTTCGCGCTTGAGCGCTGCCTTCAGCGCGCCGCGACTGTCCGGGGCATAGCCCAGCCGGAATTCGGATATCGTTTTGTCATCCAGTCCGCGTTGATGGAAGTAATCCAGCCCTTCCTTGCCTTCTGGCATGCGCAACATGCGTTCGAAAAACGCACAGGCTGCCTCCATGACCTCGTAAAGGGTTTTGGCCTTCTGTTCGCGTTCCTGGGCTTCGCGGGATTGTTTGGGAACTTCCATGCCGACCTGATTGGCCAGCACCTCGACCGCCTCGATAAAGGTCAGGCCACGGGTATTCATCACAAAGCTGATGACATCGCCATGCGCACCGCAACCAAAGCAGTGATAGAAACCCTTTTGCTCATTGACCGTAAAGGACGGGGATTTTTCAGAATGGAACGGGCACAGCCCGGAATATTCCCGGCCGCGTTTGATCAGCTTCACCGATGTACCGACGACATCCGCCAGTCCCACCCGCGCCCGCAGGTCGTCTAGAAACGACTGGGGAAAGCTCATGTGTGCCCCGTTCCCGTAATGTCACAGCAGTGTGCTGCAACTCTGTTGATTGGTCCCTGCCCCGGTCGACCTGATTGATGTGATTATTGTCCGGTCCCGGGACGACGAAAGCCGGACGATTTTACACGCCCGGCTTTCAAATGACATAGTCCTGTTGCGATTAACCCAACAGTTTTTTGGCGACACCACCGGCTTTGCCGAAATCCATCGTGCCGCTATATTTTTCACGAAGGGCTGCCATGGTGCGGCCCATATCCTTAAGGCAGGTCGCACCGATTTCCGAAACAGTGCCACGCACGGCGTCTTCGATTTCTTCATCGGACAGCTGGGCCGGCAGGAACTTTTCGATGACCTCGATCTCGGAGGCTTCCTGTTCGGCCAGTTCCGGGCGATTGCCCTTGGTGTACATTTCAATGCTTTCGCGGCGCTGTTTTACCATCGCCTGAAGCAGATTGATGATTTCATCATCTGAAATGCCATCGGTGTTGCCGTCGCTCCGTGCGGCGATATCGCGTTCTTTCAGTGCCGCCAGAATAAGGCGCACGGTGGTTACGGAGCAGGCATCCTTGGCAAGGACGGCCTTTTTCAAAGCGTCGTTAAGCTGCGATCGCAGCATGGCTCATCTCTGATTCTGTGGAAGAAAGGAGCGAACATACCGCAAAACGGCATTTGACGCAAAGAAAACGTTAACGCATAAGTTATTGATATTATTGCAAAAATAAAAGTTTAGATGCGTCCTTGACATGCCATGGCGACTCCCGTAGACATCCGCCAATTTGCCTGCCGGGATCACGCTTTGCCCCGCTTTCCGCAACCCCTTGCTGACGCTTTTGCGCTGTCGGCATACCTTGCTGGAAACCACTTGGCACGTCTGCATGGCCGGTATGCAGGTTAACAGCAGCCGTTTTTGTCGGCCTGCGCAGAATTATTATATATAAAAAGAATCCGTGTTTCACCGTGGAAAGATCGAAAGGACATTTGCCAATGTCAGCGCCCACGCACACCCCGCCCCCTGGTGCTTCTGCCGTTCTGGTTCTCGCAGATGGTTCAGTTTTTTGGGGACGCGGCGTCGGGGCCCGAGGAGAGGTCGTTGGTGAAGTCTGCTTCAACACGTCGATCACGGGCTATCAGGAAATCATGACCGACCCTTCCTATGCCGGTCAGATGATCACCTTTACCTTCCCCCATATCGGCAATGTCGGCACCAACGACGAAGATATCGAAAACGCCAAACCGGTCGCCCTTGGCTGCATCCTGCGCCAGGACATTACCGAGCCGTCAAACTACCGCGCCCAGAAACATTTCAACGACTGGCTGGCTGAACATGGCCGGATCGGGATCGCCGGTGTGGATACCCGCCGCCTGACCAAACGCATCCGGACCGAAGGCGCGCCAAACGGTGTGATCTGCCACAGCGAAGATGGCAGTTTTGATATCGAAGCCCTGATCGCCAAGGCCAATGACTGGCCGGGCCTCGAAGGCATGGACCTTGCCAAGGACAACAGCTGCACCACCGGTTACGACTGGGACGAAGCGCTTTGGACCCGCGAAGGCGGATACGGCAAGGTTGGCAATGCCAAGCACCACGTCGTTGCCATCGATTACGGCGTAAAGCGCAACATCCTGCGCAACCTGGCAAGCCTTGATTGCAAGGTCTCGGTTGTTCCGGCCACCACCTCGGCCGATGAAATCCTTGCGATGAACCCGGATGGGATTTTCCTGTCCAACGGCCCGGGCGATCCGGCGGCCACCGGCGAATATGCGGTTCCGACCATCAAAACCCTGATCGATAGCGGCAAGCCGGTATTTGGCATCTGCCTGGGTCATCAGATGATGGCGCTCGCCCTGGGTGCGAAAACCATGAAAATGGATGTCGGCCATCGTGGTGCGAACCACCCGGTCAAGGACACGACCACGGGTGTTGTTGAAATCACATCCCAAAACCATGGCTTTGTCGTCGACAAGGACAGCCTGCCGGCAAACGTCGAAGCAACGCACTTCTCGCTGTTTGATGGCTCCCTTGCCGGTCTGCGCCTGAAAGACAAGCCGGTCTTCGCTGTTCAGTATCACCCCGAAGCATCGCCGGGGCCGCATGACAGCCACTACCTGTTCAAACGTTTCGTTGGTCTGATCGAGGACGCCAAAGCCTGATCCCCGGATCAGGATACGCCCGAGATTACGCGATTAACGGACTTAAACGAGGCGGTGCAGCCATAGCGCCTGCCCTTGCGAAAAGCGGAAAACGACATGCCGAAACGTACAGATATCAAATCAATCCTCATCATCGGTGCCGGCCCGATTGTTATTGGCCAGGCTTGCGAGTTTGACTATTCCGGTGCCCAGGCCTGCAAGGCCCTTAAGGAAGAAGGTTACCGCGTCATTCTGGTCAACTCGAACCCGGCGACCATCATGACCGACCCGAACCTGGCCGATGCCACCTATATTGAGCCGATCAAACCGGCCATGGTCGCCAAGATCATCGAAAAGGAACGTCCGGACGCGATCCTGCCGACCATGGGTGGTCAGACGGCGTTGAACACCGCACTCGCCCTGTTTAACGACGGCACGCTGGAAAAATACGGTGTCGAGATGATCGGTGCGAAAAAGCACGTCATCGAAAAGGCCGAAGACCGCCAGCTGTTCCGCGAAGCCATGGACAAGATCGGCCTTGAAAGCGCGCGCTCAGCCATGGTTCGCACCTTTGAAGATGCGGTCAAGGCACTCGAAGTCACCGGCCTTCCGGCAATCATCCGCCCAAGCTTCACCCTTGGCGGCGAAGGCGGCGGCATTGCCTATAACCGCGAAGAGTTCGAACAGATCGTGCGCAATGGTCTGGCGATTTCGCCGACCCACGAAGTGCTGATCGAAGAATCCATTCTCGGCTGGAAAGAGTATGAAATGGAAGTGGTCCGCGACAATGCGGATAACTGCATCATCATCTGCTCGATCGAAAACGTCGATCCGATGGGCATCCATACCGGCGACTCAATCACTGTCGCCCCGGCGCTCACCCTGACCGACAAAGAATACCAGATCATGCGCGACGCCTCGCTGGCGGTTCTGCGCGAGATTGGTGTTGATACCGGCGGCTCGAACGTTCAGTTCGCGGTTAACCCGGATGACGGTCGCCTGATCGTGATTGAAATGAACCCGCGCGTTTCGCGTTCTTCCGCCCTGGCATCCAAGGCAACCGGCTTCCCGATTGCCAAGATCGCAGCCAAGCTTGCGGTTGGGTATACTCTGGATGAGCTCGATAACGACATCACCGGCGTCACCCCGGCCTCGTTCGAGCCGACCATCGACTATGTCGTCACCAAGATCCCGCGCTTCACCTTTGAAAAATTCCCGGGTGCCAAGCCGCTTTTGGGGACTGCGATGAAGTCGGTCGGCGAAGCGATGTCCATCGGTGGCTGCTTTGCCGAGAGCCTGCAGAAAGGTCTGCGGTCGATGGAGACCGGGCTTACCGGCCTGAACGAAGTCAAAATCGAAGGTGCGCCGGACAAGGCCGCCATCCGCGCCAAGCTGACCCAGCCGATCCCGTTCCGTATCCTGTATGCGGCCCAGGCCTTCCGTCATGGCCTGACGCTTAAGGAAATTCAGGGTGCGACCAAATTTGACCCCTGGTACCTCAAGCAGATCGAAATGCTGGTCGCCGAGGAAGAAAAAGTTCGCGCAAACGGCATTCCGACCGACAAGCAGGAATTGCTGCGCCTCAAAAAGCTCGGTTTCTCGGACGCACGTCTTGCCGAACTGGCTGGCAAGGACGAAGACGCCGTTCGTGCGGATCGTCACGCCCTTGGCCTGCGCCCGGTTTACAAGCGCATTGATACCTGTGCCGCCGAATTCCCGTCGCGCACCTCGTACATGTATTCCATGTATGAAGGCGATGGTTTCGTTGAGCCGGAAAACGAGGCAGAAGTCACCGACCGCAAGAAAGTCATCATTCTTGGTGGCGGCCCGAACCGTATCGGTCAGGGCATCGAGTTCGATTACTGCTGTGTTCACGCGGCCTATGCGCTGCGCGAAGCCGGCATCGAAGCCATCATGGTCAACTGCAACCCGGAAACGGTTTCAACCGACTATGACACCTCGGATCGTCTGTATTTCGAACCGCTGACCGCCGAAGACGTGATCGAGCTTTGCCAGCTTGAACAAAGCAACGGCGAACTGCTGGGTGTAATTGTTCAGTATGGCGGCCAGACCCCGCTGAAACTTTCTGCGGCCCTTGAAAAGGCTGGCGTTCCGATCCTCGGCACCAGCCCGGACAGCATCGATCTTGCCGAAGACCGCGACCGGTTCCAGGCCCTGATCAACAAGCTTGGCCTGCGTCAGCCGGCAAACGGCATTGCCCGTTCCGTCGACGAGGCCGTCAAAATCGCCGAGAGCATCGGATACCCGATCGTCATCCGCCCAAGCTACGTTCTGGGTGGCCGCGCGATGGAAATCGTTCACACCACCGAAGACCTTCTGCGCTACATGCACGAAGCGGTTCAGGTATCAGGCAAAAGCCCGGTTCTGATCGATAGCTTCCTGCAAGACGCGATCGAGATTGATGCCGACGCCGTATCTGATGGCGAGAACGTCTTTGTCGCCGGCATCATGCAGCATATCGAAGAAGCCGGTATCCATTCCGGGGATTCGGCCTGCTCGCTACCGCCCTACTCGCTTGATGAAACGATGATCGAACGCCTTAAGGAACAGACAGTTCAGCTTGCCAAGGCGCTTGACGTTATTGGCCTGATGAACGTTCAGTTCGCGATCAAGGATGACATCATCTATCTGATCGAAGTGAACCCGCGTGCCTCGCGTACGGTGCCGTTCGTTGCCAAGGCAACCGGCAACCCGATTGCCAAGATCGGCGCGCGTATCATGGCCGGCGAAAAGCTCGGCGACTTTGAAATTGATCATGGTCCGTTCAAGCATATCGCAGTCAAGGAAGCGGTCCTTCCGTTCAACCGCTTCCCGGGCGTTGATACCTTGCTTGGCCCGGAAATGCGTTCGACCGGTGAAGTCATGGGTTTGGACACCGATTTCGGTCGTGCGTTTGCCAAGGCACAGATGGCTGCTGGCCATACCCTGCCGCTGGAAGGCAAGATTTTCATCTCGGTGAAAAACTATGACAAACCGGCCGCTGTTCAACTGGCGCGCGACGCCATTGCGCTTGGCTTTGGCATCGTTGCGACCCATGGCACGGCAGAAGCTCTTGAAAAAGAAGGGCTAGACGTCACCCCGGTCAATAAGGTACAGGAAGGACGTCCCCATATCGTGGACATGATGAAGAACGGCGATATCAAGCTGGTGTTCAACACCACCGAAAGCAAGCAGGCCGTGGTCGACAGTTTCTCGATCCGCCGTACTGCGCTTACCGATGACATCCCGTACTACACCACTGTCGCCGGTGCCCGCGCTACCCTGCGCGCCATCGACAACCTGAAACGCGGCGCACTTGAAGTCCGTCCCGTTCAGGAATATCTTGGGGACAAGTACTAAGGTTCTTAATCTGAACCTGACAGAAGAATTCAGACCGCCCGGCGGGATGCCGGGCGGTTGATTTTGTAGTATCGACCGCTAATAAGAATAGGCTGTGAGCGCGATGGAAAAAGTACCAATGACCCCCCAGGGGCATCAGCGTCTCGAAGAAGAACTGAAGCATCGCAAGTCCGTCGAACGCCTTGAAATCATCAAGGCCATCGCGGATGCCCGCGAGCATGGCGATCTTTCGGAAAATGCCGAATACCATGCCGCACGCGAACGCCAAAGTTTCTGCGAAGGTCGTATTGCCGAGCTCGAAGACGTGCTCAGCCGCTCCGAAGTTATCGACATCAAATCCCTTGCGGGTGATGTCGTGAAATTCGGCGCCAAGGTTCAGCTCGTTGACGAAGACACCGACGAGGAAACCACCTATCAGGTGGTTGGCCCGATCGAAGCCGACATCAACGCTGGTCGCATTTCGACCACGTCACCAATCGGCCGTGCGCTGATAGGCAAGTCGGTCGGTGACTCTGTCGAAGTCACCGTGCCCGGCGGCACCAAAAGCTATGAAATTCTCAAGGTCGATTTTTCCTGACCGGGAAACAACTGATGCGTATCAGGGCCCGGGCATTCCCCGGGCCTTTTTCATTTCAGAATTTCATCCGAGACACAGACAAAGAAAAAGCCGGGCAAATGCCCGGCTTTTTCGCAGGTTGGGACGCGTATTGCGATTTATCCCGATTTCGCCAACTGATCGAGGACCTCTTCAACATTTTGGTTCAGATCGGATGCTTCCGAACCCAGGTGATCCGCACTGCCCAAAAGCTCTGTCGCGGTTTCCCCGGTCTGATCGGAAATTTCGGAAAGCTGATGGATCAGGTCCGACAGATCGCGGGTGGCGTCAACCGTCACATTCAGGCTTTGCGCAATCTCACGCGTTGCGCCTTGCTGTTGTTCCATCGTCGCTGAAATCGTGGTTGTGACTTCAACCAAATCGCCAATGGTTTCAGAAACCCCGTTTACGGCCGAAACGGAATCCCCCGTGGCAGCCTGGATTTCGGAAATCTGCTGGGCAATCTCGTCGGTCGCACGTGCTGTCTGGTTGGCAAGGTTCTTGACCTCGTTGGCCACAACCGCAAAACCTTTGCCCGCTTCACCGGCACGCGCCGCCTCAATCGTGGCATTGAGTGCCAGCAGGTTGGTCTGGGACGCAATATCGGTAATCAGGTTGACGACTTCACCAATTTTCTCGGCCGCCTTGGACAACCATTCGATCCGCTCGCTTGCGGTTGAGGAACGCGCAACCGCGTTATCGGTGATTTCACGCGCCCGAACTATCTGACGCGAAATCTCGTCGGCGGATGCGTTGATTTCTTCCACGGCTGAGGCCGCTGATTGAACATTCTGCGAGGTTTCCTCGGACGCATGAACCGCACCGAGCGATGCTTCGCGGCCCGTGCGTGCGCGATCATTCAGACGCTGCGCACGCTTCTGCAATTGAACCGATTCCGCATCCACGGCACCAGCAGATTTCCCAATCATCTTGGTGATCTGATCTGCCAGTTCGCGCTTGAAGTTATCGCGTTCAATGTTGCGCTGTTTACGGAGCTGTTCGTTCTGGGCCAACAAATCCTGTGCAGATTTGGCGGCCTCTTCGGCTTCGCTGCGCGCGATATCGGCATGTGCCAACGTCGAATAAAGGCTTTTGCACGACCAGACCAGAACCCCGGCCTCAACAATCACCACCACCGCATGCAAAACCACACGGAAGAAATCGGCACCTTCCGGAAATACCCAATAGGGCACAACAAAGTTCAGGATCAGGTGGTGCAGGGCAATCACGCCGGTTGCAACAACAATCGTTCTCCAGCACACCAGCGCGCCAAGCACAGCAAGTGCTGCAAAGAAATACATATGAATGTCGATCTGCCATTCATGTCCGCGGAAGGCATAGACCAGCACCGCGACCTGCAAAATCATCGCAGAAGAAACAATAAAGCGCGAAATCTGGGCCTGCGGTCCGGCAGCACGGCAAACGACGAAGGCAACAGCCGCAAAGATCGCACTGGCGATCAATGGCGAAACCGCATCATTGCTGGCGAAATATCCGGCGACCGCACTTAGCGGAATATGGATTGCCAGAATAACGAACAAGGCCTTGATCGCATTCGCGCGAATTTCGACTAACTTTTCCATAGGTTCAAACCCGATTATCAAAAGGCGTTTTTGGAGGCGTCAGCATCAAAACAGACCGACGCAATCAAGGGAGAAAGGGTAAACAAAGCACCGAAATCGTCGGCTTCTGGCACCACACCATCGTCATGCACGACAACAGCCATATGCCCAAAACCGCCAAACCTCGTAACGCGACCGCCAGAAGCACCCACCCGTTCAAGGATCTCTGCCTCGGTCATGTCAAACGGGAACACCATCCCAACCCCCTGAAGCGATTCAGAAGGGCGATAGGACAGAATTACAAGCAGCACCACACCCGCAAAGGCAAACAGCCCGGTTGGCACAATCCCGCGCCAGCCATCTTCTTCCGAAGACAATCTTGGCGTCACGTCCGTATGTTTTTGAAACAATTCCAATTACTATCCCAAAATATAAAACTGATCTCGAATGGATAGGCACTCTTTATGTATGCACTATACCGGCAAGCAACAAGGACACTTTGGCGAGATGTTTCTGCGCCCTAAAGAAAATGTTCTTTGAAATCGGAGAAAATGGCCGTCTATCTGGGATTATTTACGCAAACCATCTGATACGGATCATGTTAACTGCCAAATAAATGGCGTCTTTGATCAGGCGCAATGGCACATAGCAATATGTATAGGTCGATTAGGATTGATTAGATTGCCCGCGCGGTAAAATGGCGCAAAACAAATAAACCGGCGCTTCTGGGCGCCGGTTTCTGCGGGGTTCGTCAGGGATGTCAGATGTCGTAAAAACTGACTAATCAGTCTTCGACCTCAATATCGATCGGCACACCGGGCATGTTTTTCGCGGTGCGAATCGAAAGTGCCGATTTAACGTGATTGACGTTCTCGGCAACTGTCAGTTCGGTGGTCAGGAATTTCTGATATTCATCCCAGCTGTGCGAGACGATTTTCAGAAGAAAGTCCATTTCACCCGCCACCATGTGGCATTCGCGGACTTCTGGCCAAGCGGCCGCACGGGCTTCAAATGCACGCAGATCATGTTCTGCCTGGCTGGCAAGCCCGACCATTGCAAACACAGTCACGTTGTAACCCAGCGCCTGCGCATCCACATCGGCATGGTAGCCCTGAATGAAACCGGTTTCCTCGAGTGCGCGCACACGACGCAAACAGGGGGGCGCTGAAATACCTGCACGGCGTGCAAGTTCCACATTGGTCATGCGGCCATCTTCCTGCAGATCGCGCAAAATTCTGCGGTCGATCTTGTCGAGTTTGACCCGTTGCATTTATTCCTCGATTCTGTGCGCGAAACTTACCCCGATTGAAACAATATTACAGCGAGGCAAGTTGCTGGCAATAATATAATCCGCATCAGAATGCAATCTTGTGCTTGGATGCCGTAACTGAAAACGCTGAAAAATCTGCTTTTTGGCGCAAATTTCCGCCATCCTGCACGACCATTCCGATACGCTTCGATGCCACAATGAAACTACCTGTTTCAAACGTAAAATTTCACCATTCAAAAAACGCGAAACAAGGCGCTCAAACTTTGCGTGAAGCGGTTGCGTCTTGGCCGGACTGCCCATATGTTCGATCTCTGTTTTTACTCATCTCGGACGTATACAAAGAACATGGCCCAGGAACATCAGACCAAAGTCCTCATCATTGGCTCCGGCCCTGCCGGGTACACCGCAGCGATCTATGCCGCGCGCGCGAACCTTGAACCTATGATGGTGATGGGTCTTCAGCCGGGTGGCCAGTTGACGATCACAACTGATGTCGAAAACTATCCGGGCTTCGCGGATGTCATTCAGGGTCCGTGGCTGATGGACCAGATGAAGGCACAGGCTGAGCATGTCGGCACCAAAATGGTGCATGACCTGATCACCGAAGTCGATTTCTCCAAACGTCCGTTCGTCTGCAAGGGCGACTCCGGCGATACCTATATCGCAGATACGGTCATCATCTCGACCGGCGCGCAGGCACGCTGGCTTGGCCTTCCGGGCGAAGAGAAATTCAACGGCCGTGGCGTTTCGGCCTGCGCGACCTGTGATGGTTTCTTCTATCGCAACAAGCCGGTCACGGTTGTCGGTGGTGGCAACACCGCGGTTGAAGAAGCCCTTTATCTTGCCGGTATCTGCTCCAAGGTCACCCTGATCCACCGTCGCGATGAACTGCGTGCGGAAAAAATGCTCCAGGACCGTTTGCTGAAGCATGAAAAGATCGAGGTCGTCTGGGACAGCGTTGTTGAAGACATTCTTGGCGGTGATGGTCCGATGGACGGCGTCGAAGGTGTGCGCGTTCGCAATGTCAAAACCGATGCGCTGCTTGATATCCCGGCGGACGGTTTCTTTGTTGCCATCGGCCATGATCCGGCAACGGCTGTGTTCAAAGGCCAGGTCAACATGGATGACGAGAACTATATCCTCGTCAAACCGGGCAGCACGGTGACCAATATCGAAGGCGTCTTTGCCGCAGGCGACGTTACCGACAAGGTCTATCGTCAGGCGGTGACTGCGGCTGGCATGGGCTGCATGGCCGCCCTTGAGGCAGAAAAGTTCATCGCAGAGCAAGAAGCCTGATCTTCTGGCGTAAATGAGCTTAAAGACCAAAGGGGACGCATCTGGCGTCCCCTTTTTTAATCGTTTCAAACGGCCGCGATCCGGCCAATTGACTGACATTGCGTCGAAAACCGCACCCCGCCATGGACTTTGCAGGAAAATGTCTTCTTGCAGAAAATGTCACAGGCCTCATATTGATTGAATAATCATGCACTTGGTCAAAGCTTGTGATGCACTTAATAGTGTGGAAACCAAATTGGCCATAAAAGAAGAGAACAATTATCAGGGGTCCTGCGCATCGACCGTGCGCTGGCACATCTAGGAGCAGGTCTATGGACTGGGACAAGCTGCGTGTTTTTCACGCTGTTGCCGAAGCCGGGAGCTTCACCCACGCAGGGGAAAACCTTAATCTGAGCCAGTCGGCCGTCAGTCGACAGATCAGCGCACTAGAAGAAAGCGTGAAAGTCCCGCTTTTCCATCGCCATGCGCGTGGCCTGATCCTGACAGAACAGGGCGAGTTGCTGTATCGCACGGCACATGATGTTTTTGCCAAGCTTTCCATGGCAGAAGCCCGCATTCGCGAATCAAAAGAACGACCAAGTGGGCCGCTCAAGGTCACGACAACGGTGGCCTTCGGTTCGACCTGGCTGACGCCGCGCATCAACGAGTTCCTTGAACGGTATCCGGAAATCGAACTGTCGCTGGTGCTCAATGACGAGGAACTCGACCTTGCCATGCGTGAGGCCGATGTTGCCATCCGCATGCAGCCGCCCCGTCAGGCCGACCTGGTTCAGCGCCAGCTGATGACGCTGCGCTATCACGTGTTTGCATCGCCGGAATACATCAAGCAGCACGGCATGCCCAAAACACCAGAAGACCTCAAGGACCATCGCCTGATCATCTATGGCGCGGATGCCCGTCCGCCGGTTTCCAACGTCAACTGGATGATGGCAACCGCACAGCAGTTCAAACCGGACATGCGCCCGATCCTGAAGCTCAACAATATCTATGGCATTTTCCGCGCCACCGAATCCGGTCTTGGTATTTCGGCACTGCCCGATTACTTGCTGCCAACCAACAGCAATCTGGTTCGCATTTTGCCGGAACTCGAAGGGCCAAGCTTCGATGCCTATTTCGTCTATCCGGAAGAACTGCGGCACTCCAAACGTATCGCCGTATTCCGTGACTTCCTGATCGAGGAAATTTCAAAGGTCAAGGCAAAGGCCGCGGCAGCCGCCAGCGCAAGTGCCACGACCGAGAAATAGAATTCCGGATATTTTCTATCCGATTCTGCAACAGCCCGGCCCTGCCGGGCTGTTGGCGTTTATGGGGTGTTTTACCAATATCGGGGCACATCAAATATCAGTCGTGCCATAATGTCTTAAAATTGCTGACATTTTATTGTCATGCGCCTGACGCATGGTTGACTTGTAGTCATTCTATTTTTGGTCCACCTAAGGATCACTTATATTCATATCATAAGTTGTGAGCATACGCACAAAGCGAGCTTGCTCCGGCTTCCCGATCTTTGGACGATCCGTCCGCCGGAACGATATCCGGCCTGGAATCTTCAAGAGATTCCCTACGTCTCCCAGACGTAAGCCTCCCTGTTGATCTTGCCGGTAGCTCCCCCGCTACCGGCTTTTTTTTGTGCCCCTGCACAATGAATTATCCCCGCAAACAGTGATCTAGCCAGAAAACCGTCGGAACGAACTCGTAAAATCGTATAAATATCAAATACTTGACATCATTCTAAACGTCCCCATATATTTATGCAGAAAATGCATGGCTGAAAAAGCAATTTGGCAGTGGTCATTATCGTCAAAAACGCTATCTTCTCCCTCGAACCGCAGCGGAACACTCCGCACCGCGGTACAGAGTTTTCTCCCTGACCGATTATGTCGGTCTTTAGCCGGACGCCCTGTCCGGCTTACCCAGGGCCCTGCGAAGGGTCCTACGTCTCCCAGACGTGAAGCCTCCCTGATAAACTTGCCGGGCACATTTGTTGCCCGGCTTTTTTTTTGCTTTATCACCTCCTCGCCTTCTCCCCATTGCGCCTACTCGCACGCAGCTGTGATCAGCCGTCACCCGATCTCGACTTGGCAAGTGCCGCCCTTGGTTTCACTATGGGCAATCACTGTGTCCAATAGGGACACCCATCTGCATGATCGGGACATCGGCTCCATGAAAAGCACGCTGAGCGCCTTCCTGTTTGGCAAGAATGCCAACAGTCACCTGCCAGAGCGCGTCCAGAGCGCGATCGAAAAGCAACAATATGAAAGCGAAAAGCTGATCGGATGGGTTCAGCTGTTGCTGGTCACGATCTTTGCAAGCCTCTATGCCATCTCGCCCAAAACCGTGATGTCCGATGGCATCCATCCTGTGCCATGGGCATTGGGCCTGTATTACCTGTTTACCCTCAAACGCCTTGCCCTGACCTATCGCAACAAGCTATCGACCTGGTTTCTGACTGCTTCAGTGATCGCCGATATCGGTCTTCTGATGGTCCTGATCTGGAGCTTCCATATCCAGTACATGCAACCAGCAAGCTTCTATCTCAAAGCACCGACCGTGCTCTATGTCTTCATCTTCATTGCCCTGCGCAGCCTGCGCTTTGATCCACGCTATATTCTGATAGCTGGCGGGACAGCGGCGGCAGGCTGGATCATCCTGACTGGCTATGTCATCTGGTCGGAGGGCGGCAAAAGCATGATCACGCGTGATTATGTGACTTACCTGACCTCAAACTCGATCCTGATCGGGGCGGAAATTGACAAGATTATCGCAATTTTGCTGGTTACCGCTGTTCTGACCGTCGCCGTGATGCGGGCCAAAAGATCGTTTATTCGGGCTGTCACGGATGAAATTGCCGCGCGCGATCTGTCGCGCTTTGTGTCACCCGAAATTGCCGATCGCATCACCCATGCCGAACAACAGATCCGGCCGGGCGACGGTGAAGCAGTCAACGCGACGGTAATGTTCACCGACATCGAAGGATTTTCATCAATCGCCGAAAAGCTCGCGCCAAAAGAACTAGCCACCATGCTCAATGAATATTTCACCGAAACCAACGCGGTGATTTCGCATTTTGGCGGGGTCATTACCCAGTTTGAAGGCGACGCGATGCTGATCACCTTTAATGCCGTGACCCCCGATGCCGATCACGCACTCAATGCCGTGCGCACCGCCCTTGCCATTCAGGAACTCGCCAATCGGCGCATTTATTCTCATGGCGGGCAATTGAAAACCCGCTGCGGGATCAATTCAGGTGAAATTGTTCTGGGTGCGGTCGGCTCCGAAAGCCGCCTGACCTTTACGGTGCATGGTGACAACGTCAATATCGCATCCCGGCTTGAGGCACTGAACAAGGAGTTCGGCACCTATATCCTTGCAACGGAAGATACAGTGCGCGCGTGTGGCAACCACGACGATATTCCGGCATGGACGCCGCGCGGCGATGTCACGGTGCGTGGTCGGGAAAACCCAACAAAGATCTTCTCGCTCACACCAATCAAAATCACCGATCAAACCCCAGCACAAGACACGGCCCACCAGACGGTATCACGCGCCTGAAAATCGTGACAAACGGCACGTCCCGGACAAATTAAAAGCCCGGGGAGCTGCAAGCTCGCCCGGGCTTTGGGGACAGATGGTCTTGGGGAGACCTGTCAGATGCGTTGCCTTGCCCGTGGGGTGCATGACGCCTTGGGGGATAAGGGCGTCCGTTCCGGGCCTCGATGCGCCGTGAGGGAGGGGCACGGCATCGATGTTTTCGCATCCGACAGTTAGGAATATGCCTTTGAAATGCGGCTCAAAATACGGTGTCTGATGACCATTTGGGGGCAAATTGGGGCAATTGCGGCGACGCTTATATGGGGTGATCTTGCTGCCCCGCCATCCGGACAAAAAAGTGGGGCGGGATAAAACCCGCCCCAATCTATTCGGGGTCATTCATGGTCTTGGGGAGACCAAGTCAGCCGGGGTATTTCAGGTGGGGGAACAACCTGAAACCATTTGGGCCAGTATCGTGAGGGGGGACAGAGACTGCTGACCACGTCCTCGACTGACAGTTGTGAATATGCCCGGAAATCAAGGCGGGAAAACAGGTCACATTGGGCCATTTCAGGGCGAATTGTGTTCCAATAAAGGCACCTGAAACTCAACCTGTTGATTTCATTGAATTCAACTGTCGCCCACTAGGCCCAAAAGCATCATATCGGCTTTTTTCAAGATCAGTGACACAGGCAAATACCCGGCTTTTCATCGGGTTTGGATGATGCCAAGCGTCTGGAATCCGCGTTGCGGGCACCTTAAAAATAACCCCACTTCCAGTAATAGAATTGCCCTATCGCAAACAGTTAGACAATCAATTGGTGTAACTAACAGCTGTCATTCATACTGCCTTCAACACGAAAAAGCACAAAGCCCGCTTGGATTGAAAGCGGCGAAAGGAGATAAACATGCAGATCGATATCGGCATCAATGAATCCAACCGCACCGCTATCGCCGACGGACTTGGCCGCGTTCTGGCCGACAGCTATGCGCTCTATCTGAAAACGCACAATTTCCACTGGAACGTGACGGGTCCGATGTTCCAGACCCTGCACACCATGTTTGAAGAACAATACACCGAACTGGCCACCGCGATTGACGAGGTTGCGGAGCGTATCCGTTCGCTGGGTGCCTATGCGCCGGCCAGCTTTTCGGCCTACGGCGAACTGACTGCGATCAAGGAAGAAAAAGGTGTGCCTGCCGCCAAGGACATGATTGCGCAACTGGTCGAAGGCCATGAAACCGTGATCAAGACTGCGCGTTCGCTCTATCCGATTTGCGATAGCTCGGATGACGACGCCACCGCAGACCTTCTGACCGCCCGCATTCAGGTCCATGAAAAAACCGCCTGGATGCTGCGCTCCCTGCTTGAAGGCTAAGCACCAACTTTTCGCGTCCCCAACGCAAAACGGCCCGGAACATTCCGGGCCGTTTTTATATATGTGCGTCACAAGAACACCACACCCCTGCGACGCACGAAGCCTGTGACCAGGAAAGGAGCAACCCGGTCAGCAGGCTGAAAGCTTCTTACTGGCTGTGCTTGGCAATCGCCTCACGTGCCGCCGCGACAATGGCCGCACCATCAACACCTTTGTCGTTCATTTCCGCGATCCAGCGATCAATCACTTCGTCGGCCTTTGCGGCGAACTTTGCGGTTTCATCTGCTGAAAGCGTCACCAACTCGCCCGATTTGGCGAAAATCTCTTCACCGCGCGGTTCAATCGCATCCCATGCCTCGCCAATTTCGCGCGCGATGTTCTGGCCAGAGTTATCATCGATAACCTTCTTCAGATCATCTGGCAGGGCTTCATAGCGATCCTTGTTCATCGCGAACATGAAGACCAGCGTTCCAAACCGGACACCCTGATCACCCTCGATGGCATACTGGGTCATATCCGGGATCTTGAACGGAATGGCGACCTCGTGCGGGATCAGCGCACCATCCACAACCCCAAGCGACAAGGCCTGCGGCAAATCAGGAACCGGCATGCTGACCGGTTGTGCCCCCCAGCTTTCGAGCATCCAGGCCCCGGTGCGTGACGGCGCACGTAGTTTCATGCCTTCGACATCGGCAAGACTTTCGATCTTTTTCTCGGTGGTGAAGATCGCCTGCCCGGTATGGACATGGATCAGCAATGGCTTGATATCGTCAAAGTCCTGCGACAGGTGCTCTTCATAGATATCCTGAATGGCCATGTTGGTGATGGCCGCACTGCCGGTATGAACAAATGGCAGCTCGAACACTTCACTGCGCGGATAGACACCCGGCGTATAGCCAAGTGCGCTCCAACCCAGATCCACCGCGCCATCGCGGATATGACTGTAAAGTTCGGTCGGTTTGCCACCAAGCGCCATTGCCGGATAAATCTCGATCTTGATGCGACCGTCAGATTGTTCCTCGATCCGCTTGGCCCAGGGCTCAAGGAATTTGGCCTGTGCCGTTGCCTTTGGCCCCAGCACATGTTCCAAAACGAAGGTAAATTCCGGTTCGGCCTGCGCGGAAAGCGCGCTTGCCAAACAGCCAGCAGCAACTGCTGCCGATACAAACAGGCGTTTAAACATTTTCAACCTCAGACGTTTTCCCTGAAAATGCGCTCAGCACCCCCGCCCGCTTGGCACGGTTTTGGTGCGGTGTTTCACAGCACTGAGCGTCTCTCTCTTTTGGTAGCGTTCTTTGACCGGTTCGGATCCGGCTTTGTCTTTTTATGCGTTGGTTATTCCGCCGCAGCAGCAAGTGCCCGATCAATCAGACGCCGTGCACGCACACCGCCCGCATCAATATTGAAGTTCAAAAGCTTGCGTTCCGGATGGCGCAGCATGTTGGCCTGCTGGCCTTCCACAACTTCAAGATCCTCATAGAAAACCTTGGCCTGCGCATCTTTGATGTTTTGGGTCAGCCCGTTATCATCGATGTCAAAGTTGCGCACCATGCCCCAGTAATAGCGGCACGTGGTTTCTGTTTCCGGCGTCATGCAGTTCACGACAATACCGGTTACACCTTTGGATCGGTCGCCCTGTTGCGCGCCGGTCCCGGCAAGCGCAACACCGACATCAATCATCACATTGGATGGCAGGGTAAAGGTACAGATCTGCCAGCGATCGCAGACTTCCTTGGATTTCAGGTTATTGGCCCAGAACGGCGGCGGCACGATGTTTTCCATCCAGCGTTCGACCGTGACACTTTCGTCATCGGACCGTGTCTGCGGCAGGCTCTCGGTGATTTCAAGCTGACCGATGCTGGACGGATGCACATAGGTCTCGTGGCTCAGATCCATCAGGTTATCGACCAAAAGCTCGTACCCGCATTTCACATCATAGGTCCCGCCGTCAAAGACCCAGCCTTCTTCGGATGCATGCGGGATGTCGGGCACAAGCGCCTCGTCGGCCTTTTCCTTGTCGCCGATCCAGACCCAGACAAAGCGGTCCTTCTCGACCACCGGATAGGCGCGCACACAGGCCTCGGGGTGGATGCTTTGCTGGTTGGGCATATGTACGCATGCACCATCACCATCAAATTCCAACCCGTGATAGCCGCACACAAGACGATCGCCTTCGACATAACCCTGGCTCAGCGGCAGAAGGCGATGCGGGCAGCTGTCTTCAAGTGCGACCAGTGACCGGTCGGCACGGCGATACAAAACGACATTTTCATTGCAGATCGTGCGCGCGACGGGGGTGCGACCAATTTCGCCATCCCAGCCTGCGACGTACCAGAAGTTACGCAGGAACATGTTTCTCTCCCTTGGCGCAAGGCCAATCAAGGTTGCTTGCAGGTGGAATTTTTACCACCAAGATTTCTTGTTATGCTTCTAAGCGTAATGAAATTGGATCCAATTTGGCAAGATGCTTTTTAAACAATTCGATCTGAACTATGATCGCCCGGCAGTCACAAAAACGGAAACCGGCATGAGCAAACACGGCCAGCGCGTCCTGATCACCTTGCGGAAAATGATCGCCAACGGGGAACTTCCACCGGGCGAACGGGTTGCGGAAATCCCGATTGCTGAACGGCTTGGCGTATCGCGCACACCGGTCCGGATTGCCTTTCGAACCCTCGAACAGGAAGGCCTGCTGCGCAAAGGGGATCGTCGCGGATACACGGTGCGCGCTATCACCCCGACCGAAATAGCCGATGCCATCGAAGTGCGCGGCGTGCTCGAAGGACTTGCCGCCCGCCTTGCCAGTGAACGCGGTATCTCCCTTCCGGCGCGCAGCCATTTGATTGAATGCCTGTCGACGGGTGACGCCTTGTTTTCCAAGGGATTTCTGACCGATGAAGACATGGAAATCTATCATGATTTCAACATGCGCTTTCACAACACCATCATCGAGGCCAGCCGCAACATCGCCATCGAAGATGCCCTGTCACGCAATGATCACCTGCCATTTGCATCCGTGTCGTCCATCGCCTTTAACCGCGATGACATGACCGGCGAATTCCGCCGATTCAATTTCAGCCACATGCAACATCACATCATTTTCGATGCCATCGATAATGGCCAGGGGGCGCGCGCCGAAGCCCTGATGCGTGAACATGCCAATGCGGCACTGCGCTATACGCAAATCCTTGGTCCGACACAGGATATGCCCGACAACTTCACCGTTATCGAACGCGAAGATACCGCATAATCCACCCCGACCCGCATTTTCCGATCCCATCAGGTTTGACAAAATTGGATCCAATTGGTCTAATCCGGATCCAGTCAAGCCCAACAGACAAACACACTCAGAGCTAATCTGAGGACCTGGGAAGGAAAATCGCCATGCCTGAAGTTACCGTTCAACAGGTCCACGACCTGACCGACCGCATACGCGGTTTTGATCTTGTTGCCACAAATGGCACAAGCCTGCCGCCCGCCGAACCGGGCGCACATATTAAACTCACCGTCACCGACACAGCCGGCCAGTCTGTTAAGCGGTCCTATTCGATCATCAATCCGGGAGAGACTGATCTCTATCGGATCGCCGTGCTGCGCGAGGAAGGCGGCGAAGGCGGGTCCATGTATATGCATCAAAAGGTCAAAACCGGCGATGTCCTTGAAATCGACCTGCCGCAAAACGACTTCCCGCTTGTTGAAAGTGCGGCCAAAACCATCCTGATTGCCGGCGGCATTGGCATCACGCCCATCCTTGCGATGGCGACCGCGCTCCAACAGGCCAGCAAGGATTTTGTCCTGCATTATGCCAGCCGCAACCACGCCGACATGGCCCTGATGACCGAGGTTCTTGACGCCGCCGACGGGCGATGCGCGCTTTATTTCGACGGCGGCGACACGTCACGCAGCATGCCGCTCGCCAGCCTCCTTGGCACCTCAGAAGCCGGCAAACACGTTTATGTCTGTGGCCCGGGCGGCCTGATTGATGCCGTGCTTGATACCGCACGCCGCAATCGCTGGGCGTCGGAGAATGTTCATTATGAACGCTTCACCACCCCTGCCGCCCAGCTTGATGACACCAGTTTCGAAGTTCATCTGGCGCAAAGCGGCCAGACATTCGAAGTGCCGGTTGGCAAATCAGTTCTCGATGTCCTGATCGATGAAGGCATCGATCCGCTTTACGACTGCAAAAAGGGCAATTGCGGGATCTGTACGTCGGTTGTGATTTCGCATGATGGCGATCTGTCGCATCGCGACGCCTATCTTAGCGACAGCCAGAAAGCCCAGAACGATCAGATGTGTATTTGCGTCTCCCGCATGCAAAGCAGCGGTCGTCTGACGCTGGATCTCTAAACGAAAACGGCCCGGAAGTTCCGGGCCGCTTTCTTGTTAAGTCAGCTTCTTCAGGAAAAAAGCGGATCAATCAACCGGGCCGCTGCCAGGACCGCCTGATCATGACCGTGTGGCGCCCCGATCATAAGGGCGGCCGGTACAACCTCGCCTTTGATCTGAACCGGCATCGACATCGCGCAGGCATCGACCAGGTTCAGGTAACCGGTATTGCGCAGCATCAGCGCATTCAGGTTATCAAAGTCGGCCTCGACCTCGGCAATCTTGGGCGCCATGCGCGGCAAAGCCGGGGCGATCATGACGTCAACATCCGCCATCGCCGCCCCGAACATTGACACGATATCGGTTCGCTTGGCATAGGCGTCGATCACCTCATCACTTGATAGCGTGTCGGCAAACTTCATCCGCGACAAAACGCGCGGATCGCCCAAGGTTTCAAGCTTTGCGAAATCCTTGGCATAGATCCGGTGCGCTTCAAACGACACCAGCATCTTATTTAGGATCGCGTTCTGGGCGATGAAAGCAAAATCAATCTCGATCAGCTCATGCCCGGCCTCTTTCAGCTTTGCACAGATCATTGCAAAGTCTGCCTTCACCCGGTCATCCAGCCCATCGACAAACGCGTTCATGGGCACGCCAATGCGAAGCGATTTTGCCGCGTCTTCTGGCGGTGTCACGGTGATGTCTGTCAGGACTTCAAACGCACGAATGGCGGTTTCAAGATCGCCCGCCAACGGCCCCGGCGTATCAAAGCTTTTGGCCAACGGATGAATGCCCGCCCCCGGCACCGAAAGGCGGCTTGGCTTGATGCCATAAAGCCCGTTGATCGCCGATGGAATTCGGATTGATCCGCCCGTATCCGTGCCAAGCGCCAAATCAACAATCCCATGCGCCACAGTCAAACCACCGCCCGATGTTGAGCCACCCGGAATGCCCTCGGCATCAAAGATATTGCCCGGCGTACCGTAATGCGGATTAAGCCCGACACCGGAATAGGCAAATTCGCTCAGCGTCGTTCGGCCAAACGGAATGGCCCCGGCGGCCTTGATCCGACGCACGCATTCGCTGTCGGCCTCGGCCGGCGCACGCCCCTTCAAAAGTTCGGATGCCGCCGTGGTGGCAATGCCCGCCTCGTCATACAAATCCTTGACCGATACCAGCATCCCGGCAAGTGCGGCGCCGGGATTTTGCGCGCAATATTGCTCCGCCTCGCCAGCAGCCTTTAAAATCCGCTCAGAATCAAACTCGGTAAAGATCTTGTTCTTAAGCTCGCCAAGTTGATTGACCTTGTCGATTGCTTGTCTGGCCTTGTCGATCATTGCACCCATTTGGCACCCCGATTTGTTGTTTTGGCGCGATCCGACGGCCCCATTCGATCCGCGCCGCGCATTTGTGTTTCACTGTCATAGGATGGCACCCGTGCCTGATCAAGGATCAGATCGGCAATTTCGCCCGTACAAAAAGGGAAGTAGCCCGAAATGATCACCATTTCACCCGCTGATCACCGAGCCGTGACTTGCCCAAAGCCGGTTTTCAAAGGACATTTAGAAAACCCGCGCAATTGGAGGACGACATGCTGATACGCCGCAAAAAGGGTTGGGAAATCCCCGAACGAGACGCAACGCCGGAATCGATCTATAAAAACCGCCGCCAATTCCTTAAGGGAATCGCCGCCGGATCGATCGGCGCAACAGCATCAAGCCTCCCGCTGGGCTCTGCATTGGCCCAAGGGTCGGGATCAACTGCCGATCTTTATCCGGTGGATCGCAACCCGGCCTACACGGTCGAACGCGAAATGACCGAAAAGTCCAAGGCGCTGACCTATAACAACTTCTATGAGTTCGGATCGCACAAATCGATCTCGCAGGCAGCCCAGGCCATGCGCATCCGTCCCTGGACCGTGGTGATCGACGGATTGGTTGAAAAACCGATCGAAATTGATTTCGAAGAACTGGTGCGCAAGATGCCGCTCGAAGAGCGCGTCTATCGTTTCCGTTGTGTCGAAGCCTGGGCCATGACCGTGCCCTGGTCCGGTTTCCCGATGAAGGCACTGGTGGATTTCGCAAAGCCCCTGTCAGGGGCGAAATATGTCGAAATGGAAACCGCCAGCCAAAAGGACACCATGCCGGGCCTGCGTCAGTTCTGGTATCCGTGGCCCTATATCGAAGGCCTCACGATGGCCGAGGCCACCAATGAACTGACCATGATCGCGACGGGCATTTACGGCGAAGAACTGCCCAAACAAAACGGCGCGCCGCTGCGTCTGGTGACACCGTGGAAATACGGCTTCAAGAACATCAAATCGATCGTGCGCTTCACCTTCACCGACACGCGCCCCAAAAGCTTTTGGGAAGACATCAACGCCGACGAATATGGCTTCTGGGCCAACGTAAATCCGGAAGTCCCGCATCCGCGCTGGTCGCAGGCTTATGAGCGGCTGCTGAATAACGGCGAAAGCGTGCCAACTCGGATCTATAACGGTTATGGCGAATATGTTGCCGATATCTACAAGGGCATGGAAAACGAACGGCTGTTTATGTAGCCCGCACGCCAGTAGCGCCCAAACGCAAAAGCCGGTGTTTTACGACACCGGCTTTTTTCTTGGCGATTTTCTTGGTCATCGAACACGTTACGAATCAGTATTGGCGTACCGGCCATAGATTTCCTCAAAGGTGCCGTCCTGGCGCATATCGATCAGGTGTTTATCAAGTACGGTAAAGCTGCCATCGGTGAAAAAGTCCGACTGGCGCGATATCGCGATGAAAGATGGCTTTCCCTGTAACAACAAATCAGATCGTTTGATCCGAAACGGCCCGAACTTGCGGATATGAGCAACGGCAAGAAGCTCCGGCACAATCAGCGCATCAATCCGGCCAAGATCAAGCATTCGAAATAGCGTCTCGTAATCCGCAGCTTCGACAAACCGGATATAGAGCGCCTCACTAAACTGCCAGCCATAACTGGCCCCGCGCAGCACACCGGTCAGTTTGTGTTCAATATCCTCGATCTCGATCACGTTGGCATCCAGTGCGCCGGTATAAATCACCTTCGGTTCACTCGGCAGGGCTGCGCCGAAATAATACATGTATTGCAGACGATCATCTGTGCGATTGGGACCAAGCATCAGGTCCGCCTGCCCGCTCTCCATCAAGTGCGAGGCACGCTTAAACGGCACCACCTGAAACACAAGATCAATCCCCGCACGTCGGGCGGCTTCGCGCACGACATCAACATAGATGCCGCTATAGACCGGCTCATCAGTTGTTTCGGTCACAATCCGATAAGGCGGGGCATCATTGATCGCGACGATCAATGTACGCGCGGCAACCTCGTTGCCATACCATCCTGCCCCAAGCAGGAACGCCGTGAAGACCAAACTCCAGGCTTTCAAACGCCACATCAAGTCTTCTCCATAGCGATCACACAGCGATCTGTGTCGCTGTTGTTATATGTGATCACGACAAATATTCTCAACGTCGAATGCAACCTGTATTTGTAATTTTCTAAATATCCTAAGCCCCTTTTCTACGGCGCCCTTTGTATTTCGGTTTATTGGCCGATTTTGACCCGGGGCCAACAGTGCCAATGGTGCGGGCCATCGGTCCGGCCTCGGCCAGCCCCAGTTCCTGATCCTCAAGGCGTTTGATCTCGTCACGCAGACGGGCTGCTTCCTCGAACTCAAGGTTCCCGGCGGCATCGCGCATGCGTTTTTCAAGATCCTCGATATGGGCACGCAGGTTATGGCCAACCATGATGTCGCCCGACACCCCGGTATCAACCGTGACGTAATCCTGTTCAGCAACACTTTCGAGGACGTCATTGATCCTTGAGCGCACGGTTTCCGGCGTAATGCCATGTTCCGCGTTATAGGCCATCTGCTTTTCACGCCGGCGGTTGGTTTCGCCAATCGCGTATTCAAGGCTGTCGGTCATCTTGTCTGCATAAAGCAGCACCCGACCTTCAACGTTACGCGCCGCACGGCCAATCGTCTGAACCAGCGATGTCTTGGAACGCAGGAAACCTTCCTTGTCCGCATCCAAAATCGCGACCAGCGCACATTCCGGGATATCCAGACCTTCGCGCAGAAGGTTAATCCCGACCAAAACGTCAAACACGCCAAGCCGCAAATCACGGATGATCTCGATGCGCTCCAGCGTATCAATATCCGAATGCAGATAACGTACACGTACGCCATGCTCATGCAGGTATTCGGTCAAATCCTCTGCCATGCGCTTGGTCAGGGTGGTAACCAGAACACGCTGTCCCTTGGCGGCACATGCCTTGGCCTCGCCCAGCAAATCATCGACCTGGGTTTCAACCGGGCGCACGATACAGATCGGGTCAATCAGACCCGTCGGGCGAATAACCTGTTCGGCAAACACACCACCGGTGCGTTCCATTTCCCAGTTACCCGGGGTTGCGGAAACAAACACGCTTTGCGGGCGCATGGCTTCCCATTCCTCGAATTTCAGCGGTCGGTTATCAACGCAACTTGGCAGGCGGAAGCCGTGCTCGGCCAGGGTAAATTTGCGATTATAGTCCCCGCGATACATGCCGCCGATCTGCGGCACAGCCACGTGGCTTTCATCGACAAACAGCAATGCATTTTCCGGCAAATATTCAAACAGGGTCGGCGGCGGCTCCCCCGGATTACGGCCCGACAGCCAGCGGGAATAGTTTTCAATCCCCTTGCAGTGGCCGACCGTTTCCATCATTTCCAGATCAAAGGTCGTGCGTTGTTCGATCCGCTCGGCGGCCAACAGCTTGCCCTCGGCCTGGAACTGCGCCAGACGGTCTTTAAGCTCCTGCTTGATGCCGGCCATCGCCTGTACCAGCGTCGGCCGCGGGGTGACGTGGTGCGAATTTGCGTAAACCGTGACCGAGTCCATGCTGGCAAACTTGTGCCCGGTCAGTGGGTCAAATTCGGCCAGCTCCTCGACCTCGTCACCAAACATCGAAACGCGCCATGCCCGGTCCTCGGCGTGGGCCGGGAAGATTTCCAAAACATCGCCGCGCACCCGGAAAGTGCCGCGCGAAAAGGCCGCGTCATTACGGGTATATTGCAACTCCACCAGACGCTTCATGATGTCGTTGCGATCAACCTCGTCACCAACCGAAATACGCTGGGTCATCTCAAGATAGGTTTCCACCGCCCCGATACCGTAAATGCACGATACCGATGCCACGATGATACAGTCGTTGCGCTCCAAGATCGCACGCGTGGCTGCGTGGCGCATCCGGTCGATCTGTTCGTTAATCGAACTGTCTTTTTCGATATAGGTGTCGGATCGCGGGATATAGGCTTCGGGCTGGTAATAGTCGTAATAGGATACGAAATATTCGACCGCATTATCCGGGAAGAAATACTTCATTTCCGCATAAAGCTGGGCGGCCAGCGTTTTGTTGGGCGCCAGAACAAGGGCGGGTCGCTGCGTCCTGGCGATGATGTTTGCCATCGTAAACGTCTTGCCAGACCCGGTCACGCCAAGCAGAACCTGATCGCGCTCGCCCTCATCAATACCCGCCATCAGCTCGGCAATTGCTTGCGGCTGATCACCGGCGGGCTCGTATTCGGTCACCAGTTTGAATTCCCGTGATCCTTCAACAGGCGGGCGACGTTTGGTCAAAAATTCCGGTAGCGCATTCATCGGGCAGATCCCTTTTCATTCCAACCCTAGTTATAGGTCAGATACGCCCAACCGCAAGCCCCCGCCCTGACAGTTCCTGTCAGGAAGTGTCAGGAGACGTCAGGATGTAAATCCGGGAACAACGCGTGTTTTGGCACGTTTGCAAAACAGTTCTTTCCGCTCGGACTTCTGAAAGGCTGCAAAATTGGATAAAATCATCCCAAAGAACCCGCAGAAGGCCCTAAACAGCCTTGAATTGGAATTAAGGCAGGCGTAGGGTCCGAACCGAAAGAACACGATTCTTTTCACTTCTCATAAATTCCAGGGAAACAGACCAATGGCGTTCATTGCCGACCGTTTGAGCCGTATCAAACCCTCTCCCACCATTGCTGTCACCACCAAGGCTGCCGAACTTAAGGCTGCTGGCGTTGATGTGATCGGACTTGGCGCAGGTGAGCCGGATTTCGATACCCCCGACAATATCAAGGAAGCTGCCAAAGCCGCGATTGACGCTGGCAAGACCAAATACACTCCGGTCGCCGGCACGCCGGAGCTTCGCAAGGCCATTGTCGAAAAGTTCAAGCGTGAAAACGATCTGGAATACACCATCGACGAAATCACCGTCGGTTGCGGTGGCAAGCAGACCCTGTTCAACGCGTTCTTCGCGACCCTGAACCCGGGCGACGAAGTCGTCATTCCAGCACCATACTGGGTATCTTACCCGGACATGGCGCTGATGGCCGAAGGCACCCCGGTCATTGTCGAATGCCAGGAAGAGAACGACTTCAAAATTACCGCCGCCGAACTTGAAGCCGCGATCACGCCGAAAACCAAATGGGTTGTTCTGAACTCGCCGTCGAACCCGACCGGTGCGGCCTATTCGCGCGCCGAACTGCGCGCGCTTGCCGACGTGCTTCTGAAACATGAAAACGTCTACATCATGTCTGACGACATGTATGAGCACCTTGTCTATGACGGTTTCGAATTCACCACCATCGCCCAGGTCGAGCCAAAGCTGAAAGACCGCACGCTGACCTGTAACGGTGTGTCGAAATCCTATGCCATGACCGGCTGGCGCCTTGGTTATGCCGCAGGCCCGGTCGAGTTGATCAAGGCCATCAACAAGGTTCAGTCGCAGTCGAGCACGCACACTTCCTCGATCAGCCAGGCTGCTTCGGTCGAAGCACTCAACGGTGCGCAGGACTTCCTGGCAGAACGTGCTGAAGTGTTCAAAAAGCGTCGTGACCTTGTGGTTGCTGCGCTCAACGAATGCGAAGGCCTGTCGTGCAAGACGCCTGAAGGCGCGTTTTATGTCTATCCGTCCTGCGCGGGCGCGATTGGCAAAACCACCCCGGATGGCAAGAAAATCGAAACCGACACCGACTTCGTCACCTACCTGCTTGAGGCAGAAGGCGTTGCTGCGGTTCAGGGTTCGGCATTTGGCTTGGCACCGTATTTCCGCATTTCCTATGCGACCTCGGACGATGCCCTGATCGAAGCCTGCAAACGCATCAAACGTGCGTGCGCAGCCCTGAAATAAGGTCTGCTGTCCCGATCTTCGGGATTAAATCGTATCAAACAGGGTCCGGCACTTGCCGGGCCCTGTTTTTTTGGTCATGATCACAATTAAATAATTACGCACCGAATTACCGATAAATCATCCGAACAACGCCCCAACAAAGATTGCCCCTCACATGAAGATCGAAAATTTCTATGCCACCGTGAACGGTATCAGCTTGTCATGTCAGCGGATCATCCCCGAGGACGTCCGCCCTGATGCACCAACCATCCTGATGCTGCACGAAGCCCTTGGCACGATTCGCATGTGGCGGGATTTCCCGGCCAAACTGGCGACGGCGACCCGTCATCCGGTGGTTGTCTATGAACGGCGCGGCCATGGCAGATCCGACCCGCATGCCGAGGGCGATATTCCGCGCGCGATTGATTTTCACAACACCGAAAGTGATGTCTATCTGCATGGGCTGATCACGGAACTGGGCCTCGCCAAACCGATCCTGTTTGGCCACAGCGACGGGGCAACCATCGCGCTGAAATATGCCGCACGCTTCCCGGATAATGTGACGGCGGTGATTTCCGAAGCCGCCCACGTTTTTGTCGAGGATGTCACGGTTGCCGGCATTACCGAGGCGGCAAAAATCTATGCAACAACGGATTGGAAAACCAAACTGCAACGCCACCACTTTGCCCAGACCGACGATGTCTTCCGCGCCTGGGTCGATACATGGCGGCACCCGGATTTCCTTGACTGGAACATGGTCGATGAGCTTGCCAACATCACCTGCCCGCTTCTGGTCATTCAGGGCGATGACGACCAGTTCGGCAGCGACGAACAGGTCCACACCATCTGCGCACATACCGGCGGCCCGGTGACCAAAATGCTGATCAAGGATTGCGGCCACATCCCGCATTTCGATCAACCCGATCAGGTGGTCAAAGCCAGCCTCAACCATCTTGGCATTACAGAACCCGCATCAGCTTAACGGATGCCCCGACAAATCGACGCAAAACAAAAGCCCCGGCACCATAAGGTGACCGGGGCTTTCTGCTGGGCGATTGCCCGAATATTTTAGGCTTATTCGGCCAGTGCGTCTTCTGCATCAATCACGACCGCAACCGCATGGATAACCGATGCGATGCGGATGGCGTTCTGGATGGTTTCCTTTTTAACGCCAGCGTTCTTCAGCACCTTGTCATGGGAATCGATGCACATGCCGCAACCATTGATCGCCGAAACCGCGATCGAAAACAGTTCGAAGTCGGCCTTATCAATACCCGGCTTGCCGATGATGTTCATGCGCAGGCGGGCTGGCATGGTGCTGTATTCTTCATCCGATACCAGGTGGTTGAACCGGTAATAGATGTTGTTCATGCCCATGATGGCAGCCGCACCTTTGGCAGCTTCAATCGCCTCAGGCGTCAGTTTTTCTTTTGCTTCTGCGGCAACGGCCTTGGTCAGTTTGGCGTTGCGCGATGCAAAGGCACACGCAAGGGCGGTGCCATAAACCTGCTGGTCGGTCATGCCCGGATTGTTGGCCATGCTCGAAAGGTTCAGTTTAAGGTCCTTGGCATAGGCCGGCATGGAGTCCTTGATTTCAACGATCGACGTCATGGAAAAAATCCTCTGAAGCTGTCTGAAACGATAAACGCGTAATTCAATAACGAATGGAGGGATTGTCAGCCGTGGCAGTGCCGCACTTGGTCGGGCGCACAATGCGCAAGTCGGCGAAAGTCACAGGCTGAAAGGCGGGACCGGGCCAAGGCCCGATCCCACAAATAGGTCCGGACTGGACTTACAGGGTTTCGTCGCCCTGGTTCCAGTTGCACGGGCAAAGTTCGTCGGTCTGCAGGGCGTCGAGAATACGAAGCGCTTCCTGCGGGTTACGACCAACGTTCAGGTCGTTGACCTGTACGTGACGGATGATGTTGTCCGGGTCGACGATGAAGGTCGCACGCAGGGCAACACCGGCGTCTTTCGCCAGAACACCAAGGGCGGTCGAGAGTTCTTTTTTCTCGTCAGCCAGCCATACGAACGGGCTGTCGCCCAGGTCTTCGTGGTGGGTACGCCATGCAGCGTGCACGAAGTCGGTGTCGGTCGAGCAACCCAGAAGAACCGCATCACGGTCTTCGAAATCACCATTCAGTTCGCCGTAACCAACGATTTCGGTCGGGCAAACAAAGGTGAAGTCTTTCGGCCAGAAGAACAGGATCTTCCATTTGCCTTCATAGGACTTGTCGGTAACCGGTGCGAAGCTGTCCGGGGTTTTGCCCGAAACGCCGGTAAGATTGAATTCTGGAAGCGTATCACCAACGGTAAGCATTATGGTTACTCCTAACCCAGTTTGTAAAAACAATGAGCGGCCCCCGACAGGCCGCAAAAACTTTTGTGTGCAGTTGCAAAAAATGCACTGCTTGCTAGCGATTTGTAGAGAAATGCATTACCTAAGACAAATAGATAAAACTTGGATTCTTGATAGGAAAAATTTATGGCTGCCCAACCAAGCATCAAGCAGCTCAAATACCTTGTCGCGCTGTCCGAAACCGGACATTTTGGCCGCGCTGCAGAGACTTGCTTCATTACGCAACCAAGTTTGTCGGCTGCGATAAGCGAGCTTGAGAACCTTCTGGGTGCCCAACTGGTCGAACGCAACAAGCGCCAGGTCCTGATGACGCCACTCGGTGAAGAGGTCGTCTCGCGGGCGCGAAATATCCTTCAGGAAGTTGATGAATTAACCACCATGGCACAGGCCGCCTCAGACCCGCTTTCGGGCCCGATCCATATCGGTGTCATCCCGACCATCGGCCCCTATCTGTTGCCCGATGTGATGGCCGCACTCAAGGCGGGCTTCCCGAAATTGCAGCCGCTTTTGCGCGAAGACCAGACCGCCAAGCTGGTGGAACTTCTGATGGCTGGCAAACTCGACATCGCCCTGATCGCGCTTCCTATTGATGAAAACTGGCTTGAAGAGTTCGAACTGTTCGAGGATCGCTTTGTCTTTGCCTGTGCGCCAAACAATCCGCTGACCCACAAAAAGTATCTCGAAATCAGCGACATCAAGGATGAAAAACTCCTGCTGCTTGAAGACGGGCATTGCCTGCGCGATCAGGCGCTTGAAGTCTGCCAAAAGGCCGGCTGGAACAAGTCGGCCGATTTCCAGGCCAACAGTCTGTCGACACTGGTTCAGATGGTCGGGGCCGGCATCGGCGCCACACTGTTGCCGGAAATGTCGCTTGAAGTCGAAGCCCGTCGGCCGGATCTGCTTAAGATCGTGCCGTTTAAAAATCCGGTGCCGATCCGGCGCATCGGCATGGTCTGGCGGCGTAGCTCGGCCCGCAAGCTGGAATATCGTCAGCTGGCGGCCTACCTGCGTGATCGCCTTGCCCCGCGTGATCAGGCCGTCGTCGCCTGATCGGCAGCCCTTTGCCCGCCGTACCACTTAGGACACAGACAACAGACATAGCCAATGCTGCCGATCAAGGACAATAACCCGACCACCATCACGCCATGGGTCACCTACGCGATCATTGCGATCAATGTCGTGGTGTTTCTGGGCACCGTCACCCTTGATCCGCGCGCGGCCATTCTTGTGAACCTGCAATATGGTGCGATCCCGGCCGTGCTGTTTGGTCATGCCGAACTGCCACCGGGTTTTTCCCCCTTCCCCGCCGGTTTCGGGTTCCTGTCGATCTTTTCGGCCATGTTCATGCATGGCGGCTGGATGCATCTTGGCGGCAATATGCTGTATCTCTGGATCTTCGGGAACAATGTCGAAGACGCGATGGGTCATTTCCGCTTTCTGATCTTTTATCTTGCCTGTGGCGTTGCCGCCGCCCTTGGGCACGGGTTGCTTGATACCCAGTCGGAAATCCCCATGATCGGGGCATCCGGTGCGCTTGCCGGGGTGCTGGGTGCCTATTTCCTGCTTTATCCCAAGGCCCGCGTGCTGGTCTGGTTCTTCTGGGTGTTTATCTTTTATGTCCCGGCCGTGGTCGTGCTTGGCTTCTGGTTTATCACGCAGGTGATCAATTTCGGCAGTGGTGCTGGCGGCGGCATTGCTTGGGTTGCCCATATCGCGGGCTTTGTCGCAGGCGTCGCCCTGATCCCGCTCTTCAAGCATCGCAATGTGCCGCTGTGGCATGATGGCTCGCCCGCACCGGCCTTTGGCATCTATCGTCCCGGACGTAAAACGCGTGGCAGCACATCGAACATCCCGCCCTGGGCGGCTGCCTATGAGGCAGAGCGCGCAGCCAAACGTGCCAATATGCGCCGTGATCAGCGTGGGCCCTGGGGGAAAGAGGGCGAGGAGCGCGATGCATCCCCGTGGGGTCGCTATCAGCCGAAATCGTCACCAAAACCAAAATCCAAACCATCGGTTGGCGTCCCGAAAGTTGTCCGCTTGCATCCGGACCGCAACAAGGACGATACTTAGCCCAAAGAAAAAATATCGTCCCAGGAGGATACCGTCATGCGCGCAGCCTACTTCACCGACTATCAGGGCCCGATCGAGGTTCAGAATGTCGCCGATCCGACCCCGCAAAATGGCGGTGTGGTCATCAAGGTCGAGGCCACCGGCCTGTGTCGCAGTGACTGGCATGGCTGGATGGGCCATGATTCCGATGTGCAAGTCCCCCATGTACCGGGCCATGAGTTTGCCGGCACCATCATTGCGGTCGGCAAGGACATCAAACGCTGGCAGGAAGGTGATCGTGTCACTGTCCCGTTCGTATCTGGCTGCGGTCACTGCCCGGAATGCCATAGTGGTAATCATCAGGTTTGCGATCATCAATTCCAGCCGGGCTTTACCGGCTGGGGCAGCTTTGCCGAATATGTCGCGATTGATTATGCCGATACCAACCTTGTGCGCCTGCCCGATGAAATGGATTTCGCGACCGCCGCCAGCCTCGGCTGTCGCTTTGCCACCAGCTTCCGCGGCGTGATTGATCAGGGCAAGGTTTCTGCTGGTCAAATCGTCGCCGTCCATGGCGCGGGTGGTGTTGGCCTGTCGGCGATCATGATTGCCGCGGCCGCCGGTGCCTATGTCATCGCGGTCGATATTGATGATGCCAAGCTCGACTTCGCCAGAGAAATCGGTGCCAATGCGGTGTTAAATGCCCGCGCAATTGACGACATTCCGGCTGCGATCAAGGACATCACCCGGGGTGGTGCGCATGTGTCGGTCGATGCACTTGGAAGTGCCGTGACCTGCTTTAACTCGGTCGCATCCCTGCGCAAACGCGGCAAACACATTCAGATCGGGCTGATGACCGGTGATCATGCCCATGCCAAGGTACCGATGGATCGCGTTGTTGCCCATGAACTTGAAATTCTCGGCAGCCACGGCATGCAGGCATTTCGCTATGATGCGATGCTCGACATGATCCTGTCTGGCAAGCTTGCGCCGCAAAAGCTGATTGCCGATCGCGTCACCCTTGCCGAAGGCGCAACGGCACTGATGAATATGGACAGCTTCTCCTCGACCGGCGTCACCGTGATTGATCGGTTCTGATCCATGCTGGCCGGGATTGCCTTTCAGCCCAAAGACCCGATTGATGATCTTCTGGCCGGGATTGCCGACGCCATGTTGGCAAACGGCAAGTCGGTTGCCGGTTACGTTCAAAAACGCCGCAAGGATGCCGATTGCGGAACCCTTGTGCATGTCCGCAATCTGCGCAGTGGCGATGAAATGCCAATCACGAAAAACCGTGGCAAAATGGCCAAGGGCTGCAAGCTGGATGGCGATGCGCTTTCGACCCTGGCCGCGCAGCTTGCCCGCGATGTCGAAGCCGGGTCCGATATCCTGATCATTGCACGCTTTGGCCGAAGCGAGGCCGAGGGGCGCGGGCTTCGTGATGTGATTTCGCGCGCGCTCGATCTGGAAATTCCGGTTCTGGTCGGGGTGCGCGATGAATATCGCAATGCGTGGGATGCCTTCCATGGCGGCTATGCCGATGTGCTCGCCCTTAACACTGAAGCCATCGAAAACTGGCTGTCGCAAACACCCGCAGATACGCTGGCGGTCTGAGGATAGCGGCTAGCTGCTCTGCCCGACATCGCAGGACATACGGTTCTTGACCAGAACCTTCTCGGCAAAGCGTTCAAACCACGCTCCGAACGCCGCATCATATTTCGCCCGCCCTTCCCGCTGGGTATCCGGGCACTGTGCGTTCGGACGATCCGTCTTGTCGGCCGCATTCGAAAGCCAGCGTTCATGGGCTTCGTCATCCACCTCCGGGTGGAACTGAATGCCCCAGATACGCTCGTCAATGTGATAGGCCTGATGGGGGAATGTCGGGCCGGTCGCGACCAACTCCGCCCCGTCGGGAATGCCAAATCCTTCACTGTGCCAGTGATACACCATCAGTTCTTCGGGAAACAGGTGTTCGCCTGCTTCTGTCGCCTGCACCGGGTAATAGCCGATTTCGGTCATGCCTTCGGGATGGGGCACAACATCCGCACCAAGATGGCGCGCCATCATCTGTGCGCCAAGGCAAATGCCCAGACACATCGCATCACTGGCTACCACATGCGGCAGCCAGTTCATGATCGCACGCACATTATCCAGATGATCATCATTGGCACTCATCGGCCCGCCAAACACGACAACCAGATGATATTTGCCAAGATCGGTCGGAAGTTGATCGCCTTCGCCGGGACGGCGAATATCGAACTCAAACCCGTAGCGGCGCATCACCGTTCCCAACCGCCCCGGCTGTCCGGTGGCAGAATTGAAAACAAGTAGAATGCGGTTTTTCGGGCTCAGGTCGTTCATGCGGTCCTCATTGCTGCATTAGCGAAGGTAGACTGCACCACGCCGTTTTGACAAGCCCCGCGTCACCAAAACAGCCCGACCAAAACAAAAGGCCACCGCGCAATTTACGGTGGCCTTTGGAATGTTTCCGAAAAAGCGGACGCTTAGACATTGAATTTGAAGTGGAAGATATCGCCGTCCTTGACGATATAAGTCTTGCCTTCCTGACGTAGCTTGCCGGCATCGCGCGCACCCGCTTCACCGTTAAATTCGATGAAATCGTCATAGGCGATGGTTTCGGCCTTAATGAAGCCGCGCTCGAAATCGGTGTGAATGACACCGGCTGCATTCGGGGCGGTTGCGCCCTTGAACACCGTCCATGCGCGTGCCTCTTTCGGGCCAACCGTAAAGAAGGTCAGAAGATTAAGCAGCTTGTAGCCTTCGCGGATGATGCGCGCGAGGCCGGTTTCCGAAAGACCAAGACCTTCAAGGAACTCTTTCTTGTCCTCAGCACTGTCAAGCAGGGCAACTTCCGCCTCGATGGCCGCAGAAATCACCACCGAACGTGCACCCTGTGCCTCGGCCATGGCGGCAACCTTGGCCGAAAGTTCGTTACCTTCCGCCGCACTGTCTTCATCGACGTTGCAAACATAAAGGATCGGCTTGCTGGTCAGAAGCTGCAGCATACGGAACGCCTTGGCTTCGTCTTCGCCGTCAATCTCGACCACGCGGGCCGGCTTGCCTTCACGCAGCACTTCAAGCGCGCGCTCGATCAGATCCATCGCCAGCTTGGCGTCCTTATCGTTCGAACGCGCCTTTTTCTGCAGACCCGGAATACGTTTTTCCAGGCTTTCCATGTCGGCCAGCATCAGTTCGGTTTCGATGGTTTCCGCATCACGGACCGGATCGACCGAGTTGTCGACATGGGTAATGTCGTCATCTTCGAAACAACGCAGCACGTGAACGATGGCATCGGTTTCACGAATGTTGGCAAGGAACTGGTTGCCAAGGCCCTCGCCCTTCGATGCACCACGGACCAGACCGGCAATATCGACAAATTCCAACTGGGTCGGAATGATGTTGGCCGAATTTGCGATCGCCGCAATCTTGTCAAGGCGCTCGTCCGGGACGCTGACACGACCGGTATTGGGCTCAATCGTGCAGAACGGGAAGTTTGCTGCCTCGGCTGCTGCCGTCTGGGTCAGGGCGTTAAAAAGGGTCGATTTACCAACGTTGGGCAGACCGACAATACCGCATTTGAATCCCATCTTTCCGGGCTCCGTCACTTGAATTTCTGTTTATCAGGATCGGTTTGCGCATGTGCAAACCAGACTATTTCTTTTTGCCAAATGCCTTGGCAAGCGCTTCGGCCATGGCCGAGGCTGCATTACTTACCGGGGTATCGGCGCGCTCAAGCCGCACCTTTGCTGCCCCTGAAAGATCATTGATGCCTTCACCTGCCTGCGGCTCGGTTGATGCATCTTTGTTTTTCTCGCCCTTGTCGCCCTTGGATTTGTCGGCGGCCGGTTTGTCTTTTTTCGGCGCCTTTGGCTTGGGCGGTGAAACAATGGCGGAAACCTTACTCATAAAGCCGCCATCATCGCCCTTGGTCAGGCGCCCGAATTCCGCGGCCACCGCATCCAGAAGCGTCATCAGCCAGCCATCCTGTTCGGCCTTGGAGAAATCCCCAAGCACATGACCATGCACGCGGGATTTATCCCCCGGATGACCAATGCCCAAACGAACGCGGCGATATTCCTTGCCACAATGGGCGTCAATCGATCGCAGACCGTTATGGCCGCCATGGCCGCCGCCGCGTTTGACGCGCAGCTTGCCCGGTGGCAGGTCCAGCTCATCATGCAGGACAATAACGTCTTCGACCGGAATCTTGTAAAAGCGCAGCACTTCGCCAACGCTTTGCCCCGAAAGGTTCATGAAGGTTTCCGGTTTCAGAACCAGAACCTTTTGGCCGTTCAATTCACCTTCGGAAATCTGGCCCTGGAACTTTTTGCGCCAGGGACCAAAAGAATAGCGGCGGACGAGTTCGTCCGCCGCCATGAAGCCAATGTTGTGACGATTGGCGGCATATCCCGATCCCGGGTTTCCCAATCCAACCACCAGAAACATCGTAAGACCTCGATCTTATTCTTCGGTCGCTGCTTCTTCTTCGCCTTCTTCGTCAGAAGATTCGTTCTCTTCCGAACGCAGAGCAGACGGCGCAGCAACGGTTGCGACCGTGAAGTCACGATCGGTAATCGTAAGCTCGACACCTTTCGGCAGTTTGATCGCCGAAATGTGGATCGAGTCACCAACTTCAACACCGGTCAGGTCAAAGACCAGCTCTTCCGGAATTGCAGACGGTGCGCAAAGAACTTCGACGTCGTGACGAACGATGTTCAGAACACCGCCTTTTTTGAGGCCCGGGGATTTCTCTTCGTTTACGAAGCGAACCGGAACTTCAACGTTGATCGTCTGGCCTTTGGAGAAGCGCAGGAAGTCAACGTGCAGAATTTCGTCAGATACTTTGTCGAACTGAACGTCGCGCGGCAGAACTTCGTATTTCTCTTTGCCAACCTGAACGGTCAGAACGTGGGAATAGAAGCCCGGCGCATGCAGAAGTTTCCAAAGCGGACGCGGGTCAACCTGGAACAGAACAGCTTCCTGTTTTGCACCATAGATAACACCAGGGACCATACCGGCACGACGCACGGCACGGGCGGCCCCCTTTCCGGCCCGTTCACGGATTTCCGCAGTGATAACAGAATTTGCCATCGGAAAATCTCCTTGAACTAAAAGTAGTTTGTCCCCGCAGGTTGGTGAGAATCACCGCTGAAAGCCTGCGAAAACAAGTGCGGTGGCCTCCAGGGGTGCCACCGCAGCGAGGGCCTTATACCCTCAATCGAAAAGAACGGAAACAGATTTTTCTTCCGAAATGCGGCGGATGGCTTCTGCCATCAGCGGTGCAATCGGAAGCTGTCTGATTTTTCCACAATCACGCACCGCATCGGATGCCTTGATCGAGTCACTGGTGACAACTTCGGTCATCGGGGAGTTGGCAATACGCTCAACCGCCGGACCCGACAGAACACCATGCGAAACATAGGCCGCAACCGACGATGCACCGCGTTCTTTAAGCGCACCGGCCGCATTGCAAAGCGTGCCAGCCGAATCAACGATGTCATCGACCAGAATGCATGCCGCGTCCTTGACGTCACCAATGACGTTCATGACTTCGGAAACACCGGCCTGCGGACGACGTTTGTCGATGATGGCAAGTTCCGCATCCAGGCGTTTTGCAACCGAACGCGCACGAGCCACACCGCCAACGTCCGGGCTGACGATGACCAGCTTCTGGCCGTCAAACTTGTTGCGGATGTCGCTGGTCAGAACCGGCGATGCAAACAGGTTATCAAGCGGAATATCAAAGAAGCCCTGAATCTGACCGGCATGGAGATCCATGGTCAGAACGCGGTCTGCACCGGCAACCGTGATCAGGTTGGCAACCAGTTTCGCCGAAATCGGGGTACGGGGGCCCGATTTACGGTCCTGACGGGCATAGCCGAAATACGGCATCACAGCCGTGATACGACGTGCCGAACCGCGGCGCAGCGCATCAAGCATCACCAGCAGTTCCATCAGGTTGTCGTTTGCGGGATAAGAGGTGCTCTGAATGACAAAAACGTCCTCACCGCGGACGTTTTCCTGTATTTCGCACCAGATTTCCTCATCAGAGAAACGCTTAACATCTGCGCGGGTAAGCGGCAGATTAAGATGGTCAGCAATTGCCTCAGCCAACGGGCGGTTACTGTTACCAGCGAGGATCTTCATATCGGGGCCTCGGTTAATGGGTGCCGGGAAAGCGAATAACTAAATCTTTTGCGACTCCGACCCGAACAGATAGCCGTCCCTAGCCTTTTGTTGCCCTTGCCGCCCAACAGCCCGGAAACTGGGAATTTCCCGACCAATCAACGACGCCTTCACGACACTCAAAGACCAAATCCTGACACTTCTGCATACCGGCAGATCGCGGCGGCTTTATAACCAGCCGTTAACAGTCTGTAAATGGGCCCAATGCCGAATAACGACAAGGCAGTCATGCATGTCCGGCCCATCGGCCTCTGGCATCACCAATCACAACGGCAATCAACGCGCCAAAGCTGTCCTGTTATCGGGACGCAGTTGAAGCTTCTTGCTGGTTGCGATCTGTCCCAGAACACCTTCAAGGGTTTCAACCGCCGCCTGGGCGGCAAGGGACGCCACCGAACCCCATCTTTCATCAAGCTGGCCGCGCGGCACGACATTGTTCTGGTTCATCTGGCCCAGTTCCGTGCCATCGACTTCCATGATGATCCATTCAATCGATACACGATCCAGCGGTGTGGTGGTTTCTTCCTCGACCGGGCTGACATCAATGGTGGCAGACAGGATGACACTGTTTTCATCCATCTCGCGGTTATCGACCGTGATCCCGCGCGCCTTCAACAATGCCCCGGCCGACCGTGCCAGGGCCGTATTGCCATCGCCCGGCGCACCAGCAAAATCAATGAGCGCCACCTTCATAAGCGGCGCTGCCCGCAACGAAGACCGGTCACCGGTAATCATGAAGGCAATCTGATCGGCAGGTTCGGCGACCAGCCCTTCATAGGTTTTCGCCACCGGGTCCTCGGCCTTGCCTTCAAGTTCGCGGACTTTATCAACCAGCTCTTTCGGGATGGCGAGGTTGCTTTCCTCGGGCCCGGTGGGTTGATCGGCAAACCACTGATCGGCGGCCAGTTCGCCGGTTGACCGGGTGGTATCAATCGCAAGCCCGTCCGGGCGCATCAGAACCCAGGTGATATCAAGATCAGCACCGGTATCACTCAGGCTGGCCTGAACATTCGGGCGCAGGATGTAATCGCCGCCCGTCTCAGATTCGCTATAGGCCGGAATATCACGCAGACGAAGGGCACGTGCCATCGCACGCGCCAGATGGGCAGATGCCCCTTCGGGCAGGTCTTCGGTATTTTCCACGCGCACGGTGCCGGTATCACGCAGCTCAAGCAATGCCGGATCACCGGCCCGACCTGCCCCCTCGAACGGGCGTGGCAAATCGCCACAGGCCGCAAGCAACCCAGCCAGACCGATAACCAAAACAAAAGAACGCAGGAAAGACTTCATAGGGGCACTTCTAAAACGGGATTTACGCCATCACATGATGACGCAACCAACCATGGTCGCGATGATCATAAAGAAAAAAAGCATTATCAGATGTGGCATGGCATATCCCCCGGGGTCCGCATAAGCACCCTAGGGTCCAAACTAATTCAAATGACCGTTCCGGTCTCCCGGATTTGTGCGGATATGCGAAGCAAAATCGCAGGAAGATATGCATCTTTCAAGGTTTTGCGACAAAGTAGCCCGTACAAATCCGGGTGATCCTAAGGACAACTGATATGAGAGAAAGCCTCTGCGTCAAATTCCTTGATTGGGGATCACCCCAATCTGCGGGCTTTTCCTTGCTTTTTCTCTCATATCCGTTGCCGGATCGATCATTTGAATGAGTTTGGACCCTACGCCTCTGTCAACATGATCGCCGAAAGCTGCCGACCGTAATCGAGCTCCTTGCGAAGCGTCGTGCGGCGATAACTGTAAAAAAGATCTTCCTCGGCCAGTGTATCGCGCGCCACAAGCTCGACCGAGGCAACCCCGGTGGCAATCGTCCGCCGCCTGACATATTCCGGCAGATCAAACATGAAATGCCCGTCGCGGGCCGATGGATCAAACAGGTCTTCCTGGCCTTCCGGTCCGGCAAGGATGGTATCGCGGAACGCGCCATCAACCTCATAGGATTTGCGCGCAATGCAGGGCCCAACAGCGGCGTGAATGTTTTCGCGCTTGGCCCCCAGTTTTTCCATCGCATCGACCGTGCTGGCCGACACCCCGCCATGCGATCCGCGCCAACCGGAATGACAGGCCCCGATGACACCGGCCACCGGATCATGAAACAGAACCGGCGTGCAATCAGCAGTCAGAATACCCAGCATGATGTTCGGGCGATCTGTCACCATCGCATCGGCCTTTGGTGCCTCGTCACGCGACAGCGGCTTATCCAGAACGGCCACATCAATGCCATGCACCTGATACACCGTCGTCAGACGATCAGGGCTGGTGTCAAACGCGGATGCCGCGCGCGCCCGGTTTTCAGCCACGCGGTCCTTGTCGTCATCGGATCCGAAACCGACATTAAGCCCGCCGTGGATACCATCACTGACCCCGCCTTTGCGGCTTAAGAACCCGTGGCGCACTCCATCCTTGTCCGACAGGTTTGCGGCTTCAAACCACGTAAGCCCGTTGGCGCTGCGTTCAATCCCGTCGGTAATCGGATATGTCATGCTGGCCTTCTCCGTTCCCAAAGGCGTTGTGCTTGCGGTCAATTTAGCCCGCCACGCCACTGACGCAAGGCGGCGGGGTGGTATCGCGACCATACGCGATCAGAACTTTAAAAAGCGTTCCCATCTGATCGGCATCAATCAACCGCGACAACGCCTGATCAATTGCTGTTTTCTGGGCGTCATCTGCACTGGTTTTCAAATGCTCGGCTCGCTGTTCGATGCCAAGCATCCGCAAAAACGTCCCTTGGGTCAGGACGGCACCGGTGCGTGCCCCCGCCTCGTTCATTGCCCGCCCGATGGCGGCAAAATCAACATGCGCGGTCAGATCGGCATCGCCCGGATTGCTCAGAACCGGGTGATATTCATGGCCCTTGAGCGCCTGGAATGTATCGCCAAACGCGCTGCCGGGATGGCCGTAATCAATAAACAGCGCCCCACCGCCCGTTTCATTCAGACGCCGTGCAATTTGATCGGCAATGGCAATTGCGGGCGCACAGCTTTCAAAGATATCACCCTTTTTCGCAGCCCCGCGCATGGTGGCCGGGATCAGCGCATCCGTGATCGGTGTTTCAGCACCTCGGACAAAACCAAGTTCGCCGGTTTTGGCATCAACGCTTACCAAACGCTCGGCCCAGCCTTTCTCGCCGCGCTCGAACTGACGGATCGGCAGCGCGTCAAAGAACTCGTTGCCAATCACAATTGCCGGGACGTTGGCACGGGTCGAAATGTCATCAAACGTTTCATGCCAAGTGGCGGGAATGCCGTACGCCATGATCGATGTTTGTTGGTGGGTGCGCAAAACCGGGCTGGTTTCGACAAACCGCACGGTCAATGCATCGCCAATGCCCGGCACATTGCGGACCGCACGCAGCGCGTCCGACATCAATGTTCCGCGCCCCGGCCCCAATTCGATCAGATCTATTTTCGGCGGGCTGCCCATCTGTTGCCAGGTGACCGCCGCCCAAAGGCCGATCAGTTCGCCAAACATCTGGCTGACTTCCGGTGCGGTGATGAAGTCACCGGCACGCCCGAACGGGTCCTGCTTGCGGTAATAGCCATGCTCCGGATGGGCCAGTGCCTCGGTCATGAAATCGGCAATGGTGATCGGGCCCGATACATTGATCCGGCGTTTGATATGGGCCAAAAGCGGGCTGTCGGTCGCAGAAGTCATAATTACGCGTTTTCGGCTTCTTTGGGGTGAATGCGGGTTTCAATCGGTTTGGATTTCAGCGCATAGACAATGCAGCCAACACCGACCAGCACCATCGGGATAGACAGGGTCTGCCCCATGGTAATGCCCCCGGCAAGGTAACCAAGCTGCGCATCGGGCTGGCGGAAGAATTCGACGATGATCCGCGAAATGCCATAACCCGCGACAAACGTTCCGCCAAGTATCCCCGGACGGTGGCGCACGAACACCTTGCGCGACAGGATAAACAGCACAACAAACAGGATCAGACCTTCAAGCGCTGCTTCATAAAGCTGGCTTGGATGGCGTGGCTCCGGCCCGCCATTGGGGAACACAATTCCCCATGCCACATCGGTCGTGCGGCCATAAAGCTCGCCATTGATGAAATTGGCAATCCGGCCAAAGAACAGCCCAATCGGGGTGGCGACGGCTGCGGCGTCCAGCACGGCAAGGATCGAAATATTGCGCTTTCTGGCAAACAGAATGATCGCAACAATCACGCCCATGAACCCGCCATGGAACGCCATGCCGCCCTGCCAGACCTTCAGGATGTTGGCCGGGTTATCCAGATAATAATCCAGATTGTAAAACAGGATATAGCCCAACCGCCCGCCAAGGATCACGCCAAGCGTCGCCCAGAACAGCAAGTCATCAACATCGCGCTTGCTCATGATGTTGGGTGTTTTGGTGCAGTAATAGACCACATATTTCCAGCCCAGAAGCAGACCGGCAATATAAGCCAGCGCATACCAGCGAATGGCAATCGGGCCGATGGAAATCGCAATCGGGTCTATCGCCGGAAAGGCAAGGCTCAGCATCTGGAATACTCCGGATCAGCAGATTGGGTGTTTATCGGCGAGGTGTTTGCTCTGAGGTCGCAAAGGAGTGGGGCAGCATCATGGCAAACCCATCCCGAACCATGCAGGTCGCACTCAGCGGAACGGGTCCTCGGTCGCAAGATAATCCTGCACATAAGACCGCACGCCTTCTTCAAGCGATGTCATTTCCTTGCCATACCCTGCTTCGCGCAGCTTGGTCATATTGGCTTCGGTGAAATACTGGTACTTGTCGCGGATCGATTCCGGCGTCGGCACGAACTTGATATCAGGCTCCTTGCCCATGGCGCTAAACACTGCCAGTGCCAGATCCTTGAAACTGCGCGCCTTGCCGGTGCCGATATTGAAAAGATCGCTGACCTGCGGATTGTCATAAAGCCACATGATGATATCGACCACATCACCGACCCAGACGAAGTCACGCAACTGGCCGCCATCTTCATAATCGGGATGATGCGATTTAAACAGGGTCGCGGTTTCGCCGTTTGAAAGCTTGTCAAACAGCTGCGACACCACGGACCGCATGCCGCCCTTATGATATTCGTTCGGGCCATAGACGTTAAAGAACTTAAGCCCTGCCCACTGTTTCGGCCGGAAACCGTTCTGATCGAGAATACGGCGGAACCGGCGATCGGTGGCATGCTTGGACCAGCCATAGGCATTGAGCGGTGCCAGTTTCGCCAGATCGGCGTCATCAAAGCTGTCATCAAAGCCCTGCTTGCCATCGCCGTACGTTGCCGCCGACGATGCATAAATCAGGCGCGATGAGTGGCGCGAACACCATTCCCACAGCCAGGCCGTCAGTTTTAGGTTGTTGACAACAATCTTGTCGGCATCGGTTTCCGTGGTCGCGGAAATCGCGCCCATATGGAAAATCGCCTCGACATTGCCTGCATGCTCTTCAAGGAAATGCGGCAGTTCATCGGGATGAACAATGTCACGCAGGTTCCGCTTGGCGATGTTTTTCCATTTGATGCCATCGCGCAGGCGATCAACGACGACAATGTCGGTTTCGCCACGCTCTTCAAGGGCAGCAACAATATTGGAACCGATAAACCCGGCACCACCAGTGACGATAAGCATTGCATTCTCCTGACGGGGCCGCCCTGCCCCGATGGGCCAAGGCGACTGATCACGTTTGTCGACACTTTATAAGACCGCCCCTGATCTGGAGCAAGAAAAGCCATGCAAAATAACGATATCGTCACGTCCGCTTCATGACGTGCGGCTTGCCCTGAGCCGATGATGCGCCATATTATGCCCAACAACAGTTTAAAAAAGCCGGAGACCACCATGCAGATCAACAACCGCATTCTCGATGACCTGACCCGTGTCACCAATTCCGCATTGGGCACCATGACCGGTGTCAAAGGCGAAGTAGATGCCATGATCCGCCAGCAGTTTGAAAAGATCCTGCTTAATATGGATCTGGTCACCCGCGAGGAATATGACGTCGTGCACGATGTTGCTGTTCGTGCTGCTGAACGCATTGACGCGCTCGAAGCCAAGATTGCCGATCTTGAAAAGCGCCTTGATGCAGCTGAGCCCGCCAAGAAACCGGCCGCCAAACGCAGCACCACCAAGGCTGCCCCCAAAACGGCGGCAAAAAAAGACGCCTGATCGGGGCAACCATCCCCATATAATTCCCATATATGCGAAATGACGCGGGCGTTTTACGCGCCTGCGCCAACATTTGCTGTCACAAGCAGGGCCGCTTGACGGTCGATCAGATAGACCGGGTAAACAGGCCGGGTGACAATGATCCGAATATTCATTGCTGTCCTGCGCGCAGCAGCGGTTGAAACAAAGCGTTCACCGGCATATAGTGCGCGCCCTTTCGCACATGCTTGAACAGGCTGGGTATTAATGAACGACCAAATGGAAGATATCGGCGACATCGGCGATGAAAACCCGCTGATCCTGGTCGAGGATATCGCCCGCACCAACCAGTGGCATCTGGAACGCCGCAGCTCGGACGAGATTGTGGTCGAAATTCCGGCCCACTGGTGCACCTATCTGGTCTATTTCACCTGGCGTGAAGATGCCGAGGCACTTCATATCGCGTGCTGCTTTGATCTGTTCGTGCCCGAACCGCTGCGCCCGCGCATCTACGAACTGGTTGCCAAATGTAACGAGCAACTCTGGATCGGGCATTTCGGTCTGTGGCTTGAAGAAAACATGCCGCTGTTCCGCCATACCCTGCTGTTTGGCGGCGATGTTCCGCCGATGGTCGAACAGTTTGAAGAGCTGATCGATATCGCGCTTTCGGAATGCGAACGTTTCTTCCCGGCGTTTAACTTTGTCCTCGGTCAGGGCAAAACCCCGGACGAAGCCCTGATGCACGCGATGCTCGAACCGGCCGGGCAGGCCTGATCACATCAGCCCATCCAACCTGCCAAGGACGGCCTCATCGCCGTCCTTTGTCATTTTCGGCTGATTTTTTTTGGGGCCTTTGCCGCCAGACGCCAATTCAACACAAAACCGGCAAACCGGCTTTCCCGGCCGCCTTTCACAACAGAAAATTCCTTAAAAGCCGCACCTTGCCCACCAAAGTATCCTTATCAAGGCTAATCGCCTGCAAACACAGGCTGTTTTCACGTCCCTCTTGCCCTCTGCGCTGACTTGACCCACCTTGAGAAGATCGCTACGGCATTGCATCATGTGCGTTGATCCCCCACGATCAACCAAACCCGATGGATAAAGCGGAGCAGAATTTATGAATACGCGTCTTTTGCTGGTTGGCTGTGGCAAGATGGGCAGTGCCATGCTCGAAGGCTGGCTGGCCAGCGGGCTTGATGCCGCCAATGTCTTTATCGTTGAACAGACCGAAACGGCTGAAAAGCTCGAAGCGCAATACGGCATCAATGGCGTTCCTGATGTTGATCACATCCGCGAAGACTTCATTCCGCAGGTTGTCTTGTTTGCCGTCAAGCCACAGGTCCTGCCCGATCTGATCGACGCCTATAAACCGCTGGTGCGCGCCGAAACTGTCTTTTTGTCCGTCGCCGCAGGCAAAACCATCGACTTCTTCACAAGCCACCTTGGCGAACATGCCCGCATCGTGCGTGCCATGCCCAACACACCGGCTGCCGTTTCGCGCGGTATGACCGTGATGTGCCCGACCGAAAACGTCAGCATCGCCCAGCGCGACATGTGCCAGACCCTGCTTGAAGCCGTCGGCATGGTCTCCTGGATCGAGGATGAAGGCCTGATGGATGCCGTCACCGGCCTGTCGGGCAGTGGTCCTGCCTATATCTTCCATCTGGTCGAAGCCATGGCGCAGGCGGGCGAGGCTGCCGGCCTTCCGGCCGATCAGGCGATGACCCTTGCCCGCCAGACCGTGGTGGGTGCGGGCTTCCTGCTTGATGCCAGCGAAGAAAGTGCCGCCACCCTGCGTGAGAATGTCACAAGCCCCGGCGGTACGACAGCGGCCGCACTCAACGTTCTGATGGATCCGAAAACCGGCCTACCCGATTTGATGACACGCGCGGTCGCCGCCGCCCGTGACCGGTCCAAGGAACTGGCAGGCTAATACCCGCCTACGCCCGAAGACACCCAACCCAAGGAGAACATCATGCCACCCAAAAAGGATATCCCCAATCTCCTGATCGATGCGGCCCTGAAGCTGGCCGCAGAAAAGGACTGGCATGATGTCACTCTGCTTGATATCGCAACCGAAGCCGGCGTTTCGGTTGCCGAATGTTACGACCATTGCCGCAGCAAGGGCGATCTTCTGCGTCGCTTTGTCAAACGCGTTGACCGCGAAGTTTTGGCCGATATCGACTCTGAGGATTTCAACGAACCCGGTCATGACCGCCTGATCGCGGTGATCATGGCGCGGTTTGATATTCTCTCTGATTACCGCCCGGCCCTGCGTTCGATCATCAATGCCGGGGGCGACCTTGGCCCGGCCGACGGGCTGCGGGCGATCAAGACCCATTTTGGCGCCATGCGCTGGATGCTCGAGGCCGCCGGTTTTCAAACAGCCGGCCTGCATGGCAGCATGCGGGTTGCGGGCTTGACGGCGGTTTACGCCAAGACCTTCAAACACTGGCTTGATGATGACAGCACCGATTTTGGCCCGACCATGGCCTACCTTGATCGCGAACTTTCCAAGGCCGCCAATTGGGACCGTCAGGTTGAAAAGGGTCTTGGCAAAGCATCATCGATTTGTGGTAAAATCAGGAAACGGTGCCGGAATTTTTCGATCAAAAAATCACCGTCCCCGGGCGATAACAGCCCTGCCGATGCACCATCAGATCAGGCGACGTCAACCACGGCCAACAGCTAATTCCCTGATCTGAAACGCAAAAACCAGCTATATACCCAAGGTTATGATTTTGACACAAAACAATAACCTATAAGTTTTTGTGCAGTGCAAAATAATCCTTGACGACAGGCGATCATTCCGGCATATTGCAGTTGAATTTGTGCGGCGCACAATAGCGCCTCATTGCATATCTGTCGCAAACTAATGGAGTGCAAACCATGACCGCCGCAAAAAAGGCAACCAATCCGTTCTTTGATCTCGACTTCACCAAATACACTGCGGATTTCAAAGTTCCGGGTGTAGACGTGAACGAAATGATGGCTTTCCAGCGTAAAAACGTGGAAGCCCTCACCAAAGCCAACAAGGTGGCCTTCGACGGTTTCCAGGCTGTCGCTCAGCGCCAGAGCGAGATCTTCAAAACGCTGCTGGATAAAGTTCAGACCCAGGGCAAAGATTTCGCTGCTACTTCCGCTGACGACCCGATGGCTTCGGCTGCAAAACAGACCGAAGCTGCAAAAACGGCTTACGAAGAAGCCCTTGCAAATGCCAAGGAACTGTCAGGTCTGGTAACCAAGTCACAGGAAGAAGCGCTTGCTCTTCTGCAGACTCGCTTTACCGAATCCCTTGACGAATTCAAAGCTGCTATCGAAAAGACCGCAGCTTCGAAATAACAGCTTTGGCTGTTAAATTCCCGTAATCTACTTGATGGCAGGGCCTTATGGTCCTGCCATTTTTCTTTTGTGGTCCCGTCCGCAATCACGCGTTTTTGCTCAAACTCCGGAATTCATATCGCATTGATGGTTTGGGCTTATCAGTCTCGGCTGATCTCACTAAGCTGCCTTCATAACAAGGAGACAGCTATGAGCACCGAAATCAGTTTTGATGATTTCCTGAAGGTCGACATTCGGGTCGGCACCGTGATCGACGCACAGGAATTTCCCGAGGCCCGCCGCCCAGCCCTTAAGCTCTGGGTCGATTTCGGGCCCGAGATCGGGACAAAGAAAACATCGGCACAGATAACCAAGCACTACACACCCGAAAAGCTGATCGGCCGTCAGGTTGCCGGTGTGGTCAATTTCCCCAAAAAACAGGTCGGTCCCTTCATGTCGGAATTCCTCTGCCTTGGTTTTCCTGACGGGGATGACGACAAGGGTATTGTCCTGATTCGTCCGGATCAGGATGTGCCAAACGGGTCGCGCCTGTTCTAACCACAAAAGAAAAGGACGGATATCGTCATTGCGATACCCGCCCTTTTCCCGCTCGTGCCACGCTCCCGGCAGGGTTAGCGTGCCAAAATGCCTGATGCTTCACGCGTTCGACCAACGATCAGGGGAATATCTTCTGAGGCCTTGATCATGTCGTTGAACGAACGCTGGGATGTCTCAAGGGAAGTCTGTACGCCGCGCATCTCGCTGCTGACCTGATGGGTGATTTCAGCTTGCTGTGAAACAGCCAGCGACACCACCGCCACCCGACTGAGCATCGCCTTAAGATCCCCCCGGACAGCTGTCGAAACACGTGCCGTTTCACCGACGCATTTTTCCAAAACGTTGATCTGCTCAATAATGGCGGGATCATCACGTGCGCAGTCGCGCAACACATCAAGTGCCTTTTCAATCGATGCAATGGCCCCGTCACTTTCAATTGCATGATCGAATGCGTGATCGGCAACCGATCGCAGCTCGGTCATGCGTTGGGCTGTTTCATCCACACTGCTGACAAGCCGCCCGGCAACCATCGCACTGACTTCCAGATGCGCATGCGCCCGACGCCATGACGCAGCGATATCCTCGTAACGCTGGTCAATCTTGCCAACGGTCTGATCAATTTCGTCGAAACCGGCTTCAAGTGTCGATTTCAAATTGGCCAGTGACGTGACCTGTTCGGTAATATCGGTGGCAAGTTTGACGATCTTGCAAACTTTCCCGTCGGCGCCGTAAACCGGGCTATAGCTTGCTTCAAACCAGACCTCGCGACCGTCCTTGCCAAAACGCTTGAACTGGCAGGCCCGGTTCCTTCCCTTTGCCAGCGTCCGCCAGAATGTACGGTACTCGGCACTCGCGGCATATTCGGGATCAACAAACATGCTGTGATGTTTGCCTGCCACTTCCGACAGGCTGTAACCCATGGCGACGAGGAAATTGTAATTGGCTGTCAGGATGTTGCCCTTGGTGTCGAACTCAATCACGGCCTGGCTATGTTCAATCGCGTCCACTTTGCCTTGCAGATCGGCCAAACTGTCATGACGCTCGGTAACCTCAACGCCAAGCCGGACAATGCGGATGACCTTGCCATTGCGATCCTTCACCGGACCGACGGTTTCTTCAACCCACTTGCGCTCCCCGGTCTTTGTGATCCATGGCAAGATGACACTTTTGGATTTACCGGCCCGCAAATCAACCCAGCACAGACCATACTCGGCCGCCTCGACCACATCGTCCGACAAAAACATCGAATGGTGACGGCCGAGAACCTCTTTTTCGTCATATCCGGTCAATGCAATGAAATTGTCATTTACACGGATGACATTGCCCGTCAGGTCCAGCTCCGCAACAGAAAACGACGCGTCAATCATGCCGAAAACGTCATCGAACTCATCAGCGGGTTCAACAGTTATGGATGTCAGTGAATTCATGGACAACTCCGGCATATCGCAACTACGCTAAACGGGTTCATTTGATGTGCCGACTATCGCCTGACCATGCCTGATACGATATCCCCATTTGGGGAGGGTTAATATACATCAGTATATATATTGGTATAATTTTTATAGCAAGGCACTAACGTATAAAAAGGGGCAGAATGCAAAAGCATCCTGCCTCTTCTGTTCAAATGGTCTGAGCTTTGGGCTTGAGGCTCTTAGCGCGCAAGCACCAGTGCTGCCTCTCGGGTGCGCCCGACACTGCCCGATACGATCGAGGATGCATCACGAATAAAGTTCACGCTGCTCGCGAACTGCTCAACAGAGTTCGCCATGCTTTGCATGTTGCTTGAAACCTGCTGGGTCACAGCACTCTGTTCCTCGACGGCCGAGGAAATCGTGGTGACATTGTTCAACACGTCTTCAACTTCCGTCCGAATTGACCCCAGTACGCCGGCGACTTCGCCAGCGATGTTCTGGACACCTTCGATCTCGCCAGTAATCTGTTCGGTGGCCTTGGCAACCTGATTGGCCAGGTTTTTGACTTCATTGGCGACAACCGCAAAGCCTTTGCCTGCTTCGCCAGCACGGGCGGATTCAATCGTCGCGTTGAGTGCCAGCAAATTGATTTGCCCTGCAATACCCTGAATGACATCAATGATGCTGCTCATCGCCGTAACGACTTCGCTCATTTTTTCAGTTGATGCACCTGCGGCAATGGATTTTTCAAACACCTGATCTGTTGATGCGCGCGCCTCTGCCATACTGCGAGAGATTTCCGCAATAGATGCAGCAAGCTCTTCAGCCGCCGCAGCAACTGTTTGCACATTCGAAGATGTTTCTTCACAGCTTGAATGCGCAACCGTGGAACGCTGTTCCAGCTCACCCAGGCTCTGGTCAATTTCGCCAAAGTTGCTGTCGATCATCTGCTTCAGGTCGGTCAGAAGTTTGACCTGTTCTGTGATGTCACTGGCATATTTCACGACCTTATAGGGCACTCCATTGGCATCAAAGATCGGGTTATAGGATGCCTCGATCCAGATTTCCTTGCCACCCTTGGCAAACCTTTTGAATTGCTGGGAGGTAAAGTTACCTTTGGCGAGTTCACGCCAGAAATCGACGTATTCACGGCTATTGGCATAATCAGGATCAACAAACATGCGATGATGTTTACCGACAATTTCTGATAGCTGATAGCCCATCGCGTTCAGGAAGTTGTCATTGGCATCAAGGATATTGCCATTCAGATCGAACTCGATCACAGCCTGGCTGCGATTAATCGCATTCACCTTGCCCTCGAAATCGGCCAATGCTTCCTGACGCTTGGTGATGTCAGATGCAAATTTCACAATCTTGGTAACATTGCCCTTGCTGTCGCGCACCGGGTTATAGGTTGCCTCAATCCACACCCTTTTTCCGGTTTTGGTAATGCGCGGAAACGCTGCACTCTTGAACACACCTTTGCGCAGATCAGACCAGAAAGCGTCGTAATCCGGACTTTTGCGGATTTCCTCTGGCACGAATACCGCATGCTGCTTGCCCACGATCTCTGAAAGCTCATAGCCCATGACATCAAGAAAGTTCTTGTTCGCATGCAGGACTTTCCCCTGCAGATCGAATTCGATCACTGCAAGTGATTTGTCGAGTGCATCCAAAGTCATGGCAGCACTCTGGGAACCGGAACGTTTGAAAATATTGAGAAAGCCCATTTTTGTCTCCATTGACACCGCACCAGGACATTGAACAAGTTTCCAAACCTGACGCTTCATGAGCTCAAATTACGCGACTGCGAAAATTCCAAACATCCCCATTTGGGGAGGCATATATACCTACGTATACAACCAAGTATAAATCCCGGATTTCGCCAAAACAAAAAAGGCAGCACCCGACGGATGCTGCCTTCTGATCTCGCGGCCAAAATGTGGCCAGCTACTTATTTCTCGACGAACGCCTTTTCGATGACGAAGTGGCCCGGTTCGTTCATGTTGCCTTCCTTGCCACCCCACTCAAGAAGCATCTTGCGGGTGTCGGCAATCATCTGCGGGTTGCCACACAGCATGAAACGGTCGTTTTCAAGTGTCGGCTTTTCCAGACCAAGGTCATCATAAAGCTTGCCCGATTCCATCAGTTCGGTGATACGGCCCTGATGCTTGAACTCTTCACGGGTCACGGTCGGATAATACAGAAGCTTGTTCTGAACATCTTCGCCGAAGAATTCGTTGTTCGGCAGTTCGCTGTGAATGAATTCCTGATAGGCCAGCTCGCGGACTTCGCGGCAACCATGCACAAGGATCACCTTCTCATAGCGCTCATAGGTCTCGTAATCGCGGATCACGCTCATGAACGGTGCGAGGCCCGTACCGGTCGACAACAGCCACAGGTTCTTGCCCGGCAAAAGGTTGTCATGGATCAGGGTTCCGGTCGGCTTGCGCCCAACCAGGATCTTGTCGCCAACCTTGATGTGCTGCAAACGTGATGTCAGCGGACCGTTCGGCACCTTGATCGAGAAGAATTCAAGTTCTTCATCATAATTCGCACTGACCATCGAATAGGCGCGCAAAAGCGGCTTACCATCAACTTCGAGGCCGATCATGGCGAACTGACCATTGATGAATCGGAAGCCCGGATCACGGGTGGTCTTGAACGTGAAGAGAGTGTCAGTCCAGTGGTGGACATAGGTGACGGTTTCTTCGTTTAAATTGCTGGCCATAACGCTACATCAATCCGTTTCGTCTGTCTGAGTGTGGAACCGTGGCGGGAAACACGGAGTATATATCCCGGCACGCATTCCATGCCAAGTTGCCGCGATTTAACATCAATCAATCGTATATCGCAAGCAAACAATCAAAATTTATTGTCATTTTGTGTGAATTACATAATTTTATGTATATTTAGTGTGAAATACCCTTTTGCGAACCGCCCGCCCCCGGGACAAGTTGGTTTCACGCCAATTGCTTCTGTACGATTTGATAAGCCCGCCTGTCACTTGATGCAATGACACATCGCAATGAATGCGGGCGAAGTTGGTGCGTAATTGCTCGTCTCTCACGTCTGTGTGTCTATTGGCGTTTGGCCTTGTCGCACAGACCAACGCTTCATAAGATCAGGCTATATCCATAAACAAAAACAATCAGGAAGCGCCATGCCGTCGAACAAGCCTCTGACCACAGATTTCATTCCCATTCCACTGCCCGACTACCGCGAATATGACGTGGAAGAAATGCGCACCCGCGCGCAAGAATTTTACGACGACATCAAAACCCGCCATACCGTCCGCGATTTCTCTGACCGCCCCGTGCCACGCGACATTATTGAAACCTGCATCCGTGCTGCGGGCACCGCACCAAACGGGGCCAACCATCAGCCGTGGCATTTCTCTGTGATCGGCGATCCGGCGATGAAACGCAAAATCCGTCTGGCGGCAGAGGAAGAAGAACGCGCTTTTTATGAAGGCCGTGCTGGCGAAGAATGGCTCGATGCCCTCAAACCGCTGGGCACAGATGACGCCAAACCGTTTCTGGAAACCGCCCCGTGGCTGATCTGCATTTTTGGTGAACGCAAAAGCACGTCGGCCGACGGCAAACTTCGCAAAAACTATTACGTGCCGGAATCGGTTTCGATCGCCACAGGCTTCCTGATTGCCGCCCTGCACCGCGCTGGCCTTGCCACCCTGACCCATACACCAAACCCGATGAGCTTCCTGACCGATATCTGCGGCCGCCCGGACCATAACAAGCCCTACATCCTGCTGGTCACAGGCTACCCGGCGGCGGACGCCACCATCCCGGCCCACGCGACCGAGAAAAAGGACCTCTCGGAAATCGCGACCTTCTTTTGATCACCCGCACCGCTCAAACAAAAAGCCCCGCCGTTCAATGGCGGGGCTTTTGCAATTCAATGCTCAGAACTTAATGCCCGATCGGCAGAACCAACCGCACGCGAAGCCCACCGCCCGGCGCATCTTCAAGCAAGACCTCGCCACCGTGACCACGTGCGGAATCACGCGCGATGGTCATGCCAAGCCCGACGCCGCCGGTCGCCTGATTGCGCGACTCTTCAAGACGGTAAAACGGCTTGAACACCTCTTCGCGTTTGTCGGCCGGAATGCCGGGACCATCATCGTCAAAGACAATCTCGTAATCCTGCCCCCGGCGCCCCGCACGCACTGACAGGTTTGTCGCATACCGCCCGGCATTGGACATGATGTTTGCAATACAACGTTTCATCGATTGCGGACGCAGCTCCATCTCCAGGCTGTCTTCGATGTGAAGATCAATCTGCTGCCCGTCACGCAATGCCTCGCCAACCTGATCGGTCAGAAGCTTGCCAATATCGGTCAGAACCGCCTTTTCGCCCTCTTCGCCGCGCGCAAACGCCAGATAGGCATCGACCATGCGCTCCATATCGATGACATCCTGTTTCAGGGCATCAACACCGGGCGAACTTTGCTGCATGGCCAGTTCAAGCTTCATGCGGGTTAGTGGCGTGCGCAAGTCATGCGACACCCCGGCAAGCAAGGCCGTTCGTTGCGACAAATGTCGCCCGATGCGATCGCGCATCGACATAAAGGATGTCGCCGCCATACGCACCTCGGCGGCGCCTTCGGGCTTGAAGTTATCAACATCAACACCGCGCCCGAACTGATCGGCGGCCTTTGCCAGACGTCGGATCGGACGCACCTGATTGCGCATGAAGATCACCGCCACCCCATAGAGGATCAGGGCAGACCCTGCGATCCACATAAAGAAGATATAGGTGGTCGAGTTGTACAGGCGCTTGCGCGGGGCGATGATCGACATCACCCCGTCTTTCAACTGTACGCGGATTTCAAGTTTGCGGTCATCAAGATCAAGATCAAAGAAGAACGGTCGCTGCAAACGCTCCGACAGGGCGACATACAGTTCCTCGGACACGAAACCGAGTGGTGGTTCGGTAATCTGGCGCTCAAGGATGGCATCAGGCTCGAAAAACAGATCAAGCTCCATCCGTGCGCGTGCCGTGCTCTGAATCCACTCGTAATGCTCCGGATCAGGATACTGGCCCAGATAGTCGATCACGAAAACAACATCCCCGGCAAGCCCCCGGCTCAGTTGCCGGGCAACCGTGTCCCAGTGCCGTTCAAAGAAGATCAGCACCGTAACAATCTGCAAAAGCAGCATCGGCGTCATCAGGATCAGAAGCGACCGGCCCAAAAGCCCCGTCGGCATCAATGACTTGATCCGTCCGTTCTGTTCGCTACCCACGCTGCTTATCCCTGTCCGTTTTCATGGTCGCTCATTTTGCGTTCCTCAATCCGTATACAGGACATAGCCCTGACCACGTACTGTCTGCAAGTATCTTGGTTGCTTGGGGTCTTCTTCGAATTTGCGCCTAAGGCGGGTGACCTGCACATCAATGCTACGCGACGCCGCGGGATCAATGGCATTGCCGCTGATCATGCCCTGAAGTTGCTCGCGCGATGTGGTCTGACCGCGGCGTTTGACAAGCGCTGCCAGCAAGGCCTGCTCAGCCGTCGTCAGATAGATATGCTCATCGCCACGTTGCAGGATCATGCGTGTCATATCAAACCGGAACGCGCCAAAGGATGCCGTATTGTCAGATGGGTCTGGCGATCCTGAGTTTTCCGGTTCGGGCAGCTCGCCATAGCGACGCAGGATTGCCTCGATGCGAAGCACCAGTTCGCGCGGCTCAAACGGCTTGGCCAGATAATCATCCACGCCGGCTTCAAGCCCGGCAATGCGGTCTTCGGTCTCCGACAGTGCGGTAAGCAGAAGGATCGGAACCTTTGATCCGGCGTCCCGCAGGCTGCGCGCCAGATCAACACCCTTTTCGCCAGGCATCAGAACGTCAAGAACGATCAGATCAAACTGTAATCCCGACAGGCTGGCACGCGCATTCGCCGCATCTCGTGCGGCAGATACGTTAAAGCCGTTCTCGCCCAGATAGCGGGTAAGAAGGTCACGCAAACGGTCATCATCATCGACCACAAGTACATGTGGCTGATCAGCACCGGTCATCGGATTTCCCTGGGTTCAGGATCGCTGGAGAACAATTTGGCTGCAAAGTCTTTCAAAAGCGTAAGCATGACGACGTCAAAATTATGACAGATCTCACACCCGCCTCACCCGGCACGGCGGCGCAGGCCACCGGGACCATCATCCTCGAACCGTTTGCGGTCCTTTTCATCCATCATGCCCATCATGACCTTGCGGAACCCCTCGACCGATTCTGCCCCGGCCTCGCGATAGGCCGCCGCAATCAGGGCACGTTGCTGTTCGGTCAGCTCGCGTTCAAGCGCCTCGCCCTTTTCAGTCAGGGTCAGCAAACGCTGGCGCCGGTCCTGCACACCGGTCTTTTGTTCGATGAAGCCTTCACGCACTAACTGGCCCAGCACGCGCGACAAGGACTGCTTGGTGATCTTGAGAATCGACAACAGGTCACTGACCGTAATACCGGGGTTGCGGCTGACGAAATAGATGACCCGATGGTGGGCGCGACCAAAATTATATTGCGCAAGCATCTGATCCGCGACTTCAGTGAAATCACGGTAGGCATAGAACAGCAATTCAATGCCTTGTCTAAGCTCTTCTTCCCTCAGGAAAAGAGGGTTGACCTTGCGTGTAGAGATATCTGCCATGCTTATCCGTTATGTCAGTTATATTGACACATTAATCTATGAATGTTACCCCGACCAGACAAATAAGGACATAAAGTTACGTCCAGGAACGTTCTTGAAATGGAATTTGGCAAATGACAGCTCCGACCTTTGATAACCGTGATGGTTATATCTGGTATAATGGTGAACTTAAACCATGGCGTGAAAGCACTTTGCATGTGCTCAGCCACGCTGTCCATTACGGGAGTGCGGTTTTTGAGGGCGAACGTTCCTATAACGGCAAGGTTTTCAAGCTGGCCGAGCATGGTGAACGCCTGATCAAGTCCGGCGAAATCCTGGACATGAAAATCCCCTATAGTGCTGCCGAACTCGATGACGCTGTCATCGAAACGCTGGCGGCCAACGACATTACCGATGGCTATATCCGTCGTATTGCCTGGCGCGGCAGCGAGATGATGGGCGTTTCGGCCCAGACCACGCGCATCAATGTCGCCATCGCCTGCTGGGAATGGCCGAGCTACTTCAAGCCCGAAGAACGCCTAAAGGGCATTCGCCTTGATCTGTCGAAATGGGCCCGCCCGGCACCGAATACCGCGCCAACCAATGCCAAGGCGGCCGGTCTTTACATGATCTGCACCTTGTCCAAGCACGAGGCAGAACGCAAAGGCTATGCCGATGCCCTGATGCTTGATTACCGCGGTCAGGTTGCGGAGGCGACCGGTGCCAACGTGTTCTTTATCAAGGACGGTCAGATCCATACGCCGAAGCCTGATTGCTTCCTGGATGGCATTACGCGGCGCACTGTCATTGGACTGGCCAAGGCGCGCGGCTATGAGGTGATTGAACGCGCGATTATGCCAGAGGAAATGGAAGGCTTTGAAGAATGCTTCCTGACTGGCACCGCAGCCGAGGTCACGCCGGTTGCGGAAATCGGGCAATATACCTTCACCCCGGGTCAGGTCTGCAAGACCATGATGGAAGACTATATGGCGCTGGTGCGCGGTGAAAATACGGCTGTTGCCGCTGAATGATTTTTTTGAATAATCAGATCGATTATTCACATTTTTTGAAAAACACCCCGGATGTTTCACACCGGGGTGTTTTTTATTGATTTTGTCACATGACAAAATTTTACCCGGCAAAGGATGTAATCGGGTGTGCGCGTCCTCACATTGTGGCAATCACCACCAAAACATCGTGACCGGACCACCGCATGAGCCCCCAGACTGGTGCCAACAGGCCAGCAGACACAACCAGAACCGGCATTCTTGTTGCCCTGATTGCTATGCTTTGCTCATTCGCTGATTTTGGCAGCTACAGTGCAAACGCCACAGAAACCATCGACATCCGCTTTCCGGTGCGTGAAAGCGAGTTTGATACGGTTTTTTCCTGCCAGAATGACAACAATCCGGACTGCCGGTCCTGCCTTGCCAATCGCCCCGACAGTGCGTCGCTGGTGATGTATTCCATCTTGCAGGAAGCGCTGAATGCCGGGGGGCTTGCCGCCCGGGTACAGATCGTGCCATCGCCCAATTCCGAACGCAGCCGCAAGATGGTCAGCGAAGGCTTTGCCGATATCAAATCGGACTGGGATTTTAATATCGATGCGGATCCTGATGTCTTGAAATCGCTGCCGATCCTGCGCCGAGGCGAGGTGGAGAAAGGTATTTACGTCAGTCAGGACACCTTCGCACTTAGCAGTGATACGCCGGTTTCCGATGTGCATCACATGAGTGCGGTATCCATTCGCACCTGGCGACTGGATTGGGAAGTGCTTGAAAGTCTGGCCCCTGCAAGCCTGACCAATGCGGCGACCAAGCAGCAGATCTATGCGCTGATCAATGCCGGTCGGGCCGACTTTACCTTGCTGGAATTTTCAAGCGGACCCGGCATGGTGCGCAGCAGTGACGGGATACGGTTATACCCGATGCCCGGCGTCAAGGTGATCCTGCCCGCCAGCCAGCATTTCATGATTTCACGTCATCTGCCAGATGCCGAAAAGATCGTTGCGGCGCTCAATACCGGGATCGATGCCCTACACGCCAATGGGTTCATCCACCAATGTCTGGTCAATAGCGGGATCATCAATGAACAGGTCGAGAGTTGGCAGATCCTGAACCCGACAGAAGACCAGATCGCGCACCAGAAAACCGTCCCGTCAAACTGAGCTTCCCCCGCCCGGCCGTAAACACGCCGTATTCCTTAAAGTATGAGGATTAGAAGTCGGCTGTTTTTCAGACGGATACGCGGGATTGCCGCCCTTTGCCCCGCCGCCAGACAGACCACTGAGAAGGCGGGATATAAATCCTCATACAATTTAAAAGCGCGTCAGAGGCAATTCGGTGTTTCACATCACCTCTGCAGCCGTGCCACAAAATGATCACATTGAAATCCGGAACGAGAGCAGGTCGCAGCCGTTGGCAAGGTGTCACCAATGAAAGGAGCGACATTATGCCTGCGATTGATACCGCAAAGATTCTGATTCTTGCCACCGATGGCTATGAACGGTCTGAACTGCGTGTTCCGCTTGAAAAATTGTCAAACCACGGGGCCGACGTCAAAATCGCATCGCCCAAATCTGATCCGATCAAGAGCTGGGATAAAAGCGATTGGGGCGACACGGTCGATGTCGATGTCGAAGTCAAAGATGTCGATATCAAAGACTATGACGCGCTGGTCATCCCCGGCGGGCAGATCAACCCGGACCTGCTGCGCAATGACGAAGCGTCTGTCAGTCTGGTGCGCGAGTTTGTCGCATCGGGCAAACCGGTTGCCGCCATTTGCCATGGCCCGTGGCTTCTGATCGAGGCCGGAGCACTGCGTGATCGTCATGCAACGTCATTTGCATCAATCAAGACCGATATGCTCAATGCCGGTGCGCTGTGGCGCGACGAGGCTGTGGTCTGCGAAGACGGCATTGTGACGTCGCGTTCACCGCAGGACCTTGATGCCTTTGTCAGCAAAATCGTCGAGGAAGTCAGCGAAGGCACGCACCACCAGCGCGCGGCATAAGACCGACCAAGATGGTCTAAACACCCTCAAAGCAACGGACGGATGGCCTGTGCCATCCGTCCGTTTTGTGTTTGTGTGTCACCGTACCAATTTGGCGTTGTTATTCAGCGTGCCGTGGTGCGGTGATCGACGGCCCCGGGTGAACATCGGGGAGTTCGGTTTCGTCGACATAGGCATTGGGCAGGTTGTGTTCTGCCTCATGCTCGGTCTCGTACCATTGCTTGTAGCGATAGAGCACAAGGGAATCGCGCCCAAGGCCACGCAACAAGCCATACATCATCACGAGTATCACGGCCGCAAACGGGAAGCCCGCCACCACGGCCGCGGCTTGCAGGGCCGATAGCCCGCCTGCGATCAGAAGGACCGCGGCAATCACGCCTTCGGTCGTGGCCCAGAACAGGCGCTGAATACGGGGCGGATCGGCATCACCACCGGCGGTCAGCATGTCGATCACAAACGAGCCACTGTCAGACGAGGTCACAAACCAGATGACGATCATGACGATGACAACGGTGGTAACAAATTTGGTCAACGGCATGAATTCAAGCAGCTTGAAGATCGCACTGCCGTAACTGGCCTTGGTGGCCTCGATCAAACCGGGATTGCCGATCATTTCCATATGGATCGCAGCCCCGCCAAAGGCGGTAAACCAGAAGAACAGGATAACGACCGGAATGAACAACACGCCAAGGGTGAATTCACGCACCGTACGACCCCGCGAAATGCGGGCGATAAAGATGCCGACAAACGGCGACCACGACACCCACCAGGCCCAATAGAAGATCGTCCAGCCGGCCTGCCAGTTGCTGTCGGTGTAGGCTTCGCTCCAGAAACTGATGACGACCAGATTGCTGATATAGTTGCCGACGTTTTCAACAAAGCTGTCGAAGACGAAAAGCGTCGGGCCGAAGATCAGAACAAAGCCGAGCAACACAAAGCTGAGCTGAATGTTGAGGTTACTGATGCGTTTGATGCCGCCATCAAGACCTGCCATGACCGAAATGGTCGCAAACACGGTGATGATGGCAATCAATACGATCTGAACCGGCAGCGTATCGGGAATGCCAAACAGCGAATTCAGACCGGAACTGATTTGCATGACGCCAAGACCAAGGGTCGTGATAATGCCAAACATGGTGCCAAACACGGCCAGAATATCGACCACGTGGCCCCAGGTGCCATAAATCCGTTCGCCAATGATCGGATACAGTGCCGAGCGGATCGAAAGCGGCAGGCCCTTGCGATAATGGAAATAGGCAAGCGACAGGCCAACGATGCAATAAAGCGCCCAGCCATGGATGCCCCAATGCAGGAACGAAATCATCATCGCCTGTTCGGCGGCCTCGATGGTTTCGGGTTCGGCCGTGGGGGGTGCGAAATAGTGATAAAGCGGTTCGGCCACGCCCCAATAGAGCAAGCCAATGCCGATACCGGCACTAAACAGCATCGCCGTCCATGAAAACAGACCATATTCGGGCTTGTCAGTCTGACGTCCCAAACGCACTCGCCCATAGGGGCCGATGGCAAGATAAAGACTGACCACCACGGCCAGATTGGCAACGATGATCAGGAACCAGCCAAAATAGTTTGCGATGGCGGCCTGTGCGGCGGTGAAAAGCGCGCCCGCGGTTTCCGTAAACACCGCCCCGAATATGATGAACCCGACGATCAGGATTGCCGAGACGGAAAAGACCGGCTTGCTGACCCGCGGGAAGGGCCCGAGTGGCCCCACCTTCATTTTGTCGTCCATGATTACCTCACTGTTTCGGGTACCCAACTTTTCGTTGTTTATGCCCCCCGATCAGCGCCGGGGGTCTCCCGGACGATAGGGTCAGGACCTACTAATCTGGTCTGACTGGTTCACCGGATTTGTGCGGATACGCGAAGCAAAACCACAGGAAGATATTTATCTTTCAAGGCTTTGCGACAAAGTAGCCCGTGCAAATCCGGTTAATCCGAAGGACAGACGTTATATTTGCAAACTCCGGCGTCAAAACCCTTGGCCGGGATACCAGCCCGACCGGCGGGCTTTTCCTTGGATTTCACAAATATAACGTCTGCCATTCAAACCAGATTAGTAGGTCCTGACCCTAATGATCAAATATGCTGTCCGTACCCGAGCCGGACAGCAAGGCGGCTTTGATTAGGCACTCCAGGTCTTCCTTTCTTCAGCTCTTGCTACACAAGAGTTGAGGCAGCGCCGGCCCGCCGTCCCACATGGCTGGCCGACGCTGCTTCTTACTCCCCTCGCGGGAAGCGCTGTTTGTCTTCGAGTTCGTTCAGGTCCATATGATTGCGCATATAGCGTTCGGATGCCTTTTGCAGCGGCTGGTAATCCCACGGGAAGTAGGAGCCGTTGCGCAGCGCCTCATAGACGATCCAGCGACGTGCCTGACTTTCGCGGACCGCAGAATCAAATGCCTCCAGATCCCATCGCGCAGCCCGCTGGGCACGAAATGCTTCAAGCTGGTCGGCGCACGCCGGATCGGTTGCAAGGTTGGTGAGTTCCTTGGGATCGGCTTCAAGGTCAAACAGCTGTTCGGGATCAAGCGTGCAATAGGTGTATTTCCATTTGCCTTCGCGGATACAGACCAGCGGGGCATAGGACCCCTCGGCGGCATATTCCATCAGGACAGGTTCGGTGCGTGCCTTGCCCGCCAGCATGCCACACAGCGACATGCCATCGGTCCAAGGTGCTACTTCATCCATCGAAATGCCGGCAAGATCGGCCACGGTCGGGGTGACATCAAGGCTTGAGACCGGATCGGTATAAAGGCCCGGTGTGATGTTTGGCCCGGCCATCATCAGCGGCACACGCGCCGAGCCTTCAAAGAAGCTCATTTTGAACCACAGACCGCGTTCGCCCAGTATATCGCCATGGTCAGAGACAAAGATGATGATGGTGTTATCGAGCTGACGGGTGGTTTCAAGCACCTCCATGATCTGCCCGACCTTGTCATCGATATAGGAGATGTTGGCGAAATAGGCCTGACGGGACCGTCTGACATCTTCCTTTTTGATGTCAAAGGCGGTGTAGTCACTGGCCTTCATCAGACGCTGGGAATGCGGGTCCTGATCATCGAAATCAAACGGTGCGACTTCGGGTTCGAGTTCCGGGCAATCTTCATACAGATCCCAGAATTTCTTGCGCGCGACATAGGGGTCATGGGGATGGGTGAAGCTGACCGTCAGGCACCACGGGCGTTCATCATGGCCGCGCGACAGGTCATAAATCTTGTGCGTCGCGTTATAGGCAACCTCGTCATCATATTCCATCTGGTTGGAAATCTCAGCCACACCGGCACCGGTGACAGAGCCAAGGTTATGATACCACCAGTCAATGCGCTCGCCGGGTTTGCGATAATCCGGGGTCCAGCCGAAATCGGCCGGATAGATGTCAGTGGTCAGGCGTTCTTCAAAACCATGCAGCTGATCGGGGCCAACGAAATGCATCTTGCCCGACAGGCAGGTGTAATATCCTGCGCGGCGCAAGTGATGAGCATAGGTCGGAATGTCTGATGAAAATTCGGCGGCGTTGTCATAGACCCGGGTGCGATTGGGCAACTGACCGGCCATAAAGGATGCACGTCCCGGCGCACAAAGCGGGGAGCCTGTATAGCAATTGCGGAAACGCGCCGAGCGCTCAGCAAGCTTGCGCAAATGCGGCGTATGGAGGAAATCCGCAGGACCATCGGGAAACAGGGTCCCGTTCAGCTGGTCGGCCATCAGGATCAGGATATTCGGGGACGTCATTTATCATGCACTCCTTCACAGGGTGCAATCCGCCGATCACCGAGATGGCAGCATTGACGACAAAAGCACCCCTGGGTCGTTTGGTGCGAGACAAAGCAAGCGCAAAACTGCCCCTTTTCGGGTGTCTTTTATCGGGTCTTGTCGTTAATCCGCTTGACCTTGATCGCGTGACAGACATTAAATCCATAAATCAACTTTCAAAGAAACCCGGTGTTTTTTAATCACTTCCATAAAGAATTTTTATAATGCAAAGACCCCTCGACATTGGCTGGCTGAGAATTTTTGAGGCAGTCGGGCGGCTTGGCAGCCTGACACGGGCTGCCAATGAGCTGGGCTTGAGCCAGCCTGCGGTGACCTATCAGATCAAGCGGGTCGAGGATCAGCTGGGTGTGTCGCTGCTGCATCGGTCCCAAGGCGGCAGTCGATTGACAGATGCGGGCGAAATCCTGTTTGAGGCGGTGAAAACCAGTGTCGAGAGCATCGACAAGGCAGCGCGCGATACACGACGCACCACACAGGATCATGCGGTGCGGATCTTTACCGATTTCGGCTTTGCCGCCTTCTGGCTGATGCCACGCGTGACCGATTTCCGCCGCCTGCATCCCGAGGCCGAAGTCCATATCATCGCATCCCAGGGTCTTGATGATGCGATGGCGCGCGAAACCGATGCCGCCATGCTGTTCGGGGCGGCGGATGATTTCCCCGATACCGCACAGCTTCTGATCCCGGAAAGGGTGGTGCCGGTTTGCACACCGGGCTTTCTTGAACGCTATGGTCCGTTTGACGATCCGGCCAAGTTTGCCCGTGCCCCGCTTTTGCATCTGGAAGTCGCCGGCAAGTCACGCTGGCTGACATGGGAAAGCTGGCTTGCCGATCACGGAATTACCCGCAAACCGGCCCAAGGTGATCTGGGGCTTAATACCTATGGCTTTGTCATTCAGGCTGCCCTTGCCGAACAGGGTGTGGCACTTGGCTGGCGGGGATTGGTAGACCATCACCTTGAACAGGGCAGCCTCGTTGCCATTGGACGCGAAGTGGCGCGCGCCGATCGCGGATACTGGGTGGTGCCGGGTGCGTCAGTCAGCACTACCACCACCACGCTGCTTGATTGGCTGATCAACGAGACGTGATTGCCGCCAAGCACCTGAATTGTTTTGCTGTATCACAGGCGGTCCGTCCCCTAGAGTAGTGGTTTGCGCGCACCACTTTCGACAGGGGATTTTTCATGTCTGAGCATGGCTATAACAGCGGGCGGTTAAACCTGCCCTTTGTGGGGATTTCGACCTTTTCCAAAAGCCCCTATGTCGAAAACTGGGATGCGATTGACGCCGATGTTGCCATTCTTGGTGCGCCGTTTGATTTCGGCACCCAGTGGCGATCCGGTGCGCGGTTTGGGCCGCGTGGCATTCGCGAGGCATCGACACTTTTTGCCTTTGGCCATGCCGGGGCCTATGACCATGAAGATGACGTGACCTATCTTGAAGGGATTCGGATGGTCGATATTGGCGATGCCGATATCATTCACACCGACACGATCAACAGCCACGCCAATATCGAGTTTGGCGTCCGCAAGATTTTGGCCGCCGGTGCCCTGCCCGTGGTTCTGGGCGGCGATCATTCAATCAACATTCCCTGCATCAATGCCTTTTCCGAACAGGAACCGGTGCATGTGGTGCAGTTTGATGCCCATCTGGATTTCGTTGATGAGCGCCACGGGGTGCGCAATGGCCATGGCAACCCGATGCGCAGGGCAATTGAAAAGCCGTGGGTCACGGGCATGACCCAACTTGGCATTCGCAATGTGTCCTCCACCGCCAAGGAAGGATACGATTATGCTCGCGCGCAGGGATCAGACATCCTGTCCGTGCGCCAAGTCCGCAAGCTTGGTGTCGAGGGTGTGCTGGAACGCATCCCGGCCGGGAAGCGATACTACCTGACGATTGATATTGACGGGTTTGATCCGTCGATTGCGCCGGGTACCGGCACGCCAAGCCACGGCGGGTTCCTGTATTATGACGTGCTGGAAATCATCGCAGGCCTTGCCAAGCGCGGCGATATCGTTGGCATTGATCTGGTCGAAGTCGCGCCGGATTACGACCACACCGGGACAACCGCCATTCTGGCCGCCCAGATATTGCTTAATACCATCGGGCGGATTTTTGCTGCGCGGAAGTAGTGGTTAGCCCGAAGAGCCCGCTGGGCGAGATCCCCCGCCTTCGTGGGGATGACGGTGTAAGGCGTTATGGCCAGTTGGCTTCGGGCGGGAGCGACATCAGGATGGCTTCGGTGTTGCCGCCGGTCATCAGGCCAAAGCGCGTGCCACGGTCATGGAGCAGGTTGAACTCGACATAGCGGCCGCGCTTGATCAGTTGGGCGCGGCGTTCGTCATCGGTCCAGGATTGGTTGTAGTGGCGTTTGACGAGTTCCGGATAGATATCGCGGAAAGCACGCCCGACATCCTGGGTAAAGGCGAAATCGGCATCCCAGTTGGCATCAAGATAATCATAGAAAATCCCGCCAACCCCGCGCGGTTCGTTACGGTGGGGCAGCCAGAAATATTCATCGCACCACTTTTTGAAACGGTCGTAATAGTCATCACCATGGGCATCGCAGGCAGATTTAAGCGCGCCATGGAAATCAGCGGTATCTTTTTCCTGCGGGAAGACCGGGGTCAGATCGGCCCCACCGCCAAACCATGCCTTGGTAGTGACGATGTGGCGGGTGTTCATGTGCACGGCCGGAACATGGGGCGAGCAAGGATGGGCGACCAGTGAAATGCCCGCGGCCCAGAAGTTGGGGTTTTCATCGGCACCGGGGATTTCCTTGCGGAATTTTTCGGAAAATTCGCCATGCACGACCGAGATATTGACCCCGACCTTTTCAAACACCCGGCCCTTCATGACCGACATTTCGCCGCCGCCTTCGTTTTCACCGCGTTCCCATACGGTGCGTTCAAAACGCCCCGGTGCACGATCAGAAAGCGGTCCTTCGTAGCTGTCCTCTAGCGCCTCGTAACTGGCGCAAATGTCATCACGCAATTGGCGGAACCAGTCCCGGGCGATCTGTTTGCGTTTGGCAATCACGGCATCGTCGACCTTATGGTCGGTGCTGGTTTTCATTGCCTGTTTTGCAGCAATTTTTGCGTCCGTCATTGCGTTACTCACTTGGTTCATTCACTCGGTCGGCTTGCAGGAAAGCCATCGGTCTGTCGGAGCGCTTCGCCCAATGTCATTGCGGTTGCCATGGCGACATTCAGCGAGCGCATTTGCGGCTTCATGGGAATGACGACGCGGGCATCGACATAGTCATGGACGCTATCGGGTACCCCTTTGCTTTCGGATCCCAGCATCAGGATATCATCGGCGCGAAATTCAAAATCGCAATAGGGTTCGGCCCCCTTGGTCGTCAGCAACACCAGACGCCCCGGCACCGTGCCGTCCTGGCGGGCTTCGACAAAGGCGCGCCAGTCAGCATGGCGTATATAATCGGCCTTTTCGAGATAATCCATCCCGGCGCGCTTAAGCGCACCGGACGTCAGAAGAAAGCCGCACGGTTCGATGATATCGACCGGCAGGCCAAAACAGGCCGCCATGCGCAGGATGGTGCCGGTGTTTTGCGGGATGTCGGGTTCGAATAAACAAATTCTCATGGCTTCTTTTAGAATCGTTGGTGAACAAATGTCGAATCAGTTCATCAGCGACATATAATTACCCGTTAACGCCGCTATTAGACTTTTTTGGAATATGAAGAACTAAAGCCACAAGTCCTTGGCGCACAAAGGGCGCGATACCCGCAATTACGCTATGTTTTACCGAATTGTGCAGCGCAAAACCCAATGATCTTGTTGAATGCAAACAATTTGCAACTCCAAGTTCTCCTTAACAAACCGAATTTTTGTTAGTATACGGACCGTCAAACAGGCCTAAGGGCTTTGAGCGGCAAGATTGTTTGATTTTCATCAATGGAATGTAAACATGAATGCCCTAAGTCTTGGTTTGGCATTCCGCATGCCTGTTTTGGGGGCAGAAAGAGGGATTAATTATGTCGCAAACGGTGCATTCCTCCGGCGAACACCAGCCGGACGAGAACCGCAGGGATTTCCTGACCTTGGCGACCACAGCAGTTGGCGCCGTTGGCGTTGGTTGCGCGTTGTTGCCGTTCGTGGACAGCATGAACCCGTCCAAGGACGTTCTCGCACTTGCCTCGGTTGAGGTTAATCTGGCCAACATCCCGGTTGGTCAGGCAATTAAGGTCATGTGGCGAGGCAAACCTGTCTTCATCCGCCATCGTACCGAACGCGAAATCAATGAGGCCGAAGACGTCGCATTGAACGAACTCGTCGATCCGCAGACCGACGATGCGCGTGTCGAAAAGAAAGAGTGGCTGGTCGTCGTCGGCGTCTGCACCCATCTGGGCTGCATTCCGATGGGCACCGCCACAGGCGAAACCCGTGGTGATTATGATGGCTGGTACTGCCCATGCCATGGCTCGCACTATGATACGTCGGGCCGTATCCGCCGCGGCCCCGCGCCGTTGAACCTTGTCGTTCCGGAATATGAATTCCTGACCGACACGTCGGTCCGGATCGGGTAAGGAGCAGGTTTATGAGCGCACCTCAGTGGAACAACAAAGTGGTCAAGTGGGTTGACGACCGTCTTCCGGTCATCTCCATGTTGCACCACTCTGCATACGAATATCCGACCCCGAAAAACCTGTCCTATATGTGGAACTTCGGTTCCCTGGCCGGTTTTGTTCTGGTGACGATGATCCTCACCGGTATTTTCCTGGTGATGAACTATACCCCCCATACCGATATGGCCTTTGAGTCGGTCGAGCGCATCATGCGTGATGTTAACTATGGCTGGCTGATCCGCTATATCCATATGAACGGCGCATCGATGTTCTTCATCGTTGTGTTCATTCACATTTTCCGTGGCCTGTATTACGGGTCATACAAAGCACCGCGCGAGATGCTGTGGTGGATCGGTATCCTGATCCTGCTTGCGATGATGGCAACCGCGTTCATGGGCTATGTCCTGCCGTGGGGCCAGATGTCCTTCTGGGGTGCAACGGTTATTACCAACCTGTTCTCTGCCTTCCCGATCATCGGTGATCCGCTGGTGACCTGGCTTTGGGGTGGATTCTCGGTTGATAACCCGACGCTGAACCGGTTCTTCTCGCTGCACTATCTGATGCCGTTCGTCATTCTGGGCCTTGTTGTCCTGCATGTCTGGGCATTGCATACCGTGCGCTCGAACAACCCGACCGGTGTTGAGATCAAGACCCCGGCGGATGCCATTCCGTTCCATCCGTACTACACGATCAAGGATCTGTACGGCATGGGCGTGTTCCTGATCTTCTTCTCGGTGTTTGTGTTCTTTGCACCTGACTTCCTGGGCCACCCGGATAACTACATCCCGGCAAACCCGCTGGTCACACCGCCGCACATCGTGCCGGAATGGTACTTCCTGCCATTCTATGCGATCCTGCGCTCGATCGACTTCACCATCTTTGGCATCCCGGCAAAACTGCTTGGCGTGCTGGCGATGTTTGCCTCGATCGTGATCCTGTTCGTTATTCCGTGGCTTGATACCTCCAAGGTGCGCAGCTCGAAATTCCGTCCGGTTTACAAATGGTTCTTCTGGCTGTTTGTGATCGACACCTTCATCCTCGGCTATTGCGGGGCGAAGGCACCGGATGACTACTTCCTGGGTATTCCGGGTCTGAAAGTCATCGTGATGGGTCAGCTTTCGACGCTGTATTACTTCGCACACTTCCTTGTGGTCATGCCGTTGGTTGGAAAAATGGAACGAACCAAGCCGCTTCCTGCAAGCATCAGCGAATCTGTTTTGAAGGAGGGTGCAAATGCGTAAGTTCGCACTGACCGCAATTGCTGCCGCCTTCGCGGTAACCGCATTCACTGGTGGTGCAGCCAAGGCTGCCGGCGATCAGCCGGCTCCTGCGGCACAGGATTGGAGCTGGCAGGGTCTGTTTGGCACTTATGACCGTGCCCAGCTGCAGCGTGGCTTCCAGGTCTACAAGAACGTCTGTGCCGGCTGTCACAGCCTGCGCTTCATTGCCTTCCGTAACCTTGAAGGCATTGGGTTCAACGAAGACCAGATCAAGGCGATTGCCGCCGAGTATGACATCGAGGACGGCCCGAATGACGATGGTGACATGTTCACCCGTCCGGGCGTTGGTTCGGATTACTTCCCGTCTCCGTTCCCGAACGAAAAGGCGGCGGCCGCATCAAACAGCGGCGCCATTCCGCCTGATCTTTCGCTGATGACCAAAGCCCGTGTGGGTGGCCCGGACTATGTGTTCGGCCTTCTGACCGGCTATGAGGAAGAAGCACCAGAGGGCTTCGACCTTGCGGACGGGAAATATTACAACCACTACTTCCCGGGTCATCAGATCTCCATGGCACCGCCGCTTTATGATGAAGCGGTCGAGTACACGGATGGCACCCCGATGACCCTGGAACAGCATGCACGTGATGTGACGGCCTTCCTGAACTGGACGGCACAGCCGGAACTTGAAGCCCGTAAGGCGCTTGGCATGAAAGTGATCCTGTTCCTGCTGGTTCTGACGGCAATGCTGTATGCGGTCAAACGCAAGATCTGGCGCGACGTCGAACACTAAGACGTCCTGATCTGCCCGATATTGAAACAGGCCACCGACATTCGGTGGCCTGTTTTTTTGTGCGCTACTCAAACACCCCGAAGCATATGGCGGGCGATATCAATAAGAGAAATAGGACACAACCAGCCGGTCGATCTCGCCGCTTGCGAGCATGTCACTCAGCACGCGATCAAGGGCGCCGACAAACTGGTCGCGGTAGGGCCATTTGCCTTCCGGGTCCGGGCCATAGGCCACGTAGCCAAATTCGTGCCCGATGACCGCGGCTTCGTCAAACAGGCGGGCGACTGCCTTGTCGACGGCCAGTTCGCGCATCCCGGCCAGAATGGCCATGCGTTCATTGACATAACAGTCGACACGACCAGCCATCAGGAAACGCAGGTTGCTTGCGGTGGTATTGGCTTCTTCAAGGGTAATCTCGCCCGCCTCGACCATGTCAAAGAATGCAGGCCCAGCCAGACGATATCCGGCGTTGTTGGCAAAACGTGCCCCTTTGAAATCATCCGGGAAGCGCTTCAGATCGTTGCTTTGCGCGTAATCCTTGCTGCAGATTGCCACGACGGTTTCGCGCAAGATCGGGATGGAATAGCGTTCGATCCAGTCGCGATCCCCGCGCGCGTAAGGCGGAAAGAACCCCATGATCTTGCCATCCTTGAGCAGCTCCATCCCGCGGCGAAACGGCACATTGACAATATCGAGCCGATAGCCCGGCAGGCGATCAAATGCTTCCTGCAGGATGCGGACATAAATGCCTTCGGGGCTCACCCCATCAAGAAACGCATAGGGTGCGTTGCTGTCTTCGGCGTACAGCGTGATGGTGCGGGGCATGTTGCTGTCTTGCACCGGCTCGGCCACGGCGTGCAATGGCAGAAACAGCGCACCGGCAAATAGCGCGCGTCCGGTAAACCTGACTGTGTTTCGCAAAACAGATTTGAATGACATGACGTTATTATGCAGCCAATCATGGCGTGCCTGTCAATTATCATCATGTAACAAAACCTGCCGTGATTTTGCGGACTTACTGGTCCAACTTGGACGGCTGTGTTGGTTTGTCTTCGTCCGACGGGTTGTTTTGGCACTCATCCGTCTGGTCGTGCGACACACGGTGCTGTTGATTGCCATCGGCCGGGCGCAGCGGCGGGACCGTCACCGGGATATGCACCAGACGGCGTTTGCGCTGTGGCGTGCCGGAGCTGGCGTAAAGCTGCTTACCGGCTTCGACAATCGAGACACCGGCAAAGGCCTTGAACAGGCGCGATCCGATATTTTCAAATACCTGCGACCAGCGCAGCAAAAGCCGCATGTTGGTCGGCGGCATGAAAAGGGCGCGGCTGTGCTGGATCGGCAGGAACATGTTTTCACGCAGCAGGTTTTGCAGCTGTGAGACGCTATGGGGATGGCCATAGCCAAAGGGCGTTTTTTCCGACCATGACCAGAGCGAGCTTCGGTTCGGCGTCACCACGACAATCCGGCCATTGGGCGTCAGTACCCGCCAGCATTCGCGCATCAGGCGACGCATCGAGTCTGTATGTTCGACCAGATGCACAACCAAAATACGATCCACCGAACTGTCAGGCAGCGGCAACATGGTTTCTTCGGTCAGCGCCACACGGTTATCTTCACCGGCAGGCCAATGAACGCAGCCCTGCTGGGCTGGCATGAAGGCCATGACACGCTCCGCCTCGCCAATAAAGGGGCGCAAGTACGGCGTGGCATAGCCAAAACCAAGGACGCGCATGCCCCGGACATCCGACCACATGACGCGCAAACGCCTGCGGATCAGACGCCGTGCGGCTTGTCCGATGCTGCTTGCATAAAAACGGTGAAGATCAACGACATCCTGACGCATGCGATCAGCCTATCATCCCCGATCCAGCACGGGAATGTTTTTGCGTGATTGTTTCAAGACACTAGGCTCAGGACCTATTAATTTGGTTGGAATGGCAGACGTTATATTTGTGAAATCCAAGGAAAGGCCCGCCGGGCGGGCTGGTATCCCGGCCAAGGGGTTTGACGCAGGAGTTTGCAAATATAACGTCTGTCCTTTGGATTCACCGGGTTTGCACGGGCTACTTTGTCGCAAAGCCTTGAAAGATACATATCTTCCTGCGGTTTTGCTTCGCGTATCCGCACAAACCCGGTGAACCATTCAAACCAAATTAATAGGTCCTGAGCCTACATCCTGATAGTCTTGCCCCAACATAGAAATTACATTTTGAGGTACGCCATGGCTGCCGGTGAAGTCATCGTCATTCCCTGTCTTTCAGACAATTACACTTATCTGGTGCGCTGCCACCGCAGCGAAGTCACCGCCATCGTTGATCCGGGCGAAGCGGCCCCTGTGATTGCCGCCCTTGAAGAGCGTGACTGGAACCTTGATCTGGTGATCAACACCCATCACCACCATGACCATATCGGCGGCAATGCCGAGTTGATCGAGAAATACGGCGCGAAATTGCTGGGCCCGACGGCCGAAACCGCGCGCATCCCCAACATGGATGAAACCTGTGCCGAGGGCGATCAGGTCCTGATCGGGGATCTGGAAGGACGGGTATTTGATGTGCCGGGCCACACCAGCGGGCATATCGCATTTTATTTCTCGGCCATCACCGCGCTGTTTTCCGGCGACAGCCTGTTTGCACTGGGCTGCGGGCGTTTGTTTGAGGGCACACCCGAACAGATGTGGCATTCCTTGCAGAAGTTTCGCAATCTTCCGCCCAGCACGCAGGTCTATTGCGGCCATGAATATACCCAGGCCAATGCAAAATTCGCCAAAACGATCGAGCCCGATAACGCCATTCTGATTGCACGGTGCCAGGATATTGACGGGCTTCGCGCACGCAACTTGCCGACCATTCCATCACGTCTGGATGTCGAGCTTGCCACCAATCCGTTCCTGCGCGCCGATGAGCCATCGGTTGCCGCGGCACTGGGCATGAGCGGCGAAAGCCCGGTTGCGATCTTTACCGAGATTCGCAAACGCAAAGACAATTTCTAAGCTGATGTTGGATCAGGCCATCTGTTTGAACAAAACGTTCTGATCAAGCAGATAGCGCGAGAACAAGGGCAGACTTGCCGCACCGATGGCGCGTGCGGCACTGCCCACCCGGCCCTGTTCGATGCGGGGGCGTTCGATGCCTTGCAGATCGAGCTCGGAAATCGCAGCACGGGTTGCGGCAACCACCCGTTCGCAGACATCGGCCGGGAAGCCGCCATCAACAATCACGGCTTCGAAATCAATCACCGAACAGACCGAGGTGATGGCAATCGCCAGACTGCGCGCGGTGTGTTCAATCCAGATATCAAGCGTCTTGCCAAGGCCATGCCAGTAATCGGGATCGCGCCACAGCATCGCCGGATCGCCGCCTTCGCGGGTCAGCATCTGTTCAAGCACAAAGATCGAGGCCTGATCAATAAGCTGACTGGGATGGCCGCTGCGCGAGGAGACCGGCATGGAGCCAAAGGCGCCTGCATTGCCCGTCCGCCCGGCATAAAGCGCCTGATTAAGCACAACCCCGCCGCCAATAAACGACCCGATAAAGAAATAGGCGAAATCGGAATAGTTCGGGCCAAGACCAAAGACCAGTTCTGCCCCACAGGCCGCGGTGGCGTCATTTTGCTGAAAGACCGGGAACGGCACGATGGCGGCAATGGCGTCGACCAGATCAACCTCGCGCCAGGCATTCATGTCTTCGACCGGGGCGCCGACCTCATCGACCCAGTTCCAAAGTTCAAACGGGGCCGCGATACCGACCCCGGCAATGCGATCAATCTGGTTGCGATCAAGGCCGGTCAGGATGTCATCGACAGCACCACGAACGAACCGGCGAATGCCATCGGGGGTGGGATATTTATACGCTTCGCGTTTGGTTGCCCGCACCGATCCGACAAAATCCATCAGGATCAGTTCCGTGCTGCGCCGCCCGATCTTTAGCCCAAAGGAATAAACCCCGTCGGGATTAAGCGCCATCGGCACCTTTGGCTTGCCAACATTGCCGCGTACCGGCGTGCCGCGCATCAAAAGCCCATCCTTTTCAAGGGCGCGCATGATGACGGAAACGGTTTGGGCCGACAGCCCGGAAAGCCTTGCAATTTCGGCCTTTGAAAGACCGGCGTTACGACGCACCAACGACAAGACAAGCCGTTCGTTATAGGCGCGCACACGCAACTGGTTTGCGCCCCCGCCCGGATGCAAGGGACGCGCGTTGCGATCATCCGCCCCGATATTGTCCGGGTTCGCAGAGATGCTGTCAGTCATTGGTTCCTCCCACTCGGGATCCTTAATGCCCGATTAGGGATCATGGTGACAGGAATAATTAATAAATCAATCGGATTTATTAATTGACAGGATCGCCGGTTTGGTGTGTCGTAAGACCATACAGATTGAAGACCCGCGACAAAAAATGTGCGTCACGATCTGTTGGAAAACAGCAAAATCAGGCCAAAATGGCCAAATATTCAGGTTCAGTCCTGGGAGGAAACAAATGAAGAAAGCACTTCTTGGCGCCGCCCTTGGTGCGCTTGCACTGGGTATGACTGCGGCCCCGAACGCCGCAAAAGCCGACGAAATCGGCGCCTGCCTGATCACCAAAACCGACATCAACCCGTTCTTCGTGAAAATGAAGGAAGGTGCGTCTGCCAAGGCCGAAGAACTTGGCATTAACCTGTCGACCTATGCCGGCAAGATTGATGGCGACCATGAAACACAGGTTCAGGCCATCGAGTCTTGCATCGCATCGGGTGCCAAGGGCATCCTTCTGACCGCATCGGACACCAAGGCGATTGTTCCGGTTGTCAAAAAGGCCCGCGATGCTGGCTTGATCGTAATTGCACTTGATACACCACTTGAGCCGATTGATGCAGCCGATGCCACCTTTGCCACCGACAACTTTAAGGCTGGTGAACTGATTGGTCAGTGGGCCGCGGCCAAGCTTGGTGACAAGGCAGCAGATGCCAAGATCGCCCTGCTTGACCTGACGCCGAGTGCGCCGTCGGTTGATGTGCTGCGCGATCAGGGCTTCCTGAAAGGTTTCGGGATCGACATCAAGGACCCCAACAAGATCGGGGACGAGGATGACGACCGGATCGTTGGCCATGACGTGACCAACGGCAACGAAGAAGGCGGCCGTACTGCGATGGAAAACCTGATGCAGCGCGATTCCGACATCAATGTTGTTTACACCATCAACGAACCGGCCGCTGCCGGTGCCTATGAGGCACTGAAATCGTTCGGCATGGAAGACGGCGTTCTGATCGTGTCGGTCGATGGTGGTTGCCCGGGTGTTGCCAACGTCAAGGATGGCGTGATTGGTGCGACCTCTCAGCAGTATCCGTTGCTGATGGCGTCCAAGGGTATCGAAGCGATCAAGGCATGGGCTGACAGCGGTGAAAAGCCGCAGAACAGCCAGGGCCTTAACTTCTATAACACGGGTGTCAACCTTGTGACCGATCAGCCGGTTGACGGCGTTCCGTCGATTGACGTTGCCGAGGGCATGGATCGCTGCTGGGGTTAATCCGGGGTTTATCCTGACCTGCTTCGAAGGAGGGCAGCATTATCCCCTGCCCTCCTTGTCCCACTTTGCTTTACACTTGGTATGTCATCCGAACCCGCCACAAGAGCCGGGCGGAAGACAGCGAACGGATCAGGGATGCCTGATCCTGTTTTCGACCAGGTCCGGAGGAAACGATGAGCGAGACACCCAAATCGTCGCGCCAGAAACAGGAATTCGAGCACGCGCTTGAATCCAGCGACCGCAACGTCGCGCAATTCGAACATAAACACCGCAGTCTTTTCGGCAACGTGCAGCATTTTTTGCATGGCAACCCGACCATGGTGCCGGTGATTGTTCTGATATTTTCGATCATCATTTTCGGCTTTGTCGCCGGCAGTAAATTCTTTTCGCCCTTTAACCTGTCGCTGATCATGCAGCAGGTATCGATCATCGGCATTCTGGCCGCGGCGCAAAGCCTTGTGATTCTGACCGCCGGGATTGATCTTTCGGTCGGTGCGATCATGGTTCTGATGTCGGTCATTATGGGCCAGCTTGCCGTCACCATCGGCATTCCAGCCCCGATTGCCATTATCATTGGCTGCATCGGCGGGATCTGTGCCGGGGGACTGAACGGGTTTCTGGTCACCCGGATCAAGTTGCCGCCGTTTATCGTGACACTCGGCACCTGGAATATTTTCTTTGCGCTTAACCTTTGGCTTTCGGGCGCACAATCAATCCGCAGCCAGACACTTGATGAAATCGCCCCGCTTTTGAAGTTCTTTGGCGAAAGCATCGCGCTTGGCGGGGCTCGGATCACCTATGGGTCGATCCTGATGCTCGTGATCTTTGCGGTGCTTTGGTACATCCTGAACCACACCAGTTGGGGGCGGCATGTCTATGCCATTGGCGATGACAAGGAAGCGGCCGAACTTTCGGGCATTCGTACCAACCGCACCCTGATCACGGTTTACTGCCTTGCGGGCCTTGTTTGTGCGATTGGCGCCTGGGCATCGATCGGACGTGTTGGATCGGTTTCGCCACAGAGTTTTCAGGAAGCCAACCTGCAATCGATTACGGCTGTTGTGATCGGGGGCATTTCGCTGTTTGGCGGGCGTGGATCAATCATTGGCCCGTTGATCGGGGCGTTGATCGTTGGCGTGTTTAATTCCGGCCTTCGCCTTGCGGGGGTGGATGTTCTTTGGCAGGTCTTTGCCATCGGCTGGCTGACCATTATTGCTGTCGCCATTGACCAGTGGATCAGAAAGGTGTCGTCATGAGCAACACTTCCCAATCTGTGCAACCTGTTCTCAAGGCACGCGGCATCGTCAAACGATATGGTCGTGTCACCGCCCTTAACTATGCCGATTTTGATCTTTATCCCGGCGAGGTTCTTGCCGTGATCGGCGATAACGGGGCGGGGAAATCATCGCTGATCAAGGCGCTTTCGGGGGCTGTGACGATTGATGAAGGCAGTATCGAGCTTGATGGCAAGCCGATCCAGTTCACATCGCCAATGGAGGCCCGCGAAGCCGGGATTGAAACGGTTTATCAGAACCTTGCACTTTCGCCGGCACTTTCGATTGCTGACAACATGTTCATGGGCCGCGAGCTTCGCAAGAAGGGCTTTATGGGCAAGTATTTCGGGGCGCTAGATCATAAGGAAATGCAGCGTCTGGCACGTGAGAAGCTGACCGATCTTGGCCTGATGACCATTCAGAACATCAATCAGGCGGTTGAAACCCTCTCGGGTGGGCAGCGCCAGGGTGTTGCGGTTGCCCGTGCGGCGGCATTCGGATCGCGCGTGGTGATCATGGATGAACCGACCGCCGCCCTGGGCGTTAAGGAAAGCCGTCGCGTGCTGGATCTTATTGCCGATGTGAAGGCGCGCGGCATGCCAATTGTGCTGATTTCGCATAACATGCCGCATGTGTTCGAGGTCGCCGATCGCATTCATGTGCATCGGTTGGGCAAACGCCTTTGCACCATCAAACCCGATGATTACAGCATGTCAGACGCAGTTGCCTTCATGACGGGGGCCAAAGAGCCCCCGGCAGAAGACGCCGCATAAAACATCGTACCCCGGATATGAGAATCATAGTTTCATGACACCTGATCTCGACGCGTTGGCAGACGCCATTCGCGCCAAGCACGCCGACAAGGGCCGCATTCTTGTGGCCATTGTCGGTGCACCAGCCTCGGGAAAGTCAACCTTGTCCGACCGGCTTTATCACCATCTGGGGGGTGATAAAGCCGGGGCTGCTGTGGTGCCTATGGACGGGTTTCATTTTGACAATGGCATTCTGGAAGACCGCGGCCTTCTGGCCCGCAAGGGTGCGCCGGAAACCTTTGATGTTGGTGGGCTCAAGCGCACCTTGATGGCCCTGCATGACACGCCAAACGATGACGTTTACGTGCCGTTGTTTGATCGGACAATTGAAATATCACGTGGGTCGGCCCGGGCGATTACACCAAACCACAAAATCATTCTGGTCGAAGGCAATTACCTACTTCTCGATCAATCCCCGTGGGACCAACTTCACGGCCTGTTTGATCTGTCGATCTATCTTGATGTACCGGAAGACACGCTGCGTGCCCGATTGATCGCACGTTGGCGCAGCTTTGGCTTTGACGACGCCACCGCCACCCACAAAGCCACCAGCAACGATCTTCCCAATGCACAGACCGTGATACGCGGGACCGGGAAAGCCGATATTCGCGTGCGGATTTCCTGATCCGTCACATTATATGTCTAAAAGAAAACGCCCCGCATTCCTGCAGGGCGTTTTGCTTTATCAGTGATGTTTCGCCCAATGGGCCAAAGCATCAGAACATATGCTGACCGCCATTGATTGACAGGCAGGAGCCGGTGATGAAGCCTGAATTCGGGCCGCAGAGATAGAGGATCGCCTGCGCGATCTCGTCTGCTTCGCCCAAACGGCCGACCGGGATTTTGGAAATGATGCCTTCAAGGACCTTTTCCGGAACGGCGGCCACCATGTCGGTATTGATATAGCCAGGCGCGATGGTGTTGACCGTAATGCCTTTACGCGCGACTTCCTGGGCAAGTGCCTTGGTAAAGCCGTGCACGCCTGCCTTGGCAGCGGAATAGTTGGTCTGGCCCAACTGACCGGCCTGCCCGTTGATCGAGGAAATGTTGACGACACGGCCAAAGCCGCGTGCACGCATGCCCTCAAGAACCGGTTTGGTCATATAAAAGAGCGAGCTTAAGTTGGTGTCGATCACCGCGTTCCAGTGCTCGGTCTCCATCTTGTGCATGAAACCGTCGCGGGTGATGCCGGCATTGTTGATCAGAATGTCAATCGGGCCGACTTCGGCTTCGACCTTGGCGATGCCAGCGGCACACGCATCGGCGTCGGCCACACTCCATTTATAGGTCGCAATGCCGGTTTCCTCAGAGAAGGCCTTGGCGGCCTCGTCATTGCCGGCATAGTTCGCCACAACGGTGTAGCCCGCGTCCTTGAGTGACAGACTGATTGCCTTGCCGATCCCGCGTGTTCCACCGGTTACCAGTGCTGTTTTTGTCATGGTCGCCTCCCTAAACTTCGTTCATCAAACGTGTCATCATCGCGATTTCCGTAGCTTGCCCTTCTACGACTTGCGTAACTTTAATCCATAAATTGCGTTATATACGTAACTTTATTACTTCTCCATCCTCGAATTCTACAAAAGCGCTTAGTCTTTCGTCGCACTGCAGCAAATTCTGCATCAATGCAAACGGGGCATCCCCATCAAGAGGACACCCCGCATATGTTATTTGCCGGCAAAAGGTCGCTTAGCGTTCAACGCAAAGCGCAACCCCCATACCGCCACCAATGCAGAGCGTCGCCAGACCTTTTTTGGCATCGCGTTTCTGCATTTCGTGGAGCAATGTGGTGAACACACGGGCGCCGGATGCGCCGATCGGATGGCCAAGTGCAATCGCACCGCCATTGACGTTAACCTTATCGGTATCCCAGCCCATGTCGCGGTTAACCGCAATCGCCTGGGCGGCGAAGGCTTCGTTGGCTTCGATCAGGTCAAGGTCGGCTGCGGACCAGCCGGCCTTTTCCAGTGCCTTTTTCGAAGCTGGGATCGGGCCGGAACCCATGATCGCCGGATCGACACCCGCCGTCGCCCAGCTTTTGATCGTCGCAAGCGGGGTCAGGCCACGCTTGGATGCCTCAGCCGCCGACATGACAACAAGGGCGGCCGCCCCGTCATTGATGCCCGATGCGTTACCAGCGGTCACCGTGCCTTCCTTATCGAAGGCCGGGCGGAGTTTGGCCATGCCGTCGACGGTGGCACCGTGACGCGGATATTCATCGGCATCAAAGATGGTTTCACCCTTGCGATGCGCGATGGTCACAGGCGCAATTTCATCATTGAAGCGACCGGCTTTCTGGGCGGCCTCGGCCTTGTTCTGAGAGGCGGCGGCGAATTCATCCTGCTCTTCGCGGGAGATACCCCATTTCTTGGCGATGTTTTCAGCGGTGTTGCCCATGTGATAGCCGTTGAACGCACACCACAGGCCATCCTTGATCATGCTGTCGATGAATTTGACATCACCCATTTTGTGCCCGGCGCGCAGATGCGCAACATGGGTTGAAAGCGACATGTTTTCCTGACCACCGGCAACGACAATGTTGGCGTCCCCCGTCATGATCTGCTGTGCCGCAAGGGCAACGGTACGAAGCCCCGAACCGCAAACCTGGTTGATCAGAAACGCGGTTGTACGATCAGAAATGCCCGCACCAATGGCGGCCTGGCGTGCCGGGTTCTGACCCTGACCACCTGTCAGGACCTGACCAAGGATCACTTCGTCAACAGCATCGCCTTCGACACCTGCGCGTTCGAGTGCAGCCTTGATGGCAATAGCACCCAGATCGTGCGCCGGTGTATTGGCCAGCGTGCCACTGAATGCGCCGATTGGTGTCCGTGCGGCACCCACAATTACGACGTCGGTCATGAGATCCTCCGATTAATCCTGATTACGTTTCCAAAGATCGGGCGAAGGTCGTTACGAGCCTTGCTCAGATCCAGCCTCGATCTTACCGCGCCGCAGCAAATTTCCAAGCGCTGATACCTACCACTTTCGGGTCAGTCGAATATGTACAACTTGCAAGCGAGGAGCATCAAAGGACTCCCAGCAGGCGATACATAGAGTGTGTGCCTATAGCGGCGAGATCGCAAGCCCTGTGCGCAACTTTAAGGGCAATGTCACGCATAATTTCGACTTATAAGGCCCGGCCCCTTCACCGGAGCCGGGCCTTACAGGCGGTTAGCGGACGTCGTAGACCTCGGCGGCGTTGTCCTTGATCTGATAGACTTCGAACGGGGCATTCTTGACCCCGCCCATACCGGGCGAGCCCATCGGCATGCCTGGCAGGGTATATGCCTTGACCTCAGGCCGTTCTGCGAGAATGCGGTCGATGGTTTCAAACGGGACATGACCGGAAATGGCGTAGCCTTCGATCATGGTCAGATGGCAGCCCTGCATTTCTTCGGGAATCCCCATCATGCGTGACATCTGAACAACCTGATCGCTTTCGATCACTTCGACTTCATAGTCCCGCGCAACAAGATAATCGGCATAGATCGCACAGCAGCCGCAATTGGGATCCTTGTAGACTTTTGCCTGCAAGGGATTGGCGTGGCTGTGGCCGGACAAACTCATCGTTGCCAGGCCAAGGGTCAGCATAAATGCAAAGAAACGTTTCATGGTTTTGATCCTGTCGTTTTTCGATTGCAGCTTTGCGGCGGTCAGGCGGTCCGGATGAAGCCGGACATGCCGCCGAATTTGTGTTCGAGAATGTGACAATGAAGCATCCAGTCGCCGGGATTGTCGGCAACAAAGGCGATTTCGGCCTGTTCTGCCGGGGCAAGAAGGACGGTATCCTGCCATTCCTGATAGCGAGTTGGTTGCCCGTCGCGTGAAAGCACCCGGAAGGCATGACCATGCAAGTGGATCGGGTGATACCAGGCCGTGGCATTGGTGACGGTCACGACACAGCTTTCCCCGCGGCCGAGTGAAAATAGCGGGCCGAGATCATCGCGTTCGGGATCGCGGCCATTGACCATCCAGATGCCACCGCCGGTCATCATCCCCATCATCGATTGCGCCATGCCGCGCACTTCACCAAGGAAGCCGGCATCAATTTTGGCGGTTTCAACAAGATGACGCAGCACACCACCGCCCATCATGCCGCCAGTATAAAGCAGCTGTTCGCGCCGGGCATTTTGCAGATCAGGTTCGGGCAACGGGTTATCGGGCAAGGTCATGCTGGTTTGCGCAACGTCGCCACGCACCGGATCCCCCGCGACCCGGAGGTTTGCCAACGGGTTTTCAAGCCCGTCATAAAAACGGTCGATCAGGGAAAACTGGCCACTGGCATCAGGCGGGACATCAACAATAAAATCAGCCCGCATGCCGGGTGCAAACAAAAAGACCGGCAGGTCTGGCACATGCGGTGTGACCGGATGACCATCAAGGGCAATCAAATGCGGAGACAAACCTGCAAAATCGATGGCAAAGACACGCGCATTGGCCGTGTTGATCATGCGCACCCTGATCCGTTCGCCGGGGCGTACCGAAATATCGGGATTTGCCACACCATTGATGGTGACAAGCCCGCCCAGACGCCCGGCATGACCAACATCATGCCCGGCGTTAAACACCGGATCGATTTCGCCATCTTCCCCAAGACGCCAGTCATCGATCAGCCAGACAAATTCCCGATCGACGCTGACCGGTTCGGCCTCCTCGACGATCAGGGCACCATAGAGGCCACGGGCAAGCTGGGTCGGTGAATTGATATGCGGATGATACCAATAGGTTCCGGCATCCCGGGCGTTAAAGCGGTAATCGAATGTGTCGCCTGGGGCGACCGGCTTTTGGGTCAGGCCCGGTACCCCATCCATGGCATTGGGAACACGTACCCCGTGCCAGTGGATGCTGCTTGGCTCCGCAAGCTGATTTTCAAAGCGGACATGGACGTCTTCGCCCTGTTTGACGCGCAGAAGCGAGCCCGGCACCGTGCCGTTAAATGCCCATACCGGTGTTGGCACAGCACCCCCGGGAAGAAGGCGGGCAGTGGCGGGTGCGGCGGTCACTTGCTGGACGCCCCCTGTCTCGGCGGCGTGGGCCATGCCGCGCCCGATGCCCGGAATCATGGCTGGCAAACCGGCAGACAGGGCCGCGGCGGTGACGCCACCGGCACCCAGCGATTGCAAGAAACGGCGCCGTGACGGGCGCAAAGTGGAAAGGTTCTTCATGAGGATGACTTTCCTGACAGATGACAGTTTCCCGGCATTGCACATGCCGGAATGGTTGGCGCGCAGCACCGTTATTGGGGCGCGCGCACTTGGCCGGTCTGTGGGGCAATGCCGCCAAGTACCGGGTCGGGTCAGGAAAGAAGGCGTGGCGGGGCGATTTCCGGGCGTTGCGTAATGCCAGCGGCGCGATGGGCCACGGGCAGGATATGAAGCTGTTTGACCGAAAGGAGGTTTGCCAGCGGTTCCTTACGCGCAATCACGGCCGGGACAGCACAGATGATATCGCAGGCATCGGCCACCTGTGGCGAGGCCGCGCAATCATCGCAATCGGCCATCATCTGTTCCATGGTTCCATGAGACATGCTGGCCCCTGCGATCGGCATTGCCGAGGCGGAAGCAGATATATGTGTCATGCCCGCGACCGAGGCGCTCAGCAAACACAGTGTCATGAAGATATGGAGCAGCTTGTTCATAAGCCAAAAACTATCGCGAACCGGTGGGCGCGTCCATGATCTTGATCATATCGACCACTGACATTCACATGAAAGCTAGATCGCCGGTCCGAATTCATCCTTCAGCGTTTCGGTGATGATATAGGTGCGGTACCAGACGATGTTGTCGTCGGCATCAAAAAGCGTTTCGCAAAGGGCGGTATATTCCGCCATGTCACGCATCTGCAAAATCATCACCCCGGTGACTTCGCCGGTGACGACATGGCATTGGCGTACGGCATCAAGTTTGCGGACCTTGCGGATGAAGTCTGGGCGGAACTGATTGCCGTGACGATGGAATTCAAGATTGATCACCGCCCCCAGCGGACGTCCGACCTGTGCCGGGTCGATCACCGCGACGGTTTTGCGGATCACACCTGATTGACGCAGCTTGGCCACGCGCCGCAAACAGGCCGACGGCGACAAGCCGATCCGGTCAGCCAATTCCGCATTGGGGATATCGGCGTTTTCCTGCAACTGGCGCAGGATTTTGGTATCGATCTGATCCAGTTCGGGCATATCACGCAACTCCACCGCGCCAATCAGCTTAATAACGCTTCCATATTGCACGAAGATGCGCAAATACGCTGCACAAAAATCAAAAACCCGTGGCATGATCGCGGCCTTGAACGACCTTACATGCGCCTACCACCAGCATTAAAACCCTCAATACCTAACCGGATTGCCGCCCCATGCATCGCTATGCCTTTGACCTGATCAACCGCAGCCAGAAACTGTTCATCACCCTGATCAAGGTGATGTTGCCCGTGATGGTGGTTGTCCGCATTGCCGAGGAATTCGGGGCGGTTGAACTGGTATCCAATTGGCTGGCACCGGTGATGGCGCTGATCGGACTGCCGCCGGAGGCCGGGCTGATCTGGGCGACCTGCGTTTTGGTCAGCATGTATGGCGCGGTCGGTGCGTTTGTCGGGCTGGCAGCACACCTTGATATGACCGCCGCACAGCTGAGTGCGCTGTGTGCGATGATGCTGTTTGCCCACGGCCTGCCGGTCGAACAGGCGATTGTCAAACGGGCCGGGGCAAGTTTTTGGGCGACCACCGCCCTTCGCGTCGGTGCCGCAATCGGATATGCCGCACTGGTGACCTGGGTGAGTGATATCACCGGATGGCTTTCCGAGCCGGTTGATTTTTCCTGGATGGCGGGGAGTGAAACCACGACTGCCGCCAGTGGACTGGCCGGTTGGATCGACTGGTCGATCCAAATGTTCAAATCGCTTCTGGTGACCTTTGGCGTGATTGTCGGATTGCTGATCCTGCTTGATCTGCTCGAGAAAACCGGGGTCACGGCGCGCATCACACAGGCGATGATGCCGGTCCTGCGTATATCGGGCATTTCACGCGACGTAGCACCGGTAACCACCATTGGTGTGCTACTTGGCATTACCTATGGCGGGGCGCTGATCATTGATGAGGCGCGCAAGAACAACTATCCGCCAAGGACGCTTTTCCTATCACTCAGCTGGTTGTCGCTGTCGCATTCCCTGATCGAGGATACGGCGATCATGCTGGCGCTTGGGGCCGATATCTGGGTGGTTCTGGTCGGGCGGGTGATCCTGACCCTGATCATCATCGCCCTTCTGGCGCGCCTGACCCTGCGCTGGGCGCCGGAGCGCGCCCAACTTGCCACGGAGAGCTCAGTTAAATGAGTTCTACAGAACTTAGATTTCAGGGCGCATAAAGACGAAGCACCACCCAACTTGTTGCTACCAAGGGACAAACCCAAATCGATTTGTCGCGAAGTTAGTACCCAGGGTATTTATTGGGTTATGGCATCAATAACGTGCTCTATAATCTGCTGCTGGGTCTTTTCAGGCATGTATGCGTGCATCGGCAAGCTGAGTACTTGGCTAGCGAGTTTTTCTGACACGGTTACGCCGCTAGAGACTACAGGGTAATGCATGTATGCGTTTTGCTGATTCAGTGGTTTTGGGTAGTAAACAGCAGTAGGAACCCCTACCTCTTTAAGCTTGGACTGAACCTCGTCTCTTCGCTCTAATTTGATGGTATATTGCGCCCAATTTGAAATTGCACCTTCTATCAAAGAAGGCGTTTCAGCAAATTCTTCAAGACTTTTACTGTATCTTTTCGCTATTTCGTTCCGCGAACTCAGCTCATCTTCGAATACTTTGAGTTTCTCAAGAAGAATAGCAGCTTGGATCGTATCAAGGCGGCTGTTTAAACCGATATTAACATTATCGTACTTTTCACCCCCCTTACCATGCTGCATTAATGATCTGATAAGTGTAGCCTTGCCATCCAAGTCTGTTAATATCGCACCACCATCGCCGTAGCACCCCAACGGTTTGGCCGGGAAGAAACTCAACGTAGTGTAATCGGCCAAAGTACCTACCCTTTTGCCGTATAACGATGCGCCGAATGCTTGCGCTGCGTCAGCAACTAGTATCAGACCATGTTCTTCTGAAACGTCTTTTATTGAGTTGTAGTCAGCCGGTTGACCAAACAAATCAACAGCGACCACCATCTTAGGTTTTAGGCCAGCCAATTTTGAGTCAGCAATTCCCTGTTTCAGGCTCTCCACTGACAAGTTGAACGTGATAGGGTCAACATCTATCAGATATGGAGTTGCACCGAGAACGCTGAATGCTTCAGCAGTAGCGACAAATGTAAATGCTGGAACAAATACAGCATCTCCGGCGCCCAAGCCCTCGGCCATACCGACTAAAGTGAGCGCATCAGTGCCATTACCACATGTCAAGGAGTGAACTGCACCGGTAAAAAGGGAAAGAGCTTCTTCGAACTCTTGAACCTCCTTTCCCTGAATGAAATCTCCACGTTCTAGCACACGCTTAATAGCTTCATCTAGAAGCGGCCCCAAAGCTTTTCTTTGGGCCTGCAAATCAATAAAAGGAATACTCATTCTGGTTTGCCGCCTACAAATTCCAGCGTCCCACAATCGTTTAACTGATACTGAGAGCCATCATGTGGGCATACGAGGTCTTTATCTAGCTTCATACCGGCACGACTAACCCAACCAACACGTTTGGCTGGAACTCCAACCATCAGCGCATAGTCAGGAACGTCCGTTGCTACAACGGATCCTGCAGCGACGAAACAATACTCACCTAAAGTATGACCGCATACGATTGTAGCATTTGCGCCGATGCTCGCACCTCGCTTGACTAAGGTCGAGCGAAACTCATCCTTGCGCTCGATATTAGCCCTTGGATTATTCACATTTGTAAATACACATGAAGGACCACAAAAAACGTCGTCCTGCAGCGTCACGCCCTTATAGACACTAACATTGTTCTGGATTTTAACCTGATTACCGATGGTTACATCCGGGCCAACAACAACATTCTGACCTAAAACGCAGTTTTCACCAATTACCGTATTCTGCAAAACGTGCGAGAAATGCCAGATTTTGGTTCCCTTGCCAATTCTAACAGGCATGTCCACATAGGCACTTTCATGAACTGTCACCGAGGCAAAATTTGGGGCACGAGATCGAGAATCTTCCATACGTTAGTTTCGCTCTATAACAAAGGAATGCATATCGCCTTTTTGCGGTTCCAAAGCTTTGCTGCGAATTGACGATACCAACTCAATTGATGGACGCACCTGATCTATACCAAACCCACCGCCGTTAAGAATATCTTGGTAACTCCGCGTATGCAGGTCTGTAAACCCACCAGAGAACTCAACTTCATCACCATCGACGGTGATTGATCGATAGGTCGTTTGACCATCTGGGGTTTGGGTTGGAAGGTCATTTCGATCGACTGAGAGGAACCAGCGGACACGCGCACGTTTGAATTCTAGATATCCTGCTGCATGGCTCGGCTCACGAACATGCACATTATTACACTGCAACTCACCGAACACAAATGAAAGCATATCGTAAAAATGCACCCCAATATTCGTAGCAATTCCGCCTGATTTCGCTTCATTTCCTTTCCATGACACATAGTACCAAGCACCGCGCGATGTAATGTAGGTCAGGTCGACTTCAAATATCTTATCGATTGGAGCCGCATCAATGCGTTGTTTTAGAGCCATAATCGCGGGATGGAGTCGGAGCTGCAAAATTGTGTAAAGCGTCCTGCCGGTATGCTGCTCCATCTCTTGCAAGCCATCAAGGTTCCATGGATTCAGCACCAACGGCTTTTCACATATTACATCTGCCCCGGATCTCAAACCGAAGCGTGAGTGCGCATCGTGCAAATAGTTCGGCGAACAAACACACATGTAGTCCACACCGTTTCCTGAACGGGATAGGACATCAATATGACGGTCAAAGCGCTCAAACTCCGTAAAAAAACTTGCGTCTGGAAAATAACTGTCCATAGCCCCAACGCTGTCTGCAGGATCAAAAGCCGCAACCAGCTCACCCTGAACTTCCTTTATCGCCCTCATGTGCCGTGGCGCGATATATCCGGCAGCTCCGATTAACGCGAATTTATTCATATCGAGAAAGTCCCAGAATCTTTATGAAATAGTGATGAGATATGCTACTTTTGTAGTATCTATTTTACGTTGCCTTAAATGAAAGAACGGCCTGAAGAACACTATCTGTGTCCTTAGCCCTAGCTAGCCAAGAATGGCTTTGAACAACTACTCTCCGCGCATTTTCAGACCATTTCAGGCGCTGATCTTCTGACTCGACGAGCTTCGACACGGCATTTGCCAAAACCTCCGGCTGCCCTGGCTCGATAACTATGCCGCAATTCTCTTCACGTATGAGTTCTGCTTGAAACGGCTGATTGGTAGCAATTACTGGAACGCCGGACGACAAACTTTCGAACAACTTGAGGGGGGCCAACCCTGTGACTGCCCGTCCCTCCAAGTTTTCGGGGCAGACTAAAGCCCCTGTCGCGCGCGCAACAATTGTAGCTAATGTCTGATAAGGCACCCGGCCATAATAGTGCACGTGGTCTAGACGTTCTGCTGCCATTTCGACAAATTCACGATCTTCGCCATCACCCGCAAAAACCACATGCATCCCAGCTGGCCAAGCAGGTTCTTCGATTGCTTCTAGGATAGTTCGAATACCCTGCCAACGAGCCATGGTGCCAAAAAAAATCAAAAACCTTCTAGGCAATATTTCTGTTAAACCGTTCACTTCTTTGGCAGCCTCAGGAGAAAACACATCTGTATTTGCGCCGTTTGGGATTAACGAGACAAACTTCTCTTCTCCGCAGATTTTCTTGGAAAGACTTACCAGACCGGGCGTAACAGCCACCACAGCATCCGACCAATTGAGTTGACTCTTCATCAACCAAGAGAAGAATGCCTTGAATCTTCTTGTATGTGGCCAGGCGATAAACAAATCATCTATTGGGCCGTTGACTTCTACAACGGTTGGAACACCGCCTATTTTAGCCCAAAGCGCCAATGGCCAAGCCGCGAAATGCCAGCGCATGTAATAAATGTCTGGCTGCCTCCTGAAAATAATAAGCGTTAAACTACGAGCAATCCCCGCCACCCGAGACAAAGCCCCGGGCAACCTACTCTGCTCATAATCAGGACAAAACAGATCAACCTGCCACCCTATATCCCTAAGATGGCGAACAATTTCGTGAACATGCGTATAGGACGCATGGCCCTCTCTGTTAGGCTCAGGACTGAGATAAGCCAGACGATATTTTTTGGTAGCCACCTGCGTCATAGCCCCAATTTTTCCGCTATATCCTTAATTATAATGCGAATATTCTTATCCGTGCGGTAGCAACTGTGGGGAACAGGGTCTGCCGCCATGACAGTATCAAACTCTCCCTGGCTTAGATTAAGCTTTTTAAGGACGTAGGCTTGATCTCTGCGAAGTTCATCTTCTTGGTACAAAGGTTTTTCGAGCTCCAACAGCGCTTGCGCTCGTGTGAGCTCACCATTTCTAACTAAAGCTGACAGATGGACTTTTCGTTTATCAATATTAAATTTGACCGGTAAAATGTACGCTTGGTAGAATTTCGTAAATATCGATTCGTAGTGTTTTCCTCCATAATATGTCCATCCAGTTTCCTCACTCAAAACTTTCATAGCAGCATCTTTGCGAAAATTAACTAGATTAAGAATTTCGACAAACTCGAACCCCATGTGGAATTTTCGCCGAATTGTACTCTTTAATAAACCCATACGAGGAAATGACGTTAGCTTAATTTCGCCAAATTTTCTGTGGATGTCTTCAATATTCGTAAGGTCATTCTTGTTCCACACCCAAGTTCTAGGCATACCGTGTTCTGTGGCAATATTGGTGCCCGAAAGAACATACCGAACGTTATGACGCTTAGCTAAATCAAACATTGACGCCATAATTGCGTGGTCGGAGAGCATCTCTATGTCGACGACACCGGCACGGATAAAACTCCGTTGTAAATCCCTGAATTCAGGCCAATTAATTACGTAGGTTTCGAGGTCAAATCCGAAAGCATCGACTAGGGTCTTAATATTCTTCACAGCAACTTCGGAATTCCATCCATTGTCGAAATGCACCGCCAAGACTCTCAAACCAAGTTTATGAGCGAGCAATGCAACGTAAGATGAGTCTACCCCGCCAGACATACCTACAACTGCATCGTATTTCCGATCAGCTGAGTAGCTGCGAATTCTATCCACCAGTTGACCGATCTTCTGCCGAGTTTCGTCTGGTGTTAGTTTAACCTGTGCCAGGCTCAACTCTGCCTGTTTGCAATGGTTACATACCCCAAACTGATCAAACGAAATTTCGGGATCTGAGGTGTCCATTACACATTTCGAACAAATTTGGCTGTCTAAAGTGCGATCATTCATTACGGTAAGACATTCTCAAGTTCACTACGGTTCGGATACGATATCAGCACGGCACGATGAGGGCCGTGATAAATGAAGAAGCTTCCGGCAGCCACGGCAGATGCGCCAGCTTTCGTTGCTTTTTCAAAATCTGCGATATCTCTAGCACCACCGCAAGCCACTATCGGAATGTCTACACAACTTGCAACCTCATTAATCAGCTGCAAATCATATCCCGATAGAGTTCCATCTTGATCAATTGCATTCAGAAGTATTTCCCCTGCTCCGCGCATAACCATTTCCTGTGCGAAGTCCTTCGGCTTTTGCCCGGTCTTCCGCGTGCCACCATGGGTCATCGCATGATATTGCCTCGTAATCCCTTGCTTTTTTACATCGATTGAAACGACAACACTTTGCGACCCGAAGCGCTTAGCCAAAATACTGACCAAGCCAGGATCATCGGCAAGAATACTGTTGAGAACGACTTTCTCCACTCCCAGGGCAAGCAACTCACCAGCCTGCCTCTCGGTTGTTATACCTCCTCCATATGCAACCGGCATAAATGCCTCGCTTACGATCTCACCAATGGCATTAAAGTCAGGAGCTCTTCCTTGCTTGCTTGCCGATATATCAAGCACCATTAATTCATCGACTTCTTTACTGTTAAATATCCGGACAGCGTTAATCGGATCACCCACGTAAGATGGTCTCTTGTAGCCCGTTGTCTTAACAAGTCCTCCATCAGCGATCAGGAGGCAAGGAATCACTCTAGTTTTCATCCTGCTTCAAGCCCTGAAAACCTCTCAAAAAGCTTCATGCCGAAACGATGGCTTTTTTCCGGGTGGAACTGTGCGCCAAATATGTTTCCTCGTTCCACAACCGCTGTTATGTCGGAGCCGTGCCACACAGTCCCTATCACATCTTCAGCCTTATGACAGACGACATGATAAGAATGCACAAAATAGAATCTGTTTTGATCTGCCGTGTCATCAAACAGACGACCACCTCGAACGAGTTTCAACTCGCTCCACCCCATATGAGGAACCCGCAGTTTTTGAGCATTATCTTGAAGGTCAAAACGCTTTGCCCTGCCATGAATCCACCCCAAGCCAGCAAGGTCGCCTTCATCGCTACCATCACACAACAATTGCATTCCGAGGCAGATACCAAGAACAGGCACTTTGCGATCCAGAACAGCTTCATTTAGTGCCTCTGTGAAGCAAAGCTCGTTTAGGCTTCGCATACCGTGATCGAATGCTCCCACACCCGGCAGGATAATCTTTTCGGCAGTTTTTATCTGTTTCCAGTCGGTCGCTATCTCTGCCTTGATCCCGAGATAGTTTAGCATATTGGTTATAGAACCAATATTTCCTGCCCCCCAGTTCACTACGGTAATCATCTCTATACCCGAACTTTAAATCGTTTCATCCACAGCCCAAAGCAAATCATTCTCCACAGCCTAGAATTGTATGGAAGATCACCATCAATCATCGCCGAGCCAATGTTGAACGCTTCTTCTTTCAGTATCCCCTGAGAGTTTTCTACGGCATCTTTGAGCATCCTTTTGAAATCGGCAGGACTGTCCTTACACACCCAAATTTCCTCCGGCGTTACAAACCCCATCTTATCTTTTCGGTTTCGAACCTTTTCCGGCAGCAACTGCTTCATTGCGGAGCGCAGAATTCTCTTAGATACCCCACCATCAAACTTATATTCATCCGGCATGCTGAGCACTAACTCAATAAGACGATAATCCATAAACGGTGCCCGACTTTCTATGGAATGCGCCATAGAGTCCCGATCCACCCACTTTAACTGCATCGGCAAGCTGGTCGCAGTTAACTGAGCGCGAGACAAACCTGAGAGATTTGGTTCCTGTCGCTTTTGAAGGCTCTGCATCGGATCGACAGGCATAATTCCCAATAACTCGGTGTTGATCCACGAAGGGCAAGACACTGAGCGCCCGCTTAATTTTCTAGCAAATTGCCGTAACCAATTAGGAGCCAGGTTATCAAGTATCTCGACAAGTAGAAAAAGAAGAGCTTTGTTCTGATATTTTCTTTGCGCTGAAAACTCTTTCAAGAACTGCCCAAATTTTCCTCTGGTGAGAAGGGAGGATAGGAAAAAACCAACATTACTCTTATATCCTGCAAGGGTTTCGTCAGCACCATGACCGTCAAGCACGACCTTTATCCCCGCCTCTTTTGATTCCTTGAAGACTCTCCACTCTGCGTAGACACTGGTCGATCCGAAAGGCTCATCATGGTGCCAGATAAGCATGTCCAAATCACGCCGCAAGCCATCATTATCAGGATAAATCATATGTTGAACGGTTGATGTTTTTGATGAGACAGAATCAATAAAATCGCCTTCATCAAATCGTTTGTCGACAGCTCTGGCTGAGAACGTGTGCATTGTTTTAGCGTCGCTTTCTCGATTAAGCACATCCGCCACACAAACGATAGATGAGGAATCTAGCCCCCCTGACAAGGCAGCACCAACTTCAACATCTGCATTTAGCCGAAGTTTTACAGCATTAACGAAGACGTTTCTAAAATTCACAACCGAGTCTTTATAAGGCTGCCTCCAACACTTTTGAGGTAACTCATACCACTGCTTTATTGGTAACGCGGAAGCTATTTCATCAATATTGCATTGAACGTAATGGCCCGCAGGCAATTGCCAAACACCTTCAAACAAGGTTTTTGAAGTATGGTCGGTTAAACCCCAGTTCAAATAATCGAATGCAGCCTTGCGTTCCAACTTGGGAGCCCAATTGGATAGAAAGGTAAATTGTTTTATTTCAGAAGCTAGAGCCAGAGACTGAGCATCCGGACGCCACCAGTACAGAGGCTTGACCCCATATCGGTCACGAGCAGCGAAGATGGTTTCGGAAATCGAGTCAAATATAACAAATGAAAACATGCCGTTAAGATGACGTAGGCAATCATTCCCCCATTCAGCGTAGGCGCAGATTAGGACTTCGGTATCAGAGTCCGAAGTGAATCCGTAACCTTTAACCTCCAACTCTGCTCGAAGTTCCTTGAAGTTATATATCTCGCCATTGAATGTGATCCAGTATCGTCTTTGAGATCCAAAACTCATTGGTTGACTCGCGGCACTGGACACATCAGTAATCGCCAACCGCCTGTGTCCTAGAGCGACTCTTGTTCTCTCTGACTTCAGTTGAAGTGCCTCTTTGCGAGTGCAAGTAAGTTTCTGTCGGCCATCTTGACTGAAAAAAGCATAACCTTGACCGTCGGGCCCCCGATGAACGATCGCATCGCACATTTTCACCAAGTCATGTGCTTGGCTTCTTGCAGTTTGTGAAATAAGCGCAGCAATTCCACACATCTTCCAAACCTTATTGTTTAGGGGATTTAGCGATCTGGCGAGCAGGAACACCTACCCAACAGGTATCCTGTGGAAGAGATCGGATTACAACTGTCCCTGCTCCAACGACAGCGTGTTGGCCTACCTCTAGATTCGGAGAAATTACTGCGCCCGCGCCAATCATAGCACCGCGCCGCAAAGAAACACCACCCGTCAGTATTGCTCCGGGAGATATCGAGGAAAAATCCGCGATATCGCAGTCATGATCAATAGATGAGCTTGTATTAACAATGACATGACATCCAATCCGGACACCTACATTTATTGTTGCGGAGGCAGCAACGAACGAACCATCGCCAATCTGCACATCGTCGGCCACAACAGCATTAGGATGAACTACGGTTGCAAAGTCTGTTATACTAATCTTAGCTGCGACCGATTGTCGTAAAGCGTTATCTCCAATCCCCACAATCACCTTTAAATCAGCTATACTTTTCTTGAGATTTGTAAGTATATCGTCTCCACCGAGAATGGGCAGCCCGTCTACAAGAAGTCCTGCAGGTAAGTTGTTGTCAAGGTATCCAAGGACGGAAAATTTCCCGGATTTCTGTGCCGCAGATGCAATAACGCGAGCATGACCAGAAGCACCGGCAACTACTAGACTATCCATTTAAAGTAAACTCTTTACGTAAACTTCGCCTTTTGCTGAGTTTGCCACTACGCATCTACCATCAAATATTTGTGCATCATATGGGTTCTCAAGCGGGAGACTGTAATCATCAGCCACAAAGCGCCCTTCGGCGTCGAACCACTGCAATCGACTGTTCCCCCAGTCGGTAACGACTAAGTTTGCGTGGCTATCGAAACTTATCGATACAGGTGCGTAAAAAGCTCCGAGGCTCTTTGACGCTTCCACGGACTTTGCAGTACGTACCCACCCCTTTTTCTCACCTCCAAGACATCCGATAAATTCGCCGTCAGGGCTAAATTTCTGCAACCGGTGATTCCATGTATCGACAACGATCAGGTTTCCTTCATGATCAGTTCTTGCCATATGCGGCCGATCAAAGAAACAAGCACCACTTCCAGGCATGAAACCTTCACTTTCTCTAAACCCAGGCCTCCCGCCCCCAAGTGCGCCTTTCAGTGACATTGTATAAGTGTCATATGCAAACACTGCGTTCAAGCGATACTCAGTAACCCAAAGAAGACCATTTGCACCTAAAACCCCGGTGGCGGGTCCAGCCAAAGTAGGCTCATTATCCTCTCCTCTCCCCCATACTTTAAGGAGGCTCCCCTCCGAAGAGAGCATAATGACGCCGGGATCATAATATGTGGTAACAAACATCGCACCATCAGCCGCAACTGCAATCGAATGCGGGCCATTAAAGTCCAAAGGTTTTCGACGCTTGTGTGATTGCACCCGACCATTTAGCACTTCGACTGGGGATGACCACCCGGCGACATTGTCTAGCCACTGAAAATATTCGAGTTTCGCATCGAACCGAAAAATACAATGCAAATCCATGTCTGCAACGTAATATCTTCCCTGCAGATCTGCAGCTAATCCAAAAGGCCTTCCAAAACCAGTGAGACAACACGCTCCCGAGATAGTTTCTCGGCTGATGACCGGGCGAAACCGCGAAAACAACTGTCAAACACCAAAAATCTGGTTGATGAGCCGCATCGTATGAAGGCTATCTTCAAGGCTAACCGCGTGACTTTCCTCCCCCCTCACCCGAGCGATGACAGCCTCGGCCTGACGCAAAAAACCGGCCTTAAACTCAACATCAATCGGATCAATTTCCACGGGATTTTGAACGCGTTCATTCACATTTTGGTAAGCTGCTTTTTCCAGTGGTTGCATTACCCACCGGCGGCTTGGAGTACTCAAAGCACAAGCCCATGGCCCAGGCCCCTTCCAAATCCCTTCATATAAAGCGCTATCACCACTATCAAAGTTTATGTGAGCCAGAACCACTTCAGTATCTGCACCCTTCCAAGGCATAACAGGCTGAACATTTGTAACTTTCCCTCTGCATAGGCAAAGCATCATATCAATGACGTGAATAGAATTGGCATACATAAATTTCTGCACAACCTCTTCAGGATGCCCATGCAAGCGAGCCTCTTCGTAATTTTGTTGATCCTGAACATGAACGTAGCGGTGCTCATTTCGTTGTTCAACATCGAGAAGAATATTTTGCAAGCTGCTGTAAAACCTGCGATTAAACCCGACCATAACAGGTTTATCTCGCCCTTTTGCCGCAGCAGCTATATCTTCTGCATCACTCAAGTCGTAGCCAGCAGGTTTCTCTAGTAAAACGGCCCAATCATGAACGAAGACCTCCTTAGCGACAGCATTTGCTGCGAGCTCAGGAACAGCAACTACCACCAGATGTGCAGCACTTTTTTCCTTTAGCTCCGCAATGTTGTCGCAGACATTGCCAAAGTTGTGCTCTTGTGCCAGAGCTTCGGCTTTCGCACGGGTCCTGCTGTAGATCCCGGTAACTTGCACACCATTCAGAGCACTAAAAGCCCGAATGTGCTCCTTTGCCATCGACCCTGCGCCGACTATTGCCACATTAATCATTTAACCTCTCACAACTAACAGCAGCTATCTAACACCGCATTACTCAGAAGCTCTAACAACGTCCTCGTATGCGCACATTTCTTCAATAAGGGCGACAATTCGATCTGCAGACTTCCCATCCAGCATCCCCCAACGATGGGCGGCCAGCTTTGCATCACGCTGAAGATCCCGAAACTTGTCACAATTAGGCCTTAGGCTTTCAAGCGCATTCTTGAAACTATCCTCTGAGGCAACGGTAAGCACGCCCGGCACCCCCTTGAAATCGTCATAGTCGTAGTGGAAAAGGTCATAGTTAACAACGGGCACTTCGCAAGCAATGGCCCACCTGATCGTAGCCGAAGCAAAAGCCAAATAAACATCAGACAAAGCTACTAGCCTAGCTGTATCAAATTCAGTAACAATAATCCCATACTTTTCGAGCCCGATTCCCATTTCCAAATTATTGGGGTGCGGGCGGAAAATTACATCATAAACATTCGTGAGAGGTTTAAGGAGAGTTCCCAAGCGAACAATGAACTGGTGGAAGTCGCTGTATTCGAAACCGGAAGGACAACAACCGGATTGATCAGGGCATCCCCCAACAACCAATATAGGCTTATCCCCCTCGATATGCAGGTCGCCCTTCAATCTGCTCACTTCTTGTGCTTTATTATTTTTAAACTGTGCCAGATGATCATCCGAAATTGACCCAACCACTCTTATTTTTTTTTTCGGAATTCCGGACTGCAGATAATAATGTTTCATTGCCAAATTTTCGACCGCGATCACGTTTGCAAAACCCGAATTCATCATCCAAGGATTTGGCGGAGAGGTTTTAGTGAGAATCTGCCCCAGAATATAAGGAGCTGGCATTCTTACCAAAGATACCCCATCTTGGCTCATAACCCAATTCGGGAATAGTTTTCCCATTGCGCGGTTCCAGATTCCTTTCAAATGATAATGCGCATTTCCACATAAACTCTTGAATGCCTCTTGTTCATTTGCAATCGTGTATGGAATTATTACTGTCGGTATATTTAACTCATGCCCAGCTTTAATTATTAGCGGAGATATATACCCAACTACATCTTCAGGAACGATGATAACATCTGGACTTGATGTTTTGACGACCCCCTTCAACGCTCTTTTTTCAGATAAATAAAAACAAACAATTCTAACCGAATTATACAGAATCAATAAAGTCGTATATTTTGTCAAAAACTCCTTTATTTTTCCCAAAAAAATTCTTTTAGAGAGCGCTAGAAGATAATCATATAATCTTGTGAAACTAGATAATCTATCTGACGATGCTTCTGTTTTAGAACGCCTTCCCATACCAATTTGGCGTAACTCAACGTGAGAGAAGTCACCTTCATTCTCCTCTTGTTTAATGGAAGCAATGATATCAGTATCACTTCCGGTTTCCCCATGAAAATACAGGAAATGAATTTCCCAACCTTTATTTTTCAAAGTTTTAGCGCATCTCCTCATTTCGACATAGTCTGATGGTCTCTGAGAAACAAGAAGAGCCCTGCCTGAAGAGGCCTTATGGTTTATCTTCAAAGCACTAAATCCTCAACTGAAGGCGCATCAACGCTATATATACCGACTTTAGCAGTCAAATATGAATTGGAAACATCAGAAACATCGCTATTAAGCTCTTTGTTAAACTTCCCAACTATTTGGAAAAATTCGCTTTTGTCAAAGCAAGGAACAACGAATTCCGCCAACTCTGGCATTCTAAAGGTCTCGTCAATCCCCATTCCACTATTACGCTCTTGCAGCCCAATTACCGACAACCCGATTCCGATTGCTTCAACCATCATCAATGAAGTGTATCCAACAACTACATCTGAGGCTATGATTGCATCGAAAGCCTCAACGTCATCAGGCACAACCGAAACAGTGCTGGGATATTTCTTGGCTAATTTGCGGTATTCTCGCGCGCTTTGCCGCTCAAGCGGGTGAATTTTTATACTTAAATGGAACAGGTTACTTTGTGCACTTGTCATGCCTTCAAGCACATTCGTCCAGAAACTAATAGCATCTCTCCGGACGTAACCTTGAGTGGGGAATAGTAACTTTAATGGTCTAGGGCCACCCGGTTTTTCAAGTTTCCTTTGCTGCGACCACAGTTGCCGATACTCTTCAATCAGAGGATTTCGCGCGACAAGGATGTTTTCTGGTGACCAGTATCCGGCTTGGCGTAATTGCCTTGCCCATACCTCCCCAAAGACTACTTGGGAATCTGGGATCGCCCGCATGAAAGGCACATACCTGTGGCGTTTACTCCAAGAGTAGTCTGGCTCCCTTGTACTAAACATGCCGTGCTGGATTTCAGTTACATGGATCCCCAAAGATTTTGCGGCAGCAAGTTCGGGAACTTTTCCGTCGGCGTCTAAGACGATGACCTTACTGACCCGAGAACGAGCCAAAAGGCACCTAGTAAATAAAAATCTACAGCAAAAGCGAGCTAGTTGGTCAGAAATTAGATTAAATACCTCGTTCACATCAAGATGTGGGAATTCTTTTAAGAGCTCATCGGATAGAAGCTTAGCAATTTTTTGTTCCTTCTCTCTTTTTCTGAGGACACTCGCAAAAACCGCAACTACCGAACTAATTCCATAATCTTCAATTTCCCCGGGAAAAGGAAACCGCTTTCCTGCACGCCCCCAAGGAAAGCGATAATGTATCCATGATCGATTTCGTTCTATTCGCTCAAGATTTCCAAGATGAGGGTGAAGTTTCTGACCACTTGGCAATAATACAGGCCGCGCCTCATAGAATACAGCGCCACTCTTATGAGAGGGGTACGACAAGTTGGCGACAACCTGCCATAAGCCTGAAGATATTCTAAGGACAACCTCCGAGAACGCTATCCGGCTCCCCCCTTCAATAGCAACCGAATTGTTGAGACAGTATAGCCATAGTCTCTCTTTAACTATCGGCCATGCCCACCAACCGCGGAATGAAGTCTCAAGAATTACAGGATTATTGTCTAGACGAATAAATCGCGAGTTTACCTCTTCGTGACTTGGATTGGGGAGTACCTTAGCGTGCATTGGTTGCTACAAGAGAACTATGAATGTGATTAAGAACGATTTCAGGGGCTTTAATAGGACTTGGCAAGTGCTTTGCTGCAGACCAATACTTCTCTTTAACCCGCTTAGAACCGGCCAACGCCAAAACACTCGATAGGTCTCGAACGTCGTTAATTGCCAGGACCAAGCCCGATTTTAAGTACGGAAATTCATCGAGTTTAACCATCTTGTGGAAATAATCGATAATCTCTGGATCAAAAAACAAGGAGACCGGTGTGATAAGTGGAACCTCAGAAAAATAGTTCAAATAGGCAACATCATAGGTGCAATTTGAAAATGCGCTACATACGACATCACACGTCAAAAGAGAGTGCTCGACATCTTGCCCCTGGCAGATAACACATGGCATCCCAGCATCCGCAAAACGCTGAACGGTCCAACGTATATCGCCTTTATCTTCTCTGGGATGTGGTCGGTATAGCGCTTTGTATTCTCCCTTTTGAGCGATCATTGCATCGACCCATGCATTCAAAGTATTCCTGTATCCTTTAACCCAGTGCAATGCCTGCCCATAAAACCCAACGACAGTTGTTTCTTTGGATGCACCAATTCGCCTTCTTTCTTTTTCTCTAATCGCATTAATATCCATGCTTTGGTAGGCGGAGTGCCGAGGGGACCCCACACTGACAGCATTAAGCCCATGACGGTTTTCGCTTAGACGCACAGCCTCATCGTCCAGGGCGAAATATAGCTGAGCTCGGGCCCCAAAAAACTGGTTAGCCTCCCCCCAGAAGTCTTGCATAACGAATTTTGGCCCCTTGAAAACAGCTGTAATTGCTTCATCCAGCCCCCCATCAAATGGAGTAGACAATCCACTCAAAACAGCGTCTGGCTTCAAAGAATCGATCAGATCCCGCGATTTTTGAAGTAGATTTTCCCCTTCAACCGAAGGCATTTCTTTAGCGGGCGGAAGATCCACTACGGTGGTTAGAAAGCCTGCCTCATCAAAATACCTGCTCGCCGGCTGCTGCGTAACGATATCGATATGAAGGTCATCAAAGTTCCTAGAACACTTAGCTATTTCGATTAGATGAAGAGCTGCTGCAGGATCTCTTGCTGTAAGAAGTATTTTGTATTTCAAAGATATTAGTCCTTAAAAATATTTAGAATCACTTCAGCGCGATAACGGGACATTTTCTCAAGAAAGAAGAATTTTTTCCATTCACTTTCTAAAACTTTTGACCCGGAAAGCTCTCCATTGACAAGAACCATCAATGATCGAAGTGCGAGGGATCTAAGAACTTGAACAGGTTCAATATAGACGCTTTGTAGTTCTGTCTTTATTTGAGATCTATATCCATGCAGGAACGCCTTTCCTAATCGGCTTGCTTCCAAATCGTTGTCTACACGAACTAAAACAAAACGCTCAATTGCAAATAAAACCTCGTATTCAACAGGAAGAACGCTATGAGCAGTATCTTCAAAATCCATAAAAACAGGAGTGTTGTTCAAAATCAGCACGTTACCGGGGTTAACGTCCCCATGCAAAGGCTGTGTGAACCATTGAGATCTCTCAAAATCAAGTTCTGCGTCGTTCGCTAAGTTTAAAAGACGTTGCGGATAGGGGCCTAGTTCCACTCCACTACTCACAATATATTGTCGAGTTTTTGATAAGGCCTTTAATCTTTGCGCAGTCCTAAGCCTCCAACGTTCACGATGAGGCACGTTCCTTAGAGCCTTATGCAACTTAGCAAGGCTAACACCAAATGCAAAAAGCTCATCTACAGCTAACCCAACACGACGCCCCTCAAGATAGGGCATTTTGACGATGACTTCGCCACTCGGCAGTCGGTACTGACCTGACGCAACAACTACAGGAACTTTGTTAGAAGCGAGCCACGCGCTGGCTTTTTCTGCCTCTTCTGATTGACATACTTCACTGTCTTCTAATATTTTAAAAATGAATTTCCGGCCGTCTGGCTCGTCGAGCCTAAACATTCGATCAGACACAACGTCACCAAACTTTGCTGCCCAGAACTTCCCTTCGGAACCAACAACTTTTGCTATTTGGAAAGCGATATCTTTGGAAGCGACCTCCCAACCTGGTATCGCTGGCTCTAGCCCTTCCCAAGCTGGTGGGCGAATACTAAAGTTACTGGGCGACATCGGCCCACTGAATCGGCAGCCCAGCCAACACTTTTCTCGAGAGTTTCCGACCGCGAACACTATCCCAGTCTTGAACTGGGATGCCGCGACACGGAAATGCAAAACGCACGTTACCGAAATCAATAGGGTCGCCAACACTCATATCTTTGGCCGCCACTAGGCACTGACGCTGTGAAGTTCCTATCACTCCCTCAATCGGAATCCCTATGTCTCGTTCGAAATTACCGAGAGATAACCAAACATTATGTACCGAACGCAGGACTTCTGGCAGATCATCAAGATCCATGGTGTGTGAAATATCAATATCGAGATCATCAGGATCGACATGCACCCCCTTTTCGACAACAGCAGCTCCGAGAGCTATTGCTGCATAGAGCATTTCAATGCCGGTGTGATGATCAGACAGGCCTACAGGCAGATTGAACCTCTCCCTGTAGGTTTGAAGTATCCTCAGGTTATGCGCTTTTGGCAATGCTGGATGGCCATCGGGACTGTGTTCGACAACAATGTCATTACATCCGGCCTCCCTCGCCGCTTTGACCGCCATTTCGACTTCCAAGAGAGTTGCACGGCCAGTATCTATTACAAGAGGCAGCCCCTTAGTAGCGCAGTGCCGAATTAGTGGAATATGCACCAAATTTGCTGAGGCTATCTTTAAGGAGCAAGCTCCTATTTCATGCGCAAAGTCTGCTCCTTTGAAGTCGTAAACAGATACAATAAAGGGCGCCCCTGCATCACTACAATTACGCAAGATCTTCTCGTAGCTGTTGAGTGAGAGTACCTTACGCTCTATTAAATCTCTGTAGTTTTCCTGCTGTACTCGGCCATCTTTAGATGCATAAGTTTCAAGTGTGTCACCAGGCAAACATATCTCCGCATCGTGGAGAATTTCCGTTTTTAGTACCATTGGCTGTTCAGCGATTGATTGCCCAATGCCAATTATCCGCTGGACCATTTCTGAAGCCAACTCAACATCTTGACCAAAAAAACCCCCGATTTCCGCTAAAAACACCGGTGGCTTATCTTCCGAGTTGAGCTCATATCCGCCCAGCGAAAAAGAATGCACCATTCGAAATAACCCTTAACGTTAGTTTATCTGTTGGAAAGCCGAGATCAGATGCTTGACTTTATTCAGTTAATTTTGGCAAAGCCACGCTTGGGGCGTTTTCCATCACGCCCCAGAGCTTCTGCTTTGTACGATTGAGAATGTGCTCGTTCTTAATGTATACTCCGTTTTAAACAACTTCTTCGAGAAGTTTACAGTAGACGGAACCCCTTCTCAAAAACGAATTAAAACGCAGAATCACACTTGTGCACTTTCAACCAACACACTTCGTAATTCACCACATAGCTTTCGCAACCTAGCTATTTCGTACGATGGTGACAAAATACGTCAAAAGACATCATGTTCAACAATCGATCCAAAAAATTAAACCAAGGCGATCGTGAGGCTACAACAAACAGTATATCCCAGCACCTCTCGGGTAGCTATTATCCCGGCAAATTAAAGTTCACCCATTAATTTTACGTAGGGCAAAAGCACGTAGTCGGGATAGAAGACGCACCGCTATAGCTTATTTTTGGGGCTTGTGTACGATCATAAAATAGTGATCAATCATAATCTTAAGGCCATTGGTTAGCTGCAAATCTCGATATTGCGTCTGCATTGTCCAAGTTCTTATTGGATCCTCCCGTCTTGGAATATCGAACGGTATCTGGAAACGCTGTAGCTCGAGCCTTGCCCCCAGGTCCGCCACTAATTCTTCAATGGTCTCCCTACTGAATATATTCCAACCAGTCTCCCAAGAACCCGGAGAACCATCAGGTCGCTTACGATGACGTATCATCGCGTCAACACCAAACTCGTTCAGAGGAGATAAGACGACAATTAACCCCCCCGGTTTAGTAACTCGATAGAGATTGTCCCAGTACACATTTATTTCTAACTCATTAAAAATAGACATACAGCCTATTGAGGTAACGAGGTCAAATTTTTCAAACAAAGAGGCGGGTAACTCCAGCGCTGAGGCACGCGTAAATTGCGCCTCAGGGAGAAGCCTTGATCCCACATCTAAAAGGCTCTGAGTTACATCAACACCAACTAGTTCACACTCTTTAAATTCCGTCGACAAGAATCCAAGTAATTCGCCAGCGGCACAGCCTACATCCAAAACACTAGAACAATCCTCACCAATGCGCTTCTTTAGGATGTTTAGTAGCGACTTAAACGTCTCCTTCGGCTCATTACTCCAACCTTCATCTATGTAATGCTGATGATTTCTGTAGGTTGCATTACTCAAAATATGCCTCCTTACGAGCCTTCAAAATTAGTTCAGCCAACTGGAAATCAAATTCGTCGTCAATATCCACGCTATCAATTCTACTCATCAAATAAGGGACGCTTGGTTTACAATAGAATCTTTGTTCAGCTCTAAAAATGTCTGCATTTACTACATATATAGCGCCATTCTGCTGGTAGACGTCAGTCATATTTTGTCTGCGCGCTTCCATGTCCCGGTCAGTTGTAAACGGGCGAATTTCTGAATTCTCAATGAGAACCGTTTTCCCGGGATGCACAGCCACTTCACAAATGCTCATTGCCGAAGCCCCGTTGGCGTTTTCATACGCGCTAATACATTCGTCAATATTTTCCGCTGTCCTCAATGGAGATGTCGGTTGCAACAAGACCACAGTTTCTGGGTGAACACCCTGACTATCTAAAGTCCGCAATGCGTGGATAACTACTTCGTGATTTTGGGCAGTATCTGATGCTAGTATACTAGGCCTTTCAATTACGTTGGCCCCAGCAGCTGCAGCGCAAGTAGCTATTTCGATGTCGTCAGTAGACACATAGACTGCGTCTATTGCTTTAGCACTCAAAGCTGCCTCAATTGAGTACACCACAAGCGGTTTGTTCAATAGTAATCTTACATTTTTTCGCAGAATTCCCTTTGAGCCCCCGCGAGCCGGTATTATTGCGACAACTTTCGCGTTTTCTTCTTCCATGTTCACCAACTACTTCGAAGGAGCCATTTGTGAGAGATCAACAAGGGATCGGAATTGTAGACACTCATTATAAAGTTGTTCAAACGTTCCTGTCTGCAGTATACGCCCACTATCAAGCATAATAATCCTATCGCAATCACGTAATGTACTGAGCCGGTGAGCAATCATTATGATTGTGGAGTTTTTCCTGATTTCACAAAGGGCATCACTGAATGCCTTTTCATTAGCCGAGTCCAAGCCGGAAGTCGCTTCATCAAAAACCAAAAAATCTGGTCTCTCATAAAGCACGCGGGCAATCCCCAAACGCTGTCTTTGCCCACCGGAAAAACGGGAACCATCCTCTCCTACGAACTCGTGAATCCCATTTGGGAGGGTGCTTACAAATTCCTTCATTTGAGCTATCTCGAGGGCTTCCCAAACTTTCTGCTCATCAATATCTTCCGAAGCTTCGCCGAAGGCCACATTACGAGCCACCGTATCTTCGATAATAAAAACCGATTGAGGAACAAAACCGATATGTTTGTGCCAAGCACGCAAGTTTTTTTGCTCGCTAAGAGGCACATCATCAACCAAAATTGTCCCATTTTTGGGCGCAACCAAACCCATAAGAAGGGCAACTAGAGTGCTTTTCCCAGCTCCTGAGGCACCCGTAATCCCAATAGTTTCTCCCTTGAAGATCTCAAAATCCGCGCTCTCCACCGCGCAAGCCTGTGATTCTGGGTAGCAATATGAAACATCTTTGAAAGTAATTTTTGACTTGAAGGGTAAAGGATCAGGCTCAGTTACAGGCTTAAATATTCCTCGCTCAAGCTGATGGAATTCGTCAGCAATTATATCCACTGCATTGTTACTGATGTTCATCAATTGTAGCGAACCTAAAATTCGGTTTATTACCGGTGTCAGGCGAAAAAACGACGCCGCAAGGAGACCCAAAATAGCTAGTCCTGGCTGCTCTTGAGTGCTAAAAAACATCACATAGGTCACGACCGACAATATGCCAACGATAACCGCTCCCTCTGTTACCAGAGGAGGAATAGTTGCCATGAAGTTATAATGGGCTTGCCTTCCAAAGTTTCTAAACTCCACTTTCGCATATGCATCTAAAAAGAAATTTTCTTTTGCAGTTAATTTTGTTTCTTTAATCATACCAATAGACTGACGCATTATACTTTGGCGAACTTTGAAAAGATCGTTCAGCTCAGCCCCGATTTTCTTAAAAGGCCCTCTCATGAAAGCGTAAAGTGCCCAAGAAACGAAAGCGATTAGCAACAAGCTAAGCAACATTTCTACAGGCAAAACAAAAGTTAGTAGAATACAAAGCCCAATTAATATTGCGAAATTAACTAGTAAATTAATAAAAGGCGCAATAAATTGATCATATACAGCGGCCGTCAACGCCATATTTCGAATGATTTCTGAACTAGACTTGGCTAAGTGAACGCTATAGTCAGAGAAGAGATAAATATTCATCAATCTCTTTGAAAGATCTCCCTTCCATTGCGCTAAAGAACGCATCTGCATCCAATTGAACATGAGCATATAAGCGTTCTTACCAAGCAAAACTAGCCCAATCAGTCCAATAATAGCTATCGACAATGTAGTGTCTGATTCAATTCCAACAAAGTCGACTACTTGAGGAAGATACGGAATATTGGCAATTTTGTCAGGTGCAACTATAACGACTAGGAGCGGGAACACCAACCCCACCCCTGTCATTTCTATAAGTGCAGCAACAAAGCTTAGAACGACAAAGCCAAAAAATTGAGCCCAGCGAACAGATATTTCAGCTGCCACAAAGTCTAGCCCAACGGGAGACAAAGTTAGCCTTAGAAGTTTTAGCAGTTTTGACATGTAACCCTACTCGTCACGTTCTGCATATTTAAGCTTTTCACTAGGCGTCGTCACAAACAGTGCGCCTTAATTGCCATTGATTCCCTTCAAACTTCCAAAGGTGTGGTGAACGAAAAGTATTAGTTAACCTATCAAAGTATTCTCTATTCATTTCCGGGTGCTCAAACATTTTCGATGCTACAGGAAAATCTTTTGGGCTAATACTCAGGTAATCGAAGTTTTCCTTCTCAAACCTTTCGGAATATTCCCCATCAAATCGACGCACTAGACTAATTGCTTCATCTCTATCAATTTCGCCATTCCTAATTTCTTGCGAAGAATCATAGGTTGCGCGCCCAATACCAAACTTGATGAAAGTAGTATAGTAGTGCAGGTCATCAATCTTATCGTCAATGGAGCTATATTTGCTGTAGGTTCCTGCAGAACGCTCAGGAGCGGCCTCAAAACCACCATGCTCGACAGAGTAGTAGTAACATTCTTGCGGGTGCCACGGAATGTAATAACCAAGATAGTGCACGTCGACGTTTGCCTGCTTCAGTAACTCTGGATTTGGTGGCATATATGGCTTCAAATCGTGCTCACTCAGACCAAATGAGCTTTTGAGCTCAGCAACGGAGGTTCCCGCCAAGTAAATTTGGGATTGGTCTGGACTAGAAAAGAATTCCCAGTCTTTTGTCGCTTTGTCATCGGCAGCAGACGAATTGCCATATTCCGTCGGATTCTCGCCATAAAACACCAACGGGATGCCAAGCTGAGCAGCCATTTTAGGGGGGAAGTACATCTGTCCCATAATAAACGGCTGGAACGGATGGAACATCTGCTCCAACGCCAAACGCGTTAGAAGCCTATGAGCACGTCCATTGGGAGTGAAAAGATAGTTGTCGAACCCTGCATGCATCCAAGCTTGGAAATTTCGCCAGCCCCAATCAGTATATATATGGGGGGCCCAAGTAACAGTCAGTGGGTTCATTCCATATTCATACTTGAGCTTGTGAGCAGCAAAAAAACTATCCTTGCCTCCCGACCCGGGCACAAGACAATCGTATCCGCCGTCGTTCCGTCTATATCTGTCACATAGTTCACGGAGCCGTTGTTCACGCTCAACCCAATCAATATTCTTCTTTTTCTCAGCAATTCTGCAAGCGGCGCACACACCTTCATCGTCGAAGTCAACAGTCGGCTTGTTTGAAGCCCTAGTATGTTTGTACTCCTTTTCGGAGTTTGGCTTCTGGTTGCTATACGTACACGATTTGCAGAACTTCACGTTAGATGGCAGGCCATAAAACGGCTTGGCATCTGAAACATCTGCGGCGTATTGCGACAAATCTACGGGCTTTGGGTACGGAATGCGTTCCATAATGCTATCCTGTTGTTACTGTTTCGCTACAAAGGGCAGTTTTTTGGGGCTTCATAGCGACCTATATAGGCATTAGTCGCCGCAGCGTTCTCGCGGCTTTACTTTGGCTACGACTCAGAACAACATCATTCAGATGTCGGCAGTCTAATCTGGTTGCAGACGGTCATGATGAGTTAAATTAGGCAAGCTATCCAATAGGTACAAATTTAGCTCTGCAGTAACTGATTTTGAAGCCACCTTCAACCTGTATGAGGAGGGAAAGGACTCCAATGCGGCTCAGAGTCTTGTGAGCTAGTAATATCGAATGCTCAGCGACGGCAAGAAAAAGGCAGACGTTTCCCAAGTTACCCTTAAACACCAACCTTTAGAGCGACGAATCACCAAACCGATAGACCTCCATCGACCATCACATTTTGGCCGGTGAAATAGCTTGAAGCGTCTGACGCTAAGAACAAAATGGCTCCGTGCAGTTCGTCATCCCTACCCATACGCCCTAGTGGAATGCGTGCGCTGTACTTTTTTTTGAAGGTCTCGTTTTGCCCACTTTCAACTCCTCCCGGAGACAAAACGTTCACACGAATGTTTGCTTCTGCCCAATATGTTGCGAGATAGTTAGAAAGACCTATCAAGGCTGCTTTTGAGGCGCTATAGACTGCGGGTGTGTTAATTGCCACCCCCATGTATTCAGAGCCTTCATAAATCCTTTGGTCAGGCGCCAATACACCGTAAATTGAGGACGTATTAATTATACTCCCCCCGTTCCCCTGCTTGACCATTTGTGCGCCTACGGCCTGAGCGACCAGAAATGCGCCGTCGATGTTTATCGACATCACCTTACGCCAAAGATCAAGGTCATAGCTTTCGAACGGAGCAAAAAAGGCATTGAGATCGTCTGCTTTACTTGCTGCATTGTTCAATAAAACATCGATAGAGCTAAATTGTCTAACGGCAGAATTTACCATTGATGTCACACTATCCTTGTCCGCAACATCACATGCCAAAGGCATTATCTGAGCGCCTGGAACATTTTGGAGAATGTCCTCACAGGCCTTTTTAGCTCGCTCAATGGTTATATCGACAAGCACTACTGAAGCACCATACTCGGCGAGTACCTTGCAAAACCCCTTGCCTAAAATACCTCCACCGCCCGTAACTAGTGCAGTTTTTCCCGTCAGGTCAAAGTGTTTATGCATTGGAGACCTCAAGCATCTGAGATGGGGGCATCGATTTTGCCAGTCGAATCAAATTCATCGTACCGATAACGCTGTCTGGTGCTATTGGAGGTTTACGATCGACAACCATATTAAAAAAGCGCTCAAGAGTTCGCCGGAATGCCATAAAGTTATTGGCTAACTCCAAGTGCAAATTTCCGTTTTCTCCGTAAATGTTTATTCGAAAAGTCTTAGCAACCTTTCCGAGGCAATCCAAGCGAAGCGCAACGTCATTGTCGTAGCGGATATCATAAGACTCGTAGCCGGTATCCGCCCGAGAAATAAATCTCGGCTTACTGAATCCAAGTCCAGAGAGAGCATCCAAGATATGAATGCCGTACTTATCAAGGTCATTCACCACCGTCGCAGATACAAATCGAATATCGCCAATTTTATCCTTATTCTGTGTATATTCTTCAAGTTCGATCGCATAACGAAGGCCAGAGGTTGACATCAGCAAGCCAGCCTTGAGATATGGCTGGAAGGCCTCCAGTTCTGAAATATCCAGACTCAAAGGTTTATCAATGAAGACAGGGATACCAGCTTCTAGGAATGGCATTGCAAATTTCGCATGCGTCTGCCAATCGTCCCTGGCAATAATTAAAGCGTCAATTTGCCCCAGCATTTCTTCAGGCGCTTTAACTGCCCGCTCAATATTGCAAGCTGCGCATAGCTTCTGAGTCAAGGAGTGATCCTGCGTCCACGCACAACAGATTCTCGCGTCGCCAACCCCAAACCTGTCAGCAGGCTGGCGACTTAGATAATCAAGAATAACTGGCCATCCGGCCTCAGAAAATGCTTTGCGATCATAGCCGTTTACGATCGCCGAAAAGGAAAACGGATGACCGTTTCCCTCGCTGAAGCCAATGATGCCAGTACGGATCACCATACTGCCCATCCCCCGTCAACACATATGTTCTGCCCCGTAATATAGGCACCAGCGTCACTGCATAGCAGCCCAGCAGCTCCTTTAATATCAATTGGGATACCGATACGTCCCATGGGATTTTTTGCTTTAAGCCTCTCGATAAAATCCGGGTTTTCTAACTGCGTGCTTTCGAACGGAAAGGGGCCAGGACTAATACAATTGACCCTGATACCTTGAGGCGCCAAGAAGCTCGCCAAATATTTAGAAAGCTGTATAACCCCAGCTTTAGCCGCCCCGTAACTTGGTGGGTTTGCGAAACGTTCACTGTCATACATCCGATAATCTGGTGCGACGTGACCGTACATCGATGCAATATTCAGGATAACACCGCTTCTCGGAGACAGGAGCGGAACGGCCGATTTAATAGTTCGAAAAACACCATTCAAGCATACTTCGATATCCAGATCCCAATCCTCATCCGAAATCGACTCAAATGTATTCTTGCGACCTGACCACCCGGTGTTGACCAAGATATCCAGTCCGCCCTCTGTAACCTTCGACGCCTCTTCACAAAGTTTTCGGATTGAATTTCGATCCGTAATATCCACGCCCAAAGCTTGGTGATCACCCTTGAACCTCTCAGACAACTGTTTCACAAATGTCTGACACTTTCCCTTGTCGCGGCTAGCGACAATTACCCGAGCACCAAGCTCTGCAAGAGTGTACGAGATCTCACCACCAAGAAGACCAGCACCACCGATAACTAGCGCATCTCGACCTTTTAATGACAAAAGGTCGTTTAGGCTGCGCGCTTCTTTAGGATTCGAGTATGGCGTTTGCAATTATAAGATCCTTTCTATCATCAATATCTATCACTTTGTCTTTAGAGATAATCTCAGCCCCGATCTTACCAAACAGAATATTGGGTCCGTTTGTCGGAAGTCTATCGGCTCGGAAAGCGTAAACAGCACCGTTCAGCTGATAAGCGGCGGAAAGTTCCTGACGGGGTTTCCATGGAATTGCACCATCGATGAAAGGCTTTGGGATACCTTGTTCAATCTTCCAACATCTTTCCGGATTGATCTCCGCACTATGAAAAGTCGCAATTGAATCTAATTCTTCATCTAGCATTCTTCTCAGGCAATTTAAGATCATCTCAGGAGTGCGAAACGGAGATGTCGCTTCGAGCAGCACAATGATGTCGGGAGCTTTACCCTCTTGCTGCTGCTGACTAAAGAAATGCCGCACAGCATCGACCACAAGAGCAGAATCCGTTGCAAGTTCGTCCGGTCGCCAGTGAATCTTTGCTCCTAGATCTGCTGCAACCGTACCGATTTTCTCGTCATCTGTGGAAACAAACACTTCATCAATTTCGGGCGTGGCAAAAGCAACATCAACAGGCCACGCTAGCAGAGGCTTACCCCCCAGATCACAAAGATTCTTGTAAGGAATCGACTTACTTCCCCCTCTAGCAGGAGTGAGAGAAACGACCCTTTTCCCATTCAACATTATTCAAGCGCCCACTTAAGATTAAGGCAATTAATCAACACTCACCTTTTGCAAAAATCTATGCCCAAGGGAAAACTTGGTCATCAGAGTTATCGTTTGACCCGATACTGACAAGGACCGAGCTCTTTTGTGCAGAAGCGTAAGCTGCGGCTAAAGATGCGACAATTTTCTTTCCGTTCCCACCGGACGGATAATTCTCCCCTTGCAACAACGCTGACATAACCTCACGGGTAGGCCCAACGTTATCTGCCTGCGGGAATGCTATTGTTTTTCTATCCCATGGCATCCCGTATCGGGTCATAGGTTGACTTTGATGCTCCAAGAGGCGCGCTGTAACGATCATCTCGCCCTGCAACTCATCAACAAATACGTGACCAAATTGGGTCGCATACATTGACGTCATTCCGTGCCCTTGATCATGACCTATGCTCAACTTCAACCTTTGACCATTTTCAGAAATAAAAAGAAATTCTCCTGCCTGATCAAAGTAACGAGGGCCTCGAGGATTCTGAAATGGCTCACCTGTGAAATGGCCAGAAACTCTTGAAGGCCATGTCCCGGTTAAATAATTGAATGCCTCAATGTAATGGGATCCATTCATTGCCAGTCCGAAACACCCTGCAACAACATTCATGGAAGCAAGGAGACCCAATTCACCACGCTCGAGCTCCTTCTTCACCAATGCATACTGCGGCATAAAGCGCATCTGGTGGTTCACTGCAAGAGCAGTTCCTGATTTTTCACAGGCATCAATCATCCTGTCACATTGCTCCACCGAGACAGCCATCGGCTTCTCGCACAGGACAGCTTTGGAAGATGAGCTTGCAGCGAGACAAACCAATTCGCAATGCGTATCAGCTGTTGTCGCAACAATAACTAATTCGGCGCCCCCTAAAGAATCAAACATCTCTTGAGCATCAGAAAAGCAGTTCGATTTAGCGACACCAAAGTCATCAGCAAGGTTGTCTCGAACCTCTTTCCTAGTGTCACAAATCGCTTTTAAAGACATCCCTAGGTCTACAGCGGCCTGAGCGTGAGCTCTTCCCATACGGCCCGCTCCAACTAAATAGACAGATTTACTGTTCACGGCTGCTCCACATGGATTTTCATAGTTTTCAGAAGAGTTTGAACTTAGCAAGAGCGATCGCCCAGGGAAATAAAGTTTGAAATAACTTTCAATCCAATAGGGCCGCTCTTTTCAGGGTGAAACTGCAAGCCATATAGATTTTCTTTGCGCACTGCAGCGCATAGCTCTACCCCGTTGTATGAACATGTGGCTAAAACATCTTGTTCTCTCTCAGGATATGCAGCATACGAGTGGATGAAATAACAGTCAGCACCTGGAACGATTCCGTCCAATACAGTGCCTTCCCAAGCTTGCTTCTTCGGTTCTAGTCCTTCCCAGGTAACGTGAGGCACGCGATGTGGGTAGCCATCGCCCCCTTTATCAGGAATTTTCCGAACTTCTCCTGGGATCAGCCCCAAGCCTTTATGATAACCAAACTCGCAACTACCTTCCATGAGCATTTGCATACCCACGCAAATACCCAGAATTGGCTTCCCGCTCTTAATATATTCCAAAACGGGCAGATCAAGTTTCTTTCCACGCAACGAAGAAATGCATTTCCCAAAAGCACCGACTCCAGGCAGAATCAGCAGCCTCGCATTTAAAATTGCTTCTGGATCACTTGATAAAACAGGAGTTGCTCCGCAAACAGAAACGGCTCTCTCAACGCTTCGAATATTCCCTGCGTCATAATTAACAATTAAGAGTTCAGTCATCAAATTTTCCTCACCGGGATACCAGCTTCCAACGCTTTAGCGCGCACATCTTCAACCGACATGCGTTTGTAGTGCAGAACGTCAGCCATAGCGACCGCCTCAGCCTTTCCTAGTTCAAAGGCAGCAATCATGTCATTTGTATCCCCCATCCCTCCGCTAGCGATAACTGGAACATCAACCGTGGAGGAAACTGCCTGGATCAACTCAATATCAAATCCTTTGCGTGTACCTTCTCTATCAACAGAAGTAATAAGAACTTCGCCTGCACCAAGGGCCGTTGCTTTTTTCGCCCATTCGACAACGTCCAAACCTGTTTTCTCACGGCCGTTATCCGTGTAAGCTTCCCATGTCCTTGGGCCCACTTTCTTTGCCTCAACTGACAAAACGATGCACTGAGACCCATAAATGTTTGCCAGTTCAGAAATCAGATCTGGTCGTCTCACAGCGGCAGTGTTGATAGCTACTTTATCAGCACCGCATCGCAACATTTCCCCGACATCATCAGCAGAGCGAATCCCCCCTCCAACTGTAATAGGAATAAAAACATTCTCCGTTGTAGATCGGACGATATCGCCAAGACCATTTCTCTGATAAAGACTCGCGACAACATCCATATAGATGATCTCGTCAACGCCTTGCTTATAGTACTCTTCAGCAAATGAAGCCGGGTTTCCCAGTTTTCTGAGCCCTTCTAAGTTTATAGATTTGATTAAGTTCGGTGCCTTAACGTCCAAGCGCGCAATTAGTCTTTTTTTGCTTTTTGAGATCATCTCGTACGACTTCCAAAAATCTTAGATCTTAAATTTACTTATCCGAATACTCTTCATTCGCGAGCTCTAAATCATCTGGTCTACCAACATCCCTCCAAGCTTCGAGAATAGGAAAGACGTGAGTCGGATAATTCGACTCCCTGATAATTTCAAATAAAGTTGGCATATCCAAATACTGGTTTGGCTTCACAAAATTCAAAACATCTGGCTCAAGCAGATAAATTCCCGCATTCACCAAATAGGTTGATGTTGGTTTTTCTTCAATTTGTAAAATTTTGTATCCATCGACATTAACCACACCGAAAGGCACTTCATAAGAGTGTTCGCGCACGCACATGGTCGCTTTACAAGGATGGGTGTGATGGAAGTCTATCAAGTTCCGAGTGTTAACCTGCGTTAACACATCGCCATTCATAACTAAAAACGGATCCTTAATGTCTTGGTTTATCAAAGAAAGAGCCCCTGCAGTACCTAAAGGCATTTTCTCTTCAACATAACTAATATTTAATCCTTTGAATTGCCCGTCACCAAAATACTCTTTAATCATTTCACCTTTGTAATTCAGCGATATTACAATATTGACAAACCCTTCACTAGCAAGTCTATCAAGTATGATTTCAAGCATGGGCTTACCTGCGACATGAACCATCGGCTTGGGAACAGAATCCGTAAATGGGCGAAGTCTCTTTCCTCGACCACCAGCCATAATTACAGCAGTATTTGGAATCTTCTCTTGGTTCAAAAGTCCATCAAGGGTTTCAAGCCCAACCAATTTTCCGTTTGGCCCCAAAATAGGAACGTGTCTCAAAACCCTGCTCACCATCATGCTCAAGAGGTGCTCCTTGTCATCAAGCAAGTTGGCAGTAGTTGGCTTAGAGTTCATCACCCGTGAGACCGGAGCATCGAAAGGCATACCATTCAAAATAGCGCGTCTAATATCTCCATCAGTAACAGTTCCTAACAGTTCGTGTTCAGGGCTGACAATGAGGACAATTCTTGCAGGGTGACGATCTAAAATCGCGATCGCCAGCTTAACTTCATCTTCAGGCTCTAAAACAATTTCTGATATATCCTGCATCAAATTTGGTCTTCCAATACTGAAGTATCTATCATCTCATCTTCGAGATAATCACGGTTTGACTTGCGCCCAAGAATATCCCAGATAGCCATAGGCGAAAGCCCTCCACCGGGCCGCTTGGCAGTAACATCAGCTGCTGTAAATTCTTCACCTGACCTTATGTTACGTTTTACCACTAAGCTTTTACGAACAACGTTCAAGTTTTCGCCTTCGGCATCGTTGCAAACCTTCGTTGGCAGTCCCATCAAACGTTCGACATCACGAACCCCAGCAACTAATTTTTGCAAATCATGAGGCTCAATGGATGCGGCGTGGTCTGGTCCTTCCATCCCACGGTCTAACGTAAAGTGTTTTTCAATAACAGTTGCTCCATTGGCCGCTGCGGCAATTGATGCCATAATTCCTTCAGTGTGGTCCGAGTACCCAACAGGTAAACCAAAATGCTTGGCTAGCGTCCCCATTGCGCGCAAATTGACTTGATCAAAAGGTGTTGGATATTGGGTTGTGCAGTGTAGAATTGTAACTTTCTTCTCCAACATTTCTATCCCGCGCTCGCTTTCACGGGCGGCTCGAAATGCTTCCATCCTGGGACTTTCGCCCTGAGATGAAAGATATCCGAATGCGAGAACCCCCAATGCATCGGAGATTTCTTCTACCGTGCTCATGCCTGTCGAGAAAATGATAGGTAGCTGAGAACGCGCAGCCTCTAACAACAACATCCCATTTGTTATCTCACCAGAGGACATTTTAAGTTTTTGAACCTTTACGTCACGAACAAGAAAGTCGAGTTCCTCCAAGCCGAAGGGAGTAGACAAGAACTCTATCCCCGCGTTTTCGGCATAATCTTTAAGTTCAAAATGGGCATCTCGACTTAACTCTAGGACTTTTAACATGTCATACTGAGAACTGTCTGACTTGCTATTTCGTTCTTGGTAACGCGCCTTAGGAGCTGATTTCGTAACCAAATTTTCTGAAAAGAAAGTTTGAAACTTAACCGCATCTGCCCCGGCTCTGGCTGCTTCTTCAACCAAATCTTTAGCAATTTGCAGTGATCCGTTATGATTAACTCCAGCTTCAGCTATAATATAAACTTTATTCATTTCCGCTGATTTTCCTTATCTTCGTCTACGTCGAAGAAGTGTTTAACCAATATATGATCAAGGTTAATACCTTTAAGAATCTCTTTTATTTTTTTTGAAATCTGTCCTGGCTGGCCATATGGATTCTCAGAAGAAAACACTGATTCGAGGAAATCTCTCGACATACACATATTTATAGTCTTCGTTATATCTAGAGGTACGTTTACACAGTCTAAAACAGATGGGGCGCGCAAGCGACCTTTCTGGCGATCACCAATATTGACGGCGGGAACACCTGCAGCTGGTGCCTCGATAATACCACTTGAGGAATTCCCGATTACCACATCGACAAGCTTCAACAGCCCCAAATAACGCGCCTGACCAAGAGAAGTGGTAACCAAAACTCTATCTGGATATTTTTTTGCAAAAGCATCCAACTCGGCATTTATAGCTCGCCCTCCAGCATCAGCGTTCGCTTTAGTGATAATACAGGTTGCGTCATCGAAAGCGGCTAAAGCTTCTAGCAAAGGCTGAACTGCGGCACTAGGCTCTTGATTTGCGAGGGTTTCAGGATGAAATGTCACAAGAAATAAGGGAGCCTTTAGCTCAATACCTAAGCTTAACTCCAAAGAAGTGCGATCAGGTAAATCCATTGCCGCGAAGTTATCTAATCCAGGTGCACCAAACGCAAATACATTTCTCGGATTTTCCCCCATTTGGATTACCCTCTGCCGATAAGACTCGGCAGCGGTGAAGTGAAGGTGCGCCATTTTGGTCACTGCGTGTCGAATACTCTCGTCAACGGCGCCCTCTGTCGTTTCGCCTCCATGAATATGCGCCAGAGGTATCTTCATCAACATTGCCGCCTGAGCAGCAGCAAGAATTTCATATCGATCACCTAACAGCACAACAATATCTGGCTTCAGCAGGTCATATGCATCGGCAAAACCTATGACCGCCCTCCCTGTCGATTTAGTGATACTTACGGGCGTGTCGCCAGTCAGCGACATATCAACCTTCGCATTAATATGAAAACCATCTTCTTCAATATACCGATAGGTATAACCAAACTCTTCCGAAAGGTGTGAACCGGTAACTATCGTTTGAAGCGCCAACTCGTCATCGCAAGCTATCTGGCTCATTAAATTAGATAGAATTCCGTACTCAGCTCGTGTCCCAGTGACAACGCAAATCTTACGCTTATATGTCATCCCTCCCCTCCGCCAAGTAAGAACTACTGGGCGTATTGATGACACGAGCTGCCATGTCTTCAGCACATGATAAATCCATTCGGGGGTTCTCAGTGAACATTGGCAATGTATGCATCAAATTCCAAACGGGACGGCACCAAAGGCCTGCCTTATTAAGAGCTTCCAGAACTCCATCTCGCTGCTCAAATGACGTCCCTGGTTTCAAAACGATCGCATTTAACCAGTGGTTCGACACTGAGTCCTCTGGAACCACCAACAAATCGATATCAGAAACATCTTTCAGGATATTTCCATAAGCCTTAGCCAACTTCCTTTTTAGCTCTATCCTTGTGTCCAGTTGTTCCAGCTGAGCACACCCCAAAGCCGCATTGATGTTCGGGAGCCGATAGTTATAGGCAACACAATCATGCTCATACAGCCACGGATGGGGACGCTTCGCCGTGGTGCAAAGATGGCGGGCGCGCTCAGCAACCTCGTCGCTATTTGTTAAGACAGCCCCACCACCACCGGTGGTGATGATTTTATTACCGTTAAAACTTAACGCTGCTGCATTTCCAAACGATCCGACTGGTCTTTCTTTATATTTAGATCCCAGCGCCTCTGCTGCATCTTCAATAATGAGCAGATTGTATTTACTAGCAAGATCAACCAAAGCCTCAATATCCATAGGGATACCAAATACGTGCATTGGCACAATGGCACGCAGCACCCGCCCTGTCTGGCGATTTCGGAATACTGGGCCATTTGATCCCTCGCCATCCGCTACTGCTATTTCTTCGAGATATCTTGCCAATTTTTGCACATCTACGCCAAGACGATCTTTATCGCAATCGACGAAGTGTGGCACGGCTCCAGCATGGCAAACGGCATTAGCAGTAGCCACGAATGTCAATGCTGGCACAAAAACCTCGTCATTTGGACGAACACCTGTTGCCATGAAAGCAGCATGTAGTGCAGCTGTACCATTTACTGTTGCTATCGCATGACGAACCCCGCACCTGTCCGCTAGCTCATTCTCAAATCGATCAACAAAAGCACCAACGGAAGAAACCCACCCTTCGTCTAGGCAAGACTTGACATACTCCCATTCCCGCCCCCGAAATTCCGGCTCATGCAAAGGGAAGACTTCTTGATCAATGGGCAGCACTGAACGCAGAGCACCGACCAGTTTCTGGATCGTTGCAGCTGTCAACGACGTGTCCAAACTCGCATCTCCTCGTTAAATTGTGTATTGACCAATGCGATACTGTGCGAGATTTTCGGGCGATGAAAACCACGTAATTGTCTCGGCAAGTCCCTGTTTCAAACCTTCCCGACCACCAATTCTGGGCTCCCAATCCAATAACGATTTGGCTACTGAGGCATCCGCAAGCAGACGCTCTACTTCACTCGCTTCCGGACGAATACGTTCATTCTTGGAAATAATTTCCACTTCTGCATTCATGATTTCGGCAACCAGCTCAACCATATCACCCACCGAAATTTCATAGCCACTACCGATATTGATAACTTTGCCGACAGATGCTTTCCCGTCAAGAATAGCAATCATTCCTTGAACGGTATCTTTCACAAAGTTGAAGTCCCTGGTTGGACTGAGCGCGCCAAGCTCAATTGTTTTTTTGCCACCAGCGATCTGTGTAATTACTGTCGGAATTACCGCACGTGCGGATTGACGGGGGCCGTATGTATTGAATGGTCGGGCAATAGCCACCGGAACTTCGAACGAGCGCCAATAAGACATGGCAATTTGGTCCGCGCCAATTTTGCTCGCTGAATATGGCGATTGCCCAACCAGTGGGTGCTCTTCTGTAATTGGGACAAACTGGGCTGTTCCGTACACTTCACTGGTTGAAGTATGCATAATCTTCTCGACACCCAAGTCTCGAGCCGCCTGGACGACGTTAAGCGTTCCCACAACGTTCACGTCAACATAGGAATGTGGAGCAACGTAGGAATATGGAATTGCAATCAAGGCCGCCAAATGCATGACGGCACCACAACCTGTCATCGCATTTCTTACGCAGATCGGATCACGAACGTCGCCAGAAACGACTTCGATTGCATCCTTAATTTCCTGTGGCGCCTGATCCAGCCATCCCCAACTATCAAACGAATTGTATAGGACAAGAGCTTTAACTTCGCGACCTTGACGAACAAGCTCCTCCACGAGATGGGAACCAATGAAGCCATCTGCACCAGTTACAAGGATTTTCCCGTTCACAGCTTTTCCTTTATAGTTACCTTCATAATTTTCGCTCCCTGCCCAAATTAGTGCATGCGCAGAGAAAACAATTCACTTTGCAAGCGATACAGAAAAATACATTTTTTTAACATCCACTTGTGTAAACAAATTTGCACTTTCTTCGCTAGATAAAAAATGCGCCCACTCAGGCAAATTTGATAGTCAAAGCTTGTTCGATTAGCATTTGCATACACGCCAAACAATGACGAATAACCAATATCAATGTAGCCCCCATAAAGTTAAATCAGCATCCACACCCAAGAATAGAAATACAAACTGACAATTTATCCTTTGCGCGGTGAACCTACATTGACCGACTTGCACTTAACTCGGATCACCCGGGTGTTGTTTGTCGGACGTGTGATCCTGACCCTGATCATCATCGCCCTTCTGGCGCGCCTGACCCTGCGCTGGGCGCCAGAGCGCGCCCAACTTGCAACCGAAAGCCCCGATTAAAAGCGGGCTTTCGGGTTAGCCTGCAAGCCAATCAACCACCGGCTTCCAGGTGGATTTTTCCGCACGTGATCCGACCATCATGCCGATATGCCCGGCAGAGGGATGAAGTTCAGTGCGGAGATCTTCGGGGCAGGCATCAAAAAGCGCCTGCGCGCTTTCGGGTGGGACGATGCGGTCATTTTCCGGGATCACAGCCAGCACCGGACAGGACAAGTCCGCCGGGTTGATATCGATGCCGTCAATCTGCCACTGGCCTTTGGCCGGGCGGTTTTCAACATACCAGCCAATCAGGCAATCAACCGCGACCCGGCGCGGAAGCGGAACGCCGTCATTCAGCCAGTCTTCGAGGGCGACAAAATCCTGTGCCTTGGTTGAATCCATTGCCATGGCCTGAAAACGCCGGAACTTTTCGCCCATCATGAAGGGATCGAGGCTGGCAAACAGGCTTTGCAGCACATCGACCGGAAGCGTGTCATGGATCGCCAGCATTTGCGGCAGCGAGGGCGCAAAGGCCGCAGCAATGCGTGACTGGGTCGGACCGGCGGCCATGAAGTCCCACGGGGTTGCCAGCAGAACAAGCTTTGACACCTGTGCCGGATCGAGAAGTGTCGCCGCAAGGGCAACAACCCCGCCCATGCAATAGCCCACCACCGGCACCGGCCCGCCATTGATATCGGCGACATCCTGAAGAATGGTGACCAGACGGCCAGCGACATAATCATCAAGGCCAAAGTTGGCCTCATCCATGCCGGGATAGCCCCACTCGACCAGAAGCGGGCGATAGCCGCATTTGGCGAGATAGCGCGCAAAGCTTCGCTTTTCATTGAGATCAAGGATATAGCCACGATTGACCAGCGACGGCACAAGCAGGACAACTTCGCCGGTTTTCGCCGCCTTGTTGTCAGAAGTCACGCCATAGTCATACACCCGCGTCGATCCCTCTTCCCAGACGGTCGGGATATCTTTGCGGTCCTGATCGCGTGGGCGGCGATAGGGATGGCGTTGATAGGCGCGCACCCCGTCATGGAACCCGGCATGGCGATCAAAGGCGACACGATCAAGCGCCTGTGCGACATCATCAGGGTGATAGGCTTCGAGCTCAGCCAGAAGACTTTCCGCCTGATCCTTCAGTTCCGGCTTCCAGGGCAGCAATTGTTTCAGAAAGATCGGCAATGCGGCGCGCGAGCTGAGCCAGCTCGTCATCTCGACTGCCAGATGCATCGGAAGCGGTCTTGGCCCCGCCCGCCTCTGATTTTCGCGTTTTGGCGGAAGCGGTTTTTGTTTTGGCGGACTGATCATTCTTCCCCTGCCCCTTTGTAGCATTTTTTGCAGCACGTTTTGTTTTGGAAGTCTTGTTGGCTTCATTGGTAGCGGATGTTTGTGCGCTGTCTTTATCGGATGTCTGTCCAGCAGCATCCGCGACATCCGGTTCGGCTTTTGCATTGTCTGGTTTGGGCGTCATCCCGGCCATACCGGCCATCGCCGACATATCGGACGCAAACGGCATGCCCGCGAACGGGGATGCCGGCAGTTCGCGTGCGGCCTTGGCCATCTGATCCATCATTGCCTGCAACGGATTGGCGGCTGCCATGGCATCGCCCATCGGGTTGTTGATTGGATTTCCAACACCGGATGCAGGATGTTGGCCCATCGCCATTTGACCAATCAGCTTGCCCCAGGCTTCAAAGCCTTCGCCCATGCGGGTGGTATCGGCACCAAGGGATGCATAAAGGCGCCCGATGGCACTGGCAGCATGGGCGCCGTCGGCGGTAGCGGCGACCTGTTGGCGCCAGAGTTCAAGAAACTGCCGGGCAAGTTGGTCAAGCCGTTCGTCATCGGGGTCCGAAAACCCCGCACCTGTTTCTTCGGATTGGTTCGTGCCGTTTGTCCGCTTGGCCATCGGCGATACCTTCATTACTGCTTGATGCAAAGCATATCTGCTGGAGAACACTATAGAATGTTGGCGTGCATGAGAAAACGAATTCCCGTGCTGTGCTGCAGCAAACCTTATTCAAAGTTGTTTTTCGCACTGCACTTCGCGTTGAATACTGGACACATTGGAAAATTCGCGGCACTCTCACAGTCTTCTGAGCGAATGCAAAATCGAAAATGCTGCGCAACATCGTAAACGCAACAATGTGAATTGCCGGGGCGCAAAGCAGGTGGAACGACACCACCAGAAGGTTCGCCAGACATACGTCCGGGAAACAGGGAAGCAGGAAAGACGCCATGACCAACAAGAAATCAGATGATCAGGACCGCATCGTTATCAAGAAATATGCGAACCGCCGCCTCTATAACACGGCGACCAGTTCCTATGTGACGCTTGATCACCTTTCGCAGATGGTCAAAGACAATACCGACTTTGTTGTCTATGACGCGAAATCGGGTGAAGACATCACCCGTCCGGTCCTTACCCAGATTATTGTCGAGGAAGAAAACAAGGGGCAGAACCTTCTGCCGATCAGCTTCCTGCGCCAATTGATCGGTTTTTATGGAGACAGCCTTCAGGGGCTGGTGCCGAGCTACCTTGAACAGGCAATGCGCGCCTTTGGCCATAATCAGGAACAGATGCGCGAATATATGCAGGGCACCATGCAGGGCATGTTCCCGTTTGGCCAGTTCGAGGAAATGAACAAACAGAACATCGCGCTGTTTGAACAGACGATGAAAATGTTCTCGCCCTTCATGCAGGATGAAAACGGTGAGCCGACCGGCGAAGGCCTGAAAAAGCCGACAGCCCCCGGTGCTGCGAAATCCGACGCGTCGCTTGATGAGCTGAAAAGCCAGCTTGAAGCCATGCAGGCGCAGCTTAACAATCTTGCCGGTGGCAAATCCGGCAAATAAGGCCCCCGGCCCGCATCCCCGGCACCGAGATCAAAAAGGCGAAGCTGCCATAGCGCACTTCGCCTTTTTTCATGCCCGCATGAGATCGGGCGGCAAACAATGCCCCGCCGAACGGCCAAGCCGTCCGGCACCAATCCTGCATAAATTTTTCGTTAACACTTTTAGAACGCCCGGCACCGCCGAAAGGCGGCAATTTTTGCCGGGTGAATGCCATGACCACGCACCAAAACCCACGGAGTCCCGAAATACACAGGCAACAATGACCCAATAAACCGAAAAACACATGACCGCGATCACACCGATTTCCATGCTCCCGGCCCGCAGGACCGAAACTGCGAGCAGTGGAACCGATGGTCCTGCCGGGATCGGGATCGAGCAACTGACGCAATTTTCACCTGTTGAAAAAATTGCGCAGGGTGGTGGCGCGTGGCTGCAACCCCATGATCTTGTGGGCAGTGCAGCATTCTGGACCCAGCTTCTGGGTCAGATCCTACCTCAGGAAAACCTTTTGCAACCGCCGGTCATTCAGTCTGCGCATGCCAGCTATGCGCTTCATCACAAACCAGACAGCGTAGAAACGAACGTCTTTTTTTCGCCTTCTGCACTAGACAAAGACAGCTCGATTGACCTATATAGCTAGCTTCTGGCGGAAAGCTGTAATGATTATCTGACCAATGTTCAGGTACAGGTCATCAAAATCGCAGTGCCTGAAAGGTGCCGCGATGGGTGTGACATATCGGGAAAAACAACGAACCCGACAGCATCCGAAGTGGGGAATAATAACTGGCGGTTGATAACGGATTATAAAATGACTGAGAATGCTCAAAACGAAGAACCGAAACGCGCAAACCGCGCCACAGACACTGACCGTTATGTTGGTCAGCGCATCCGCGAACGTCGCATCATGCTGGGTCTTTCCCAGCAGCAAATGGCGGATCTGATTGGCGTTACCTATCAGCAGGCTCACAAATACGAGCGCGGCATTAACCGCATCTCTGCTGGTCGCCTTTATGAGATCTCCCAGGTCCTGGGCGTTCCGGTAAGCTATTTCTATGAAGGCCTGGAAGGCAATCAGGAAACCGAGCTCAATGCGCGTCAGCGTATGTGCCTGGAACTTGCGCGTAACTTCGCAAGCATCAAGCACGAGAAGCATCAGGAAGCACTGAGCCAGATGGCTCGCGCTCTTGCCGATCAGGCTGCTTAAGTCCACATATCCGGACCATAGTGCCACCGCAAAAAAGGCTGTCCTCTGTATTCCGGAGGCCAGCCTTTTTTATGCTCGGTTCGCAGATGCAAAAAAGGGACGCGAACGTCCCCTTTGGGTCTGCTGGAATTGTGCAGGGTTTGCGCCTAGCCCTCGACCAGCACCAGATCATCGGAATGAATGATGGCGTTGCCGCGCGTAAAGCCAAGGGTTGCTTCGATATCGGCCGATGCATGGCCCATCAGAAGCCGGGTTTCCTCCGCGCCATAGGATGTGATGCCGCGCGCGATCTGCATCCCGTCAGGCCCCAGCACCCGCACAGCATCCCCATGCTTGAACCGGCCATCGACGCCAGTTATTCCCGCCGCCAGAAGGTTCTTGCCGGCCGCCAGGGCCTTGGCCGCCCCGGCATCGACAATGATGGCTCCTGACGCCTTGAGCGAGGTCGCAATCCAGTGACGACGTGCGGCCAAAGGACTTTCACTCGGCAGGAAGACGGTATTGGGGGCGCCTTCAAGCTGGGCTTTCAGCGGATGATAGATGGTGCCGCGCGCAATGATCATGCGGCAGCCGGCCTTCATGGCGATTTCAGCAGCCTGAAGTTTGGTCACCATCCCGCCGGAGCTGTACATAGTCGGCGCAACACCGGCCATACTAAAAATCTCTGGCGTCAGTTCGCGGACCTCGGGGATCAGTTCGGCATCCGGGTTCTTGCGCGGATCGGCGGTATAAAGACCATCGATGTCAGAGAGCAGAACCAAAGTATCGGCCGAAATCATGTGCGCGACCTTGGCACCCAGACGATCATTATCGCCAAAGCGGATTTCCTCGGTCGCGACGGTATCATTTTCGTTGATCAGCGGAATGGCGCCATGGCCAAGCAGGGCATTGAGCGTCCCACGGGCATTCAGGTAGCGACGACGGCCTTCCATGTCCTCAAGTGTCACCAATACCTGTGCCATGGTCAGGCCATTGCGACCAAGCGCCTCCTGCCAGACCTGTGACAGGCTGATTTGTCCGGTGGCGGCGGCGGCCTGCTTGTCGGCCAGACTGATCGTACGGTGATCAAGGCCAAGCAAACGACGGCCAAGTGCGATTGCGCCGCTGGAGACCACAATCACCTCGACCCCGCGTTCACGCAGAAGGGCGATGTCATCAGCCAATGCTTCAAGCCAGGCACGACGCAGCTTGCCGGTATTTTCATCAACCAGCAGGGCCGAACCCACCTTGATGATCAGGCGCTTTGCATCCGCCAGGGCATTGCTTGTCACGGCTGGAAGCCCTCTTCTTCGCGGCCTTCCCTCGCACGGCGTTCACGCTCCCCATCAATATAGGCGCGGATTTCGCGATGGATTTCCTTCAAGCCCTGCTGGGTCACGCCGGATACGATATAGACCTTTTTGCCAATACCCTTTTCAAGGATCTGGCGCTGCTCCTCGACCATTTCGGGCAGGAGCTGATCAGCCTTGGACAGGACGACGATTTCGGGCTTTTCGACGAGTTCTTCGGCGTAGCCTTCAAGCTCTTCACGCACCGTCTTGTAGGTTGCGACCGGATCTTCTTCGGCGCAATCAATCAGGTGGACCAGAACTTCGCAGCGTTCGATATGGCCAAGGAAACGGGTACCGATGCCCTTGCCTTCGGATGCGCCTTCGATCAGGCCGGGAATATCGGCCAGAACAAATTCATGATCATCGACATTCACCACGCCCAGCTGCGGATGCAGGGTGGTGAAGGGATAATCGGCGATTTTCGGACGCGCATGCGAGGATGCGGCAAGGAAGGTTGACTTGCCGGCATTGGGCAGACCAACAAGACCGGCATCGGCGATCAGCTTCAGGCGCAGCCACACCCACATTTCCTCTGCCGGCCAGCCTTCTTCGGCACGACGCGGTGCCTGGTTGGTGGAGGATTTGAAATGCGTGTTACCGCGGCCGCCATCGCCCCCCCGGCACAGCAGATAGGTCTGGCCCGGTTCGATCATATCGACAATCAGGGTTTCGCGATCTTCGGCGAGAACCTGTGTTCCGACCGGGACCTTGATCGTGATGGATTTGCCGGAACGGCCAGTACGCTGCCGGCCCATGCCATGCATGCCGACTTCGGCCTTGAAGTGCTGCTGATAACGGAAATCGATCAGAGTGTTGAGGTTCTCGACCGCCTCGAGGATGATATCGCCACCCCGGCCGCCATCGCCGCCGTCCGGCCCGCCATACTCGATATATTTTTCACGGCGGAAGCTGACCGAACCGGCACCGCCGCGGCCACTGCGCACATAAATCTTGGCTTCATCGAGAAACTTCATAACCGGTCCTTCGGGCGCACCCGTTTATCACTTTATATTGGCTCCCCGGTGCGCGAGGGACGCGCAGCGACGGGGTCCGAAATTCTATATCACATAAAACAAGGGAGGAATGATTGCTCATTCCTCCCTCGAAAATCTTGCTACGTATCGCGCAGCCGACGGGAGGCTTACGCCTCGGCCGGAACGACGGTTACGTAGGTACGACCCTTGAAGCCCGACTTGAACTGGACAGAACCGTTCACAGTCGCAAACAGGGTGTGGTCTTTGGCGAGGCCAACATTGTCACCGGCATGGAACTTGGTGCCACGCTGACGAACGAGAATGTTGCCTGCAACAACTGCCTGACCACCGAATTTTTTAACGCCGAGACGGCGACCTTCGGAGTCACGACCGTTGCGCGAACTACCACCAGCTTTCTTATGAGCCATGAAACTCTCCTAAAACTGCATCTCAACCTGATAAATCAGGCTTTGATGTCCTTGATGCGCAGAACAGTCAGGTTCTGGCGATGACCATTTTTACGACGGTAGTTATGCCGGCGCTTTTTCTTGAAAACGATCACCTTGTCGCCCTTGGCCTGCTCGAGAACTTCTGCGGTAACAGAAGCACCTTTGACCAACGGAGCACCAACCTTCGGCGCACCGTCGCCAGCAACCATGAGAACTTCTTCAAGTTTCACGGTGTCACCGGCCTGGGCAGCGATCTTTTCGACTTTGATAACGTCGTTGGCAGCAACTTTATACTGTTTGCCGCCAGTTTTGATGATTGCGTACATCTAAAAGTTCCTGAAAAACATTCTGGAAACACAAACGCGCAGCTCGGTGCCGCTGCTAACAGATACCGAACCGCTGCGAAGAACGGGTGAATTACCGCTTTTGCCCCAAAGAGTCAACCACAGAGTGACCTTTTACGCCGCCCGGGATCGCATGCCAAAGCCGCAGATTTGAGCGAGCTTGCCAGACTTGCAAACCGGTTCAAACATCGCGCCCCAAAAGCCCAGGCAAAAGAGTTCGGTGAAATTTGAGATTTCCCTCTTGCAATCTGGCGCTCATCCCGGTAAACACCGCCTCGAACGCCAAGACCACACATGCGGAGAGGTGCCGGAGTGGTCGAACGGGGCGGTCTCGAAAACCGTTGTACTAGCAATAGTACCGTGGGTTCGAATCCCACCCTCTCCGCCAAACTCTGCATTTCTATTTCTCAAAGCTTAGATACCTCGGTTGTCGCATGCGCTGAAATCGCTTGCGCATTGATTTACCGATACGCGTCCAAAATGATCGGTGGTGCGACCGGGTGCGAAAGTACTGTCGCTTCATACTTTGTGGAAACGCAGAGGGAGAAAACCCTTTGCACCAGCAAACATACGGCAGTGAGAGCTGATCACGTTTGCTTTCCTTTCCAAGCTCATCGAACCAAAGATCACCTAGCTCCATGACCTTAGCCTCATTGTGCCGACGTAATATCAGGTTGTTTTCGTAGAGTGGCGCAGGATCAGAGAGCCCCTCAGCACGGTACTTTTCCTCCTGCCTTTCGAAAACATCTGGTGCATCATATCCCATACGAGAACATTCGCTGAATTCGTCATAGAGGTTACTTCGGAAAGGATGCTCGGAAACGGCAAAGCTCGGCCACCCCAAAGCTTCAAGAAGTTCACTCGGGTCTCGTTCAAATCTTGCATTTCCATCTATATAAACCGAATAGTCATAGTCTGGAAAAAAGAGGTGTGGCTTTAGCTTTGGCAAACGGGAGTACCGCGTCAGGTCAAGGCCTGGATTATCGAAGAGACGAACTTGCCACCGAGAGCGACGCAGGAGCCGTTTCCAGAGAGATGGCTTCTTGTCAGTCAGCAGCACAAAGTCCCAGCCAGGGAAGGGTGGCAAGGAACGAACGTCGTCATAACCACCGACAATCACGGTGTAAATCACCTTGCGCATGGATACCTTTCTGACTATTAGCCAAGGGTAGAGCCCGCCATCTGGCCGGGCACGAACGGCAAGTGTTATAGCCCGCCGAATTCGGCGGCACAAGCGGGCCGAACCAACAAAAACCTGACCGAAGGCTTGGGATAGCGGGAAACTATGTGTGGTTTTGCAGGCCTATATAAGGCCAACACAGCGATGGATCAGAGCCAGCTTGTAGGGCAGTTGCAAGCTGCCGGACAGACGATCATACATCGCGGACCAGACGACAAAGGTTTCTGGACTGATGCTGATGGTCATATCGGATTGGCTTTTCGACGACTTGCCATTCAGGATCTTAGCGAAGCTGGGCGCCAACCAATGCAGTCCGGTTGCGGGCGTTATGTAATCGCCTTCAATGGTGAAATCTACAACCATATGGACCTGAGGCGCATCCTCGAAACTGAAAACCCAGCACATCATGATTGGCGCGGGCACTCTGACACCGAAACGCTTGTCGCAGCTATTGCTCATTGGGGATTAGACAAAACACTATCAATACTTGATGGCATGTTCGCATTTGCCCTTTGGGACAAAAAGCAGAAGTCACTCACGCTTGCGCGCGATCCTTTTGGCGAGAAGCCGTTATATTACGCTGCGTTTGATGGTGCGGTCGCGTTCGCGTCGGAAATCAAGGCACTGCCATCACTCGGTGTACCGAATGGGGAGATCGATGACGGCGCGCTCGCAAGCTTCCTGCGTCACCGATATATCCCCGCGCCAAGGACAATCTGGAAGCACGTCCGCAAACTCCGGGCTGGAGAATTTGTTCGCTGGTCAGTTGAAACCGGAAATGAACCCGTTCACCACCAGTACTGGGATGGTGAACACGAAGCTCTTACTGCTTACGAAAACCCTTTCCAAGGCTCACGAGCAGACGCCAAAGCTCAATTATCCGAGATGCTCGGAACACTCACCAAAAGGCGTTTGATTGCTGATACACCGCTTGGATGCTTTCTTTCGGGCGGGATCGATTCATCCCTGATAACCGCATTGGCTTCGAAGGCTTCACAAGGCCGAGTGGGAAGCTACACAATACGATTTGATGATCCGCGCTACAATGAAGCAGATCATGCCCGAAAGGTTGCTGATCATCTGGGAACCGACCATCACGAGGTTCGTGGATCTGCGGAGGAAGCGGCAAAAATGGTTCCACAACTTGCACAGGTCTGGGACGAACCATTCGCTGATCCATCACAAATTCCGACCCTGCTACTTTGCCGAAAGACACGAGAGCATGTGACAGTCGCCCTGTCCGGCGACGGTGGCGATGAATTTTCCTTTGGCTATGGCCGTTACGCGATTGTTAAGTCAGGCTGGGACACCCGAAAGGGTTCCAGGCGAGGTTCACGGAAGAGCTTCTTCCCTTGGAGGCAGATAGACAACGCATTGGGTCTGCTGCGCGGCAAACCAAGCGTCAAAGCCCGGCGAAGCTACACAAAAATGCTACGCGACAGCGCAGAAACACTGTCGGTCTATAATCATCATCACAGCAGTTTCTGGCGCCATGGAGTTCCGATCAACCCTGCGTATCTTAATGACACTATGGTGATTGACGACATCTGGCCGCTATCGCCAGAAGCAGTTTTGACTTTGCCCATTGCTAACAGCCTTATGGTCGCCGATAGCCTTTGCTACCTGCCCGAAGACCTGATGGTAAAGGTCGATCGTGCATCAATGAGCACCTCGCTTGAGACACGCACCCCGTTCCTAAACCGTGATCTTGCGAAACTCTGCTGGTCATTACCGCAATCGTGGAACGAAGGCCAAGATGGTCGATTGAAGGCTCTGCTGCGCGACATCCTTTATGACCATGTACCCGCCGAACTAGTTGATCGCCCGAAACAAGGTTTTGATCCACCAATTAGAGATTGGTTGCGTGACAACTTGAGGTCTTGGGCCACAGAGCAGATTGAAGAGATGCCTGAAGCACTTCAAAGTCGGCTCAACATGCCTGAAATCGAGAAATGCTTCGAAGACCATCAGCGAGGCGCAAACCTTGAAGGCGAGCTTTGGCCAATCCTGATGTTATCAGCTTGGGGACAAAAAAACCTAACCATGTTTGAGGCTTAACTGGAGGAGCAACAAAAATTCACGATTAGCTTATTTACTTCAATCGAGAGTCAAACACCCGCAAAGTCTCCTCACTCACATGATGCTCGATACCTTCGGCATCGAACTCAGCGACCTTGGGATCGACCCCAATAGAGACGAGGAAGTTATAGACGATCTGGTGGCGTTCGCGACACTTTTTGGCGAGGGTTTCGCCTTTTTCTGTCAGGAAGATCGAGCGGTAGGGGCGTGAGGTGACATAGCCGTCCCGCTCCAGACGTTTGATGGTGTTATTCACCGTGGCCGCCGTTACGCCGAAGCGCTCGGCAAGGGCGACAGAGCGTGCCTCGCCTTCTTCGGCGATCAGATCGCCGATCATTTCCACGTAGTCTTCGGTCACTTCGCGGGCATGCGCGTCGCGCAGGCGCGCAAAAACTTCGGCCTTGTTATGACGCGGGTTAAGCTGGGTGTCTTCGCCCATTGAATTCTCCAATCCAGACTCCTGAAACCTTCATAACAAGTAAGTTGGCAAATAGCAATTTAGCCTTGACTAACTTTAAAAGTCCGCACATAAATAGGGGACATTTACCAGAGTAATTCCAATTAGCTTTCGGATGCCCTGATGCCGTTTTTCCCCTTTGCCCAACCTTTTGCTCGTTACCTTGCCGCACTTGCCATTGCGCTGTTTGTTGCCGCGGGTGTTGCCAATGCGAAGCCGCTGAATGTCGTTGCGACCACATCGATGATTGCCGATGCCGCGCGTCAGGTCGCAGGCGATCGGGCGGAGGTCACAGCACTCATGGGCCCGGGTGTGGATCCGCATTCCTATCGTCAGACGCGAAGCGATATTGCCGCGCTGGCGCGTGCCGATCTTGTTTTGTGGCATGGCCTTTATCTGGAGGCACAGCTTGAAGAGTTCTTCCTTGATCTTGGCAAACGGCGCAACGTGGTTGCGGTTGGCGAAGCCGTGGCACGCGAAAAGCTTCTGAGCCATGCGGACTATGAAGGCCGGTTTGATCCGCATGTCTGGATGGATCCGAAGCTCTGGGAAACCGTCGTTTACGCGGTGCGTGACGCCCTGATTGCGACCGATCCCGATGGTGAGGCCACCTATAATGCCAATGCCGATGCCCATGTGGCCGAGATCGAAAAACTGGTCGACTACATGACATCCGTCACCGCCACCGTGCCAAAGCAAAGCCGCGTGCTGTTGACCGCCCATGATGCGTTTAGCTATTTCGGACGTGGCTATGATTTCGATGTGCTGGGCATTCAGGGCATCTCAACAGAGTCTGAAGCCGGCCTTCGTCGGGTAGAGGAACTGGTCGACACCATTGTCGAGCGCAAGATATCAGCCGTCTTTGTCGAAAGCTCCGTCCCGGAACGCAATGTGCGTGCCCTGATCGAAGGGGCTTCTGCCCGTGGTCAGGACGTTACCATTGGTGGTACGCTTTATTCCGATGCGATGGGTGATCCGGGCACATATGAAGGCACCTATATCGGCATGATTGATCACAATGCGACATTGATCACCCGTGCCCTTGGCGGCGATGCCCCCGAAGACGGTTTTCAGGGTAAGCTTGCGGCCGGATCATAACCGCTTCACATATTAATCCGGATGGCATGACGCAAAACGACGCAGGATACACACCATGAGCAGCGCCAAACTGGTTGCAGAATCAGGCAAGATACTGGACGTCGCATCCAAGGACGCACCGCTGACCGTGCGCGGCCTTACGGTATCTTATGGCAATAAGCCGGCTGTGTTTTCCGTTGATGCATCGATCCCGGCGGGCTCCATGACCGCGATCATCGGCCCGAATGGTGCCGGCAAGTCGACCTTCCTCAAAGGTGCACTTGGTGTGGTGCCGTGTCTTTCAGGCGAAGTGCGCATTTTCGGCAAGCTGTTTGAAGATGCCCGTGACCGTGTGGCCTATGTACCGCAGCGCGCCAGTGTCGATTGGGATTTTCCAGCACGCGTCATCGACGTTGTCCTGATGGGACTTTATGGATCGGTCGGGCTGTTTCGCCTGTGGCGGGCGCGCCATCGGGAACAGGCGATGGAGTGCCTGAAACGGGTTGGCATGGCCGATTTTGCAGATCGCCAGATCGGGCAGCTTTCCGGCGGACAGCAGCAGCGCGTTTTCCTGGCGCGCGCCTTGGCGCAGAATGCCGAGTTCTATTTGCTTGATGAGCCATTTGCCGGGGTCGATGCCGCGACTGAGCGCGCAATTGTTTCAGTGCTGAAGGAACTTAAATCCGAAGGCCGCACAGTGGTTTGCGTGCATCATGATCTTTCGACCGTGGCCGAATATTTTGACCGGGTTCTGCTGATCAATGTCCGGCGCATTGCCGAAGGTCCGGTCGAGACGACGTTCACCGCCGAGAACCTTCAGGAAACCTATGGCGGGCGACTTGCCGCCACCCACATCGATGAATTGCATCTGGCGTAACGCACATGGGATTTGGTGATTATTTCATAAGCGCCCTTTTCCTGCAGGCTGGTTACAACAGCGCGCTTGTTGCCATTGGTGCGGGTTTGCTTGGCCTTTCGGCTGGCAGTGCCGGTGCGTTTATTTTCCTGCGCAAGCGGGCCTTGGTTTCCGATGCAATCAGCCACGCCACCCTGCCCGGTGTCGGGCTTGCTTTTATCATCATGGTGGCGTTTGGCAGTGACGGGCGCTGGTTACCTGGGCTTATTCTGGGATCGGCGATTTCATCGGCCATCGGGCTTTTGATGGTCGAATGGATCACCCGCAAAACACGCCTGACCGAAGATGCCGCCATCGGTGCCGTGCTGTCGGTATTTTTCGGCTTTGGCATCGTTCTGTTGACCGTGATCCAGACCATGTCATCAGGCCGTCAGGCCGGGCTTGAAAACTTCCTGCTGGGTTCCACCGCCGGGATGCTGATTTCAGAGGCCACCACCATCGCCGTTGCCGGGGCCATGGCGGCAGGCTTTGTTTTCCTGCTTCGGCGTCCGATGACGCTGGTGGCATTTGATCCGGAATATGCCGCGACCACTGGGGTTAATGTCCGCAATATCGACTTGGCCATGATGGGGCTTGCCCTGATTGTTACGGTGATCGGGCTTAAGATCGTCGGCCTTATCCTGATTGTCGCGCTTTTGATTATTCCGCCGGTGGCGGCGCGCTTTTGGACCAATCAGGTCGGCAAGATGATCGGGATTGCCGCCGTCATTGGCGGTCTTTCGGGTTATGTCGGGGCGGTATTATCGGCCGCGCACGCAGCGCTTCCGACCGGACCGATCATTGTTCTGGTGGCCTTCGGGTTCTTTATGATCTCTGCTCTGTTTTCGCCGTTACGTGGCGGACTGGCATCGGCGTTGCGGCATCAGCGGTTTCAGCGCCGGGTGCATCGCCGGCAAGGCTTGCTGTCGCTCGCACGCCGAGAACCAATTTATGACGGGCTGACCATTCGTATCCTGCGCCGTGCCGGGATGATCCGCGCAGACGGCGTTGCCACCGCACGCGGTCGGATTGCCGCAGAAAAGGCTGCCCATGACGAGGCCCGCTGGGCGATGGCGCGCCGGATGCTGCCCGATGATTCCGCCATTGAACGCTATGACGGGCTGACCCCGATTGAACGGATGATGACGCCAGACCAGATCGCCGAGATTGATCGCATGATCCAGAACGCGCAAGCCAGCCAGGGAGCAAAGGCATGATCGATGATCTGATCACAGCCCTTGGCGCGGAGTTTGTGCAGCTGAGCCTTACACCGATTGTGATTGGCACGCTGGCCGCCATTGCCTGTGCGCTTCCGGGTAATTTCCTTTTGCTCCGCCGTCAGGCCCTGATTGGTGATGCGATCAGTCACGTTGTCCTGCCCGGTATTGTGGCGGCCTTTCTGGTGACCGGCACCATCACCGCCGTTCCGATGATGCTGGGCGCAGGGGCGGCTGCAATCATTGCCGTGGTGATGATCGAAATCGTCAAGCGCCTTGGACGGGTTGAACCGGGGGCGGCGATGGGACTGGTTTTCACCACGCTCTTTGCCGCTGGTGTTTTGTTCCTCGAAATTACCGATACCAGTTCTGTGCACATCGATGTGCAGCACGCGTTGCTCGGCAATCTCGAAAGCCTGATCTGGTTTGATGCCGAAGGCTGGGGATCGCTTTTGGATCCGGCTGCCCTTGCGACCCTGCCACCGCAATTACCGCGTTTGGCGGTTGTTCTGGTTGGGATTGTCCTGTTTATTTTCCTGTTCTGGAAAGAACTGAAAATCTCGACCTTCGATGCCGCCTTTGCAGGGGCGATTGGTATTCGCACCCGGCTCCTTGGCTTTGCGCTGGTGGTGGCAACGGCGGTTGCCGCCGTCGCGGCCTTTGATGCGGTCGGGTCAATTATCGTGATTGCGATGTTTGTCTGCCCGCCAGCGAGTGCGCGCCTGATGACCAATCAGTTGGCCCGCCAAGTCGGCTGGTCGGTCGTATTTGCCACCATCTCGGCCATTCTGGGTTATGTTTTGGCGGGGTATGGTCCGGGTTGGTTCGGATCGCCTTATGCGGTCAGTGCCGCGGGCATGATCGCGACGGTGTCAGGTGTGATTCTTATTCTGACATGCCTGTTTGGCCCGCAACGCAAACGCGTTGGCCAGCAGGCTGAAGCCTGACAGTTTCCGAACACGCAGTTGCCTTCAACAGGTATTCGCGGTGAGCCGGGATTTAACGCCCGGCCTTGCGCCAGAATGTCATTGCAACACAGCGATCACGATCAAGGCCACAATCCTTGCGCCAATAAGTGTGGATCGGCTTGTAATCAGCCTGTTCGACCCCGGCCCAGCAATAGACGCGATCATGCGCATCAGGAATTTCCACGGATCGAACAGCATCCTGAATCAGGCTGCGCGCAACAGGGTGTTGATCATCGCGAAACAGCCATTGAACCTTTATCTGACTGTCGGTGGGTACCGTGATAACGTCTGATCTGTTTGCGACTTCAATAATCGCGTGGCCGGTTACATGGTCCGGCATTTCGGCCAGATAGCGCCCAATCGCCGGCAAGGCGGTTTCATCACCGGCCAACAGAACCCAGTCGGCCTCGGGCAGTGCGGATCCCAAGGGGCCGGTCATCGCCACGACATCCCCGGGGCTTGCATGCATGGCAAAGGCCGAGCCGGGGCCATTATCGCCATGCATGACAAAGTCGACATCGATCCAGCCGGCCTTGGCATCGATTGCCCGGATCGTATAGACGCGTTGTTCGATGGTGTTTTCACCACTGGGCCAGACGGGCATGCCATTGTCGGCAAGGGTCGGCCATTGCGGATTTTGCTGCCCACGCGGCGGGATCAGAAGCCGGACATGGATACTGCCCGTGTCATAGGCATCAAGATCGCTGGCATGAAGGCGCAAGCGTCGCATATGCGGTGAAAGGTCGGTGATCTCGCCCACTGTCAGCTCGCAGAAATTAGGCAGTTTGCCGTTGCTTTTGCCCGCCCCCGTCCAGCGGCAATCAAGATCAGCACCGGGTGCCGCCCCCTGCAGGATGGAAATAATCGCCGACTTCATCTGGATGACATCGACCTCGGTTTCTGCACCGACTTCGACCTCAAGCGCGGTTTCCGTGCTGCTGAGCTGAATATGGCCGATGGAAACCGATATCCGTGTTTGATCCCCATCCCCTGTGACGTCGCAATCATGTTCGCGATAGAACGCGGCGGCCTGTTTGATCAGGGTCGCACTGTCTGGAAGTGCGATACGCGTTTTGGCCGTCAGAAGCGATGTGGACATGGGGCTCTCGGATAAAGGGGGCGGACAAGATGTGTTTGTCTGTAATAATAACAATGATAGGCATTCTCAATAAAAATTATCATTGATTTTAGCGGTGCGTGATAGATGTTTGGCACATGCGTTTGCCCTGTCAGTGGTGGCAAGTGCGACCTTGATCTGTTTATTGGAAGTCTGAACAAAGCGATGCCTGACAAAATCCGCCGTCTGAAATCATTCGAGTTTCCCCTTGCCGTTGAATGGGCTGCCAAAGAGGGCTGGAACCCCGGCCTTGCCGATGCAGAGGTATTTTTCAACACCGACCCGGAAGGGTTCTGGGGCGCGTTTGACAAACAGGGACTGGCGGCGGTGATTTCAGCAGTCCAGTACAGCTCGGACTTTGGCTTTGTCGGGTTTTACATCTGCCGCCCGGATCGTCGCGGGTCGGGTCTTGGCTATCGCCTGTGGCAGGCGGTGCTTGACGGTAGCGTTCCGAAAACCATCGGGCTTGATGGCGTTGTCGATCAACAGGACAATTACCGCAAATCGGGTTTTGAGTTTGCCCATCGCAACATTCGTTTTGGTGGCGTGATCACGGCCAGTGGCGAAACTCCAGATGATCTGTTCACACTTGCGGTCGATGACATTGCCATTGTTGATGCATTCGAGCAGACCTGTAACCTGTTCGCGGAAAGCCGGATTGAGTTCCTGCGTGGCTGGATTGGCAACGACAAACACAAAGCCCTTGCCTTGAAAGGCCCGCTGGGGCTTCGCGCATATGGCGTGATCCGTCCGTGCCTTGAAGGTCACAAGATCGGACCGCTATTTGCCCCCGATGCCACGGATGCAAAAACCCTGTTTGCGGCCCTTTTGCAAAGCCGGGATGATCAGGGTGGCAAGGTCTATCTCGATGTGCCTGAGCCCAATCAGGCCGCAATTGATCTGGCCACGGCCCATGGCATGGTGCCGGAGTTCGAGACGGCCCGCATGTATAAGGGGCCGGTGCCAAAACTTGATCTTGATATGACCTTCGGGATTTCGTCGTTCGAACTGGGCTAGTTTGAGCCAGATTTTTCGGCAAGTTTTACCGGCAAGTCCTTGCAAACATCAGAAAATGTCAGAATTCCGGTTCTGTTTGGGACTGTTTCCTTGGTGTAAAACCAAAGAGCCCCGCCACAGGAATAGAACTCACTTATTCTTAGGGCGGGGTTGAGTGCTGTTCGAAAGTCTGGCAACAAACATTTAACGCCATAAGTATATGCCTTTCTAAACCAAGGCAGTAACTTCATCGCCGAACGGCGATGATTATCGGCGGCATTTGGTCATTGTCGGCAAGAAGTTGCTGCAAGCATATGGAAAACCAGTAACACAGTCCCAATTTCAGGAGTGTAGTCCGCGTTTCATTTCCATCTGGCAGCCTTTCAAGCAGACGGTTTTCATCTGTGTGTCTGTCAGACCACTGATTAGTGTACGACCCACCACGTGTCGCCTGCCCCGCTTGGTAACGATGCGTTTGACGAACTTGTTTTAAGGCCGGATTTTAAAACCGACATGGATATAGCGACACTTATTGGAATTATCGCCGGGATGGGCGTTATTTTTGGCGCCATCTTGATGGGTGGCAGCCTTGATTCCTTTGTCGACCTTCCATCCGTCATGGTGGTGTTTGGCGGAACAGCCGCCGCCACCCTGATCAAATTCCCGATGCGTGATGTCGTCAAGTCGCTCAAGATCGGCATCGGCATTGCGTTCAAGAACCCCAAGGAAGACCCGCTTTCGATCTATGAAAAGGCAATCGAACTTGCCGGCATCGTCCGCAAGAACGGCCTTCTGGGACTTGAAAGCGTTGAAGTCGAAAATGAAATCATGGCACGCGGCATCCGCATGTGCGTCGATGGTCATAGCGGCGAGGTGATCCGCAGCTCGATCTCAAGCGAGGTGGAAAAATCCATCCAGAATGACGAGCTTGGCGAACTGATGTTCCGCGGTATCGGTGATACAGCCCCGGCATTCGGCATGATCGGGACACTGGTTGGTCTGGTGCAGATGCTGGCCAACCTCTCAGACCCGGATGCCATCGGCCCGGCCATGGCGATTGCCATGCTGACCACGTTCTATGGCGCTGTTCTGGCCAACCTGATCGCGCTTCCGGTTGCCGACAAACTGGCCCTTAAGGTTGATCGTTTGAAAAACACCAAACAGCTGATCATTGAATCGGTGGTGCAGATCCAGGCCAGCCAGAGCCCGATGGTGATGAAGGAAATCCTCGGTCCCTATCTTCCGGGTGGCATTCCGGCCGATCCTGAAGACGGTGGTGCATGATCATGATGGCAGCGGTCATTCAGGCAGCAGACTGGGCATAGGCGATGGCAAAGAAACCAGCAGCAGGCGCACCGGCTTGGATGGCGACATTCGCCGATCTGATGTCGTTGCTGCTTGTCCTGTTTGTGCTGTTGCTGACCTTCGCCGAGATGGATGTCATTCGCTACAAACAGATTGCCGGTTCGGTCAAGGCGGCCTTTGGTTTTTCCCAACAAGATCAGCTTGCAGGCGTGATCGAGCTTGATGGCTCGATCGTTGGCAAATCGCTTAAGGCGCCAACACCCGATACCCCGCGTGTGGTGTCGGAAATTCCGCAGGCCGAGACCCCGGAAGTTGAAAGCAACGAAACCGACAGCAAGGAAGAAAAGGCCGAGGCGCTTGAAGAAACGCTTGGCAAGGTTCTTGATAATATGGGCCTTCAGGATCAGGTCGGGCTGGAGCGCATCGACGGCGAGGTTGTCATGCGTTTCCCCAACGAACTGGCCTTTCCGTCCGGATCATCGGGCATGACAGATGAATTTGCCGCCATCCTGAACCGCGTTGCCCCGGTGATCAACCAGACCGCCGGCGAAATTTTTGTCGCCGGTCATACCGATAACGTTCCTGTTTCGGCGTCGTCTCCCTATATATCGAACTGGGACCTGTCAGCGGCACGTGCGACATCGGTTCTGCATTTTCTGATCGATCAGAATGGTACGGATCCAAGCCGCATGGTCATTCAGGGATATGGCGACAGTCGGCCACTGGCGACCAACGATACCCCCGAGGGGCGGGCGACCAACCGTCGGGTCGAAATAACCATTGAAATGGTCGAGACCAATTTCGACGCCAACAGTGCATCAGAAGGCGGCGAATTCAGAGCCCCGTCAAACGGTGGAGAAGACTTTGATGAGGGTGCAAATCCGGGAACCGGTGATGCCACCAGAAATCCGCACTCTGAAGCACGGCGTACTTTCAGCATTCCGTCTGAGAGCCCCTGACAGAAATCTGCCAACGGGACCCGATCCCAAAAACGCGTAAGCAAAGGGAATACCGCCGATCATGGCGAGCCATGCCAACAAGAAAAAGACAATCCTGTATGCGGATTACAGCGAACGGAACATCAGTGCCGCACGGGCAGCCGTTGAGCATTTTGGCTTTGGCAAATTCGTTGACTGTGACGACCGCGAACGCACCGTCGAACTGGTTGCCGAGCTTAAGCCGGATCTGGTTCTGATTGGTCTTTATCTTGATGGCATGCGCGGCATTTCGACCATCCGCGCCATTCGTGACGCCGCCACGAGTGGAAATCCCCATGGCGGTATCGTCCCGATCCTGCTCGGCGCGCCGAAACTGGATCGCCGCGGTATGCGCGATGCGGTCGACGCCGGGATCGAAGGCGTTTTTCGCCAACCGATTGATCCCGAACGCCTGACCAAGATCATTGAGACGGTCCTGAAAAAACCACGCCGGTTCGTACTGGAAGAAAATTATTTTGGCCCGGCACGGCCACAGGACCTTGCCAAAATGGCGGCTTCAGGTGCCGCCAGTCCGACCGCAAAGCCAAAAAATCCGACGGCAACAGTCCCCGAAAACACCGAGACTTCCGAAACATCGGAAAACGATGGTGCCGGACCGAAAACACAAACAAAGCCCGCCAAACCGTCGCCTGCCATTGGTATGACGACAAATCTCGACATCGACGATAGCCGACCACGCCTGAACGGGGCCGGTCAGACATTTGGTGATGGCGAGCTTGTTGGTGTTCCGAGTACGCGTGACAAACGCACGAGTGCACAGAACATAGAGGCGCTGCAATCTGCCAAAGAGGTCCTGCCTGCCACTGTTGCCAGTGACGAAACCAAGCCGTCCGATGCCGCTGATGAACCGATTGAGGCCGAGGATGACACCACGACAGAAGACGAGGAACTCGTCGAGATTGACCTGCACGCGGCGTTGATCAGTCACAAGCTTTGGGTTGATACCGGCGGACGCGAGGGGTCGGTGATGTCCATCGAACATGCCGACCTGCGCGAGGCCGAGCTGGAAGGCATTGATCTTAGCCGGTGTGGATTGCCGTTTGCCAGCTTCCATCGTGCCAATTGCAAGGATGCGGTTTTGCGCCGGTGCAACCTGGTTGCCGCCGACTTTGGTGAAAGCAATCTGGATAACGCCAACTTGGCGGCAAGCCGCCTTTCAGGCGCACGGTTTAGCAAGGCGATGATGCGCAATACGGTATTTTTGGGATCGGACTTGTCCAACGCCAATTTCCGGGGCCTCAAGATGGTCAATTGTGATCTGAGCGGCACCAATCTGGCCGGAACCGATTTCCGCGATGCGGATCTAAGTGGCACGCGCGGTCTGTTTGCCGAGCAGATCCAGCGGGCACGTGTCAACGCCAATACGCGCCTGCCCCACGGCCTGAAACTGCGCGATTAGTCGAGATCACAGACCATATGCAGGCTGGGAAAACGGAAGTCCGGCGCAAAAGGCGCTTCGAAATCACCGATCACCCGAAAGCCAAGTGATTCATAAAACCGTCTGGCTGTGAGTGTTAAATAGCATTCAAAGCGCGTGACATTTTCAGACGCCTTGGCGTCACGCACGCAGCGATCAAACAGCATGCTGGCAATGCCCTTGCGCGCGTGATCGGGATCGACGGCGAAGTGCCGGACATGGGCCAGCCCCGGTTGAACATCCCCCTCCCGGCTTCCGGGCCGAACCGCTGTCCAGCCGCCCGCGCCGACAACGTCACCGGCCTCTGTCCTGGCGATGTAATAGGTGCCCGAACTTAATAGCTCGGGCTTGGCAAAGGTTAGAAACGGCATGGCGCGTTCAAGAATTTCCGGCGCATAGTCAGGGGCCAGAAACGTCGCATAGGACCGCGCAAACAAGGCACGGATGGCCGGGGCATCGTCAAGGGTCGCGATATGAAGCGTGATCGCCGCCATCTGTTTTCCTACCTGCGGCCAAACATCTTTTCGATGTCGTTAAGCTTGAGCTCGACATAGGTCGGGCGGCCATGGTTGCATTGCCCGGAATGCGGGGTGGCTTCCATCTGGCGCAAAAGGGCGTTCATTTCATCGGCATTCAACTTACGGCCCGAACGCACAGAACCATGGCATGCCATGGTGGCGCAGACATACATCAGCCTGTCTTTTAGCGCCATGCCCTGCCCCAGTTCGGCAATTTCATCGGCCATGTCGCGCACCAGCGCGCTGACATCAACCTTGCCCAACATGGCGGGCACTTCGCGGACAACAATCGCCCCCGGGCCAAACGGCTCGATCACCAGACCCAGTTCGGCAAATTCCTCTGCCCGGTCGGCAATACGATCAGCGGACGCTTCATCGAGTTCGACGACCTCAGGCAACAACAATCCCTGTCGCTTCACGCCGCTTTCGGCCAGATCGGCCTTCATGCGTTCATAGACAATGCGTTCGTGTGCGGCGTGCTGATCGACAATGACCAGACCATCGCGGGTCTGGGCGATGATGTAGTTTGCATGCACCTGCCCGCGGGCCGCCCCCAGCGGATGATCAACAAACTTGCCTTCATCGGCGATGTTATCAATACGCGCGGACGGTCCAGCGGCATCGTAGCCACCCGAAAGGGCTGCCGCCGCGGCCGCCGCAAAACCGCCCTCGCCGCCCGCGATGTTAGCGCTACCACCCGATCCGCCAAATTCGCGCCCGCGATCAAACAGGCCGCCATAGTTTCCGGGGTTTTCCATCGGCGCTTGGGCAGCGTAATTACGTTCAATCGCCGCATGGCCCGGTATGTTTGGTTGATAATGTCCGATGTTAAATCCGCTGCCGCCGCCGCTTCGTGCGCCACCACCATACGGAAGTGAGGGACCCTCACCTTCGCGGCGTACCGCTCCCAAGGCCATGTCGGCCACCGTGGTCGAGGCCCGATGCCCCGCCCCGGCCAAGGCATGTTTAAGTGCGCCGACGATCAAGCCACGCACCATGCCCGGATCACGGAACCGGACCTCCGTCTTGCCGGGATGGACGTTGACGTCGACATCGCGCGGGGAAAGTTCAAAGAACAGCGCCAGTAACGGATGGCGATCACGTGCGAGGAAATCCTGATAGGCGCCGCGCACTGCGCCCTGCAGCAGCCGGTCCTTGACCGGGCGGCCATTGACAAACATGAACTGCATCTGGGCATTGCCACGGTTGAGTGTCGGCACCCCGGCATAACCGGTCAGGCGGATGCCTTCGCGCTCTGCCTCGATCTGAAGGGCGTTATCCTGAAATTCGCGGCCCATGACAGCTCCCAGCCGTTTCAGACGGGCATCAAACAGATCGCCTTCGCAGGCCGGGTAATTCAGGATCGTTTTGTTGTTATCACCACTGAGTGTAAAGCCGACATCCGGGCGCGCCATGGCCAGACGGTCCATGATCTCGCGCGCATACATTTGTTCGGTCCGCGCGGTTTTCAGGAACTTCAGGCGCGCTGGTGTGGCATAGAAAAGATCGCGCACCTCAACCCGCGTGCCATAGGGATGGGCAGCCGGTTCCGGTGCACCCTTGGCCCCGCCTTCCACCGCCAGCGTCCAGGCATTTTCGGAGCCGCGCACCCGGCTGGTCAGGCGCATGCGCGACACTGACCCGATGGATGGCAAGGCTTCGCCGCGAAAGCCCATGAAGCCAATATTGAAAAGATCATCATCGGGCAGCTTGGATGTCGCATGACGTTCGACGGCCAGTGCCAGTTCGTCCGGCGTCATGCCCTTGCCATCGTCAGTGACAGACAGCAACGTCCGACCGCCATCGCGCAGATTGACATCCACCTTGGTCGCCCCGGCATCCAACGCGTTTTCCACCAGTTCCTTAAGCGCGGCCGCAGGACGTTCGACCACCTCACCGGCGGCAATCTGGTTGATCAGGTTCTGTGGCAGGACGCGCAGGGTCATGAAGGCGGTGCTCGTGATGTTTGTCTTGGTTGTGATGAACCTATCAAAGCGCAAAGCGCGGCGAAATCCCTTTCACCGCGCTTTGCAACTTTTCCGATGTGGTTCTGCGATCAGAAGGCCAGATCACCTTCCGGCTTGCCAACCACTGTGACCGTGACATTGGCCGGGTCCATCAGACTTGCTGCCACCCGGTTGACGTCATCAAGCGTGACGGCATTGACCATGTCATTGCGACGATCAAGGAAGTCCATACCAAGGTCTTCCTTTTGCATGCCGACCAGCATGCCCGACAGGTTGCCAAGGCTGGTAAAGCGCAGCGGGAAGGCCCCGGTGAGGTAGGCCTTGGCATTATCAAGTTCTTCCTGGGTAATGCCGTCCTGCTTCATCTTGGTCCATTCGGTGCTGATCAGCGACAGGCTTTGACCAATCGCGTCATTGCGCGTGGCAACCCCGCCCATCATCATGTCGGCATGGTCAAGATTGGCAAGGTAGCTGTAAACGCCATAAGCCAATCCACGCTTTTCACGGACTTCCTCGGTCAGGCGTGACGAGAAGCCACCACCGCCAAGGATGTAATTCATCACATAGGCCGCATAGAAATCCGGATCCTGACGTTCGATGCCCTTCTGGCCCCAGATCGCCTGACTTTGCGGGATGTCCTGTTCGATCACATCGATATCGCCATAGGTCGGTGTGACATCAGCGATCTTGGGCAGGTCGCTTTTTGCGGGCAACGCGCCAAAGGCCTCATCGAGCAGCGGACCAAGTTCTTCGGCGGTGATATCACCGGCGACGCCCACAATCAGGTTGTCCTTGGCAAAGGCACGGCGCACGAAACCACGAAAATCATTGGCGTTCAAACCGGCCACGGTTTCCAGCGTGCCCGAGACCGGACGCGCATAGGGATGATCGCCAAAGATCGAGGCAAAGAATGTGCGGCTGGCGATATCGCGCGGATCGGTCTCGGCCCGTTTGAGGCCCGAAACAACCTGTGCACGGATACGTTCAACCGCCTCGTCATCAAAGCGCGGCTCGGACAGGGCCAGACGCAACAGATCAATCGCCGTTTCGCGTTCACGCGTTAGCGTGGTCAGTGATCCGGCAAAATCATCGCGCCCGGCATCAAAGGAAAGACCGATGGACCGGTTTTCCATTTCACTGCGGAAGGTCTGGCTGTCCATCGCACCTGCACCTTCGTCAATCAGGCCAGATACCATATTGGCCAAGCCAAGCTTGCCATCCGGATCAGTTGCCGCCCCCGCACCGGTAAAGGCGATATCCATGGTCATCAGCGGGTTCATGTGATCTTCGATCAGCCAGGCGCGAATGCCACCGTCTGAAATCACTTCCTGAACTTCGACCGCCTTTGCCTGTTGCGCAAAGCCAAAGCCAAGCGTTGTCGCAAAGGCCACACCGGCGATCTGTTTAAACAGCTTGTTCATATCAGTGCACTCCTTCGCCAGAGGTGATCGGAAGGGCCGCACCAGCCCCGGTGACCGGGCCACCTTCGGGCGGCATCAGCCAGCCGGTGACAGATTTATTGGCATCAAAGACGCGCTTGGCAGCGTCATTGACCTGATCCACCGTCACGGCCGAAATCCGATCCGGCCAGCTTTCGACCTGATCCACGGTCAAACCGACCGCAAGCGACTGACCGAGCACACGCGCACCGGCCGACAACGAATCACGGGCGAAGACGGCACTATCAAGCAGCTTCTGCTTGGCCCGGTCGAGTTCATCCTGCGTGACACCATCGGCAACGACATTGGCAATTTCGGCCTCGACCGCCTTTTCAAGATCGGCGAGGTCAACATCACCGCGCGGAACGGCATAGACGCCAAAGCTTGCCAGATCGACCGCCACCGGGTCATAGAAGGTCCCAACGCTTGACGCGATTTCCTGATCAACCACAAGCGCCTTGAAGAAGCGGCTGGTGGTGCCCGATCCGATGATTTCGCTGAGCACATCAAGCGGTGCGGCATCAGCCGCATCGGTGTTATAGGACGGTGCCAGGTAATAGCGCGACCAGGATGCCTGACCGACCTGCGGGTCACGCATGGTGACCTTGCGCGGGGCATGCTGAACCGGTTCCTGAACACGGTTGCGGGTCATGTCCTTACCACGCGGGATGACGCCATAATATTTTTCGGCCATCGGCAGCAATTCATCCATCGTAATGTCGCCGGCGACAACCAGAATGGCGTTATTGGGCGCATACCAATCGCGATAGAATTCAAGTGCGTCTTCGGTGGTGAGCTTTTCCATCTCGTGGCGCCAGCCAATGATCGACCGACCGTAGGGATGCGCCATATACAGCGATGCGCGCATCTGTTCACCCAAAAGTGCGCCCGGGCTGGTATCAATGCGCGACCGGCGTTCTTCGATGATCACATCGCGTTCGGGCAGAACCACATCATCTGAAAGTTTCAGATTGGTCATGCGGTCGGCTTCCATCTCCATGACCAGATCAAGCCGGTCACGTGCGATGTTCTGGAAATATCCGGTATAGTCCCAACTGGTGAAGGCGTTGTCATTGCCGCCATTGCGCGCAACGATCTTTGAAAAATCGCCCGGCGCCATATTATCGGTCCCCTTGAACATCAGATGTTCAAGGAAATGGGCAATGCCCGAGACACCTTGGGGCTCGTCGGCCGAGCCGACCTTGTACCAGACCATATGGGTAACGACCGGTGCACGGTGATTTTCCACCAGCACGACCTGCATGCCGTTATCAAGGGTGGCAGTTTGCGGGCTAAACACAGCCGCTCGTGACAAACCGGGCACAAGGGCAAGAGTCAGTGCGACGAGGGCGAGCACAGCCACAGAGCTGCGCGTCATTGATCGGATTGTTCCAGAAATTCTCATTGTGGCGTCCCATTCCAATTCAGGATGGTTATGCAAACGGTGTGTTTCAATGCAGGTACGGCAGAACGCGGCACTTGCATTCAACAGGCATTTCTTAAGAACCGAATATGACAGAACAAGGGCGCGAAACCATCGCGCCCTTGTCTGAATGCATCAACTTGTCGTGTGTTCGGCGAAGCTTAGAAGATGTCTTCCAGCCAGCCTTTCTGTTTGCGTTCGATCACAGGGGTATCGGCACCACCGGCAACATTGTCACCCAATGCCTGCTGATCGCGGATGCGCTTTGCTTCGGCGGCCGGATCGACAACAGTGCCGAATTCCGGCTTTTCCTGCCAGAACAGCAGATCGTCGACGACGCCTTCGCTTTCGGAAATGAAGATCGAGGTTTCACGATCCACCGTGTTGCGAATTTCCGGATCGGCATATTGCGCGCCGGAGGCCGACAGAAGGGCAACCTGCCCCTTGCTGCGCGTACCTTCGGTGATGTCACGTTTTACAACGTTGGGATCTTCACCAACCAGAATACGACGCGCCTGATCGGTGGTCGAACCGGTTTGCGGGCGCGGTGCGCCTGGATCAGGAACACGCAAGGTAAAATCAGGCGGCAGGCTGAGCGGGGCGCGCGAAACAACCGCAAACTCGTCAGGCGACTGTTTGTTCAGGCCAAAGGTTTCACGTGTTGATTCACAACCGGAAACGCCAAGCGCAAGTCCGCCCAGCAATGCAATTTTGAAAATATTGGTCGTCAGTTTCCGGGCCATTTGTGCCTCATTACCACTTCAAAACCGGACCATGTTCGCCCGGCCAAAATTCATCTGGTAGATTTTTTACCGCCAAAAAGGGAATCGATCAACAGTAGCGCCGCACCAACCGTGATTGCACTATCGGCAATATTGAATACCGGCCAGTGATAACCCGCAACATGCAGATCAATGAAGTCGGTCACAGCCCCGTGGCGCAGACGATCAACGAGGTTGCCAATTGCGCCGCCAATGATCATTGCCAGGGCAAAGCGCAGCATGGAATCGCGCGTGCGCCACATCCAGATGCCAAAGCCAATGGTGATGGCAGCGGTCACCGCAATCATCACCCAAGGTGCCTGCCCCTGAAACAGGCCAAACGAAACACCCGGGTTCCAGGCCAGAACAAAGTTCATGAACGGCGTCACTTCGATGACGCGAAGTGGGTTAGACAGACCATCAATGGCAAGCGCCTTGGTCCACTGGTCGACACCAAACACGATTGCAATGACGATCAGACCAAACACAAAGGCACGATGTTTCATCAACACTCTTTCTGACTTGCCGGGATGTGCCCTGCCACCAAAGCAGGGCGTTCCCGAACGCCACCGTTACTCGGCGGCAATTCCCATTTCATCAACGGCATCCGCACAGCGGTTGCAAACGGTTTTATGTTCAGCGTGGCTGCCAACTTCCGGCAGGGTCTGCCAGCAACGTTCGCATTTCTCGCCTTCTGCCAAGGCCGGCACAACACCGACACCGGCAACGTCATCAAGGGTATAGGCACCGTCCGGTGCATCACCCGTGATCAGTTCGATGTCAGATGTAATGGCGATTTCGGCAAGATTAAGGCCAGCCAGGGCTTCGACATAATCAGCGGTCGCATAAACCTTTGGTGCGGCATCAAGGCTGGCACCAATGCGTTTTTCGGCACGTTCAAGTTCAAGCGCACCGGTGACAACACGGCGAAGCTTGCGGATTTTGGCCCATTTGGCGGCCAGCGCATCGTCTTTCCAGCCATCGGAAACCGTGTTGAAGGTTTCCGAGTGAACCGAGCTTTCGGCACCATAGCGCGCACGCCATGCTTCGTCGGCGGTAAAGCACAGAACCGGTGCCAACCAACGAACAAGGCAATCAAACACGCGATCCATGACCGTCCGTGCTGCACGGCGGCGCAGGCTGCTTGGCGCGTCGCAATAAAGCGCGTCCTTGCGGATATCAAGATAGAATGCCGACATATCAAGCGCGCAGAAGTTATGCAGCTCGATAAACATCGAGTGGAAATCGTAGTCCGCGGTCGTCTTGCGCACCATGTCATCAAGGTGGCTCAGACGATGCAGAACCCAGCGTTCGAGTTCCGGCAGTTCGTTATCTGCAACCTTTTCGGACTGGTCAAAGCCATCAAGGTTGCCGAGCAGGAAGCGCAGGGTATTGCGCAGACGACGGTAGATGTCGGAATGGCGCTGAATGATTTCATGGCTGATGCGCAGATCATCATGATAATCCGAGCTCACCACCCACAGACGCAGGATATCTGCACCAAGCTTGTCGATGACATCGTTCGGCGCAATGACGTTGCCGAGCGATTTCGACATCTTGCGGCCTTCGCCATCAAGAACAAAGCCATGGGTCAGAACCGCGTCGTACGGTGCACGACCACGGGTACCGCAAGACTCAAGCAATGAGCTGTGGAACCAGCCGCGATGCTGATCCGATCCTTCGAGGTAAAGATCGGCTGGCCATTTCAGATCCTGACGTTCTTCGAGCACGAAGGCATGGGTCGAACCGGAATCAAACCAGACGTCAAGCACGTCAGTAACCTGTTCGAAATCATCGGCGTTGTATTTGTCGCCAAGGAAATACTGTGCATCACGGGTGAACCACGCATCAGCACCTTCTTCGCAGAAGGCTTCGTAGACGCGATCAAGCACTTCCTGATCACGCAGCGGCTGGCGGGTGCTTTTTTCGATGAACACCGTGATCGGAACGCCCCATGCACGCTGGCGCGATACGCACCAGTCCGGGCGGTTGGCGATCATGGAATGCAGACGGTTACGACCGGCTTCTGGCACAAAGCGGGTTTCATCAATCGCCTTGAGCGCCTTTTCACGCAGGTCATTGTCCTGCATGGAAATGAACCACTGCGGCGTGGTGCGATAGATCACCGGTGCCTTGGAACGCCATGAGCACGGATAGGAGTGCTTGAGGCGGCCACGCGACAGCAGCGCACCAACTTCGATCAGTTTGGCGATGACCGCTTCGTTGGCACCCGCTTCCTTGCCGTTTTCATCATAGATGCGTTCGCCGGCAAACAGCGGCACGGTCTGATAATAAGCCCCGTCACCATCGACCATTTCCGGTACTTCCAGACCGTATTTCAGACCGGTCTGGTAATCGTCCGGGCCGTGGGTCGGTGCGGTATGGACAAAGCCGGTACCGGTATCGGTCGTGACATAGTCAGCTGCGAGAAGCGGCACGTCAAAGTCATAGCCCTGACCGCGGAACGGATGGGCCGAGAGCGTGCCTTCGAGGTCGGCGCCCTTAAAGGTGCCGACAACCTTGTGACCGGTAACGCGACCGTTTTTGCATAGGTCTTCAAGAAGATCGGTACAAACCGCCATCTTCTCGCCAACGGTGGCCCAGGCTTCCTCGGCGGTTTCGGTGACTTCGATGACGGAATATTCGATGTCTTCGCCATATGAAATCGCACGGTTGCCCGGAATGGTCCAAGGGGTCGTGGTCCAGATGACGATGGTCGCGTCTTTAAGCAGATCAACCTTGGTCTCGGTGACCGGGAAGCGGACATAGATCGTTTTGGATGTATGGTCGTGATATTCGACTTCAGCCTCGGCAAGGGCGGTCTTTTCAACCACCGACCACATGACCGGCTTCGAGCCCATATAGAGCGAACCGTTCATCAGGAACTTGCCAAGTTCACGGGCAATAGATGCCTCTGCCTTGTAATCCATGGTGACATAGGGATTGTCCCAGTCGCCCATCACGCCAAGGCGTTTGAATTCTTCGCGCTGAATATCAAGCCATTTCTGGGCAAACTCGCGGCATTCCTTGCGGAATTCGGCAATCGGAACATCGTCCTTGTTCTTGCCCTTGGCACGGTATTGTTCTTCGATCTTCCATTCAATCGGAAGGCCGTGGCAGTCCCAACCCGGAACGTAAACAGCGTTCTTGCCCAGCATCTGCTGGGAACGGGTGATGACGTCTTTAAGGATCTTGTTCAGTGCATGACCAATATGCAGATGGCCGTTGGCATAGGGCGGGCCATCATGCAGGACAAACATTTCACGATCAGCCGAAATACCGCGAATTTTGCCGTAGAGGTCCTCTTTCTTCCACTGCTCGAGCAGGGTCGGCTCCATCTTTGGCAAACCCGCCCGCATCGGGAAATCGGTCTTGGGCAGGATAACGGTTTTCTTGTATTCGACACTCATCGTGACGGTCCTGTCGTCTTGAACAAATTAAAAGGGCGAACCCCCGGAGATCTCGCGAAAAGCTGATCTTGCGAAAAGCGCGCGGATCATAGCGGGTTCGTCAACAAATTCAAATCTTGCCGAGAATATCCTTGGCAGCGATCACATCTGCTGCGATCTGGGCTTTCAGGGCATCAAGCCCATCGAACTTCTTTTCCCCGCGGATAAAGCCGTGCAGACGCACGCGTACCCGCCGGTCATAGATGTCCTGATCAAAGTCAAAAAGGTGCGCTTCAAGCCCGGCATCATCATCGCCGCCAAAGCTTGGCCGCACACCAATATTGGCGACTCCGGGGATCCAGCGTTCGACGGTTTTGCCATCGGTTTTAGAAACCAGTCCAAGCTCGACAGCGTAAACCCCGAATTTCGGGCGCAGGTGATTGCCAAGCGGAACATTGGCCGTCGGGAAGCCGATGGTGCGCCCGCGCGCATCGCCATGGGCGACAACCCCGCCGATCTCCCACGGGCGTCCCAAAAGATGCTTGGCGTCTTCGGGGCGGCCATCACGCAGCGCCTGACGGATCGCAGTCGAGGAATAGACAATCCCGTTATCATGGGTGACAGCGGTCACCGCCGTAACGCCAAAACCGGATTTTTCACCAATCGCGCGCAGCAAATCGACATCGCCAGCCCGGCCCTTGCCGAAACAGAAATCCCAGCCAACCACGACATGTTTGGCGCCAAGACCCGTGACCAGAACACGCTCGATGAATTCTTCGGCGGTCATAGCGGCAAAGTCGCGGTTAAACTCGACTTCATAGAACAGGTCGATATCAATGCTGCCAGCCGCGGTTTCGCGATCCTCGGCCGAGGTCAGACGGAACGGCGGATCATCGGCGCGAAACAGCATGCGCGGATGGGGCTCGAACGTCAGGATCGCAAGCGGCGCACCAAGATCGCGGGCAATTGCGCGGGCCTGATCCAGAAGCGATTGATGCCCCAGATGCAGTCCATCGAAATTGCCGATCGCCACAACAGCGCCGCGCGCATCATCGGTCAGGTTCTCAAAAGATCGAAAAACGCGCATTCGCGCCGGTCTCTCTTTGCTGCGTTCCATGCCTGCCGACCTTTTGTCGGCAAATCCAGCAGGCAGCTATATAGGGCGCAGGCCCGAAGCGTAAAGACTTTTCCGACAAAAAAGCGCAGGCTTTCCGGCATCAGGCGCGTGAAGGCACCATCACGGTTGCCTCGCCCGAGATCACGCAACGATCCCCGACATAGCAGTTGGTTTCCATAATGGCGCGTTTCTTGGCCGGGATCAGTTCACGCACGGTCACACGTGCTGTCACGGTATCGCCGATCCGAACCGGTGCCTTGAATTGCAGGTTCTGGGAAAGATAAATCGTGCCAGGCCCCGGCAGGCGCGTGCCAAGGACCGTCGAAATGAAACCGGCCGACAGCATGCCATGGGCAATGCGGCCTTCGAACATCGTGGTTGCGGCGTAATCCTGATTAAGGTGCACCGGATTGGTGTCACCGGTAATTCCGGCAAACATTACGATGTCGGTTTCGGTTACCGTTTTTCCATAGCTGCCCGACAGCCCGATCTCAAGATCTTCGAAATACAGCCCATGAAGTCCGTCGCGTTCATCCATTTCCTAGAAACCCTATGCCTGTTGCGCGGTCGCTTACATTGCAGATGTCGCGCTTATAATTATTTTGCAATGCAATATTTGTAATTTTATTGCGCATTTTTCGAAATGAGCAATGCCTATTTCGTCGAATGTCTTTTTGATAAGCGCTTGAAATTGTCTGAAACGGGGACATATCAGGGCATGCCCACCTGTGATATCAATGATCTAGGGTCCATAAAAACAAACCTTTGGGAAACGCCCCCGATGAACAACACAATTGCAGACACCTATGAAATTGCCATGGGTCGATGGAGCCGCCGACTGTCGCGCAGCTTCCTTGATTTTGTTGCCGCACCGTCTTGTGGGGCGTTGGTTGATGTTGGATGTGGTACGGGCAGTCTGACCTTGGCGGCCGCCAACCGGTATCCGGATGCGCGGGTTGTCGGCATTGACCTGATCCCCGACTACCTTACAGACGCCCTGCGCGAAGAAGCTTCAAATATCGAATTGAAAACCGGGGATGCGTTGTCGCTGCCGTTCGAGAACAACAGTTTTGATACTGCCTTCTCGCAGTTGTTGATCAATGATCTGGAAGACCCGGAAAAGGCGGTTGCCGAGATGGTCCGCGTCACCAAACCGAACGGAAAAATAGCGGCATCTGTCTGGGACCGTGCGGGCGGGTTGACGTTTATCCGCCTGTTTCTCGATGCCGCGGCCATTCTGGTCGGGGTCGAGGGCGAAAAACTGCGCGAAGAGGTTTTCGACGTCCCCTATCAGGATGAAGATGACCTTTATGATCTTTGGTCGGATGCGGGACTGGGCGATATTGAAACAGCAACCCTTGCGGTGCGCATGGATTTCATCGATTTTGATGACTATTGGCAGTCGCTGATGGGGGCACACAGCCTGATCCGCAATTTCTTTAACCGGCAATATGCCGACACGGCCTATGAAATTCAGCAGGCCACACGTCTGGCGTATCTTGGCGGGAAAACCGACGGGCGGCGGTCGCTTGTGGCATCGGCCATGGCGGTCCGCGGCGTAGTACCAGCGTAATCAGCGACGCCGGAACGGCATCCACAAAACGCCCAGCAAACTTTGGCTGTCCATGTCGCGGAATTCCTTCAGGCCGACCTGCATATCGTGATCATTGACCTTGGTGTGATCGATATAGCTGACAAATATCCGGTCCCAGACGGACAGGATATTGCCGTAATTGCTGTTGGTTTCTTTCATCAAACTTGAATGGTGCACCCGGTGCATATCAGGTGTCACGACCAACAGTCGCAAGGCGCGATCAAGGCTTTTGGGCAGATGCACATTGCCATGATTAAACAGGGCAAAGCCACTTAGCATGCTTTCATAAATCACCACCGCCCATGGATCAGCCCCGATCAGCACGACAAAGGTCGATTTGTAGAGTGCCGATGCGACGATCTCGACCGGATGGAAACGCACGGCGGTCGAGACATCAAATTCTGTATCGCAGTGATGCACCCGGTGAAACCGCCAGAACACCGGCACGATATGGGTCAGGCGATGCTGCCAATAGATCGCACAATCAAGAACAATGATGGTGACCAGCCCGGACAATAATGCAGGCATGCCCAAAAAGTTATTTATCCCCCAACCATTGGCCTGCGCCCAGATGGCGGCGGCAATCATCGCAGCCCCGATGGTGAAACGTGCAAGGGCGGCACTCAGCAACAACAGACCAAAATTGGTCAGCCAGCGCATCGGGCGGCGCACGGCTTCCTTGGGTCGATAAGGGGCCACTGCCTCCCACAAGGCCATGACCGCCAGAATGGCGGCAAAGATACCCAGCCGAAATAATCCGCTCTGATCCATTTCATCCTGCCTTGTGTGATAAGGAGCGCGTATGCGTCACCTTGAACTGATATCGGATATCGCAATGTATAAACAACATCTTGCAGTTCGATATCTCATCACCTTTATGTTAGAGAAAGGTGATTCATACTGAAATGCCAGTGCTTGGCGACAAAAACCGATAACGGGGGACTATATGCCAGAACGATCAGGATCCATTCGGACACTCTTTCTTTCCGTGTTCGCGACCCTGTCTTTTGGCAGCCTCGCCCTTGCAGATGGCCCGCCGTTTGATTTGCCGGTCGTTTGTGCCGGCAGCAGTTGTGACATCGTTCACTATGTCGATCATGATGCCGGTCCGCAAATTCGTGACTATGCCTGTGGCACGACAACATATGACGGCCATCGCGGTACTGATTTCGCAATCCCGGATGAAGCCACCATGCTTGATGGTGTTCCGGTCCTGTCCATCGCGGATGGCACGGTCGTTGCCCTGCGAGACGGGGTTGAAGATATTGATTCAGGTCGTATCGCCACCAGCAGCCTTGAAGGCATCGAATGCGGCAACGGCATTCTGATTGATCATGATGATGGCTGGCAAAGCCAGTATTGCCACCTTCGCCGGGGGTGGGTTGCGGTAAAACAGGGCGATCACGTCAGCCGTGGTCAGGTGATCGGGCGGATCGGCATTTCCGGTCAGGCCACCTTCCCCCACCTGCATTTCAACCTGCGCAAGGATGGCGAACTTGTTGACCCGTTCAGTGGCACCGCCATGGGCACCAGCAGTGCCACCGAATGCAATGTCGAAAATGCAGCTCTTTGGTCACCGTCTGCACGCGCAAAGCTTAGCTATAACGAGATCACGCTTTATGGCCATGGATTTTCGATGGCGCGCCCGAACGCATCCGACCTTAAACGCGGATACGGCAAGGATCAGGAACTGCCCCGCACAAGCCCGGCACTTTATTTCTGGGCCTATCTGATTGGCGCCAATGATGGCGATGTCATCCGCATGAGCCTGCAGACACCTGATGGCAAGGGTGGCCATCGCGACTTTGTCATTGATTTGCCCAACGATGCAGGCCCGCGCGCAAAGTGGTTCTTTATCAATATGGACCGCCCCGGAAGCCAATGGCCGGTTGGCACCTATGACGGCGAAATCACCTTTACCCGTGGTGACAATCCCCCGCGCATCATCGGCGAGGGCAAAGTCGTGATCCGCTAGGGACCCCGCCCCGGAAAGATCCGATTTGGGTTGCTTCACGTACACCAGCCGACTTAAAATTACACCAGTAAAATGTATTAGTTATTGAAACTATTACATTAATTTTAGATTTGGCACGTGAATGTACAGAATTTATGACTGTCTGGCACACCAGCACGATATCGTTCTGGTCCTCGTTGCCCTTCTGATTGGACTGGCGGGCATTCATACCGCATTCAATCTGTACGCACGCGCCTGCATCGGTCGCCTTCGTCAGAAAATCGCATGGCTGTTCCTGACCGGGGTTGTGACCGGCGGTGGCATCTGGGCGACCCATTTCATTGCAATGCTGTCCTATGACCCGGTTGTCCCGGTTGGCTATGAGCCCCTTCTGACGGCTATTTCGCTGGCGATTGCGATCGCGACAACCACCATCGGGTTTGCGATTGCCTCGATCAGTGGGCCGCATCTTGTATTGTCGCGTCTTGTCGGCGGCCTTGTTGTCGGGCTCGGTATTTCGGCCATGCATTTCACCGGCATGTCTGCCATCCGTGTTCCCGGCATTATCAGCTGGCACATGGATATTGTGATTGCCGCCATCCTGATGGGGGCCTTGTTCGGCATGGCGTCGCTATATCTGGCCAAGACCGCACAGACCGACCAGCAGAAACTTCTGGGTAAGGCAAACCTGACCATCGCAGTGGCGACCATGCATTTCGGCGCGATGGGTGCACTGGTGATCACACCCGATCCGACTATCCCTGTTCCGGCACAGCTTATTTCGCAGGAATATCTTGCTGTCGGCGTCGCCGTTGTTGCCATCGGGCTGATTGCGATTGGTTTTGTCACCGCCCTTGTTGACCGGCAACTTCGCGATCATGTCAGCAACCGCATGCGCATTCTGGGCGATTCCGCCATCGAGGCGCTCGTTCTGACCCAGAATGGGCGGGTGATTGATGCCAATGACAGTTTCCTGAAACTGGGTGGCGTTACCCGCGCAGACATTCTTGATCAGGATTTCCTGACAGAGTGGCTTTCCGATACACCGGCGGAATTCAAATCAGGGAAGGTCGGTTATGCAGAAACGACCCTGTCCTGGAGCAATAATACCGCCATACCGGTCGAGGTCGTGCGTCGCGAAATTCCCGCCGATGAAATATCGGATGCCACCGTGATATTTGGGCTGCGCGATCTGCGCGAACGGTATGCTGCAGAAAACCATATCCGTTTCCTCGCAGAACGTGACGCCCTGACCAAGCTTTTGAACAGGTCAACATTCAATGACCGACTGGCCGAGGCACTGACGCAATCGGATGAAACCGGCATTCCGTTGACGGTGATGTGCATTGATTTCGACCACTTCAAGGAACTCAATGACAGCTTTGGCCATATTGCCGGCGACCATGCGCTGCGGGAATTGGGTGAACGCCTTGCCGAGCTGTTTAGCGATAATGTAGTGATCGCGCGTGTTGGCGGTGATGAGTTTGTCGCCCTGCTGTCGCACCCTGAACAATCAGATATGGATAACGTTATCGCCCGGTCGCGCGAAACCGCCCAGCAAATCCTTGATTGTGTCGCGCTCCCGGTATTCATCAATGCCGAACACCGTGCGAAGCTTTCTGCAAGTATCGGGATTGCGCATTATCCAACCGATGGCAATGACGCCGAAAGCATTCTTTTTCATGCCGACCTTGCGATGTATCGGGTCAAACAATCGGGCGGCAATGACATTGTGTTCTATTCGTCGGAAATGGACGAGGAATACCGTTTCAAGCGCCAGCTTTCATCGAACCTGCGTCATGCGATGGAGAATGGCCAGCTTGAACTTCATTACCAGCCGCAATGCGAGACCGATGGTAATGATCAGGTGATCCACTCGTTTGAAGCCTTGCTGCGCTGGACCGATCCGGAACTGGGATCGATCCCGCCCGGACGGTTTATTCCGATTGCCGAGGAAACCGGCCTGATTGTGCCGCTGGGCGAATGGGTACTTAGAACCGCCTGCAAAGAGGCCGCGCGCTGGAAAAATCCGCTTGGTATCGGGGTCAATCTGTCAGCAGTTCAATTGCAGAAACATGAACTGCCGGAACTGGTTGCCGAGATCCTGAACGAAACCGGTCTTGATCCGAAACGCCTCGAACTGGAAGTCACCGAGACAGCGCTTATTCACAATCCGGCGCGCTCGATGAAGATCCTGTCTGATATCAAGAAGCTGGGCGTGCGGATTGCCATGGATGATTTCGGCACCGGTTACTCGTCGCTTGCGACCTTGCAGAACTTCCCGGTGGATCGCATCAAGATCGACCAGTCCTTTATCAAGAAGCTGGTCAGCAACGATCAGGCGATTGCCATCGTCCGTGCGGTGATCAATCTGAGCCGCGACCTCAACCTCGAGGTGATTGCAGAGGGGGTCGAAACTGACGAACAGGCAAGCTTCCTGAACGATCATGATTGCCGCTCTGTGCAGGGGTATAAATACGGATACCCCAAGCCGATAAGCGACTACGCACATGTCGTAAATCCGACGGAATCCCCCGAAACCACCGCGAATCGGGACAGCGGCATTGAAACCGTTTGATTGTTATGGAACCGGAAAAGGCATAATGCGTTTCAAACAGGCAGGCCCATTACAATTTGTGACAAAACAGGCAGCGAAAACGTGACCTTTTCCATGAGGTTGAAAGTTTTTTGACGTTTTTTGAGCAACAACTCTTGTAACTCGGCCATCTGCCTGCCTATATTTGACGTGTGCCGAGCCCGGCACATTGACACTACCTGTCATAAGACGGAGTAAACATGATGAATAAGCGCAAAGCAGTTGCAATCGCCATTGCCCGTGAACAGCAGATCGCCCGTTCGATGGAAATCCTGTTCGCTGGTACCATTCTGGCCGTCATCGCATCGCTTCTGGTCATCTGACCTACGCTTCGCTTTCATCATTAGCGTCCCCATTCAAACCAACTGGCAAACCAACTGGTTTTGAAGAGACCTTCTTTTAAATAGCTCCATGACACATCACAGCGTCTTTTCGGTCATCATTGCGCGAATTATCAGCCCGGTTGTCTAAGGACACCGGGACGTATCTGTTCGCCTTTTTGATGCACTGAATATCTGTGAGCATTGTCATGACTGATCATGCATTTGCTGCGTCCGCAATGGACGCACATACCCCCAAATCCGTTTACTGTTTTTCCGTTCACGCCGCTGCCGAACCGGACGTGATGCCGCGCGTTCTCGAACTGTTTGCCAAGCGTAATCTGGTTCCTGCCAGCTGGCATTCGACGGTTGCCAATGGGCTGCGCGGTTACGAGGAACTTCAGATCGACATCCAGGTTCAGCAACTTGAAACCAAAGTTGCCGAGCACATCGCGCGATGCCTGCGTCAGATCATTCACGTCAATACGGTTCTGACATCGGAAAAAGGCTATTCAAACTCAGCGCTTAGCGCGTAGGCTGTCTTGGTTGCGGCACTGCAAAACTGGCAGTGCCTCTGCCCGACAGGAGTTCTGAATTGGCCTATCTTGATCATATCCATGCGTGCAATAACGCCAATCTGTCGCGCTATGCCCGGTTTCGCATTGGCGATCTTCCGGTCGGGGCCTTCCGGTCAGAATTTGCCAGCGCCCTTACCGGGCTTGGGGACAGCTTCATCCGTGACGAGAACGGCGAATATGGTTTTGGCCCGCACATCAAAACCATTGATGCGCGTAACCAGACCCTGATCGAGGCAACCGAGGCTCTGTGCCAACAAGGCGTGATCAAGCACCTGCACGGCGAGAAGTTTGATATCCGCAATCGGCTTTCCGACGATCCGTTGTGCCAGCTGGATCGGTTTGCCATGCCTTATTTCGGATGCCGGTCGTGGGGCGTGCATATGAACGGCTTTGTCCGCAAGACCGATGGCATTCACATGTGGATCGCCAAACGCGCGCTGGACAAGCCGACCTACCCCGGCATGCTCGATAACATGGTGGCGGGCGGCCAACCGACCGGCCTTGGTTTCCACGAAAACATGATCAAGGAATGCGCCGAAGAGGCCGGTATTCCAGCAAACCTTGCTGAAAACGTCGTCGCGATCGGTACTGTTTCATATCTTTATGAAACCGATGAAGGCTTGAAACCCGACGTGATGGTCAATTTCGATCTGGAATTGCCAGAGGATTTTGTGCCGCATTGCGCCGATGGTGAGGTCGCGCAATTTGATCTTTTACCAATCGCCGAAGTGGCCGAAATCGTCCGCACCGGATTTGATTTCAAATTCAATTGCGCCCTAGTCGTGATCGACTTTCTGATCCGCCACGGATATCTCACGGCGGATAACGAGCCATCCTATTGCGAACTCGTCACAGGCCTTCACCGCAGCCTTGAGCCCTGATCCGTCCTTTGCCGACACCACAAAAAAGAATGGCACCAACCCGATCCGGGTGGTGCCATCTTCTTACAGGCTTATAGAAATTTACTGACGCGGCGTATTTGGCCCGCCCATCAATGCACCAACGGCCATCACCGTCAGCTTGGCGCGCAGATCGGGATCCAGCTGATCAAGGTCACTTTGTTTGCTGCGCAGCGCCTTGACCGCTTCATTGATCAGTTCCTGACGACGTTCGTCCTCAGGCGTTGCGATCTTGCTTTTCTTTTTGCCAAGCTTGGCATCGGCGGCATTCAGCGCCTTCATGATTTCGGTATGCGGGGCGTCGGCCTGTTCGGTCAGGGTTTCGGCAAGGGCAAGCGCACGGGCTTCTTCGAGCGACATGCCTTCTTCCTGATGGGCAAGGGCGCGGTCTTCGATGCGACGTGCCTGACGCGCCTGAGCGGCTGTTTTTTCCGCAGTGGCGCTGTCACGCATATGGAGGGATTGCGCGTCGTTATAAGCCTGAATCGCATCCCGGCCTTTTTTGCCGACAAAGACGCGCATCAGCGTTTCCTTGAGCAATCCCATCAAATCATCCCTTGATTAAACATCCCGCCCTCGCGTGCAACTGATGTGCAATCAGTATGCGCCCAAAGAGTTTCGAAAACATTGCACCGAAAGACGGCGAAATTTTGCAACGTTCTAAATATGTTGTGCGACGCGGGTTTCTTCAACTGCCAGAATGTAGTCGATCAGTGCCTCGCAGTCGCTTGTTTGCAGATGTTCAAGATCACAAACAAAGTCGACATTCCCCGCGGCCGGATCATCGGCATGACCGACAATACCGACTTTGACATATTCCGCGTCCAGCGCATCGAGTGCGGAAATCAGATCAGCAACACTGACCCGATCTTCTGCCGTCATGGACGTGCGGATCAGAAGCAGGATATCGGCGTCGCAATCAATCACCTGCAGGGCAATGGATTGTGCATCGGAATGGCGGGGCGCCACATCGACGTCAAACCCGCCATCGGCAAACAGGGTTGCGACATGTTTGTGGTGTTTTTCTTCGACGGAGGATGCCGTCGCCAGAAGAAGACGCGGGTGACGTCCTTCCATTTCGGCGAATTTGGCCAGACTGCTCGCAAGTTGAGGAGACGTCATGTTACCTCGCTTGAAACTGCCCTTTGCCATACTATACGGCAAAGCGGGCCAGTGCAGATTTCCTGCACCGCACCCCCAGTATCCCTGTCAAAACCTTGGCTGACAAGCCTTGCGATCAAAACATTATTACCAGCCTGCCATTGCAAGTGGATCGACACCAATCACATGACCATGCCCACCCAGGATCAGGAGATAAAGAACAATCCCGGCAAGGATATCCCGCCCCCGAAAGGCACCCTTCAGGCCTGACAGCGAAAAGCGTCGGGTTGCTGCCAGAAGGATCGCCTGTTCGCCATCCGTCATTCCGCGCAGCCGGATTTTTTCCATCCGCCAGAACCCGATCAGGGCAAAAATGCTGCTGCCGCCAAAGAACAGAACGGCGACAGTATCACCATTGGCGATCGTGTGTCCGGCACCCCAAAGGATCATGCCCAATAGCAATGGATGACGGCAAAACCGATTGACGCCGGGCTTTGCCGGATCAAAGCCGGCTTTTCGACCAATTGACAGCGGACAGGGTTGAAGAATGGCACAGGCCCACAAAATACAGGCAGGCAACATGACAACCACAAGGAGCTGTGCCTGCCAGGTTTGATAGTCCCAGAGCAAAAACGACTCCGCGACCAAAACCTCGTGAATGACCCAGCCAAACAGCAGAACGGACAGGATCGAGAATGCAATAATATAGGGGCGGTAGCCAATACGTCTTATAAGCCTTTCGCGCAGCAAGCCCGGAATAATGTGGCCTGCAAGGAAAACGGTCACTGCAATGAAAAACCCTGCCAAAACGCGATCCCCTCTTTACATTGTGGCTTCAACATGCAAATTGCCCTGTTCGCGCAGACGGGCCGGGATGCGAATCTCCAAGACCCTTGCGTTACACGATATTAGCGGATACCTCTGTATCCCTGTTTGACATCGAACAACAAGCACCTGCCGCCGGATATTCTGACCGGCAGACCAAGAAATACGGAATATACTCGAAATGAGCTGGACGCCGGAAAAGATTGAATTGCTGACCTCGCTCTGGAATCAGGGTTGGACCACGGCACGCATCGGTGAAGAACTGGGCGTTGGCAAGAATGCCGTCGTTGGCAAGGCACACCGCCTTGGACTGCCCAAGCGCCCGTCCCCGATCCAGCGCCGCGCCGAGGAAGCAGAACAGAAAAAGGCACCGGCCCCCAAACAGCAGACCAAAGGCATTTCGATCTTTGATCTTGGTCCGGGCATGTGCCGTTGGCCGTTTGGCGATCCGGGCGATGACGACTTCCATTTCTGCGGCAAGAAAATCGTACCGAGCAAGCCTTATTGCGACGAACATTGCGCACAGGCCTATCTTAACGGCAAGAACCCGCGCGAAGACAATCCCCCTGCACAGCAAGGTGGCCCCGGCGGCAAAGGCCCGCAGGCTGCAAACCGGAAATAATACCCTCTGCGCCAGGCAATCGCCTGCAGAGACACCGAGATACAAAAAAGCCGCCTGATCAGGGCGGCTTTTTCGTTGGGCGATATCAAGGTTCTGTTGGTTACCTTGTTTGCAGCACGTATTTGGCAAAGCCTTCCTGATCCTCGCCAACGAAGCTGATATTGTCAGGTGCGTTCACGGCCGAGGATGCCTTGGGGCTGGTAACAAACGTTACATCGGACGCCTCACCGATTGGGGCAAAGGTCCAGTTGCCATCCGCCTTCGGATCAATTTCCTTTTCGGTCAGGATATAGTTGGCAAGCACCGTACGGTTTTCATCTGGTGCCTCGACAATGATCGTCGATCCATCAAGGCCCGGGAAATTGCCACCACCGCCGGCGCGATAGTTGTTGGTCGCAACGACAAACTTCTGATCTGCTGTCACCGGTTTGCCTTCGAAGCTCAGATTGACGATGCGGTGACTGTCGGGATTGATCACTTCGCCCGCCTTGTTATAGCGGGCCGGTTTGGTGACATCGATTTCGTAGGTCACGCCATCAATCACATCATAATTATAGGTCGGGAAATCCGAGTTGATCAGAGCTTGTTCTTCGCTGCTGTTCGGATCAATCTGATTGAACTGGCCTGCTGACATTTCAAGCCATTCACGCACCTGATCACCATCAAGCAATACTGCGCGCACGGTGTTTGGATAGATGTAAAGATCCGCGACATTTTTAAGCGCAATTTTGCCTTCGGGAATGTCGGTGAAATAGTCCGGACCACCACGACCACCGGCCTTGAACGGCGCCCCGGCCGACAGGATTGGAATGCCATCATATTCCGATCCGTTCAGGATCTTTTCGAGATACCATTTCTGGGCATTGGTCACGATCTGGATCGAAGGATCATCGGCCACAAGCGCAAAGAAGCTGTTGATCGGTGCCGACGTGGTGCCCACACCTTCGCGCATATAGGCAATGGTGGCTTCGTGCTCTTCCTTGACCGCGGCAATGATTTCCGGATCGGCTTCAACCAGCGGCGTCACGGTCCGGCCTTCGCGCTGATAGATCGGACGTGCATCAGACAGACTGTCGGTGACACTCCATTCGCCGTCATCGGTGACATTCAAGGTCAGGTCAATCACGCCAAGATGGCTGCCCCAGAAGCCAGGCATCACTGCCGCAACGCCGTTGATTGTGCCTTTGGCAATATCGACACCTTCAAGATCGGAAAAGGCCTCAGACGGGAACACAGTGTGGGCATGGCCAAACAGGATCGCATCAATGCCATCGACTTCGGAAAGGTAATAGGTGGCATTTTCTTCCATGCCATTACGCGCCATGGTCGACAGGCCGGAATGCGGAACAGCAATGACGATATCCGCACCCTTTTCGCGCATTTCCGGGACATATTTTTTTGCCATCTCGACAATGTCTTTTGCAATCACATTGCCTTCCAGATTGGCCTTGTCCCACTGCATGATCTGGGGCGGCACAAACCCGATCACACCAACCTTCGCCTTGTGCACCTTGCCGTCATTATCGGTAAACTCCCGATCCAGCAGCACATAGGGTTCGAAATACGGCTTGTCGTTGTCGGGATTGTCATCGCCATCATCAACAAAGACGTTGGCACTGACATAGGGGAAGTTGGCACCGGCCAATGATTTACCGAGGAAATCGAGACCGTAGTTAAATTCATGGTTCCCGATATTGGCCGCGTCATAACCAAGAAGGTTCATCGCCTTATAGACCGGATGGACATCACCGTCCTTAAGACCACGTTCCTTGGCCATATAATCGCCAAGCGGATTGCCCTGGATCAGGTCACCATTATCGATAAAGACAACGTTCTCTGCCTCGCCACGTGCGGTTTTAAGCAGGGTCGCGACCTTTGCCAGACCAACCGTGTCGGACTCGCCATCACGGTAATAGTCATAATTAACCAGATGCGTGTGGATGTCGGTGGTTTCGAGGATACGCAAAGACACCGTGCTATCGGCCAATGCCGTGCTGCTTACCAGTGCAAGTGCCATCGAAATCCCGGTCATCCGGGCAGCGTTTTTGTGAATGAATACCATCGAGCCGTGTCCCTGCTTATGCGTTAAACCGCGAAACTGTAATCCCGTTTAAATGGCGGGGTTTTGAAGATTTTGCGAAAAAGGCAGGGCAAACACAAACAGAAACGCCTGCCACGATCGGCAGGCGTTTCTGGTCTGAGAGATATTTGGTGATCAGGCTGGCTGCATCGCGGTTGACTTGTATCCGCGAATAACCTCGTTGCCGGGCTCCGGATCGTGTGGGACGTTCAGGGCCAACACCAGCGAGACAAAGGCCATGGCGGCCCCGGCAAGGAACACCGCACCCGGCGAAATCAGCCAAATCAACCCGAAGGCCGCCGGGATGAAAACAGCCGCGATATGGTTGATCGTAAAGCTGACCCCGGCGGTTGAGGAGATGTCAGCCGGATCGGCGATCTTCTGGAAATAGGTCTTGATAGCGATCGCCAGCGCAAAGAACAGATGGTCAATCACATAAAGACCACCGGCCAGAATGTGGTTTTCGACAAAGGCGTAGGAGACGAAAACAATGAACAGTCCGACATATTCGAAGACCAGCGCACGGCGTTCGCCCCATTTGCCGATCATCTTGCCGATTTTGGGGGCCAGGAACATGTTGATCACGTGGTTAAGCAGATACAGCAAAGTGATGGTTGCTGCGTCATAACCGAACTTCTCGACCATCAGGAAGCCGGCAAACACGGTAAAGATCTGACGGCGTGCGCCACTCATGAAAGTCAACGCATAGTAAAGCCAGTAGCGTTTGCGCAGGATCAGCTTCTTGTTCTGCGGATGGGCATCAGCAAATTTCGGAAACGCCCCCCAGACAAACAAGGCGGCCAGGACCGTCAACGCACCGCCGAACAGATAGACGTAGCGATACTCGACGGCAAAGACTTCGAGCATCACCCAAACCATGCCAAACATGATCAGCGACGAAATTGATTTTGCCGACAGTTGCCGTCCCATGACCATGGCGGTGCGATCCTTGCGCACCCATTGCAATGACAGGGCCTGTTGCATGGTTTCGAAATAATGGAAGCCGATCGACATCAGAACCGTCGTGCAATAAAGCCCGATCACGGTCGGGAAATAGCCCGATATGGCAACGCCAATTCCAAGCACCAGCAAAGACAGAACTGCAAATGTCTGTTCACGCAGGACCAGCAGCACAAAAATCGCGGTAAAAGCAAGGAAACCGGGGATTTCACGCAAGGACTGCAAGATGCCGATCTCGCGGCCAGTGAAATCGGCCATTTCGACCGAAAAGTTGTTTAGAAGCGCCATCCAGGTCGAAAAGGACAGCGGCATGGCGGCCGCCATAACGATCAGCAGAACTTCCGGATTGCGCCAACCCTTATGAACCGGGGCTGCACTCACATTATTGGGGGCGTCGGGCGCATCACCAAGTGGGGCCGCGTGATTGCTGGCTTCCGGTATGATTTCGTTGGACATTGTACCTCCGAGGACAGGATCGTTGTGGTGGCGACGCCCCTGTCACATCTTGTGCGTTTTGGAATGCGACCAAGTTAAACCTGTCCGATCCGTCTGTCTTGCGGTAATCTGCCATCATATATCGCAATCAAGACAGATTTGAATGTCGCCGCATCATGGTTCATATCCTCAATACCTTTGACGGACGTCCGGAACATCACAACAAGGTCCCCCGCCCGCGTGAGTTGCCACGCGCGGTATATGTCCGCGTCAGTGATATGCCTGCTGGCTATCATGTTGCGGCACATAGCCATGACTGGAACCAGCTTTTATATGCGATTGAGGGTACGATGACCGTGGTGACAGAGGCCGGGATGTGGATCGTGCCACCACAGCGCGCAGTATGGGTCCCGCCCCACACGCAGCATGCCGTGACCTGCACCGGGTTTACCCGAGCCCGCCACCTTTATATCGGTCGGGACGTTGCCGCCAACCTGCCCGATCGCTGCATGGTTCTGGAAGTCAGTCCGCTTTTGCGCGAACTGATCCGGGCCGCAACAGAAATTCCGGTCGAATATGATGAAGATGGGGAAGAAGGACGCCTGATCCGGGTGCTTCTGGATCAGATCAAGGCGCCAGATCAGGACAAGCTTTACCTGCCTGCGCCCAAGGACACCCGACTGGCACGCATCTGCGATCACTTGCAAAGTGACCCGGCAGATAACCGCACGCTTGAGGATTGGGCAAAAGTATGCGGTGCCTCAAGCCGGACGCTTGCCCGGCTTTTTCAGCGCGAAACCGGCATGCCATTCCGCGAATGGCGGCAAAAGCTTCGTCTGCTCCATGCGCTTGAAAAGCTCGCCAATGACCGTCCGGTAACCGAGATTGCACTTGATCTTGGATACGAAACCCCATCGGCCTTTATCGCAATGTTTCGCAAGGTCACAGGCCGCACACCGGGCAGCTATTTTCGCTAGGCCCGGGATGCTCAGTGGTCGTAACGGGTTACACGTGGTTTTGGCGGAATGATCTCGTGCTCGGGCTCAAGATATGTTCCGTACCGCTTTGTCACTTTCACATGGTCCCGGCAAGGATTCTGTCCGTTGGTGCACATGTTGTGAAGCTGAACCATGAATTCCGAGGACAAGCCGTTTCGTTCATGCGTCGCGTTTTCCGACGCCCGATTGGTAAACCTGCCATTGCTCAGACGATCAAGGCGCTTATCCGCTTTCGGCGCAACGGCACCGTCATGATGCATGACGCGGATGCCTTCAAGAAACGCCATCATTTCCATCACTGATTTAAGCATCCCGACGCTGTTTGCGAAGGTTCGGGTCACGGCGACTGAAGCTTCTTCTATGTAGTCGGCAAATAATCCATCACCGTCTGCATCGGAAGGTTCGTATTTGTGTATGCCCGCTGCCATGCGGCTTTTCCAAGCCTGATGGTTGGGCTCATTGACGCGACGCCCTGGAAGAATATGGCTGTTTTGTCCCCAGTCACGTCCATGACCGGTACAATTAACCTCACCCTTCCGGCGTGCCGGATGTGGTTCGTACGACATCATCTCTTTCCCCAGAGCGTAATAATTGCGCTTCTCTGATATCCATGCCCTTACTTGAACGCAGATATTCCCACTCTGTGAACGGACATGTGTCTTATTATTTAATCCACAAATACCACAGGTTGTTTGCTGGAATTGCACATTCCATCCATATGAATATGCAAATTGTCCAAAAAACGTGGCAAAACCCAGCTTTTCGGCTTTGGAAAAGCACGCAGCAGCCAACAGCCCCCAGATACACTATCCGGTCTGATGCGCATTTATGCCTGGATCAGGAAACAGAAATACACACTGCAATACACACCGGGTGATCGCAAGTCAGCCTCACCTCGGGCAGTGATACATCCAGTCCTCTATGGTCGACCTTGAGTTTATTTTTAGTGCGAGACCCGTGATACGACATCATTCGCCGCTTGAATGCGGTCGCCATAGGCCATCGCCTTCGCACCATGGTTGAGCGACGGAATGCGTTCCGACGCGCCCAATACGGCCAGCTGGTCAATCACGGCCAGCACCCATGGGCGGGTGTCATTGCCTTCGCCACCTGCTGACGACGTGTCTTTCGTATGATCCAAAAGTCGCTCGTCTGCGCTGAAGATATCATTTTCATTAGACACAGAACGGATGGCTTCCAATACGCGGACCAGTTCAGAAAGCGACTTCATCATATCGAAGGTCGCCGCAAGAGACTGGTTCACAGAAGACGGTTCTGCACCTTGCACCATCTCAGGATCGCCAAAGCATGACGCTGCTGATGGTTCATCATCAAAGGATAGGAACACCGGTTCCTGATCTTCCCGGCTCTGCCAGAAATTGTGATTTTTCTCGCCTTGACGACGTCCGGGTAACACGTGGCAGTTCTTTCCCCAGTCGCGGCCGGGGCCGGCATAGTTTTTCTCCCCCGTCCGGCGTGCCGGATGTGGTTCTGTCGAATGCATCTAATCCCCCAAGGTTCGGTGCACACACTGATAAGGGCCGCCAGCGTTTTCTGTTTTTCGTCATAGGCGGCATCTCTGTTTTTTGGATTTTTACCATGTGCAGCGGGGTGACAATGCACGAAGCGTCCAAAAAAATGTGCGAACCATCCAAAACACCTAATAAAGGGATTTCGAAAAAATAATCCCTAACATCCCGTATAGCCATAAGACCTTAAAACCAAAGGTATAATCCAGATCCACTTACGCAATCATAATACCTTTGCGTTCATTTTAACCTAAACCTATACCTTTGTGGTTTTGACGGAACGCCCGGTTTCCGCTTAATATGAAAAAAATCTGGTATTAGAGATGTCGAATATTAATCCAGATGCACCCGCGCAAGTAGCGTTGTTTGCAATGAAGCAAAACCGGGAGTCAGGCATGACACAGTCAGCAACCCATACTTTTTTCACGGTCAATGACCTACCCATGTCCAAACGTTATGACGTTTGGCAAAGTAGTATTGACTGCATTTTCAGCGTCGAAACCCTTCCCGACATCCGCAAGAACAACTTCCATGCAACATTGGATGCGGATCTGTTGGGATCGATGATGATTGCCCGCACCAACAGCACACATCAGTTCTGGGAACGCAGTTCCAAGACAATCGCTGCCGACGGCATGGATCATTATATGGTCCAGCTTTACTATAACGGTGGTATGTCGACAGATGATGGCAAGGACGGCCAGGAAATAGAAGCTGACGGCTTGCTCTTTCAGGACCTGTCGCAAGTCGCACGGGCGACAACAAGCGATTTTGATAACCTTGCCTTCATCATTCCTCGCCCCCTTCTTGAAGACCGGCTTACCCTGCCCGAAGATCACAACATGCGGTTTCTCAGCCCACGTGACCCGATGGTCCGGATTGTTGCAAATCTGATGCGCTCGCTGAAGGCCAATGCGTCTGCGCTTAAGAGCGAGCATGCCCATGTGCTTGAAAACAGCTTTGCCGATATGCTTGCCGCCTGCCTCAATTCCGCATATGGCGAAACAAGCGAGACGACCAATAAACGCCAGAACCTTGAAGTCATGACGCTAATCCGGCGTTATTTCCGTGAGAATTTTTCGCGCCCCGATCTCACCCCGGACCGTGCGGCAAGAGAGTTAGGCATTTCACGGTCCAAGCTGTATCAGTTGCTTGAAGAGCATGGCGGCGTTTATCGCTATACACGTGATCTGCGTCTGCGCCGTGCCAAGCAATTGCTGAGCACCACAACGAAGCGCCCCCGTTCCCTTTACGACGTCGCGCTTGAGTGCGGGTTTTCCAGTGACACGTCCTTCATCCGGGCATTTCGCGAAAAATTTGACATGACGCCGGGTGATTTCAGACGCAGCCAGCAAAATGCATCGAATAACGTGCAGGACGCGGATGGCAGTGAACGTGATACACGCTATGAAAAGTGGCTGCACACCCTTTAAAGAGCACCTTTTGCCGCCAAACCGTGTCAGATTTCCCGCATCTCTGACATGAAATTTTATCAGTATTGCCCGCCACCAACTTACGATATTCCTGAAAACAGGTGCCAAGCACCCGCCACCATTCAGGAAGATCGCAATGAACAGTTTCTGGTCTGGAATTGGGTTACGCCTTGCCGCGACCGGATTGTTCGGGGTCATGAACCTGTTTGTACGGTTGGCATCCTTTGAGGCCCCGACCGGTCAGATCGTTTTTTGGCGGAGCAGTGTCGCACTGATCCCGATTGTGCTGTATCTGATGTGGCGCAATCAGTTTCCCAGGGCGCTTAAAACCAAACGCCCGTTTGGACATCTGAAACGCAGCACGTATGGCTGCGTTTCGATGTTTCTGGCCTTTGTGTCACTGGCTTATCTGCCACTGGCGCTGGCCACTGCACTTGGCTTCCTTGCCCCGCTTATTCTGATCCCGGTTGCGATCATCACGCTTCGTGAAAATCCGGGATGGCTTGTGATCAGTGCAACCATCGGCGGCTTTGCCGGGGTGTTCCTGATGCTGTGGCCGATGCTGTCGACCCCGGGGCTGGATCACAATACCCTGATCGGGATTGGTGCCGGTGTGGCCTTTGCTGTCACCACTGCCTTTGCCAAGGTACAGATAAAGTCGCTGACCACGACGGAACCATCCGGCACTATTGCCTTTTACTTTGCCGTGATCTGTTCGATCGGTGGACTTTTGACCATCCCGTTTGGCTGGGCCCCGCTTTCGACAAGCAATATTGTCTTTCTGATTGGCGCCGGGCTGACCGGCGGGCTTGCCCATATCGCCATGACCGAGGCACTGGCGCGTGCCCCGGCATCGACCCTGTCGGCCTTTGAATATACTGCCATGATTTGGGCGATCATTCTCGATCTTGTCGTGTTTGGCGTATTGCCGGCCCCGATCAGCCTGATGGGCGGGGTCTTCATCGTGATGGCCGCGGCCCTGGTGATGTTTAACGACCAGATCGTTGCAGCCGTTGCCCGCAAATTCAAAAGAACGCCCGAGACATCAACCGAGCAGGCCAACTCCCCGGCCGAATAACCCGGCGATTAGGCCAATTTGGTTTCCTGAAGCTTGGTCAGGGCATGCAGGGCAAGATTGGTCGGCGTCGCGATACCAAGCTCCGCCCCCTTGCGAACGATATACCCGTTCAGGAAATCAATCTCGCTTGCTTTGCCGCGTGCCAGATCCTGTGCGGTCGAGGAAAACTGACCGGGCATGGTTTCGGCGATCTTTTCAATCGCGCCCCAAACATCACCCGGCACCGTCACTCCACATCCCTTGGCAACGGCCAGACATTCATCCACCGCATTACGCATTACATCCCAGACACCGACACCTTGCACGACCTCACCGTAAGGGAGCTGCGTGATCGCCGAAAGCGCATTATAGGCACAGTTCAAAATCATCTTGGCCCACAGGGCGCCGTCGGCATTGTCGGAAACCTCAACCGGAATTTTGGCTGGCACCAGTGTATCGACGACTGTCTGACTTTGCGCAGATGGGCCGATGACAAGCTCGCCCCGCCCGTGGTGTTTGACGTGGCCCGGGCCGCCCATACTGGTCGCTACATAGACCACCACCGGAATGACGGGTTGACCAAGAACACCGCCAAGTCGTTCGGCGTTATCCACACCGTTTTGCAGGCTTAGCACAATTGTGTTGGCAGAGATGAATGGCTTAATCTGCTCGCCGGCCTCAATGGTGTCGGTGGACTTAACGCAAAACAGGATCATATCCGCACCTGCAACACCGGCGGCATCGGTATTCCCGGTCACGATGACATATTCCTGCGAGGATCCGAAATCGAGCAACAAGCCATCGCGGTTCATCGCCTCGACATGGCTGGGACGCCCGATCAGGGTAACGTCATGACCAGCACGGGCAAGCATCGCCCCGTAGTAACACCCAACTGCCCCGGCACCCATAACCGCGATTTTCATGATGACTGTTCCTGATTTAGATTTATGTCGCTGTCACAGGAAACATCATCTTTGAAGCGCCATGCAGATCAAGCAAAGATTTCGGGATGTTCCCACGCAGGGGCTAGCCGATTTTTGTGACCGACACATGGCCTGCCGTCCAGCCGCCCGGCCAGACTTCGGCCTCGCCATTACGAAGCGTGCGAACCAGTCCAATCGGCACATCCTTGGCAATCAGAACTTCGCCATCGGCACCGTCATCAAAGGTCGGTTCGGTCTCGGCAAAGCGGCCGGTATGTCCTAGTTGCGGTTCGCACGGGGTATAGACCGAACAACCGGAATAGTTGGTCGGATTGTTGGTGGTGTTGACCGCAGCACCCGTCGTGCCGCAGGCAGCAACCACGGTCATCAGTTCAACCGCACGCGCCTTTGCACAGCCAAACACCCGGTGATAGCCCGATGGTGTCAGTGTCATGGACGGGACCAGCAACAAATCAATATCAAGCGGTGCCAGCAGGCAGGACAAGGCTGGCATTTCAATATCGAGACAGATCAGCACGGCAACATTCAGCCCACGCCATTTGATGACATTAAAAGCCTTGCCCGGCGTCAGGTTCCAGTTTTCAGGTTCCTGTTCGCCCGGAGTCAGGGAAAGCTTGTCCTGAATGATGGCATCGCCTTCGGGGGTGAAAATCATTGCGCTGTTGGTTTGCCCGGCATCTGGATTTTCAGGATCAATGTGCCAGGGCATGCTGCCAGCCACGAGCAGCATGTCATGCTTTTTGGCAAGCTCGGCACCATATTTTCGGGCCTCTGGTGCAAGGTCGGCCATCCAGGCGATTTCTTCACCTGTTTGCAGACCATCTGGCTTGAAGGCCAACCATTGTTCGCTGGCATATTCCGGCAAGACAAAGATCTTTGCCCCCTGCTTTGCCGCCTCGGCCATCTGGGCATCAACGTGATTGGCCCACCCCGCCATGTCTTTAACGGGTCGGCCAAGGTTCGTCGCCCACAGGGCCAGGGTTACATATTCGGGGAAGGATGCCGGAGACGTCATGATCAGCGTTCCTGATATTCAGAGGGGCGTTTAGCTATAAGCGGCATGATCCGGCCATCAACTGACAGCCGGATCAGATAGATCGGGAATGGAACCAGACTTAGTTTTTAAGTTTGGTCCAGACACGGTTACGAAGATCACGCGCCTTGACCGAGCAGTTCTGCGACGCGATCAAAAGGTCTGCGTATTCTTCTGGCATGTTCACGGCCGGATCGGAATTCAGCGCCGGATCCATGAATTCGCCAGTCCCCTTGATCGAGTTCATGTAACCGGCATAGTTCGAGGCTTCTGCCGCGTTCTCGGGCTGCATCATCCAGTTGATGAAGGTCTTGGCATTTTCAAGGTTCGGTGCACCCGCCGGAATGACGAAGTGATCAGCCCAATAGGTCAGACCTTCCTTCGGATAGACAAACACAGCCTCGGGGATGCTTTCCTTGGTCCGGTGGGCGGCACCGTTCCACTGCATGTGCATCTGAACTTCGCGGGCCGACATCCGGTCGATGGTCCCCTCAGAGCTGTAAACAGCAATATAGGGTTTCTGTTTCATCAGAACATCAAGGACCTTCTGGGCCTGTTCGGGATCTTCGGTACATTTTTCAACACCGGCGTAGTAGGACGCGGCATTGAACATTTCGACTTCGTCGTTCAGCGCGCCAATCTTGCCGCGGAATTCTTCACGCGGTTCAAAGAACTCTTTCCAGCTTCTTTCAAGTTCGCCGTCAACCGCGGCCGCATCATAGGTAAAACCGGTAGTGCCCCAAAGATAGGTCACGGAATATTCGCGTTCCGGATCGTATTTCATGGTGTCATGCGGCTTGGCAACATTGCCGAAATTCTCAAGGCTTTTGGCATCAAACTTGGTCGCCAGACCTTCCTTGATCATCACGTCAACCATGTAGTCGGATGCAACCGCAATGTCATAGCCCGATGCACCGGCCTGAAGCTTTGCCAGCATGGTTTCGTTGGAATCATACACATCAAGGGTCACCTTGATGCCGGTTTCTGCTTCGAACTTTTCCATCAGTTCCGGCGGAAAATAGTTCGACCAGTTATAGAAAAACAGTTCGCCATCCGCCTTTGCCGAACCGACCGACAACAAGGCGATCGCGGATGCTCCCAGAAGCACAGAACGTAGTTTCATCGTGAGACTCCCAAATAAGGACGGTGGGTTGTTTTGTTATTCGGATGGCCGGCCCGTCCGGGAACCGGCAATCCCGTTTTGAGTTTCAGAGATCAATATCGAATACGATCAATCAGGAACGAGATGCTGACAAACAAGATTGAGACAATCAGCATCATCGCAGAGACAGCATTGACCTCGGGCGTGATCCCGATCCGGATCATCCCGAAAATATAGATCGGCAAGGTCGTTGCCCCTGCACCGCCAACGAAATAGGAAATGACAAAGTCATCAAGCGAGATGATAAAGGACAACATCGCGCCTGACAAAATCCCCGGCCATAGCAACGGCAAGGTCACACGCCGGAAGGCTTTCCATTCGTTGGCATATAAATCATTTGCCGCCTCGACCAGTGCCGGGTCCATGCCCTCCAACCTCGCGCGGATCGGCAGATAGGCAAACGGAATGCAAAAGACCGTATGGGCAATGATCACGGTCAGAAGACCAAGCTTGATCCCCAATGCGACAAAGAACAGAAGGGTCGCAATCGCGGTCACGATTTCAGGTACGAGCAACGGCAGAACCAGCATGGCGGAAACACCTGCCTCGCCCTTGAACCGGCCGCGTGACATGCCCATCGCAGCCAAGGTGGCGGCAATTGTGGCCAGCACGGTCGCCGACACCGCAATTACGATGGAGTTCTGGGCCGCACGCAGCATGTCATCGTTGGAAAGGGCCGTGACGTACCAGTCCATGGTAAAGCCGGTCCAGATCGTCGCCAGACGGTTTTCGTTAAACGACAGCGCGATCAGAACGACAATCGGCAAATACAGATAGGCAAAGAAAAACATTGCCGTCGAGGTGATCCCGCGAAAACGCCACAGCGGGTTGGAAGCATCGACTTTCATCGGCTTTCCTCCGGCAATGATTTGAACTTGAACGAATAGACCATCATCGAGATCAGAACGAGTGCCAGAAGCACAAAGCCAAGCCCGGCCCCAAGCGGCCAGTTACGTGCGGCACCAAACTGGCTGCCGATCAGGTTGGCAATCATCATGAACTTGCCACCGCCTAGAAGCTCCGGCGTTACATAGGCGCCAAGACACGGAATGAAGACCAGAATACAACCCGCGGCAATGCCCGGTGCCGCAAGTGGCAGGATCACCCGGCTCATCGCACGGCGCTTGTCCGCGCCTAGATCAAAGGCCGCCTCGACCAGGCGGTGATCCAGTTTCTCAAGGCTGGCATAGATAGGCAAAACCATGAACGGCAGATAGGTATAAGTCAGACCGATGGAAACTGCGTACGGCGTGTAAAGGACATCAAGCCCACCGGTTTCAATCCCCATCCAGTTCAGCGCCCCATCAATCAGGCCGCCATTGCGCAGCAACAGCATCCACGCATAGTTCCGTACCAGAATGTTGGTCCAGAACGGAATGGTCACCAGAAAGATCAGGAAGTTCCGGCGGCTTTGGGGTTGGGTTGAAATGTAAAACGCGGTCGGAAAACCCAGCAAAAGGGCAAAGACCGTGGTCATTGCCGACAGGCCAAAGGAACGGGCAAAGATCTGAAGGTAATCAGTATTGACCACCAGATTGTCCATCAGATCGCGTTCAAAGATGAAACTGATATACGCATCCATCGAGAATACGCCCCAGTTCACCCCGCCATAATCGCCGCGCTCCAACATCGAAACATAGGCCATCTGCAACAGCGGCACGGCCATGAAGAAGCCGATATAGACCACCGCGGGCGCGACCAGCCAAAATCGTTTGGATCGTATGATATTACCCATGATCAATCCGCCAGTACCCGAATGGAGTCAGGGGACATGGTGATGCCAACACGTTCGCCCTGGGCGAAATCGGCCTTCGCACCCGATCCGTTTTGCATCCGGACTGTCAACAGGGCGTCATTGCCGAGATCAATCTGATAGGTCGTATCCGTGCCGAAATAGATGACCGTCGAAACCGTCCCGACAAGCAGATTGGCCCCGGCCTGGTTTTCAGCAACCAGTCCAAGACGTTCCGGACGGACCGAAACAGTGACCTCGCCACTTCGTTGACTGGACACATCCTGTGTCAGTTCAATGACCTGACCACCGCCAAGCTTTATGGCGCGTTTGCCAGTACCCTCATCGACAAGATTGCCAACAAGGAAATTACTGTCGCCGATAAAGTCGGCAACAAATCGGTGGGTCGGGGCTTCATAGATTTCACGGGGCGCACCGATCTGAAGAATTTCGCCCGATTTCATAACCGCAATGCGGTCTGACATCGCCAATGCTTCTTCCTGATCATGGGTGACAAAAACAAACGTAATCCCGGTTTCTGTCTGCAGGCGTTTGAGTTCGACCTGCATTTCCTTGCGCAATTTCAGATCAAGTGCAGATAGCGGCTCATCAAGCAGCAAAACCTTTGGCGCCGGGGCCAATGCCCGCGCCAGCGCAATACGTTGCTGCTGGCCACCGGAAAGCTGGCTTGGCACGCGGTCGCCATATTGGGCGAGCCGCACAAGTTCAAGCATCTCTTCGGCGCGGTCATCGGCCTGTTTGCGCGCCACGCCCTGCATTTCAAGACCGAACGTGATGTTCTGCCGGACCGTCAGATGCGGGAAAAGTGCATAGGATTGAAACACCGTGTTGATTGGCCGCTTGTAAGGCGGAAGATCATTTAGCGCCTTTCCTTCAAGCAAAATTTGCCCGGAAGTTGCCTGTTCAAACCCGCCGATCAGACGCAGCAAAGTCGTTTTGCCACAGCCCGAAGGACCCAACATGGTGAAAAATTCATTCTGAAAGATATCGACAGATACGTCGTCCAGTGCCGTGACTTTATCGGCACCCGACCCAAATGTTTTTCCAACAGACTTTGCCGAAATGACTACTTCTGACATGCACTTCCCCGAATTTGTATTTTGTAAAATGATATAAAATCTACAGAGACTTGCAATCCAGTGGTCGAGAAAGCGCCGATATTTGCAGAAGTTCCGCAATATCCGCCTTAAAATGGCATCCAAACTGGTTCTGATTGCGTCATATAGACACTTTACAAAATAATGTGCAGCGCACTATTCCCGCAAAACGAGGACTTCTGGGACAGAAAGGCAATCAGAGGACACCAAACGCACGGACATGGCCATCAGATCAGACAATGCCGGCGTCACGCAGCTTGGCAATCTGGCCGTCACTAAGGTCAGCCACCTTGCGCAAGATTTCATCGCTGTGTTGCCCCAGCATCGGCGGTGCTTTTTCATCCGTGATCGGTGTTTTGGAAAACTTGATCGGGTTGGCAACTGTCGGGACAGTTCCGGCCGTCGGATGATCAAGCTGCTTGACCATACCGCGATGCTTGACCTGCGGGTTATCAAACACACGATCAAGGGTATTGATCGGACCACACGGTACATTGGCCTTTTCAAGCACATCAATCCATGCGTCGGTGGTTTTGGTCACCATTGCCTGACGGATTAGCGGCACCAGTTCGGTGCGATTGGCCACACGGTTGCGGTTGGTGGCATAGCGTTCATCAAGCGGCAAGGCATCCAGCCCCGCGACCGCGCAGAAGCTTTTGAACTGGCTGTCATTGCCAACCGCCAGGATCAGATAGCCATCCGCCGTCGGAAAGGCTTCGTAAGGCACGATATTGGGATGCGCATTGCCAAGGCGGCCCGGCGCATTGCCGGTCGCAAGATAGTTCATCGCCTGATTGGCAAGAACGGCGGTCTGCACATCCAAAAGGGCGAGATCGATATACTGCCCCTCGCCGGTTGCATCGCGGTGGCGCAGGGCCGCAAGAATGCCAATCGTGGCATACAGCCCGGTAAAGATATCGGCAACCGCAACGCCAACCTTCATCGGCTGCCCACCCGGGGCACTATCGGGCGCACCGGTGATGCTCATCAACCCGCCCATGCCCTGAATCATGAAATCATAGCCCGGACGATCCTTATAGGGGCCGTCCTGACCAAAGCCCGTGATAGAGCAATAGACGAGTTTCGGGTTCACCTTGGAAAGGGTCGCATAATCAAGGCCGTATTTGGCAAGCCCGCCGACCTTGAAGTTTTCCAGAACCACGTCACTTTCAGCCGCAAGATTGCGCACGATTTCCTGGCCTTCGGGCTTGGTGATATCGATGGTGAGCGACTTCTTGCCCCGGTTCGCCGTCAAGTAATAGGCGGCCTCGGTGGTGTCATTGCCATTGGCATCCTTGGCAAAGGGCGGCCCCCAGCCACGGGTATCATCACCGGCACCGGGACGTTCGATCTTGATGACCTCTGCCCCCATGTCAGCAAGGGTCTGGCTGGCCCAGGGCCCGGCCAGTACGCGCGAAAGGTCAAGAACACGAAGCCCGGAAAGTGCGCCAGTCATCTGAATATCCCGAAATATCGACTTGGAAAAGGCAGCTGGGAAAAAGCAGCTGGAATCAAATCGGGCGACAACATTTCTGCCGCCGCCCGATCAAGCTTTTGGTATCAAGCCTCTGCGGTGAAGGCCTGAATTCCGGTCTGCGCCCGCCCAAGGATCAGGGCGTGAACATCATGGGTACCTTCGTAGGTATTGACCGCTTCAAGGTTCATCGCGTGACGAATGACATGGTATTCATCGGCGATACCGTTACCGCCATGCATGTCACGGGCAACACGGGCAATATCAAGCGCCTTGCCACAGTTGTTACGCTTCATCAGCGAAATGGCTTCCGGTGCGCCCTTGCCTTCGTCAAGCAGACGACCAACCTGAAGCGCGCCCTGCAGGCCAAGGGTGACTTCGGTCTGCATGTTGGCCAGTTTCAGCTGGATCAGTTGGTTCGCCGCAAGCGGACGGCCGAACTGTTTACGATCCATGGTGTACTGACGTGCGGCGTGCCAGCAGAATTCAGCAGCGCCCATCGCACCCCATGCAATGCCGTAACGTGCCTTGTTCAGGCAACCGAACGGACCACCAAGGCCCTTGGCATTTGGCAGCATGTTTTCTTCCGGCACAAAGACATTGTCCATGACGATTTCGCCGGTGATCGACGCACGCAGCGAAAACTTGCCTTCGATCTTCGGTGCCGACAGCCCCTTCATATCCTTTTCAAGGATGAAGCCGCGAATGACGCCTTCGTCATCCTTGGCCCAGACGACAAATACGTCTGCGATCGGGCTGTTGGTGATCCACATCTTGGCACCCGACAGGGTGAAACCACCATCGGCCTTGCGTGCACGGGTTTTCATGCCGCCCGGATCCGAACCGTGATCCGGCTCGGTCAGGCCAAAGCAACCAACCCATTCACCGGTCGCCAGTTTCGGAAGGTATTTCTTGCGCTGTTCTTCGCTGCCATAAGCATAAATCGGATGCATCACAAGCGAGCTCTGCACCGACATTGCCGAGCGATAACCGGAGTCAACGCGCTCAACTTCGCGGGCCACCAGACCATAGGCGACATGGTTGACACCCGGTCCGCCGTATTCCTCGGGGATGGTCGGGCCAAGCAGGCCAAGTTCGCCCATCTCGGTCATGATTTCACGATGGAAAATCTCATGACGGTTGGCTTCCAGAACGCGGGTCTGGAGGTTTTCCTGACAATATGCACGGGCCGCATCGCGGATCATGCGTTCGTCTTCGCTCAACTGCTCTTCAAGCAGGAGCGGATCTTCCCAATGAAACGGTGCGCGGCTTGCCATTCACATGGTCCTTTATGAATTTTTCTACAGAAAGCAGGGGCAGCGCCATAGAAGGGCGAGATGACGCTACCCCTGAAAAGCTTAGTTGCTTATGGGTTAAAGCTAGGAACTCACCAGCCAACTTGCAAATGATAAAAGTGATGCAGATTATGCAAAAAACTCATAAACTATCCTGAATTGATCACATCAGGATATCGTCTTGGCCCGTCGCATTCCCAGCCTGAAGGCACTGAGTTGCTTTGAACAGACTGCCCGGTTTGGCAGCGCATCGCGCGCCGCAGAGGAACTTTATCTGACGCAAAGTGCGGTCAGTCGCCAAATACAAGGCCTTGAAACCTGGCTTGGCTGCAAGCTTTTTGCCCGTGAAAAGCAACGATTGGTCTTAACGCCAGAAGGCGAAAGTTATCTGCAATCCATCCGACCGGCCCTTGATCAGCTTGAAAGTGCGACCTTGACCCTTTTGTCGGGTGGATCGGAAAGCGGGGTTTTGACGGTTGCCGCGCCGCCGACATTCGGATCGCGCTGCCTTATTCCATTACTGCCTGACTTTCGAGCCAAGTATCCCGACATTGCGATCAATTTCATTTCGCGGATCGGCATGCCCGATTTTGATCGTGAACAGATCGATATCGCAGTTCTGTTCGGCGAAGGAAACTGGTCAGAACTTGATGCCCACATCCTGCATGGCGAGGAAATGGTCCCGATCTGCAGCCCGCAACTGGTTGCCAATCTGGGACGCACGCCACAGCCAGAAGACTTGCGAAACTTTCCGTTGTTGCATATCGCGACCCGGCCACGCGGTTGGGCCGACTGGCTTGCGGCAAGCGGGCTTAGTGATATTGACGGTGAAAACGGACCGAAGTTTGAGCATTTCACCATGGCCATGCAGGCCGCCGTTGCCGGACTTGGTGTGGCATTGTTACCGACCTTTGCGATCACCGATGAGCTGGCAACCGGCCGGATCATTGCCCCGTTCGGCCAACCCAAGGCCAGTCCGTTTCACTATTACGCCTGCTGCCCGAAAAGCCGCGCGCGGCTTCCCAAGATCCGGGCTTTTATGAACTGGCTTGATCAACTTGATACGGTAAAGAACCTTGCCCGTGAAATTGCCATGCAAGGCAAACTGGCCTGATCAGCTTGCCTTTTGATCGGCTGATAGCGCACGCAGTGCATTCATCCCGCGGCGGCGCAGCACATCAGCATCTTCCGGACCATCGACAATCTCAAGCAAGCGTACCGTGGCCATCAAGTTTCGCTGCGCGTTCGGAACTTCTTCGGGTGTCAGTCGACGCATGCTGTCAACGCCTGCACGACCGATCTGATTGAGCTTTTTCTTAAGCTCCACCACCGCCTTTGCTGCCGAACTTTGGGCGGCAAGCACATCGGAAATGCGGGCGGTTTCGGCAATTGCCTCGGCCGATTTTTCAGCGGCTAGGACTTTCTCGTCATCGAATTCCTGCGAGAAGATCGGACGGGCAAGTGCACCACGCCCCGATCCAGGGCCTTGAGCCGCTTCAAGCTTTGGCAAGGCATCGATCACGCGTTCCGGCGTTGCGCCAAACATCGTATCGGCAAGCGCGCGCGATACCCGACGACGGGTTTCAAGCAGCTTTTCACCCCAACGGCCATCCTTGCGGATTTTAAATTCGCGCGTGATGCGGACAAATTCCGACGCATACCAGCGGGCGAGTGACAGGATGTGGGCTTCGTCCTTGCCGGTGCCGACACCCTGTTCAATCTCGGTTACTGTCTCGGCCAACAGGTCAATGATCAGATCACCGGTTTCAGCAAGGTTGGTTTTCTCGATCGTGCGGTCATCAGACTTGGTCGACAGCACACGGATCAGCTTGAACAACTCGCTCGGCCGCAAAAGGCGCGCCAAAACCGCGAGCAGGAACATCGGCTCAAGCCCGGGCTTATCCTTTGAGATCGACATGAACAGGTCACGCAACCATTTCACATCGCTTGCATCAAGCACCCTGATCGGTGCGGACGGGAAGCGTTCACGCAACTGCGCAATTTCGTCGCCAACCCGCAAGATCTTGCCGACTTCGGCAAAGGCCGTAAGATGAATGCGCGAGCCAAGACGGGTTGCCAATGCGCGTTCCTGCTTCACCCCGGTATGAGAATTTTCAAGTTGATTCTCAATCGTCTGCGCCCCTATCTGCCAAAGCTTACGCTCGGCGATGGCAAGTTTTGCAGTGTCGCGGGTCGCAGCAGCCTTGTCGATGTCCTTCATCGCCTGTTGGAACTCAGGACCACCGGATTCCACCACAACATTCCAGATTGGCATCAGTGATGACCGGCTGATCCGGATGCTTTTTTCATTCGGCTCGCCAGAGGTCAGCAGATCTTCAAACGGATCGCAGAACTGACGCATCGGTGTCGGATAGCGTTCCGGTTTGAGCGATGCCAGACGCGGGCGCAGGATCTGAAGAATGGCTTCATGGGGCAATGGCAATTTGGGATCGGCACGATCGCTTTCGATCGCGCGCGTGAAGCGGGCAATTTCGTTACTGCTGAGCGATTCAAACAGTTTGCCAAGTTGCGAAACGCCAAGCTTTCCGGCGTCTTCAATCTTCATGCCGACTGTCTCCTGAAGCGTTCGAGACGATCCATCATATCGGCGTCAATTTCACCACTGCCCAGCTTACGCAATTCACCAGCCCAAAGCATCTGATTAACACGGACATCAGCCCAGAACTGCTGTTCGGACTTCTCAATCTCTGAAAGCGGCAAGACCGGCGCAAAACTTGCGACTTCCTCAACAGTTTCGCGCTGTTTTGCGCGATCCGTAAGAGACCGCCTATCCCAGACATCAATCAGTTCCTGCCAACCATCAAGCAGCCACCAGAGATACTCAATCGTTTCACCAATAGCCTTTTTGGCAGTTTCCCAATCCGTCAGAACCTTGCCAAGTTCGCTGTTCCAGCTATCAACTTCCTCGATGCGCTTCAAGGCATGATTACTTGTCGAACGGGTCGCACTGACGATACGCCCGGCCATAAACCGGAAGTCGGACTGTTCGGAATTTGACCATTCCTCGATATCTTGGGCGAACTTCTTAAGCCCGTTGGCCAGAACGCGAAGCTGGCCCTGACATCCCTCAAGGTCCAGACCAACCGGGGCGATCATCTTGCTCCATTCGCCAAGACTATCAATGATGGTGTCATTGGCGACCTTGTGCTCGGATGCAAAGCGGTTCAGCGCCCGGCGAGCGCGAATTTGACCTTCGGTGGTCATCAATTCTTCGCGCTTCATGTCCTTGACAGCATCACCACCGAGTTGGCGCAGGGCCTGATGGAGAACCGCCATCTGCCCAAGTTCGCGTGATGCTTTTTCCGTCCAGTTGCGCCGCGTGCAGGTGCGCGCCAGCTCCACCCCGCCAACGCCGGTACTGCCAACGTCGCGGCTATGCTCCAGAACCGTTTGCGGACGTACATCCTCCAACTCGATAAGGCGGTCGTAAAGCATACGGTCATGAACCGAAAGATCGAACACTTCGCGCAATGTATCGAGCGGTAATTCATAGGTGCCAAGTCCGCCAGACAGACCGGGCAACATGATCATTTTCCGTCCGGCCTTGCCAATGGAAACGCGCGCGTAACGCAGGGTTTTGGTCGTAAAGGGAGTCCTGACACCGCGCGAAGCAAATGTTTGCGGCAAACACGCCAAAGGATCGTCCGGCACCTCATGCGGTTCAGGAGATTTGTGGCTGACGGAATTTACGATCTTCTGTTTATTCATTCTTGGCTTTGGCTAAGCGGTATCGGCGCTATAATGTCTGGTGGTCACCCTGACGCCCCTTTAAGGGCAGGATTCCCGGCGTAAGAAAGCAGTACGTAATGAACATTTTGTCATTTTGGCCAGAAATCCTCGGGACAACTCAGACTACCCCGACAAGGTGGTAAATACATTAACAACCTTCCCCGAAATTACCACGATCAACTGGCGGCGCCAAATTGCCATTTTTCACCGAATGTCAGCAAGTCCTTATAGTGTCTCTTGCGCTTTTTCCCACGTTTTCACATACGCCTTCCATTCTGCGCCGTCCGGAATGGATTCATCAACCGTCAGGAATGCCCGACTGTCGATCATGACGGCCACTTCTTCGGTTTCCACCGGTGCCTTTACCATCTTTGTCTGATAGGCGCTTGGATGCGGTCCGTGCGGGAAACCGCTTGGATGGAATGTTGCCATGCCGGCCTTTATCTCGCCGCGGCTGAAGAATTCGCCCCGGTGATAAAAGATGAACTCGTCAGCATCTTCATTCGAATGATAGAACGGCACACGCATGATGCCGGACTCGCCCTCTCCCACCTTGGGGATGAAGGTGCTGATTGAAAAGGTTTCTGTGACAAAGGTGCACGACGCTGCGGGCGGCGTTCTCTGACCTTCGGAGCGATGTTTTGCAAGGTCGCGCCAATTCAGTTTCACCACACAAAGATCGCCTTCCCAACCAATCGCGTCCAGCGGATTGAACGGATAAGTCAGGGTCGAAACCTGCCCGCGGCGCTTGATGTGAATTTCCCAGAAGGCATCGTCTTGCTGGGAAATGAAGGCGTCATCAATTCTGGGCAAGCTAAACAGCATCGGATTAATCGCGCTTGGCCCACCCTGTGATGCATCCGGCAGCTTGAAGGCAGATGCCGTTGCCTCGATCATCATGAATTCCGAAAGTTCAGATGGTTCAATCCGCCAGGCGGTGCCACGCGGCAAAAGGATATAGTCCCCGTCGCAATAGGGTAGATGACCGTAATCGCAAAACAGCGCCCCGGACCCGTTGTGAACAAAGATCAGCGTATCGCCATCCGCATTACGGGCAAGCGCATGCATTTTGCTTTCAGTTTTCCAGTAACGTACTTCCATATGATCATTGTGAAGCACCCGGCGGGCTTGCAATGGACAAGCCGGGCCTGGTGAGAGCTTGCCAAGGGAAAACGCACGTGGTCGCAAAGGACCTTCAAATGTCGCCCAGCCGGCCGGCGGGTGACGATGATAAATTTGCGCAGAAGGGCCGGAGAAACCGGCACGCCCGACTTCGCGCTGATATGTTTTTTGGTCGCCTTGCCCATCAGAGCGCGCGACACATTGACCTTCGCTGTTTGGCAGCCTGATCCAGTTCGTCATGTGATCCTCCCAGATCGGTTTTATCGGGAGCCAAACGGAGTGGATCGCAACCAAGCCCCCTTTCTACCGATATGAGAAAGAAGTGGTTGTTTTTCAAGCGTTCCGAATTGCAAACACAAAATCATTGAGCATCTTTCTGCATTCGCAAAATCAACCTATGATATCACTACAGTTCTTTAAAGGCAGTGTGCAGGCCAGGGACCGGAAACGATGTCAGATTGTGACACTCAGAAGGCGATTTTCCCGAAACAAGGCAAGGGCCGCAGCTACGACATGGGTCGAATTAAAGCCGACTTTAAGGCCGATGGTCAGGAAACAGCCAATCAGTATTCCATTTCTGAATGGTGGATGGAGCCAAATACCAAAGGTATTGGCGCGCATTCCCACGATGACGGGAACGAGATTTTCTATGTGCTTGAGGGTACAATGAGCTTTCTGATCGGTGAAGATTGGCAAGAAGCAGAAAAAGGCAGCTTTATATACGTCCCCGCCGGCATTCAGCACGATTTCGAAAACCGCAGCAGAGAAAAGGCGGGCGTGCTGAACATTTTTGCGCCCGGCGCCTTTGAAGAAAATATGCCGAAGATCGTTGAATGGTTCAAAGAAAACCCGCCACAGGACGCGGTATGAAATCGGGCTTCAAGCCCTGCACCAGGGCATGCTTTGTTCTTTTGGTCATAGGGGATAAATGGTGCGCCCGACAGGATTCGAACCTGTGGCCCCCAGATTAGGAATCTGGTGCTCTATCCTGCTGAGCTACGGGCGCACTGCCAAAAGGCAGCTTTCCATTAGCAGCAAAACCGATGGCGATCAATCCACGAGGGGACGGATATTGCCCCAAACGCAAATCAGCCGAGGATGTGATCACCCTCGGCTGAGTAAAACCTTTATCGATGATCGCCTTAGTCGAACAGGCGCTCGATCGGGAAGGAATAGGTCAGGGACAGGATTTCTGTACCCGGGTTCTCGTCACCGATGCTGGCGTTCGAGATGTGCGAGATACCAAGGCTGAGACGTTCGTGGCTGTCAAAGCGGAAGCCCAGCTCAAGCCCCGAACGGAATTCGATCCAGTGACCAAGATCTTCACCATTGCCCTGATGGTATGCACCAACCGAGGTATAGACACTGGAAACGAAATGATCGCCCCACAGAACGTCAACAGCCAGACCGCCATAACCGTGAACGGCACCTTCGGAAGTGACCATCACACCACCGATCGGGCGGGTGACATCAAACATCGCGTGCTGTGCACGGTAGTTCAGACGAAATTCTGCAGCTTCTTCGTCCTGCGTGATGTCGACCATACCGGTCGAAAATTCAAGCAGTCCGGAATCGTTATCATTTCCAAGAATTTGCTGTGCTTGTGCGGTGTTCAAAAAACCAAACAGTACGCAAACTGCAAGCAGTTTCCCCAAAACCAACTTCATTAACCAAGTCCCCACTAGATCAATCGGTTCGATATACTACCCAACCGTGCTTCAAACTCAACAACACAATGCTGCTTGTCGGTTAATTTTACACAAACTTCTTGCCATCGAACCGGTTGGTCGCCAGCACAAGCTCCCGGATAATCCCGGGTTCACTGGCCGCATGCCCGGCATCATCAACGATGACCAGCTCAGAACCATCCCACGCCTTGTGAAGTGCCAAGGCCGAAACCGGCGGGCACACAACGTCGTAACGCCCCTGAACAATGACGAGCGGTGCATGGGAAATGCGACCGACGTTCTTGATCAACTGGTCTTCTTCAAAGAAGCAGCGATGGACAAAGTAATGATGTTCAAGCTTGGCCAGCGCCAACGCGATCTGATCGCCTTCAAAGTCCTCGACCAGACCATCATCAGGCAGAAGCGTACAGCATGTTGCCTCATAGGCTGACCACACGCGTGCGGCATCAATGGCCGCGTCTTCACCATCCCTGCCAGAGAAGATATCGGCATAACGGTCAAGCAAGGGCTGATAACCGGGATTGTCTTTGAAACCAGCAGCATCAAGGAAGCGGCGCTCTGCCTCGGGGAAGAACCGCCCCATGCCTTCCATGAACCATTTGATTTCGGATGTCGTGCCAAGAAAGATACCGCGCAAGACAAAGCCTGTGACGCGTTCCGGGCACGCCTGACCGTAGGCCAACGCCAAAGTCGAGCCCCACGAGCCCCCAAACACAAGCCAGCGATCAATGCCGCGTTCCTTGCGCAGGGCTTCGATATCGCCAATCAGATGATCGGTCGTGTTATTTTCAAGGCTACCGAACGGGCGTGATTTTCCGGCCCCGCGCTGATCAAACAAAATCACACGGTACTTTTCCGGATCAAAGAAGCGGCGGCTGTTAGGCGAAATACCCGCACCCGGGCCGCCATGCAGGAAGATGACCGGCAGCCCATCGGGGTTACCAACTTCTTCCCAGTAAATCTCGTGACCGTCTTCACGAGGTAACCAACCCGACTGATGGGGCGAAATTTCGGGATAGAGCACGCGAAGGACCTTTTCTTTATTAAATGGGACGCTGTCTTTTCGCCGGTGGCGGCGCGTACAAGAAGTCGCATAAACGACCGTATAAGAACAAGCTCTATTGCGCCCCCGACTATCGGGCGAGGCAAAGCCAGAACGGGTTTTCAAGCGTGATGTAAGGGCCACCGCGATTTTCAATCACGCCACGTACCCGAACTTCCTGCCCGACCCAATCCTGCAGGATGTCTTGAAAGTCTTCGCCGTTGGCGACTGCATCCCGGAAGGTGGCATCGAGTGCGATGGTGAAATCTTCGCGCCAGTTCGATCCGAAGTTAAGATAACTACGCCATTCCTGATGTTCGATGCTTCTGATCGTGCCATCAATCACGGCAAATCTGCCGATTGCATCACGGGCGATCGGGATATTCTCTGCCCCTGCATCATGGGCCCGCACGTAATAAGCTGTCTCTGGGCTCGGGTCGGACCAAATGCCAGACTGATTTTCTATTGCGGTGTCTTCGATCCCGATCAGCTCTGACACATCCTGCCTGCTTTCAGGAACAAGCATCCCGAGACCGGCAGCCACAAGTTCTGCATGCCAATCGCCGACACCTTCATCTTGAATGCGAACCGGTAGTCGCCCGAGAAAGTCCGACCTTTCGGCCAGCGGCGTGATCGAAACCTTGTTCGTACTGGCCTGTTCTAGCCATGCCCGTGCCGCGTCTTCATATCCCGGTACAAACGCAATATCTGCCAGCCGAAATGATTTACCCGGCAGCTCGGCGGCAGTGAATGCATCAACCGCTTCAATATTAAGTTGCACGTCATGCCAAACCGGTCTCGGATCCGTTGAGAGCAGCGTTTGAGCATCACCCGCGATGATGTCAGCCCCACAGCGCCAATCTGCGGCCATCACGGGTAGATTGACCCCGCAAAAGACGACAACAAGCAGCATTAATGTGCATTTACGCCACACCAATGTCGATCCGGCCCAAAAATTTCCCCATTTTTGATGCTTTATCGGTGAATGCGAAAAGATTGAATGATCAAGGAACACGCGCTACCAATTCCCGGTTGGTTTTGCAAATATATTGCGCCACAGCTTACGCGGCCAAAGGACACGAGGAAAGATATCAATGGGCTGGCTGAACTTTCGTTCACATAAACATATTGCAGGTGTGCTTGCGGCCATTGCGCTGAGTACTGCCGTTGCCGGATGTTCGACCAACCGGGCGACCGGCGAAGACAGCTTTACGGCCTTCATGTCGCCCGAGCAGGAAAAACAGATCGGCTCGCAGGAACATCCGAAAATGGTCAAGGAATTCGGTGGTCAATACACCGAAAAGGACCTGCAGACCTATGTGACAGAAGTCGGTGAAAAGCTGGTCGCGGTTTCGGAAACCCCGAACGAGAAATTCACCTTCACGGTCCTCGATTCCCCGGTCGTCAACGCCTTTGCCCTGCCAGGCGGATACGTTTATATTACGCGCGGTCTGGCGGCCCTTGCCACCAACGAGGCAGAACTGGCAGGCGTCCTTGCCCATGAGATCGGCCACGTCGTTGCCCGCCATTCCGCACAACGTTATAGCCGTGGTGTGCTGACGCAAATTCTGGCGGGTGGTCTGGCCGTTGCCGTCGGAAACGGTGCTGGCGAGCTGATTGGCACCGGGGCAAACGCATACCTCAAATCCTTCTCGCGCGAACATGAATTCGAAGCCGACATGCTTGGCATTCGCTATATCACGCGTGCGGGCTATGACCCAGATGCCATGGCGACCTTCCTTGAAAAGCTTCGTGCCCATTCACGACTTCAGGCCAAACTTGCTGGTCGATCCCCCGATGATGTCGATCAGTATGATTTCATGGCAACCCATCCGCGCACGCTTGATCGTATTGAACAGGCCCATCAAAGCGCCAATGTCACCGCGGTTGCCAATCCGGAAAGTGGTGCTGTGCGCTATATGACGGCAATTGACGGTATTCTGTATGGCGACGGCCCGGATCAGGGTTATGTCCGGGGACAGGAATTCGTCCATGTGCCATTGAATTTCCGGTTTGAAGTCCCCGATGGCTTCACAATGACCAACCAGCCAAATGCCGTTATCGCCCGCGATGGCAAAGGTGCGCAGATCATCTTCGAAGGTGCGCCGGGCGCAAAGGACATGCGCCTTGATAGCTATCTTCAAAACGGGTTCTCGAAACAGATCGCCATTCGCAATATTGAAATACTCGACATCGAAGGTCAGGAAGCCGCCACCGGCAGTGCTGATATCTCGTTGCGTTCGGGTCCTGCACGCCTGCGCGTGGTTGTGATCCGCCATGGCAGCTCGGCCTATCAGTTCCTGTTTGTCACACCGCTTGATCAGGCTGATAGCTATAACCTGCCACTGCGCCGCACGACCTATAGCTTCCGCCCGCTCACCGATCGGGAAAAGAAGATCTATACCCCGCTTCGCATCAAGGTACGTGCCGTAAACCCGGAATATGACCTGCAGACCTTTATCGACGACATGGAAGTCGACAAGGCACCAGCAGATGTCTTTGCAACTATCAACGGCCTTCGCGATGGGCAGGCCCCGGCGGTCGGGTCGCTGGTCAAGGTGGTTCGGCACTAGAACGCCAACCTATCCAAACCCAAAACGACAAAAGGCAGCATATTAATGCTGCCTTTTTCTTTTTCGATTGCGCCCTGCCCCGAGGGGATAACGGAAAGTCTAACTGCTCGTGATCTGCTCGATCACGGCACCCTGTCCATCAAGGGCAACCGCGATTAAATGACCACCGCGGCCTGCACCACCGTCCAGCGACAGGGTAAATTCGCGTTCCTGCAAGCCTGTCTGACCTTGGGATGCACCGCGCACAATACGGGCACAGTCGTAATACCGTTCGGTGATGGCTTCAAACATTGATCCGCCCCACCAGAAGGTATCCGTCTGGCCTGTCAGTGGCCGTGAGCCATCCAGCCCTGTATGAACAAAGATCAGGCGCCCATCTGTCGAATAGGCCGCGTGCTTCAGATCAGACATCAATGCGTTATGGCCGCTATGGCGACGCACGGCATCCGCAAAGCCCGAGGTCCACTGCGAGATCGCATGTGCGCCCTGATGCATGGTTCTTTGGACACTGACCGGATCAAAGCCATAGGCACGCACTGGTCCGGCGATGCCACGGGTCAGCATCCAGTCAAAAACCTCGCCCGGGTTTGGGGCAAACTGGATCTGCTGCAACTTGGACAGCATTTCTTCGGCTGCACCGCGCAGGAAGGCGATATCACTGATATCAACACCATCCTTGGCAATGAAGAAACGGCGAAACAGCAACAGCTCGTTGATGGTTGCGACGACATTTTCGGCCGTGCCATCGCCCCAGTAATTGCCAAGATAGACAAGCCTGTCGCCCGGTTTCATATGTTGCGCAAGTTTCTGGTGAACGGCGCACAATGCGCCATGATCACCATTGATTGCGCCGACGACCCAGATTCGCTCAGCCGGCTTGATCGGCGCCAGAACTGTACTCATCGCTGTAACCTGCCCAAAACAAAAATAAAACCGGCCCAAGCGTATATCGCGGGCCGGTTTTTATAAATAGTTGTCTGAAGGGCCCTTCGCAATCAGGCAGCCTTCTGCAAAAGCTTTTCGAGTTTGCCAGAAGCCTTGTCCTTGTCGATTTTTTCAATCGCGGCAAGTTCATCAACGAGGCGCTCGAAAGCTGCTTCGTAGATCTGGCGTTCGGAGAAGGACTGTTCCGGCTGGGTCGCGCTGCGGTGAAGGTCGCGCACGACTTCGGCGATCGAAACCGGGTCACCCGAATTGATCTTTGCTTCATATTCCTGCGCACGGCGGGACCACATGGTGCGTTTCACACGCGCGCGGCCCTTAAGGGTAATCAGCGCGGAATCCATCTGTTTCTTCGAGGACAGCTTGCGCAGACCGGAGTTGCCAACTTTGTTCACCGGCACGCGCAAGGTCATGCGGCTAGATTCAAAGGTAATTACATAAAGGCGCAATTCCTGCCCCGCAATTTCCTGGGTTTCCAGGCCATCAACACAGCCAACGCCATGTGCGGGGTAAACAACGTAATCGCCAACAGCAAACGGCAACTTATCCGACATCAAGCATCCTTCCGGCCCAATCAGGCCTGGTCATTCAACTGCAACACTACAGAACCAGCGACGCAAAGAGCTGCACGCGACCAAGCTTTTTGGCAAAGTCGCGGTTCAGACAGGAAATTCAAATACGGAAATCCGACATTTCGGAACGAGCCTGTCGAGCCCTTAGCGCGAATTGTGAACCATAACACAACACGCCATCAGTTTACAGGAATTTTCCCGGCAAGTCGTTCAATGCAGCCATGCGCAAAACCCACTGGCGCAAACCAGTGGGTCAAAAATCGCATGAAATATCGGGGGTTAGCCCAAAAATCAGTCGCCCGTTCCCGGGGCTTCGGACAGCAATTCGGTCTTGCCGGATTTGCCATTCCATTCATCCGCATCGGCAGGCGCATCGCCCTTGCGGGTAATATTTGGCCAAACCTCTGCAAACTTACGGTTGATTTCCAACCAGTTATCCAGATTCGGTTCGGTATCGGGAATAATCGCTTCAGCGGGGCATTCCGGTTCGCAAACACCACAATCGATGCATTCATCAGGGTGAATCACCAGAAAGTTTTCACCTTCATAGAAGCAATCGACGGGACAAACCTCGACGCAGTCCTGATACTTACACTTGATGCAGTTTTCCGTCACCACATAGGTCATGGTGTAACTCCGTACAGGTTGCGGGGCCAGATTGCGGCTGCACCCGCTTTCGGCCATGTTCTCTCTCGGGAATTGGGTTATCACGCACAGCAGTTGTGTGCAACTCCAATAAAACCCTAATTTTTTACGTAGTATTTTCTTCACGACGCACTGACAGGCTGCGTGGCGACTGCTTCGAGTTCGCCCTCAACGCTGCAGTGCAGCGCAGAACATACAGATTTCTCGCGGCTTTTCCAGTTCCTAAATCCCGCGGAGAATTGCTTTTACCCCCGCAAAGCCATAGTCTGCTTCGCAAGGGGTATAACAGAAGAAACTGTGGGGATCGGATTGCCGGAAAAAGGCCTTGATCAACAACGGCTTAGATGGCGCGATCGCTTGTCTGTCAAACAGGCAAGGATTGCGGTCGGCCTTACTTTGCTGATCGGCCTGTTATTCAGTGGCATTCAGATTGTCTGGGATCTTCGTGAAGAACAGAACCTGATTGACCGAACCGTAAACCAGGTTCTTGCGACGCTGCGCGAGTCTGCGACCCAGGCCGCATATGGTCTGGATGAAACACTCGCAGCCCGTGTTATTTCCGGCCTGTTTGAATATGAGCCTGTCTACGAGGCCGAGCTTCGCGACAACTTCAAAAATGTTCTGGCACGCAAGACCGAACAGCCAATCAATTCCAACCGCACATTCCTGACCCAGATCATGTTTGGGGAAAATCAGGAATACGAAATCCCGCTGAATACAGACGGACCAAACGGTCTGGTCGGCCATCTTAGTGTCAAGATCGATACCGACATGATCGCAGAGGGTTTCATCAACCGTGCTTCGCGCATTCTGTTGTCGGGGATTGTGCGCAATCTGCTGCTTGGTCTGGTTCTGGTTGCTTTTTTCTATATCACACTGACCAAACCGCTTCTGGGCATTGCCGCACAATTGCGCCAAATCGATCCGGAAAAGCCAGACTCTGCTGCCATCAATATTCCGCCGCACCATGCCCGCAATGAACTTGGCATGATCCTGCAGACAACACGTGGCCTGGTCGAACGGGTTTCATCAACACTCGACAGGTTGCTTGAAAGCCAGCAAAAGGTCCGCGATCGTGAAAGCCGCCTGAGCGCCATCGTTCAAAATGTCGCGGACGGCATTCTGACAATCACGCCGACGGGTCGCATTGTCGAATGCAATGCCGCAACCAAAGAGATCCTCGGCCTGATGCGTGATGAGACACCGAAGGGCCGTACACTACATGAATTCCTGCTGCCGCGTGCCGTGCCGCTTCTCGAACACAGTCTGGAAGAACTCGCCGCACACGCCCCCGGTGCCGAGGCCGTCGAAAAACGCTTTACCCTGCCGATTGTGCGCGCCGATCAGAAGGAAATCGATGTTTCCATTGCATTGCGCCTGATCCCCGATAGCGCAACACCATTGATGACGGCTGTTCTGAACGACATCACCGTGCGAAAGCGTTACGAAGAACAACTGGTCTATATGGCCAATCATGACACGCTGACCAACCTGCCCAACCGCAGCATGCTTGAACGCAGCCTGTCGGAAGCCTTGAACACCCATAAAAACAATGCGTCCGAGCGCAGCGGCGCCACCGCAATCCTGTTCATTGACCTTGATCGTTTCAAGGTGATCAATGACAGCCTTGGTCATGATGTCGGTGACCTGATGCTCAAGGCCGTCGCACTCAGATTGCAACGCGTGATCGGGCGACAGGAAATTGTCGGCCGATTGGGCGGCGACGAATTCCTGATCATTATTCCTGACCTCAAGGAAACGCAGGATGCCGTCATTCTGTCGCAGGCTGTGCTTGATGCCTTGGCACCGGCCTTTGACATCAAGGGACGCGTTCTGTTTGTCACACCGTCCATCGGGATTGCCCTTTATCCATCTGATGGCGAGGATTTTCCAGCCCTGATGCGCAATGCCGACACCGCAATGTATAGTGCAAAATCCAGCGGCGGCGGTACCTATCACTTCTTTACCAAGACCATGAACGAAAGTGCCATGGCGCGCCTTGTGATCGAAAATGATCTGCGCGAAGCTCTGGTGAAGGATGAATTTGAACTGCATTACCAGCCGAAGGTCGATCTGCGGACAAACCAGGTCTGCGGCCTTGAAGCGCTGATTCGCTGGAAGCAGCCGGGCCGAGGCTATATTTCGCCAATGCAGTTTATTCCGGTTGCCGAGGAAACCGGCCTGATCAGCAGAATTGGCGAATGGGTTTTCCGCGAAGTCTGCCGCCAGATTTCCGAATGGGAGGCACAGTCACTTCCACCGATGCCGATTGCGGTCAATCTATCCCCAAGGCAGTTGATCGAGGGCCACATCACCGAGACGATTTCACGCATCCTTGCCGAGACAGCAACACCAGCTGCCCGTATTGTGCTTGAAGTCACCGAAACGGCGATGATGCAGGAAATCAAGAAGGCGGCCACCATCCTTGATGAGCTGCGCCATCTTGGTTTAAAGATCGCGGTTGATGATTTTGGTACCGGGTATTCGTCACTCGCTTATCTCAAACGGTTGCCGATCAATTCCATCAAGATCGACCGTTCGTTCGTTCGGGATGTCACCATCGACACAGACGACGCCGCGATCACGCGCACCATTATTGCGATGGGGCACAACCTTGGCCTCAAGGTTATCGCTGAAGGGGTCGAGACCCAGGAACAAATGAATTTCTTGCGGGAATGCAATTGTGATGAAGTCCAGGGCTTCCTGATCGCAACTCCGCTGCCGCCCGAAGAAATTGTCCAATACATTCGACGACCATCGATCGACATGTCGAGTGAAATCTAGCCCGCCAGACATGCCCAATTGATAGATGCTTCGCCACCACTGCCCCGCAAAATCGAGATGAAAATGCCAAACACCAAATCCGTATTGCTCGTTGATGACAGCAAGTTTGCCCGCCTTCTGGTCAAGGCATTCATTTCCAGCAACTTTGCCAATTGGGAAATCGACGAGGCCGAGGATGGCGCCAAGGCGCTTGAGATGGTTGACGCCAAAACCTATGACTACATGCTGGTTGATTTCAACATGCCGGGCATGGATGGGCTTGAACTGGGCGAAAAGCTGCGCAGCCGGTTCCCCGGGGCTGTAATTGCGCTTCTGACTGCCAATATTCAACAGGAGATCCAGAACAAGGCCGAGAACCTTGGCCTTGATTTCATCGCAAAGCCCCCGACTGAGGATAAAATTCGCGACTACATCATGTCGCGGGAAGCAACCCGATGATCGAACTGACCGAACTTGAACATGATACAATTAGTGAACTGATCAATATTGGTGTCGGGCGTGCCGCGTCGTCCCTTTCTGAAATGGTTGATCAGCCTGTTGAATTGACCGTGCCTGCCATCTCGTTTGTCGAACGGTTTTCCGACAGCGAACTGGCCAACGCCCCGACCGAAGTTGTTTCTGCCGTCAGTCAAAGTTTTCATGGACCGTTTACCGGTGAAGCCATGCTTGTCTTCCCGGAAGTTCGCAGCCTTGAGCTTGTCCGTAGCTTGCTTAAGGTTGACGTGCCGCTTGATACGCTGACCGATCTTGAACAGGAAGCCCTGATGGAGGTCGGCAACATTATCCTCAATGCTTGCCTTGGCAGTATTTCGAACGTGCTGGGTGAACCGATCAATTGCTCCATGCCGACGTTTCGCAAACGCGAAACGCGTGCATTGCTTGACGATGACACCGCAGGGGGCAGTGCTGCCACGAATCCCGTTTTGATGATTTTGCATGTACAATTCATGCTGCGTCAGAACGATATCGATGGCTATGTTCTGTTTGTGATGGACTTGGAGTCCATCCAGATGTTGCGTGAACTGGTGCGGCGTTTTCTGGCCAACTCCCTTGGATAACCGGTGAGAGGTGAATGACAAAGTCGCAATCCGCTAAGGGGGACCAACCTCCGTCATTTGATCTGAACCGTGACAGCGATGCTGCTGATCTTTTTGCAGCACTGCTTGATACGGCCGATACAGGGCTGATTGCGCTTGCCCCGGACGGGACGATTTGCCACTGGAACCAATGGATGCAAAGCCGGTCGGGCAAGGATGCCGATCAGGTGATGGGCAAGGCGTTGCACGATGTGTTTCCCGACACGAAACTGGGCCGTGTCAGCCTTGCGATTGAAGATTGCCTGAAATTCGGCATGCCGGCTGTCATTTCGCCCTCACTCAATCAGGGTGCCTTGCCGCTTCGTCCCCTACCGCAATTTGCCGCCAGTTTTGATCGTATGGAACAATCCATTCGTGTTCATCCGATCCAGACCAAGCGTAATGGCACGCTTTGTTCATTGATCATTCGCGACGTCACACTGGCTGTTCAGCGCGACCGTCTTTTGCGCCAGCAGGCCGCTGAGCTGGCCGACCTTGTCACGCAAACCAAACGCAGCGAAGACCGCACACGTGCGATTTTGCAAAACACCATCGATGCCATTCTTGTCGCCTCTGACGATGGCAGCATCGAACCGCTTAATTCCCGCGCGCAGGAGCTTTGCGGTCCGACGGGTGATCCGGAACTGCGCAACATCATCCGGTTCTTGCTACCCGATAGCGAACATACCCCGCTGACCCCGCCGCCGCCAAACCGGCTTTTGACCGACCTTGGCACCGGCGTGATCGAAGTACTGGCATCGACACTCAGTGGTCGGAACGTGCCGCTTGAAGTCGCGATCAGCCATTTTTCGGCCGATCAGCGTTATCACTACATCATTACGCTGCGTGATATTTCCCAACGCAAACGTCACGAAAAAGAAATCCAGCGCACGATGCAGGAACTTGAACGTTCGAACGCGGAACTCGAACAGTTCGCCTATGCCGCCTCGCATGACTTGCAGGAACCGCTGCGCATGGTTTCAAGCTACACGCAGTTGCTTGCCCGGCGGTATGAGGGGCAACTCGACGAAACTGCTGACGAATTCATTCATTACGCGGTTGATGGCACGCAACGCATGCAGCGGATGATTGATGACCTTCTGACCCTGTCGCGGGTTGGACGCCACGGCAAACCGTTCAATCCCGTGCCGCTCGACAATCTGTTTGATGCCATCGTCACCAATTTCAGACGTGCCGGTTCTACCATCGAAGGCAACATCATCCGCGAGGGCCACCTGCCGACCGTCATGGGGGATGCAAGCCAGTTGCTATTGTTATTCCAGAACCTGGTGTCAAACGGGCTTAAATACAGCGATCCGAAAAACGGTCAGGTCCGGATTTTTGCCTCGGAAACACCCGATAGCTATCGGATCTTTGTCGCCGATAACGGGATCGGCATCGACCAGCAATATCACGAAACCATCTTTGAAATCTTCAAGCGCCTGCATGGCTATGGGGATTATGCAGGGACGGGAATTGGTCTTGCGATCTGTAAAAAGATCGTCGACCGCCATGGTGGCGGCATCGATGTCACCAGCAAGCCCGGCCAGGGCAGCACATTTTGTGTCGAGCTGCCAAAAGATTTGTCGATTGTCGCCGCATCCGAAAGCATGTAGCTTTCAGTTTACGTAAGCGTAAAGATGATTGAGCCCCCATGAGCGACAGCTACACCATCACCGATCTTGCCCGCGAATTCGAAGTCACCACCCGAACCATCCGCTTTTACGAGGATCAGGAACTGATTTCGCCCGAACGGCAAGGTCAGACCCGGATCTATAGCCAGCGTGACCGTGTGCGCCTGCGCTTGATCATGCGTGGCAAGCGACTTGGATTTTCACTAAAGGAAATTCGCGATTTGCTGGATCTTTATGACGGTGATCGCAGCGAGATCACCCAGCTGACCACACTGGTCGACAAGGTCAATGAACGCCGCGCGACACTTCGCAAGCAACGTGAAGACATTGACGCAACGCTTGATGAGCTCGACAAACTTGAAGAAACTTGCCAGGAAGAACTGTCGCGTAAAAAGGCAGGCTAAGAGCCCTGCCCTTTGCCAGCGTTATTGACTGCTACCTGTTGGGTTCTGCACCTTGGCCAACCGGGCTTCCGAAGGGCGGGACAGGATAAAACAGCTAACAGGAATGGCGACCAGAAGCTGAATAAACGCCACCCAGCGGTTCTCGATCAGCACCAATGATGCCGTAATCACCACCAGAAACGCCACCATCGCAAGAGTTTTGGCACGTCGATTGATCACGCCATATTCGTTCCATTGACGGATCGACAAACCAAAACGCGGGTGATTGCATATCCAGTCATGCAGGCGCGGCGATCCCTTGGCAAACAGCCAAGCGGCCAACAGCATGAAAGGCGTCGTTGGCAAAAGCGGCAGGAAAATACCGATCACACCAAGACCAACAGAAAGCCACCCAAGGGCCAGATAGATATGCGAGACGCGCAGCATTGATTTCCTGTTTACAGTCAGCCCGACCCCTGACAGGTTAAAGCAGAGCTTAATGTAGGCATAGAAATCAGCAAATTCAATCAATCGCCGACCATCACACTCAGTTAATTGATCACCTTGAAACAGTTCGACAATCTGCACGGTTTCCCATGCTTGAAATTGTAAATGGCCTCTATCTGGATGAACGCCATCTGAGTTTTCAGTTTGTCCGTGCCTCCGGCCCGGGCGGGCAGAACGTCAACAAGGTATCCAGTGCTGTTCAGATGCGTGTGCGCATTGATGACCTGACCGAATTGCCAATGCATGTGCGCAATCGCCTGCGTGAACTTGCCGGCAGCAAACTGACCAATGACGGCGAAATCATTTTTGACGCGCAGCGCCATCGCACCCAGGAACGCAACAAGCAGGATGCGATCGACCGCTTTCTGGCACTTTTGCGCAAAGCAGCCGAACGCAAAAAATACCGGGTCAAAACCCGCCCCAGTCTTTCTGCCAAACGCAAACGCGTCGATTCCAAAAAGAAGCGCGGCGACACCAAGAAGATGCGACAAAAACCGTCCTATTGATCGCCCCCACACAAAGGCCTGCCATGACCATCGACTGGAACAGGATTTCAATAGCGTCTCTTCCGGCCAATTGCGGGTGGAAGGGAACCTATCGCGTTCGTTACTCCGAGATCGGCGACAATGGCAAGGTCATGATGTCTGCACTGGCCGACTATATGCAGGATGCCGCTGGCTGGGGCGCGCGTATCCTGAAACTGGCCTATGATGATACGGTCGATCAGGGCATTGCATGGGTTCTGGCGCGCATGGTCATTCATATGCGCGACTATCCGGGAAATGGCGAGGATATCCTGATTGAAACCTGGCCGTCGGGGGTATCACGCCGGGTCGCTACCCGTGACTTTCGCCTGACCAATAGCAAGGGCGAAATCATCGGTGTCGCGCAAAGTTTCTGGGTGATGTTTGACCTTGGCACCCGTCGTGCGGCCCAATGGCCCGATTGGGTGGCCGAACGCCTGCCCGATCCCCCCGGCCCCAAATTGATCGAGCCACCTTTGCGACCAGTCTTTACCACCGATCCTTTGCCGACCATGGATAACATCAAGGCACGGCCGTCCGATCTTGATCTGTATGGACACGTCAACAATGTGCGCCTGATGCAATGGGTCATGGGGGTTGCGGGTCCGGACGGTCGACCGGACTTTCACCCCGAAAGTCTGGATATTCAGTTCCGCAGTGAATGCCGTGTGCAGGAACGTGTTGCCATTCGTCATGCGGATGGCTTTGCAGCCATCACCCGCGAAGAAGATGGCACCGATCTGGTGCGTGCCCACATCATGCCGTTTAACCAGACTTCCGTGGCCTAGGCCCAAATGCCGTGAAAGCGGACCTAGCGGCCATCCATCATCGCATCAAACAAATCAGCAATCGGCTTGAAGCTTTTGCGGTGATGGGCGGTCGGGCCCACCTCGCCCAGTCCAGCCATATGTTTTTTGACCCCGTACCCGGCATTGCCTTCCCAACCAAAGAACGGATATCGCGTGGCCAGGCGGGCCATGGCGCGGTCACGCACCACCTTGGCAACGATTGATGCCGCGGCAATGGAAAGCGACTTGCTATCGCCTTTCACCACCGTTTCCACCGCACAGGGCAACCCGGGATCGCGATTGCCATCGACCAGTGCCTGATCAGGCAAAGCCCCAAGGCGACTGACAGCACGGCGCATGGCGACATAGGTCGCCTGCAGGATATTGATCTGGTCAATCTCGCGCACAGATGCCGCGCCAATGCCGACTTCGGCACAGTTCATGATAACCGCGTAAAGGTGATCACGTTTCTTGACCGAGAGTTTCTTGGAATCATTAAGCTCGGACAGCAGCTCCACCGGCAGACGTTCATCGCGCGGCAGGATAACCGCCGCCGCAACGACCGGACCAGCCAGCGGCCCCCGACCGACCTCGTCGATCCCGGCAATACGCCCCTGATACTGATCTTCGATGGAAAAATCCGGCATGGTGATCTCTGTCCCGTCCCTCTCTGTCATTCGTCTTAGCAACTGGGATGCACGCAGGCAACACACCCTAAAAACAAAACGGCACCGGTTTCCCGGTGCCGCTTGAATTCATCAAAGGTCCTGACCCTTTCAGGTTTCCTTTTCCTGATATTCCTCGCTGGGGTCATACCCCTCTGGCCCGATCGGATCAAAGGTTGCCCAACCTTCATTCTGTTTGCTGGGCGGTAGTTCCTTGTTCGGATCAACATTCAGCAACATATACGCCTTGGCGATCAGGTTTGCGGTGATCGGCGCTGTCAGGAAGATAAACAGCGTAATCAGCAATTCGTGAATGGTGAATTTCCCGCGTTCGATCCAGAAGAACAGCATGGACGCAATCAAGACACCGCCAAGCCCGACAGTGCTGGCCTTGGTCGGTGCATGCAGGCGCGGCAAAAGATCACGCAACTTGATCATCCCGAACGACCCAACCAGCAAGAACAGCCCGCCGATCACGATCAGAAGCGAAATGATGAGTTCAACAACAAACGGCATCGTTACGCTCCCTTATTCGATGATGTCGCCGCGCAAGACGAACTTGCAATAGGCCACGGTTGAAACAAATCCGAACATCGCAAACAGCAATGCCCCTTCGAAATACATCGCGGTCGCCTTGCCGATCCCGTACAGCACCAGAAGGGCAATGGCATTGATCGCCATGGTATCAACGGCCAAAACCCGGTCTGCCGTGGTCGGCCCGACGGTCAACCGATATAGGTTCATCAGAAGTGCCAGCGCAACGCAGATAAAGCCGAAATTCAGTGCATAATCGATCATTCGAAAATCTCCTTCAGACGGCGTTCGTAGCGGTTCTTGATATCGTCCACCACGCTCTGCGGATCGGGTGCGTGCAGGCAATGCACAAGCAGGCTTTTGGCATCGGCACTCAGATCAATCGTCACGGTTCCCGGCGTCATGGTGATCGTACCGGCAAGGGTTGTGATGGCTTCTGGCGAGGTCAGATCAAGCGGCACGACAACCGACTTTGATTCCAGACTTTCGGTCTTCCGAAACAGGATCAAACCAGCCACGATCACATTCGCCACCAGAATGTCCCACAGCACAATCAGCCCGTACTCGCAAATGCCATAGACGTTGCGCAAGCGCGGTCGATCCTGCCAGAAACTGGCCGTGATCAGCGGAATGATGATCGCAAGAATAAGCCCAAAGATCACCGCACCGGCCGAGACTTCATTGACCAGGAACACCCAGACAACAAGCAGCACAAGTGTCAAAAGCGGATGGGGCAGATAACGTTTTATCATCTTTCTATCCTCTCCCCTTATTGACCGACCAGTGACAGGGCGTTTGCGCCCAGCACCGCTTCGATGTAATGCGACGTATCAAACAACTGTGCCGCAACACCGTTCAGATACTCGGTAATTGGTCCGGCAAAAATGGTCAGCGCAATCAGGCCACTGACCATACCGCAACTGGCAATGATCGGCAGAACCGGCCATTTCGCACCTTCGACCGTGATTTCGCCGTCGACGGAGGCACTTTTCCAGAACAGCACACTGCCCGCCCGGCCAAAACCGACGATACACATCAGTGACGTCACCAGAATGATCGACCAGATCCAGACCATGGCATCACTATCGCGTGCCGCATCAAGGATCTGAAGTTTACCGATAAAACCACTGAGTGGTGGCATCCCGGCCATACCGATCGCACCGACAAAGAACAGAACAGCCAGGAAGCCGGTCTGATGGAAACGCGGCGCGGTATGCAAGCTATCGCCGAACTGCCCGCGGCGTGACACCACAAGATCGGCAATCAGGAACAGGGCCGCCGCCGAGAAGGTCGAATGCAGCATATAATAAAGACCGGCCGAAATCGCTTCGGGCGTAAACAGCCCGATGGCAATCAACAAGGTCCCCATTGATCCGATCACCGAAAAGGCGATCAGACTGTTAAGGCGCTTCGCCGCCAGAACCCCGGTCATACCAAGTACCAGGGTCACCAGTGCGGCCGGCAGGACATAAGGCGCTGCGAGCCATGCCATGTCGCCTGCCGTATCGCCAAAGGCCAGCGAATAGACACGCAGCACGCAATAGGCCCCGACCTTGGTCATGATGGCAAACAGGGCTGCCACCGGTGCCGGTGCATTGGCATAGGTGCCCGGCAACCAGAAATGAACCGGAACAAGTGCGGCCTTCACACAGAACACCAGAAGCAGGATCAACGCACCGGCGCGCAGCAGGGCCGCATCACCCGACGCGACATTGGTGACCTGAATGGCAAGGTCGGCCATGTTCAGCGTCCCGGTGACGGAATAGATCATGCCGACACCAATCAGGAACAAGGAAGACCCTGTCAGGTTGATGACGACATATTGCATCCCGGCCTTCAAACGTTCTGCGCCCGCGCCATGCAGCATCAAGCCATAGGACGCAATCAGCAGAACTTCGAAGAACACGAACAGGTTAAAGATGTCACCGGTCAGGAACGCACCATTGACCCCCATCAGCTGGAACTGGAAAAGGGCATGGAAATGCTTGCCGCGCTGGTCCCATTCGCTTGATGCGAAAAGAACAACGCCAAGACCCAGAAGCGATGTCAGGAACACCATCATCGCCGAAAGACGATCAAGCACCAGAACAATGCCAAACGGTGCCGGCCAATCCGAAAGCGCATACATTTCCGGGCCATTGCCACTGGCATAAACCAGAAGCGAAAGTGTGACGGTCACAAGGGCGACCGTGGCCGTGATGGAAAATACGCGCTGCAAAATGATATCGTGACGCACCGCCAGGACAATCAGGGCGGCCATCACGGCGGGCAGCACTATGGGAACAACAATCCAGTCACCCATCAGTTTTTATCTCCTGCTTCGGATGGCGCGCCAACCGGACGACCGTCAACATGGTCATTACCGATTTCAAGGAAAGTCCGGATCGACAAAACAACGATCAATGCCGTCATACCGAACGAAATCACAATTGCCGTCAGGACAAGCGCCTGTGGCAGCGGATCGGTATATTCGGTGACACCCTCACGCAGGATCGGCGGCATATTGATGGTCAAACGTCCCATGGCGAACAGGAAGACGTTCACCGCATAGGACAGCAGGGCCAAGCCAACAACCACCGGGAAGGTTCTCCCGCGCAGCAACAAATAAGTCCCGCACGTGGTCAGAAGCCCAATACTGCTTGCGACAAGAAATTCCATATCAGGCCTCCTTGCCCGGCGTTGCCGCCGGTGCTGCCGACAACGACGGATCGTGGTCCATCGGCTCGGTATTTATCTCGACATGTTCGGCCATACGTTCGACCTGCGAAAGTTTGGCAAGGGCCAGCATCACCGCCCCGACCACGGTCAGGAAGACGCCAAGGTCAAAGCCCATGGCCGATGCCAGTTCAAACTCGCCAACGATCGGCAGGTGAACATGAACAAAACCACTGGTCAGGAACGGCAGACCCGCAACCCAGGCTGAGACACCGGTAATCGCCGCGGCAATCACGCCAAGACCGATCATGCCATGGTAATTGACCTTCATACGGTTCTGGGTCCAGCCAAAGCCCGACGCCATATACTGCATGACCAACGCAACCGACACGACCAGACCGGCGATAAAGCCACCGCCTGGTTCATTGTGACCGCGCAGGAAGATGTAAACACCCACCATCAGAGACAGCGGCAACATCACACGCGTCGCCACAACCATCATCATCGGGTGACGATCAGCCGAGCGACGGTTGCTGACAACCCAGTTGGCCAGACGTTTGGCCGCCTCGCCCTGGGTCACGGTTTCAATCAGCGCAAAGATCGAAAGTGCGGCAATTCCAAGAACGATGATCTCGCCAAAGGTATCAAACCCACGGAAGTCAACGAGGATGACGTTCACAACGTTGGTGCCACCACCTTCGGTTTTCGAGTTCGCCAGATGATAGGACGAGATTGTGTTTGGCAGATCGCGGGTCATGATCGCCCAAATCGCACCTCCAACCCCAAGACCAGCCGCAATCGAGACAATACCGTCACGCATTTTGCGGCCCGGCAGGCTTTCCTTCGGCGTTTCCTTGGGCAGGATGTTAAGGGCAAGCAACATCAGAATGACTGTCACTACCTCGACCGAAATCTGCGTCAATGCAAGGTCCGGTGCCGAAAGATAGATAAAACCAAGCGACACAATCAGACCAACCACACCGACCAGAAGCAAGGTCAGCAAACGGTTGTGATGCATAAAGACCGACGCAATACAGGTCACAACCAGCAACAACCAGCCAATCGCGGCTGGCGGCGAGACTTCAAGAAGCTCACGCGTGCCTGACTGGAAGTCCGGCTGCGCATAGAAGCCCGAAAGCCCGATCCCGATGGAACCGATGATCGTGATTGCAAGATAACGCTGCAATGATCCGTTATGCAGATTGTCCGAAACCAGTCGGCTGAGCGCGACGGCCTTGGCCATGCCGCAATCAAACATTGCCTTGGCATCGGGCCGCGACAGGTTGGCGGTTGCCGACATCAGGCCACCATGGCGCATCAACAACAGCGATCCACCGATAATCGCAATCACACTCATGCCAAGGGCCGGTGTCAGACCATGCCAAAGTGACAGGTGATAATCCGGCAATTCACCACCGATAACGGCCCCTGCGGTCGCAGCGACTAGCGGACCTGCGATGGCTGCCGGGAACAGGCCGATCAGAACCACCAGAACCGTCAGCAATGCGGGCGGTGCCCACATGCCAAACGGCGGGTCATGCGGATGATGTGGCAGGTTTTCATCTCGCGGCTTACCCAGCCAGACGTGGAAGATAAACCGGAAGGAATAGGCCACAGAGAACAGGGCACCAACGGTTGCCAGAAGCGGAACCACCCAGTTCTGATCCAGCCACATGGTGTGCCATGCTTCTTCCAGCATCATTTCCTTGGAAATGAAACCATTAAGCGGAATGATCCCGGCCATCGAGGCCGCGGTGATAATCCCGATGGTGCCTGCAATCGGCATCAGGTTCAGCAACCCACCAAAACGACGGATATCGCGGGTCCCGGTTTCATGATCGACGATACCGGCCGTCATAAACAGGGCCGCCTTGAAGGTCGCGTGGTTGATGATGTGAAACACCCCGGCAACGGCTGCCATCGGCGTTCCGAAACCAAGCAGCATGGTGACAAGACCAAGGTGACTGACGGTTGAATATGCCAAAAGCCCCTTCAGGTCGTGCTTGAAGATCGCAATCCATGCGCCCAGCACCATGGTCACCAGACCAGCGGTCGCGACGATATAGAACCATTCCGGCGTGCCTGACAGAACCGGCCACATGCGTGCCATCAGGAAGATGCCCGCCTTCACCATTGTGGCAGAGTGCAGATAGGCCGAAACCGGCGTCGGTGCGGCCATCGCGTGCGGCAGCCAAAAGTGGAACGGGAACTGTGCGGATTTGGTAAAGCAGCCCAGCAAAATCAGGATCAAGGCCGGCAAATACATCGGCGATGCCTGGATCAGATCGGCGTTCTGCAAGATCACGGTCAGATCATAAGACCCGACAATATCGCCAAGGATCAGCATCCCGGCAATCATTGCCAAACCACCAGCACCGGTCACAGCAAGCGCCATGCGCGCGCCCTGACGGCCTTCTGGCAAATGTTTCCAGTACCCGATCAGAAGGAACGATGACAGCGACGTCAGTTCCCAGAAAATCAACAGCAGCAGGATATTATCGGAAAGAACGATACCGACCATGGCCCCCTGGAACAACAGCAGGAACACATAGAACCTGCCCATCGGGTCGTCCTTGGAAAGATAGAACCGCGCATAGATGATAATTAGCAGACCGATACCCAGGATCAGCGTCGCAAACAGCAACCCGAGCCCATCGAGGAAGAAGGTCACATTCAGACCAAGTTCCGGAAGCCAACTATAACTGACCTGAAATACCTCGCCGGCAATGACCGCCGGGGCCTTTGCCATCAGCAAGATCAGGGCAAGCAGCGTGACAGAACCGGTCGCTGTGGCACAAGCATTGCGCCCGGCCCTGATCATTATGGCGGGTAAGACCGCCCCAATGAAGGGAAGCAAAACAATGAGGGTGAGACTCATGAAAGACCCTTATTTTTGGATATTCGCCGCATCGCCCCGAACGCGAGACAGCAAGAAAATTCCGCCAGAAGTTAATATTAGTACTGATAATGGTCAAGAAAACCCAAACAGCGCAGCTTTTTAACACCCTGCTGTCAAGTGAAGCCGATCACCAAAGATCGCAATTATAGCGGGAAAACCTTACTTTTTACCGGCTGCAAGCTGTATCGCCTCTGGCATCATGCGCAGCCTGACCATGGCAATCGTTCCCAAAGCGGGCCCGACAGCCAACATGGCAAACGCCCCCCACCAACCTGCTTGATCGGCGACAACCGGCACAAGATGGATGGAAACAAGTGCAATCAGGAACCCGATGGCATTTTGCAGGGTTAATGCCGTGCCGACTTGATGCGGGTCGGCCAGTTCAATGACGCAGGACGAGAATTGCGCGGAATCCGCGATCACGGAGATGCCCCAAACGATGCAGACCACAATAAGAAGTATAATCGGGGCATCGGATAGCCCACCGGCAACCAGCGCACAGGCGCCACTAACGATCATGGCGGCAATCGTCACGGTCGTTCTGCCAATCCGGTCTGCATAATACCCCCCGGCCAACGACCCGAACGCACCGATGCCAACAATGGCAAAGGTCGAAAGTGCGGACCAGACACCGGGACTATCCATCACACGATCGGAAAACGCGCCGTACAGGAACAATCCGATCCAGCCCCACATGGCATACAGTTCCCACATATGCCCAAAATAGCCGTAGCAGGCATGGCGCAACGGCTTGTTTGACCAGATCTTGCCGACCATTTTTGGATCAAAGCGCGGGGAACGTCCCGGTGTCCCGCCCAGATGCACGAACAGGATGGCAATCGCCGCGATATAGGCGGTCACACTGGCGGTCATGATCACGTATCGCCAGTCCAAGGGTACCGCCACCGCAAAAAGGTGCGGCATGGCAGACCCCATTGTCAGCGCCCCGACCAAAAGCCCCACCAAGAAACCGGTATCCCCGCGTGACCAGGTTGCCACCATCTTCATGCCAATCGGGTAAATCCCGGCCATACAAACGCCCGTGATCAGCCGCAACAGGATCACAACAATCCCATCAACCGGAACAACGAGGATCAGGATATTGGCGGTCGCGGCAATCATCGCCGATGCCGCCCAAAACCGCCGGGGTTCGATGCGATCCGCCAGACCAAGGATCGCACTGGTTACAGTTCCCAGAACGAAGCCCAGCAAAACTGCACTGGTAAATAGCGATGATTGCAGCGCCCCAATACCAAACTCACTGCGCAATTGCGGCAGCACCGCCGTAGCCGAAAACCACAGCGCAAGCGCCATCAACTGGCAGACCGTAATCATGGAAACGGCAAAAGTCTTGCCCGTACGCACCGTGCTTCCCCCGCGGCATTTTTAGTATTTCGGCCATCATACACAGATGTTGGCGAATGCCTATCTTGGAACACCTTACCTTTCCAGCCGTTTAACAAGGACCCCGACACCTGAGATGGCAGGAAGGTCACAATGGATTTGCTAGATCAATATTCAAACGGCGTCATGACCGCACTTGGTTTCTTCTGGAACGCGCTGTGGGCGTTTGTGCTTGGTTACTCCATCAGTGCCGCGATTCAGGTTTTCGTCCCCAAGAACCGCCTGACTGCGCATATGGGCGACGCCGGTATCGGTAGCGTTTCGCTTGCCGGTTTGTTTGGCGCCATATCAAGTTCATGCTCGTTTGCGGCCCTTTCGGCGGCACGATCGCTGTTTCAGAAAGGCGCACATTTCATTGCCACTGTCGCCTTCATGTTCGCATCGACCAACCTGGTCATTGAACTTGGCGTTCTGATCTTCCTGTTTCTGGGGTGGCAGTTTCTGGCCGCGGAAATCATTGGTGGTATCCTGATGATTGCGATTTCGGCTGTTCTGATCCGTGTGACATATCCCAAGGAGATGATTGAAGCCGCCAAGCAACATGCCGACCAGGAAACCGGCAGCGAAGAAGACGACTTCGACTGGAAGAAACGCATCAAGTCCAAGCAAGGCTGGCAACAGGTCGGCAACCGCTTTGTAATGGAATGGCAGATGGTCTGGCGTGAAATCCTAATCGGTTTCACGATTGCCGGCTTTATTGCGGTCTTTGTCCCGGCCGAATTCTGGCAGACCCTGTTCCTTGCCGGGGACGGCACCGGTAAAGCGTCAGACTTGCCATTTCTGACCGTTCTTGAAAACGCCCTTGTGGCACCATTTGTCGCCGCCGCGACCTTTATCGGCTCGATGGGTAACATTCCATTGGCCACGGTTCTCAGTGCCGGGGGTGTCAGCTTTGCCGGGATTATGGGCTTTATCTATTCGGACCTGATGGTCCCGCCACTGGTCAAGGTCAATGCCCGGTATTATGGCTGGAAAACTGCGCTTTATATCGCAGGTGTCATGTATGCCAGCATTGTGGCCACCGCGCTTATCCTGCATTACGCCTTTGTCGCACTCGGCGCGCTGCCCGAAAGCAGCCGTGACATTGCCGAGGTCAGTGCCTTTGGCGTCAATTATACGCTGTTCCTGAATATCGCGGCCTTTGGGCTGATTGGCATCCTGCTGTGGCTCCGTCGCGAAGGCCAAAAGGCAGCACAGCATGAACACGAGCATGATCATGGTGGCCACGACCACGGACACGATCATGATCACGACCATGGCGATGGGTCTTTGCTTTCGCTTAAAAACGTGATTGTCGGGACGGCTCTGACGCTGCTTGCAGGTGGCCTTGTGCTTAAAGCAGCCAGCTTGATCTAGAAAAAAAGTGCCGCCGGCAAAGCCGAGCGGCACAGGTTTCCCGAGCGGGAATGAAACACTAAGTCAGCTAACTCAATCAGGTCAGATCACGCTGATCATCAATCACCTTGCCGTCATTGGGCAGACTGCCAACCTCTGCCGCCAAAACCGTCCCGCGCAGCTTGCAAACACTGGCTAGCGTTTCGGCAATCGCATCAATCTGACTGTCTTCAATACCCTCGCAGGTCAGGGTCATGACGTCGTTATCGTTTTCCCGGGTAACGACAAGGCGCGCCTTGGCAATATCGCCATGACGTTTGACGATTTCGCCGATCTGTTGCGGATGAACAAACATGCCCTTGATCTTGGTGGTCTGATCGGCACGCCCCATCCAGCCCTTGATACGATGGTTTGTGCGACCACAGGCACTCTCACCCACAGCAATTGCCGACAAGTCGCCAGTCGCAAACCGGACCAGCGGATAGTCCATGTTAAGCGTGGTGACGACGACTTCGCCAACCTCACCCTCTGCCACCGGCTCGCCCGTGCCCGGACGGACGATTTCAAGAATGATGTCTTCGGCAACGATCATCCCGTCCTTGGCATCGCTTTCATAGGCAATCAGGCCAAGGTCGGCACTGGCATAGCATTGCAGCATGGCGATATCGCGCTCGGCAAACCAGGATCGCAGGCTTTCCGGAAGCGCTTCGCCCGATACCAGTGCCCGTTTGATCGATGAAATATCCGCACCAAGCTCCTCGGCCTTTTCGATCAGGATCTTCAGGAAGGATGGCGTACCGCTATATCCGGTTGGCTTAAGGTCGCTGATTGCCTTGACCTGTGCCTCGCTTTGTCCGACGCCGGCCGGAACGACGACACACCCGCAGGCCCGTGCGCCACTGTCAAAGATGAAGCCACCCGGTGTCAGGTGATAGGACAGGCAGTTATGCACTATATCACCCGGCCGGAAACCGGCAGCAAAGAACGCCCGGCCCATCCGCCACCAGTCATCGCCCTTGCCCTGCGGGTCATAGATCGGCCCCGGGCTTTGGAACAGGCGCGCCATCGCCGGGATTGGCGTTGCGTTCAGACCCGCCAGCGGCGGTTCCTTGTCCTGCGCATCAATCAGATCCGACTTGCGGGTCAGGGGCAGTTTTGCCAGCGCCTCGCGGGTGGTGATTTTTTGCGGCTCGATATCGGCCAACAGTCGACCATAAGCCTTCGATTGTGACTTAGCATGATGCAGAATGCGCGGCAGTGCTGCCATCAAGCCGGCCTCGCGGCTTCCGGGAGTTCGCGTTTCGCGCTCGTCATAGTAAGTTTTAAGCATCATACCCGTCTTTCATTCAAAGGCGTCCACCACACCGATATACGGCCCCGGTGTTTTAATCCTAGAGCCAACGTTTGCGGCGCTTGTAGGACTTGATGTTCTTGAAGCTTTTGCGTTCTTCAGAACCGCCGCCAAGATAGAACTCCTTGACGTCCTCGTTATTCAGAAGCTCGTCACGGGTGCCATCCAGAACAACCTTACCGCTTTCCATGATGTAACCATAGTCGGCAACCTTAAGCGCAAAGTTGGCGTTCTGTTCAACGATGAGCATGGTGATGCCCTGTTCGCGGTTGATCTTTTCGATAATCCCGAACACTTCCTTGACCAGAAGCGGCGACAAGCCCATTGACGGCTCATCAAGCAGGATCATTTTGGGCCGCGCCATAAGCGCACGGCCGATCGCCAGCATCTGTTGCTCCCCACCTGAAAGGTACCCGGCAAGTCCGGTACGTTCCTTAAGGCGCGGGAAATATTCAAAGACCATTTCAATATCGTCTTTGACCTTGTTGTCCTTGCGCGTGTAGGCGCCTAGACGCAGGTTTTCGATGCAGGTCATATCCTCGATGATACGGCGGCCTTCCATAACCTGAAACAGGCCGGAGCGCACGATATCCTCGGGGTTTCCATTGGCAATCTGGTTGCCCATGAAACTGATGTCACCACGGGTGACTTCACCGTCTTCGGTTTTCAGCAAACCCGAAATCGCCTTAAGCGTCGTGGATTTACCAGCCCCGTTCGGGCCCAGCAGAGTAACGATCTTGCCTTGCGGAACCTCAAGCGAGACGCCACGCAGGACCAGAATCACCTCGTCGTAAACAACTTCGATATTATTGACCGACAGCATCGGTTCGGCGGTTTCTATTTTGCGGGCGGGCTCTGCCATGGTGTCCCTTTCGAATGATCTTCTTGTGATCTCCAGCTGTCGGAGACAGGGCATCTTGCGTCTTATGCCCTGCCTCCGAACAGTCTGGGAGACATTCGTCTTACTGGATGGTCTTAGTAACCAAGCCAGTCGTCACGACGCGGCAGCGTTACAGTCGTTACTTTTTCGACCGTTGCTTCACCGCCTTTGGCGCTACCGTTATAGATATTGACGGTGTTGATGCCGCGATGGTCTTCGGCGGTCCAGGTTGCTTCCATGCAAACGCCTTCAAGACCGGCCGGCACCCAGTTCTGGCGGGCATACATGCCTGCCTTGATGTTTGCACCGGTGATGCCGCCATTGTTCTTGGCCCATTCCATGGCTTCTTTCATGTAATAGGCAGAGCAAATGCCGCGGATATAGTGATGGGTGCGGAACTCTTCGCCAGAGCGGTCCGACATCTTGGAGATTTCGCGCACCAGATCCATGCCCGGAACACCTTCATCGGTCCAGAAGCTGGTCATCGCCGGGAAGATGTAGTTTTCGACATCGCCAATGGTTTTAAGGGTCTCGTAGTCACCAGCCCAGATGTTGGCCAGCCATTTCGGGGTCGCACCAACCGTGTCACAGGATTTCACCAGCGACACAACCGACGGGCCAAGGTTACCGAGGTAGCCATAGTTGGTCCCGGCTTCCTTAAGGGTCAGGCACTGTGCCTTGAAGTCACCCGGCTTCATCGAAACAACGACCGGTGCAGTTACTTCAAAGCCAAGCTCTGTTGCGTATTCCGCACAGGCTTCTTTCGGGGCGTTCGGATAAGGGTGGTTATCGCCGATATGCGAGAACACCGGCTTGCCCGAACCACCGGATTGTTTCCAGTCTTCTGCAGCCCACTGAACCAGCGCACGGCAGGCGTCGGAATAGGACGCACCATAGAAGAAGTTATAAGGTGCCGGTTTGGCGGTTTTCGGGTTTTTGCCCGTCGGGTCGGTCAGGTGACCGGAATAGGATGCGGAATAGACCGGTACTTCATCCTTGGCAACGAAGCTGATCAGGGCTTCGGTATCGCCCGTGCCCCAGCCCTGCATCGCAACCATGTCGTTGCGCGAACGCCATTTCTTGTAGTTCGCAATCGCCTGCGGAACCTTGTAGGCATAGTCAACAGATTCAGAATCCAGAACCGTGCCATCAATACCGCCATGGGTGTTGATGTAAGACAGCGCATCACGCACACCATCGGCATAGAACTTGCCGATAAAGCCGGTGGCACCGGTGATGTCCATCAGATGGCCGACAAATACCATATCGTCATCTGCTTGTGCTGCCGAGAACGACAGCCCCGTCGCGACCATCGCGGTCGCAGCAATCAGTCTTTTCATAACGACGTCTCCCTTGGACGTTTTCACTAAAGTAAGCCTCCCGGTCGCCCCGTTTTTGTCCCGGCCCTTTTGTTTTTTGTAAGCGGGCCGGGTTCGGGGTTTTAGTCAGTACGAGAAGGGATAAAGCTTCCAGTACGCCCTGATCTGTTGCCAGCGATGGGCAAGCCCATCCGGCTCAAAGATCAGGAACAGGATGATGGCCAGACCAATTGCCATCTCCTTGATATAGGCCAGCCCGTCGGTCACAGCCGTCGAATTGGCCCATTCAAAAACGCTCAGTGCGCTGACACCGGTTTCCATGACTTCGGGCAACAAAACCATAAACACCGTGCCCATCAACGTCCCTTTGACGGAACCAAGACCACCGATGATGATCATGCCCAGGAACTGGATCGACAGCAGAATGGTAAAGCCCTCGGCCGAGACAAAGCCCAGATAGTGGCCATACATCGCCCCGCCGACACCGGCATAGAAAGACGAAATCGCAAAGCTCATCAGGCGATATTTCGTGAGGTTGATCCCCATGATTTCAGCCGAAAGATAATGGTCACGTACCGCGACAAAGGCACGACCATCGCGGGTCCGCATCAGGTTCGTCCCCAGCAGGTACATCACCACCAGGAAGAACAGACAGACATAGAAGAAGCTGAAATCATCCAGAACTTCGTAGCCAAACACATTGACCGGGTTGGCGGCCGCGCCATAGGAACCGCCTGTAAACCATTCGGCACGGGCAAAGAAATCTTCGAGGATGAACTGGGCTGCCAGTGTCGCAATCGCCAGATAAAGCCCCTTGATGCGGGCGGCTGGCAACCCAAACAGCATACCAACCGCAGCGGTCATCAACCCGGCCAGTGGGATCGACAACAGGACGGGAATGCCGGTTGTGTTGTTAATCCAGGCCGACGCAAAGGCGCCAAAGCCAAAGAAGGCAGCGTGGCCTAATGAAATCTGCCCGGTAAAGCCGACCAGAATATTCAAGCCCAATGCGGCAATCGCGAAGTATGAGATCTGAATGAACAGGTTGACGTAATAGCCATCCAGAACAAACGGGATCATGGCGACCGCAAAGATGCCAAGGATCGCGGCGTTGCGGATATAGGTCGTATCAAAGATGCGGGTATCCTGACGATAAGTCGTTCGGAAGTCACCGCAAGGACGTATAGAAAATCCAGCCATAGTATATCTTCCTCGTCCTTAGGGCCTATTGATGATCAGGATGCCGTCGTGGCGGGATCGTATTTTCCCACCTGCAAGAAGTGGATGGCGCTGCGTGGCGGGCCCCACGAAAGCCAGCCGCGACGCTGTAGGTGGGAAAATACGCCCCGTCCCAGAGGGATTGCCGCCTAAGGGCGCGACCCCGCGTCCCTCGTCCTTGAATATGCCAAGCATGTCCTGCGTCCTCACTCCTAATTTCGCGCCCTTAGGCGGCAACCACGGCGGCACCCTGATCATCAACAGGCCCTAAATACGTTCGATGTCTTTGGTGCCAAACAGGCCATATGGCTTGATGCACAGGATAATGATCAGCACGTAGAACGGTGCGATCGAGAACAGGTTGCCCCAGTGCAGATACTGGCCATCAACAAATTCCGCGGTGTTTTCAAGCAGACCAATGATCACACCACCGACAATGGCACCGATGATTGAATCAAGCCCGCCAAGGATCACCGCCGGGAACACCTTGATCCCGATCACCGAAAGGGCGGACGACACGCCATTGACCATGCCGATCACGATCCCGGCGACACCCGATACAAGGGCCGAGATTGCCCAAGACATCGCGAATACGGTTTTGACGGAAATACCAAGGCTTTGCGCGACCTGCTGATCAAAGGCGGTTGCGCGCATGGCAAGGCCAAGCTTGGAATATTTAAAGAACCAATAGAACCCGGCCATGATGAACAACGAGATCACGAAGCTCATGATATAGGCCGTCTCGATCTGCATCCCCAAAAGGTTGACCGATCGGGTTTCAAACACCTGCGGATAGGTCGCGGTGGTTGCCCCGAAGATCCACTTGGTTGCTGCCTGGAAGAAGATCGAAAGCCCGATGGTCACCATGATCACCGAAATGATCGGTTCGCCAATCATCGGTCGCAAGACAACCATCTGCAGAACGATGCCAAACGCCATCATAAACAGCAAGGTAAACAGGAAACCCAGCCAGAAGGGCATATGCATCTCGACAAGGAATGCATAACACACCCATGCCCCGATCAGCAGGAACTCACCCTGGGCAAAGTTGACGATCTGGGTCGATTTGTAGATCAGGACAAAGCACATGGCGACAACGCCATAGAGTGTCCCGACAATCAAACCGTTCAGCAGAAGCTGGAACAGAAGTTCGAAATTCATGTTGCCATCCCTGTAATGGCGACCCAAGCCTTTGGCCGGGGCCACAGTTATGCTGCTGCCTTATTCGGCGGCTTTCGGGGCCGTCTGTGCGGCCTTGTCATTATCAAGATCAACGACCTTCACACTCGTCTGGATGCGGGTTTTGGACCCGTCCTGGAAGGTGATCATGGTGTCGATATCAACCTTGTCATTGCCGGCATAAACCGCATCGATGATGTCGGCATATTTCTCGGCAACCACACCACGGCGCACTTTGCGTGTACGGGTCAGTTCGCCGTCATCGGCATCCAGTTCCTTGTAAAGCAGAAGGAACCGCTTGATCCGCTGGGCTTCCGGAAGTGTCTTGTTCACTTCGCGGATTTCCTCGGTGATCATGTCATAGACCTGCGGCTGGGCTGACAGGTTGGTGTAGTTGGTAAAGGCAATCCCGCGCTGCTCGGCCCATTTCGCCATGATCGAATAACGAATACAGATCATGGTCGACAGGAACGGCAAGCCCTTGCCAAGAATCACGGCCTCGGCAATGAAGGGCGAGAATTTCAGTTTGTTTTCAATAAACTGCGGCGAATAACGCACCCCGGTCGAGGTTTCCGCCAGATCCTTCATGCGGTCGATCACCACAAGGTGCTTGTTCTCGTCCTTGAAGTAACCGGCATCCCCGGTATGCATCCAGCCATCCCGGACATCTTCGTCATAGGCGGCCTGATTTTTGAAGTATCCGGTAAACATGCCCGACGTGCGTGCAACGATTTCGCCAACACCATTTTCGTCGGTGTTGATCACCTTGATCTCCGAATTATCAAAGGCAACGCCGACCGTGTCGAAATCAATATCGCCCGGCTGATGGATGGTATAGGCGCCGCACAGTTCGGTCTGACCATAAAGCTGACGCAGTGGCACGCCCATCGCATGGAAGAACCTGAAGGTTTCCGGACCAATCGCGGCACCACCCGTCGCGGCGGAACGCAGATTGGAAAATCCAAGACGGTCTTTAAGCGCATTCATCAGGATCATATCGGCCATTTTCGAATGGCCACCGGCATCCATCGCGGTGCGCGCCAATGCCATACCGAAATCAAACATCTTTTGCTTGAACGGCGTGGAATCCATCATCCGTGCACGGACATCGGCGGCGATGGTTTCCCAAACGCGCGGCGCCAAAAGGACGAAGTTCGGACCAATTTCGCGCAGGTCGGCCATCATGGTTTCCTGCTCTTCGACGAAATTTACGATCTGGCGGCTGATCAGCGACTGACCAACGACATAGACCTGCTCCATAATCCACGGCAATGGCAGGACCGAGACATAATTGTCACCTGGATATTTCGGGTCGGCGCGAAGATATGCCGCACAGTGATCAAGGAAGTCACCGGAATTGAGCATCGCCATCTTCGGCTTGGACGTTGTACCCGAAGTGGTGCACAGAATGGCGCATTCATCGCCGCGGGTGTCGGCAACCATCTGGTCATAAATGCCCGGATTTTTTGCCTCCAGCTCGCGGCCCAGTTCATAGAGCTTTTCGACATCCAGCAAACGCGGATCGTCGTATTTGCGCATCCCGCGCGGGTCACAATAAACGATGTGGTCGACAGTCGGGATGTCTTCGCCAAGCTCAAGCAGCTTGTCGCACTGTTCTTCGTCTTCGGCGATCAGGATGCGCGCGCCTGAATAGGTAATCAGATAGGCGACTTCTTCGTGCAGGCTGTCCTGATAAAGACCAACCGACATACCGCGCAGCGCATGCGCCGCGATTTCGGCCCAAACCCATTCCGGACGGTTTTCGCCGATGATACCAACAACATCGCCCTGCCCAAGGCCAAGGGCGCGCATGCCAAGCGCCATCCATTTGACGCGGTCGTTGTAGTCCTGCCAGGTGAATTCCTGCCAGATACCGAATTCCTTTTCGCGCATGGCGACTTCTTTGGGCCAGTTGCGCGCGTTATAGGCCAGCACTTTCGGGAAGCTATCAAGCGACTGAACGTCGGCATATTCCGGGATATTGCTGCTCATGATCAGGCCACCTGCTCGTCTTCGTCCGTGTCGTCGTCTTCTTCGCCGAGATAGGCTTTCTTGACATGCTTGTTGGCCATGACCTCTTCCGGCAGGCCTTCGGCAATCTTGCGACCGAAATCAAGGACCATCACCCGGTTGGAGATATCCATGACCACACCCATGTCGTGTTCGATCATGACAACGGTCATGCCCCACTCTTCATTGAGATCGATGATAAAGCGCGCCATGTCCTCTTTTTCTTCGAGGTTCATGCCCGCCATCGGCTCATCAAGCAGGATCAGATCCGGACGCAACGCAACAGCACGCGCAAGCTCAACCCGTTTACGCAAACCATAGGAAAGCGTGCCGGCGGTCGCCTTGCGGATATGGGAAATTTCAAGGAAGTCGATGACATCCTCGCAGAAACGACGATGGTCGAGCTCCTCTTTCTGCGCGCCGCCAAACCAGTAAAGCGGCCCGTTCAGAAAGTTGTTCTTAAGCAGATGGTGACGGCCAACCATGATGTTATCAAGCACATTCATGTGCCCGAAAAGCGCCAGGTTCTGGAACGTACGCCCGATACCAAGTTCGGCACGATCATTCGGCTTGAGCCCGGTAACATCCTTGCCCTTGAAAGATACCGAACCGGTCGTTGGCGTATAACGCCCCGAAACGCAGTTCAGCATGGATGTCTTACCGGCACCGTTCGGGCCGATAATCGAAAAAAGCTCGCCCGGCTGAACGGAGAAGCTGACATCACTCAGCGCACGCACGCCGCCGAAAACAAGCGACACGTCGCTAATCTCTAAAATAGGACTCTGTGACGTCATGCCGTCGCATTCCTCCCTGACTTGGGCCGCAAATGCCGCAGAACCGCATTTCGGGTTCTTTCGCGTGAAAATTTGCAAACCGCTATTCAGTTTCCCTGATGATGTGTCGGTTTATTTTATGACCCTGACCTTACGGAAACCGGGCCTGACACATTTAATAGGCATTTAAGTACCAATTTCAGCATATTGCGTCAATGCAATGATTCTCAAGGGGTTGGGAGTTTTCTACAAATTCGCACCGCACAATTATTTGACGACAGAATACACCGACCGCTCTACCCTTGATTACGTAGCGTTATCTCAGGTTGCAGGTCGCAGACGGCACGCGAAAACACCGCAATGCAAAAATCTTTCGCAATCATGCACCGCACAATTCGCGCGCATTGGGAACATGTCGCTTTGCAGGCAAATTCGAACCCGCCGCCCCGACTCCGGTGCGGAGTCGTCGTTACAGGCGTCCGGATCCTGCGCCCCACACCGACATTCATTGCCGCGAATGCCGGCGGCTTTATAAACATGTCAGGAAAAAACAGACTCCGTGCTTTGCCTGTCCTATTGAAAGGCCAAAAGCCACGGCACATATCGTCTAAAGCCGTTTGACTGCTTGTTGGGCTTTGCCAACATGCTGTGATCAACGGGTTTTCACCAATACCCCTTTTCGGGGTCTGGACTTTCAAAGGGAATTGTGGTGTAACCCCGTTGCACATAGATATGTAGCCGTGACCCGCGTCACGCAACACAGATAGCCCACCGCTCGGCGCTCCGACGGTCGGGGTGTCTTGTCACGACAAGCCCTTTTAACCACCTTGAGGAGGGTCTGATGTCCATTTGTGGCAAAGACAACCTGAAAACGCGCCGCACGCTGAAAGTCGGGGACAAGTCCGTCGACTATTACAGCCTCAAAGTTGCTTCCGAGAAATTCGGCGACGTTTCAAAACTTCCCTTCACGCTGAAAGTCGTTCTTGAGAACCTTCTGCGTTACGAAGACGATTTCACCGTTAAAACCGACGATGTCAAAGCTGTTGTTGACTGGCTCAAAGAGCGCAAAAGCAGCCACGAAATCAACTATCGTCCGGCCCGCGTTCTGATGCAGGACTTCACCGGCGTTCCCGCCGTTGTTGACCTTGCCGCGATGCGCGATGCTGTCGTGAAGATGGGCGGTGACGCCCAGAAGGTGAACCCGCTTTCACCGGTTGACCTCGTCATTGACCACTCGGTCATGATCGACTTCTTCGGCACCGACGACGCACTCGACAAAAACATGGAAGTCGAGTTCGAACGTAACGGCGAACGTTACGAGTTCCTGCGTTGGGGCCAGAACGCCTTCAACAACTTCCGCATTGTTCCGCCGGGGGCTGGTATCTGCCACCAGGTCAACGTCGAACATCTTGCAAAGGTCGTCTGGACCGGCAAGGACGAAGACGGCAAAACCGTTGCCTATCCGGACACGCTGGTTGGTACCGACTCTCACACCACCATGGTGAACGGCCTTGCTGTTCTCGGTTGGGGTGTTGGTGGTCTGGAAGCCGAAGCAGCAATGCTTGGTCAGCCGATCTCGATGCTGATCCCGGAAGTTGTCGGCTTCAAGCTGACCGGTTCCATGAAAGAAGGCATCACTGCAACTGACCTTGTTCTGCGCGTCGTTCAGATGCTGCGTGAAAAAGGCGTTGTTGGCAAATTCGTCGAATTCTATGGCGATGCGCTTGACCACATGAGCCTTCCGGATCGTGCGACCATCGGTAACATGGCACCGGAATATGGTGCGACCTGTGGCTTCTTCCCGATCGATGACGAAACGCTCAACTACATGCGTTCGACTGGCCGTGACGAAGACCAGATTGCACTGGTCGAAGCATATGCCAAAGAACAGGGTATGTGGCGTGACCCGGCACATGAAGCCGAATACACCGCAACGCTTGAACTTGACATCTCGACCGTCGAGCCGGCCCTTTCGGGTCCGAAGCGTCCGCAGGACCGTGTTCTGCTGAAAGATGCCGTTTCGAGCTTCACCAAGACCTTTGCCGATATGGCACCGGGTGTTGATGCGGATCGTTCTGTTCCGGTTTCGAACGAAAACTTCGAAATGAAGGACGGTAACGTCGTCATCGCCGCGATCACCTCTTGCACCAACACCTCCAACCCGAGCGTTTTGATCGCAGCAGGTCTTCTGGCGAAAAAAGCTGTCGAACTCGGCCTTCAGAGCAAGCCGTGGGTGAAAACCTCGCTTGCACCGGGTTCGCTGGTTGTTGCCGACTACCTCGAAAAAGCAGGCCTTCAGGATTACCTGGATCAGCTTGGCTTTAACGTGGCCGGTTTCGGTTGCACCACGTGTATCGGTAACTCCGGTCCGCTGGCAGCACCGATCATCGACGCGATCGATGGTAACGACATGCTCGTCACCGCCGTTCTGTCGGGCAACCGTAACTTCGAAGGCCGTATCAGCCCGCAGGTCAAGGCAAACTACCTTGCCTCCCCGCCACTGGTTGTTGCCTATGCGCTTGCCGGTAACCTGAAGATCGATCTGAACAAAGATCCGCTCGGTAAGGACAAGAACGGTAAAGACGTCTTCATGAAAGACATCTGGCCAACCAACAAAGAGATCGCTGACACCATCGCGTCCTCGATCTCGGCGTCCATGTACAAAGATCGTTACGACAACATCTTTGCCGGTCCGAAACCGTGGCAGGAAATCGAAGTCACCGAAGGCGAGACCTTCGCGTGGGATGGCAAGTCCACCTACGTTCAGAACCCGCCTTACTTCGTCGACATGGCGAAAGAGCCGGGTGACTTCTCTGAAGTTCATGGCGCACGTCCGCTCCTGATCCTGGGTGACTCTGTCACCACCGACCACATTTCCCCGGCCGGTTCGATCAAGGAAGAAAGCCCGGCAGGTGAATACCTCAAGGCGCACGGCGTTGCTGTTCGTGACTTCAACTCCTATGGCGCACGTCGTGGTAACCACGAAGTCATGATGCGCGGTACCTTTGCCAACATTCGTATCCGTAACGAAATGGCACCGGGCACCGAAGGTGGTGTTTCGGTTCATTATCCGTCGGGCGAACAGGGCTGGGTCTATGACGTTGCAATGCGTTATCAGGCCGAAGGCACCCCGCTGGTTGTCATCGCTGGTAAGGAATACGGCACCGGTTCTTCGCGTGACTGGGCAGCCAAAGGCACCAACCTGCTTGGCGTCAAAGCTGTGATCGCGGAAAGCTTCGAGCGTATCCACCGTACCAACCTGGTCTGCATGGGCGTTCTGCCGTTGCAGTTCAAGAACGGCGAAGGTCGTGCGACCTACAAGCTGGACGGTTCGGAAACCTTTGATGTCCTTGGCATCGGTGATGGCATCAACCCGCTTCAGGACGTCACGGTTCGCATCACGCGCAAAGATGGCAGCACCGAGGAAATCGTTGTTACCTGCCGTATCGATACCGAGAACGAAGTTCTCTACTACCAGAACGGCGGCATCCTGCAGTTCGTTCTGCGTAACATGATGAAAGCTGCCTGATTTCAATCTGAAATCTTTGGCTTACACATTGACACCCCACCGGTTTTCCGGTGGGGTGTTCTTGTTTGTAACGAATTTTACTGGGCGACGTTCAATTGAACGCTACTGACTTGATCCAGAACAATTCTCAAGTACGCCGAACCTGCTAGGAATGGCGCCTTCGTCTCACCCTTAAGAATAAAACCGAAAAAGATCAGTCGAACAGAGCAAACGCGCATGATACGCCCCACATCCTCCGATGGACGCCCGTTTGGTCTGACGGTCGGCACACTTTCCCCCGGAACAGTTTTAAGCTGTACACCGCAAACGTCCCTCGGCGACGCCACGGCCAAAATGCGCAAGGCCAACAGCAGCTCCGTCATTATTGTGGTGGACAACAAGCCTGTGGGAATTCTGACCGAACACGATTTGCTATCGTTGCCACCGTCAACCTCGGCCGCCCTTTCTGAACCGGTTTCAACGCGTATGTCCCAACCGGTACATACAATTTCGGTCCATGCCACCCCGCAATCGGCAATCGTGCGCATGCGCGATCGTGGCGTGCGCCATCTTGTCACCATTGATGCGCATGGCTGCCTTGTAGGGATCATCAGTCAGACCGACCTCATCCGTCATGTCGGTGACAAAAAGCCGTTCATTGCCAACGATGTTGCCGATGCGGTTCGCCAATCCACCGTGTTTGCCCACAAGGACATTCGGGTCTGGGAACTGCGTCAGCGCATGCATTCCGAAAAATGCGACAGCGCGATCATTTCCGGTTTCCCGAACGACCAACCGGCAGAACTGCAAACCGGCATTATCACCGAACGTGATATCTTGCGCCATCTGGCAGAAGAACATGAAAACTTGACTGCAGGTGACATCGCCACCCGCCCGGTAACCTTCATTCGTCAGGACATGAACCTTGATGACGCGCGCAGAATGATGATGCGCGACAATTTCCGTCATCTTGTGGTTCATAACCACAACGGCGAAACCATCGGGGTTTTGTCCTTTGCCGATCTGCTTGAATTTATCGAACAGGATTACCTGATCCATCTAAGCAGTCTGGCCGAAGACAGTGGCAGCGAAATTACCAAGGCGCGCCAGTCCCTGGCCCTTGCCAACAAACTGATCGAAAATTCCCCGGACTGTGTGATGATCTGCAATGCGCAGTCAGAGATCGAGGCCGTCAATCCGGCCTTCACGCGCGTCACCGGTTATCAGGCCGAAGAAGTGATCGGCAAGACACCGGCGATTTTGAAGTCGGGACGCCAGAACAAGGCTTTCTATGCCAAGCTCTGGGCGGATTTGGCACGCACCGGAAAATGGGAAGGCGAAATCTGGAACCGACGCAAGTCGGGCGAGATTTATGCCGAATGGCTTTCGATCATGGCAGTTCGGGATGGCGAAGGCACAATCACCCACTACGCTTCGATTTTCACCGACATCAGTGGACGTGAGAAAAACCGCGAAGATGTCCTGCGGATTGCCTTTACCGATGAGTTGACCGGCATGCCAAACCGCCGCCGGTTTTCGGAGCTTTTGTCGCTTCATATCGGACGCGCCCGCCGGGTCGGACGCCCGCTCACGGTTGCCATGCTCGATATCGACAACTTCCAGCGCGTCAACAATGCCCTTGGTCATAATATCGGGGACGATGTGCTGGTCGAAGTATCACGTCGCATCAGCCGCGAACTTGGCCAGGATGCTGTCATCGCCCGTATCGGTGCCGACGAATTCGCCGCAATCCTGCCAAATGTGAACACCGAACAGGAAGCCGTCGGGATCGCAGAAAGTCTTCTGATGCGCCTTGGCGAAGCCCATCTGACCCGAAAGGGCGAAGACGTTTACCTTTCGGCCAGTATTGGCATTGCGTCCTTCCCCGAAGATGCCAATGACACCAGCAACATCATTCGCTGTGCCGAACTGGCAATGGTTCAGGCCAAGGAACAGGGACGTAACCGGGTCGGACTTTACAGCGTCAATCTGCACAGTCAAAAGGGGGCGGACCTTGCCCTTGAAACTGCCTTGCGCCGCGCGATCGACAATGAAGAACTCCATCTTGTCTATCAGCCGCAATTTGATGCAAAAACCGGTGAAATCGCCGGGGTAGAAGCCTTGCTGCGCTGGACGACGGCCGAGGGTAAAACCAATCCGCCCTCGACCTTCATCCCGATTGCTGAGGAAATGGGTGTAATCGGCGAGTTGGGCCGCTGGGTCATTCGCACCGCCTGCAAGCAATTGGTTGCCTGGCGTCAGGAAGGCTTACACAACCTGCGCCTTGCGGTGAATGTGTCAGTTCAGCAGTTCTATGGATCGATGGATTTTGCCGAACAGCTTCGCGCCATCATCGTTGACAAGGGTGTGGCTGCCGACCGGTTGGAAATCGAAGTCACCGAAAGCCTGTTCATGCGCAATATCGACGATATGCGGACCAAATTGCAGCGCCTGCGTGATCTTGGCGTGCGCATCGCACTTGATGATTTCGGGACCGGATTTTCGAGCCTGAGTTATCTGCGCACATTGCCCTTTGATGTGATCAAGCTTGATCGCAGTTTTGTCTGGGACATCGAAGACGGCCCGGATGGTGAAACCTTGCCGATTACGATCATAAATATGGCGCGTAACCTTGGCAAAACCTGCGTTGCCGAAGGCGTCGAAAACCAGCATCAGCTTGACGTGCTGCGCAAGGCCGGATGTGACTTGATCCAGGGGTATCTGCTGGGTCAACCGATGAGCGCAGAATCTGTTTCCAAGCTTGCCAGGGAAGCCGCCCTGTAGAACCAAGACGACCAGCAAACAACAAAAAAGGGCGGGGAATTTCCCCGCCCTTTCGCATATGCCTATCAGCAAACCTGACTTAGAAAACGCCAAGACCTTTAAGCAAGATAAAGGCAATCGCCAGCGGTGCGACGAACTTGACGATCAAGCCCCACGCACCGATCCATACCGGTACAATTCCGTTATGTGCTGCGATTTCTTCCTGGGCCTTGCCCCAGACGATCCAGCCCACAAACAGCGAAATCAACAACCCGCCAATCGGCAAAAGCAGGCTCGAACTGACGAAGTCCATCAGGTCAAAGAAGTTCTTGCCCCACAGGATCTCGACATCCGCCATGACCCCCATCGAAAGCGACGACGGAATACCAAGCAGGAAGATCACGAAACCAAGAACCACAGCCGCGGTTTTGCGATTGATCCCACGATCATCGACGAAATAGGCAACAACCACTTCAAGGATCGAAACCGCAGAGGTCAAAGCCGCAATCGCCAACAACAGGAAGAACAGGAAGGCAAAGAACGAACCAAACGGCATCTGCGCGAACACAGCTGGCAGAGTGATAAAGGTCAGGCCCGGTCCGGCACTCGGATCAAAGCCGAAGGCAAACACCGCCGGAAGAACCAGAAGACCGGCCAGAACGGCAACAGCCGAGTCCAGCAGGGTGACCCAACCGGCAGAGCCCGGAAGGTTTTCTTTCTTAGCAAGGTAAGAGCCATAAGTGATCATTGCCCCCATCCCCAGCGACAGCGAGAAGAAGGCCTGCGACAGTGCATCCGAAACCGTTGCCCAGGTCACTTTCGAAAAGTCCGGCGACAGCAGGAAGGCCACACCTTCCATGCCGCCCGGAAGCGTAACCGACCGTACGATCAGAACGATCAAAAGCGCAAACAGGGCTGGCATCAGGATTTTCGACGCGCGCTCAATACCGGCGCCAACACCGGAAAGCACAACGAAAATGGTCAGTGCCATGAAGATCGCATGGAAAATCAACGGCGAGGTCGTATCACTGATGAAGCTGCCAAAGATATCGCCAAGGGCTGCCGGATCTTCGATCAAAAGCGCCCCGGTGACGGCCTTGATCATGTAGGACAGCGTCCAGCCGGCAACGACCGAATAAAACGACAAAATCATGAAGGCGGCAGCAACGCCAAACAAACCAACGATCGGCCAAAGCCCACCTTTAAGTTTGGCAAATGCGCCAATCGCGTTCTTTTCCGACATGCGGCCGATCACGAATTCGGCCAGCATGACCGAAATACCGATGGTAAAGACCAGCGCGAGATAGATCACCAAGAATGCGCCACCGCCATTCTCGCCAGCCATATACGGGAACTTCCAGATGTTCCCCAGTCCAACAGCCGACCCGGCGGCCGCCAGAATAAATCCAAGGCGTGAGCCCCAGTGTTCGCGTTTCATCATTCGCTTGCAAACCTCGTATTGGACCGATCTTGCCAGATTAAGCTCCCACCAGCAGATCAGTTCCGCATTTTTCATTTAACGCAAAGGTCGTTTGTTCCTTTGCAATGGACAGCTCCCCAGAACTGGTTCCGATTGGTCCGCAGCTCATAGCATCAATCTTTGGAAATCTCCTTTCAAAGATCCACGCAAACGCGCAAATATCTTCCACTTTACACCTACTGCTGATTTCAAGGCCTTGTGATTGGTCGGTGATGGTGGTTTTCAGGCATGATCAATGTCATGAAAAACCCTCGCCCCCTTTTAAGTGCGCTTGCACTGTTGCTCATGACCGTATCTTCACCCGCAAGGGCTGCTGAAAGTGTTTTGCCGCGCGCGGTCGTCGAACTTTACACGTCCCAAGGATGTAACTCCTGCCCGCCAGCCGATCAGGTTCTGCATGATCTGGCAGATCAGCATGATGATCTTTTGTTGCTGTCCTATCACGTTGATTACTGGAACTATCTTGGTTGGGAAGATCCGTTCTCCGACGCCCGATATAGCGAACGTCAACGCGACTATGCCAATCGCATGCGTGAACGTTACGTCTATACCCCGCAGGTCATCATCAATGGTGATCACGTGGTACGCGCCACCGCCAGACAGCAGATCGAAACCACCAGCACCACGGTTGCCCCGTTGCGCGACCTTGCGGATATCCATCTAAGCACCATTGATCACACGCTTCCGGCAAAGGGCACTGTTTCCTTGCACGGTGTTGGCAAACCAAACCCGGGACAGATTTCGCAGATCTGGTTGATCGGCTTTGATCGCGAACATCAGCGCGATGTGCTTTCAGGCGAAAACGCCGGCAAGCGACTGGTGAATGCCAATGTCGTACGCGACATGATCAGCCTTGGCCAATGGGATGGCACCAGTCAGCAGAAAATCCCGTTTTCCATGAAAGCCGCCTATGACGGGGGGATCGCCGTCTTGATCCAGAACGGGCGTGGCGGCCCGATCATCGGTGCGTCCATGGTCCGTTTCGACGACTGATTCCCTGTTTGATCGTGAGTTTGGATTGATTTGAAACAATGCCAACCCGTCGATTGTCGGTTATTGCATGAATAATACGCTGTAACGCGTTATATCATGACGTGTTACAGAATGAATTTCAGACAATCTAACGGGTTATATGGCTGATTTTAGCGGTTCTGATCTGACCTGCCTCCGCGGCGAAAGACTGGTATTTGGCGGCCTGTCCTTTTCGGCCAGATCCGGTGACGCCGTGATGCTGCGCGGTCGAAATGGTGCCGGGAAATCAAGCCTGTTGCGCCTGATGGCAGGCCTTGTGGCACCGCGTTCTGGTGACCTTCGCTGGAACGGTGAAGACATCGCAGAGGATCGCACCGCCCATCATGCGCGCACCCATTATCTGGGTCATCAGGATGCGATCAAACCGGTTCTGACGGTGCATGATAATTTGCGTTTGTGGGGCCAGTTGCGCGGTGTTCGTGATCTTGAACCTGCAATTGACCGGGCGTTAACAGCCCTTCAAATCCATCATCTTGCACGGGTTACCGGTCGGTATCTTTCAAGTGGCCAGAAACGGCGCACCGCCCTTGCCCGCGTTCTGATCGGGCAAAGCGATCTTTGGTTGCTGGATGAACCCACCGTCGGGCTGGATCGCGAAAGCTGTGCCGAGCTGGCCCAACTGATCACCGAATTTCGTGGCCGCGGTGGCATTGTCGTCTATTCAACCCATATCGATCTTGATGTCGAAAACCCGACCATTCTCGATCTTGATGATTTTGCCATCCCGATGGTCGAATGGCTGGCCGAGCAGGACGACCTCGAAGACATGGCGCCGACAAAGCGTGCAGGCTCATCGCAGGAGGCCGCGCAATGAACGGTTTTCTGGCCATTCTGCAACGTGATCTCCGCCTTGCCCTGCGACAGGGCGCGGATTCCGTGATGGTCGTGGCGTTCTTTATCGTTACCACCACGCTGTTCCCGTTCGGTGTCGGCCCGGAAGTCAATATTCTGGCACGTATCGCATCGGGGGTGATTTGGGTCTCTGCCCTGCTGGCAGCCATGCTGTCGCTCGAACGCGTGTTTCAGGCCGATTACGAAGACGGAACGCTTGAACTTCTGACCTTGTCACCGGTGTCACTCGAACTTCTGATCCTGGGCAAGGTGCTTGCACATTGGCTGACAACCGGCCTTCCATTGATCATTGCGGCCCCACTGATGGCGGTGATGCTCAATATGGATCAGGACGGTTTTGTCACTTTAATGATCGCCATGTTGCTTGGTACACCGGCACTTAGCCTGATCGGGGCGATTGGCGCAGCACTCATACTTGGCGCGCGACGTGGCGGAGTTCTTGTATCACTTCTAGTTTTACCACTATATATTCCGGTACTGATATTTGGGGCCGGTGCAGTTGAGGCCGCCCTGCTTGGAATTTCGGCGACCGCGCAATTACAGATCATGGCCGCCATCCTGCTTTTGACATTGGCAGCCGCACCCTTTGCCACCGCCCATGCCGTACGCCAGGCCATGGAATAAAACAACAAGACGACGAGACGGGATGACCCTTTGCGGATTTCCGCACCAAGGATAAGAAAAATGCATCGCTTTGCTAAACCAAGTGTGTTTTTGAAATTTACAGCCCCGATCCTGCCGTGGCTGTCGGCTCTGACCGTGATCCTGATCGCGGCCGGCCTCTATTTTTCCCTGATCGGATCGCCGGTTGATTACCAGCAAGGCCACACCGTGCGGATCATGTATATCCATGTCCCCGCCGCATGGATGGGGCTGTTTTGCTATGTCGGTATGGCAATTTGCGGCGCGATGAGCCTGATCTGGAAACACCCGTTGGCTGATATCTGCGCGCGCGCCACCGCACCGGTCGGCGCGACCTTTACCGCCCTTTGCCTGATTACCGGATCGCTGTGGGGCGAACCGATGTGGGGCACCTGGTGGGTGTGGGATGCGCGTCTGACATCGATGCTGATCCTGTTGTTCCTGTATCTCGGTTACATGGCGCTGGTGAATGCCTTTGACGATCCGGAACGCGGATCAAAGGCCGGATCGGCGCTGGCACTGGTCGGGGCGGTCAATGTGCCGATTGTCAAATTCTCGGTCGACTGGTGGAATACACTGCATCAACCAGCCTCGATCGTGCGCATGGATGGCCCGGCCGTCGATCCGAGCATGCAATTGCCGCTTGCCCTGATGATCCTTGGTTTCACCTGCTATTACTTCGTTGTTCTGATCCTCAGGGTTCGACTGGAACTGAACGAACGACGCATTCGCGCCCTGCATTTGTCAGGCATGTTTGAAGATCCCGAAACCCCGGCATCGGCAAAAGAACAAGCCTATGAAGCGGGTCACAATGCGGAGGCCAAGCAATGAGTGAATTCTTCTCAATGGGCGGCTATGGCGGCTATATCTGGGCAAGTTACGGCGTTACCGCCCTAGCCATGATCGTTTTGCTGATTGCAACGCTACGCGGCTTACGCAGTAGCCGGATCGAACGCGAACAGCTTGAAGCGGTTTTGCAATCACGGCGCCCCCGCCGAACCAAAAAGACCCAACAGGCATCCTGAACGGAGAACGACTGTGTCACTTTCCCGCGCAAAAATCCGTAAACGCCAACGCATGTATGTCATCGGGGCGATCTTGCTCGCGGTTGGCAGTGCCGCGGCCCTGATGCTGACGGCATTTGAAGATTCGGTGGTGTTCTTCTTCAGCCCGACCGAAATCGCCGAGAAATCACCGATTGACCCCGATCAGCGTTTGCGGATTGGCGGCCTTGTGGTTGAAGGGTCGGTTGCAAAACAGGATGATGGGCAAACCATCGCCTTCGTCGTCACTGACATGGCCGAAAGTGTGCCGGTTTCCTATCGCGGGATCTTGCCTGATCTGTTTCGCGAAGGTCAGGGTGTTGTCGCCGAAGGCCATATGAACAGCGACGGTACCTTTGTCGCATCCGAAGTTCTGGCCAAGCATGATGAAAACTACATGCCGCCTGAAGTCGCCGAATCGCTTAAGAAAAGCGGTTATTGGGAAGAAATCGAAGCCAAGAACGCCGAACAAATGCGCAATTAAGCCACATTCTGCCGCCATAAAGCCCGACCATACGCGCAAGAAAAACATAGCCGCGACCATTGCCCCTTGATCTGTACCCGACCGATCGGGCAATAGGGCGCAGGGGAACTATTGGGGAAGTCATAGACGCACATGTTTGCAGAGTTAGGACATTTTGCCCTGCTGCTGATGGTGGTCACGGGAATTGGACAGGCGATCCTGTTCAGCCCGCTTTGGCTACGTGCATCGCTGCTCATGCTCTCCCCGCAACGGGCTTCTGCCACACCGGCAGGCAGCCCCGCCTTTTCCGATGACGATGATAATGACGGTGCTTTCGGGCAGACTACGGTAAAACCGGCCAGTCTGTTTCTTTTGCCTGCGGTCATTCTGATACTTGGCCTTCTGGCCGAGGGGGCGTTGATCAATGCCTTTATCGTTAGTGACTTCACCCTGCCCATCGTCTCGAACGTCAGTCATTCATCGACACCATTGCTTTATCGCATTGGGGCGGCTTTTACCCCCGATGGCGGGGCCATGCTGCTGTGGCTTCTGGCCCTTTCACTGGTCAATCTTCTGATTGCCATCCAACTGCGCAGTTCTGCGGCCATCTGTACCGATCGCTTTGCGCGCAATGCCCTTTCCGTTCTTGGCGCACTGATCACAATTCTTGGTGTCGTGACACTGATTGATGCCGACCCGTTCCTGCGCGTCACTGTTGCGCCACTTGACGGTCGTGGGATGAACCCGCAAAGCCAGGACCTTCTTAAAGTTCTGCGTGAACCGTTTCTTTATCTTGGTCTGGCGGGGCTTGCCGGTATCTTTGCCATGACACTGGCCGGGTTGCTTGACCGCAAGATTGACCGCCGGTTTGCCGAAACCATGCGATCCTGGACCATTATTTCCTGGGTCTGCCTTGGCACCGCGATTGCGATCAATGCCTATCGCTCCTACAGCGAACAGGCATGGGGTGGCTGGTGGTACTGGGATACGGCGGAAAACAGCCTTCTGTTACCATGGTTGCTGGCAACCGCCCTTTTGCATTGCCGGGCTGTTTTGGAAAAAACCGAAACCCTGCGCGCCTGGACAGCCTTTCTGGGCATCACGACGCTTGCGGTGGGATGGTTCGGGGTCTACCTGACCCGATCAGATCTGTTTGCGCCCCTGCCCGAAACACAGCTTCTGCCGATTGACAGTACCGGACTTCTGGTCGCGTTCTGTCTGGTGTTTGCGGTCGCCTATTACCTGTTCTGGCGATCTGTCGATCAGATGGGCGATGGTCGCGGTTTTGATGTCATTTCGCGCGAAAGTGCGATGTTCCTTAACAGCGTGATGCTGTCGCTGGTTGCTGCTGTCGTGCTGATCGGAACGATTTATCCACTGGTTTTGCAATGGATTACGGGCGACCCGATCACGGTCGGTGCGCCGTTCTATGTCAAAGCTCTGATCCCGATTGTTCTGCCCTTGCTGTTTCTGATGGCCTTTGCGCCAGCACTGCGCTGGCGACAGGATGAAGTCTGGATGATCGGGCGGCGCATGAAGCTTGCAGCCATCCTGTCGCTCATCACGGTGCTGTTCGTTTCCATCCGCTTTATCGACCTGTCCCCCGCACCGCTGATCGGTATCGGTCTTGCCGGTTGGGTTCTGACCGCGTCGCTAAGTGATCTGTGGGCGCGGCTTTGGCGTCACCCTGAATACGGCGAAAGCAAATATCGCAATCTGCAACTTCTGGGTCCGCGCTATATCAGCATGACCCTTTCCCATATCGGCCTTGCAATCCTGATTGCAGGTGGATCGGCCAGCAGCATCTGGGAAGAACAGGTTGTTGTCTCTGCCCGTGCCGGACAAAGCATTCAGGCAGGCCCCTATAACCTGCAATATGAAGGTGTCTCGCTTCTGGCTGGTGAAAACTATGCCACCCGTCAGGCGACCTTTATCCTGTATCGGCACTCCCTGCCGGTCACCGAACTTTTCCCTGAAATTCGCTATTACCCGATCCGTGGCGTTGAAACCCGCGAAGCCGATATCTGGCATGGTCGCGATGGCGATCTGCATGTCTCGATCGGTGACCGTGATGATGACGGCGGCCGGGTGGTAACGGTTCATTATTTGCCCATGATGCCCTGGGTCTGGGGTGGCATGTTATTGATGTTGATCGGTGGATGTTTCAGCATCCTCACGCGCGTAATCCTGCGCTTCAAGAAGACTGGAGTTCCCGCTTCATGAGATTTTCGATCGCTGTCATTCCGCTGGTTTTGTTTGCCGCACTGGCCGGGGTGTTCTTGTTAAACATCGACAAGGATGCATCGGTTGTGCCATCGGTCCTGATCGATAAACCGGCACCGGAATTCTCGCTGCCGCCACTGCCGGGCCGGGACAAGGGCCTGTCGCGTGCGGATCTGACCAAGGGCGAGGTATCGGTTCTGAACGTCTTTGCAAGCTGGTGCGTCCCGTGCCGTGCAGAACATCCGCTGATCAAACGCCTGTCGCGCGAAGCCGACATTCCGGTCTATGGCCTGAATTACAAGGAAAAGGATCCCGAGGACGGCGTGAAATGGCTGGCCGAACTTGGCGATCCCTATGCCGCTGTCGGCATGGATCTGTCGGGTCGGACCGGCATTGATTTTGGCGTCTATGGCGTGCCGGAAACCTTCATCATCGATGGCACTGGCCAAATCCGATACAAGCATGTCGGGCCGGTTACGGTCGAAGTCCTTGAAAAGGTCCTGCTGCCGAAAATCGCGGAGTTAAAGGGATGATAAGCCGCTTTAAACTTGTTTTTGGCGCACTTGCCATTCTGGTTCCGGTCATTGCATCGAACCCGGCATTTGCGGTCAACCCCGATGAAATGCTGTCCAACCCGGTGCTTGAAGAACGCGCGCGTGAAATCAGCAAGGAACTGCGCTGCCTTGTCTGTCAAAACCAGTCAATTGATGATTCTGATGCCGAACTGGCGCGTGATCTGCGCGTGCTGGTGCGTGAACGCCTTGTTGCCGGCGACGACAACGAAGAGGTCATTGACTATATCGTTGCGCGCTATGGCGACTACGTCCTTTTGAACCCGCCGCTAAAACCGGAAACCTATATTCTGTGGGCAAGCCCGGCTGTTCTGGTGCTGCTGGCGTTGCTTGCGGTCTTTGCATTCTATCGCCGCAAGCAGCGCGAAGGTTCCCCGGCATCCGCATCCCTGTCCAAAGACGAACAGGAACGTCTGGACGAACTTCTTGGCACTTCAAATGATGACGGCAAAACCTGATGAAACGTGATCGCCTGACATATCGTCAACCGGTCGGAGGTTTCGCGTGATCTGGGTTGGCTTGACGGTTCTGGCAGTTCTGGCGGGTTCTGCACTCTATGCAAGCCTGCCGAAATCCGACGGGCACGGATCGCGTGCGCGCCGTGTGACGTTTGCCGCACTGCCGGTCATCGCGGCACTGGGTCTTTATGCGATCATTGGCAGCCCGACCCTGCCATCGCGGCCCTATGCAGACCGTGCCGGTGAACGCAACCTGGCCGCAGCCGCGGCCGTTGCTGATAATGCCACCGACCCGGATTTCAAAACAGATCAACAGATCAGACGCTTGCTTAATCAGATTGTCGTCTCGCTTGAGGTAAACCCGCGCAATCTTCAAGGCTGGGTCGCGTTGGCCCGTGGATCGCTCCGCCTTGGCAATATTGAACGGGCCGTTGCCGCCTTTGCGCAGGCCTATGCCCTTTCGGGGCACAATCCGTTACTTGCCATTGAATATGCCGATACCCGCATCACCGCCCAGGATGGCCAGATCGATAGCACATCACGCGATCTTGTACTTCATGCCCTGGGGCAAATGCCCAACCATCTGTTGGCGCGCTACTATTACGGCATGATGCTGAAACAAAATGGCAAGTCCGATCAGGCACTTCGCGTGCTTAGTGACCTTTATCGCGACCTTCCCAAGGACGACCCGCTGGGCAATGCCACTGAAAGCGAAATCAAGGCCCTGCAATCCAGTGCCGATGCCGTGATCAGCGCCGACTAGTCTGGATTGCGGGAACTAGGCCGCAAACAGATAAAGCACCCCGAGCAACACCGCGACAATCAGAACCAATGTCCCGCCCAGTGCCATTAGTTTGATGATCGGATGAAGATTATCAAGCTCGCCCGGCTGCGGCGCATTCCCGCCGCCATTTGCCGATGACTGCCCCTCGTTAAACCGTCGCAAAGCTTCTTCGCCGCTCATGGGCGGCATCTTGATACGATCAAGGACCGTCCCCTGATCCGGGCGGCGGTCCTTGTCATTGGATGGATGCTTTTGCGGGGTGTCGCCGTTACTGGCTGTCATCGCAGGTGATTGTGCTTAACGCTGCGCTGTCAGGCCGCGATCATTTTCCTGATCCTGCGGCTGATAGGTTGGCCATTCACCGGCCGCCAGAAGATCAAGCGACGGCGTTTCCTGACCGAACCGCGAACGATACATCCAAAGGTTTGCCATCACGCGTTCGATGAACAGTCGGGTTTCACGCGACGGAATGCTTTCGATGAAATACAGCGGATCGACATTGTCCTTAAGCGCCTTCTGCCAGCGGCCAAGATTGCCAATGCCACCGTTATAGGCTGCCATCAACTGCAAGAAGCCGTTATCAACGCCATTCTGTTCAAGTAGGTGATCAACGTATTTCTGCCCCAGCGACAGATTGATTTCCGGCTGATACAGCTCGGCACGCTTTTCACCCCGGTAACGGGTATTGCCGATATAGCTTGCCGTTGCCGGCATCAGTTGCATCAAACCACGTGCACCGGCATGACTACGGGCGTCGGTATTGAAACCTGATTCCTGACGCATGAAGGCATAAATCACCGCCCGGTCAACTTCGTAACCACCTTCCGGCTCCCATGGCGGGACCGGATAAAGTGCGTTTACAAACACATCACCTGTCTTCTGGGCGATGTAGCTGCCAAGGCGCATGGTCAGCGATGCAAAGTTGGCGGTATCGGTCAGCGCAAGAACTGCACGGCGCAGCGAATCATCATCTTTTGCCGCGGCCTTGCGCAATTCACGTTCGGCTTCATCGCGCTGCCCGATCTGCAACAGCGAAAGCGCACGGCGCCCGTGCGGATCAAGCTTCAGCTTGTTGGCGCGGTTTTCATCAAGCTCAAGGCTGTCCCAGTCAAAGACATCATCACGGCCAAGGGCGCGCATCGCCAACTGACCATAGAACGAGCGCGGATATTCCGCCGCGCGGTTCAACATGGCATCGGCCTCTTCGAACCGGCCTGCGGCCAGATCAATACGCCCCGCCCAGAACGCACCGGCGGTCCGGGTCCAGCTGGATGCATATTTGTTGGTGCTCAGCGCTGCGAAATGGGCGTGCGATTCATCCATCTTGCCCAGACGCCACGCGGTCAGGCCCGCCGTCCAATGCGCCTGCGGCAGGTACTTGCCCGAACGCTTTGCCGCTTCACCGGCATATTTCAACGCAAGGTCCGGTTTGCCAAAGTAATAGTAACCAGATGCAATTGCCGCCTTGGCATGGTCCTGCTCATAGGCATCAAAAAGACGCTGCGCCTCGTCACTTTCAAGAACTTCCAGCGCGCCGGTCGGCCAGCCACTGCCGATGCGATGGCGAATACGACTTTTCAGGGTCGCGACGCGCGAACGTTGCTTGGACGACAGCTTCTTGGACGACTTGTGATAATAGGGTGTGATGTTCTCGTAATCATAACCAGCACCCGAAACATAACTGCCCACAGGCTTTTTCGGATAATTGGCCGATCCGCGACGTGTCAGCGCAAGTTTATAGATGCGCGGTGCCTGCGGATGATCGGCATAACTGGCAAGCCAGTCTTTTAGTTCCTTGTAACGCGAACGGTAGGCCGTCGGATGCAGATAACGCTGCGCCATCACGTGCCCCATCAGGACATCATCAGACAGGCGCGAAATCAGGCGGTCGGCATCTTGCCAACGGCCCTGTTCCTGAACGGCAAAAATCTGTTCGTAAAGTTCGGCGTCACGTTCGGAAAGTGGCTTGGGGATTACGGTCGAAAGCGCGTCATCCAGAACCGGGCTGCCAAGGGCTGCCTGTTCCTGCGTGCTCGCAGCAGCAGGTGACGTGGCCCCCATGACGGTCATGGTGCCAAGAAACGCGAAGAATAGGCCCTGCCTTAAGGTGCTTTTGACACCCGGCAGGCGTGTTCTTATTGCTTCGATCAAAATTAGTTTCCCCAACGAGACTTGTTTTCAAGCCGCGTGTTTATCCCGAAGCAGTTTGGTCTCGCAACCCGTTGCCTGCGGTGTTCCCCCTCGTGCAACGGCGTCCCTTATAGCAGCAAATGGCCAAACCGCGAAATCATTTATCTGGAATCAAGCACTTGGCCCACCCCAGAATACGCACCTCGAACGCATGCATATCTCCCATGCATACAGTCAGTTTATCGCCAATTCCTTAAAGCTTTTGTGCGATCGCGCGCAAATCACGCCAGGCAAGGCGTTTCTGTTCCGGCGTACGCAAAAGATAGGCCGGATGGAACATCGCGGTCAGGTCGACCTTTTTGCCATCGGCAAAGGAAACTTCCTTCCACGTGCCGCGCAAACGCGTGATTCCGCGATCTTCTTCCATCAGGGTCTTGGCCGAACTTCCGCCAAGACACACCACAACCTTTGGCCCGATCAATTCAAGATGTCGGCGCACAAACGGTTCACACACCGCGACTTCGGCTGTGGTTGGCTGTCGGTTTCCCGGTGGCCGCCATGGCAGGATATTGGTGATGTAAACTTCTTCACGCGCCAAGCCGATGGATCGTAACATGGCATCCAGTAACTTGCCACTGGGCCCGACAAACGGCAGTCCCTGACGGTCCTCTTCTGCCCCCGGCGCTTCGCCGACCAGCACCAGCTTGGCCTCGACATTGCCGGTGCCAAAAACGGTATTGCTGGCGGACTTCTTAAGGGCACAGCCTTCAAACTTTTCAATTGCTGCCTTGAGCTCCTCAAGACTGTTTGCCGCGGCGGCCGCATCACGTGCGGACTGGCGTGCTTCATGCGGCGTGTCAGACAGTAAAAAACCACCATCCGCGCCAGCCAGGATTGGCGCCGGGCCGTTGCCTGCCGCCTGTGCCGGACGGGCCGACGCCCCTGCCGGACGTTGCGGGTTGGTACCCGCATTCGCACCAAAGCCCGGCCGGTTCGCCGCGTTCTGACGCAGGCTTTCGGACGCCTTGAAACGGTCAAGCGGCTCGTCGGCAATGGCCTCGTCCGCGCCCATTTCAAATTGCCAGACAAGGGCCTCGAACGGGTCAAGATTATTTACATCAAAGTCTGTAATTGGTTTGCTCATCTACACTAAGGCGATGTATGTTGCACCGCGAACGGGATCGCGGCTGCTGCTTGGGACGACCTTATACGATTTTGGGTCCTTTGTGCCAGAGTACAAACGCGACACCGTTCGTGACTATGGATTGTCAACTGATCCCATGATCGGTATAGCTGTATTCATAGAGAATTATGAGAGAATTCAGGGCTTGGGCGAGACTCTGAACGGTGAATACCGGCTCACGGCCAACGAACGGAAACAGTTCGATACGGTCGCCAGCCAAAGGAGAGAGGCCAAATGGAACGGGAATCCATGGAATTTGACGTGGTCGTTGTTGGCGCCGGTGTATCCGGTCTGTCAGCGGCCATCAAGCTGATGCAACTCGCCCAGGAACAGGAAAAAGAAATCACCGTCTGTGTGGTTGAAAAAGGTTCCGAGGTCGGCGCACACACCCTTTCAGGTGCCGTGATGGAGCCGCGCTCGATCAATGAACTTTTCCCGGACTGGAAAGAACGCGGCGCACCGCTGAACGTGCCGGCTGGCGAAGACCAGTTCATGATGCTGAGCGAAACCGGCGCTAAAAAGCTGCCGACCCCGCCGCAAATGCACAATAAAGGCAACTATATCGTCAGCCTTGGCAATGTCTGTCGCTGGCTTGGCGAACAGGCAGAGGCCCTTGGTGTCGAAGTTTATCCGGGCTTTGCCGCCGCCGAAGTTCTGTTTAACGAAGACGGATCGGTCAAGGGTATCGCCACCGGTGATATGGGCCTGCAACGTGATGGCACGCCGGGCCCCAACCACGAACCGGGCATGGAACTGCATGCCAAATACACCTTCTTTGCCGAAGGGTGCCGTGGTTCGCTGTCCGAACAGCTGATCAAGAAATTTGATCTGCGCAAAAATTCCGATCCGCAAACCTATGGCATCGGCATCAAGGAGCTTTGGGAAGTTGACCCCGAAGTGCACAAGGAAGGCCTGATCCAGCACACCGTTGGCTGGCCGCTTGATAAGGACACCTATGGCGGGTCGTTCCTCTATCATCTTGATAACAATCAGGTGGTTGTCGGTTTCGTCATCGGTCTTGATTACGAAAACCCGCATCTCAGCCCGTTTGATGAGTTCCAGCGTTTCAAGACGCATCCGGAAATCCGCAAGATTTTCGAAAATGGTCGTCGCATCTCGTACGGTGCACGTGCACTGAACGAAGGCGGGTTCCAGTCGATCCCCGATCTTGTCTTCCCGGGTGGTTGCCTGATCGGATGTTCGGCGGGCTTCATGAACGTGCCGAAAATCAAGGGTTCACACACCGCAATGAAGACCGGCATGCTGGCCGCCGAGGCCGCGTTTGAGGCCCTGACGGCCGATGAAGTTCCTGCAAAGATGGAAAGCTACCCGCAGCGCCTCAAAGACAGCTGGGTCTATCCGGAACTGCACAAGGTGCGTAACATCCGACCGAGCTTCGCCAAGTGGGGCTTCTGGGGTGGCATGGCCTACAGTGCGGTTGATACCTACCTGTTCGGCGGCAAGGCCCCATGGACCTTTAAAAATCATGCCGACCATGCCTGCCTGAAGCCGGCGAGCGAAATGCCAAAGATCGACTATCCGAAACCGGATGGCAAAATCAGCTTCGACAAGCTGTCATCGGTCTTCTTGTCGAACACCAATCACAGCGAAGATCAGCCGATCCACCTGACGCTGAAAGATGCAAGTGTTCCGGTAAACACCAACCTTGCCGTCTATGACGGGCCCGAAGCCCGTTTCTGCCCGGCCGGTGTTTATGAATTTGTCGAAGACGAAGACAATGGTGGCAAGCGTCTGCAGATCAACGCGCAGAACTGCGTGCATTGCAAAACCTGCGACATCAAGGACCCGACCCAGAACATCGTTTGGGTCGTGCCCGAAGGCGGCGGCGGACCTAACTACCCGAACATGTAAGCCTTTTGGCTTTCCTCATACAAATAAGGGCCGCTTCTTGCGGCCCTTATTATTTAGTCTGATGATTTGATCACTTGGTCATTTGATCATTTGATCATTCTGGCGCATAGCCAAAAGCAACCGGCGGGTTTGCTGCGGTTTCGGTCCAGACACTTTTGGGCTGCATATATTCCATCAAGCCTTCCTTGCCGCTGGATCGGCCATAGCCACTATGTCCAAATCCGCCAAATGGCGACATGACATTGATGGTCTTATAGCTGTTAATCCAGAACGTCCCGGCCCGCACGTTCGCAGCCACCCGATGCGCGCGATCCACCGCACCGGTCCACACCGCACCGGCCAGACCAAATTTGCTGTCGTTGGCGATCGCAATGGCTTCGACCTCGTCATCAAACGGGATGACCGAAACAACCGGTCCAAAGATTTCGTCGCGCGCAATCGACATGTCGTTGCGAACATTGCCAAGAACCGTCGGACGCAAGAAATACCCATCGGCACAAGCGCCCCCATCCGGGCGGACACCACCTGCAAGAATTTCAGCCCCTTCGGCACGCCCCGCCGCGATCAGGCGATTTACCGTCTGATACTGGGCATCATTGTTGATCGGCCCAACCTGAGTTGCGGCATCAAGCGGATCGCCCACTGGAATATGATTGGCACCTGTAACCAGCATTTCCTGGAACTGATCCAACACGGAACGCTGAACCAACAGGCGCGAACCGGCAACACAGCTTTGCCCGGCTCCGCTAAAGATCGCGGCCTGCGCGCCAGTCACGGCACGCTTAAGATCGGCATCTTCGAACACGATGTTTGCCGATTTCCCGCCAAGCTCAAGAACACAAGGCACGATATTCTGGGCGGCTTGGGCCGCGATAACAGAGCCGGTTTTGGGGGATCCGACAAAGACAACCTTACGGGTGGCATCGTGGGTTGTCGCCGCAACACCCGTGGTATGGCCCAATCCTGCCAGCACCGAAATCACCCCATCAGGCAAACCTGCCTTTTTCGACAGAACACCAAGCGCAACAGAGGTCAGCGGCGTCATTTCCGACGGTTTAAGAACCGCTGCATTGCCCGCACACAAGGCCGGGGCCAACTGCCAACCGGCCGTGAAGATCGGCGCGTTCCAGGGCGTTATTTGCGTAACAACGCCATATGGCTCGGGGCGGGTATAGTTCAGATGGCTTGTCGGCACCGGAATGACATCGCCATGAAGCTTGTCCGCCCAACCGGCATAATATTCAAACATCTCAGCGACTTTAAGCACCTCGACCCGCGTATCGCGGATCGGTTTACCGGCAGAAACGCATTCCAGAAGTGCCAGCTGTTCAAGATGATCGCGGACCTGGGCACCAATTTTCCAAAGAATACGGCCACGTTCAGCTGCCGTCATTGCCCACCAGGCACGCTGTCCGGCAACCGCCGCCTTCATAGCAGCGTCCACGACATCGCCACCAGCATCCTTGAAGGTCATAAAAGCCTTGCCGGTTGCAGGATCGATCAATTGGACATCATCACCTGTGCCCGGCATGATCGCACCATTGACCCAACTGCCAACAACACCATCCGCAAAGAACGGTGCCATGGCCATGGCATAGTCAGGCGTCATCAGTTTATCTGCGCTGCTCATTGTCATTCTCCTGCCTGGGCGGTGTTGGTGCTCGCGGTTAATTCGGTGATGCGATTGAAATCCATGTCATCGGAAAGCGCCGCTGCACTGTCCTGCCAAATCTGTCCCGCCAGTTGACTGACCGGAAGCGCCACGTCCTTTTGCGATGCCAAGGCCATGGCAAGGCGCATATCCTTGCGCATCAACCCCATGGTAAAGCCACTGTCAAACTGCCCGGTAAGAACCCATTTCGGATAATTGACTTCGCTAACAGCACTGCGCCCGGAACCGGCATTAAGTGCGGAGATCAGGTAGTTGGTATCCACCCCGGCCGCCTTGCCCAGCGCGACTGCTTCGCGCATGGTCAAAAGATGGGTCGCAACCAGCATGTTGTTGATAATCTTGACGGCGTGACCAGCCCCCACCGGGCCAACATGGGTAATCTTGCCACCCAGAACTGAAAGTATCGGCATCGCCTTGGCAAAATCGGCATCATCGCCGCCAACCATCATGGTCAATTGCCCACTATTGGCACCAGCGGGGCCACCACTGACCGGCGCATCAATCAGGACATGACCGATCACACGCAAAGCCGCGTCAAGTTCGCGGGTCACATCGGGTTCAGACGTTGTCGTATCAATGATCAGGCGCGGCGCAAGATCACAAGATACAAGGCCATTATCCCCGATCAGAACGGTTTGCACGTGTCGTGCAGTCGGCAAGGAAAGAATGATGGTCTCACAGGCGCTAAAAAGTTCCTGCTGGGTGGCAACGATGGTCACACCATCGCGCGCAGCATCCGCCTGGCGTTCGACGGAAAGGTCAAACCCGGTTACCGCGTGGCCCTCGCGCAAAAGTGTGCGCGCCATACCAAGTCCCATATTTCCAAGCCCAATGACCCCGACGGTTCCGCTGCCATTGATGTGTGTTTGTGTCACGATTGCTGCCTCTTTGCTGCTTTGGGGTCGTTACGCGCTGTATCAAAGGCGACAACCTTCACCTTTGAACGCCCTTTTCCGCCCTTTTCTGTTTTGATTTCCTGATCAACTTCCGGCGGAAGCACCGCTGTTTCAAGATCAATTGCCGGAACATGTTGTTGCCGAAACAGCAACAGATATGCTCTGATTACGACATCGCCCCACAATTCGAAGCCCCGATATGAAGATCGATGACAAACCTCTCCGTTATTTTTTGGCTGTTTTCGAAGCCGGCTCGATCCGGACTGCCGCCGAGAACTTGCGCATTGCCCCCTCGGCGATCAGTCGACAGATCTCAAGCCTTGAGGCTCATCTGAATACGCTTTTGATGGAACGCACCAAACGCGGGATCATCTTTACCGAAACGGGGCATATGGTTGCGGCACATGCACGCAAGCGCATTGAAATCGACGAAGCATTTGCGGTTGATCTTGCTGCGGCCCGTGGCGCCATTGCCGGGACGGTGCGCATCGCAACCGGGGAAGGCTTTGTTGTCGATCTTGTTAATCACGTGATCCGCCCGCTGCGCGACGAGTTCCCCGACATTCGGCTTGAAGTCGATGTTGCCGGAACCGAGAAGATCACCCATGGCATTCTGCGCGATGACTATGATCTGGGGCTGGTTTTCAACCCGCCGCGCACGCCAGAGCTTGAATTACTTGCCGAAAACCATAGCCCGCTTTGCGTGCTGGTCCCGCCGGAATTTGCCCTTGCCTCCAAGCAAAGTTGCAAACTGAATGAAACGCTGAATTATCCGGCCGCCTTGCTGGATCAGAACTTCGGGGTATCCAAACTTTTGGCAAATGCCGATCCGGGGAATCGCGTTGCGCGGGATGCTTTTCTGACCGCCGATTCGATCAATGTTGCCATTCACTTTGTCCTGTCGGGGGGCGGTATTACCTATCTGCCCGCATTTGCGGTATCACGACAACTACGCAGAGGAGAAGTCGTTGCCATCCCGATGACCGATCCCTTCCTGGCGCGTGTTCCTTCACACTTGCTGGTGCGCAAGGAGCGCCCCAAAACCGCCGCAGTGCGGGCGGTTACAGGCATGATCCGGGATCGGATGGAGGCATTTGGCTCCGCCTGGTATCCCGAAGAACATGAATAACCTTGCGTGACCTGTTGCCATTTCGGCAACAGAAGCATCCCAAAATGGCACTTGCCCATGAATCGGCATGTTCCCATTCTCGGACGGAAATTCCGGATCTAAAAATGGCAAAACGATGAATTTTGCGTCGCCGGATTTTACAGGGATGACAAGGCGCGTTTGGTTTCCCGCATCAATGGGAAAGGTGTCCTTGCGTCGTAAACGCCACTGTCTGTCAAGGAGACTGGGAAATGAATGCGCTTCGGGGACAAATGGGGCTATGGAAGCTCCATTTAGCCGTTATCATCATTGGGGCAATCGCCGAGCTGATCGGCATCCGCAAAATTCCGTTGGGAATTGGGGCAATCCTTCTGTTGCCGCTGCTTTATGCCTTTATCATGGCAGCCCTTATGAATCCGAATGTCATGCCGAAATTTGGCAAGTTCATCGGTGAAAAAGAAGTCAAGGCAGCCTCACCGCTGATCGTCATTGCGATCATGCCGTTCATCGCCAAATTCGGAACCACCATCGGCCCGGCAATCGAAACCATCATCGAAGCGGGTCCTGCGCTGTTGCTGCAGGAACTCGGGAACCTCGGCACGATTGTTCTGGCATTCCCGCTGGCGGTTTGGGGCCTTAAAATGGGCCGTGAGGCCATTGGTGCGACCTTCTCGATCGCACGTGAACCGAACCTTGCCATCATTGCCGACCGTTACACGCTTAAAAGCCCGGAAGGTGCGGGTGTCATGGGCGTTTATGTGATCGGTACGCTTTTCGGCACCTTTATTTTTGCCATTCTGGCGTCACTGTTTGCCAGCATTGATGTTTTTGATCCGCGCGCGCTTGCAATGGCATGCGGGATCGGCAGCGGATCAATGATGGCGGCCTGCACTGGTGCGCTGACGGAAGTTGTCCCGGGCATGAAGGACGAAATCCTTGCACTTGCCGGGGCGAGCAACCTTTTGACCTATGCAACAGGTCTTTATGCCGGACTGTTTATTGCTCTTCCGATCGTTGAAAAACTCTATAACGCGACGGCTGGTAAGCGTGACCTTGCCGCTGCTGACAACAAGGGGGCTTGATCATGTCTGATAGCGTTGTTGCAAAAGAAACCACCCGCCCGAAAATTGATCTTGTCGATCATGCCATCGTCCTGATCATTGTCTGCCTTGTGGGACTTGTGATGAACACAGTTGGACCGGCGATACCGTTGATGGACGGATTTATGGGCATGATCGTGATCTATTTGATCTCGATGGTTGGCCTTATCCTGACCCGCTTTGCGCCGTTCTATCTGCCAAGCGTTGCATGGATTTCATTGGTTGGCATTGTCGCGACCCTGCCCTGGACCCCGGGTTCGGAATGGATTGTCGCACAGGCCAAATCGGTTAACTTCCTGGCCCTTGCAACCCCGGCTCTCGCCTATGCCGGCTTTGCGATTGCCAAAAAGGAAATCGAAGTTGCCAAACATTCCGGCTGGAAACTGGCACTGGTTGCCTGCCTTGTCTTCCTTGGCACCTATGCCGGTTCGGTTCTTGTTGCCGAAGCGATCCTGAAACTTCAGGGTATCTGATAACATCCTGTAACCGGGACCATCTGAAATATGGTGGTCCCGGTGCTAAGTTACCGGGTTTACGCCCGCACATATCATCCAAAATCGAGTATGCAGATGACTGTCCCTTCTTGCTCCCTTCATCCTCGCACCACCGAACTTGTCGATGAATTCATCAGCTGGCGTCACCATCTGCATGCTCACCCTGAAACCGCATTTGAAGAAAACCTGACCAGTGCCTTTGTCGCAGAAAAGCTGAAATCCTTTGGCTTGGAAGTCAAAACCGGCATCGCCAAGACAGGCGTTGTCGCAACCCTGCATGGCAACAAAGGGGCAGGAAAGCGGATCGGGCTTCGCGCCGACATGGATGCACTTGATATCCATGAAACAACCAATCTGCCTTATGCGTCAAAGCATCCGGGTAAAATGCATGCCTGTGGCCACGATGGGCACATGACCATGCTGCTTGGTGCAGCCAAAATCCTTGCTGAAAACCCGGATTTTGCCGGAACCGTCGATTTTATTTTCCAGCCTGCCGAAGAAAACGAAGGCGGCGGGCGCGAGATGGTCAAAGAGGGCCTGTTTGACAGCCATCCGGTCGATACGGTTTATGGCATGCATAACTGGCCGGGCCGCGATATCGGCACCATGGCCGTCAAGGCTGGCCCGATGATGGCAAGCTATGACGTGTTTGAAATCGTGATTGAGGGCAAAGGGTGCCACGCGGCCATGCCCCATCTCGGACATGATCCGATTACGACAGCAGGTCAGGTTCTGCTGGCACTGCAAACCATTGTCGCACGCGAAATCAATCCTTTGAAAAGCGCTGTCATTTCGCCCACGCAGATTTTCGGCGGTGACACATGGAACGTAATCCCCAATACCGCAACCATTCGCGGCACTGTGCGCACGTTTGATCCTGATATTCAGGATGTTATCGAAGCGCGTCTGGTCGACACAGCCAAACACACGGCACAGGCCCTGGGCTGCGATGCCCGCGTGAATTATCAACGCCGCTATCCGGCAACAATCAACAGCCCGGCAGAATCCGAAATTGCCCTTTCGGTGGCATCGAAGATTGTCGGCGCAGATCAGGTGGACACCAATCCGGAACCGTCCATGGCCAGCGAAGATTTCGCCTTCATGCTGAATGTCAAACCGGGTTGCTATATCTGGCTCGGCAATGGCCCGACGGATGGCGACCGGTTGCTTCATAACGCCGCATATGACTTCAACGATGACGCAATCACGCATGGTGTCAGCTATTGGATTGCGCTGGTCAAAGAAGCCCTGTCGCGGGACTGAAGACATATTATCCTGTGCTGCGTATTCCCGTGTCAGTGATCCCATTCAAAGATAGCGGTTTGTCGTTGTTGCAAATGCTTTGCCTTATAATTGCCGACTGAGTAGGCTAATCCCGAAATTCACTATGGCGATGCGCCAGATCTGGCATCGCCGAACCCGAATTGCGGACGCAGGAAAAGCCTTTGAAACGTAAATTGTTACATCTCCTCATCCCGATGACGGCTATTGCGCTTTCGGCCTGTGGCACCATGCCACAGAACAGCGGCGATGCCGTTTTCGAGTATCCGCAATCCAACGGGTTTTCGGGCAACTTCCTGGCTGGCAAGGCCGCCCAGATGGAAAGCCGGTCGGACTACGCAGCGCAATATCTATTGCGCGCCCATCAACTCGACCCCGATAACGCCGAATTGCGCCGCCGTGCCTTCCTGGCATTGATCAGCGACGGGCGCATCAGCGATGCCGTCGACATTGCCACCAGCTTGCAATCCGAAAACGATCAGGACCTGTTTGCGGCCCTGACGGTGATGGATGCTGCCATTCGTGAAGATCGTTATCAGGATGCGCTTGATATTGTCTCAAGCCTGCCAGAACGCGGCATCAATGCCCTGATTGCTCCGCTGGCAAAGGCCTGGCTTTACACCGGCCTTGATCAAAAAGACGCGGCAATGACCGCCCTTGATGGCATGCAGGGCAATGGCGCGCTTAACCCGCTTTCTGAATACCATCGCGGTCTGATCCTGGCGCATTTTGGTGATTTTGATGCCGCCGAACGCGCCCTTGCCAGTGCCTATGGCGATCCGGCCGACGCGCCGCTTCGCGCCGCCGAGGCCCTTGGCGCTGTTTACGAGCGTAAAGGCCAAGTGCAAAAGGCGTCGCTTCTGTATGAAAGCTATATGGATCGGCATCCGCAATCGCTTGCCATGCCGTTCCATCTCGCACGGCTTGATCGCAAAGAACCACCGATCGCCACCATGCTGACCCCGGCAGAGGGTCTGGCAGAGGCCTATCTCGATATCGCCACCCTGCTTAGTCAGGAAAACGCGGTTGATCCATCCTTGCTGATGGCGCGCTATTCGCTGTCGCTGCGTCCCGATGATGACATTACCCGCCTTCTGGTGGGTGAAGTGATGGAAATTCAGAACCGCTTTGAAACGGCAATTGAGGTTTACAAAGGGATCCCGCGCTCATCCCCGCACAGCTGGAACGCACGCCTTCGTACCGCCTCAAGCCTTGAGCAGATCGGCCGCGCGAATGAAGCGATTGATATCCTCAAAGACATGGTCAGCGAACGCCGAGATCGCCCGGATGCGCTGATCCAGCTTGGCGATATCCTCCGCATTCAGCAACAATATGGCCCGGCCGCAGACGCCTATGACAAGGCGATTGAACGGCTTGGTGGCCAGACACAGGTTGGCTGGCGTTTGCTGTATCGTCGCGGCATTGCCCATGAACGTGCCGGGGACTGGGCCAAGGCCGAGGCAGATTTCCTTCAGGCCCTCGAAGTCGAACCGGAACAGCCCTATGTGCTCAACTATCTTGGTTATAGCTGGGTTGATATGGGCATGAATTTCGAACAGGCCGAAGACATGCTTAAACGCGCTGTCGAATTGCAGCCTGATGATGGCTATATCGTCGACAGTCTGGGGTGGGTTTACTACAAGCTTGGCCGGTTCGAAGATGCGGTCGAACAGCTTGAAAAGGCGGTCGAACTGAAACCCGACGATCCGACCATCAATGATCATCTGGGGGATGCCTATTGGCAGATCGGGCGCTATCACGAGGCCCGCTTCCAGTGGCACCGTGCCCTGTCCTTCAATCCGACCGAAGAACTGCGCAGTACCGTCGAAGCCAAGATCAATGGTCATGTACCAAGCGTGGCCCCGACCGTCGTAAACTGACGCATTTGGGAAGAAACGTTCATGTCTGCGACCTATCGCCAGCAGGCACCTGCCAAGGTTAACCTGTTTTTGCACGTCACCGGCAAACGCGATGACGGCTATCACCTGCTTGAAAGCCTCGTCTGCTTTACCGCATCCGGCGACGTGGTAAGTGGTGAGGTGCGCGACGATGGCAACATCACCCTTTCGATCACAGGCCCCATGGCCGCCAACCTCGCCCTTGAAGACACCAGCGACAATCTTGTGATGCGTGCCGCCCGGATGCTCCAGGCCGAAAGTGGCACGACACAGGGGGCCGACCTGATCCTTGATAAGCGATTGCCGATTGCATCGGGCATCGGTGGTGGGTCGGCTGATGCGGCGGCGACGATCCGGTTGCTGTGCGAAATGTGGAAACTTGATCTCGACGCAGACACCCTTTCACGTATTGCCCTGTCACTCGGGGCAGATGTTCCGGTTTGCCTGCATGGTAGAACCTGTCTGATGTCGGGCATTGGCGAGGAAATCACCGCACTGCCCGACCTGCCGTCCGTCCCGATGGTCCTGATCAATCCCGGCAAGGCGGTTTCAACACCCGAAATCTTCAAGGCCCGGGCGGACGAGGAGTTTAGTCCGACCGGCGCATGGGATACCCAGCAGACCTTTCAAAGTGGTGCGGCCCTTGCCGATGCATTGTCGGAATGCGGCAATGACCTGACCCTGCCGGCCACAGGTATCCTTCCGGAAATTTGTGATGTGCTAAATGCGCTTGCCCGCGAAGAGGGATGCTTGCTGGCCAGAATGTCAGGCAGCGGGGCGACGTGTTTTGGAATTTACGACACAAACGATCAGGCCGAACGTGCGGCAAATGCCATTGCGGCACAGAACCCGGACTGGTGGATTTCGCCCACCCATATCCTGACGGAAAAGAGCCGCGAGCAGGCAGATATGGGGGCTGCCTTCCCCGACTGAGCGCGAGATAAAAAAACCTTCAAATAGAGGGTTGCACTCTTGTCATGAGGGCGCTATTTTCCGCGCCACGCACGCTGATGGGGCGTGGCCAAGTGGTAAGGCATCGGTTTTTGGTATCGTGTACCGTAGGTTCGAATCCTACCGCCCCAGCCAAGACAAACCGCTTTGAGGTTTTCCTCAAAGCGGTTTTCTTTTGCCCGCTTGATGCAACATGGCCGCACACGAAGGTGCGACCACACATTATCCGTTCAAGACTGCTTTGACTGGTGCATGGCTATGCTGGCGCGCGACACCAGTTTATCAAGCGTATCGCCCGCCTCGGCGATGCCAAGGCCGATGCTGAGTGTAAGCTTCGGGTGTGCGCTTCCGGCCTCGAAATCCTCGGCACCAACGCGCTCGGTCAGGCGCTGTAGGTAGTTAAGCGCACCTGCGGCCCCGGTTTCAGGCATCAGGATAATGAATTCCTTGTCGCTCCAGCGCGCGATGACATCGGTTTCGCGCTTCATGCCCGATGCCACCTTGGCAAACAGTTTCAACGCCGCATCACCGGCATCATAGCCAAAGTTCTCATTCAGGTTCTTGAGATTGTCGAAATAGACCATCCCGATCACAACCGCATTGCCATAACGGTTTGAACGTTCAAGCTCGGTGCGCAAGATACCTTCCATGTAATGGCGATTGTAAAGCCCCGTCAGCGGATCGGTATTGGTCGAAAGCTCGATATCCTTGCGCGCCTGATCAAGTGCCTTGCGATCATGGATATGGGCAACCGCCTGCCCGATTGAGTCTGCAAAAAGCTGCACCAGATCGATATCATGCTTGGCAAACGCCTTCACCGGTACCGGGCTGCCAAATGCAAGGGTCCCGATGCATTCACCTTCGACAACAATCGGTGCGCCAAGATAGGCGGCAAACCCGAATTTCTCGCCCGCCGGATGCGACCCCAGTTCGCTTTCACTGACATCATGAAAGGCAAAGACTTTACTGGCCGAAATAACCTGACTGCAGAATGTCTCATCAAGATCGAATTCCATGCCCGGGGTCAGGACATTTTCCGGATGAAACACCTGTCGAATTTCATAGGTCTGTTCGCCAATCGCACTAAAGATGCCGACTGGCAGACCGAACTGCTCAATACCGAGCTTCAGGATCCCCTCAACACGCTGTTCGAACATTTTGGCCATTTCGCCTTGATGATCGGTCTCAAACTCGGTGGTCATGTGATTTCCCATTTTTTGACTGGCACGGCTTTGCGCAAAAACGCCAGTCATAAAGCCTTGTTATAGTGCGACAATTAAGTCCGATAATCGCATGCGGCAAATTCTAAACCGTAAGCATACCAAGGCATAGGCCATTCTTCTGATTGGATAATATTTTTCTGATATGACCGGATCGGTTATGCGAATTTCGGCCGGGCTGTCATCTGGTGCAACAGGGCCGCCCCCCGCAAACCGCCATCCCTGGCATAGGCGCCGGGCACCACCAGCGGCCCGTCATATCGCCCCAGGGCATGCTTACGCACCCGGGTGTCAATCTCTGCGATCAAGGCGGTCTCGGATGCCAATCCGCCGCCCACCGGGACACAGTCCGGATCGAGAACATTGATCATCAATGCCAATTCACGGGCAACCAGATCACAATAGATGTCGATAACCCGCGCTGCCTTGTCATCCCCGGCCATCCATGCAGTTGTGATGTCGTGGCTTGCAGGTGCCTGATCATGGAGTTGCGCGTAAATCCGTTCAAGCCCGCGCGCCCCGCCCCAGCTATCAAGGCACCCTGTGCGCCCGCAGCCGCAGGCAACCGCCGACAGGCCATGTTTGATGAGGCTACCGGTAACATCATTGCCATGCCCCCATTCGCCGCGAATACCGCTGTTGCCGCCAACGAACTGACCATCGAACACAATGCCGCCACCAACCCCGGTGCCAAGGATTATGGCAAAGACGGTGCGTGCGTTTTGGGCGGCACCTGTTGTTGCCTCGGCCAAGGCAAAACAATCGGCGTCATTTTCGACCAGAACAGGACGGTCCAGAATGGCTGAAAGCTCGGCCGACAGCGGCCAATCCTTGATGGCCGGAATATTGGCAGAAATGACCGCCCCGCTTTGCGGATCCATCCCGCCGGCAAGACTGATGCCAACATCGCATCTGCCATATTGCTCATCGGCCTCGTGCACAAAGCCCGCCAGGATTTTGACAAAGGCATCTCGGTCACCAAGCGGTGTTGATGCCTTGCGATGAAGCACCATCGCCCCACCCGCATCAAAAACACCGAACTCGATATTCGAGCCCCCTATGTCAAAGGCATATTGCATGCTGCACTTTCCACGAACTGTCCTGCTATCGGGATACACCAGCCGAAGCACCGCCGCAAAAAGAAACGGCACCAGCCGGGTCAGGCAGGTGCCGTTAATGCGTTCAAAGCCCGCCGCATCCTAGCTACGCAGGCGTGCCGCCAGATCGTCGTAGGACGGCATCTGATCGACAGGGCCGAGGGCCGTCACGGTCGGCGTGCCATCCAGCAATGCCTTACCCGAACGTCGCACGCTTTCAAGGTCAACACCGTCGATCTTTTCAACGATTTCTTCCATGCTTTGCGGGCGGCCGAAAATCTGGATCTGACGGGCAAGTGTTTCACAGCGGCCGGAATTGCTTTCCATCGCCATGACCACAGATGCCTTGAGCTGCGCACGTGCACGTGCGACTTCTTCTTCGGTCAGATCCTCGGTCGCGCGGACCAGTTCATCACACATGACGGGCATCAATTCGCCAACGTCATTGGCACCGGTCCCGGCATAGATCGAGAACAAGCCACCATCAACATAGTGCGACGAGAAGCTATAGACCGAATAAACCAGCCCGCGCTTTTCGCGGATTTCCTGGAACAGGCGCGATGACATGCCACCGCCCAGCAGGGTGTTGAACACCTGCAGGTCATAGAAACTGTCATCGGTGTAGGACACGGTCGGCAGACCAAAGATCACATGCACCTGTTCAAGCTTGCGGTTTTCAATCCGGCTGCCGCCTTCGTATTTAAGCGGCTCCATCTCGTGATCTTCATGGGCCGGAAGACTGTCGAATTTCTTGGCGACCATATCGACAACGCGATCATGTTCAACCTTGCCCGATGCCGAAAACACCATGCGTTTCGGGCTGTAGCGGCGCGACATGAAATCAAACAGATGATCACGGCTAAGCGACGATACATTTTCCGGACTGCCCAGGATTGAGCGCCCCAGTGCCTGATTGGGCAGGGCGGTTTCCTGGAAATAATCGAAAATGATGTCGTCAGGCGTGTCATTGGCCTGACCGATTTCCTGCAGGATCACCTGGCGTTCGCGTTCAAGTTCCTTCGCATCCAGTGTGGAATGCTGAAGAATGTCGGCAATCACATCAATTGCCAGTTCCTGATCTTCGTGCAGGACCTTGCAATAATAGGCCGTGTTTTCACGCGACGTGTAGGCATTCATCTGCCCGCCAACTGCTTCGATTTCTTCGGAAATCTGAAGCGCGGAACGACGACGCGTGCCCTTGAACGCCATATGTTCAAGCATATGGGAAATGCCGTTAATGTCGGGCGTCTCATTGCGCGCCCCGACATCAACCCACGTGCCCAAGGCAACCGACTGCACATGATCAAGGCGGTCAGTCGCGACAATCATTCCATTGTCAAGCTGGGTGAGCTCGACTGTCATATAGCATTACTCCTGTTTCGCATTCTTTTCCCAACCACGGCTGGTCTTCAGGCTGCACGCCGGTTCTTGCGGACATGCGCCATCAAGGCCGCCACATCGTTGGACATTGGTTCGACCTTTTCAGGTCGGTCATATAGATCAGAAAGACGCGGCGGCAAGTCCGGGTAGATACCCGACGCCTGCTTGACCGCATCCGGGAATTTCGCCGGATGTGCGGTTGCCAGTGCCACCATCGGTACCGATTTGTCGCGATTGCAGTGACGGCCTGACACGATACCGATCACCGAATGCGGATCCACCAGTTCGCCGCTGGTTGCCAACACATCCTTGATCGCGGCTTTCGTTTCTTCGTCATCCAGTCGATAGCCATCGAAATGTTCACGCGCGCGGCCAAACTGGCCCTGCGACATTTCCATAACACCGGTTTCACGGAACTTGGTCAGCATCTCGGCAATCGCAAGCCCATCACGATCATAAAGATCAAACATCAGACGTTCAAAATTCGAACTGACCTGAATATCCATCGACGGGCTGAGCGACGGCTCAACGCCTTCCATCTTCATGGTCCCGGTCTCAAAGAAACGGGCAAGGATGTCATTGCGGTTGGCACCGACCACGAACTGCTTGATCGGAAGGCCCATCTGCATGGCGGCATAACCGGCATAAACGTTGCCAAAGTTGCCCGACGGCACCGAGAACGAAATTTCGCGTTCCGGCGAGCCAAGCTGCACACCCGCCCAGAAGTAATAGGCGATCTGGCACATGATGCGCGCCCAGTTGATCGAATTCACCGCCGACAGACCAACCTCATCGCGGAAGCCATGGTCGTTAAACAGCGCCTTGACCAGATCCTGGCAATCATCAAACGATCCTTCGACGGCAACGTTGTGCACATTGTCCGAAAGGACTGTCGTCATCTGACGACGCTGAACTTCAGAAACGCGGCCTTTGGGATGCAGAATGAAGATGTCGATATTTTCTCGATCCCGGCAGGCCTCGATCGCTGCCGACCCGGTATCACCCGACGTCGCCCCCACAATCGTGATACGCTCGCCACGTTTGGCCAGAACATGATCAAACAGACGGCCAACCACCTGAAGCGCGTAATCCTTAAACGCCAGCGTCGGACCATGGAACAGCTCCATCACCCAGTCATTCGGGCCAAGCTGTTTAAGCGGAGCGACCGCTTCGTGATTAAAGCCGCGATAGGTATCTTCGAGAATGGTCTTAAGGGCGTCGTCATCAACAGTGCCGGCAACAAACGGCTGGATGACTTTAAAGGCCACTTCGGCATAAGTCAGAGTTCGCAGCGCACGAATGTCATCCTTGGAAAAGGTCGGCCAGGTTTCGGGAACATAAAGCCCCCCGTCACGGGCCAGACCGGCAAGAAGAACTTCATCGAACTGCAAAACGGGGGCGCTTCCCCGCGTGCTGACATAGCGCACTAGACCTGCTCCTGCATAAGGCGAATATCGGTTGCGTGCATTTGGGCGCAAATCGCCCCCAAACAACACGCCAAAGCCTGATTTAGTGAGGGTTTGAGCAGATATAGTCAAGGGACAATCCAGCAAGCCTGCCGTGCTTTACGCATTATCGCGCAAGCCACGGCCCCACCCCGCATTCAGCCCACCCTAACCGTCAAGCGGAATGCCATGTTCCTTGAGCTTCGACTCAGCCAATGCCGCCCGGCGCACAACCGTGCGGTAGTTGCCCAAAAGGATTCGCAACACGGCTTTGATAAACCGGTCCGACCCCGACATTTTCTTTTCAAACGTCTGGCGGCTGATCGCGATCAAAACGGTACGTTCTTTGGCCCGGGCAGAGGCCATTCGCGGCTGATTATCGACAAGTGCAAGTTCACCAAAAAGACCACCGGCCTCGATCGAGCCGAGAATAACCTCTTTGCCTTCGCCCAGCGTCTTGAAGATTTCGACTTGGCCTTCCTGCACCACATAGGCAGCGTTTCCAGGCTTTCCTTCGCGGAAAATAACCTGATCGATGGCAAAGACCTGTCGGTCCATCACCTTTTTGTTGCCGTCGGTTATGCCCATGTGTTTGCAGAGCCCATGAAAGGTTTGGGAACTTCTTGTCCCGCGGATCGATGGCAGCGTGTATCACCGATCAATAAATCAATGCTAGCAGATTGCCGGGCCCATTCAATTGAATTTACTGGCCGTACCTATTCTCAAGATGGGTCCTGAAGGCATCCACGCCAAGGGGCTTTCCGGTCGCGGCCTCAAGGATTGCATCGGTGGATTTTCTTGAAGCCTGACTGTGAATGTTTGTGCGAAGCCAGCCCATCAACGGGGCGAAATCACCACGCGACAACGCGTTGGGTATTTCAGGGTTGGATTCCTTGGCTGCGGCAAAGATTTGCGCTGCGGCCATCGCCCCTAACGTATAGGTCGGGAAGTATCCCCACGCGCCCGATGGCCAGTGGATATCCTGCATGCAGCCATTACGGTCATCTTCGGGGACAATGCCCAGAAGTTTTTGCATCAACTCGTTCCAGGCGCCCGGCAGATCGGCAAGCTTCATATCGCCTTCGATCAGCGCACGCTCCAACCGATAGCGCAAGATCACATGCGCCGGGTAGGTCACCTCGTCGGCATCAACACGGATCAGGCCCGGCTCAACGCGGGTATAAAGGCGATGCAGGTTTGCGGCCCCCCACGCGGCATTGTCACCGCCAAAGGCTTCCTTGAATACGGGGCCGGCATAGGTCAGGAATTCTTCCGACCGGCAGGCCTGCATTTCCACCAGAAGCGACTGGCTTTCATGCATGGTCATGCCACGCGCCTTGCCCACCGGCTGGTTCTGCCAATCGGCGGGCAATCCGCGTTCATACATCGCATGGCCGGTTTCGTGCAGAACCCCCATGATGGCCGAGGTAAAATCGTTCTCGTCATAGCGCGTGGTCAAACGCACATCTTCCGGAATACCGCCACAGAACGGATGATGGGAAATGTCCAACCGTCCGTGGTCAAAATCGAAACCAACCGCCTTCATCAGATCAAGGCCAATCCGGTTTTGGGTTGCAACCGCGAACGGACCGGTTGGTTTAAGCGGCTTGTCTTCGGATTTCTGGCGTTCGATCACATCGGCGGTAAAATCGGGCAGGAAGCTTTCCAGCTCGGCAAACAGGCTATCAATCCGATCAGAACGCATCATCGGATCATACTGATCCAACAGCGCATCATATACCGAGGTACCCAATGCCTCTGCCTTGGCTTTGCCCGCCTCGATCGACAGATCAAGCACTTCCTGCAAGTGCGGCAGAAGCCCCTTGAAATCGTTGTCGGCGCGCGCCTTGCGCCATGCCACTTCACAGCGTGTTTCCGCCCGTGACATTTTCTCAACCAGATCGACTGGCACCGCCGTTCCATGAACCCATGCGCGCTTCATCTCCGCCAGATTGGCCTGCTGCCAATCGTCAAGGCGCTCACTTTCCGCACTGCTGATCAAATCGCCCAGATCCGGTGCATTGATCAGCTCGTTTTCCAGAACACTCAATGTTGCAAGCTGTTCGGAACGGGCATCTGCACCGCCATCCGGCATGATCACAGCCATATCCCAGTGCAACATCCCGCCAATACCGGACAGGACACTCATGCGGTGAAAACGGGCTTCGAGCTTTTTATACGCTTCGGTCATGGGAACTCCTGCGCGGGCAGTCTGGCTGCTGTCCGCAAAATATCAGTCAACTGGTGGCGACAAGATCAGGCTTACGCGTCTTTTTCGTCATCGCTGCTTGGGCGACGGTGATAAAGGACAAACATCACGATCAGGGTAAGTGCCAGGCTATACCAGGTGATGGCATATTCCAGATGGTTGTTGGGCAACTCAACCTTGGCCTGCCCGCCAATCGGCAATCCGCCGGGGATCGGCGTATCGTCGAGTTCGAGATAATACGGGCTTGCAAGGTCGGCACCGGTATCTTCGGCCATGTGATTGACATCGACATAGAACCATTGATTGCGGATCGCGTCATTTTCCGGCTGCGCCCAATGCTTTTCGCTTGGCAGGCGCAAAACACCTGATACCCGCACCGGGCCCTCGATCAGGCTGTCGGGGCGGGTTTCAGGTTCGCGGTAATCCTGGGGCACCCAGCCACGATTGACCAGAATGATGCGGCCATCTTCCTGTTCAAGCGGGGTGATCAACTGAAAACCGACATTGCCACGCCGGGTGCGCGCCATCAGGTATTTTTCCTGATCGTTCAGGTAACGACCTTCGGCGTAGGCTGCGCGAAATGCCATATCAGGATCAAGGATGGTATCGGTCGGCACGGCAATTGGTGGCATTTGTGCCTGCGCCTGGCGCATTTCGATCAGGTCTTTTTTCCAGAACAGTCTGTCAACCTGCCAGGAACCAAGCCCCAAAAGAATGATCAGAGACAGTCCGGCGGAAATTTTCATCGCCAGACTCGGACGCGTTTTAAGAAGTGGCATGAAGGGTCAGTCCTGTTCGGATGTCGATCGGTGGCGGTATTGCAGCGCCACCATGATGCCTTTAAGCGGCCTTAGCAAGACCAGCGTCAAACCAATGATCACCGGTCCCCACACAACCGCGTGCAGCCAGAGTGGAGGCATATAGGTCATTTCGACCCATAGCGCCATCGGCACCACCAGAAATCCGAGAATAAAGATGATGAAAACAGCCGGACCATCACCGGAATCATGGCCACGCAAATCCAGTCCGCAAACCTCGCAGGTTTCACGCACTGTCAAATAGCCCGAAAACAACTTTCCCCCACCGCAGCGGGGGCATTTGCATACCAACCCGGTACGAATGGGGGAAAGGTTTGGATAATAATCATCCATGATCTTTTATGTCACCTGACGACGGCTTATTCGCCACCCCAGATGTAAACGGCAAAGAACAGGAACAGCCAGACAACGTCAACGAAGTGCCAATACCAGGCTGCTGCCTCAAGGCCGAAATGATGATCCTGTTTGAAGCCATCTTTCATTGCGCGCACAAGGCAGACCGCCAGGAACACCGTTCCGACAAACACGTGGAAACCATGGAAACCGGTCGCCATGTAGAAGGTCGAGGAATAGATGTTGTCAGAGAAGCCAAATGCCGCGTGGCTGTATTCATATGCCTGCAGGAACAGGAAGATGACGCCAAGACCAACGGTCAGTGCCAGACCCTGAACAAGGTCCTTTTTCTTGCCTTCAAGGATGCCATGATGCGCCCAGGTCAGGGTGCAACCCGACAGCAGCAGGATCAGGGTGTTCAGGAACGGCAGATCCCACGGATCAAGCACTTCAACGCCTGCGGGCGGCCATTCGGTAACACCGGGGCTGAAAATCACAAACGCGTTGTGGAAGAATGCCCAGAAGAAGGCGACAAAAAACATCACCTCGGATGCGATGAACAGCGACATCCCGTAACGCAGGCCGATCTGAACGACCTTGTTATGATAGATGTGTGATTCGCTGATCACGTTGCTCCACCAACGGAACATCACAAACAGAATGCCTGCAATGCCGATCGCCGCCAGCCAGAAGTCAGCCGGCGCACGGTCCGAATGCATGAACATGACCATACCACCGGTGAAAAGACCGGCTGACGCCGCAGCCACCAGTGGCCACGGGCTCGGGTCTACCAGGTGGAACGGATGCTTTTGTGCATGATCACTCATTCCTTGCCCCCCTCAATCCTTACAAAAGAAACTCTAAGTTCGCTTTGTTAACCAAAGACCGTCCAGTTCACGAAACCGTGTTCTGTCAGCCTCCCTGATCTTCGTTCCCGTCATTTGCTTCCACCGATGCCTCGGATTTGAAGAAAGTGTATGACAGGGTAATCGTCTTCACGTCCTGGGTATTGATGTCGTCGGCAATCGCCGGATCGACATAGAAACTGACCGGCATGTCAACGCGCTCGCCCGGTTGAAGGGTTTGCTCGTCAAAACAGAAACATGCGATCTTGCTGAAATACTGCCCGGCTTTGAGCGGCGTCACATTATAGACAGCCTGACCGGTGATCGGCTTGACCGACATGTTTTCGGCCACGTAATGGGCCAGATTATCTTCGCCAAGACGCACCGTGATTTCACGCTGTTCGGGTTTGAACTGCCACGGCAGGCCGGAATTCACATCGGCATTGAACCGGACCTTGATGGTCTTTTCCGAGACTTCAACGCCGGTGTCTTTGCCCACCTGCGGCGTCCCGCCAAAGCCGGTGACCTGACAGAACAGTTCATAAAGCGGTACGGATGCATAGGACAGACCGATCATGCCGCCAACGACGACAACACAGCTCAGCAAAACGCGCTTGTTGCGTGCCTTGATACTATCTGTGTGTTTCTGATCAGCCATGGTTTCCTAGCTCATCTTCAAAATCGTGATCGCAAAGAACAGGACGATCAGGCTGGTCAGGATAACCAGAAAGGCCCAGTTCTTCTTTTTGCGCTTGGCATAGAACGCGTCGAGTTCCGCCTTGTTCATTTTGGGTTCCTCACTCATGCGATCAACCCGCCAAGCCAGACGTCTGCAACCATCGCCCCGAACAGGACAAACAGATACAGGATCGAATAGCCAAACATCTTGTGCGGGGCGCGTTCCTCGGCATTGCGCAGAACACGAACCGCATGACGCAGGAACCAAAGCCCGGTCAGGCCCGCGGTCACCGCGTAAAAGACACCAAGCAACCCGGTCGCGACCGGCACAAGCGTCACCGGCAACAGCAGGATGGTATAAACCAGCATCTGCTTTTTGGTCGCGGCTTCACCAGCGACCACCGGCATCATCGGCACGCCGACCTTGGCGTAATCGCCACAACGGAACAGTGCCAGCGCCCAGAAATGCGGCGGTGTCCACATAAAGATAATCATGAATAGCGCGATTGAATTGATATCAATCCCGCCGGTCACCGACGCCCAGCCGATCATCGGGGGAAAGGCCCCGGCGGCACCGCCAATGACGATATTCTGTGGTGTGCTGCGCTTAAGCCACATGGTGTAAACGAACACGTAAAACGCAATCGACACCGCAAGCAAAGCCGCAGCTGCAAAATTGATGGCAACCGCCATGACGGTTACTGAAACGATCGACAGGGCAATGCCAAGTGACAAGGCCTCGTCTGCGGGCACCCGCCCTGCCGGGATCGGTCGGTTCTGAGTGCGTTTCATGTGGATATCGATATCGCGATCATACCACATGTTAATCGATGCAGCCGCACCACTGGCAACGGCAATACAGGCGATTGCGACGAGTCCAAGGAACGGATGAATGGAGCCCGGGGCAATCAACAGACCAACAGCACCGGTGAAAACCACAAGGGTCATCACGCCCGGCTTAAGCAATGCGATATAGTCGCGCACATCGGAAACCGGCAGCGATACTGCGTTTTCGAGTGCGATGGTCTGGTTGGCAGCCTGCTTGGTCATTTGAACTCTGGTCTTCTCTTTCGGGGCGGTAGGATGTCCCCCGCAAACCGGGGTCTGCGGGGGACTTAAACCAGGATCACTTACTTGATACGCGGCAGTTCGTCAAAGGTATGGAACGGCGGCGGAGAGCTCACAGTCCATTCCAGCGTATCGGCACCTTCACCATACGGATTTGCTTCGGCCTTCTTGCCACGGATGAAGGCATGCGCCACCACACCGAGGAAGAAGATGGTCGCGGCAAACGAGATGTAAGCGCCATAAGACGAAACCATGTTCCAGCCTGCAAACGCATCCGGGTAGTCGGCATAGCGACGGGGCATGCCAGCAAGACCCAGGAAGTGCTGCGGGAAGAACGTCAGGTTAACGCCGATGAAGAACAGCCAGAAGTGGATCTTCGCACCGAGATCGGAAATCTCGTAGCCCGACATTTTGCTGAACCAGTAATAGAAGCCAGCAAAGATCGAGAAGACCGCACCAAGCGACAGCACGTAGTGGAAGTGCGCCACAACAAAGTAGGTGTCATGCAGTGGCAGATCCATGCCCGAGTTCGCCAGCATCACACCTGTCACACCGCCCACAGTGAACAGGAAGATGAAGCCGATCGCCCAAAGCATCGGAGCGCGAAGCGAGATCGAGCCGCCCCACATGGTCGCAATCCACGAAAAGATCTTAACCCCGGTCGGCACCGCAATCACCATCGTTGCCGCGGTGAAGTATGCACGGGTGTCAACATCCATGCCGACCGTGTACATGTGGTGCGCCCACACGATAAAGCCGACAACACCGATCGCCACCATCGCATAGGCCATCCCGAGATAACCGAAGACCGGCTTGCGCGAGAAGGTCGAGATGATGTGACTGATGATGCCAAAGCCCGGCAGGATCATGATGTACACTTCCGGGTGACCGAAGAACCAGAACAGGTGCTGATACAGGATCGGGTCACCACCGCCGGCCGGATTGAAGAAGTCCGTGCCAAAGTTACGGTCGGTCAGAAGCATGGTGATCGCGCCACCAAGAACCGGCACCGCCAGCAGAAGCAGGAAGGCTGTCACCAGCATCGACCATGCAAACAGCGGCATCTTGTGCAGGGTCATGCCCGGCGCACGCATGTTGAAAATGGTGGTGATGAAGTTCACCGCACCAAGGATCGAGCTGGCACCGGCAAGGTGCAGCGCAAAGATCGCAAGGTCAACCGACGCATCCGGATGCCCCAGCACGCCCGAAAGCGGCGGGTAAACCGTCCAGCCGGTGCCTGCACCACTGCCGACCACTGCTGAAAGCATCAGCAGGATAAAGGCCGGAACAATCAGCCAGAACGAAATGTTGTTCAAACGCGGGAACGCCATATCCGGCGCGCCAATCATGATCGGAACGAACCAGTTGCCGAAACCGCCAATCATGGCCGGCATGACAACAAAGAACACCATGATCATGCCGTGTGCGGTCACGAGCACGTTGAAGAAATGGTGATCTTCAATGATCTGCGTTCCCGGCTGAGCCAGTTCCATACGGAACCAGACCGAGAATGCGCCACCGATCAAGCCGGCGATCACAGAGAAGATAAGATAAAGCGTCCCGATATCCTTGTGGTTGGTCGACAGGAACCAACGGGCAAAGAAGCCGGGGGTATGATCGTGATCATGTGTGTCAGCGTGAGCCATCAATCTCTCCCTCACTCTGCCGATGCCACTGATACCGCAGACGGCAAATCAGCAGATGCGAACTGTTCTTGGGCCTTGGCTACCCAGGCCTCGTATTCTTCCATCGTAACAGCTTTGACAGCGATCGGCATATAGGCGTGGTTTACGCCGCAAAGCTCGGAACACTGACCATAGAATGTCGTACCGGCATACTCGCCTGGAATGCGGGTCCAGGTTTCGTTCAGTCGGCCAGGAACGGCATCAAGCTTGATGAACAGCGATGGCATGGCCCAGTTATGGATCACGTCGTCAGAAGTCATGATCAGGCGGATATTCTGATCCACCGGCAAGACGACCGGATTATCCACATCCAGAAGGCGGTTCATGCCCTCGGCAACAGCGGTTTCTTCATCGATCATCAAAGAATCAAAGGTGAAGTTTCCGTTGTCCGGATATTCGTAGGTCCAGTACCACTGCTTGCCAATGATCTTGAGCGTAAGATCGGCATCCTCAACGCGGTCTGCAAAATACAGAAGGCGGAAAGACGGGATCGCGATAACAAGGAGGATCAGTACCGGAACAACCGTCCAGACCACTTCAAGAAGGGTATGGTGGGTCGTTTTCGACGGCACAGGATTGCGTTTCGCACTGAAGCGGAAAAGCACATACAGCAGCAAAAACAAAACGATCACGGTAATGATCGTCATCAACCAGATCAGTAGATTAAAGAATTTCTGGCCTTCAACAGCCACCGGTGAAACCGGGTCCTGCAGCCCAAGCTGCCACGGCTCGGGCTGACCAACGGCAGCAATCGCTGCACTGTCTAACCCGGTAAGTACCGCCAATCCCAACAACAGAATGGGAAATAGCTTCTTGATCGACATGCGAATCTGCCCCCTCGCATTACATCTCAAGGCGATATGCCTCACTCTTCCCCACCCCCGTGTGCTTTTGTTGACCCGGCGTCATGTGCCCTGCGGGGGACATTTCACCGCTTCAACCAAAGATTAAAAATCAACGGGCCGGAGCATTTCCTCTGACATATCTTATTCTTAAATAGCCTGCACATGAAAGTACATTGGTAACGCAGGCAAATAGCGTATCTTCGACACCTGTTCCAGAAAAAACCTCGCTGCGTTGCACAAAAAATGTATTTGATAATCCATCAAATTAGCGCAGTGGTTTTGGCTGAAATCGTTCTAAACACCCACCCTTGGATAGAAAAACCGCCATTCCGCATGGCCGATTTTCACCTTCCCAACGAATGCTGCTTTGCAATATATGCGCAAAACTCGTTAGAATCACTTCAACCAATGGCTAAAGCCGTTTCTTTTCAAATCCTACGCGATCCGCACATTACCGGATCAACACGACGTTACGTCATCCTGACAGCGTCCTGATCCGGGCTGATTTTTCGCAACAGACCGCTCCAGGATCGATTTTGCCAACGATTCGGACACGGGCTTGACGCAAGCCGTAAAAAGCCAAATGCAAAAATACTGTCCGAACCCTTTAATTGAGCGGACTTTTCCCCAATATCACGGATAGAAATTCGGTTGGATATATCAGCTTTGCGGACTATTCTACCAAAACGTATGCATTCCCGATGTTCCGTGCACCGCAACCAGCCAGGTTGCTGCCCGATGCAGACGGTTCAAAGACAGAGGTTCGTCTATGGCACGCTCAGGAAGTAAAAGACTATTTACCGCGGAAATGCGGTTGCTCAACAAACTCGAAACCATGAGCGACATGGTCGCCTTGCCGACCGACATGCCGACTGATGCGAATGGCTCTGTCGGCGGGGCCGACATTTCGAGCCTGCATACCGCGATTGAGGATCTCAAGCTTGAACTGCTTACCGACATCCGCGTGATGATCGAGGAGCAGAAAAAGGCGAACAAGGCAATCGACCCGGAAGACGACGAACAGGCCGACGCCCGCAATGAGCTGCGTCTGGTCAAAAACGAAGTTCGCGCCCTTGCCAATTCCATTCAGGAAACAAAACGCGAAATCGCGGCCCTTTATACCGCGCCCGAAGATGACAGCGGCACGCGTCTTAATATCGTAAAGGGTGAACTTGATTCCGTCGTCGCCGCCACCGAGGATGCGACTGCCAACATCCTTGAAACCGTCGAAAAGATTGACGCGGTTGCCCACAATATTCGGTCCGCCGCCCCGGATGACTACACGCAAGGGCTGGCCGATGACATTGTCGAACTGGTGGTGAAAGTCTTTGAATCCTGTAACTTCCAGGATCTGACCGGGCAGCGGATTACCAAAGTCGTCAATACCATGAAGTATATCGAGGAACGCGTGAACCGCGTGATCGAAATCTGGGGTGAGGATGACTTTGGCGACTTTGATCTGCCGCCAGATCCCAAAGGCCTCGACAACCTGGACAAAACCGTCACCAAGGCACCGCAGAATGCCAATCGCGTGTCCCAGGATGAAGTCGACCAGATCTTCTCACAGGAAGAAATCGACGCCCTGTTTGATTGATCGATCACGACGCTACGAAATGCAAAAGCCTGCCAATCTGGCAGGCTTTTCTTATGGCGGGTTCCTCGGGTTTCAGCACAGAACGCCTTAAGCGTGTCCGGCTTCCCCCGAAAGCAGTTCCGGCGCAAAGCCAAGCCGTGAAAACGCCTGTTCCCACTTGTCTTCGCAATCGGTATCAAACAGCAGATCCGCATCGGCATCGACATGAAGCCAGCCATTGGCAAGGATTTCACTTTCAAGCTGACCGCTGCGCCAGCCGGCATAACCAAGGGCAAGGATGCGGTTTTGCGGACCTTCGCCGACGGCAATCTGTTCAAGAATATCAACCGTCGCTGTCACCGACACGCCACGATCAACATGAAGGGTCGCCTCGTTCGAGAAATCGGTCGAGTGCAGAACAAAGCCACGGCTGCTTTCAACCGGTCCACCGAAATGGACCTGAATGTCTTCGATGGTCGGTGCCGGGCGTGCAATGCCAAGCTGTTCAAGCAATTCCGGGAAAGTGATGCTGTCGATCAGGCGGTTGATCACCAGCCCCATCGCACCGTCTTTGTTATGCGCACAGATATAGACCACACTTTGCGAAAAGCGCGGATCACGCATGCCCGGCATCGCTACCAACAGCTTGCCGCCGAGATAATCACCCGTGCCTATACCTTCTGCCATGTCGCAACTCTCTTTATCCTGTTTCACAGAGCCTAGCGCGAATACCTGCCCATTTCCATCAAGAACCCGGAAAACCGTGTTTTTTGTCGTTTGACATTCCGGATTCCCATATACCTCATGTAGGTAGGAACGCACTGCCATGGCAATGGATCCATCTCGTTTTGCGTTGGATCAGGACAAGCCCCTGCCTGCATGTGCTAGTGATAGGGCGTTCACACAGTCGTGGCTTGATTTGAACGGGGACTGGAATTACGCCTCTTCTGTGCCACAAGTTTGGCCAACACTGCGCAAATCGGTTTTTCGTGCTTAAGGAACAACACGTGCTCCGCCACCTTATCACCCGCTTGGCTCTTTTGATTGCCATCTGCCTTTCATCCATCGGTGCAAGTTCTGCTGCACTGGCGGCATCGGATATGGCAACCGACTGGGTCGATGAGGACTTCACATCAGTCCGCCTGATCAGTGCGCAAACCGAAACCGGTGGCAAACAGACACTCCGTCTTGGTCTTGAATACGAACTGCAACCCGACTGGAAGATTTATTGGCGCAGCGCAGGCGATGCCGGTTTCCCGCCGCAACTTGACTGGACCGGTTCCGAAAATGTCGGCGACGCAAACATCCTTTGGCCGGCCCCTTACCGCTTTTCGATCTTTGGCCTCGAAACATTCGGCTACAAGGATCACATCATTCTGCCGATTGATGTTGCGATCCCCGATCCGGCCCAGCCGGTCGCGATTCGCCTTGATGTCGATTATCTGGTGTGCAGCGACATCTGCATTCCGGCAAATGCCAGCTTTAATCTTGATGTCCCGGCAGGCGCGTCCGCAGGTGCAGGCACCTCGATCGCCAGCAATCACGCCCACCAGATCGAAAAATTTGTTTCCAAGGTGCCGCTGCGTGGCACCGGCCTTCCCATCGAAGTCACCAGCGTTTCCAGCATCAGTCAGGGCGATGCGCACAGCCTGCGTCTGGGTGTTCGCGGCCTTGATGATGCCGGGGTCGACATTGATGACATCCTGATTGAAAGCGACCTGCGTGCGGGTTTCGGTCTGCCCGAACCGCAAACGACCGCGACGGGCAGCAACGAGGATATTCAGTATTTCGATCTGACCGTCATGGGCTTGGCCGAAGACCAGACACTGAAAGATCAGCCGGTCACCGTCACCGTCATCGCCGGTCCGCTTTCTGTTGAGCAAAACCTTGTTGTCGGTAATGGCAAAGCCGCCATAAGCACAGCATCCAGTGCGGGCGCAACGGCGGGCATGAGTTTCGCGATGATCGGATTGTTTGCCCTGCTTGGCGGCCTGATCCTGAATGTCATGCCCTGTGTGTTGCCGGTCCTGTCGATCAAGGTCATGTCAGCCCTTAAAGCCCGCGAACAGGACATCAATCGGGTGCGCATCGGTTTCCTTGCCAGTGCGGCCGGGATCATCACATCCTTCTGGGTGATTGCCGCTGTTCTGGTCGGCATCAAACTGGCCGGGGGCACCATTGGCTGGGGCATTCAGTTCCAGCAACCTCTGTTCCTGACGGTTATGACGATCATACTCGCCCTGTTTGCGCTGAATATGTGGGGGCTGTTTGAAATTTCCGGCCCGGATCAGCTTGGCAACGCGGCAAATGACGCCATCACACGCAGCGAAAGCCACGGCCACCATATCAGCAGCAACTTCCTGACCGGTATGTTTGCCACCTTGTTGGCAACCCCCTGCTCTGCCCCGTTCCTTGGCACGGCGGTTGGTTTTGCACTGGCGGGCAGTGTGTTTGATATCTTCTGCATATTCACCTTGCTGGGGATCGGCTTGGCCCTGCCGTATTTTGCCATCGCCATCCAGCCGCGTGTCGCCCATATCCTGCCCAAACCCGGACGCTGGATGAATGGTGTCAAAGTTGTTCTGGGTCTGGCCCTGATCGGCACGGCGATCTGGCTTCTGGGTATTCTGTCGGTCCAGATCGGCATGGGTGGTGCGATTGCTGTCGGGCTTGGTTTGATTTTGGGCGGTGTCTTTATCTGGGCCCGCAAACGCACATCAAACCTGCGTCCACGCTTTGCCTTTACGTCACTGGCCGTGTTGGGCTTCCTTGTTGCACTGTTTGCGCCCGGCTTTTCACAACCGCCGTCGTCGCCGCGCGCATCATCGGACAATGGCACACTTGTCTGGCAGGCGTTTGCACCTGAAACCATTGATGGTTTGGTTGCCGATGGAAAAACGGTCGTGATCGATGTTACCGCCGAATGGTGTGTGACCTGTCAGGTCAACAAAAAGCTGGTTCTCGAAAAACCCGACGTCCGAAATGCATTGATGCAGGATGATGTGGTTCTGATGCAGGCCGACTGGACCCGCCCGGATCAAAAGATTGCCGACTACCTTGCCTCTTATGGCCGGTTTGGCATCCCGTTCAATGCGGTATTTGGTCCGGGGGCACCGGATGGCATCCTGCTTTCAGAATTGCTCGGTGTGGACGAGGTTCTTGGTGCGCTTGAAGATGCAAACGGTTCGGCAAGCCTTGCCAGTTCCGCAAAGTGATCACATCTGATTGAGAACGCGTAGTGATTTGGCGCCGGTCAGCAGGCAGGCGCTAAGGCACACACAGGCCCAAAATTGCTGCCAATTGAAGTCAGGCAGATGAAACCTGTTAAAAACTCTGCGTGAAAGCATTGAATGCCAAGCAGATTTGGTGTTTGATTCCGGCATGCGATCCAGCGCGCAGTCAACGGGATTGCGCCAAATAACGGAGATACCCATGACCATTTCAGTCGGTTCCGAACTCCCGGAAGTTACCCTTTTCCGCGCAACCAGCGACGGTCCGGAAGCCGTCAATTCCAAGGAATTCTTCGCAGGTCGCAAAGTTGTCCTGTTTGCCGTACCGGGCGCCTTTACCCCGACCTGCTCGGCCAAACACCTTCCGGGCTTTGTTGCCAAATCCGATGAGATCAAAGCCAAAGGTGTCGATGAGATTGCCTGCCTTGCATCAAACGATGCCTTTGTCCTTCAGGCATGGGCCGATGCGGAAAAGGCCAACGACGTCACCATGCTTTCGGACGGGGATCTGGCGTTTGTCGACGCAACCGGGCTTGGACTTGATCTGACCGGCCGCGGCCTTGGCAAGCGTGCCAACCGTTTCGCCATGATTGTCGAAGACGGCAAAGTCACCGACATTGCCATCGAAGAACCGGGCGCGTTTGAAGTTTCAAGTGCCGAAGCTGTTCTGAAAAAGCTTTAAAACCGGAAACTTTCCCGGAACAAGCGCTTAAAGCTCCGCAATCATTTGCGGAGCTTTTTGCTTTGAATGTAGGGAATATTATTGCCTGATCAGCGCGGAAGCAGAACCGGTATCGGGTCTTCCTTGCTGTCATAATCGCATTCAAAGGTCGGGTTGGTGTGCTTGGCAATGAAATGCACAACACCTTCCCGGAAACTGTCTTTGATCGGTGACCAGCTCATATAGACCCCGCCACGGGTGTCATATTCGCGAATATCCGGATCTCGCATCAGTTCAGAAAAACTGTGTCCAAGATCTTCTGTTGCACCAGCCACCAGCCAAGACGGCTTCAGGCCACCATGCCACAGCAAGTAAACGCCACCGACCCCATCCAGGCTAAGCTCTGAAATATCGTCGATCATGAACAGGCGGTAGTACTCCCCACGTGGGCTTTTTCGCCATTTTATATCTTGTGCCTTTGGCTGGCGAATAGCACCGAGAGACCAAAATCCCATATTAACCTCCAAGCACGCCAAAACGCGTGCAACCGTATGTCACACGCATCCCAACATAGCTTCTTATTCTTATAGGTAAGAACTTACCTTACATATGTAAACTTTTGATTGACAAAAGACTGGGCGAAAACGCCCGAGGCGCTCTTTGCCAAGAAGATATAGCTCACGCTACTACCTTAAATCACAGCACAAAACCAAGCATTTTTCGAATTATTCGAACAACTTGTCGATATCGTCCTGACTGATGCCTTCCCCTTCGAGCTGCGGACCATTCAGAAGATCTGCATCCTCGGGCCGTGATTCTTCCTCGACCTCAGGAACCGGCAGTTCGGCAAACGCATCTTCACCCCAGATCGAGATCATGTTGTGGACGCGCTCTTCAACGAACTCAAGCGTGCTGACCACCTTGTTGATGCGCTGGCCGGTAATGTCCTGGAAGTTACAGGCTTCAAAGATCTTGGTCACGATGAAGGCAATCTGTTCGACGTGATCGGCGACAAAATCGCTCGGCGCCGAGTTTTTAAGCGTCATCGTCAGATCGTCAATCTGCTCGGCGGATTCCAGAATGGTGTGGGTCGCCATTTCGGTATCTTTGACGATGGCATCAAGTTCCGAGGTCGCACTTACCAATCGGTCATCCTGTGCCTTTGGATGGCGCAGCGACGCAATCTGAACCTTGGCACGGTGGATGTGCTCGTTCATTTCCGCGATCTGGGTGCGGATCAGTTCCAGATCGTCACGATCGGGCTCTGCCGCACCCGGGCGATTGGAGTGACTTGGGTTACTTGAAACCGGTTCGGGCAATTCATCCATCGGCGCATCGTTTGATGCAAACGGGGCGGCGACATCACTGGCCGGAACACCACCGGCTGCCACCGCCTGACGCAGTTGTGAAACTTCACCACGCAGGGCTCTGATTTCATCAAGAACAGCCTGGGTAATACCGGATGTTTCCGGGGCACTCGTCGCTGCCGGCAAGGATGCCTGCATCGGTTCCCCTGCCCCCATGCCGCTTTCCAGCGTCGGGTCAAAAAAGGAGTCAGACCAATCCTCAACAACACCACCGGTGCGTTCTTTAAGACGACGTTCGGCAGTGAATACTTTTTGCACGCGACGAGACATAACTGACTTTAACCCTCCGGAACGGACATGCGTCCGATCACTAAATCCCCAAACGCACCTTTTTGACGGCGTTCATTACTATTACGGCAAGTATAAGGGTGCAGATTGCGACAAGTCCAATGGGTTTCAAGTCCAAGTCTTTGAAAAAGAACACCCCGGCCAAAAGACCGGGGTGCTCCAAAAGGTCAGGTTGCGTTGGTTATCAAGCTGTTTCAGGCTTCCAGCGCAAAACCGGCTTACGGGCAGCCGCCGTTTCATCAAGGCGTCTGCGCGGGGTCAGGTACGGTGCATTCTTGAAGAATTCTGCATCGCCCGACTCGGCCTTGGCCACAAGCGACAGAATCGCATCACAGAACTGATCGATCGATTCCTTGGTTTCGGTCTCGGTCGGTTCGATCAGCAACGCCCCATGAACCACCAGCGGGAAATACATCGTCATCGGGTGGAACCCTTCGTCGATGATTGCCTTGGCCAGATCCAGCGTCGAAACACCGGTATCTTTCAGGAAGCCGTCGTCAAACAGGGCTTCATGCATGCAATAGCCCGGGAAGGCCACACTGAGCTTGTCCTTAAGACGCGCCAGCAAATAGTTGGCATTCAGAACCGCATCACCCGATGCCTGACGCAGGCCATCTGCACCATGGCTTTTCATATAGGTCAGGGCACGAATGAACATCCCCATCTGACCATGGAAGCCCTTCAGACGGCCAAACGGCTTCATGCCGTCTTCTTCGTCTGCGGTTTCGACCAGATGGAAACCCTCACCCTTTTTCACGACATACGGGATCGGGGCAAACGGTGCCAGTGCCTCGGAAAAGACAACGGGTCCTGAACCCGGTCCACCGCCGCCATGCGGGGTCGAGAACGTCTTGTGCAGGTTGATATGCATGGCATCAATGCCAAGGTCTGCCGGGCGCACCCGACCGACAATGGCGTTGAAGTTCGCACCATCACAATAGAAGTAACCACCCGCTTCATGCACCAGATCGGCAATCTTGCGCACATCGCGTTCAAACAGACCGCAGGTGTTCGGGTTGGTCAGCATGATGCCAGCCACATCGTCGCCAAGCTTGGCTTCAAACGCCGCCAGATCAACCCGGCCATCTTCGGTCGCCGGGATCGAATCAACTGTAAAGCCACAGGCGGCTGCGGTTGCCGGGTTGGTCCCGTGGGCTGATTCCGGCACCAGAACACGACGACGGTTTTCACCGCGTGCATCAAGGGCCGCGCGAATGGCCATCATGCCGCAAAGCTCGCCCTGCGCACCCGCTGCCGGGGACATGGAAACCGCCGGCATGCCGGTCAGGACTAGAAGCCAATGCGCACACTGATCAATCAGTTCCAGCGCACCCTGAACGGTGCTTTCGGGCTGCATCGGATGCAGATCGGCAAGACCGGGCAGACGGGCGACTTTTTCGTTCAGGCGCGGGTTATGCTTCATCGTACACGAACCAAGCGGGAAGAAACCGGCATCAATGCCGTAGTTCTTTTGCGACAGGCGCGTGAAGTGACGCACGACTTGCGGCTCCGAAAGCCCCGGAAGACCAACGTCGCTATCACGGTCAAGACCGCCAAGGCGCGATTTGGTGCCCTTTGGTTCCGGCAAATCAACGCCGGTTCGGCCGGGCTGGCCCTGCTCGAAAATCAGCTGTTCTTCAAGAACAAGTCCACGGTTGCCGGTATGGGTTGTAAAGGTCATGCCAGCGCCTCCTTCAATGCGGACGCAAGGGCCGCGATATCCTCGTCCGTGTTGGTTTCGGTGACCGCAACCAACAGGTAGTTATCCAGATCCGAACGGTTCGGATACAGGCGCGACAGCGGCACACCGGCAAGGACGCCCTTGGCAACCAGTGCTTCAACCACTTCGGCGGCCGGCTTGGAAAGCTTCACGGTGAATTCGTTAAAGAAGCTGTCATTGACCACAGATGCGCCTTCAACGGCGTCAATCGCATCGGCTGCCTTGCAGGCATTTTCATGGTTCAAAGTCGCCAGACGGCGATAACCATCTTCACCCAGCAGGCTCATATGCACCGTAAAGGCCAACGAACACAGGCCCGAGTTGGTGCAGATGTTCGAGGTCGCCTTTTCACGGCGGATATGCTGTTCGCGGGTCGACAGCGTCAGAACAAAGCCACGTTTGCCGTCCTGATCGACCGTTTCACCACACAGGCGGCCCGGCATCTGACGCACGAGCTTTTGCGTGGTGGCAAACAGGCCAACATACGGCCCACCATAATTCAGCGCATTACCGATCGACTGGCCTTCGCCGCAAACGATGTCTGCGCCAAAGCTGCCCGGTGATTTCACTGCACCAAACACCACCGCCTCGGTAAAGACCACCACCAGAAGCGCACCCTTGGCATGGCAAAGATCGGCCAACTGGGTGTGATCCTGAATGCGGCCAAAGACGTCCGGGTACTGCACCACAACGCAAGCCGTCTGATCATCAATCAGATCGTTGAGTTCTTCGGCAGTTGCCTGATGTTCCGGATGCCCATCACGTCCGGCAACTTCGGTGTCGCTATACTGGCAATAGGTTTCGGTCACTTCGCGGTAATGCGGATGCAAACCACCCGAAAGAACTGCCTTCTTGCGACGGGTCGCACGGCAGGCCATCAGCACCGCTTCGGCACAGGATGTCGCACCATCCCACATCGACGCGTTGGCAACATCCATCCCGGTGATCGAGGCAACCTGGGTCTGGAATTCAAACAGGTATTGCAACGTGCCTTGCGCGATTTCCGGCTGATACGGGGTATAGGCGGTCAGAAACTCACCGCGCTGGATCACGTAATCAACCGTCGCCGGAACATGGTGGCGATAGGCACCGGCACCCAGGAAACTGGGCACGCTTGATGCGCCCATGTTTTTGGCGGCCAAGGCCATCATATCGCGTTCGACCTGCATTTCGCCAAGGTGGGATGGCAAATCAACAGGTGCATCAAGCAACGCGCCGTCCGGCACATCACAGTAAAGTTCATCAACCGATGATGCCCCGATGGTATCAAGCATCGCAGCACGATCAGCGCGTGTCAGTGGGAGATAACGCATGTTTTAAAGGCCTTCGACGAAGTCTTTGTAGGCAGCTTCATCCATCAGCTCATCAAGCTGGGATTCATCGGTCAGTGTCATTCTAAAGAACCAGCCATCCGATTCCGGGGCTTCATTGACCAGTGCAGGATTGTCATCGAGCTCTTCGTTAACCTCGACAATTTCACCATCGAGCGGGGCGTAAACGTCGCTGGCGGCCTTGACCGATTCAACAACTGCGGCGTCGCCATCCTTGGTCAGTTTCTTGCCAACTTCCGGCAGCTCGACATAGACGATATCGCCCAGCGACTGCTGCGCGTAATCGGTAATGCCAACGGTTGCCACACCGTCTTCAAGCTCGATCCATTCATGTTCCTGCGAAAATTTCTTAGTCATCTTCCATTGTCCCTGTTGATCAATTCAGTGCCAATGCAGCGTAGCGCCGCTCTCTCTATGATAAATTCTGGTTCTCAACCGCGGAAATAACGATGCGGCGCGAACGGAAGTTCGACCACCTCGGCCGGGCGCGCCTTGCCACGCACCATAAGATCGACCTTGGTACCCGGTTCGGCAAATTCAATTGCGACATACCCCATGGCAATCGGGCCATCGACGGTCGGGCCAAACCCGCCCGATGTAATCTCGCCGATTTCTTCGCCATCCGCGTTCAAAATCTGGGTGTGTTCGCGTGCAGGTGCCTTGCCTTCGGGCTTGATGCCGACACGTTTGCGATCCGCACCGTGTTCAAGCTGATCAAGGATCACATCCGCGCCCTTGAAACCACCCTCGGCCCGGCGACGTTTATTAATGATCCAGTTCAGATCCCCTTCAACCGGGGTCGTGGTGGTATCAATGTCGTTACCATACAGGCAAAGACCTGCTTCGAGGCGCAGTGAATCACGTGCACCAAGGCCAATCGCCTCGACCTCTTCCTCGGCCAACAGCTTGCGTGCAAGCGCCTCGGCATCGGCGTTGGGTACAGATATCTCAAAGCCGTCTTCGCCAGTGTAACCCGAACGGGTGACAAAGCACGGACTGCCAGCGATGTCGACTTCGGCAAAGCTCATGAATTTCAGATCGGCAACCGATGGTGCAAAGCGTGCCAGAACCTTGGCCGCGTCCGGGCCCTGAAGCGCCAGAAGCGCGCGGTCATCGATTTCTTCAAGCGATACACCATCGCCAAGGTTGGCACGCATGTGAACGATATCATCGTCCTTGCAGGCCGCATTGATCACCAGAAACAGGCTGTCACCCGCATTGGTAATCATCAGATCATCAAGGATCGTGCCGTCGTCCTGGGTAAACGCGGAATAGCGGGTGCGACCGGGTTTGAGGATGGCGATATCACCGGGCACAAGCTTTTCAAGCTCCGCCACGCGGTTCTCGCCGGTCAAACGCACCTGCCCCATATGGGACACATCAAACAGGCCTGCCTTCGCACGGGTATGAAGATGTTCGCCCTTCACACCAAGCGGATATTGCACAGGCATGGCATAGCCAGCGAACGGCACCATTTTGGCACCGAGTTCCACATGCAAATCATAAAGGGCAGTTTTTAGAAGTTCGGATTCTTGATCCGCCATCAGGTTCTCCAGGACAATCGTTGCGAAATATAGCCGACCAGTGGCCAACCACATTCCCCCTCTGTCTTTGGAGCCTGAAAGAATCACATCCGGGGTAGGAAGCCGGTCTGCTTACATCTTCGGCGAGGTGTTCCTGATCAGAAATTCAGGTCACCTGCTTTCCAGAGTCCCATCTCCACGCGGTCCTGTTGCCTGAGAGTTTCCGGGGTGGTTGCTCCTTCGGCGTCCGCTCATCCGATAAGGACTGCGGCCTCTCCCACGTGCATCATTTGGGTATGTTTCTGTTATACGGGTTTCCGCGCAAACCGACCAGCCCCTATTTTTCGGGCACGATCGGCCTGCCGCGTCTCAGATGACCAAACCCGAATAAAATCAATCGGTTCCGAAGCGGCGATTATACTCAAGTTGGTCCGCGCTCAGCTGGAAACCAAGATAGATTTCGTAATCCGGACCGGTCCAGACATCGTCCAGCGGCACCGACAGGGTCACCTGTTCGTCCCGGATGCGTGCCATGTTCAGATTGTCGGCAAACGCCATATTAACGTCAAACACCGACTTCTGAATGAAGGTGCCGTTCGGGTCGCGCAGGGCGACGAAATATTTAAATTGAACGTTGCGGTTCTGGGCTGCCGGTCCAAGCTCGGCGGTAATGATCGGGCTGATGATGACATCAAGTTCCTTGTCATCAAGGTCATAGCCGCAATCACCGAGGTATCCGGTAAATTCGGCTTCGACGATCACATCGGTCAGGTCACGGCCAGCACCACTGAACTGGACAAGTTTTGCCGTATCCTTTGGCAGATAGGCCGCCGGACAAACCGGGACCGGCTGTTCTTCGAACGGGTTGCCACCGCCGCATGCGCTTAGCAATCCACCAAGCGAGACCATACCCAATGCATAAACGCGCCGAAGTCCGTTACCGATTGTCATCCAAGCCTCTATCAAACCAAATGTTTTCGGGCCGCATCGCGACGACCGGCCCGCGCGCAGTCTATTCTGTCGCGGATGTCGGCACAACCCGCTTCAAAGGCCTTGGGCCGTGTAAAACGTCAAAAATTCGGCCAACCCGCACCGACCATTTACCCCAGAGTCATTGCACCGCATGATCAGGCAGGTTATGTAACGTGAATGTTTGAAAAATGCGTCGGCAACGCCCGCACGCAATTGGGAAAGCCGGACCTGTATCATGTCTGACAAAGCCAGCCTTCGGATCGTTCTTGCCAATCCGCGCGGTTTCTGCGCGGGGGTTGATCGCGCCATCGAGATCGTCGAAAAGGCACTCGAAAAATATGGCGCACCGGTCTATGTCCGCCACGAAATCGTGCATAACAAATTCGTGGTCAATCGCCTGCGCGATATGGGTGCCGTTTTCGTTGACGAACTTGATGCCGTTCCCGATGGCGTGCCGGTGATCTTTTCGGCCCATGGTGTCCCGAAATCCGTGCCCGAGGCGGCCGAAACCCGCAAACTTGAATATCTTGATGCGACCTGCCCGCTGGTCTCCAAAGTCCATCGCGGGGCGGAACGCCATCACGCCGATGGCAAACATATTCTTCTGATTGGTCACGCTGGTCATCCCGAAGTCATCGGCACGATGGGCCAGTTGCCGCCCGGCAGCATGACCCTGGTCGAGACCGAGGAAGACGCCGAAACCATCGAAATCAGCGATCCGGAAAATCTGGCCTTCGTGACCCAGACGACCTTGTCACTTGATGACACCGCCAAGATCATTGAAATCCTGCAACGGCGTTTCCCGTCAATCGCGGTGCCGAAAAAGGAAGATATCTGCTACGCCACGACCAACCGCCAGCATGCGGTCAAACTGATCGCGGAAAAGGCCGATGCCATTCTGGTCCTTGGCGCGCCGAACTCTTCGAACTCCAACCGCCTGGTCGAAGTCGCCAAGCGCGAAGGCTGCACACGGTCGGTTCTGGTCGAACGGGCAAAGGATATCGACTGGTCCAAGCTTGACGGTATTTCAAGCCTTGGCATCACGGCCGGCGCATCCGCGCCCGAAATCCTGGTCGAGGAAGTCATTGATGCCTGCCGCGAACGCTTTGACGTGACGGTCGAAACAATCACGCTGACCAACGAGAATGTCACCTTCAAACTGCCGCGTCAGCTTGCCAGCTAGGTCTGCGGACATGCTTATTTTCAGCTCAGGACGACGATAGAACTCATGGCCGTCTATACCGACGTTTCAGACGAAGATATTTCCCGCTTTGTGGCCGAATACGATATCGGTGACGTGGTGTCGTTCAAGGGGATCGCAGAAGGCGTCGAAAACACCAATTTCCTGCTTCAGACGACCAAGGCTCCTTATATCCTGACCCTGTATGAGAAGCGGGTAAATCCCGATGATTTGCCCTTCTATCTTGGCCTGATGGATCACTTGTCGGCCAAGGGACTGAATTGCCCGACCCCGATCCACGGCAAGGACGGTGTTGCCCTGCGACGCCTTTGTGGTCGCCCGGCTGCCATCACGTCTTTCCTGCAGGGCATGTCGCCCAGGCGCATTCAACCCCATCACTGTGCCGGGGTTGGCGCCGCACTGGCAGAGTTGCACTCAGCCGGTCAGGACTTCGAAATGCATCTGCCAAATGCGCTGAGCATCAAGGGATGGCGTTCGCTTTTTGACAGCTGCGCTGAACATGCCGACGATGTCGAACCCGGCCTTGGCAAGATGATTGGCGAAGAGCTCGCATTTCTTGAAGAAAACTGGCCGCACGCCCTTCCAAAAGGGGTCATTCATGCGGACCTGTTCCCCGATAACGTCTTCTTCTTTCCAAACAAGGAAGCCGTTTCCGGGCTGATTGACTTCTATTTCGCGTGCAATGACCTGTTTTGCTACGACGTTGCCATCTGCATGAATGCCTGGTGCTTTGAACCAGACAACAGCTTCAATGTAACCAAGGCCAAAAACCTTCTGTCGCATTACAGCAAGGTCCGTCCGCTTTCGGACGTCGAAAAGGCCGCCCTGCCCATTCTGGCGCGCGGCGCAAGTCTTCGGTTCCTTCTGACACGGCTGTATGACTGGGTGAATACACCCAAGGATGCGCTGGTCACCCCGAAGAACCCGCGCGAATACATCAACAAATTGCGGTTCCACCAACGTGTGGAAAACGCAACAGCCTATGGCCTGGATTAGGCACAAAGGCGGGGAACACGACAATATGACTTCAAGTAACGGTGACGATAACCGCGTCGAGATTTACACGGACGGCGCGTGCAGCGGCAATCCCGGCCCCGGTGGCTGGGGCGCTATTTTGCGCTTCAAGGGTGTCGAAAAGGAAATGTCGGGCGGCGATCCGGAAACCACCAACAATCGTATGGAAATGATGGCGGCCATCAGTGCGCTGGAAGCCCTGAAACGTCCCTGTGTCATCGATATCTACACCGACAGCAGCTATGTCCGCGACGGCATTACCAAATGGATTTTCGGCTGGCAGAAACGTGGCTGGAAAACCGCCGATAAAAAGCCGGTCAAGAATGTGGAACTATGGCAACGTTTGCTCCAAGCCCTTGAACCGCATAAGGTCGAGTGGCACTGGGTCAAGGGTCATGCCGGTCACCCGGAAAACGAAAGATGCGACGAATTGGCCCGCCAAGCCGTGCCCCGATAACGAATTTTTCGCGGTTATCGGGAAAACCGCTTGAAGCTGAGGGACTTCGCTACAAGATAAATAGCTTTGCTGGCTTGTGTCAGATAATTGAATGTTTAACGAAATCAAACTTGCGTTTTCATCAAGTTGCGGTTTGACTTGAGACTAATTCAAGGGGGTGTTGGCACCCATACAAAGGTCGAGTACATTATATTCGACTAGCCTAAAGTGGGTGTCAGGGAGAGAACGCTTGTCACGCGGATCGTACGGGTTTTTACAACGAAAGTCCTTGAGCAGTCGGCTGCTGTTTATCGCATTGCCGCTGGTTTCGCTGTTCTCGCTCGCGCTTTTCATCGTCTTTGGCTATGTCAGCTACAAGGTGCTGCGCGACGACCTGAATGGCAAAGTCGAACAGACCGCCGACATCAACGCCCGCGTTCTGGCCACACCTTTCTGGTATCTCGACGTCGATAATATTGAATCTGCCCTAAACGCCATGGCGCGCGATCGCGACATCGTTGCCGTGCAGGCACTGGGCGCAGACGGCACCGAATTTGCCCATACCGGCGTATCGCAATCCGAATTGACCGACACGCTTCGACTTTCGCGCCGTGTCTATTTCGAACGCAACAACGTCCGCCATGACGTTGGCGAACTGGTGATTTACTTCACCGACGCCCGCGTTCAGGATTTGCTGTTCCGCCGTATTGCGATCGACATGATCCTGTTCGGGCTTTTGATCTCGGTCGTGGCCGCAAGCCTTCTGATCGCCAACAAACGCTCGATCAAGGAACCACTCAACCGATTGCTGCATTCCATTCGAATGACCAAGCACGGCCGTCTGCGCCGTCCGGTGGAATGGAACAGCTCGGACGAACTCGGGCTTCTGATCCGCGAATATAATGAAATGGTCGCCCTTCAGGGGCAGGCGCAGGAAGAAGCCCAGCGCAAACAGGCCCTGCTGGAAGCAACCCTTCACAATATCGGTCAGGGCATCTGTCTGTTCGATCAGGACCTGAACCTGATGGTCTGGAACGAACGCTATATCGAATTGCTGAACCTGCCGCGCGATCTGGTCAAGGAAGGCACCCCGCTTTCCGATATCCTGCGCTATAACGGCGAACGCGGCGAATACGGCGATGTCAGCATTCAGGCACTGATTTCCGACCGCGTTGCGATTGCCCGGCGTCGTGAACCCTATCGCATGGAACGGACCCGCCCGAATGGTCGTGTCATTCAGGTTGATCACAACCCGATGCCGGGCGGCGGTTACGTTGCGACCTACACCGATATTACCGAACGTAAACAGACCGAAGCCCGCATGCGTCACCTTGCGGTCCATGACGTTCTGACCAGCCTGCCGAACCGCACCCTGTTCCTTGACCGCCTGCGTCAGGCGCTGCTGTCGGCCCGTCGTTTCCAGCGCGGCGTGACGGTTCTGTTTGTCGACCTTGACCGGTTCAAGGATATCAACGACCACTTCGGCCACGATGTTGGCGATCTGATGATCCAGGAAATGGGGCAGCGTCTGTCGCGTATCATCCGGGATTCGGATACCGCCGCCCGCCTTGGTGGCGATGAATTCGCAATCATCCAGACCGATGTCCAGAACATCGAAGACACCATCGCCCTTGCCCAACGCATCATTGACGAGCTGTGCCAGCCATTTGATTGCCGCGGCATCCGCCTGCATTCGACCGCCAGTGTCGGTATCACCCTGTTCCCGGAAGACGGCGAAAACCCCGAACAGCTGGTCAAGAACGCCGATATGGCGATGTATGCCGCCAAGGCCGAAGGGCGCAATAATTACCGCTTCTTCCTGCCGTCGATGCACGAACGGGTCAAGGAACGCAAAACCATCGAGGAAGATCTGCGCAACGCGCTCGAACACGATCAACTCGAACTTTACTATCAGCCGAAAATCGATTGCCGCACCGAACGCGTCGTCGGTGCCGAGGCGCTTGTACGCTGGCATCACCCGGAACGCGGCCTGATCCTGCCCGGCGAATTCATTTCCGTTGCCGAGGAATGCGGCCTGATCAACCGTCTGGGTGCATGGGTTCTTGAAAAGGCCTGCCGTCAGACACGCATCTGGCGCGACTCATCACTTTCCGATCTTCGGATTGCCGTCAACCTGTCCCCGGCACAGTTCCAGGATGCCGAACTGGTTGATAGTGTGACCAAGATCGTCAAGGAAACTGCCCTGCCGCATGGCACGCTGGAACTTGAAATCACCGAATCCATTCTGATGAACAACCCGGAAAAGGCCGTCTCGACGCTCAAGGAACTCAAGGAACTTGGTGTTCTGATCGCGATTGATGATTTTGGCACCGGCTATTCGTCGCTGAACTATCTCAAACGTTTCCCGGTGACCTCGATCAAGATCGACCGATCCTTCGTGAACGACATTCATGTCGATGTCGATGACAAGGCGATTGTCGATGCCGTCATCGGCCTTGGCCACAGCCTTAACCTCGAAGTCGTTGCCGAGGGCGTGGAAGAAGTCGAACAGCTTGTCTATCTGCAGGAAAAGGGCTGCGACTTTATCCAGGGCTTCCTGTTCTCCAAACCACTGCCCGCCTCGACCTTTGAAAGCTGGGTCAACGAGCGCCATGGCACCGAACAGGAAACTGTTTCAGCCAAGTCCTGATCCGGGCACATCCAAAAAGAACCGGTCGCACCCGTTGTTGGGTCCGACCGTTTTTTTGTCAGATGGTTCTGCCCGCATGGACGTTAATAAAGCGCTGCATCCCCATGCGCATCGCTGGCACCATTTGATGAAACCGCTGTTTTGTCAGATGACTTGCGATCCACAAGATCAACAATCTCGGAAATCACCTTGGCCAACTGATAATCCTTGGGGGTATAGACCGCGGAAACGCCCATCTGGCGCAGCACCAGCATATCAGATTCCGGGATAATCCCGCCGACAACGACCGGAATATGACCGGCCCCTTGGGCACGCAGCCCGTTGACCACTTCACGCACCAGCGGCACATGCGACCCGGACAGGATCGAAAGACCGATGACATGCGCGCCGTCTTCGATGGCATTGCGCACCAGCTCCTCTGGCGTCCAGCGTATGCCTTCATACAAAACCTCGATCCCGGCTTCGCCCGCCTTGACCGCAATCTGTTCGGCGCCGTTGGAATGACCATCCAGACCCGGCTTGCCGACCAGCATCTTCATACGTTCGCCAAGCTTGTCGGAAACCTCATCAACGCGTTTGCGCAAATCCTGAAGGTTTTCGGCATCCCCGGTCACGATCATCGATGTAATCCCGGTCGGCGCACGGTATTCGCCAAACACGTCGCGCAGGGTTTCCGACCACTCGCCGGTGGTGACCCCGGCATGGGCGCAGGCAATGGAACTTTCCATGATGTTGCGACCTTCGCTGGCGGCTGACTTCAAATCGGTCAGCGTGGCATCGACTTCGGCCTGATTGCGCTCTGACCGCCAGGCTTTAAGTTTTTCGATCTGGTCCTGTTCGGCCATGTCATCGACGGTCAGGATCGACTTTTCCCCCGATGTCAGCGGCGAAGGTTCGGTTTCGGTAAAGGCGTTTACACCGATCACCTTTGTCAGCCCGCTTTCGATATCGGCCAGACGCAGCGCGTTGGACCGCACCAGTTCCTGTTTCATATAGCCGCGATCAACTGCGGCAATCGCCCCGCCCATCTCATCAATCTTTGCAAGTTCTGCCCGCGCACCTTCCTTAAGCGCGCCGACCTTGCGTTCAATCGCCGGGTTGCCATCAAACAGGTCTTCATATTCCAGAAGATCGGTTTCATAGGCCATGATCTGTTGCAGGCGCAGCGACCATTGCTGATCCCATGGACGCGGAAGGCCAAGGGCCTCGTTCCAGGCGGGCAACTGCACGGCGCGCGCCCGCGCATTCTTTGACAGAACCACTGCCAGCATCTCGATCAGAATACGATAGACGTTATTTTCGGGTTGCTGTTCGGTCAGGCCCAACGAGTTGACCTGAACGCCATAGCGGAACCGGCGATATTTGGCGTCTTCGATGCAGTAACGATCACGGGTGATTTCATCCCAAAGTTCGCAGAATGCCCGCATCTTGCAGATTTCAGTAACAAAGCGAATCCCGGCATTCACAAAGAACGAAATGCGACCGACCACCTTGGCAAAGTCCTCTTCGGGCACCTGACCCGAATCGCGCACCGCATCCAGAACCGCAATCGCCGTTGCCAGCGCATAGGCCAGCTCCTGCTCGGCCGTCGCCCCGGCTTCCTGCAGATGGTAGGAGCACACATTCATCGGGTTCCATTTCGGAACCTCGCGATAGGTAAAGGCCGCGACATCCGTAATCAGCTTAAGGCTGGGCGCTGGCGGAAAAATATACGTCCCGCGTGACAGATATTCCTTGATGATGTCGTTCTGGGTCGTGCCCTGCAGGCTGGCGCGCGCGGTGCCCTGCTTTTCGGCCACCGCAATATAAAGCGACAAAAGCCAGGCGGCTGGTGCGTTGATCGTCATCGACGTGTTCATCTGATCAAGCGGGATACCGTCAAACAACGTCATCATGTCACCCAGATGGGACACCGGAACGCCGACCTTGCCGACTTCGCCGCGTGCCAGAACATGGTCAGAATCATACCCCGTCTGGGTCGGCAGATCGAAGGCCACCGAAAGCCCGGTCTGCCCCTTTGCCAGGTTCTGACGATATAGCGCATTCGATGCCTGTGCGGAGCTGTGCCCGGCATAGGTCCGGATCAGCCACGGGCGATCGCGTTCCGGCTTTGCTGCGTTGCGCTTGTTTTCCATCGACATCGCGACCTCTTGTATTTTTATTACTCAATGTCTTTACGATAATTACGCCTGAACGTTATTAAATTATCTACTAGACATCACTTGGGTAATTATATAACAATTTGTGCAACGCGATAAAAGCGAAAACAAATATCGCCCAGGTTATCCTTGCTGAAATTCCGCAGGAAACCGGGAGATGCCCGGGGAAAATAAAATAAATTCCGTGGCTTGGAGGATCCGTCGACCGCAACGCAGCATTGGTAATTTAATTACCCTGCAAACCGGATCGACCCCGAACAAGGAGTGAAGGCCATGAATACGTCTGCTGAAGTGCTGCCTTTCCGTGGCGGTCAGGAAGAAAAAGATCTTTATGAAATTGGCGAAATCCCGCCATTGGGCCATGTGCCAAAGAATATGTATGCATGGGCGATTCGCGAAGAACGCCATGGCGAGCCCGATACGGCCATGCAGTGCGAAGTTTTGCCGGTGACCCAACCCGACAGCCATGAAGTGCTTGTTCTCGTGATGGCGGCCGGGGTGAACTATAACGGTGTCTGGGCATCCCTTGGCAAACCGATCTCGGTCTTCAACGTCCATGATTGCCCGTTCCACATTGCCGGATCGGATGCATCGGGCATCGTCTGGGCGGTTGGATCGAAAGTCACCCGTTGGAAAGTCGGCGACGAAGTGGTCATTCACTGCAACCAGGATGACGGCGACGACGAAGAATGTAACGGCGGCGATCCGATGCTGTCCCCGACCCAGCGCATCTGGGGCTATGAAACACCGGACGGATCCTTCGCGCAGTTCACCTGTGTTCAGGCACAGCAGCTCATGCCGCGTCCCAAACATCTGACCTGGGAAGAAAGTGCGTGCTACACGCTGACCCTTGCCACCGCTTATCGCATGCTGTTTGGCCATCGTCCGCACATCCTGCGTCCGGGGCACAATGTTCTGGTCTGGGGCGCATCGGGTGGTTTGGGCTCGATGGCGATCCAGCTGATTACAACGGCCGGGGCCAACGCGATTGGTGTCATTTCCGATGAAACAAAGCGCGACTTTGTTCTGGGACTGGGTGCCAAGGCCGTGATCAACCGCAAGGATTTCAATTGCTGGGGACAGCTTCCCACCGTCAACGGCCCGGAATTTGGCGATTACATGAAAGAAGTCCGCAAATTCGGCAAGGCGATCTGGGACATCACCGGCAAGGGCAATGACGTCGACATCGTCTTTGAACATCCCGGCGAACAGACCTTCCCGGTATCGTGCAACGTTGTAAAACGCGGCGGCATGGTTGTGTTCTGTGCCGGCACCACCGGCTTTAACCTGACCTTTGATGCGCGCTTTGTCTGGATGCGCCAAAAACGTATTCAGGGCAGCCACTTCGCCAACCTGAAACAGGCGGCGCAGGCCAACAAGCTCGTGATCGAACGCCGTCTGGATCCGAGCATGTCTGAAGTGTTCAGTTGGGAAGACATTCCGCGCGCTCACATGAAGATGATGCGCAACGAACACAAACCCGGCAACATGGCCGTTCTGGTGCAGGCAAAGCGCCCGGGCATGCGCACCCTTGAAGAAGCAGTCGAAGGCTAGTCCCACATTAATCTTCGACTGATAGCTGGCACCCCGAGCGCATTCTCGCCCGATCTGCGCATGGGGTGCCACCACCCTTGATGCTTTGATGCACTCATAACTGATCCGCGCAATCGCCCCACAAGATTGCACGACGAGGACCTGATCCGAGGACCCGAAGAATGACGAACAACGCCCTTTTGCCTGACCTCGAACGTTTGTGCGATGACGCCCTTGCGGCACTCAGCCCGGTTTATGATGCGGCCGAATATGCGCTGCGGACAGCTGTAACGGTCGATGGCCGGGTTAATGCCGATGCCTTTGATGACAACCAGTTTGCCGCACACGGCTTTGCCTGGTTTACCACCTATGTCACCGCCCTTGGCCAGATGAAGGCATGGGCAAATCGCCTTAAGGACCAGGGCAAATTCGGCAATCTCGAACAACTGATCCTGCAATCGGCGTTTGGGGAATATCTGGCGCAGATCATCGGTGGCATTCCGATGTCACAGGGCGAGATCATCCGTCTTTCGACCCTTGGCGTTTCTGATGACCTGATTGCATCCCTTGCCGCCAACCCATCGGTCGCGACCCTTGCACGTGGTGGCAATTCCGATGCCGCACGCCGGGCGATTGCCGCTGAAATCGAAGACAGCCTTGATACCGGTCGCTTTGGCGAAACCGGTCTTGAAGACGAAACCCTTGATATGGTGCGCGATCAGTTCCGCCGCTTTGTCGAGGAAAAGGTATCGCCGCATGCCCATGGCTGGCACGAACGTGACGAGCTGATCCCGATTGAAATCGTCAATGAAATGTCCGAACTCGGCGTTTTCGGCCTGACCATCCCCGAAGAATTCGGCGGCCTTGGCATGGGCAAAACCGCGATGTGCGTTGTCACCGAGGAACTATCACGTGGCTATATCGGTGTCGGGTCGCTTGGGACACGTTCTGAAATTGCCGCCGAACTGATCCGCCTTGGCGGAACCGACGCGCAAAAGGAACATTACCTGCCCAAACTGGCATCGGGTGAAATCCTGCCGACCGCCGTCTTTACCGAACCCAATAACGGATCGGATCTGGCACACCTGCGCACGCGTGCGGTGAAGGATGGCGATACCTATAAGGTCACTGGCAACAAGACATGGATCACCCATGCCGCGCGGTCTGACCTGATGACCCTTCTGACCCGCACCAACCCCGACGAGTCCGGTTATCGCGGCCTGTCGATGCTGTTGGCCGAAAAACCACGTGGCACCGATGATAACCCGTTCCCGGCCAACGGTATGTCTGGTGGCGAGATTGAGGTGCTTGGTTATCGCGGCATGAAGGAATACGAGCTTTCCTTTGACGGGTTCGAAGTCCCGACCGAGAACCTTTTGGGCGGCGAAGAAGGACAGGGCTTCAAACAACTGATGGCGACCTTTGAGTCGGCCCGTATCCAGACCGCAGCCCGTGCTGTCGGCGTCGCCCAGAACGCGCTTGAGATCGGCATGCGTTATGCCAAGGATCGCATCCAGTTTTCCAAGCCGCTTTACGCCTTCCCGCGGGTGTACGGCAAAGTCGCATGGATGGTGGTTGAAACCATGATCGCCCGCCAGCTGACCTATTTCTCGGCCTTTGAAAAGGATCAGGATATCCGCTGCGACATTGAGGCCGGCATGGCCAAGCTTCTGGGCGCACGCGTCGCATGGTCGAATGCTGATAACGCCCTGCAGATTCACGGCGGCAACGGCTATGCGCTTGAATATCAGATCAGCCGCGTGCTGTGTGATGCGCGCATTCTGAACATTTTCGAAGGGGCTGCCGAAATTCAGGCACAGGTGGTCACGCGCGGCATTCTGACCCGGTGAACGACATAACATTCTGAAATACTGATGAAATTCTCATCCGAACCGTGGCCCCTGTGAACAACGAGGGCAAACTTGGCCCGCCAACACTGGCGGGCCTTTTTCCATATCAACCTAAAGTATGATATATTTTGGACTTACCAGTAGTGATACACTCCCCAAAAGCACACACAGACCACTGAAAGTCTGTGAAAAAATCGGGCCAAAAGGTCCGCCGGGAATAAGGGAGAGAATGGCAAATGAATCACAGCTCTGCAATGCCAGAAAGTACAATCTATGCGCGTATAAATGCCGCCACGGATTTGTTTGCGCAACATGGAGAACAGCTTGCAGAAAATCTGGTCACCGAACTGTTGGGGACCGGCCAAAGCAGTGCTGCGCCAAGTGATCCGCAACATCATGTTGCCGAACTGTCCCGACGTTTTGCAACACTGATCAATGCAAACAGCTCCGATGCATTCAACCAATGCTTTAACGAGCATGTTCTGGCCAATGCGGTCATCGGACTGGCTCCCGATCATATTGTACTGGCCTACCACAAGGTTTCAGCACTTTGCGCAACGCTTGCCGCGCGGTCCAAGGGCGGCACTGCCGCGGCTGATGCGGCGCGATGCCTGCTGATGGCGGATATGGGCAGCCTGATATCGGCGCGCCAGACCGTTTTGGCCAACCAGCGCTCCGCCTCTGAAATCCAGTCGATGTCGGAAATCATTGAACGCGAAACCGACAACATCATTTCCGAGGTCGGCTTCCAGGCCGGGCGCACCAATGACGTGGCGCAGGCCATGGAAAGTGACGCCAGTGAACTGTCCCAACTGGTCGAACGCATCACTGCCACCACGGAAGTCGCCAGCAGCAATGTCGCAACCGTGGCATCCGCGACCGAGGAATTGCAGGCATCCAGCCACGAAATTGCCGAACGCATCCACAAAACCAATGACATTGCCAGTCAGGCCGTCACCCGCGCCCAGGAAACATCCACCACCATGGGCAGCCTGTCGGAAACCGCGACCGAGATTGGCAAGGTTGTTGATATCGTCAAACGCATTTCCGATCAGACCAAGATGCTGGCACTCAACGCCACCATCGAGGCCGCGCGCGCCGGCGACGCTGGCAAGGGCTTTGCGGTCGTCGCCAACGAGGTCAAGAACCTCGCCACCCAGACCGAAAAAGCCATCCTTGATATCAACGCCCAGATCACCGCCATTCAGGGCGCCACATCCGAGGCGGTTACCGCGATTGAGGGCATCGGCGGCGCGATTGACGAAGTCAGCCAGCTTTCAAGCGATATCTCAGCATCGGTCGAGCAACAAACAGCGGCGATTGCCGAAATCTCGACAAGTGCGCAGGAAGTCTCCACCCACATGCAGGGCATTTCCGGCGACATCGAACTGGCCAGCCACAAGTCGCACAATGCCAGCCAGACGGCGGAAAACCTTCGCATTCTGTCTTCGAATATCCGCAATGATATCAACGAAATGGAAACGCGCTTCCGCATGGTTCTGCGCAGTGCAGACAACACTAACCGCCGTCACGAAGAACGGGTTCCGATTGCAGTTGATATCAAGGTCGACTTCGGCAACGGTGATGTGCGCCAGGGTGTCACCGCAGACATGTCGCTTGCCGGCCTGCTTGCGCGTATTGATGCCAGCGAAGATGACCGCAACAAAGCAATCACGATCACGATGACCGACGGCACCCGGCTTAAGGGGACGGTCAAAGCGTACTCGACACTCGGAACCCACATCCAGTTCACCGAAATCGACGACGAAGCAACCAAGGTCATCTTGGGATTGCTTAAGAAAACCCACGAACATGACGCCAAGATTGCCGACCTCGGCAAGCAATTGGCCGGCGAGTTGGGCAAGGTTCTTGAAGGCGGTTTGCGCAGTCACGAATTCACCCATGATGATCTGTTCAACACCCGGTACGAGCCGATTGACGGCACCGATCCCAAGCAGTTCATGACGCCGTATGTGCCCTTCACTGACCGCAATTTCACCCCGCTACAAGAAGCCATTCTTGCAAAGGACGAACATATCGTCTTTGCCGCCGGGGTGGATACCAACGGCTATCTGCCGACCCACAACAAGGTTTACAGCCAACCGCAAAGACCGGGCGAACCCGCCTGGAATATGGGCAACTGCCGCAACCGGCGCATCTTTGATGACCGTGCCGGTCTGATGGCCGGGCGCAACACCAAGCCCCACCTGCTGCAGACCTATTTCCGTGACATGGGCAATACCGTCGTCTTCATGAAGGAATGCGACGTGCCGATCATGGTCAATGGCGAGCAGTGGGGCAACCTTCGGATCGGTTACAAATCCTAGGCATTGCCAAACCAATCAGGATAACGAGCAAACGAAAAGCGGGCGGTTCCATCACGGACCGCCCGCACTCTATTCAACGCCAAACTCTGGTTTTCCTATCTGAAATCAAACAGCTCCTGATGGAAGGCATAGCTGTGCAATCCGGCTGCGACCAAATCGTTTTTGACATCTTCGCCAAATTGGCGCGGCCCGCAGAACCAGACTTGGGCTTCTTGCCAATGGGCCACATCAGAACGGATTTTCTCGCCGGTCAGAAAACCATCACGCGCATCGCGCCATTCACGCAACCGAACACCGGCACGCCCGGCCAGATCGTTGATCCGCGCCATCAATTCGGGATCGCAATGCGGCGCAACCTGATAAAAATCGATCTCAAGCTTTGCCGGATTGGCCACCAGATCTTCAAGCCAGGCAACAAACGGCGTCAGTCCAATACCCCCGGAAATCCAGATCTGATGGAGCTTTTCCCGATCCAGTACAAAGGTGCCATAAGGACCCTCAAGCGCCACCCGGTCGCCCGGCTTCAATGTTTCGTAAAGCGTGTTGGTATAGTCGCCGAGCTTCTTGGCGATAATGGTCAGGCCCGGAACCCCGTCACGCCAGGCAGACGCAATGGTAAACGGATGCGCTTCGTTGCTATTGCCAAACCGGACAAAGGCAAACTGCCCGGCAAGGTGGCCTTTCCAACCGCCATCTGATCTGATCGCGATCTGAAGCGATTTCATCTCCGGAAGATAATCAACCTCGATCACCTCGCCGGTGGATCGGCGCCCGGCCCCGATTTGGCCAAACAGAACAATGATGGATGACACCGTGCCCACCAGCAACATCACCGCCAAAACATAGCCAACCGGTGTTGCCCAGTTGGTGAAATCAAGCAAAACGATGCTGTGATAAACCAGCACTAGATAGATCACGGCCAGAACCGTGTGTGTTCTGGCAAACCAGCGATACGGAATGCGCTTAATCAACGCGATCAGGATCAAGGCAACGGCAACATAAAACGCCCATTCCCCGACCGTTTCCGCCAGCCCGCGCTGCTCATTAAACAACGATTGCGCCCAATGCAGGCCCGCCCCATCGGGCCTCGGTCCACGCCGCCCCCGCTCCAGAAGGCCAAGTGCAACACCCCATTTCGGTGCCATCCGCCAGGCCCAGTGCAGGGTCGCGACGACAAGCACAGCAATGCCAAGCCACTTGTGCTGGCGATACGCCTTGTCCAAGCCGCCCAACCGTCGCGTCAGCCACACAGGTCGAACCGACAACAACAAGATCAGGCTCATCATGCTGATCGCAAGGAAGCCAGAATACTGGACCATGAAATGGCGAAGGCTGATGAAACTGGATGCCGCAAAAAGATCGGGATTTGAAACCAGCCAGATACCGGTCACCGCCAGAACGAACCCAACAAAGACCTTTGAAATCGTTCTCATGACCGGCCTCCATCCTCAAATGAGTGATGCCGTGGGCGATTGAGCGCAAATATTTGCGCGCGCCCCGACATCAACCCGTTAAGGTTACCAGACCGCACTGGGTGGTTCGTTGCGATTCGTCAGTTCAGCGAAATAGATCAGCTGTGCGATTGCAGGATCGCTTGGGCAATTTCGCGTTCGACATCTTCCGGATAGGCATAAAAGCCCGGCTTGAACGACGTCGCCCCGCCCGATGCCAGCCAGTCGATCCCGCGGATCAGAATGGCCGAGAACGGATCAAACAGATCCTTGCCCGATCCCCCCATGCCGGGGGCGAGGTTCAGCAAGCTGCCCCGGTTCAGCAGATACACCTCGCGACTATTATCCAGCTCGAACCGTTCGATATGGCGGCGCATTTTCGTGCGCGTCTGGGTATCAAGCCATTTGACGTCAATCTCGGTATTGGAATGCCCGACATTGACCAGGATCGCGCCGCGACGGCACTGCTTGATCTGCGCCGCACCCAGAATGCCCGAAAGGCCGGTGGCGGTCACAATGATTGCGTTTTCTTTCAGGCCATCTTCAAGGCTGACAACCCGGCAGCCATGATGCTGCGCCTCAAGGGCACGGACCGGATCGCGTTCGGCGACAGACACCACCGCACCCAGATTGCGCGCCCGTTCGGCCACACCACGCCCGACCGGGCCAAAGCCGATCACAAGAACCGTGCGCCCATAAAGCGCAAGCCCCGTGACATTCGAAAAGACCGGCCACATTTCCTGTGCCACGTGGTGGCGGTTATGCAGGCGATCCTTGATCGCGATATCGTTCCAGTTAAAGACCGGGAAGGAATAATCAAGCTTCTCAACGCGATGTACACCAGTCGTGGTCGCTTCAAGCGCGCCATCGACCTTGTGGCCCTTCTTCACGAACGCCTCAATCAGCTCCCCGCCCATATCAGCAATGATGTCTGCGGGCTCGGACGACAGGATATCGATGCTTCGGGCATATTCATCGGGCGTCATGCCGGAAAAGGCATGGACCTCGACCCCATGGGCGGCAAGGTAGGCGGCGGCCGCGTCATCGGTGCTGTCAGGGTTACATGCGCCAACCTTGACCTTGGCGCCGGCCTTCACAAACGGCAGCAAGGTGGGAATGGTATCTTCAAGAACGTGCTGGAAACTGACGATGGTTTTGTCGCGCAGATCACGCTTGGCAACATAGTTTCCGTATTTCGCCGTCACCGGACAAATCACCTCGCGCCAGGCAAGGGTCTCGTCAGTGATCTGTTGGGCAAGGGCGGCGTCCTTGATGCGGCTGGTCATGAATTAGTCTCTTAACTTCGTGGGACAATGAATGCCCTCCTAATTAAGGCCAGCCTGACCGGATGAAAAGCATTTGTCTCCATCCGGTCAAAATCAACGGGGATTAATCGCGGGCCGGGATGTTCAGTCCACGCTGAACGGCCGGCCGATCAAGGCCGCGCTCCAGCCACGCCGGAACGTTTTTAAACTCGTGATAATCAACAAGACTACCCGCGTCATAGAAACCGATCAGGTTGCGCACCCAGCCAAGCGACGCAATGTCGGCAATGCTGTATTCATCGCCCATGATCCAGTCACGGTCCTCAAGGCGGGTTTCAAGCACGCCCAGAAGCCGCTTTGATTCCTTGCGATACCGATCCAGCGGACGCTTGTCCTCGATCTCCTTGCCGGCAAATTTGTGGAAGAAGCCAAGCTGGCCAAACATCGGGCCAAGCCCGCCCATCTGGAAATACACCCACTGGATCGCCTCGATCCGTTTGGCCGGATCGACAGGCAACAACTTGCCGGTCTTTTCCGCCAGATACTGAATGATCGCACCCGATTCAAACAGACCAAGCGGTTTGCCATTCGGTCCATGCGGATCAATGATTGCCGGGATTTTGCCATTCGGGTTCAGCGACAGAAATTCCGGGGTCCAGGTTTCATCCTCACCGATATTGATCAGATGCGGCTCATAGTCCAGACCGGTTTCTTCCAGCATGATTGAAACCTTCACCCCGTTGGGCGTCGGCAGGGAATAAAGCTGGATAACGTCCGGATTTTGCGCAGGCCAGCGTTTGGTAATCTCGAAGCTCGACAGATCAGCCATGATAAAGCCCTTTTGAAATCGTTATAGTGTTGACCATAACATTTAGATGATCCTTCGAAATGCGCCACCGGAAATCTGGCAACTTATTGTTTCCAGTCCGGTGCTCGCTGCTTTGGAACCTTGCAAAAAACAAAACCGGCCTGCTTAAAACAGACCGGTTTCGTCTTCTGCGACTGCTCGTACCAGGTGACTGCGAACCACCGATTGGCTTGAATTACCAGGCGCGGTATTTCAGGAATTTACCATCAAGGGTAATGACAACGCGGTCGCCCTTCGGGTCTTCCTTGCGTTCGATATACATTTCGTAGTCGATCGCGCTCATGATGCCATCGCCGAATTTCTCGTGGATGATTTCCTTGATGGTTTCGCCGTACACACCAACGATTTCATACAGGCGATAGATCGCAGGATCGGTCGGCACGGCCTGATCCCAGATCTTCATCGGGCATTCCTGCATGACAGCCGATGCTTCAGGCGGCAGGTCAAACAGGGCGACCAGCATGTCGGCCTTGTCCTTTGGCGCGGAATTCATGCCAAAACAGACCGAAGTCGTCCACACCGGCGACATGCCGATTTTGCTGGCAACTTCTTCCCAGCCAAGGCCTTTGGCCTTTTTGGCTTCGATGATCATTTCTTTGACATCTGCTTTTTTCACAGCTTTTCTCCTTCTAAGTAATCAGCGTGCAGGTGATTTATTCCACCGGGCTGGTGGCCGGTTTGCGGTTGTCTTTGGGATCTGAAACCACCCCATGTGCGCCAAAACGCACGATGGATGGCTCGCTTGGCGTGCCTTCCTCCTGCTTGCCGGCAAGCGCCTTTGAGCGGGTGGCAAGGAATTCGACCAAGTGGTTTCGGATGTCGTAATAGTCGGAATGGTGAATGATGTTGGCCCGTTCGCGCGGGCGCGGGATATCGACCTGAACCGATTCTGCGACACGGGCATAGGGCCCGTTGGTCATCAGCAAAATACGGTCAGCCAACAGGATGGCTTCATCCACATCATGGGTGATCATAAACACCGTCTGGTCCGATCCCGACCAGATGCGGATCAATTCATCCTGAATGCTGCCACGGGTCAGGGCATCAAGGGCCCCGAACGGCTCATCCAAAAGCAACAATTCCGGCTGGATCGCAAAGGCACGCGCGATCGACACACGCTGACGCATCCCACCCGACAATTGCGACGGCTTGCGAAGCTCTGCCCCGCCAGCCAGCCCGACCATTTCCAGATACTTCATCGAATGATCGTGAACCTGTTTCTTGCTCCAGGATTTGTATCGGGCCTGAACGGCAAAGGTGACGTTCTTAAGCGCTGATAACCACGGCAGCAGGGAATAGTTCTGAAACACGATCCCGCGATCAAGGCTGGGACCCGACACTTCCTTGCCATTCATGATGACCGCCCCTTCGGTCGGCTCATCAAGACCAGCCAGAATGTTCAGGATTGTCGATTTGCCACAGCCGGAATGGCCGATGATGCAAACAAACTCCCCCTTCTCGATCCCCAGATTGACGTTTTCAAACACCGTCAGGGCTTCACCGCCCTTGGGTGCCTGAAAACGTTTGGTCAGGTTCTGCAAACTCAGGAATGGTTTCGACATATCAGGTCTCCTTATTCCTGGTACTGCACAAGACGTGCGCAGTAGGCAAAGGCGGTATCAAGCAACATGCCGACAACACCGATCATCAGGATCGAGAACACCACGCTGGTCAGATCAAGGTTGTTCCATTCGTTCCAGACGTAGTAGCCAATCCCCGTCCCGCCCACGAGCATCTCGGCTGCGACAATCACAAGCCATGCAATGCCGATTGAAATCCGCATGCCGGTCAGGATGGTCGGTGCCGCAGCCGGCAAGATGACGATCCAGGCGGTTTTGAGCGGGCCCAGTTCATGGGTGCGCGCCACATTGACCCAGTCCTTGCGAACCCCGGCCACACCAAAGGCTGTGTTGATCAACATCGGCCAGATCGAACAGATAAAGATCACAAAGATCGCCGATGCCTGACTGTCCTGAATGACAAACAGCGCAAGTGGCATCCATGCCAGCGGGGAAATCGGGCGAAGGACCTGAATAAACGGATCAAGCGCCTTGTACATCAAGGGCGACATCCCGATCAGGAATCCGACCGGAATGGCAATTGCCGCCGCAAGGAAATAACCGCTCAACACGCGATAAAGCGAATAACCGATCTGGATACCAATGCCCTTGTCGTTGGGACCGGCGTCATAGAACGGATTGCTGAGCTCTTCCCATGCCTTGGCGATCACGTCCGAGGGGGGCGGCACAGCGGCCTTTGGCTCTGCCCCGCCCATCAGAAGTTCATATTCCGTAAGTTCGCCAGCGAGTTGTTGTTTTGGGCTGGCGGCCTCCCAAAGACCAAGGAAGACCGCCAGCAGTACAAGTGACAACACCAACGCCCTGGCATTGAGCGATGCCAGCATATCAGCTTACCCCTTTGCCGATGGCAAAGCTGTTGACATAGGCTTCAGGCTGATCGGGATCGAACGTCTTGCCCATGATGGTATAGCTTTTGTAAGTCTCGGTCGGCGCTTCATAGCCAAGCTCTTTCATGATCTTGGCGCAATCGCTCGCGACATAGACTTCTTCGGCGATCTTCTTGTAATCGACATCGCCCTCGATATAGCCCCAACGTTTCATCTGGGTCAGAATCCAGACACCCATCGAGTGCCACGGGAACGGATCGAAATCGATGCGATCCGGGACGTTTTTCACTTCGCCCAGACCATCGGCGTAACGGCCGGTCAAGACTTGCTCGATCACCGGAACCGGCTGGTTCAGATAGTTGGCCGGTGCGATGGCAGCCGAGATTTCCTTGCGGTTTTCCGCCTTGGCGGCGTACTGGGTCGCGTCCACGATGGATTTCAAAAGCGCGCCATAGGTGTTCGGAAGTTCTTCTGAAAACGCCTTGGAACATGCAAATGCACAGCACGGATGGCCTTCCCAGATATCTTTGGTCAGCGTGTGCAGGAAGCCGATCTTTTCCCAAACCGCACGCTGGTTAAACGGATCCGGTGACAGATAACCATCAAGGTTACCAGCACGCAGGTTTGCAACCATCTCGGGCGGCGGAACGACACGGATCTGGATGTCTTTATCCGGATCCAGGCCATGCTCGGCGACGTAATAACGCAGCAGGAAGTTGTGCATCGAATATTCGAACGGCACACCGAACTTGAAGCCCTTCCACTGCTTGGGATCACGTTTATCAAGGTGATCGTTATGCAGGACAATCGCCTGACCATTGATGTTTTCAACGGCCGGCATCAGGAACGGCGTTGCGGTCGAACCGGCCCCCATCGAAATCGCCAGCGGCATCGGGGTCAGCATGTGCGACGCGTCATATTCATTGTTCAATGACTTGTCACGCGCGACCGCCCAACCGGCTGTCTTGATGACATCAACATCAAGGCCGTATTTCTCATAAAAGCCCATCGGCTGGGCCATGATGATCGGCGTTGCGCAGGTGATCGGCACAAAGCCGATATTCAATTTGGATTTTTCCGGCGTGCCCAGATCATCAAGGATGGCCGCCTTGACCTTGTCGATTGGCAGGACCGAGGCAAGGGCTGCCATCATGGTGCTGCCACCGACCATCTTGGCAAACGAACGACGCGAAATATCGTTGTGACCAAACACCGAACGCACAATTGCGCTGTCGATGGCACGATCAAGCATTTCTTCGCTGCTTTCCGGCGTTTTGGCATCCATATCGCCCATATCACTATGGGCCGGCATGGTGGCCAAATCGTGTTTTACGCAATGGTCATGGTCTTTATGTGATGCATGTGTATGCCCATCTTTTGACGAACAGACATCACAGCCGCATGATTTGCTGTGACGCAGATCGGTATCGCCACTAAATGGATTGCCCAGACTTTTGACTGACATGTGATCACCCCCTGTGTTGTTACGCCGCCAGAAAGGCAGCACCAGATGTTCACAGTCCCTACAGCAACGGGCGTGCCATTTTGTGCAATGCGTCATTTTTCGTTGAAAACGCTGGACTCTTGCGCCTTTGAATGAGACGCTAGCCACATACGAAAAATCGTAATTCACGAAATATCGTAGTAAATATTACGATATTTCGTAGGAGTGTGTGATGAGGATCAGTGAAATCAATCCCCTACCGGTGATGATTGAAAACCTGCACTTGCAGGCATTGCTCGCCCACACCCATCCAACCTTGCTCATTCACCCCAAAACGGACCGGATTGTCTTCGCCAATCAGGCCGCTGCGAACCTGTTGGGGCGCAGCATCGAAGAACTTCTGGCAACCTCGATGAGTGCGCTGCACAAAGGTCAGGTGCCCAGTCTGGTCGTATTTAGCGAGGCCGCCTTTTATCACGGATTTGCCTGGACCCGCGGGCTGGACCTGACCCGTCCGGACGGCACGGAACTGAAACTCGAGCACGAAGCCCGGCCGCTCATTCTGGACGGCGAAGACTATCTGACCGTCACGATTTCCGATCTCGATGCCCGCCATCGTCGCGATGTGGACTCCGAGGCCGATGATTACCTTCGCGAAGGCATCGCCGAATGGCGCCGTGCCGAACGGTTTTTCCGCGAGATTGAACGCGAAAACCAGCTGATCCTGGGTGCCGCTGGCGAAGGCATTTACGGGGTTAACAGCGACGGCATCACGACATTCGTCAATCCGGCGGCCGAACGCATGTTGGGCTGGACGGCCGAGGAACTGGTTGGCCGCGAAATCCATTCGATCATCCACCATTCGCACGTCAATGGCGATCCCTATCACGCCGAACAATGCCCGATTTACAACGCGTTTCGCGAAGGCATCGTCAGGCGGGTTGATGACGAGGTCTTCTGGCGCAGCGACGGCAAACCCATCCGGGTGGAATATACCTCCACCCCGATCCGTGACCATGGGCTGGTGATCGGGGCGGTGATTGTTTTTCGCGACATCACCGAACGTAAAATTGCCGAGGAAAAGCTGCACGCCGCCCTTGCCGAGGTCGACCGGCTGCGTGAACGGCTGGAGCTTGAAAACGCCTATCTGCAGGAAGAAATCCTTTCAACCAACAACCACCATGAAATCATCGGCCAGTCCGATGCCATTCAGGGCGCACTCAAACAGATCGACCTTGTCGCGCCCACCGATGCCAACGTTCTGATCACTGGTGAATCCGGTACGGGCAAGGAACTGATTGCGCGCGCCATCCATCAGGCCAGCGCGCGATCCGATCGCGTTCTGGTGCGCGTGAACTGTGCTGCAATCCCGCATGAACTGTTTGAAAGCGAATTTTTCGGCCATGTCCGCGGTGCCTTTACCGGTGCCGTGCGTGATCGTGTCGGGCGGTTTGAATTGGCTGATGGCGGCACGCTATTTCTCGATGAAGTCGGGGAAATCCCGCTGGAACTTCAGGGCAAGTTGCTGCGTGTTTTGCAGGATCAGAAGTTCGAACGCATCGGCGAAGAACGCACACGCGAGGTCAATGTCCGCCTGATTGCCGCCACCAACCGCGACCTAAAGGAAGAAGTCCGTCAGGGACGTTTCCGCGAAGACCTGTATTTCCGTCTCAACGTTTTCCCGATTGAATGCCGCCCCTTGCGCGAACGGCCCGACGATATCCCGCCGCTTGCATCGCACTTCCTGCGCAATATCTGTCAGCGTCTTAATATCGCCCAGCCGACACTCACCAAGGGGCAAGTCCGCACCCTGCAAAACTATGGCTGGCCGGGGAATGCGCGTGAACTGGAAAACGTCATCGAACGCGCTGCGATCCTGGCCCATGACGGCAAGCTTCATTTCGACCTGCCCGAACAGGGCGGGCGCGACAGCCGCAAATTAGCAGCGCCGACGACAGAGCCCGACAGCAAACCTGAAAAAACCGTACTGACCCGGGGTGAGCTGCGCCAGACTGAATATGACAACATCATCCATGCGCTGACCATGACCAAGGGCAAGGTGTTTGGGGAAAATGGTGCGGCCGCCCTTCTCGATATCAAACCAACCACGCTGGCCTCGCGTATCAAGAAATTCAAAATCGACCGTCGCAGCTTTGCGGCAAACGAAACCATCGACTAATTGCCAAAATTGCCATCGTCTGGTTGCCTGTTGCGTGCATTTGGCGCAGCATGTCGCCGCCGGGCGGGGTATAAGGCAGCAGGCAGAAACAGGGAAGAAACAGGAATGGCTGGTTTTTTACAGATTGGTGTTTTGCTTGCGATGGCAGCTGTCGCTGGGGTCCTGATCATGGGCATCGTTTCGATGGCACGCGGCAAGGATGCGCGCAAACAAAACAAACTGATGCAAATGCGCGTCCTTTTGCAGGGCCTGGCCCTGTTGCTACTTTTCATTCTGTCGCTGATGGCGGTCGGTTCCTAAGCCAGGCATACGCCTTGAACACACAAACCAGGATTACGGACGGCACATGGTTCAACTGACTCGTATCTATACAAAATCCGGTGACAAGGGCAAAACCGCCCTTGGCAATGGCACGCGCGTTGCCAAAAATGATGTGCGCGTAGAGGCCTATGGCACCGTTGATGAAACCAATGCCGTGATTGGTGTCGCCCGCCTGCATGCGGACGGCAACGTCGATGAGATGCTGGCCCGAATCCAGAACGATCTTTTCGATCTGGGGGCTGATCTGTGCACACCCGGCGATGGCAGCGACGATAACCCCGAACGGCCCGCCCTTCGCATCACCGCCAAGCAAACCGAACGCCTAGAGGCCGAGATCGATCAGATCAACGAAGCCCTTGATCCACTAAAATCCTTTGTCCTGCCCGGTGGCAGTGCGCTTTCGGCACAGCTACATGTCGCGCGCACCGTTTCGCGCCGGGCCGAACGCCTTATCGTCGAACTGGCCGGGATCGAGAAGATCAATCCCGAGGCCGTGCGCTATATCAACCGGCTGTCAGACCACATGTTTGTTCTGGCCCGCCACGCCAATAATGGCGGCAAGGATGATGTTCTCTGGAAGCCCGGGCTGACCCGATAAACTGACGTGATAACAAGATTATCGGACAAAATCCTTGTTCCCTTGCGGATTTTTGCCGTATCAAGACGGCGAAGGGCATCAAGATTTTCGTGAAGTAGTTGTCGTTAACGTCAACACCTTTACGTAAATTGACAACCTGCGTAGCACTACCTATTGTGCGTCGCGGGGAAAACATTACCATGCGGGCCAACGCAAACTGCCTTGGCAGGGAGCAAACCCGCAGTTTCGACAACAAAAACGAACAGGTCTGTCATGAAGGTTCTTGTCGCCGTTAAGCGCGTTGTGGATTACAACGTCAAGATCCGTGTCAAACAGGACCAGTCTGGCGTTGAGTTGAACAACGTTAAGATGTCCATGAACCCGTTTGACGAAATCGCCGTTGAAGAGGCCATCCGCCTCAAGGAAGCGGGCACCGCCACCGAAGTGGTTGCTGTGTCGCTCGGCGTTAAACAGTGCCAGGAAACCCTGCGCACGGCCCTCGCCATGGGTGCCGATCGCGGCATTCTGGTTGAAACCGAGGACGAACTCCAGCCGCTGGCTGTTGCAAAGCTTCTGAAAGAAGTCGTTGCCAAGGAAAGCCCGGATCTCGTGATCCTCGGCAAACAGGCAATTGACGATGACGCCAACCAGACCGGTCAGATGCTGGCCGCGCTGCTGGATTGGCCGCAGGGCACCTTCGCGTCCAAGGTTGTCGTTGCTGACGGCAAACTTGATGTCACGCGTGAAATCGACGGTGGTCTTGAAACCATCAAGATTGATCTTCCGGCAATCGTTACCACCGACCTGCGCCTCAACGAGCCGCGTTATGCGTCGCTGCCGAACATCATGAAAGCCAAGAAAAAGCCGCTCGATACCCTGAGCCCGGCCGACCTTGGTGTTGATACCGCGCCGCGCCTGAAAACCCTGAAAGTTTCCGAACCGGAAGCACGTCAGGCAGGTGTCAAAGTTGCCGACGTCGCAGAGCTTGTCGACAAGCTCCGCAACGAAGCAAAAGTAATCTAAGCGGGGATCAATCAAATGAGCATTCTTGTTATTGCCGAACACGACAATACCGAACTGAAGGGTGGCACGCTTAACACCGTTGCTGCTGCTCAGAAAATCGGTGGCGACATCACCGTTCTCGTGGCTGGCGAAGGCTGCAAGGCCGTTGCCGAAGCTGCTGCCAAGGTCGAAGGTGTCTCCAAGGTTCTCCTCGCAGACAACGCAGCCTATGGCCATTTCCTTGCGGAAAACATGGCGGGTCTGGTTGGTGAACTGGCGGGCGATTACAGCCACATTCTCACCTCGGCTTCTTCGACGGGCAAAAACTTCATGCCGCGCGTTGCTGCCAAAAAAGACGTCGCACAGATTTCCGACATCACCGATGTTGTCGATGCCGATACCTTTGTGCGTCCGATCTATGCCGGTAACGCCATGGCAACCGTGCAGTCGGCAGACGCACTCAAACTGATCACTGTCCGTACCACCGGCTTTGATCCGGTCGCCGCCGAAGGCGGTTCTGCATCCATCGAAGACGTTGCTGTTGCATCCGATGCCGGCAAGTCGACCTTCGTAGGTCAGGAACTGACCGAGTCGGAACGTCCGGAACTCACCGCTGCAAGCATCGTCATCTCTGGCGGTCGTGGCATGGGTTCAGGTGAAAACTTCCACCTGATCGAACCGATTGCCGACAAACTCGGCGCTGCGATTGGCGCTTCTCGCGCTGCGGTTGATGCGGGCTATGCCCCCAACGACTGGCAGGTCGGCCAGACCGGCAAAGTTGTTGCACCGCAGCTATACATTGCTGTAGGCATTTCGGGTGCTATTCAGCACCTTGCCGGCATGAAGGACAGTAAGGTCATTGTCGCGATCAACAAGGACGAAGAAGCGCCGATCTTCTCGGTAGCGGATTACGGACTTGTCGGTGACCTGTTCGAGGCCCTTCCCGCTCTGGCGAGCGAACTCGACAAATAATCTGATCCCCTTTAGGGTCAAGGCAACGCATACTCTTGTTTTGACCCTTGGGGACGAGTGGGGAACAAATGGCTTCGTTGGAAGATATCAAAACCATTGGCGTAATCGGCGCCGGTCAGATGGGCAATGGTATTGCGCATGTGATCGCACTGGCCGGTTACGACGTCCGAATTCTCGACATCTCGCAAGATGCCCTTGATAAGGCCATCGGCGTGATGGAAAAGAACATGGACCGTCAGGTCAAAAAAGAGATCATTACCGCAGCGCAAAAAGATGCGGCTTTGAAACTGATCTCAACCGGAACGGAATATACCTTCCTGTCTGACTGTGACCTGGTCATCGAAGCGGCAACCGAGAACGAAGAGATCAAGAAACAGATCTTCAAGGCTCTGTGCCCGGTGCTCGGCCCGGAAGCGATCATCGCGACCAACACCTCTTCGATTTCGGTCACCCGTCTGGCGTCCTATACCGACCGCCCGGCGAAGTTCATGGGCATGCACTTCATGAACCCGGTGCCGCTGATGAAACTGGTGGAACTGATCCGTGGTATTGCCACGGACGAAACCACCTATCGCACCATTCATGAACTGACCAAAAAGCTCGGAAAGGACACGGCAAGCGCCGAAGATTTCCCGGCCTTTATCGTCAACCGTATCCTGCTTCCGATGATCAACGAGGCGATCTACACCCTTTACGAAGGCGTGGGGAATGTCGAGTCCATCGATACCGCGATGCGTCTGGGTGCGAACCATCCGATGGGCCCGCTGCAACTGGCAGACTTTATTGGTCTCGATACCTGCCTGTCGATCATGCATGTCCTGCATGATGGTCTGGCCGATACCAAGTATCGCCCGTGCCCGCTTCTGGTCAAATATGTCGAAGCCGGATGGCTTGGCCGCAAGGCTGGCCGTGGCTTCTATGACTATAGCGGCGACGAACCGACCCCGACCCGCTAAGCGGTTGCACGCCAGGACTGGCGTTACGACATCAAAGCCGCTGCCCCGCAGCGGCTTTTTTTGTTGCAATCCACTGCCCAACCATCTGGAATAGACCTTGCTCTAACCCGCACAATCATGATGTCGGGAAAAATCAAACGGTTCTGGAGGCCGTCCGAACATGTATCTCGGAATTGATGTCGGCACATCGGCAGTCAAGGCACTACTGATTGACGAAAACTCGGTCACCCTTGCCGAGGCTGATGTCCCTTTACGCGTTTCCAGCCCCAAACCGTTCTGGAGCGAACAAAACCCCACCGACTGGTGGGACGCAACCTTGCGCGCCATCGATGACTTGCACCGCCAAAACCCGACGGCAATTGCCGCAACCCGTGCAATCGGTCTGTCGGGTCAGATGCATGGTGCGACATTGCTGGGCGCGGATGACAAGCCACTTCGCCCGGCGATCCTGTGGAATGATGGTCGCGCCACCCGCGAATGCGCTGAACTTGATGCCGCCCTGCCCGATCTTGGCCAACAGGCGGGCGTTGCCACCATGTCGGGCATGACGGCGCCCAAACTGATCTGGCTGCAAAAACACGAACCGGATGTCTTTGCCAAAATCAAAACCATCCTGCTGCCCAAGGATTACATCCGCTTTTGCCTCTCAGGCGATAAGGCCACCGAAATGTCGGATGCGGCGGGCACGCTTTGGCTTGATGAACAAAGCCGAAGCTGGAACCAAAGTGCGATCGAAGCCTGTGGTTTGACCCGCGATCAACTGCCGCATCTGGTCGAGGGATCGGATATCACAGGTACGCTGCGCGCAACATTGGTCGACCGTTGGGGCATGCGGGACGACGTCATCATTGCCGGGGGTGGCGGTGATGCGGCAACCGGTGGCATCGGGGTCGGGGCGGTTTCCCATGGCGATGGCTTCATTTCGCTGGGCACCTCGTCGCAGATCTTTGTCGCCTCGGACAAATACCGTCCCAAGCCCGAAGAACTGCTGCACAGCTTTGCCCACGCCATCCCGGACCACTGGTTCCAGATGGCGGTCCTGCTTAACGGGGCCAGTTGCCTGAAATGGGCGGCCGACCTTCTGGGCGAGGCCGACATTACCGCATTGCTCAACCGGGTCGAGGCCCAACACGACGCCCCATCTGATATCCTGTTCCTGCCCTACCTCAACGGCGAACGCACCCCACACAACAATCCGCATGCCCGGGGCGTATTCTTTGGTCTGGGCAGCGATACGGACCGCGAAACCATGGTTCAGGCGGTGCTCGAAGGGGTCGGCTTTGCCCTCCGCGATGCCAAGTCCCGCCTGCACAAGGCCGGAACCCAGTGCGACCTGCCCGGCGTGATCGGCGGCGGTGCCCGCAGTCGCTACTGGATCAAGATGATCGCCGACATCCTGGGCAAGCCACTTGCCCGCTATGAAGGCGCGACCAAGGGCCCGGCCTTTGGTGCCGCCCGACTGGCCCGTCTGGCCCTGACCAAGGAACCGGTTGCAGACGTTTGCGTCAAACCCGCAATCGAAGAAGTGATTGAACCTGACCTAACCCGCCATGATGCCTACCAGCCGCGCTTTGCCAAATTCCAGCGCATTTACGCTGCATTGTCAGACGAATTCACCCCTGACTGACCGTCTGATCGCCTGATCAGACGGACCGGCTGCAACGCGGATCCATAACATTTTGATGATCTCGATAGATTTTGGCGACATCGCCCTTTAAACCCCTGATCTGAGAACAACATTAACTTAGTGGAATTCATTTATAAACGCGGACGATTATGACGATTGCAGTTGTTGGAAGCTCGAACTTTGATTTTGCGGCCCGTGTGGCGAAGCTTCCTGTTCGGGGACAAACGGTTTCCTCCCGGGCTTACAAGACCGGACCGGGCGGCAAAGGATGCAATCAGGCACTTGCCGTCGCCAGACTTGGCGTTTCCCCTGTGTTCATCTCCAAGCTTGGCGATGACATGTTGGGCAAACAACTGATCGAAACCCTTGCCACCGAGGGGCTGGATACCACCAACCTGATCGTCGCCGACGAAGCACAAACCGGCATTGCCCTGATCTCGATCGATGAGGCGGGTGAAAACATGATCACGGTCGTGGGCGGGGCCAACATGACCATGACCCGAAACGACCTTCATGAAAAACAGGAACTCCTGCGCAACTGCGACTATCTGCTGTTGCAGCTTGAATGTCCGGTGGTGGCCATTGACTGCGCGATCAAATATGCCCGCGAAGGCAATGCAAAGGTCATTCTTGACCCGGCCCCGGTCGCCGATCTGGTCGTCATGCGCGACCTGTTGGCCCTGACCCATATCGTCACCCCGAACCAAAGCGAATGCTTGGCCCTCACCGGCATTGATCCGGTGGATGAGGCCACCGCCCGTGCCGCCAGCATCAAGCTGCATGACATGGGCCCGGAAACCGTCATCATCAAAATGGGCGGCGATGGTGCGTTCTATTCATCGGGTGGGCAAACCGGCATGGTTCCGGGCTTTGTGGTCAACACGGTTGATACGGTCGGAGCTGGCGATTGCTTCAACGCTGGCTTGGCCGTCGCCCTGCATGGTGGTCAGCCGCTCAAGGATGCCGTGCGCTTTGCCTGCGCCACCGGTGCGCTTTCCACCACCAACAATGGCGCAGCCGAGGCCGCACCCCGCCTTGCCGATGTTCTGTCGCTGATCGAAGGCAACGCCTAAGACCGTGTCAGTTGGGCTCAGGACGTCTGATCAATCAACTGATCGAAATAGGTGATGACCTCTGGCGCATCCCAACGCGCAATGCCTTCAAGCTTGCCGCGCAAATCACCCTTGGCGTCATAGACAAAACTGGTCGGAAGGCCGCGTGCCCCCATCTGGCGCGCAATCGCACCACGCGGATCAAGAACGATATCAAGGTTCTCGATTCCATTGGTTTCAAAGAATTCGCGGACCGCATCGGCCCCACCGCGGTCCTGACTAAGGGCCAGAACCCGGAACGGCTTATCGGCCATCTCGACCGCCAACTGATCAAGTTCGGGCATTTCCTTGACGCACGGCACGCACCAGGTCGCCCACAGATTGACCAGAACAACCTGTCCTTTCAGGCTGTTAAAGGCGACCTCATTGCCATTTTCATCGACAAACGCCAGATCTTCGGGCAAAGAACCCCCATCCGATGGCATGACCATCTTTGAAAGTTCTTGCGGTAATTGCGTATCAGCAAAGGCAGGGGTTGCATAAATGCCCGAGATGGCGACAATCACGCCAAGTTTTACGTAACGAAGCAATGCTTTCACAACACCCACCTTTCCAAGACTGCGGATCACGATGACCGATCAAAACGCCACTGACCAGAAAAACGCAAACTCCCTTTGGGGCGGCCGCTTCGAAGCAGGCCCGTCAGCCATCATGGAAGAAATCAACGCTTCCATCGGTTTTGACAAACGCCTTTACGCCCAGGACATTCAGGGCTCCAAGGCCCACTGCGCCATGCTGGTCAAGCAGAACATCATTCCTGCTGAAGATGGCGAAAAGATCACCAACGGTCTAGACCAGATTCTTCAAGAAATCGAGAGCGGCGAGTTCAAATTCTCCGCCGCCCTTGAAGACATCCACATGAATGTCGAAAGCCGCCTGCGCGAATTGATCGGCCCGGCGGCTGGTCGGCTGCATACCGCACGTTCACGCAATGATCAGGTCGCGACCGACTTCAAACTCTGGGTCCGTGACGTTGCACTTGGCGATCTTGAGGTCGGCCTCAAAGGCCTTCAGGAAGCCCTGATTGCACAGGCTGAAACCCATGCTGAGACCATCATGCCGGGCTTCACCCACCTGCAGGCCGCCCAGCCGGTCACCTTTGGTCATCATCTTCTGGCCTATGTCGAAATGTTTGGCCGTGATCGCGGGCGTGTTGCCGATTGCCGCACCCGTATCAACGAAAACCCGCTAGGCTCAGCCGCCCTTGCTGGCACACCCTATCCGATTGACCGTCATATGACGGCAACTGCGCTTGGCTTTGATCGCCCGACGGCGAACTCGCTCGATGCGGTATCGGATCGTGACTTTGCGCTTGAATACCTTAATGCCGCATCGATTGCTGCCATGCATCTGTCGCGCTTGGCCGAAGAAATGGTCATCTGGTGTTCGGCCCAGTTCCGCTTTATCGGCATGTCTGACAAGTTTTCGACCGGCTCATCGATCATGCCGCAAAAACGCAACCCGGATGCGGCGGAACTGATCCGCTCCAAGATCGGGCGTATTGTTGGCTGCTATAACGGTTTGATGCTGTCGATGAAGGGGCTGCCACTGGCCTATTCCAAGGACATGCAGGAAGACAAGGAACCGGTCTTCCAGGCCCATGACCATCTTGGTCTGTGCGTTGCGGCCATGACCGGCATGATCGCCGACATGAAGGTCTTTGCCGATAATATGCGTGCCGCTGCCGGTGCGGGTTACACCACCGCCACCGACCTTGCCGACTGGCTGGTTGCCGAACTTGGCATGCCATTCCGTGATGCGCATCACGTGGTTGGCGCGACCGTGAAGCTTGCCGAAACCAAGGGCTGCGACCTTGATCAGCTGTCGCTTGAAGACCTGCAGGGCATCGAACCCAAGATCACCAATGCGGTTTATGATGTGCTGACAGTCGAGGCATCGGTTGCCGCCCGCCAAAGCTTTGGCGGCACCGCCCCGGTCCGGGTCAAGGAATCCGTTGCGGCGGCAAAGGAAAGGTTCCTCAAATGAACAGTAACCTGTTGAAACGCGGCACCATTGTTGCGCTTGCCATCATGTTGGGGCTTTCCGTTGCGGCGTGCGGCAAAAAAGGCCCGCTCGAACCGCCGACCGACAAAGGTTATGAATATCCAAGGGATTACCCGGCCCAATGAACCATTTTGAATATATCAACAGCGAACTTTACGCCGAAGGCGTCTCGATCCGGGAAATGGCTGACAAGGTCGGAACCCCGTTCTTCTGCTATTCGACCGCGACACTGGAACGCCATTACAAGGTCTATGCCGACGCATTTGACGGCCTTGATGCCACCGTGTGCTTTGCCGTTAAGGCAAACTCCAATCAGGCAGTCCTGAAAACACTCGCCAATCTTGGTGCGGGTGCGGACGTTGTTTCGGTTGGCGAAATGCGCCGTGCGTTGCGTGCGGGCATGCCCCCGGCAAAGATCATCTTTTCCGGGGTTGGCAAGGCCGATGCCGAAATGCGCGAAGCCCTTGACGCCGACATTGCCCAGATCAATGTCGAAAGCATCCCCGAACTGGTTGAGCTGAACCGTGTTGCCATCGACATGGGCAAAAAGGCGCGCATTGCGCTGCGCGTCAACCCGCATGTCGATGCCAAAACCCACGAAAAGATCGCGACCGGCAAGGCTGAAAACAAATTCGGCATCGACTGGACCCGCGCGATCGAGGTTTACCGCGAAGCCGCCGCCATGGACGGCATCGAGGTTACCGGGATCGCCATGCATATCGGCTCCCAGTTGACCGACCTTGCCCCCTTCCGCGAGGCATTTACACGTCTGGCCGGTCTGGTTGAACAGTTGCGATCTGAGGGCATCGATATCCGCAATCTTGATCTCGGTGGCGGGCTTGGCATTGCCTATCAGGGTGAAACGCCGCCGCTTCCCGATGCCTATGGTCAGATGGTGCGCGAAACCGTCGGCCATCTTGGCTGCCACATCACGCTGGAACCGGGCCGTTTGATTGCCGGCAATGCCGGGATCATGGTATCGCGCGTCATGTATATCAAAGATGGCGAAGCCAAACGCTTTGTCATTCTTGATGCCGCGATGAACGACCTGATCCGCCCGACACTGTATGGCGCCTATCACGAAATCATCCCGGTCGATGAACAGACTGACGGTGACAAGCAGGTCAAGGTTGATGTGGTCGGCCCGGTTTGCGAAACCGGTGACACATTTGGCAAGGACCGCGACCTTCCTGATGACCTAAAGGCCGGTGATCTGGTCGCTGTCATGTCGGCGGGGGCCTATGGCGCGGTCATGTCATCGACCTACAACACCCGTGCGCTGACACCCGAAGTACTGGTCAAGGGCAACAACTTTGCCATCGTCCGCCCGCGTCAGGAAATTGACGATCTGATCAATATGGATCTGGTCCCCTCCTGGCTCAGCAACGCATAAGACCGGCATTTCGTTTCGGCTTTTAACGCTTTCGGGGCGGCTGGCCATTTGTCAGCCGCCCTTTTATTTTGCCCAATCCCGTCGAATTGCTTGACCCGCCCTGCCAAAAGACCAAGCTTTAAAGAAGCGGGTTGTGCCAGAATGCCGGATACAACGCGCAATATGTCGGCAAGCAGGGCTCAAAGGCATGTCGTTGATACCACCTTATCCCAAGATGGAACGCCATGTGCGCAAGACGCGCTTGGTGATGGTGTGGGAATCTGTCTGGCCCTGTCTGATCCCGGCCCTTTCGATCGGGCTTTTGGTCGTGGGTCTGACCCTGACCGGAACGTTTGAACTTCTGCCTGCCACCGGGCACATCATGTTGCTGTCTGTCCTGTCGGTCGCGGTCATGGTTGCCGTGGTCGCCCCGTGGCGCAATTTCAAAATGCCCACGCGCCGGGACGTCCTGCACCGGATCGAGGTGGACAACCATCTTGATAACAACCCGCTGCAAAGCCTTGAAGATCACGTCCCCGAAACCGACGACCCACTGACCAGCTACCTCTGGCAGCGTCAACTGGGCCTGCATGAAGCCGCACTGGCAAAGCTCCGACTGTCGCGCCCCCTGCCCGCGATCACCCGCGTCGACCGCTTTGGCCTGACCGCCATTCCTGTGTTGCTGGTGTTTGTCGGCCTGATGACCGGCCTTGACCATGCCGAGGAACGCTTTTCAAAGGCCTTCAGCCCGCTTCAGCGCCTTGGTGCGGCCGACTTCAGCGCGACCCTTTGGGTCACCCCACCGGCCTATACCGGGCAAATACCCCGCATCTTACAGTTCAGTGCCCTGTCCGATACCGATGCCTCAGGTGCTCGCCAATCCGAAAACGCAGGTAATGCGACCTCTGACAAGACCAGCGACGTCATCACTGTTCAGGTCCCGGCGGGATCGACCCTTGATGGCAGCATCACAAGCATCTGGGAGCCGACCCTGACCACCCCGACCGGCACGCAATCCTTTACCGAGGGGGCTGAGAACAGCTATGTGCTGTCCACCGCCATTGACCAGCCGGGCCAATGGCGCATATCGGTCTGGGGCAATGATCGGCTGACCCTTGATATCGAATTGCTGGCCGATAATGTGCCAAGCTTGTCCTTCGTCAGTCCGCCAACCATCACCCGGCGCGATCACGTGCGCCTTGATTACGTTGCCAGTGATGATTATGGCCTCGCCAGTCTTGATCTGGTGATCACGCCTGCGGCCGAGGACGGCACGATCAAACAATATGGCCCGATTGATCAGGTGGTAATTGATCTCAAGGGCGACGCCGCTGGCGTTACAAGCAGTGCCGGTGCCATGCCGACCCGCATCGAAGGCCCGCGCTTTATTGATCTTGTCGCCCATCCCTGGGCGGGCTTGCCGGTCAATATCCAGATGGTATCAAACGATAACGCCGATCAGCGCGCCGAAAGCGATATCCGTTCCCTGATGCTGCCCGAACGGGAATTCAGCCATCCGGTGGCGCAAAAGCTGATTGATATCCGGCGTGGTTTGCTGCGCTATCCAGACCGGGCGCTAGAAATGCATCAGGCGCTGTTGCCGATCCTGTTCGCCCCGCAGGCCTTTAACGGCCATCTTGGTGTGTTCCTGACCCTTTCCGTGGCCGAAAGCAGGTTGGCATCGAACCTGCAAAACCGCGCCACCCATCAGGATGTCGCAGGCCTTCTGTGGCATGTCGCCGAGGAGATCGAGCGTGGTTCCTACGGCATTGCCGAACGCAACCTGATGGAGGCCGAGGAACGCCTGCTGGAGGCCCTTGCCAACCCCGATGTCACCGAAAGCGAAATTGCCCGCCTGATTGAAGAATATCGTCAGGCGCTGAATGAATATCTTGCCGCCATGATGCGCGAAAGCCCGGAACAGGCCGAAGAAGAACTCCCGCCCGGCAGTGCGACACTTGAACAACAGGACCTGTCACGCATCATCGATCAGATCGATGCCCTGATGCGTGCCGGTGCGCGTGATCAGGCCCGCCAGTTGATCGATCGTCTGCGCGAACTGGTCGAAAACATGCAGGTCACCACCGGTCAGGGCGGCATGGATATCACATCGACCCTGCGCGAAATGCTGGACGGCATGCGCGATCTGTCGCGCCGTCAGCAGGACCTGATGAATGAAGGCGACAATGCCTCCACCCAGAACGGCAATGGCCCGCGTGCAAACCAGCAACAGGGCCTGGCCGACGATGCCGGTGAAATCCTCAACGATCCCGGTCTTGGCCAGTTTGGCGATGTCAGCGGCATGAATTCGGTGATTGATGCCATGCGCGGCGCGGCAGAGGCACTTGGCAACAACCGATCGCACGAGGCCCTGCAATATCAGCGACAAGCCATGGATGCCCTGCAACAGGGCATTGGCGAAATCAGCCGTGCGCTTGAAGGGCTCAGCCAGCTCGCCCCGATGCTCGAAGACCTCGAAGGGTCCGGGCGCCGTGATCCGCTGGGCCGGCCCGTCGGTGGCGATGGCACCACCACCATTCCGGATGTGAATACGCTCGAACGGGCCTGGCGCATCTTGCAGGAGCTCCGCCGCCGGTCCGGTGATCCCGAACGCCCGGAGATCGAACAGGAATATATCGACCGCTTGCTCAAACGGTTCTGAGTGGTCACTGAAACCCCCAAAACAAAAAAGGCAGCACGCGTTGTGCTGCCTTTCTCATAATCAGGGTGTTTGCGCGAACCGCTTAGGGCTCAACCGCCTCGCGCGGGTCAAGGAAGGTGACCTGCAGGCGGGTCGCCGTCGGGTTCGGACGCCGGATCTTGGTTTCGACTTCCATGCTTTCGCCAACCGGTAGCATCTGTTGCACCATTGGCATTTCCGCACCGGACTGAACCAGCGATTCATCATAAATCAGCGGCACCTTCTTGCGCTGGACCACACGATCAAGCGGATCAAGAAGCTCGATCAGAAGGTAAGGAAGCGCACGCGGTTCTTCACTGATATTGACGATCTCGGCGCGAACAACAAGAACGTCAACGCCGTCCTCTTCTTCGCGGGTCGGCGGCAATTCGCGGATATCAAGGCCTTCGCCGACATGCGGCACATCAAGCCCCACCATGTCATAGACCTTGGCAATCGGCGGCCACAGTTCGATGATCTGATCCTTGGCGAAATAGCCGCCCGCACCAATCCCGCCCAACACCAGCAGGAAGATGATCCAGCCAACAATGCCCTTTTTCTTTTTGGGCTCCGGCTTTGGATTGTTGCGAATCAGCTGCTGGGGAATCGGGGGCGGATCGGGGATCTTGTCGGCTTCTTCAAAGCCCGGATCAACCGGCCCACCGCCCATCTGATCTGCATTGAAATCAGCCCCCAGCGAGCCTTCCTCGTTAAACGGGGCCGGGATATCACTTTCGGGTGCTGGTGCCGGAGCTGGCTTCTTTGCGCCAGGCGGGTCCTGATGCCAGCTATTGCCGCAGCTTTTACAGCGCACGGTTCGGCCTTTCGGACCGATTGCTTCTGTTTTAACTGAGTATTTCTTTGAACACTCTGGGCAAGTAATGATCATTGCAAACCTGGCATATCGATGACGGCGGCATCAAACACGGGGGAAGGCGTGAAACTGTCTGCGACTGACGGTCCCCCTGTGCCGTCAGTGAAGCCTTACACTATATGTAAATAGCGGCGATTTAACAGACTGTTAAGCAGAGATAACAGAAGCTGCCCGGATTTGGGTATCAAACCTCTGGCTGATCGGGCTGTTAATGGTATCCAAAATAGACGACAAACCGTCCAAACCGGTTAATTCATTTTCGATATTGTCACGACAAGGCTACTTTCCAACCCTGTCGGATCATGACGAAAGCCGATATAAACACCGATGTATCAACCGTCATTCGCCCAGATGGAGCAAGAATTTTGACCGACGTTGTCAGTTTCAGGAATGTCGGAGTCCGGTATGAATCCGGGCCGGAAATCCTGCGCGACCTTAATTTTACGCTCGGTCGCGGCAGTTTTCATTTCCTGACCGGGGCATCGGGCGCGGGCAAGTCGACATTGATGCGACTTTTATTTTTGGCATTGCGCCAGACACGCGGCGAAATTTCGATCTTTGGACGCGATAATATCCGCATCCCGCGCGAAGAACTGCCGGCGATTCGCCGCAAGATCGGCGTGGTGTTTCAGGATTTCCGGCTGATCAATCATCTGACGACCTTCGAAAACGTCGCCCTGCCGCTGCGTGTTGCCGGTGTCGAAGACCTGCAGATTCGCAAAAACGTCACCGAACTTCTCGAATGGGTCGGGCTTGGCGATCACATCAACGCAGTGCCATCGCGCCTGTCCGGCGGGCAGCAACAGCGCGTTGCCATCGCACGCGCCGTCATTGGCCGCCCCGCCCTGCTTCTGGCCGATGAGCCGACCGGGAACGTCGATGATCGAATCGCCATGCGATTGCTCTATCTGTTTGAAGAGCTCAACAAACTCGGCACCACCGTTCTGATCGCAACCCACAACCGGCAACTTGTCCGGCGGTTTGGCCATACCCAATGGCTGCTCGAAGGTGGTACCTTGCACGACGTCACCAACAGCGGCTGAAACCCGACACACCAAGTCCAAGCTTCGTAAACACGGGATCAACAGGACCAACACACGATCATGGCATTTCGCGCACCTCCATCGCACCTCCCTCTTGAAAGCGATTCGTCCTCGCGCTTTTTGCCGAGCATCGTCGCCCTGATGGTTGCGCTCCTGACCTTTTCTATCGTCGGGCTTGCTGCCCTGCATGACAGTGTCGGCCAATGGTCCGGCCAGATCGAAGGCAGCCTGTCGATCCAGGTCCCCCCGACCGAACTTGCCAACCGATCCCCCGCCGAACGTGAAGCCGCCCTGCAAGGCACGGTCGATAGCATCATCGAACAGGTTTCCACCCTGCCCGGCATCGCCCGGATCGAGGAACTCAGCCCCGATACCATGGCAGCCCTGCTTGAACCCTGGCTGGGCCCGGATGAAGTCATCAGCGAACTGCCCATTCCGCGCATTATCGAAGTCACCCCCGAAACCGGGTTTAACTTTGATGCGCTCGAAAGCCGCCTTGGCGTCATCGCGCCCGAAGCCGTGCTTGATGATCATCGCATCTGGATTGAACGCATTGCCGATGTCGCCTTTTCGGTTGAACTGGCATTGGCCCTTTTGATTGTTGTGCTGTTTGGTGCGACCATGCTCTCGGTGGTGTTTGCCACCAGATCAGGGCTTTCGATCCATCATCGCATCATTGAATTGCTGCATCTGATCGGGGCACAGGATGGATATATCGCCAGTCAGTTCGGCCGCCATAATCGACGCCTTGCCTTCTTTGGCGCACTGATCGGTCTTTTGATCGCGCTACCGGTTTCCGCCTTGATTGGTTGGCTTGGATTGCGCGCTGGCTGGCCGGTACCGTCACTGGTTCTTAGCCCGACCTTTGTTGGCCTGATCGTCGCCATTCCGTTTATTGTCGCATTGGTGGCGGGCATCACCGCCAACCGAACTGTGCTTCGTGTCCTACACCGGATGTTGTAACCCGCTCACGGTCTTCGTATAGTCGGTTGTTACCACTTCCCTTTTGGGATCATGGCCTTGGCCCTCTTTGTCCCCTTGAGGAGATCCGAATTCATGCCAGACCGCCGCTATTCAGGCACGCCTTCATGAACAAGCCCCCGCTGAGTGTGCAACATCGCCGCCGGTTCCGGCGGTTTCGTTTTTTGCTTTCCACACTGATTTTCTGCGCGCTGGTCTGGGCGGCGGGCTTCATCTGGTATGTCGATTACATCCCCAAAACGGTTGAAAACGCGACCCAACGCACCGACGCCATTGTCGTTCTGACCGGCGGCAGCGAACGCCTGTCCGAAGGCCGCCGGCTTCTGGTGCGCGGTCTTGCCGACAAACTGTTCATATCGGGTGTCTATCGCGGTGTTGAAGTCGACGAACTTCTGTCCGTCGGCAAATCCGATCCGCGCCTGATTGCTTGCTGTGTCGTTCTGGGCCATGTTGCTGAAAACACGCGCGGCAATGCGATTGAAACCGCTGTCTGGATGTATGAGGAAGGTTTCAAAAGCCTGCGCATCGTGACGGCCAATTACCACATGCCTCGATCCCTTCTGGAATTCAAAAGCCTGATGCCCGATGTTGAAATCGTCGCACATCCGGTCTTTCCCGATAACGTCAAGGTCGACAATTGGTGGCGCTTCCCCGGCAGCAGCGCCCTGATCGCCAGTGAATACAACAAATACGTCTTTGCCAGCCTGCGCAACGCGTTGCTCAACTGGTTGCCAAACGGTGACCGCGCCGCACTGCGCAGCCCCGGTGATCCTGCGAAGGATGCACCAGACCTTGATGACTATTCCGCCTCAAACGCGGCGCGCAAGGATGGCTGAACAATCGGCATTTTCTGATCGTCATATTGCTGTTACAAAACAGTGAATATTTAAGGTCAGGACCATGGCTGTAAGGAATTTGTCTGAATGATTACCCTGCGCGCGTTACTGTTTAACGTGTTGTTTTTCGGTGGAACGGCGCTTTTGTGCATTGTTCTGTTGCCGCTGATGCTGTTTGGGCGCAAGGCCAATCAGTTCGTCGGCCATGCCTGGTGTCGCCTCATTCAGTTCATGCTGCGCTACTCGGTGGGCATGCGCAAACGCTTCACCGGTCTGGAAAATCTGCCAGACGGTCCCTGCATCATTGTCGCCAAACATCAATCTGCTTGGGAAACCCTGACCTTCCATACGGTGGTTCCTGATCCTGCCTATATCCTGAAAAAGGAACTCACCCGTATTCCGCTCGTCGGGCAGTTCCTGATCCTGTCAGGCCAGATTGCCGTTGATCGGTCGGCGGGCAGTCAGGCCCTCAAAGACATGATCAAGGGTGCTGCCAAGGCGCTTGAGGAAAACCGTCAGGTGATCATTTTCCCCGAAGGCACACGTACCCCGCCGGGCTCAAATCGTCCTTATCACCCCGGGATTTTCGCGCTTTATAAGGCCTTCCCGGATACCAAGGTTATTCCGGTCGCCCTTAATTCCGGCATGTTCTGGGGCCGCGACAGCTTTATGAAATATGGCGGTCGGGTCACCATGGAATTCTTGCCGGCCATGGAACCGGGCCTTGATCGCAAGACCTTCATGAAGGAAATCAAGCACCGCATCGATACCCGCACGCGCGAGCTTGAGGCCGAGGCACAAACAGAATTCCGCCTGCCGACGCTCACCACCGATGATATCGAAGCCAAGGTGGACGACACTGACAGCGTGGATCAAAAAAGCGCGTCTTAACTCTGCCAATTGCAGATATTAAACCAACGACCGATGTGCAATTCGCACCTCGGCCTTTTTCATGGTGGACTGCATCCCGTTTCAAATCCGGCGCAACTTCAGCGACCAACCATCATCAATTTCTGGATGCGTGCCGACAGATATCGATAAAAGCGCGCAACGGTGCAGGGGCCGACCGGCTGGGATAATAAAGACGCGGACCCTCCATTTCCGGCCAACATTCAGGCAGAACAGGCACAAGGTTTCCAGCCGCGAAGTCTTCTTCCAGCCAGTTGCGGAAAGTATGGATGATCCCTACTCCCGCGTGGGCAAAACGAAGACCCGTATCAACTGCAGCAACGCTTAGTACCAGAACATTGGATGGCTCCACCCGAACCGATCCTTGTGCGCTCATAATATCCCACGGTAATAGTGGGCCCCCATCAAGGCGATAGCGGATCGCATCATGATGTATCAAGTCTTCCGCTGTGTCAGGCATCCCGCGCGCTTCCAGATACGCCGGGGCCGCGGCCAACGCCATCTGCTGGCGACGCGGACCAATCGGAATAGAAATCATATCCTGTTCCAGAACGCTGCCATAACGAATCCCGGCGTCACAGCCCTCTGCAACGATATCGACAAGATCGCTCTCCACGACGATTTCAACCTCTACGGCTGGATGGCGCACACGATATTCGGCAATCAGCGCAGGAAGAATGTCGCGCATGACCGCACCGGGTACGTTCAGCTTCAACCGTCCCTGAACCTGACCACCGAGGGCCTTCACCTCGTTACAGGCCGCATCCAGTCCCGAAAGCAATGGATCGACACGATCCACAAGCACTTTGCCCGCATCGGTCAGATGCAGGCTGCGTGTCGTTCGGCGCAAAACAGGAATGCCCAATTGCTCCTCAATCCGCGAGACCGTCGTACTGACATTCGAGGCGGCCATACCAAGCCGTCGGCCAGCAGCACGAAAGCCACCTTCGCGCACAACCGCGACCAGGACAGTCAGATCATCCGCAGAAACACCGTTCTTCATAGAGAACAACCTGTTCAGAATTTACCCACTTAATTCGATAATCCAGAACAGTCATCCTGTCGACGACAAATCCAAGAAGCGTCCAGTGGCGCGCCAAGGTAATTGGAGATCAACCAATGTTCATCGTAACAGGGGCCTCGGGAAAACTCGGCAGCCTTATCGTCGAAGCGCTAAAGCGCCTCGTTCCAGCCCATCAAATCAGTTTGAGCGTCCGCAACCCCGAAAAGCTTCCTGAACGGCTAGCCGCGGGCGTTCGTGTCAGGCGGGGCGACTACAACGATGCCGACAGTCTTCGCCATGCTTGGGCGGGGGCCAAACGACTATTGCTGGTATCATCCAATGCCGGGGCAAGTGGCGACAATCCGCTCGATCAGCATGAAAAAGCAATTTCAGTGGCAAAGGAAATCGGCATCGAACGTGTGTTCTATACCAGTCAGGTATCAAGCAACCCACTCTCTCATTTCCCGCCGGGCCGTGATCACGCCGCGACTGAGGCGATGCTAGCGGACTCCGGCCTGGCATGGACTTCAATGCGCCACGGCTTTTACGCCGACAGTATTCTGAGCATGCATGAACATGGTTTTGCCACTGGCACGCTGACTGGCCCCGAGGATGGCAAGGTTGCCTGGGTAACCCACGAAGATCTGGCAGAGGCTGATGCACGGCTGCTAAGCGGGCATGAAACCATCGAAGGCATCACACCGCCCCTCACCGGAAATCACGCCCTTGACCTTGCAGATCTGGCACAGATGGCAAGCGCGGTCACAGGCAGAACCATCGAACGTCAGATTATCGGTGAAGATATGATGCTCGAAAGCCTGCACCGCGCAGGACTCTCAGGAAACGTGCTTGAAATCATTATCGGTTACTACCGTGCGGCCAAGGCTGGTGAATTCGAAACCGTCGACCCAACACTTAGTCGCATACTGGGGCGTGATCCGCGCCAGATACCCGATTTCCTTAGCGAAAAAATGCCGCGCACCTGATCCCACAAATGTTCGCATTCAGGTCGGCTTTGCCACCCGCCTTTTACGTGTCACAAGCCAGATACCCGACACGATCAAAACAATCCCCGCCAGATGATAAAGATGCAGCGCCTCACCCAGAAACGCGATGGCAAGGCCGCTTGAACAGACCGGGATCAGATACATGAACACCCCCGCCTTGGCCGGGCCGACCAACGACACACCCCTGTTCCAGAACATGTATCCCAGAAACGCCGGACCCGCCCCGATATAGAAAATCTTGAGCATATCGGGCCAAACCGGATCAAGGCTGGTAAAGAACGGCTTTCCATCGACCACCAGCGCCCAGATATAAAGCGGCGTTAAGAAACACAAACCGATCAGGGCCGATACAAATACAAGGCTTAGCGGATGCACACCCTTGGGCGCGCGTTTCAAAAACATCGAATAGGCCGCCCAGACCATGGCCGACATCATCGCCAGCACATCGCCCAGAACAAAATCCATTCTGGCAAAGACTGACGGGTCGCCCTTGGCGATAATCGTCGCGGTTCCGGCCCCGGCCACCAGCACGCCCAGCCATTGGCCAAGTCGTGGTTTGTCTGCCGTCAAAAGGGCTGCAAACAACAACACCCAGATCGGTGTCGTCGCGTTCAGAAGGCCGGTATTGACCGCCGTGGTGTTATAGGCCGCCAGATAAATCACCACCGAAAACAGGAACACACCGGTAAAGCCGATCAGGAACATCGACAATTTGTGGTCCGCCATGATTTTCAGATCGCGACGCAGATATTTAAAGCAGAACGGCAACAGCAAACAGATCGCAACGATCCAGCGCCAGAATGAAAGTGCCTCGAACGGGACCGTTTCATTGATGCCGCGCGCCACCACGTGGTTTGACCCCCACATCAACGAACAGGCCACCAACATCAGATAGGCCATCGTCAGTGGCGTCTGCGACCCGCTCTGGGTGGCAGAAACAGTCGTTCCGTTTGACTGGCTCATCAGATTCCCGCCCCCATATTGATCTCGCCATATTCGCGCCGCACCAGATCCATCAGATCGTGCAGGGGCGGATCAATGATGCCCATTTCATCAAGATGGCGCACCGTGTTTTCCAGATATTCAAGGTTCGGCCCGACATTGCCATGGGCCGCAACAATGATTTCAACCGCGGTGCGGACCGGCAGGTTACCGGCATATTGTTCATGTGTCGGATCGGCGACATAGGTGTGCGCAATCACCGTGCGCCCGTCTGCAAGCTCAACCTCGACATCGGCGGGGATATAGGTGTTGGTCACAAGTTCGCGCTCATCAAGATAGGCCTTCACCTTTGACCAGTTTTCCTCAGCAATGAGAAACGCGTTGCCAACACATTCCCCGCCCTTGTTCAGGCCAAGAACCAGCCCCGGATTTTCCGGCGTGCCGCGATAATGATGGGAATAGATACAAAACGACCGGTGATAGCCGGGCAGCAACGCACGTGCGCACTCGACAAATTCAAAGCCCGGCCGCCACAACAGCGACCCGTATCCAAACACCCATTTTTCGCGCGCGTCGCTCACGCATTCCTCCGCTAACTAGCTTTCTGATCTCTTAGAATTACGCGAAACTAACGCTTCATGATCACCAATGCCACCCCAAGGGCGGCAATTGCAAACCCGGCGAAGCCAAGCACGCCAAGTTGCTCGTCAAACAGAAGCCACGCAAAGAACGCGGCTGTCGGCGGCACAAGGTAGAACATGCTGGCCACACGTGTGGCTTCGCCCTGCTTGATCAGAACCATCAACAGCATGATCGCCCCGATGGATAAAACCAGCACCAGCCACGCCATCGCCAGAATGAAGTCCATGCTCCATTCAACATGCAGCGGCTCCTTGAACAGCGCGACAACGCCGACAAACACACTGGCAGCAACATATTGAACGACTGTGCCGCTCATCAGTTCCATGCCCGTGCAAAAACGTTTCTGATAAAGGGTGCCCGCAGTCATGCCAAACAGCGCAAAAACCGCAAGCCCGATGCCAAACGGCGTAATGCCAACACCATCGCCAATCTTGGGCAGCAAAACCAGCGCCACCCCGATCAGACCCAGGATCAACCCGCCCCATTGGCGCATCGAAACCCGTTCGCCCAAAATGGAACCCACGACCGATGCGGTCACAACCGGCTGCAAACCAACGATCAATGCGGCAAGCCCGGCGGGCAACCCGGTATCAATCGCCCAGAACACCCCGCCCAGATAAACACCATGCACCAGCACCCCGGTGGTGCCGATATGGGCGGCCTCACGCCAGGTTTTTGGCCATTTCGCGCCCATCAGGAAGATCACCGGGATCATCAGGATCAGGACGATGACAAATCGGACAAAAAGGAAAACGAACGGATCTGCATAGGGCAGGCCAAACTTGGCACCCACAAAGCCCGTGCTCCACAGGAACACGAACACAAATGGCATGATCCGGGCGAACGCCGGATGATTGGTGGCAGACATTTCATTCCCCTAAGGTCGGTCCGTAAAGCTTGGTGGGGCTGCTTGGTGGACCGCACAGGATGACCGACAGAATGCCGGTCACTCCCAAATTACTCAGCAGGCTTTTTCTTGCTCTTTTCGTCGCTTTTTCGGTCTTCGCCTTCGGCCGAGAAATTGGCGAAATACTGACCGGCATCAACAATGCCGCGGCGAATTTCACGGGTGCGCGAAAACAGCTCAAACAGCTTGTCGCCCTCGCCCCAGCGAATGGCGCGTTGCAAGGCCATCAGGTCTTCCTGAAAACGTCCCAGCACATCAAGCACCGCTTCACGGTTATTCAGGAACACATCCCGCCACATGGTCGGATCAGACGCAGCAATACGGGTAAAGTCACGGAAACCGGTTGCGGAAAACTTGATCACTTCCTGACGCAGCGCATCTTCAAGATCGGTTGCCGTTCCGACAATCGTGTAGGCAATCAGGTGCGGCAGATGCGATGTAATGCCAAGGATACGGTCATGATGATCGGCATCCATGCATTCAACATACATCCCGCAGGCTTCCCAAAGGGCTTTGACCTTGGCAATCGCAGCTTCGTTTTCGCCCGGGATCGGGGTCAGGATGCACCAGCGTTCCTCAAACAGTTCCGGAAAACCGGAATCCGGGCCGGAATGTTCGGTCCCGGCCAACGGGTGACCGGGCACGAAATGCACACCCTCATCCAGATGCGGGGCAATATCGCGGATGACCGATTGTTTGACCGAACCAACGTCGGAAACAATCGCACCTTTTTTCAATGCACCAGTCAATTGTGCCCCAATGGCTTCATTGGCACCGACCGGAGCACACACCATAACCAAATCCGCATCGCCAACCGCCTGCTTGATGTCGCAATAGGCCTCATCGGCAATGCCAAGTTCAAGTACCCGGTCACGGGTCGCTTCTGATCGGACCGCGCAGGTGATTTTGTTGGCAAGGCCGTCACGCTTGATGCGACGGGCCATTGACGAGCCGATCAGGCCCATGCCGATAAAGGCGACAGTTTCAAACAGCGGTTGGGATGCAGTATTGGTCATTTTATGCGTTCACAAAGTCTTTGATGGTCTGCAGGCAGATTTCCATTTCTTCCTTCGTACCGATGGAAATACGAAGCATCTGCGGCAGGCCATAGGCACCGATTTTGCGCGGGATCACGCCACGGGCCATCATGAAATCATTGGCAGCATCGGCGTTCTTGCCTTCTTCTGCCGGGAATTCAACGAGAACGAAGTTGCCATAGCTCGGATGTGCCTTAAGGCCCGAAATCGCGTTCACCTCGTCGCGGAACCACGAAAGCGTTTCCGCATTGTGGCGCACGCATTCATTGACGAAATCATCGTCATCAAGGGCGGCGGCACCGGCTTCCTGGGTCGGCAGCGGCACGTTGAACGGGTTGCGCAGGCGTTGCAGCACATCGGCAATCGCCGGCGGCGCATAGCACCAACCCAGACGAATACCACCAAGACCATAGATCTTGGAAAATGTGCGGGTCATCACGGTGTTGTTGCCTGCTTTCACAAGCTCCTCACCGGCCGAATAATCTTCCTGACCGGTCATGAACTCGGCATAGGCCGCATCAACCACCAGAACGATGTCTTCACGCAGGCCATCGCGCAGGCGCTTCATTTCGGCATCCGAAATATAGGTGCCGGTCGGGTTGTTCGGGTTGGCAACAAACACGATCTTTGTTTTGTCCGTCACCGCCGCCAACAGTGCATCAACATCGGTCGTCATGTTGGTTTCAGGCGCGGTTACCGGCGTTGCACCAACGCCCATGGTCGCAATCGGATACATCAAAAAGCCGTGCTGCGAATACAGCACTTCATCACCCGGACCGGCATAGGCGCGGATCAACAGGGTCAGAAGTTCATCAGAACCGTTACCGCAAATAAGCTGATCAAATTCCAGACCGTATTTTTCGGCCAGCTTGTGACGCAGAACGTCGCAACCGCCATCCGGATAACGATGCAAACGGGTTGCCGTGTTACGCAGGGCTTCCATGGCCTTGGGGCTCGGGCCGAGTGCGCCTTCGTTCGAAGACAATTTGATCACGCGCTGAGCACTGTCAGCACTGGATTTACCGCCTTTGTACGGCGCGATATCAAGAATTCCGGGGCGTGGGGTGGGCGCAGACATCAGGTATATTCTCCCTGGGGAAATTGCAGCCAGTCGCGGCTGCCAAGCATGTTTAACTCAGTGCGTCTTCGGCAAGCGGCACGGCATAGGCCCCAACAACCCGCAAACTTTCGGGGCGAAGGCCTTGCGCGTCCAGTGTGCTCTGAAACGCATTGGTGCGATTACAAAAGAATCCCGGCACATCAACAAGCACAAAACGCCGATCCGTCGCCTCATCGTCAGAAAAGCCAAGGATTACCGATCCGTCGATGCCATCCGCAATTTTTTTGCGCACGGTATCCATCGAAATCTCTTTGGACAGGCTGACCACAAACAGAGTCCGGTCATCGCCACTGTCTTCAAGTTCAATCGCGGCCAGAACGAAACCTTCGGTATCTTCGCCGCGTCCAACCGGGCGACCGCCAAAGGGCAGTTTTGAAACCACCCGCACCGGGCTTTGTTCGCTCAGATGGACCCACCATGGCTGGGCCTCGCCCAGTTGCGGTTTGGGAAACACACCAACCGCCGCCCGACCGTCTTCAACGGCGTTGAACGCTTCGCGCGGGGTATCAAATTCAATGATTTCGTTAAGGCACCCGAAATTCAGGCGTGCCAGTTCCCAGCAATCCAACCCGTCAGCATTGCGGCCAAGTGCCACCGTATACGGCGCTTCAAGGCGGGTTCCGGCTGCGATCATTTCGCGCCAGATCTGGATCAGGGCGGTTTTGGGAAAGGCCCCTTCATGACGTTCAACAAGCGTGCGCATGATGCGGGCTTCACGGGCCGGGCGATAGGGCACCTTGACCTTGCCACCCGCCGCGATCATCCGGTCCTTGTAGGCCCCGACGGCCTGCACAACCTTTGTCCGGCGAATGATCAGCGACTGCAAAGCCTGATCGATCTCGTCGATCTCTCCGCGCAGCTCATTCAGGTCAAGATTTGCCAAATTTTTATCGTCAGACGCCATAATCTACTCTTCTTTTGAACGGCGCACAGTATTAGGACAGGGCCGCAGAAATGCAAAGAAAAGATTGACTAACCCCGGCTCTGCTTCATAGCTAGGGTCAGGACTCATTAATTTGGTTTCAATGGTTCATCGGATTTGTGCGGATACGCGAAGCAAAGCCGCAGGAAGATATGTATCTTTCAAGGCTTTGCGACAAAGTAGGCCGTGCAAATCCGATGAATCCGAAGGACAGACGTTATATTTGCAAACTCCGGCGTCAAATCCCTTGCGCGGGGAGCCACCCCGCTCTACGGCATTTTCCTTGGATTTCACAAATATAACGTCTGCCATTGATATCAAATTAATGGGTCCTGACCCTAGAGAACTAATTTCCGTAAAACCGACGATGAAAGCATGGCGCGTTGTCGGTTTGCCCACGGAAACAACGAATAACCAAGGAAACCGCAATTCATGTCCACCGCGACCAACACGGAAAAGCGCCCCCCGCTTCCAGGCCACCACATGGTGCTTGGCGAAACGGAAAAGCTGCGCCTTGATAGCGGTGTGGAATTCGGTCCGTTTACCCTGGCCTATCAGACCTACGGCGAACTCAATGCCGACAAATCCAACGCGATTCTGGTCTGTCATGCCCTGACCGGGGATCAATATGTTGCCGATGATGTGCATCCGATCACCCGCAAGGAAGGCTGGTGGTCCGAAATCGTCGGCCCCGGCAAGATCATTGATACCAACAAGTATTTCGTCATCTGCAGCAACGTGATCGGCGGCTGCCTTGGCAGTACCGGGCCCAAGGAAATCAATCCGGCGACCGGCAAGCCGTGGGGTCTTGATTTCCCGGTGATCACCATTGCCGACATGGTGCGTGCGCAAACCATGCTGATTGACGCGCTTGGCATCGACATGCTGTTTGCCGTCATTGGCGGATCGATGGGCGGCATGCAGGTTCTGGAATGGTGCAAAAGCTATCCCGAACGGGTTTATGCCGCCGCCCCGATTGCGACCTCGTTCCGTCATTCGGCGCAAAATATCGCCTTCCATGAAGTCGGGCGTCAGGCCGTCATGGCCGATCCGGACTGGTGCGGGGGCAATTACCTGCTGGAAGGCAAGAAACCGTCACGCGGATTGGCTGTCGCGCGCATGACCGCGCACATCACCTATCTGTCGCAACCGGCCCTTCACCGCAAATTCGGGCGCAAGCTGCAAAATCGTGGTGCAATCACCTATAGCTTCGATCAGGATTTCCAGGTCGAAAGTTACCTGCGCCATCAGGGCAAAAGCTTCGTCGACCGGTTTGACGCCAACAGCTATCTCTATATCACCCGTGCGATGGATTATTTCGATCTGTCGCTTGAATATGACGGGCGACTGGCCGAGGCGTTTCAGGGCTGCAAAACCCGGTTCTGCGTCATTTCGTTTTCCAGCGACTGGTGCTTTACCACCGCCGAAAGCCGGATTGTCGCCCATGCGCTCAATGCCGCATCGTGCAATGTCAGTTGTGTCGAGATTGAAAGCGACAAGGGCCATGATGCGTTCCTGCTTGATGAACCCGATTTCCACATGGTGCTGAGTGGCTTCATCGAAGGTGCCGCCGAAGGCCGGGGGCTGAAATAATCATGAATGAGACTTTGAATCCAAACAGCGCAGCCAACGTTGCGCATAGCGACCGCATCCGTGTCGACCTGCAACTGATTGCCGACATGATCGAACCGGGCACGCGCGTGCTTGATATTGGCTGTGGTGACGGCGAACTTCTGGGCTATCTCACACGGACCAAAAAGGTTGATGGCCGTGGGCTTGAGCTGTCCAACGAAGGGGTGCGCAACTGTGTCGCACAGGGACTTCCGGTGATGCAGGGTGATGCGGATCGGGATCTGCGCGATTACCCGGACGGGGCGTTTGATTATGCCATCCTCAGCCAGACCTTGCAGGCAACCCAGCGCCCGAAAGAGGTGCTGTCGGAATTGCTGCGCATTGGCACCAAGGCGATTGTGTCCTTCCCGAATTTCGGCCATTGGCGTGCACGGTTTGATTTGATGTTCCGGGGCCGCATGCCGCAGAACCCCAACCTTCCGATCATGTGGTACGAAACGCCAAACATCCATTTTTGCACGGTTTTGGACTTCGTTGCGCTGTGCAAAGAGATGGATTTGACGATCGAACGGTCGATGGTTCTCAATGAAGCGGGATCGAAGCTCAGCCTCGGCAGCCAGACCCGATTTTCCAACTTTTTGGGCAATCAGGCACTTTTCATGCTCAGCAAATAATCAGATCGATTATTCGTTTTCATTGAACAATCGCCCCTGCCCGATCACAAACTGATCGCGTCCCCGTCTGAAATCTGATGCCCGATCGGGCAACTTCATCAGACGGGGCCGATATGACCAATTCAATCCTCATACAATTTGTTCGCCGTACTTTTCTGATCGGTGCGATCACCCTGCTTGCGGCCTGTTCGCAGAAGGCCGAGACGCTGAAACTTTCGGTCACCCAGTTTGGCAGCGCGACCGAGCAGGCGTTCGATCACTATGACGCGGCCTATAGCACGCAATTTGCCCCCTTCCCGAAATCCGACACGGCAAAACGCAGCGCGTTTGTCACCAACATCACCGATTTCACCGGCACGATCACACCGGCCAATATCGATACCTTGCTTGATCCCGATGCGGTGAAGATTGATCCAAGCGTCGCGCGCCAGTGGCAGGATACGCTGAAGGGCCTCCGCAGCCAGTATCAGCAGTTTGTCGCGATTTTCGATAATATCGAAGCCGGATCGGCATTCGGTGCATCGGCGGTCACAGAATCCGGACCCATCTTGGAAAAACTGCGCGCCCAGCTTGCCACCATCAGCGAAGAATTTGCGCGCACCCCACCGCAATTCCTGACCCGGCGCAGCACCCTGATTGCCGAACTGAACCTGATCCGCACCAAGGACCACAACAACCCCGAGGCCGAAAGCCTGTTGATCGAGGCCTGGTGGCAGCAATGGAATAGCCTGATCGCCGCCGAACGCGCGATGCAGACTGATACTCTGCGCGCCTTTGTCACGGCCTCAGCCCTTGGCAGCAGGTTGCAGGGACAGATCGACAACTATGCCAAGCTTGATGTCGGGTCGCTGATTACCGCAGTCGAAGACGGCATCAAACTTTCCAGCCAAATCGGCAAGCTGAGCCCAGCCGAACTGGTCACCCAAGGCACCGGCCTGCTTGAAACCGCAACCAACTAGATAAAGAGGGAGATTTCACGATGAGCCAGACACTCGGTGCCCTGATTGCCGATGCACAGGAAGCCTATGCCACTGCGGCTGTGACCTATCAGGGGGCAACGATTGACCAGAAGGTCAAATCCAAACCCGCCCTTGATAAGGCCGCCAGTCAACTGGTCGCCCTTCAGGCCAAGCAGCTTGATGAAGCCAAGGAAGTCGACGCCGAGGACGAAGCGGCGATGAAGCAATTGCGCCAGCAGGTCAACAATGCCGCAACCTTGCAAACCGGGCTGATGACACTGGTTGCGGTGCTGACGAAATTTATCTGATGGGCCGCTGTCGGGCAGTTATTTCCAGCGGTCGGCATCGGCATCATCGGATGCCTTTGCCGTCACCCATTTATCACCGCCATCCGGGGTTTCTTCGCGTTTCCAGAACGGTGCGCGGGTTTTAAGAAAATCCATGATGAAGTCGCAGGCCTCGAACGCGGCACGGCGATGGGCCGAGAGCACGATCACCAGAACGATGCGTTCACCGGGCAACATGCGGCCAAAGCGATGAATGATGCGAATATCGTCAAGCGGCCAGCGATTGGCGGCCTCATCGGCGATCTTTTCAAGTTCGCGTTCGGTCATGCCGGGATAGTGATCAAGCGTCAGGGCCGAAACATTTTCGCCGCCATGAATATCGCGCACCAGCCCGACAAAACTGACCGCCGCCCCGATATCGGTACGACCATCGGTCAGGGACGCAAGTTCGGCGCCCGGGTCAAAATCATGTTGCTGAACAGAAACGCGTGACATGGTCGCCGTCCCGTTAATCAATCGAGGTGTTTAAGACCGGTGCGCAGATAGATATAGCCGGTCTGAACCGTGACGATCCCGGCAATCCACAGCAGGATATCACCAATCAGGATCGAGGGGATCAGATCGGGTGATGCGTCGCCGACCAGAAGGAAGCCGATGGCGAGAATCTGGGCCGTGGTTTTCCATTTGGCAAGGACGGTGACCGGCAAGGGCACTTTAATCTCGGCCAGATGTTCACGCAGGCCCGACACCATGATTTCTCGGCACATGATGATCACGGCGGGCAATACCGCCAAACCAGAAATGCGTTCAAAGGCCACCATCATCATCAATGCGGCAGCCACCAGCAGCTTGTCGGCAATCGGATCAAGGAACCGACCGAGCGGGGAGACCACATTCATCGAGCGCGCCAGATAGCCGTCAAAGAAATCGGTCACCCCGGCAAAGGCAAACAGGGCAAAGCCGATCCAGTTGCCAACCGGACCATTGATGTAAAACGACGCAATAAGCGCCGGAATTACGAAAATGCGCGACATGGTCAGCAGATTGGGAATCTGGTTCTTCATAAACGGGGCCTGTTTGACGGATTTTACGGCAATGACATCAAGGCCCTGATGCGCAATCGCCCAAGGCCGCGCAATTATTAAAGACTTGAAGCACATACCACAAGGGCCGTGTTGATGACGGATTAGCGTCAGAACACGGCCCGTGCGATTTATCATCTCATCGCGTCTGCGCGATTATTCTGCCGCGACATCTGCCTCGGCCGGATGGGCGGACTTGCCGCGTCCGATGCTGAGCGCCTGATAGAGGATGATGGCCGCCAGGGTCGCGGTGCCGATCCCGCCCATGGCAAAGCCACCGAAATTGACCGTGAAGTCGCCCGCACCAAAGATCAGCGTGATGCCCACCGTAAACAGGTTGCGCGGATCAGAGAAATCAACGCGGTTATCGACCCACAAACGGATCATGGCAGCAGCAATCAGGCCAAAGACCGCAACACCCAATCCGCCCAGAACCGGGCCCGGAATGGTGTGCAGCAATGCGCCAAATTTCGGCGAGAAACCAAGCAGGATGGCAATCACGGCGGCAATGACAAAGATCAGGGTCGAAAACACGCGGGTAACGGCCATAACACCCATGTTTTCAACATAGGTGGTCACCCCGGTACCGCCGCCCGATCCGGCCAGCATGGTTGCCAAACCATCGCCGACAAAACCACGGCCGATATAACGGTCCATGTTCTGTTTGGTCATGCCGCCAATCGCCTTGATATGGCCGAGGTTTTCGGCCACCAGAATGAAGGCCACCGGCGCGATCAGGAACATGGCAGAACTTTCAAAGCGCGGTGCGACAAAGGATGGCATGCCAAACCACGCGGCCTGGGAAAGTTCGGTAAAATCAATCGCCGGCATCAGGCCAAAGCCATTGCCCAGAACCAGAACCAGCACATAGCCCGCCATAATCCCGACCAGAATGGAAATCCGACGCAACGCAATCGGCGCATAGACCGAGACAAAGGCCACCGACAGCAGGGTCAGCAGAGCGACCAGCATATGCATGTTATCACCCGTGATGCCATTGATCCCGACCGGGGCGAGGTTCAGGCCAATCGCCGCACCAACCGCACCCGTGACCGCAGGCGGCATCAGTTTTTCGACCCAGCCAGTCCCGGTTGCCATGACGATCAGGCCGATCGCGACATACAGCGCGCCAGCAGCAATAATCCCGCCAAGGGCCCCGCCGATATCGGGGTTTGGTCCCGATCCGGCATATCCGGTGGCGGCAATGACGACGGCGATAAAGGCAAAGGACGAGCCCAGATAACTGGGCACACGGCCCGCCGTGCAAATAAAGAAGATCAGGGTACCGATACCGGAAAACAGGATCGCCAGATTGGGGTCAAACCCCATCAGAAGCGGCCCAAGGATGGTCGCCCCCGACATGGCAACAAGATGCTGCAAACCCATCGGGAACATAGCACCCCAAGGCAGACGTTGATCAGGCATGACTGTGGAAGACCGGGTCACAGACCAGGAAGGAAAATATCGCATTTATGGCAAGCCGATTATTTATGGACGTTTCGCGCGAAAATGCCCCGCCGGGCGGCAGGGCGTACCGGGTATCGCGCCAAGGGCAGCAAAAAGCAAGATGCCATCCGATGCTTTTTTAGTCGTTGCTGTGGAAATGGTCGTAAATCTTGCGCGCCAGGGCGGCACTGATGCCATCGACGGCCTCGAGATCGGACAGGCCGGCATCGGCCACCCCGCGGGCGGAGCCGAAATGGTGGAGCAGTGCCTTTTTGCGCGCCCCGCCGACACCGGGGACTGAGTCGAGCACGCTTTTGCCCATCTGTTTGCCACGTTTGGCGCGATGGGTGCCAATCGCCCAACGGTGGGCCTCGTCGCGCAGACGCTGAATGAAATAGAGCACCGGGTCTTTCATATCGAGGCGTACCGGGGCCTTGCCGGGGATGTGCAGCACTTCCTTGCCGGCATTACGATCAACACCCTTGGCGACACCGACCAGCATGACGTCCTCGATACCAAGGTCTTCGAGCACTTCACGTGCCACGCCAAGCTGGCCCAAACCGCCATCAATCAGACACAGGTCCGGCCAAGTGCCGTTTTCGCGGTCCGGGTCTTCTTTTTGCGCCCGGGCGAAACGGCGGGTTAAGACTTCGCGCATCATGGCAAAGTCATCACCCGGCGCGATATCGCCCTTGATGTTGAATTTGCGATAGGCGTTTTTCATGAAGCCTTCGGGCCCGGCGACAATCATGCCGCCGACCATGTTGGTCCCCTGGGTGTGGGAGTTATCGTAAACCTCGATCCGTTCCGGCGTGCTTTCGAGATCAAGCTTGTCAGCAAGGTCTTCAAGCAATTTGCGCTGTGTTGCACTTTCGGCCAGACGACGGCCAAGCGCGTCCTTGGCGTTGGTCAGGGCATGTTCGACCAGTTTGCGTTTGCCGCCGCGCTTGGGCACGAGCAATTCGATCTTGCGGTCGTTATTGATGCCAAGCGCGTTTTCGACCAATTCCTGACCTTCGATTTCATGCGACAGGAAGATCTGTTTGGGGGCCGGTTTATCGGCATAGAACTGCCCGACAAAGGCCGAGAGGATTTCGGGGATTTCAGCCGACTGTTCATGACGCGGGAAGTAGGACCGGTTGCCATAGTTCGAGCCCGAGCGGAAGAAGAACACCTGCACACAGCTTTGCCCGCCTTCCTGATGGAGCGCAATCACATCGGCCTCTTCGACACCTTCGAGGTTGATGTCCTGATGGGAGCGTATCTGGCTGAGCGCGCGGATGCGGTCGCGATACATCGCGGCCTGTTCGAATTCCATCTTTTCAGACGCATCCATCATGTCGGCTTCGAGCTGCTTGAGGATTTTCTGGCTGCGTCCGGTCAGGAAGTCGCGGCAGATATCGACAAGCTCGTCATATTCCGGCTTGGAAATGCGATCGACACAAGGGGCGGCACAGCGTTTGATTTGATAAAGCAAACAGGGGCGCGAGCGGTTGGAAAACACCCCGTCGGTGCAGGAGCGCAGCAAAAAGGCGCGTTGCAGATGGTTGATGGTGTTGTTGACCGCCCAGGCCGAGGCAAACGGGCCAAAGCAACTGCCATCCTTGGCGCGTGCGCCACGATGTTTGACGATGCGCGGATAGTCGTGATCCTCGGTGATCAGGATATAGGGGAAGCTTTTGTCATCGCGCAGCAGGATGTTGTAGCGCGGCTTGAGCTTCTTGATCAGGTTGGATTCAAGAAGGAGCGCCTCGGCCTCGGTATGGGTGGTGATGATTTCCATCCGCACCGTCTGGGCCACCATGCGGGCAATGCGGATCGGCAATTGCATGATACGGGTATAGGCGACCACGCGTTTCTTGAGGTTCTTGGCCTTGCCAACATAGAGCACGCGTTCCTTGTCATCGATCATGCGATAGACACCCGCCGAACCCGGCATGGTTTTCAGCGCATTTTTGATCGCCTCCACCCCGCGTGCTGCCCCGCCGTCGATTTTATCACCATCAAGCGACAAACCGATTTCCCGTTTCGGGGCATCATCCCCGGTCGGGTTTTCGGGGGAAACAGGTGGCTTCATCAAGGCACTCCGAGATCAGGAGAATCTGTTGAGGTTAAAGTGCAGAGCAACAGAGTCTAAAATACATTCAAAGTTGTGACGGCCGTCACAGGCAAACGCGATTTGAAACATAGCTGAAAAGATTAACATCGCAACCGCGCCGAGGGGAATCGCCATGCCAAAAAAGATGTCCACCACGACTGTGGATAACTATGTGGGTAATCGGGGGGTGACTTCCTGCACCCCTTGAGAGTCTTAACGTTCTATGAAGTGCACAATTATTGAGCAAAACAGTTAAGTTATTGATTTAAAACAATAAAAATACTGTCAACGTGAAATCATTCGGTAATAGAGTCGTAAAAAATGAATATTTTCCTTTGAATCATATTCGCCAGATGCTTGTGAATAAGCGCCATAGCGATTCGCGCCAGAGGAATCAAAGAGTCCCTTGGATTGGCCGTCTGGAAAAGTAAATTTTTTCTGGAAATCGCGTATCGATCAGCGCGCGATATTGTGGCGTTCGATTTCCACACCAACCGCAGCAGCATCTTCAAAAACGTCGAGCTTTTCAACCCTGACGATCACCTTGCGGACGCGCGGATCGGCAAGACACATGTCGGCGAGTTTTTCCCCAAGGGTTTCCACAAGGTTGGTGTGACCATCCTGGCAGATGCGGCGCGTGCCGACGACCAGATCCTCGTAGCTCAGCACGGTGGTGATATCATCATTCTGAACACCGTCTCCTTCGAGCACGGCAAGGTCGAGATTGATGCGCACGCGTTGCGGGGCTTCTTTTTCGTGTTCGTAAACACCGATGGAGGTGTGAATGATCATGTCACGCACGAAGACACGGCGCAGGTTGCCTGCACGATCTGCATGGGGCACATCGGCAAAGGGCAATGTCGTAATTTTGGCATCCTGTTTAAGGCCTGCGGTCATATTCCGGTCTTCCTTGTGCTGCTTTGTTGCGGGTGCCTTAAAAATCACCACGCAATTCCGGCCCGATGTCTGGCAGCGATTTAATGATCACTGCCGGGCATCATTCGTTGGGCGCATCTTCTTCGCCACTGGGCGCCCAATCGAGGTGCTGCCCGCCGTCAAGCGCTAACATTTGCCCGGTGATGGCCGGCGCGGCAAGGAAAAATCGAACCGCGTCGCAAATCTCTTGCGGGTTTGTCCCTATTTTCAGGGGTGTTTTTTCGCACTGCGCGTCGAAATCTTCCTGTGTTTGTCGGCTACTAGGCAGTGCCGGCCCCGGCCCGATGGCATTGACGCGAATTTTTGGCGCAAGGGCCAATGCCAGCGTCTGGGTCAGGGTCCAAAGGCCGGCTTTGGACAGGGTATAGGTCATGAAATGCGGGGTCAGGTTCCAGACACGCTGATCAATCAGGTTGAGGATCATGCCCTGACAGCCGTCTGGCAGATGCTTTGCAAATTGCTGCGAGAGGATAAACGGCGCGCGCAAATTGGTTTCCATATGCAAATCCCAGCTTTCGCGGGTTGCGGTTTGCACATCATCAAATTCAAAGGTCGAGGCGTTATTGATCAGAACCCCGATCGGGCCAAGTTGCCTGGTCGCATCGGCAACCAATTGATGGGTTGCATCCTCGTTGGTCAGATCGGCCGAAACGACGCAGGCCTTTTGGCCAAGGTCACGGACCTCGTTGGCGACAGCTTCGGCGTCTTGTTTCGAGCTGTTGCAATGAAGGGCGACGTCATAGCCGTTGCGCGCCAGATCCAGGGTCAATGCACGACCGATGCGTTTTGCGGCACCGGTGATCAGAACGGATTTCGGGAATTGACCTGTCATTGTTGCCTCGATCCTTCGCAAAGTGTGCGGACCATCATGAGACGGCCCGCGAACTGATTGAACTGATTAAAGCATGTTGCATTTAATCTGCTCCATTTTGTTTGTTTTTGGCGTGTCGTTTGGCAAGGCACAGCGTGCAGAGCGATGCGGTGCATCGGTCAAACGGTGTAACGCCGCGAAACCTCGCCAAAAGCAAACCCTTCGGGCCGGGACAACCTTCCGCCCCGCAGCGTCAAGCTCCTTGCACGTAGCCCCGCTATGTACTGCGATCCTTTCCTCGCCGGACAGAAGGTTCTCTCCGGCAAAATGGGGCAGATTAGATGCAATATGCTTTATGCTACGACAAGTTGGAAGACATAGACCAGATAGGCAATCACGAATGCAACGCCGGTGATGCGCGAAATCTTGCGCATGGCATAGGCAACACCGAGCAAGCCCACGGTTACCGCCAGCATGATCCAGATATCGGAATTCATGATCTGTTCAGGCACCGGGATGGGGGCGATCAGCGATACACCGCCAATGATCACAAGCAGGTTCAGAAGGTTGGAGCCAAACACGTTGCCCAGCGCCACATCGGAATGCCCGCGGAAGGCGGCAACCACCGATGCGGCCAGTTCCGGAAGCGACGTGCCAAAGGCGACAAGAGTCAAGCCAATCACGGCTTCGGATACGCCGAACTGTCGGGCAACCGAAACCCCGCCTTCGACCAGCCATTCGGCGCCAAACATCAGCGCCACAATCCCGATGACAGTGGCGATGATCGGCCTGGTCCAGCCTTTGGGCTTTTCGCCGACTTCGTCGACTTCTTCTTCGTGAAGGTGGCTGGCTTCGCTCGGTGAATTTTTGTCGTGCTGATAGGTGAAGTACCAGATGGCCGCCAACACACAAAGCATCACCGCCCCGGCCCAGCGTTCAATCACGCCAAACATGCAAAAGGCAATAAACAGGACCGTGCCCAGCAACATGGTGCCGCCATCACGGACCACAGTGACCCGCGAGGCCGCTACGGGTTTGAGCAAGGCAACGGCACCCAAAATAAGCAGGATATTGGCAATGTTGGAGCCAACAACGTTGCCCATGGCGATATCAGCCGTGCCCTTGAGCGACGCATTGAGCGAGACGACAAATTCCGGTGCCGATGTCCCGGCGGCGACAATCGTCAGACCGACAATCACCTTGGAAACGCCCAGCAAAAGTGCAAGACCAACCGCCCCCCTTACGATGAATTCACCACCTGCTGTCAGCAATACAAGGCCCGCGATGATCTGAAGATAGGGGATTAGCTGTTCCAAAATATCTGCTCGTTTCAAAAGCGATTAAACCGGCCCGTTGTCAGGCCCGCGGAAGATGGCATTTGGCAGCGCGAATGGCAAGTCATCAGGCGGTGACAATCCACACAGCACCTGATCACATGATTCCTCGGTGAATTTCGCCAATGCCGCAAATTTACCCACGACTGGCAGGGTTATTTTCGTTATCGTTGTAATCTCGTTATTTTCAGGCATTTAGGTCCTGATACCCATTGATTATTTGACCGCCTTCCGGAACGAATTTCGCCATGCATCACAGCGTCCTGTTTGAGCTGTTTCTTATTCTGACTGCCGCGATCATTGCGGTGCCGATTGCGCACAAGCTGCGTGCGAATTCGATCATCGGCTTTCTGATTGGCGGGTTCTTTATCGGGCCGTTCGGCTTTGGCCTGATTTCCGAACGCGAAGACATTTCCACCGTTGCCGAACTGGGCGTGGTTTTCCTGCTGTTCATGATCGGGCTGGAGCTTTCGCGTGATCGTTTGCGCGTGATTGGTGGGCGGTTTGCCGGTCTGGGCGTTTTGCAAATCCTGGTATCGATGGCAGCCCTTCTGGGGCTTCTGGTTGTCATGGAATTCCCGCTGCCGACGGCCCTGGTGATTGCCGGTGCGCTTGCGCTTTCATCGACCGCGATCATCCTCAAACAGCTTTCCGATGACAAGCAGCTCAATACCCGGTTTGGCCGTGCGGCCCTTGCCATTTTGTTATTGCAGGACGTGGCGGTTGGTCCGTTCCTGATCATGGTTCAGGCCGCAGGTGATGCTGGCACGGAAACCAGCCCGTGGATGAGCATCCTGCTTGGTTTCGGGTCGGTCGCGTTGTTGTTACTGGTCGGGCGCTATGTGTTGCCGCGGCTGTTTCGCTATATCGCATCGCTCAAGAACCCGGAACTGTTTGCCATCGGCACGCTGTTTGTTGTGCTAGCCGCCAGCACATTGACCGAGGTTTCCGGGCTTTCGATGGCGCTGGGTGCGTTTATCGCCGGGGTGATGTTGGCCGAAACCGAGTTCCGTCATCAGATCGAAGCCGATATTTCACCGTTCCGCGGCGTGTTCCTGTCGCTGTTCTTTATGTCGGTGGGCATGTCGGTTGATGCCGACGTTGTTTATAACGAATTTGGCACCATCGTGATGTGGCTGGTGCTGTTGCTGGTGATCAAGACGGCGGTTTTGTTCGTTCTGGCGCGCGCGATCCGGTTTGAAACCGGCCTTGCCATCCGGGTGGCGATGAGCCTTGCCGCCGGGGGTGAATTTGCCTTTGTGATGTTTGCCCTGGCCGCCCAGAACGGTGCGGTGCCGCTTGAAATGGCCGCCATGCTGATCCCGGTGGTGGCGATTTCGATGGCGCTGACCCCGACGCTGATCAGCCTTGGTCACAAGATCGAGGAAAAGCTTCATCCCAAGGAAGAAGACCAGCTTGGCAAGATTGCCGAAGAATCCGAGGGCATTCACCAGCATGTTCTGGTGATCGGAAGCGGCCGCGTTGGCCGGGTTCTGGCCCGGTTGCTCAAGACACGCAACATTCCGTTCCTGGTGCTGGATAGTGACGCACAGCAGGTTTCACGCGGGCGGGCAGAAGGCCTTCCGGTTTACTTTGCCGACGGGTCCCGCCCGGAAACTTTCCGGGCCGCGCACACGGATGAGGCAAAAATTGCGGTTGTTGCCATGGGGAACCCGCATGCGACCGAGAAGACGGTCGCCCTTTTGCGCCAGCATTACCCGCATCTGAAGATCTTTGCCCGTGCGCAGGACATCACCCATATCGGGCCGCTGTCGCGCCACGGGGCGGATGCGGCCATTCCGGAGGTTCTCGAAACCGGGTTGCGGTTATCTGATCACGTTTTGGCCGCCTGTGATGTGCCGCAGGAAGATATTGATGCCGAAATCGCCAAATTCCGCCGTGCAGACATGCTGTTGATGAACGAACTGGCGCCGCGCCCGCAGCGCAAACCGTCAGGATCGGAGAATGCCGACAAACCGGCGAAGAAAGAAACCTGAAGACGTTACGGCCTTAAAACAAAAACCCCCGCAGCAAATCGCTGCGGGGGTTTTTTTAATTGGATCAGGCTCTAAACCGGCTTAGGCGGCGGTTTCAGAGTCCAGCGCATAGCCCGCGGCACGGACGGTGCGGATGATATCGCGCGTGCCCTTGACGTCATTGAGCGCCTTGCGCAGGCGACGGATATGAACGTCGACGGTGCGGGTTTCGACATAGATGTTCGGGCCCCAAACCGCGTTAAGCAACTGTTCGCGCGAGAAAACCCGCCCCGGATGTTCGAGGAAATAGCGCAGCAGACGGAACTCGGTCGGGCCAAGATGGATCGATTTTCCATTGCGGCTGACCCGGTGGGCGGCGAGATCCATTTCGATGTCGGAATAGATCAACTGCCCTTGTGGTTGCGCCGGACCGGACCGGCGCAAAAGCGCGCGGATACGGGCGAGCAGCTCGCCAATGGCAAATGGCTTGGTGACATAGTCATCAGCCCCGGTATCCAGACCGCGGATGCGGTCGCCCTCTTCACCGCGCGCAGTGACCATGATCACCGGCAAATCGCGGCTTTCAGGCTTGCGGCGGATCTGACGGCAGACCTCGATCCCCGACATTACCGGCAGCATCCAGTCGAGCAAAACCAGATCGACATGGGTTTCAGCCAGAATTTTCAACGCTTCGTCACCGTCACCGGCTTCGACAACCTGCATCCCCTCGCGTTCGAGGTTGTAGCGCAACATGGTTACGATTGCTGCCTCGTCCTCGACGATAAGAACCGTTGGGTCCATCTTCCTATGCTCCCGTGTCAGTCATTCGGTTCGACAACAGCGAAGTTCGCTGCGTCGTTTTTTGGCCGGTCAATCCCCGGCAGGTCTTCGCCCTTGATCCGGTAATAGATCGTTTCGGCGATATTGGTTGCGTGATCACCGATACGTTCGATGTTCTTGGCAATGAACAACAGATGGGTCGATGCGGTAATGTTGCGCGGATCTTCCATCATGTAGGTCAGCAATTCGCGGAACAGCGAATTGTACATATCGTCGACTTCCTGATCGCGTTCCCAGACCCGGTGGGCCTTTTCGGCGTCGCTTTCGATATAGGCATCCAGGACATCCTTGATGATTTCCTGGGCCAGCTTGGCCATGTTCGGGATCGCCTGAACCGGGCGGATCGGCGGGATCTGGTTCAGCACCTGCGCGCGTTTGGCGATGTTTTTGGCAAGATCACCAATGCGTTCAAGATCGTTTGACAGCTTAAGGGCCGTCACCACCTGACGCAGGTCATCTGCCATCGGCTGACGCAGGGCCAGAAGACGCACGGCAAAGTCCTGGACTTCCTGTTCGAGTACATCGATGCGCTGATCGGACAGGATGACTTTCTCGGCCAGTTCGGAATCGCGTTTGACGATGGATCTGATCGAGGAAATAAGCTGGCTTTCGGCAAGCCCGCCCATTTGCGAAATGATGTTGTTCAGACGGGTCAGTTCCTCGTCGAACGAACTTACGATATGGGTATGTTCATCAGCCATTTATGCGTACTCCTGGCGTCGCTTAACCGAAGCGGCCGGTAATGTAACCCTTGGTGCGTTCGTCCTTCGGGTTGGTAAAGATCTGATCGGTTTCACCGACTTCAACCAGCTTTCCAAGGTGGAAGAACGCGGTGCGCTGCGACACACGGGCGGCCTGCTGCATGGAGTGGGTGACGATCACGATCGTGTAGTTCGAACGCAACTCGTCTATCAGTTCCTCGACCTTGGCGGTCGCAATCGGATCAAGGGCCGAGCACGGCTCATCCATCAGGATGACTTCCGGGCTGACGGCAACCGCGCGCGCAATGCAAAGGCGCTGCTGCTGACCACCGGAAAGACCGGTTGCCGGTGACTGCAGGCGATCTTTGACTTCTTTCAGAAGACCGGCACGTTCGAGCGAGGTCATGACGATTTCATCAAGTTCGTCACGCGAATTCACCAGACCATGAATACGCGGGCCATAGGCCACGTTGTCATAGATCGATTTCGGGAACGGGTTCGGTTTCTGGAACACCATGCCGATGCGCGCGCGCAACTGAACCACGTCGATCCGCTTGTCATAGATGTCGCGACCATCCAGGGTAACGTCACCTTTGATCGTCACACCGTCAATGGTGTCATTCATCCGGTTCAGGCACCGCAGGAAGGTGGATTTACCACAGCCCGACGGACCAATCAGTGCGGTTACCTGCTGTTCGGGGATATCAAGGTTGACCTCATAGAGGGCCTGATTGTCGCTATAGAAAAGATCGAGCTTGCGCGCGGTCATTTTCGGGTTTTCGACCGACGGCTCCGCCGTCATTGCGCTCTGGGATACAGCAGCCATTTTACCACTTCCGTTCAAATTTTTTGCGCAGATACACAGCCAGTCCATTCATCAGGACAAGGAAGGCCAGCAACACCATAATCGCTGCCGAGGTTTTCTCGACAAAGGCACGTTCCGGGCTGTCTGCCCACAGATAGATCTGGACCGGCAGAACCGTTGCCGGGTCAAGCGCCCCGCCCGGAATATCAACAATAAAGGCCACCATCCCGATCATCAGAAGCGGTGCAGTTTCCCCCAATGCCTGTGCCATACCAATGATCGTGCCGGTCAGAATGCCCGGCATGGCGAGCGGCAAGACATGGTGGGTCACGGTCTGAACCGGTGATGCGCCAAGGCCAAGAGCGGCCTGACGGATCGATGGCGGCACCGCCTTGATCGCCGCACGCGATGCGATGATGATCGTCGGCAAAGTCATCAGCGCCAGCGTCAAACCACCGACAACCGGGGCCGAGCGCGGCAAATGCATGACATTGAGATAGACCTCAAGCCCCAGCAGACCAAACACGATGGATGGAACCGCGGCCAGGTTGTTGATATTAACCTCGACAATCTGGGTGAAGCGGTTCTTGGGCGCGAATTCTTCAAGATAGACCGCGGCCAGAACGCCAATCGGGAAGGACAATGCCAGGGTCACAAGCAGGGTATAGAACGAGCCGACAGCCGCGCCCCAGATACCGGCAAGTTCCGGTTCGCGGGAATCGCCACTGGTAAAGAAGCGGGTGTGGAACTGTTTTTCCACCGCACCGTCAGCAACCAGTTCGTTATACCAAGCGACTTCCTTGTCATTGAGGCGACGGTCGCCTTCGTCAACGGTGGGATCGATATAGCCCTTGTTGAGCATGTCGAAATCATCACCCGAGATCAGCCAGATGGTGCGCGTTTGGCCAATCAGGCTCGGATTTTCGAGAACCCGTTCGCGCAGATCATAAGATGCGCCGCCTGAAACGATGCCATAGAGATCACGCTTGTCACTGCGCGAGGTCACATCCGGGAACCGATCACGCAGCGCCTGTTTGATCAGAGCATCAAAGTTCGCGCGCCCGATCACGTCGGGATCGCCGGTCCGTTCCGGATCGATCACAGCCGGATCAAAGGTCACTTCGAGCTGAACATAGGTCTGGTAAAAGGCGCTGTAGCCTTTAGAGCCGATGGAAAGTGCCAGCGTGCAAAGCGCCAGCAGCGCCAAACAGATCGCAACCAGACCATAGCTTTTAAAGCGGCGTTCGGCCGCGTAACGTTTCTTGATGTTACGGGCGATTTTCGGGCTGTCCCAGTCAACCGGCTTGCGCAGATTGTCAGAGATCACTTTGGCCGCAGCTCTGTCTTCCATAAGAGATGCCATATCAGTCATATTTCTCGCGATACTTCTGAACAACCTTAAGGGCAAATACGTTCAGCCCCAAGGTGACAAGGAAAAGAACCAGCCCCAACGCGAAGGCCGAGAGGGTTTTTGCACTGTCGAACTCCTGGTCGCCGACCAGAAGCGTCACGATCTGCACGGTAACAGTGGTCACCGCCTGAAGCGGGTTCACCGTCATGTTCGCGGCAAGACCAGCGGCCATCACAACAATCATGGTTTCACCAATCGCCCGCGAAACGGCCAACAGAACCGCCCCGACAATACCGGGCAAGGCGGCCGGGAAAATCACCTGCCGGATGGTTTCCGATTTGGTCGCCCCCAATGCATAGGACCCGTCACGCAGCGATTTCGGCACCTGCGACATCACGTCATCAGACAGCGAGGACACAAACGGAATGATCATGATGCCCATGACAAGACCGGCGGCCAGCGCACTTTCCGAACTGACATCGAGGCCGAGCATCGCGCCATTGTCGCGCAAGAACGGTGCCACGGTGAGCGCGGCAAAGAAGCCATAGACAACCGTTGGCACGCCCGCCAGAATTTCAAGTGCGGGTTTGGCAACAGCACGAAATTTAGGCGCGGCATATTCGCCCATATAAATGGCCGAAAACAGGCCGACCGGCACCGCGACACACATGGCAATCAGCGTAATCAGCAAGGTACCGACAAACAGCGGAATCATGCCAAACGCCCCCTCGGACGCCACCTGATCGGCACGGATCGCGGTTTGCGGGCTCCATTCCAGACCAAACAGGAAGTCGAGCGGGTTGATCTTGCTAAAGAAATGCAGGGTTTCGAACATCAGTGAAAACACGATGCCGACCGTTGAAAGGATCGCAATCGCCGAACAGACAATCATGATCGCGCGCGAGATGCGTTCAACATTGTTGCGCGCGCGCATATCCGCTTCAATCCGTCGATAGGACAGGACAAGACCGGCAAGCGCAACCGACAGCATGACAACCACCAGCGCCGCATTGGCGATGGTTTGCAAGTTGGCAAGTCTGCGCCCGGCATCAACAATTTCCGGCGACACGGTGAGATGTTCACCGCCACCGGCGGCGATCTGGGAAATGCTGTTGAGCGCCAGCGACAGACGACCGGAGTCACTAACTACTTCCTGCGGCAGGTCCGACACGATCAGGGCTTCAATCACCGAGCCCTGGAACATGTACCAGATCAAAAGCAAAAACAGCGCGGGAAGCCCGCACCATGCTGCTGTGTAAGCCCCGTAGTGAACCGGCAAGGAATGAAGATTGCTGTGCCGGCCACCAGAAAGGGCAACAGCCCGCTGGCGTCCGAAATAAAAGGACAGCGCGCAAAGTGCGGCAACCGCGAGCAACAGGAAAGACAGGGACATTATTTGAGATCCGTTCGCCAGATGAGCCTGCAAAGATCAGTTCGTGAGGCCAATAGGACAGAAACAATATAGAAATCAATACAAGAAACAAAGAAACCGGTGGCAGCATTTGCTGCCACCGGTTGAAAGATCGCGTTACATGCTCAGCGGCGAAAGGTTCATCGCAGCGTTACGAACAGCTTCACGCTCAGCAGCATCCATCGGGATCAGGCCACGGTCAGCAAGGTAACCTTCGTCACCCCAAGCTTTGTCAGCGGTGAATTCAGCAAGATATTCCTTGATGCCCGGAATGGTGCCAACGTGCGCGTTCTTCACGTAGAAGAAGAGCGAACGGGAAACCGGATAGTCACCAGCAGAGATTGCTTCGAAGGTCGGAGCAACGCCACCGATCAGCGAGCCCTGAAGCTTGTCGCCGTTCTGGTCGAGGAAGGAGAAGCCGAAGATGCCAAGTGCATCATGGTTGGCTTCGAGTTTCTGAACGATCAGGTTGTCGTTCTCGCCAGCTTCGACATAGGCACCGTCTTCACGAACGCCAGCGCAGACAGCTTTGTGCTGGTCTTTGTTGGTGTCTTTAAGAGCGGCGATTGCCGGGAACTCATCGCAAGCTTCTTCGAGTACCAGCTCGGTGAAGGCATCACGGGTACCGGAGGTCGGCGGCGGGCCGAGAACTTCGATTTTAACGTCCGGAAGGCTCGGATCGATTTCAGCCCAGGTGCTGTACGGGTTGTCGATCAGCGACTGGCCGTCTTTGGACGGAACGGTTTTTGCCAGAGCAAGGAAGATCTGCTCTTTGGTCAGGTCGAGCTGCGGCGCAGCGTTGGAGTTCGACAGAACGATACCGTCGTAACCAACTTTAACTTCGGTAACTTCCGAAATGCCGTTCTTCGCGCAAGTTTCAACTTCGGACTTCTTGATGCGACGCGAAGCGTTGGTGATGTCCGGATGCTGTTCGCCAACACCGGCGCAGAACAGCTTCAGACCACCGCCAGAACCGGTAGATTCGATAACCGGCGTTTTGAAGGAGGTGGTTTTACCGAATTCTTCTGCAACTGCGGTTGCGAACGGGAAGACGGTGGACGAACCAACGATACGAATCTGGTCGCGTGCTTCGGCAGCGCCAGCAAAGGCAACGCTCATAAGCGCCGCAACAGCAAGAGTCTTCTTCATCATAAATTCCCCAATGGTAGTTCCACTTCGGAACGGTGCAACGATCTGCGAGGCGGACTCTACCGCTGGGTGCTTACGGTATTGTGTCGCTTTTGTTAACGTTATGTGACAACGTATCAGAGCAGTAAAAACAGCCAATTATTACCAATACAATCAATAAGTTAGTATTTTACGATAACCATCCGAAAACGGTGATTTTTCACTTCAACATGGCAAAATCGCGATTGTTTGCGAAAGGCTGTAACAAAAACTGTCACATTTCGCCCAAAGGTGGCCTTGGGCGTTGGGGAATGGTGTGAATTGACGATAATTGCCAGCTAACCCTTTACATGACCCCGTTTCCAAGCAACTCTTGTGCGTAGGGACCAAAAAATGCCGCGCACAAATGTGCGCAGCCATAACAGGAGCACTTGATGAGCAACGCTGCACTCGACGAAATTCAGGAACTGATTCAGAAGCTGTCTGGCGAACTTGGAGACATGTCAGAGGCTGCGTCGCGCCATATTGATGATCTGCATGTTGCGGTCAATAACGTCGCATCGCACGTTCTGGCGATCGAGGCCGTTCTGTCACTGGTGGCCCAGAAGGTCGAGGTTGACGAAGCCGAAGCAATCAAGTGGATTCGTGACAAGACAGCGGCCTATGCCGAAGACAGCAGCGAAAGCTCTGCCGCAGAAGGCATTACAAAAAGCCTGCTTGGCAAGGAAGAGTAAGGCGCCCAGTCGCACGGACTTACGAAATCAAAAGGACGGCAGAGGTTATTCTCTGCCGTCCTTTTTGTTTTCTGATGCGGGTTTGAGAAAACCTAGCCTGCCAGTTCGGTCGCCGTCATCCGGCCCCGCAGTTTTTCCGGCACCGGTCCACCCGCCGCCCAATCAAGGAGCTGCACCGTGTGCAGAACTTTAAGATCGTCGGTTTCGATCTGGACCATGCAGCCGATATTCCCCGTCGCCACCAGATCGGGCTGGGTCGCGCGGATATTGCCGCGTTTGCGTTCCTGAAGCTGACCGGCGATTTCAGGCTGCAACAGGTTATAGACCCCGGCAGAACCACAGCACAGATGGCCTTCGGCGATTTCAGCCACTTCATACCCGGCCTGTTTGAGAAGATCACGGGGTGGTCGGGTGATCTTTTGACCGTGCTGCATCGAGCAGGCCGAATGATAGGCAACACGGGGATTCCCGTGATTGGCCCCGGCAAACACCGTGGCATCGATATCAAGGCCAGCCAGATATTCGGTAATGTCCTTGGCAAGACCGGACACCGTCGCGGCCCTTTCGGCATAGGCCGGATCATGGCGCAGCATATGGCCGTAATCCTTGATCGTGGTGCCACAGCCCGATGCGGTGATTGCGATGGCGTCAAGGCCTTCGCCCGCAGCCTCAGCCGTCCAGGCATCAATGTTGGCCTTGGCCTGCGCGTGGGATTGTTCTTCCTTGCCCATGTGATGGACAAGCGATCCGCAACAGCCAGCACCCTTGGCAACAACCACCTCGATCCCGAGCCGGGTGAGTAGACGAACCGTCGATTCGTTGATTTCGGTTTCAAGCACCTGCTGGGCACAGCCGATCAGGATGGCAACCCGGCCTTTGCGTTCGCCAACCGCCGGGATCACCTGTGGTTTATCGACCCAGCTTGGCGGATGCATCGGGCGTGCGCCCATCTTGACCATGCCCTTGAGCCGACCGGGCATCAGGCGCGCAAAGGGGCCGGCGAATTTCGCCCCGATCAATGACAGCCGGAACAGGGTCGGATTGGGCACAACAATCGATAGCAACTTGCGCAGCAAGCGATCACCTAGCGGGCGTTCATAGTTTTGTTCGATATGGGCGCGCGCATTGTCGATCAGGTGCATGTAATCAACACCAGAGGGACATGTGGTTGTACAGGAAAGACATGACAGGCAGCGATCAAGGTGTTTGACCACCTTTTCGGTTGCCGGTTTGTCATTTTCCAGCATGTCCTTGATCAGGTAAATGCGGCCACGCGGGCTGTCGAGTTCATCACCAAGGGTGACGAATGTCGGGCAGGTCGCAGTACAGAAACCACAATGCACGCATTTGCGCAGGATCTGTTCGCTTTCGGCAATCGCCGGATTTTCAAGTTGGGCAGCGGTGAAGTTGGTTTGCATTACGCGCCCTCCCCATTCAGTGACACTGGCGCAATCCGCCCCGGATTGAGAATCCCCTTGGGATCGAGGTTTTCCTTGATCCGGGCATTGATCCGGGCAAGTGCCGGGTCTTCGGGATGGAAGACCGGGGTGGCTTGACGGATTTCATCGGATGCGCGCACCAGATTGGCCTGCCCGCCGACATTGGCGACGATATCGCGGATCGTGCCCGCCATTGCATCAGGCGCACACGCCGCGTCAGATGCGGCAATCTGCAACCAGATCAGGCCACCGGCCCAATCCATCATCGCCCGACCACCGGTTTTTTCGATCAGTTGGGCACAGATATCCCCCCCGCTTGCCGGGGGCACCGATACCCGCCACAAAATGCTGCCGGTATTTTCCGATGCCACGAACGGCGCGACATTGGCGACGACCTTCCAGATGCTGTGGCTGTGACTTTCGGGGACTTCATGGCATTCGCCAAAACCGGCAAGCGCCCGGCACAGGGCATCGGCCCGCCATGCCACAGACGGCTTGGGACCTTCGACCCGCAGGGCCACAAGGCCACTGCCATATTCACCGGCCAGCGGCACATCAAGGTGCGGTGCATCTTCGGGGGCGATCCAGGCGGCGGCGGAGACCTCGTTTTCACTGCCCATGGCAAGGGTCATCGCCTTGCCCGCCGCACGCGGGTCGCTGCAGGCGACAATCACGGTGGCGGATGTTTCGTCATTTGGCATGACCTTAAGCGTTACGGTATGCATCACACCCAGCGTGCCAAAGGAGCCCGCCATCAGTTTTGACAGATCAAAGCCGGTGACGTTTTTCATCACCCGGCCGCCGGATTTAAAATCCTCTGCCCGGCCAGAAACGGCTTCGAACCCCAGAAGGTGATCGCGTGCGGCGCCCACCTTGATCCGGCGCGGTCCGGCAAGGTTGCAGGCGACCAGCCCGCCGATGGTTCCGGCATCCGGCCCACTTGATCCATCCAGCAGGGCCGGGAAGTTTCCGGGCTCAAAATGGAATTGCTGATTTTTCTCGGCCAATGCCACCTTGATATCGGCAATCGGCGTTCCGGCACGCGCAGAGATCACCAGTTCTTCGGGCTGATAAAACAAGATCCCCGACAGTTTGGAGCAATCAAGCACTGCATTGGTCCGAACAGAATGGCCAAAGGCGCGCTTGCTGCCCGATCCGATGATTTCAAGCGGGGTTTCTGATCCAAGCGCCCAACCAACCGCGTCACGCAGCTGATCTGGCGTGGTGGGGGAAAGTACGTCCACCATAACTCTCTCTTTTCCTCTCCTGAGCCTAATCAATCGGATTTGCGGGAGCCGATTGACCGACCTTTGTTTTATCGTGTTTGTTTGTTGTTTCGTTTGATCACGCCTTAAGGGGCAGGACCCTAGAAGCGCGGGATGTCCGGGAACTTGTCGGCCACCGCCTTGGCATGCAGGGTTTTGAGCTCCCCACAGCCATGCAAGGTCGGGAATACCTTGCCGGGGTTGAGCAACTGGTCCTCGTCAAAGGCCATCTTGATGCGTTCCTGATGCTTCATGTCATCGATTGAGAACATCTCGCCCATCAGGTCGCGCTTTTCGACACCGATGCCATGTTCACCCGACAGCACCCCGCCAACCGCGACACAAAGTCTAAGGATGTCAGCCCCGAATGCCTCGGCCTTTTCAAGGTCGCCCGCCTTGTTGGCATCAAACATGATCAGCGGATGCAAATTGCCATCGCCAGCATGGAAGACGTTGGCAACGCCCAGCCCGTGCTTTTTCGACAGGTCCTGCATGCCGGTCAGGACCTCGGACAGGCGACCGCGCGGGATGGTGCCATCCATGCACATATAATCGGGTGAAATACGGCCAATCGCCGGGAAGGCGTTTTTGCGACCCGACCAGAACAGCAGGCGTTCTTCCTCGTTTTCAGAAATGCGGGAATAGACCGCACCGCAATCCTTGGCGATTTTGCCAACCCGGTCGATCAGGTAATCGACTTCGACCTGCGGGCCATCAAGTTCGACCAGAAGAAGGGCTTCGACATCGAGCGGATAGCCGGCCTGAACAAATTCCTCGGTCGCCTTGATCGCCGGGGCATCCATCATTTCAAGACCGCCCGGAATGATCCCGGCGGCAATGATGGCGGCAACGCAATTGCCGCCTTCTTCGGATGAATTAAAGCCCAGCAATAGCGCGCGTGCGGTTTCGGGTTTGCGCAGGATACGCACCGTTACCTCGGTCACGATGCCAAGAAGGCCTTCCGACCCGGTGATGATGCCAAGCAAATCATAGCCCGCCTGATCAAGGCCCTTACCACCGACGCGCAGGATTTCACCTTCGATGGTGACCATTTCAACCCCCAACACATTGTTGGTGGTAAGCCCGTATTTCAGGCAATGCACCCCGCCGGAATTTTCGGCGATGTTGCCACCGATTGAGCACGCAATCTGGCTGCTTGGGTCCGGGGCGTAATAGAATCCCTTGTGTTCGACCGCGCGCGTGATGCCAAGGTTGGTGACACCGGGCTGCACGACGGCGGCCCGGTTGTCCCAGTCAATCTCAAGCACGCGATTGAATTTCATCATACTAATGGTAATCGCATCGGCCATCGGAAGTGCGCCACCGGACAAGCCGGTACCGGCACCGCGCGGAACGACACGGATTTTATTGGTATGACAATATTTCAGGATGGCTGCGACCTGGGCGGTATTTTCCGGCAGGACCACGATCATCGGCAATTGCCGATAGGCCATCAACCCATCGCATTCATAGGGCCTGAGCTGATCATCATCGACAATAACCCCGCCCGGTGACGGGATGATATCGCGCATGGCGGCGATAATGTCCTTGCGACGTGCAAGTGTGTGTTGATCAGGCTCAGGCATCCTAAGCATCGGTGGGTTACTCCGTTAATTCGACCAGCAGGTCCTTGGCTTCGACCTGTGTCCCGGCCGGGGCGTGGATTTTGGCCACGGTTCCATCCTTTTCGGCGTGAACCGCGGTTTCCATTTTCATGGCTTCGAGCGAGCACATCACATCACCCGACTTGATCTTCTGGCCTTCGGACACGTGGACTTCGACCACCAGACCCGGCATCGGTGCTGCGACATGCAGCTTGTTGCCATCTTCGGCCTTTGGTTTTGTCTTGCCCGTGCCCGCCAGTGTCTTGTCGGCGACCTTGACGGTGCGGGGCTGACCGTTGAGTTCAAAGAACACAGTACGGTTGCCCTCCTCGTCACCGGCCTCGGACGTGGTCAGATAGCGGATGACAAGGGTTTTGCCCTTTTCAAGATCGACCGAGATTTCATCGTTCTGGTTCATCCCGTAGAAGAAGACCGGGGTGGGCAGAACCGAAACATCGGCGTTGTGGCTGCGGTGTTCGGCGTAATCAAGGAACACCTTGGGATACATCACATAAGATGCAACCTCTGCGTCGGTGATATTGCTGCGATGGGTTTTCTTTTCGATTTCCTTGCGGGTCGCTTCGAAATCAATCGGCGGCAATGATTTGCCCGGACGATCCGTTAGCGCCTCGGCCCCCTTAAGCACCTTGCGTTGCAGGGCGGGCGGGAAGCCACCGACCGGCTGACCGATTTCGCCGCGGAAGAAGGAAATGACGCTGTCGGGGAAGGTAATGTCCTTTTTAGGATCAAGAACGTCTTCCTCAGACAAACCGGATGTCACCATCATGAGCGCCATATCGCCGACAACCTTGGAGCTTGGCGTTACCTTGACGACATCGCCAAACATCTTGTTGACCGCGGCATAGGCCTTGGACACTTCGGGCCAGCGATCCTCGATCCCGAGTGCGCGGGCCTGCTGGCGCAGGTTGGTGTACTGGCCACCCGGCATTTCGTGGACATAGACGTCCGAGGTGCCACTGCGGATATCGCTTTCGAAACCAGCGTAATAGCGACGGATTTGTTCCCAATAGGTCGAGATTTCCTTGAGCGCCTCGGTCTTGAGGCCCGGATCGCGCGGCTGGCCGATATAGTTATTGGCGATTGAGCCGAGGTTCGGCTGGGACGTCAGGCCCGACATCGAATCCATAGCCGCATCGACCGCATCAACACCGGCATCAATGGCGGCAATCACGGTGGCGGCCGAAATACCGCTGGTGTCGTGGGTATGGAAGTGGATCGGGATATTGACGGTGTCCTTCAACGCCGTGATCAGCTCGGTCGCAGCGGCCGGACGCAGGACACCCGCCATATCCTTGAGACCGAGAATATGGGCACCGGCGGATTCAAGTTCGCGGGCCATATTCACATAGTAATCAAGGTTATATTTCGGGCGGTCCTTGTCATAGATATCGCCGGTGTAACAGATGGTCGCTTCGCAAAGCTTATCGGTTTTAAGAACCGATTCCATCGCGACCTTCATGTTTTCAACCCAGTTGAGGCTATCAAACACCCGGAAGACATCCATGCCGTGTTCGGCCGCCTGCTTGACGAAGTAATCGACCGCATTATCGGGATAGTTGGTATAGCCAACCGCGTTTGAGGCCCGCAGCAACATCTGGGTCAGGATATTTGGCACGCGTTCGCGCAGTTTGACCAGACGATCCCACGGGTCTTCTTTCAAAAAGCGCATGGCAACGTCAAACGTCGCCCCGCCCCAGCATTCGATTGAAAACAGTTCCGGCAGGCCGTGCGCGTAATAAGGCGCAATTTCGAGCATGTCATAGGTGCGCATGCGGGTCGCCAGAAGCGATTGATGGGCATCACGCATGGTGGTGTCTGTCATCAGGACGCGTTCCTGATCCTTCATCCAGCGCGAGAAACCTTCCGGCCCCAACTGATCAAGCTTTTGCTTGGTCCCGGGGCGGATTTCGCCAAGATCAATTGATTTTGGCATCACCGGATCATGCAGATTGGTCGGGACAACACGGCCTTCGACTTCGGGGTTGCCATTGACCGCAACCTCGCCGATGAAGCGCAGCAGACGGGTGGCACGGTCGCGCCGGCGCACGAACTTGAACAGATCGGGCGTTTCATCAATAAACCGCGTGGTGTATTCCCCGGCGCGGAATTTCGGGTGATTGATCAGGTTTTCAAGGAAGGCCAGGTTGGTGGCAACCCCGCGAATACGGAATTCGCGAAGTGCGCGGTCCATGCGGTCCACCGCTTCACGCGGGGTGCTGCCCCATGCGGTGACCTTTTCAAGCATACTGTCATAAAACGGCGTGATCACCGCCCCGGAATAGGCCGTACCGCCATCCAGACGAATGCCAAAGCCGTTGGCCCCGCGATACACCTTGATGATCCCGTAATCGGGGACAAAGTTGTTTTCCGGGTTTTCGGTGGTGATGCGGCACTGAAGCGCATGATCGCGCAGCTTGATCTTGTCCTGCCAGGGGATACCGGTTTCGGACGGGAAACCGATGCGGCCACCCTGGGCGATCAGGATCTGTGCCTTGACCAGATCAAAGCCGGTGACACATTCGGTGACGGTGTGTTCGACCTGAATGCGCGGGTTGACCTCGATGAAATAGAACTTGGAGGTGTCGACATCCATGAGGAATTCGACCGTACCGGCATTGACGTAATTAGCCGCCTTGCCAAGGCGGATCGCCGCATCACAAATCTCGGCACGCTGATCATCATCGAGATAGGGTGCAGGTGCGCGTTCAACCACCTTCTGGTTGCGGCGCTGAACCGAACAGTCACGTTCATAAAGATGCACAAGGGTGCCGTGATTATCGCCAAGCAGCTGCACCTCGACATGGCGGGCGCGACGGATCAGTTTTTCAAAATAAACCTCGCCATTGCCAAAGGCGGCCTCGGCTTCGCGGCGTGCGGCCAGCACCTGACCCGACAGGTCCTTGCCATTTTCGATGACGCGCATGCCACGGCCACCGCCGCCCCAGCTGGCTTTGAGCATCAGCGGATAGCCGATTTTCTCGGCGATGCGGGTGACTTCTGCCATGTCTTCGGGAAGCGCGCTTGAGGCGGGCATGACCGGCACACCAGCACTTTCGGCCAGATTACGCGCAGAAACCTTGTTGCCCAAGGTGCGCATGACTTCTGAATCCGGGCCGATGAACTGAATGCCGGCCTCGGCACAGGCATCGGCGAATTCGGGATTTTCCGACAGGAAGCCATAACCGGGATGGATCGCATCGACATCGGCATCACGTGCCACACGCAGGATGTCTTCGATATCAAGATAGGCGCGAATGGGCTTGTTGCCCTTCCCCACCGTGTAGCTTTCATCCGCCTTGAAACGGTGAAGGGCGAAGCGGTCCTCGTCAGAGAAGATCGCAACTGTGCGAATGCCAAGTTCGTTGGCGGCTCGCAGAACACGAATCGCAATCTCGCCACGGTTGGCGACCAGAAGTTTACGGATACGCTTTGGTGCTGAACGCGTCATGGACACCGGGCTCCTACCACAATTTCCTGGCAGGAACGTGCCTGTGCGCGCCTGCCAAAACCAAGTGAAACGCCACGATATGGTCCCGGAATGCGTTGCGGTGCGGGATGCCTGCAACGCCATATCCATTGTGGCGATACGGGATGCCAGCACGCTGAGATCTTGTGCAATGCATCCAGAGCTTTTGGCGCCCGGTGGGCAGGCGACGGTTCTGGTATATGCGCATTGCCCTCTCCCTGTCAAAGCATGATCTCGTAAATTGGTATTACCAATTATTGGAAATCCCGACCAGTTTCTTTTCACCATGCGGAACAGCTCAGCCTGGCTTTCTCAATCAGGGCGATGGGAAAACCGCGATCTTTCAGCGACTTTTGGCGCGGATATGCTATTGTCCGCGATCAGAAAAACGGAAATTCCCGAAACGGTTACGCCCATGCCGAAGCTCAATCTTCGACTAAAGTTTTTGCTGCTCTCGATCCTGCCGCTGGTTCTGGCGGCGTCTGCGATCTCCTGGCTGGTGTTTGCCCAGGCCGAACGCCTTGCCGAGGCCGAGATCAGAACCTTTGAACGCAACATCCTTCAGGCCAGAAAGGACGAGCTGAAAAGCTATCTTGAACTGGCGATGAAATCGATCGACCACATCTATTCGGTGGCAAGCCCGCTGGATGCGGTGTCAAAAGAACGCGTCAAGGCCATCATCGAAGATCTGTCTTATGGCGAGGATGGATACTTCTTTATCTATGACCGCGATGGCACCGCCCTTGTCGATCCGCCGCAACCCTGGCGCCTTGGTCGGACCTATTGGAACCTGCGCGATATCAATGGCAACACAGTCATTCAGGGCCTGATTTTCAATGCGGAAAAGGGTGGCGATTTCATGCGCCACGTCTGGGAAAAGCCATCGACCGGGGAGCCGACCGAAAAGATCACCTATTCCCTGATGCTGGATAAATGGGACTGGATGATCGGTACGGGCATTTATATCGACGATATCGCCGAACAGGTCACCGAGATCGAGGCCGAGGTTTCCACCCATATCCGCGAAACCACGATGTCGATCATCGGGGTGACGATCCTTGCGGTGTTGCTGGTGGGCATATCGGGAACGGTTGTCACATTGTCCGAACGCAAACTTGCCGACTCAAAGCTTAAGGAACTGACACATAGGGTGGTTGATGTGCAGGAACAGGAACGCCTGCGCGTGTCGCGCGAACTGCATGACGGGATCAGTCAGATACTGGTTTCGGTCAAATATGCGGTTGAAACCGCGATTGCGCGCATCACCCAGAAACGCGACAACGCAATCGAACCCATGGAAAAGGCGGCCAATCGATTGCAGGACGCCATCCATGAAGTGCGGCGGATTTCGCGCGATTTGCGCCCGGCCGTGCTTGATGACCTTGGCCTGAAACCGGCCATCGAAAGCATGTGTGCCGAACTTCAGGACCGATCCGGTATCCTGATTGAGGTGAAATGCGACAATGTCGACGGGCAGCTTGATATCGACAAGAAGACAACGCTTTATCGCGTTTTGCAGGAGACGCTGACTAATATCGAACGCCATGCCGATGCGACGGTGGTGAAAATTTCGATCAAACGCGAAGGCAACAGCATCATCATGCGCATTGCCGATAACGGGGTCGGGTTTGAAACCAACCGCTATATCCGCAACCGCGATCCGCGGGCGGGCATTGGTTTGCGCAACATGCGCGAACGCATGGAATTCCATGGCGGCGGGCTTTCGGTGCGCTCCGAACCGGACGACGGGACAAAAATCACTGCATTTATTCCCGCCAACAGCCAGAATGCCCTACCCCATGACGCTATCAGCGGTTAATCTGATGACGCACAACCCGACAGTCACGCGACAGGAACTCGTTTGATCCATGACCAATGCCACCATTGCCAACGAAGTTTATTCCACCCATCGGCCATTGCGGATTTTGCTTTGCGACGATCACGCACTTGTCATGGATGGCATCCGATCGCGACTGGAATGCTTTGAACATATCAATATCGTTGGCGAGGCCGGCAACGGGGCCGAGGCATTGACCATGGCCGGTGACCTGCATCCTGATATCGTCCTGATGGACATTTCGATGCCGGTGATGAACGGGTTGGAAGCAGCCGAGAAATTCCGTGAAACCCTGCCCGATACCAAGGTTGTCATCCTGTCGATGCATGAAAACCCGGAATATCTGCGCACCGCCCAGCAGGCGGGTGCAAAGGGCTTTATCCTGAAAGATGTGTCATCCAATGACATGGTGCGTGCGATTGAAACCATTGCCAATGGCGGTGAGGCGTATAGTTCCACATTCGATCGCATCAGTGATGGCGAAGATAACAACAGCGATGGCGTGCCGCTGACATCGCGTGAACGCACGGTCTTGCGCCTGTTGGCCAAGGGGGCGAGCAACAAGCATGTTGCCCGTGAACTGGATATCAGTGTCCGCACCGTTGAAACCCACCGCCGCAACATCAAGCGCAAACTTGGTATCGACAGTTCGGCCGGTCTGGTGCGCTATGCCATTGAAAAGGGTCTGGTCACCCTTGATTCCAATAGCTGAAATCACGATCTGGATCACAGTTGTGCGCCGACCAGCATGACTTTGCTTTGATTTCACATTCTGGTACGGTACATTAGGTTCAGGATTGGATTGATTAAACTTTTCAATTCCGGCCGTATCCGGGTTTGATCGACCACCCTGATCAGCCCGACGTCATGGGTAGAGAGCGTGAACCATACAGCAAGCTACACATTCCGACCCGAACTTGCGCGGTGCCGCGAATGCGGTGTGCGGAAATTTGCCCTGTTCAACAACCTGACGGACGAGGATTTCAAACTTGTCCATATGCCGGTTGAAGACATCACCCTGCCCAAACGCAATACGCTTTATAATGCCGGTGATCAGGCGCAATCGATCTATACCCTCCGCTCTGGCCTGATCAAACTTGTCCATTACCTGCCAGATGGCAATCAGCGGGTGGTGCGCCTTGTCAAACCCGGCGGCACCATCGGGCTTGAGTCGCTGGTCAGCGAGTGTTTCACCCATCATGCCGAGGCCCTTCAGGACAGCAAGCTGTGCCGCATTCCGATTGCGGTGATTGAAAGGCTTGATAATGAAAGCCCGCGCTTGCACAAGCAGGTGCTTAATCGCTGGCATCAGGCGGTGATGGAATCCGATAACTGGCTGACCCAGATGTCGACCGGTACGGCGCGCGAACGGGTTGCCCGGCTTTGCCTGTTTTTACATGATGACGTGACCGAGACCTGCACCGTTCCGGGCCGCGAAGATATTGGCGCGATGCTTGGCATTACCACCGAAACGGCCAGCCGGATCATCGCCGATTTCAGACGTCACGACCTGCTGGAATTCAAATCACGCAATGTCTTCAAACTTGATCTTGTGGGACTGCGCGACGTTGCGGGAATGGACGCCGCGGATGACGGCAATTACGCCGACTGATCCCCGATAACCCTATCTGGCGGCATCCTGCAAGACAGTCTGAAAGGCCGAGTTTGGCCCACAGGCCAGTGACAGCTTTTCATATTCCTGCGGCGTATCGATCCGTTTGTGTTTTTCCGCACTCCGCCTGCGAATATCGTTCAGCCGTCTTTTGAAATCCCGGCCATATTCCGAAATCAGCCGCCGCATGGCGCGTTGTGCATTGTCCGCTGGCATCGGAAACATGGCACCAACCTGTCTGACCACATCATTGACCAGATCATCGAGGGCGGCACGAATGTCGGCCTCCATGCCCTGATTGATCTTCACATGTTCGCCTTCGTGGGCATAAACCACATCATATTCGCAAGTGCCGCGTTCAAGCTCGGACGCGATATAGACCAAGTGTTTGACGACATCGACCTTGGGATTGACCCGCACCGGATCAAGGCAATAACGGCCAAAGCCGACTTGGCGCGGTTCAAAACGCATATCGAACGATGCCTGAACTTCATATTCAGTCAATCCGGTTACCAGAAAACGCGGACTGCCGCCGGCACGGCTGTTAAGCCAGCGCACCGAGCGGTGCCGATCAAGCATCGGGTCCATGTGATTAAATTCAAGGAAGGCTTCGGGCGCGCTGATTGGCGCGCAGGTGCCTTGGGCACGGGCCAAATTGGGAAGAAACACCAGCGCAGCCAGAACGATCAAAAGCGCGCACAAGATGCGGCCTTTTCCGATCTGATCATTGCGTTGCCCGAAAGCTGGCAAACCGTTTCTCCTGAATTTAAAGAAAACGCTGCGCACAGAAACACCCGCACGCAGCGTTTGCGATATTCCCTTTACGCGCAACGATCAGACATGGCTCACATGATCAGCGCAATCGACGCAAAGCGGTGTGGTCGGATCGAATTCGAGGCGCTTGGCGGCAATCGGTTCACCGCAATTGTGGCAGTGACCGTATTGGTCGTCATCCATGCGCTTGAGGGTTTTTTCGATCTGCTCCAGCTCGACCACGCGGCGGCGTTCCTGTTCAAGATGCATTTCCTGATTTTGCAGGGCATCCATCCGCGACAGACGACCGACCGCCTGCTGATCCAGTTCGACCGGCTTGCGGTAGTCTTCCGAGTGGGTTGAATGTGCCAGAATCTCGGCGCGTCTTTCCTCCAGCCGGGAGCGCAATTTCGCAAGATCAATGTCTGTTCGATCCGTCATCCGAAACCTCATTATACGTTGTTGTTCTTAGCTATTAATATGGGTGCAGTGATCCCTCTTTCGCCAATGCATAGATCAAATTATTCAAAGATTTTGCCGATCACGTGCAATTGCCGCAGGCATCGACGAGTTTTTCAAGCGCTGCCTTGGCTTCATCATCATCGAGGCCTTCGGATTTGATCTTTTTCTGGATTTTGCAGCAAAGGGCGGGCCCATTTGCGAACGGCTTGTCGGTCCAGAAGGGCGCGGTTGTGCCGAAATATCCCGCCTGATCCAGGAACGAGACGCCGTAATAATAGGCGGCCCCGACCGAGTTATAGAAGGTCGGGTCATCGATAAAACCACCATCGGGCGTCATGGATTTGGTCAGGCACCAATCAAGCACCAAGGCGATGTCTTTGGATGCCGCATCTTGTGTCGCACCATCAACCTTTGACCAGCCAAGATCGAAAATCTTGGTGACGTCATAATTGTTGTGATTGTTGAAATCACCATTGTGCTTCCAGCCGAACGGATAGGCATCATCGCGGATCGCAAGGGTGGTGTTGAAAATCTGCGTCCACAAATCGACCTTGCCATGCTGGTAGGAGATATTATGGAACGTCAGGCTGAGATCGCAGCTTTTAAGAACGCCCTGATCGGTGGTGTCAAACCAACCGCCCCAATAGCCACTTTCACCATCCTGCCAGTCATCAAGCCATGATTTGTAGGCCGTGATGTAATCATCGGTCAGATCAAAGCCCTTTACGTTGGTTTTGAAATAATCGCGGATTTCGCTTTTAAAGCACATCTGTGAAAGTGCCGCCGTTACGGCCCCAAGGGCATCACGGCGGTCAAGACCATCGGCAAAAATCCGCGATGTCTTTTGATCATCAAGCCAGGCCGTCATCTTGTCTGGTGTTGAAATCGGTTCCAGAAAACTGAGCGGGTATTCCGGCGCCTTGCCTTCATCGGCCAGCGTATTGACCGCATCAATCATCGCATCGACTTTGAGGAACCATTGATCGTAACACGGCCCCCAGGAACCGTCGCTTGCGACCTGCTTTTCGGCCCAGGCCTGATCGGGATTGTTCAGCGAACTGGCAAAGCCAGCCAGCTTTTGATCAAGCGTTTTCCAGTCGGCGGTGTATTGCAGCAGCCATTTGCATTCGATCATCTGCTGATCGGAGGCCGCCATGCTGTTGCCGGTTTTCTGGGCGGCGATCAGTTTATCCTGAAGCGGGGCCAGCTTTGCGGCATATGTTTTTTGCTGCGCGACATAGTCGGGATCAAAAACGCAGAACTGCGCCGTGATCAGTTTACTAAAATCCGTCAAACCCCTGCCCCCGATGTTTCAAAAGATATCTATCATGTAAAACCATGACAAATACCCTTGCAGATCCAAAGCATTATCGACAAACGGCGTCAAACAGCCGAAGGGATGGCACGGGATGTTGTGGTGGAAACTAGTTGCCCAGCAGCCAGTTGCGGATCACGCGCAATGCCTGTTCGGGGTCGGTATCGACGATCCTGGCGGCCACATTGGCCTTTTTGCGATCAATCATGCCGTCAATGCCGGCCAGATTGAACCGGTCCTGATCGTCGGATCCGGAAACATGCGATACGCCCGCCGTTGTTGCACGCAATCTTTCACGCAACCGCGAATCCGAACCCGATTCGTAACGGGGGATCGGTGCCGCAGGCTTTGGACCGGGTAAAAATGACGGTCCATCCCCTGTTTTATCGCTGTTATCTGATTGCGTCATTGGCACAACTTTCGGTTCGCATTGTGACACAGTCATCATATTGGGCTGCCCCGACAGAGTGCAAATCCAATCGCAGCTTGCAAGGCGGTCTCAGCCACTTCAGATCGTTATATTAGTTTAAAAGAAACTTTGATTTCCGGGCGTTTCGGATGCTAGGGTCGAATTAAAATAAGAAGAAAAAAGATGGGTGCGACGCTGAATTTTTCCCAATCGAGCGGACGGTTTGATCATTTGATCACCGATGAAAATGCGTTTGAAAACCGAAACGCATTTCACATATAGCAATTTCGCCGCGCAATGAATCGATACAAAAAAACGCGCGATTGCAAATTTTGTACTTCCACAACTCGATCACTCTATCTAGTTTGGGAGGATCAACATACCACCACTTTAGGGTAGTTGTCGCAATACTTTAGACCAGAGCACACAAATCCAAAAGGGGGGCCAGGTTTTTGTGAGGCACCATACTCTTATCCTGATTGTTGCACTGACCACAATGCTGACTGGCGTTGCCAAAACGCATGCCGTTGAATTTGGTGAAGCGCCCGAACTTGCCAAACTGGTTGAGGACGGAAATCTGCCGCCGATCAAGGATCGCCTGCCGACCGCACCGATGATCGTCACCCCCAATGAACGGGTCGGAACCTATGGCGGCACCTGGAAAATGGCGCAGCGTAACAGCCGCGACCATGCCCTGCTGATCAGGACGATTGGATATGAGCCCCTTCTGCGCTGGACCCCGCAATGGTCTTCGACCATCCCCAATGTCGCGTTGTCATTCCAGCCCAGCAGCGATGCAACCGAGTTCTTTTTCCGTCTGCGACAAGGCATGCGTTGGTCGGATGGCGCCCCGTTTACCGCCGATGACATCGTTTTCTGGTACGAAGATATCCTGAACAATCCGGCCTTTGCCGATGCGGTGCCGGAATGGCTGACATCGGGCGGTAATACCGTGCAAGTCGACGAGATCGATCCCTATACCGTCGCGTTTCGTTTCAGCAAGCCATACGGACTTTTCCCGACCGCCCTCGCCCGCCCCGAAGGTGTTGAACCGGTGAGCTATCCGGCGCATTTTCTGAAGCCGCTTTTGCCGAAATATAATGCCAATGCCGATGCCGACGCCCAGAAGATGGGTTATTCCGGCTGGAAAGAGCGTTTTATCGACGTATTTGGGCAGCCCGGTACGATTGATGACCCGACGCGCTGGAACAATCCCGATGTGCCGACCCTGAATGCCTGGGTGCTTACCGGGGTATATGGCAAGGACGATCCGCTGATCGCCAAGCGCAATCCCTATTACTGGAAAATTGATCCGACAGGTCGTCAACTTCCCTATATCGACACGGTATCCATGACACTGGTGCCGTCAAAAAGTGCGGCTGGTGATGCGGCCATTGCCGGCAAGGTCAATATGCAGGAACGCCATATCGGCACGCGCGCCAACGAAGTTCTGGCCCAAAACAAGGATCTTCAGGCCTTCACGCTGATTGAGAGCGATATGAATATCATGACCTTGTCGCTTAATCTCAATGACAAGGACCCGGTGCTGCGCGACATCTTCCAGAACAAGGATTTTCGCGTTGCCCTGTCATATGCGATTGATCGTGAAACCATCATTGATCGCTTTGTTCCCGGTGCCTTGCCCCATCAGGCGGCACCAAGACCGGAAAGCCCGCAATATCACACGGTGCTGGCGCGACAGTTCATGGCATATAATGTCGAACTGGCGCGGAGCTATATTGCCAAGGCGGGACTGACCACCATCAATGATGACGGCATCCTGTTGCGTCCGGATGGCAAGCCGCTTTCATTCACGATTGATACCGAGGGTGCGGAACGCTTTCAGATGCTGGATGCGGTCATGGGGTATTGGCGTGAACTTGGCATCGATGTCAGGGCCCGGAACCTTGCGCGCGACGAATTTGTCGCTTTGCGCGAACGCAATGAACACAATGCCAGTGCGTGGGGCGGCGATGGCGGCCTTGATGCAATGCTTATCCCGATCAATTACCTGCCGATGTCTTCTGAATCGTCCTGGTTTGCAACCGGATGGGCCAACTGGTACCTGAACCCCGAAAGCCCCGATGCCATCACCCCACCCAAAGATGTTCAGGATCAGCTTGCGCTTTATGACCAGCTCAAAGCGACAGCAAATGCGGAAAAACAAAATCAACTGATGCGCGATATTCTCGACATCAGTGCAAATCAGTTTTACCTTATGGGAATTGCATTACCGCCAAACAGAAAAGGCGTGGTGGCACGGGACTTCCACAACGTTCCCAAGGTCATGCCTGCCGCCTGGAGTTATGCGACACCTGCACCGACCAATCCAAGTCAGTATTTTATTCAGCCCGAGTAAAATCCACGACAAACACGCATCATTCTGAATGGGGGCAGAATTAACTTGAGGACGCTGTTTGACCGACTGATCGGCAGTCTGGTTTTCAAGATCGCATTTGCGATCATTGTCGTGGAAACCATCCTTTTTGGTCTGTTTGGCGGTTATTATGTGAACTATTTCGGGGCCGAAATTGACCGCAGGATTGCGGAACAGATCAGCACACCCGGACGGCTTATTCAGCAGGAACAACTCAAGGTCTCTATTCTGAGCGACCCCGAGCAGATGGAACTTCTGCTTGGACGGCATTTGCAGCAAGCACTCGCTGTCGGTTTTGACGGCACCATCTATCATTCAACCGACCCGTTGATGATCGGTGCGTCGATCAGCTCGTTACCGGACTTCCCGACCGAACAGCTTCGCGCCGACATGAGAGAGCAGACCCTGTTCACGGTTGATGACGATAGCGGGTCAAGCATGGTCAGCATCACGCCGATCTTTGCCCTGAATGCCAATCAGCCCTTCATGTATGTCTATCTCAAGGTGTCGACCAAGGGCCTTGAAGAAAGCCAACGCCAGATGCAGTCGGTGCTTGTGATCGGCTCCATCCTTTGTGTGTTGCTGACTTCCGCACTGATTTTCCTGTTTACCCAGCACACGGTGCTTAAGCGCCTGATCACAGCCGCACAGTTTGTTAACAAGATCCAGGTCGGCAAGCTGAGTTCGCGGCTGACACCGATGGGACGTGACGAAATCGGCATTCTGGAGCGTGGCCTGAACGCCATGGCCGAAAGTCTGGAACGCCGCACCCAGCAACATCAGGCTGCCCAGAATGCCTTGCGCGACAGTGAAGAACGTTTCCGCGACTTTACCCTGTCTTCCGCCGACTGGTACTGGGAGATGGGCAGCGATTTCAAAATCGCCTTTGCATCCTATAAGTTTTATCAGCTGATCGAGGAAATCAATGGCTCCCCGCAGGGGCAGTCGTTTGACAAACTTGGGCTGCACCCGGAACACCCGGAGGGGTGGCAATATCTGCAACGCCATCTTGATGAACATACCGCGTTCTATAACGTCGAATTTTCCTGGACATCGCGGGATGGTGAAAAGCAGTTCGGGCGGATCAATGGCGTTCCGGTCTTTGCGCTGGATGGCAGTTTCAACGGCTATCGCGGGACGGGCAGCAACATTACCGAACAGCATCGCGCCGCCGAGGAACAACAAGCCTTGCAGCGCCAGCTTGCCACATCGCAAAAGCTTGAGGCGGTAGGCCAGATGGCCGGTGGCGTTGCGCATGAATTCAACAATTGCCTTGCCGGTATCCTGAGTTTCGCCGAAGTGGCACGTGCCAAGATTGATGATCCCGAACGGGTCAAGGAATATATCGATCACGTCATCTCGCTTGGCGAACGCGCGACCGGTGTTGCCGATCAGCTTTTGATGTTCTCGCGCCGCAGGATCGATCAGCCGAAAAATGTCCGGGTTGAAAGCATCTTTGCGGAGATGGAAAAACTGCTGGTGACCTTGCTGGAGCACCGGATTGATCTGCAAATCTGGGCCGACGAGGCCGACCTTCATACAAGGGTGGATCCGACGCAATTGTCGGCCTGTATCCTCAACCTTGCGATCAATGCGCGCGATGCGATGCCCGATGGCGGTACGCTTCAGATTTCTTGCAGCAGTGCCGATATTCCGCCGCTGGCACAGCGCGATGCCGATGAAGACGAGGATATCTATCCGCCAGAGGTCGAAGGCCAGTTTGTTGTCATCACCGTGCAGGATACCGGCACCGGGATTCCCGAAGATGTGATCGATCACATTTTCGAGCCCTTCTTCTCGACCAAGGAGCCGGGCAAGGGGACCGGTCTTGGGCTTTCGATTGTTCATAGCTGGGTCGAAGAGGCCCACGGTTTTATCAATCTTGAAAGTGTCGAGGGCGAAGGCACGACGTTTTCGATCTATCTGCCGCGTTCGGAACCCGGCGCAGAGCCGGAGGACGAAGTTGACGAGATCGGCGTCTTCCCCGGCAATGGCGAACGTGTTCTGATTGTCGATGATGAACAGGCCCTGCGCACCACCGCCCAAATCATCCTCGAAGATGCCGGTTATCGCACCGAGATCGCGAAAAGCACCGAAGAAGCGTTGGTGATCCTGCAAACGAGCACGGGTGATGCGGCATTTGATGTAATTGTGACCGATGTCGTCTTGCCCGGTCGAAGCGGCCCGCAACTGATCATCGAGGCATTGCGCCAAAACCCGCGCTATGGCGTGGTGTTCATGTCGGGTTACCCTGCACGATCGCGCAAGGAACTGGATAATCTTTTGGGCAATTACGTGTTTGTCAAAAAGCCGTTCCGCCCCGGCAAGTTGCAGAAAGCGGTTCATGATGCGCTCAAACTCGCATCCGAGCGGGCGCAGTCGAACTGACATCGCTGCTCAACTGGTCGAGTCCCCAACCCTGACCATCGCGAAATCGCGGAAATTTCGCCGAATGGTTAAAAAAATCTTACCCGCCTATATTAGTTAAAATGCTTGCAAACCAAGCAATTGGCGGGGTTTGGATTGCGACAGCACTGGATAGTGTGACAACCATCACTTATATGAACCTAACAAGCCCATACCGTGAACTTCAGACAGATTTGAAGAACCCGGTAAAGAGTGATGGGCATCGCCCACCCGGACAGATAAAGAGGTCAGGATGATCGGCTCAGTTCAAGGTTCAGGACTTGGTTCAGCGGCACAGGCCGTGAATGATGCAATTACGCCCAAAGGTGGTGCAGACCCGTCTTTGCCTTTCGCAGCCGCAGAAGGCGCGATCAATAAGGCAACCGGTCTTGCCAAGGTGATCGGCTCTATCGTCACCGAACACCAGCCGCTTGAAACCAGCGGCAATCGTGGCACCAAGGTTAATATCCTAACGTGATTTTTCCCTCTCGTTAGCTTCCTCCGGGGTGGTCTTGTATGGCCACCCTTCTTTCTGTCTGGATCACGGATTGCGCTTTGATGCGGCCCGTCACGCGATCATGACAAACGTCTGACCACGTGCTAGGGTAAGCCCAACATCAATCGTGGACGATCAGATGACCACCAACAGAATTGGCACAGGCTCCTCCCAGACAGGCCTTCAGGATGCGCGCGCGCGTCCGCAGGGCGGTATGGTTTCGCGGGGTCGGGTTGGTGCCAATTCCGATCAGCCGTCATCGGACAGTTTCATCGCATCCCAGCTTGCCCGCCTGCGCAACCTGATCGCAACCGATCAGATTGACCATAATGCCCGGCGCGGGACTTATCTGAACATCGTGCTTTAACCAGCAATACCGCGCATCATTGCGTCGAGACGTTCCCGTCAGGAACGCACGCATTTGACGTGCCTTTGCCGGTTCAAGCAAGGCAACTCCCCCAAAAGAAAAAAGCCCCGTACCGAAGTACGGGGCGAGTTCGTTTGTCCAGGTGTGTTGGACAAGGGAGCTTGCGCAAAAGCGTGAGGGATCACGCAGTTGCCTGGTTTTCGCTCTCGGAGCGAATGGGGTGTTCCAGCTTGTCGACGATTTCCTTTGGCACGATCTGCCAGAAGTTGCCGCGTTCACGGTCCCAGTTATCGAGGATGGTGCGGGCGAAACCACTTTCGGTTTCGGCCACATGCTCTTCGATCAGAGAACGGCAATGTTCGTCCCAATGCTGGGTTTCAATGCGTTGATACAGGATGGAGCCATCATTAACGACATCGGCAAAGGTATTGTCGCGGTCATAGATGAAGGCCATGCCACCGGTCATGCCGGCACCGAAGTTTTCACCAACGGAGCCAAGAATGACAGCCGTGCCACCGGTCATATATTCACAACCGTTCGAACCACAGCCTTCGACCACAACGGTCGCGCCGGAGTTACGCACACAGAAACGTTCACCGGCCTGACCGGCGGCAAACAGCTTGCCGGCGGTCGCACCATACAAAATGGTGTTGCCGATGATGGTGTTTTCGTTGGTTTTCAGCGAGCTGCTTGGGCGCGGACGCAGAACAATCGTTCCACCCGAAAGGCCCTTGCCGACATAGTCGTTGGCATCGCCCTGGACTTCGATCTTAAGCCCCTGCACGGCAAAGGCACCAAGCGACTGACCAGCCGAGCCACGCAGACGAACATGGAGATGGCCCGGTTTCAGGCCGGTCATGCCGTATTTCTGCGTGATCAGTGACGACATCCGGGTCCCAATCGCACGCTGGGTGTTCTGGATGTTGTACTGAAGCTGCATCTTTTCGCCGTCTTCCAGAAGCGGACGGGCATCCTTGATCATCTGGGCATCAAGGGTGTCTGGCACTTCGTTACGGCCTTCGATGGTGCAGAAGCGGGCATGATCGCCAGCATCTGCCTGTGCCAGAAGCGGGTTAAGGTCAAGGTCAACAAGGTCCTTGGCACCACGGTGAACCTGCTGAAGCAGGTCTGATCGGCCAATAACTTCTTCGAGACGGGTGTAGCCAAGTTCGGCCAGAACGTCTTTGACTTCCTCGGCCATGAAGGTGAACAGGTTGACCAGCTTGTCTGCCGTACCGACGAACTTGGCACGCAGTGCCGGATCCTGGGTACAGACACCCACCGGGCAGGTGTTCGAATGGCACTGACGGACCATGATGCACCCAAGTGCGATCAGGGATGCGGTGCCGATACCGAATTCCTCGGCACCGAGCATGGCACCGATCACCACGTCGCGGCCGGTTTTGAAACCACCGTCAACGCGCAGCTTGACCTTGTCACGCAGGTTGTTGAGCGTGAGCACCTGGTTCACTTCCGACAGGCCCATTTCCCACGGAACGCCGGCATATTTGATTGAGGTCTGCGGGCTTGCACCCGTACCACCGTCATAACCGGAAATCAGGATCACGTCGGCTTTTGCCTTGGCAACGCCGGCAGCAATCGTCCCGACCCCCGAACGCGACACCAGCTTGACGCAGACGCGGCAGCGCGGGTTGATCTGTTTGAGGTCATAGATCAGCTGTGCCAGATCTTCGATCGAGTAGATGTCATGGTGCGGCGGCGGCGAAATCAGGGTTACACCCGGCGTTGCATGACGCAACTGGGCGATTTCCACCGTGACCTTGAAGCCCGGCAGCTGACCACCTTCGCCCGGTTTTGCACCCTGGGCGACCTTGATCTGGATTTCTTCGCAGTTGTTGAGGTATTCGGCCGTGACACCGAAGCGACCCGATGCGACCTGCTTGATCGAGGAACGCGCATTGTCACCGTTCGCACGCGGACGGAAACGTTCACGCGATTCACCACCTTCACCGGAGTTCGATTTCGCACCGATGCGGTTCATGGCAATCGCCAGAGCTTCGTGCGCCTCGGTCGAGAGTGCGCCGTGGGACATGCCCGGGGTTACGAAACGCTTGCGGATTTCGGTGATGCTTTCGACCTTGTCCTGATGAACAGGGCTATGGTCACTGCGGAAATCAAGAAGATCGCGCAGATGAAGCGGTTCACGCGACCGCAGGCCTTCGGAGAATTTGCGGAAGGTGTTGTAGCTGCCAGACGTCACAGCAGACTGCAAGGTATGGATCAGCGGACCGGTCCAGACGTGACGTTCGCCACTGCGACGGTATTTATACAGACCACCCACCGGAAGCGTCACGACATTGCCGTTAAAGGCTTCCTTGTGCTGGGCGATGGTGCGGCGCTGGATCCCCTGAAGGCCGATCCCCGAAATGCGCGACGGCATGCCCGGGAAGAATTCAGCCACCAGTGAACGCGAGAGACCGATGCTTTCGAAGTTGTAGCCACCACGATAGGAGCTGATGATCGAGATGCCCATTTTCGACATGATCTTGAGCAGACCGGCATCAATTGCGGCCTTGAAGCGCTGCATGACTTCGGCGGTGCTGTTCACATTCGGGAACAGGCCGCGCGCATAACGATCCAGCAGACCTTCCTGTGCGAGATAGGCGTTGACCGTTGTTGCACCGACACCGATCAGAACGGCGAAGTAATGCACGTCCATGCATTCGGCCGAGCGAACGTTGAGCGAGATATAGGTGCGCAGCGACGTCTTAACCAAGTAACTGTGCACGCCACCGGTCGCAAGGATCATCGGGATCGCGGCACGGGTTTCGGAAATGCCTTCGTCGGTCAGGATGATGTGCAGGGCACCGCCACGCACAGCTTCCTCGGCTTCGCGCTGGATGCGGGTGATCGCATCACGCAGGGCCGTCTGCCCACCACTGATGTCAAAGGTGGTGTCGATTTCAACAGCACTTTCGCCCATATAGCCACGCATGGCGTCATATTCGGCGTTGGTCAGAACCGGGCTTTCGAGCTGCAGCAAGTCACACTGGCTTTCATCCTCGTCCAGGATGTTGCCAAGGTTGCCCAGACGGGTTTTCAGGCTCATGACGCGCGCTTCACGAAGACTGTCGATCGGCGGGTTGGTGACCTGAGAGAAGTTCTGACGGAAGAAGTGATGCAAGCCGCGATAACGATCCGACAGGATCGCAAGCGGGGTGTCATCCCCCATCGAGCCGATAGCTTCCTTGCCGTCCTCACCCATCGGATGAAGGATCAGTTCAAGGTCTTCGTGGGACAGGCCCATCGCCTTTTGCATACGCAGCAGGCGTTCTTTTTCGAAATGTGCCGGTTCGGCATGTTCCGGTGAAATCAGATCGTCGAGCACCTTGGTGCGGCCAACCCATTTCGACCAGTCGCGACGTGCGGCCAGCTGATCTTTAAGCTCGGCATCGTGCAGCAGTTTGCCTTCTGCGAGGTTGACGGCAATCATCTGGCCCGGGCCGAGGCGGCCTTTTTCAACGCAGGCTTCCTCGTCGATATGAACCATACCGGCCTCGGAACCAGCGATCAGAAGACCGTTGCCGGTTACTGCATAACGCAGCGGACGCAGACCGTTACGGTCAGTGCCACCCATCAGCCATTTGCCGCCATAGGCCGCAAGGGCGGCCGGGCCGTCCCACGGTTCCATCACAGCGTTGCAATAGGCATAGAGGTTTTTATAGCTGTCTGGCGTAGAGGCCTTTTTCGACCAGGCTTCTGGCACCATCATGGTTTTGACCATCGGAAGGTCACGACCCGAACGCACCATCAGTTCGAACACGGCATCAAGGGCGGCCGAGTCAGATGAGCCCGGCTGGATCACCGGTTTGAGGTCATCGATGCTGTCGGCATAGGCATCATGTGCCATGCGTGCTTCGTGGCTTTTCATCCAGTTGACGTTGCCGCGCAGCGTGTTGATTTCGCCGTTATGGGCGAGAACACGGAACGGCTGTGCCAACGGCCAGCTCGGGAAGGTGTTGGTCGAGTAGCGCTGGTGATAGACGCAGAAGTTCGAAATGAAGCGATCATCGCGCAGGTCCGGATAGAAGGTATCGACGTCTTCGGCCAGGAACATGCCCTTGTAGATCACCGAACGGCACGACATCGAGCAGATGTAGAAATCCTTGATCGCCTCGGAAAGCACGGCCTTCTCGATACGGCGACGGATGGCATAAAGGTCGATCTCGAACTTTTCTTCGTCGACGTCATCACGGACACCGATCAGAACCTGTTCGATTTCCGGGCGGGTCTGGTTGGCTTTTTCACCGATGACCGATACATCAACCGGGACCTGACGCCAGCCGAGAATGCCGTAACCCTGTTTGAGGATTTCGGTTTCAACAATCGCACGGCAACGTTCCTGTGCGGCCATGTCGATACGCGGCAGGAAGACCTGACCAACAGCGATCAGGCTGTCCGGGGCTTCCTGGTTGATGACTTTCAAGTAAGCCTTGAAGAAATCCTGCGGGATCTGAAGGTGGATACCCGCGCCATCACCGGTCTTGCCGTCGGCATCAACAGCACCACGGTGCCAGATGGCTTTCAGCGCCTCGATACCGGCTTCGACAACTTCGCGACGCGGTTTGCCGTCAATGGCACCGACCAGACCCACACCACAGTTGGCGTGTTCTTCGGCCGGGTCATACATGCCACTGGCTTCAAGATGTGCTGCGTTCTTTTCAAAACGGGCGATGTCAGCAGCGCCACGGTTCTGATCCATTTTATCCTGAACGATCTTGTTCATATCGTCTCTCTCCTAATGCGGCAGCGGGCTTAAGCAGCAGCTTCTTTGCGCGCCAGCAAATACTCATCAATCCGGTCAGCCGCATCACGGCCATCGCGAATTGCCCAGACCACAAGCGAGGCACCGCGGGCAATATCACCCGCAGCAAACACGCCATCGAGATTGGTCATCATGGTGCGGAAGTCGATCTTGACCGTGCCCCAGCGCGACACACCCAGTTCCGGTGCATCAAACAGGGTCGGCAGGTCTTCGGGTTCGAAACCAAGCGCCAGGATGACCATGTCGGCATCCATGGTGTAGCTTGAACCTTCGATAATTTCCGGGCTCTGACGGCCACCGGCATCCGGGGCACCAAGTCGCATCTTGACCGCACGCACACCGGTTACCTTGTCATCGCCGACAAAGGCTTCGGGGTTGGTCAGCCAGACAAACTCGACACCTTCTTCCTCGGCATTGGCCACTTCGCGCTGCGAGCCCGGCATGTTTGCACGGTCACGGCGATAGAGACACTTGACCGATTTGGCACCCTGACGGATCGCGGTACGGACACAGTCCATGGCGGTATCACCACCACCGATCACGACAACATTCTTGTCCTTGGCATTCAGCGTTCCGTCTTCGTAAGCAGGAACCGTGTCACCCAGGCCGTGGCGGTTGGACGTGGTCAGATATTCAAGTGCCGGATAGACGTTGCCAAGACCGGCACCGGGCAGCTTCAGTTCGCGGGCCTTGTAAACGCCGGTCGCGATCAGAACGCTGTCATGTTTCTTGCGCAGGTCATCAAGGGTCGCATCACGGCCAACCTCGAATTCGGTGTGCATGACAACACCACCTTCTTCGAGAAGCTTCACACGACGTTCGACGACATCCTTTTCAAGCTTGAAGCCCGGAATACCATAAACCAGCAGCCCGCCCATGCGGTCATAACGGTCATAGATATGGACTTCATATCCTTTGAGGCGCAGCTGTTCGGCCGCGGCCATACCACCCGGACCACCGCCGATGATGCCAACCGACATGCCATTTTCCTTGGCCGGTTTCGGCGGCTTCACCCAGCCATTCGCAAAGGCGGTGTCGGTGATGTATTTTTCAACAGAACCGATGGTAACAGCGCCGTGGGTCGACTGTTCGATCACACAATTGCCTTCACACAGGCGATCCTGCGGGCAGATGCGACCGGTGACTTCGGGCATGTTGTTGGTTGCAGCCGAGATGGCATAAGCCTCTTCAAGGCGACCTTCGGTGGTCAGGCGCAGCCAATCGGGGATGTTATTATAAAGCGGGCAATGCGCCTGGCAGAATGGCACACCACACTGCGAGCAGCGCGATGACTGATCGGCGGCACTATTGTCATCAAACGGTGCATAAATTTCGTTGAAATCCGTGCGGCGCTCGGACGCTTCTCTTTTGTGCGGATATTTTTGTTCAAGATGAACAAATGTCAGCATCTTTTCTGTCATGACGGCCCTCTGGAAGGGTTTTATGTTGCGGGTTTTGCTCTGTATACGTGTCGAACAGGCAAGAATCCAGCACAAAATATCATTTAGGTCAATATTGCTGACTTAAATATCCGGACAAATTTTCCGGTTTTTCAGAGAGGGCCTCGGAAAATGACCGCAACATTGTTTCAATAGTACCATGATGGTACTATTTATGCGTTTCGCCAAAATGGGCTAAACTGCTATAAGCGATCAGTTTTTGCAGCGAACAGCCACAGAGGCGGGCGTGACCCTACAGCACATTATTCTTCTGGCGATCGTTCAAGGGATCACCGAATTTCTCCCGATCAGTTCATCTGGCCACCTTGTCCTGGCCCCTGCCCTCACCGGCAGCGCGGATCAGGGTTTGTTGGTAGACGTTGCGGTGCATGTCGGTACTTTGGCTGCTGTTTTGATCTATTTCTGGCGTGATGTGTTTGCCATGCTTGGCGGATTTGTCCGGCTGTTTACCGGGCGAATCAACCCCGGTGCCCGTCTTGCCCTTCATATCGTGCTTGCCACCATCCCGGTGATTGCCGTCGGATTCTATTTCAAGGTTTCCGGGATCGAGGAACAGCTGCGCTCTATTGAAATCATTGCCTGGACCACGCTTGGCTTTGGCATTTTGCTTTGGCTTGCCGACAAGGTCGGCATGACGATCAACCGTCTTGAACATATGCGCTGGGGCGGTGCCCTGTTTATCGGGCTTGCACAGGTTCTGGCCCTTGTGCCGGGCACAAGCCGGTCGGGCATCACCATGACGGCTGCGCGCTTCATGGGGTATGAACGATCGGACGCAGCACAGTTTTCGATGCTGATGTCGATCCCGGTCATTCTCGGTGCCGGGTTGCTGGCAGGGATCGATTTGCATCAGGCAGGCGACATCAACCTGACCGAAGACGTTCTTCTTGCAGCAGGCCTGTCGTTTATCACCGCCCTGATCGCCATCGCCCTTCTGATGAGCTGGCTGAAACGATCCAGCTTCACGCCGTTTGCCATCTATCGCATTTTGCTGGGCGGCGGACTTCTGGTGTGGATTTACGTCTATGGCGGTGCGCCCCTTCCGTTCCTGAGCTGACCAACCACCACCGTCCAACGCACACCCAAGAGCCCCACATGTTTTTACGTCCCCTTGACCCGGCGGCAGATGGCGCAGCATTGCACCGCATTTTTGGTGATCCGGATTGTTGTACCTGGCTTCCTGACCCGGCCTTTGCCGATCTTGATGCGACGATTACCAAGTTGCGCGAATGGACAACCGGGTTCGAGGCGACATCATGGGTGATCTGCGAGACACCCGATGGACCGGCCCTTGGACGTATTGCGCTTTATAATGTCGGACGCGACGAGGATGTTTGGGAAGCGGCCTGCATGGTGACCCCGCCCGCGCGGGGACGGAATTACGCCGCACGTGGTCTTTATGCCGCGATCCGGTATCTGTTTGAAAATACCACTGCGCGCCGGGTGTTTGCCGATATCGATCCGGACAATCACGCGTCAATCAGAACATTTGAAAAGCTGGGCTTCACCCGCGAGGGTGTTCTGCGCGGCGAGTGGCAAACCCATATCGGCATTCGTGATTCGGTGATTTTCGGGCTACTGCGCACCGACAGCCTGAGCGATATTGCCAACCCGCCTGAATTAATCACCGTCTAGGCTGGTGTTTTGCCGGGCCGGGGTCAGTCCTGCCAGATCGGGCCGCCGGACAAAACGATCTGGGCGCGCGCCGGATCTTCGGGGACGTAATCCGACTCCTCGACAAAGCGCATCAGAAACGGTTCGTGTGACAGCAGGAATTCAAGCGCACCACACTGCACCTCGTTCGAGGCGATCCCGGCTTTGAGATCATCAAGCCCCATGCCGGTTTGCGCGATCAAGCCCTGAAGCAATTCGTCGTCGCCGGCGATATGGGCGATGGCGCGAATGGCAAGAGTTTCGGCTGCTTCCTTGTTCATATGTGCGAATGCCTGCGTGATAGAACCGTTATTTGAACCATTTTGCCTTGGACAAGGCGCGCCAGACAACAAGACCGGCAATCACAATGACGCCTGCGGCAATTGCGCCCAAGCCATTGCCCGCCACCAGCACCAGCCCCCAGAAGCCGACCGTACCAAAGCCAATTGCCAGACTGAGGAAGGCGGATTTGGTCAGGGTGTCCTGATTTTTCTGGGCCATTTCGGCGCGCTTGATTTCATCGACGATCTCATACCAGGCCAGTTGCTGCCAACGGGAATATTTCAGCCCCTTGCTCGGCCCCTTGCGGAGGAATTCATCAAGCTGTTTGACGATATTGGCTGCGCGCTCTTCGGGGGCGACATATTTGCCAATCCGCTCCTTCTTGCGCGGGCCTTCGTCTTCTTGGTCTGGTAACGGCATAGGGCAGCCTGACACGTGATTGCGGCGATGCGTTATGGATAGGCGGCATCTGCTTTACATCCGGTAAACATTACCCTGTCTTGCGTTTCTGCCAGTGTCGCAGGCAAGCCTTTTCAATCTCGACCAGCACAAAGACGCTGAACCCGACACCAACGGCCATCGCCCAGCCAAGTGGCGTGATGGCGACACTTTCAAACAGATACTGCATCGGCGGGGCATAGGTGTAGATCAGCTGGAAAAGCACGACCAGTGCGATCGCGATCAACACCGCCCGACTGCCCAAAAGCCCTTGTCTGGTGAATGCCGATGCGGTCAGGAAGCGGGCGTTAAACAGATAGAACAGTTCAAACATCACAAGCGTGTTGACCGCGACCGTGCGCGACACTTCAAGGTCCGCCCCGCGGTTCTGGGACCAGACAAACACGCCGTACACACCGGCCACGAGAATGAGCGAAACAAAAATTGTCCGCCAGATCAGAAAGCCCGATAGCAACGGCGCATCGCGCCTGCGCGGTTGGCGTTTCATGACGTTATCTTCAGCCGGCTCAAAGGCAAGCGCGAGGGCGAGCGTCACCGCGGTGATCATATTGACCCACAGGATTTGTGGCGCGGTGATCGGTAACAACTGGCCCAGGGCCAGCGCCATGACAATGGTCAGGGCCTCCCCGCCGCTGCTGGGCAGGATGAACAGGATCGATTTGACCAGATTGTCGTAAACCGTTCGGCCTTCTTCGACCGCGGCGGCGATCGAGGCAAAATTGTCATCGACCAGAACCATTTCGGCGGCTTCCTTGGCGGCCTCGTTGCCCTTTTGGCCCATGGCAACGCCGACATCGGCGCGCTTGAGCGCCGGGGCGTCATTCACCCCGTCGCCGGTCATGGCAACGACATGGCCCTCTGCCTGAAGGGCCTTGACCAGACGCAGCTTATGTTCGGGACTGGTGCGGGCAAAAACGTGGGATTTCCGGGCGACGGCGCGCAATGCGTCGTCATCAAGCCCGTCAAGCTCATGGCCGCTGACAACAGGTTCCCCATCGCCAAGGCCGAGTTGGCGGGCTATGGCACCGGCCGTGATCGCATGGTCGCCCGTGATCATTTTAACCGCAATCCCGGCTGCACGGCATTTGGCAACGGCGGCGATGGCTTCGTCGCGCGGCGGATCGACCAGCCCGTAAAGGCCGATCAACACCAGATCCTGTTTGACGTCATCAAAGACCAGCTGGTGGTGGCCGTTATGGGTCGGGCGGAAGGCGAGTGCGAGTACCCGTTGACCATTTTCGGCCATTTCCTGCATGCGGGCTTCCCAATAGGGACGATCAAGGACTTCCTGATAATCTGGTCCGCCCTGAGAGTTGCACATGGCAAGAATACGTTCCGGCGCGCCTTTGACATAGATGAAGCCATGGCCTTCGGCATGGTGATGCAGGGTCGCCATGAAACGATGTTCGGATTCAAACGGGATGACGTCATGACGCGGCAGTTGACGGTTTTCGGCACCGGGTTCCAGTTCCGCCTTCATGGCAAGGGCCACCAGTGCGCCTTCGGTCGGATCGCCATCGACCGACCATTGACCATCACTTTCATGCAGACCGGCGTCACTGCACAAAAGTGCCCCGCGCGCCATTCCGGTCAGGCCGGGATGGTCATCCGGTTTGACCGGCTTGCCGTCCAGTTCAAAGCCACCCACCGGCCTATAGCCGGTGCCTGTCACGGCATAAAGATGCTTGCCGGTGGCGAGCGACTGCACCGTCATTTCGTTGCGTGTCAGCGTGCCGGTCTTGTCCGAGCAGATGACGCTGACCGATCCCAATGCCTCCACCACAGGCAGGCGACGAATGATCGCGCGCCGTGCGGCCATGCGTTGCACGCCGGTGGCAAGGGCGATGGTCATGATCGCAGGCAGACCTTCGGGGATGGCGGCGACGGCGAGCGCGACCGCACCGACAAACATGTCAGCCGCCCCGCGCCCATGCACCCAGACACCAATGGCAAAGGTAACAAAGGCGACCGCCATGATGGCTGCACTGAGCTTCCGCCCGAAGGTCGACATTTGCCGCAGAAGCGGCGTGGTAAGGGTGGTGACTTCGGACAGAAGCGCGCTGATACGGCCGATTTCGGTTTTTGACCCGGTGGCAACAACCACGCCGCAGCCCTGCCCGTGGGTGACCATGGTACCGGAATAGGCCATGGAAAAACGATCACCAAGCGCCGCGTCCGCGGCCACGGGGGACACGGCCTTATCGACGGGGATAGATTCGCCCGTCAGGATGGCTTCCTGAATTTGCAGGCCCTTGACCCGGATCAGACGCACATCAGCCGGGACCTTGTCACCCGATTGCAGATGGATGATATCGCCGGGCACGACGTCTTCGGCGGGGATTTCGATTTTACGCCCGGCCCGCTCGACGATGGCGGCAAGCGACAGCATATTTCGGATTGCCTCAAGCGCGCTTTCGGCCCGGCCTTCCTGAACAAAGCCGATGATGGCATTGATCACCACCACCGCCAGAATGACCGACGTGTCGACCCAATGCGCCAGTGCCGCCGTGACGACAGCCGCCAGCAGCAGGACATAAATCAGCACATTGTTGAATTGGGCCAGAAACCGGATCAGCGGCCCACGCCGACGCGGCGGATCAAGCCGGTTGGGACCATATTGCGCCAGACGTTCTGATGCTTGGTCTGCATCAAGGCCTTGCGGGCTTGTTTGGAAAGCCTCAAGGGCCTGATCGGCGGGTAGTGCGTGCCATGCGCCGTCCTGCTGGATCGGTACGCCCGAAAGTTCTGTGGATTTGGCAGCGACTTTGTTCATGGCGATGCTGGCCTGTTGATGGCGTGAATACGCACATCACAGATCCTATCGCACTGCAGCATCTCATACAAGAAGTCACCGGTTGATCATCACGTTACGACCAGTGCGGCGGCGGCAATGACACCAATGGCAATCAAGTGAACCATCTTCATTCTCCTGCATTGGGGATAAAACAACATCCACAGCAAACCTGTGCCGGGATGCTCACAGGATGAAATACAAAGCAGAGGATTTGATGACAGGAATTCGGCAATTTGATGCCGGGACCTTAAACAGGGTCCGTTTGCCGATGCGCTGGTGCGGGCGGCCGGACTTGAACCGGCAAAGCCTTAGGGCTGACGGATTTTAAGTCCGCTGCGTTTACCAATTTCGCCACGCCCGCGACGCGCGTTGGAACCGGCCAAAGCCGGTGCAAAGCGTTCTAGCGCGGCTTGGTTTTTGACGCAACATTCTATTGGCGCTAATCGGCACCTTTGCGCAGCTAAACAGCAATGGGGCAGAACTGCCCGTGTTTCTCCATATTCCGTGCATTTTCGTCTGTCATGCTGGACCACTGACCCAAACAGTCACGTTTAAAGTCAGATGCACAGGCGTTTTCAAGCTGCCGTGATTGCCACGGTCTGTCTGGCGGCCGTTACCTATATCCTTCGACGGGAGATAAGCCAGCCGCCCATAATACCGCAGGCCTTTGCCCGCGATGATGCCGCACGGCCTGATGCACCGGTATTGCGCAACAAGACAACCACCCGGACCGCAAATCAGCAGCGCCACATGAACCGCCTGTATGACAAGATGGACGAAGATCTTTATGACAGTCGGGTCGCACCGTTGTTGTTTGATGGCTTCCTATCCCCGCCGCAACAGGCCACCGAACATCTGCAATTTGGCATGGGCACCCCAACGCCCAGCGAAATTCTGGCCGGGCGCAATGCGCTTTCATCGCTTGCGCGCAAGCTTGACCTTGATAGTGCGGCGGGGACGTTCCCGACCCAATCGCGCAGCGTGCATGCACCGATCAGTATCTGGCTTGCGGGCAACCATTCAGAACTTGAAAACCGTATCACCGGGTCGGGATATGATCCGGGCCTCAGTGGCGACACCATCTCGATTGATAGCGGTGTGGATTATCTGATTGATGACGGGCTTGTGCTTGGCATCGGGGTTGGCTGGGGCAGCACGGTTGGCGAATCCGGTACTCGGCAATTGGGCTATCGCGAGAACAATCTGGCCCTGTCGCCATACTTTGTGTCGCGGGTGACAGACTGGTTTAACTTGCGCGGCAGCATCAGCCTTGGCCAAAGCACCATCCGCCAATCCCCGATTGGCCCGGTGCCCGATAATCTGCGCTACGCGGAACGGCTTGATAGTACCAGCATTTCAAACAGCATCGGTTTTGGCACCGACTATGAGTTTGGCGCGGTGCCGCTGCGCATCCAGCTTGATGGCGACATCACCACCGCGCGCGAATATGTCGATGCGGCGCGCGCCACCAGTGGCGGACTTGTGCCCGGGAGCATCGCAACCACACAGCTTTTTGATGCCTCGGTCGAGGCGCGCTATCGCCTTGGCTTTGGCAATCATGAAATCATTCCGTTTGCCGGGCAGGACGAAACCATATCGCTTCTGAACCAGAATTACGGGCGCAGTGGATCGACGCGCTATTATGCCGGGGCGGATTATGCCTATGACCCGCTGAGTTTTGATCTCAGCATTCAGGGGTTTCGCGACATCGCCACCGGGTCTGAGGACATTACCGGCATTCGATCGGAGTTTTCCCTGATCCATGATGTGGCACAGTCCTCCATGACGCTTGAGCCGTTTGTCAGCATTGAAAGCACCAATCTTTATCTTGATACCGGGGGTGGTATTACCCAGCAATGGGGCAGTTTCCCGGCCAGTGTCAGTTTCGAGTTGCGGCGAAAACTGAGTTATGAAGTGTCGCACGGCAACTATACCGGTTTTCTGACCATAGATGTGCCGTTCTAGGTTTACCTCAGCGCATGGTGCGCAAAAATGGGCTGTGATGGATCGATGAGATCATCTTGCTATTGGCGACAGCGACGCTGACAGGTAGGGTGCAAAACAATTGAAATTTACCTCGCATTTCATCAGGCCCGCGCCATGACCAAACCAGATCAGATTGCCACAAATAGCGCCCCGGAAACGGACCTGACGCCGCCGGTTTTTGACCAGGCCTTTCAGAAGCAGTTCATCAATCTTTTGCTCTGGCGGCGCGATGTCCGGCGTTTTCGCACCGACCCGATCCCGCAAGAGGACATTGATGATCTGATCAAGGAAGCTTGTCTGGCGCCGTCTGTCGGCAATTGCCAGCCATGGCGTTTTGTGAAGGTCAATGACCCGAAACGTCGCAAATCAATCCGCGACAGTTTCGAGCGCGCCAATAACGAAGCCCTTAATGACTATCACGGTGAACGCGCCAAGCTTTATGCGTCACTGAAGCTTCAGGGTATGGATCAGGCCCCGGTACAGTTGGCCGTGTTTGCCGATGAAGAAACCGAAGCCGGCATGGGCCTTGGGCGCAAGACCATGCCAGAGATGCTTGATTATTCTGCGGTCGCCGCCGTTCAGTTGCTGTGGCTGGCCGCGCGTGTGAAGGGCATCGGGGTTGGCTGGGTTTCGATCCTTGAGCCCGATGTGGTTGGCAAAACGCTTGATGTGCCAGACCACTGGCGGCTGATTGCCTATCTGTGCATCGGATATCCGGAAGAAGATCACGTCGTGCCCGAACTTGTGCGCGAAGGCTGGCAGGATCGCATTGATCCCGATGCGCTGACACTTGAACGCTGATTGCCAAAACATATTTCAGAACGCAAGGAATACTGAATGTCTGGCGAACCAAGCCAACCAAACAATCCCGAACAGCCGACGCAAAAAAAGGGGCTGTCGAACGGGGTCTATTTCAAGATCATGGGTTATCTTCTGACCGCGGGTTGGGTCGGGATCATTCTGGCGGCGTCGGGTGGGGATTCAAGCCACCCGTTGTTTGACTACATTTTCATCGTGCCGCTGGCGGGCTGGATCATCGGGATGCTGGTTGCCCGCGTAATCGCCAAGAAGTCCGGTGCGGACCGGCCATAAGACAGGTTTTCATAATCCCAGAAAGGCGCCCTTGATCGGCGCCTTTTTTATTTTCTGTCATCTGAATTGCGGTTACGCGTCCGTTCATCGCGATAGCGGTCATCATCGGAAAAGCCGCCAAGCGTCATGATCCCGATGCCCAGACTGATGCTGCCAAAGGTCACAAACAGGCCGAAAAACAGCAGGAATATAAAGATCGGCGCGTCACGCGATGACGTCGCAAGGCTGTAAATCCCGCCAATATCGAAATACAGAACCAATGCCCCGAACACCAGCGCGCCAAACCCGCCGTAAGCTGTGTGTTCGATCATGAATTTCACAATCGACCGGGCTTCGCGCGCGGCCTGACTGTTGCGCGCGTCATTATGCGGGTCGCGATGCAAGTCTGGGTTCTGATCGGTCATGTTGTCTTCCCGTAAAAGGTCAGAACAATTCTAGACACAGCCCGAAGACATTACCTTGATCAAACGCAATTCAAGGCCACTGGCCAAGGCAATCAAACAGCACCGGTATCCTCGATCACATCCTTGCCGCCTTCGATGATGGCAAGGCGAATGCGATCAGATGCCTGATTGACGTCATCGGCACTCTCGCCGCGCACCACCAATGTAGTGCCAAGCTTGCCTTCACGCAGGAAGGGGTAGGACCCGATATCGGTTTCGGGGAAATCAGCCTGAATTTCGCCAAGCACCTTGGCGATCGTGCCTTCGGCGATATAGCCGCCGACAGAACGCGATACCATCGGCTTGCCGCCGATCAACTGATGTTTGATGCCCTGGAACATGGCCTGCATGATCATCGGCACCCCGGCCATGACGTAGACATTTTCCATGCGGAAACCCGGCGCCTTGGAAATCGGGTTCTGGATCAGCTCCGCCCCGACCGGAATGCGTGCCATACGCAGGCGCGCTTCGTTGAGGTCTTCGGGGTTTTCATAATGGCTCTTAAGCAAGTCATGCGCGTCTGCATTTAGTTCGATCGCCACCCCGAATGCCTTGGCGACGCATTCCGATGTGATGTCATCGTGGGTCGGGCCAATGCCACCGGTGGTGAAGACATAATCGAATTTAGCCCGGCATTCATTAACCGTATCGATGATGGTGGCTTCGATATCGGGAATGACGCGGGTCTCGGCCAGGCGGACACCAAGCGCATTCAGTTCCTCTGCCAGATAAGGCAGGTTCTTGTCATGGGTGCGGCCAGACAGGATTTCATTGCCGATAATAATCAGACAGGCACGGACCGGATCAGACATCATATCCCCACAACATCATTCAAACTTCAATGCGCGATCTCATACGCCACAAACGCGCAGATGGCTCACAGAAAATCGCGCAGCATCGCCACAAGCGGCACATCGGCCGGCGGCATCGGATAATCCCCCAGACGGACCGGGCGCACCCATTTCACCTGCTGACCTTCCATCGGGGTGATTTCACCCTTCCAGACGCGACAGAGATAAAGCGGCATCATCAGATGGAAATCATCATAGGTGAAAGATGCAAAGGTAAAGGGTGCCAGACAGCTTTCAGTGATATCAATGCCAAGCTCTTCCTTGAGCTCACGCACCAGCGCCATTTCGGGGGTTTCACCCGCCTCGACCTTGCCGCCCGGGAACTCCCACAGGCCAGCCATGGATTTGCCTTCCGGGCGCTGAGCGATCAGTACACGATGATCGATATCGACCAGCGCGACCGCACTGACGAACACGGTTTTTTCCGGGATTTTGCCCTGGCGCAGGTCAACCGACATGCAGCCTTTATCTGGTTGTTGTATTGTCATGGCACTGTTTTATCGCGCCATCAAACCTTCGCCAAGTGCAGAAAGCATAGATGATTACTTTGATCGGGTCAGATCAATGTCATCCGGTGCAAGGCCCTTCAGGTATCGGTTATATGCGGCTTCGAATGCAGCTTCGATGTCTCGTGTGTAGGTAACCGTGTCAAACAGCGGACAGGTCTTGATCTGTTCCTGTAATTTCTGCTTCAAGGCTGCGGTCTTTTCGGGATGAAGCGCCAGATCCAGTGCAATGGCTTCATAGTCCGCTTCATCCTTGGCAATCAGCTCAGACAGATTGGCTGCCGTCAAAATGCTGGCCGCCACACGAGCGGCAAATTGCTCTCCGGGCAAGGTCACAAGTGGCAAGCCTGCCCAAAGCGCATCACTCGCCGTCGTGTGCGCGTTGACATTAAAGGTATCAAGCAACAGGTCTGCATGCTTGTGCCGTGCGAGATGTTCCGGTTCCGGCATCTTGTCGGCAAAGACCAAACGATCGGGATCAATGCCGCGCTTTTGCGCTTCCTTGCGCAGGTTTTCGGCGGCGTAATCGTTGCCCTTGAACAACCAAAGAACCGAGCCCTCAACCTTACTCAGAAGCCGCATCCAGATATCAAATTCCCGCGGGGTTATCTTGTAGGTGTTGTTGAAACTACAGAATACAAAGCCGGTTTCTGGAAGGCCGAAATCCTTGCGCGTTGTGTTCGTCTCCGGGATGCGGCGTTGGTCATCATTGGGCTGATAGCAATTTGGCAGATAGATCGGCTTTTCAGACAAATACTTTTTGTGCGTTTCAGGCACTGTGACCTTATCAATAATCATATATTCGATGAAGTCAGCCCCGATGGAGCCCGGATTGCCAAGATAATTGATCTGAACCGGGGCGATGCGCCGGGCAAAGATACCAATCCGCCCCATCCGCGTGTGGCCCTTAAGGTCGATGGCAATATCGATATTCTTTTCACGCGCGAGCTGCACAATCGCCTCGTCCGAGGAACCCGAGACATCTGAGAAACTATCAAAATAGTTTATCGCCTCATCAAGGCTCCGGCTTTCCTTCACCACCCCATATGAGAAGCCATGAATTTCGAATTTGTCGTGATCATGATTTCGGAGAAGCCCCATCATCAGCGATAGTGTCGCATGGTCATGGAAGTCGGCTGAAAAATAGCCGATACGCAACTTCGCCGGGCGCGCTGATGGAACGCCGCCTTGCCACGTCGCCCCTTGCCCGAATTTGGCCGAGACAAATTTTTGACATCGGGCCAATTGCCTTTCCGGCGCGTCTTCAAGGGGTAGCAGCGAAAATGGTGTTACTTCTTCGCCCTCGATTCCCAGTGTCTTGGCGACACGCGAAAAGGCATCAAGCCAGGACCAATCGCACATCATCGCCAAACTATAGAACCGGTTTGCCACGGCACTTTTCAGATCCGGGTTCAGAGCATTGGCCTTGGCGTAGCTTTGGGCTGCTGCGGGTAATTGTCCCTTGCTAAAAAACACATTGGCCAAGTTGCTATAGGCGTCGGCGAATTGCGGGTCGAGCTGAAGCGCCTTGGCAAAATACTGCTGGGCAGTATCAAGCTGCCCAACTGTCATCAGGACAATGCCGGCTCCATTATAGGCCGGGGCATAGTTGGCGTCGCAACTTGCCGCGCGCTGATAGCATTGAAGTGCTTCGTTGAACTTGCCGATGCTTTGATAAAACACGCCAAGATTTTGATGAGACTTGGGGTTTTGCGGCGCAAGTTCGACAACCTTCTCGAAACATATTGCTGCCTGCCCATTATCCTTTTTGAGGAAATGGGCGTTTGCCAAAACATCCCAGAGCACAACTGCGTCGGGTTCGGTTTGCAGATGTTCTGTGCACATGGAAATGGCCAGATCCGACTGATTATTCGCCATCGCCTTTTTTGCAAGTGACACCACCTGTTCCACCGCAATGCTCAAAGCTTCTTCCTCATTCCCGGTGCAAAATTTGCCATCACGTTATTGGCTAACAAGCTCAATGTCCCCCGGCGCCTGTTGGCAGAGATAGCGCTCATAAGCTGCGTCATAGCCTCGTTCCAGATCACGGGTATATGACTTGGTATCAAACAGCGGACAGGCTTTGACGTTATCTTTGACCTTTGCCTTCATTGAAGCGGTCTTTTCCGGGTGCAAAGCCAGGTCAAGGGCAATTGCTTCATACTCTTCTTCGGATTTGGCAATCAGTTCGGGCAGATTTGCCGCCTTTAGAACACTTGCGGCGACCCGGGCGGCAAATTGTTTTCCGGGAAGAGTTACAAGCGGCAACCCGGTCCAAAGCGCGTCACTTGCCGTGGTATGAGCATTCACATTAAAGGTATCCAGGAACAGGTCGGCATGTTTGTGACGGGCGAGGTGTTGTTCCTCGGGCAGATAGCCTGCAAAGACAAGGCGGGCTGGGTCTACGCCGCGATTTCCGGCTTCCTTGCGAAGGTTGAGCATCGCGTCCTCGCTGCCTTCGAACAGCCACAGGACAGAACCATCTACCTTCTTAAGCAAGCGCATCCAGATATCGAACTCACGCGGCGAAATCTTGTAATTGGCATTGAACGAACAGAACACGAAGCCATTTTCCGGCAAGCCCAACTGCGTGCGTGCTTGGGTGTTTTCCGGGAACTCTCGACCGCCGTCATTGGGCTGATAGCAATGCGGCATGTAGATGATTTTTTCGCTATAGGCATTCTTGTATTCGTCGGGGATGATGGTGTGATCTGCGATCAGATAGTCGATGTAGTCGGCCCCCAAAGTCCCCGGATAACCAACATAGTTGATCTGGATCGGCGCCATCCGATAGGCAAATAGCTGCGGCCGCCCTGATTGGGTGTAGCCCTTTAGATCAATCGCAATATCGATCCCTTGGTCACGCGCATGCTGAACGATTTCCCGGTCCGAAAAACTACGGACATCCCAGTTTTTATCGACCAGTTTTTGCAGCTGAGCGCGACGCCAGCCATCTGTGACGCCGCCATAACTGTAGGTGTGGATTTCAAAGCGGCTTTTATCGTGGTCCCCGAAAAGCCCCATCATCAGGGAAAGCGTCGCATGATTGTGAAAGTCCGCCGAAAAATAACCGATTTTCAGTTTCTGCGGACGGGACCCCGGTCGCCGGAATTGCGGGAAACTATCGCGTACGGCCAGCTCCCCAGCTCTGTTCTCTGAACGCTTTTTCTGCGCGTATGGGTCGTCTTCAAAATGCAATAAGGAAAACGGCGAAACACAGTTCCCCGGATTGCCGATCGCCTTTACGTTTTGAAATTCGGGCGCAAGAAGAGACCAGTCACAAATTTGCGCACGTGCATACAAAAAGTCAGACAGTGCCGACATACTATTTGGATGAAGTTTAGCAACTTTTTCAAATGCTTGTTTAGCAGCAGCACGTTTTTTGTTTCGATATAGAATGACGGCAAGATTATGGTATGCATCCGCTAAATTTGGGTCGTTGGTAATCGCCTGCACGCAGAATCTTTCGGCTTCGTCAAAACGCTGCATTTCCATCAGAACGGTCGCGCAGCTGTTCAAGATGTTGGCGTTTTTGGCCTGAAGATAGCTGGCGTTTTGATAGGCTTGCAGTGCTAGGCCTAATTTCTTCTGGGATGAAAACAGGTTTCCAATATTAACCCAAGCGGTCGCAAAGTTTTTGTCGAGCTCAATTGCCTTACGCAGGCATTTTTCTGCTTCTACCGGCTTTTGATCCCGAGCGTAGGCAAACCCCAGCAGGTTCCACACCTGAGCATTTTCCGGAGCACTTTCGACAAGTTGCTTTGCCAGTTCAATCGCCCTTGCAAACGCGCCCTGCTCAATCAGCTGCGAGGCTTTCATGAAAGCCTGTTGCGCGGAAATACCATTTCCGGATGCGGAATCACGCAACTTCTCAAGAGCGGCTTTCGCGCGTGTGTTTTTCGGGTAGTCCTGAAGAAACTGTTCGTACAGCTTGATCGCTTCGTCAATCTGGCCCTGATTTTCGAGCTTTTTTGCGCGTTTGGACAGTTGATCGAATGAGGACACTTTGACGGGATCTCCGAATTTGAACTTTGCCCGGAAAGTCTAGGGAGCAGGCAATTAAGGACTCATAAATACATCCCAACAATACACATGCGACGTGCTGCTTTACAGGTCTGGATTGTCAAAATCCGAGGACATAACGGGTGTGGTCAGCGCAAACATCCATTTGATTGTTTTAAACGGAATTCAGTGCGCTAACGTATTGACTATATAAACGATAATTTTTGCATAGATCGGCACCCCGAATGTTTCCCAAAAAGTTTCTGAGCATGACGACCAATTCCATTGTCGCAATGGTGCTTCTGGCCGGATGTGACAAGCTTGGTGCTTATAATCACTGGCAGGCTGGCGATTTAGAACCTGATATCGCGGCACTTTCCTATGGCCCGGATGAGCGGCAGGTTCTGGATCTTTATTTGCCCGATCCCTCCCTTCAGCCGGCCCCACTTGTGATCTGGTTTTATGGTGGTTCCTGGGATTCTGGTGATCGCGGCAAGTACGCCTTTATTGCCAAACGTTTTACCGAATTTGGCTATGCGGTTGCCATTCATGATTACCGATTGGTGCCCGATGTTCGTTTTCCGGACTTTATCGAGGACGGGGCGTCTGCGATCGCCTTTATGAAAAACTATGCCGGGCAAAACCCAGGTCAGATCAAGGATGTCCCGATTATGTTGGCCGGTCATTCCGCCGGGGCCTATAACGCCGTTCAGCTGGTTGCAGACCAGCAATATCTGCAAGCTGTCGGGCTTGATGCCGATGACATTGCCGGCATCATCGGGCTTTCGGGCCCGTATGATTTTTACCCCTATGATGTTGCGGCCACCCGAAATGCGTTTGGCGAGACACCGGCCGATCAGAGCCAGCCGGTCGCGATGGATCTTACGCATATGCCGCCGCTTTTGTTGATTACGGGCACCCGTGATCACACAGTCTTTCCGCGCAATTCGCGCAAACTCGCCGAACTGGCCCCGAGCGCGGAACTTGTCGAAGTCCCCGAAACGGGCCATGCCGGAACCCTGATTGCGCTGGGGTTCTATCTGACAACCGATGATGCAGTGCTGAATCCGGTCAAACAGTTCCTGCAAAGCCACCTGCCAACCAAGGCCCTGGCAGCAAGCAACTGACAAAGAAAAAGCGCGCATCCCGAAGGAGCGCGCTTTTTCTTTAATTCATGGCCAAAGTGATCAGTTCAACTGACCGTGGCAATGCTTGTATTTCTTGCCAGATCCGCAAGGGCAGGCCTGGTTGCGGGCAACGCGGCCCCAAGTAGAGGGATCGTTGGGATCGAAATTGCCCGGCTGACGCGACTGAACGGTTGCGGTATCGACACCCTGCTCGGTTGCTTCGAGTTCGTCGCGGTTTTCGCGCATTTCCTGTTGCGGACGGCGCGGTGCTTCGAGGTCTTCGGGGCGCGGGGTCGATTGCAGTTCGACATGCGACAGCATCTGGGTCACGCGTTCGCGCAAGGATACCAGCATGGCTTCAAACATGTTGAAGGCTTCGCGCTTGAACTCATTGAGCGGGTCGCGCTGGCCATAGGCGCGCAGGCCAATGCCCTGACGCAGGTGATCAAGGGCAAGAAGATGCTCTTTCCATGACTGGTCAAGGAGCTGCAGCACGAGGCTTTTTTCAACCTGGCGCATGATGTCAGCACCATAGTTGGCAACCTTGGCCGCCATTTTCGCATCCGCTGCCTTTTCAATGCGTTCGCGCATGACTTCCTGATCGATGCCTTCTTCCTTGACCCAATCAGAAATCGGCAGATCAAGACCCAGAAGACGGGTAACTTCTTCGTGCAGGCTGGCGGCTTCCCACTGCTCGGGATAGACCTTGGCCGGGCAGTATTTGTCGACCATGTCTTCGATGACTTCGGCGCGCATGTCAGCAACGTCTTCGGCAACGTTCTTGGCCTGCATCAGATCGCGGCGCTGTTCATAGACGACCTTACGCTGGTCATTCATGACATCGTCAAATTTCAGAACGTTCTTACGAATGTCGAAGTTGCGTGCCTCGACCTTCTGCTGGGCTTTCTCAAGCGCCTTGTTGATCCACGGATGGTAAATTGCTTCACCTTCCTGCAGACCCAGTTTCTGCAGCATGCCGTCCATGCGCTCTGACCCGAAAATACGCATCAGGTCATCTTCAAGCGACAGATAGAATTTCGATCCACCCGGGTCACCCTGACGGCCGGAACGACCACGCAGCTGGTTATCCACACGCCGTGATTCATGGCGTTCGGTACCGATCACAAACAGGCCACCAGCGGCGAGAACCTTTTCCTGATCAGCCTTGACCTCGGCTTTGATCTTTTCAATCGCGGCCGCACGTTTGGCTTCGTCGGTGACATTAGCCAGCTCGTGTTCAACGCGCATTTCAACGTTGCCACCAAGTTTGATGTCGGTACCACGACCGGCCATATTGGTGGCAATCGTGATCGCACCCGGCGCACCGGCCTGGGCCACGATCAAGGCTTCGCGTTCATGCTGCTTGGCGTTGAGAACTTCGTGCGGGATTTTCTTCTTTTTCAGAAGATCGGACAGAATTTCCGATTTCTCGATCGAGACCGTCCCGACAAGGGCCGGCTGGCCGCGCTTGTGGCAATCTTCGAGCTGTTCGGAGATCGCAATCCACTTTTCATTGGCGGTGCGATAGATCTCGTCATCGGCATCTTTACGGGCAATCGGTCGATGGGTCGGTATTTCGACAACCTGAAGGTTGTAGATTTCCTCGAATTCTTCAGCCTCGGTCATTGCCGTACCGGTCATCCCGGCAAGGGTCGGATAGAGACGGAAATAGTTCTGGAAGGTTATCGATGCCAGAGTCTGGTTTTCGTTCTGGATCTTGACCTTTTCCTTGGCTTCGAGTGCCTGATGCAGGCCATCGGAATAACGGCGGCCTTCCATCATACGACCGGTAAATTCGTCAATGATGACGACCTTGTCGTCCTTGACGATATAGTCGGTGTCTTTCTGGAACAGCTTGTGCGCACGCAGCGCCTGATTGACGTGATGGACCAGATGAACGTTGGCAACGTCGTAAAGCGTGCCTTCGGTCAGGATGCCCATTTCCATCAGAAGCTGTTCGGCGTGTTCGGTGCCTTCTTCGGTCAGGGTAACCGCACGCGCCTTTTCGTCCTTTTCGAAGTCTTCTTCGATCAGTTTCGGGATCAGCGCATCAATCGAGCGGTAAAGTTCGGAGCTGTCTTCGGCAGGGCCCGAAATGATCAGCGGGGTACGGGCTTCGTCAATCAGGATCGAGTCGACTTCATCGACGATCGCAAAGTTGAACGGGCGCTGCACCATGTCTTCGAGACGGAACTTCATGTTATCGCGCAGATAATCAAAGCCGAGCTCGTTATTGGTCGCATAGGTGATGTCACAGGCATAAGCCGCACGGCGCTGATCATCGGTCATGCCATGCATGATCACGCCCACGGTCAGGCCAAGGAAGCCATAGACCTCGCCCATCCATTCCGCGTCACGACTTGCCAGATAATCGTTGACCGTCACCACATGAACGCCCTTGCCCTCAAGCGCGTTCAAATAAACCGGCAGGGTCGAAACCAGGGTTTTACCTTCACCGGTTTTCATCTCGGCGATTTTGCCAGATGTCAGAACCATGCCACCCAGAAGCTGCACATCATAATGACGTTCGCCACGGACGCGTTTGGATGCCTCGCGGATGGTGGCAAAGGTATCAGGAAGGATGTCGGTCAGAGTCTCGCCGTTCTTGAGACGTTCGCGCAGCCAATCGGTCCTGGCGCGCAGTTCGTCATCAGTAAGCTTTTCGACTTCGGGTTCCAGGGCATTGATTTGCTCGACCGTGGCCCGCAGGGCTTTGACTTCACGATCGTTAGCTGAACCGAAAATTTTCCGGGCAATAGCGCCGAGCATTAATACGTTCCTGAACAAATAAATTAAGACACAATGAGGCCCGACAGAAAGCGGAGCCCGATCACAGATAGAACCCTGCCTGCCATCTGTCAACGGAACGAGCCAATATCGCTAATGTTGGGCTGAAAATTACCGGTTTTCGCCGCGGTCCCCGGACACATCCGGACGGTTTCACGTTTTCGTTTTTGGCGGTTGATCCCTTCTTGCTTGAGAAATGCGAGAAATCGGCGTACCATTCGCCTAATAGTTTTAAACCCTAACAGAGCATGTAGCTCGTTTTGGCACGCAGGGTTGCCCCGAAAGCGCTGCCAAATCACGTCCTCAGGAGGAGGATTATGGTCGATTTCTCAGCGCTTAATCCATTTCGTCAGGGCCAATCCGCCCTTCAGGATGCGCGTCAGCCCATTTCAAAAAGTAATCCCGATGCCGGTAACAGTGCTGCACAGGCGCGAACTGATGCGCGCGATCAGGTTGATCCGGTTGCGTTGTCAGACGATGCGCTTGCCGCACATAATGACAGCCAAAAGCTTGCCCCGGCGGCTGGAAAATCGCTGTCGAACAAGTCCCTGACAACCGAAGAACTGTTTGAACGCGCACTTGATGCGTCGCTTGAGATGATTCGCGGCAGTGTGCAGGAAATGTTCGCGCTTTCGGGCATGTCCGAAGAAGATGCGATTGCTGCAACGGATGCCATGTTCAATGGTATTCGCGATGCTGCCAGCGGGCAGGACCAATTCGAGTTTTCCTTTGATCAGGCGATCGCCAGCCACAGCAAAACCGCCATTTCATATGCCGGGGCCAATGGTGCCGCGGTTGGCGTATCGGAATCCGCCATGATGGCGGTCCAGTCGCTTGATATCAGCATCAACAACGAAACCGGCGAGTTCTCGTTTAATTACGAGGCTGCCAAGATCGAAGTTGTAAAGACCCAAGCCATCGCAATTGGCAACAGTGCCGGTGCCGCCCTTGGCGCACTTGGCGCGGTTATGGATGGACTGGGTGGCGGGTCGCTTGTGGATATGCTGGGCAACCCGGCCAGTGCCGAGAATGGCGGACTTCTGTTTGATATCAATGACAACGGAGTCGCTGAATTTATTCGTGAACTGATGAACGCAACAGTCGGTTCTGATGATACGTCCGAAGAGGGCGACTCAGCCGGTGCTGCGCAGACCAATGGTCAGGCGCTTGCGGCTGAACGGATGGCGGCCCTGAATGCCCAGATCACTGAACAGTTCATGGAACAGGCAACCCTGATCGTACGCAGCATCAATCAGCCGGTTGACGGTACTGGCGAGGGTGCCGGTCCGCTTCAGCTGACCGTTGATATGATGATGCCGATGGGCCTCTTTGGTCAGGATGATGGCAAGGCCACCTTCACGTTCCCGAATGGTGAAACCGTGCCCGTCACTGACCCGACACAGGAACAGGATGTTCTGATTTAACTGCGACGGGATGTCGTGACCGGCATCCCGCAGCCCTTCAGGAAGGAGGTGCTGTATGTTTGATTCCTCAACACTATCCAATCCGACCGCCGCCCAGAATGCCGCGGCCCTTGCCGCGTCACGTGCCGCGGCAAATGGTGCCGTCAATTCGGATGCCGATGGAAATCAAGATGGCGAACTGTCCCAGCAACGCGCCATCATCGACCAGATTGATCTCAGCATCGAGGCCAACCAGCGCATCGAACAAGCAATGGGGTCGTTCCAGCATCCCGTTCTGGAATTCGAGACCAATGTGCTTGAAATCTATAAGGGGCTAAAACCCGCATTAGATGATGCACAGACGCGCCTGAACCGCGAGGCTTTCATCGTTCTTGCCATGATGGGCATTCCGCCAGCCAAGGCGCGCGCGATGGCCAATGCCATGACGGGTGGTGATCCGGGTGATCTGAAACTTGCCAATACCAGTGGCAACGGCGGCGCTGACTCCGTTCATGATCTGGCGGTCAGCATGTCGCACGGCAAGGCCAAGGTTAATCTTGGGCAGGTGTCGGTTAGTTCCCGCCAGGTACAGATCGATTTCTCATCGATTGAAACCCGGTTTGCCAAGACCGCCGGGAAAATCGATATTTCCGTCTCCGAGTTCAAGGCCCATATCGAAATGATCCGGGTTGAAATCGCCCAAGCGTTTCAGAAGGATCCACTGATCCTTGATCTGGATGGCAATGGCATCGACATCACCAGTCTTGAAGATGGCGCAAAGTTTGACATTGATGGTGATGGATCGCTTGATCAAACCGCCTGGGTCAGCGGCGGGGATGCGCTGTTGGCACTTGATCGCAATGGTGATGGTGAAATCAACGATGGCACCGAACTGTTTGGCGATCAAAACGGTGCCAAAGACGGCTTTGCCGAACTGGCCAAATATGACGACAACCAGGATGGCGTGATTGACGAAAGTGATGCGGTGTTCAGCTCGCTCGTTTTGCTACGTGCCGATGGAAGCCAGAGCAGCTTGGCAAGCGAGGGGATCAAATCGATCTCGCTGACCCTGATCACACCATTGGATGAACGGCTGATCGGCGGGGATCTGGTGGCCAAATCGGGTTTCACCCGCACAGACGGGTCACAAGGCATGGTCGGTGAAGTGCTGTTTGACGTTCGGGCCTGAACAGTCCCAACCGTGTCAAAATTTCACATAATTGTCGTCCGAGCATTGCCCGCCTTGCGGGTGATGCGCGCGTCAGCGCAAAGATACACATCACAACATGCTGACACGCAAATTTAGCTTCTTCACATTTTAGACAGAAAGCTTTGCCAAAAGGTGCGACATCCACGGCGAAGCCTTGTGCAGGCACAACTTATGTGTTTTACCCGTGGGCAGAGGCATTGGGCATAAGCCCATCTGAAATCAAAGTCTGGAGAAACTATGCTGCGCAAATCCCTTCTTGCTGCTTCCCTGGCAACCGTCATTTTCGCATCCCCTGCCATGGCACAGGACGCTGCACCGGCAGAAGACCCGGTGCTGGCGACGGTCAATGGTGAGGACATTCTTGAATCAGAAGTCCGCGCAACCCAGCAGGGCCTGCCGCAACAGTATCGCCAGCTCCCGTTTGACATGCTTAAGGCCGACCTTCTGACCCGCGAAATCAATCAGCGCCTGCTGATGGATGCCGGTAGCGAAGCCGGTCTGGCTGATGACGAGGAAGTCAAAGCACAGATCGCAGCCCTTGAGCGCCGCCTGATCGCGGAAACCTATCTGGATCGTGCGCTCAGTGATGCGATCACCGATGATGCGATCGAAGCAAAATACGAAGAATTCATTAAAACCAACGAGCCGGAGCCGCAGGTCCACGCCCGCCACATCCTGCTTGAAAGCGAAGAAGACGCAAAAGCCATCATCGCAGAACTTGACGATGGTGCCGACTTCGTCGAACTCGCCAAAGAAAAATCGACCGGCCCGTCCGGCCCGAACGGTGGTGATCTTGGCTTCTTTAACCGTGGCGACATGGTTGCACCGTTTGCCGAGGCAGCCTTTGCCATGGAACCGGGCACCTATTCGAGCGAGCCGGTTCAGACCCAGTTCGGCTGGCACGTGATCAAGGTTGAAGAGAAAAAAGAAGGCACCCAGCCGTCACTTGACGAAGTCCGTCAGCAGCTGGTGGCCGAAATCAGCCGCGATGCGTTTAACGCACTTGTCGAAGACCTGCGTTCTGATGCCGAAATCGTCAACTATGTCGAAATCGAAGCCGCGAAGGCAGCAGAAGATGCCGCCAAGGAAAAGCCGGCGGAATAATCCCGCAGACTTCGCGGTCAGTATCAATTGATCGCGTCTGGCCTTAGAGAATTCGAAAACGGGGTGCAGCCATTGGCTTCGCCCCGTTTTTTACACATCATTTGATCGCGTAAATTCATTCTGCCGCTTGCTTTTCGTCGCCATTGCGGCAGGATGGACCGACTTATCCAATAAAGGAAACTGCACTGATGGTTGCGACTGCCATTTCACCGCTTGCCCCCGCGGCATTCCCAGACCTTCCGGCGATTGCTGGCGTTAAACTGCATACCGCAACCCTTGGCATTCGCTATAAGGGGCGCCCGGATGTGCTGTTGGCCGAACTCGAGCCAGGCACGCAGGTTGCCGGTGTCTTCACCACGTCGACCACTGCATCAGCGGCGGTCCGCTGGGGACGTGAGGCACTTAAGGGTGGTACGGCACGTGCCTTTTTTGTCAATGCGGGCAACTCGGTCGCCTTTACCGGCAAGGCGGGCGAAAAGTTCGTTGCTGACAAGGTCGAAGCCGCGTCCAAGGCACTTGGCTGTGCAAAGACCGAAATCTTTACCGCATCGACCGGCGTGATTGGCGAGCCAACCACCGCCAACCGTATCACTGATGCACTGGGTGATCTTCTGGCCAATGAAGCGGGCTGGCTTGATGCCGCCAAGGCCATCATGACCACCGATACCTTCCCCAAGGGCGCGTCAGCCACCGCGACCATCAATGGCAAGACCGTGACCATTGCCGGTATCGCCAAGGGATCGGGCATGATCGAGCCAAACATGGCAACCATGTTAAGCTTTGTGTTTACCGATGCCGCCCTGCCGCACAATGTGCTGCAGGCCATTCTGGCCGATTGCAACAATCGCAGCTTCAACGCGATCACGGTTGATAGCGATACGTCGACCTCGGACACGCTCCTTGTCGCTGCCACCGGCAAGGCGGGCAATGATGCGATTAGTGACGTCAACGATCCGGAACTTGCCGCGTTCAAGGCGGCATTTGAAGACGTACTGCGTGATCTTGCCCATCAGATCGTTCGCGATGGCGAAGGTGCTTCGAAATTCATCACCGTCAAGGTCACCGGTGCCGTGAACGAAAAAGAAGCCAAGACTGCCGCCAAGGCCATTGCCAACTCCCCGCTTGTCAAAACCGCGATTGCCGGTGAAGACGCCAACTGGGGCCGTATCGTCATGGCGGTTGGCAAATGCGGTGTGACGGCCGATCCAAACAAGCTGAGCGTTGCAATCGGTGGCATTACGTTGGCCAAGAACGGTGAACGTGTTGCCGATTATGACGAAGGCCCGGTCGAAGCCCACATCAAGGGTCAGTATATCGACATTGATGCCGATCTTGGCTTTGGCGATGGTGCGGCCACGGTTTGGACCTGTGACCTGACGCATGGCTATATCTCGATCAATGCGGATTACCGCAGCTAAGCGATCATAGTCCTGCGCACTAAAAAACGCCGCCTTCACTGAGGGCGGCGTTTTGCGTTTTCGGGCCGTGATCGGCAGAGGTTATCTCTTGCCGGGAATATAGCCATTTAGGATCAGGCCGACATTGGCACCTTCAAGCTCGGTTTCGCTCAGATCCGTGGCGCCAAAGGCGACGCCGGCAACGTTTGCCTTGGTCAGATTGGCGCCCTTCATCTTGGCTTCGTCAAATACCGAGTTGCGCAAATCGGCCTGTTCGAAATTGACATCCGAAAGATCCGCATTCCAGACGACGCCGGTCTTCTCGCCCTTCTTGTCGCGCTGATCTACACCGCCAAAGTGAACGCCCTGAAACACACCCTCGCTACAGTCTGATCCCGCCATGCGCACACCATCCAGCACCGCACCATTCATGCGGATTTTATGCATGTCGGCTTCGCGCATCGAACACATGGCAAGAATGGTATCGACAAAAAGCGTGCCGCGCAGGATGCATTTGTCAAAGACGGCCCCCGACAGGTCCATGCCCGAAAAGTCCATGCCCGACAAATCGCGACCGGCAGCAATCATTGGCATGCCGGTTTTGCCGCCGGTTGCCAGCCAGGTGCTATGGCCGTTTACAAGTTCGCGAATATCATCAACCAGCGGGGCCGTCGGCGTACCGCCACCGATTGAGTAGGATGTATTGGCCTGTGACAAATCGACATCCTGCAAGTCGACATTGCGCAGGTTCGCACCGCTCAGATCCGCCCCGACAAGTTCCGTCCCGGCAAGCTTCGCCCCCTTGAGGTTGGCATTGCGAAGCTTTGCGCCGTTCATCTTGCACCCGGTCAGATCAGCACCTTCGAGGTTGACGGCAAACATGTTGGCGTCACTCATATCGGTATGCGCAAGGCGCGATCCGGACATGTTGGCACCGGCCATATTGGCCCCCCACATCATCGCACCTTCGAGGTCGGTATTTGACATGTCGGTTTCGCGTTTGACCGTGCGTTCACGAGCCCCTTCAAGGACCACCATGATGCCTGCGCGCAGATCAATGCCGTTCAGGTTGGCATTGCGCAAACTGGACCGTGCCATATTGGCCCCACGCAGATCGGCGCGTTCAAAGGTCGAATTTTCGAGGTCGGCCTCAACAAAGTTTGCGCCAAACAGGTCACAGAAATCGAAACAAACGTCGCGCGCCGATGCCTGAATGAAGTTTGCACCGGGTAATACCGCCTCTTTAAGGCTGATCTTGCTCATTTTGATGCGGGAAAGATTGCAGTTGCGCTTTTGCATGCGCACGCCGCCCGGCTTTTGATTGAGATAAAGTTGATGCTTCTTGATTGAATCAATCAATTCCGAACGCGATGACATTCAGTAGAAAACCCCCAGAAATTCTAAATTAGATTCTTATTATTCTGGATTATAGAATGACGCAGTTTCCCCGCAACGCAATTTGTTTAAGACATTGCGCGGCATTGGAACGGTTTAAGTCTTTAAAAAGTGGGAAAAACTATCCGAACGCTTAGTTAACCTGCACCCTGACAGGGTTGGATCTTAAACCTTACCGGGGATGATTCCGGTCAGAATCGAGCCGGTGTTGGTACCGTCAAGATCGACGTCGCTTAGGTCCGTTTCACCAAAGGCAACACCGGAAATATTGGCCTTGCAAAGCTTGGCCCCCTTCATGTGGGGCTCATCGAAAACCGAGTTTCGAAGGTCAGCGTGTGAAAAGTCCGTTGCATGAAGGTCTGCGCGCCAGACCTCGCCCGTTTTTTGTCCCTTGGCATCACGTTGTTCGACGCCACCGAACTTGACGCCCTGAAGCACGGCCTTGGTGCAGTTGGCATAGGACATCCGTACACCGTTCATGATCGACCCGCTCAGTCGGGCGCGGGACAAATCGGCATTGCGCATCGATGCCATGACCAGAATGGTATCGACCAGCAAAACACCGCGCAGGATGCAATCATCAAAACATGCCGCCGAAAGATCAAACCCGGTGAAATCAAGTTCGGTCAGATCACGACCGGTCACATCAAGGCGTGCGCCCGATATGCCGCCACTTGTCAGCCACTCGGTATGGGCATTGAGCAAGATGCGAATATCATCGGGCAACAGCGTTGCCGCCTTGCTGCCAATCGAGTTTGACGTATTGGCCTGCGACAGATCAACATTCGCCAGATCAACATTGCGCAGATTGGCACCCGACAAGTCCGTGCCAAGCAAAAGCGTATCCTTGAGCTTTGCACCCTTGAGGTTCGCGTTCTTGAGCTTTGCGCCCGACAGGTTGCAGCCCGAAAGATCCGCGCCGGCAAGGTTAACGGCAAACATGTTGGCGTCGCTCAGATCCGCATCGGCAAGCCTGGCACCCGACATGTTGCTTTCGGCCAGGTTGGCTCCGGACATCACCGATCCCTGAAGGTCTGCGTTGGTCAGATCTGTTTGTCGTTTGACCTTTTTTTCGCGTCCGGCATCGACAATCACCATCACACCGGATCGAAGATCGGCCCCCGTCAGGTTGGCATTGCGCAGTTTGGCACGCGCCATGTTGGCGCCGCGCAAGTCGGCGCGCATGAAGCTTGAACCTTCGAGATTGGCCTCGACAAAGTTGGTTCCGAACAGATCACAGAAATCAAATTTGACATCCTGAATCTGGGCCTGGATGAAATTGGCACCGGGAAGCACCGCATCTTCAAGACTGATCTTGCTCATCTTGATGCGCGACAGGTTGCCATTGCGGAGCTGCAATCGCCGACCGCCGGGCTGCTTCATGACAAAGAGCTGATGCTTTTTGATTGCATCAACCAGTTCGGTGCGTGTTGTCATCTGGTGGGTGGTACCCCCGATCAATCGGAAACAGCGCATGGACGCCGCGGTTCCAAGAATTCTTATAAAGTATACCCGTCAATGACAGTGAACATTCTGACAAAACATGACAATTCAGCCCCTGGTTCACTGGCATAAATATATGATTACACAATACTTATCGCGTTGCATGGTTTTCTTGCGCCCTGTTGCGGATCTGACAATCGTGCGATCAATATTGCGGGGCAATGTGTTTGCAACGGCAGCGCCATATATGGGCCGGACCACGCAGGGAACCGGCCTGTGATATTGCGATCTTGTATGGGGTTCCGCCCACCCCCATCTGCAAAATGTATTTAAGAAGAAGCGGGTAAAATGCACCACATTCTGTTTGTTGATGATGATGCCAACATCCTGAACGGATTGCGCCGACGTCTGCGCAGCACCCGTCCCGAGTGGAACCTTTATTTCGCCAATAGCGGATCTGAGGCCATCGAACTTGCCGAAAACAAGGATCTCGACGTCATCGTTTCAGACATCCAGATGCCTGGCATGGACGGTGTGACCTTGCTTGAAACCTTGCAGAAAACCCATCCCGATGCCGTACGTATCATTCTGACCGGTCATGCCGACAACGCATCTTATCTGCGCACCATCGGCCCGGCACACCAGTTTCTGAGCAAACCCTGCGATCATGAAACCCTGGTCGACAGTATTGAAAACGCACTGGGTCTGCGTCAGTTATTGCGAAGCCCCGAACTTAGAACCCTTGTCGCTGGTTCCAAGAGCCTCGCCTCGCCACCCGACACCTATATGCGTCTGGAAACGGCCTTTTCGAACCCGAATTACGCGCTTGATACCATCAGCAAAATTGTTGAGTCCGATATCGCGCTGACCACCGAAGTTTTGAAACTGACCAACTCGTCCTATTTCGCAGTGACGCAGAATGTTTCGTCGGTCGCGCATGCGGTCAGGATGCTGGGGATGGAAACGCTTAAGGCGCTTGCCCTTTTTGTCGGGCTGTATCGCGGCTTTGACGGCCCGGCCAGTCAGGCAGCCAATCTTAAACGCCTGTGCCACCGCTCCCAGCAGATTGGCGTTACCGCGGCCCTGATTGCCGAATATGAACGGCTTCCGCGTGAAATTTGCCATGCTGTGCCATCCATCGGGATGCTTAGTCACATTGGGACGTTGATCCTTTATACCAAGCGCCCTGATGAGATGCAGGCGGTCATTGACCGTGTTGAAAAAGAAGGGATTTCAATTGATCAGGCGGAGGCCGAACAATTCGGGGCCGGACATGCCGAAATCGGTGCCTATTTGTTGGGACTGTGGGGTTTCCCGGCACCTGTCATTCAGGCGGTTGCCTATCATCATCGGCCAATGGATTTACCGCACCGGGAAATGACCGCCTTGACCGCGATCTATGTTGCGCAACATCTGACACGTGAAATTGCCGATCGTGATGCCGGAAGGACGGTCGAAAGCACGATCGATCAGGAATATCTCGCCCAGATCGGCAAGCAGAGCCACATCGAAGAATGGACCAATATTGCGGCTGTTGTGTCCGGCAAATACCGCGAACTGACCAACAACTAGATCACGTGTCCTGATGTGCTCCGTCTTCAGGAAAAAGGGGCAAAAAGGACACGACCCTCCACATATGCGGACTATCAAAGATCCTTTGCAGGCCCCATGTATAGACCATGGAGCACACGCATGAGGTGAAAATGAGCGTCATCCTTTTTGTCGATGATGACAAAAATATTCTGGATGGTTTGCGTCGCCGGTTACGCTCGGTCCGGTCCGGCTGGGAGCTGCATTTCGCGCATGACGCGGAAAGCGCCTTGGCGAAGGCTGCCGAAATGGAACCGGATGTCGTCGTTTCCGACATGCGCATGCCCGGAACCGATGGCGCAGAACTTTTGACCATGATGCAGGAAAAACACCCGCATAGCGCGCGTATCATTCTGTCGGGTTTTGCCGAGGAAGAGGCAATCCTGCGCACGGTTGGCCCGGCGCATCAGTATCTGGCCAAACCGTGTGATGATCAGATGCTGGTCGAAACCATCGAGAATGCGCTTGATCTCCGTAACCTTCTGACCAATCCGGACCTGCGTGCACTTGTTGGCGGGATTGATGCACTTGCCTCCCCGCCGATAACCTATACCAACCTTGTCAAGGCACTGGAAAATCCGCTGACCAGCAACGAGCAGCTTACGGCCATCGTGGCCTCGGACATTGCGTTAACCGCCGAGATCCTGAAGCTGACCAACTCGGCCTATTTTGCGGTTAGCCAGAAAATCACATCTGTCTCGCAAGCCATCCGCATGATTGGCGTCGATACACTTAAGGCGCTTGCCCTGTTTATCGGTCTGTTTCGCAGTTTTGACGGCCCCAAGCCGGCGGTCACGCGGATGATGCAACTGTGCAAACGCAGCCAGCAACTTGGCGTTGTCGCCACCTTGATCGCCGAGCAGGAAAAGCTTTCGAAGGAAGTGATCAGTGTCATGGCCGCTGTAGGCATGCTGAGCCATACGGGTAGTTTGATCCTTTATGCCTATCGCGCCAATGAAATGGCCGAGGTCATCAAGCGTGTCGAAACCGAAGATATTCCGATTAACGTTGCCGAACGTGATCAGTTTGGCGCAGCCCACCCGGAAATTGGTGCGTACCTTTTGGGTCTGTGGGGTTTTCCAAGCGCCATGGTGCAAACGGTTGCCTATCACCATCGCCCGCAAGACACGCGGCATACCGAAATGAACGCGCTTAGCGCAATCTATATCGCCCAGCACCTGGCACGCGAAGTCGCCATTGAAAGCCGCACCGGCCAGGCCTCCGAAAGCCGCATTGACCTTGAATACCTTGAACGTCTGGGAAAAGCCGACCGGTTGCCGGTCTGGCGCGAAATTGCCCGCGTGGTCGAAGAAAAATACCGCGAAATGGACATGTAAGGGAGAGAGATGATGACACAGAATCCCCCTGTACTCTTCGTTGATGACGATGAAAACCTGTTGATGGGACTTAAGCGCAAGCTGCGCGGCAAGTTCGATTTCGACACGGCGGTCGGCCCGCTTCAGGCGCTTGAGAAAATCAAGGCGGGCAACAAATATGCGGTTTGTGTTGCCGACATGCGCATGCCCGACATGGACGGTGTGAAGCTACTGGCCGAGGTTGCCACACTCAGCCCCGACACGGTCAACATGATGCTGACCGGCAATGCCGACCAGCATACCGCGGTCGAAGCAATCAACCGGGGGCATATTTTCCGCTTTTTCAACAAGCCGTGCGAGGACGAGGACCTGATTGCCGGTGTTAAGGCGGGCTTGCGCCAATATCAGTTGATCACTGCAGAAAAGGCGCTGATCGAACAGACCCTGGCAGGCAGTGTGAAGGTCCTGACCGAAGTGCTGGCACAGCTAAATCCAGCGATTTTTGGCAAGGCCATGCGCGCCAAGCTTTGGTGCGATACCATTGCCAAACAGATCGGCTACCCGCATCCGTGGGAGTTGGGGTTGGCCGCGTTGCTGGCGCCCATTGGCTATGTCTCCCTGCCGCCGGAAATCCTTGCCCGTCTTGGCGATGAAAAGCCGCTTCAGCCGCTTGAACGAGATGTGGTCCGTCGCACGCCCGAGGTGGCACGCAAACTGATTTCCAATATCCCGCGGCTGGAACAAGTTGCCGGTATTGTCTATCTGCAAAACCGCAATTTTGACGGATCGGGCTTCCCGGCCGAAGGCCCGCTTGGCACGGAAATTCCGTTGGGTGCGCGGGTCCTTCGAATTTTCAACGACCTTGGCAAAATTGTCGAAAGTGATCTTGTCGTCAAACAGCACTTTGACGAGTTGCGCCACAAGCCTGAACGCTATGACCCGGAACTGCTAAACCAGATCGAGGCGATCCTTGCCCAGGAAGACCCGTCCTACGACAAAGTTGCCTATCCGACCGGCACGGAGCATGACATTTACCTCAAGAACCTGCGGATCGGGGATTTCCTGCTGACCGATATCGAAACGCGCGACGGGCATATCTTGCTGACCCATGGCAATTACGTTTCCGAAATTCAGATCCAGCGGCTGCGCGTTTTTCAGGAACTTCACCAGTTTCATGAACCCATTCGTGTCCGGCGCGGCGGGCATGACCAGGTTGCCGGGGGCGGAGGGGCCTGATGTCTGAAAAGATTGAAAACCTGCACGACACCAAGATCCTGAGTGGCACATCCGATCTGACATCTGGGGCGGATCTGCTTGAGGCAGCCAAGGAAATTGATGCGCCAGAAGACGTTCGCGCCCACTTCCTGGCACTGATGGGGGAACAGAAGCGCCGCAAGCTCGAAACCATGCAGCGGCTCAAGACCATTCTTGATAGCGTTGTCGAGGGGATCCTGATCATTGATGCCACCGGCATGATCCAGGACTTCAACAAATCAGCCGCCGAAATCCTGCGCGCAACCGGCGATGAGCTGTTGGGCACTTCGGTCGATGTGATGTTCATTGATCGCAAGGCAACCGTGCGCCACAAGCTTTTGAACCGCTGCATCAATATCAGCAGTGGTGTGCTGAAATATGACTATACCGAAACCATGGCGCAGCGCCTTGATGGCGACAGCTTTCCGATGGAAATCATCGTAAGTCCGGCCAATTTCGCCTCCGAGATGAGTTATCTTTACATTTTCCGCGACATCACCCGACGCAAGAACGCGGAAGTCGCGCAAAAGAAGCTTGAAGAAGACCTGCGCGAGGCCCTTAAGCTTGAGGCGATTGGCCATCTTGCTGGCGGCATTGCCCATGAAATTAATACGCCCAGCCAGTATATCCGCGATAACCTGAAGTTCCTTAATGACAGTTACGGGGCGCTGTCACGCATGCTTGGTCTCGCCTTGCAGACCCTGTGGAAAAACCGCGCAAATTTGCCGCCCAATACGTTTGAGGATTTCGCCCGACAAATGCGTGATTCCGATCTTGAATTCCTGCTTGAGGAAATCCCGCATGCCACCCAACAATCCCTTGATGGCATTAATCAGGTGGCGCGAATTGTCCTGTCGATGAAGGAATTCTCCCACCCCGGCGGGACGGAAAAAACCACCACCGACATCAACCGGGTCCTGTCGAACGTGATTGTGATTTCACGCAATGAATGGAAACACAATGCCGACATCACCGAAGAATTCGATCCGGAAATCCCGCATATTCCCTGCCACATCAACGAGGTCAATCAGGTCTTCCTCAACCTGATCGTCAACGCGGCACAGGCCATTCAGGCGGCCGGGCGCAAACCCGATGAAGGTCACATCACGGTCAAGACCACGTCGCTTGATGACAGCATCCTGATTTCGATTTCCGACAACGGAACTGGCATTGCCAAGGAAAACAGGTCAAAGGTGTTCAACCCGTTCTTTACCACCAAGGAAGTTGGCAAGGGCACAGGACAGGGACTTTCGATCACCCATGACATCGTCACGGTGCGTCACGGCGGGCGCATCTGGTTTGAAACCGACATGGGAAAGGGAACGACTTTCCGCGTACTTCTGCCCGCCGAAGACCGCACCGGCAAAAAGTCCGACGCAAAATCCGAAAAAACCAAGACCTAACGCGGGGCAAACAGGATGATCCCGGCCCCCAAAAGGCAAACCAGCAATCCGGTTACATCCCAGCGGTCGGGGGTGGTGCGTTCAACCACCCACATCCAGAAGATTGATGCCGTGATGTAAACCCCGCCATAGGCCGCATAGGCCCGCCCGGCAAAGTCGGCCTCAACCCGGGTCAGAAGCCAGGCAAAGACAATCAGGGATGCCACACCCGGCACGACCCAAAGGATCGATTTCCCGGACCGAAGCCAGGCCCAGAAGGCAAAACACCCGGCAATTTCGGCAATCGCCGCAAAGATATAGGCCGCAATGCTTTGCATCTATTCCCCGTTTTGATCAGAAGGCCGGGCGCAAGTCCCCGGCATATTTGCCCGCCCAGTTGGTCAGAACCGGGGTCAGGTATTTTTTAAGGACCTCTGCCTTGGCGTCATCAATCACGCCATGTTTGCGCAGGATCGCGCCCATCGCAACCTCTGCCCCGCGCTGGGTGCCATCATCGATCTTAAGCGCCACACCAAGCCCCTGTTTGGGGAAGGCCGCGCAATAGACCCCCTCTGCGCCGACCTTGACCAGTGCATCTTCACCGCATTCTTCCATGATACCGGTGCAAAAACGCCCGGTTCCGGCAACCATGAAGGGCGCATTTGCACAGCCCTTGCGGATGCGCTTGATCGCATCAATACGTTTGGCATCAAGGCCCACCGGATCTGCCATCCGCGCCATGGCAAGGCCCAGATCACGCAACCGCATGCCAATCACCGGAATGCCACATCCATCAATACCGCGCGGGGTCGAAGACAGATCGCAATCCCCCATTTCTTCCAACACCTTGATCAGGCGTTGCTGAACCGGATGGGATTCTTCGATATAGCCGCTCGGATCTTCGCCCAACTGCTGCGCGGTCGACAGGAACCCGGAATGCTTGCCAGAGCAATTGTTGTGCGCCTTCGTCAGGCTCACATGATCAGACGCCTGTTTAATCGCTGCATTCAGGCTGAGTGAATAATGCGGGGCGCATTCCAGCGTATCGACCGAAAGACCGATCTTCTCCAACCACGCCTTTACGGTTTGGGCGTGTTCTTCCTCGCCATTATGCGATGAACAGGCAAGGGCAATGTGTTTGTCCTCAAGCCCGAAGGCCTCTACCGCGCCGCTTTCAACAAACGGAATGGCCAGAAGCGGTTTGATCGCCGATCGCGGATACATCAGCGCATCAATATCGCCCCCCTGATCAACCACTGTCCCGTCAGACGTCATCACGACGTAGCGCCCGCGATGGAAACTTTCGACCATATCGCCGCGTGTGGCTTCTGCAAGGATCGGGTTGGCGGCAAGGGGCACTGGGGACTGAGGCATTTCGCGAAGCTCCGGGGCTGGATGGACTTGGGGTCGACCGAGGTATGAACCCTGATCATGCTATGCCCGAAATATGGGCGTGAAGGCAAGCAAGACCAGCCTTCGCAGATATAAAAAACACCCTGTCAGGGCAGAGCGTTGATTGTCGCAAGATCACGATGAATAGAGGTAGCGTCATGCTTGCGGCCAGGCGCAAAGTGCCTGATCGGCAATACGTTCGAGGCGTTCGCGGCTGAAGCCTGCCTTGGCCTGCACGGCCATGCCATGCAGGACGGTGAGAACGAATGACGCAAGCGCCGCAGCATCAGTAGATGCTGGCAAGTCACCCTCGGTCTTTGCCTTTTCGAATCGCTTGCGAAGCATTGCCTCGCCCTCTGCGCGGGCATCAATCAGTGCTTTTCGCACAGCCTCAGCATCGTCTGATCCGGCAAGAACACCATTGATGCCAAGACAGCCCGTATGGTCGGCATAGCGCGTATGCAGCTCAGCGGCCTGATAAAGAATGTGGGCGGCAACTTCCCGCGCCGTCGGGCGGTCGAGCGCAACCGGAATGAAATCAAGATAGTGCTCGTAGTAGCGGTCCAGCGCCTTACGAAACAGGGCTTCTTTATTACCAAACGCGGAATAAAGGGCCGGGCGTTCCACACCGGTCGCTTCTGTCAGATCGGCATAAGACGCGCCCTCGTAGCCTTTACGCCAGAAAACGCGCAGTGCAGCGTCAAGTACCTTTTCCACATCAAATTCGCGATGACGTCCCATCAAACCGATCCTTCTTTTTCGTAACGACCGTTACTAAACCACTTGACAGGTCATGTCCAGTTTTCATAACTAGCATTATCGTAATGATCGTTATGAAATATTGGTCGCCGAATTCTGCGACCAGTTTCCTCACACAGAAAGGTTTTATCATGACCGCAGTTCTCAGCGGAAAAGTTGCTCTTGTCACGGGTGGTTCTCGTGGCCTCGGCGCGGCAACAGCTGAAAAGCTTGCCGATCTTGGCGCAGATGTTGCCATCAGCTATGCGTCCTCTGACGAAAAGGCCAAGGCCGTCGTCAATAGGCTCGGATCAAAAGGCGTTCGCGCGATCGCCATCAAAAGCGATCAATCCGATCTGGCCTCTGCCAAGCCGTTGATTGACGCCGTGATTGCCGAATTCGGCAAACTCGACATTCTTGTGAATAATGCAGGCATCGCCATACAGGGACAGTCGGTGGATGATCCCGAACTTGATGGCGAAAATTATAACCGTCAGTGGCAGGTCAATGTCATGGGAACGATCGCCAATACCCGTGCGGCCGCACCCAGGCTTTCCAACGGTGGCCGCATCATCTTTATCGGCTCATTGCTTGGTAGTTACGTTCCATTTGCCGGCGCTGCTGATTATGCTGGAACCAAAGCTGCCCTTGTCGGCTATGCCAAGGGTGTTGCCCGCGATCTCGGTGGACGCAACATCACGGTGAATGTCATTCAGCCCGGTGTGATGCCAACAGAGATGGCAACTGAAGTCCTTGGGGATGACATCCCGGATGCGCTTCTCGATATGCATCCGATCCGACGTATTGCTACGTTGGAGGAAGTTTCTGAAACCATCGCCTTTTTTGCTGGTCCGCATGCCGGGTACATCACTGGCGAGACCATCAATATCGCGGGTGGTCTCGGCACCTGATTGCGACTGCCACCAAAGACTGGGCCGGGTGCATTTGCACCCGGCCCCGCATACGTCTTTCCGATACCTTTAACCGCCTTTCGGCAACGGTATGGCTGTCAGGTTCTTGTATTCCTTTAAAACCAGACTGGATTGCACATCGCGCACATTGGGCATTGAAAGCAACTGATGGGTAACAAAATCGCCAAAGCTTTCGATATCGCGTGCCACAGACACCAGCAGAAAATCCTGCCGTCCCGTCATCGCCCAGCAGGACAGGATTTCCGGAAGATCATTCATCGCGCGGGCGAAATCCTCCGCCCCTTGTTCGGTATGGCTTTGCAAGCGGACCTGAATGGTCGCCAGCACCCCAAAGCCGAGTTTCTTGCGATCCAGAAGGGCGACCTGACGTTTGATCACCCCGGATGCCTCAAGCTGTTTGACCCGACGCAAACACGGCGATGGCGACATGCCGACCATTTCAGCCAGTTGAACATTGCTGATGGCGGCGTCCTTTTGCAGGGCCTGCAGGATGCGGATATCGGTCGCACTTAGCGTCACGTCGGTCATTTTAAACCCCAAATCAAACACACAAGGTCACAATATGCACATCATAGCCGATTTCGATGCCCTATTGGCCAGAAAATGACATTAGAGTTGATGTAAAATGATCCTTGTAAATCGGCAATAGAACCCGAAAGAGGACGGCCATGAATCAGGGAAACGATCTGCGTGGTGATTACAGCCACATCAATGACGACTACACCATCGATCAGGACTGGAGCACATATACCGAGGCCGAGCACGAACTTTGGCGCAAACTTTATGACCGCCAGTCGCGCATTTTGGCCGGTTATGCCGCCGAGGATTACATTCGCAATCTGATGAAACTTGATGCGGCGGATCAGATTCCGCATTTCGGCCGGGTTAGCGAGAAGCTCCATGCGGCGACCGGCTGGCATCTTGTGGCTGTTCCGGGGCTGGTGCCTGATGATGTGTTTTTTGACCATCTTGCCAATCGGCGGTTCCCGGTCACGGTGTGGCTGCGCAAGCCCGAGGAAATGGATTATCTGGTCGAACCCGACATCTTCCATGACTTTTTTGGTCATGTGCCGATGCTCTATGACCCGACCTTTGCCGACTATCTGGCAGCCTATGGCGCCAAGGGCCCAGAGGCCATTGCGATGGGCGGCCTGAAACAGCTGGCGCGGATGTATTGGTACATGGTGGAGTTTGGCCTGATCATGACCCCGCATGGATTGCGCGCCTATGGGGCTGGCATGTTGTCATCGCAAACCGAAACCATCTATTCGGTGACCGATCCCACACCAAACCGGGTAGCGTTCGAGCTTGAACGCGTCATGGGCACGGATTATGCGATTGATGATTTCCAGAAAACCTATTTCGTTCTGGAAAGTTACGATCAGTTGTTTGACGCGATGAATGTGCCGCTCGCCCCGATCTATGATCGGCTCGCCAAGAAGCCTGCGATTGATCCGGCAACCACCTTGCCGACAGACCGGCTTTATCATGTGCATGGTGCTGCAGACAGCATCATTTCCCTGGGCGAGGAGACCCACAGGACCCACAGACAACAACGCCCTGCGTAAGGCAGGGCGTGGCGATCCGTTCAGGATTGATCAAGGCAGGGCTGGTCTGGCAGCACCGCTAGCAGGCACTGATGGAATGACCCAGCACCCGATTGAGTTGCTCAAGCACCACTTTCGGGCTGGCGTCCTTGCTGATGAAATCGGCCGCCCCAAGCGCATCGGCTTGTGCGCGGGTGTCGGCATCATAATGGGCCGAGAAGAAGAAAACCGGCACGTTTTGGCTGTTGGGATAGCGGCGGCGAATTTCGCAGAACGCTTCAAAGCCGCTCATACCCGGCATTTCGATATCAAGGATGATGGCACGGGGATAAAGCCCGTCCAGCTGATCAATCAGATCATCGGCACAATCAAAACCGGCCACGTCATATCCTGCCCGACGCAACACTGTTTCAAGGGCTGCTTTGGCGCTGGGACTGTCGTCGGCGAACGCAACCAGTCCATCAGGACAGAATTGCGACGGCATGGCGCTGAGCGCGTTCATGGATGGCGATACTCCGAGTTTTGGGACAAGTCCAAACTGACAGACGAAAATGTCAAATTGGTTAAACCCGCCAAATTTTTGCCACGCAATGTTCCGGCTTCACCCTGATCTTGCACCCGTGCCGCGAAAGTATAAGGCCGCAAGGATCGGAACCATGCGGCGCGCAAACCACGAACAGACGTGCAAAACCCCAATGTTTCCGCCGACATAACGTTACGGAAACCTGATTTGTCGGGGTCGATATCCGTCTAAATAGGCATTTCCATGCCTATTTACGGAATTAAGGACAGGTGCTATAAACCGCCATGTCGCGAATGTGACCGGAAAATAGGATCGGGAATCCGGTGCGGCCGTGCTTTAGCGCACTTTGGCCAAGCCCGGAACTGCCCCCGCAACTGTAAGCGTGACGGCCTTTTTGCAGGCTTTCTCGCGAGTCAGAATACCGATGGTGTTTTCTTGGCATGAAATGGGCCGGGCGGGGTGTACCGGGTACTGGGAATCCGTAGTAGAATAGAATTTGGCAACGTTCCGTGCCCGACGCCATATGAAGACCCCATATGGAGTCGCATCAAGGACGGGACACACCAAGCCGGGAGAAACCATGTCCGACCCGCTAAAGCTCGCATCCGAATTTCCATCTGCTGATTACGCAAGTTGGCGCAAGCTTGCCGAGGAGGCCCTTAAAGGGGCACCGTTCGAAAAGAAGCTTGTCACCAATACGCTTGATGGGTTTTCCGTTCAGCCGATCTATACAAATGATGATCAGGATGACGCGACCCGGCTGATCCACGAAGTTCTTAATGCCACGGTCGAGCCGCGCGAAACCGTCACCGGCTGGGACATCCGTCAACTTCATACCCATCCCGACCCCAAGGCCACCAATGCCGCGATCCTCGAGGACCTTGAAAATGGGGCGACCTCAATCACGCTAAGGCTTGATGCCGCCGCCCGTGCGGGGCGCGAAATCAGTTCTGCAGAGGTCGGTGTTGATGGGATTGCCATTCATTGTCTGGCGGACCTTGATGCCGCGCTTGAGGATGTTTACACCAACCTTGCCACCGTCGGACTTGATGCCGGGGCGGCTGGTGTTCCGGCCGCAGCACTTCTGGCTGCCCATATCGCAAATACCGACGGTGCCGACGAAGCCGCACCGGCCTTTAACATCGACCCGATCGGAACCCTGGCATCTACCGGCACCCTGCCCTGTGGCGCACAGGAGGCGGTTGATCATGCGGCAAGTGTTGCGGTTGAGCTGATTGATCTGTTCCCGCTGGCGACCGCAATTTCGGTGAATGGCGCACCTTATTACAATGCCGGGGCCACCGATGCTCAGGAACTGGCCTGTTTGCTGGTAAGCGGGGTGACCTATTTGCGTGCCCTGACCGATGCCGGGATGGCGGTTGATCAGGCCGCGGGTGCGATGGTGTTTAACGTCGCCATCGGCACGGACTTCTTTGCCGGGATCGCCAAGCTGCGTGCGCTTCGCATGATGTGGAGCCGCGTTCTTTCGGCATCGGGTGCCGAGGATGCAACGATTACGATCAATGCGGTTTCGGCCGAAATGGCCCTGACCAAGGTTGATCCGTGGGTCAATATGCTGCGCACCACGGTGACAAGCTTTGCCGCCGGTCTTGGCGGTGCGGATAGTGTGACCTGCCTGCCTTATGATCATCTGATTGGCCTGCCCGATGGCTTTGCGCGCCGCATTGCGCGCAACACCCAACTGATTTTGCAGGAAGAAAGCAACGTGCACCGGGTCATCGATCCGGCGGGTGGTTCGTGGTTTATTGAAAACCTGACCAAGGAACTGGCGAAGGCAGCTTGGTCCAAGTTCCAGTCGCTTGAATCATCGGGTGGCATTTTAAGTGCCCTTGCCAATGGCAGTCTGAAGACCGAGATCGAGACCGTCTGGAACGCCCGTGAAAAACGCCTGTCGACCCGTCGGGATCCGCTGACCGGTGTGTCGGAATTCCCCAACATCACAGAAGCAAAAGTAACCTGCGAAAAGCCGGACCTTGAGGCGATCGTTGCAGATGCCAAGGCCCGTCAGACCAAATTTGATGGCACGGTCGGCAAAAGCCTGAGCGCCATGATTGAGGCCGCGCGCGCCGGTGCCACCATCGGGCATATGTTTACCGATCTTTATGGCACCAGCGCCGCGACATGTATCGGTGCCCTGCCCGCCCATCGACTTGCCGAACGTTATGAGGCGCTTCGCAAACGTTCTGATGCGCATAAGGCAAAGACCGGATCCTTCCCGCAGGTCTTCCTGGCCAATCTTGGCAAGGTTGCCCAGCACACGGCACGCGCGACCTTTGCGCGCAACTTCTTTGAAGCCGGCGGGATCGAGGCGATCACCAATAACGGCTTTGCCACTGCCGATGACGTTGCAACCGCCTTTGGCGAAAGCGGGGCGAAAATCGCCATCATTTGCGGATCAGACCCGCAATATGCTGACATGGCAGCGGATGTTGCCAAGGCGCTGAAATCCAAAGGGGCCAGCATGGTTTATCTTGCTGGCCAGCCGGGCGATGCGAGGTCGACTTACGAAGCCGCCGGCATTAACGAGTTTGTTTTTGTCGGGGCCGATGTCCTTGCCATTTGCGGTACCGCACTTGATCATCTTCTTGGCAAACAGGGGGAGAAATAACCATGACCCGCATTCCTGATTTCTCCGACCTTCCGCTGTTTGATGGCGCGTCCGCAGGTGCCAAGGACCCGTTTGAAAGCACGCCCTGGACCACGCCAGAAGGCATTGATGTCAAATCATCTTATGGCCCCAAGGATCTGGACGGCATTGATCACCTGAACACCATGCCGGGCATGCCGCCGTTTTTGCGTGGCCCCTACCCGACCATGTATGTGCAACGTCCCTGGACAATCCGCCAATATGCCGGTTTCTCGACAGCCGAGGAATCGAACGCGTTTTATCGCCGTAACCTTGCCGCCGGGCAAAAAGGGCTTTCGATTGCCTTCGATCTGGCAACCCACCGTGGCTATGACAGTGATCATCCGCGCGTCGCAGGTGACGTTGGCATGGCCGGTGTGGCGATTGACAGCATCTATGACATGCGCACGCTTTTTGATGGCATCCCGCTTGATGAGATGTCGGTTTCCATGACCATGAACGGTGCGGTTCTGCCGGTGATGGCGCTTTATATTGCGGCCGCCGAAGAACAGGGTGTGAAGCACGAACAGCTTTCGGGCACCATCCAGAATGACATTCTGAAAGAGTTCATGGTGCGCAACACCTATATCTATCCGCCGAAACCATCGATGCGGATCATTTCGGATATCTTTGCCTTTACCTCGCAAAACATGCCGAAATTCAACTCGATCTCGATTTCCGGCTATCACATGCAGGAAGCCGGTGCGACGGCCGATCTTGAACTCGCCTATACACTGGCGGATGGCATCGAGTATGCCCGTGCCGGTCAGGCGGCGGGCCTTCCGATTGATAAATTCGCGCCGCGTCTGTCGTTCTTCTGGGCGATTGGCATGAACTTCTTCATGGAAATCGCCAAGATGCGCGCAGCCCGCATGATCTGGGCCAAGCTGATCAAACAGTTTGATCCGCAAAACCCCAAATCGCTGTCGCTGCGCACCCACAGCCAGACGTCGGGTTGGTCATTGACCGCCCAAGACGTATTTAACAACGTCGTCCGCACCTGTGTTGAGGCGATGGCCTCAACACAGGGCCATACCCAGTCGCTGCATACCAATGCACTGGACGAGGCATTGGCCCTGCCGACCGATTTCTCGGCCCGGATTGCGCGTAACACCCAGCTGTTCCTGCAACAGGAAAGCGGCACCACCAATGTTATCGATCCGTGGGGTGGTTCATACTATGTCGAACGCCTGACCCGCGATCTGGCGGAAAAGGCATGGGCGCATATCGCCGAGGTCGAAGAACAAGGCGGTATGGCCAAGGCAATTGAAGCCGGCATTCCGAAAATGCGCATCGAAGAAGCAGCGGCCCGCACGCAGGCCCGCATTGATAGCGGCCGTCAAACCTTGGTCGGTGTGAACAAATACCGCGTCACCGATGATCGCCCGGTCGATGTGCTTCAGGTCGATAACGCCGAAGTCCGCCGTCAGCAGATCGCAAAACTCGAACGTCTGCGCGCCGAACGTGACAACGCAGCAGTTGAAAGTGCCCTGACCGCGCTGACCAATGCCGCCGATGCCGGCAATGGCAACCTGCTTGAACTCGCTGTCGAGGCGGCCCGTGCCAAATGTACGGTTGGCGAGATTTCCGATGCGCTTGAAAAGGTCTATGGCCGTCATCAGGCGGTTATTCGCTCCATCTCGGGCGTTTATAAAACCGAAGTCGGCGCCGATAACGAGGCGCTGGCCAAGGTTGATCGCCTGATCAGGCAGTTTGAGGCCAATGAAGGCCGTCGCCCACGTATCCTGATCGCCAAGATGGGGCAGGATGGTCATGACCGTGGGCAAAAGGTGATCGCAACGGCCTTTGCCGATCTGGGCTTTGATGTTGATATCGGCCCGCTGTTCCAGACCCCGGAAGAAGCCGCCAAACAGGCGGTCGAAAACGATGTTCATATCGTAGGGGCAAGCTCGCTTGCCGCTGGTCACCTGACCCTTGTGCCGCAGCTTCGGGCCGAGCTTGATAAGCTTGGCCGTGAAGACATCATGATTGTTGCCGGGGGCGTGATCCCGCCGCAGGACTTCGACAAACTGTTCGAAGCCGGGGCCGAGGCGATCTTCCCGCCCGGAACGGTCATTGCCGAAGCAGCTGGCGACCTGCTAGAAAAGCTTAATCAGTCTGGCGAGGAAGCGGCCTGATCGCCGCTTCCTTCCAGCTCGACGTAACGCTTTGCTAGCGTGAAACGCGCCAAATTCAAGGAACGCCTGGTGAAAGAAACACTGCGCACCATACCTGCAGGCTCGGGCGGCACGGTCAGCCCGCGCAAGGCCGTGCGCAGACGTGTGCTTTCGACCGATGAAATCGTCGAAGGAGTTCTGGCAGGCGACCGCACCATTTTGTCGCGCGCGATCACGCTGGTTGAAAGCCGCAACCCCAAACATTTCGAACAGGCGCAAGCGGTTCTGGCCGAACTCATGCCCAACACAGGCGGATCGCAGCGCATAGGTATCACTGGGGTACCCGGTGTTGGCAAATCGACCTTTATCGAGGCGTTTGGCAAGAACCTGACCAAGGCGGGTAAAAAGGTCGCCGTGCTTGCCGTTGATCCGACCAGCGCGCGGTCGGGCGGATCCATTCTGGGTGACAAGACCCGGATGAACGAGCTTTCGATTGATCCCAATGCCTATATCCGCCCATCGCCCAGCAGTGGCTATCTGGGCGGGGTCAATCGCATGACGCGCGAAACCATCCTTCTGTGCGAGGCCGCCGGGTTTGATGTGGTCCTGGTCGAAACCGTGGGCGCGGGACAAAGCGAAACCATGGTCGCGCAGATGACCGACTTCTTCCTTGTCCTGATGTTGCCCGGTGCGGGTGATGAGCTTCAGGGAATCAAGAAGGGCGTTCTTGAAATTGCCGATCTGATTGCGGTGAACAAGGCCGATGCCGATCCGGCCAAGGCCCGCGAAGCAAAACGTGAGTATTCCTCAGCTTTGCGAATTATGCAGCCCACCAGCAAACATTGGCGCCCGCAATCGGTGATGGTTTCAGCACTCATCAATGACGGGCTTGATAACATCTGGGATCTGATCAACCAGCACCGCGCCGTGATGGAAAAAGAAGGCGAGTTCACCGCCAAGCGCGCCCGCCAGCAACATGACTGGATGTGGACGATGCTGCGCGACCGGTTGCTTGAAACCTTTACCGCGCGTAATGACGTGGCAAGCCGAATTCAGGCGCTTGAGGCTGACGTTTTATCGGGCACCACCAACCCGACCGCCGCGGTCGAGGAATTGCTCGGCCTGATCAAGATCGCCGCGAAATAGGCAAAACAAAAGGCCGCACAAAACGCGCGGCCTCTTAAACCATTTCGCTGTGGCTGGCTTACTTGTTTTCAGCGGCTTTCAGCTTTTCCTTCAGGATTTTAAGCTTCTCGACCGCATCGTTGATTTCCTGATCAAGATGCTTGAGGCCTTCGCGCTTTTCGGTCGGTACGGATTCGAGCTCATCCAGGGCTTTTTCTACGATATACAGCATCCTGCAATCCTCCTTGTTTTGGTATCGCGGCGTTACTTTGGCACCGTGGGCACCGGCGACATTCACGCTGGTTAACATAACACCCAGCATGGACCAACCGATGTGTCGTTTCAAAGACATGGATCAAGAATGATCCGAAACTATCAACCGGCTGTCTGTTCAAGACGTTCCTGAAGGACCCGGATGCTTTCGGAGGTTGATTGCAAAACCTGTTCAAGGCCGGAGAGTTTTTCACGGGCTTCGCGCGAGACCGCTTCGACTTCATCAAGCGCGCTTTCAAAGATATAGAGCATGTTTATGCCCTTTCATTGTTGTTTTTGATGTTTCAAAGCTAGCCCTCAATTTCGCTGAAACCGTGTCAGCAATGCGCTATTTCTGCCGCATTTCACCAAGGGTACGCGCAGGACGGCAAGGCTGATCTGTGATTTTTCACCGGCAGGTTTGGACGGTTTGTGGTAAAAGCCGCCAACTGATTTTCTGAAACTGGGTAAACCCGATGACGCACTTGGTGCTGGCACCGATGGAAGGACTTGTTGACTGGCGCGTTCGGCAATTGCTGAGTGCGACCGGCGGGTTCGACCTGTGCGTGACCGAGTTTATCCGCGTGTCGCAGAACCTGTTTCCCGCGCACGTGTTTCATCGTTATTGCCCGGAACTTTTGAACGGCGGCAAGACACTTTCGGGTGTGCCGGTTCTGGTTCAGCTGATGGGCCATGACCCGGAACTGATGGGCGAAAACGCGGTTGTCGCGGTAGAGCTTGGCGCGCCCGGCATTGATATCAATTTCGGCTGCCCGTCCAAGACCGTGAACAAGCGTGAAGCCGGAGCGTCGCTTTTGAAATGCCCGGAAAATCTGTATGAAATCGTCGCCGCTGTGCGCCGTGCGGTTCCGGATCACATCCCGGTCAGTGCCAAGGTCCGGCTTGGCTATTCCGACAAGGAAATGTTCCTTGATATTGCGCGTGCGGTTGAGGCCGGTGGCGCGCAGCACCTGACTGTGCATGCGCGTACCAAGATGGAAGGTTACAAACCGCCAGCGCATTGGGAATACCTTGCACGCATTCGCGAAGCCATTTCCATTGGCATGACCGGCAATGGCGAGATTTGGGATGTCGCGGATTATCAGAAATGCCGCGATATATCGGGCTGCGACAGCTTTATGATCGGCAGGGGCGCCATTGCCGCCCCGGACCTTGCCAACCGGATCAAGGCATTTGAAGGCGGATCACACCTGTCCAAGGAAAGCTGGGCGGATGTTCTGTCCATGTTGCTGGCCTATTGCGATCTGATGGCGTCAGATGGTGCGTCGGAAAATCATCAGGCCGGGCGCATCAAACAATGGATGGCCCTGATCCGCAAAAGCCACACCCAGGGTGAAGCCTGTTTTGACGAGATCAAACGTATCCGTTCTATTGACGAACTTCGCGCCAAGCTGCGGCACGATATGGCCTTGCCGGAAAATCAACGGACAAGTGACCTTATTGCGGCAGAGTAACAGGTCTATCTAGTCAAATATCCAAAAATAAAACGGGCGGTCATCACGACCGCCCGTTTTTATTCAATCAGACTTCTGATCCTTGATCAGTTGCCAAAGCCGAAGTCATCAGCATCCAGATCATCCGGATCATTGACCCCCATCAGCGTGACAGAGGCATCATTGCCCAGTTCAATGACGACATTGCCATCGGTATCGAGATGCATGTCATTGAGGACCTGGTTGAAGTTGTTGTAGTTCCACTCCGACAGATCGATGATGTCTTCGCCCGGCGTGAAGTCGGTAATGATGTCATGCCCATCGGCTTTGCCGATCTGGAAGGTATCCCAGCCTGTGCCACCGGTCAGGGTGTCATCACCGGCACTGCCATAAAGATGGTCATCGCCCGAGCCACCCAGCAACAGATCATCCCCGGCATTGCCCCAAAGCGTATCGTTCCCGGCACCGCCATCAAGGGTGACATCGCCATAGCTTTCGGTGTCGCTGGTCAAATCAATGATGTCGTTGCCGTCACCGGCCTCGATCACTTCGATTCCGCTGATGCGGACATTGGCATCACCGTCACTGACGTCATCATCGAGGAACAGGGCGTCATTGCCGCTGGTCATTTTCAGGGTATCGATACCCTCACCACCGGTGAAGACATCGTTCGACTGGTTATAGCCACCCAGATTGACCGTCTCGCCAGTACCAGTGTCGCCACCCTCATTATGGCCCCAGCCATTGCCATGGAAATGGTGATGACCCCAGCCACTGTCGTTCTGATGACCATCTTCGCCAGGTGATCCATTGTTGACGGCGTACCAGTTGTTATCCCAAACGCCATCGGCGTTGTATTGCAGGACATCATCACCGGCACCGCCATTGAGAACATCCTGACCGGCACCGCCCGTGATGGTATCAGCGCCCGAACCACCCCAAAGGGTATCGTTGCCAGCACCGCCATCGATCACGTCATCGCCGGCGTTGCTCCAGACGATGTCATCGCCAGTGCCACCAAGGATGGTTACATCACCATAAGACAGCGTATCACTGGTCAGATCGATGATGTCATCGCCGTTACCGGCATCAATGACTTCGATGTTGGAGATGCGCGGGCTGGTGCCCGGATCGGTCAGGCGATCTTCAAGGAACAGGGCGTCGTTGCCGCTGGTCATTGCCAGGGTATCGGTGCCCGAACCGCCATCAATGATGTCTTCGGAACGGTTATAGCCCGAAAGATTGATCTGTTCGTTGGTGCCATCCATCCCCGGATCGCCAACGTTTTTCGCAGCATAACTGCCAGTCCAGCTCGCATCCTTCTGGTATTCGATGTAATCGTCGCCAGCACCGGCATCGATCAGGTCCGAACCGCGGCCACCATTGATGCTGTCATTGCCATCGCCACCCCAGATGGTGTCATCCCCGTCGTCACCGCCAAGGATGTCATTGCCATCAAGACCCGACAGCAGGTTCGCGCCATCGTCACCAAACAGGTAATCGTTGAAGTTCGAACCAATCAGGTCTTCGATCGAGCTTAGCTTGTCATTCCCAACGCTGCTGCTTGCGGTGCCGCTTTCAAGATTTGCGGCAACTGCTGTGGTCGAGTTGGCATAGCTTGCGGTATCGCGACCGGCACCCCCGACAAGGCTGTCATGACCGGCACCACCCATCAGGGTGTCATTGCCGGCATCACCGTAAAGCTTGTCGTCGCCATTGCCGCCTTCGATGGTGTCATCGCCATCGCCGCCATAGAGACGGTCGTTGTTTTCGCCGCCATCAATCACGTCGTTGCCGGCACCACCCAGAATGCTGTCATCGCCGGTACCGCCATTGATGGTGTCATTGCCGGCTTCGCCATACAGCTTGTCCTGACCCTGACCACCGGTGATGGTATCAGCACCGTCGCCACCCCAGACGCGGTCATCACCCGATCCGCCATCAAGGGTATCGTCGCCGGTGCCGCCGGTAATGCTGTCCTGACCACTGCCACCTTCGATCAGGTCGTTGCCATCATCACCCGAAAGCGTGTCATCGCCGTCACCACCATACAGGCTGTCATTACCTTCCATGCCACTGATGGTGTCCTGACCATTCAGGCCATAGACAGTGTCATCGCCGGCAAGGGCGGCAATCGTGTCATTGTTACTCGTGCCATAGAGCAGATCATCATACGGCGTCGGGCCAGACGCCTGTTCGACACCGACAAACATGTCCGCCTTAAGCTGGCTCATTGAGATGCCAACAAGTGTGAGCGTCCCCTGACCATTGAGATTGATCACGGTGTCGTTGCCGACCTGGGTCATCTGGCCTTGCAGATCACCCCAGTCATCAATGTCGAGCGACGTCAGATTGATTTTGTCTTCGTTGGTGTTGAAGTCGGTAACGACCTTATTGCCGGAATTGTTCGATACGATGATTTCGTCCGCACCCGCACCGCCGGTGTAGGTGTCATCACCCGCACCGCCATCAAGCGTATCATTGCCCGAACCACCCAGCAGGGTATCGGTGCCATCGGTTCCGGTCAGGGTGTCGTTGCCGGTACCCCCATCGAGAAGGTCATTGCCATTGCCACCCGACAGAACGTCATCGCCGTCACCACCGAGAAGCGTATCGTCACCATCACCGCCAAGCAGGGTATCGTTGCCGATGCCACCATCAAGGGTGTCATTGCCAGCATCCCCCGACAGCAGGTCATTGCCTGCGCCACCGGCGATGCTGTCATTGTCATCACCGCCATACAGAACGTCGTCGCCGCCTTCGCCATCAAGCGAATCATTACCGGCAGATCCGTAAATGGTGTCGGTTTCGTCGCCACCGGTGATGGTGTCGTCACCTTCCATACCGTCGATGTAATCATCGCCGCCGCCGCCATCCATGACGTCGTTCCCGGCATGACCGATCAGGGTATCGTCACCGGCATTGCCTTCGATGACGTCGTCGCCTTCGTTGCCTTCGAGGCTGTCATTACCCGACCCGCCGGAAATCACATCATTGCCGCTGCCGCCGGTGATGGTGTCATTCCCATCGCCACCCGAAAGCGTGTCGTTGCCTTCCATGCCATTCAGCGTGTCATTGCCAGCACCGCCATCGACGGTGTCATCACCGGCAAGCGCATCGATATAATCATCCTCGCTGGTGCCCAGCAGGACATCATCAAACTGGGTCGGGCCACCATCATTTTCGATACCGACAAACATGTCGGATGAAACGTCATTCAGGCGGACACCACGCAGCGTGACAGAGCCCTGATCGCCAAGATCAATGACCGTGTTGCCATTCACTTCGGACAGAAGCGGGGCCAGGTCAGACCAGGTGCTGATATCAAGCGCATCGAGCGAGATTTGATCAACGCTGGTGTTGAAGTCCATGACGACCTTGTCACCGATCAGGCTGGTGACCTGAACAACGTCGGCACCCGAACCGGTATGGATGACGTCATCACCGGCGCCACCATCGATGGTATCGTTGCCCTGATCGCCATAAAGCGTGTCGTTGCCCGCACCACCGTCAAGGTAGTCGTCGCCACGTTCGCCATGCAGCGTATCGTTGCCTTCGCCACCGATCAGGGTATCGGCACCATCGCCGGTCCAGATGACGTCGTTGCCCGCACCACCATCGACGGTGTCTTCGCTGATGTCGGCTTCGACATTGTCAAACGTGTCATTGCCCGCACCCAGATCAACTTCGTTGTTCTGGCTGTTGCCGTAGACATAGTCGTCATGAGCGGATGCGATGACTTTTTCGAAGTTTGCAAGGATGTCACCAACCGCATCGCCGCCAAAGGCACGCCCGCCCTCACCCGGATTATGGGTATGGGCATCGGTGTCACCGAGGAAGATTTCAACGCCTTCGCCGGATCCTTCGTAACTGATGGTGTCGCGGCCATCACCACCATCAAGATAGTCGCCACCAGCACCACCTTCGATGGTGTCATCACCGGCACCACCGAGCAGCGTGTTGGCACCACTTGATCCGGTCAGGACATCTTCGCCGTCCGAACCGATGACGTTTTCGATGTTGCTGATCGCATCCGTCCCGGTTTCAGCCGACGTCGCAGTACCAGCCGACAGATCCACCGTCGCACCGTTGGCAGCCGACATATCAAGCGTATCTTCGCCGGCGCCACCATCAAGGGTGTCGTCGCCTGCCGCTGCCATCAGGGTATCGTCACCGGCACCGGCATCGACCACGTCGTTGCCCGCGCCATCATCAATGACGTCTGCACCATTACCAGCAGCAATCGTGTTGTTGGCCGCATCACCGGTAATGGTGTCTGCCGCGGCACTGCCGATCACATTTTCAAAGCCGGAAATGGTGTCATTGCCGGTTTCAGCACTGCTTGCCGTACCGGCCGCAAGATCAACCGTCGCACCGCTGGTGGCATCACTGAGGTCAAGGGTGTCGTCACCTTCGCCACCGGCAAGGGTGTCATCACCTGCACCTGCCATGACGGTATCGTTGCCCGCACCACCATCGACGATATCGGCACCTGCACCGGCAGTGATCACGTCGCTGCCTTCACCGCCACTAATGGTGTCATTGCCTTCACCGCCATCAAGGATGTCGTTACCGGCACCACCTTCAAGCAGGTCATCACCCGCACGACCCGAAAGGGTATCGTTGCCCAGCCCGCCGGTCAGGGTGTTGTTATCGTCCGAACCGGAAAGCCTGTCATTGCCGTTCGAACCAATGAGGTTTTCGATGCTGGAAAGCTTGTCGGTTTCGGTTGTGCCGACCTTGGCCGTACCGGTCGCAAGATCGGCATTTACCGGGTTGCTTGCGTTGCTGTAATCGGCGGTATCATTGCCGTCGCCACCAACAAGGGTGTCGTTGCCAGCACCGCCCGAAAGCGTATCGTCACCGGCACCACCATCAAGAATGTTGGATTTCGCATCACCAGCGATTGTGTCGTCATGATCCGAGCCGACGACGTTTTCGACATGATAGATCGCGTCATTGCCGGCACCACCGGTTGCGGTGTAGTTCGCCAGATCAACATCAACAGCCGACGTCGCATCGTCATACATGACGACGTCTTCATCCGCACCACCGACAATGATGTCATTGCCCGCACCACCGCGCAGGGTATCGTCGCCGATACCACCCTGCAGCGTGTCATCGCCAACACCACCATCGATGATGTCGTCGCCATAGCTGCCATCAAGGTAATCGTTACCCGCACCGCCATCCAGATTGTCATGGCCAAGTTCGCCATTGATGGTGTCGTCACCCACATTGCCCCAAAGGGTATCGTTACCCGCACCACCATTGATGGTGACATCGCCGTACGAAATGGTGTCGCTGGTCAGATCGACCACGTCATCGCCAGAACCGGCAATGATGACCTCAACCCCGTCAAGGCGTGCGCCATCGGTCGTGGTTTCATCAACGGTCGTCTCAAAACTGATCGAACGAACAAAGAAGTCACTGCTGTCCGAACCTGTTGAGCCATTGGCGTAGGGCTCGCTTTCAAACGCGATATAGCGGAATTCGACCGCATTGCCGCTGCCATCGGTGGCGTTGATGGTTGCCGTGCCGACACCATTGCTGGTGTAATCGATCGTGCTGTCATCAAGCGTGCCCGAAGCGACAAGGTTGCCGTCAGCATCAAAAGCCTTCCATGACCCGATCTCGCCGCCGCCTTCACCGGCCATCAGGTTGGAAACCTGAACCGTGGCGGTCGAGGCATCTGCACCAAGATCGACAACGATGGCTTCGCTTTCGCCGGACTGGGCATCGTGGTTGATCTGACCACCAGCGATACCGCCGCCGTCATTACCGATGCCATTGCCATCAAAGTTGACCGCGTCATCCGCCGCCGCAAGGTTCAGTTTGCCATCGCCATCGACATAGGAAGTACCAAAGTCAAAGGCATAGAGATTGGCATCAGACCAAGCCGCCTCGACATCCGCAGAGCTCGCCGATTCTGTCAGGCCAAGGGTGCGGGTTTCGGTCGTCGACGTGGTGGTCTGACCATCACCCAGTTTGGAACCATCAAGCACCAGTGCATCACTGCCATCGGTCATATCAAGGGTGTCATTACCCTCGCCACCAATGAAGGTATCATCAGAGATATTCTTGCCGCTGATATCGGCAATATCGCCGGTGCCATCAACACCCGGGCTGCCGGTGTTTTCGGTGGTATCACCGCTGGTGGCTGTTCCGTCGGCTTCGAAGTTCAGAACGTCGTCACCAGCCCCGCCGTCAAGGGTATCGTCACCAGCGCCGCCGCTGAGTTCGTCGTTATCGGCACTACCAGTTAAGGCGTCGTCGCCTTCACCACCGGTCAGGGTATCGTTGCCAGCACCACCATCGAGGCTGTCATTGCCTGTGCCACCGTCCAGGGTGTCGGCACCGTCATTGCCAAGCAAGGTGTCATCACCCGCACCACCCGTAACCGTATCGTCACCGGCAAGGGCATCGATGGTGTCATCATCATCGGTCCCTTGCAGGGTATCATCGTACGGGGTCGCGCCATCAGTGATGTTGTTGAAATCATCAGCACTCAGGTCGCTGAGAGCAACATTGACGAAGGTCACCGTACCGCCAGCCGGCAGGTTCAGGACTGCGTTACCGTCGCCGTTCTCACTTAGCAGCGGAACCAGATCACCCCAGCTTTCGAGGCCAAGATCATCAATCGAGATTTTGTCTTCGCCAGGAGTGAAGTCGCTTACGACATCATCATCGGTGCCATCGGCAAAGATGAAGGTATCCGCACCGGCACCACCGGCAACCGTGTCATCACCAGCACCGCCATCAATGGTGTCGTCACCGGCACCTGCATTGATGACGTTATCTCCGTTCGATCCGGTAATCTGGTCGTCGCCAGCACCGGTCGTGACATTTTCGAAGTTCGAGAACTGATCATTGCCGGTTTCAGCCGAGCTCGCCGTACCCGCACCAAGATCAACAACAGCACCACCCGTTGCGTTCGACATATTCAGGGTGTCAGTGCCGTCGCCACCATCAAGGCTGTCATTGCCTGCACCGGCGATGACCGTATCATCACCGGAACCGGCCAGAACAAGGTCGCTGCCCGCGCCATCGGAAATGACGTCGTTGCCCGCACCACCATCAATCAGATCGATGCCATCGCCACCATCAATGGTATCGGCACCGGCACCAGACGAAATGGTGTCGTCGGCGCTACTTCCCGTGATGGTGTCATCACCGGCACCCGTAACGACATTTTCAAAGCCGGAAATAACATCAGCACCGGTTTCGCTGCCGTTGGCTGTGCCATCCTGCAGATTGACCGCGACATCCGCGTCGACATCGGACATATCGAGCGTGTCAAAGCCGTCACCCCCCGAAAGGGTATCGTTGCCAGCACTGCCGACCACTGTGTCATTGCCCGCACCGGCATCAACGATGTCATTTCCTGCACCGGCATTGATGTGGTCATTGCCATCACCGGCGCTGATGCTGTCATTGCCTTCGTTGGTCCAGACGGTGTCGTCACCCGTTCCGGCATCAACCGATACATCGCCATAGGATTCCGTCTGGCTGGTCAGATCGACAACATCGTCGCCGGCTCCTGTGTCGATGACTTCGACGCCAGAAATCGACGGTGCGTTCGATCCATCGGCATGATCATTATCAAGAATGATGGCATCACCGGCCGACGTGCCGACAAGGGTATCAACACCTTCGCCTCCATCGAACTGATCATCGCTCAGACCAAGGCCTTCAAGGTCGGCAACATCGCCGGTGCCATCAACACCCGGGCTACCGGCATGGTCGGTTTCATCGCCGGCCTGACCGATACGGTCGGCTTCGAACTGAAGAACGTCGTTACCGTCGCCACCATCAAGGGTGTCGGTTCCTTCGCCACCGCCAAGCGTATCGTTGCCACCACCGCCAATGACGGTGTCATCGCCCGAACCACCACCGACAGTGTCATCACCATCGCCGCCGTCAACGGTATCGTTCCCATCGCCACCATCGACTGTGTCATTCCCGGCACCGCCGCCGACAGAGTCATTACCACTGCCACCGCCAACGGAGTCATTGCCGTCGCCACCATCAACGGTATCGTCGCCGTCACCACCATCGACCGTGTCATCACCGCCGCCGCCGCCAACAGAATCATTGCCGCTACCGCCACCGACGGAGTCATCACCGTCACCACCGTCAACGGTATCGTTGCCATCGCCACCATCGACGCTGTCATTGCCGCCGCCGCCATCAACCGAATCATCGCCGTCGCCACCGCCAAGGGTGTCTTCACCCGGCGTGCCGACATTGTCGATACCCGTGAAGTGATCCGGGGTCAGATCGCCCACAGCCACACCGGACAGGGTCACCGTACCGCCAGCTGGCAGGGTAATAACCGCACCGTCAGGGCCGTCAGACAGCAAGGGTTGCAGATCGGTCCAAGCCGAAATGCCCAGATCCGGCAGCGAAATCGTATCCGACGTCAGATCGAAATCAGTGACAAGGTCGGTGTCCGTGCCGTCTTCGAAGACAAACGTATCCGCACCGTCACCACCCGAAAGCGTGTCGTCACCAGCACTACCATCAAGGGTGTCGTTGCCAGCACCACCGTCAATCACGTTGGCATCGTCCGAACCGGTAATGACGTCAGCGCTATCCGAGCCGGTGACATTTTCGAAGTTCGCAATGGTGTCCGATCCGGTGTTGGCACCACTTGCCGTACCGGCCGCCAGATCAACCGTCACACCACCCGTGGTGCCAGACAGATCAAGGGTATCAATACCGTCGCCGCCATCGATGTCGTCATTGCCGCCATCAAGGGAAACGGTGTCATTGCCCGCACCGGCATCAATCGTGTTGTTGCCAGACGATCCGGTAATGGTGTCATCACCATCGGTCGCGATGACATTTTCGAAGCCCGAAATGCTGTCGCTGCCGGTTTCACCGCTGCTTGCGGTGCCTGCGCCAAGATCAATGGTCGCGCCATTGGCATCCGACAAATCAAGGGTATCGTCGCCGTCGCCGCCCAGCAGGACGTCATCGCCAGCACCGGCTTTAATGGTGTCATTACCAACACCACCGTCAATGGTGTCAGAACCTTCGCCGCCATCCAGGACGTCGTCACCCGCACCACCATCAAGGGTGTCGTTGCCGGCACCGCCATTGATGTTATCAGCACCCTCGCCGCCCAACAGGACGTCATTACCATCATTTGCCCAGATGGTGTCATCGCCCGCACCGCCATCGACCGTGACATCGCCATAGGAATGAGTGTTGCTGGTCAGATCGACAACGTCATTGCCTTCGCCAGCATCGATGTTTTCGATATCAACGATGGACGGGTTGGCCGCACCGTTCTCATGATCGCGATCAAGGATGATCGCATCATCACCGGAACCGGCAACCAGCGTGTCATTGCCTTCGCCACCAACGAAGCTGTCATCAGACAGGTTCTTGCCAGAGATATCGGCAACTTCACCAGTCCCATCGGTGGTCGGGCTCCCGACATGGTCGGTGGTGTCGCCTTCTGCGGCAACATTGTCACCTTCAAACGACAGGACGTCATCACCGGCACCGCCATCAATCAGGTCGGCACCTTCGCCACCGGCAAGCGTATCATTGCCCGCATCGCCCGAAAGCGTGTCGTTACCAGCACCACCGGCAAGCATGTTGTCGCCCGTCGAACCGGTCAGGGTGTCATCACCCGCGCCACCGGTCGCACCTTCGATACCATCGAGGGTATCGGTGCCATCGGTCGTCGTGCCCGTGCCGTTTTCAAGATCGACAACCACATCATCGGTCTGGTCGGAATAATCGACGATATCGTCGCCGTCGCCGCCGATCAGGGTGTCGTTACCCGCACCGCCCGAAAGCGTGTCATTGCCTGCGCCACCATCAATGACGTTGTCGAACTCGTTACCCGCCAACGTGTCATCATGGTCGGAGCCAATTAGAGTCTCGAAACCATCAATCGTGTCATTGCCTGCACCACCGGTTGCAGTACCGGCACCAAGGTCGACATTCACGCCACTGTCTGCGTCTTCGTAGGACAGGACATCTTCGCCCTCGCCGCCGATCAGCGTGTCATCTCCGCCCTTGCCAAAGACCGTGTCATTGCCTGCGCCACCGTCCAGAATGTTGGCGTTTTCATCACCGATCAGAACATCATCGCCATTACCGCCGGTGACGTTTTCGATGCTTTCAAGGGTATCGTTGCCAGCCTCACCCGTCGCTGTGCCTGCACCCAGGTCAACGGTGACGCCTTCGGTCGTGTCGGAATAATCGGCGGTATCACTGCCATCGCCACCACGCAGGGTATCGTCACCTGCGCCACCGATCAGCGTGTCATTGCCTTCGTCACCATAGATATCATCGTCACCGGCCTGACCGTCGACGATGTCATCGCTTTCAAGGGCATGGATTTCGTCACTGATCTGGCTGCCGGTGATGTCATCTTCGAACTCGGTGCCAAAGATGGCGTCATAGCCAAAGAAGTTTTTCTGACCAAGATCATCGACCGAGACACCTTCAAGCGTGATGCTGTCGCCATCACCAAGGGTGATGACGGCATTGCCGTTTTCATCATCGGACATCTGGTCACGAAGGGTGGCATAATCCTCGATGCCGTAAGCCGACAGATCAATGATGTCTTTTTCGACGTCAAAGTCGGTCACGGTGTCATTGCCGCTGCCCGGCTCGAGCACGATCAGGTCTTCGCCTTCGCCGGTGATCAGGACGTCATCACCCGCACCGCCAACAAGGGTATCGTCGCCCGAACCACCATCAAGGGTGTTGACCCCGTCGCTGCCGATCAGGGTATCGGTGTAATCGGTCCCGATGACGCGTTCGAAATTCCGAACGATATCGTCCCCGCCGCCACCGGTCGCATATTCCTTGATCAGATCGACTGTGACACCCGCATCGACATTGGAATAGTCAACGGTGTCGATATCATTTTCGCCGTTGCCACCATCAAGGATGTCATCCCCGGCATCGCCATAGACCCAGTCGCTGCCAGCGCCGCCTTCGACAATATCGTCGCCTTCGCCACCGCTGATGGTGTCGTTGCCAGCTTCACCCAGAAGGATGTCGCCACCGGTGCCACCGTTGATGATGTCGTCGCCGGAACCGCCGCTGATTTCGTCGATGCCTTCGCCGCCATCAATAACGTCGTTCCCGGCGCCAGCATTAATCGCGTCGCCACCGGCACCGCCGGAAATGGTGTTGTTGCTCTCGTCACCGGCAATCTTGTCGTTAAAGTCGGAGCCAACGACATCTTCGATATCGATCAGCGTATCATTGCCCTGACCGGTTGCGGTGCCCGCGGCCAGATCAACATCAACGCCCTGATCGGCACTGCTGTAATCGGCGGTATCGGAACCTTCGCCACCGTCAAGCACGTCATCACCAGCACCTCCGACAAAGGTGTCATCCCCGGCAAGGCCGGTCAGGGTATTGTTTTCATCATTACCGGACAAAGTATCGTCAAACAGGGTACCGGTGACGTTTTCGATGCCTTCAAGGACGTCATCACCATCACCACCGGTAACGGTTCCCGCCTCAAGGTCGGCATTGATACCTGCGCCTTCGGTCGAGTAATCGGCGGTATCATTACCGTCACCACCACGCAGCACATCCGATCCGGCATTGCCGACCAGCGTATCATCACCGATACCACCATCGACGGTATCGTTGCCTTCGCCACCGATCAGGCGGTCATTCCCGGCACCACCATCAATCGTGTCGTCGCCTTCAAGGGCGTTGATGATGTCATCGCCACTGCCGCCGATCATTTCATCGGCGTTTTCTGAACCAAGCTGAACTTCAACACCGATGAAGTTATCGGCAGTCAGCTCTGACGGGGTGACGCCTTGCAGGGTGATGGTATCGCCGCTGTCAAACGTGATGGTCAGATCACCATTGGCGTCCGTGCCAAACATTTTCTCAAGCGCACCATAACCGGCAATATTGAAGCTGGTCAGGTCAATAGTATCGACGAGCGGATTGAAATCGGTAACAGTATCCTGTCCGTCGCCCGGATTGAAGATCACCTGATCCGAACCGCTTCCAAGTGTCAGCGTGTCATCACCCGCACCGGCATCAAAGATGTCATCCCCTGCACCACCGATAAAGGTATCGCTCTGTGCGCCACCGATGAAGGTGTCGCTGAACTCGGAACCACGGATTGCCTCGATGCCTTCAAGGGTATCGGTACCGGTTGCTGTGCCGGATACGGTATTGTTGCTGGTATCAACTGTGACGGCAGCCTCGGAGTCGACATAGCTTGCAGTATCAAAGCCTTCGCCACCAATCAGGCGGTCATCACCGGCACCCGACAGCAATGTGTCGTTGCCTGCGCCACCATCAAGCGTATCGCTGCCAGCACCACCTGAAATGATGTCATTGCCCGCGCCACCTTCGACAAGGTCATCGCCGCCGCCAGACGAAATAACATCGTTACCTTCGCCGCCAGAAATAGTATCAGCGCCGTCGCCGGTATTGATGGTGTCATTACCCGCACCGCCATCGACGACATCAGCGCCCTCGCCGGTGGTGATGACGTCACTACCATCGCCGGCATTGACAGTGTTGTCGCCGTCACCTGCATTGATAACGTTGCCATTGTCGTCGCCAGTGATCAGGTCATCGCCGTCGCCGGTCGTGACATTTTCAATATTGGTAAAGGTGTCGGTATCAATGCCATTGGTGGCTGTGCCGTCGGTGAAATCAACGGTCTGGTCGCCGGAGAGATCACTCAGATCAAGTGTATCGTTCCCTGCACCACCGTCGATGGTGTCGCTACCAACACCGCCGCGCAGCGCATCATTGCCAGCACCGCCCAGAAGGACGTCATCGCCTGCACGACCATCAAGGATGTCATTGCCCGCTTCACCAGACAGTGTGTTTCGTTCCCCATCCCCACGAAGGGTATCCGCGCCAACGCTACCAGTGATGTTTTCAAAGTTCGAAATCGTATCACTGGTGCTGGTTGCGCCCGTCTGAAGATCAACTGAAACACCTGACTCACCGGTAAACGAGAGGGTATCTTCGCCCTCGCCTCCGTCAAGCGTATCGTTACCCGCACCGCCGGAAATAGTATCGTTGCCAGCGCCACCTTCGACAACGTCATTCCCGGCACCACCGGTGATGCTGTCATCGCCGTCGCCGGCAAGAATGGTGTCGTTGTTGCCACCACCGGTGATGACGTCATCATGGTCAGATGCAATGATCTGTTCGATGCCACCAAAGGTGTCGGTACCGGTATCTTCACCGGTTGCCGTGTTGGTGCCCAGATTGATATTCAGGCCGGACGCAGCATCCGAGTAATCAAGCGTATCGGCACCCGAACCACCAATATAAGTGTCATCGCCAAGTTCACCGACGAAGCTGTCATCGCCTGCGCCGCCATCAAGGATGTCGTCTCCAGCACCGCCGATCAGCATGTCGTTACCGGCACCGCCATTGATCACGTTATCGGCTTCGTCGCCCGTGATGGTGTCATTAAATTCTGTACCGGTGACGTTTTCGAAACCGGAAATCGTGTCATTGCCATCTGCGCCGGTCGCAGTTCCAGCAGACAGATCAATGTTCTGCGCCCCGGTTGCCTCGGAATAATCAAGGGTATCGGTCCCTTCACCACCCGACAGGGTGTCATCACCCGAGCCACCGGAAATCACGTCATTGCCAGCGCGACCTTCAATCGTGTCATTACCCGCCCCACCCGACAGGGTGTTTGCCGCATCCGAACCACCGATGCTGTCATTGGCATCCGAGCCAATCACGTCTTCGATGTTGCTCAGCAGATCGGTACCGTCAGATTTGGCGGCCGAACCGGCTTCAAGGTCAACATCAACGCCGGTTTCGCTGTTGCTGTAATCAATTACGTCCTGACCGGCGCCACCATCGATCACGTCATCACCGGCACTGCCGTTGATAATGTCGTTCCCGCCGCCAGTCAAAATGGTGTTATCACTATCCGAACCGGTAATAACGTCGTTCCGGTTCGAACCGATTACATTTTCAACATTAAGAACCGTATCACCAGTGTCTTCGTCGGTTTTACCCGTCGCAAGGTCGAGGGTTATCCCCTGCTCTGCACCGGAGTAATCAACCGTATCAATCCCGTCACCACCATCAATCAGGTCTTTGCCAAGGCCACCGATCAGGGTGTCGTCACCGACACCACCAAGAAGGGTGTCGTTACCTTTGCCACCTGACAGAATGTCATCACCCCCCTCACCGGACAGGACGTTGTTCCCCTGATCACCCGTGATGGTGTCATCAAAATCAGAGCCGCTGAGATTTTCGATACCCGAAAGCGTATCATTGCCAAGCCCGGTTACAGTGCCCGCGCCCAGATCGGCCGTAATACCGCCGGTCGCATTACCGTAATCAACGCCATCAACCCCGGTACCACCGCGCAGCACATCATCGCCGCCACTTGCGATCAGGGAGTCATTGCCTGCGCCAGCATCAATCGTGTTGGCACCAGCATCGCCAATCAGAATATCGTCGTGGGCCGAACCGGTGACGTTTTCGATGCTTTCAAGCGTGTCTTCACCCGCCGCACCACTTGCCGTTTGTGCAGCAAGGTCAACAGTAACCCCGCCCTCGGCATTGGTGTAACTTGCGGTATCTTTGCCCGCACCGCCCGACAGGGTGTCATCCCCGCCCAGTCCTTCAAGGATGTCGTCACCTTCGCCGCCTGCGAGGATGTTATCGACATCAGAACCAATCAGGACATCATTGCCCGCACCGGCAACGATGTTTTCGACATTCCGAATCTGATCATTGCCACTTTGTGCCGTGGCCGTCCCGGCGTTGAGATTGACATTGATACCAGCAGTTTCGTCGGAATAATCAACTGTATCGACGCCTGTGCCACCATCCAGGATATCATCACCTTGACCGCCAATCAGGGTGTCGTCGCCAGCACCGCCAAAGATGCTGTCATCGCCTTGAACACCATCAATGATGTCGTTGCCATCAAGACCCGACATCGTGTCCCGACCATCGGTCCCCGACATGGTGTCATCACCAGACGTTCCGACAATGTCACGCACCCCGATGAAGTTGTCTGCGGTGATATCTTCAAGGCTGACACCTTCAAGCACCATCGATGTGCCTTCGCCGAAATCGATGACAAGGTCACCGTTTTCGTTTTCGGACATCATCTCGTAAAGCGCGCCGTAGGTATCAACACCAAGAGCACGAATATCAATCTGGTCCTCGCCAACGGCAAAGTCGGTGATGGTATCGGTTCCGGCATCCGGACCAACAACGTAAACATCCGCCCCCGTCCCACCGGTCAGGGTGTCATCACCCGCACCACCGGTGATGGTATCAGCACCGGCCCCGGCATTGATAACGTTGTTACCGTCATCGCCGGTGATGATATCGGCCTGGCCAGAACCGATGACATTTTCAACGCCACTAATGCTGTCAGTACCGCCGGCATTGCTCGCCGTTCCTGCCGACAGATCAACGTTGACCGCACCGCCATCCGCATAGGTTACAGTGTCGTCGCCATCGCCACCTTCGATGGTGTCACTGCCTGCGCCACCGATCAGAAGGTCGTCGCCGGCACCACCATCAAGGATGTCGTCACCAGAACCACCGGAAAGGATGTTGTTGGCATCGTCACCAATCAGGGTGTCGTCGTGATCTGAACCCAGAACACTCTCAATACTTTCAAGGGTATCGTCGCCAGCGGCACCACTTGCAGTCCCCTCGGAAAGATCAACGGTTACAGAGCCGTCGGCATCGCTGTAGTCAGCTGTATCTGTACCATTACCGCCGACAAGGGTGTCGTTGCCTAGGCCGCCGACGAGTAAGTCGTTGCCCGAACCGCCCAATACGGTGTCATTGCCTTCACCGCCTGAAAGCCTGTCATTGCCTGTCCCACCAAGCAATGCGTCATCACCGGCACCGCCGGAAATGGTGTCATTACCAGCACCGCCGGACAATGTGTTGGCACCATCATTTCCGATGATCGTGTCGTTCTGGTTTGAACCAAGAACATTTTCGATATCAATCAGTGTGTCTTCGTTCCCGAAACCGCCGATGCCAGCTTCGAGATTGACTGAAACGCCACCGCCGGCCGAATAGTCAACAGTATCTTCGCCGTCACCACCGTCGATGACATCCCGACCCAAGCCGCCGGAAATGGTGTCATCACCGCTGTTACCGAAAATTGTGTCGTCACCTGCACCGCCGGCAATCGTATCATTGCCCGCAAGGCCATCAATCACCTCGGCCGCCAAGGATCCTTGCAAAACATCATTGCCCTCGGTCGCGCCCAGGGTTTCAATGTCAATAAAGTTTTCCGCAGTCAGGTTTTCGGGTGAAACACCATTCAGGACGATAGTGCTGTCATTTATAGTAATGACTGCATTACCCGCATTGTCCGTACCGAGCATTTTCTTGAGTGCTTCAAAGTTCGGAACATTGAAGCCAGCAAGATCAATCTTGTCTTCTGCCGGATTGAAATCTGTGATGACGGACCGGCCAGTCTCGGCACCAAAGACAAAGGTATCAGCACCTTCACCGCCGGAAACAACATCGTTGCCGCCACCTGCAGTGATGGTGTCATCGCCAGCGCCACCTTCGATGACGTTACTAAACTGATCGCCAGTCAGCACATCATCGAAATCCGAGCCGACAATATTTTCGACAGAGCTTAGCGTGTCGTTGCCATCCGCACCCGATGCCGTGCCCACAGCAAGATCGACATTTACGCCACCGGATGCATCGGCATAGGTAACGGTATCGGAGCCAAGACCACCCGAAATCCGGTCATTGCCGGCGCCACCCGCAATTGTGTCGTTACCGGCACCGCCATTGAGCACATCATCGCCAGCACGACCATCAAGAACATCGTTACCTGCGCCCCCATCAAGCACGTTCGCAGAGTCATCGCCGGCCAGAGTGTCGTTAAAGGACGAGCCCGTGACATTTTCAAAGTTGGCAATTGTATCAGTGCCGTCAGACACAGTTGCCTGTCCGGTCGCAAGGTCGACAACAACACCACCGTCAGTACCCTGATAGCTCAGGGTATCGTTACCATCGCCACCATCAAGATCATCATTGCCGGCACCGCCATTGATCGCATCGTCACCCGTACCGCCGGTAATGGTGTCAGTGCCGGTTCCACCGGTTATGAAATCATTGCCAGCACCACCATCAATCGTATCGTTTCCGGCACCGCCGGAAACCACATCGTTGCCGTCTTTGGCGCTAATCACATCACTTCGGTCAGTACCAATCAGAACGTCCCTGTCCTCGGTACCTTCCAGCGAACGGATGCCCTTGAAGTTGGCATAGGTCAGGCTATCGGGATTAACACCTTCAAGGGTAATGACAGCATCGCCAACCGAAATCGTCGCATTGCCCGCCGCGTCTTCGCCGATAAAGTCGGCGACATCGGAGAACAGCTCAAGACCGTCAATACCCTGAATATCAATGACGTCGTTCACAGGATCGAAATCGGTGACGAGATCATTACCGCTGTCCGCGCGGACAACGAAGGTATCGGCACCCGATCCACCGGTCAGCGTATCGTCACCGCCGCGACCATCAATGGTATCGCTGCCCGCACCACCGAGGAAGATATCGTCACCACCGCTGCCCAGCATGGTGTCGCTGGCCGATGAACCCTCGATCTTCTCAAAACCGGAGATAACGTCGGTAAAGTCGTTTCCGGAAACCGTTCCAGCCTCGAGGTCAACCGTCACGGCCGACCCAGGACCTGTCACACCAGCGTTATAGCTTAGGGTATCGTTGCCATCGCCACCAATCAGGGTGTCATCACCGGCACTGCCAAAGACAGTATCGTCGCCAGCACCGGTATTAATGATGTTGTCGACAGCGTTGCCATAAACGATGTCGTTACCAGAACCTGACACAACGTTTTCAAAGCCCGAAAGGGTGTCATTGCCGTCACCGGTTGCCGTGCCGGTCGAGAGGTCAACCGTCACACCGCCATCAACGTCGGTATAATCAACAGTATCGTTCCCAGCACCACCAGACAGCACGTCATCACCGCCGCCACCGGAAATGGTGTCATCACCAGCCATACCCGAAAGCGTATTCGCGCCATCGTCACCGGAAATGACATCGTTGTTTGCAGACCCGGTAATATTTTCAATGTTGGAAAGCTGCGCTGTCCCGGAACCCATCGTGGCGGTGCCGTTCGCAAGATCGACATTCAGCCCGGACTCATTGCCAAAGGAAACCGTATCATTGCCATCGCCACCATCGATGGTGTCGTTACCGCCAACGCCGCGAATGACGTCATCCCCCGCGCCGGTCGAAATGACATTGGCGTCACTGGACGCAATGACAGTGTCATCGCCAGCACCAGTAATTACGTTCTCAACACTAACCAGTGTATCAGTTTCGCCGGTTTGGCCGTCACGCGCGGATCCATCCTCGAGATTAACTTCCTGACCGCTTTCGCGCGCACTCAGATCAAGTGTGTCACTGCCTTCACCGCCAATGAGGGTATCGTTGCCTTCTTCGCCAACGAACAGGTCGTCGCCGTCGCCGCCATCAAGGGTGTCATTGCCACCACGACCAACAAGCGTGTCATTACCCGCACCACCGCGCAAAACGTTGGCACCGTTATCGCCGTAAAGTTCGTCATCATAGGCTGAACCGGTCGCATTCTCGATACGATCAAGAATATCGTTGCCATCGGCACCCGTCGCCGTTCCTGCACCAAGGTCAACCTGAACACCGCCATTGGCGCCGGAATAGTCGACAGTATCAATACCTTCCTGACCGCGCAGGGTATCGTTGCCCGCACCGCCCGAAACCGTATCATCGCCATAACCGCCGGAAATGACATCGTCACCACCCCCACCGCTGAGCGTATCGTCGCCGCCATAACCATAAAGCGCGTCGTTGCCATCAGTGCCAGCACCGACGTCATTGTCTTCGGTTTCAAAAATACGACCGAAACCGCGGAAATCATCCGCACTTAGGCTGTCGCTGCTGACACCTTCAAGGGTGAGCGTGCCCTGATCCCCGAAATCGATAACGGTGTTGCCGTTGCCATCATCGGACATCATGGTTTGCAGGGTTGCAAAGTCCTGAATGCCGAGTTTGGAAAGATCTATAATGTCTTCCGAATCGGCAAAATCAGTGATCGTGTCATTGCCGAAATTCTCGGTCAGCTCAAAGTCGTCAGCACCCGAACCACCAGTCAGGGTGTCGTCCCCCGCACCACCAGTCAGCGTATCGATACCGGCACCGCCCTCAAGGATGTTGTCGGCATCATCCCCCGCAATGTGATCGTCAAAGTCGGAACCGACGACGTTTTCCACCATCTGAACGACGTCATTGCCCGCACCGCCCGTCGCGGTTTCGTTGGCAAGGTCAACCGTGACGGCACTGTCGGCATCGCTATAGCTTACAGTATCGACACCACTGCCACCCTGGATGTGATCATCGCCTTGGCCCCCACGCAGGAAGTCGTCACCGGATCCACCCGCCATAACATCATTGCCGGAGCCACCCACCAGAAGGTCGTTGCCAGCCCCACCCTGCAGTACGTCGTCGTCATCGCCACCAAACAGGCTGTCGCTGCCATCACCGCCTTGCAGGATGTCGTTGCCGCTTTCACCGCGCAGGACATCATTGCCCCCACCACCCTGCAAAAGGTCATTGCCAGCGCCGCCTTCAAGCGTGTCATCGCCGTCATTGCCCTGAAGGGTGTCATTTCCGCTATCCCCCCCGAGGGTATCTGGCTCGTCGTCGCCCTGAACGATGTCGGCCGCACCTGACGGATTATTGTCAAAGGCGTTGGAGTCGCCATCATCAGCATCGGTTACGTCGCCATCCGCTTCAGCGTCGGTGCCGCCGGTTGTTTCACCACCCGTTGCGTCCGCGCCCGAGGTTGCATCGCCAGAGGTTTCTTGTCCGGCGTCACCTTCGGGTGCTGCGCCTGCTTCGACGCCTTCGGTGGTATCACCCGATGTGGTTTCTTGGCCTAGGGTCTCATCGGAAGTTGAACCTGCATCAGACGCCTGATCGCCATCAGCGGCAACATCACCTGATCCTGCCTCGCCGGAGCCTTCTGCCGGTGTTTCGTCGCTGCCTTCGCCAGTGGTTTCAGAACCAGCTTGTGGCTCAGTCGTCTCAGCGCCGGATGTTTCACCGGTTGCTTCGTCTACCGGCTGCTCAGTACCTTCGCCCGCAGCATCACCGGAATCCGCACTGCCAGTATCGGTTGCACCACCTTCGGTATCGCCGGAACCCAGCGTATCTTCACCGCTGCCAGCAGAAGCACTGTCGGAACTAGTTTCTCCGCTGGTTTCGCCGCCAGATGTGTCTTCACCAGAGGTTTCGGTGCCCGCACCAGCTTCTGAACCTGCACCAGAACCCGTATCAGAACCGTCGACGACTTCACCGCCGTCAGAGCCTGAAGCTTCTTCTCCGCCGGTTGCGTCACCAGAATCGGAACCACCCGTGGAAGGTTCCGTCTCACCTGATGCGGTTTCGCCTGTCGTGCTTCCACCGTCCGTCGATCCGGAAGTTTCGCCCGAAGACGCACCGGTTTCGTTACCGGTCGCTTCGGAACCGGATGCAGCACCTGAACCGCCATCGGTTGGTGTTTCCGACGCGCTATCGCCGGTGCTGCCCGTTTCGTCTGTGCTTTCTGAACCGCCAGATGTGGCTTCGCCCGAGGTGGTATCTTCCTGTGCTTCAGAACTGCCCGTTGAACCGGTTTCCGTTACCGCATCGCCAGTCGTGGTTTCACCGGAACCGCTGGAATCACTGTCGGTCCCGCCATCACTCTGGGTGGTTTCTTCACTGCCGGATGCATCGGTCGCGCCATCACCGGAAGCCTCATTAGAAGCCCCGCCAGAGGTTTCACCAGAATCTGTCGAACCCGCTTCCCCGGTGCTGCCGGAACCAGTTTCCGTACCACCGGCTTCCGTACCGCCTGTGCCACTATCGCCTGTCGCATCACCGCTTGCGGCACCATCGGCTGCGGTACCGGTATCGCTTTGCGACGGCGTATCTTGCGCGTCATTTGTGCGACCAGCGCCGGACTCCAGATTGACTTCAACACCCTTATCAGACTGGCTGTAATCAAGGGTATTTTCGCCCGCGCCACCGTCAACAACGTCCGCACCGTCGCTTGCGGCAAAGGTGTCGTCACCATCACCACCCGACAGGCTGTTATTGCCGGAATCACCCGTCAGAACATCATTGCCCGATGTCCCACGGAGATTTTCAATATTTTCAAAGGACGTCCGATTGGCACCAGTGGCATCGGTCGAGGAACCTTGCGAAAGATCGGCGCGCACGCCGTCAGAAGCCCCGTCAAATGACAGGGTATCTTCGCCAGCACCGCCATCAATGCTATCAACGCCGCCGCCCGGCAAAATCACATCATCGCCATCCGAACCGATGATGATATCGTCGCCTGACCCACCTTCAATCACATTGGCTTCGCCATCGGTGGAGGCAGCATCCCCGCCCTCCGTCGCGACAGAAACTTCGTTGATCTGCGGGACATCCACCAGCGTCACATTGGCAAGATCTGCCTTCGACACGCCCTCGAAAATCACCTTGTCGCCGGTGGCAAACACGATGAAGGCATTGCCAGACGCATCTTCGCTGGCCAGCGCCATGAGCTCGCTGACACTGTCGACGCCAAGGTCGCCAAGTGCCAACACATCTTTGTCAATGTTGAAGTCGGTGATGGTGGTTTGCTCGAAACCACTTTGGAGCACGAAGGTATCGCGTCCTTCGCCGCCGGTAACAACATCCTCACCCTCGCCCGATTCGAAAATGTCGTCGCCTTCGCCGCCAATCAGGGTGTTGTCACCACCATCGCCCACCAGAACATCATCATAGGCAGTGCCGATCACGTTCTGGATGTTGGTGAAAACCTGCGTTGCAGCGGATTGTGAGTTGCCCTCGCCCGAAGAGCCTGCCCCAGAATCATTTTTGACCGCAGCAGAATCCCCTTCTGCGCGGTCATCAAGAACCTGATCAATATCGGTGTCGGTAATTCCAACACCGTCGTCTTGGTTGGCGGGCGAGACCAAAACACATACTCCCTACATGGGAATTATTTTTACCAGTACTGCGGCGAACAATCGGCCACAGAATCGACTTATACCGTAGTATAAATTAGATTTATGCGAATCATCAATAGAAAATGACTCGCCCGGGGATGGTTGATGCGTTTTTTCTCATATTTTCCGGCGTTTTGGAAGGAAAAAGCCCGGTCTGTCAGAATCTGTCAGGTTGTATAGATTCTGCCATCATGACCTATACGTTATTTACCAAATCATTGTTCGCGGAATGCGCGATCAAAGCTGGTGGTGATCGGTGAAAACAGGTAAGCAAGAATCGTTCTGGCACCCGTTACGATCTCCAACTGGGCGGGCATGCCGGGCGACAAAATCATGCCTTCATGCTCTGCCAGGCTCTCGGCATCGATCTCGACCATGGCCTGGAAATAGGATCGGCCTTCGGAGTCTGTCAGCCGGTCCGGCGAGACATCGGTTACAGTGCCCTTGACCGGCGCAAACCAGCGCTGACTGAACGATGTCACCCGGATATTGACCGGAAGCCCGGCCGAAACGACGTCAATATCGTTCGGGGAAACGCGGGCCTCGATCACAAGCCGATCATCCGCCGGCACGATTTCAAGCACCTGTGCACCGGGCGGAATGACCCCGCCGATCGTGGTGAACTGCATGTTGGTCACCGTGCCATTGCGCGGCGCCTTGATGTCGGAACGCACCAGGATATCCTCGGCCGAGCGCAGGCGTTCGTTCAGATCGGAAATCTCGCTTTGGATATCGCGCAATTCTGTGTTGATCGATTGCAGGTGGTCACGCATCAGTTGTGACTGGCTGGCCTTGACCTGCTGGATTTGCTGTTCGATCCGGGCAATATCTGCGGAAAACCGCCCGATATTACCAAGGGTTTCAACCAACCGGCTTTCGAGTTGCAGCAACCGGGTCCGCCGCGCATAGCCAAGATCAACCATCGGTTTGACCATGGCGAGCTCTTCCTTGACGATCCCGACCTGCTGTTCGGCAGCGGTCTTTTGCTCGCGCGTGCCAACAATCTCGCGACGCAATTCCTTGATGCGCTCGTCATAGAGCGCAAGCTCACCGGCAAACGCACTGCGGCGACTGTCAAACAGGGTGCGTTGTGCATCGGTGATCGAAAAATAGCGCGGATCTTCAAGCGGCGGCGGGAATGACAAATAATCATCCTGTGCCCGTTCGGCAATCAGCCGCGTCTGGGTCGCCAGCGCGTTGAGATAACGGTTATTGAGCAGATCATAACTTGCCCGTGAACGTGTATCGTCAAGCCTAATCAGGACATCGCCCGCCTGGACCCGCGTACCATTGCGCACAAGAATGTCGCGAATGATGCCGCCTTCAAGATGCTGAACGCTTTGTCGGCCCGAAAATGGGGCAACCACACCACTGGCCGTGGCAGCCGAATTGACCTCGGCCGTACCAGCCCAAAGCAGCACGGAACCAAAGCCCAAGAACAGGATCAAAAAGCCGATACGCACCAACGGCTTAACATCGGTACTAAGCTCACGCGCGGTCGGAAGTTGCACTCCACCAGACATCAGGCACCACCCTGGCGACGTTCAGCCGATCCTTCAACCACACGCAATTGCGGACGACCGCGACGGGTATTTTGTGCACTTGGTTGTGCGCGATCCATCGGGCGGTCTTCTGCCTCGGCCGGTTTGCGGCGCGGTGCGCGCGCAGCAGCGGCGCGTTCGGCGTCCTCACGCACTTTGCGCATGCGCATCGCAGCTTCTTCGCGGGCCTTGGCGATGGCTTCGGCTTCACTCATTTTGCGCTGTGGCGCAGGCTTGCGGGCCGGTTGTGCGGTGCGTTCCGGCTGGGCCTTTGGTTTGGTCGCGGCGCGCTTGGGCGCAAGGTCGGCGGCACTTGCCGGACGGGCTTCACGCGATGCGCGGGCTGGCGGGTCCTTGCGGGCTGCGTCCCTTGTCGCCGCTTGCTCCTTGCTGACCGGGCGCATGGTCATCATCGTGCCACCAGGGGTCGGCTGCGGTTTCATTTCTGTTTTGGCGATACCTGCCGCCTGCTTTGCGGCCTGCGCACGACCAGAACCAGCTTCACCGGTGGCACCGAAATCCGCGATCTCTGGTTTTTCCACGATCTCGATTTCAGGTTCCGGCGCGCTCATGGCTGCTGCCGGATGGGTATTGGGGGCCGTGCTTTTCTCAACAATCGGGCGCGGTGCATCAGGGTTGGGCACGGCAATCTGTTTGGGGGTGATGCGCATTTGCCCATCAGATGGAAACGCGTCGGCCATTGGTTCGGCCGGGCGGGACATTGGTGGCAGGCCACGCGCAATTTGACCACTTTCCGGAACCGGTTTTGATACTGCTGATTTCGCACCACCCTTGACCGGGACAACCTGAATTTGGCCGTCGGCCAGGGCCAGAATGGCATCGGCGCGTGCCAGAATTTCGCGTTCATGACTGACGATAAAGGTCGTAATGCCGTTGCGGCGCAAAACATCGATCAGTTCGCTGATATGGGTAACGCCGTTGTCATCAAGGGCGGTTGTCGGCTCATCGAGCAACAACAAACGCGGACGCGAAAACAGGGCGGCGGCCAGTGCAATTAATTGCCGCTGCCCGCCCGAAAGATTGCGACCACCACGATCAACCCGCGTGTCATAACCATCGGGCAAATCCAGGATGAACTGATGCGCACCAGCCAATTCAGCAGCCTGAATGATGTCGCGCATTTCCGCATTGCCAAGACGAGCAATGTTTTCGGCAATTGTGCCTGGGAACAGGAACGGGTTTTGCGCCAGATACCCGATCTGAGCACCCATTTCGGTACGATCTGCACGCGAAGCTTCAACGTCGTCAAGCTTCACCGAGCCAGACCCCGGCAACCAGATACCCATGATCAGCTTCAAAAGCGCGGTCTTGCCAACGCCGTTAAACCCTGCGATTGCAATGATCTGCCCCGGCCCGGCCTTGAACGAGAATCCCTTGAAAAGCACATTGCGGCTGTTGGGCGGCGCAAAGACAAGACGATCGACACTGACCGACATACCCCGCCCGCGCGGCATGGGTGCCGGGACCGTCTGACGTTTTTCAAGCAGGATATTATTAAGACGTTCAAACGAACTGCGTGCCGCATTCCAGCTGCGCCATGCGGTCACTGCGCCATCAAATGGCGCCAGACCGCGCATGCCAAGGATCATGGACGCCACCATGATGCCGATCGTGATGCTTTCGGACAGAACCAGATAGGCCCCAACCCCGATAAAGCAGACCTGCATGGCAAGACGGACAAAATGCGATAACGTGGTCGATGTGCCAACCCGCCTGCTGGCCTGACCTTCCCAATAAAGCGAATCTGATTGGTCCGCCTGCCAGCGTTGGCGGGCGGACTGGGTCATGCCCATGGCTTCCATCGCCTCGGCATTGCGGACATAGGTTTCTTCCTGCGCAATACCGCGGTTCTGGCTTTCTTCGGATCGGTCGACGGAAATCTTGGCGGCAGCTTCGTTGGCAATCGCAATCACGATCAACAACAATGCCCCGCCACATGCCACCATGCCAAGACGGGTGTCGAAGATGAACACAACCCCGATATAGACCGGCGCCCACATAAAATCGATCAGGGCAAACGGGCCACTGCCGGTCAGGAACCCGCGCAATCCATATAGATCGCGCAAAGGTCGCTGGCGCATCTGGCTGCCGCGTGCCGATTGCTGCACGACATGGGCAAACAGCTCCCCGCCCAGACGCAGATCAAGTGCCGTCCCGACCCGGATCAAAACCCGTGACCGCAGCTGTTCCATTGAGGCGATGAAGACCAGAACAAGACCGATACCAAGGGTAAGGAGGGCCAGCGTATCCACCGACCGGCTGGAAAGAACGCGGTCAAACACCTGCATGGAATATATCGGAATCACCATGTTCAGCAGGTTGATCACCATCGAGAATCCGCCGACAAGCGCAATCGACCGCCAGAACAACCGTTCCAGCGGGGTACGATCCCCTTCGCGTCCCGCATCCGATTTGCGGGTGGGTCGGATTCTATCCAACAGGCCCATCAAGTCCTTCCACTACCACCGCCCATGAAACAAGGGCAGATCTCTTATATCTGTTGCCGTTGACCATTTGGCAATTGCGCATGACGAACCACCCGCGCGACAAAGCCACAACGGGTATCCTAGCCAATGGCATACTCCCACTATTCTAGTCGAATATATAAGGATGTGTTAAGATTTCGCCGCAAAGCCCTTTATTTCATTGCCTTACCGCGTCATCACATCGCGCAATTCTTCCCAAATTCCGGCCCCTAAACCCAACCACGTCTTGCTGGCAAAAACCTGTGCTGGATCAATGCAAACAACCGATTGTTTGACATAAATTTATCCGACCGTGCCAAAGGTTGCATTTGCGTATCTGCAGTGATCATCCCTATCTTTGGATAAGGCCCCCAACCCGAACCCTGACAGGCAAAACGCGAATGGCTGACAATACGCCGCAGCTTCCCGACTTCATTCAACGCTTTCTCGCCATTCAGCCCGGTGGAGTCTCCCACGCGGGCGGGCTGATGGCGTGCATGATCGGTGTGCTTGCCGCCTGTGCATGGATGCTGGGCGGGATATCGATGATGATTTCGGCCGGTATTGCGGTTGCCCTGATGCTGGTACTTTCACCGATGATCTCACCAGAAATCCTGATGAAGATGCTGCGCGCCAGTCCGCTGTCGGGGAAAGATTATCCCGCCATCCATGAAATGAGCCGCCTGCTTTCCGAACGCGCGGAACTTGGTCACAAACCAAAATTGTTCCTGCTGCCCGGCAAGGGGGTCAATGCCATCACGACCGGAACGGACGACAATACCACGATTGCGATTTCAAGCGATGCGGTTCATGGCCTTTCCCCGCGCCAGATGCGCGCGATTTTGGCCCATGAAGTGGCGCATGCCTGGCATGGCGATACGCGTATCTTGCTGATTACCGATGTGCTTTATCGCGCAACATGGACCATCGCGCTGTTTGGTCTTGCGATCTTTATCTTTGGCAATTTCAATCCCCCAGCCTGGATGATTATCCTGTTTGGTGCGGTGCCGACCATCAGCTTCCTGTTCCAGCGCGCGGTCATTCGCGACCGCGAATTTGCCGCCGATCATGGGGCAAGTGATTTGCTCAATGGCCCGGAGGACATGATTGATGCCCTTCTGCATATCGATCAGATCAACCGCAAACGTCTGGGTCTTGTGCCTTATCGCAGCACCCAGCCGCCAAGCCTGCTTGACACCCATCCATCGGTTGGGGCGCGGATCAAGGCGCTCCGCGCACTCAAACCCGGCACATGGCAGAAATTCTTTGAAAACCGGCGGATGCCGCCGCAATAATCGACCATGGCAATACCGGGTAATTCTGATCGTTCTGATCTTGGAAAGTGCACGATCTGCGGACGTGTGATGGTCGCAGGCCCCAGTGTTGATCGGCATCACTGGCACCCGAAATCACAGGGCGGGACTGAAACCGAATGGCTGCATCGCGTTTGCCATCGCATGATCCATCGCCTGTTTGATGAAGCCACCCTTGCACGCGACTATAACAGCCCCGACAAGCTGCTTGCCCATCCCGATATCATCAAATTCGTCAAATGGGTGCGCAAGAAACCGGTTGATTATGTCGACTGGCCGGAAAGTGCCGGGCGTTACGGGCGCAATCGCGGCAAACGGCGATAAGGCCCTGCATTGCTAACCCACCCAAAAGAACTGCCCATTTAACCATTTACCTGCGAAGATGGGCGCAATATACGCATCCATCGTGCAATCGCCGAAAGCAGGAAGAACCGATGCCAAGCCTTGATATGCTCAACGAATTGATCCCGGTCTTTGTCACGCTGTTTGTGATTATTGACCCGTTGGGTCTGGTGCCGGTCTTCATCGTCCTGACGCAAGGCACCAGTGCCGCCCACCGCCGGCGCATGGCGATCCGTGCCTGCTTGACCAGCTTCTTTATCCTGGCGGCCTTTGCCCTGATTGGCGAAGGATTGCTGGGCGTGTTTGGCATTCACATGCCGGCTTTCCGGATTGCCGGGGGCACGTTGCTGTTTTTGATCGCGCTTGAAATGCTGTTTGAAAAGCGCAGCCAGAAACGTAACCAGCGCGCCGAACAGGTCCATCAGGAACTCGAAGAAGATCACGACACCGACAAGGCCGGAAAGACTACAAAAGCCAAGTCCAAGCCCGCTGCTACCAAAACGGCGGACGGGCCGACCATCCCGGATGACGAGGCCGATGATGTCTCGATCTTCCCGATGTCGATCCCGTTCCTGTCCGGCCCCGGTGCCATCGCGTCCGTGATGCTTCTGATGGGCAAGTTCGAAGACAATATCGCCATGCAGGCCAGCGTCATTGGCGTGGTCGCCGTGGTGATGGTGATCGCCTTTGTCTTTTTCCTGCTGGCAAACGTGGTTGCCAAACGCCTCAGCCCGACCGTCGCCACCGTGGTATCACGCCTGCTTGGCATGATCCTGGCGGCCCTTGCGGTTCAGTTCATTATTGACGGCATAAAGCAGGCGTTTTTCTAGGACCCCCAGAAAAGAAGCCTGCCCTACGCTGACTGCCCTTACTGGGCCGCCCAGACGTAACCGGCATACAGCACCAGCATGATGATGCCGGGTATCCGGCCAATCTGTGGACGGCGAAGCATCAGCGTCAGGCCAATCGAAACTGCAATCATCACCGGAAGATCGAACATCAGGAACCGGTCTGCTACCGGAATCGGCGATACGACCGCCGTCAGGCCAAGAATCCCCAGGATGTTGAAAATGTTTGACCCGATAATATTACCAATCGCGATTTCGGATTGCTTCTTCAATGCAGCAATCAGCGATGTTGCGAGCTCTGGCAGGGACGTACCAACCGCAACAATCGTAAGCCCGATAAAGGCTTCGGACACACCAAAGGTGCGCGCGATGGTCACCGCCCCTTCGACAAGGTAATGGGCGCCAACCATCAGCATGGCCAGCCCCGCGACAACCCAGACAATTGACAGCCAAACATTTGAAACCGCTTCGGGCAGATCCGTCGATGACGCGGGTTCCGAACGCGACTGGCGATAGGCAAACACCAGATAACCAATCAATGCCGCAAACATAAGCCCACCAGCCACACGGCCAAGGTCACCAAGCGCAAAGAAAGGCACCAGCACGACAGCAGCAGCAAGCATCACAGCGGTATCGCGACCAAGCGTGCCGCCAGATACGGCAATTGGCCACACCACGGCAGAAACACCAACGATCAACAAGATATTGGCAATGTTGGACCCGATGACGTTGCCAAGCGCGATATCCGGCACACCACGCAATGCCGCATCCATGGAGACAAGAAGTTCCGGCGTCGATGTCCCGAAACCGACCACGGTCAAACCGATCAGAAGCGATGACATGGAAAGTTTGCGGGCGATCCCGACGCTACCGCGCACCAGAGATTCCCCCCCAAAGAAAAGCCCGGCCAAACCGCCGAGCAACATCAGATATTCCATGACCAACGCCCTTCCAGCTCACGTTGCATCAAATCACGCTTTTGGATGCATGCTGCGTGAGTTGTACGACAATTGGGGACATTGCAAGCCCATCACGGCGTACCCCTTGAAAAAAGATTGGGTCATAAAATCTGATCCAAGCATAACGCCCTGTATTATTGTTGCTCCGTCAAGGCCAACAGCTCGTCATGCAGGGTCTTGGGGATCGTCACCCCGTTTTCATGACTGCGTTCGCGGGCTTCAAACCGGCGTTGTGATGGCAGGCGCGCGCCCTGTTTGACGATCTCCTCGAAAAAGTCTTCGGCGTGATCAAGATGCTTTTGCGCATCAGCACCAAGGAATGTTTCCGGACAAAAGGCGATGATGATTTCCCCATGATGCGGCTTACCCGGCGCATCTTCGGATGCAGCATGGGTTTCATGTCCCAGCACATCACCGATCAACGGCCCCGCCATCAAACCGATCATGGTCGAAAGTGCTGATCCCTTGTGCCCGCCAAATGTCAGCATCGCCCCTTCGAGCGCCTTGGTCGGATCGGTGGTGGGATCACCGTTTTTATCAATCGCCCAGCCTTCGGGAATCGGCCTGCCCGCGCGACGGTGCAGTTCGATTTCGCCGCGCGCGATCATGCTGGTGGCAAAATCAAACGTGTAGGGCGTTTTGCCCGGACGCGGCCATGAAAAGGCAATCGGGTTGGTGCCCAGGAGCGGCTTGGCTCCGCCTGCTGGCGCGACAAAGGCATGGGTCGGTGTCATCGCCATCCCGACCAGACCGTGGGCAGAAATCTGCTCGACTTCCGGCCACAACGCTGAAAAATGGAAACAGTTATTGATCGCCAGAACCGAAATCCCACAGTGTCGCGCCTTTTCAACAAGCTGCGGCAAGCCCATTTCAAAACCCAGAAGCGAGCATCCCTTGTGCGCATTGACCCGCGTAATGGCCGGCGCCTGATCGATAATTTCCGGCAGAACATGGGTATCAAGCCCGCCATTCCGCGCGGTCTGCACACAACCCATCAGACGATAAAGTCCATGCGAATGGCACTCATCAATCTGGGCGGCAACCACGCTGCGCATGATGGCACCTGCATGTTCTTCGCCAAAGCCATTGTCCTCCAGCACGGCAAGGCTTAGCTTTTCAGCCTCTTCGATTGTCAGTGTAACAGTCTCAGTCATCGGGCTTTTCCAGTTTTGTGGGCAACTCAATCGGCAGTAATGCTTGCATGGGCCATGGCGGCGATCAAATCAGTTCGGGTCACAATGCCAATGATTTTTCCATAATCAAGAACAGGAACGGCATCACATGCGCCATCCGCCATCAGCGGTAGCAACGCCGCAATTGGTGTATCAGGCGTGGCACGTGGTTCCGTGACAGACATGATTTCCATCGCCCGGACAGGCGCTTCACGCTTGCGATCAACCAGACGCGACATCGCCGATAACAACCCACGATCCAGACGCAATGCATCCTCTCGTGCGCGGCGGATCAGATGAATTTGAAAGATCACACCAATGAACTGGCCGTCCGCGCCAATCACTGGCAGGGAGGTAAAGCCATGCTTGCGAAAAAGGTCGGCCACCTCGCCAAGGGGTGTTTCCGCCTCAACAGTCACAAGATCGCGCGACATGATATCGCGTGCGGTCATTGGCCCGGCACGGTGGGATGCCGCCTGTAATTCGGCCGCGCCAATCAACCGCGCCAGGTCTTCAATACCAAGGTTAAGCGACTGGCTATATTGCTGAAGGATCGCGTTTAGCTCATCCTCATCAAGGCCAAGCCGTTCGATTGGTGCACGATCTGCTGTCCGATGCAAACCTTTGTCATCGAAATGGCGGAATGGATATGTGCGCCCGGTCAAGCGGGCATAGGCAATTGCAACCAGAACCAGAATGGCTGTCACAACAGCAACCGGCGTCACGGCGAAGCGAAAGCCGAGATCGGCGACCATATCCGGGTTCAGGGCGGCGACCATCGCAACCGCACCACCAGGCGGATGAACCGCCCGTGCGACAATCATCGCAGAAATACCCAGTCCAACCGCCAACGCAACGCGAAGCACAGGATCATCAACCATCAGGCACACAGCCACCCCGGCAAGTGCGGCAACACTATTGCCAACAATCGCGGACCATGGTTGCGCAAGCGGACTGTTGGGTACTGCGAACAACAAGACGGATGTCGCACCGAATGGCGCAATCAGATAAAGACCTGCGCCTTGCAACTCGGGTAGTGACAGCAAAAAACCCGCCAGCCCCAGTCCAATCAGGGCCCCGCCGCCGGCGCGCGTGGCCTCAATCGGTGTGCCAAACGGCATCGCCGGATAAAGCCCTTTAAGACTTCTGTTTTTCATAAGAACGTTTCACTGCCCGGCTCGGGGTTACACACACTGAACCGATTTTAATTTTTATAAATTGCGAACAGTTCTCGTACTTACAATCCGACATTGCGTCAACTGCCGGACCACTCCAAGTGGTCGACCCAGACATGAAAAAAGGGAGGGCAAAGCACCCTCCCTTTCGAACCTCAAGCATGCCCTATCAGTCCCAGCGTTTCGCCGCACGCAGGATCGCATCCGTGCCGATCTGATAGTGATCATAAAGCGCGATGCTGTCCCCGCACTGGCCAAAGGCATTCACACCCAGCGGCGCAACCGCGTGACCGCGTACACCACCCAGCCATGCAAGGGCGGCCGGATGACCGTCGATCACCGTGACAAGGCGGGCATCCGATGCCAGCGGTTTGAGCAAGTTTTCGACATGGGCCATCTTGCCATCAGCCTTGCCTTCAAGGCGGGCGCGCTCAAGATCCTGCCATTCGTTATACAGGCGATCGGTCGACGTCACGGCAAGCAGACCAAGGCCCGGATGATCTTCAGACAGCTTTTCCCAGGCCGCGATTGCTTCGGGCGCCATGGCACCGCAATAGGCAATCGCCATTTTGCAATCGTCGCCCGGCTGACGCAACCAATAGCCACCCGAAATAATTTCGGTTTTTTCTGATTCTGACAGGTCACGTTCCGGCTGTGACAGCGGTTTGGTCGACAAACGCAGGTAGATCGATCCACCATCCGGGTCTTGCATATGTTCAAACGACCAGCCCATGATCGCGGCCAATTCATCACCAAAGCTTGGCTCGAAACTGGTCAGGCCCGGCTGCCCCATCCCGATCATTGGCGTTGATATCGACTGGTGCGCCCCACCTTCGGGGGCCAGCGTGATGCCGCTTGGTGTTGCCACCACCATGAAACGCGCATCCTGATAGCAGGCGTAATTCAGCGCATCGAGGCCACGCGCAATGAACGGATCATAAAGCGTTCCAATCGGGAACAGGCGTTCACCAAACAGGTTGTGCGACAGACCGAGTGCGGCCAGGTTGAGGAACAGGTTGTTTTCGGCAATGCCGAGCTCAACATGCTGTCCGCTTGGTGATCTGATCCATTTCTGGGCCGAGGGGACCTTGCGTTCCTTGAACTCATCGGCCAGTTCTTCGCGGCCAAACAGACCGCGCTGGTTTACAAACCCGCCAAGATTGGTCGAGACCGTCACATCGGGCGAGGTGGTCACGATCCGGTCCGACAGGTCGCTGTTTTTCATCTTGGCCAGTTCATTCAATATCTTGCCAAAGACTTCCTGCGTGCTGGACGTTTCGGCACGTGCATAGGGCATTTCGGGGATGGTTATGTGCTTGGCCGACTTGTTGCGCGGGGCATCATCGTTAAACGGTGCCCTGGCGATGTAGTCGCGAAGGGCATCGGCACTGATATCAAGGCCGGCTGCGACATCCCATTCCTGCCCGTCGGCGATCTTGTTTTGCAGCTTGAAGGCATCCATTTGCGGCACGTTCATCAGGCCCGCATGGTTGTCCTTGTGCCCCTGAAGCGGCGTGCCATAGCCCTTGACGGTATAAGCAATAAAGACGGTCGGCTTGTCATTGGGAACCGCGTCAAAGGCGCTTAGAACCGCTTCCATGCAGTGGCCGCCCAGATTGGTCATCAGGTCATGAAGCTGATCATCGTCATAGTCGCCCAGAAGGCTTGCCAGCGCATTGTCGCCTTCCATGTCCGATGTAATCTGTTTGCGCCATGCCGCCCCACCCTGGAAGGTCAGCGCCGAATAGATGTCGTTGGGAACGTCATTCAGCCACTTCTTAAGCGATTTCCCGCCCGGCTTGGCAAAGGCATCATGCAGCTTGCGGCCATATTTGATGGTAATCACGTTCCAGCCAACCGCGCGGAAGAACCGACCAATCACGCGGAACAAATGGGCATCAATCATGCCATCAAGGCTTTGGCGGTTATAGTCGATCACCCACCAGACATTGCGAATGTCATGCTTCCAGGTATCAAGCAACGCCTCATAGATGTTGCCTTCATCAAGTTCGGCATCACCCACAAGGGCAACCATGCGACCTGGCGTTTCATCCTTGGGCAGCATGTCCTTGTAGCGCAGGTAATCCTGCGTCAGGGCTGCAAAGTTCGTTACCGCCGCACCAAGGCCGACAGAGCCTGTCGAGAAATCGACCTGATCACCATCCTTGGTCCGTGACGGATAGGATTGCGCACCACCGAACGAGCGGAATGCTTCGAGCTTTTCCTTGGTCTGACGGCCAAACAGATAGTTGATCGCATGAAATACCGGGCTTGCATGCGGCTTGACCGCAACCCGGTCCTGCGGGCGCAGAACATTGAAATAAAGTGCTGTCATAAGGGTCGTCATCGACGCACAGCTGGCCTGATGGCCGCCAACCTTGATGCCATCGCGCTTGGGGCGCAGATGGTTGGCATTATGGATTGTCCAGCTTGACAGCCAGCGCACTTTCTTTTCAAGCAGACCCAGCATCTCAAGGTCCTTGGCATTGATATCGGCCGTGCTGCTTGCTTCGATGATTTCACCGATTTCCGGTGCGCTTTCCTGTACTGACATTTCCTGATTGCTTTCTTTTTTATCCGATATTGCGGGTTTCATGCTATGTCGTCTGGCGTCTCAATAATTCGGCACCACAATGCCGATTTTTAGGGGCACGTCGCGGAAATCAAGATGGCGGTCCGGCAATTCACACAAGATTCGGCAATTTCACTGAAATGTTGGAATCAGCTGCGACGATCACAGGGAAACTCTCGAATTTCCGTTCCAGAAAAAAGTCCGGAAAATCACTGCCACGCCCCTATTCCCGTGCGAGTCGATCAAACCCCTAAGACCACCAAATTCGACCGGCGCCGGGTGGAAGATTGCGGTCTGGGTGCAACCCCGGCTCAAACTCTTTGCACAGAAATATCTTATACTGATATATAGATACTGCCTCTCCTAAAGTTCGCTTCCGGTGACGTCGAAATTGCCAAACTTTCTCTCGTTAAGATCTCTTTCCCTGACCGAAGTTATTCTGTTCCGATGACAGTCCGGATCGGAGCAATTCGAGGCGTATTATCCTCTGTGATCAACCGGTTCACAGCCATCAAAGATGTTGCCCGACAATTTCTTTGCCTGATGATCTTCACTGCGCACCTGTTTGGTAACATCCCCGCCCATGCGCAGTCGGCATCCACCAATGATCCACGCGTCGTGCGCATCCCCATGGATACGCCATCGGAATTTTGCCGCGGCGAGATCACCTGGGAAGCACACCGGGAATATCACATCGATTTGTTGCGGCTGGCCCTGAGACTGAGCGGGCACAACGCCACCCTTGTGCCGGTATGCATGGATTACCCGACCGAAGACCGGCGCATTCCCATGCTCGAAGCTGCCGACCAGTTTGACACGGTTTTCTTTGGCACCAATGCAGAGCGCGAAGAAAGGCTGCTTGCCGTCTATATCCCGATCTATCTTGGCACCACCGGCTTGCGGCTTTTCATGCTGCATAAAGATCTCAAAGAACCGTTCAGTCAGATTGAGACGATTGAGGACCTCAGGAAACTTTCCATGGGTCAGGGACTTGGATGGCCAGACAACGAGATTTTGACTGATAACGGCTTTGACGTCGTTAGCGGACGATATCGAACGCTTCATCGTATGCTCGATGCAAGGCGATTTGATCTTTATCCGCGTGCCTATTGGCAGATTGTCGGCGAATGGAACTGGATGAAGTGGGAAGCACCCAGCATCGAAATCGGCCATAAAACAGCACTTTATTACCCGCAACCGATCTATTTCTTTGTCAGCCCCAAAAATTCGGAACTGCGCGACATCATCGAAACCGGACTTAAGCGCGCCTTTTCAAACGGCATGATGCTGGATCTTTTGAAAACCCATCGCGATACCGCACCGTCATTCTCGCAAATTGATTTACACGATCTGAAAGTCATGCGGATCGACAATAAACACCTGTCAGACCGATCGCGCAAAGCAATGGCTCAATACAGTCTGTTTGACTAGTGGCGGGTGAGAACAGCAGGTCGGGATGGCACTCGGCCATCCCGACCCGCAGTTGATTTGCCGTTACTCGGCGGCAATCGCCATCTGATCGCCATCCAGCGCGTTTGACAGATCGGCCAGAATATCATCGATGCTTTCAAGCCCGGCCGACAGGCGGATCAGACCATCGGTGATCTGATATTCGGCGCGTTCTTCGGCAGTGTAGGTCGAATGGGTCATCGATGCCGGATGCTGGATCAGGGTTTCGGCATCGCCCAGACTGACCGCACGGGTGATCATGTTAAGGCCGTTCATCAGTTTACGGCCTTCCTCGATCCCGCCTTTAAGCTCAAACGCGATCATGCCGCCAAACCGGTCCATCTGTTTTTTCGCCAGTTTATGATGCGGGTCGCTTTCAAGCCCCGGGTAGAAGACCTTCTCGACCTTCGGGTGTTTGGCCAGAAAATCGGCGATTTTTTCGGCATTGTCGCAATGGCGCTCCATGCGAAGCTCAAGCGTTTTAAGGCCACGCATCACAAGGTTGGCATCCTGTGCGGACAGAACCGCACCGGTCATGTCCTTGAGCCCGACCAGACGCACCTGCGTCATGTCTTCAAGTGTTCCGATCACCGCGCCAGCCATCAGATCGCCATGGCCACCCAGATATTTGGTCGCGGAATGCACAACGATATCGGCACCGAGTTCAATCGGACGCTGCAGATACGGCGTGCAATAGGTGTTGTCGACAACGACCTTGGCACCATGCTTGTGCGCGATGTCCGAAACCGCTTCGATATCGACCAGACGCATGTTCGGGTTGGCCGGTGTTTCGAAATAGACAATCTTGGTTTTGTCCGAGATCGCCTTTTCCAGCTCTGCCGGATCGGTCAGATCGACATGGGTATGTTTGATGCCGAATTTTTCCAAACCGTGGCGGAAATAGGCAAACGTGCAGCCATAAAGCGTGCGATCGACAATGATCTCGTCGCCCGGCGCGATAAAGGTCCAGAAAACAGATGTGATCGCGCCCATGCCCGATGCGGTCGCAACGGCGGCTTCACCGCCCTCAAGCACCGCAAGCCGCTTTTCGAGAAGATCAAGCGTCGGATTGGCAATACGGGAATAGATAAAGCCCTGCTCGTCGCCAGCAAAGAACCGCCCGCCCTGCTCGGCTGTTTCGAACGCAAAGGTCGAAGACATGTAAACCGGCTGGTTCAGCGCACCATTGTGGCTTTGCGGATCGTAACCGTGATGGATCGCACGGGTAGCAAAACCGGTTTTGGCGCTGTTGTGTTTGTCATTGGCAGACATCGGAAGGCTCCTTGAAATGCGTTTATTCTGCCCTGACAATCGCAATCACCATGCCAGATTTAAAAACCGCTTGTTTTCAAAGACTTACGGAAAAGGTCGCTCTTTTGTGTGTAAAAATTAGTTTACACACCGACGTTCATCATCACCGAAATGCGCAAAGACGCTGGATTTCAGTCGCTTAAGACTGTACATTTAGCGATACAATGTAAACTTATCGGTACGGATATGCGGTTCGAAATTCGCGGTGAAAACAGGCTCGGCATTACGCGCGACGTCATCAATGTCCTGACCGATCAGGGCCTGGACATCCGCACGTTTGAAGTCACCACCCATCATATCTATGCCGACATCCCGGCCATCCGCCCGGAACGCTTTCCGGCACTGGCAAGCGCATTGAAGAAAATCCCCGGCATTTTCGACATCACCGAAATCGACCGTCTGCCAACCGAACGCCGTCGCGCACAGCTGCATGCAACGCTTGCCGCCCTTGGCGATCCGGTAATCGCGGTGGATGCCAACGGCCTGATTGCACAGGCCAACCCGGCGGCACAGGCAATTTCAGCCACTCCTGAAAAACCCCTGCGTGATCAGGATATATCGAGCATACTTGGCGAACCATCTATTGAAGATTTACGCCAAGGTGGTTTTCGCCTGCCGGAACGCGAAGTGGTTTTGGGTGGTCAGACCTATCTTTTGCAGGTCGAACCGATCGGTCATGTTGATGATGGGTCGGACGCCAGTGATGACACGCCCTGGGGCGGGGTGATGGTCTTTCACCGTCCGGCACGACTGGGCCGCGTGATAACCGCCCTTCAGGATCGCAGCCACACTGGCTTTGACGACATTATCGGCACCAGCAGGGCCATGCTGCGCGTTAAATCACAGGCAGAACGGCTTGCGGCCATCGATGCCCCGATCCTGATCCTTGGCGAAACCGGTACCGGCAAGGAACTGTTTGCCCGTGCCTGCCACCGCGCAAGTTCGCGTGCTGATCAGCCGTTTCTGGCCCTTAACTGTGCGGCGATGCCCGAAGGCCTGGCCGAAAGCGAACTGTTTGGTTATGCCGCGGGTGCCTTTACCAGTGCGCGGCGCGGCGGCAAGCCGGGGCTTCTGGAACTGGCCGATGGCGGCACCTTGTTTCTTGATGAAATCGGCGAACTGACCCCCTATTTGCAGGCAAAGCTTTTGCGCGTGCTGCAGGATGGACGGTTCCGGCGCGTCGGCGGGACGGACGAAATCACCGTCGATGTCCGGGTTATCAGCGCAACCAACCGCGACCTCGAGGCGATGTCCCATGACGGCACGTTTCGCGAAGACCTTTATTTCCGCCTCAATGTTCTTGGCATCACCCTGCCGCCCTTGCGCGACCGGGTCGAAGACATTGCCGATCTGGCTGCCGTTTTTATCGACCGCACCGCCCAGCAGACCGAACGAACACCACCGCGCCTCGCCCGCGATGGGCTTGACTGGCTTTGCCGTCACGACTGGCCGGGCAATGTGCGCGAACTTGAAAACACCCTGTTTCGCGCCGTCGCACTCCTTGATGGCAATGTCCTTGGCGCACGTGACCTTGCCGATGCCGCCACCGGCACGGCCATGACACCCGAACGAGACACCCAACAGGCTCATGGCGCGCCGGATAGCGGCGAGGCTTCTCCTTCGGGCGAGAGCGAACAGGCCGATCTGATCGCCAACGCCTTGGCACAAAGTGATTTCAATAGCGGCATGGAATTGCTTGAACGGGAAATGCTGGCCCGCCTCTACCCGGATTATCCAAGCTCGCGCAAACTTGCCAAACGGCTTGGCGTTTCGCATACCTCAATCGCCAACAAGCTGCGCAAATACGGTATCGGCACCTAAAAAGCCAACCGCCCGACCACAGCATTTCTTGCCACTTACATTGCACTGCGGCATGATCTTCCTAAATCAAAGGGCAGAAAGCCCATTTCACAGGGAGAAGACAAAATGCTGACAGGTAAACGCGCACTCGTCACCGGCTCGACCAGCGGGATCGGCCTTGCCATGGCCAAGGCCCTTGCGGGCGCTGGTGCGGATGTGATGCTCAATGGCTTTGGCGACGCCGATGAAATCGAGGCGACCCGCAAAGCTCTTGAAACCGAACATGGCGTAACCGCCCACTATAACGGTGCCGACCTGTCCAAACCCGATCAGATCGAAGCGATGATGAAAGACGCAGAGGCCAAGTTTGGCGGCGTCGACATCCTGATCAACAATGCCGGCATCCAATACACCGCCAATGTCGAAGACTTCCCGCCAGAAAAGTGGGACGCAGTGATTGCGATCAACCTGTCATCGGTCTTCCACACCACCCGCCTTGCCGTGCCCTATATGCGCAAGAAGAACTGGGGTCGCATCATCAACACGGCGTCTGCCCACGGCCTTGTCGCATCGGTCCAGAAGGCCGCCTATGTCGCGGCTAAGCATGGCGTGATCGGATTGACCAAAGTCACCGCGCTTGAAACCGCCGAAACCGGCATCACGGCAAATGCGATCTGCCCGGGCTGGGTGCGCACCGAACTGGTCGAACGCCAGATCGAGGCACGTGCCAAGGAAAACAACATCTCGGTCGAAGAATCCGCAACCCGACTTGTCTCGGACAAACACCCGTCCAAACAGTTCGTCAGCCCCGAACAGATAGGCCAGACCGCCCTGTTCCTGTGCTCGGACGCAGCCTCGCAAATGACCGGCACGCATCTTTCCGTCGACGGCGGCTGGACGGCGCAATAGCGCAATAGCGCAAACGCATCCCAGAACATCAAAGCCCCGCTGGCACAAGACTGCGGGGCTTTTTGTTTGCGCCGGATGACCTCGACCTAGCTCAGATCACAATCACACGCCGGACGTTTGGCATTGGCGATGCAATCAGACTTCTTCGAATAGCCTTGCGTCGACGCACCAACAATCTCGCCATTCTTGGCCGTACGCCGCCAACGCCAGCCGTCCTTTGCCTCATAAACTTCCCAAAGATCGCCGTTCGACCCTGTGCATTGTGACATCCGTTTTCTCCTTCAAACCGAAATGCTTTGCACGGTTTGACGCTGGAGAACCCCAGTTGTGACAGATCATCAGGATGCGGATCCCAGATACCTTCCCAAATGCTCCACCAGCATCCGGATCTTCGGACTCAGATGCCGGTTCGTCGGGTAGATTGCCCAGATGCCTTCATCGGATGGCTGGTATTTGGTGAGCACCGGGACGAGGTCGCCGCTGGCAATCCACGGATCGACGTAATAGTCGGGCAATTGCACGATGCCGATGCCCTTGCGTGCTGCATCGAGAAGCGCCTGGCCGCTATTGGCATGGATGGAGCCATGAATGCGCACGGTGCGTTCGCGACCATCCTCTTCAAACCGCCAGTAATCGAGTGTGCCAACCAGACAATTATGGTGGTGCAATTCCGAAAGTGAATAGGGCTCCCCGCGCTTGGCGATGTAGCTGGGCGCAGCACAGGCATACAGGCGGCGCGTTGATAGTTGCTGGGTCATCAGACTGCCCGTGGTGCCTTCCAACCGGCCCAGACGGATCGCCATGTCGTAGCCTTCCAGCACCAGATCGAGCTTCTGGTTGGTAAAGCGGCATTGCACTTCCAGATCGGGGTAGCGGGTGACGAAATCATTGACCAGCGGCGCAATCACGGTTTCGCCGTAAGTCGTCGGCGCGGTGAGTTTCAGTTTGCCGCGCGGAACTTCCGTCAGGTTGCCAATCGCGCGCTCTGCTTCATCCAAACCGTCCAGCAATTGTCGGCAATGCTGATAGTAAATCTGCCCGGCCTCGGTCACACTGACCTTGCGCGTGGTGCGGTAAAACAATTGCGTGCCGAGCTTTTCTTCAAGCGCTGTGACCTGTCGGCTGACCTGGGCGACGGAAATGCCAAGTTGCCTGGCGGCATGGGTAAAGTTTTGCCGTTCGGCCACGGCGATGAATTCGCTGATCCCGTCCCAGGCATTCATGACCCGACCCCGCCTTGATTATTACACATACGTAAAAGTGAATTACCAAAATAGCGGATTATCACATCAAGGGAAATAAATAGACTGTTGGCATCCACATCAAACCATCGGAGTAGCGTCATGAGCGCCGAGACCATTACCTGTAAAGCCGCCATCGCCTGGGAAGCAGGCAAACCGCTGTCGATCGAAGAAGTTCAGGTCGCCCCGCCGAAAGCTGGCGAAGTGCGCGTCAAGATCGTTGCGACCGGCGTTTGCCACACCGATGCCTTCACCCTGTCGGGCGACGATCCCGAGGGCATCTTCCCGGCGATCCTTGGCCATGAGGGCGGCGGCATTGTTGAGTCGATCGGCGAGGGTGTCACCAGCGTTTCGGTTGGCGATCACGTGATCCCGCTTTACACCCCGGAATGCGGCGAGTGCAAATTCTGCAAATCGGGCAAAACCAACCTGTGCCAGAAAATCCGCGAAACCCAGGGCAAGGGCCTGATGCCGGACGGCACCACGCGTTTCTCGCAGAATGGCAAGCCGATCTATCACTACATGGGGTGCTCGACCTTCTCGGAATACACGGTGCTTCCGGAAATCTCGCTTGCGAAGATCAACAAATCTGCCCCGCTTGAAGAAGTTTGCCTGCTTGGTTGCGGGGTCACCACAGGCATGGGGGCCACGGTTAACGCGGCCAAGGTGCAAAAGGGTGACTCTGTGGCCGTCTTTGGCCTTGGCGGTATCGGTCTTTCGGCCATCATCGGCGCACAGATGGCCGGTGCCGGTCGCATCGTTGCCATCGATCTCAACGAAAAGAAATTCGATCTTGCCAAGAAACTGGGCGCAACCGATTGCATCAACCCGAAAAGCTATGACAAACCGATCCAGGAAGTCATTGTCGAGCTGACCGACGGTGGCGTTGACTGGTCGTTCGAGTGCATCGGCAATGTCAATGTCATGCGTTCAGCCCTTGAGTGCTGCCACAAGGGTTGGGGTGAGTCGGTCATCATCGGTGTTGCCGGTGCAGGTCAGGAAATCTCCACCCGTCCGTTCCAGCTGGTCACCGGTCGCGTCTGGCGCGGCACGGCGTTTGGTGGCGTTAAAGGCCGCTCGCAGCTGCCCGATTATGTTGAACGTTACCTTGCCGGTGAGTTCAAGCTTTCGGACTTCATCACCCATACCATGAAGCTTGAAGACATCAACGAAGCGTTCGACCTGATGCATGAAGGCGAAAGCATCCGTTCGGTTATCCATTACTGATCGAAATATAAACGTTTGAATAATTGCGCCACTGTCGGAAACCGTCCGGCGGTGGCCGATCAGAAGGAGGCCCCAAAATGGGTATCGAAAATTCTTCAAGCAACAAGGTCTTTGGCGGCTGGCAAAAGCAATATACCCATCCGTCAACCACCCTTGGCTGTGACATGCGCTTTGCGATCTTTCTGCCGCCGCAGGCCAGCAATGGCACCAAGGTGCCGGTCATGTACTGGCTGTCGGGCCTGACCTGCACGGATGAAAACTTCATGCAGAAGGCCGGTGCATTTCGCATTGCCGCCGAACTGGGCATCGCCATCGTCGCCCCGGACACCAGCCCGCGCGGCGATCATGTCCCCGATGACGAGAACGAGGCGTATGATTTCGGCAAGGGGGCAGGCTTTTACGTCAACGCCACGCAGGAGCCGTGGGCGCGCAATTATCGCATGTATGATTACGTGACCAAGGAACTGCCCGCACTCATCAAGGATCACTTCCCGGTCAATGATGATGCCGTAATTTCCGGCCATTCCATGGGCGGTCATGGCGCACTGATGATTGCACTGCGCAATCCGGGCACGTTCAAGTCTGTCACCGCCTTTGCACCGATTTCCAATCCGATCAATTGCCCGTGGGGCCAGAGGGCGCTTGGCAATTATCTCGGTGATGACAAATCAGCCTGGAAAGACTGGGACAGCTCGGAACTGATGAAGGCGGCAAGTGCGCCCGATGTTCAGACCCCTGCCCTTGTCGATCAGGGTGGTGCAGATGGCTTTTTGGCCGAGCAGCTTAAACCCGAAGTGCTTGAAGCCGCCACCAAAACATCAAACTACCCGGTCACCATCCGCATTCAGGATGGCTATGACCACAGCTACTATTTCATCTCGACCTTTATCGAAGATCATATCCGCTTCCACGCCAAGCATCTTGGACTGAGCTGATTGCACCACGATCTTCGACTCCCCCGGCACGCCGCCCACTGACTTCCCCCCTCTGGCGTGTCGGGGCTTTTCTTTTCGGGGAAATCTGAAAACCTGGCGATGGTGCCTAGTCAAAGCTGCGCGCATCAATCGCATCGGCGACGTCATCGGCCATTTTAAGCGTGCGGATAATCAGCGGCACCACCATCGCAATGATGGATCGATCAAGGCCGCGCGCGCGTTGGGCATCACGGATTTCCGATGCCACGGTGGAGATCACCGGAATAAAGCGCAGCACCATCGAAATCGCCAGACTGACCTTTTCCGGATTGACGCCAATCGGGCGCAGCGGCTGCATGGCACGTTCCAGCGATGCCAGCAGGTCTGATGTTTTGGTGGTCAGTGTCACAAGCGATGCAAACATCACAATTGCCGCAATCCGGGTGACGACCAGCATCCCGGCCTGCCAGTCATTCAGCCAAAGCTGAACGGCAAAAAAGATCACCAGCAACCAAAGGATCGGCTTGATCTGCGCCAACATAATGCCCGGGCCAAAGCCAGATGCGGGATACAGCAACAAAACAGTCGCCAGAACAAACGCCACCACCGGCCAATCGGGGATCAGGAACACACCCGTACCAAGCGCGACCATGGCAAGGATCTTGGCCCCGGCCGCGGCCCGGTGAAGGGCAGATTGCCCATCGATATAAAGCCCCGCGATCACGCCATCATCTCCCGATATTTCGGAAGAACCTCGGATGGCGGGCCATCAAGCACGACACGGCCATCCTCAAACGCCAGCACACGGTCGTAATCGGCAATCAGATCAAGGTCATGCGAAACCGTAATCACCGTCTGATCCAGCTCGGCTATGGCGCGCTGCACCCGGTTGCGATTGCGCAGGTCCAAAAGCGTGGTTGGCTCATCAAAGATGATATAACGCGGTTCCATCACCAGCACGCCCGAGATGGCCAGCAACTGCTTTTGCCCGCCGCTCAGCAAATGACTGGGATGAGCTTTGAAATCCTGAAGATCATAGCGCGCCAGCACGTCATCAATCCGCCGGTTGACCTCTTCCTTGGAAAGTTTCAAAGGCTTCAGGCCAAAGGCAATGTCTTCCTCTACCACCGGATAGACGATCTGATTGTCCGGGTTCTGAAACACAAACCCGACATGACGACGCAGCTTTCGGCCATCCTTTGCTGCATCAAAATCATCGACCAGGACCCGGCCCGCGCTTGCCGTTTGCAGGCCATTCAGCAACCTGACAAAAGTGCTTTTGCCCGACCCGTTCGCGCCGACAATCCCGATCCGCTTTTCGCCAAGCGTCAGGTCAATATCAGCAAGCGCACGTCGCTGTTCAAACTGCACAGAGACATTTTCAATTCGGATCATGGAAAGACGTCCGGCTTTATCAGGGAAATTGGTACGGGCTCAAAAACAGGCTTAAAACGGGCGCAAGTACATCACTTGCGCCCATAAGATGTTAGCTCGCCTTGGAAATCAAGGGATAGGCGCGCCGGACTGCGAGGCATGCCGCGGTCGCAATCGCAACCTTGATGGCATCGCCGATCAGGAACGGAGCCGCCCCCACGGTTGCCTGCCAATAGCTGATTTCGGCCACCACCGCGACCCAGGCATTACCAATGGCATACAGGACGACAATCCCGCCAAAAGCGATGGACAGTGCGGCATTGAAAACATTCAGACGGTTCCAGAACTTCTCGATCAGAAGCCCGATGACAAAGGCCGAAATGGCCCAGCCAAACATGAACCCGCCGGTCACCCCGATCATCACGCCAAAGCCACCGCGCCCGCCGGACAAAAGCGGCAAGCCAACAGCAACCAGAACAAGGAACAGAACAATCGAAAGCCCGCCACGACGGGCACCCAAAATGGCCCCGGCCAACATCGGGCCAAGTGACTGTGCTGTGACCGGCACACCGGTGACTGGAAGGGTGATTGGCGGAAACAGCCCAAGAACGGCGGTCAGGGCTGCAAACAGGGCGACATAGACAATATCTTTGGTCTTCATGTAACGGTTTCCCATTCCCGTTATAAGGCCGTTCTGCAATCAACCCCTTGCGCAGAATGGCCTCCGTTAACCGGTCCGCCCGACCGGCTCAACGCGATATGGGATAACCGCAAATATCATCGACGCCAAGCAAAATGACACCGGATACTGCGTAGCTCATTTAAGAGGAACGCAATATCCGATACTTTTCAAAACCTTAGGCCTCGTCATCTTCGACAAAGGACTTAAGCCGCATCAGGGCAGATTCCCAACGTCCCGCCACCTGATCAAGATAGGCGCGCGCCTCGGCCAGTTGTTCCGGGCAAAAGGCATACTGGCTTTCGCGCCCGACCCGATGGTTCTGCACAAGACCTGCCGCCTCAAGCACGCGCAGATGCTTGGTCACGGCCTGCCTGGTCATATCGGCATCATCAGATAACACCGAGATCGAGCGCGGCTTGCCATCGGCCAGACGATCAAAGATCGCCAACCGTGTGGGATCGCCCAAAGCGGCAAACATGGCGGAGAAATCCTTGTCATGCTTGCCATTGTCCGAATTATTTTTAGCTTTCTGCATATTTCTTGATGTTTTCAAGCTGGAAGCCCCAGCCGTTTGTATTGGCCCGCAACGCATCAGCAATGCGATGGGGTGGTAGATTATCAAATCCGGTTTCGCGCACCTTTACCGATGTCGTGCCGGACGTTTCTTCAAGCCAGAATTCGACAAGGGTTTCGGGTTCCCCACTGTAATCGACTTCGGGGTCAACCGCATAGGGGTGCCATGTATAGGCGAAGTAGGCAGGTTCCTCCATCGCCTTGATCGTTGAATTCCATGGCACATGGGTGAAACCATCAATGGTGAACATGCCCTTGGACACCTCACCCACCGCAAACGGGCCTTCGATATTGATCCCGAACCAGATGCCGAATTCCTTTGAATCGGTCAGGGCCTTCCACACGCGGGAACGGGATGCTTTGATTTCAATCGACTTCTCTATGGTATTTGACATAACGCAACCTCCTGATTGCATTTAAGTTGCCAGAAGATTTCCTGTTATGCAACTAAAAAGTTGCATATTTGATTTGGACCCAACAAACACAAACGCCCGGCTGTTGCCAGCCGGGCGGTGCGTGCTCCCGTCATCCTTGGGTCAGTGCCGCGTTAATGTAACCGGCAAAGCCCGTGCAGCTATCCTTATATCCCCATATCAGGATGCTGCGGATTGGCGGAGCCCCCCTGTCTCGATGATGAAGTTTTTGACGTCTTCAAGGCCATCCATCGCCTTGAGATTGGTGAACAGGAACGGACGATCGCCACGCATCTTCTTGGCATCGCGGTCCATCACGCCCAGATCAGCGCCCACCAGCGGCGCCAGATCGGTTTTGTTGATCACCAGCAAATCGGATCGGGTAATGCCCGGGCCACCCTTGCGCGGGATTTTGTCGCCTGCCGAAACGTCGATGACGTAAATCGTGATGTCGGCCAGCTCCGGCGAGAAGGTGGCTGACAGGTTGTCGCCGCCCGATTCAATAAAGATCGCCTCAAGACCGGCATGCTTGGCCGCCATGTCTTCGACCGCCGCCAGATTGATCGACGCATCTTCGCGAATGGCCGTATGCGGGCAGCCACCGGTTTCAACACCGGCAATGCGGTCTGCGGCCAGTGCGCCCGAACGGGTCATGAATTCGGCATCTTCGCGGGTGTAGATATCGTTTGTGATCGCAGCGATGTTGAACTCATCGCGCATCGCCTTGCATAGGCGTTCCAAAAGGGCGGTCTTGCCCGAACCAACCGGGCCACCAATTCCGATACGAAGGGGAGAGCTCATGATCTAAATAGCCTCGTATATTGGGTTTCGTGTTTCATCGACGTCCAGTCGACCATCGGTGCCGCGGCACCAAGATCGGAAAGTTCAGCCTGCATGGCGTGATCAACGGCAACCGATACCGCGCCATCAAGCGATGATAGGGATCTGACACCATCGGTCTGACCAAGCGGCACCAGACGCACCGCACTGGACACAAGATTTGCCGCCATCGCATGCAAATACGCCGTCAGCGCATCACGCAGCGGCACATCGGATTGGGCTGCGGCAATGCCCACCGCCACCGGATAGGATGGCAAACGATCATCTTCACGCATGCCATTGGCCCAGCGGGTAATGACACCATCGCCCCAGACCTTTTGCATGGTCGAGACAAAGGCGCGTCCCTGTGCAGTTGCCTCCAACGCCATCTCGGACGTGCCGCGCCAACAATCGGCCTCGACCCCGATGTCAAACAGGGCCGCTTCATCACCGGCACGCGCCGCCCGCCATGCGGCACAAAACAACACCGCATCAATCCGCCCGGCCCCGAATTCCAGAACCCCTTCAACCCAGTTGATCAGGCTATCAGCCGACGTCACCCTGCCATCTTCGACGGCATATTCAACGCCATGCGAATAGGTATAGGCACCAACCGGGAATGACGGGCTTAGCCACGTCATCAACCGCATCAGGCCAGCCGGGTTAAGGGTCAGGTCATCCGTGGTCATGGGAATGCCCGTGGTGATGACTGTGCTTGTGATCATGGTCATGATCATCATGGTCGAAATGATCGTTGCCATGGCTGTGACCATGCGCGCCGCCCAGCCCGTGATAGGCCCCGTTCAGCGGATCAAACGGTGCGATTTCGTTTTCCACCACACCGCCAAGTCCCGTGATCATGTCGCGCATGACATGGTCATCAATGATGCGCAAACGCCCGTCATTGAGAACCTGAACCGGGGTATGCCGGTTGCCGATATGCCAGGCCAGTTTGGCGGTTGCAATCGGACCGGCCGCCGTGATGGTCAGAACCGGCTCCTCGGCTGCGCGGACGACAATCACCCCGCCATCAGCAAGGCGCAACCGATCGCCATCCGCCAAACGCACCGCATGCGGCAGGTCGAGCAGGAACGGCTCCCCCGCGTCATCATGCAGACGAATACGGCGGCGATGCCGGTCGGAAAAGGCTAGGGTCACCGTGCCGCGCACTTCGGACGTGTCGGCACGGTCAACCGGGATATGTTCAATGGCGTGACGCATGGAGTTCGCTACCACCGATATCAGAACAGGAAGTAACGCTGTGCCATCGGCACAACATCAACCGGCTGACAGGTCAGAAGTTCACCATCCGCTGTCACCTGATAAGTTTCCGGATCAACTTCCATCACCGGCAACGCATCATTCAGCTTCATGTCCTTCTTGCCGATATTACGCGTGTTCGACACCGCCAAAAGCTCTTTCGACAGCCCGAATTCGGCGGCAATACCCGCATCAATGCCCGCTTGCGAGACAAACGAGAAGCTCGATTTCGCAAGCGCATTGCCATACGCACCAAACATCGGGCGGTAATGGACCGGCTGCGGGGTCGGGATCGACGCGTTCGGATCGCCCATGGCGGCGGCGGCAATCATGCCGGCCTTGATCACCATGTCGGGCTTGGTGCCAAAGAACATCGGCTTCCAAACCACAAGGTCGGCAATCTTGCCAACTTCGACGGAGCCGACATGCGCCCCAATACCCTGCGCAATCGCCGGGTTGATGGTGTATTTCGCAACGTAGCGCTTGGCACGGAAGTTATCGTTGCCCTTGCCAGAATCCTCGGGCAACGCACCGCGCTGCTTTTTCATCTTGTCGGCGGTCTGCCAGGTCCGGGTGATGACTTCACCAACGCGGCCCATCGCCTGACTGTCTGACGAGATGATCGAAAATGCGCCAAGATCATGCAGGATATCCTCGGCCGCGATGGTTTCACGGCGGATACGGCTTTCGGCAAAGGCGACGTCTTCGGGGATTTTCGGATCAAGGTGATGGCAAACCATCAACATGTCCAGATGCTCGTCAATCGTATTGACCGTAAACGGACGGGTCGGATTGGTCGAGCTTGGCAGAACGTTGGCTTCGCCGCACAGCTTGATGATGTCTGGCGCATGGCCGCCACCGGCACCCTCGGTGTGGAAGGTGTGAATGGTTCGGCCCTTGAACGATGCACGGGTGTGCTCGACAAAGCCGCTTTCATTCAATGTATCGGTATGGATCATGACCTGTACATCAAGGTCGTCGGCAACTGATAAGCAGGTATCAATCGCCGCCGGGGTCGTGCCCCAGTCTTCATGAAGCTTCAGGCCGCACGCACCCGCCTTGACCTGCTCGATCAGCGATCCGGGCAGGGTCGCGTTACCCTTGCCAAAGAAACCGATATTCATCGGAATGCCATCAGCTGCCTGCAACATCCGGGCAATATGCCACGGACCTGGCGTGCAGGTGGTGGCGTTCGTACCCGCCGCCGGGCCAGTGCCACCGCCCAGCATGCTGGTCACGCCGGAATAAAGCGCGTCTTCAACCTGTTGCGGGCAGATCCAGTGAATGTGGGCATCAATACCGCCAGCGGTGATGATGTTGCCTTCACCGGCAATAATCTCGGTGCCCGGACCGATGATGATATCGACACCGGGCTGCACATCCGGGTTTCCGGCCTTGCCGATCCCCGCAATGCGGCCATCGCGAATGCCGATATCGGCCTTGATGATGCCGGTGTAATCCAGGATCAGCGCATTGGTGATCACGGTATCAACCGCACCATCAGCACGCGTTGCCTGCGACTGCCCCATACCATCACGGATCACCTTGCCGCCACCGAATTTGACTTCCTCGCCAAGGGTGGTGAAGTCTTTCTCGACCTCGATGATCAGGTCGGTATCGGCCAGACGGACCTTGTCCCCGACGGTCGGGCCAAACATGGCCGCATAGGACGGACGATCAATTTCATAAGCCATTTATTCCATCCCCCCGCTTAAAGCTTGCCGTTGATTTTGGCGTTAAAGCCATAGACCGTGCCGGTACCGGCATATTTCACCAGATTGACTTCGCGCGACTGGCCCGGCTCAAAACGAACAGCGGTACCGGCCGGGATATCAAGGCGAAAGCCACGTGCGGCTTCACGATCAAAATCAAGGCCCGGATTGGTTTCATAGAAATGATAGTGCGACCCCACCTGCACCGGACGGTCCCCGGTATTGGCAACGGTGATGGTTTTGGTTTCACGCCCCTCGTTCAGGATGAGGCTGCCTTCCTTGGTAATGATTTCACCTGGAATCATAACGCGCTCCTCTTTCCTTAACGGATCGGTTCATGAACGGTCACAAGCTTCGTCCCGTCCGGGAAGGTGGCTTCGACCTGAATTTCGTGGATCATTTCGGCAATGCCATCCATCACCTGATCGCGCGTTATCACGGTTGCCCCGTCGCGCATCAGATCGGCAACAGATTTGCCATCGCGCGCGCCTTCAACGACATAGTCGGTGATGATCGCGATCGCTTCGGGGTAATTAAGCTTCACCCCCCGTGCAAGGCGATTGCGCGCCACCATGGCGGCGACCGAGACCAGCAGTTTGTCCTTCTCGCGTGGCGTCAGATTCATGCCTGCCTACTCCTTGGCTTCATCAATTAAATCTCCCACAAACGCGGCAAGCGTGCGGGAAGCCCCCTTGTTTGATGGCGGAACGTTTTCCACCACGCGCCATACACCCGGCGCAATTTCATCGGATCGCGTGCCATGAAACGCGCTATCACAATCCCCTTCATCGCGGTCGCGGCACATAGCACATCGCGCGCCTCAAGCCCCTCGGTCGCCTGCGCCAGACAATCACGCGCGGCTTCAAGCTGATCTTCCGCGTCCTGCCCGACCAGAATGGCAGTCGCATTGGCACGTGCACCGTCAAAGGCGGCCGCATGATCAAGCATGCGCAACACATCGCCTTCCAGATGCAGCGCATCGCGCCAGATCGGACGTCCATCAATCGACACATCCCACGCATCGCGCGCAAGTCCGGTGGTAAACACCTCGCCGCGTGCAAGGCGGCCAAACACCATCATCTCGCCGGCCATGACCATGCCGCTGCCAGATGCGCATACTGTGGTTTTGCGTTTCAGGCGGGCCTGATCAAACAGGATGCTTTCATGGGGCAACCATTCAAGCCAGCCGCCATCAGCGACATCCAGATCAACCGACATCTCGCAATCCGGTCCGACCGACCGGTAAATCTTTTCTGCTGCCTGTGCAGTAAACAGGGCGGATGCGCCCGCCTCCACCTTGCCGGTAAAGGCCAGCTTATCGCCACCGACCATGCCACCCGATGTCGTGACCAGAACGGCCGTCGCCAGATCCCCCGCAACCGGGCGCGGGAACAGGATTTTCATCGGGTCACGGTAATAAAGATGATCAAGGGCTGCATGCCCGCCCTGATGTGCTGCACCCTTGCCCTGACGAAACGTCACCTCGGCCCGGCCATCGGTAATGATGCGGGCGGGCGTTACTGGCGTTTCCATCTCCGCATTCGAAATTGCGGATGTTGTCGGTTCAAGTTTGCGAAGCTGCACAAAGTCACCTGATTAATGCGGCCCACTGACGGGACCTTAATACCAAGGGTCATTACAGCAAGATGCGGGCCAACCGCCAACACCCTGCCGATACAGGGAGTTTGGCGGCATTTGGCCCGATTGACAGCATCCAGTTTGCGCAAAATTTTGGCAAATGCCGATCAAACAGTCAGATAGGCACGGACTTTTTCACGATCGAGTGTTTCCTTTGCGCCCGACAAAACAACCTCGCCACGTTCAAGTACGACAATCTCGTCGGCCAGTTCATGTGCGAATTCAAAGTACTGCTCCACCAGCAAGATCGCCATATCACCGCGATCGGCCAGCTGTTTGATAACGCGCTGAATGTCCTTGATGATCGATGGCTGAATGCCCTCGGTCGGCTCATCAAGTACCAGCAACCGCGGTCGGGTGACAAGCGCGCGCCCAATTGCAAGCTGCTGTTGCTGCCCACCCGAAAGGTCACCACCGCGACGCCCCAGCATGTCACGCAGCACCGGGAACAGTTCGAAAATCTCGTCCGGGATATGGCGCAGGGCACGCGGCAAGGCGGCAAAGCCGGTCTCAAGATTTTCCTTCACCGTCAGAAGCGGGAAAATCTCGCGCCCCTGCGGGACAATCGCGATCCCATTGGCCGAACGACGATATGACGGATCGCGCGAGATATCCTTGCCTTCCCATTTAATGTTGCCTTCCGTTATCGGGTGCTGACCAACAACGGCGCGCATCAGGGATGTTTTGCCAACCCCGTTACGGCCCAGAACCGCGGTAACCTTGCCGGTTTCAGCACTCAGCGACACCTTGCGCAACGCATGGGACGCCCCGTAAAACAGATCAATATTGCTGACATCAAGCATGTTCAATTCCCCCTAGCGGCCCAGATAGACTTCAATGACCCGCGGGTCTTTCTGCACGTGATCAAGGCGCCCTTCGGCCAGAACCGATCCTTCGTGCAAAACGGTCACCTTGCAATCAAGGTCACGGACGAATTCCATGTCATGCTCAACCACCACGACCGAATATTCCTTGGAAATCGACCGTAAAAGTTTCGCCGTTTCCTCGGTCTCGGAATCGGTCATCCCGGCAACCGGTTCATCGACCAGAAGAAGTTCGGGTTCCTGCATCAAAAGCATGCCGATTTCCAGCCACTGCTTCTGCCCGTGCGAAAGGTTGGCGGCCATCTCATCACGCTTGTCTTCAAGCATGATGGTCACCAACGTCTTTTCGATCTTGATCTTTTCCGCATCACTTAGTCGATGGAACAGGGCCTGAAACACGCCGCGTCCGCCCGAACACGCCAAAAGCAGGTTGTCGAACACCGTATGGCTTTCAAACACCGTCGGCTTCTGGAACTTGCGCCCAATGCCCAGATTGGCAATCTCGGCCTCGTCCAGCTTGGTCAGGTCGATCTCGCTTTTAAACAGGACATCACCGGTATCAGGCCGCGTTTTGCCGGTGATGATATCCATCATGGTTGTCTTGCCCGCCCCGTTCGGGCCGATGATGGCGCGAAGTTCGCCCGGCTCGACATAAAATGACAGGTTATTGAGTGCCCGGAACCCGTCAAAGGTCACCGACACGCCGTCGACATAAAGGATGGTTTCCGACCGCGCGGATTTGACCTGTTCCTCGTCCGAGGCATTCTTTTGAATGGCGGCTGCTTCGCTCATGCCTTGCCTCCTTCATTCGCGCGTCGTTTACGCCAGGTCGTGAACAATGATTGCCGGTCGGCCGATCCGAATGCCGGTACCGCCCCGATCAAACCTTTTGGCAGGAACAGGGTCACCGCAATGAACAACCCGCCCAGGAAGAACAGCCAGAAATCCGGCATCGCCCCGGTAAAGAAGGTCTTGGCATAGTTGACGATAAACGCGCCAAGCACCGCCCCATAAAGCGTGCCACGCCCGCCAACCGCAACCCAGATGACGATTTCAATCGAAAGGGCCGGGGCAAACTCGCCCGGATTGATGATCCCGACCTGCGGCACATAAAGCGCACCGGCGATCCCGGCCATGACGGCCGAAACGGTAAAGACGAACAGCTTGTAATATTCAACCCGGTAGCCTGTGAAACGCACCCGGCTTTCGGCATCGCGAATGGCAATCAACACCTTGCCCAGACGCGACTGGGTAATGCCGCGCGCCACCGTATAGCAGATGCCAAGAAACACACAGGACGCGACAAACAAGCCAGCCCGTGTGCCATCCGATTGCAATGAATAGCCCAGCAGATCCTTGAAATCGGTCAGACCGTTATTGCCGCCAAAGCCCATATCGTTGCGGAAGAAAGCCAGCAAAAGCGCATAGGTCATGGCCTGCGTGATGATCGAAAGATACACACCCGTCACACGCGACCGAAAGGCAAGGAAGCCAAACACAAAGGCCAGAAGCCCTGGCACAAACATCGCCATAACGATGGCAAACCAGAACATGTCAAAGCCATACCAGTACCATGGCAATTCCTGCCAGTTCAGGAAGACCATAAAGTCCGGCAGGATCGGATCACCATAAACGCCACGATCCCCGATCTGACGCATCAGATACATGCCCATGGCATACCCGCCGAGCGCAAAGAACGCCCCGTGGCCCAGCGACAAAATCCCGCAGAACCCCCAGATCAGGTCGACACTAAGTGCCAGCAGCGCATAACAAAGATATTTGCCCAGCAGACTGACCATCCAGGTCGGCACATGGAAGGCGGAGCTTTCGGGCAACAACAAATTGCTTGCCGGCACCAGAATGGCGGCCGCAATCAGGATACCCAAAAGGATCATCCCGCCGCGGTCTTTCAACAGCCAGCCGATAACCGGCGTCATTTGATATTTTTGACGATAATCGGTCATGGATCAGGCCTCCACCGCGCGACCTTTAAGGGCAAACAGCCCCTTGGGTCGTTTCTGGATAAACAGGATCAGCGCAATCAGGACAAAGATTTTGGCCAGAACCGCACCTGCCATCGGCTCAAGGAACTTGTTCACAATGCCAAGGCTGAACGCACCCAATACCGTGCCCCAAAGGTTCCCGACCCCGCCAAACACGACGACCATGAAACTGTCGATAATGTAAGTCTGACCAAGGTTCGGGCTGACGTTTGAAATCTGGCTGAGCGCCACACCAGCGATGCCTGCAATCCCCGACCCCAGGCCAAAGGTCAGCGCATCGACATAACCGGTGCGAATACCAACCGATCCGGCCATGCGCCGGTTCTGGGTCACGGCGCGCATCTGCAAACCAAACGCGGTGTAACGCAGCACGGCTGCAATACCCGCAACAACGATGATGCTAAACAAAATGATCCAAAGCCGGTTATAGGTCAGCACCAGACCGGTCGAAAATTCAATCGCGCCACTCATGAAATCAGGTGCAGTGACCTGCTGGTTGGTCGCCCCGAAAATCGTTCGGATCGCCTGCTGCAAGACAAGGCTGACCCCCCATGTCGCCAACAGGGTTTCAAGCGGCCGGCCATAGAGGAAACGGATCACCGATCGTTCGATCACAACCCCGACCGCCCCCGCGACCAGAAAGGCGGCAGGCACTGAAATCACCAATGACCATGCCGACCCGGATGGCAGAATAGATCCAAGCGCCTGCTGCACCATAAAGGTGGTATAGGCGCCGATCATGATCATTTCGCCATGCGCCATATTAATCACGCCCATCACGCCAAAGGTGATGGCAAGACCAACCGCCGCCAGCAACAAAACCGACCCCAGACTGATACCGCGATAGACATCCCCAATCGTCTGCCAGGTCGACAGGCGCCCCTCGACGGATTCAAGCGCATCCTCTGCGGCGGCAACCACTTCGGGCTCGTAACCTTCTGCCTCGGCACTGGCGACAAATTGCGACAGCACCGCACGGATTTGCGGCGTGGTTTCGCTGGCCAGAACATCAATCGCGCTTAGGCGTTCTTCGGTGGTTTCACCGGCCGCCAGCGCCATGGTGGCCTGCGCCAGTTCCATCCGTGCCAGAAGCGTTTCATCCTCTTCGCGATCAATCGCGCGCAGAAGCAATGGCAACATCGCCGGATCACGGGCATCCATGATCTGCTCGACCGCAGCACTTCGGATATTGAGATCCGGGCTAAACAGGTTCAGCGTCGCCAACGCATCGCGCAGCGCACCCCGCAAACGGTTGTTGATCTTGATCTTGGAGAGTTCCTTGGATGAACTTTCACCGATTTCTTCGCCGCTGACGATGTCGATATGGGTAAAAACCTTGCCCTTTTTGGTGGCGATGACGACATGCTCGTCGCTGTCGCGAACATAAAGGTCACCCTCAAGCATGGCCTTGAGGATCGGGGCGACACGTGGATCACCGTCCGCTGCCATTTCTTCGATCACCGCGACCTTCTTGGTCGCACTTTTATCATTTAACTGTTCGGCGATGTTTCGCAGTTCTTCGTCGCTAAATGCCTGTGCGCTATTGGGTGTCGCGACCACAAGCACGACCAGACACGCGATCAAGGCACCCAGTCGAAGGGCTATGTCACGCGTTTTGGCCAATGAGAACGGAGAACGGCGCAGCACTGAAAACATGTCATTGCGCATGATCACCAAACCTTTGAATTCAATATGGAAAATTGGATAAAGAAACCGCGGACAGCAGGCAGATGCTGATTGCGTTGAAAATGAACAGGCCGGTCGCGTTGCCACGACCGGCCCATCCGAAACCAATTAGTACATCGGTTTTTCACAGTTGCCGCAGACCCACGGATAGGTCCAGTCGGCGGTCAGCTTTGCACTTTCCGGCAGGAAGTCCGACCATGCATCGCCAACGACGGTGCCTTCGGTTTCCCAAACGATGTCAAACTGGCCATCATCCTGGACTTCGCCGATCAGAACCGGCTTGGACAGGTGATGGTTGGTGTTCATGACAGCGGTACCGCCGGTCAGGTTTGCAACTTCCTGGCCATACATTGCCTGACGAACCGCATCGACATCGGTGGTGCCAGCCTGCTCGACAGCCTGTTTCCACATGTTAAAGCCGATATAGGTTGCTTCCATCGGGTCGTTGGTTACGCGCGACTCATCACCGATGAAGGCGTGCCATTTTTCGATGAAGGCCGTGTTGGCATCAGACTCAACCGACTGGAAGTAGTTCCAGGCAGCAAGATGACCAACCAGCGGCGCTGTATCGATACCAGCCAGTTCTTCTTCACCAACCGAGAAGGCAACAACCGGAATGTCTTCGGCTTTGATGCCCTGGTTTGCCAGTTCCTTGTAGAACGGAACGTTCGCGTCACCGTTAATGGTCGAAACCACGGCCGTTTTCTTGCCAGCAGATGCGAATGCTTTCACGTCAGCAACGATCGACTGCCAGTCAGAATGACCGAACGGGGTGTAGTTCTCCATGATGTCTTCATCGGAGATACCCTTGCCGTTCAGATAAGAACGCAGGATCTTGTTGGTGGTACGCGGATAAACATAGTCGGTACCCAGAAGAACGATACGCTCGGCAGAGCCGCCATCTTCGCTCATCAGGTAATCAACAGCCGGAATGGCCTGCTGGTTCGGGGCTGCACCGGTGTAGAACACGTTGCGCGAGCTTTCCTCACCTTCGTACTGAACCGGATAGAACAGCATGCTGTTCAGTTCTTCGAAGACCGGCAGAACCGATTTACGCGAAACCGACGTCCAGCAACCGAAGACAACAGCAACCTGTTCCTGTTCGATCAGTTCGCGGGCTTTTTCAGCAAATAGCGGCCAGTCAGAAGCCGGGTCAACAACAACGGCTTCGACTTGTTTGCCAAGCAGACCACCATTCTTGTTCAGGTCATCAACCAGCATCAGGACAGTGTCCTTCAGCGTGGTTTCGGAAATCGCCATCGTCCCGGAAAGAGAGTGCAGCACACCAACTTTGATGGTTTCTGCTGCTTGTGCGGCTGACATTGCCATTGCAGACACTGCCATGGCCCCGGCGCCAATGAGCGCCTGAAGCTTCTTATTCATTTATAGCCTCCACTGAGTTTTTATTGCACCGCCGTTGCACTTGCTAAAACCGTGCCAGACTCAGAGGCCATATCGAATAAAATCGCGAATCGAGGGATTCTCACGCAATAAGAAACCATTTTACAGCTATTTCGGGGAAAATATTTGCGTAAGCCGTGTTTTGAATGACTATTTTTCAATCATTGATTACATTTTGATTAATTTTTGATCATGTTGACGTCAGGGTTTTCACAGCCTATCTGGAGCACGGAAGTTTCGCCTGCGCTGAGCTTATTGCACCACAATCTGCCCTGTGTCGGCCAGCTTCCCGCCCCGTCGGGAGACCGGCGGGGCGTTTAGATTTCTGGGCGTATTTGGCCGGGATTACTCGGCCGCCTGCAATTCGCGGTCCGGCGCGATCGCGTTAATTGCTGCGCGAATTTGATCCCGCAACCAGATCAAACCAACATCCTTGTCTGTCCAAACAGCCCAGTTCATCCTCACCGGCGGAAACGCCACATCAATCGGCATCGGACAATAAGACAACCCGAATAACGGCGCATATTGGTTGGCAATGCGACATGGCACAGTGGCAATCACGGCACTGTTTCGGGCCGCTGCCAGAAGCGGCATGAAATCAGGTGCCGCCAGAACAACATCAAGCTCGATGCCCATCCCCTGAAGCGCGACGCCAACACACCCGGCGACATTCTCGGTCTGGGACAGAACCGCATGCCGCGATGCCAGATATTGCGCACGCGACATCGGCAGCGGCAAATCCAGAATATCGGGATTAAAACAGCACGCGACTTCCGAGTTGAACAGAACTTCTCCGAAATGGCCTGTGGTGAGTTGGCTTTTGCAGCCAATCGCAAGATCGATCTCGCCGCCATTGATCATTCCATCAACCGTTTCAGATGTGATGGTACGACTCAAAATCTTGATACCCGGTGCCTGCTGCTGCAAATGCTGCATCAAAACCGGCAGCAAAATCATGTCCATTTCACCGGTCACGCCCAACCGGAAAACACGTTGGGCGGTTTGCGGATCAAAAGAATCCGTCGCATGAAGGGCGTTCTGTGCCTGCGAAAGGGCGGTGCGCACCGGCCCGGCCAGCGCACGGGCTTTTGCTGTCGGCTGCATCTTCTGACCGACACGTACAAACAGATCATCGGCCAGCAACATGCGCAAGGTATTGAGATTGTGGCTCATTGCCGACTGCCCGATACGCAGTTTCTCGGCCGCCTTGGTCACGCTCATTTCCTGCATCATGGCGTCAAACGCAATCATCAGGTTGAGGTCAAATGACCTTAAATTGAAATGATCAATATTATCCATGACTGGTATCGATTTGATTACTGACTGATCGCACTATAGCCTTTCCCCATCAGCTTACAACCCGCCGGTGCACACCGGCATGATTTGAGGGAAAAGAAAAATGCTATCACGTCGTGATTTGCTTAAAAGCACACTTGCCGCCGGTGCCGTTGGCGCGATTGGCAGCACCGTCTTTGTGCCACTTGCTGCAAAGGCAAAGGCACCATTGGTTGGCACACAGGCACCGGGCTATTACCGTGTCATGGTCGGCGATGTCGAAGTCACCGCCCTTTCGGATGGTGCGGCCCAGTTCCCCATCGCCGATCTTTATGTCAACACCACACCCGAACAGGCACGCCTGGCCCTTGCCAATGCGTTTCAGGGAACCCCAACCTATCTTTCGGTTAATGCCTATTTGCTGAATTTCGGGGATCGTCTTGTGTTGCTCGATGCGGGCACCAGCGATCTGATGGGACCGGCACTTGGCAAACTTCCGGCCAACATGATTGCCTCGGGCTATCACCCTGATCAGGTCGATGATGTCGTGATTACCCACATCCATCCCGACCATACCGGTGGCCTGACACTGGCTGGCAACAAGGTCTTTGCCAATGCCACGGTGCATGTTCCAGAGGCAGATGCCGCGTTCTGGCTCAGTGCCGAAAACAAGGCAACCGCGCCTGAAGACGCCAAGGCGTTCTTTGATCAGGCGGTTGCGGCCCTGACCCCATATATCGATAGCGGCAAGCTTGCGAAATATGCACCCGATGCCCCGGCCATCGAAGGCATGGTTAACACCACTTTCCGCCCCGGACACACGCCGGGCCACAGCGCGCTTTGGATCGAAAGCAAGGGCGAGAAGTTTGTTTACTGGGGCGACATTACCCATGGCGATGTCGTGCAGTTTGACGATCCGAATATTGCCATCGCCTTTGACGGCGACACCGACATGGCAATCAAATCACGCGAAGCGGCCTTTGCCGAAGCGGTACAGGAAAAATACCTGGTTGCCGGCTGCCACGTCGCCTTCCCGGGATTTGGTCATGTGCGCGAAGATGCCACGATGTATGACTGGGTACCGATGAACTATCGCGCTGACGTTTAGGTTGGAATTGATCCCCCATCCCCGCCGACCTTAAAACAATCCGTCAACGCAAAAGAGCGGTCGTACATTACGACCGCTCTTTCCTTTGGATTTCGTCCCTGTCTGCCTATTCCGGCATGCCTGCCCGGATCCACTGACCAAGCTGCGCGCGTTCCTCGTCGGTCATTTCCGTCATATTGCCAAGCGGCATGGCCCGGCCAATAACCGCCTGTGCCAGAACACGCTGCGCATTGGCTTCGATCTGGGCCAGATCATCAAACATCACGCCTGCCGGGGCTTCGTCAAAGCCCTCGTCACTCGGGTTCGCCGAATGGCAGGTCGAACAACGGGTCTGAACGATGGCCAAGGCATGATTGGCGGTAATCACGTCTTCATCGGCAAGCTTGACCGCATTCGGATCATAGGATGCAAACATCGCAAGGATCGCCATACCGACCGCAGCCGACGGCAGTTGCCAGGCAATCGCCTTGCCGGTGCCGCCAGCATTGCGCGTGTTAAAGAAATGGCGCACCAACCCACCGATGATCAGGATCAGACCGACAATCAGCCACGACTGATCATGGGAAAACAGCATCGAGTAGTGGTTGCTGATCATCATCAGCAACACCGGAAGCGTCAGATAGTTATTGTGCGTTGAACGCTGCTTGGCCTGCAGACCAAGTTTCGGATCGGGCTTTTCCCCGGCCATCAGGCTGGCCACAACCTTTTTCTGGTTGGGAATAATGATGCGAAACACGTTGGCGGCCATGATCGTACCAATCATCGCACCGACATGAATAAACGCACCGCGCCCGCTGAACACATGGGTAAACAGATAACTTGCCGCCATGATCAGGATGAATAGCGCGACCGCCAGCGTATCGGTGCGTTTGCCAATCGCACTTTTGCAAATGATGTCATAGATCACCCAACCGGCAAACAGGCTGCCTAGACCAATCAGGATCGCATCCATCTTGGTCAGCGCCAGAACGCTTGGGTCGATCAGATAGCTCTCGGCACTCCAGTAATACATGGTGACCAAAAGCGCAAAGCCGGTAATCCAGGTGAAATAGGCCTCGTATTTAAACCAGTGCAGTTCGGGCGGCATGGAACTGGGTGCTACCATCCATTTGTTCACATGATAGAACCCGCCACCATGCACCATCCAGGCTTCGCCATAGACACCTTCATCCATGTCCGGGCGCTTGCGCAAACTAAGGTCAAGCCAGACGAAATAGAACGAAGACCCGATCCAGGCGATGCCCGTAATCAAATGCGCCCAGCGCAGGATCAGATTGATCCAGTCCTGAAACAGAATATCCACGGTGCTTGAAACCTCCGTCTCGCCTGTGCGCGGTTTCCGGCGCGCTGGCAGCCCTGCCTTGATGATTGCCCCGGGACGCATGAATGGCTCTGATGGCAGCATTTTGCCCGGATTTAATTCAGTCGATCTGTTTCCTGTCCTAGCACAGTCGCCCGACCGCCTCTATTATTTAGGGGCTGAGCATAATCGAAATGACTTTCAAAATAATCTTTAAAATGGCAGAGTGTGGCCGCTAATCTGCACATATAATGATTTAAAACGCCCACCAGAAATCAAGAAACAGCCCTCAGACATCAGGAGCTTCCCGCGCCATGTCCGACTTTGAGGACATCCAGATTTTTGTCCGTGTTGCCGAACTTGGCAACCTTTCTGCTGCCGGGCGTGAATTGCGCCATTCGGCGGCTGTGGTGTCAAACCGGATTGCCCGCCTTGAAGAACGGCTTGGAGTGCGTTTGCTGAACCGCACAACGCGCCGGGTCAACCTGACGACCGAGGGGGATGTTTATTACCGGCACTGCCTGCGCATTCTTTCGGAAATGCAGGAAGCCGAAAACGCCATCGCCAATCAGAAAAACACCACCCGTGGCCCGGTCACGCTGACCTGCCCGGTGGCATTCGGCAACAAGTTTGTCGCCCCGATCATTCCGAAATTCGTCGAACAAAACCCGGATGTGCAAATCCGCCTGCATCTGTCTGATCGGTTGCTGGATCTGTTGCAAGACAAGGTCGATCTTGCCATCCGCATTGCCGAGCTTAAGGAAAGCTCGCTGATTGTCCGCAAGCTGGCCACCAACAAACGCATGCTGGTCGCAAGCCCGGATTACCTTGCAAAGAACGGCGCGCCCAAGGTGCCCGCAGACCTTTTGAACCACAATTGCCTGCTGCTGCGCTTCCCGGGATCACAGCAATATCAATGGACGCTGCAAGGGCCGAATGATGAACCGCCGGTCACGCTGGCTGTCGCTGGTTCGATGGATTCCGATAACAGCGAAGTCCTGACCCGCTGGTGCCTTGACGGGCATGGTATTTCACTGAAATCGAACTGGGAAGTCGACGAATATCTGCGCGACGGACGCCTTCAACGCGTCCTGCCCGATTACCAGCCACCGTCACATGCCGTCTATACGCTCTATCCAGAAAACCGCTATCTGCCGACGCGTGTCCGCGCCTTTGTCGATTTTCTCGTCGCGGAATTTGGCGGCACACCGCCCTGGGAACGTTGAACAAAGGCAACGCTAAACAAAAACGCCCCGAACAGATGCCGGGGCGTTTTTTAGTATTCGACTTGGGTTAACCTAGTTTTTGGCAAGCGCCAGATACCCGCTTAAAACCGCGGCGACGTTTTGCCCAATCACATCATGGGCATAGCCGCCCTCCATGGTGAACATGGTTTTAAGCCCCATCCGCCCGATCATTTGCCCGATGCGGTTGAAATCGTCGGTCTGGAGTTTGAAGTCGCAAATCGGTTCGGCTTCGTGCGCATCAACACCAAGAGCCACCACCAGCGCATCGGCCTGCCAGGTCAGAAGTTTCTGCATCGCCTTGGCAAAGCCAGCCCCCCAGCCCGCGAAATCCGTACCCGCCGGCAGCGGAATATTCAGGTTGGCTCCCTGCCCGTCATTGCGTCCGGTTTCATTGGCATAGCCCATGAAGAACGGGAACTGATGGGTTGGATCGGCATGGATCGAAATCGTCAGAACATCGCCACGTTCATAGAAAATGTCCTGCGCACCGTTGCCGTGGTGGTAGTCGATATCAAGGATGGCGACCTTTTTCGCCCCCTTGGCAATCATGTGCTGGGCTGCGATGGCGGCATTATTCAAGAAGCAATATCCGCCATAACGGTTGGCATGGGCATGATGCCCCGGCGGACGGGTCAGGGCAAAGGATGCTTCGCCTTCGCTCCAGGTTGCCTCGGCTGCCGATATCACGGTCTGCGCCCCCCAATAGGCCGCCTTCCAGGTCCCTTGCGTGATCGGTGTATCAGATGAAATGGCATACTGCCCCAGACGCGCGCTGATATGTTCGGGCTTGCCACCGGAAAATCCACCCGTCGGCCAGACATAGGGAAAGGCGTCACCGCTTTTCCCTGCCTTGGTCCATTCACTCGAGGCATTTTCCAGAAAATCAATATAGTCCGGCTCATGGATCGCGCGGATCGGACCGAGGCCGTGATCGGTCGGATCGACCAGCTGCGCCTTGATCGCGTGCGCGACGGCATCGCGAATGATCGGAATACGCCGGGCATTCTCGAAACATGGCACCATGCGTCCGTGATGCATTTCGCCTGCCCCGTCATGGGCATCGTGGCGCGAATTGAAGAAAACCCGCATGGCACCGCTCTCCTGACTGAAAATCCTGACCGGGTACCATCATGACGCCCGACGCATCCTGTTGCACGCAGAAAGCGGCTATTTCTTGGCGGTATAAAGCAGCTTTTCGATGGTATCGAGGAACACACCCAACTGATTGCGCAGGCTTTCCGACTGATCGGCAAGACGACTGGCCATGTCGCGTGTGGTGTCGGCCGCCTCCCCGGTACGCCCGGCCATATCGGAAACCACGGTGATATTGTCGGTGACTTCCTGTGCGCCGCTTGATGCCTGTTCGACATTGCGCGTGATGTTGGTCGACAAGTTAGCCTGGGTTTCGACATTACCCGAAATCGTATCCGAACGTGCCGCCAGATCATCGATCACACCTGCAATTTCGCGGATCGAACCGACCGACTGCTCAATCGCGGTCTGAATGTCCTGAACCTTTTCCTCGATGCTTTCGGTCGCCTTGCTGGTCTGGTTGGCAAGTCCCTTGACCTCGTTGGCAACAACGGCAAAGCCCTTGCCGGCTTCACCGGCGCGCGCAGCCTCGATCGTCGCATTCAGTGCAAGCAAGTTGGTCTGAGCCGCAATGTCACGGATAAAGCTGACCACTTCAACGATCTCGCCAGCCGCCGCTTCCAGCTGTCCGATACGACCATCGGTTTCCTGGGCAAGGCCGTTCGCCCGGTTGGCGATCTCAACCGATTCACGTGCCTGTTCGGACACATTGCGGATTGCCTCGTTCAGCTCCTCGGATGCGGCCGAAAGTTCGCTGACATTGGCCGCCGTCTGGCGGGCCGCGGCGGCAACGTTGGTTGAACGTGAACTGGTTTCGTGCGCGATGGAGTTGGCATCGCCGGATGCCTCGGAAAGGGCGGACGCGGCATTGGCAATGTCATCAACCGCGGCAAAGGAACCGCTTTTGAATTCATCAAGAATGTCGGCAAACCCGGACAGTTTCTTTTCGATGGAGGCACTTGCGGCATTAATCCGCTTGGCCGAAGACAGGTAATCCCCGACCAGCCCGGTTTCGACAATGCGTCGATAATAACGGTTTTCGGAAACGGCGCCCATCGATGCCGCACTTTCGCGCAAGAACGCATCATTGCGGTCAATCAGCCGGTTGATCGCAATAAACAGTTCGCGCATGTCAGGATGACTGTCGACATTGGTAATGCGGGCTTCATAATCACCGTCCGCTGCGGCCAGAACCACATCCAGTGCCTTTTTGATACCCGATTTTGAACCACCGAACAGAGACATTAGAACCTCAAACCTTGCATTTTCGGGAACCGCTTTGCGATCCTCTAGAGACTTTGGATAAACTCGTCGTACGACATGCCCATATCAGAAAGCTTCTGTGACAAGGCCTCGGATGCGGCATTCATGCCGTCCTTGCGATTGGGCAGACTGTCCTCGATCTTGCGGAGTTCCGCATAGAGAGGAATGATCGTTTCGCTCAGAACCTTTGGATCGGGCACCCGGCGGTTGGAATGGTATCCAATCACCTTGTGACTGGCATCAAAGGTCGGCGTCACATGGGCATAGACCCAATAATGATCCCCGTTGCTGGCCATATTCACGACATAGGCAAAAATCTCGTGACCGGATGAAATCCGGTCCCACATAAGCTTGAAAACGCTGCGCGGCATATCCGGATGTCGGATCAGCGCATGCGGCTTCCCCAAAACCTCACCTTCCGAATAATCAGAAAGGCGCAAAAACACCTCATTGGCGTAGGTAATATGCCCTTTGAGATCCGTCTTGCTGACGATCAACTCGTCCGGTTTGAAATGACGCTCCCGCCCAGAAGGCTGAATGCCTGAAGGCTTTTCACTCACCTTTAAGACCCCGATACTTTATTTTTATTTCCAAACATGCCCGCAATTTCGGGCTGCGGGCAGGATGAATTACTCGATTATCATGTGAAAATGGTCGTGCGAAGCTAAATATTATTTTTCCACACGTTTCATTCTCAATACCTAACACAGTAATCTGGAATTATTATTGGATAAAGTATTATCCGATTAGTAGATATTCAACCTGCGCTTACCATTTTTCTTTCTGCGCCAATCACGGATTTCCACTATCGGTAATCCACGCGACATGCGCGAAACCGGACACAACCCCCTTCATGAATTAAGCAACTTTGTAACGATTTCATGTATCATCGCTGCAAACGGGAACCGTCAGGGACACACCGATGTCGAAAGATCTTCGGAATTTTCCATATCGTGTCGTTATTCACGAGAAACATTCCGCCCAAGCTGTGCTGGACTGGCTCGACATCAATGTCATGAGCAAGAACTGGACGATGGGTATTCGGAATATCGAACTCCCGCGTGGCGACCAGAATGCCCCGATTGTCGATATGGTGATCTATTTCAGTCGCCGTGAAGATATGGAACGCTTCCGCGACAAGTGGGCCGGTAAAACCCGCGAACACAAGGTCAAGCTGCATGGCTGGCGCGCAGCACTCTATGCCCTACGGCATCCAAAAACCGAAATGATCGCCTATGAAAAGTCAGATGAACCAAGTCGGCCCAATTCCAAGAAGCCATCCTGACAAACCGTCATAAGAAAAGCCCCGCGCAAGCTAATGCACGGGGCTTCGTCATTGAACCGATCCGGATGGATCGGAAATCCGACTTATTTCGGCAGTTCGGCATCGATGCCTTTGATGTACCAGTCCATGCCAAGCAGCATGCCGTCATCAGCAACTTCGCCTTCTGCAACGCGCAGTTCGCCAGCCTGATCATAGATCGGGCCGGTGAACGGGTGGAATTCACCCGAAGCAATCTTGGCAGCGGTTTCTTCTGCCAGTGCTTTCACGTCGTCAGGCATGTTGGTGTACGGTGCCATTTCGACCATACCGGTATCAATGCCACCCCAGGTGTCTTTGGATTCCCAGGTGCCATCGGCAACGGCCTTGGCGCGGGCAACATAGTAGCTGTCCCAGTTATCAACGATCGCGGTCAGCTGTGCCTTCGGTGCGAACTTGATCATGTCAGATGCCTGACCGAAACCAAGAACGCCACGGTTTTCAGCAACCTGAAGCGGTGCCGGGCTGTCGGTGTGCTGAACCATGATGTCTGCACCCTGGTCAATCAGGGCCTTGGCAGCATCGCCTTCCTTGCCCGGATCATACCAGGTGTTGGCCCAAACGATTTTGACCTGCACGTCCGGGTTAACCGACCATGCGCCCATCATGAAGGAGTTGATACCACGGACAACTTCCGGGATCGGGAAGGAACCAACATAACCAACGATGTTCGACTTGGTCATTTTACCGGCGATCACACCAGCAACATAACGGCCTTCATAGAAACGTGCGGCATAGGTCGACAGGTTGTCGGCACGCTTGTAACCGGTTGCATGTTCGAATTTGACATTCGGGAACTGCTTGGCAACTTTTTCGGTCGGGTTCATGAAACCGAACGAGGTGGTGAAGATCAGGTTGTGGCCGGTCTGGGCCATCTGACGGATCACGCGTTCAGCATCGGCACCTTCCGGCACGCTTTCGACATAGCTGGTCGATGCGGCATCGCCGAGTTCAGCTTCGATGGCCTGACGGCCAATGTCATGACGGTAAGACCAGCCGTGGTCACCAATCGGACCGACATAGATAAAACCGGCCTTAACGTCTTCGGCCTGGGCTGCACCCATGCCGGTTGCGAGGGCACCAACAGCCGCAACGGCGGCAAGTGTGCGCTTCACGAGGCTTGCATTCATAGTTTCAGTCTCCCTGTTAGACACTCAATCAGGATTTATACGTAATTCCTGATCGCAATCAATGACGCGTTCCTGCACAAACCAAATCTCAGACAAACCGGCCAAGCCCTGCCCGGTTTGTGTGAGGTTTGGCAAGCACAGTCTTCCTCCCGTCGTCGGGCCGAAACATCATTTAACGTGTTCCGGTCCCGCGGTTAAGGCCACCGAAACCCTATTGGGCGGCCCTGAACGCCTGACCGATACAGGCCGGCGCATTCAGTCTGATTTTCGCACGGTCGCTGGAAATAATCACCAGCACGATTACGGTCGCCAGATACGGCAACATCGACATGAACTGGCTGGGCACATGAATGCCCGCACCTTGCGCATGCAACTGCATCACCGAGATCAGGCCAAACATATAGGCCCCGGCAACCAGACGTCCCGGACGCCACGTGGCAAACACCACCAGCGCCAGCGCAATCCAGCCGCGACCGGCTGTCATGTTTTCCGCCCACATCGGCGTATATGACAGCGACAGATACGCGCCACCAAGGCCCGCCATCGCCCCGCCAAACATGGTGGCCAGATAGCGGATCTTGATCACCGAATAGCCAATCGCATGCGCCGAATGATGGGAATCCCCAACGGCCTTAAGAATGAGGCCAGCACGCGATTTGGACAGGAACCAAGCAATCCCGATCACAGCCGCGATTGACAGATAAACCAGGAAATCCTGCCCAAACAGGATCGGACCAATGATCGGAACGGCACTGATGCCCGGGATCGAAAGGGCTGGCAGCGGATCAATCGCAAAGCCGACAAAGCCCGATCCGACGAGGGCCGAGAAGCCTACCCCGAAAATCGTCAGCGCAAGACCGGTCGCCACCTGATTGGCCATCAGCGTCAGGGTCAAAAATGCAAAGATCAGCGACATCAATGTGCCCGCCACAACAGCGGCCAGAATACCAAGAGAAGCCGATCCGCTTGATGCCGTCACCGCAAAACCGGCAATCGCGCCCACCAGCATCATGCCTTCAACACCAAGGTTAAGCACACCGGATTTCTCGGTAATCAGTTCACCCGATGCCGCCAGCAAAAGCGGGGTCGAGGCGGTGATCACGGTCAGGATAAAGGGAACAATCCATTCCATTATGCGGTTCTCCCTTTTGCCGCGATGGAGCCGAAACGAATGCGGTATTTGGTCAAAACGTCACTGGCCAGCAGGAAGAACAGCAAGATCCCCTGGAAAAGTCCGGTCACAGCATTGGGCAGGCCGAGTGTAATCTGCGCCAGTTCCCCCCCCAAATAGGTCAGTGCCATGATCAAACCGCCAAACAAAATGCCCACCGGATGCAAACGCCCAAGGAACGCCACGATGATCGCGGTAAAGCCATAGCCCGGCGAGATCGATGGCTGAAGCTGCCCGATGGGGCCGGACACCTCAAACAAACCGGCCAGACCGGCCAGCGCACCACCCAGAAGAAGCGTAAACCAGACCATACGTTTTTGACGGAACCCGACATGGCGGGCGGCCTGCGGGGCCTTGCCGACAACGCGCAACTGGAACCCGATCACCGATTTCGACAGCAACAACCAACCGGCGATTACGACAAACACGGCAACGGCCGTACCAAGATGCACACGCGATCCTTCAAAGATGATCGGAAGCAAACCGGCATCCGGGAACGGACGGGATTCCGGGAAGTTGAACCCTTCCGGGTTCCGCCAAGGACCATGCACCAGGAAGCTTAGAAACAGCGTCGCGACATAGGTCAGCATCAGGCTGGTCAGAATTTCATTGGCATTGAACTTTGTCCGCAGCAATGCCGGGATCGCCCCCCAAAACGCACCGCCCAGCGCGCCCAGCACAAACATCGCCGGCAGCAAAAGCACGCTTTCGCTGTCATGGAAATAAAGCGCCAGACCACCGCCGAAAATCGCCCCCATGGTCAACTGGCCTTCCGCCCCGATGTTCCAGACATTGGCCCGGAACCCCATGGCAAGACCGACCGCAATGATGACAAGCGGGGTCGCCTTCACGAACAGCTCGGAAATGCCATAGCTGTTATTGATCGGCAGAATGAAGAACGTATAAAGCGCGTCAAACGGGTTCTTGCCCATAAAGGCAAAGATGATCCCGCCGACGACAAGCGTCATAAGGATTGCCAGAACCGGCGACAGATAAACCATCGCCTGTGAATGCTGGCGGCGGGGTTCAAGCCTGACCAACGCGACCTCCCTCTACTTGCGTGTTGTTCGCCGGGGTCGCGTTGCCTTCAAGATCATGAAGCCCCCCCATCAACAGACCAATTTCCTCGATGCTGACATCGGCCATCGGACGCGGTTTGGACATTTTGCCCTCCGCCATCACCACCACCGAGTCACAGATGGCATAAATCTCGTCCAGATCCTGCGAAATCACCAGAACCGCTGTGCCTTTGGCCGCCAGATCCAGCAATGCCTGATGAATGGCACTGGCCGCCCCGGCATCAACACCCCAGGTCGGCTGGGAAATCACCAGAACCCCCGGGTCCTGCAAAATCTCGCGCCCGACGATAAATTTCTGAAGGTTGCCGCCCGAAAGCGATCCGGCTTCGGCCCCCGAACCAGTGGTGCGCACATCAAAAGTCTTGATGATGTTATCGGCAAAGGACTTGGTCGGGACTTCGCGGATCAACCCACGGGCCGAGAGCGCCATACGGCGGAATGCGGTCAAAAATCCGTTTTCCGACAGGCTCATGTCCGGCACAGCCCCATGACCGTTGCGTTCTTCGGGAACAAACGTCGCGCCAAGTCGACGACGGCGGCGCGGGCCGAAATGCGCAACCGACTTGCCATCGATCTTGATGCTGTCCGGGGCTGCTTGCTGTTCGGTTTCCCCGGCAAGGGCGCGGAACAGTTCGTTCTGACCGTTGCCGGCAACCCCGGCAACGCCCATGATTTCACCACCGCGCACCTCAAGATTAATCCCCTTAAGGTCGGTACCGAACTGTTCATCACTTTCAAGCGACAGATTGGAAACCGCAAGCCGCACATCCCCAAACTCGCGGGATTTACCCCGATCCGGCGCGGTCAGTTTCTGGCCGATCATCATTTCGGCCATCGATTTTGCGGTTTCTTCGCGCGGGTCACAGCCGCCAACAACCTTGCCACCGCGCAGAACGGTCGCCTTCTGGCACAGCGCCTTCACTTCATGCAGCTTGTGGCTGATATAAAGGATCGCGCAGCCTTCATCGGCCAAACGACGCAGCGTCTCAAACAGCTTTTCGACTTCTTGTGGCGTCAGGACCGAGGTCGGCTCGTCCAGGATCAGAAGTTTCGGGTTCTGCAACAGACAACGCACGATCTCGATGCGCTGACGTTCCCCAACCGACAGCGTGTAAACATGACGATCCGGATCAAGCGGCAGGCCATAGGTCTTTTCGACCTCAAGCACCTGCTTGCGCAGCGCATCCATATCGCGCACGTCATTCATCGCCAGCGCAATGTTTTCAAGAACCGTCATGGTTTCAAACAGCGAGAAATGCTGGAACACCAGACCGATCCCCATTTCGCGCGCATCATGCGGGCTTGCAATCGTGACCGGCTTGCCTTCCCAGATCAGCTCGCCCTCATCGGCCTGCAGCACGCCATAGATGATTTTCACAAGCGTACTTTTGCCAGCACCGTTTTCCCCCAACAGCGCATGGATTTCACCAGGCTCGATACGGAAACTGATATCGTCATTGGCCAGACAGCCCGGAAAGGCCTTGGTTACGCCGCGCACTTCCAATTGCGCAGGCCCACCAGCCCCCTTCACGGTATTTGCCCCGGCTTCACCGGTCGTTGACGTCACTGTTGCCACCCCCATTTAGCGATATGTCTTGCATCCAGCACGCGGTTTTACCGCATAACGCATTGCAGTCAAACGGTCTCAATATTCGATCTTGTCGGCTTTGGCATCCCAGGCGGCAAACACTTCGCGCGCTTCGGGCAAATCGACATGCACGATTGGCAATGAACGATCTTTGATCGGCTTTGCCACCTCATCATAAAGAAACTGATCATCAAATCCGATGGCAGCAGCATCTTCGCGGCCATTGGCGTAATAGATCTTGTCAAGGCGGGCCCAATAGATCGCAGACAGGCACATCGGGCAAGGTTCGCAACTGGTATAGATTTCACAGCCCGACAGATTGAACGTCCCAAGCTTGGCACAGGCTGCGCGAATGGCGCTGACCTCGGCATGCGCCGTCGGGTCGTTCTGGGACGTTACATTGTTCCATCCTTCTGCAATCACTTCGCCATTGCGAACGATGATTGCCCCGAACGGACCACCGCATCCCTCATCCATCTTTTGCCGCGACAAATCCACGGCATGGCGCATATGGCCCTTGGCGTCACACACAGCCAAACTCTCCTCTACGAAACCTCTGGTCCGGTTGCCCGAACCGCCTGACAGGCCGTCATTGCGCGGCCCTTTATCATTAATATTGCCCTCAAAGAAGGCTTTAGGGTCAGGACCTACTAATTTGGTTCGAATGGTCGCTCAGATTTGTGCGGATACGCGAAGCAAAACCGCAGGAAGATATTTATCTTTCAAGGTTCTGCGACAAAGTAGTCCGTGCAAATCTGAGTGATCCGAAGGACAGAGCTTATATTTGCAAACTCCTGCGTCAAATCCCTTGAACGGGATGCCGACCCGTTCAGCGGTATCTTCCTTGTATTTCACAAATATAAGCTCTGCCATTCCAATCAAATTAGTAGGTCCTGACCCTAGCCGTCGCCCAACCCGTCTGATGCGGATTTTGGCATTTGCGTTTGCGTCATCTGTGCTTCACGCACCGATAACACCTGTGCGGCAACCGATGCCGCAATCACCACCGGCTGTTTGCCGGTAATGCCTTGAATTCCAATCGGAGTGGTCAGACGACCGATTTCAACCGGGCTCAACCCCCGATCAGAAAGACGTCGGATAAAGCGTGCACGCTTGGTTTGGCTGCCGATCATGCCAACAAAACCAAGATCATCGCGCACCAAAGCCGCCCGGCAGATCTCGAAATCAAGCGCATGGTTGTGCGTTAAGATCAAAACATGCGCCCCGGCCGGTATATCGGCAACCTCAGCTTCGGGCTTATCACTTTGACAGACCTGAACATTTTCGCCTTCAACACCCGCCAGAAACTCTTCACGCGAATCGATCAGGTGAATATCAAACGGCAAAGGTGCCAACGCCTGTACAACCGCCTTGCCAACATGCCCGGCACCAAAAATCCACATCGGCGTGCGCGCGTCATCAAGGCGCAAACAAAGGGTTTCCACCCCGTTTAACGTAACAATCCCGCCACGGGCCGCACCAAAACTGCCTGAGAGCATCTTGGCATGCGCGCCACTTACGCGCCCGATGTCACTGCAATCGGTCGGTATGGTCACCCAATGGCCATCCGCACGGATCGGTGCAGTTTCGATTTCGTGCAAAACCGCGCGCAGCGTTTCTTTGGCAACCCCGCGCAACAGATGAAAACCAACCTCGACCGATCCACCACAACATTGCCCAAGACCGGGACCCAGCGGGAACCGCGCGATCTCGGCAACGGCCATCTTGTCGGCACCCGCGTCAAAACCTTCACGCACCCGGCGTGTGACCTGATGTTCAAGGTTGCCACCACCAATCGTGCCCGAAATTGCATCCGGCGTGATCAGCATAAAGGCACCCACTTCGCGCGGGGTCGATCCGCGAATGGCCGCAACACTGACCAGCATCACCGGACCGGGTTGGGACAACAGCCTGATATGATCGCGCCGCGACAGGGTCATGGCCTATTCCCCCGCCATTGAATGGGCTACATCGGCCGAATGCGCGTTCTCGATCATGCGCTTGGCGCAATCGGCCACGGCATGCAAAACCGCCTCGGGCGTTGCCGGGGTATCAAGGGCCGGGACAACCTTGTGATTGGCAACCGATGCCACCGCATCGGCAATCGCACGATGCACCGAAATTGCCAGCATCAAGGGTGGCTCACCAACCGCCTTGGACCGGTGAATGGTTTTTTCAACGTTTCGTCCGGACGACCATAGCTCCATACGGAAATCTTCCGGTCGATCCGAACATGCCGGGATTTTATAGGTCGACGGCGCATGGGTACGCAGGCTGCCTTTGTCATCCCACCACAGTTCTTCGGACGTCAGCCAGCCCATGCCCTGAATGAAGCCGCCTTCAATCTGGCCAAGGTCAATCGCCGGGTTCAACGACCGGCCGACATCATGAATGATATCAACCCGCGTCACCTTGTATTCGCCGGTCAGTGTGTCGATCAAAACTTCGGAACACGCCATGCCATAGGCAAAGTAATAAAACGGCCGTCCCGATGCGCTTTCGCGGTCATAATGGATTTTCGGCGTGGCGTAATAGCCCGTGGCCGACAGCGACACACGCGCCAGATAGGCCTGCTTGATCAGATCGGCAAAGGCGAGCTCTTCCTTGTCGCCGACAATGACCTTGCCCGGCACAAAGCGCACCGCACTTTCCGCCACACCATATTTCTCGGCGGCAAAGGCAATCAGGCGGTTCTTGATCGTCATCGCCGCATCGCGTGCGGCCATGCCGTTCATGTCCGCCCCGCTTGAGGCCGCGGTTGCCGATGTGTTGGGAACCTTGCCGGTATTGGTGGGCGTGATCTTGATCTGATCGAGATCGATCTGGAATTCCTCGGCCACGACCTGGGCGACCTTGATAAACAGGCCCTGCCCCATTTCCGTCCCACCATGGTTCAGATGCACAGACCCATCCTGATAGACGTGGATCAGCGCGCCCGCCTGATTCAGGAACGTGGTGGTAAAAGAGATCCCGAACTTCACCGGCGTCAGGGAAAGCCCCTTTTTCAAAACCGGGCTTTCGGCATTGAACGCCGTAATCTCTTCCCGGCGCTTGCGATAGTCGCTGGCTTTCAGGATATCGTCGGTCAGTTCCGAAAGGACATTGTCTTCGACCACCATATGGTATGGCGTCGTGTTGCGATCCTTGGTGTCGTAATAGTTGGCAATGCGGACATCCAATGGATCACGCCCGACGGTCATGGCGATTTCATCAATGATGCGTTCAATCGCAACCATGCCCTGCGGCCCGCCAAACCCACGAAACGCCGTGTTGGACACAAGATTGGTTTTGCAGCGGTACGACCGAATTTCGACATCGCCAAGGTAATAGGCATTGTCGGTATGGAACATCGCCCGGTCGGCAATCGCGGCTGACAAATCAGCGGAAAAACCGCAATTGGCAGCGTATTGAAGATCAAGGCCGCAAATCCGCCCGGCATCATCAAAGCCAACATCATAATCGACAATGAAATCATGACGCTTGCCGGTCATGACCATGTCGTCATCGCGATCAAGACGGAACTTGGCCGGACGTCCGGTTTTGGTTGCAACGATGGCGGCCAGCGCTGCCCATTGCATCGCCTGCGTTTCCTTGCCACCAAAGCCCCCGCCCATGCGGCGCACTTCGACCGTGACCGCATTGGCCGGACGGCCCAGCACATTGGCAATATTGTGCTGCACTTCCGATGGATGCTGGGTGGAGCAATGCAGCAACACATCGCCATCCTCGCCCGGAATGGCAAAGCTGATATGGCCTTCAAGGTAAAAATGGTCCTGCCCGCCAATCTCCATCCGCCCGCCATGGCGATGCTTGGCGCGTGCCAATGCCGATTTAGCATCGCCCTGCTTCATCACATGCGGGGGCGCGACAAAAAGCTGCTTTTCTAGGGCCTCGGCAACATCCAGAACCGCGGGCAGTTCTTCATATTCGATTTCTGCCAACTTGGCAGCCGCACGGGCCTGTGCCCGGGTTTCCGCCGCCACACAAAACACCGGCTGGCCATAAAACTGCACGATGCCATCAGGCAGGACCGGCTCATCATAGGTATGCGCTGGTGAAACGTCATTCACACCGGGAATGTCATCGGCGGTCAGAACACACACCACGCCGGGGGCCGAGCGGACCTTGGACAGGTCCATCTTGGTAATCTTGCCATGTGCAATGCTTGATGCACCCGGCGCCAGATGCAGTGTTCCGAACGGCTCATTGATGTCATCAATATAGACCGCCTCGCCCGCCACATGTTTCGGGCCGCTATCATGTTTGGAACTTGATCGAACACCACCGCTCAGTCCTGCGGTCGGTGCAACAACCTCGTCCATATCGGCTTTCAAAGCTTGATCAGACATGGGCCGCCTCCTTGCCAACAAGGCGGGTGGCAACGTCCGGCGCATTGGTTTCAATAAACAGCTTGGTCAAAAGATTCTGCGCCACCAGCATGCGGTATTCCTTCGATGCCCGCATGTCGGTCATCGGGGAAAACTCGCTGGCCAGTGCCATTTGCGCCGCATTCAAATTGGCTTCATTCCAATCCTTGCCAATCAGGGCCGCTTCGCACTTCTTGGCCCGCATCGGGGTGCCCGCCATGCCACCAAAGGCTGCGCGGAATTCAGAAACCTTGCCGTCATCATCAACCTTGATGGCAAAGGCCCCGAGAACGGCCGTGATATCCTGATCAAACCGTTTGGAGATTTTATAAGCCTTGAACACCAATCCGCTGTGCGGTTTGGGCACAATCACGCTTTCAACAAACTCGCCCGCAACCCGGTCCTGCTTGCCATAACTGATAAAGAATTCTTCGAGCGGCACTTCACGACGCACATCGCCCATGCGCAACACAATCTTGGCCCCCAGCGCAATCAAGGCTGGCGGCGTATCGCCAATCGGTGATCCGTTGGCGATATTACCGCCGACAGTCCCGGCATTACGGATTTGCCGTGAGCCAATCCGGCGCACCAATTCACCAACATCGGCGGCCACCCGACCCAGCGCCTCATGCGCCCGGCTATAGGTGACACCGGCCCCGATAATCAGCGCATCTTCGGTTTCATAAACCGATTGGATATCGGCGACATCGCCAATGTAAATGATCGGATCCAGACGCTTCAGCATCTTGGTCACCCAAAGCCCGACATCCGTGCCCCCGGCCAGAACCGTGGCATCCGGGTGCGCCACCAAAAGGGCGGCTAACTCATCAGATGTGCGCGGTGCGAAATAGCGCCCGGCGGGATGTTCAAGCGCCAGCGTGCCTTCGCCTTCGACCATGGCGGTCAGTTTGGCGGCAATATCCGCACGGCGTTTTTGCTCCGCACTGTCGTTGGCTGCCACACCACCCGCCTTGCGCGCGGCTTCGATAATCGGGCCATAGCCAGTGCAACGACACAGGTTCCCGGCCAGCGCATCATTGATCGCACCGCGATCATCCTCGCCACCATCCAGCCACAGCTGATACAGGCTCATGACAAAACCGGGCGTACAGAAACCGCATTGCGATCCGTGGGTATCGACCATCGCCTGCTGCACCGGGTGCAGGGTACCGTCCGTCGATTTAAGATGCTCCACGGTCAAAAGCTGTTTGCCATCAATGGTCGGCACGAACTGGATGCAGGCATTGACCGTGCGATACGCAATGCCGCCCTTGCCATCCGGTTCGCCCAGCAAAACTGTGCAGGCACCACAGTCACCCTCGGCACAGCCTTCCTTGGTTCCGGACTTGCGCTCGGAAAGGCGGAGATATTCAAGAACTGTCATCTGCGGATCAATATCGCGCAGGCTGCGTTCCTCGTCGCCGAGCAAAAAACGGATATCAGAACGGAAGGATCCGGTCGCACTTGCCATGTCTGTCCTCAGCTGCCGCGATAGGTGGAATAGCCGAACGGCGACAGCAACAGCGGCACATGGTAATGCGCCTGCCCATCAGAAATGCCGAACCGGATCACGACCTGATCGAGGAATTTCGGATCGGGAAGTTCCGTACCGCTGGCATCAAAGTAATCACCGGCATGGAAAACAAGCTGATACTGGCCGGGTTTGAAAGAGGCACCCTCAAGCATCGGGCCTTCGGTGCGGCCATCGGCATTGGTCACGGCTTCGGCAACCATGTCGTCATGGCCGTTACCAAAGCGATGCAGCTCAATGCGGATTCCGGCGGCCGGGCAGCCTTTTGCCGTATCCAGTACATGGGTGGTCAGTCGTCCCATGCCGGGCCTCCTCTCTCGTTCTTAAATTTTATGAGCGGTCGCTTCTCCCCGGGAACAGCATTCTGTTTATGAAGTTTTGTGCCGAACCATTTTTAAGCGATCTAAAATCGTCGCATTACACCCCGTCCGGGGGAAAGAGGCGATAACGTGAAACTATATCAACAAATCTTTGAAAAACGAATAGAACCGTTTCAGGCATTATGAACGGAAACACAGGCAAAACGCTGTGAAAGACCGCGAAAAACGTGGCCCCGATCTGATCCCGTCCAGGAACATTATCAAAACAGCCTTGATAGTGCGGCACGTCGTTGGCCTAGCATCCGCAGGTTTCTTTCTTGCTGCGCTGCGGCCGATGGTTAATGCTACACCAAACAGGCCCGACAACAAAGCCGGGCGTACGGGATCAATCCCACAGATTTCAGGAGAAGGTTCGCATGAACGACCAGACATATGCGCGTGATTTGATTGGTTATGGTGAAAACCCGCCCAAGGCCAACTGGCCGAACAAGGCGCGCGTTGCTGTTCAGTTCGTGCTGAATTACGAAGAAGGCGGCGAAAACTGCGTCCTCCATGGCGATCGCGCATCCGAAGCTTTCCTGTCTGAAATCATCGGCGCTGACATGCGCGAAGGTGTCCGCCATATGAGCATGGAGTCGATCTATGAATATGGCTCGCGCGTGGGTGTCTGGCGTATTCTGAACCTGTTCCGTGAACGCCAGATCCCGATCACCATCTTTGCCGTCGCCATGGCGCTGGCCCGCCACCCCAGGGTCGGCGAAGTCGCGATGAAGGATGGTCACGAGATCTGCTCGCACGGCTATCGCTGGATTGATTACCAATACATGCCAGAAGATCAGGAACGCGAACACCTGCATAAGGCGATCGAGATCATCAAGAATGTCACCGGCGAACGTCCGCTGGGCTGGTATACCGGCCGCACCAGCCCCAATACCCGCCGTCTGGTGGCTGAGGAAGGTGGCTTCCTCTATGACGCTGATGATTACAGTGACGAACTCCCGTTCTGGAGCACCCAGACCGAAACCCCGCACCTCATCGTGCCCTACACCCTTGATGCCAACGACATGCGCTTTGCCGCCATGCAGGGCTTCAATTCCGGCGAACAATATTTCCAGTATCTCAAGGACAGCTTCGACACCCTTTACGAAGAAGGGACCGAAACCCCGCGCATGATGTCAATCGGCCTGCATTGCCGCCTGGTCGGGCGTCCGGGCCGGTTCGCGGCCCTCAAGCGCTTTGTTGATTATGTCCAGAGCCACGACAATGTCTGGTTTGCCCGCCGCATTGATATCGCCCGTCACTGGCGCGAAAATCACCCGTTTAGCGGCGAATAAAGAAACACAAGGTCCCAATGACAGAAACCACCCAATCCCTGTTTGAAACCCGCCCGCCCAGCACACTCGCCGAGAGCGCGTTCGTGTCGCTTTATGGCTGGGTTTATGAACATTCACCGTGGGTTGCCCATCAGCTTTATGAACGCGGTATCGCCAAAAACCTCGATAACCCTGCAGCCCTTGCCGATGCCATGGCGGCCATCGTGAATGGTGCTGTTGATGCCGACAAACTCTCGCTTCTGCGCGCCCATCCGGATCTTGCAGGCAAGCTTGCGCTGGCCGATTTGACCGAGTCATCGCAAAGGGAACAAAAGGGTGCCGGGCTTGATCAATGCACCCCGGGTGAACTTGCCCGCTTTACCGAGCTTAATGATCTCTATAAACAGAAGTTCGGCTTTCCGTTCATCTTTGCCGTCAAGGGGTTCCATCGCACCGATATCCTCGAAGCGTTCGAGCGGCGCGTGAAAAACGACCCGGAAACCGAATTCAATGAGGCGATCGCACAGGTTCACCGCATTGCGAAATTGCGGCTCGAAGCGCTGTAGATTTCACCACAGCACCACGAGCAGCAAGCACCTGTGACCGCCAGATAATAAACGACCATTTCAGGATAAAAAGACCATGAGCCATCAGGAAAACACCGACGCGCCGGAATTTGCACGGCGCTTTGTCAATCTGGCCGATGAACGTCTGGGCGCAGAAGCAATCTTTGCGACCGATGATTTCTTCGCCGACAAGCAGCGCATGCTGCAAACCGCTGACGCGGTGTTTTACCCTGACCGGTACGACGATCACGGCAAATGGATGGATGGCTGGGAAAGCCGCCGCAAACGGGTCGAAGGCCATGATTACTGTGTCGTCCGCCTCGCAACTTCGGGCCGTATTTACGGTGTCGATATCGATACCAGCCACTTCACCGGCAACTTCCCGCCGGCCGCATCGCTTGAAGGCTGCTATTGCCCAAGTGGCGATCCGACCGACGACACCAAATGGCATGAAATCGTTGCCCCATTGGGCCTTGGTGCCAGCGCACATCACTATGCAGACGTCACGTCCGAGGCGATCTATACCCATGTGCGCCTGCACATCTATCCCGATGGTGGTGTTGCACGCCTGCGCGTCTATGGTCGCCCGAACCGCGACTGGACGGAAATGGCCGCCAAGGGCGAACAAGTCGATCTCGCCGCGATGATCAATGGCGGCGTCGTTGTTGGCTGGTCGGATGCCCATTACGGCAACCCGAATGCCATTCTGGCCCCGGGTCGCGGGGTCAATATGGGCGATGGCTGGGAAACCCGTCGCCGTCGCGAACCGGGAAATGAATGGCTGATTGTCGAACTGGGTCACCCGGGCGAGATTGAAAAAATCATCGTCGATACCTGCCATTTCAAGGGCAACTATCCCGACCGCGTTTCCATTCAGGGTGCGTTTGTCGACGGCGAAAAGGACAAGTCGCTGCGTGCACGTTCGATGTTCTGGTCGACCATCCTGCCGGAAAGCAAGATGCAGGCGGACCATATCCATGAATTCGATGCATCCGCACTTACCGTCAATGGTCCGGTCAGCCATCTTCGCGTCAACTCGATCCCCGATGGCGGCATCAGCCGTTTGCGCATCCTTGGCAAACCGACGACGTAACGGGGCAGGATGATGCAACTTCCCATCGAACACCTGACGCCAGAGGCCTTCGCACCCTTTGGCGAGGTCATTTCGACCGACACCGCGCGCGATACCTACAAAATCAATCAGGGAACCACCACACGGTTTCACGATATCTCGCGCGTAGATGTCGGGGACGAAGGTGGCGCGCCGATCATCAGTATCTTTCGCGGAACGCCGCGGCCCAAGCCGATTGAAATCAAAATGATGGAACGCCACCCGCTGGGATCGCAGGCCTTCATCCCGCTATCGGGCCAAAAGTTCCTGATTGTCGTCGCGTCAGGCACCGAAACGCCAAAACCCGGAGACCTGCGCGCGTTTCTTTCTGATGGCACACAAGGTGTTACCTACGCCAAAAACGTCTGGCATCACCCGTTGCTCGTGCTTGAAGAAGACAGCGATTTTCTGATCGTGGATCGCGCTGGCCCGGGCAACAACCTCAATGAAGTCGACCTGCCACTGGTCGACGGCGAGGTCATCACGCTGGATTGGGCGTAACCCGCCCTAAGCAGAAATTAGACCAAGACCTTGCAGGTAACGGTGCAACTCGGCGCTGTTACCTGCAACATACTCTGCCCCGGCATCGCGCAGGATGTCGGCATCCGCATCACTGCGATGCGCCCCACCCAAAAACCCGACAGACTGCATGCCTGCTGCCTTGGCTGCCACGATGCCGGATGGACTGTCTTCGATTACCAAACAATGTCCTGGCAGCCAGCCGCACGAACTGGCCGCCAACAGGAAAACGTCCGGTGCCGGTTTGCCCCGCGCCACTTGCTCGGCGGAAAACACCCGATCTTCGAAGAAGTCTGCAAGATTGGTCAGAGCCAGGCATTGATCAAGCCGCGCCAGATCACTGCCCGACGCCAAGGCAATCGGCACTGACAGCTTGGTCAAAAGGTCCAGAATACCGGCAATCGCCCGCAGATCGGTTTGAAAGGTTCGGGCCAGCTCCGCTTCACACCGTTCCTGATAGGAAATCGCATCAATATCGGCAGAAAACCGGGTATTGAGCGCGGCAATCATCTCACCATAGGTCACACCGCCAAAATCACGCGCCAATTCGCTTGCCGTGATCGTGACGCCATAATCTGGCAACAGCTTTTCATCGACAGCAAAAGACAAAATCTCGCTATCGATCAGAACACCGTCACAATCAAAGATGATGTGTTGGATCATGCAAACCTACTGCGCCGGGGCCGCCGCCCCGCCATTCAGGTCCAATGCCAGCAAGCGCTTCTGAATGGTCTGGGACAGAACCGGACCAGCCCCCGCCTCCAACGCGCGCTGATAGGCTGCACGTGCCATTTCAGTCTTGCCCATCGCCAGCGCATTGTCGGCGAAATGCGCGATATGCTCGGCCGTGGGCATTGCCTTGTTGGCACGGATAAACACTTCTTCGGCTTCCTGATAGCGGCCTTGGCGATACAGGATCAATCCATAGGTATCGAGGGCACCGGGATCATCCGGGGCCACCTGCAAGGCCTGCTTTGACAGGCGTTCGGCTTCCTGCAGGTTTTCGCCGCGCACCGCATAATGATAGGCCAGCCAGTTGGCCGCCCCCATATTGCCCTGTCCTGCCGCCTGATAGGCCTCGGCCGTCATGGTATCGCGGTAAGATGTAATCACGCTTTCAATCGCACTTTGATCAAGCCCATCCACCCAGGTCAGCCCGACCCGCACCGCCTTGCAGCCTTGCGCATTGGCCTGCTGGCACATGGCAACCGCTTCCTCGACCGCGCCAATCACCGTGGCGTTCGGCCCGGCGGCATATTCCTTGCCCGCCGCATCGCGCGCCATGGCCTTGAAATCAATCATCGCCCGATAGCGGTCATCAACCTTTTGCTCGGTGGGCGCGGCAAACATATCCTGCGCCTCCCACTTCGGGGCAGTTTCCCCGCAGGCGGCAAGGCCAAGCATCATGCCGGCAACCATTACGAAACGCGTTGATCTGAAATGAAACGGGTGGCGGTCAAACAAGGTTGTCATTCCCATACTGGTGCAGAAAGCCAGACGCCATCATAACGTATTTGGGTAATTGTGGGGTTAACATCATGCGACCAAAAGAAAAAGCCGCCGGGATCAATGATCCTCGGCGGCTTTAGCGTGCTGGCGTTAAACGCCAATATCAGGGCAACAAGCCTGCGGCTTTACGCGCGGCGTTCTGCGATCATCTTTTTGATTTCGGTGATCGCAAGCGCCGGGTTCAGGCCTTTCGGGCAGGTGTTGGTGCAGTTCATGATCGTGTGGCAACGATACAGGCGGAACGGATCTTCGAGCGCGTCGAGACGTTCACCGGTATATTCGTCACGCGAATCTGCCAACCAGCGATATGCCTGCAACAGAACAGCCGGGCCGAGGTAACGGTCGGAGTTCCACCAATAAGACGGGCACGCGGTCGAGCAGGAGAAGCACAGAATGCATTCCCAAAGACCATCAAGCTTGGCACGTTCTTCACGCGACTGCAGACGTTCGCCATCCGGCGGGGTCGGGCTGTCGGCCTTGAGCCACGGCTCGATGGAGGCGAGCTGCGCATAAGGCTGGGACAGATCCGGCACCAGATCCTTGACCACCGGCATATGCGGCAGCGGATAGATCTTTACTTCGCCCTTGATGTCTTCGATCGGCTTGAGACACGCAAGCGTGTTACGGCCATCGATGTTCATCGCGCACGAACCGCAAATGCCTTCACGGCAGGAACGGCGGAAAGTAAGGGTCGCGTCGATCTCGTTCTTGATCTTGATCAGCGCATCGAGAACCATCGGCCCGCACTTGTCGAGGTCGATGTCATAGGTGTCGGTACGCGGGTTGTCGCCACTGTCCGGATCAAAACGGTAAATCTTGAACGCACGGACATTCTTCGCGTCAGCCGGCGCAGAGAACGTTTTGCCCTCTTTGACGACCGAATTGGCGGGAAGATTGAATTCTACCATCTCTCAAATCCTCTCTTGCCGCGCCTTAATAGACGCGCTCTTTCGGCTCGATATACGACACTTCATCGGTCAGGGTGAAGTTGTTGACCGGACGATAGGTCAGATCAACGCCATAGCCCTTCTCGGTGTCGACCGTCGCAATCGTGTGCTTCATCCAGACTTCGTCATCACGCTTCGGGAAATCTTCGTGGGCATGTGCACCACGCGATTCATGACGCGCTTCTGCCGAATTCATGGTTGCAGCGGCACAGGTCATCAGGTTCTCAAGCTCGAGAGTCTCGACCAGGTCCGAGTTCCAGATGAGGGATCGATCCGAAACACCGACGTCGGGAAGCGTCTTGGCGGTTTCAGAAAGCTTGTCCTTGCCTTCTTTAAGGATTTCCGAGGTCCGGAACACGCCGCAGTTACCCTGCATGACGCGCTGCATTTCCAGACGGATATCAGCCGTCGGACGCGAACCTTTTGCCCAACGCAGACGGTCAAAGCGTGCAATCGCCTCGTCGCCATCGGTGGTTTTAAGCTCCTTGAAGGATGCCTTGGAATCGACCACTTCGGCGGCATGCATGCCGCATGCACGGCCAAACACAACAAGGTCAAGCAGCGAGTTCGTACCCAGACGGTTCGCACCGTGGACCGAAACGCAGGCTGCTTCACCGGCCGCCATCAGGCCCGGAACGATTGCGTTCGGGTCTTTGGCGGTCGGGCGCAGAACCTCGCCCTTATAGTTGGTCGGGATACCGCCCATGTTGTAATGGACCGTCGGCAGGACCGGGATCGGTTCCTTGGTCGCATCAACACCGGCAAAGATTTTTGCGGTTTCGGTAATACCCGGCAGACGTTCCCACAGCACTTCCGAACCAAGATGTTCAAGGTGCAGGTGGATGTATTCACCGTGTTCGCCAACACCACGACCATCACGGATTTCCTGTGCCATACCGCGCGACACAACGTCACGCGATGCAAGGTCCTTAACGGTCGGCGCATAACGTTCCATGAAACGCTCGCCTTCGGAGTTGGTCAGATAACCACCTTCACCACGGGCACCCTCGGTAATCAGGCAGCCTGAACCGTAAATGCCGGTCGGGTGGAACTGAACGAATTCCATATCCTGCAGGCCAAGACCCGCGCGGGCCACCATACCATGACCGTCACCGGTGCAAGTATGGGCCGAGGTGCAGCTAAAGAACGCACGGCCATAACCGCCAGATGCCAGAATGACCATCTTGGCGTTAAAGCGATGCAGTTCACCGGTATCGAGATCCCAGGCCACCAGACCTTTGCACGAACCGTCTTCGTCCATGATCAGATCAAGGGCGATATATTCGACAAAGAATTCTGCTTTGTGCTTCAGGCACTGCTGATAGAGGGTGTGCAGCATGGCATGACCGGTACGGTCAGCTGCGGCACATGCACGTTCAACCGGCGCCTTGCCGTGGTCACGGGTGTGGCCACCGAACGGGCGCTGATAGATTTTGCCATCTTCGGTCCGCGAGAACGGCATGCCGTAATGTTCAAGTTCATGAACCGCCGGAACGGCGTTACGGCACATATATTCGATGGCGTCCTGGTCACCGAGCCAGTCCGAACCCTTGACGGTGTCATACATATGCCACTGCCAGTGATCCTCGGACATGTTGCCAAGCGATGCACCAATACCGCCCTGGGCAGCAACGGTGTGCGAACGGGTCGGGAAGACCTTGGTGATACATGCGGTTTTAAGGCCGGCTTCAACCGTACCCAGTGTCGCGCGCAAACCCGCGCCACCCGCACCCATAACAACGACGTCGTAGTTATGATCGATAATTTTATAAGATTCACTCATTGGCTCAGGCTCCGGCAAAAACGATACGCAGGACTGATACGATGGCCGCCACAGACAAGAACGCTGCGACCGCCTTGATCAGCATCAGCGAGATCACTTCTGCTTTACGGTTATGCACATAATCTTCGATCACAACCTGCAGGCCGTGCGTGAAATGCACGGCAACACTGACGATCATCAGGATCATCATGGTTGAATGGAAATACGAGCTCAACCAAGCGTGAACGGCATCGTAATTCGCCGTGTGCCCGGCAAGTATAGAAACAATGAACCAGATGCCGAGCGGAAGGTTTGCAGCAGCCGTAACGCGCTGGGTCCACCAGTGCGACGAGCCACTTTTGGCAGAACCGAGACCGCGGACACGGCCCAGATCGGATTGCATCTTCATGACAAGTTGTCCCCTCTTGCCCGGCCTTAGGCCAGACCGATGATCCAGGTGAGAATGGTCAGCACGACTGCCGCGCCAAGGACGATCGGGTTGCCTTTGGCAGCACCCTCATTCGTCAGGCCGCGACCGGTATCCCAGACAAGGTGACGGATCCCGTTGCAGGCGTGGTAATAAAACGCCGCCGTCCAACCGAACAGCAGCAGCAGACCAAACCACGAGGTGAAAAATCCGTGATAGCCGTTAAAGGCTTCACGACCAGCGCCGGCACCAATCAGCCAGGACGCCAAAAATACGAAACCAATGGCAAGGCCGACACCCATCACGCGGAAGGAGATGGACATCTTTGCCGTCATCGGAAGCCGGTACACCTGCAAGTGCGGAGACAGCGGCCGATTGGCTTTGCTCATAGCGGAATTGCCTCTTCTCAAAGTAGCTGGCGGGAAAGCAGGGTTTATTTACCCATGCAGCGGGTTTGAGTCAATCTGAACCCCTTTGTAAACCAAAGAAATCAGTGACAAAACGCCTCAACTGCCTCCGTTAAACTACGTAGGTTGACCTCTCAGACACCGTAAACACCCTGCGGGAAGGGCGCTGCGAAGGACACGGGTCATTCACTTACGGCGTAACGTGCTTTTAGCAATCGCACAATTAGACCTTCTTACGCAAGGAAACTGCCAGCGGATCGGGTCTTATTTATTGCAAACACATATGAATGCGCCCTCACCCGATCAAGACCGGGTCCAGGCGCGCGGCGAAATTACCCTGGCGCAGCCAAACGAAAAGTTAAGCCACCCCAGGATTTATGACGAGTCAGCGCGGTATCAGCACCGTGTAGTCGAAATCAAGCAACACATCAGACTGATATTTGCCATCCGCGTCTTTGAGCGGGAAGTCACTGGCCTGACGATCGCGGACCGCCACAAGGCGCAGGCGAAGCGCGCCAAGGTCACGACGACCGGGCACCTCGAACTTGCCCAAGACTTCCGACCAGGCAAAAATCGTATCCCCGGCAAAGGCCGGATTGGCATGCGCCCCGGCATTGATCGCGGCAATCCGGAACGCATTGCCAAGCCCGTTGAATGAAAGGGCCCGGCACAGCGAAATGATATGCCCGCCATAAATCAACCGCTTGCCAAACCGTCCGCCATTGGCCGCGACCTGATCGAAATGAACCTTGGCGGTGTTTTGATAAAGCCTTGTTGCGATCTGATGTTCGGCTTCTTCCAGGGTCATGCCATCGACATGGTCGATCTTCTCGCCGACATAATAGTCATCCCAACGATGCGGCGATCCGGAAAGCTCGGTCGAATAGCCCGATACATCAAGGCCAACCGGGATCTGAAACGCCTCGGGCGCGACCACGCCGGGCAATTCCGGCAGGACCGTTTCCGGGGCCGGGGCACTTTCATCGCGTTTGCGCACCATGACCCAGCGATTGTAATCAAGCACCATCTCGCCGCGCTGATTGCGCCCGACGGAATTGACGTAAACAACACCGGTCTTGCCGTTGGAGTTTTCCTTGATCCCGGTGACGGTGGAAACCGAACTCACCGTATCGCCGGGATAAACCGGAACACCAAACACGCCCCCGGCATAGCCAAGATTGGCCACCGCATTGAGCGACACATCGGGCACCGTTTTGCCAAACACCATGTGAAACGCCAACAGGTCATCGACGGGTGCGGCCTTATAGCCGATGCTTTGAGCAAACTCGTCAGACGACTGCACGGCAAAGCGCGGGCCATAAAGCCCGGTATAAAGCGCCACATCCCCGCTTGTGATTGTGCGCGGGGTGGCATGGCGGATTTCCTGTCCGATCTGGAAATCCTCAAAATAATTGCCGGGGTTGGTCTTTGACATTCGATTGCCTCCCTGAAAGGCCGGATTTTCTGTAAAACACCGGTGCGCGCCAGTTTGGCTGTCTTGAATGCAGCCATTTTCATTTTTCGGCGCGACCCGTTTTATCTGATGTTGTTACTGCGCTTAGGCGGCGTCCATTTCCGCGATCAAATCGGCCATCGCGACCAGCTTCTTGGCCGACACCACATGCAGATTTTCAATCAGTTTGCCATCGACCACGACCACACCCTTGCCCGCGGCACTGGCTTCTTCATGGGCAGCTATGATTTTACGCGCCCATTCGATCTCTGCCTCTGCCGGGGCAAAGGCTTCGTTGGCCGCTGCAATCGTTTTGGGATGAATAAGCGTCTTGCCATCAAAGCCAAACTCGCGCCCCTGCTTGCAGGATGCGGCAAACCCGGCATCATCAGACAGATCAAGATGCACACCATCAAGGATCGCAAGCCCATAAGCACGTGCCGCCAACAGACACAGACCAAGGCTGGTCACCATCGGCAGACGGTCCGGGGTATGCGCACATTTCAGATCCTTGGCAAGATCGGACGTCCCCATCACAAACCCGCCCAGACGCGGGTGCGCCCCGGCAATTTCCTTGGCATTGAGCATCGCAAGCGGCGTTTCCATCATGCACCAGATGGTCATGCCCGCATGCGCGCCTTCGGCCTCCATGATATTGGCGACCTGTCGCACCGTGTCGGCACTTTCGACCTTGGGCAGCAGGATGGCATCCGCCGATGTTTTGGATGCCACGACAATATCAGCATACCCCCACGGGGTGTTCAGGCCATTGGTCCTGATCTGGATTTCGCGTTTGCCATAGCCGCCCTCGGAAAGCGCGCTTACAATCTGACCCCGCGCGGCATCCTTGGCGTCGGGGGCCACCGCATCCTCAAGATCGAGAATAAGCCCGTCGGCCGGAAGGCTTCTGCCCTTTTCAAGGGCGCGCGCATTGGAACCCGGCATATACAAAACAGAACGGCGCGGACGTGGGGCAGCAGCCATCAGGATTCTCCCATTTGATAATATTCGTACAATATTTGATATTTATTTTTACGAAAATTACCCAAACTCGCTTTTCACTGCAAGTCACTTTTTGCGGTGCGGCATAGTGAGCCCGCCGCAGGCAGGGAATCATTAGCAACGCAGCGAGGTGGCCCTATTCCGGCTTGCCGAACAAACCGGTCATCAGCATGCTGGTGACTGATGGCACCTCATTGAGCGCCCGGCCATTGGCCAGAAACACCACCACCGTGTCCTGTTCAGGGAACCAGGAAAACTCGGCGGAATAGCCGAAATAGATCCCGTCATGGCCCCAAACCGGGCCCCAATCACTTGAACCGATCATAAGCCCATAGCCATAAGACCCGTCACCGGCAAAAACGGTATCGGTTGTTGCCCGTTCAATGGCGTTCGGGCCCAGTAGCACACCCTCAACAAAAAGCGCACGGGCGAATTTGACCAGATCTTCCGTCGTTGAAATCACCCCGCCATCGGCCAGTTGATCACCAACGTCATAATCCGTGACGTCTTCAAGCTGCCCGTCGCCATTGGCATCATCAAAGCCGCGCGCCAGCGATGCGGGCCGGGGAAACCGGCCAAAGGATGTATTGATCATCTCGGCCGGTTCGAAAATCCGGCGATTGAACACTGCCTCGATATGATCCCCCTCAACCGCCTCGATCATGACGCCAAGCAGGATAAAATTGCTGTTGGACGGCGCATAGTTTGTTCCCGGCGCAAAATAGGCTTCCCGATCGGCAATCAACGGCAACAGCTCGACATTGCGCCAGCCATGCTGCGGGTCGCGCCCGACCAGCTCAAAAAAGAACTCGCCATCAAGGTAATCGGGAATGCCCGAACTGTTGCGCAGCAAATCACGAATGGTCGCACGATCGGCATTGGCAATGCGATCGCGGAAGGCCTCGGGCAGGTATTTGCCAATCGGATCGGCCAGATCAATCCGCTTCTCGGACGCCAGTTGCAGGGTCACAACCGCCGTCATCATCTTGGTCAGCGATCCGATATAAAACTGCCGATCCCGCGTCATGCCGGTTTCGGGCCGGACACTGGCATAACCGGTCGCGGCATAGCGCACATTGCCCTCGCCATAGCCAATCGCCACTACGCCACCCGGCAGACCAGCATGCTCAACATATTGATGCAGGAATTTTTCCAGCGGATCAGATGGCGCTTCCTTGGTGCTTGCGCTTTGCGCCCATGCAGGATGGCTCGCGGACATGACAAACGCCACCGCCAATATCGCCATCGCACATGCGGAAATACGCCAGAATGCCGGGTTCAAATCGTTTTACTCATCCTGTCCAACCATGCCCAGCGTCGGGCAAATTGCTTTCCGCCCGGTTAATCCGGACTTTCCGAGAGCTTTGATATCCAGGCCCTCAGCGCCGCCTCAAGGTCATTGGTGCGGACCGTCACCGGGCTTTCACCCGCTTCGTCATAAACCGGCGCGATCTCGGTTGTGTCCGGCCCGACATTTATGATGTAGGCATTCATCGCCATTTCCCAAGAGGGTTCAAGACCTTGGCGCACCCGGCCAACCTGCAAAAGCACCTCAGCCGCCCATTGGTCCGCACGCCCGATATCCATCACAAGACAAGCCGCAATCCGGTCATGCCCCGGATCGTCAGTCACCTTGCCCGGCCAATCGGGCAGCGGAAAATCACCGGCTGTCATTATAAAAAACTCTCATCACCTGCCGCTTGCCACCCATGATCAATACAATGGAAAGGCCGTGTTGATATTGCCCGCATTCGCCCCATGACTGAGTGTGGCAAAGGCGATGTAAAAACGCACATCTTCCGATGGGCCAACGCAATATCCATTACTCGATCCGCCCTCGGGTCGATTGAACCCGCAAGATGCCCAATGCGGCGCGCCGGTCGAGCAGGCCACCTGATGGTCATAGGCATGAATAATGGATTTCTCGACCTCCGCCTGACTGCATGTATCCGGGTACATGGTCGAAAACTTCGATGGGTTGGTGCCATCGGGATTCACCAGCGTGATGGTCGCGCCATACACGCCACTGGCATTGGGTTCTTGCGTGATCTTCACATCCGCAACGCTTGCCGGATTGATGCCATCCGGGCGGGAATGGAAACCCTTCGCCCGATTGCCATCGACCTCGCCACAAAAGACATGCTCGATATTGATCGGCGGTGTGGTGTTACTCCAATGCGGATTGGCAGGGCAGGCAACCTGTGCCTGCGCAAACGCAATCGCGGGCCAAGCCATCCCGGCAAAAAAGCAGAGGCAAATCCGTAAAAGCCCAGTCATCAAAGACCTCCTTCCCAGCACACCAAATCAAAGCTGCGAAAATTCAAGCCCGATCCGAAGGGCCAACACACTGGCCGGCTCAAAGCGCATCGGCACCCCGCCAAGCTTCCCGCCATGCCATTGCGCCTTGGTCAGGACAAACGCGCCCAGCGGCAGGGCATGACTGCCCCGGAAATTGACCAGGGCTCTGATTTCCTTGGGCTTGCGGATCGCCTCATCGCGCCACAGGCAATGATAGGCAAAAAGCGGCGTACCGGATCGGCGATCAAGGAACACAAACGGCACCTCATATTGTCCCCAGCGCGCGTAATAAAGGCTTTCCATCCCGACACTTGACGTCAGGAACTGGGTCTGGATCGCAGTTTCCGCCAACCGTGTGATCGTCGCACTGTCAGATGCCCGAACGCCTATCAAACCGGTGCGCAAGCCCGGATGGATCAGGTGCACCTTGAACGCCACCGCGCGCTGAAACGGTTTGGCATCCTGATCGACACGTTCAAGACGGCGCACCAGCCAGGCACTTTCAAGATATTCAAGATACCGCCGAAGCGTATTCTTGGCGATATCAAGCTCGCGCGCCAGCCCCTCGATCGAAAATTCCGAACCGGTGTTATAGGCCAGAAGCGCAAACAACCGATGCAGGTCCGACGGGCTTGAAATGCCATGCAGGCCGGGCAAATCCGAATGAAGCGATCGATGAATGGCCCCGGCCTCGCCATTGGCGGCATGAAAGCCGCCTTCATTGATATAGTCCTCAAACAGGTCATTCAGTTCAATCAACCCGTCGGGCACATCGGCGGTATAGCGCCCGACATTTGGCGTTTCCGGCAAAACATCACTGGGCGCGATGCCCTTTTGCTCAAGATATTCGGCAAAGCTGAAAGGCGGTAAAAACAGGCTCTGGATATATTCCGCATTATCCCCGGCCGGCGCCAGCGCACTGACCGCCACCACGCGCAACATCGGATCGGCGGCCAGCAGTTTGATCAGGCTGGCTTCCCAGTCGCGCTGATAGGATACCTCGTCAATAAACAGCCAAAGCGGATGATCGGCCGAAATCCCACGCATGGAGCGCAGCAGCTTCGGCAACCGCGGCAGATCAACCTCAAGAAACAGCGGATGTTCAAGCGAGATATAGCAAACATGGCGTCGCGGCGTGTCGGCATTCAAAAGCTCTGCCACGGCCTGACGCATCATCACGGTCTTGCCCACCCCGCGCGGGCCGGTCAGAACAACCGCCTTCTGGCCGTCATTCTTTTCAATCGCCGCCCAGAACCGCTTGAAAAACGCGCGTTGCGGCAGGCCCTGCACCTGATCATCGGTAACGCCATCCCACCACGGGTTATCAAGCATCAAACGATGCAGAAAATCCTGTTCGCCGGGATGCTCGATCATGGTCGTCATATGGTGCTCCCCAAAAGCTGCCTGCCCTATAGCGCACTATATGGGCAATTTTTCCGACTTTGCCGGAAAAACCTTTAAATTAGGTATAGTGATAAACGCTATTTGGGGGTTTTGCCGCAAGGAACTGCAAACAAAAAGAAAAACCGGACTGCATCTGCAATCCGGTTTAACTGTTTGACGACGGTTCTTCGGGTCAAGACCCGTGCTAACGCGAGGGGGGATTGGGGGGTAGCTGATAAAACCGCCGTCAATCTCGTCAAAATGCTCGGCTCGTGCTTAGGCCTTCGGCCCATCCGTTTTGGTATCGTCCGGCTTGCTGTCTTTATCGGACTTACCGGCTTCGTCATCCTCTTTCATCTTTTTGAATTCGGATGCCATGCGGTAATCGCCAGATGCGACAAAGCCTTCCATCGAACCGGTGCGCCGTTCCAGATCGTCAAACTGCTCGCGCAGGTCTTCCATCCAGCTTTCTTCATAATCAACACCAACCGTCGGGCGCTCGTTTGCGGCATCCGCCGTACTGTTGTTCTGGCGGGCGGCACGTCCGGCCGATGTGCTTTGACCGGCACCGCGTACTTTGCCGCGCAGAGCATCAAACCACTGCGGATGATGCACATAGGCCCATGCCAGACCAAACAGCATCACACCGACCGGGAAGCTGAAGATCAGAACCAGAATGAAGGCAATCAGCACCCCTTTGCGCGGAATGCCAAAGGCTTCTGAAATGCCGCGCGTGGTACGGCCGATCACACCATGACGCCTGGAACCGTCCGGGTTGTGCCGTGAGCCACATCCACAGCGCGAGCGTCTTTTGTGACTGCGCCCAAAACCGTCTCCAGCAGTAGCTTGCTGAGCAGTCATATCCTGTTCCTCCATTCGGCAACCTCGGCATCTAACAGGCGTTCAAGTGTTTCGACACGGGTTTCGAGTCGCTTTGCCCGTTGTTTCAGACCCGCCACCGTTTCCTTTTCGCGGGCTGTCTGTTCCGGGCTTTGCGGGCGTTGCTCGGCCTTCATGCGTTTCCAAACCGTGATGTAATGAAACACCACCCAAACCGGGCCAACAACGGTGATCAAAACGATAAGAGGTACGGCAATCGCCCACATATTCGACATCTCGTTCTTTCAAGCAGATCAACGTATCGAAACACGAAAACCCGTTACTTATTTGTCTTTTTTCGCGTCGCTTTTTACGCGTGCTTTCAGTTCCTTAAGATCATCCTCGATCCCGAGCTCGGCCTCAAGGTCTTCGAACTGTTCCTCAAGGCTCTGTCCGCGACCAAGGTCCCAGGAGTCCGCACTCGCTTCAAGTTCGTCAATCCGGCGTTCCATCTGCTCATAACGCAGAAGTGCTTCGTCAATCTGACCGGAATGCAGCTTTTCTTTCATTTTGACACGCTTTTCAGCCGTCTGCATGCGGATTTCAACCGTACGCTGTTTCGCCTTGGCTTCGTTCAGCTTGTTCTGAAGCTTATTGAGGTCCTCGTCATACTTGCCAAGGGTTTCCTCGATCACTTCCAGCTCCCGCTCAAGCACAAGGCTCTGATCGGCCAGACGACGGCGCGCCATCAGTGCGCCCTTGGCCAGATCATCACGGCCCTTGGAAACTGCAAACTCTGCCTTGGTGTCCCATTCGACCTGACCGTCATGAAGTTTCTTGAGCTTGCGCTCGACTTCTTTCTTGTCGGCAATCGCCTTGACGGCGGCGGAACGCACCTCAACCAGGGTGTCTTCCATTTCCTGGATCATCAACCGCACCATTTTCTCCGGATCTTCGGCACGATCCAGAAGCGAGTTGATGTTGGCATTTACGATATCGGACAAACGCGAAAACACGCCCATTGTCTGATCTCCTTAATTAATCGGGGGACGCTACAAATTCTGCACTCTCTGTTTCAAATGCCGTGCCAGTTTTGAAATCCCATCAAATCAATAACTTAACCAATCATCAGACTTTTTACTTAACTTTTATCGCGACAATAATGACGTTTTTCGATAACGTTTTCCGCGAAATGGATAGCTTGCAACCGATATTGGGCGAAGACCCCGTTTTTCTGGCCGCCCTTGAACATGTTTCACGTCTGGCGCCGATTGAACGCCCCTGTCTGGTGATTGGCGAACGCGGCTCGGGCAAGGAACTGATTGCCGCCCGCCTGCACTATCTTTCGCGCCGTTGGGGTGGACCGCTGATCAAGGTCAATTGCGCCGCCCTGTCTGAAACCCTTCTTGATACCGAACTTTTCGGGCACGAAGCCGGGGCGTTTACCGGCGCGACCAAACGCCATATCGGGCGGTTCGAACGCGCGCACGGGGGCACCATCATTCTTGATGAAATCGCCACCGCCAGCCCCGTGGTGCAGGAAAAGCTTCTGCGTGTTGTTGAGTACGGCGAGATCGAGCGTGTCGGCGGCTCGGAAGTCATCGAAGTCGACACCCGCGTCATTGGTGTGACAAATGAAAACCTGCGCGAACTGGCCAAAACCAACAGGTTCCGCGCCGATCTGCTTGATCGCCTCGCCTTTGACGTGATCGCTGTGCCGCCGCTGCGCCAACGGTCTGATGATATCCTTTTGCTCGCCGAACAGTTCGCGCTTGAGATGACCAAACGCCTGGGCCGCAGCGTCTTTCCCGGTTTCTCGCGCAATGCTGCCGAACAACTTCTCCGCTACCCTTGGCCCGGCAACATCCGCGAACTGCGCAACGCGGTTGAACGCAGCATCTACCTGTCCGAGGACGACGAAACCCCGCTGGCCCACATCACCATCGATCCGTTCGAGGAGATCTGGTCCGAGACCGACCGTGACACGCCCACATCTGCGCCAGAAGTCGACGCCCCGGAACCAGACACAAATATCGACTTCAAATCACAGGTCGCCAATTTCGAAATCAAGCTGCTTGAACAGGCCCTGCGCCAAAACGCCAACAACCAGACCGAGGCTGCAAAGGCGCTTGATCTGAACTATCATCAGTTCCGCAGATTGTTGGAAAAGCACGGGCTTTTAGCCCGCCGCTAGGTTTGCAACCTTTGATATCCTGACGATTTATGACGAGCGCCAATTTTCTTAGTGCTATGATCAACCCGAACGCTTACATTCAGCAAAACTGATCAATTCACTTAAGTCATTAGGATACATGTTAATGTTATCACATTTGCTGCCAGTGAAAGGCTACAGATTAAGACGCGGGCCCGCTGTGGTCGCCACCCTGCTGGCACTTGGTTTTGCCGGATTAAGCAACTCAGCAACCGCGGAGGAATGGCTACTCACCCCATACCTGCGTGCTGACCTTGGCTATTCCATGACCATTGATGATAAAGACGACTTTTTCGACAGCGCTGAGCGCGACACAGTCGAATTGACAAGTTATAAAGGCCAGCGTTACCAGATCGGTGCCGGACTGAACCTTACGGACTATCTACGGACCGATATCACGGTATCGTATGGTGCCCGACTATCCGCAGCAGATGACTATCGTGACGCGGACGGTATTGCGAACAAAACAGCAAATAAGCTAAATGACGGCGCTTTCGAGACGTCCAACTGGTCGACGATGATGAATGTTTATGTCGATCCGTTGAGCATTGCCGGTGTTGATGTCGGCGCCTTTTCCCCCTACTTGCAAGGCGGCATTGGTTGGGCGCGGAACAAAACAGAAAAGCTTTTTTTCCCTGACAGCACTTTCATTCGTGGCGATACGCATAACGACCTTGCCTGGCAGATTGGTGCAGGCGTCGGATACGCGATATCCGATCAGTGGACGCTGGATCTGTCCTACCGCTACCTCGACATGGGAGAAGTGCGCGGCGGTGATACTTATATCAATGGCGCGACCGCGACCAAAGTTGAAGCAACCCGGTTCGACCTGCGGGCGCATGAAATCATGATCGGCCTGCAATACCAGTTCTGAGACCGCCATCCGGCAACATCCTGAAATCATCTAATCTACGCAAATACCCCGGACCACGATATTCTCGTGGTCCGGGGTATTTTGTTTTGGCATGCCCGCAAGCGGACACGCTGCCTCGTCAATCCGCCAAAGCCCGGGCAATCACCATCCGCTGGATATCAGACGTGCCTTCATAGATCTGGCAAACCCGCACATCGCGATAGATGCGCTCGACCGGGAAGTCCTTGAGATAGCCGTATCCGCCATGAATCTGGATGGCGCTTGAGCACACTTCCTCGGCAATTTCAGACGCAAACATTTTCGCCATGCAGGCCTCGGTCAGACACGGCTTGTGATCATCGCGCAAGACAGCGGCGCGATGGACCAGCAACCGGGCGGCATCGATCTTGGTGGCCATATCGGCCAGACGAAACGCCACTGCCTGATGTTCAATGATTTTCTTGCCGAAGGTTTCGCGTTCGTTGGCGTAATCGCGGGCGGCCTCGAACGCCGCACGCGCCATGCCGACCGACTGGGCGGCAATGCCGATGCGTCCGCCTTCAAGGTTGGCAAGCGCGATCTTGTAGCCCTGCCCTTCCTCGCCCAGCATGTTCTCGGCAGGCACCCGGCATTCAACAAAGGTGATCTGGCAGGTGTCCGAGGCATTCTGACCAAGCTTTTCCTCAACCCGGGAAACAACATATCCCGGCGTGTCGGTCGGCACGATAAAGGCGGAAATGCCGCGCTTACCCGCATCCCGGTCGGTGACGGCAAAGACGATGGCGACATCGCCCTCCGACCCCGATGTGATGAATTGCTTGGCGCCATTTAAAACCCAGTGATCTCCATCGCGGACCGCCCGGGTGCGCAGCGCACTGGCATCTGATCCGGCCTGCGGTTCGGTCAGGCAGAACGCCCCGATCTTTTCGCCGCGCGCCATCGGGATCAGAAATTCCTGCTTTTGTGCCTCTGTCCCGAATTTCAGGATCGGCATGCAGCCGACAGAGTTATGCACCGACATGATGGTCGAGGTCGCGCCGTCGCCAGCGGCAATTTCTTCAAGTGCCAAAGCATAGGCGACATGATCCATGCCCGCCCCGCCATACTCGTCAGGCACCAGCATGCCCAAAAAGCCGAGCTCGCCCAGGCCTGCAATCGCCTCGGCCGGGAAGGTATGGTGGATGTCCCATTTTGCGGCATTGGGTTTGAGTTCGTTTTCGGCGAACTCGCGCGCGGTATCGCGCACCATGATCTGATGTTCTTCCAACCGCATGACGGCCACCCTCCCACGTTAGGTTTCATGGGCGATGTCCGGTCCTGCGATCAGAAGATCGTTATCATCAGACCGGGCTTACTCTTCGCCCTGAACAAATTTGTCCTGCGCGGCATCAAAGCGCCACAGGATCCCTTCTTTCATGCCGTACCACCAGCCATGCAGCTTGAGGTCACCGGCCTCGACCCGTTCCTTGATGAACGGGAACGACATCAGGTTTTGCAGCGAGTTACGGATCGAATGACGCGATACCTTGTCGACATCCGGGCCATGTTCGAGACAGCATTTCGAAATGCTGACCCACTCGCCGATAAAGTCGCGGTCCGGCACCTTGCCCGCTTCGCCGTGTTCGACTAGAGCCTCCATGCCACCGCACGCCGAATGGCCCAGAATGACGATGTCCCTGACCTTCAGATCACGCACCGCAAATTCGATCGCCGACGACGTCCCGTGGTAATTCTCATCGGGCTCATAGGGCGGGACAAGGTTTGCCACGTTACGGATGACAAACATCTCACCCGGTTCGGCATTGGTCAGGATGGCGGGATCAACGCGGGAATCAGAACAGGCAATCAGAAGAACTTCCGGTCGCTGGCCCATATTGACCAGGTCCTCGACGCGTTCCGGGCGCTGATCATAATACATCGCCTTAAAGCTCTTGAACCCGGCAAGCATCCGATCAACGGTTGGCTTTGACATCTCGCGAAGTCCCCTATTCTGTCATAACGCTGTCGACAAAATAGGACCAAATTGCCCAAGTTGATAGCCCCCATTCCAACCTTTTGAACCGTTCTAAACGTGCGATCTCCTTTGTTTCGCAGACAACCAAACCCTGACGTTCCTAGAATCGATCCGCGCGCAGCACCTGACAGTCACTGATCGTGACAACACCGATATGACGATCCACCACCTCGAACGCGGCCTCAAGCATCCGGTCAAGCTTCTCAGGGCGGATGATGCAGATCACCTGAACCATGCCGCCGCCCCGCGACACGGTATCATCGCGGCTCCAACTGCCTGACCGCCCCGATCCGCCAAGTACTGGCAGCACGGAAAAGCCGGTAACCCCCGCCCCCTCAAGCGCCTGACGCAGGCGGCTTTCCATAATGGCTTCGATAATGATCGCCACACGTTTGGCATCATGCTTTTCCATGGGATTAACCTCCGTGAACGGCGCTGGCCATCGCAAGATAAAGCGGAATGCCAAGCGTCAGGTTGAAGGGGAACGTCACGCCAAGCGACAGCGTAAGATAGACCGACGGATTGGCTTCTGGCAGGGCAACACGCATGGCCGCAGGCACCGCGATATAACTTGCCGAGGCGGCCAGCACCATCAACAGCACCGCTCCACCAAGCGACAGGCCGATAATCAGCGCAAACGCCAGTCCAAGGCAGGACCCGATCACCGGCATCAACATCCCGAAAACAAGCGGCCCCGGGCGCAGCACCGCACGCCCCTGTTTCAGGCCACGTCCCGCAACCAGCCCCATATCCAGCAGGAACAGGCAAAGAACCCCCTGGAAGGGCGAGACAATCAGGGCTTCGATCTTGGCCATGCCCTCGGCACCGGTGATCCAGCCGATAAAGAAACTGCCAACCAGCAGGACGATGGAACCATTGAGCAGGATTTCACGGATCAACGCGCCATCCATCCGGCCCTTGCCGCCCGATGACACCAGCAACAGGGCCGAAAAGATCGCAGGTGCCTCCATCGCGGCAGCCACCGCAACCATGTAACCCTCTGCCACGATGCCCGAACTTTGCAGGACCGAGGTTGCCGCGACAAACGTCACGATCGAGATCGAGCCATAATGCCCTGCCACCGCAGCGGCATCTGTTCTGCTCAGTTGCGAGATCCAGCGCAAAAGCGCAAAGGCAATGAACGGCAAGACAAAGGACAGGATCACGCCCGCCATCAGGGTCATGCCAAGTGTCAGGTCGATCCCGTTATTTGAGACCGCCACCCCGCCCTTGAAGCCAATGGCAAACAGAAGATAAAGCGAAATGCCTTTGGCGACGGCTTCCGGGATCGTCAGATCCGATCGCGCTAGGGCAGCCCCCACCCCCAGAACAAAGAAAAGAACGATGGGCGACAGAAGATTTTGCGCCGCCAGGCTCAACACATCTTGCATGGCTGTCCCTTGACTATGATACCCCGGTGTTGGTGTCGCGCAAGCAGCCTCGCCCCTGCGCCAAAACCGCAATTCCGATAGCAGGATCGCGGTTTTCTGTCATCAGAAAGCCGACCCCTCCGATCACAGGGGCGTAACTTCGTTCACATAATTTACCAAAAACTTAAAGCAGCTCGATGGCAACCGCCGTGGCCTCACCGCCACCAATGCAAAGCGACGCCACACCCTTGGTCCCGCCATGGGTTTTAAGCGCATGGATCAGGGTGACCAGCAACCGCGCACCAGTCGCACCAATCGGATGGCCGAGTGCACAGGCACCCCCATGGACATTGACCTTACCGTGATCAAGTTCGAGATCACGGATCGCGGCCATCGCCACCACGGCAAAGGCTTCGTTGATTTCCCAAAGATCGACATCGTCCTTGGACCAGCCGGTTTTGCCCAGCACCTTTTTGATCGCATCAATAGGGGCGGTCGTGAACCAGCAGGGTTCTTGCGCGTGGGTCGACTGACCAACGATCTTGGCAAGCGGCTTAAGCCCGCGCTTTTCAGCTTCCGACGCGCGCATCATCACAAGCGCCGCAGCGCCATCGGAAATCGATGCCGAATGGGCGGCAGTGACCGTGCCATCCTTGGCAAAGGCCGGGCGCAGGGTGGGGATTTTTTCTGGTTTGGCCTTGGGCGGCTGTTCGTCGGCGTCAATCGTGACTTCGCCCTTGCGGGTGTTAAAGGTCACCGGGGTAATCTCATCGGCAAAATGGCCGGACGTGGCGGCATTTTGCGCCCGCGTCAGCGAGGTAATGGCATAGTCATCCTGCTCTTTGCGGGTAAAGCCGTATTTTTCGGCGGTCGCCTCGGCAAAGGTGCCCATCGAACGGCCCTTGTCATAGGCATCTTCCAGACCATCGAGTGCCATGTGGTCATAGACCATGTCATGACCATATTTGTGGCCCGACCGCATTTTCGGAAGCAGGAACGGCGCATTGGTCATGCTTTCCATGCCGCCCACCACCATGACATTGGCGCCACCGGCGACCAGCGTATCATGGGCAAACATCACCGCTTTCATGCCCGATCCGCACATCTTGTTGATCGTGGTCGCGCCCGCCGCACGCGGGATGCCGGCATGCCAGGCAGCCTGGCGGGCCGGCGCCTGCCCCTGACCGGCGGGCAACACATTGCCCATGATGACTTCATCAATATCATCGGCGCTAATACCGCCACGCTCAAGCGCTGCCTTGATGGCAACACCGCCCAGTTCGGCGGCGGTCACGCTGGCAAAATCCCCCTGCAGGCCACCCATCGCGGTGCGGGCGCAGGAAACAATGACGATCGGATCAGAAGTGCTCATGGTATGGGTCCGTTTGTTCGTGGGACGAAGTTTCGGGTTTCAGCTCAGAACTCAGGCGGTTTCGCCAAACAGTTCGCGGCCAATCAGCATGCGGCGGATTTCACTGGTGCCGGCACCAATTTCATACAGCTTGGCATCGCGCAGCAAACGGCCGGTTGGATATTCATTGATATAGCCATTGCCGCCCAGCGCCTGAATGGCTTCAAGCGCCATCCAGGTTGCCTTTTCGGCAGCATAGAGGATCACACCGGCCGCATCCTTGCGCGATGTTTCCCCGCGATCACACGCCTTGGCGACTTCGTACACATAGGCACGACACGCATTCATCGTGGTGTACATATCGGCGATCTTGCCCTGCATCAGCTGGAACTCGCCAATTGCCTTACCGAACTGTTTGCGTTCATGAATATAGGGCACGACCACATCCATGCAGGCGCGCATGATGCCCGTCGGGCCTGCGGCCAGAACCGCGCGTTCGTAATCAAGACCGCTCATCAAAACCCGCACACCGCCATTCAGCTGCCCCAGAATGTTTTCCTCGGGCACTTCGCAATCCTGGAATACGAGTTCGCAGGTGTTGGAGCCACGCATCCCCAGTTTGTCGAGCTTTTGCGCGGTCGAGAAACCCTTGAACGTCTTTTCAATGATAAAGGCCGTAATGCCTTTGGGCCCGGCATCGGGATCGGTTTTGGCATAAACCACCAAGGTATTCGCGTCCGGGCCGTTGGTGATCCACATCTTGTTGCCATTGAGGATGTAACGATCCCCCTTTTTCTCGGCCTTAAGCTTCATCGACACGACGTCTGAGCCTGCGCCCGGCTCGCTCATCGCCAGCGCCCCGATATGTTCGCCGCTGATCAGTTTGGGCAGGTATTTGGCCTTCTGTTCGGGCGTGGCGTTGCGTTTGATCTGGTTGACGCACAGGTTGGAATGCGCGCCGTAAGAAAGCGCGACCGAGGCCGAAGCACGGCTGATTTCTTCCATGGCGATCACGTGTTCAAGGTACCCAAGGCCGGTGCCGCCGTCTTCTTCGGACACCGTCATACCCAGCAGGCCAAGATCGCCGAATTTGCGCCACAGATCATTGGGGAACTGGTTGCTGGCATCAATCTCGGCCGCGCGCGGGGCGATTTCGGCCTCGGCAAAAGACGAGACGGTTTCGCGGATGGCCTCCGCGGTTTCGCCAAGATCGAATTTCAGTCCGGGGAAGTCGAAAAATGCCATGTTACTGTTCCTGCCCTGCGCAATTTGGTTATTTGATAAAAGTGAATAATCAGCCCGATTATGCGGCGCTGGTGAGTAATTCCGGCGGCAGCTTCATCACCTTGAGCGTCTGAAGCGATGTGGCGCAAAGGACCGTTTCGGTATTCCTCATACCAAAGACATCGATGCGGGTGACGATGATCGACCGACCGCGTGAAACCACCTCGCCAACCGCGCGCAACTGATCGCCCATACCGGGTGCAACGATGTTGAGTTTGTATTCAATCGTCAGCATGCCCTGATCGGCCCCGACCAAACTCCAGCCGGCAAAACCCCCGGCGATATCGGCAAGACCCGCGATCAAACCGCCATGGAAATAGCCGTTATGCTGCAACAAATCGGGCCGCGTTGGCACAATCACCTCGACCCGGCCCGGTTTGACATCAGAAACCTCTGCCCCGATCGACAGATTGTAGGGCTGCTGCGCGAAACGCCGGCGCACTTCGACGACGTAATCGGGATTTTGCGGTTCAAACGAGGCCATGTCGCGATCCTGTGGTGAAACCGGCGCGATGAGGATCAAACACACCGGGATATGACGCGACTCTGTTGTAGTTGACGTTAACGTTAACGTCAAATTAAATCCGCATAGCTATACCGGTTTTTTGATGCGGCGGGCAGCATAGAGACAAAATCGGCGTGAAGCCGCGGATATTCAATGGGTTTGGATTGCAGTTCGCGCGCCGGGCGCGGAAAAGTCCGATGATTTCAGAGGTATAAATAAAATGTGAGGAACCCTCACATTGCCAGTGCCGCAATTATCGGGAGAGTTCGTCCACGGGTGCGACAGAGGCATCCCGCGTAGGCGCGGCAACAATCCGCAGTCAGTCTGACCTTGGTTAGCCTGACCGCAGTTAGCCTGACCCCAGTGGGTCTGACCCTGGTTGGCTTGGCCCCAGTTGGTCTGACCCCTAGCTTGTCTGACCCCTAGCTTGTCTGGCCTCGGTTGGTCTGGGCTCAGTTGGTCTGGTCGCCCCATTCCTGGATGCTGGCTTCGAGCATTTCGGTCATCACATTGCGGGAGACGAGATCGAAGACGGCACGTGACAGGCGGCCGCGCAGTTCGCCGGTGTTGCATTCCGATTTGTGCGACATGGTCAGATAGAGATTTTCGGTGCTGACCGGGGTGTCGTAGCTGCGGATATTGGTGATGTTTTCATGGGCGGCCACGGCCTTGCCGGGGAATTCTTCGTAAATCAGGTATTCCGCCCGACCAAGCGAGAGCATCTGCAAGCCCTGTTCAAGGCTTGGTACTTCGCTGATGGTCAGATTGTGGCGGGCATAGGTGTCAAACGCCTGTCCGAAACTGTTATTGATCACGGTCAGGCCATCGATCCCGACCAGATCGGACCACTGGCTGTAGCGCAGATCAAGATTGTCATGCGTCCAGATCACGGTGCGCGTCCCCTGAAAGGCCGGATAGAAGTAATCCATATATTCGAGACGCGGCAGGGTCAGGAAGGCACCGGCGATCAGATCGATCGTTCCGTCGCGCATATGTTGCTGCACCCGGCCCCAGTTGCCCGAATAGACGACGTCGACTTCAACACCAGCCAGTTCACCGGCCCGTTTGATGAAGTCGGCAGCAGCACCTTGCAGGGTATGGCCATCCTTGGCCACCCAGAGATAGGGCGGGTAATCCGGATTGCCCGACGCAACCAGACGCGAACAATCGCGCTGCCCGTCGGCATCGGAAACAGATCCGCTTTTGCCCGACTGTGCACGCACAGATCCCGAGCCAACAACGGTCGCCAAAAGCACGGCCAGAAATGCAATTCTGATGCTCATCATTACCACTCTTCCTCTGCCTGCATTTCGGAGCCCTGAGGCACACAGGACAGATACCTTACGCTTAGGTTTAGTAAATTTAGACCAATTCCCCACTTCAGGATAGGTCTAAACAGGTTTACGCAACAAACCCGTGCGCGAAACACAGGCCAAAATAGCAAGGGACCAGCTGTTTCCAGCCGGTCCCCCTTTAACAATGTCCCTGTGAAGTGCTGCGCACCGGCATGACGTAAACGTCTATGCCGTTCCCCGGCGCAGCCCCCATACAGTACCCGCAATACAGCGGGGCAGAATTATGCCGAACGGCGTTTCATGCCCTGGTTGCCACCGCGGCCTTCGCTGCGACCACCTTCGGCACGACGCGGACGGTCGTTGAAGTCACGACGGGCACCGTCGCGCGCACCGGCACCATCACGGCCACCATCGCGACCGCGGAAGTTACCACCACGATCACCACGCGGCTTGTCGGCAAAGCGACGTTCATCACGGTTGCCACCTTCGCCACGACCTTCACCACGGGGACGGAAGTTGCCACCGCGGCCGCCACTGCGCTCTTCACGATCGCCGCGCGGTGCACGGTCATCGTTGTCAAAGCGCGGCTTGCGGTCATTGCGGAAATCACCGCCATCACGACGCGGACGATCATTGAAGTCACGACGTGCGCCATCACGGCCACCATCGCGTGCCTCATCGCGACCACCGAAACCGCGGGCTGCGCGATCACCTTCGGCGCGGGCACCGTCACGCGGGCCGCCGAAACCACGACCGCGACCACCGTCACGATTGTCACCACGGGCACCATCGCGGCCGCCATCACGACCACCGCCGAAGCCACCACGGCCACGACCGCCATCACGGCCGCCATCACGGCCGCCGAAACCACCGCGACCGCCGCCGCCAAAGCCACGACCACCGTCACGGCCACCGCGACCACCACGACCGCCAGCACTCGCACCGGCACCGAACGAACGGGGCGGCGGGGCAGCATGGAATTCGTGATCTTCGTCGATATTAACGTCCTGTTTGATCAGGCGTTCGATGTTGCGAAGCAGGCGAATGTCGCGCGGTTCACAGAATGAAATCGCAATACCTTCGGCACTGCCACGACCGGTACGACCGATACGGTGGACATAGCTTTCGGCATCTTGCGGCAGGTCATAGTTCACAACGTGGGTAATACCCGGAACGTCGATACCACGTGCAGCAACATCGGTCGCAATCAGAACCGGGAAACTGCCATTGCGGAAGTTCCGCAGGATTTTCTGACGGATGCGCTGCTGTTTGTCGCCATGGATGGCATCGCTGTCGATGCCTTCATCGCGCAGCTGGAACGACAGTTCGTCGGCATCTGCCTTGGTTTTGGTAAACACCAGAACGCGTTCGGATTCGTCACGTTTAAGCAGCTGAACCAGAAGCTTGGTCTTGTCGTGACGTTTCACGAACATGCCAACCTGGGTGACACGCTCGGTCACGCTGGACTGCGGTGCGGTTTCAACCTTGACCGGGTCTTTAAGCAGACGGTCGGTCAGGTGTTTGACTTCCGGCGGCATGGTTGCCGAGAACATCACGGTCTGATGCGCGTTCGGAAGCAGTTCAGCAACGGTCAGAACGTCTTCGGAGAAGCCCATGTCAAGCATACGGTCGGCTTCATCAAGGATGAAGACTTCGACATCGTCGAAACGAACCGTGTTGCGCGACATATGATCCAGCAGACGACCCGGGGTCGCAACCAGGATATCAACGCCACGGCGCAGTTCCTGAATCTGCGGGCCCATCGGGGAGCCACCAAAGACAACAGAGGAAAACAGGCGGATGCCTTTTTTGAAATCACGCAGGCACTGGCCGATCTGGGTCGCCAGTTCGCGGGTCGGTGCCAGAATAACCGCGCGCGGCTGACCCGGTTTCGGGCGCTGCGGGTTTTCGGCAAGACGCTGCAGCAACGGCAGGCAGAATGCAGCGGTTTTACCGCCACCCGTATGGGAAATACCCATCAGGTCCTTGCCTTCGAGAAGTGCAGGAATCGTCGCGGCCTGAATTTCGGTCGGCGCGGAGAAACCGGCAGCTTCAACATTGCGCAGCAGGGGCTCGATCAGGTTGAGCCCATTAAAATTCGTCATAAAGGAAAGTCCTTCGTTTATCCGGTCGGCGCCATGTTAACGCCTGTGGGTGCCTGCCCAAACGAAGTCATGACCGGTGCGCGGCAAAGAGCAGCCACTGCGTCGGACCCTGCATGAGAGGCAAATGATGTGAGGCATCGACGTCATCACGCCGAACCCGCCCTCGCCTTTTCATACAGTTCCTGACAGCTCATTCTGTCTTTGCAAGCGAAGGAATGAGCGGGGTGATACAGGGCATTTGACCATAAGTCAATCAATCCCCGCGCCGATCAGCCATGCAAAAACGCATTCCCCCGGTTATTGGGGTTTGTGACCGTCATAACCATGTAACAAATATCGCACGCAATATTAATCATTTGGTTCTCAAATCATGTGCATATAGTGCGATCACTACAATCGCTTGGAAGGGGATAATCATGCGATTTCGGGTCGTCACGGGGATATTTTCCATTCCCGCCATATGCCTTTTGGTGCTGCTGGCAATTATCGCCACAGTCGCCCTGAACTATCAAACCAGTCTTCGAAATGCGAAATTTGAACAGATTTCGAATTTGACCGAGGGTGCGGTCACGATCGTCAATAATTATATCGCCAAGGCCAAAAGCGGCGAGATGACCGAAGACGAAGCCAAGGCTGCGGCCCTGGATGTGCTCAATGCATACCGGTTTGACGGGCAGAACTATATCTATGCCACCGATTATAATTACTGCATGCAGCTTGATCCGCTCAGCCCGGAAGATGTTGGCAAGTGCAATCCCGACAGCAAGGTGCGCAACATGATTGTTGCCGCAGCCAAGGCGGGCGGCGATGTGATCCTGTATGAAACCAAGAAGCCGGGTGAAGGTGACAAACTGATCGAGAAAGCCGCCTATGTGCGCCCGATCAAGGAATGGAACTGGGCCCTTGGCGCTGGCGTCTATATGGATGATGTTCAGGCAGAATTCATTTCTGTCATGCAGCGCATCGCGATCATTTCCGTCATCGCGATCATCATTGCCGGTGTTTTGTCCTGGCTTGTCGGCACGCGCATCACGCGCAGCATCGTAGGCCTGAACAGCAGCATTCGCACGATTGCCGATGGCGATTACAAGGCACCGGTCGAAACCGATTCCCGGTTCGTTGAAATTGGCGACATGGCAGCAGGTGTTCTGGCACTGCGTGACAAGTCGGCACAGGCCCAGCAGCTTGAAGCCGATGCCGCGGTTCAGAAACAGAAGGCCGAAGAAGAACGCCGCAGCAATATCCGGGCAATCGCCGAAAAGCTTGAAAGCGAAGTCGGTGGTATCGCCAAGGCCGTTGATCGTTCGGTTCAACGCAGTGCCGATCTTGCGGTGAGCATGTCACAGAGTGCAGATGGCATTCTGGGCCAAAGCCAGCAGGTGGCATCCGCCGCCGGTGAAGTTTCCCAGAACGTCGATGCGGTTGCCGCCGCGACCGAGGAACTTTCATCCTCTATCACCGAGATCAACGTTCAGATTTCGCAGATGTCGAACACGGTGGAACGGGCAACCGATGAAAGCCAGAGCGCGTCAAATGACGTTGCCGGCCTGTCCGAGACCGTTGAGAAGATCAAGGAAATCATTGGCCTGATCAACGATATTGCCGGTCAGACCAACCTTCTGGCGCTGAACGCCACCATTGAGGCTGCGCGTGCCGGTGAAGCGGGCAAAGGCTTTGCGGTTGTGGCAAACGAGGTCAAAAACCTTGCCACCCAGACGGCCAAGGCGACCGATGAAATCGCCGCCCAGATCAATGACATTGTTGACGGCACAGAACGTGCGGTCACCGGCATTTCGCGGGTTTCGGAAACCATCGAACAGGTCCGAAGCGCATCAACCGCAATTGCGGCGGCCATTGAAGAACAGGGTGCAGCAACGCAGGAAATTTCGGGCAATGCCAACCGCAGTGCGGATGGCGTGAAACAGATTTCCCAAAGCGTTGATGAAACCATGAAGAACGCCCAGGGTACGACCAACGATGCCGATGAACTGAAATCAGCATCGGCTGAGCTTTCTGATCGCTCGGCTGAGCTGAGCCAGATCATTCAGCGTTTCTCGATCGACTTGAAAAACCAGGCCGGGTCGTAAGAACCTGACACCACAAAGGGCCGGACATTGAGTTGTCCGGCCCTTTGTGTTTATTGCGTGTTCTTCGGGAAAACCGAGGTCGCGATCATGCGTTACACCGAACGCGTAATCCCGCCATCGACCCGGATATTCTGACCGGTAATGTATCCGGCACCGTCAGAGGCGAGGAATGCAATGGTAGCGGCAATTTCATCGCTTTTACCATACCGCCCCATCGGCACGCGATTGCGTCGTTCGTCCGTTTCGGGCAGGCTGTCGATGAAGCCGGGAAGCACGTTGTTCATGCGGATATTTTCCGCGGCATATTTATCGGCGAACAGTTTGGTAAATGCCGCAAGTCCCGCCCGGAAAACACCGGATGTCGGGAAGACCGGATCCGGTTCAAAGGCGGCAAATGTTGAAATGTTGATGATCACACCACCACCCTGCTTTTGCATGATCGGTGTTACGAGACGGGTCGGGCGCACCGCGTTCAGGAAATAGACTTCCATCCCCGCATGCCAGTCTTCGTCTGTCAGGTCGAGCACGGGTTTGCGTGGACCATGACCGGCAGAGTTGACCAGAACGTCAATGCGCCCCCATTCTGCCATCGCCAGATCGACCAGTTTCTGAAGGTTATCTTCTGACTGGTTTGAGCCGGTGACACCGATGCCACCGAGCTCCTTTGCCAGTGCTTCACCCTTGCCCGACGAGGACAGGATCGCAACTTTATATCCTTCGCCGACGAGCTTGCGGGCAGCATCCGCACCCATGCCACTGCCACCGGCGGTGATAAGTGCCACTTTTTCTACTGTCATGATGATTCCTTTCCTTGGCATTTTCCGGCCTGATAAACTATGATACTTTCGAAAAATAAAGCCTTACAGCATGCCACACCAATCAGAATTTCATCGTCGAGACTGTAGAAAAACTATTCGATGGATATATCAGAGACACCAACACCGCCCCTGAATGGTCTTCGGGCATTTGATGCCGCAGGACGATATCTGAACTTCAGGCTTGCGGCAGAAGAACTGGGTGTGACGCAAGGCGCGGTTGCCCAGCAGGTTCGCGGACTTGAGGCCTTTTTGGGGATTACCCTTTTGGATCGCCTGCCACGCGGGCTTAGACTGACGGAAAACGGGCTTCGGTTTCACGCCGAAATCAGCCGTGCCTTTGACATCATCCGCAATGCAACGCAAACACTTCAACCGCAATCCAAGCATCTGACGATCAGTGTCACACCGACCTTTGCGGCAAAGTGGCTGATCCCGCGCCTGCCAGATTTCACGGCGAAAAACCCGCATATCGATTTGCGGATTGTTGCGACGGAAAAGACATCCAATTTCCATTCGGATGGTGTTGATCTTGCCGTTCGACAAACAGGTTCGTCGTTTGCAGCGGGACTGTCTGCGGATTTTTTGTTCGCACATGACATCGTTTCGATTTGCAGTCCCGCACTGCAATCAAAATTCGCTCAAACCCCCGGGATCGACGATCTGGATCAGCTTGTACTTATTCATGACTCGCACAATTTGTGGCCGGAATATCTGGAAATGGTTTTCGGGCGGAAAATTTCAGACAAGGCAAAAGCCGTGCGCCTGAACCAGACCAGTCTGGCAATTGATGCGGCCCTGTCGGGCCAAGGCATTGCCCTTGCCAGCCGGTTTCTGGTGGAAAATGATTTAAAGGAAGGCCGGCTTGTCCAGCCCTTTGCCGAGGCCCTGCATGGCGGGTCTGATTTCCATCTTGTTATTCCGCGCCAGAGCAAAAAGGCTGATGCCTGCCGTCAGGTGCGTCAATGGATGCTGAGCCAAGCCGGGCGCAGTTCCCCCGATAGATGACAAAAGGGCCGCCCGTTAAAATGGTCGGCCCTTTGGCATTGGGTATGTGGCTTCGAGTATGTGGCTGCGCGCCTATTCGGCCGGAAGATTATTTTCCTTGCGGAAGGAGTGCGCCGGATAAACACCCAGAATGCGGACTTCGTGCGAGAAAAATTGCAGTTCTTCAAGCGCGTGGCGCAAGCCAAGCTGTTCGGGGTGGGCTTCGACCTCGGCAAAGAACTGGGTCGCGGTGAAGTGGCCTTCGACCATGTAGCTTTCCAGCTTGGTCATGTTGATGCCGTTGGTGGCAAAACCACCGAGTGCCTTATAAAGGGCGGCGGCGACGTTGCGCACGCGGAAGACAAAGCTTGTCACCACCGGAGTGCCGTCATTTGCTATATCAAGCGGTTCGCGGGCCAGGATGATGAAGCGCGTGGTGTTATGTTCGGCGTCTTCGACCTCGGTCCGGAGCACATCAAGACCATAAATCTCGGCGGCCAAAACCGGCGCGATGGCGGCAATCGATTTATCGCCGCGATCAGCGACTTCCTTGGCACAGCCCGCGGTATCCGGGCCGACCACGGCATTCACACCGAGTTCCTTGCGCAATTTGCGGCATTGGCCAAGCGCGTGAACGTGGCTGTGGATTTCCTTGATGTCTTCGATCCTGGTGCCCGGTACGCCAACCAGCGCATGGTTAATGCGCAGGAAGGTTTCACCGATGATATGAACACCCGATTCCGGCAGGATGTGGTGCACGTCGGCCACACGCCCGGCCAAGGTATTGTCAATCGGGATCACGGCCAGATCGACATCGCCGTCTTCGAGTGCGCTAAAGGCGCCTTCAAAGGTCCTGTACGGTACTGTCGTTGCACCCGGAAAGGCGCGACGGGCTGCCTGATCTGAATAGGCACCGTGCATTCCCTGAAAAGCGATCCTTTGTTGCGCAGTCATCTGGCTGTTTCCTGAATGGTCAAATTGTTGTCGTTAAGAACTTAAAGCACTTGATGCCAAGAACCGCAACTATGCACCCAGCACTTCGCGCGCGCGTTCAAGGTCTTCTTGTGTATCGACACCGAGCGGCACGCCATCCACCAGCGCCACCGCAATCACCATGCCGTTTTCAAGCGCGCGCAGCTGTTCAAGCTTTTCACGTTGTTCGAGTTCTGCCGGGGGCAGGGAGACGAACCGATCAAGGGCGGCACGGCGATAGGTATAAAGACCGATGTGATGATAAAGCGGCCCGTCACCATAAGGTGCGGTTGCCCGGGTGAAATAAAGTGCGCGCGCGACACGCCCGGTGCCAAAGGCCGCGACGGCCTTGACCACATTGGGGTTGGTGCGTTCTTCGTCGCGTTTGATTTCAGCGGCCAAAGTCGCGATATCGACATTCGGGTCACTGAGCGGTTCAAACACCGCGCGGATGTCGGCGGCATCAATCGTCGGCAGATCCCCCTGCACATTGACCACCGCATCAAACTTGCCTTCGGGGTCGAAGGTCTGGAGCGCCTGATGCACGCGGTCCGATCCGCTTGGCAGGTCGGGATCGGTCAGAACGGCGATACCCCCGGCAGCCGTGACTGCGTCGGCAATTTTCTGTTCGGCGCAAGCAACCAGAACCGGACCGATTCCGGCCTCGGTTGCGCGACGCCAAACCTGAACGATCATGGGTTCGCCACAGATATCGGCCAGCGGTTTGTTGGGCAAACGCGTGGACGCCATGCGGGCGGGAATTACAACAACAGGATTGCGCGGGGTCGACATTTCTTCACTCCGGCCGGGCATAAGTTATGGGGCACAAATCACCTGTTCTTTGATCTTGCGCAAAGCGTGGTGTGAACAAGCAATGGCAGAACACAGGTTCTTAATCGGCGCGACATTAGCCGGTTTTGGTGCGGCGACGAAAGACGGAATCGCGTTTTGCAGAACACTAGACGAAAGTTCTAAGGCAAGCTTGTTCGCCTTGGTGTTTAAGAAAGGTTGATGCAAATCGCTGAAACGTATAGTTTCCCACCAACCAGTTTTGCCTGCGGTTACACGTGTGTTTCTCTTGATCGAGGATTGCCGGGGACGCATGGGTAGAACATAAAGATAAAACCTGAGAGTGATTAGGCTGTAACGGGGTCCCGTCATGAACACGATGGAAATCAACAAGATCGTCGCCGGCGTTATTTGTGCTGTGCTTCTGGTAGTGGTTGTCGGCAAGGTCGGCAGCGCACTGGTCAGTCCTGAAGAACTGGAAGCACCGGTATATCCGTTCTCCGAAGATGTGATGGCGGGTGCAAATGCCCCTGCTGCTGCACCGGCAGAACCGGCAGGCCCGGAACCGATTCTTGCCATGCTGGCCTCGGCCGACATGGGTGAAGGCGAGAAAGTCTTCAAAAAATGCGCATCCTGCCATGACGCCGAAAAAGGCGGCCCGAACAAAACCGGCCCGAACCTTTATGGCATCGTTGGTGCCGCATTCGCGCACAAGGATGACTTCTCCTATTCTGACGGGATGGCCAACCATGGTGGTTCCTGGGGCTTTGAGGAGCTGAACGAGTTCCTTTACAAGCCGCGCGATTACATCGATGGCACCAAAATGAGCTTTGGCGGTCTGAAAAAGGCCGAAGATCGCGCCGCGGTTATTGCCTGGTTGAAAACCAAGTCTGACAACCCGGTCGCCCTGCCCGATCCGGCAGCGGTTGAAGCCACCCAGGCCGCAGAAGAAGCCGTTGACGAAGCCGCCGAAGCGGTTGAAGAAACTGTTGATGATGCCGCAGCCGCCGTTGAAGGCGCAGCTGAGGAAGCCGGCGACGCTGTTGACGCGGCCACCGCGCAGTAAGCACGCAAGCCAAAGACATCGCCTGACCGAGATTTATGGTCAGCACCAAATACGCAGGGGACAGGAAACTGTCCCCTGTTTGCGTTTGAGGGTTTGTCGTTTGGGACTTTATATATGGCGTCATATATGGCGTCCTTGCCTTCTGGGCCCAAAGCGGAAATAGTACCGGCCATAACCATACCCCGCCGCCAGACATCAACCGCCTGCAGGAATGCCTTTATGGAAAATCTCGATCCGTTTTTGGAAATCGCCCACAAACTGGCCGATGCCGCACGCCCGGTCGTGCGCAAATATTACCGCACCCCGGTCGCGGTCGATGTGAAGGCCGATGACAGCCCGGTGACGATTGCCGACCGCGAGGTCGAACGCACCATGCGCGATATCCTGAATGCCGAACTACCCGATCATGGCATTCTGGGCGAGGAGCATGGCCGGGAAAATACCGATGCGGAATATGTCTGGGTGCTCGATCCGATTGATGGCACCAAATCGTTCATTTCCGGCAAGCCGAGCTTTGCGACCCTGATCGCACTTTGCCACAAGGGCACCCCGGTTCTGGGCATTATTGATCAGGCGATTACCGATGAACGCTGGGTCGGCGTGATGGGGCAGGCCAGCACGATGAATGGCGTTGAGATCAGTGCGCGCGAATGCGAAGACCTTAAGAGTGCGACCTTCTTTACCACCGCGCCCGAGCTGTTCAAGGGCGATGCCGCCAAGGCCTATCAGGCGGTTTCGAAAAACTGCCGGGTGCCGATGTATGGCGTCGATGCCTATGCCTATGGCCTGACAGCACTCGGTCTGGCCGACACGGTGGTTGAGATCGGGCTTCAGGCGTATGATTTTTGTGCGTTGGTGCCGGTTGTCGAGGGTGCAGGCGGTGTGATGACCGACTGGGCCGGCAAGCCGCTTCATATCGATAGTGCAGGTGATGTTGTTGCCAGCGGGGATGCGCGTTGCCATCAGGATGTTCTGGCGACGATCAAGGCCGCGATGGCCTGACAGACTTCATTGCCCAGACGCCCCACCGCAAAATTGACCTTGCCGACACAGGATATCCGATGACCAACAATGCCCCGTTTCTCGATATGGCCCACAAGCTTGCCGATGCAGCGCGCCCGGTGCTGCAAAGCTATTACCGCAAGCCGCTTTCTATCGATGAAAAGGGCGATGCCAGCCTTGTGACCGATGCCGACCGGGCGATCGAGCGCACCATGCGCGATCTGATCAATGCGGAGCTGCCGGATCATGGCATTCTGGGCGAGGAATACGGGCCGGAAAACCTTGATGCCCAATATGTCTGGATCCTTGATCCGATTGACGGCACCAAATCATTCATCACCGGCAAGCCGAGCTTTAATACCCTGATTGCGCTGTGTCGTAATGGCAAGCCGGTACTGGGTGTGATTGATCAGGCGATTTTGGATGAACGCTGGATCGGGGTCGAAGGGCAACCGACGACACTCAATGGCAATGTGGTCACGGCACGTGAATGTGCCCACCTGAAAGATGCCACCATTTTCACCACCGGGCCGGACCTTTTCGTGGAGCCAAAGGCGATTGCCGGATATGAGGCGGTCTTTGGGGCCGCCAAGCAGCCGATTTACGGTATTGATTCTTATGGCTATGGCCTGATTGCCATGGGGTTTGGCGATGTGTTGGTGGAATCGAACCTGCAGCCCTATGATTTCTGTGCCGCCGTGCCGGTGATCGAGGGTGCGGGCGGGATCATTACCGATTGGGCGGGCCAAGCCCTTACGATGCACAGCGGCGATCTGGTGATTGCCAGTGGTGACAGCCGCGCCCATGCCGAGGGGTTGGCGGTTTTGCAAAAGGCCATCGCGTAAGGCCGTGTGATACCTTAAACATTTGGCGATCCGCGACCTTTGGGGCAGACTACCCCGGATCAGGGCAACAGGTTGGGCAGCGCCATGTTTGAATGGGTGATCATTCTTTTTCTCGGCTCCGGGCTGGTGTACGGCCTGCAATCGCGCCGCCTGCAACGCCGCAATATTTCATCACCGATGATGATGGTCCTGACCGGGATGCTGGTCGCCTTGCCGCTGGGCATCTGGCACAGCGCACCGATGGATGCGCTTTCGGGCAGCATTCATTTTGCCACCGGCTTTGCCGAGATGACGCTGGCGATCATTTTGTTTCTCGATGCGGCGGTGCTCGATTACCGCAAGGAAAGTGCGGCGCGCAATATCGCGATCCGCTTGCTTTTGATCGGGTTGCCCCTGACCATCGGGGTGACGTGGGCGTTTATTGTCGGGCTTGATGCCTCTATCGGGTTGGTTCCGGCCCTGATCCTTGCGCTTATTGTCAGCCCGACCGATGCCGCCCTTGGCCGACCCGTCCTTGAAAACAAGGGCGTGCCCGAACCGGTGCGCCAGAGCATCAATATTGAAAGCGGGCTGAATGACGGGTTGGTCCTGCCGGTATTTACCACCGCGGTTTTGCTCGAAGCCAATCTTCTGAGCAACGGACATCAGGGCTGGGTCGCCGAGGCGGTGCTTGAGATTTCAATCGGGGCGGTGATCGGGGTGGTCAGTGGCTATGTCATTGGTCAGGTGGTCAATCACGCGGTCAAGAACAGGACCATCGTTGCACGGTTTGAACGGTTACTCGGCGTTCTGGCAGCCCTTTTCATATTCCTGCTGGCCGAGGAATTGGGCGGCAATGGCTTTGTCGCGGCCTTTGCCGGCGGGCTTGCGCTTAATATTTCGAGCGACAAGGTCAAGGACGCGATCGAAAGCTTTGGCGAGGCCGAGTCAGAGCTTCTGACCATGCTGACATTCTTTGTCTTTGGCCTGATCGTTGTGCCGGCACTTTATGAAAGCTGGACCTGGGCGATGCTGCTGTTTTCGATTGCGAGCCTTGCTGTCCTGCGCCCGCTTTGTGTGTGGATCTGCATGATCGGCAGTCCCTATAGCCTGGGCGAGAAGCTTTATATCGGCTGGTTCGGGCCGCGCGGTATTGCCTCGGTGATTTATATGCTGATTATGGCGACGATGATTGATCCCGGCGCGTTCAAACCACTGTTTGCCGCCGGAACCATGATTGTTTGCATCAGCGTGGTTGCCCATGGCATTACCGCCGCCCCGGCATCGCGGGCATTGGTCACCTATCTGGCGCGGAAATCCTGAGCAAGGCTGATTTTTGCAGGCTATTGCTGGGAAATGGCAAGACGGATGCCAAGGGCGATGAACATGCCGCCAAGGGCGCGGTTCAACCAGGCGCCCAGCTTGCGACTGCCCTTGATCCGGCCCGCAGCCGAGGCCACGGCCAACACCAGCATGCCCTCAACCACAAAGGCGATCAGAAGCACCATCAGGCCGAGTACGAGAAACTGCACCGCGCCATTGCCACGGGTTGGATCAATGAATTGCGGCAGGAAGGCCATGAAGAAAATCGCCACCTTGGGATTGAGCACATCAATCATCACCCCCTGACGCCAGGCGCCAAAGGCAGTCATCGGTTTGGTCGAAATCGGGGCTGCCGGTTCAGCCGATTGCCCATCAGTTTCGGATTTGGCAAAGCTGCTGCGCAGGGCGCCGATACCCAGCCACACCAGATAGGCCACTCCGATCCATTTGACGATGGCAAAGGCCAGCGCCGAGGTGGCAAGAATGGCCGACAAACCAAAGGTGGCCGCCAAAACATGGACAAAGGCACCGGAAATCACGCCAAGCGATGAAAACAGGCCGATCTTGCGGCCATGCACCGCAGTTTGCCCAACAATATAGGCCATGTCCGGCCCCGGAGAGATATTGAGCAACAGGGCGGCAATCAGAAACGGCGTATAGGCAACGAGAAGCTCGATCATCCCAACTGATCCCGGGCGAAAAAGACCAGATCAATCTCAAGCGGGCCCAATCCGGCCTCGATCAGCATATTGGACAGCTGCCCGCGATGATGGGTCTGATGATTGAACATATGCGCCAAAACCAGATCGCGCGGCATGGTGTAGGCATCCCCCGCGACCGAGTGATAGGTCAGATCGGCGGTTACTTCGGCGTCGGTCAGGCCGTTGGTGAACTCAATGATCGCCTGATCTTCGGCCACGCGGGCGCGGCGGAGTTCATCGAACTTTTCATAAAGCACAGTATCAAGCGGCATGGCCACGGGACTGCCGAGCAGGCGGCTCATCCAGATGCGATCAGCCACCAGAATATGATTAAGCGTGCGCAGGATTGAGGGGAAGAAGGCCGTGCGCGGGGCATCCAGTTCGGCCACTGGCAATTTCGCGCAAAGCCCGTAGGCACGCGTGTTGGCCCAGAGATTATATTGCGCCATGCGTTCGAAATAGGCCGCACCGTTCATCTTGTTACTCCGTCTTCAGGTCTGCGATCAGGGCTTCGCTGTCGGGTTTGTTGCGCAAGTTGGCGGTACCGGTGCGACCTGTTCGAGAACCTTGGTCGCCGGTTTGGGAACCCGTTTGGTCAGAATAACCACGTTGCCGACCAATGTCAGCGCCACACCCCAGATTATATTGCCCGTCCAGTGGAAATCCTCAAACCAGGTCGATAGCAACAGCGCAACAATCGGGAACATCACCGAACTATAGGCCGCACGATCCGGCCCGATCTTGCCCAAAAGTGTCAGATAGAAGCCAAAGCCCAGAACCGATCCGAACAGGGCGAGATAAACCAAAGCGGCCAAGAAGCTGGCACTGGTATCAACGGTCACCGGGATCCCGGCAAGGGCGATATAGCCAAACAGCAAGACCGTGCCATAAAGCATGCCGTACGCATTGGCCTGGATGACCGGAACCCCGCGCGCATGGTTGCGTGCGGATGCCATATTGCCAAGCGATGCGATGTAACTGCCCGCAAGGGAGACCAGCAGACCGATGCTGCCGCCTGTGGTCAGATCGAAGGCGGCCAGATCATTGGCAAAGACCATGGCGATCCCGGTAAGGCCGATCCCGGCCCCGATCAAAGTGCGGGTTTCGGGACGGCGTCGGAAAAAGATCACGCCATTAATCATATTCATGATGACGATGGTTGAAAACACCACCGCCAGAAGCCCGGACGTCAGATGGATACTGGCGACATAGATGAGGACATAGTTCAGCGAAAACAGACAGACGCCCAGAACCGCCATGAAGAAATGATCGCGCAGCGTAAAGCGCATCGGCAAGCGGCGCAGGCCACACCAGGCCATCAAAATCAGCGTTGCCAAGGCAAAGCGATAGGCCACGGCCACTTCGGGGGCGACCGAAAGCTGATACTGAATGGCGATCCAGGTCGATCCCCAGATCAAGACAACTGCTGCGTAAAGACCGAACATGGCCCAAGGACTCCAAAAGAATTGAAGCCACAATTTAGGGCAGTTCAGAACCGGCGCCAAACCAGCTTTTTTGATCCTGCCATTAGCTAAACTAATCCAAAGACCGGAAATCTAATGCATAGCCAATCAGGATTTTTTCGACCGGCCTGCTTTGCCGGGCTTTTTGCCGCTGTCTTCTGGTTCGGGGGTTTCGTCGCCGTCTTCGGGGTTGTCACCAGCCGTGTCGTTAACCGCGTCGTCAGCCACATCTTCGATCATGGCATCGGACGTGTCAGGTACGTCGGGTGCCTCCGTCACATCGGCCTCGTCTGAGCCATGTTCGATCTGATTGGCCGTCGATGATGTCTGATCGCTCAGCGCCGCGTTCTTTTCGGCGCGTTTGCGTTTCTGCCAGTCTTTCCAGATTGCCAGCAATTCGCTGCGCGACTGGAAGATCGGAATGCGGCGTTTGGGTTTGGCTTTTTGTTGTTCAACCGCCAAGCCGACCTCGAGCACGTCGTGCTCATCATCGGTGCGACGCACGATCAGCTCCACCGTGCCATAGGGCATGCGATCACCGAGTTCGAGATCGCCGGGCAGATCGCGTTCGAGGATTTCGGCCACGGTGAGTTCGGTGTCATCAGCGTCGACGGCAAAGCCATACAGACGACCAATATCGGCAATTCGGGTATCGGCCGGGAAGCTGAAATCGCCAAACAATTCGACGTCATTGGCCCCCTCGGCCGGACCGGCAAACAGTTGGTCGAGCAGGTCGACATGCTTGGGCGGGGTGATGATATAGACCTGATCACCGCCCTGAACCGGCCCGGCGGAATGCGGACGCAGTGATGCGCCATCACGCAGGATCAGGCTTGGCCGTGCCCAGCGCGGAATACGATGGCCGGTGGCAACCGCACTGGCTTCGTGAACGCGATAGACAACGATTTCCTGATTGGCATTGCCGGGCAGTTCGAGATCAATACGATCCACCGGACCATGGCGGGCTGGCACAATAATGCCCAGCCAATGCGCCATCCGCCGGATCGTCCAGCCCTGCAACAAAAGCGAGGTGATCACGACAATAAAGGCGGTGTTAAACAACAGCTGCCCTTCGGGCACGCCTTCGACCATCGGCACAATGGCAAGCAGGATGGACACCGCCCCGCGCAAACCGACCCATGAAATAAAGGCGGTATCATTGCGCGAGAAGTTAAAGAACATCAGGCACAGCCAGACCGCCACCGGACGGGCGACAAACACCAGAACCAGCGCCAGAATGACGCCCGGAAGGACAACCGTGCCAAATTCGGACGGGGTGGCGAGCAGGCCCAAGGTGACAAACATCGCGATCTGGGCAAGCCAGGTGGTGACATGCTGAAAACGCCGGACGCCGACGCTCATCTTCATGTTGCTGTTCCCGGCATAAAGACCCGCAACATAAACCGCCAAAAAGCCACTGCCGCCGAGAATACTGGTCGCGCCAAACAGGCTGAGGGCAAGCGCCATGGTAATGATCGGCACCAGGCCCGGTTCAAGTTTGACCCGGTTGATCATCCAGACCAGCGCATAGCCACCCGCAAGACCAAAAATCGCGCCAAGTCCGATCTGAAGGATGAAGCGTTGCAGAAGTTCAAGCGCGATATTCTCGCCACCGCCGAGAATGATCAGTTCGACCAGCGAGATGGTCAGAAACACCGCCATCGGGTCGTTTGAGCCAGACTCAACTTCAAGCGTGCTGCGCGTACGATCACGCAGATTGATCCCGCCAACGCGCAGAAGGAAAAACACCGCCGCCGCATCGGTTGAACTGACAATCGCCCCAAACAAAAGGGCGACCAGCCATGGCACATCGAGCACCAGCCAGGTTACGCCGCCAATGACCCCGGTGGTGATCAGAACCCCGAAAGTTGCCAGAACAAGTGATGGACCGGCCGCGATTTTTAAGGTTCGGAGCTGGGTTTCAAAGCCACTGTCAAACAGGATCAGGGCGAGCGCGATGGAGCCGATGAAATAGGCAAGCGGCGCATTGTCGAACATGATGCCGCCAATGCCATCCTCGCCCGCCGCCAGACCGACAAACAGAAACACCAGAAGCAAGGGGGCGCCGACCCGGAAGCTGACCAGACTGGTGAAAACAGCCACCACCACCAGAATCGATGCAATCAGGATCACCAGATTCATCGATTCAATCATTTCGGGGGCTCCTATGTCGGGACATCAGAATGGGTTTGGCGGGTTACGCGCGCAGTACTATCACATAGTGATACTTAGGAAATGATGACCGGCAATGCCATCACCCCCCGATGACTGATCAAAATTATCCTGAAACTGTAAAGTCAGGCACGCCCCCCTATTCGTGATCGGCCTGTGCCGGAACAAATAGGGTTTCCTTGGCCGTGGACAAGGCGATTTCCGGCAGAACTTCGACGACGCCGGGCATTTCCTTGATCGTGTCGGAGATAAACGATTCCAGATGGCCGGTATCGCGCAGGCGCAGTTTGACCAGAAAATCAAAGCGCCCGGTCATGTGATGACATTCCAGCACTTCATCGGCCTTGATCAGGGATTTGACCAGTTTCTTGTTGCCCTTGGCCGGATCGGTACGCAGCCAGACCATTGCGGTCAAGGCACGGCCAATGGCGTGCGGATCGACCGAAATGCGATAGGCCTGAATAATCCCCTGTTCGCGCAGCTTGCGCACACGATCATTCACCGCAGAAACAGACAACCCGACCTTTGTTCCCAGAACCGAATAGGACAGTGATGCGTCTTCCTGCAGGATGTCGATCAGTTTGCGATCAATAGCATCCATTTTATCTTCCCCCTGAATGGATTTTGCTGATTGCCTTGATCTTACACGAAAAACGGGTGTGCGCGAACTGTTCGCCAAATTTGCCGGGTTATGCCCCCGGAAGGCTTAACCATGAAAGTGTGGTTAGACTGGATTTTTTCCAGAGAGCTGCGTAAAGCTAGGTAATAATGAATTCGCCCCGTGTCACGTCTGATAATGCAGCCCTGATGGGCGCCCTGTTGATGATCAGTGCTGCAATGTGTTTTGCGGTAATGGCGGTTTTTATCCGCTATGTCACAGCAGACCTGCATCCGTTCGAGGCATCGTTTTTCCGTAACCTGTTCGGGTTATTGCCGATGGTGCCGTGGATGGTGCGCCATGGCGCGAGCGGATTAAAGACCGAGCGGTTCAAGCTGCATTTCCTGCGCGGGGTGCTTGGTTTCGGGGCGATGTCGTGCATTTTCACTGCCCTTTCGCTGTCACCCGCGGCACAGGTCATTGCGATCAACTTTACCCTGCCGATCCTGACCACGGTGCTGGCCGCCGTGGTGGTACGCGAAACCGTGCGTGCGCGTCGCTGGAGCGCGATTGCGATTGGCTTTGTCGGGGCGATGATTGTGATCCGTCCGTTTGGCCAAAGCTTTGAGACCGGTGCGATCCTAGCACTTGGCGCGACGGTTTTCATGGCGTGCGCGATGACCACGGTTAAAATGCTGTCACGCACCGAAAGTGCCAATGCCATCGTAACCTGGATGGGCCTGATCATGACGCCGCTGTCGCTGATCCCGGCCCTGATATACTGGCAAGGACCGACTGCCTGGCAATTGTTCATCCTGTTGATCATTGCCGTGACCGGAACAGCGGGACAGCAATTGCTGGTGCGCGCCTATCGCACGGCCGATCAGTCCTATGTCATGATCTTTGATTTCCTGCGCCTGCCCTTTGTTGCGGCCTTGGCCTATGTGATGTTTGGCGAGGTGGTCGATTTCTGGACCTGGGCCGGGGCGGCCCTGATCATTGGATCAGCACTTTATATCGCGCGGCGTGAGGCGGTTCTGGCCAAACGGGCCAAGAGGGAAGCCAGCATGCCGACCACAGCACCCGCCGATCCGCAAGCCATCCCGGTGACCCGCGTTGATCGGGATGCCCCCGCAAAGGACAAGCCCGATGCGTAGCTGGTTTAACGGACTTCCGCCCTATTTGCAGGCAACCGCCTTTGGCCTGATGGCATCGATCAGTGCGGCGATCTTTTCGGTGTTTGTCCGCCTTGCGACCGAACATATCGATCCGTTACAGGCAGTGTTTTTGCGCAATTTCTTTGGGCTTTTGTTCATCGCACCGATTGCGTTGCGGGCCGGATTAACGCCGCTTAAGACCAAGCGTTTTCCGATGTTCTGCCTGCGTGCGGTTCTGTCGATGGGAGCGATGAGTTTCTGGTTTTCGGCGATTGCCTATATGCCACTGGCCGAGGCAACGGCGCTTAATTTCACCGTACCGCTATTTGGCACCATCCTTGCCGCGATTTTTTTGGGTGAGAAAGTTCGCAAATACCGGATTGCGGCCTTGTTGGTCGGTTTTGGCGGGGTGCTGGTGATCATCCGGCCGGGCAGCGAAACCGTGCAACTGGCAAGCCTGTTTCCGATTGCCGCCGCGATTTGCATGGCCAGTGCGGGATTGACGATCAAGTCACTGTCGCGAACAGAAAACCCGACTGCCATCATCCTTTACATGATGATGCTGACAACGCCGCTGACCCTGATCCCGGCACTGTTTGTCTGGGAGACACCGAGCCTTGAGGTGCTTGGCCTGATGGTGGCGGGCGCGTTCATGGCCAACATCACCCAGCTTTGTAATACCAACGCCTTTCGGGTTTATGATTACAGCTTTGTGATCGGGTTTAATTACCTGCGCCTGCCCTTTGTTGTCGGCATCGCACTTGTGATGTTTGGCGAGGTTCCAGAAATCTGGCTGGTGCCCGGTGCGGCCCTGATTATCGGGTCAGCGCTTTATATCGCGCGGCGCGAGGCGAAATTGAACCGCGAAGCCAACCGGATCAAGCGCGGGCTTTCAGCCACGGCAAGCGACCTTGACCCGCCGCCTTCCAACAGGAAGTCGTGACAGCATGCGGACATGGTTCAACACCCAATCCGATGTGATGCGGGCAAGCTTTTTTGCGCTGTTTGCGGCCATTCTGGCGGCGTGTTTTACCCTGACCATCCGCTATGCCACCGAGGAATTGCATCCCTATCAGGCGGTGTTTTTACGCTTTGCCTTTGGCCTGATCCTGATTTTGCCAATGGTGATGAAGCGCGGGATTGGCAGCCTTGCCACCAAGCGCCTGCCTTTGTTTGGCTTGCGCGGGGTGTTGTCGGCAGCAGAGATGTGTTTGTGGTTTATGGCGGTGTTGTATTTGCCACTGGCAGAGGCGACGACGCTTAATTTCACGGTACCCCTGTTTGGTACCATTCTGGCCGCGGTGATTTTGCGCGAACAGGTGCGCATTCACCGCTGGCTTGCGATTGTTATCGGGTTTGTCGGTGTGGCGCTGATCATTCAGCCCGGGACAGACACCATGCAAGCGGCCAGCATTTTGCCGATTGCGGCGGCGATCTGCATGGCCAGTGCCGGGTTGATCACAAAGCGGTTGGTGGCAACTGAGTCCACCACATCGCTTTTGTTTTATCTGATGATCATCACCACACCGGTTTCCCTGATCCCGGCATTGTTTGTTTGGCAGACGCCAAGCTGGTCTGCACTTGGCCTGATGGCGGTTGCCGCGTTGATGATGAATGTGATGCAGGTTTGCAATGTCAAAGCCCTGCAACTGGCTGATTACAGTTTCTTTGTCGGGTTTTCCTATTTGCGTTTGCCGATCATTGCCGTGCTGGCGCTGATCCTGTTTGGCGAAGTGCCCGATATCTGGATATTGCCCGGCGGGGCGATGATTATCGGGGCTGCGATCTATGTCGCACTTCGGGAACGCAAGCTTGCCAAAGCCAGATAAGGGTCGACGACGCGTCACCCATCACCCGTCATAACCCCGCAAACTGTTATAGCGTGCGATTTGATCGGGGCTCAGGATTTCCGGGGTCTTGAGGTGGGTCGACAGATGGACAAAGCGCAACCGGCCGAGACTTTGGGTGATGGTGTTTATCAGCCCTTCGAGTTCTTCTGCGCTCAGCCCCCCGGCCCTGAATGCCGCGTCCAAGGCGATTTCAGCCTCGATCAATCTGTTGCCGGCAATGATCGCGTTTTCTTTCATGTCGGCATAAAGGGCGGTGATGGCGGCATGCTGGTCTGTGGATAGCGGGATTTGATCAGAGAGTTCGAGTAAATGGGCCGGCCCCGGCACGCCATTCAGTTCGGCGGCCTTGGCCAATCCCCAGCCGCCGCCCTTTTGCAATTCAGCCATATCCTTGGCCGACAGGCTTTTGATCGGGCGATGCTGTTGGCCGACATAGGGGGATGGCGTGTTTTCATCCTCTGTCCTGTTACCCCCATGCTGAGCATTGTCGGTGCGATGCATGTGGGCATTTCCCTGCGCATGGGCGGTTAACGGGATGGTCGTTCCAAGCAGGATCAACGCGGCAAACGCGGCCCGGCATGCTGTTTGCGACAGGCGGGGGAGAATAAACATGGCAACACCTTTTGGTTTGAATGGACGCCAAGCTTGAAACAGGTCAGTCAATTGCCACATGATAGATATCATGTCGGTATCAATCTTTGATCTTCTCAACCGTTTTCATGGCAGGTTGTATGATTACAGCCCGCCCAAGGTCCTGTTTCGCAAGGGCGACCCGGTCGAGCATCTTTTCCTTGTTCTCAGCGGGGAGGTGCGGCTGGCGCGGTTTTTGGAAAACGGCGACGAGATTGTTTTGCAACGCGCGGGGCCAAACAGTGTTTTGGCAGAGGCATCACTGTTTTCGCATTACTACCATTGCGATGCTGTCTGCCATCAGGATGCGCAGGTTAAAATGATCCGCAAACATGATGTTGAAGCCCATCTTGCCGATAACAATCAGATGGCACTTTCGCTTGCCGCGCATCTGGCGCGCGAGGTGCAGGCAACCCGCCAGCGTGCAGAGATTTTGCGGCTTCGAACTGTGGCTGAACGGCTTGATGCCTGGATCGCCTGGCATGACGGGGTGTTGCCCGAAAAGGGTAATTGGTGGGTGATTGCCCTTGAAATCGGTGTCAGTCCGGAAGCGCTTTATCGCGAGATCGCCCATCGCCGTTAACCCTGATCTGAGGTGTCAATTTCGCACAGCCGACAAGGTTAAATCGACGCTTGCCCGTTAAAGATATAATTTGGTATACAAATACCAAATTAATCAGAAGAACGCGCGTCGGGAGGCTTCACGTCATGCAAATCAAGGGTTCGATTGCCATTGTTACCGGGGCTGCGTCCGGTCTTGGCGCAGCAACCGCCGAGACACTGGCGAGTGCCGGGGCGCGGATTGCGGCATTTGATCTGAACGAAGAGGGTGCCAAGGCCACAGCCGAGAAATTGGGTGGTGTTGGCTATGGCGTTGATGTTTCCAATGCCGAAAGTGTCGAGCAGGCGGTTGCAAAGGTGCAGGCGGATATCGGCACGCCATCGATCCTTGTGAACTGTGCCGGGATCGTACATGGCGAACGGATTGTCGGGCGCGACGGCCCGGCCGATCTGGCCGCGTTTTCCAAGGTGATTACGGTCAATCTGATTGGCACATTCAACATGATGCGGGTTGCCGCCAATGCGATGAGCCAGAATGACCCCAATGATGCCGGCGAACGCGGGGTGATTATCAACACCGCATCGATCGCCGCCTTCGAAGGGCAGATCGGGCAAGCCGCCTATGCGGCGTCCAAGGGTGGGGTGGCATCCCTTACCCTGCCCGCCGCACGTGAGTTGGCCCGCCATGGCATTCGGGTGGTGTCAATCGCACCGGGTCTGTTTGGCACGCCGATGTTAAAGGGCCTGCCTGATGAGGTTCAGGAAAGCCTGGCTGCCAATACGCCGTTCCCGAAACGCCTTGGCGATCCGTATGAATATGGCCGTCTGGCGATGCATATCTGTGAAAATGAAATGATCAATGGCGAGACCATTCGCATAGATGGCGCGGTCCGGCTGGAACCGAAATAGTCCCACACGATTTCGATTCTTTATCCCGCAGCCAATGCGCCCTGCCGTCCCCCAGCGGCAGGGCGCAATTCATTTGGCAGGGCTTATTGACCAGAAGCCTTTTGGCAGAAGGTTGCCAGATCAATGTCCTTTTGCGTCACACCCCTGGCGTCGTGGGTGGTCAGGGTCATTTCGACCTTGTTATAGACATTGAACCATTCGGGATGGTGATCCATCTTGTCGGCCATGAGCGCCACCCGCGTCATGAAGCCAAACGCGGCATTGAAATCGCCAAACTTGTAGACGCGCTTGATCGAAAGCCCGTCATCGGCAAGCGCCCATCCCGAAAGATCGGTCAGCGCCTTTTCGATGGTGGATTTTTCAAGTTTGCTCATATCTTGTGCCTCCTTAATGTTGGCCGCTTGTCTTATGGACGCAGTCTTCTGGGCGCATTGGAACATAAAAACCAGCGCAACCCAAATCGGTCTATGTCAGCAAGCCTTGCACACGTGATTGCAGCACCGGCAAAAGGTCGGCCTCAAACCACGGGTTCTTTTTCATCCAGGCGGTGTTGCGCCAGCTTGGATGGGGCATGGGGAGGATGCCGTCGGGCAGGAAATCGGCAAAGTGATGCACGGTTTCGGTCATGGTTTTGGCCCGGCGCGGACCAAGATAGCGTTCTTGCGCATATTGCCCGATCAAAAGGGTCAGGCCGATATCGGGTAAGTGTTGGCGCAAGGCATCATGCCATGTCGGCGCACATTCCGGACGGGGCGGCAGATCACCACCACGATCAAAGCGGCCGGGATAGCAAAACCCCATCGGCATGATGGCAAGTTTGGCCGGATCATAAAAATCATCGACCGAAAGTCCCAGCCAATCACGCAGCCGATCGCCGGACGCATCATTCCACGGCAGACCGGTTTCATGCACGCGCGTGCCCGGCGCCTGCCCGATCACCAGAATGCGCGCCGATTTTGCCATGCGCACCACCGGGCGCGGCCCAAGTGGCAACTGTTCGGCACAAATCCGGCACGCCCGGACCTCAGACAGCAACCGATCAAGGGCGGCGTCCCCGCCCATTGGATCAATTTCGGGCAGTTTTCCGGGTAAAGCGTTCTGCATTTAATCTGCTCCATTTTGCCGGAGATAACCTTTTGTCCCGCGAGGAAAGGTTCGTAGGACGTAGCGGGGCTACGTTCAAGGACCTTGACGCTGCTTCGTAGGACGTAGCGGGGCTACGTTCAAGGACCTTGACGCTGCGGGGCAGAAGGCTATCCCGGCCCGAAGGGTTTGATTTTGGCGGCGTTTCGCAGCGTTACACCGTTTGACCGATGCGCCGCATCGCTCTGCACGCTGTGCCTTGCCAAACGACACGCCAAAATCAAACATAATGGAACAGATTAAATGCAGAACGCTTTAGCCCGGCATGGGTTATTTCACCTCAGCGTCGTCAATCACCCATTCCTCGGCTGCGGCATCGGCGTACCATTCCTTCATTTCCGGCAGGGCAAGGATGGTTTCCATATAGGCATTGCCGATCGGATCAAGGCTTACGCCATAGGTTTTGAACCGCGTTACCACCGGTGCATACATGGCGTCCGCAATCGAGAAATGCCCAAACAGGAAATCACCGCCCTGCCCGTACTGGGTGCGGCACATTTTGAAGATTTCAGTGATGCGGGTGATGTCCTTGTCCACGCCTTCATTGCGCCCCAGACCGGGCAGGCTTTTGCGGCAATTCATCGGCATGGAGCTTCGCAAAGGTCCAAACCCGCCATGCATTTCAAGCGAGACGGCACGCGCAATCGCCCGCACGTCGATATCAAGCGGCCAGAGCATGGTGTCTGGCTGGCTGTCGGCGATGTATTCAAGAATGCCAAGCGCCTCCCAGATGGTTTTGGTGCCATCAAAGTAGGCCGGGACCTTGGCCGTGGGGGAAAAGATCGGGGCCTTCGCATGCCATTCTTCGCAGCGGAGCGGGACGAGCTTTTCCTCAAACGCCACACCGGCAACCCGCAGACCAAGCCAGGCGCGCAGCGACCAGGAGGAATAGTTTTTATTGCCGATATAAAGCACAGGAAGGTTTTGCATGCTGGGACCTTTGGCGGTTGGCGCGATTGGCACATTTGATGACGGCGGCGAATACTATCTGGCCTTTGGCCGCCGGGTTCAAGCCAGACGTTCAAGCGTGGCTTTAAGCACAAAGCAATGTTCGATGATGTGAATGAGTTTTGACCGCGGGGGATGGCAGCCGTAAGATCGGGTCACATATCTTGTGAACACATATTGCCGGTTCGTTTTGCTTGGGCAGTTGGTCTTTGGCCGCTGCCCTTTCAGTCGACCGTCACCTGTCACCTATCACCCGTCACCAGCAGGGATGCCTTAAATTGTACGACCACATCATCGCCAACGACCCTTCTGCCAATCCGACCCCGATCACCCCGATTGCCGAAAGCGGTTTTGAAAGCTGGCTTGCCCAACAGCCGGACGCGACCAAGTCATGGATTGCCGCCAACAGCTTTGAGGGCAAGCGCGGCACGCAGCTTTTGCTTCCCGGGGCCGATGGCGCGGTTGGCACTGTTGTGGTCGGGTATGTTGATGATGCCAAGGCGATCTGGGATTTTGCCGGTTTGCCAAATGCGCTTCCGGCCGGGACCTATGCGCTTTCCGATGATTTGACGGATAAGGACGATCTTTATGAAAAGGCCGCCCTTGGGCTTTATCTGGGCGGCTATCGGTTTGATCGCTATCGCAAGGATGACGGCAAAAAGGACAAGCGCGCCAAAATCGCCCTGCATGACATTGAGGCCGCCAAGCGGGCCGAAAACATTGCACGCGGCATCGGCCTTGCGCGCGATCTGATCAATGTGCCGGCCAATGACATGGGCCCGGCCGAACTTGAAGAAGCCGCCAGAGGCCTTGGGGCCGAATTTGGTGCCAATGTCAGCGCGATTGTCGGCATGGATCTTTTGGCCCAGAACTACCCGGCCATTCACACGGTTGGCCATGGCAGTGATCGCGACCCGCGCCTGATCGACCTTACATGGGGCGATGAAAGCGCGCCGAAAATCACGCTGGTGGGTAAGGGTGTGTGTTTTGACACCGGCGGCTATGACCTTAAGCCATCAAGCAACATGCTTTTGATGAAAAAGGACATGGGCGGTTCGGCTCAGGTTCTTGGCCTGGCGCGCATGATCATGGCGGCCGACCTCCCGGTACGGTTGCGCGTTCTGATCCCGGCGGTTGAAAACATGGTGTCGGGTCGGGCCTATCGCCCAAGTGACATTCTTAAAACCCGCAAGGGCATTACCGTTGAGGTCGGCAATACCGACGCCGAAGGACGGATCGTTCTTTCTGATGCCCTGACCGAGGCGGCATCGGAAGACCCGGACATGCTGCTTGATTTCGCGACCCTGACCGGGGCGGCACGTGTTGCCCTTGGTCTTGGCCTGCCGGCCCTGTTTTCCAATGATGATGATCTGGCCAACGGATTGATGGAAACCGGGATGGCCGAAAACGATCCGCTGTGGCGTTTGCCACTGTGGGATGATTATCGCAGCCAGCTTGATAGCAAGGCGGCTGACATGAACAACATTTCCGGCAGCCCGTTTGGCGGGGCGATCATTGCCGCCCTGTTCCTAGATCGTTTTGCCGAAGGCGCCAAAAGCTGGGCGCATATCGATCTGATGGCCTGGAACCCGTCTGACCGTCCCGGTCGCCCGACCGGCGGTGAAGCACAGGGCATCCGGGCCGCCTTCAAGCTGATCAAGGATCGTTACGGTAAGTAAACTAACCGTAAATTCAATTTTTTGGTAATTAGGCCTTTGACATCATGGCAGGGGTCAGGTAGAGATTACGTATTCGTAACAAATAAATTGTTGGGCACGAACATGTCGATCGAGATCAAACCGTCTCAGGCGCTTGACCTTTGGCGTATCGCGATTGTTGAGAGTGTGCGTCGGGACTCCCCCGACCTGTCGGCCCGACAGATGGCCTTGTTGCTAAGCGTTTACCTGACCCCGGCGCCGCATACGGTGCGCGGCCTTTCCGAGGCGCTTAATATCTCCAAACCGGCTATTACCCGTGCACTTGATCGCCTGAGCTCGCTTGGCATGGTCAAACGCAAGGTCGATGAAGAAGATCGCCGTTCGGTTCTGGTTCAGCGGACGGTCAAGGGATCGGTCTTCCTGCGCGAATTTGGCGATATCATCGTCGGTGCCGGTCTCGAGAGCGAATAATCCGGCCCCAGAAACAACCAAGAACAAATCGACAAGCGTCTGGTCCCAGACCACAATTAACGCCCAAAGCCCGTTTCCAAGGTCACGTTTCACAAAATCGGCCAATTAGGGCAGCAAAACTTCCCCATTTTAAATGCAGCAAATCTGATATGGCAAAAATTCGCTATATACAGACCAGTTGGTTTGTATCTGCGCCAATTGGCATGTTATGCGATTTCGATTTTCCAAAATGATATCAATGGTTTATCTGAAATTCTAATACAAAAGACCGGGCAAAACGACGTTATGGTGCCGTTGGCTGGTTTATCGCCTGTGCCGGCACCTGGTGGGTGTCAGCCATGGTTTCGGGCACCTCAATCAGCGCCAAAAGCCCCGCAGCAACGATCAAAACGCCACCTGACAGCCGTGCGATGACTTGATTGCCGCCGCGGCGCACCAGCCACGGTATCAGTTTTGCAGCCCCCATCGCGTAAATCATTACGAAACTGTAATCAAGTGTTACGAAGGTGACGCCAAGGATCAACAATTGCGGTGCGAGCGGTTGGGCTGGATCGACAAATTGCGGAAACAAGGCCCCGAAAAAGGCAATCGCCTTGGGATTCCCCGCCGCGACCAGAAAGCCTTCGCGGAACAGGCGTAGTCCGTTTACCGGTTCAAACCGTGCCTGATTATTCGTTTCGATACCGGTCTTGATACTGATTTCCCTGGGCTTGCGAAGGAATGACATCAACCCGATCACCAGAAGAAAACCAACACCGCACCATTTAACAATGGCAAAGGCGGTCGGCGATGTCGCCAGGACAGCCCCCAAACCAAGGGCCGCAATCAGCATCTGGATCATGTTGGCGGTGACATCCCCCAAGGCCGTCATCAAGGTCGGGCGCGCACCATAACGCAGCGCATGTGACATGCCGATCAGGATGCTGGGTCCGGGCGACATTACGACCAGAAAGACAAGCAGGGTGAAACTGAGCCAGATTTCAAACGACATGGTGGGGCAACTTCAGGGGCAACTCTGATGACAACTTTGGTGACGTTGCCCCCCGATATCACAGCAGCAAGGATCGACAAGTGCCCGTTTGACAATGGCCCATGCGCAGGCTGCGACGCATGAGCAGTGATAGGCTTATCCCGGTGGGATTTTGGTTATTTGCGTGGCTTGGCGTCACCCGGCCAGAAGTCATAAAACATGCGGATCTGAACCGAGCGCAGGGTATCAGACGGGAGAACGCCCTGACCGGTACGCAGAAGCTTGTTTTGCAGGGCGGCGAAATAGCGGTTTGAAACCGGCTGGAACGGGCTGAAGGGTGGTTCCTTGGCAATTTCCTCGCCATTTTCTTCTGCCAGTTTGGCGGCTTCGGCCTCGGCGGCGAGTTCTTCCTCGGTCTTTGGGGGTGGTGGCGGCAGAAGGCCGGGGGCTGTATATTTAAAGCCGCGCTTGCCCGGTTCGCGGTTTTCAAAGCGTTGCTCGGTATCGCGATACATCAGGCGTTGCAGATCGACCAGAAAGGCATTGATGACCTTGGGCAGGCGTTGTTCGATAACGTCCACAGCCTGCCTGTTGGTGGCTTCCAGCCAGATGTTGAAAACGATCTGACGAATGGTGCCGCTTTTGCGCAAGACAATCGTCAGCGACACCGGATCAGGGACAACAACCGTATCGGGTATTTCAGGAACGGCAGGTTCTTTGGGTTCTTCGGTGTTGGCTTTGTCCGCAGACGCCGTGCTGGCGCGGGCCGAAGGGATCGCCATTGAAAATACAGCAAAGCACAGAGCCATGATCAGCACATGGCCGCAAAGACGATGTCCGGTTCGATTTTTGATCGCACGTGACAACATATTCAACCTTAAACCTGCCTTTATAGTCCTGTTATTATTGCCTTTTCATATGTTGTACCCGATCTCGATCAGGAATGCTGCCCCTAGTTTCTGACAAATTCCTTACCGGCTGCTTTGAGATCAAGGGCCGCGGCCAGCAGCGCCTTGGTGTAGGGCTGTTGCGGGTTATCAAACACATCGGCAGCCGCCCCGCTTTCGACCAGTTTACCATTCTTCATGACCATGACGCGGTGCGACAATGCACGTACAACGCGCAGGTCATGACTGATGAACAAGTATGCCATCTTATGGCGTGCCTGCAAATCACGCAGCAGTTCGACGATCTGGGCCTGTACCGACATATCAAGGGCCGATGTCGGTTCATCGAGTACGATAAAGCGGGGTTTTAAGACCAGTGCACGGGCAATCGAAATGCGTTGACGCTGCCCGCCGGAAAATTCGTGCGGATAACGATCCATGGCATTTTGCGGCAGGTCGACTTCGTCAAGCGCCTCGGCAATGCGGGCTTCACGTTCGGCCTGGGACAGGTCGGGCGCGTGGATTTCAAGGCCCTCGCCAACGATCTGGGCGATGGACATGCGCGGGCTGAGCGAACCGAACGGGTCCTGAAACACCACCTGCATGTCGCGGCGGAGCTTGCGCAGATCAGCACCGGAAAAATCGCGAATGTCCTGCCCGGCAAAGCGGATGTCGCCGGTTGATTTCAGAAGCCTGAGGATCGCCATGGCGAGCGTGGTTTTACCCGATCCGCTTTCGCCGACGATGCCAAGTGTTTCGCCCTGCTTAAGGGTCAGCGAAATCTGATCAACCGCGTGCAAATAATGATCGGGCCGCCCCAGGATGCCCTTGCGGCCAATCGGGAACTGCACATGGATGTTGCTGGTTTCAAGCAGCTCGGTGGCGTTTTCGGGCAATGCCGGGGCTTCGCCACTCGGAACGGCCGACAGCAGCTTTTTGGTGTAATCGTGTTTGGGATTGTCAAACAGCGCGCGCGCCTGCCCGGCCTCGACGATTTCGCCGTCTTTCATGACACAAACGGTTTGCGCCATTTTCTGAACGATCTGCAGATCATGGGTAATCAAGAGCAGCGCCATGCCAAGCTTGCTTTGCAGATCCTTGAGCAGTTCAAGAATTTGCGCCTGAATGGTGACATCAAGGGCCGTGGTCGGTTCATCGGCAATCAGAAGTTCCGGTTCGTTGGCAAGTGCCATGGCGATCATCACGCGCTGGCGCTGCCCGCCGGAAAGTTCATGCGGCAGGGCTTTCAGCCGAGACGCCGGATCGGGAATGCCGACAAGTTCAAGCAATTCAAGGATGCGGGCACGCGCCTTGGCGCCGCGCAGGCCTTTGTGGAGCAACAATACCTCGCCGACCTGCTTTTCGATATTGTGCAGCGGGTTCAGCGAGGTCATCGGTTCCTGAAAGATCATGGAAATCCGGTTGCCGCGGATCGCACGCAGCGTGCGCTCCTTGGCCCCGACCATTTCCTGCCCGTCAAAGATGATCGATCCTGACGGGTGGCTGGCGCGCGGATAGGGCAGCAATTGCAAAATCGACAGGGCCGTGACCGATTTGCCAGAACCACTTTCCCCGACAAGCGCCATGGTTTCACCGCGATCAAGGGTAAAGGACACATCCTTTACCGCCGTGACGTCGGCGAATTTGACCGAGAGGTCGCGAATAGCAAGGAGCGGCTGATGGGCGGATTGCGCTGTCATTGTCCTACTCCTTAAAACGTTTTACGCGGGTCAAAGGCATCACGCACTGCTTCGCCGATGAAGATCAGAAGGCTGAGCATGGTTGCGATAGCAAAGAAGGCGGTAAAGCCAAGCCAGGGCGCCTGAAGGTTGTTCTTGCCCTGTGACAGCAGCTCGCCCAAGGACGGGGAGCCCGGCGGCATGCCAAGCGACAGGAAGTCGAGGGATGTAAGTGCGACAATCGAGCCATTCAACACGAACGGCAGGAAGGTGATGGTTGCGACCATCGCATTGGGCAGAACATGGCGATACATGATCCGGGTGTCGGTCATGCCAAGGGCGCGCGCAGCCCGGACATATTCGAAATTACGTGCGCGCAGGAACTCGGCACGGACGAGCCCCGTCAAACTCATCCAGCTAAACAGCACCAGAATGAACAGCAACGTCCAGAAACCCGGCGCAAACAGGCTGGCCAGAATGATCAGGATGAAGAGTTGCGGCAGGCCCGACCAGATTTCGATGACACGCTGGAAGCCAAGATCGACCCAGCCGCCGAAATAGCCCTGCACCGCGCCAGCCGCAATGCCGATCACGGAACTGACCGCGGTCAGTGCCAGACCAAACAGGATGGAAATCCGGAAGCCGTAAATCAGGCGTGCGAGAACATCGCGGCCCAGTTCATCCGTGCCCAGCAAATGGCGCATTGAGGGCGGGGCCGGTTGCGGTTCGCGCATTTCAAAATCTATGGTGTCATAGGAAAACGGGATCAAAGGCCAGATGGCAAAGCCGTTTTCGGCGATCTTGCCCTGAATATAGGGATCATAGAAATCCGTCTCGACATCGAAATCGCCGCCATAGGCCGTTTCGGGATGGTCGGAGATGATCGGTACATACCAGTCATCGCCATATTTGACAAAGATCGGTCTGTCATTGGCGACCAGTTCGGCCACCAGGCAAATGACAAACAGGATGGTAAAGATGACAAGCGACCAATAGCCGCGCTTGTTGGATTTGAAGTTCGACAGGCGGCGACGGTTGAGCGGTGAGAGAACAGCATTGAACATGATCAATTCCCCCGCCCTTCGAAGTCGATCCGTGGATCAACCAGATGATAGCTGAGGTCACTGATCAGGTTCATGATCAGGCCAAACAGCGTAAAGAAATAAAGGGTTGCAAACATCACCGGATAATCACGCGTCATCACTGCGTTAAAACCAAGCAGCCCCAAACCATCAAGCGAGAAGATCACCTCGATCAGGACCGAACCGGTAAACAGCATGCCAACCAGCGCACTGGGGAACCCGGCAATGATCAAAAGCATGGCGTTACGGAAAACGTGGCCATAAAGCACACGCTTTTCGGTCAGGCCCTTGGCACGGGCGGTCACGACATATTGCTTATTAATCTCATCAAGGAACGAGTTCTTGGTCAGCATGGTCAGGGTGGCAAAGCCCGAAATCGTGAGTGCAATGATCGGCAGGGTCAGATGCCAGAAATAATCAACGATCTTGCCCCACAGGGACAGCTGTTCCCAATTTGACGATGTCAGCCCGCGTAACGGGAACCAGTCAAGATAGGCCCCACCGGCAAACACCACGATCAACATGACGGCAAACAGGAAACCCGGAATGGCAAACCCGACAATGATGGCGGCTGATGACCAGATATCGAAGTTCGAGCCATCGCGCACCGCCTTGGTAATGCCAAGCGGGATCGAGATGATGTAAATGATCAGCGTTGACCAGATGCCCAGCGAGATCGAAACCGGCATCTTGTCGATCACGAGATCGACCACATCGCGATCCTGAAAATAGCTTTGGCCGAAATCGAAGGTCAGATAGTTCTTCATCATCATCCAGAAGCGTTCATGGGCCGGCTTGTCAAAACCGAACTGTACTTCGAGCTGTCTGATGACTTCGGGATCAAGCCCCTGCGCGCCGCGATAGTTGGACGTCGAGGAGAAATTGTTACCAGATGCCGATGATGAAGCAGTACTTCCGCCGCCGCTATCGCCGCCCTGATTGGTGATGCGTGCGGTTGATGAAACAGCCGTTCCCTGAAGTTGGGCAATCACCTGTTCGACCGGGCCGCCGGGGGCAAACTGAATGATCGCGAAGTTCAACAGCATGATGCCAAACAGCGTGACCGGGATCAGAAGCAAACGCCGAATGATATAGTTCAGCATGGCCTAGAATCCCCCCATCTGCAGTTTGGTGGCCTTTTCAGGGTCAATCCACCAACGCATTATCGACATCCCCTTAAGCGGAACCGTGTCCGGGCGACCAAAGATGTTCCACCAGACCATGCGGTCCCCACCCAGATACCATTGCGGAATGACGTAATTCCCCCACAGAAGTACGCGATCCAGTGCGCGGGTCGCAGCCACCAGTTCTTCCCAGCTGTCGGCAGATGCAACATTTTCGATCATCGCATCGACCACCGGATCCTTGATGCCGGCAAAGTTGCGAGAACCGGGTTGATCAGCGGCCTCGGAACTCCAGAACACGCGCTGTTCGTTGCCCGGTGTCAGGGATTGCGTCCACCAGTGGGTGGTAACTTCGAAATCAAAGGCCTGAATACGATTGACCCACTGGCCGGTATCAATCAGGCGAATATCCATTTCCACGCCAAGCTGTTTGAGGCGCGATTTGACCACCAGCGCGATCTTTTCAAGCCCCGGCTGGCGAATGATCAGCTCGAACCGGAACGGCTGCCCGGTTTCCTTGTTGACCAGAACCTTGTCGCGTACTTCCCAGCCCGCTTCGTTCAGAAGCGTCATGGATTCACGAAGGGCCTCTCGGCGCCCGTTCGGGGCATCAAAGTTTGGCAACTTATAGGGTTCGGTGAACAACCTTTCGGGCAATTGATCGCGATAGGGTTCAAGCAGTGCCAGTTCAGCACCGGTCGGAATACCTGTCGCCGCCAGTTCGGAGTTGGCAAAGAAACTGTCGGTGCGGTGATAGGCCCCATAGAACATTGCACGATTAAGCCACTGGAAATCGAGGCCGTATTGCAGTGCGCGGCGCACGCGCTTGTCGGCAAACAGCGGATTGCGCGCGTTCAGAACATAGGCCTGCATGCCTGTTGGCAAATGATCAGGCATGAATTCCTTCTGGATGTCACCACGCTGAACCGCAGGCGTGTTATAGGCCGTGTTCCAGTCCCGTGATGAATGCTCGGACCGGATCATGTATTCGCCAGCCAGAAATGCCTGACGCTGCACTTCCATATCAAGATAGGTGTCATAGCGGATGGTATTGAAATTGTTCTGCCCGCGATTGACCGGAAGGTCGGCGGCCCAGTAATCCTTGACCCGTTCATAGGTGATGCGTCGGCCAGCTTCGATGCTGGCAACCTTATAGGCCCCACTGCCAACCGGAATTTCAAAGGTGGTTTTGGCGAAGTCCTTACCTTCCCAGAACTTTTTCGGCATGATCGAAATGCCCGCCACCGTCATCGGCGTTTCGCGATTGTTGCCCGGCTTGAAAGTGAATTTGACGGTGAGTTCGTCAATCACCTCGGCCCCTTCGATCTGGGAAAAATACTGGCGGTAGACGGGACTTCCCTTTTCGACCAGCACTTCGTAGGAAAACACCACGTCTTCGGCGGTGATGTCGCTGCCGTCCTGGAAACGCGCACGCGGATCAAGATGGAAGATGGCATAGGACCGGTCGTCCGGCACCTCGATCGAATGGGCAATCAGGCCATACATGGCGTAGGGCTCGTCCGCGCTGGAAACCATCAGGCTGTCATAGATCAGACCAAGGCCCGCAGCCGGATTGCCCTTGAGCGTAAAGGGATTAAGGGTATCAAAGGCAACGATGGAGGATTGCACCAACGTGCCGCCCTTCGGCGCATCGGGGTTCACATAATCGAAATGGTGGAAATCCGGACCGTATTTCAGATCGCCATACAGCGAAATACCGTGTGAGCGGGTGGTCAGCGGCGCCAGATCGGTCTCGTCAACAGCCACCGTCGGTGCCGGGTTCATCACCGGCTTGTCGCCGTCTTGCGCAATTGCGTTATGTAAAGGCAGTGCGACCGAAAGCAGGGTCAGTGCACTGGCAAAAAGGATGGATGTCATGGCGCCCCCGCGCCGCTTCCTGCCCGGCATTGTCATGCTGGCTGCATACGAAATCATGTGATTGTCGTCTTTCCCTGATGCAAGCTGATCACTGTTCCATTATGTGGACTTAGGGTCAGGCCCTACTAATTTGGTTTGAATGGTCGATCATATTTGTGCGGATACGCGAAGCAAAACCGCAGGAAGATAAATATCTTTCAAGGTTTTGCGACAAAGTACCCCGTGCAAATACGATCGATCCAGAGGACAGAGTTTATATTTGCAAACCCCGACGTCAAACCCCTTGTGCGGGATTCCAACCCGCCCAGCGGGCTTTTCCTTGGATTTCACAAATATAAACTCTGCCATTCCAATCAAATTAGTAGGGCCTGACCCTATTCCACGCGGCGCAATCAACGGTCACTTCGCGATGCCCCCTGCCCGCGTTGTCTGTGAATGATGCCACACTAGAACCACCTGATAGTCACCGTTAAATCGTTCAATTTCAAGGCACCATCACGTGAGTTTGGTTTATCGCGCATCTTTTTGCGTCAGTTTTCGCCGCGCAGTTTCAAGCTTGATCTCTGACATCAACCAGTCACGGAACGCCTTGACCTTGCGCCGTTCCAGACGTCCGCGCGGATAACACAGCGAATAGGCATAAGGACTGTCGACCGGCAGATCAAACGGCACGGTCAGGCGATTGGTCACAACATATTCCCCGATCATGGCCGGATCGGACACCACAACGCCAAAGCCACTTGCCGCGGCCTCCATCGCCATATCAAGGGTGGCAAAAACCGGCCCCTTGGTACCATCCACCCCCTTGATACCGGTTCCTTCAAGCCAGATGCGCCAGTCTTCGCGCTGGGCAGAGCAGTGCAGAAGCGTCACACCCGCAAGATCTTCGGGGGTTTTGAGTTGCTTGGCCAGATCGGGATGACAGACCGGCAACAGCCGTTCACCGGTGAGAAATTCGTGCACCAGCTGTTCGTTGCCATGATCGGCAAAGCGGATGGCGATATCGACCTCGTTGAAGTCAACCGATGCCAGATCATCATTGTAGGTGCCCAACTGGACCTGAAAATCGGGATATTCCATCTGAAACCGCCCAAGCCGCGGCACGATCCAGCGCATGGAAAATGTCAGCGGTGCCGAAACAGACAGGTGCGTGTCATCGGCACGGTCTTCGACCTTGGCAACCGCGTCTTCGATGGCGTCAAAGGCCGGGGTGAGGGCTTCAAGAAGGTTGCGACCGGCGCGCGTCAACCGCAGGCTTCTGTGGTGGCGTTCAAAAAGCTGGCGACCCAGAACTTCTTCAAGATGCTGCACCTGTCGACTGACCGCCCCTTGGGTCACGTTAAGCTCATGTGACGCTTTGGTGAAACTTTCGAGACGTCCGGCCACTTCGAAGGCACGGAGCGCATTTAACGGCAATGGACGGCGTTTCATGACAGTGACTTTGCATGATGAAAACTCATGCAATGATGACAAAAGGTGGTTTGAGCGCAAGTATTTTTTCGGGTAACTCTGGGTTTAACGAGATTAGTACAGACGCATCGTGGATGCGCGGGCCGCTGAATCGCTGAGAGCAGGCCTGATTTAAAGAGGATTAGAATCATGGTTGCTATCACCAAAGAAGCTGGCGCATTTGTCGCCACCCGCCGTAACCACACTGCCACCAGCCTTCTGGACTTGGCGCGCACTTGGCTTAAACGCCACGACCTGCGTCAGAAGCTGGCCGACATGGACGCACACATGCTGCGTGATATCGGCTGGACCGTCTATGACGCAAAACGCGAAGCCGCCAAGCCGTTCTGGAAAGCTTAACCCGCGCAACAGCGCACCAACTGAGTATTCTGTCATGCAGAACAACGTATCGCCGCTTCACAGCGCAATTACCTTCCCGCTTCAGGTTCTGATTGAAGCCCTGATGGACGCGTGGAAAGGCATCAGCCTTAAATAAGGCGTTGCACCCAAGATCCCTGAGCGCAATTCCAGCTCCCCCCGCTGGAAAGTGCGTATTTAAATGTCGGTCGCACCCCCTGTGACCGACATTTTTTTTTGCTTTGGGCTATTTCTTTTCCGGGTGGCGCAGATACATCAGGTTTGCGGCATTGAGCACCGAATACATCACGGCAAACTGGGCATTGAATTCGAACTTTTCCGGTTTGGGATCAAACAGTTCGTAGATTTCACCGATCGAGCGTTTGCCATCAATCCGCGACAGGATCGCAGGCGATGCCGAGGGCATGGTGCGGGTCACCGAAAGGCCGGTAAAGGTGATCTTGATATTGCCGGTCTTGGCGACGGATCGCGCGAGTGCCGCACCATCAACACGGGTGAAGGTCGGGATCAGTTCCGGCGACGGGACCGGTGGTTTGATCTTGTTCTTGGCCTTGACGACATAAAAGGTGTGCTTGGTGATGTTGCCCGCCATCAATTCGGCCAGGGCGGCGCGTTCGCGAAATGGTACGTGCATCGCCTTATCAAGCACATCATGGCGCGAACAATAGGTGGTCGGGTCGTAGCGCATCGGTTCGATAAAGTTTTGCAGCCTAAGGCCAGCTGCCTCGACAAAATCAAACACCTCGTCGACGCGATAGGCGCGGTCCTGTTGATGCAACAACAGGTCATAAAACCCGGCATCGCCGCCATGGATGTGATCACCGACAAACGGGTTGCGTTTGAGCCAGTTGGTCCCGGGCAGTGAATTAAACAGCGCCTTGCCGAAATTCAGGCGCTTGGCCCCGCCGGCCTCGGCATTGAGGCGTTCCATCATTTCCTGCATGTGATAGACGCCTTGACGACCCAACTCGCCATAGACCATCAGGCCCATGCCACCATTGGGTTTCAGTGCATCGGCAAGTGCCTTGAGCCCGGCATCCGGATCAGGCAGGTGATGAAGCACCCCGCAGCAATCGATATAGTCAAACGGGCCGTACTCAGATGCCAGATCGACAAAGGATCCGGTCACGAACGTGACGTTCTTTTCCAGACTGCGGCGTTTGATACGCGCCTCGGCAATGGCGCGCGAGCTTTCGGACAGATCGATATAGACGATCTCGGCCTTGGCTTTGCGGTCACGGGCCTGCTGGGCCAGCATGACCAGCGCATCGCCAGTGCCGCCACCCGCGACGAGGATTTTGATTTTGCCACTTTTGGTCTGCGCCGATGGATCGCGCCCGCCAAAGACAAAATGAACGACCTCGTCCCAGTTGCCCGGTGATCCGGTGATCAGGCGCTTGTCCTCATCCTCGGGATTGCGGGCCGGATAGGGATAGGTTTCATACTGATCACGGGTCTTTGCAGAAGACTGGACGTGATCGGGCCTGTTTTTGTCGTCGGGCATTCGGCGATTTCCGGCAGAGAAGTGGTTGGGACGGGGTCATCCTATACCAGCAATGTGCGTATTGAAATCCGCCTATTTACCTGTTTGGACGGCAATCAATCACGAGCTTGCCGGTCACCGTGCGTTCGCGAATGGCCGTCAGGGCATCCATTGCATCTTCAAGCCGATAAACCGCGGAGATCATCGGCCGGATCGCCCCGGATTGCAGGCGTTCCAGAAGCTCTGCCATGCCCGTTTGCGCAATATCGGGATTTTGTTCGAGATAGGCGCCGAAATAAAAACCGATTGCGGTGACATTCTTGACCAGCAGGATATTGGCCGGGATTTGCGGCACGGTGCCGCTGGCAAAGCCAATCAGAAGCATGCGCGCACCGGGCGCAACGCAGCGCAGGCTTTGATCAAAGACATCACCGCCAACCGGATCATAAACAACATCGACACCTTTGGGCTGACCGAGGTTTGCGGTGATTTCGCGCACCCGGTCGCGGATGTTTTCTGATTTATAGTCAATGACATGATCCGCACCATGGTCGCGCGCGATATGGCATTTGTCCGCGCCACCGGCCGTGGCAATGACGGTTGCGCCCAAAAGCTTGGCACATTCGACGGCGGTCAAACCGACGCCACCAGCCGCCCCATGCACCAGAACAACCTCGCCCGACTTGACATCGGCGCGATACTTCAATGCAAACCAGCTTGTGCCATAGGCGATCTGAAAGGCTGCTGCGCTTTTGAAATCAACACCAGCGGGCAATGCGATGACAAGGCGCCCGTCGGCCACGACCTGTTCGGCGTAACCACCCCAATCGGGCATGGCCATCACCGCATCGCCCGGTTTGACATGACTGACATCATCGCCAACCGCACGCACCGTGCCACTGACTTCAAAGCCGGGGGAAAAGGGACCCTCGGGACGTTTTTGATATTTGCCTTGCAGGATCAGGGTATCGGCGAAATTGACCCCGCAGGCGGCAACATCAATCAGGACCTGACCGGGTTGGATGACCGGGTCCGGAGCATCCACCCATTGCGTTACTTCGCCAAATGCGTTGCACACCCATGCCTTCATTCCGGTTTTCCTGCCTGCTGCCATGTTGATTGCTGGCAGTGTGCCGCCTGCACCGCGTGCCGACAAGGCGACAAAGGACTAAACCGGGCAACACCCCGTTAAGTGAAGAGCTCTGGCGAATGGGAGATCAGAAAATGCGCTGACGCTTGCGCTTGCGGGTCAGCAGAAGAAGGATGGCGGATGGCACAAACAAGACAACCAGGGCCGGTGCCAGCAGGATCGGCACAAAGATGGTATCCCATGCCCAAACGGAAATGTAGCGCTGGATCACGGATTGCAACAGGTTCAGGCTGCCGGTATCAAGGCGATACCAGAGCTCGCCGGCGGCGACCAGACGAAAACTTCCTGTTTGAAGCGCGGTAATGGAATCATCGACCAGCACAGCAATGCTGGCAAAAAGCAGTAACCATCCCAACGCCCGGAAAAACCACATTATCCGCTCCAAGCGACCTGTCAGGGTCGGTATATTAGAAAAACAACAACAAGCCCAATGGTTTGCACATAAAGGGTAAAGGGATGCATTTGTATAACAAAACATTACCCATGAGTTGCAAACACCTGACACCAAACCTTACGGATCAGACATCAACAAGAAGTAAAGATGCCGACAACGCCCCGTTTACCAAGGGTTTGCGGCGATTGAATGTCAGAAACACAGGCCATTTTACAGGCCAATCAGTGGGATTTGCGCAAAGTGAAAAAAGAGGCTGATTGGGCCTTGTCAAGCGCGGGCGTCTCGGCTAATGTCCGCCCGCTTTCGCGATATATCAAAGATCGCATGTGGAGAGGTGGCCGAGTGGTTTAAGGCGCACGCCTGGAAAGCGTGTTGGGGTGTAAGCCCCTCAGGGGTTCGAATCCCCTCCTCTCTGCCACTGACATAAAAAGCATTTTTCCAAGACATACAGACAAGATCAACCAGCACATATCCACGTGTCAGGTTCTGATTTGTCGCGTGTTTTGCACGGCTCCTGACAACAGGCTGTCAGGGCGTCTTGATCATAATGTGCTTTTGCAAGGAAGCATGATGATCAAATACCTTTATCCAGACGGCAGCCACTGTTACCGCGCCCTGCATACAGCACATGCGGTCTTTCGCAATGCGGATGGCAAGCTGATCGCCCGCGCCGAGAAGGCGGACGGATCGGGCATGTATGAGTTTGAAATCGCAGGCTTTGAGCTTTTAAGCCCAGGGATCGTTTATGACTGACCTAGCTGTCTTCTGAATTCTCGGCAGAATTCATTGCCGCCAGCCATTTGCGCAGCAGGCCATCAAGCTGCTCGAGTTCCTGTGCGTTTAGTGCTTCGAGCATCTGATGCTGGTTGGCGACATGCTCGGTAACGGCAGCATCAATCAGCTCAAACCCTTTGTCCGTCAGGGCGATGACAAAGCCGCGCCCGTCCTCCGGGTTGCGTTGACGGGTGATCAGCCCGGCCTTTTCCAACCGGTCAAGCCGGTTGGTCATGGTGCCCGATGTCACCATGGTCCAGTCGATGAGCTCCGACGGGCTGAGCGCATAGGGTGGGCCAGACCGGCGCAAGGTCGCCAGAACGTCAAAACTTGCCAGCGACAGATCGTATTTTTTGAAAACACGTTCGTGTGCGGCACTTAGATGACTGCGCAGTCGTCCTATCCGGCCAATGACGCCCATTTGGGTGACATCAAGGTCGGGTCTTTCACGGCGCCACTGCGCAAGAATGCGGTCAACTTTATCCATGGCTCGGATTCTTTTCAGAATTTTATCTTGACGTCAAGATTTCTGAATATATCTTGATGTCAAGATAAATGGAGATGCCACCATGAACCGAACAACCGATTTATGCCTGACTGCTCTTGCCCCGATCATCTGGGGCAGCAGCTATATCGTCACCACGGAAATGCTGCCCGATGGCTTTCCGCTGACCGTGGCCCTTCTGCGTGCCTTGCCTGCCGGCTTGATCCTTTTGCTTGTTGTGCGGCAATTGCCGCCGGCCGGCTGGCGCGCCCGCGTGTTTATTCTGGGCGCGCTGAACTTTGCCGTTTTCTGGTCGATGCTGTTTGTCGCGGCCTATCGCCTGCCGGGCGGGGTGGCAGCGACACTTGGCGCGATCCAGCCGTTGCTGGTGTTGTTTTTGGCGCGCTTTGCGCTGGGATCCGGGATTACGATGCTGGGTATTATTGCCGCCATTTCCGGATTGATCGGGGTCGCGATGCTGGTCCTTGGCCCGACCAGCAGCCTTGATCCGATTGGCATTGCAGCCGCCCTTTTTGGTGCGGCATCCATGGCCGCCGGCACGGTGATGACCCGCAAATGGCAGCCGCCGGTATCCCCGCTGACTTTTACCGCCTGGCAATTAACCGCAGGCGGGATCCTTATGATCCCGGTGGCCCTGATCCTTGAGCCCGGCTTCCCGGTGCCGACCGTAACCAATCTGGCCGGTCTGGTGTGGCTCGGTCTGATCGGGGCGGCCCTGACCTATTACCTGTGGTTCCGGGGCATTGCGCGCCTTGGCCCGACGACGGTGACAAGCTTTGGCTTTTTGAGCCCGACCAGTGCGGTTTTGCTGGGCTGGATCATTCTGGGCGAAGCGCTCAGTCCGCTTCAGATGGCCGGTGTGATTGTTGTGCTGGTCAGTATCTGGCTGGGTCAGCGGGCGGCGCGTCCTGCGCCTGCACCAGTGGCCACACCAGAATCTGCCGCGATCAACCAACCTGCCCCACGCACCACATAAAAACAAACCGCCCCACATATATAAGGAAACGTCCAATGAAGATTGTTCTGTTTGGTGCCACCGGTGATGTCGGTACCGCCACCCTGCACGAAGCCCTAAAACGCGGCCATAGCGTTACAGCGATTGCGCGCAACATCCACAAACTGGCTGATGTGCCAGACAGCGTGGCGCGCGAAAGCGTTGATGTGCTGGCCAAGCCCGATCGCGTTGCCGAGCTGATGGCAAGCCATGACGTGGCGATCAGCGCGCTTCGCCCGATCAGTGGATCAGAAAGTTTGCTGGTTGAGATGAGCCGGGTGTTGCTGGAGGCGGCGCGTCAAACCAAAGCCCCGATTTACCTGACCGGTGGGGCTGCGACCCTGAAACTGGCCGATGACAGCGGACATACCGTCCTGAGCGCGCCAGACTTCCTGCCCGATGCTGTGCGCCCGATTGCCGAAGCCTGTGCGAAGCAGGATGCGCTTTTGGATCAGTACGAGGACGTGCAATGGACCTGCCTGCGCCCGCCCGCGATGCTGTTTGACGGTGCACTGACCGGCCAATATGTGCGCGGCACCGATACGCTGGTACCCGATCATGACGGGATGGCGCGGATCAGCTTTGCCGATTTCGGCTATGCGATGATCGATCTGATTGAAGCCGGCAATGGCGGGCAGCAGCGTCTGACGGTGGGATATCAGAACAAAGCTATTTAACTCACACATCCTTCTCCAAGAGAATGTTCACTCGGTAATCTTGTTGATGTGTGAAACCAGTTGATCTTTATCCATCACCGTTGAAGCGGTTTTAGCCTGATATTGTTGCTTCAACGCGTTATCAACGATCGTGGGGTACTTCTGATGAATGAGAGTCAAATCTTCATGAGAGAGAGCATTTTCCAAGATAGATATCTCTTCATCTTTTTGAGCATTTTCGGCCAGAACTCTTTGATACTGGCCATAAAGATTCTGGTACGCATCCACGGCAGCTACCAGCTTCTTAAAATTCACCTCACTATGATAAAGGGCAGAATCTCTCTCTTTTTCTATTCTTTCAGCCTGCTCCTCAAGTTCTAAATAGGCAGCTTTCACCTCTTCCATCTTGGAGCTAAACAGTTCCGTTTGCTCTGCAAGTGCTTGCTCTAGTTTCTGAGCATGAGCTTTCCAGGATTTGTAGTTACTTCTTAAAGTATTACTATTTTCCCTTTCTCTTTTTAAGGCTTTTGACAAACCATCAGCGGTTCCCCATGCTGCGTATGCATCGCTGTCATATCCTCCATTAAATTCATTCATCTGCTGAAATCCTTATTCTATTTCTATTATTTGTAAGTATATCGCACCTAGAATAGGCTTACCGCTACAAACACGAAACAGCCCTTCATGCAAACTCATCGGCACATTCTCTAACATAGGGAAATGTGCTTTCACTTTAAGGGAATTCTAGTCAAGCTCGAACTATTTTCGACAATAGAACTTGATGATAGAAATCTAGAGTTGAAATTTACTCTGGCAGCTGTTTCCTCAGATGAACAACGACTCAATCACCAACATGCTTTGAAGTGACTAAGACGACGCCTTGATCCGGGCAAAGACTTCATCAAGGGCGGTGTGGATAGCATCCGTGCCCTTTTCGCGGATGAAGGTTTGCGCGACCTGTTCGTTGAGGCCGCCTGCGGTGACGTGGCCTTCATAGAGATCGGTGAAGCTTTGATCCGGCGCCTTGTCGGTATTTTGGGAAAGGCCGGAAAACAGGGCGGCGAGATAACGACGCGCATCGGCATAATCGGAACCCTGTTTGACCATCCACTGGGCGGCACTTTCAAGCACGGTGAAATAGGTCGCCATCAGGGCGCTGCCCGTCGCGTAGCCATCAAAGGCATCGATGGTTTCGGCTGCCACCGCCCCGCCCAGCTTTTCAAACAGGGCCATGACATCGGGTGAGCCCGGGTAAACCGCCGTGACACAGGCATGATGTTCGACTGGTGGTAACGGAATGGCGCGATCACATTGCGCGTTGGTGCCAAGCCAGACTTTGAGATCAGAAATCGGGATGGTTGCGATCAGACTGACAATCTGTTTGTCGTCAGGCACGCGAAGGGCGGACAGCACATCACCGGCAATCTGCGGCAGGACCGCCAGAAAAATCATATCGGATTGGTCAATGATCGCCTGATTGTCGTCTTCGACCCGGACCCGGTCAAAGTCGGCGGCGAGCTTTGTCGAGATATGTTCGCTTCGGCGTGAAACGATGATTTCATCTACGCGATAGTCAGATGTCAAAAGACCACGAATGACCGCATCGCTGATTGCGCCGGTTCCGATAAAGCCAAGTTTCATTGAAAATCCTCTGTGACAAAGGCGTCAGTCAGGTCCGGCTCCTTGATCGGGCCGTCCTTGCCGTCATAGGCGGCGATCACGCGAAATTCGGGACCGTCAACTGTGGAATGGCTTTCATACAAACAGAAACGATCAACGGTGAACACCCGTGATGACAGATCGCCATGATCGACAATCGCCTGTTCGATGGACGCGCGCGCCGCATCGCGGTTACGCCCCAGTGTGATGTGCGGGGTGAATTTGCGCATATCCATATCCGGGCATTCATCAAGCGCAAGAAGCGCGTTTTCCACCCGATTGGCAAGGGTGCGCAAAGCTGGTTGATCCTTTACCCCGGCCCAGAAAATGCGGACCTTGCGGTTGGATGCAAACATATCAAGGCCCGATACCTGCAGATCAAAGGGCTCGAACGCCACTTGTGACAGGGCCTGATCAATTTCGCTGGCAAGGCCGGGATCGACATTGCCGATGAATTTCAGCGTGATGTGCATGTTTTCCGGGGTCTGGGCATCAAGCCCCTTGATCGCACGCCCCAGCGGATAAAGGTCGGTCGCAATATCGTGGGGAATTTCCACACCAACAAACAAACGCATGTCTTCAATCCAATTCTGATGCGGTAATTAGCCGGTCGAACGTTCAGGCAGCGGCAAAGCATCCTCTTCGCCGTCAATCTGCGGGAACTTTCCCGCGGCCCAATCGGATTTGGCCGCCTCGATCCGTTCCTTGGTGCTGGCGACAAAGTTCCACCAGATATAGCGCCGACCGACCGGCAGGCCGCCCAGCAACATCACCCGGCAATCGGTTTTGGCAACGATATCGGGGATTTCTTCGGGCGCGACATAGATAAAGCTTTCAGGCTTATAGCTTTCGCCGTCAATCAGAAGCGTGCCCGATACGACGTAAATCGCCCCTTCCTGATTTTCACCGGGCAGAAGGAGCTGCGCGCCTTCGTCCATTTCGACATCAAGGTAATAAAGCTTGGATTTGACCGGGACCGGGGCGGTTTTGCCAAAGGCCTCACCGGCGATCAGGCGCATGTGAAGTCCGGCATCCTCGATCACCGGCAGGTCATTTTTGGGCACGTGATAAAAGGCGGGATCTGATTCCTCTGCCTCATCGGGCAGCGCGACCCAAAGCTGCAAACCATCGAGTTGATGAACGGAATTGCGGACCTCATCGGTTTCGCGTTCGGAATGGGTAATGCCGCGCCCAGCACTCATCCAATTGAGATCGCCCGGCGTGATTTCCAGATCACTGCCCAAACTGTCGCGATGCAGGATCGCACCCTTGAACAGGTAGGTCACGGTCGCCAAGCACGTATGGGGATGCGGCGGTACATCAATGCCCTGACCGGATTGGAATTCGACCGGCCCCATATGATCGAAGAATACGAACGGACCGACAGAACGCACATCGCGATGGGGTAAAACGCGACGGACAGAAATACCCCCCAGATCGGATTCCTTGCCAAAGATCAGCTTAACCATTTGTCGCCTCCGTTCTGGTGGTGGGAAAAGCGGCGGAATAAACCGCCGCCTTTCATAAGTCTTTGGTCAAATTCTGCGAGCAAAATCTGACCATCCTGTGACCTTACGGGCAGGGATAGGTGTAGACCTGATGGATGTTTTCGATTTCTTCGAGAACGCTGTCCGACAGGGTGATGTTGGCCGACCCGATATTGGATTTCAGCTGTTCCATGCTGGTCGCGCCAATGATGTTGGACGTCAGGAACGGGCGCGAATTGACATAGGCCAGCGCCATCTGGGCCGGATCAAGACCATTGTCCTTGGCAAGCTTCACATAGGCTTCGGTTGCCTTTACGCCGTTTTCGGTCAGGTAGCGGCCAAAATATTGCGGCCAGACTGAGGAACGCGCACCTTCGGGACGCGCACCGCCCAAATATTTGCCCGACAGCGCCCCGCCGCCCAGCGGCGAATAGGCCAGAAGACCGGCATCTTCGCGGATCGAACATTCCGCCAGACCAACTTCATATTGCCGGGTCAGAAGACTATAGGGGTTTTGAACCGAGACCACGCGCGGCCAGCCGTTCTTTTCAGCCAGTTCAAGGAACTTCATCAGGCCCCACGGGCTTTCATTCGAAAGGCCGATATGGCGAACCTTACCGGCCTTGACCAGCTCATCAAGTGCTTCGAGGCTTTCCTCGATCGGGGTGAATTCCTCGTCCGGCTCGTGGGTATAGCCAAGCTTGGAGAAGAAGTTGGAATTCCGATCCGGCCAGTGAAGCTGATAAAGATCGACATAATCGGTTTTAAGGCGACCAAGTGATGCGTCAATCGCCTCAAAGATCTGCCCGCGGGTCAGACGCGGCCCGCCACGCACATACGGGAAACGATCGGCCGGACCGACAATCTTGGTGGCGATCACCAGATCATCGCGTTTTCCGCGCTTTTCAAGCCAGTTGCCGATGATGGTTTCGGTCGCGGTAAAGGTCTCTTCCATCGCCGGGACCGGATACATTTCGGCGGTATCGATGAAATTGACTTCGTTGGCAGTGGCGTAATCAAGCTGTTCAAAAGCTTCTTCCTGGGTGTTCTGCTGGCCCCAGGTCATGGTGCCAAGGCAGATGACGCTGACATCAATGTCTGTACGCCCCAGTCGACGATATTCCATGTGAAATTCCCCTGTCTTATGCCGCCCGCACTGTTGGATCGGGGCGGCACATGATTTTGCAATGGTATGAATATATCCGCTTGGCCGCGCGATGAAACCGTTTGCGGGCAAATTTCTTATGATTTGAAATTTCGCGGCCTTAGATAAACAGGGTCAAAACCCCGGTATAGCCATAGAACCGGTCATTGCAGATTTCGCCATTGCCGTAAAAACCGGTCAGTGGCAAATCACCCAATTCATCACGGATGATCATCATTTCGCGGCTTTCGGTGCCAAACAGATGCGGGCCACGGGCGACACAGCTGCAATAAAGCGCCCCGCGTGGCTTGCCCGGCAGACGTTTTTGCAAATCGCTTAGCATGCGACGCAAATCCTGTTCGGCGGCGGCCCCGTCACGGCGGACAAAACGGATGGCGTCCCCCGCCTGCACATCGCCACTGATCGCGATCATATTGTTATGGGGATCAATCCCCATCAGATTGCGCACGACAAAGTCGCCGGTATCGGACCCGGGCACCATCAGTGCCGCGTGATAGCGCCCGGATGCCATGGATTGTTCACCGCCGTCTGCTTCGAGTTCTTGCTTAAGCACATCAAGGGCGGGGCGATCATCAAGGGTGGAAATGATGCCTTCGCGTCCCTCGGTCACGCGGTGGACCGGGCCGATTGGCGTGCAGGCCTGACTGATGCCGACCTGAACACTGGTTTTGCCATCAAACAAAACGCCCGACAGGCCCCCATTCACAACCCGGTCGGCAATCTGCGGCGCGCCGCGTTCCCCCGATGCGATGCCGCCCACCAGATAGGTCGAGCCCAGTCTTGCCAGCTCGGCCAGTTGGGCAAGGCTTTCGGGGGCAGCGGGATCGCCATGAACAAGGCCAAAGATCGGCTGCAGGCGATCAATCGCGCTTTGCAGATCGCGCGCATCCAGATCGGCCTCGGTCTTGAGCGGCTCAAAAATATGGAATTCATCACGGGCAAAGGGGGCCACCATGACAGAGGCCGCTGGAACGCCGAAATAGGCCCGGCCCGATCCGCAGACGCCAACGCCGGATGTTCCGATCCAGTGTTCAATCGACAGACGGGAGCGCAGGAAGGTCAGGATACTGCCAAGATCATCGGCCAGCGGTTCGGAGACATACAAAAAGGCCAGCGCCTGTTTGGGCAGTGGTTCTTTTTCGAGAAGTTCTGCAAGCTCGGATGCGACCGAAGCCCAGTTTTCGCCGCTGGCATGTGCCGCCCGAAATTCCGCCGTCATGCTGTCTCCCGTTGCTGACTGGTCAGGATGCCCGGGTCTTGTGCCCGGTCGATAACCAGAAATCTGATGCCTACATCCAAGCCCAGATAAATCTAAGCCCAGTTACATCTAAGCATTGGCCCACCCCTTCGACAAGGGCTTGGGCGGCGGTTCGTGATTCGGATCGATCCAACCGATCAGGAAACATGTTTGCGCAGGATCTCCATCGCGGCGTTCAGCTGCGTCATGCGCTGGTGGGAGCCATAATTGCTGTCGGGGTGGTGGATGGCGGCAAGAACGCGGTATTTGGCGCGGATGGCGCGCAAATCGGGCCGCGCACTTGGCGCAAAGCCCATGACATGCAGGGCCTCGTTAAAGGTGGTCACACCGCGATCGAGCGGATCAAAGGCAAGGTTATCAACAATCTGGCGCAGACGTTCGAGTTCTTCACGCGATTGCAGAAGCTCGACAGGTGGCTCTGCCTGACGTTTTTTAAGCGCGCGGGCTTCTTCGAGGGCTGCACGTTCGGCGGCGAGAACGTCGGATTTCTCGACCCTCATATTGACATCGCCCGCATCAAAATCGATCGCCATCTGAAGCGCCTTGCGCACGGTGATCACCGAAAAACCCGGTGGCAGGCGCAATTGCAGCCGGGGTTTGCGCCGCCAGGGGCGTCCCTCGGCCGGGCCGGACTTCAAGACAATGGTTTCGCGATCGCCCTTGGGCGGGTCGCCGGGATCCTGATAATCCTCAATCGCCTTTTCGGGCACAATCAACATGACCGAGCGCGCCAGATCAGCCGCATTCACCCCGCGCCGTTCTGCCAGTTGCAGCACAGCGTCACGAAAGATCGAAGAACAGGGAATGGTGTAGGACTGTTTGACGGTGGAAGAAGACGACACTGAACAATCCCTTTAAGGCATTGAAGTATATAACTTAAATTCGAAATCGCCGGACACACAAAGCGCAGATCAAACGCACCTTTCCGCCCGATGGCATGAAGTGTATCGACGGATTTGGCCCCCTGCAACTGCATTTGCAGTCAAAATTGAATCGCTTCCGATTCATTCACAGGCCTATCGGCGACTCGTTGGGAATCCAAGGAGTCGCCAGAACAATGCCAACACATTGATATGACGGGATATTTGTTTGAAGGCGTGCATTTCAGGCACCCAGGACACCTGTTTGGTTTCCCAAGAGTTATCCACAGACCATAAGTGTCGCCTGATTTAGGGAAATTCGATTAAGTTATTGATATTATGTGATTTATCACATGGTGCACTTGCGATGCCCCACCCCTGCCGGAAAGGCAAAAAAGATCGGAAACCCGATAATTGGATAACAGCCTTGGAAGAGGCGTTTTGAAAAACAACATACGCAGTAGCAGAAACGCTGTTCGAAACAGAACCGAAAGTAAATGAGGTGTTAATTTTACACCAAACCGCGTGTTTTGGTCCTCAAACGAGGGTTTTCAGGCGAAAATCACGGTGCTCGCAAGACACTCGAATCTAACATAACTTATTGATATTTATGATATTTTTATCTTCTAGACGCGTTGACTTCGCCTTCTGAAGATCCGGCAGCTTAATCATTTCGGGTTGTTGACGTTTTCTATCTACATACGTAGTTTTTTATGCGCCACAAGCGTCGAAATTGCGTCAATCTGTGCCTTTGTGAAATTTTATAACCTGTCGGGAAGTTCACAAGCCCTTGGAAAACCGACGGTTTTGCGCCCGAGGTCATGAAGCGCCGGTATATACCCAGGCAGGTGCTTCGCGCTTAGCTGGCGTCAGAGGTTTGCAGCAGGTCGACGACATCAGGCAGGATGCCCTTGACGATCACGTCCACACCATCGGCATTGGGGTGCATGCCATCATCCTGATTAAGCTCCGGCTCGGCGGCGACGCCTTCAAGGAAAAATGGATACAGATCAACCTGATAGCGGCTGGCGAGATCGGGATAAATGCTGTTGAATTCATCGCCGTAGGCCGTCCCCATGTTGGGCGGGGCCATCATACCGGCCAGCAGGACATCAACATCCATGCCGCGCAGCTTTTCAAGGATTTCTGCAAGATTTTCCCGGGTCTGGGATGGCTCCATCCCGCGAAGCGCATCATTGGCACCAAGTTCGAGCAACACGGCATCGGGCTTTTCAACCAGCGCCCAGTCGAGACGCGCCAGTCCGGCCGCCGTGGTATCGCCCGAGACGGAGCTATTGATCACCCGGACATCGTGGCCTGCTTCCTTAAGGGCCGCTTCAAGCTTGGGCGCGAAGCCGTTTTCATGATCAAGGCCATAGCCCGCCATCAGGCTATCGCCAAATAAAACAAGGGTTTTTGGCGTCTGGTCGCCATCCTGTGCCTTGGTTTCATAAGCAAACCCGGCCATCCCAAGGGTTGCAAGGGCAAGCGTGGCAAGGGCCAAACCGGCGGATTTGCGGAGGCGTGGTACCAACTTATGCGTGAACTTGATTACAGTGCGACCTTGCCCAAACGCCAAATTCATTACAAATCTCACCTTTACATGCTGCGAACTTGCCGGAGCGGTTTCCGACCGTTTACCCTTAAAGAAGTTATTCAGATCAAAAGAAGTCTGAACCAGAAACGTCCTGATCCGTAAGCTTATGTAGCCTGCTTTGTTGATCTTGCAACGGACAACCCGATAGGACCCGAAATGAGTGTGACCGAAACCACCACGATACCGGAACAAAATGTCGCCGCATCTGGTGAAGCGCCAAAACAGACAATTGATGTGCAAAACCTGAAGCTGCGGCTCCAGGGTCCGGCCGGGATTGTCGAGATCCTTAAGGGGGTTGATCTTGCGATTGGTGCGGGCGAGCGCGTCTCGCTGGTCGGTCCGTCCGGGTCCGGCAAGACATCGCTTTTGATGGTGATCGCCGGACTGGAACAAGCCCAGGAAGGTGTGGTGAAGGTTTGCGGCAAGGACCTGCGCGCCCTTGATGAAGACGGCTTGGCGCTTTATCGCCGCCATCATGTCGGCATCGTGTTTCAGGACTTCCACCTGATCCCGACCATGAGCGCGCTGGAGAACGTTGCGCTTCCGATGGAGTTCGCCGGACGTGCGGATGCCTTTGAAAAGGCGCGCGAAGAATTGGAACTTGTCGGGCTGGGTCATCGCACCGATCACTATCCCGGCCAGCTATCAGGCGGGGAGCAGCAGCGCGTTGCGCTTGCACGTGCACTTGCCACCGACCCGGAGCTTTTGCTGGCCGATGAGCCGACCGGCAACCTTGATGGCACGACCGGTGAAACGATTATCGAATTGCTGTTTGACCTGACCAAGCGGCGCGGCTCGACCCTGCTTTTGATTACCCATGATCCTGCCCTTGCCAAGCGGTGCGACCGTACGGTGATGCTGCGTGACGGCGAAATCGTTTCGCATCTGGAATCGCAGTCATGAGCACATCTGTTTCCCCCTCTGACGGCGCAGACCGCCTGTGGTCCATTGCCTGGCGGGTCTGCCGGCGCGAGTTGCGCGGCGGGCTTTCGGGCTTTCGTATTTTCCTCGCCTGTCTGGCGCTTGGCGTCGGGTCGATTGCCGCTGTCGGAAACGTTTCGGAATCCGTTCTTTCGGCGCTTGAGCGTGACGGGCGGAAGCTTTTGGGTGGTGATGTTGAACTGCGCTTGACCCATCAGGAAGCCACCGGCGATCAGATCGAGTGGCTAACCGCGAACACTGAACGCGTTGCAGAATTGGCAACCATGCGCACAACGGCCTATGGCCCGGACCAGCGCCGGTTGGTGGAGCTTAAGGCGGTTGATGATGCCTATCCGCTGTTTGGCGAGATGGAGCTTGCCGATGGGGTTCCCTTTGACGGGATCCTTGATCAGAAGGATGGCGTCTGGGGGGCCGTGACCGAGGCCGGATTGCTTGAACGGCTTCGCATCGATGTCGGGGACACGGTTGCCCTTGGCGATATTGATGTTCAGATCCGTGGTGTAATTGCGACCGAGCCCGACAAGGCGGTTGGCTTTTTCAACTTTGGCCCGCGCCTGATGGTGTCGATGGACGGATTGATGGACACCGGGCTGGTGCAGCCGGGCAGTCTGATCCGCTATTATTACGCATTGGATATCAATGATAATGAAACCCCGACCGCGTTTCGCGAACGGCTTGAAGAGCAGTTTGAAGATGCGGGCTGGCGTATTCGTGATACGGCCAATGCCAACCCGGGCCTAAAACGCTTTATCGAGCGCCTGACCCTGTTCCTGACGCTTGTTGGCCTTTCGGCGCTTCTGGTTGGCGGCATCGGGGTGGCCAATGCGGTGCGCAGCCATATCGAAAGCAAAACATCCGTCATCGCCACACTTAAATCGATTGGCGCGTCGCATGGCTTGGTGCTTCGGATTTACTTCCTGCAGATCCTTGTTCTGGCCCTGATCGGGATTGCCATCGGGCTTTTGATCGGTGCAGTGACACCGGCATTGATTGCGCCGGTTCTCGCTGGGCGGTTGCCGATTGATGTGACGCTTGGCCCGGCATTGCCGTCCTTGATCATTGCAACAAGCTTTGGCGTTTTGACCACCCTGGTCTTTGCGCTGCCGTCGCTTCTGCGGGCACGCGAAATTCCAGCAGCGCGATTGTTCCGTGCCAGTGCTGGCCTGTTTAGTGGCAGTCCTGTGCGCAAGCGTGACCTGCCCTATATCGCGGTGCCGCTGGTGCTGTTGCTGATCCTGACGGTGCTGACCGCGACCGATAAGGCGATTGCCCTTGGCTTTATTGGCGGGTCGGCGGCGGCAGTGGTGATTTTCACCTTTGCAGGACAAGGTATCGTATCCCTTTCGAAACGGTTGATTACGGGCCGCAGTGCCTTTTCCAGACTGGCGCTCGCCAACCTGCATCGTCCGGGCGCAAGTACCGTCCCGGTTGCGTTGTCGCTTGGGCTGGGCCTCACACTTCTGGTGACGATTTCCGGGATCGAGGGCAACCTTGATAACGAGATCAACGAGAACCTGCCGGACTCTGCCCCGGCCTTCTTCTTCCTTGATATTCGCCCCGATCAGATCGAGCAGTTCCGAGGCCAGCTTCTGGCACAGGACAACGTTTCGGATATCGAACAAACACCGATGCTGCGTGGCCGGGTAACGGCGGTTGACGGGGTTAATTCCAACGATGTCGGTCCGGGTGATGATCGCTGGTTCCTGCGCGGGGACCGTGGCCTGACCTTTGCCGCCACCCCGCCGCCTGAAACCAAACTGGTCCGCGGCGAATGGTGGCCGGCTGACTACAATGATGCGTCCAAGCCGCTGGTGTCGATCAGTGCGGATATCGGTAATGCCTTTGATCTGGAGCCGGGCGATACATTGACCGTCAATGTGCTGGGCCGTGATATCACGGCCGAGATCGCCAACTGGCGCGAGATTGAATGGCAAAGCCTGCGCATGAATTTCGCGATGGTGTTTTCACCGGGCCTGATCGACAAGGCGCCCTACAGCCTGATCGCCACCGCCCATATGCCGCGCGAAATGGAAGAACCGGTTGATCGCATGATCGGCATGGACTTCCCGAATGTCTCGGCCATCCGGGTACGTGAAGCGCTGGAAGCGGCCAATGCCATTCTGGCGGGGATCGGAACGGCGCTTAATGCGACCAGCATGATTGCGATTGTCGCCGGTGTACTTGTCCTTGGCGGGGCGGTTGCGGCCGGTCGGCGCAAGCGGATCTATGACGCCGTGGTGCTCAAGACCCTTGGCGCGACACGGGCCAACATCCTTTATGCCTATGCGCTGGAATACGGGATCCTTGGCCTTGCCACCGGGGTGATTGCCGCCGTCGTCGGATCGGTTGCCGCCTGGTCGGTGCTGGTGCTGATCATGGAAGCCAACTGGGTACTGTTGCCAATGACCATTCTTGGTCCGATTGCGATTGGCCTGTTTGCCACACTGGCGGCGGGCTTTGTCGGCACCTGGCAGGCATTACGCAGCCCGGCAGCACCGTTGTTGCGCAACGAGTAAGCCCACAACTCCAAAACTTGAAACAGACAAGGCCGGATCCAGATGGACCCGGCCTTGTTTTTTGCAAAAACCGTTTCGAAAACGATCTGAATTGACTGATTGAGGATCAGGCGATGTCGCGCAGTGCCCGCCTGACGACCTTACCGGTGGTTGTCATGGGCAGCTGATCAAGGAAGGCGATCTCGCGCGGGTATTCGTGTGCGGCCAGACGGGTTTTCACGAAGTCCTTGATTTCGCTTTCAAGCGCCGGGCTTTGGGCAAAGCCATCGGCCAGCACGACAAAGGCCTTTACGATCTGGCCGCGCTGTTCGTCGGGTTTGCCAATCACACCGGCCATGCGCACAGCCGGATGACCAATCAGGCAATCCTCGATCTCGCCCGGACCGATGCGATATCCGGCCGAGCTGATCAGATCATCGTCACGCCCGACAAAGCGGATATAGCCATCGGCATCGACACAGCCCATATCGCCGGTCAAAAGCCATTCACCGACAAACTTGTCGCGGGTGGCTTCGGGATTGCGCCAGTATTCCAGGAACATCACCGGATCGGGTGCACGCACAGCAATGCGGCCCATTTCACCGGGTTCAAGCACCTTGCCGCTCAGATCAATCACTGCGACATCATGGCCGGGCACCGGACGGCCCATCACACCGGGTTTGGGTTCCATGATCGACTGACAGGAACTGACCACCATGTTGCATTCGGTCTGGCCATAGAACTCGTTGATGGTCAGGCCGAACACTCGACGCCCCCAATCAAGAAGTTCCGCACCCAATGTTTCGCCACCGCTTGCAATGGAGCGGAGTTTAAAATTGAACCTTTGCGCCATATCATCGCCAGCCGCGCGCATCATCTTGAGCGCCGTTGGCGGCAGGAAGGTATTGCGCACGCCATATTCGGCCATCAGACGAAAGGCATCCTCGGGCGTGAATTTTTCAAACCGGTGGGCGACGACAGGCACGCCGTGATGCCAAGCAGGCAATAGCACATCCAAAAGCCCGCCGATCCAGGCCCAATCGGCCGGAGTCCACATGACATCACCGTCTTCGGGGAAGAAGTCATGCGACATTTCGACACCGGGCAAATGGCCAAGCAACACCCGATGCGCATGCAGCGCGCCTTTTGGCTGACCGGTGGTGCCGGATGTATAAATGATCAGGGCCGGTTCATCGGCACGGGTATTGACCGGTTCGAATTCGTCGCTGGCTTCTGATGACAGGGCCTTGAAATCAAAACATTGATCGGGCGCGCCATCAATCACATAGACATATTCAAGGGCCGGCAGCAGATCGCGGATTTCAGCAATCTTGGCGGCCCCTTCGCGGTCTGTCACCAAGGCCTTGGCCGCGCAGTTGCCGAGCCGGTATTCCAGCGCATCCACCCCAAACAGGGTAAAGAGCGGCACGGCAATGCCGCCCATTTTATAGGTCGCAACGTGGGCAATCGCCGTTTCCGGGCTTTGTGGCAACAGAATCCCGACCCGGTCACCACGCCTTATGCCATGACGGCGCATAACATTGGCAAAGCGGTTCGACAGGCGTTTGATCTGTGCAAATGTGTAGTCGCGGCGCGACCCATCACGCCGGCGATGCATCAATGCCAAACGATCCGGGTCATCTGCCCATTTGTCGCAAACATCGACACCGATATTAAAGTGGGTTGGCACGTTCCAGGCAAAGCGTGAACGTACCGCCGCATAGTCTGAACGACTGCCCAGCATGTTTCCTCCCTGAATTCGCCGCTGTTCTTTGTTTTTGGGTGCGGCAAATGTTGCGGAGCATGCTAGTGGCAATCGGTGGAAATTGGAAGGTCTGTCTGCGCTGCCCCGATGGCAGGTATTTAGCTGCCCGGATCAAGCAGGAAGGCGAAGTTGGCGTTCTGTCCGACGTCGGTCGTTGCACGGGCATGACAGCCAAGGCAGGTGGCATCAGACTGATCCTGCATGAAGCTTTCAAGCGTGCTGTTGGTCAAAAAGCGCGGCACCTCGCCAATACCGAACGGTTCACCACCGGGATTGCCGATCCATTGCGTGCCGAGCAGCATATAATTTGCAAGGACGCTGCCATTCAGCTTGGTCTGCCAGACAAAGTTGCTTTCAGCCGTGCCTGAAAACAGTCGCCAGCAACGCACAATATCGGGCGGGGCAGGATGATCCCCGGAAGCGAGCCGAGCATAGGGTGGGTTATCTGCCCATTTCAGAATCCCGGATATCGGTTGATTGGCCGGGCTGCCGGCTGGCAGTTGGCCGCCGTAAAAGGCGAATTCCCCTTCGACCGCTTCGGGCACGAGACAGCCGTTTTCAAACGGTTGTTTGGTGATGATGCTGTTGGGGCGCCGGGCATTGGCGGCCAAGGGCACGTTGTCGATATGTTCGAAACTCGACCAGATCCAGCGATCCCCATTGCCGCTGGCAACCCGCTGAACAAGATGCATGCCCACCAAGCCGACCGTGACATCAAGACATTTCGCCCGGCCATCAATTGTCTGATCACCCGCAAGCGATATTCGCGCCGGGCGGGTGAAATAACGATCCCGACTTTTCGCATCCGCATTTGGCAGAATACGCCAGGAAAACTTCAGAAGCTGTGCCCCCATCATACCGGGGGCAGAGGCTGGAATGGCCGGGCCAGATGCGTTTGACGCATCATTGGCAGTCGCATCGGCGGACGCGAATTTTACCTTCGTTGCGACATCGGCCTGCAGATGCCCGGTGGGAAAATCGATGTTTTGCCCGGAGGTGGCAAAGGCGGCACGCCCTGCTGGCGTTTGCAGGTTGTTTGCGATGATATAGTCGGCAGCGACCGGATTAATGCGGGTTTCGAAAAGAACGAAATTGCCCGCCTGATCAATCAGCACATCACCGGTAGATTGCAGATAACTTGCCAGCAGCAAATGCCCGTCGGAAAGATCATCAGCACAGGCCGGATTCGGATAGGCCACCTCGGAAAACAGGTCGCGCCGGTTCGGGAACCTTTCCCATAAGGCGGCCTGATCGGGATGATCAAGCGGCGCCATCAGCGATGTGAATGCCTGCCAGGAGAAACGGTCAAACGGGCGCTGGGCGTGATAGGCAAGGAAACGGTAAACAAAGCTGGCGTCAAATTCCGGCACATCGACCGGCGCGATAGCACACGGCCCCGTCTCACTGCCATCGGCACAAAATTCTGCATTGTCATAGGTGTCGGTAAAAACCGGAATATCGCCATCACCGGCCGCACGTTTCAGACTGGCATTTTGCGCATGCCCGACCGTCGCGGCAGTCAGCACACACACAATGACCAGGCCCAGTTTTGCCACGGCATGCGCCAACACCCCGACAGGGGTCAATATGGGCATATCGAGTGCGATGGAACGTGACATGATCCAGGGCCTGTGCAGGTTTCACGACGGTTTTGTTCATCCCGTAAGGGCACCATCATAGACCGGTTTACAGAACGTGTCGCCAATATGCGATTTCACGATAGCGTCACATCCAGGGTGAACAAGTTCACATCTGACGGCGGCCCGGAGTTGCACAATCTGTCAAAACGTTGCTTTTCCCGGAAATCCTGCCATATTTTGATCATCGCAGAATTGTATACCTATGTTCTGCTCACAATTGGATCAAAGAGGGATTTCAATGGCTTTTGAAACGCGTCAACGCGGCTATGACGTCTCGGTTGGCCGGTCGGCGGCCGAGATCGATGAAGGTCTCCGCGCCTATATGCTGCGTGTCTATAACTACATGGCATCCGCACTTGCCCTGACCGGTATCGTGGCAATGGCTGTGTCGACCAGCCCGACCCTGATGCAGGCTATTTTCGGTACCGGACTGCACTGGATTGTCATGCTGGCCCCGATCGGGCTTGTGTTCTTCCTGAGCGCGCGCATCCACAAGATGAGCTTTGGTGCCGCACAGGCGACATTCTGGATCTACGCCGCAATGATGGGTCTGTCCCTTGCGTCGATCTTCCTGGTTTACACCGGTGAGTCGATCGCGCGCACGTTCTTCATCACCGCGGGTACCTTTGGTGCGATGAGCCTGTTTGGCTATACCACCAAGAAAGACCTTTCGGGCTGGGGCAGCTTCCTGTTCATGGGCCTGATCGGTATCATCATCGCAATGGTGGTGAACATCTTCCTTGCCAGCACGATGCTGCAGTTCGTCATTTCGGCGGCTGGTGTTCTGATCTTCACGGGCCTTACCGCCTATGACACCCAGCGCATCAAGGAAGAATATCACGAGCATGACGATGCAACGACCGCAGGCAAAAAGGCCCTGTTCGGTGCGCTGCGTCTGTATCTCGACTTCGTGAACCTGTTCATCATGCTGCTGCACTTCTTTGGCAATCGCGAATAGAAGTTGCCCGGCAGTCGCAGTCAAAACCCCCGCAGCATCCGCTGCGGGGGTTTCTTTTTGTCTTGTCTTTGCTCAGTATGGGCTCAGGACGCGTTTGCAGTGTCTTTGCCAAGGCCACCGGTTGCGTCCATAAGCGTCTTGCGATGCCCAAGCTGCGACAGAAAGTTTTCCGAGCGGGTAAAGCCGCCCGACGCAGCACGCGCAGCCCCCTTTGCACCGGCTTCGTTGAATGCCTCGTAGGCCTGTGAATAGCTCATCCGGGCGTGGGTGAGCATTTCGATATCCTTGTGCAGATTGCCGTTGGTCAGATAGACGGTGGCAAGCGCGAACATGATCCGACCCCAGATATAGGGATGATCGCGCCGTGTGCAGACTTTAAGGGCTGCCTGAAAAACCGGGACAACCTGCGTATCAGGGATGGTCACGTCGCGAATGGTGGCAGACGATACAATCGCATCCGCCAGACCATAGGCGATCAACGCATAAAGTGGGCCGTGAACGCGCGCATTGATCATGCCAAGCGCCCGGCGGTAATGACCAGCGCCCTTGTCGACGATCTGGGCATTTTCCTTGTCCTTCCCAGTCAGGACCATGGCTTCGCCAAGTTTGCAGATCGAAAGTGCACGATCGACCGGCGAACCCATCGAAAGTTCGATCCTGCGTTCCAGCATCCGCCAGATCGCAATCGACAATTCGCCAGAGCGCGCCTTGAGGTTTGCAATCAGTGACCAGTTCACAAGCGATCCATAAAGGGCGAGTGCGGCCGTTGTGCGGGGATCGACCTTGGAAAAATCCGTGACGCGATCAAGCAATTCCGAAAGCTGGCTGGTCGGCGCACCCGGATCATTTTCCGACAGGGCTTCGCCCTTGAGCCCGGTTGGTGCAGCGGTTTTTCCGGTGGCGGCCACCGGTTTTTCGGCAATGTCGGCCACCATCTGGCGGATATAGGGTTCCATGACACGAAGCGCACTTGCGCAATAGGAACGATCACCGGTTTCCGACAGGACAAACGCCCCGAACCCATAGGCCAGCGCCGCACCGGCACCAGCGTGCGAAAAGACTTCTCCGCCCAGAACGCGGTCCTGAAGGTCTTCCATGATCGCCGCCAGACGCGCAATCTGAAGGGCGCGCTGTTCGCCGCCCCGGGATGTCAGGACAAGCTGTGCGTTCAACAGCACCCGCAATGCCTCGGCAACGTCGGAATGGGTCGGCTGACGGAAGATATAGGTCTGGGGCAGCATCAGGTCATAAAGCGACGATGTCAGGGCATCGCTGACCAGATAGAGGTTGAGATACCCGGTGCTGGCATCCTGACGCCCCCAGAAGACCGTATCGGCATCCTTGCGATGCGCCATATTAAGAACGCTTAGCTGTGCTTCGCGTATGGCCTGAAACGGATCGGCTGCATCGGGATTTGGTGTAAAGAACTGATCAATCCGAATCCCTTCGCTTTCGGGGACGGACGAGACAGCAGCTGTCACGATATCTGAAATATCATCAACGGAACTTGCACCGATATGGGCGTTGGTATCGGCAGGCGTGAAGCGGGCGATGGCATATCGGCACAGGACATCATCTGTCGCCAGAATATCTCTGGGAGCACCCCCCGTATCATCGACAGTATCGGCACCTGTGATCAAAGATTTGAACACAAGGCCAACCATTGACCAGAAACCAGCCATTCTTGTCCTTATCTGTTCCCTGCTTCTCGGAGCCTGAACAGCAGGGATCTCAAGACTTTAGTAGGGACATTTTCGTCCTACAAATCAGGTTGGTCAATGGCGTGGGTTGTCATTTCACTCATACCGAAGAATAGGGTGCACGATCCCAAAAAGGGTGAAATGACATCCAACAAAACAGTGTTTTACCGGGTTCAGGACTCCCAGGGCCGTTTGCGCTGTCGCGATGTGTTGGGCGTGGAAGAAGCGGATTTTGATGAATTTCGGCCCCAAGGACCGCGGGATCGTGCCGCCTTGGCAACACCGGCCCCCTGCCCTGCCGGACGGCCCGATGCATTGCTTGCAGACGTGCCTGACATTTCCTTCAGGCGCGCGATGCGGTTGGCCATGTTGGGGTGGGTTGAAAACAAATTATCAACACCTTTGCCCGACAGCGGGTTGGCAATGTACATGTGGGCCATCGCCGGGTTGCGTTCGGCATCCATGTTCGGGATGGCGTGAACACCCTTATCGAGTTTGTTCAGCGCACTGGCCAGCCACATCGGATGGCCACAGATTTCAGCCCCGATCTTGTCGGCTTCATATTCGCGGGTGCGCGAAATTGCCATTTGCACGATCATCGCACCCAAGGGTGCCAGAATGGCAATCAGGATCATTCCGATCCCGCCCAGCGGATTGTTGTTGTCGCGGTTGCCGCCAAACATGCCGGCAAACATTGCGAAGTTGGCCAACGCGGAAATCGCCCCGGCAATGGTCGCGGTGATGGTCATGGTCAGGGTATCGCGGTTTTTGACATGGGCCAGTTCATGGGCCATGACGCCAGCGATTTCGTTGCGATCAAGCAGTTTGAGCAACCCTGTGGTCGCCGCCACCGCTGCGTTTTCCGGGTTACGGCCCGTGGCAAAGGCGTTTGGTTGCGGGTTTTCAATCACATAGACCTTGGGCATCGGCAGATCGGCATTGCGCGCAAGGTCGCGCACCATCGCCACCAGTTCGGGTGCTGTTTTGTCATCGACCTGCCGGGCACTGCGCATGCGCAGCAGCATCGCGTCCGAATTCCAATAGGCGAACACATTCATGGCCGCTGCAAACAGCAGCGCGATAATCATGCCCTGTTGGCCGCCAATCATCATGCCGACCGCGCCAAACAGCGCCGTCAATCCGGCCAGCAACAAACCTGTACGCACATAGTTCATGGTCGAAAACCCTTATCGACAAACATTCCGACCGAAAGATAAGGCGAAGTCCGGCCAAGGCAAGGGCCATCAGACCAAACTGAGATATGGCTCACATCAGAAAAACCAAAACGGGGCCGACTTGCGTCAGCCCCGTTCGGGAATTTAAAACAGCCGGACCGGCGGGGTCGGGGGAAAAAGACGGTCCGGCTGTTTATGCAACGATATCGGTCACTCCGCAGGCTGGTGTGTTTCAGCCTCATCAAGTGAACGAACGTCGTTGCGCCGGCCAATCATGCGTACAAGAACATAAAAGACCGGGGTCAGAATCAGGCCAAATATCGTCACGCCCAGCATGCCCGAGAACACGGCAATACCAATCGCGTGGCGCATCTCGGCACCGGCACCACTGGACAGAACCAGCGGGACGACACCCATGATAAAGGCCAGAGAAGTCATCAGGATCGGGCGCAGACGAAGGCGGCTGGCCTCGATCGCGGCCTGAACGGTGCTGCGGCCCTGATGTTCAAGTTCTCGGGCGAACTCGACAATCAGGATGGCGTTCTTTGATGCCAGTCCGGCCAGCACAAACAGGCTGATCTGGGTGAAGATATTATTGTCACCCCCGAACAGATAGACGCCAAAGATGGCTGACAGGATGCTCATCGGGACGATCAGGATCACCGCCAATGGCATGGTCAGGCTTTCATATTGCGCCGCCAGCACCAGGAACACGAGCAGGATACAGATCGGGAAAACAAAGATCGCTGTATTGCCTGCCAGGATCTGCTGATAGGTCAGCTCCGTCCATTCATAGGACATGCCCGGTGGCAAGGTTTCATCAAGGATCTTGGTGATCGCCGCCTGTGCATCGCCACTGGAATATCCCGGTGCCGCGTTACCATTCAGATCGGCAGAACGGAACGCGTTATAGCGCATTGCCGTATCCGGCCCGAATGTTTCGGAGACCGACAGCACAGAACCAAGCGGCACCATGTCGCCGTCCGCGTTGCGGGTTTGCAGGCGCAGGATGTCATCGGGGCTTGAACGATATGGCTTGTCTGCCTGTGCGATCACCTGATAGGTGCGGCCAAAGGCATTGAAGTCATTAACATACATCGACCCCAGATAGACCTGCATGGTCCGGAAGATTTCATCAACCGGGATGCCAAGCTGCTGGACCTTGGTACGGTCAAGCGTTGCCTGAAGCTGCGGCACGTTGATGTTGTAGCTTGAAAACACACCGGTCAGTTCCGGTGCGGCCCATGCCTTGGCAAGGACCTGTTTCATCGCATCATCAAGCGCACGATAGCCCTGATCGGAGCGATCCTGTACCTGAAGCTTGAACCCGCCAACGGTACCAAGCCCCTGTACCGGCGGTGCCGGGAAGATGGCGACAAAGGCCTCGTCAATCGCGCCAAATTTCTGCTGGAGCTTGCCGGCGATGGCAAGACCCGACAGATCATCGCTTTTGCGTTCGGCAAAATCCGTCAGCGTGACAAAGACGATGCCCGCACTTGAGCTGTTTACAAAGCCGTTAATTGAAAGCCCCGGGAAGGCCACAGCACTTTCAACACCGGGTTCGCGAAGCGCGATGTCAGACATTTCACGAATGACGTCTTCGGTCCGGTCCAGTGTCGCGCCCTGCGGAAGCTGGGCGAAGCTGACAAGATACTGCTTGTCCTGAAGCGGCACGAAGCCTGTCGGCAGGATCTGGAAGCCCTGATAGGTCAATGCCAGAAGACCGACATAAAGCACCATCATAATGGCCTTTACACCCAGCAGGCGTTTCACACCACCGGCGTAAAGATCGGTGCTGCGATTAAAGAATCGGTTGAAGGCGCGGAAGAACCAGCCAAAGACAAAGTCCATACCGCGTGTCAGCCAATCTTTTGGCGCGTCGTGACTGCGCAGAAGCACAGCCGACAAGGCCGGGCTCAGCGTCAGTGAGTTGACGGTGGAAATGATCGTGGCAATCGCGATGGTTAGGGCAAATTGCTGATAGAACTGGCCGGTCAGGCCGGAAATAAAGGCAATCGGCACAAACACACCGGTGATGACAAGCGAGGTCGCAATGATCGGCCCGGTCACTTCGCGCATGGCAGCAACCGTTGCATCGCGCGGCGAAAGACCACGTTCGATGTTTCGTTCAACGTTTTCGACGACGACAATCGCATCATCGACCACGATCCCGATGGCCAGGATCAAGCCAAACAGCGACAGCACGTTGATCGAAAAGCCCATCAAAAGCATCAGCGCAAAGGTACCGATGATCGATACCGGCACGGCCAGCAACGGAATGATCGAGGCACGCCATGTCTGCAAGAACACTGTCACCACGACAACCACAAGGGCGACCGCCTCAAGCAATGTCATGATGACCGACTTGATCGAACCACGGACAAACACGGTCGGGTCATAGACAATCGAGTAATCGAGATCGTCCGGGAAGTTCTGTTTGAGTTCTTCCATGGTGGCGCGGACGTTGCTGGAAATATCAAGTGCGTTCGAGCCCGGCGATGCAAAGATCGGGATCGCCACCGCCGGTTTGTTATCAAGCAGGGAACGCAGCGCATATTGCTGGGCTTCCATTTCGATGCGCGCAACATCGCCCAAACGCGTAATCGTGCCATCAGTTTCGCGTTTGATGATGATGTTTTCGAACTCTTCGGGGCTTTCCAGACGACCGCTGATATTGATCGGCAACTGGAACTGCACACCAGTGTCATAAGGTGCACCACCAATGATGCCGGCTGCGACCTGAACGTTCTGGCTTTGAATGGCCGAAACCACCTCGCCCGCGGTCAGGTTACGTTCGGCAACCTTGTCGGGGTTAAGCCAGACACGCATGGCATAATCGCCCGAGCCAAACAGCCCGACCTGTCCGACACCGGTGATACGCGCCAGACGGTCACGGACATTCAGCGTCGCGTAGTTCCGCAAATACAGCATGTCATAGCGTTCATTGGGTGAACGCAAATGCACGACCATCGTCAAATCCGGCGAACGTTTGGACACTGTAACGCCAAGCTGGCGAACAATATCAGGCAGGCGTGGTTCAGCCTGCGAGACGCGGTTCTGGACTTTCTGCTGGGCAAGATCCGGGTCGGTACCAATTTCAAACGTCACGGTCAGGGACAGATTGCCATCGGTGGTGGCCAGTGAGTTGATGTAAAGCATCCCCTCAACCCCGTTGATCTGCTCTTCAAGCGGGGAGGCAACGGTTTCGGAAATCTCGGCCGGGTTTGCACCGGGGAATTTGGCTTCGACCACGATCGAGGGCGGCACGACTTCCGGATATTCGGAAATCGGCAAACGCCACATGGCAATCAGGCCCGCCAACAAGATCAGGACGGACAGGACGCCAGCAAAGATCGGGCGATCCACAAAAAAGCGGGAAAGATTCTGCATGTTTTTCAGCCTTGCTTTAAAGCGCAGTCACACATCGATTACGATGCGGAGGCCTGCAGAATTTCCGGCGCGACAGGCATACCCGGCCGAACCTTCATGATGCCGTTGACGATCACCAGATCACCTTCGTTCAGACCCGACGTCACAATGCGCATGCCATTGATTTCCGAACCCAGCGTTACCTGACGATAGGCAACCGTATTGTCGGGTTCGACAACATAGACAAACTTGCGGTCCTGATCGGTGCTGACAGCTTCTGGCGAGACCATGATGACGTTGCTTTTGGCCAATGTGCCGACCTCAAGGCTGGCAAAGGTGCCGGGCAGAAGACTGCCATCAAGGTTATCAAACAGCGCACGGGTCCGGATGGTACCGGTCCGCGGATCAATGCGGTTGTCAAAGCTGTGCACGTGACCGGACACATGACGACCATTCGACAGCGTCATATTGACCGGAATGGTTTGGGCAGCAGCATCGACTTTGCCGCTGTCGCCAAGACTTGCAAAGAAGGTCTGCTCATCCAGGTCGAAGTCGGCATAGATTTTACCGGTGGAGACAATCGTGGTCAGGACCGGGGCATTGGGGCCGGCATTGACCTGGTTGCCGACGGTCAGCTCAACCCGGCTGACACGGCCATTGATCGGCGCTTTGACATAGGCGTGATCGAGCTGGATTTCGGCCAGTTCAAGCTTGGCTTTGGCGCGGCTGACGTCACTTTGGGCAACCTGATGGGTGCTGAGACGTTCGTCATAGACGCGCTTGGAAACCGTGCCGTTGGAAACGAGTTTCTCGGCCCGTTCCTTTTCCTTTTTCGCCAGCGACAGGTTCTGCTGGGCAGCCGCCAGTTCGGCGCGGGCTTCGTCGACCGCGGCCTGATAACTGCGCGGGTCAATCACGGCAAGGATATCGCCCTCGTTGACCAATTCACCGTCTTCAAAAAGGATTTCGACAATCGCACCACTGACCTGCGGGCGCAGTTGCACTTCCTCGACCGCACTCAGACGGCCGGAAAAGTTGCTCCAGAGGCGGACAGATTGCGTTTTGACACCCGATACGGTGACCGGGGTTGCCGGAGGGGCTGCTTGTTCGGTTTGAACCGCGACCTCATCAGCGGCGGATCCGGTGATATGCAGACCATATCCACCGGCGGCAGCAACCAGCGCCAAGGCGGCAGCTGGCAGCAAAATTTTGCGTTTTGATCGAGACTGCATCATTCCATCTTCCAAATAGGTTACGCCGCGCACAGGCAGCACGTTTGGAAGAAAAATGGATACCGATCGGTATGTTTGCAAGTGAATTTAGAGAAAAAAGTGAACTATTTTCTCTGGACAACGAAACTTACAGAGGATTTACGCGGCTGTTTCCGCGTCTACATCCCTGTATTTGCACTGCAAATTAAGGATTCGGCAGATGCCGTTGCGAATGTCAGACCGAACGGTATCAAGATCATTGAAAACCTGGCCATAGGTCAGCAAACCGTGAACATACTGGAAAATCAATCGCGCCAAAGTTGTGGCGTCGCCATCTTCACCCAGCATGCCCTCGCCCTTCAGGCCGCGCACCATGGACGCCAGATATTTGATCTGCTCTTCGGCAAGTTCGCGTGAACAGGCCTGGATCGGCTCATCTTCCGGGCCGACCTGGCCACCGGCGGTGAAAATCGGGCAGACACAGACTTCGTTTTCCCCGGGAACGGCATAGCGTTCCTGCTTGTTGCAAATGAGTTCGATATAGCTGTTAAGCTGTTCAAGCGGCGGAACATCCGGGGAAAAGATAGCGCGAAGCTCGTCCTTGCCCTTTTCCCAGTGATGGCGGGCGGCTGCGGCAAACAGCTCCGCCTTGCTGTCAAAGTGATGATAGAACGCACCCTTTGTTACCCCGGCATGCTTGCATACATCACTGACGCCAACGTCGTGGTAACTGCGTGTTGCCAATAGCTCCATCGCCGTTTCAAGCAGCTTGATCCGGGTTTCTGTAGCGTTCCTCATAACATTAACCTGTTTTGTTTATATGTCTCAGATATACATACCGGTTGGTATTTTTCAAGGAATACACCGGCAATATTTTGATCCCATCATATAATAATGGCAGCAGAATGACAGGATTTCCCATTGATTTCCGTGATCTAGCGCAAATCGCGCTGCATCGCCTTTTTTGCCAATCGGCGGTATGTTTTCTCAACGACGCGCTATGAGCACAGGCCATTGATTAAGAATAAAAGAAGGGCGCCCGTTGCAGGCGCCCCTCCAGTTTTTAAAACAAGGTCTTTCGACCTGTCAGACGTCAGGCCCCGATCAGGGCCCGGATCTGACGGTTGGCCACCGTGATCATGGCAAGATCGATCTGACCGGCCGAACGCAGTTCGTTGATCAGATCATCACAGCGGGCACAGCCACGCTGACGATCTTGCACCCAAATATCGACAAGGTCGGAACCGGACGAGCCCTTTTTGCCCGCAGCCAGAACCGAACGGGTCAGTTCGCGCTGATGCCCGAACAGATCGTCGATCACTGCCGCACGTGCCAGTTTCTGCCAATGGGTATCGGCTTCGATCGACTCGGCGGCGGAGCGCATGAGGCCCAACTGGAAACGTGCACCGACTGCGAAATAGGTGGCCGACACTTCGATGACATCGCGACCGGTTGCCTCGGCGATACGAACCACGTCACAGATCGCCACCAACTGGGTCGCAGACGCCACACGCCATGCGAGGTCGTCGGGGACACCTTGGGCGACCAGCGATTTGGCCTTTTGTTCCAGCGCCTTGCGTGCAGCAGCATCCTCGGGGACGATTTCATCAAAGCTTTCAATCACCTTGGAAACCGCGGGACGGAACATCTCGATCTTTTCACCGACATTAAGCTCCTCGCAATTGCGCAGGAACCACTGGGTAACATCGTTCACCATGCGATTGATTTCGCGGAACATGCTGGTCTGAAGCTTCGCCAGCACGACATTATCAAGCGCTTCGATGCCTTCCCACATTTCCCGCAGCCCAAAGACAGACCGCGTGATCAGATAACCGCGTGACACATCAACTGCCGACATGCCGGTGGCTTCCATCATGTCATGGACGAACGTGCCGCCAACCCGATTGACCAGACTGTTGGTCGCAACGGTCGCAATGATTTCGCGTCTCAAGCGGTGGTTTGAAATCGCGTTTGCGTATTTCTTGCGAAGCGGTGTCGGGAAATAGCGCACCAGTTCCTCGACCAGAACCGGATCGTCCGGCAGGTCGGATTCAAGGATTTCGTCATAAAGCCACAGCTTTGCATAAGGCATCAGAACCGAGACTTCCGGGCGGGTCAGGCCTTCATGCGCGTTGGCACGACGGCTGAGTTCCTCGTCATCGGGAAGGTATTCAATCTCGCGGTTCAGGCGCCCTTCGCGTTCGAGCATGCGGATCAAACGGACTTGTGCATCCAGAATATCGGCCTTTTCCGCATCGGCATTCGAGATGGCCTGGCTTTGCAGATAGTTATCGCGCAGCACCAGTTCGCCGACTTCGTCGGTCATGTCGACAAGCAGCTTGTTGCGTTGCTTTTCGGTCATGTCGCCGGCAGCAACCACTTCGCCCACGAGGATCTTGATATTGACCTCGTGGTCCGAGCAGTTGACACCCGCCGCGTTATCGATCGCATCGGTATTCAGGCGACCACCGGCATGGGCGTATTCGATACGGCCCCGCTGGGTCGCACCAAGGTTTGCCCCCTCGCCAATAACCTTTGCGTGGACTTCGCGACCATTGATGCGGATGGCATCGTTGGCACGGTCACCGGCATCGGCATTGGTTTCAAGACTGGATTTGATATAGGTCCCGATCCCGCCAAACCACAAAAGTTCGACATCGGATTTCAGGATGGCCTTCATCATATCAGCCGGGGTGACCTTGCCACTATCCAGCCCCAGAACCTTGCGGACCTCTGGCGACGGATCAAGGGTCTTGGCCTTGCGATCAAAGATGTCACCACCCTTGGACAGGACCTTTTTGTCATAATCGGTCCAGCTTGAACGCGGCATGTCAAACAGGCGTTTGCGTTCCGCAAAGCTTTTGGCCGGGTCCGGGTCAGGATCGACGAAGATGTGCATGTGGTTGAAGGCCGCAACGAGTTTGATCTGCTCTGACAGCAGCATACCGTTGCCAAACACATCCCCCGACATATCGCCGACACCGGCCACGGTAAACGGCGTGGTCTGGATATTCTTGCCCATTTCGCGGAAGTGACGTTTGACCGACTCCCACGCACCCCGGGCGGTAATGCCCATTTTCTTGTGGTCATAGCCCTGTGAGCCGCCCGAAGCGAATGCATCGTCAAGCCAGAAGCCATAATCGCGGGCGACGCCATTGGCGATGTCCGAGAAGGTCGCCGTGCCCTTGTCAGCCGCAACAACCAGATAGGGATCATCGTCATCGAGACGCACCACGCGTTTTGGCGGCACGATTTCACCGGCAACGATATTGTCGGTGATGTCGAGCATCCCGCTCATCAGCGTTTTGTAGCAGGCAATGCCTTCCTCAAGGAACGCTTCACGCGTGCCATCGACCGGCGGACGTTTAACGACAAAACCGCCCTTGGAGCCGACCGGGACAATGACCGCATTCTTGACCATCTGGGCTTTGACCAGACCGAGGATTTCGGTACGGAAATCTTCCTGACGGTCTGACCAGCGAATGCCGCCACGGGCCACCGGACCACCGCGCAAATGGACGGCCTCGACCCGCGGGGAATAGACAAAGATTTCGCGCCACGGACGCGGCAGTGGCAAGTCTTCGATCACGGCCGAATTGAACTTGACCGACAGATAGGACTTTGGATTTCCATCCGCATCATGCTGGAAGAAGTTGGTGCGAAGGGTCGACTGCACCAGATTGAGGAAGGCGCGCAAGATGCGGTCTTCATCCGGGTTCATCACGTCTTCGAGGCGACTGATGATATCAGCTTCTATCGCTGCGACCTCGTCGCCCTTGGCCGGATCGCGATCCGGATCAAAGCGCGCAATAAACAGCGACACCAGGGCGGAGGCCAGCGCCGGATTGTTGGCGAGCGTCTTGGCCATATAAGCCTGCGAGAAAGCTGATCCGGTCTGGCGGGTATAACGCGCATAGGCCCGCAGGATCACCACTTCGCGCCAATTCAGATTGCCCAGCAGCACAAGGCGGTTAAACGCATCGTTTTCAACTTCGCCATGCCAGATACGGACAAACAGTTCCTGGAACTTGTTGCGCACATCATGGAGGCTGAACTCGCCATCAACTTCGACCCCGAAATCATGGATGCGAACATCAATACCGACATCACGCGGACTGACCGTGAAGGGATTTTCGGTAATGACCTTGAGCCCCATGTTTTCCAGCATGGGCAGGACATCCGAAAGCGGTACTGGCGCACCGGGATTGTAGATCTTGAAGCGCAGTTCATTCTCGGCAGCTTCGATCGGGCGATAAAGGTTTACCCGCAGGTCATTGGCATTGATGACCTCCTCGATGCGTTCGATATCAAGCTCTGCACTCTCGACCGTGAAGCGTTCACGATATTCCGTCGAGAAGCTTTCACCATAGCGACGATGCAGCGCAAGACCACGTTCCTCACCCAGTTCACGCACAAGGATCTGACGCAGGGTATCGGACCAGTCACGCGCCACCTCGACCAGTTGGCGCTCGATATCAGCCACACTGTATTCGGGCAATTCACCGGGATTGGTTTTGACCAACAGGTGCAAGCGCGCAAGCGGACTGTCGCCGATCAGGGTGTAGTGCGCCGTGACTTTGCCATCAAAGGCGTTTTCAATCACGGTCTGGAACTTCAGGCGCAGCTTGGTGGTAAAGCGATCACGCGGGCAAAACAGCTGACAGGAGACAAACCGTTCAAACGCATCGCGGCGCACGAACAACGCGATGCGTTGACGTTCCTGCAAATGCAGGATGCCCATGCAGGTGTGATAAAGATCGTCCAGATCGACCTGGAACAGCTCGTCACGCGGATAGGTTTCCAGGATATTTACCAGCGCCTTGCCATCATGACTTGCTGGCGGGAAACCGGCACGCTTGACGGTTTCGGCAAGCTTCATACGCAGAAGTGGGATCAGGCGTGGGGACAGGTTATAGGCGACCGAAGTAAACAGGCCGACGAACAGATGCTGACCAACGACCTTGCCCTTGGCATCGAACTGTTTGACGACAATCGTATCAAGATGCACTGGACGGTGAACCGTCGACTGTTTGTTGGCCTTGGTCACCATCAGAAGGTTCGGTTTGGCAACGAAATCCTGCACCTCGGCTGAAAGGTTGCCAATCTGGCGCAACTCATCAAAGACGTGGGTTCCTTCGCGCGACAGAATGCCGAGCTGATTTTTGACCTCAACATCCACCGGGCCCTTTTTGCCAGCATTCTTAAAGCTGTATTCCCGATATCCCAGGAAGGTGAAGTGGTCATTGTGCAGCCATCCAAGGAAGTCCTGCACCTCGCGGCGGTCCTCGTCTGGCGCGCCTGCCTTGACGTCGCCAATCTCATCAAGAACTTCGGTGACCTTTTTCAGCATCGGCTGCCAGTCGCGCACAGCAAGTGCGACGTCGGTCAGACTGTTTTCAAGTGCTTCATGGACCTTGGCCAGAACGTCCTTGTCGGTCTGCTCGTCGATTTCGACATGCATGACCGATTCACGCGGATCATTGGTTTCTTCAACGCTGGCAACGCTTTGCAATTCACCCTTTTCATCACGGGCAATGCGCATGATCGGGTGGATGACAAGATGAACGGTCAGATCAAGCTCATGCAGGGCGGCTGTCACCGAGTCCACCAGGAACGGCATATCGGTATTGTTGATTTCGATCACCGTGTGATCAGACGTCCAGCCATGTTCTTCGAGATCGGGGTTATAGACCCTGATTTTGGCCGTATCGGCAGAGGGGCGCTTTTGCGCGAATTTGTATAGTGTAAGTGCCGCGCCATAAAGCGAGTCGACCGAGCGACCAGCCATGTCGTCAGGCGGAACATCCTTATAAAAAAGGCGAACGAATGCTTCTGCACCCTTCGCCGTTTCACCAGACATCCGTTGATGGATCTTTTCGACAACCTTGTCGATGACTTCACGCTTTGGGTCGCCGTTTCGGGCTTTCATGACCAATTTCCCTTTTTCCCGGCTCTGTTTACCAGAACCGAAACACCGATCTTTGCGACCGGTGCCACACACCACTGATTCAGGGTCTGAACCCTTTCATTATTTGGGAAGGAAAGCAGGAATTTCCACCATAGACCCACCTGGAAATCCCCTGTGTCCCTTCACGCTTACACATAACGGATCATCTGCCTAAAAACTATGCTTCTGCACAAAAAAAATTCATTTAACCAATAAGCTAGCCTTTGGTTGCCAGATCGTCGGCGGACATGAACTGTCACAGAATTTTGCGCTTTTTTGCGACGCAAAACCCGCTACACTTTGAAATACGCCCCTATTTGAGAATTTCTTCGCACTCGCACATGATCCGGAAGGAACCACGGCATGCTTGAAGGCAAAAAAGGGCTAATCGTCGGAATTGCCAATGAAATGTCCATCGCCTGGGGCTGTGCACGCGTTTTCAAGCGCGAAGGTGCCGACATCGCAGTGACCTATTTGAACGACAAGGCCAAACGCTTTGTCGAACCATTGGCCAACCAAATCAATGCCCCGATCTTCGTACCACTTGATGTCCGCAATGAGGCACAGGCAGACGCTCTGTTCGCCGAAATCGAACAGAAGTGGGGAAAACTTGATTTCGTGCTGCATTCGATCGCCTTTGCCCCGGCAGATGACCTGCACGGTCGGGTAACCGATTGTTCACGAGACGGGTTTCTGGCGGCGATGGATATATCGTGCCATTCGTTTGCGAGACTTGCCAAGCGGGCAGAGCCATTGATGCGGGGTGGCGGTGCGCTTTTGACCGTGACCTATATGGGATCTGAGCGCGTGATTGATCATTACGGGGTCATGGGGCCGGTCAAGGCAGCCCTTGAAAGCACGACTCGCTATATGGCGGCTGAACTGGGCCCGAAAGGCATTCGCTGCCACGCAATTTCACCCGGACCGCTTTTAACCCGCGCGGCTTCCGGGATTGCCGAATTTCAACACCTGATGGACCAGGCCACAGACCGCGCGCCGTCGCGTCGTCTGGTGACAATTGATGAAATTGGCGAATTGGCGGCGTTTTTGGCCAGTGACCGGGCAAAATCATTGACCGGTGATGTGGTGCATATTGATGGTGGCTACAACATCATGGGCTGAGCCACGGGTTAGCAACGCAGGCTAGCGTCGCTTGATTGCATCCTCGGCCCTGGGGGCGACGCGTTTGATCTGGCGCGCCAATGCCAGTTTGGCTTCGGCATCCGGGTCGGGTGCGGCGGCAGCAAACAGATCGGGGACATCCCCACCATTGATTGCGATCATGCGGGCATCGGTTTCCGCCTGGCTTTCGACCCGGCCATCGACCAGATGGCAAAGATCAAACCCGGCATCTTTCAGGGCTGGCGCAATCAGAAGCGTGCGATGACAGTCCAGCGGGTCCTTTTCGGCACACATCAGGCAGATGCGATATTTCTCCGCCCCCGAAACCAGCCGATCAATCCCCGATTTGAAATCAGGCCGATCTGCCATCAGGCCATAATCAAGCTGCCCATCGGGGTAAAGTTCCGGAACTTGCGGTTTTCCGCCCATCACATCGCCCATGAACACATAGGCAATACCGTTTTCCCGAAGGGACGGCCCGAAGCTGTCAGAGTCGAATGCGGTCCAATAACTTGATCGTTTGAAGGTCCGAATATCGGCGACCGCCGTGATGCCGTGGGCCTTGAAAAGCGCAAGCAGGCTTTCACGGTCATGGCCCGCATAGCCGACTGTGTAGATCAGGCGCCCCGATGACGTGGATTTTGTATTATTCGGATCAGACATTACAGAAGCACACGACAATTTGCATTTGCTTGCAAGCGCGAAACAGTCGACAGCCTTGGTCCAAATGCAAAAAGACCGCCCCGAAGGACGGTCTTTTAAAACTTTCATCATGGAGCGGGCGAAGAGATTCGAACTCTCGACCCTAACCTTGGCAAGGTTATGCTCTACCCCTGAGCTACGCCCGCATCATCATGAAAGCGATGATATGTGAAACCGGTCTGATGGAGCGGGCGAAGAGATTCGAACTCTCGACCCTAACCTTGGCAAGGTTATGCTCTACCCCTGAGCTACGCCCGCGTTCATCAGATTGTTTCTGCCCCTGTGGAGCGGCGCGGATAATAGCCCAACAAAGAGCGATTGCAACCCTTTTTTCTTTGAAATCGCGACATCAGGAATTTTGGCGGTTTTCCTTGACTTTAAGCGTCCCAATTGTCGAAATCCGACCCGATTTATGCAAATTTGCGTCCGGTTTTGAACTTGGTTATCTTTTGGCGCACAGCCACAAGGGAAAGAGCATGAGTGATCCATCAACCCCGCTTTTCGATCATCTGGCCAAATTGGGTATCGAAACGAAAACACATGAACACGAACCGTTGTTTACGGTTGAGGATTCGCAGGCACTGCGTGGGGACCTGCCGGGGCTTCATTCCAAGAACCTGTTTGTCAAAGACAAGAAGGGCGCATTGTGGCTGGTGGTTGCCGAGGAAGAGACCGAAATCCGCATGAACCACCTGCACAAGCGGCTGGGATGCGCGCGCCTGTCGTTTGGCAAGCCGGAGCTTCTGATCGAAACGCTTGGCATAAAACCGGGTTCCGTCACCCCCTTTGCATTGCTCAATGATCGGGACCGCAAGGTCAACTTGGCCCTTGATGCCAAGCTTGCCAACGGGGACCTGTTGAACTTTCACCCCTTGCGAAATGACCGCACCACGACAATTTCCTCGGCAGACCTGTTAACCTTCATCGGCTCACTTGGTTATGAGGCGATGATCATTGATTTTGATGCCGAACCCGCCACGGCCAATGATAAATGAACCACGGACATCTGAGGTAAGCCCTTAAATCTTCTTATATTCAAGTATAAGTGACACGCAATATCACATGGCTGCCTCTTGTCGTCCGGGCATGGCGGTATCATCTAGAATTCAGAATTAGCGAGTGAACAATAATGTCGATCATTCTTGATGCGAATGCGCCGGATGGCGCCACCACCCAAAATCAGAATTCTGACCTGATCAAGGACAGCAGTGTCGAAACCTTCGTCCAGGACGTTATCGAACCGTCGATGGAAGTGCCGGTGGTTGTCGATTTCTGGGCGCCATGGTGCGGTCCGTGCAAAAGCCTGACGCCGGTGATCGAAAAAGTCACCCGTGAGGCTGGCGGACGCGTGAAACTGGTCAAGGTCAACATCGACGAAAACCAGGAACTGGCGATGCAGCTTCGCATTCAGTCGGTACCGACGGTGTATGCCTTCAAGGGCGGCCGCCCGGTCGATGGTTTTCAGGGTGCGCAGCCCGAAAGCGAAGTGCGCGCGTTCTATGAAAAACTCGCCGGTGGTCCGATTGAAAGCCCGATTGAGGGACTGCTTGAACAGGCAAGTGCCGCACTTGCAGAGGAAAACTTTGAAGCAGCCCATGGTCTTTATGTCAGCGTACTTGAGCGCGAACAGGACAATGAAACCGCAATTGGCGGCATGATCCGTTGCATGGTGGGCATGGATGAAGTTGAAGAAGCCCGCCACTTCGTTGACAACATGTCCGATGTTGATCGCCTGAAGGCACCGATTGCAGCCGCGATCAGCGCGCTTGAACTGGCCGAGACCGGGGTTTCGGGTGAAGACCTTGAAGCCGCGCGCGCCAAGGCAGAAGCCAACCCGAACGACCCGCAGGCACTTTATGATTACGGCATGGCCTGTTTTGCCAAGAACAAGCGCGAAGAAGCGGTCAATGCCATGATCACCATCATTCGCACCAACCGCGAATGGAACGAGGACGCAGGACGCACCCAGCTCCTGAAGTTTTTTGAAGCCTGGGGTCCGATGGACCCTGCCAGCGTCGCCGGACGCCGTGCATTATCGACGGTATTGTTCTCATGAGCATATGCGGCCCCTTTGATCCTGAACTTTCGGACCTTCCGGAAACCATGCCGGTGTTCCCGCTAAGCGGTGCCCTTTTGCTGCCGCGCGGGCATTTGCCGCTCAATATCTTTGAGCCGCGCTACATGAATATGATCACGGATGCGCTTGGACAGGACCGGATGATCGGGATGATTCAACCCCGACCGGATCAGCGTAACGCCTATTTCATGGACCCGGATCGCCCGGAGATCTTTTCGACAGGATGTGCGGGCCGCATTACCGCCTTTAGCGAAACCGACGATGGACGGTTTCTGATCACGCTCACGGGTGTCTGCCGATTTACCGTGATCGAGGAATTGCCCGAAAATTCCGGTGGATATCGCCGGGTGCGTGGCGATTTCGCGCCGTGGAAAAAGGATCTGACCACACCCAAGGATGACGATACGCCGATCAATCGTGATCGCCTGCGCATGGCGCTTGACGCCTATTTCGCGCAACATTCGCTGCAATCATGCTGGGACACACTGGCAGATAGCGATGATGAAATGCTGATCACCACCATTTCCATGGGCTGTCGCCTCAGTCCGCTTGAAAAACAGGCTTTGCTCGAATGCACAACGCTGTATGATCGCGGTGATATGCTAACGTCGTTGCTTGAAATGGCGGTCCATGCCGATCCCAAGCACGCACACAGCAATGCCAACTGAACATACTTGCCGCCGCACACGGCAAATCCAACCCGAAGGCTGAATTGATGACCGCGACCCATAGCCCGGTAGACCCGAAACTTCTTGAAATCCTTGTCTGTCCGGTGACCAAACAGGCGTTGGAATATGATCGTGAAAATAACGAACTGATCAGCCCAAAGGCCGGTCTTGCCTATCCGATCCGCGACGGCATTCCGATCATGCTGCCCGACGAAGCCCGTGCCATCGAAGACTAAGGCAAAGGTTGCCTGTCACCATGCCCAGCGACGGTTTTACGCCTGCTTTCACCCCGGTTGAAATCAACTATCTGCGTGATGAGCGCATTCTGGAAATCATCTGGGATGACGGTGTTCAAACGCGCCTTGGCGCCGAGCTGCTTCGGGTGGAAAGCCCGTCCGCCGAAGTTCAAGGCCATCATCCGTCAGAAAAGAAGATCATCGCCGGCCGCCGCCACGTTGGCATCATCGATATCGTGCCGGTCGGGAACTATGCCGTGCGCATTACCTTCGACGATTTGCATGATAGCGGCCTGTTTAGCTGGCAATATCTGCGCGAATTGCACGACAATCAGGACAAGCTCTGGAACGACTATCTCGCCGCACTCAAGGCCCGCGGCCTGTCACGCGATCCAACCAAGCGCTGACGCCTCCCTTTTCTTTCCAGAAGTCCCAAAACAAAAACGGCCCTGCCAAAGACAGGACCGTTTTTAGTGTCTTGCTGTCCGGAGAGGTTATCCTCGGACGTACGCTTTATTAGAAGCGATAGCCAATACCAACACCGAACAACCACGGATCAATATTTGCGTCCGCCTTGACCGTACCGTTATCTACAGAAACGTCGGTTTCCAGATAGATTTTCTTGACGTCAACGTTCAGCGACCACGGACCAGAAATCGCATAGTCGAAGCCAGCCTGGAAGGCATAACCAAAGCCGTCATCATAGTCGACGGAGCTAAACTGGCCTGGTTTGGAGTCATAGAAGAAGGTGTAGTTGATACCTGCACCGATATACGGGCTCCAGCGGCTTTCCGGCATGAAGTGATACTGCAGGGTCAGAGTCGGCGGCAGCAGACGGACGCTCCCCAGATCCTTGCCGTCGCTCCAGGTTACATCATGCTTCGACGTACCCGCGATCAGCTCAAGCGCAATGTTGTCCGTCACGAAGTAAGAGAAATCGACTTCCGGAATGACGTCATTGTCAATTTCGCCTTTACCCGGAAGGGTATTGCTATCGACGTCTTCATCAGGAACGACACCAACGACACGGCCACGAATCAAAATATCGCCAGCCTGTTTGGTTTTGAATTCGGCGGTCTGTGCGGAAGCCGGTTTGGCAGCAACAAACGAAGCCGCCATCATGCCACCCAACAATGCGGCACCAAGGAGTTTGGATTTGAATGACATTATCTGTCCCCTGTTAGTTTGATCAACTCGACGGGGACATTGCGCTTTTCTGTTTGCTGACTTGTTGACACAAATCAACAATCACTCACAAAAAACGACATGTTTTTGAATGGTTTTAAATGACCTTTGATCACCTATCGCAATTTTTCGACCGGAAGATCTGGCTATAGTCCCCGGTTGCGGCAAAAGGCAATCCGGTTACAGCCGCTTGCCCTGCATCAGTTTTGGCAAGGTACCGGCATAGCCCATCGCATGCGACATGAAGGTCTTTTTTAGGGGCGGGATTTTCTCGACAATTGCCAATCCGATATCGCGCGCCCAGCGGATGGGTGCAATATCGTTCGAGAACAGGCGCGTGGTGATATCGGTTACTGCCAGCATCACTGTATTATCGAAACGCCGCCATTGTTCATATTCTGCCAGCACATCCGCACTGCCGATATCACGACCGAGACGACGGGCATTGACCAGAATTTCTGCCAGAACCGCAACATCGCGGATCCCCATATTCAGCCCCTGACCGGCAATCGGATGCATGCCGTGCGCCGCATCACCAATCAACGCCAAGCGATCCTGGGTGTAGTGATAGGCGTGCTGCAGCCCAAGCGGATAGCAGAAGCGTGGCCCGATAACTTCAAGATCACCGAGATAGCCGTCAAACCGGCGATGCAATTCATCAAGGAAGGTCTGATCATCAAGATTGACCAGATAATTGGCCTGATCCGTGCCCTCGGTCCAGACAATCGAGCAACGGTTATCGGTCATCGGCAGGATTGCAAACGGGCCTGCCGGCAGGAAATGCTCGACCGCCAGCCCATTGTGGGGCTGCTGGTGCTTGACGGTGCAAACCACCGCACTTTGCTTATAGCTCCAGTTATAGGTCTTGATGCCGGCCCATTCGCGCAACATGGATTTGCGCCCTTCGGCCCCGATGGCAAGTGGTGCACGCACGACTTGCCCGCCGGCCAGCTTGATGGTCATGGCACCCTGATCACGTGCAATCGTTTCGACCTTGGCCGGTGCAATCATTTTGACCAGATCGGTTTTCTCGATGGCACGATAAAGCGCACTTCGGGTCACAAGGTTTTCGACGATATAGCCAAGTGGCTCGTTACCGACATCATGATGGTCGTAATGCAGGAAAAGCGGGCTTTGACCATCGGCAATGCGGATATCAAGGATCGGCTCCGCGCCATCGGCCATGTTTTCCCAGGCACCGATCACTTCCAAAACCGATTTGGAGGCGGCGGCAATCGCACAGGTACGGCCATCGTAATTGGCCGTCAGGATGGTTTTGGGGTCTGCATAATCAATCACCACCGACTTGATGCCGCCATGGGCCAGCGCCAAGGCCATAGAGGCACCGTTCAAGCCGCCCCCAAGAATAATGACATCGGTTTGAAGTGGCTGCTGATCATGCATATCGCAATTTCCTGTGTCGTTTGGCCTTTGCCAGTGATGCCGGTTTACAGTGCAGCTTGGCATCCTGCGTTGACCTGACGCAATAGGGCGTCGTGAAAGCGTTGTTTGCACATCTTTACCCTGCCCGATACGCAGCCACAACCCGCACCGATCATCGACGCGCAGTTATCACGACCTTTGCCAGCACAACATCGGGGCAAAACCATCTTTGAAAGCCGTGAATGCGCCATCGCCACCTGCCAAGGCATATCACCCCTTGGTTGCGACAAGTCCCGCGGAACCAGAATGCCAATTGCCACAGAGCCTTGAGCTGTAAGCGCTTTTCAATTACGCGACAGGTTGATTAAAAAATATGCATATTTTTTGAACAGCCACAGATTTTGTGCAGATTTTAATCCGGTCATGACAGAACGAAGTCATAATTTCGTCGGATCGATTCATCATTTTGTGCAACAAAAACAGTAATTTAAGATTTTTATTCTGAGTCTGGCACGATTCTTGGTTTGGAGACTGCGACTGCGAAATCGTGATTACCACGTTGGTACTCAACGGATATGCCGGGAGGTCGCATTATTATGAAACTTGTTACTGCTGTCATTAAGCCGTTCAAACTGGACGAAGTCCGTGAAGCGCTTAGCGCACTGGGCGTCCAGGGTTTGACGGTCACCGAAGTTAAAGGTTTTGGTCGCCAGAAAGGTCAGACCGAAATTTATCGTGGTGCTGAATACATGGTCAGCTTCCTGCCGAAGGTGAAGCTGGAAGTCGCCATCACGGATAATCTGGTTGATCAGGTTGTCGAAGCCATCACCAAAACTGCTCAAACCGGGAAAATCGGGGACGGTAAGATTTTCGTTCTTGATGTGAATCAGGCGGTTCGTATCCGTACTGGTGAAACCGGCGACGACGCCCTGTAAGTCCAGAGACAAGGGGAGACATTATGACTATTTCCATGAAGAAAACCGGCCTTGCTGCGGCTGCAGCTACCGCCCTTCTGGCAATCGCTTCTCCGGCTTTTGCTCAGGACGCAGGCGTTCCGGCTGAAACCCAGTTCATTCTCAACAGCTTTAGCTTCCTGTTCAGTGGCGCAATCGTCATGTTCATGGCGGCTGGCTTTGCTATGCTTGAGAGCGGCCTGGTTCGTACCAAAAACGTTACCACCATCCTGCTGAAGAACATTTCGCTCTTCGCAATCGCGGGCATCATGTACTACCTCATCGGTTACAACCTGATGTACATGGATGTATCTGGCTGGATCGGCTCGCTGAGCCTGTGGAGCGCAGATGACTCCGCTGCCCTTGGTGGTGATTTCTCTGGCGGTTATTCCGCAACGTCCGACTGGTTCTTCCAGATGGTCTTCGTTGCAACCGCAGCTTCGATCGTATCGGGTACTGTTGCCGAGCGTATCAAACTGTGGCCGTTCCTGATCTTCGTCGTTGTTCTGACTGGCGTTCTGTATCCGATCACCGGTGCATGGACCTGGGGCGGCGGCTGGCTGTCGGAAATGGGCTTCTCTGACTTTGCCGGTTCCACCATTGTTCACTCGGTCGGCGGCTGGGCTGCTCTGACCGGTGCGATCATCCTTGGTGCACGTAAAGGCAAGTACGGCGAAGACGGTTCCGTTCACCCGATGCCGGGTTCGAACCTTCCGCTTGCAACGCTTGGTACCTTCGTCCTGTGGCTCGGCTGGTTCGGCTTCAACGGTGGTTCTCAGCTTGCTATGGGTACCGGTGCTGACGTCATCGCCATTGCCAACATCTATGGCAACACCACCATGGCAGCTGCCGGCGGTGTGGTTGCAGCAATGATCCTGACCCAGATCCTTTACAAAAAGGTCGACCTCACCATGGCACTTAACGGTGCACTGGCTGGTCTGGTTTCGATCACGGCTGCTCCGGACACCCCGACCATTGGCTCGGCGATCATCATCGGTGCCATCGGTGGTATCCTGGTTGTTGTTGCAGTTCCGTTGCTCGACAAACTGAAAATCGACGACGTTGTCGGCGCTGTTTCGGTTCACCTTGTTTGCGGTATCTGGGGCACGCTTGCTGTTCCGTTCACCAATGACGGTGCTTCCTTCGGCACGCAGATCACCGGTATCGTTGCAATGGGTGCCTTCACCATCGTTGCCTCGTCGATCGTGTGGCTGGCTCTGAAGTTCACTGTTGGTATTCGCCTCTCCGAGGAAGAAGAAGCCAACGGTGCGGACGCAACCGAACTTGGCATGGAAGCCTATCCGGAATTCGGTAAGGGTTCCCAGCGCTTCTAAAAATGACTTTCTGACAGGTGCCGTGTTCGCACGGCACCTGATCGATCAGATCAAAAGCCCGTCCGGGGAAAACCGGGCGGGCCTTTTTTTGTTCCATGCTGCCTTTTTGGGCAGCGTTTTGATCACTTGGAAGGCAAAGGCGTTTTTTGCCCCTAAAACCGAATGCCTCACCCCGACAGTCAAATACCGAGCAACAGCCTTGGCATTTTACGCTTTGCTGCCCGGTTTTGCGGCATTGGCACGAAAATTGATCTTGGCTGCCCCGAACCAGAGTCCGGCTGCCCCGACAAGACCGGACCGAGAGGAAACGCTATTTGAAAAGGGGACGCCTTATGGGGGCCTTCCAGACTGCCTCGGACGTATTTTTCGTCCTGATGGGCGCTATTATGGTGCTCGCGATGCACGCCGGTTTTGCCTTTCTTGAAGTCGGCACGGTTCGCAAAAAGAATCAGGTTAACGCACTGGTTAAGATCATTGTTGATTTCGCTGTTTCGACCATTGCCTATTTCCTTGTCGGCTACAGCGTTGCATATGGCGTTGATTTCTTTGCCAATGCTGGCGTTCTGAGCGGTCAGATCACCCCCGAAAACAGCCCAGCCTTTGCTGATAGCGGCTATGATCTGGTCAAATTCTTCTTCCTTTTGACGTTTGCAGCTGCGATCCCGGCCATTATTTCTGGCGGTATTGCAGAACGCGCGCGTTTCTATCCGCAGCTGTTTGCCACCGCTATTCTGGTGGGTGTTTGCTATCCCCTGTTTGAAGGCATGGTCTGGAACAACAATTTCGGTTTCCAGGACATGATCGAAGCCACTTTTGGCGCACCGTTCCATGATTTTGCCGGTTCCATCGTCGTTCATGCCGTTGGCGGCTGGATCGCCCTTGGTGCTGTGATCAATCTCGGCGTTCGTCGCGGGCGATACACCAAAACCGGTGGCCTCGTCGGTATTCCGCCGTCAAACATTCCCTTCCTGGCTTTGGGGTCTTGGGTTCTTTGTGTTGGCTGGTTTGGCTTTAACGTCATGTCCGCACAATCAATAAGCGGTATTACCGGACTGGTTGCGGTTAACTCGCTGATGGCGATGGTCGGCGGCATTCTGACGGCATTGATTGCCGGTCGAAATGATCCCGGTTTTGTCCATAACGGCGCACTTGCCGGACTGGTTGCCGTTTGCGCCGGATCAGATGTCATGCATCCGTTGGGTGCACTTGTGACCGGCGGTCTTGCCGGTGCGCTGTTTGTCTGGGGCTTTAATCAGTGTCAGGCAAAATGGAAAATCGATGATGTCCTCGGCGTTTGGCCGCTGCACGGCATGTGCGGTCTTCTTGGCGGGATTGCCTGTGGCATCTTTGGCCTTGAGGCCCTTGGCGGTATGGGCGGCGTTTCGTTCAGCGCACAGCTGGCAGGGTCGCTGATTGGTGTCGTTTTTGCGACCGTGGTCGGCTTTGTTGTCTATGGCGCCCTAAAAGCCACCATTGGCATCCGTCTGTCCGAAGAAGCCGAGTTTGATGGTGCGGATATCTCGATCCACAACATCGGCGCATATCCAGAGGACGATCTCCGCGCGAGCTAGGTTGCGCGACCAGCAACAGAGTTAATACTCTTTCAAGCCCGGAAAGCGCATCTTTCCGGGCTTTTTGCGTTGGCTTACCCGTGCTCTTAAATGTTTCTTTGCACTTTTGGCATAGGGGTAAAGTCAGGGGATTTTACCCATCTTCCGAATAACGGGACCGCGAACGGCGGACCACAGATCATGCTGGATTGACGACGACCATGTTTAACGCGCGCCTGGATCAATTGCCTGCCTATCCGTTTCCGCGATTGGCAACCCTGCTTGACGGGATCGAACCCGGTCAGCCGCCGCTTGTTATGTCGATCGGCGAGCCACAGCACGAACCGCCCGCCATGATCACCGAGGCAATGGTCAAACATGCCAGCCTTTGGCACAAATACCCGCCCGGCACCGGTACGCCGGAATTGCGCGACGCCATCAAAAACTGGCTTGATCGCCGCTATAACCTGCCCAAAGACATGATCGACCGTGATGATCACGTCCTGCCGGTCGCAGGCACGCGCGAGGCACTTTATCTGATTGCCACCACCGTCATTCCACAGGATCAACCGGGTCCTAAACCCAAGGTCTTGCTGCCCAACCCGTTCTATCAGGTCTATTGCGGCGCAGCGGTTTTGAATGACGCGGAAATGGTGCCGCTGGCAGCAGAGCCGGAAAACGGGTTCCTGCCCGATCTTGATCAGATTGATGCCAAGGATCTTGATGCCTGCGCGCTGTTCTTCCTTTGCTCGCCGGCCAACCCGCAAGGGGCGATTGCATCACGTGCGTACCTCGAACAGATCATTGCATTGGCGCGCAAGCATGACTTCGTGCTGGCCATGGATGAGTGCTATGCCGATATCTATGACAGCACCGCACCGACCGGCGCGCTTGAAATCTGTACCGCACAGGGTGGAAACATGGACAATATTCTTGTCTTCCACAGTCTTTCGAAACGATCCAGTGCGCCGGGTTTGCGTTCAGGCTTCGTTGCCGGTGATGCAAAGATCATCAAACGCTTTACCGCACTGCGCAGCTATTGCTCGGCCACCATTCCGATGCCGGTCATGGCCGCATCCACCGCACTTTGGAACGATGATGCCCATGCGGAGGCCAACCGGGATATCTATCGAGCCAAAATCGACATCGCCGAGGAAGTCTTTGGCAACCGGTTTGGCTTCTATCGCCCGCCCGGCGGATTTTTCCTGTGGCTTGATGTCGGCGATGATGAGGCCGCCACCCGAAAAATCTGGAAAGAATCCGGGGTAAAGGTCATTCCGGGCAGTTACCTGTCATTGACCGATGCCAATGGCGACAATCCGGGCAAACGGTTCATCCGCATTGCCTTGGTGCATGATCTTGAAACCACGCGGGAAGGACTGACCCGCATCGCTAAGGCATTGGAAAGCTAAACCGACGCTTCGCCCGACCAGAACAGCAGGACTTAACCAGAACGGATACCCAGATGAGCAGCCAGTCAAACACTCTTGGAACCGCATTCATGCCCGGCAGTCTCGTGACACTGCTCAAGCGCAGTGGTTTGCGGTTTTGCGGCCTGGGGCTGGTATTGCTGGCCATGGCCCTGTTCATCATGCTGATCGGTTTTCATCCCGGCGACCCATCGTTTAACCATGCCACGGACCGCACGACGATTTTTAATCCGTTGGGGATTGTCGGGGCCTATGGCGCGGATTTGATGCTGCGGACCCTTGGTCTGGCATCCGCACTGATTACCGTTTTGCTTGTCGCCTGGGGCCTGCGCCTGATTGCGGTCAAACCGTTCCGTTGGATGTGGGCACGTTTCCTTGTCTTGCCGCTGGCACTGCTTCTTGTCGCGGTTTCGGCAGCCGCCATTCAGCCGGGCATGCATTGGCCGCTGACGGTTGGTCTGGGCGGCTTTGCCGGTGATTTGCTGCTGGGCAAGCTTCAGGCCGGTTTTGCGATGATTGGGGTTCCCGGCGCACGGGCCCTGATCGCATTGGCATCCATGATGCTTGGTCTGGCACTGACGATCTTTTGTATGGCCTATTCCCTGTCTGAATGGGGACGGTTGGGCACGGCGCTGTCCTTTGCCGGCGGCAAGGTGATTGCAGGCATTCGTGCCATTATCCCGACTGGCAGCAACGATGAGCCGCTTGCCAAGCGTGCCCCGGGCTCGCGTCAGGAACCGTCGATGGACACAGGCAAGTCCAAGCTTGGCACGGCCATTTCAACCCGGAAATCTGAACCGGATGTTGCCGCGGATGATTATGACGAGTTTGACGACGATGACGATCACGAACCGCCGGTTCATATTGTCGCCGCGCCAGCCGCCAAGCTGCAACCAAGCCAGAAGGCCGCAGCGCAGCGTCAGGCATCGTTTGATCTGGGCTCGGATGAGTATCGTTTCCCACCGCTTGATCTGCTTGGTGAACCTGATCCGGCCGATGCCAACCAGATCGATCAGGAAGCCTTGGCACAGAATGCCCGTTTGCTTGAAACCGTGCTTCAGGACTTTGGCGTTAAGGGCGAGATCGTTCAGGTTCGCCCGGGCCCGGTTGTCACCCTTTATGAGCTCGAGCCCGCCGCAGGCGTCAAATCATCGCGCGTGATTGGCCTGGCAGATGATATTGCGCGTTCCATGAGTGCGATTGCCGCCCGTGTTGCCGTGGTGCCCGGACGCAACGTCATCGGGATCGAACTGCCAAACTCGCGCCGTGAAACCGTTCATCTGCATGAAATTCTGGCATCGAGTGATTTTGAAAAGAATACCGGCAAGCTCAATATGAGCCTCGGTAAGGATATCGGCGGCACACCGGTAATTGCCGATCTGTCCAAAATGCCGCACTTGCTGATTGCCGGTACCACCGGTTCGGGTAAATCGGTGGGTGTGAACGCGATGATCCTGTCATTGCTCTATCGCCTAAAGCCTGAAGAATGCCGCTTCATCATGATCGATCCCAAGATGCTTGAATTGTCGATCTATGACGGCATTCCGCATCTTCTGACCCCGGTCGTGACCGACCCGCACAAGGCGGTTGTTGCCCTGAAATGGGCCGTGCGCGAGATGGAAGACCGTTATCGCGCCATGAGCCAGGTCGGTGTGCGTAACATTGCGGGCTATAACAAACGCATCAAGGAAGCCGCCGCCAAGGGCGAACAGCTTACCCGACGTGTTCAGACCGGCTTTGATCCGGAAACCGGCAAACCGATCTTTGAAGATCAGGAACTGCCGATGGAGCCGCTGCCATTTATCGTCATCATCGTCGACGAAATGGCCGACCTGATGCTGGTTGCCGGCAAGGATGTTGAGGCCTCGATCCAGCGATTGGCACAGATGGCCCGTGCGGCTGGTCTGCACCTGATCATGGCGACCCAGCGTCCGTCAGTCGACGTGATCACCGGTACGATCAAGGCCAACTTCCCGACGCGTATTTCCTATTCCGTGACCTCGAAAATCGACTCGCGCACCATTCTGGGTGAAATGGGCGCCGAGCAGCTTTTGGGTCAGGGGGATATGCTTTACATGGGTCAGGGCGGCCGTTTGCAGCGTGTCCACGGCCCGTTTGTTTCCGATGAAGAAGTCGAAAGCATCGTCAAGCATCTGCGCGATCAGGGCGACCCGGCCTATCTTGAAACCGTTACCGAAGAACCCGAAGAAGACCCGGTCGCGGCCTATATGGCCGGTGGCAATGCCGGGGCTGGTGGGGGCGGATCAGATGATGATCTCTACAATCAGGCAGTTGGTATTGTCCTTCGCGAGAAGAAGGCATCGACCAGCTTCATCCAACGCAAGCTTTCAATCGGCTATAACCGCGCAGCCCGCATTATCGAGCAGATGGAAGAAAACGGCGTCGTTTCGGCCGCCAACCATGTCGGCAAGCGTGAAGTGCTTATGGAAAATATGGATGGGACCCCATACGAGTATTAGGGAAGCGTGCTTTAAACCGGGCAAAGAAAAAGGCGGGCTGAAATTCAGCCCGCCTTTTTAATTCAATGATCCGATGAAGATCAGATCGACTGGTTGATCCAGTCGACAAGAGCGCTTTTCGGAAGTGCGCCGACTTTCATCGCAGCGACTTCACCACCCTTGAAGATCATCAGGGTCGGGATGCCACGAACACCGTATTTCGCCGGGGTGTTCGGGTTTTCATCGATATTCACCTTGGCGATCTTGAGCTTGCCGCCCAGTTCACCGGCGATTTCATCGAGATATGGGGCAATCTGTTTGCACGGACCGCACCACTCAGCCCAGAAATCGACCAAAACCGGGTCGTTGGAACCCAGAACGTCGGTATCGAACGAACCGTCGGAAACTTTAATCGTGGTCATACTTTCAGATCCTAGTTGTTACGAGGCAAGGCGGGCGAACCCGCAAACCTCGATCCGCTTTATGAGGCCAAGGTAGGCAGCACTGACGCAAACGTCAAGCGCATTGGGCGATCCGCGCGAAAGCGATCTGCGTCAAAGCAGGCGTTCTGCAGAGTCGGTTCCCTAACCAAATGTCAGAATGTGATCGGGCAACTCTACCATCCACGGTCCATTGGTCCAGAGAATGAAACACCTGACCTTTTTGCCGGGATACATTTGCGCCAAGGCCGCACGATAGATCGACATCTGGCGACGATAGGCACGCGGCGTGTCTTCGACATCGCGGGGCGGCGGACGGTTGGTTTTGTAATCGACAATCATCACTTCATCGTCGCGAACGACAAGCCGGTCAATCTGGGCCGAAACCACATCCCCGCCGACAATGCCGACAAGCGGCACCTCTGCCCGGGATCCGGGCGCAAAGACCGGGGCAAAGGCCGGATTATCGAAAATACCCAGCGTTTCATTGGCGATTTCAACCTGGAGATCGGGATCAAGCGCATGAACCGGTTGGGCAAGGAAGCGTTCGGCTGCCTTCAGGCGGGCCTGCTCCGGCAGATCTGGCAACAGTTCCAAAAGCTTATGGATCAGAAGACCACGTTTGAAGCTTTGTCCCTGATCGCCACCCAGCGGTGATTGAACAGCCGGTTCGTCTTCAAGCGGCCGACTGGGCGCCAGTGGCTTGGGCGGGAAGGATTCTTCTGGCGCAACGGCCCGAATTAACTGGCGTTTTATAGATTGTTTTGAATCCGAAATATCATCGGCGCGGTCCGGTTTGGGCGCCTGACTTTGATCGGTTTCCCAGACCCAGCCTTCCCCTTCCCATCCTGATCCGGAATAGGTCGAAAGATCAATCTGCGCCGGTTTGGCGTAGCCTTCCATCGCTTGGCTACACAGATTGTACCAGCAATGCTCTGGCGCCTTGCGCCGCCCCTGCCAGCCACAAATGTAAAGCCGGTCTTCGGCGCGTGTCAGGGCGACATACAGCAGGCGGTTATATTCCTGATCGCGTTTAAGTGCGATGTCATCGCGCAGGCGGGCAACAAGATCGGTTTCAAGCGCCACACGCGGCAACCAGAACATCAGATTGCGGTCTTCCTGCCAGAACAGGTTCGGGGCCTGTGTCGGCACCTGCATGGTATCGGGCAGGAACACAATGGGGGCCTGAAGCCCCTTGGCACCATGCACGGTCATGATGCGGACTTCATCACGCCCGCTTTGTTCAAGGTCACGCTTGATCTCGGCATCGCCCGCCATCAGCCAGTGCAGGAAGCCCTGAAGCGTCGGAGCATGATCAGCTTCATAGCCCATCGCGAGGTTGAGGAATTCGTCAATGGGGTCGTTGGCCTCGATCCCCAGACGACCAACCAGACGGGCACGGACTCCACGCGCTTCCTCCCCGCGACCGCCCAGCAATTCGGCATAAAGTTCAAACGGGCGTTCGTAATCAACCCGGCCCAGCCACTTGAACAGGAAGGCATAGGCGCGCGCAAACGGTGATCCGTCTTCAACCAAAGCCGCCTTTTCACGCAGCGCATGCCAAAGAGTTCTGGGGCGGTTATGGGCAATTTCAAACAACTGATCGTCATCAAGACCGATCAGCGGACTTTTAAGCACCTCGGCCAGTGTCAGGTCATCTTCGGGCATTAACAGGAACCGCCCGAACGCCACCAGATCCATCACCGCAAGCTGATCGGTGATCTGCATGCGGTCGACCCCGGCGACGGGAACGTTGCGTTCCTTAAGTGCCTTGACGACCTCATCGACAAAGGCGGTACGCCGCCGCACAAGGATCATGAAGTCACCTGCGCGCACCGGACGGCCACGCGATGTCAGGATTTCCTTTTCATCAATCGCATGACGGATGCGCCCGGCAATGACGCGGGCAAGGCGGATTTCCGGATCTTCAAGGCGGACAATGCGGATCGGTGGTGTCCAGGGGTCTTCGGGTGCGCGCTCTTCGGGCTCGACGGCCGGCCAAAGTTCAATCCGCCCGGCCTGCCCGACCCGAAACGGGCTGTGAAGCACATCAGCACCATCATCGCCTACACCCTGCTTGGCGACCGGACCGGCAAAGACACGATCCACCGTGCCCAGAACGGCATCGGTGGATCGGAACGAGATGTTCATCGGTACTTCACGCCAGTCGGCGGCGATTTCACGCGCCCGTTCGCGGAAGTAGCGGCGCATTTCGGCGAATTTTTCGGGATCGGCGCGCTGGAAGCTATAGATCGATTGTTTGGCATCGCCGACGGCAAAGATTGTACGCGGCTTATCGGCATGGCGCCCGGCATCGATAAAGAATTCCTCGGCCAGAATACGCACAACTTCCCACTGTTCGGGGTTGGTATCCTGCGCCTCGTCAATCAGGACGTGATCAAGGCCCTCGTCCAGTTTGAACAACACCCAGCCGGCAATCCCGGCCTGGCGTTGCAAAAGCTGCAAACTGGTCAAGATCAGGTCATCATAATCAAGGCGGGCATGCAGGGCCTTTTTGGTGGCATAGCGATCAAGCATCGCATTGCCGATGGTGATTAGCGCCGATGTCGCCCCGGCCATTGCGGCGGCCTTGCGTTGGCGGTCGACCTCGACCAGACGCGCGCATTCCTGTTCAAGCGCATCGGCCCCCATCGGGTGATTTTCTGCTGCCCCCTTGGTGATCAGTTTGGCGCGCGGTTCACCCGCCGTGGTGAAGAAGACGCTGCGATATTCGCTAAACACCGCCAGACGGTCTTCGACATTCGTCTTTTCAAGAAATTGCGCCAATGCCGGCACGCGTGCGGTATCGGTTTTGGTTCCGGCCTCGAGCGCTGCCAACCCGCGCATCAAGCCATCGCGATCAAAGGCATCATCGGAAAGGGCCTTGGTCAGGATGGTTTCATCATCAAGTCCGACCGGCACACCAAGCGCCTTATAGACCGCATCACGCATGCGATTGGCCCCGCCCAGATTGGCTAGCATGCGCTTCAGGCGACCACGTTCGCGGGCAAGCTCGCTCATGACCTCACCAAAGGCACCTTCGCGGACTTGACCGGTGACGACAGACAGGGCATGGGCGAGATCATCATCGCGTCCGGTTCGGGCGAATGCCAGAACCTCTTCCTGCACATCGGCCATGGTTTCAGCGGCCGTGCGATCATCCATGATTTCAAAATGCGGCGCCAGACCGGCTTCCAGCGGGAAACGGCGCAACAGCGACTGACAGAAGGCATGAATGGTCTGGATCTTCATACCGCCCGGCGCATCCAGCACACGGGCAAAAAGCTGGCGCGCGCGGATGGTTTCATCGGCACTCGGTGCTGCACCGGCAAGGTTGGCGAGATCGGCCTGAAGGTCGCGATCCTCCATGGTGGCCCACAGACCCAATCGTTCATTCACACGGTTGGCCATTTCCGCCGCCGCGGCCTTGGTAAAGGTCAGACACAGGATACGATGTGGCTCGGTGCCCGAAAGCATCAGGCGCAAGACGCGATCTGACAGCACCTTGGTCTTGCCCGCGCCTGCCGAAGCCGACACCCAGACCGATGCTGTCGGATCGGATGCATTGCGTTGCAGGACGTTGGGATCAGTTCCGCGCATGTCGGTCATGATATATCCCCTTCACCAACATCCTGTTTTTCATCGATGTTAGCGCTATCATCCACATCCTCGCTGCCCATCCATTCACGCAGGCGGGCAAGATGGACATAGTCGGAATATTTCGGCGCGTGATCGGGATGCGGCACACTGAGATAGGGCGTTGCAGGATCGGCAAAGGCGGCGGCCAGACCATTCACACCCTCCACCGCCGCATGGGCAAGTTCCGCTGGCGTGGTTTTCATCCGGCCTGTGTTGATTTCAACGATCTCACCTGCCGGGTCCCCGCCCGAAAGCTTCCAAAATGCCATGCTGGCCGGGGGACCTGCGGGCACATCGCCAAAACCGCCCTTTTCGGCGATGGCGGCTTCAAGGGGTAATTGCGGGGCAAAGCCGTTGGCAACATCGCCCTGACTGGGTGGTGCGCCGGTTTTATAATCAATGATCGCAATCCCGCCATCGCGCAGCTGATCAATGCGGTCGGCACGGGCATAGACCTGAAAACCGCTGCTGGTATCAAGGGTTCCGGATTGTTCGGTATAGGATTTGCGCACCGCATCGCGCCGCGCTGCTTCGGTCTGGATGAACCATTTGGCGATGCGCTCGAACCGTGGCCACCAGAAGGCCCAAAGACCGGGACGTGCCGCAAGCGGTTCGAACACTTCGCGACCAATGATCAGCAATTCATGTTCGCCATCCGGTGGCAAATGTTCGGGATGGCGGGCAATGAACTGATCAAGGGCGTCGTGAATCAGGTTGCCGTAATCCGCGGCACCGGGATCTTCGTCGATCCCGTCAAGCTTGCGCAGGCCAAGGATATGACGGGCATAGATAGCGTAAGGATCACGCATCCACGTTTCGATCTGGGTCACCGACAGGCGATCCGGCCTCGCCGATGCAGGCGGTTTGGGGGCCGGGCGTCCGATCTTGATCCGCATGCTTGAGGCCGGTTCATCAATAAGATCAGCCAACGCACGCCACTCGGCCGCATCGGGCTTTTCCATCGACACGCCCGATTTGCGTAGAATGTTTTCAATCCGTAACAACCAGCGTGACGGCACGGTTGGCGTGCCTTCGATACGCAGCGCACGGGTCATCACCACGTCGGGCGAACAAAACAGTTGCTGAAAATCATGGGCCGATTGCCCGACCCGGTGTTCGGGGGCGGGCAAGCCGAAATTACGGCGCATCGGGCGGCTCATCCACGGATCGGCACCGGCTTCGGGCGGCCAGACACCTTCATTAAGCCCGCCAAGTATGGTCAGATCGGCCTGCTGCATCTGGGCTTCGACCGTGCCCCAGATAAACAGGCGCGGATGTTTACCGTAGCGCGGACGCACCGCGCGATCCGCCATAAGGGCATCAAGAAACGCGCTATACCGATTGCCCGGCATCGGCGCAAAATCCGTCAGCGCATTCAGCAATTCATGGACGAAATCCGCCAATGCCTCGCCCGCTTCGCCGCGCCACAGGCGATCCGCGCCGGTTTGGGTATCACTGGCCGCCAGTGCCTCAGCCGCCGTAACATGACTGCGCAGCAGATGAACTGGCGCGTGCGTTTTATCGCTGGTCAGATCATCAATCGGATCAAGGCAGGTTTTAATGCGGGCGACCAGATCACTAAGGCGCGCATGATCATCGCGGATGCGTTCAATCCGGCCAATGGCGCTGTTTGCCCCGGATGTGCTGAGGCGGGCGACCGTATCCTCGCACCAGCCATCAAGAGCCGTTTGCAACCCATCCAGCCCCGGACCCGGACGCGCACCGCGCAGGACTTCCTTTTCCAGAAGGCGGGTCAGGACGCGGAATTTCTCCGGTGACAGACCCGCCGCCGAGAGCGGATGTTTCAGAAGTTCCAGCAATGGGACAGGCGCAAATTCCTCCTGCACGGCACGCACCACAAGGCGCAGATAAATCGCCGGTGCGGTGTCATGCAGCGGGATACCGGCCGAGTCATCAATTTCGACCTCCCACCGACGCAGTTCGGTGGCGACACGCCGGGCAAGGCCGCGATCCGGGGTGACCAGCGCGCAGGTTTTTTCGGGATGCTCCAGCGCCTCGCGCATCATAAGGGCAATCGTGGTTGCCTCTTCACGCGCACCCGAACAATCCACACGCAAAACGCCATCCATCACATCCGGGATAAATCCGGTGATGTGACGCCAGTGATGGGTGGTCTTGGCCGGTCGTAACGCTTCGCGGGCCAGACGTCGGCGCTCAATCGTGGCATCGTTTTCGGGATCAAGGGCGGGCCAAGGCAGAACACTGTCAGCATGACGTCCGATATGGCCGAGAGTCTTGCCCAGAAGATGTTGTGGATGGGCGGCATCATCGGCAATCGCCGCCCAGTCTTCGTGGCTAAGCCCTGTCATAAGGCCGGGCAAAACCACACGGCCCTGCGGCATTCTAAGCACCGCCGCCATCAAATCGCGCAAGGCGGGGAACGGGCCGGTTGAGCCGACAATCAGCACCGGCGTTTCTGGCGGGTTTTCTTCCCATAGATCAATCTGTGCGGCAATCAGGGCATTGCGCCGCATGGCACGGTCACTGACATCCTGAGAAGCCAAAATACCTGGCCAGTGAATGGTCAGGATTTGCAGGAATTCAAGGGTGAGCTGCCAGTGTTCGGCGAATTCTTCGGGGACCAGGCCCTTAAGATCGTCAAAGGCGCAGTTTTCAGTTTGCACCTGATCCAGAAAGCGTGCGAGTTCGCCGGCAAGACGGGCGGCCTGATCGGCAGTTGGTTTTTCACCGCGATGATCGGGGCGGCCCATGATCAGCTGGGTTAACAGCAATTTGCGCTGCAGATCGGGGATGGCGGGCGGCAGATCAAGGGCGGCCTGTTCACCACCCGCACCATAAATCGCCAATTCATCCTCATCCGCCTCGCCCAAGGGACGAATGGTCGGAAGCAGGGTCACCGCGCCTTGCGACTGCCGCAAAAAGGCATCGCGCATCACCTTGGCGGATCGGCGATTGGGCACCATCAGGACATAGTCGGGCAATGTATCTGGCTGATCGGCGGTTTCCGCCATCAGTTGTTTGGCGATCAAATCGGCAAAGGCAACGCCGGGCGGAATGAAAAACAGGTTTGAGGGCGGCGTTGCCTCCCCCGCGAAGGAAGCTTCGTCATATTCGGGCGCGTCCATGTAATCAAACAGGTCGGCCATCAAACTCCCCCGGATGCGGCTTTCTTGGTACGCTCAGTTTCAAGCGCCTTTGCGATGACGGGTTTGGACTTCTTGAGCGCCTCTGGCGTGCCGATATGGAAATATCCGCCATCATGTACCAGACCATAACACCGACCAGCGGCAAGCGCCTTGTCATAAACGACATTCAGTGACCAGGCGCCATCGGGCGTATCTTCAAACAGGTGCGGTGCCAATATTTGCACCCCGGTAAAAAAATACGGGGCCTCGGGTGCTTCACCGCGCCGTTTCAGCCGCCCATCCACCTGCCAAAAGAAATCCCCTGCCCCATCATAGCCATAGCCATCTGCCACCGGATAGAGGGCCAGAAGCGCATCCATGTGATCGGGGTCAAAGGCATTGATCAGGCGATCAAACAGCGGTTCTGCCCCCTCGGTCCAAAAAACATCGGCATTGGCAATCAGGACCGCGTCTTCGGCGAGTTTCGAGAGCGCATTTTTTACCCCGCCGCCGGTTTCAAGCAGGTCTTCCTCGGGCGAGGTGATGATGGTGGGTGCAGTTCTGGTGGCGACATGATCAATGATCTGTTGCCCAAGATAATGGGAATTGACCACCGCCTGCGTGACACCGGCGTTTGCCAGTTTATCAAGCACATGATCAAGCATCGGCTTACCCACGACCGATATCAACGGCTTTGGCATGATATCGGTGATCGGGCGCATGCGTTTGCCAAGCCCAGCTGCCAGAACCATGGCCTGTGCCTTTGCGTTTGGTGCGCTCATGATTGTGCCTCTTTGCCTGACAGGTTCTGGGTTTTGCCGATTGCCGGGGCGCTGCGCGCATCGGACGGAATATGGACATCCACCCAATCCTGAAGGGCTGGCAGTTTTTCTGCCGCCCCGCGCAGGATTATGTCCCAGCAGCGCGGGATGTATTCGAAATAGCGCGTCTTTCCGGCCTTGATCGCAAGCCAGCCAAACCGGCCAAGGATGCGGAAATTGCGTAGCATAGAGGTCGCGATATAAGCCGTTTCGAAATCAGAACGATCGATGTTGGAGAACGCAGCGAGATAGAATTCCTTCATCCGCGCTTCAAGGTCCGGGCCGATATCATGGCGCACATCGCGCAGAAGCGACGCCAGATCATAGGGCCGCGGCGCAATCGCCGCGTCCTGAAAATCAATGATGCCGCAATCATCGCCGCCATCACCATTTTCAACCAGCATCAGGTTATCAACGTGATAATCACGGTGAATGATCACCTCACCCACCTGCCAGCAAAGTGGCAGCACGATTTCAAGAAGCTGATCAAAGGCGATGCTTGCCGCATCACGCTTGGCCGCGTCCGGGATGATGAGTGGCAAGTAATCGGCCTTGAAGCTGGCCAGCATCCGGCGCAGGTTTTCCGGGCCATAGCGCACCAGACCGCAATCATTCATCCCGCCCCCGTCGCAGAAGCGATGCAGGGTGATCAGCTGTTCGATAGCACGCAGATAAAGCGTATCCTGCGTTGTGCCATCCAGCATCGCACTGCCCATGAGCGCCTCGGTAAAGGTGATGTCACCAAAATCCTCGATCAGGACCAAGCCGCGCTTTTCATCCGCCTCATAGATTTCGGGTACCCGCCAACCGGCCTGTTTGAACAGATTTGTGGTTTTCAGAACTGGTGAAACAGAGGCCGGACGTTCGGGATTGTCATAAATGCCATGCGGATCGACATGAATGGCCGTCGGCGGAAAATCCATCAGAAGGGCGGTGTCATGGCGCCGTTCAAGGCGGAAATATTTCCGCGCCGAGGCATCATCGACAAGTGGCATGACCTGCGCGGTCTGCCAGCCACAGGTGACGAGAAAATCCTGCCGTTCAGCGTTGCGGCGTTCCTGATCGGGGCTTGCGCGGTTCATGACGGGCTTACCACCAGATCATTGATCCGTGCATCCCAGTCTTCACCATGCGGCTCAAGCTTGAACACACGGCCATCAGGGCTCGATCCGGGTTCGACATGAATATCAAGACGATTTTCCGGGGTCAGATATTCCAACCGATCCGGCCATTCGATCAGGCTGACGGCATCGGAAAAGGCGTCCTCGATATCAAGTTCGTGGACTTCTTCGGGATCAGACAAGCGATACAGGTCAAAATGCCAGACCGGCACACGATCAAGTTCATAGATCTGAACCAGTGTGAAAGTCGGACTGGGGACTTCTTCGTTCGGGTTATCGGCCACCGCGCGAATGAAGGCACGGCAAAACGCACTTTTGCCCATGCCGAGTGTCCCATGCATCAAAATCACGTCCCCTGCCCTGGCAACAGCGGCAAGTTTGGCGGCAAGGGCTTCGGTCCCGTTCTGATCGCTGACAGTGACTGTCCTGGTCATGATGTCCGTCTTTTGAATGGCTCTTGCCTTCTGTTTTAGGGGGTTGATGCGGCACTTCGCAATGATTTTGCGAAGCCGATTGGGACGTGTGGTTCAAATCACGGCGCAAACCCGGAAAAAGGCCGGTTTACATTGCGATATCGTGTTCCAGATGCTATCTGGCTGCATAAGAAATCCCGCACACCGCCGGGCTTGGGGGCAGCCCCCTACCCAAATTTGATTTTATTTGGATGGAATAAGTATGTCAGACGCATCGCATAGCACAGATATTGCCATTATTGGCGCAGGCCCGGTCGGGCTTTTTGCGGTTTTCGAAGCCGGTATGCTGGGGCTTAAATCCCATGTGATTGACGCGCTTGATATGGTCGGCGGCCAGTGCAGCGCACTTTATCCGGAAAAGCCGATTTTCGACATTCCGGCCCATCCGCAAATTGCCGGTCAGGATCTTATTCACGAGCTTGCCAAACAGGCTGACCCGTTCGAGCCGACCTATCATCTGGGTCAGCAGGTCACCAAGCTTGAGAAACGCGATGATGGCCGTTTCACGCTGGTCACCACGAAGGGCACGGTCATTGATGCTGGTGCGGTTGTGATTGCGGCTGGTTGCGGTGCCTTTGGCCCGAACAAACCGCCGATGGATGGCCTTGAAGAGTATGAAGGATCGGGTGGTGTTCAGTATTACGTCAAACGTCGTGCCGACTTCGCTGGCAAGAACGTCGTGATTGCCGGTGGCGGTGACTCGGCTGTCGACTGGGCCCTGTCGCTTCATGACATCGCCGCGAAGGTGATGGTGGTTCATCGTCGCCCGAAATTCCGTGCGGCCCCTGACAGCAGTGCAAAACTGCAGGCGCTCGCCGAGGCGGGCAAGATCGAGATGGTCATCCCCTATCAGCTTAAGGGGCTTAAGGGTGAAAATGGCATCCTGTCGCACGTGGTTGTCGCGACGCTCAAGGGCGAAGAGCGCGAGCTTGAAGCCGATCACCTTCTGCCGTTCTTTGGCCTTGCCATGGAACTCGGTCCGATTGCCGATTGGGGCCTTAATCTTGAGAAAAACCATATCGGCGTGAAACAGGCGACGATGGAAACATCCGTCCCCGGCATCTTTGCCATCGGCGATATCGCGACCTATGAGCACAAGCTTAAACTGATCCTGTCGGGCTTTGCCGAAGGTGCAAGTGCGATCCATGCTGCACGCGCCTATATGTTCCCGGACAAGGAATTCCATTTCGAATATTCGACCACGACGGGTGTTCCGAACGAATAACCCGACATTTGGTCAAAGTTTTCAAGGAAGCGCACCATGGCCACAAAACATCCCGAACATCCTGGGGGTTGTCTTTGTGGCGCGGTGCGCTTTGTTGCGTCCGGGGAGCCGATTGGCGGCAATCACTGCCATTGCGGCATGTGTCGCAAGGATAGCGGTTCGGGTGTTTCGACCTTTGTCGCGTTCCCGACCAATGCCATCACATGGGATGGCAAGCCGCGCGAATATGAAAGCTCGCCTGGCAAATATCGCGGATTTTGCCCAACATGCGGATCGAGCATCACCTGGTGCAAGGGCGATGATGACAGCTTCATCGATTTCCGATTGGGCACCTTTGATGACCCACGCCCGTTCAAGGCCAAAAAGCATCTTTGGATGAGCTCGGCACTGCCGAGCTTTGCTGTCATTGATCCGGAGATCGAGCATTTCGATTAAGCGCGACGATCCCTGGCCCTTTTTAAAGTACTGAAGCTTGTTCCTGCCAAACTGGTGACATCACAGGTACCGGACAAAAGAAACTTGTCTCTGGCCCTCGGGGCTCAATCATGACAGGCTGCAAAATTCTACCAAGAGTAGAATTCGCACAGATCATCATCAGGGGAACGAAATGAGCGACCAGAATGAGGGCGACCAACCGAACAGCCGCTGAAAGATGAATATGCGCAAACTGATGCTGTTTGGTTCAGGTACGCTTCTGCTTGGCACGTTACTGATGATGGTGACATTCCAAACCACCTTTCAGATGATGATGCATGGACGCTCTGCTGGCAGCTTCATCATTGTCATTGGTACAGCCGTTGCGATCGGCCTTTTGGTCGCCGGTTCGACCATCATATCAAAATGGGTATCCCGCAAGGTTGAGGCTATTCTCGAGGAGTAAGCCTGGCCTCTTGCGCGGCTTCGCCGTTTGACGTCAAGTATCTCACAAATATAGCGTCTAGAAGTTCGGCTGTGTCTTAGAGCTTCACCGACACGCCAAGGTGCTCGGCCAAAACGCTCACGATCATGCCGTGATCTTCGTGCGATGCGAGTCCGGATACTGTAATCGCGCCAATCACGCCGACACCGGCGACACGGACCGGGAAGCTGCCGCCGTGATCGGCATAGTCGGCAAAATCGATCCCATGATCGGCAAGGGTTTTGCCCTTGGCTTTCAGTTCCGCACCAAAAAGCATCGAGCTTTGATGTTCGCGCAGCACCAGATTGCTTTTGCGGCGCGCCCACGCATCATTTGCCGGTTTCGCACCGGCAAGGGATGCGTGAAACAGGGTACGGTCCGGGGTGCGGATATTGACCGCGACCGGGGCATTTTTCGCCTGCGCGACGCCCACCAACTTGGAGCCGATTGACCAGGCGGTGTCTTCATCAAAGCGGTCAAACACCAGAATTTCTTCCTGCTTGGCGAGCAATTCCAGATCCATCGGGGCCTCCTTGGGCAATTGGTTGGGCTGCGTCCATCCATAGCGCAGCAGGTTAGCCTCTGAAAACAGCAAAGAAAAAAGGCTGCATCAACAATGTGATACAGCCTTTGTTTAGAAATCGTAATTTCGACTTACTTGTCGTCGCCCATCTTGAGCGCGTTAATAAAGGCCGATTGCGGAATTTCGACCTTGCCGAACTGACGCATCTTTTTCTTACCGGCCTTCTGTTTTTCAAGAAGCTTACGCTTACGCGAAACGTCACCGCCGTAACATTTTGCCGTCACGTCTTTGCGCAGCGCCGATACGGTTTCACGGGCAATCACCTTGCCACCAATGGCGGCCTGAATGGCGATGCGGAACATCTGGCGCGGGATCAGGTCCTTAAGACGCTTACAAATCTCACGACCGCGATATTCAGCCGCCGAACGGTGCACCATCAGGGCCAGTGCATCGACCGGCTCTTCGTTCACAAGGATGGAAACCTTGACCAGATCGCTTTCATCGTAACCCGCGATCTCGTAATCGAAGCTGGCATAGCCGCGAGAAATCGACTTCAGACGGTCATAGAAATCAAACACCACTTCGTTGAGTGGCAGTTTATAAACCGCCATCGCGCGGTTACCAACATAGGTCAGGTCAAGCTGAACACCACGGCGTTCGGTGCAAAGGGTCAGGATACCGCCAAGATATTCGTCCGGCACCATGATCGATGCCTTGATCCATGGTTCTTCAATGGCCTTGATCTTGGTAACGTCCGGGAAATCAGCCGGGTTATGCAACAGGATTTCTTCGCCCTTGCTCAGCGTGATCTTGTAGGACACCGACGGTGCAGTGGTGATCAGATCAAGCTCGAACTCGCGCTCAAGACGTTCCTGAATGATTTCAAGGTGCAAAAGACCCAGGAAACCACAACGGAAACCAAGACCAAGTGCGGTCGAGTTTTCCGGTTCGAACTGGAAGGACGCGTCATTGAGATGCAGCTTTTCAAGCGCATCGCGCAGCACTTCATATTCACTGGTATCAACCGGGAAAATACCACAGAACACAACCGGGATGGACGGCTTAAAGCCGGCCAGCGGCTTGGCGCAGGGGCGTTTTTCCTCGGTAATCGTGTCACCGACTTCACATTCGGCCACGGTTTTCATACCGCAGTTGATAAAGCCGATTTCACCCGGCCCCATTTCATCAATCGCAAGCGGCTTTGGCGTGAACACACCAACGCGTTCGATCTGATGGGTGACCTTGGCGTTCATGAAGCGGACTTTCTGACCCTTTTTCAGGGTGCCTTCCTTCACGCGGACCAGAATCATCACACCGAGATAGGTGTCATACCAGCTATCAACCAGAAGCACTTCAAGCGGTGCGTTCGCATCACCTGTCGGCGCCGGAAGACGGTGCACCAGTGCTTCAAGCACGTCAGGCACGCCCAAGCCGGTTTTGGCCGAGATCATCACAGCATCAGACGCATCGATGCCAATCACTTCTTCGATCTGTTCCTTGACCTGATCGGGTTCGGCTGCTGGAAGGTCAACCTTGTTCAGGACCGGTACGATTTCGTGATTGTTTTCAATCGCCTGATAGACGTTGGCGAGGGTCTGGGCTTCCACACCCTGTGCGGCATCAACCACCAGAAGCGACCCTTCGCAGGCCGCGAGAGAGCGTGACACTTCATAGGCAAAGTCAACGTGACCCGGCGTGTCCATCAGGTTGAGCGTATATTCCTGCCCATCCTTGGCGGTGTATTTCAGTCGCACGGCCTGGGATTTGATGGTGATGCCACGTTCACGTTCGATATCCATCGAATCGAGAACCTGATCGGCCATTTCACGTTCGGTCAGGCCACCGGTCAACTGGATCAAGCGGTCGGCCAGGGTCGATTTACCGTGGTCGATATGGGCGATGATCGAAAAGTTACGAATGTTCTTAAGGTCAGTCATTTTTGGCTGCTTCTGGCACTAAAATTGGCTGGCATTTCGCCGCGTGGCACATTGTTTCGAAACGGTGTGATCACCAGATACCCGGTTGATACATAACGCGCAAATCGCATTCTTTCCAATATCCCCTGCCCCGTCAGCCAGCCAATTTCGGCAGCGACATCAGGCCTTATCGCATCACGGATGCGAAGGGCATGATCGGAAAAACCTGCATTGCGTGATCATTGCATCGTTCGGGAAATCGGTTCTGATATATCCCGGATCAATCACCAGCGGGTTTATAGGGGTTTTTGCACGGAATTAGAAGCGTTGTGTTATGTTCACGGCGTCTGTGAAGAACCCGCAGTCTGGCACGGCCATCACATGTCGGAACGTGATCACATTAAGGGCCTTGGTCACGAGATGTCGGGTGCATCACAAAACAGGCCTTTAACGCTTACATTCATTTGTTTGCATCCTTTTCAACCGCGCGAAAAGGTCTTAAATTTCAAGGTTGAGGAAACCATAACTCTGTCTGGCAGGGGCACGCCAATAACATGTTCATAATGTCAATCGAGCCATCCCTGTCCCGGCGCAGTCTTGTCAAGCTCCGCAAACGGCTTGCCGCCTTGACGCTGACGGGTGTGTTTGTCCTTCTGTTTTCCTTCTTTTTCATTCAGAAAACGCTTTATGACAGCGCGGTCGAGCACGCCAGTGCCCAACTTGAAGCAACCGCCTTTCGGTTGGGATCGATGTTGTTGCTTCATAATGATGTCGACCTGCAAAAGATCGTGGCGGACAATTCCGACATTACCGTTGGGCTGCTTGATAACCAGCTTAACCAGATCAAGGGCTTTATCCCGCCGCATCTGATCGGCGATCTGGGCGACTATATCAGCACCCAACAAACTGATCGCGATTCCCTGGTCTGTGTTCACAGCAGCGAAGTCATGGTTCTGGCTTATAGCAAACTGCCACAAATCGACCGGATCGTGGTGGCCTATACGCCGCGCAGCGCGCTTTTGAATAACTGGCGCGATGCTTTTATCCTGCATGCGCTGATGTTTGTCATGGCGATGACCATTCTTTGTGGCCTGGCGGTCTGGTTATGGCATCGCCTCAAACGACAGCACATGCGTGCTGCCCATCTTGCCGAACATTTCAGCGACACGGAAAATACCCTGGCGGAATGCGGCTGTGCCGTGATCAGCTGGCCGGTGGAGACCACCGACGGAAAACTGACAGCGCAACTGAACTGGCCGGAAATCCTTGGTCCGACAGCCGAAAACATCGAACCAACCATGACGGATTTTCTTGACCGGTTGTCATCGGAATCCCGCACAAAGCTTCGCGGACCGCTGATTGACAATGTCTGGCAGGATGCCCGGATTGGCACCATGGTCGATATCCACACTGCCAAAAACCAGATGCAGCGTTTCTATCTGATGGCGCATCGCTATAGCGAAGACAATCGGGAATTTATTTCGGTTTTGCTTCTGGAAACTGCGGCCCAACAGGAACTGTGCCATCCGTTTGAAACCTACCTTCGCCATACGCCGGAACCGGCCATTGTGGTCAATCAGGACGGCATCCTTAAGGGGTTTAGCCCTGCCTTGGAAGAGCTGATGGGGTTGCCGGTGCATGACATCGTCAACAAACCTTTCTTTATGCTGTTTGTTCCCGAGGACCAACAAACCGCGATGACGGCGATGCGCCAGAAAAACGGTACTGCGACGATCAGTGATGGCAAATCAATCCTGCGCGTACTCGACCGCAAGGGCAATGTTCGCTGGCTGGCGTGGCATTGCGTGGGCCCGTTTGACGAGATGATCTTTTGCAGCGCGCGTGATGTGACGGAGTTTGTCGAAAATGCCAACAAGCTGCGCGATACACTTGATCAGCTCAAGCGCAGCAACGAAGACCTCGAACAATTTGCCTATGTGGCGTCCCACGATCTGCAGCAGCCGCTGCGCATGGTTGCCAGCTATACGCAACTTCTCAAGCAGCGTTACAGTGGCAGCCTCGATCAGGAAGCCGATGAATATATCGATTTTGCCGTCGATGGTGCCAAGCGCATGCACAAGCTGATCAGCCACCTGCTTGAATATGCCAAGACCGGAACGCGCGAAGATTTCGCACCGATTGACTGCAATCAGGTGCTCAACGAGGCGCAAGCGGACCTCAAGGACGTGATTGGCCGTGAACATGCCACCATCACCCATGACGATCTTCCGACGGTCAAAGGTGACCGGATTGCCCTGTCGCGGCTGTTCCAGAACCTTTTATCCAATGCCATCAAGTATCGCCGACCCGGCGTATCACCGCATATATCCATCACGGTCGAACCAGACCCGGTGATGCGCGACTATTGGCGTTTTTCGGTCCGCGATAACGGCATTGGCATTCACCCCGAGCATGCACAACGGATTTTCCGCCTGTTCCAGCGCCTGCATAAGGACGAGTTTTCCGGAACGGGACTTGGCCTGTCTCTGTGCCGCAAGATCGTTGAACAGCATGGCGGCCGCATCTGGCTTGATACCAGCCGACCGCTCAGTGACCCGGGCACGACCATCATCTTTACGCTTCGGGTTTACCACGCCGAGGCATCACGCATTGGGCAAAACAATCCTTAAACGTCTCAGCACATGGGAGCATGGCAAGCATATTGCTTGAGACTGAGAGTTAGACGGGCAGACAGGTAAAAGCTGCCCTGTGCCTGTTATGGAGCGTTAGATGTTCAAAACCATGATCCTGTCCCGCCCTGTATTCAAATCTGTTCCGGTGATGCTGGGCCTTTTGGCGCTCAGCGCATGTGGATCGGATATGCGCACCATGAATGACAGCCACATGCAGAAACTGGCTTATTACTTCGCCGAACATGAACCGGGCGAACCGCTGCCGCGGGGTTGGCGCCGGCTGGATGGGGCAGAAATCAATTACCGTTTTGCAAACGAAACATATGCCGTCTATTCAATTGACGAGGACGAGCAGATTCTGGTCATGCATCTTTATGACGATGGTACAGGTCGACTGGAAGCCGATGATGATCGTGAACGTTGTGAATGGAACAGCATGGTCGATCAGCTGACCATCGAATGCGACGACACCGATATGGAATGGCATGTCTTTACCAATGGGCCGGATCTGATCGCGCTTGATCTGGATGAGGACGAATACGCCATCCTGCGCAAACGCCCCGGTCGGTAAATTTGACCGATACCCCAAAAACAAAACGGGCTGCACCAATGTTGGGCAGCCCGTTTTTATTTCGTATCTTTGGCGAAAGATCAGGCGCGCAGAGAGCCACCCGTGGCTTTCTCAACCGCTTCGACAACCTTTTTGCAGACCGCTTCAATTTCTTCTTCGGTCAGGGTTGCCTTGGTCGGCTGCAGCGTGATCGAGAAGGCGAGTGACTTCTTGCCATCCTCAATCCCCTTGCCTGCATAAAGGTCAAAGATCGTCACATCCGTGATCAGATTACGATCGGCACCTTTGGCGGCCGTAATGATCGCCTCTGCCTTCACACCTTCATCAAGCAGGAAGGCAAAGTCGCGTTCGACCGACTGGAAGCTTGACGCGTTCAAGGCCGGACGGGCTGTACCCTTTTTCTTGGGGCTAGGAACGTTTTCAACAAACAGTTCAAATGCCACAACGCGGCCTTTGACGCCAAGCGCCTTAAGCACCTTCGGATGCAATTCGCCGAAATAGCCCAGAACATTTTTCGGACCCAGCTGCAGGGCTGCCGAACGGCCCGGGTGATACCATTCCGGTGCACCATCGGTATTGACCTGAACATTGGCGGCACTGGTACCCAGTGCTTCGATCAGGGCTTCGGCATCGGCCTTAACATCAAACACGTCGACATCACGGCGTGAACCGGTCCAGCTGCGCGGGGTTGTTGCACCGGAACGCAAACCTGCGGCCACCAGACGCTGATCGCCCGGCTGATCGCCAAAGAATTCCGGACCAACTTCAAACAGCGCCAGATCGGAAAAACCACGGGCCTGGTTACGACCGGCCGCCGCTATCATATTGATCAGGGCGTTCGGGCGCATGATATCAAGGTCGGAACTGATCGGGTTCGCCAGATACAGACCGTCTTTGAGTTCACCAAACAGTTTGGCCCAACGCGAGTCGGTAAATGACCAAGTCACGGTTTCATAAAGACCGCGCGATGCCAGAACGCGGCGGGTCAGACCAACGCGTTTCTGGAACGGCGACAAGGCCGGAACCGGCAAGCTGGTTTCACGTTCCAGCGGGACAGTCGGGATTTTGTCATAACCGACAATGCGCAGGACTTCCTCGACCAGATCGGCTTCACCGATGATGTCCGGACGCCAGGTCGGTGCGACGGCGTTAATAACCGGTGCAGAACCACTAACCTCGAAGCCCAGAGATTTCAGGATTTCAATCGCACGATCTGCTTCAACTGCAACGCCGCCCAGCTCACGAATACGATCAATGCGCAGATCAAAGGCGTTGCGCGGATTTGGTACTTCGCCCGCCTTGACGACATGGGATACTTCACCCCCGCAGATCTCGGTGATCAGATGGGTGGCAACTTCCATGCCCCAGGCAACCGACTGCGGATCAACGCCACGCTCAAACCGATAGCGCGCATCCGAATTGATCTGAAGCTTACGACCGGTCTTGGCAATGCTGATCGGATCGAACAGCGCGCATTCGACAAACACATTGGTCGTTTCTTCAAGGCAACCAGTTTCTTCGCCACCGATAATACCACCAATGCCCAGTGCCTTTGCCTGATCGGCAATCACCACCATGGAGTCGGAAAGTTCGTACTCCTTGTTATCAAGGGCTGCGATCTTTTCACCACTGGTCGCATAACGCACATTGATATCACCTGACAGTTTGTCGGCATCAAACACATGCAGTGGACGACCAAGGTCATGAGTTACTAGGTTGGTGATATCCACCAGTGCGGAAATCGGACGCAGACCGATGGCTTCCAGACGGGCTTTCAGCCATTCCGGGCTTTCAGCATTTTTCACACCACGGATGTAACGGCCATAGAAGGCCGGAACCGCATTATTGGTGGCAATATCGCTGCTGATCGTAACGCCAATCGGGCTGTCAAACGCACCAGTGACCGGCTCTTGGCGCGGATCGGCCTTAAGCGTTCCGATGCCCGCAGCCGCCAGATCGCGGGCGATCCCGCGAACACCGGTACAATCCGGGCGGTTCGGCGTCAGGCCGATTTCAAGGATCGGATCATCCGCACCAAGGACAGACGCAACCGGCGCACCGATTTCGGCATCTTCAGGCAGTTCGATGATGCCGTCATGGTCTTCACCAAGGCAGAGCTCACGGGTGGAGCACATCATGCCCTGACTTTCGACACCACGGATTTTGCCAGGCTTGAGTTTTGAGCCATCAATCGGAATGATCGCGCCCGGCTGTGCCAGTGCGACCTTAAGTCCCGTACGGGCATTCGGCGCACCACAAACGACCTGAATGATCTTCTCGCCGGTATTAACGCGGCAAAGCTTCAGGCGATCAGCATCGGGATGCTGGCCGGCTTCTTCAATGTGGGCGACACGGATGTCGGCAAGGGCTGCCGCGCGGTCGGTCACGCCTTCGATTTCAAGACCGATATCGGTCAGTTTTTCTGCAACCACCTCAATCGACACATCGGTATCAAGGTGCTGTTTCAGCCAATTCAGTGTGAATTTCATAATCTCAGCCCCTTACCATGTTCGGTACATCCAGCGGCACGAAACCATAATGTTTCAGCCAGCGCAGATCGGTATCGAAGAAGGTGCGAAGATCAGGAATACCGTATTTCAGCATGGCGATACGTTCGATCCCCATACCAAAGGCAAAGCCCTGATATTCTTCGGGGTCAAGGCCACAGGCGCTAAGCACGCGCGGATGAACCATGCCGCAGCCAAGAATTTCCAGCCAGTCGTCGCCTTCACCAATCTTGAGCTCCCCACCTTTGCGCGAACAACCGATATCCATTTCGGCACTCGGCTCGGTGAACGGGAAGAAGCTTGGACGATAGCGGACCGGCACATCATCAAGTTCGAAATAGGTTTTGACGAACTCAAGTAGACAGCCCTTGAGGTGACCCATGTGTGTCTTCTTGTCGATCACCAGACCTTCGACCTGGTGGAACATCGGCGTATGGGTCATATCGCTGTCAGATCGATAGGTACGACCCGGCGCAATGATGCGGATCGGCGGGGTTTTCGACTGCATGGTCCGAATCTGCACCGGCGAGGTGTGCGTTCTCAGCACAAGGCGCGAACCATCTTCCTGTTCGGGCAGATAGAAGGTGTCCTGCATTTCACGCGCGGGATGTTCCGGCGGAATGTTCAGTGCGGTAAAGTTATGGAAGTCGTCTTCAACATCCGGGCCTTCGGCCAGTGCAAATCCCATTTCGCCAAAGATCGAGACGATTTCATCAATCGTCTGGCTGATCGGGTGAATGCGGCCCGCGGTTTCATCCGGACGCGAGGACAGGGTGACGTCAATCCGCTCGCCCGACAGACGCGCCTCGAGGGCATCATCCTCAAGGGCAGTTTTACGGGTTTCGATTGCGCCAGCGACCTGGTCCTTGACGGCATTAAGCGTCTGACCAAATTCACGACGCTGGTCAGGGTCCATCTTGCCAAGGTTTTTCATCAGGCCGGTAATGCGGCCTTTCTTGCCAAGGGCGCTGATGCGGACGTCTTCAAGCGCGGTCAGATCCGCTGCCTTTTCGACTTCCGCCAGAACCTCTTCGCGCAATGCTTCGATGTTTTCCATAACTTCCGACGCTTTGGCTTGGGTTTAAAAATCACAAAAAGAAAAGGGACGGCCAATATGGCCGCCCCTGATCAAATCAGGCAAGTGCCGATGAAACCTTTTTACAAAGGTTTATCAGTCCAGTGCAGCCTGCGCCTGGGTGACAAGAGCTTTGAAAGCTTCCGGCTCACGCACTGCGATGTCGGCAAGAACCTTACGGTCCAGTTCAACACCAGCCTTTTTCAGGCCATTCATGAACTGGGAATAGCTCAGACCGTTCTCACGTGCGCCAGCGTTGATACGCTGAATCCAGAGCGAACGGAACTGGCGTTTCTTAACGCGACGATCGCGGTATGCATACTGCAGACCTTTTTCCACAGCCTGAACGGCGGTGCGGAAAGTATTGTTGCGGCGACCGCGGTAACCCTTGGCAGCCTTAATAACCTTGCGGTGACGAGCGTGTGAAGACACGCCCCCTTTTACACGAGCCATTTAACTCTCCTTCAACCTTAACCGTACGGCAGGAATTTTTTGACGATGCGGGCATCTGCGTCACAGAGGATCTCCGTGCCACGTGCCTGGCGCTTCATCTTGGTCGGTTTCGCAGTCAGAAGGTGGCGCTTGTTTGCCACGTTGTGACGGACTTTCCCGCTGGCGGTCAGGCGAAAGCGTTTTTTCGCACTCGCTTTGGTCTTCATCTTGGGCATTTTTCTATCCTTGCAAAAGCAATGAAAACGAAATCCCCTACGGCGGCTGGGCATGCCCTGAAGGATCTATATAAACCTTCCAGCCTCACCACCTGTTTTGGGGACGGGTGGTTATAGACTCCGACTTTACCTTTTTCAAGGGCCAATTCAGCCCTTTCCCCTTGCTTTTTGGGACATTGAGCCGCCATTGTGCGCAGGCACCACTTTTTCAGACCTAATCCATCATCGCGCATTTTGCCATCTGACTGATCACATGTCGCAAATCACATCAATCATTTTGCCATTCTTTGCACTGATCGGCCTTGGCTGGATTGGCGGTAAGTTCAAGATCGTATCACCCGACGGGATGCGCGGCATCAACGGGTTTGTGTTCTATTTTGCGCTGCCCGCCCTGTTGTTCAAGGCACTTGCAACCCGAAGCCCGTCAGAGATTTGGCAGCCTGACATCATCCTCGCCTATGGCGGTGGTACTCTTGTGGTTTATGGCATTTCGCGGCTCATCGCCTCGCGCGTGTTCCATCTTGATACGGCCAGCCAGACGCTGTTTTCCTTTGCCGGAACCATGGGCAATGTCGGCTTCATGGGGCTTCCGCTGATCATCGGGCTGCTTGGCCCTCTGGCGACTGTGCCGCTGATTGTCGCGCTTGCAGTTGATTTGATTGTGATGTTGCCGCTCTCGCTTTTGTTGCTGGAAGGGACAAAGCACGCCAAGGGCAGCAATCCGACAGGCAAGATCATAAGAGGTACCCTGACGAACCCGGTTGTCCTTGCAATTATCATCGGTGTGCTTGCAAGTTTGCTTGATCTTGATTGGCCCGACGGCGTTGACTACTTGCTGGACTTGTTGGGGCAAAGTGCTGGCCCGGCGGCATTGTTTGCCATTGGCGTTGCGCTGGTTGGGCGACCGATTGCCGAAAAGCGCGCCGAACTTGCCACCATGTCGGTTGCCAAACTGATTGTGCATCCGATTGCGGTATTTATCGGGTTTTGGATTGTTGGCTCAGCAAGCGGACTTGAAACAAAGGCCGTCTTGTTACTGGCAGCTCTTCCGACAGCGGGAAATGTGTTCGTGATAGCAACGACCTATGACCGTTATATCGTGCGAAGTTCCTCGATCGTGCTGGTGACCACCGCACTTGGCGTGGTCAGCTTTTCTATCTTCTCGGTCTATATCGAGACGGTTGTCGGGTGGCTTGGCCATTGAAAGGGCCATAGCGGCCTGAGATCAGAAAGAATGGCCAAAACACAATTAGGCTCTCAGCCGCAGTCAGATTGCTGTCTTGATGGTATGCGCCCGACCGATCCATTTTTCGATTCGGCTCATCAGTTTTTCGCGATTGATCGGTTTCAGGACGAAATCATTGCCGCCGGCGGCAACACCACCCCGCAGATCCTCTTCACCCTGTCGCGCCGTGACATAAATGATTGCACAGGCCAGATCGGGGAACTGGGTCCGGACATTGATCGCGGTCTCGAACCCGTTCATGTCAGGCATCATGATATCCATCAGGATGATGCGCGGACGTTTGGTCTTGAGAAGTTTAAGAAGATCCTTGCCAGAGGAAACACCCTGAAACGTGAACCCGCCGCTTTCGACGATTCGTTTCAGAAGAACCAGACTTTTGGGGTCATCATCGACGCCCACGATCAAAAGATCATTTCCGACTGGCATGGCATTCCCTCTTTGGCTTGAACCTTGGGGTAAAAAGGCAAAACGCCGCGTCTTAACGCGGCGCCAGTACCATAATCATAACACGGCCTTCCATCTTTGGCATCATCTCCGGTTTTGCGAGGTCCTCAAGGTCCCCCGAAAAACGCTGAAGCATGCCAAGACCGAGGTCCTGGTGAGCCATCTCACGTCCGCGGAAACGCAACGTGACTTTCACCTTGTCTCCACCGCCAAGAAACTTCTGCGCAGCACGCAGTTTGACGTTGTAGTCATGGATATCGATGTTCGGACGGAGTTTGATCTCCTTGACCTCGATAACCTTCTGTTTCTTTTTGGCCTCGTTCTGCTTCTTGCTTTGTTCGTATTTGAACTTGCCGTAATCAATCAGCTTGCAAACTGGCGGCTCGGCATTCGGAGCGACTTCGACAAGATCAAGTCCAGCTTCCGCTGCCATTTCAATGCCTTCACGCACCGTCATCGGGTCGGACATGTTGCCTTCAGAGTCAACAACACAGATGGAACGGGCTTTGATATCCTCATTGACGCGCGGACCTTCCTTGGTCGGCTGCATCGGTTTGCGTGGTCGTGCTATGGATAATCTCCTATGGTCATCAAACAAATCGGTTAGAAACAGAAAAACACGCAAGGACGTTCAGGGATGTTTTCCTTGAAACCTGACCTAGCATATCCACGTGCGTTCAGAAAGCAATGATTTTAGGCAATTACAGCGCCCTCAAAGCGCCATTTTCCGCGCCTTTGTCCGAGATCGCCAAATCAAACAAATCCTGCAATCCTAGTCGGTGAGATCAAGGCGCTCACGAATGACATCCATCACCCGGTTTACCGTCAATTCTCGCAGATCACTCTCGCGTATAATACTGACTGCATTAGGAGCGTGCCCGCGGGGTGCACAGCGCTTTGGATCGGACTCACGTGAAAACAAAACCACTGACGGTGCACCGGCCGCGGCGGCGATATGCATCGGACCGGTATCATTGCCGATTGCCAGAACCGAACGCGCTGCAAGCGATGCAATATCAAGAAACCCGGTACGCCCCATCAGATTGCGTGCCTTGGGGCACATCTGATCAATCCGGTTCAGAACATCTGCTTCACTATCGGTTCCGATCAGAACCGGGGTCAACCGATAGTCTGCCAGTTTCTTGGCAAGAAGACCGAACCGCTCAGCCGGCCAGCGTTTCGCCGGACGGTGTGGTGCGCCACCTGGGCAGATCAGAACAAACGGGCTTCGAATGCCAAATCGGTCTAGGTCTATATCGGGCCCTGAAATGTATGGTGCTGGAACATCCTTGATACCGGCATCAGCGAGCTGGTCCGCATGCCGATCAATCGTATGCATATTTGAGCGCTCAGGATTGGCATGTGGATGAGAGCACCCACTCGCAATCCCTGACCATTCCGGCTTGGGTCCTGGCCAAAACAGTTTATAATAAAAGCCGGTCCGGTCGGACGTCTGCAGATCATAAACCCGGTCAAAATTACCGTTCCGAAGAAAGCGTCGCAGCGCCAAGACTTCACGCACTTGAATCAGTTTTGGGCGACGGTCGATAGCGATCGAATCAAAAAATCCGCTGGCCTTCATCAGATCAACATAAGGCCGCGTGGTCAGCACCGTGATATGCGCATCTGGATGGGCGGCACGGATGGCCGCAAACGGACCCATCGCCAAGACAACGTCGCCAAGCGCAGAAAGTTTGATGACAAGTATGCGTTTGCGCTTGGACTCTTCCGTCCCTTCCACAGGCTGTTCATCAACCCAGAAATCATCAGGATTCACGGACATGCTTTCGGTTTTATTGTCGGTCATGCGGCGTTCCCGATGACCCGTTTCAGCGCCTTGGCATAGACATTTAGTGTCCGCTCAGCCATTTGTTCCAAAGAGAATTCTGCAATCACATGATCCCGTCCCTTTATCGCCAACTTGGCGCGCTTTTCAGGTGTCAGGCTAAGAACCTGAACCAAAGCACGGGACAGTTGATCAACCTTGCCTGGACTTACGAGCCAACCAGTTTCGCCGGGCAGTACAGTTTCCATCGCCCCGCCATGCGCCGTAGAAACAACTGGCCGCCCCATTGCCTGCGCTTCAGAGGGGATACGACCAAAAGCCTCCGGCTGAGTTGACGGACAGGCCACGACATCAGCAAGCATGTATGCTGCTGGCATATCGTTGCAGTGGTCTACAATGTGCACAACATCCTCAAGACCCAGCTTATGCGTGATCTGCAAGACCTCTTCGCGATAGCCTGTGCGGCCCTGATCGGATCCAACAATCAAACAGCGAACCTTCCGGTGTCCAAGTGCCTCAAGAACGGCCGGCAGTGCCTTTATCAGGAAACCATGCCCCTTCCAGCGCGTGATACGCCCCGGCAACATGATGACATATTCCTCACCATTCAAACGCCATTGGTTGGAAAGCGCAATCAGGCGTTCCTGACTGACATTTTCCGGATTGAACAAATCAACATTCGTCCCACGCGGGACGATATTGAGACGATCCGGATCGACCTTGTAATATTTGTTGATGTGATTGGCGATGTGCTTGGAAATCGCAATCACCTGATCACCCATGGTCATGATCGCGTTATAGCGACGCTTGAACGGGTTGTTGTATCCTGAATAGGTGCCGTGGAAGGTCGTCACAAACGGAATGCCGGTCTTGCGCGCCGCAAAATACGCACTCCAGGCCGGGGCACGCGATCGGGCATGAATGATATCAACACCCTCTTCACGGATCAGCTTGACCAAAGCATCGATATTCTTGCGCATGGTCAGAATATTCTTTGATTTAAGCGGCAGGGTGATGTGCTTGGCACCAAACCGATCAAGTTCGCGTTCGAGCCGACCGCCTTGGGATGCGACAAGTGCCTTGCCACCGCCATCGACAATAGCGCGCGCGATATCAACCGTGCCGCGCTCCACACCACCTGCATCAAGTTCGGGAAGCACCTGTAAAATAACGGCAGGCCGATAGTCCCCACCTTGCGCTTGGGGCTCTGATCGATAGACTGTTTCTGTCATTACTTCTGACGCGCTCATGCAACTCCAACCATCAACACCCAAGGACATACGCCCCGGATGACCCATGACCTGCCAACGCCACAGCCTGAAAAGCCCGAATATCTCAACCGTCCAGATGGTTTAAAAATCGCATACCATCACGTGCCGGGCAAGCCATCTGACGTACAGGTGCACAATACACCCGGTGTAATGTTTCTCGGCGGGTTCATGTCAGACATGACCGGCACCAAGGCAACCCACCTTGAGGCGCACTGCATTCGGCAGGGGGTGGCTTATACCCGCTTTGATTACACTGGTCACGGACAATCGTCGGGCAAATTTGCCGATGGCACCATCGGTCAGTGGGCACGTGATGCCATTGCAGTTCTTGATGAAATCACCTCCGGCCCACAGATTCTTGTCGGTTCTTCGATGGGCGGCTGGATCATGCTTCTCGCAGCCCTCGCCCGACCGGAACGCATTGCCGGATTGGTTGGCATCGCCGCTGCTCCTGACTTTACCGAAGACCTGATGTGGGCGCAGTTCAGCGAAGAACAGAAAAACACGATTATGGATGAAGGAGCGCTGATCGAACCGACCGAATACGGTGATGATCCTTATACGATCACTCGCGATCTGATTGAGGATGGCCGCAATCAGCTTTTATTGCGCAAGCGGATTGATCTGAAATGCCCGGTCCGGCTGGTTCAGGGTATGCAGGACCCGGATGTGCCATGGCAGACAGCGATCCGCCTGACCGAGGCGCTGGTATCTGAGGATGTCCGCGTGGATTTGATCAAGACCGGCGATCATCGGCTTTCGAAGCCAGATCAGCTTGACGTGATCACCAAGCATATCGACGAAGTGATCGCAAAGACGGTAAGGTAAGTCGCCGTCTTTGCATCAATTTCGGGTACGGCAGACGATCAGGCCAGAACGACCTGATCGCCTTTTATTTTCACCGCAACCGGTTCAAGCGCATCGCCCGTGCACGGACCTGAAACGCATTCGCCATCCTCGATGCGAAAGCGTGCGCCATGAGTTGAACAGATGATTTCATCGCCAAAGTCGCTGATGAATTCATCCGGTTCCATATCCAACGGCACACCGATATGCGGGCAGCTGTTGATATAGCCAAAGACCTCGTCACCACTGCGGACAACGAAAATACCGGTACCACCGAGATTAAGACCCTTGGCACCAGTAGCATCGAGATCGCTGAGCGCACAAAGCACCGTGCCGGGCGCAGGCAAATCACTCATGGATCGACCCCGCCCATCTCGCAGATCGCCGCCCAAGACGCGTCATCAATCGGCATGACAGACAATCGTGATTGTTTGAGCAGGGCGAGATCGGCAAAGCGCGGATCAGCCTTGATATCGGCAAGGGTCACTGGCGTTTTCAACGGTTTGACCGTTTCGAAATCAACCTGAACAAACTTGCCCTTTTCGTCGGTCGGATCCGGGTAATATTCGCGCACCACTTTAACAATCCCGACAATGCGTTTTTCATTCACCGAGTGATAAAAGAACGCCTTGTCGCCGATTTTCATCGCGCGCAGGTTCTTCGCTGCCTGATGGTTACGCACACCATCCCAGCCTTCGACACCCTTCTTGACCTGATCGTCCCACGACCAGCTTCCCGGTTCGGTTTTGACCAGCCAATACGCCATGGATCAGAAGACCTTCTTGAACGGACGAATAACAACGGATTCGAACAGGCCAGCCTTGGAATAAGGATCATTGGCAGCAAATTCGCGCGCATCTTCGATGGCATCAAACTCGATGATAAAGACCGAGCCGTTCATGCCTTCCATGTCGGGATCAAGGGTCGGACCAGCTGCGACAATGCGATCAGCAAAACCGCCTTTGATATAGGCCAGATGGTCTTCGCGATTGGCCTTGCGCACATCAAGGTGGCCGGGCTTGTCAACACAACGGATGTAGAAATGCATGAACGGTTTCCTGCTTCTTTATGGGTTCAATATCCATAAATTGACAGAAGCCCCGCGCATTCTCAAGCCGAACTGCGCGGTCAACAACCACAAGGCCAGAATTTAATCGGCGTTTTCAAGCTCATCACGGAACGGGCGCTGCAACAGGGCATTGATCGTGCTACGCAGATCCGCATCGTGATTGGCGACCTGATCAACCGCCGCACAGATCGGCATTTCCACACCATATTTGCTGGCGACGGCGGTGATGGATGCCGCGGTATGCACGCCTTCGGTCACGGACCGGCGTTCGGCCAGAATGTCCTGTGCCTTGCGGCCTTCGCCCAGCGCAACACCAAAGGTGTAATTGCGTGATAACGTCCCGGTACAGGTCAGGGTCAAGTCACCAAGGCCGGCCAAGCCCAGCATGGTTTCAACCCGGCCACCCATGGCAACCGCCAGACGCGACATTTCGGCAATACCACGGGTAATCAGGGCTGCACGAGCGTTATCACCCAATTTCAGTCCGGCCACCACGCCACTGGCAATCGCCAGAACGTTCTTGATCGCACCAGCCACCTCAACACCAGCGACATCGGTACTGAAATAGGGACGGAATTCCGGCGTGCCGATCAACTCGACCAGGCGTTTACCCAGGGCACGATCTTCACAGGCCAGCGTGATTGCGGCTGGCAGGCCGATTGCAACCTCCTTGGCAAAAGTCGGCCCCGAAAGGACCGCCACCGGCACGTTTCCAAGGGTTTCAGAAACGACCTGTGCCATCAGCGCACCAGTTTCCTTTTCAATCCCCTTGCAGCAAATTACCGCCGGAAGCTGATCTGGCCAATGCGATGACAATTTGATCAGGGTTTCGCGCAAATGCTGCGCAGGTGTCACCAGCAAAACCGCATCAGAATCACGCAGGCCTTCGTAATGTGTGGTTGCGCGCAAGGCTCCCGGAAGCTCGACACCCGGCAGGTAAAGATCGTTCTCACCTTTGGTGTTGATCCGGTCGGCCAGTTCTTCGTTGCGCAAAATCAGTTCAACGTCTTCACCGGCCCGCACAGCCTGAACAGCCAGAGCCGTTCCCCAAGCACCGCCACCCACAACTGTAATGCGCTTTTTCATGATGTTTGTCCGGCAAAAATGAAGTTGTTTCGAGGATCGGCAAATACGTCAAACACGCTGGATGGGCCTTACGCCTTGACCCCGGCACCCGGGCGTTTGGGGGCCTCAGGATCCAGTGGCCAGCGCGGACGCGGCTTGAAATCAAGATCATCGCGCTCACCCAAACGAAACCGCTCCAGACCGGCCCATGCAATCATCGCTGCATTGTCGGTGCAAAGATGAAGCGGCGGTGCGACCAGTTCCATCCCGGCCTGATCGGTCAGTTCCACAAGACGCCCACGCAGATACTTGTTGGCCGCAACCCCACCGGCAAGCACCAGCGTTTTGCCACCGGGGTAATCGCGCATGAATTCAAACACGGCATTGCGCGCGCGATCAATCAGGGTATCACCCACCGCGCGCTGGAAAGATGCGGCAAGGTCGGCTTTGACCTCATCTGTTTGTTGTTCGACCGGAAAGCCATCAAGATAAGTCCGAACAGCTGTCTTTAGACCCGAGAAGGAGAAATCGCACCCCGGCCTTCCACGTAATGGGCGCGGCAAACCGAACCGGTTCGGATCACCCTTGGCGGCAATCTTTTCAAGCGCCGGACCACCGGGATAACCAAGCCCCATCATCTTGGCGGTTTTGTCAAACGCCTCGCCGACCGCGTCATCAATGGTGGTGCCGATGCGCTTGTATTTGCCAACACCCTCGACAATCAGGACCTGACAATGACCACCGGACACCAGCAACAGCAGATAGGGAAATGCGACGTCGTCGGTCAAACGCACAGTCAGCGCGTGACCTTCCAGATGATTGACGGCAAGGAACGGTTTTTGGGCGGCAAAGGCAATCGCCTTGGCCGTCATGGTACCGACCATCACGCCACCGATCAGCCCCGGCCCCCCGGTGCAGGCAACGGCATCAAGATCATCAAAATCAACACCGGCATCATCCATGGCCTCGGCCACCAGACGATCAAGATGTTCAAGATGGGCACGTGCGGCAATTTCCGGCACCACGCCGCCATAGGGTCGATGATCGTCAAGCTGAGACAGCACACGGTTAGCCAGAATTTCGCGCTTGTCGTTCACGACAGCGGCGGCCGTTTCATCACAGCTTGTTTCGATACCCAGAACGATCATGATCCTGATCCGTTTTACCAACTCTGCCGACACGGACGGCAATCGGAATCCTATTACAGGTGTGACGATGATGTAGCGGAAAGTTCCTGCGCTTTCCACCCCCGTGCAGCGCAAGTGCCATATGCAGTTATCGCGCTTCACGAAGGCAGCGAAGATTTTGAACCGCGACCTAAATCAATGCAGCCCAGTTTCGAGCGATTACAATAACCGAAAATTCAGCCTTTTGCCGATGGTAATAGGCTGCCCGCAGACCTTGTTTTTAAACAGTTTTAAGACTAAGACTTCACTCATGACAGATACAGCAAAACTTCGCATCGGTACCCGCGGTTCGCCCCTGGCTTTGGCACAGGCCCACGAGGTTCGTGACAAACTGGCAAATGCCCATCCGGAACTCGCCGAAGAAGGCGCAATTGCCATCACCGTGATCACCACAACTGGCGACAAGATCCTTGATCGAGCCTTGTCGGAAATCGGCGGCAAGGGACTGTTTACCAAGGAAATCGACGATGCCCTTCTGAGTGGCGAGATCGACCTTGCTGTTCACAGCATGAAGGATGTGCCAACTGTTCTGCCCGATGGCATGATCCTGCCAACCATCCTGCCACGCGAAGATGTCCGCGATGCATTTATTTCGCTGAAATATAAAAGCTTTGCCGAAATGCCAGCCGGGTCCGTGATCGGATCGGCCAGCCTTCGTCGGCAGGCCATGATCCTGAATAAATTTCCCGACCTCAAGGTCGTGACATTCCGCGGGAATGTGCAAACCCGTTTGCGCAAACTCAGCGAAGAACAGGTTGATGCCACACTTCTGGCAATGGCGGGCCTGAACCGTTTGGGGCAGCCTGACATCGCCACAGCCCCGATTTCAGAAGACGATATGTTGCCAGCGGTTGCGCAAGGCGCCATTGGTATTACCATCCGCGAAGATGATGCACAGTGCAAAAAATGGCTGGCTGCGCTTCATTGCGAAACCTCTGCCATTCGTGTGGCAGCAGAACGTGCAGCGCTTAAGGCACTTGATGGATCATGCCGCACCCCGATCGCAGCGCTGGCAGAGTTTCAGGATGATGGCGGTCTGCGCCTGCGTGTATCGATTGTGCGTCCGGACGGCAGCGAACGCCTTGATACCGAACGCATGATCGCCAAACCGGATATCGCAACGGCAATGGCGGCTGGCACGGATGCCGGTGAAGAACTCAAGCAACGTGGCGGACCGGACTTCATTTCCGCCTGATCTTGGTAACAGACTGGGACGCAGATGGGACCCTTGGTGCTAAATACCCGGCCCGATACCGACTCTGCCGACCTTTTGGCAGCACTTGATAAGCGCGGCTATCGTCACCTGTCTGCGCCAATGCTGAATATTACCTTTCCGGTGCCGACAGGCCCGCTTGATATCAAGAAATACCAAGCAGTGATTTTCACATCGGCGAACGGGGTCCGGGCATTTGCCAAACTGACCGGGGATCGGTCGCTTCCGGCCTATTGTGTTGGCGACGCGACAGCCAGAACGTGCGCCATATTTGGCTTTGATGATGTTTATTCGGCAAATGGTGACATCAACGATCTGGCAGCCTTAATTCGCAAAAAAGTTGATCCCGCACATGGACTACTTTTCCATCCGGCCGCGCGTAAAACGGCGGGTGATCTTGGCCAGATGCTTTTGGCTGATGGATATGAAGTCGATCGGCAAACCGTCTATGAAGCACAAGAAAGCAAGTCGTTCCCAGAAGACGTTTTAGAGGCGCTTCGTAATCATCATATTGAAGCTGTTTTATTTTTCTCTCCCCGCACTGCGGAAACCTTTGTTAAGCTGGTCCGCAGCTATAAGCTGGAAAGAGACTTGTCCGGAACAAGCGCGATTTGCCTAAGTCCGGCGGTGCAATCGAAGATATCCGATCTTACATGGTATAGAACACGCGTTGCATCACAACCGACACAAGAATACCTTCTTTCCGAGCTAGGGTCCCTGTCGTAATGGCTTCCTGCGCCTGACGCCGTCTTGGGAATAACCGCAAACTGCAATGGTCTGATCGTGAAAACACCAGAAACGCCAAAAACCAATGCTTCCGCAAAATCGGCCGACACCAAAGAGTCGTCCGACACCATTTCCGTAGATAGCAAAGGCAATGCGAAATCGTCGGCCAAAGCGGCCGATACCGGCACAACTGCCAAATCCAGCGTGCCAAACTCAGGCACGGTCAAATCTGGTGACACCACTGCGAAAAAGGACGGCAGCCCTGCGGACAAAACCGCAAGCAGCACAACTACCGCAGCAACCGGCACGTCAAAATCCGACACCAAAGCCGGTGACGATAAAAAGACATCTTCAGCGAAATCGAGTGCGCCCGCAAAACAGAAAAGCGGTGGCGGCAAAGCGCTGTTTTTGTTTGTGATCATTATCGTCGGTGCCCTGGCAGCAGGCTGGCTGACACGCGCAATCTGGTGGCGCGATGCAGAACCGGTTCTGACCCAGTATGTACCAAGCGATATTCTTGCCGAAATCGCACCTGAGGGCTACGGCCCGGATGCGACCAATGGCAGCGAGATTACAGTCACCAACACCCCGTCAGACAATGGTTCATCTGATGGTACAACGCCTCCGGCCCCCAACGAAGATGCCGCCATGGCCGAAAAGGATGACGGCGTGTTGGCGACCGAGGGGATGCTTCCGACTGTTACGGATGAAAGCGCCTCGACCGCGAACTCCAACCCCATCCCGGATGGATCCGTTGTCATCGACCCAGACCTGACCGAACGCCTTTCGCGTTTGGAAGGCACGATTGATGCCCTTCGCGAACGTCTGAACAATGAACGTGGCGATACACTGAACAACACGGTTGCACGCCGCATGGCAGAGATCGAAACCCGTACTGCCCCGATTGAGGAACTGGCACGGGTCGAGAGCGAACTGGCTGGTGTCGCCAATGAAATGCGCGAGCTGTCTGCCCGCCTGTCGACCATGGAGGAAGAAATCCGCGCGACCAGCGGTCTGCGGGTTGAAAGCCGCGGTCAGGCCATTGCCATGGCTGTTACCATTCTGCGTGATGCCCTTCAGCGTGGCGGGCCGTTTGTCATTGCGCTGAACCAGCTTGAACGCAGTGCAGGCGATGACGAAGTTATTGCAGAACAGATCGCAACCCTGAAACCATTGGCAGATCAAGGTGCACCGACCCTTGAAAAACTGCGTCAGTCTTTCCCGGTGATGGCACAGGAAGCAGTTGCTGCTGCCACGGATGATCATTCGGGCAGTGTCCTTGATGCGACTTGGGCGAACATCAAAAAGCTGGTCCCGATCCGGCGTGTTGATGCCGCAGGCGAAGAGTCGCTTGAAGGCCGTCTGGTTCTGGCGGAAAACGCGTTGGCGCAGGATGATCTTGATGCCGCCGTTGCCGCCCTTCAGGGTATAGAAGGCGATCACGCCGCAGCCGCGGTAAGTGATTGGCTTGAGGCTGCCGAAAACCGTCAGACCCTTAACCAGGCAATTGCGACGCTGAGTTCACACGCGATTACCATTCTGACCAGTACCAGTTCGGAGGGCAGTCAATGATCCGCCTTCTGATCTTTATCCTGATTACAGCAGCACTGGTTTTCTGCACCGTCTGGTTTGCCGATAATCCGGGCCGCATGACGATTGTCTGGCTGGGATATCGCTTTGACGGATCGATTGGCATGGTCGCCTTGGGCCTCTTGGCGCTAACCGCTGTGCTCGTCCTGCTGTGGCGCGGCTGGACAATCATTGCCAATTCCCCGGGCTGGCTTGGCCGCCTGCTGGGCAGCCGCCGCCGCAAGAAAGGTCAGCAAGCCCTGACCATGGGATTGCTGGAACTGGCGTCAGGCGATGTGCGCCAGGCGCTGAAACATACGCGTGCGGTCGACCGGTATCTTGAAGACGATACCTTGACCCGGCTTTTGACAGCGCAGGCGGCAGAATTGGACGGCAATAATGACGCCGCCAAGCGCCAGTTCGAAGCCATGCTGGAAAAACCCGACTCCGCATTCTTTGGCCTGCGCGGCCTTTTACAATTGGCGTTGAAGTCTAATGACCGCGAAGCCGCCCTTGATTATGCCGAACGGGCACACCGTCTGCGTCCACGCAATCCGGCGGTCATCGTGACACTGTTTGACTTGCTGCTGACCTCAAGACGCTGGGACCGGGCGCTTAGCCTGTTGGTCGATGCAGAAAAGGCCGCCGTCTTTAGTGAAACCGAACTGATCCATCGCCGTGCGCTTTTGATCACGGCCAAGGCAGAAGACGCGATTGCCGAGGGCGAAAATGCAGAAGCCACCAAGCTTTTGCGCAAGGCGCTGAATTCTGCACCCGATTTTACCGGTGCGGCTGTGCTTCTGGCCGGGCTCTATCGTGATCTGAAACAGGATAGCAAGGCACGCGACGTTGTGATGCAAAGCTGGCGCACAGCCCCGTCGGCAGCACTAGGTGCGATTTTCCGCGAAACGCTGACCGGCGATCCGTTGGCAAAAGTCAAAGCGGTCGAAAAACTCGTCGCGACCAACCCCGGTCATGTCGAAAGCCAGATCGTTCTGGCCGAAGCAGCGCTTGAAGCCGATCTTTGGGGGATTGCGCGCGGCAACCTTGAAAAGGCCATGGCAACCAAGGCCGAAGCCCGGCATTACCGGCTGTTGGCCGATCTTGAACTGCGTGAAAATCAGGATGGCGCGAAGGCCCGTGAATTGCTGATCAAGGCAAGCCATGCCAACCCGGACCCGGATTGGCGTTGCGGGGCCTGCGGGGCCGAAACTGACCGCTGGGTTGTTTCCTGCCCGTCCTGTCATTCATTTGGCAGTGTCGACTGGCGCGCACCGCTTCGTGTTCATCAGGATGACGCCGCCAAGAAAAACGCAGAAGCGGAAACTGCAAAACCGTCTGCGATTACCCAGACTGGCGTCGTTATTGATCAGGATACAGATTCGGATGGCGCCAAAGATGGCAAGGCAACCGTCCGAGGCTGATGTTTCGTTCTGATGCAATCAACACAAAACCCCGCAAGGCAGCCTTGCGGGGTTTTGCTTTTAGAGTCCAAAGCGCCTAGTGGCGGAAATGACGCATGCCGGTAAAGACCATGGCAATGTCATTTTCATCGGCTGCGGCGATGACTTCTTCGTCACGCATAGAACCACCTGGCTGGATCACTGCGGTCGCACCCGCCTTGACCGCGGCCAGAAGGCCATCGGCAAACGGGAAGAACGCGTCCGACGATACCACTGATCCCTGTGTGCGCAGATCGCTCTCACCGGCATTCTTGCCAGCTTCTTCGGCTTTCCACGCGGCAATGCGCGAGCTGTCGACACGGCTCATCTGACCGGCACCGATACCGACGGTCTTGCCGTCTTTGACATAGACAATGGCGTTTGATTTGACGTGCTTGCCAACGCGGAAGGCAAACAGAAGGTCATCAAGCTCTGCCTCGGACGGCTTGCGCTTGGTCACGACCTTAAGCTCTTCGCGTTTCACACGACCCGCATCGCGGTTCTGAAGCAGGTAACCGCCTGCCAGCGAACGCAGGGTCATGTCTTCACCTTCCGGATCGGCCATGCCACCGGTGACCAGAAGACGCAGGTTTTTCTTCGCTGCCAGAACTTCCTTCGCCGCGTCATCGGCATCCGGGCAAATCACGACTTCGGCAAACAGTTTGGCGATTTCTTCGGCCGTCTGTTTATCAAGGGTACGGTTGACCGCAATGATGCCGCCAAATGCCGATACCGGATCACAGGACAGTGCCTTGTGATAGGCATCAATAAGGCTGTCACCCTCGGCAACGCCGCACGGGTTGGCATGCTTGATGATCGCAACAGCCGGCTTTTCATCGAACTCGGATACCAGTTCGAACGCGGCGTCGGTGTCGTTCAGGTTGTTAAACGACAGTTCCTTGCCCTGAAGCTGGGTTGCGGTTGCTACACCCGGGCGGTTTTTGCCGTTGGTATAGAACGCAGCCTGCTGATGCGGGTTTTCACCGTAACGCAGCGTCTGTTTCAGTTCGGCAGAAACATTCAGGCGCTGCGGGAAGGTTTCACCAAGTTCACCAGCAAACCAGCTGGAAATTGCCGAGTCATAAGCACCGGTGCGGGCGAACGCCTTGGCGGCGAGAACGCGGCGGGTTTCAGCCGTGGTGGCACCACCATTATCATTCATCTCGGCAACGACGCGGTCATAATCGAACGGATCAACAACCACAGTCACGGACTCGTGGTTCTTGGCCGCAGAGCGGATCATGCTTGGGCCACCGATATCGATGTTTTCGATGCAGGTGTCGAAATCGGCACCCTTGGCAACGGTTTCTTCGAACGGATAAAGGTTCACACAGACCAGATCGATCGGGGAAATGTCGTTATCTTCCATTGCCTGCATATGGCTGGAAAGAGAACGGCGACCCAGAAGGCCGCCGTGAATCTTCGGATGAAGAGTCTTGACACGACCGTCCATGATTTCGGGAAAACCGGTGTGATCGGCAACTTCCTTGACCGGTACGCCAGCGGCTTCAATCGCCTTGGCAGAGCCACCGGTTGACAGGATTTCAACACCCTGTGCGTGGAGGGATTTGGCAAATTCGACCAGACCGGTCTTGTCGGAAACGGAAATAAGCGCGCGCGCAATACGAGCAGTCATTGGGTTCGCTTTCATGCATCAATGTGATGAAGGTTGCGGACCCATTGATGATATATCGGCCCACAAAATCAGGAATTCGCATGGCTGCTCGTGCATGCGAAATGACAGTGTGCGGGCAAACCGGCCTTCGAACGGGACCGGACAACAATGCATCCGATCCGGGCCGACACATGATCAATGAGTCCGAACCATGTTTCGCGCGGAGCTTTAGCATGTGCGACGCAAAATGTGGACCCCGAATTCTTGCATGGCGGGTTTTAACAATCAGGCCAGCAAACCTTATCGCCCAGCAAAAAACGGGGCGGCATCGCTGCCACCCCGTTCCGGTTTTACCAAGTGTCGGATCAGGCAACGTTTTTACGCACACCCAGTGTTTTGAGCGCCTCATTAAGTGAGGCCTGCTCGAGCCCGGCATAAAGTGCAAGTTCGTCACGAACCGGCGCACCAAGGCATTGTTCGAACACGTCCTGGTTGGATTGTTCTGAATAGTTTTTCTGCTCGTCACTACCAAGATTCGATTGGAAAATCCCTGCAGCACTGACCGGCAGGAAGTCCTCGTAGATGATCGGATCGGCGCGCAGATAGCCCTGATCGACCAGTTCATTGATCGCAGTTACCGGATCAAGATCGCCTTTCTTGGCCGCATTCAGACCAGCCTTGGTCGGGCTATAGCGGAAGAAGGCCAGCTTTTCGACGCGCAAGGTCTCATAATCATCCGGGAAAGCGCGGAAACGCTCTGCCAGTTCTGTTTCGTAATCACGTGCGTTGGATCCACCGGCATTGATCTGCACCGCATGACGGGTCGCGGCCAAGAGCGTGTCATAAAGCTTGCGACCCTCGGCGGTCAGGGCAATCCCGCGCTGCTCGATCTCGCCAAAGCGGGCGGTATGGGTGCCAACCGTTTCATCATGACGATCACCGATAAAGTTCACCCGTTCTTCAAGCGCCTTGAAGCTGGTCTGGCGCAGCAAGATCGGGCAAGACCGCGCGGGCGGGCCTTCGACAATTGCCTTTGGCGTGATGCCGCGTTTGGGCATGTCTTGCTGCACCGCATCGATATCCAGGGTGCGCGGCGTCAGGTGATTGATATGCGGCCCCTTGAAGCAGACCACATCGGCAATCAGGCGATGGGCGTCATGAAGCTTCTGGTAGGTTTCAAGCGTGACGGTCGCATCGCTATGCCAACGGAAAGTTTCCAGTGCCTCGGCAACGAACTGTTCGGCCTGTATACGGGTCAGGCCGCCGTTTTTCTCTGCCAGATAAATCAGCTTAGTGGCATCCGCGGTAAAGATGTTGCGCTTGGCAAGGATGCTTTCGGCTTGATGACGCAAATCCTCGTCCTCGATCAATTCAAGACGCAGGAGCGAGGTAAAGACACGGAACGGATTGCGTTTAAGCGCTTCCTCGTCTATCGGGCGGAAGGCCGTTGAATGTACCGGCACACCGGCAACAGACAGATCATAATAGCCCACCGGATGCATGCCCATGACCGCAAACAGGCGGCGCATATTAAAAAGCTCTTCTGGTTTGCCGAGCCGGATCGCGCCGTGGCGTTCAAGGTCGATACGCTCAAGCTCGCCATTATATTCAAGGCTGTCGGCAAGTTTGGGATTGGCTTCCAGTTTGTTCTGATTGATCTCGTAAACCAGCTCCATCAGGGTGCCGTATTGTGGCACTTCACTGCGATACATGTCGGACATCGCGCTTGAAAACATCGAACGGATTTCATCGGGATGGACAAAGGCGTCTGTCGACATGGGGCCTCCAAAAGACGGAATCACATTGAACCTGTGGAATGGCCTTACTCGGCAAAATCATTCCCATTCATCATCAGGATGGCAAAATATGATCCGGTTTCGGGCATGACAAACGACAATTTGGCACGAATTCATTCCATCAAAGAATGAACGTGCAGATCATTGAAACAACAATTGGAAATGCAGTGAGAAGCAGCTTTTAAGAGGCTGCCTCGGTTTCACTGCCGTTGCTACCTGCAAAGATCGACTTCACACCGATCTCGGGCGGCTGGAATTCCGGCACCAATTGGCTGATCAGCTCCAGCGTTTTGGAAGTGTTGCGGTTGGTGGCACTGTCTTCCAAAGCATCAAAGACCTGCTTGATCAGGCCATAATCCACCACACGCGGGGCAGCCAAAAGCACCCCATCGGTCTCGGTCTGGACAGGCGGTTCGGAATCGTGGAAAAGCTCTTCATAAAGCTTCTCACCCGGGCGCAAACCGGTGACCTTGATTTCCACGTCCTTGTCCGGCTGTAAGCCAGACAGCAGGATCATCTGTCGCGCCAGATCGATGATTTTGACCGGGCGGCCCATATCAAGGACGAAGATCTTCCCGCCCTCGGTCACCCCGTGGCGCCCAAGTTCAGCTGATTGCAAAACAAGTTCCACCGCCTCGGCAATGGTCATGAAGTATCGGGTGATGCCTTCATGCGTGACAGTCAGCGGCCCACCCGCCTCAAGCTGGCGCTTGAACAGGGGCACCACAGACCCGGTAGAACCCAGAACGTTGCCAAAGCGCACGGTGACAAACCGGGTCGACCCGCGCTGATCAAGCGGCAGGGTCTCCAGCGCCTGACAATAACATTCCGCCAGCCGCTTTGATGCGCCCATGACATTGGCGGGGTTCACCGCCTTGTCGGTTGAAATCAGAACCATTGTGCCCACACCGGCGGCACGACAGGCCTCAGCCACATTACGCGTGCCCAGCGTGTTGGTCAGAATGCCTTCATTGGGGTTGTGTTCGACCAGCGGCACATGCTTGTAAGCCGCCGCATGGAACACTATTTCGGGCTTGTAGAGATCAAAAACCTGACCGATGCGGGTTTGATCGCGGACATCCCCTAGGATGCTCTCACGCGGCAAATCCGGATATTTTTCCGCCATTTCCATATCGATGGCGTAAAGCTGGAATTCCCCGGCATCCAATAAGGTCAGGCTGTCCGGGCCATAAGATGCGATCTGACGCACCAGTTCCGAACCAATTGATCCGCCGGCACCAGTCACCAATACCCGCTTACCAGCAATCATTTCTCGCACACGATCGCGATCCAGTCGCGCCTGCGGGCGACCGAGCAAATCTTCAATCGCCACCGGGCGGATTTGCAGCGGATCGGCCAAGCCTTCACGCAGATCGCCCAGCTTGGGCAAACGGGCCAGGGTCATGCCATAGCGATCAGCAATCTCGACCCACTTGGCATTGTCTTCATGACGCAGTGCATCACCACTCAGCACCAATCGGCGCGGCAAGCCATGCCTGCCCTTTTGTAATTTCTGAATGACATCTTCAAGCTGATCGACAGTCGCCAGAACGTCAACACCATGCATGTTGCGACCAACCCGGCCCTGAGTCAGCGAAACGATACCAATGACCTTGAACGGAGTATTAGCAGATCGTTCGGTTTCACGGATGAAGGCTTCTGCCTCATCGCCCGCGCCGATCAACAAGACCGAAACACGTGCTGTTCCCTGACGCACCAGTGCGCGTGCGGTCGATTTGTCCTTGGTAATCCGATAGGTCAGGCGTGCCCCGCCAAGCAAGGCCATCAGAAGGAACCACTGAATGATTGGCGCCGAACGTGGCATCCAGTCCAGACGTGTGGTCAGAAACAGAACAATAAAAAGAACCGCGACAGCAACCGATACGGCCTTGGCAATACGGATCACATCGTTGAGCGATGCATAGCGCCAAATGCCACGATACAGACCGAAATACCAGAAGGACACGGCTGCGATCAGCGTGAAAATGCCAGACGAAAACAGAATATTTTGCGTCGCATAGTAGACCACACCGTCCCCCACCCGAAGATAGAGCGCCAACGGGAAGGAAAGTGCCGCCATGATGATGTCATGGACAAAGGCAATATGGCTTCGCTGAAATAATCGCAGCATGCGGTCCCTTACCGGCAGATTTCTGTTTTTATAAGGATATACCCGCTTGGCGACAGACGGATAAGGGTTTCTTTTCGCGCTCTGCTCACATCAAGTCAAGCAATGCACGTAATAGTCTGATCGATCAGGTGCCGGGTGTTTCGCGAACCGGCATTCTCACCATCATACCGACAAGCCCCAACACAACGATCAGTGCTGCAATCACCCGCATCCAGTCCGGCGTATCACTTTGGGCAAAGCAAACAGCAATCAGAATAAGGTTGCTGGCAAGGATCATGATCGACACCCGGGCATGCGAAAACCCACGCTGGGTGGCTTTCTGATAGAAATGTTCGCGATGCGCTTGCCAGATTTTCTCGCGCCGCAAGGCGCGTTTGATCAGGGTAAATGTTGCATCAAACAGATAATAGGATGGCAAGATCAGTGCGATGGCCCATGCCCCTTCGGAGGCGACCTTTAACAACAGCCATCCCAGAATAAAGCCAAGCGGGATTGATCCGACATCTCCGAGAAACAGCTTCGCCGGATGCCAGTTCCAGATCAGGAACCCGATCATGATCGCAAGAATGCCAAGCCCGATATAGCCAAGCCCGATGAATTGCGGCAACGGCACAAAAAGCGCGAGCACAAAAATCCCAAGGCCGATTGACCCGGCCTCGACCCCGGTAATCCCGTCAATCCCGTCCATGAAATTGAACAGATTAATGAACCACACCCAAGCCAACACCACCAACACGTGATCCAGCCAGATCGGCACCAGTCCACCCAGAACCGGCTTATCAAGGGCCAATATGCCAATGATCACCGCAATAAATTGCACAGCAAAACGCTTGGCCGCGGAGAGGTCATGACGATCATCAAGCCAACTGAGCAACGCGAGCCCGGCACAGGCCCCCAGCATCAGCCATTCACCAATAGCCGAAACACCGGTAAAGGCAAAAACGACCGCAACCAGCACAATCAAAAGCGGCGTCACCGCAAGCCCGCCGCCACGCGGGGTCGGTACAGCGTGACTGGAACGGTGATTTGGCATATCAAGGATCGCCTTGCGCCGCAGATAGTTCAGAACCACCCACGTCAGCAACATCGAGCCGATCAGAAAGATGCTTGCAAAGGTCGCAAGTCCGGCAAAAGTCATCGTTGGATCGCCCTTGTCCCTGTCCCCATCAGATTGATCCGTCTGGATTAGCCGGACCCATTCCCTATCGCAAGGCTTTTCACCCTGCCCCGCACCATCCTGCCACCATTCCCGACACAGCCGCACAGAGCAGCCATGCCACGCAAAACCATGGTTGATGCTTTACAGTTTGCCATGCTGCGCTTAACTACAGCACATAAACTAAAACCGGAGATATCCCTTTGGCAGAACGTCGTTCCCGTCCATCCCAGCGCAATGCCCCCCGCAAACAGGCGGTTGAGGCACCCGATCCGCGTATGCTTGCGCTTAAAACCCTGCAGGAATTGCGCGGCGGTGAAGTGACGTTGGACGAACTTCTGTCAAAGCATGGCTATGGCCTGCCGTCGCTTGATCGCAATTTCCTGCGTCAATTGCTTGGCACCACGCTGCGCCATCTGGGCGAAATTGATGCCGTACTTGCCCCGCGTTATCAACCACCACAGGACCGGGTCGCAGCACGCTTGACCAACATCCTGCGGCTTGGTGTAGCGCAGCTGTTCTTTATGGATACGCCTGACTACGGTGCGGTCGACAGTACGGTCAATCTGGCGCGTGATGCGGGTTTGCATAAATACACCAAACTGATCAATGCCATTCTGCGTGGCTTGCAGCGTGATGGCTTTGAATGGCCGGAAGGCGTTGAGGACTGGCAGCTCAACATCCCGGCATGGCTGCGCGGATCCTGGAAAAAGGCCTATGGCGCCGAGATCGCCCAAGGCATTGCCGAAGCAAGCCTTGGCCACGCGATGCTGGATCTGTCGATCAAGGATCGCAGCCAGACCGCCGAGTGGGCCGAAAAGATGGATGGCATTGTCCTGCCGACCGGATCGGTGCGACTTGAACCGGGTCGCCGTATCCGTGATCTTCCGGGTTACAAGGATGGCGACTGGTGGGTGCAGGACGCAGCAGCAGCCATTCCGGCAACGCTGTTTTCGGCTTACAAGGACAAAACCATCTATGACCTGTGCGCGGCACCGGGTGGCAAGACCATGCAGCTTGCATCCCTTGGTGCGAGTGCAATTGCGGTCGATAAATCCGAAGGTCGCCTGAAACGCGTGTTTGAAAACCTAGAGCGTGTATCGCTTGGTGCGGCTGTCGTAACCGGCGATGCCACCGATCTTGCGCCTGATACGCCGCGCGCCGATGCGGTTCTTTTGGACGCACCCTGTTCAGCCACAGGCACCATTCGCCGCCATCCGGACATTCTGCTGCGTCAGAATGACAAGCTGATGCAATCGCTTCTGCCGATTCAGACCAAGCTGCTTAATCAGGCGGACAAGCTTTTGAATGTCGGTGGCGAGCTGATCTATTGCACCTGTTCGCTGCAACCCGAAGAAGGTGAATATCAGGTCAAATCGTTCCTGGCGGATCATCCGAACTATGAACGCAAAGCCATCACCGCCGACGAACTGGGTGGCTGGGATGAGGCAATCAACGATGCGGGTGAATTGCGCATTCTGCCCATTCACATGGCCGATTTTGGCGGCATGGATGGCTTTTTCTGTGCGCGACTTGTCAAAAAATCCTGATTTCCGGACAGAAGACTCGGGTTTGGCGCACACAGAGCTGCCATGAGTCCCATTCGGGTGACATGTGGGGTAATCTGGGGTATGAGAAGCCCGAATTTCCCGTATCCCATATCGCTTCAGGACCTGTGACGCATGACCACGTCAAATATTAAAATCGCACCTTCGATCCTTTCGGCTGATTTCGCCCAGCTTGGCGTTGACGTCCGCGCTGTTGACGAAGCCGGTGCTGACTATATCCATATCGATGTGATGGATGGCCACTATGTACCGAACATCACAATTGGCCCGGACGTGGTCAAGGCTCTGCGCCCGCACAGCGACAAGGTCTTTGACGTGCATCTGATGATCGCGCCGGTCGATCCTTATATCGAGGCATTTGCCAATGCCGGTTCTGACATCATCACCATCCACGCCGAGGCCGGCCCGCACCTGCATCGCTCGCTTCAGTTGATCAAGTCACTGGGCAAGAAAGCCGGTGTCTCGCTCAACCCGTCGACCCCGGAAAGTGTCATTGAGTATGTCATGGACATGGTTGATCTGGTTCTGGTCATGACCGTGAACCCGGGCTTTGGTGGCCAGAAATTCATCCCGAGCCAGCTTGAGAAAATCAAACGCATCCGCAAGATGATTGATGCCACCGGCCGTGATATCGACCTTGAAGTCGATGGTGGCGTAAACCCGGAAATCGCCCCACAGGTAATCAAAGCCGGTGCGAACGTCCTGGTGGCTGGTTCCGCCACCTTCAAGGGTGGCCCGTCTGAATATGCCAACAACATCAAGGCCATCCGCAGCGCGTAACGCGCTGCCTTGCTGATCGCAAAAACAAAAAAGGCCGGGGCACAATGCTCCGGCCTTTTTCGTATCTGCTTTAAGCGCGCTCAGATCAGAAATCGATGCAGCGGCCCTTGTTTTCCCAATCGCCAAAACGGGTCGGCTCAGGGCCCTTGGGACCACCAATCTCGCGGGCCTTGGCGGCAGCTTCGTTGGCGGCCTTGGCTTCGGCAAGCGCATTGATCGCGTCCTGAGAAAGTTGTGGAGCGGCTTCTGCCCCCGCAATCTCGTCAGATGCCGTATTTGTTTCGGGCTGCGGCTCTGCCTTTTCCTTGGGAACTTCGTGGATGACGGTTTCGCGGAATTTTCCAGCCATCTTTCCTTATCCTGCAATGCTTCTGAGTTTGGAGTTTAGTGCAGCCAGTCTGTTCTGCACACCATACGGAAGCAATTTCACGATAGACTTCCGGAGCTTGAAGATCGGAGGTGCAATATCCGGAATTTTAGCATTCGCATCGACCTTGGTTGCCTTGATGGCTTCCGGCAATTTGTTAGCAACTGTCTGCTTCACATATAGAACGATGTTGTAGCGATACCAAAATGAAACATCGTGAAAGCCCTTCAATTTCGGGCGGATACAATCATATGCTTCATAGCCTTCGTCACGGAAGAACGAGCGCCACTCGTCATACTCCCGCTCGTTCATATGAAATTCCCCTCCCTGCCCAGGGGGAGCGGCCGAGAAAATCACAACATCGGAGTGGCGGGTCAGGGATTGCACGAATTGGCGAGAGCTCTCAGGGCTGAGATGCTCAGCAACCTCCAGACTGCACGCCACATCGAAACGGCGCCCAAGATCAACTGCTTCATCCAGATTGCGTGCAAAAAACGCCTCTTTGGAAATGTGAAGAGCCTCAGTATTGACGTAATCACCATCAACACCGACAACATCTTCAACACCATTTAGTAACCAGCATTTCAGCCAAACGCCCTCAGCACAGCCAAAATCGGCAACACTTTTACAAAACGGCAGAAGTTCTCTGAAAACCGGAACAACCTTTTGTGCTGATTTCCATGAGATCCCTGATGTATAGGCGAAGAAATCATCGTCATATACGTTTTTGTAGTTCTCGGTGCCCGACATTAACTGTTCACCTTATTTTTGGCGTTAGTGCAAAGCACAGGAATAGCGCCCCGATGCAAAATCGGCAAGCTTCAAGCTGATCAGTACGACATGCGCAAACCCACATGATTTCAGGCCTTTGGAATCAAACAGTGGATGCGGACAAAAATTTGGGAAAAACAGACTCTTTCCCGGCGCGCCCAAAGCCGCTATTCCAAGCGTACGAGCAAAACAAGGAGAAACCATGCGTCCAATTCCCCAGCGTATCGCCGAAGAACTTTCGGTCCGTCCGGAACAGGTCATTGCCACCATCGAGATGCTTAATGAAGGCTCCACCGTTCCGTTCATCGCCCGTTACCGTAAAGAAAAAACCGGCGGGCTTGATGACACCCAACTTCGTACGCTGGAAGAACGCCTGCGCTATCTGACCGAGCTTGAAGAACGCCGCGCATCCGTGCTTGAGAGCATCCGCGAACAGGAAAAGCTGACGCCGGAACTTGAGGCCGCAATCAACGAGGCAGACACCAAGACTCGCCTTGAAGATCTTTACCTGCCTTACAAGAAAAAGCGCCGCACCAAGGCCCAGATTGCCCGCGAAGCTGGGTTGGAGCCGCTGGCCGATAGCCTGTTTAACGACCCGACGCTTGATCCGGAAACCGAAGCCGCCAAATTCGTTGATGCCGAAAAAGGCGTTGAGGACACCAAGGCTGCCCTTGATGGTGCGCGCCAGATCCTGATGGAACGCTTTGCCGAAGATGCCGACCTTGTCGCCAAGCTGCGTGACCACTTGTGGAATGAAGGTGAAATCACCGCATCGGTGATCGAGGGCAAACAGGCAGAAGGTGCCAAGTTCTCGGACTATTTCGAGCATTCCGAAAAAATCAAAACCTGCCCCTCACACCGTGCGCTGGCCCTTTTCCGGGGTCGCAACGAGGATATCCTTCAGCTTAAACTGACCCTTGGCAAAGAAGACGAAGACCGTCCGCGCAGCCAGCCGGGTCGGGCCGAGGTGATGATTGCCGCCCATGTCGGTATTGCCGACAAGGGACGGGCAGCGGATAAATGGCTGATGGATACCGTGCGCTGGACCTGGCGCGTCAAACTGTCTTTGTCGATTGAGCTTGATCTGTTTGGCACCCTTCGTGACTCCGCCGAGGAAGGTGCGATCAAGGTCTTTGCCGACAACCTGAAAGACCTGTTGCTGGCGGCCCCTGCGGGGCAAAAAGCGACCATGGGTCTTGATCCGGGTGTACGTACCGGGGTCAAGGTCGCGGTGGTTGATGCCACCGGAAAGCTGGTCGATACCGCAACGGTTTATCCCTTCCAGCCGCGCAATGACGTCGAAGGCGCGATCAACACCATGGCCGCGCTTGCGGCCCGCCATCAGATCGAACTGATCGCGATTGGCAACGGGACGTTTTCACGTGAAACCGACGAACTTGCCGGTCAGATGCTTAAACGCTTCCCGGCGCTTAAGGCGACCAAGGTGATCGTCAACGAAGCCGGTGCGTCTGTTTATTCCGCATCGCAGTTCGCAGCCGAAGAATTCCCCGATCTTGATGTGTCGCTCCGTGGGGCGGCATCAATTGCGCGCCGCCTGCAAGACCCGCTGGCAGAACTGGTGAAGATCGAACCGAAATCCATCGGTGTCGGACAGTACCAGCATGATGTATCGGAAACCAAACTGGCCCGGTCGCTTGATGCCGTGGTTGAGGATTGCGTGAACGGTGTTGGGGTTGACCTTAACACCGCCTCCATCCCGCTTTTGACCCGTGTGGCAGGCCTGACCGAGACGCTGGCGCGCAATATCGTTGGGTATCGCGACTCCAACGGGGCGTTCCAGTCCCGTGCGGATCTTAAAAAGGTCGAGCGTCTTGGACCAAAGGCGTTCGAGCAATGCGCGGGCTTCTTGCGTATTCGCGGTGCCAACAATCCTCTTGATGCATCGGCCGTGCACCCGGAAGCCTATCCGCTGGTCGAAAAAATCAGCGCCAAGGCCGCCAAGCCGTTGGCAGAACTGATCGGCGATTCGGCCTTTATCAAGACACTCCGCCCCGAAGATTTCGCCGATGACACATTTGGTGTCCCGACCATCCGCGACATCATCGCCGAGCTCGATAAGCCCGGCCGTGACCCGCGCCCGGAATTCAAGACCGCCAAATTCACCGAAGGTGTGAATGAGATCAAGGATCTGCGCACCGGCATGAAGCTTGAAGGCACGGTCACCAACGTCACCAACTTTGGGGCGTTCGTTGATATCGGCGTGCATCAGGATGGCCTGGTTCATATTTCCCAGCTTGCTGACAAGTTCGTCGAAGATCCCCGTCAGGTGGTCAAGGCCGGTCAAATCGTTTCCGTTACCGTGATGGAAGTCGACGCACCGCGCAAACGTATCGGCCTTTCGATGAAATCCGCACCGGATTACGAAGCCACGCGTGAAAAGCGTGCCGAAAATCACGGCGATGCACCGCGCGGCAACCGTCCGCAGCATTCATCAGGCCCGCGCCATCAGGGCGGCCAAGGTCGTGGCAATGCCGGTGGTAACGCTGGCGGCGATGGCGGTGCGATGGCTGCCGCACTCAAGGCCGCGATGGAACGTCGCAAGTAACCTATCGCAAAAAGGCTTCGAAACGGCGGGATGGCATATACCATTCCGCCGTTTTTCTTTTGCCCAATCATGCCGATCGGATGAATTGACAGAAGACAGTTTAAAACCCATGTTGAGCACTCACCAAGGGGAGCCCCGACAAGGGGGCTGAGAAACTGCCGCGCAGTGACCCTTTGAACCTGATCCAGTTCATACTGGCGTAGGGACGGTGCGAACGCGGATTACGACGTTCTCCATCATTCCGACTTCGAACTGGGTCTCCATACGCAAAGTTTCTGCATTGGAGCCTCGACATGACGACCGAAATTTCCCGGACCGCGACTGATCTTTTTGAACGCATGCGTGCGACCAATCCGTTGGTCCAGTGCATCACCAACTATGTTGCGATGAACTATGCCGCCAATGTTTTACTGGCCGCTGGCGCCTCACCAGCGATGGTTCACACACCAGAAGAATCCGGTGAATTTGCCGCGATTGCCGGTGCGCTGACGGTCAATATCGGCACCCTTTCGCCCAACTGGGTCGAAGGCATGATTGCCGCGGCCAAGTCGGCCAATGCTGCGGGCAAACCTTGGGTGCTTGATCCAGTGGCGCATTTTGCCACCGGGTATCGCCGCGATGCCGTGGCAGCGCTTTTGAAATTCAAACCCACCGTCATTCGCGGCAACGCATCGGAAATCATTGCGCTTGGTGGCGGTCAAAGTGCCGGTCAGGGTGTTGATAGCGGCGATCCGGTCGAACAGGCCGAAGAGGCCGCACGCGGCCTTGCCATCGCACAAGGTGCCATTGTTGCCGTTACAGGCGAGGTTGATTTTGTCACCGATGGCAAACGATCCGTGCGCATTGCCGGTGGATCGGACCTGATGCCGAAAGTCACCGCCACAGGCTGTTCGCTGACGGCGCTTGTTGGCGGCTATCTTGCGGTTGCACCGGATCAGGCGTTTGAAGCCACCGTTGCCGCCCTTGGCAATTTTGCCGTGGCGGGCGAAATCGCCGCCAATACGGCAAACGGCCCGGCATCCTTCATGACAGCCTTTATCGATGGCCTGCATCGCCTTGATGCCACGACTTATGCCAAGAACCTTCGGATCAATGTTCTATGAAGTCGTTTGATCTGTCGCTTTATCTCGTGCTTGATCCCGATCTGTGTCGCGACCATTCGATGGTGGAAACCACGATGGCCGCGATTGCAGGCGGTGCCACCCTCATTCAGCTGCGCGATAAAAAGGCCGGGACCGAGGGCCTCATTCGCGTTGGTCGGGAATTGATGAAGGCGATGGAAGGCACAAACGTGCCACTGATCGTGAATGACGACATTGATGCCGCCATTGCCATTGGCGCACATGGCCTGCATGTCGGTCAGGATGATCTGCCTTCGCAGATTGCCCGCGACCGCCTTGGCCCGGACAAGATCATCGGCCTGTCGATTGAAAGCGAAGATGTCGCGCAAAAGGTGGACCGCACGATTGTCGATTATGTCGGCATCGGCCCGATATTTGCCACCGCGACCAAGCCCGACCATAAACCGGCAATCGGATTTGACGGGCTTGAAAAGCTGGTGCGGATGGTCGGATTGCCATCGGTTGCGATTGGCGGGCTTAAGGGTGAACACGCCTTGCCGGCACTTGAAAGCGGTGCGAACGGTATTGCCGTTGTCTCGGCGATTTGTGGTCAGCCCGATCCAAAACAGGCCACCGCATATATCGCCCAAAAACTCAAATCAGCGCGGGCTTATCTGTCGCAGTAACCTTGGGCTTTCGCGGTTCCGATCTGCAATGATCAGGGCTGTTATAGGGCGCAAAACGCATGGCTGTTGCGCCCAAACAACAATGACCGGCACGGAAATGCCCCATTTGCGCCGTTAATTTTTCGGCTTCGTAGCGCAAGTTATCAGACATCAACCAAGAACAACCGCGCGAGGAAGCCATGCTGAGATCTCTGCGTAGTAAGCCGGTTGCCATTGCCCTGATTGGGCTTATGACGATCACGACAGCCGGGCTGGCTGCAATCAAGGTCGCACCCAAACCGACCACCGACAGCGTTACTATCCATTCCGAAATGGTTCGCGGTGAAGTGACGCTGCGCCACCCGGATGGCACCATCGCCATCAGGCGTGATTGCGTCCGGTTCCCGTGCAAGATTGACATCTCGTCGCTTAAACGCGGGGACTACGATGTCACACTGACAAATGGCGACGAAAGCCAGAAGATGGTAGGACTCTACAAAGAGTAGGCATCCCGCCTGCCCCACGACCCAAACCGTTCAAATTTTTCCGGAAAATCCGGGAACGTTTTGATGGCCTGAATGTTCATCATATATCGAACCATTCAAAGGTAATGTGGCGATGCGTTGCATAAACGCTCGTGCGTGCTAGATAAAGTAGCACGGGTAACGACCCGGATGCGCCAGTCGGCCCGGCAACAAAGGTTTCCAAGATGTTGCACGGGATTTTCACTTTTATCGACGGCGCAAAAAGGGATATGTTGCGTTACCGCACAGATTAATAATGAAAGTCGAGGAACTGTATCATGGCATTTGAACTCCCAGCACTTCCGTATGCATATGACGCGCTTGCGCCGGTCATGTCCGCTGAAACCCTTGAGTTTCACCATGACAAACATCACAACGCCTATGTTGTGAACGGCAACAAGCTGCTCGAAGGTTCGGGCCTTGAAGGCAAGTCGCTTGAAGAAGTTGTTGTTGCATCTTACGGCGACGCTTCCAAAGCAGGCCTGTTCAACAACGCTGCTCAGCACTGGAACCACATTGAGTTCTGGCAGATGATGAAGGGCAATGGCGGCGGCGCCATCCCGGGTGAACTCGAAAAGAAAATCGTTGAAGATTTCGGCTCTGTCGATGCCTTCAAAGAAGCCTTCATTCAGGCTGGCGTAACCCAGTTCGGTTCTGGCTGGTGCTGGCTTGCGATGGACAAGTCCGGTAAACTGGTTGTCACCAAGACCCCGAACGCGGAAAACCCGCTTGTTCACGGTCAGACCCCGCTGCTCGGTTGTGATGTTTGGGAACACTCCTACTACATCGATTACCGCAACGCGCGTCCGGACTATGTCAAAGCCTTCCTCGACAGCCTGGTTAACTGGGAATATGTTGCAGAGCGTTTCTCCAAAGCTGGCTAATCAGCCGACGCTTTGAGACTTAATTACAAAAGCGGCTCCTTCGGGGGCCGCTTTTTTGTGCGCGCAACACAAACAAAGAAAAACCCCGCCAGCGAGCCGGCGGGGTTTGGATCGAAACCGATCAGACGCGTGATCAGATGTCGAATTTGATGCCCTGAGCGAGCGGCAGCTCGCGGGAATAGTTGATGGTGTTGGTTGCGCGGCGCATGTAGCCTTTCCATGCATCCGAACCGGATTCTCGACCGCCACCGGTTTCTTTTTCACCACCGAAGGCACCACCGATTTCCGCACCGGACGGACCGATATTGACGTTGGCAATACCGCAATCGGACCCAACCGAGGACAGGAACAGTTCGGTTTCGCGCAGATCGGTCGAGAAGATGCACGATGACAGACCCTGCGGGACGTCATTCTGAAGCGCGATGGCTTCTTCAAGGGTCTCGTAGGTCATGACGTACAGGATCGGTGCGAAGGTCTCGTGCTTCACGGTCTCGGTCTGGCCCGGCATTTCAACCACTGACGGGGTAACATAGAACGCATTCGGGTATTCCGGTTCCAGGGTACGTTCTCCGCCATGCACAGTGCCGCCGTCTTTCTTGGCATTGGCAAGGGCGGCCTGCATGTTGGTAAAGGCTTCTTCGTCGATCAGCGGACCAACCAGAACACCATCGGCCAGCGGATCGCCAATTTTCACAGACTTGTAAGCCGCAATGATTTTCGGCAGCAGCTGATCCTTGACGTCCTTGTGAACGATCAGGCGACGAAGCGACGTGCAACGCTGACCACAGGTGCCAACAGCGGAGAACACAACCGCACGCACGGTCATGTCCAGATCGGCCGACGGGGTGACGATCATGGCGTTGTTGCCGCCAAGCTCAAGAATGGTGCGGCCAAAGCGCTGCGCAACACGCGGGGCAACTTCGCGGCCCATGCGGGTAGAACCGGTGGCTGAAATCAGCGCGACGTCACGGCTGTCGGTCATGATTTCACCGATGGCGCGATCACCCACAACGACCTGATGCAGGTTGGCCGGTGCATCACCGAATTTGGCAATCGCCTTTTCGAGGATCTTCTGGCAGGCAAGGGCAGTGACCGGCGTTTTTTCCGACGGTTTCCAGATCACGGCATTGCCGCAAGCCAGTGCAAGCGCTGTGTTCCATGCCCACGGCGCAACCGGGAAGTTAAAGGCGGTGATCAGGCCAACAACACCCAGCGGATGCCAGTTTTCCATCATCTTGTGGCCTGGACGTTCGGACGCGATGGTCAGACCGTAAAGCTGGCGCGACAGACCGACTGCGAAGTCGCAGATGTCGATCATTTCCTGAACTTCGCCAAGACCTTCCTGATAGATCTTGCCGCATTCAAGCGACACCAGACGGCCCAGCGGTTCCTTGGCTGCGCGCAGTTCTTCACCCAGAAGACGGACCAGTTCGCCACGACGCGGACCGGGAACCTGACGCCATGCGCCAAATGCCTTTTTGGCGTTGCCGATAACATCGGTCATCTCGGCCGGGGTGGTTTCGGTGACACTTGCGAATTCCGAACCGTCAACCGGGGTCTGGACACTGAGGGTGCCATTGGCAATCTCTGCTTCGGACAGACCAAGTTCGGTCAGAATGGATTTGTAGCTCACAGTAAAACTCCCTTCGTTTTAAACTTTCCGGCGCGGATCACCGGCAAATTCGATCTCTGTTCAATCCCTGATATCCGCCACCTTGGGCAGCTGTTTGGCGATGATGGCAAAGGCCTCATCAACCTGATCAAACGGAATGGTCAAAGGTGCCAGCAGGCGCACCACATTGGCGTGCTCACCACTTGGCATTAACAATAGCCCGTCATCACGGGCCAGTTGCAACAAGCATTGCAGACGTTTGGGTGACGGCTTGCCGTCATCTGCAATCAATTCAAAGGCACGCATTGCCCCGATCCCGCGCATGTTGCCGATCACATGCCCGCCGGGCAGATCGCGCAGCCATGCGATATGGGTGGCGTATTTTTCACCAAGCTGTTTGGCACGGGCGGTCAGCTTGTCGGCCTCGAGCACCTCAAATACGCCGGTTGCCGCGGCACAGGCTACAGGATTGCCGGAATAGGTGCCGCCAAGCCCGCCCGGCGCCAGCGCATTCATGACATCCTCGGCACCGGTGATTGCGGCCAACGGAAAGCCCCCGCCAATGCCTTTGCCCATAACAAGGATATCGGGCGCAATACCGGCATGCTCAATGGCAAACATCTTACCGGTCCGGGCAAAGCCCGACTGGATTTCATCGGCAATCAGAACCAAGCCGTTTTCATCACACAGGCGACGCAGGGCGACAAGAAATTCCCCATCCGCGGCACGAAAACCGCCTTCGCCCTGAACAGGTTCAATCACCACCGCCCCGACCGACGCCGGATCGGCGGAAACAGCAAACAGCTTGGCGATGGCGGCCATCGCATCATCAACCGATACACCGGTTTCGGGGCAAGGATATGGCAGATGCCATACAGGCCCCGGCAATGGGCCGAGCCCGGTTTTATAGGGTTTGGTTTTGCCCGTCAGCGCAAGGGTTGCAAGCGTCCTGCCATGGAAACCACCGTCAAAGGCGATCACCCCGGTGCGGCCGGTAAAGGCGCGCGCAAGCTTCAGCGCGTTTTCCATCGCCTCGGCCCCGGAATTGGTCAGCATTGATTTCGCCGGACCTTCAATCGGGCAATTTGCTGCCAGCCACTCCGTTACCGCGACATAGGGCTCGTGGGGCAACGCATTATAACAGCTGTGGGTAAATCGTTCGCACTGGGCGGCGACGCGTTCCATCACCACCGGGTTGCGATGCCCGACATTCAAAACACCGATCCCGCCAATGAAATCGATATAGCGTTTGCCTTCGACGTCCCATGCCTCGGCATTGAGTGCGCGATCAAGATAGACCGGATGCACATTGCGCGCCCCGGCCGATACCGACGCAATTGCGCGCTCACGCATCTGCGTGCTGTCCTGGGCTGGTTTGGTGTTTTCGTCACGGGGCATGTGGGGCTGCTCCGACCTTTTTATTGATGATTTAAATGACGTTCAGTTCAAGCACCGGCGCATTATCGCGAATGCGCTCATAGCCAAACACCGACAGATCAAGGGTTTCATAGCCGTTTGTCGCGATCAGTTCGGCAATGCCACGACCGACCGCCGGGCTTTGTTGCAGGCCATGGCCCGAGAACCCGTTGGCAAAGATGAAGTTTTTAACATCCGTGTGACGGCCCAAAATCGCGTTCTGATCGAGCAGGTTATAGGAATAATGACCCGCCCAGGCATTGACGACCTTGATCGCCTCAAACCGTTCACACCGCTCATACAGGCCCGGCCAGATGATGTCGTCAAACAGGCTATGATCGACGTCGAAATCCCAGCATTCCGGGTCGCGATCCTTGGGCGGTGCGATACCGGTAATAAAGAACTCGCCTTCCGGACGGACATAAAGGCCGCTTGGATCAATCAGCATCGGGCAGGATGCGCTGATGTCTTCCGCGTCCCGGCAGTTGAATACAAAGATGCAGCGTTTGCGTGGCTCGACCGGAATTTCAAGGCCGGCCATCCGGGCGACCTTTGATCCGCCGGTGCCCGCCGCATTGACAAGCTGGCCACAGCCGAACCGACGACCGTCCTTTAGAACCACACCGGTGACCTGATCACCATTACGCAGGACCTCGACCACTTCGCCGTCAATGTAATCGGCACCACGACGGCGGGCCTGTTTGCGAAACGACTGCATCAGGCAATAGGCATCAAACCAGCCTTCGCCCGTGCGTCCCCAGCAACCAGCCGCCAGATCGGATGTATTCATCCATGGGTATTTCTGGGCCAAGTCATCGGGCTCCATCCAGATGATGTCGCCGCCAAATTCGGTTTGCGTCGCATGGTTCTGACGCAGGATATCGCGCCCCTGATCGGTGGCCAGAATGAGATAGCCCTTTTCATGCAGGGCAATGTCGACGTCGGGATCAAGGTCGCGGTTCAGATTACGCAGGAACTGAATGCCATAGGCCGACATTTCAATATTGATCGGGGTCGAGAATTGCTGGCGGATCGACGCCGCCGAAAGTGCGGTCGAGCAGAACTCGTAGGTCGAGTCTTTCTCGATCACCAGAACCCGGCCCTTGAAATCATCACGGCCCGTCAAATGCCATGCGATGGAACTGCCGATAACCGCACCACCGACGATGATCACATCATAATTTTCGTCAACAGAACCCATTCTTGCCTTCTACCCGATGCAAATTGTTACTTTCCGGCCATTGATGAACCGGCATTTTGCGGTGGTGCGCTGGAAACCGTTACCCGAATGAAGGGGGAGCCTTCCTTCCAAAACATTCCAAAGTAACAGCATTCCAGCGCGGTTGGCTTTCAGCCCAAACGCTTCTTGGGGTGGCGCGAGGGGGCTTTGAACCGTTTAAAACCGTACGCCTTGGCTGCAAAGCAAACAAACGATATATTCGCACCATATCATTCCGTTTTGTTATGAACTGGTTTTGCCATGCGTCGCGTCCTGCCATCCCTTACTGCCCTGCAATTCTTTGAAAGTTCGGCCCGTCATCTGTCTTTCACCCGCGCGGCAGAGGAACTGAATGTCACGCAAAGCGCAATCAGCCGTCAGATCCGTGCGCTTGAGGAATATCTCGGACGAGATCTTTTTCGCCGCGTGAAGAAACGCCTGAAACTGACCGCGGCCGGTGAAGCCTATGCCGCACAGGTCCGTGACCTTCTGGATCGGGCAGAGGCCGCCACACTTCAGGTCATGGCTTATTCCGATGCGGGCGGGATGCTTAATGTCGGGACGCTACCAACTTTTGGCGCGCGCTGGCTTGTGCCGCGCCTTGGTGATTTCAAGGCAACCTGGCCGGACATTCAGCTCAATCTCATTACCCAGACGCGGGAATTTAATTTCGACCGCGAAGGTATTGATATTGCCATTCACTTTGGTGAAGACAACCTGCCGGGCTGCGTGACGCACCGTTTGATGGGGGAAACCTTGATTGCAGTCTGTGCGCCCAAGCTGCTTAAGGAAAATGACGATCTGCCGATTGCCCGCGAACGCGTGCGCAACTGTACTTTGTTGCAGCATTCCACCCGCCCGCGTGCCTGGCAGGACTGGCTGGCGGCCACCGGCGTTGCCGTGGTCGATGAACTGGCTGGTCCCCGGTTTGAGCATTTCCACATGGTCATTCAGGCCGCTGTCGCAGGCCTTGGGCTGGCACTTCTGCCGGAATTTCTGGTACGTGAAGAGCTTGAAAACGGGCGTCTGGTCGCACCCTTTGATGTATCGATCCCCAACCAGCACGCCTATTACGTGGTTTATCCCAAGGAAAAGGAAAACAACTTTGCAGTCCGCGCATTTCGCGACTGGCTGATTGCGACCTGTCGCACCGAACAGGATGACCGTGCCATCCCGTCGGGCACCGCTGCCTGACCCTTACCGAATTTAGTTAAACGGTTGGCGACCTAGTCCGCGCCAATCTTTGCGGACGATCCTGCACGCATCGCTGCACAAAGTTGCACCGCCACAACAACAAACAGGAAGTAGAGTGCCACTTGCCAGTCGCCCAGAAGGTCATGCAAGGCCCCGAACAAAACTGGCCCAATGGCCGCAAACAGATAGCCCACCGATTGCGCCATGCCCGACAGTCGTGCCGACGTTTGCGGATCTGCTCCGCGCATGCCGACAAGGGTCAGGGCAATACTGATCATGCTGCCTTGTCCAAGCCCCATGCATACTGCCCAGACATACGGCAATTCGGTGGTGGCAAAGACGAAGCCCGGAATGGCGATGATCAACGGAATATGCAGCACCAGCATCGCCAGTTTCTTGTTGGCAATCCTCGAATAAATCAGCGGCGCACCAAAGGCGGCCGGAATGCCAAATACGTTAAACAGGGTCAGAAGGGTCGCGGCTTCGGCCTCGGAAATGCCGTGATCAATGAACACTTTGGCGACCCAGGCCGTGCCGGTATAGAACATCAGCGACTGACAACCAAAGAACAGCGCCAGCCACCAGGCTTCGACGTTTTTCCAAAGCGAAATGTGCGCAACCGGTGTCGGCGCCGCTCCGACATGGCGATAACGCAACATCGGCAGCCAGCAGACAAAGGCAATCGCGGCAAACACCGCCCAAACACCAAGCGACCAGCGCCAATCGCCGTCCGCCGCATTTCGGATCGGGATCGAAACAAATGCCGCAGTCGTCGCGCCACTGGACATGGTAAAGGTGTAAAGGGCAGTCACCAATGCCACATGGGTCGGAAAACTGCGCCGTACCAGTGATGGGGTCAAAACATTCAGAACCGCAATTGCCGCCCCCAAAATGATGGTCCCGACCACCATGATGTCATAGGCCCCGCTGGCGCGAAGCCCCTGCCCGATGGCGATGAACAGCAACATCGTCAGAAGGGTCGCTTCGAGACCGAATTTCTGCCCCAGACGCGGTGCAAACATTGAAAGCACGCCAAAGCTCAGCACTGGCAGCGTTGTCAACAAACCAAGCTGGGTCCCTGAAAGCGACAGATCTGTACCAATGATTTCCGCCAACGGCCCCAAACCGACAATGCTGCCGCGCATGTTCGCCGCCAAAAGCAAGATCGCCAGCAAAAATCCGATATGCGCCCCCAAATGATGGAAGCCACGCCCGGCATTAGATGCCGCATTCTTTCCCGGCGTTGTCTTCTCGGAAGGATTGGTGTGTGGGGCCGTCTTGTCAGTCATCTGGATGATCCATGTTGTGTCGCGATGGTGGCGCGGACAGAAATTTAGGTGAGCATAAATTCAAAAATCGGGCTTTCAGACCGCAACAACACCCCACAATACCCGGAGCGCAACCAGCACAAACAGGATGGCAATGATCCGCTCAATCCAGGCAGCGTGATCGCGCAACCATGGCAACACCGCCCCGTGCGACAATCCAACGGCGACAAGGCAATACCACGCCCCGTCGATTACAGCGGCGGTGAACGCCAGAAGGAACTTGCCGCCCCATTCAAACTCGGGCGAAACAAACTGGCTGAAAAGGGCCAGGAAAAACAGGGCGATCTTGGGATTGAGAAACGCAATCATGAACCCGTCGCGGGCGGCCTGCAGGATCGATCCTGATACCTTGCCTGCACTATCGACATCAAACTTCGCACCCGCCTTGGAACCGCGCCACGCCTTGATTGCAAGCCAGATCAGATAAAGCGCACCCAGGATACTGACCGCATTGTGAAAGACCGGTACCGTCTGAAACAGAATGCCAAGTCCGGTCATGGTGATCACAGCATAAAAGCCGATACCCAGTGCATGCGCCAAGGCGCAGGCAAATCCGGCCTGGCGGGAATGACCAACGGAATAGCGCAATACAACGGCCAGACTTGGACCCGGTGTCATTGCGCCAAGTACACAGATGGTTGCAACCGACAACCAGGCGGCGAAGCTCATAACGTTTCCTTTGGGTGACGCAGGTTTATTCCCGCTTGGTTTTATCGAAAGCTATCTGCTTGCCAGAACCGTTTCAACGGAAATGAACTGTCGCTATGATGCGCATCCGCGCCAACCCGCCACCTGAACACAGCATTTCGTAAAATACGGTTTTAAAACATGTTTCTGTTGCTCAAGAATGCCAACGTCTTCGCCCCGACGCCGCTTGGCATCAATGATATCCTGATCTGTGACGAGAAAATCGTCGCCATTGCCCCGGATCTGGTGGTTTCTGTTCCGGCCGAAATCAAGACCATCGACCTTGGCGGCAAGATGACCGTACCAGGCTTTATCGACGGACATGTCCATCTGATCGGGGGCGGTGGCGAAGGCGGATTTGCCACGCGTACGCCAGAAGTTGCGGTCGGCAAACTGATCGAAGCTGGCATTACATCCGTTTGTGGATTGTTGGGCACAGACGCCGCAACACGGCACATCGCATCGCTGTATGCCAAGACCAAGGCGCTTCGAACCGAAGGTATCTCTGCATGGTTCTTCACAGGTGGTTATCGCGTACCGTCACCAACCCTGACCGGCAACATCGGGGATGACGTGACGTTTCTGGATGCCTGTATCGGTTTGAAAACGGCGATTTCAGATCACCGCAGCAGCCAAAGCACGGTTGAGGAGCTGGCCCGCATCGCATCCCAATCGCGCATTGGCGGCATGACATCGGGCAAGGCCGGATCGGTTGTCGTGCATCTGGGCGATGGTGACGGGCACTTTGATCCCCTGATTGCTGTGATCGAGCAGACCGAAATCCCGATCGGCCAGTTCATCCCGACCCACGTCAACCGCAAGCGCGCCTTGCTTGATGCGGCCAAGCTCTGGGCAAAGCGTGGCGGCAATATCGATTTCACCACCGGGATTGATGCCGAACCCGATCCCAAGGAGGCCACCAAAACATCGACCAGCATTGCCGAATGCCTGGCCGATGGCGTTCCGCTAGACCGCATTTCAATGACATCGGATGGCAACGGGTCACTGCCGGATTTTGATACTGATGGCAATATGATCGGGCTTTCAGTGGCTGGCTTTGAGACCGTACCGCGCGAATTTGCCGATCTGGTCGAAGTTGAAAAGCTTGATATCCCGACCGCCTTGGCCCCGATTACGATCAATCCGGCACGCATGCTGGGCCTTGTGGCACGCAAAGGGCAGCTCAAAGTCGGTTATGATGCCGATATCCTGGTTTTCGATGATGCTTTAACCCCCGATAGCGTCATTGCCCGCGGAAAACCGGCCATGATTGGCAAGGAACGACTGCTCCGCGGCACTTTCGAAGATTAATCTGGTCTTTGGACCGGAATGCGGCAGGTAAAAAGGCACCAGAAACCAATAATTTGCGGATTTGGTGCCTTTTTATCGTCATATCTGCCCCAAAGAGCCCCCAATACAGCCAAACCTCGTGCCTATTTCCCCGGCAAGCTTTGCGATCAGACACAGGTCCACGAATGACCTGTGCCCAAAAACCTTGGAAAGGACACGAGAGATGCGACAGACAGCCATGATTTTGGCCGTTGCAAGCGCATTGGGGCTTTCGGCTTGTAGCGGATTGAATGACCGAGACCAAAAAATGCTGAGTGGCGGCGCGATTGGTGCCGGTGTGGGTGCTGTTGGCACCGTGATCACCGGTGGCTGTGTTACCTGTGGCGCGGTAATTGGCGGCGCGGTGGGTACCGGTGCGGGCTATATCATGCACGAGAATGAGAAGGCCCGGAAATGATGAAACGGATCATTCTTCTGGTCGCTGCATTTGGCCTAACCCTGCCTTTCGCGGCACCTGCGCCGGTTAAGGCCGACCCGCCGTCATGGGCACCTGCCCATGGCTATCGTGCCAAGCAGCACAAAGGGCACAAACGCAATTATAGCCGCCACGGTAACGAGCTTTTTGTCTCCGACGGTGGTTTCCTGCGCTGTAACCGTGATGTGGTTGGCGCCATCATTGGTGGTGGCACAGGCGCGGTTCTTGGTTCAACCATCGGCAAGGGAAGAGGCCGGGATGCGGCCATGATTGGTGGTGCCATTCTTGGCATGCTCAGTGGCTACTCGATTGGCCAGAGCCTTGATCAGGGTGATCTGGCTTGTACCGGCTATGCCTTGCAGCGCGCCCCTGATGGGCAGGCCGTCCGGTGGCAGAACCCCGATTCGGGCCGCAGCTATAATGTTGTTCCGACCAACAGTTGGCAGAACGCCGACGGACGCTATTGCCGCGAATATAGCGCAACAGCCCGTATTGGTGGAGAACTGCGGAAAACATACGGTACGGCATGCCGCCAGGCTGATGGTTCCTGGCAGATCGTGTCCTGAGAACCAAAACGCGCCAAGCATATTTCAATCTGGGGCCATGCCCCGCAAAAGGCCCGGCACTGCCGGGCTTTTTTTGTGCGTTATCTGATACGCAGCGCATCTTAAATTATTTCAATTCAATGTCTTATAGGTGGCTATACTCTCGCATCCGTTATTTGTTTTACGTTAACGTCACTTTGGGTTACAGTCCTGTCATAATCAAAACAAAATACCTGCTGACTGAGGGAGGCCTTCGTGGATGACATCCTCGAAACCGTAAAAGAAAAACTGCCGCAACTGCGCGGTCTGAATGCTGTCGTCGCCTTCGACTGTGGCGATGATGGACACATCGTGATTGATGCTACCGGCGATGAGCCGGAAATCAGTGATGATGATCTGTCCGATGCCGATTGCATTCTCAAGATCAAGAAAGCCAACCTCGAAAAGCTGATCGCCGGAAAGCTTGACCCGATGCTTGCCTTTACCATGGGCAAACTGAAGATCAAGGGCTCAATGGGTGTGGCAGCAAAGCTGTCATCAATGCTCGACTAGCTTTGTTGGTATGGTCTGTTTGACGAGGGAAACATGCGTAATCGCATCGCAAAAGGCAGCATATCGGCCCTGATTGCCGGCTTTACGATTCAATATGCCACCGCGTCGCTGGCATCCGGATCGGAAATGCTCAATTTTCGCGTCCTCAAGGACGGGGAGCCGATCGGTTATGAAACCGTCGAAATTACACCAACAGCAACCGGTCAAACCGTCACGGTCAAAACCCTGACCGATGTGCGGGTTTTGTTTTTGAAGTTCCATTACGACCATCAGCGCACCGAACAATGGCAGGACGGAAAGCTGGTCTCGGTCGAAACCACCACCAATGATGACGGCACACACTACACCTGGCAGGCCAGCTATGACGAAGATTGTTATGCGCTGGCGGGCAAAGGTGTCGGGAAACGCGACGCCTGTGATGCGGCCTGGCCGCTGACCCTGTGGCATGAGGATGTCACGGGTAAAACCGATCTCTTTAGCGTCATCAATGCCGAACCCTACACTGTGCACACGCAATGGGTTGGCGAAGAAAGCGTCATGGTCGAAAGCCGGGAAACGCCGGCAGTCCATTACGAAATGTCTGGCGATGTCGAACGGCACCTCTGGTACGGCACCGACGGAAAACTGCTTAAAACGAGTTTTAAAAGGAAGGGTTACGACATCGATTTTATCAGGGTCGATGCGATAAACCCTCAGCAATAAAAGCGGGCGTTTTAAATCAAAGATTTGAAACGTTTAAAGATTAGGGAGAAACAGATGTCCTACTTCAAGAAGAGCTGCCTTTGGGGTGCAGCTTCGGGTACTGCACTTCTATGCGCACTCGCTAGTGTTGGCACCGCGCAAGCGTCCGGTTTTCAAGTCCGTGAAACCAGCGGCACCCTTCAGGGTTCAAGCTTTGCCGGCATGACCACACTGTCAACCGACGCATCGACGATGTCCTACAACCCAGGCACAGTTGGGCAGTACAAAGAAACCAGCTATAGCGCAGGTATTACGGTCATTCGCCCGGTGGCGAAAGCGACCAACACCGTTGCAACCAATGGCGCACGAACGGTGATCGCACAAACCGGCGGTGGCTACAAGGATATGGCACAGGATGCTGCGGTACCAAACGCACATGCTGTCTGGAAGCTAAACGATCAGATCAATCTCGGTGTTTCGATTACGGCACCTTGGGGTCTCGTGACCGACAACGATTCAGATTTCGCCGGACGCTTTTTTGGTACGACATCAAAAATCAAGACAGTAAATATCAAACCAGTTGTTGCCTATCGTTTCGACAATGGGCTGAGCATTGGTGCGGGACCGCAGGTTCAAAGATTCGAGGCCGCCCTTAGTAAAGCCGTTCCGTCGCTTGGTGGCGCCGTTGCAGAGGGTAACTCTACGATTGAAGGCGACGACATCGGCTACGGCTGGACAGCCGGGATGAACTGGGAAGTCACGAAAACCACCCGTGTTGGTCTTTCTTATATCTCCGAGGTTGAACATAAACTCAAAGGCGATATCACCTTCGACAATGCCGCAAAAAACTTGGCCACGCCCTACACGGACCGAGATGCAAATGCCAAGATCACCACGCCGGAGTCTATTGCTTTCGGTATTTCTCACGACCTGTCTGATAAGTGGACTGTCATGGGTGACGTGCAATGGACCAACTGGAACTCAGTTGGCGATCTAGTCTTTAACTACAGCGGCCTGATTAACTCCGCCTCGACTGCCACTGGTAGTACAACTGAAAATTATCAGTGGGGAACGTCGTGGTTTGGTGCCCTCGGTGCACGTTACCAGTATGACGAAAAATGGTCGTTTACCGGTGGCGTGGCCTATGATGAGACCCCGATCCAAACCCGTAACCGCAATGTGCGCTTGCCGGATTCAGATCGATACTGGGTCTCATTTGGCGCAACATACAAGGCTGCTGATTGGGCTGATGTGACACTGGGTTATACTCATATCTTTGCTGATGAAGCACGCGTAGATCACGCGTCTTCGCTCGTTGGTAATTATGCTGCCGACTACGAAGCCAAAGTCGACATCATCGCGTTGCAGGCGAATTTCAAGTTCTGATTTGCTATACTGTCCGATGCGAGGTGCTATGGCGCACCGCATCGGGCTCCCTTTTTTTGCCCGCAAAGTGACGTTAACGTAATGGAGTTAACGCAAGTGAACAAAGTAAACGTCCAAGAATCCCCGATCCTGCGCGATGGCGTTGATATCAGCTCGCCGGTAAGAACCTGCCCGGTCCATGAGATTTTCGACAAAGCGGCGGCACGGTTTCCGTTGCGCCCGTGTCTGGATTTCCTCGGTAGGGTCTATGATTACAAGACAATTTCCGAGCAAATCGACCGTGCTGCCGAAGGCTTCAAACAGCTTGGCGTGCGCAAGGGTGACAAGGTCGGGCTGTGCCTGCCCAATACGCCCTATTACGTGGTTTGCTATTACGCGATCCTGAAATGTGGCGGTGTGGTTGTGAATTTCAATCCGCTCTATGCCAAGCGCGAGATCGCCTATCAGATCGAAGATTCAGGCTGTCGCCTGATGGTGACGCTGAACCTCAAACAGATCTATCCAAAGGTCGCGGCATGCCTTGATGAAACCTGCCTCAAGCGGATCGTGGTCTGCGAAATGAGCGGCATCTTGCCGCCGGTTAAAAGCGTTCTGTTTTCGCTGTTCAAGCGCAGCGAACTGGCCGATGTGCCAACAGATCTGCGTCACATCCCCTATTCCCGCGTCATCGGATGCAAACCGATTGATCGCGTGCTGGATATCGACGTGAACGATCTGGCGGTTCTGCAATATACCGGCGGCACGACCGGGCGCCCGAAGGGTGCGATGCTGACCCATGCCAATCTGAGTGCAAACGTTGATCAGCTAACCCGCTGGATGCCAGACGCCAAACCGGGCCACGAAGTGACCCTGTGCGTTTTGCCATTCTTCCATGTTTTTGCGATGACCGTGGCGCTCAACACATCGGTCAACCTTGGTGCGGAAATGGTGTTGCAGCCCCGCTTTGAGTTAGGTTCCCTGATCAAGGCGCTGGACAAGAAAAAGGCCACCATCTTCCCGGGTGTTCCGACGATCTATACGGCGATCAACAATTCGCCGGAAACACTCAAATACGACCTGTCACACATCCGTTGCTGCATTTCGGGCGGTGCGCCGCTGCCGGTTGAAGTCAAACACCGGTTCGAAGAGATTACCGGCTCCAAGGTGGTTGAGGGATATGGCCTGTCAGAGGCCAGCCCGGTCTGTACTTGCAACCCGCTTAAGGGTGAGAACAAGGAAGGCTCGATCGGGCGGCCGTTGCCCGGAACCAAGATCGAAATCAGGTCTCTTGATCGGCCGGATACGGTCGTAGCGCTTGGCGAAAAGGGTGAGGTCTGTATTCGTGGCCCGCAAGTCATGCCTTGCTACTGGCAAAACGAAACGGCCACCAACGAGACATTTGTCGATGGTTGGTTGCGGACCGGTGATGTCGGTTATCAGGATGAGGATGGCTACACCTTCCTGGTTGATCGTCTTAAGGATGTCATCCTGTGCAGTGGTTACAACGTTTATCCGCGTGCCATCGAAGAGGCACTTTATCTGCATGACAAGGTTGCCGAGGTCACCTGCATCGGGATCCCCGATCAATATCGTGGTCAGGCGCCAAAGGCGTTTGTTCGCCTGAAAGACGGTGTCACCGATGTGACCGCCGAAGATCTGCGGGCATTTCTGGATGACAAGATTTCAAGAATCGAAATGCCGCGCGAAATCGAAATTCGCGAAGAACTTCCCAAAACCATGGTCGGCAAGCTGTCGAAAAAGGAGCTGGTCGAAGAAGAACGACAAAAGAGAGAAGGAAATACGGTTTAGTTACAATGCGTTGGCGTCACCATACACACACTGAAAAAACTTAAGTGACGTTAACGTAAACTAATTGACGTATACTGAAAAATAGATACCATAAGGGGCGAACAATGACAAAAATTGACGAACGGTTTTATACCGTTCCCGAACTGGCCGACGATCTTGGCATCACGCCGCGCACCATCCGGTTTTACGAGCAAAAGGGGCTTTTGAACCCGCAGCGTGCCGGCACCACCCGGGTCTATACCCGACAAGATCGCGCCAAACTGCTCCTCATTTTACGGGGCAAGCGACTGGGCTTCAGCTTAAGAGAGATCGCGGACTACCTTGATCTTTACGGCGCAGACCCAACCCAGGCAGAGCAGATCAAAATGCTGCTGGAACGCGTTCGGGAACGGATTACTGACCTGGAAGAACAGCGTCAGGCACTGGACGTCACTTTGGATGAACTGCGTGATATCGAACAGCAATCGGTTGATGCACTTAAAGAAAAGGGACTCGATCCGGTATCGTAACAAGTTGCCCGGATCAGAGGACAGCTCAGGAAGGAAGACATAGCCATGACCAACGCCGTAATTGCCGGATATGTCCGGTCGCCCTTTACCCCGGCCCGCAAAGGGGCTCTCGCAAAGGTCCGCGCTGACGACCTTGCGGCACAGGTCGTCAAAGGTCTGGTCGAAAAGACCGGCATTGATCCCAACGCGATCGAGGACCTGATCCTTGGTTGTGCCTTCCCGGAAGGCGAACAGGGCTTGAACGTTGCCCGCCTGATCACCTTTATCGCCGGTCTGCCGCGTTCTGTTGGTGGCGTGACGGTCAACCGTTTCTGCGGTTCTTCGATGCAGTCGATCCATCAGGCGGCTGGTGCAATTGCGATCGGGGCTGGTGATGTCTTTATCTGTGCCGGCGTCGAAAGCATGACCCGGGTTCCGATGATGGGCTTTAACCCCCTGCCCAACCCAGAACTTTATAAAGTCATGCCCGAAGCCTATATGGGCATGGGCGATACGGCCGAAAATGTTGCTGCCAAATACAGCCTGACCCGTGCCGATCAGGAAGCCTTTGCAGTTGAAAGCCACAAACGCGCCGCAAGCGCACAAGCCGCTGGCAAGTTCACCGATGAAATCATTCCGATCCAGACCAAGGATGGTGTTGTTTCCGAAGATGGCTGCATCCGCGCAGAAACAACTGCCGAAGGCCTGGCCGACCTCAAACCCGCCTTCAAGGCAGACGGTGTTGTTACTGCGGGGACCTCTTCCCCGCTGACCGATGGTGCGTCGGCTGTTCTGGTCTGTTCCGAAGACTATGCCGCCAAAAACGGCCTGACACCGATTGCACGTATCAAGTCGGTTGCAGTTGATGGCTGTCTCCCGGAAATCATGGGCATTGGCCCGATTGGCGCTTCGAAAAAGGCGCTTTCGCGGGCAGGCCTGACCTCGGCCGATATTGATGTCACCGAACTTAACGAGGCCTTCTCGTCCCAGGCCATGGCAAGCATTTCCGATCTGGGTCTGGATGGTACCAAGGTCAATATCGATGGTGGCGCGTTGGCGATTGGTCACCCGCTTGGCGCGACAGGTGCGCGTATCGTTGGCAAGGCCGCAAGCATCCTCAAACGTGATGGCGGCAAATATGCGCTAGCATCCCAGTGCATTGGCGGGGGTCAGGGGATCGCGACCATTCTGGAGGCGATGTAATGACCACCATTAAACAGGTCGCCGTTATTGGCGCCGGTGTTATGGGGGCTGCGATCGCGGCCCATATCGCCAACTCCGGGACACCCGTCCTGCTGCTTGATATTGTGCCCGAAGGTGCGAAAAACCGTAATTCGGTTGCCGAGGGTGCGGTTGCCAAGATGCTGAAAACCGACCCGGCACCGTTCATGTCCAAACGGGTCGCCAAGTTGATCACGTGTGGCAATATCGAGGATGACCTTGATAAAATCGCCAAATGTGACTGGGTGATCGAGGCCGTTATTGAACGCCTTGATATCAAGCAGGATCTGTATCGCAAGATTGATGCGGTCCGTGCCAAGGGATCGGTGGTGTCATCAAACACATCGACCATTCCGCTCGCCACCCTGATTGACGGGATGGACGAAAGCTTCGCACAGGACTTCATCATTACCCACTTCTTCAACCCGCCACGCTATATGCGCCTGCTGGAGCTGGTTGGATCGGGTGTTACCCGCGATGGTGTGATTGATGGGGTTGCCGATTTTGCTGATCGCAAACTGGGCAAGACCTGTGTCACCTGTCATGACGAACCGGGCTTTATCGCCAACCGTCTGGGTGTCTACTGGATTCAGGCCGCCATGGTTGAGGCCATGGACCGCAAACTGACTGTCGAAGAAGCCGACAGCGTCATTGGCCGGCCGTTCGGTATTCCCAAAACGGGGGTATTTGGCCTGATGGATCTGGTGGGTCTTGATCTGATGCCCCATGTGCAATCAAGCATGGCTGGTCTTCTGGACAAATCCGATCCGTTCCACGCGATCTACCGCGAAAGCGATCTGGTCAGCAAACTGATTGCCGATGGCTATACCGGACGCAAGGGCAAGGGTGGTTTCTATCGCCTGAACCGTGATGGCGGCCAGAAAGTTAAGGAATCGGTGGATCTGCAAACTGGTAAATTTGCCAAATCCGAAAAGGCCCGTTTGGGCAGTGTCCGGGCCGCAGGCAAAGATCCGCGCAAGATGATGGAAGCGTCTGACAAGGGTGGCCAATATGGCCGCGCTGTCATGGGCAAGACACTGGCCTATGCGGCCTTTATTGCCGAGGCGGCTTCGAATTCCATTGTCGATGTCGATGATGCGATGAAGCTGGGTTATGCTTGGAAAACCGGGCCGTTTGAGCTGATTGATGCCATTGGCGTCGATGTCCTGATTTCGATGCTCGAAGAAGACGGCGTTGAAGTCCCGGCATTGCTGAAAAAGGCCGCAGGCAAGTCGTTCTACAAGGTCGAAGACGGTGATCTTTATTACCTTGGCTTTGATGGCGAATATGCCAAGGTCACCCGCCCGGATGGCGTCATCCTGCTTGAAGATATCAAACGCATATCCGAACGGATTGCCGGCAACCGCGCCGCATCGCTTTGGGATATCGGTGATGGCGTTGCCTGCCTTGAATTCCATACCAAGATGAATGCGCTTGATGCCGATGTGCTTGGTGCGATCAAGACATCCATCCGGACTGTCAAAAAGCAGTTCAAGGCGATGGTCATCTATAACGAAGCAAGCAACTTCTCAGCCGGGGCAAACCTTGGACTGGCGCTGTTTGCCGCCAATATCGCGGCATGGTCCGAGATCGAAAACCTCGTTGAAACCGGTCAGGAAACCTACAAGGCGCTTAAATACTCGCCGTTCCCGGTCGTCGGTGCCCCAAGTGGCCTTGCCCTTGGTGGCGGCTGTGAAGTTCTGCTGCATTGTGATGCGGTTCAGGCGCACGGGGAAACCTATATCGGGCTGGTTGAACCCGGTGTGGGTCTGATTCCGGCCTGGGGCGGATGTAAGGAAATGATCCGTCGCTGGGCGGAAAATCCGAAGTTTGTCAAAGGCCCGATGGCCCCAAGTGCCAAGGCGTTTGAGATCATCTCGGTCGCGACCGTCGCCAAATCGGCGATGGAGGCCAAGGAAAACCTGTTCTTCCGCGAAACTGACGGCATCACCATGAACCGCAACCGTTTGCTGGCCGATGCCAAGGAACGCGCGCTTTCGATGGTCGATGGTTACGAAGCACCCGAAGAATTTACCTATCGACTGCCGGGCGAAGCGGCCCGGGTTGCCTTTGAAATGGCGGTCGATGGTTTCCATCGCCTTGGCAAGGCCACAGATTATGACCGCGTGGTCGCCGGTGAATTGGCAAAGGTTCTGGCCGGTGGCGATACCGACGTGACCGAGGAACTTTCCGAAGACGATATTCTTGAACTGGAACGCGAAGGCTTCATGCGTCTGGTCCGCAATGAAGGCACCATGGCCCGGGTTGAGCATATGCTGCTGACCGGCAAGCCGCTGCGCAACTGACCGGTCCGGGAGGAAAAGTAAAATGGCTGAATATAAAGCACCCCTGCGCGACATGCGCTTCGTCCTGACCGAGCTGTTTGATTTCAACGATATCAATCAGATGCCCGGTTGCGAGGATTTTACCCCCGATGTGGTCGATGCGGTTCTCGAAGAAGCTGCCAAAGTCTGCGAAGAAGTCCTGTTCCCGATCAACCGGTCGGGCGACGAGGAAGGCTGCGCTTGGGATGACGGGGTTGTCACAACCCCCAAAGGTTTCAAGGAAGCCTACCAGACCTTTGCCGAAGGTGGCTGGACCGGGATTGCCTGTGACCCGAAATATGGCGGTCAGGGCGCGCCGAAATCCATCAATGCCCTGGTCGAGGAAATGATTTGTTCGACCAACCTTTCCTTTGGCATGTATCCGGGCCTGTCCTTTGGCGCCTATGCCGCCCTTCACAGCCACGCATCGGACGAACTCAAGGACAAATTCCTGCCCAAGATGGTCGAAGGCACCTGGTCAGGGACCATGTGCCTGACCGAACCGCATTGCGGTACCGATCTTGGCATCATCAAGACCAAGGCCGAACCCCTTGACGACGGGTCCTATGCGATTTCCGGTACCAAGATCTTTATCTCGGCCGGGGAACATGACCTGACGGAAAACATCATCCACCTGGTTCTGGCCAAACTGCCTGACGCCCCAAGCGGCACCAAGGGCATTTCACTGTTCCTTGTGCCAAAATTCATGGTCAGTGATGACGGATCACTTGCGGATCGCAACGCGGTCAAATGCGGTTCCATCGAACACAAGATGGGCATCAAGGCATCATCGACCTGTGTCATGAACTTTGATGGCGCGGTCGGTTATCTGGTGGGTGAACCCCATCAGGGCATGCCCGCCATGTTCACCATGATGAACCAGGAACGCCTTTCGGTTGGCATTCAGGGTCTTGGCCTTGGCGAAGCGGCCTATCAGGGTGCGCGGGCCTATGCCAAGGATCGCCTGCAGGGCCGCGCCCTGACCGGTGCGAAATCCCCCAACCAACCCGCCGATTCCATCATCGTGCATCCCGATGTGCGCCGCATGTTACTGACTGCCAAGGCGACCAACGAAGGCTGCCGGGCGATGGGCATGTGGGTGGCACGCGCACTTGATACCGCCAAACACCACGCAGATCCGGTCAAACGCGAAGAGGCCGACGAGTTCGTTCAACTGATGACCCCGATCGTCAAGGCGCTGTTCACTGACTGGGGCTTTGATAACACCAACCTTGGTGTTCAGGTCTTTGGCGGGCATGGCTATATCCGCGAATGGGGCATGGAGCAGTATGTTCGTGATGCCCGTATTGCCCAGATTTACGAAGGCACCAACGGCATTCAGGCGCTTGACCTTGTCGGGCGCAAAATGCCGAGCAAAGCCGGTCGTTACCTGCGTCGTTTCTTCCATCCTGTGAAGGAATATATCGATGCCAATGTCTCGAACGGCGAGCTTGGTGAGTTTGTTCAGCCGCTGGCGAAGGCCTTCATGCGCCTGCAACAGGCGACCGGCGAACTTGCTCAGCGGGGCATGAAAAACCCCGATGAAGCCGGGGCCGCCGCCACCGAATTCCTGCATCTGTTTGGTCTGGTTGCCGTCGGCTTCATGTGGGCCCGGATGGCGGAAATCGCACTCGCCAAACAGGGTGATGACGAAGACGGTTTCTACAAGGGCAAGCTGATCACGGCCAAGTTCTATATGGAACGTGTTCTTCCGCAATCAGGTGCCCTGTTCAGCCAGATCATGTCGGGGTCTTCGACCATGATGGCGCTTGACGAGGAGCTGTTCTGATCATGGCTGTGGGCCGCATGCATAAAGACCTGTCACCCGGATACGGAGCCTTGTCGTGAACCTGATTTTCCGACTGATCCGTGTGGTGATCCTGTCCTTGTTGCGGCCCCGCCTGCACCCGCTTGATCCATCGACCCTGCATTTCCGGGCATGGCCGCTGGATATTGATATCAATGTGCACATGACCAATTCACGCTATTTCGCGCTGATGGATCTGGGCCGAACCGAACTGATCATGCGCAATGGCATTGCCAAGCAGATGCTGAAACGCAAATGGCAGCCGGTGGTGTCCGGATCGACCATGCGGTTCAAACGCGCGATCAAACCGTTTCAGAAATTCGCACTCGAAACGCAGGCTTTGTATTGGGATGAAAAGGGCTTCTATCTTGAGCAACGCTTTGTGGCCAAAGGAAAGACGCTGGCCCTTGGCGTGGTAAAGGCGGTTTTCGTCGGCCCGGATGGCATTGTTGCGCCTGAGGAAGTCTGTCGGATGGTCGGCGCAGATGAGACGTCGCCATCCATGCCCGACTGGCTTTCTGGGTGGCCCGATATGGAAACCGCGATTGAAGCGCGACTGGCGATTTAACACACACGAACAACCGGAAAACCGGGAGAATTGCGGAAAAACACCGCGCAGGAGGAAACATCATGGCATCCGATGACGCCGTATTGCTCAACATCACTGATGCGGTCGCAACGATTACGCTGAACCGCCCGGATCGCATGAACGCCCTTGATCAGGCGATGGTCAGTGGCTTGGCAGCTGCCATGGACAAGATCGAAGCCAACCTTCCCGATATCGGAGCCGTCATCATCGAAGGATCGGGCGGTACTTTCATGGCCGGTGGCGATGTAAAATTCTTCCATCAGGTATCAAAAGGCCCGGTCGAAGACGCCCGCTCCTCAATCGAAGCATTGATTGATCGGGTTCACGAAATTGTTTTGCGCATCAACGCTCTGCCCCGCCCGGTCATCGCCAAACTTGAAGGCGCGGTTGCCGGATTTGGCATTAGTCTGATGAATGCCTGCGACCTTGCCATTGCGGCTGAGGAAACCGTTTTCACCCTGGCCTATATCCATATCGGCACTTCGCCCGATGGCGGGGCGACGCATTCTTTGACTCGGTTGGTCGGCATGAAAAAGGCCAAGGAAATCGCCCTGCTTGGCGATCGGTTCGGGGCCGATGAAGCCCATGATTGCGGCCTGATCAACAAGGTCGTCCCGGCAGATCTGCTGGCATCTGCAACCGCGAAATACGCCACCCGTTTGTCAAACGGGCCCCGCGATGCGATCGCCCGTACCAAGGCGTTGCTGAATGCCGCCCCAGAGGCCGATCTGCAAACACAACTGAAGGCCGAGGCCAAATCATTCGCTGATTGCACCGTAAGTGCCGATTTCCGCGAGGGCGTTACTGCTTTTGTGGAAAAACGCACGCCGCGTTTTGGCAAATCATAAAAAGAATTCAGGGAAGAATTTGATGACGAGTCTTAAAGGCAAAACACTGTTCATCACCGGCGCATCGCGCGGCATCGGAAAGGAAATTGCCCTGCGTGCAGCGCGCGATGGGGCCAATGTTGCGATCATTGCCAAAACCGATGAACCACACCCGAAGCTGCCCGGCACCATCCATAGTGCCGCCGCCGAGATCGAGGAAGTTGGTGGCAAGGCACTGGCCCTTAAGACTGATATCCGCGACGAAGACCAGATTGCCGAGGCTGTCGCAAAGACCGTCAAAACCTTTGGCGGGATCGACATCCTGATCAACAATGCCAGCGCAATCAATCTGACCCCAACGTTGCAAACACCGATGAAGCGGTTTGACCTGATGCATCAGGTCAATACGCGTGCGAGCTTTGCCTGTGCACAGGCCTGCCTGCCGCATCTTCTGAAGTCGGACAACCCACATATCCTGACCATGTCACCACCGCCCAACCTGTCGCCGCAGTGGTTTGCCAATCATACGGCCTATACGATTTCAAAATACGGCATGAGCCTGATCACGCTTGGTCTGGCCGCCGAGTTTGCCGATGAAGGGGTGGCCGTCAATTCGCTTTGGCCGGTCACGGTGATTGAAACTGCCGCGCTCAACATGATCCCCGGTCTGGAGCAGGGCCGTGCACGCACACCGCAAATTCTGGCCGATGCGGCGCATGCCATCCTGACAGCACCATCGCGCGAAATTACCGGGGGCTTCTTTACCGATGAAAGTGTGCTTGAGGCCATCGGTGTCACCGATTTCGAACAATACAACCTGACCCCGGGCAAGCCGCCCTATCCGGACTTCTTCCTGGAGCTTGATCGCAACGGCAAGAACGACCCGCAGGTTGCAAAACTTCTTACGAAACTGGGCCGCTTTCACAAAGCAGCCTGACCGTTATGGCGCCGGGGAAGTGTGTGCCTCGGCGTCTCGTAGGGGCCTGATTTTACGGCTGTGGATGATCTGCACTGGAAATCGGGCTCTCTCGCCCGCTGAACTAAACCCGCCCTTTGTGGCGGGTTCTTTTTTGTGACATACGCACATAAAGGCACCGCCACGGGGAGAATGGCGGTGCCGCCTTCGCATTAAACGCTAGACGTTGAGGGATATGATGAAAAAGCGTGAAGCGAAGGAGTAGTTATAAGTAAGCTTCAGGAAGCGCGGCGTTCCAGTGACTGACGCGGCATTTCACAAGCAACAAGACCTGGTGTTGGCAACATCATCTGTACCGAAAGTGCCATGCCAAGGTCGCGGTGATCGCGTTTGGCATCGAGGAAATGCTCCGACCAGATGCCGTCACGGTTGGCTGACAGAAACGCACAACGCAGCATCGAAAAACGGCTTGATCCATGACAGTTATGCTCCCCCGTCACCTGTGCAAGCCAGTCGGCGATTGCATCATGGGCAGCCTGATCAAGGATATCCTGCATGCTGGCCCGATCACTGGCTGCAATGCTGTCTTCGGCCAGCGCATCGCGAAGGGCGTTGATCATACGCTGACTGGCCTGCGGAGAGTTGACACCGAATGAACGCAACCACGCACGTGCCGTATCTTCGATCAAACGCGTCATCGCAGCCGATTCAAACGCGGCGTAGGTGAAACCCTTTGATGCAATGGTCATGTCAGTCATTCGTCTGGCCCTCCGGGCGGTGAACAATCAGCGGGACTTAACGCTTCGTTAAGGATGAATATCGCTGAAAAAACGCGGGATAATTTGCTCGAATCTGGGCGTTTTTGTGGCGTCGAGAATCTTTTGAAAACAAACCACTAACTTGCTGGCTTCGGACCTTCGGCCGTGATGTGATCGCGCCCTGCCATGATCTGATCAAGCGGTTTGACCGGCCAAGACAGAATTAGAAGCTTTTCATCGCGCGTCAGGCTTTCAACACCAAGCCGGGCAAGCTTTTCATAGATGATCCCGATTTCTATCGCGGTACGCGCATCAGGCTTGCGCACCGGCAACAAGGCCGAATGCAGTGCATTGGCGTAAGGATCTTCGATCAGGCGCAGCAACCCGTCTTTGACATCATCATCACCGCTCTCGGCATTGATCCGTGCCAACGCGCGAAGCTCTTCGGGGCTGTCATATTCTTCGGGGGTCACAAAAAGCTTCATCCGGCGCGCAGCCTTTCCGATGGCAAGGCTGCTGGAATAATGGGTCAGCCAAGGCGAAAGCACCAAACCGGCCAGAATGGGCGACAACCACCAGAAGAATGCCGTATCCACAAAGACAGCAATCGCGCCCCAGACAACACCAATCACAATAATCGTGCGATGGGTTTTAAGGGCGGCCTTGAACGGTACCCCGGCATCGTCGCGTTCCTGCGCGTCCCAACCCACCTGATTACCGGTCAGGACCGAAAACACGAACTGGGAATGGAGCATCATCATGATCGGGGCCTGCAAGGCAGAATACAGGGTTTCAAGAAGGCCACTGGCCAATACCATTACCCCGCCATACTGTTTGCGGTCGCGGCCAAGACAGACCATCAGGATCGAGATGATCTTGGGCAGCACCAGCATGCCGATGGTAAAGATCAGCAACACCAGCATTTCAAACGACCGATCCACCGGCCATTGCGGAAACATGGTGAACTGACCGGGGAAGAAGCTATAGGTCAGCTGGGTGTTCTGAAGGGTCGCAATCGTCGAGCTCAGCAACAGCAAAAGCCACAGTGGCGATGACACAAAGCTCATCACCCCCATAAAGAAATGCAGACGGCTTAGCGGTTTAAAGCCCGGCGCAACCATCAGCCGCGCATGCTGCATATTGCCCTGACACCAGCGCCGGTCACGGATGGCAAAATCAATCAGGTTGGGCGGCAATTCTTCCCAACTGCCTTCAAGCTGCGGGATCAACCAGCACCGCCAGCCTGCCTTGCGCATAAAGGCGGCTTCAACGAAATCGTGACTGAGGATATGACCACCCATCGGCGGTTTGCCCGACAGAACCGGCAGGCCACAGCATTCGATAAACGCCTTGGTGCGAATGATCGCGTTATGGCCCCAATAGTTCGAACTGCCCATGCACCAGAATGACAGACCCGCCGACATGGTCGGGCCATGCACGCGCGAAATGAATTGCAGGATACGGGCAAAAAGGGTCTGGCGGCCGGTCGGTTGCGGCGGGCTTTGAATGATCCCGGCATCCGGGTTGTTTTCCATCAGATAGGCCATATTGACCATGGCCTCGCCGGACATGACGCTATCGGCGTCAAAGACGATCATGTGATCGTAATTGGCGGCATAGGTCTCGCAGAATTCCTTGAGGTTGCCGGACTTGCGTTCGGTGTTCTCTGCCCGGCGGCGGAAGAAAATCTTGCCACGTGCATTCAGATCCGAGCAAGCCTTGGCCCATGCCATTTCCTCGGCAATCCAGATATCGGGATCGCGGGTATCAGACAGCACAAAGAAATGAAACGCATCAAGTTCGCCGGTCGCAGCGAGGCTTTCATAGCTCGCGCGCAAGCCCGCAAAGACACGGTTGGGGTCTTCGTTATAAACCGGGATCACCACCACATTCTTGGATCGCAGCCGGCCTTTGCGCACAATCGGCTTCAGGCGTTTGAGCGTGATGGCATCAAGTTTCAGCCCGCGCAAAACCAGCCCGACAATCCCGGTAAAGAACGACAACGAAATCCAGGCAAAGTTGATGGTAAAGAACGCCACAACCACCATTTCCATGATGGTCAGCTGATCCGCGCCCAGAACATCGGTCATCAGCCACGCCGCATAGGCAGTCGCCGCAATCGATGCCCCAAACAGGAAAATCCGCCGCGATCCGACACCGGGCCCGCGCAGTTTGACCGTCGGATCACAAAATGCGTCCTCTGATCGCTCTGCGGGTATGGTCCCTTTTCTGGGTGTGTTGGCGGCTTCTGTCATCTGGCTCTTCTGGGGTTATCTGTTTCTGGCAATTGAGGCGCTTGATCCCAGAGGATCAGAAGGCCCACGGCATGGTCCAGGTCTCGCTCAGGACCTTGTTTTGATACAGCAAGAAGACCCTGAGATTGCTTGATGTCGCATCCCCGGCATTGACCAGGTCAAAGAACACACGCACACCTCCATTTTCCGGATCGGGCAGGATGCGGATGTTACGGACCTCGCCCTTTGATGCGCTGATATCAGCCTGCAAATTATTGGCATCCTTGATGAAATAATCCAGATCGCCACCGGCAAAGTTCAGCACAAAACGCGTACCGGTCCGATCTTCATCACCTTGGCTGGCCAAACGCTGGATACGGGTATCGGTTGCTTGCGCCATGCCATGCAAACCTGTGCCATCGCGGGTCGCGGTAACACTGAATTCGACCTGCATTTCACCGCCGGCCGCCGGCTTGGTTTCCGGCACCCAATAAGCAACGATATTGTCGTTTGTTTCCGACGGACTCGGGATTTCGACCAGTTCGATATGGCCCTTGCCCCATTTGCCCTTCGGCGTCACCCAATAGCCCGGCTGCTGGTCAAAGCGTTTTTCCAGATCCTGATAGTGATCGAAATTGCGGTCACGCTGCAAAAGACCGAAACCGATGGGGTTTTCATCCAGAAACGAGCTCATCTGCAGGTGCTGGGGATTGTCCAGCGGACGCCACAACCATTCACCGCGGCCATTATTGATCAAAAGCCCGTCGCTTGAATGGACTTCACCGCGATAATCATCAAAGAACCGGCGGCGCTGTTCGCCAAACAGGAACATACCATTCAGCGGCGCAATGCCAATCTTCTCCACCCCATCGCGGAAGAACAGGTGGGCCTTGATGTCGGCCTGGCTCCGGTTGCCAGGCGTAATATCAAACTGATAGGCACCGGTTATCCGTTCACTGTCGAGCAACGCGAACACCGTGATGGTATTTGCGCCATCCTTTGGCTCGACAATCCAGAATTCACGAAAGACCGGGATTTCCTCGCCGGTCGGACCGGCAAGATCCACCGCAAGGCCCCGCGCCATCTGACCGATTGACTGGCCCTGACCCTGAAGGCGGAAATAGGACGCGCCCAGAAAACGGGTCAGCTCATCATTGCTGGTGACATCAGAAAGCGGATAGCGCAGGCGGAACCCGGCATAGTTCTGCGTCGAAAAATCGTTGCCCGACAGGCCAGTCTTGCCGAAATCAAACAGTCCGGCCGAGTAAGGAATGACCTGAACTTCACCGTCGCGCACCAGATTGATGGTTACCGGCACGTCATACATGGTGCCCGGATGAAACAGCTCCAGACTGAAATCCGTCTCGGCCGGATTAAAGAAGGCACGCTGCGACTTGAAGCGGATCTGTGCGTAATCTTCTGCGCTCAGGGCTGAAAGTGCCTCGGGCAGTTCGCGATGCGGATTAACGAACGGCTGTTTGGCCAGATTGCGCGCAAGGTTGGTCACCATTGCCGGATCGAACATCACCGGTTTGGAGACGTTTGGCTGTTTTTCGGCATCAGACACCGCATTCTCAACCGTATCTTCCGGTTGTGCTGCGGTGTCGGCTGTCTGTTCGGCCGGTGCAGTTTGCCCGGAAGCTGGAACTGGTGCTGAAACTGGCGCAGACGCATTTTCCTCGGCACTCTGTGGGACAGGTGCCGGATCACTTTCCTGTGCATGGATGGCCGCAGGCCCGCCGATCATGATCATCGCGGACGCGGCAGCCCCCAAAAGAACACGTCTGAGGGGCAGCTTGCTATGCTGCTGAAAATGTTGCGTCATGCTCTTATATGCTACCAACCGTTGGATTTTTCCGAATTTATTGGTTGCTGTTGTGCACAGAAAACAGGGCAGGAATGTGTCGTCATCAGGGTAAGAATCCGCAAAGCCACAACCGATCTGCTGCCCGAAAGGATTGCTTTAATCCCGGACATGTCATTGGCAAAGCGTCATTTTTGCATGGGCAGCAACGGAAAAACGCTGCAAAGAACCGCTTGACGGAAACGCAAAACCGTTTGTCAAACCGCTGATTGAAACGCGCTGTTTTCCGCGCTGGAATCGGCGTGCAATTCACGGGGTGAAATGTTGTGGCGCTGCTGGATGGCACGTGCCAGTGCCGTTGTGCTGCGATAACCGACTTGCCCTGCCACCGCCTGCAGCCTTTTGCCATCGCGCAACAACCCAAACGCCAGATCAAGGCGAATGGTTTGCAGGAAATCACCGGGCGATGTGCCCAGCAAATCGCGAAACCGGGCTGCAAAACTCGCCCGCGACATACCGGCAATTTCGGCCTGTCGTTCAACCGACCAGTTTTCGCCGGGTTTCTGATGAAGTTCACCCACCACGCGCGCAATCCGCGGATCACGCATGGCGGCCAGAATGCCCGGACGGACAAGGTTCTTGGCCTGACAATGGCGCAACACCATCAACAACAGCAGATCAACCAGAAGATTGATTGCCGTGCGTTGCCCGGGCTGCCCGCCCTTTGATTCCAAGAACAGCTGATCGGTGATGGCCTCAAGCCCGGGAAGCTCTTCAAAAGGCAAGAAAAGATATTCCGGCAAACCCAGTTTAGCGGGGCTTAGACCAATATCGGGGAAATCGAGATTGGCACAGACCATTGCAGCGCCACCTATGGGCGTCTCGATATCATGGGGAACCGGACATCCGAAAAGCACCACGCCGGGGCGATCCAGTATCGCCTTTTCGCGGCCGTCAAAAAGGACCCGCATCGTGCCACTTTGCAAAACATGCAGCATGCCTTGCTGTTGCGATGGAAGATCCGCTCGCCCCTGGTGATGGCTGCTGCCGCAATGGGTTCCGGCAAAAATCACATCACCACGCGGATGGTTTCCGGCAAACAGATCGGACAGGACATCCTTCTCAGACGAATTGCGCGCTTCCTCAGACAACAAGTCACTTCTCCGACGATAGGCTGTTTTCAGATTTCAAGACGCCCTCTTGATGAACCAGTTCCGTGATCGCCTGCCAGTAAAGACCCGGTGATCACCCCGTGAAGGAGATGAAAAAGATGACCAAACGTTCCAGTTTCATGCGTTCCGCAGCCCTCGCCGCCGTCCTGGGTATTTCTGCAGTTGGCAGCATTGTCGCCATCAGCGCACCGGCATCAGCCGCACAGGAAGTCCACATTGTTGAAGGCTACGCCCTGCAGGGTTTTGACCCGGTTGCATACTTCACCGTAGGTGCCCCGACCCCGGGCAACTCCGAGTTCAAGGCCGAGCACGGCGGCGCGACCTATCGCTTTGCCAGCGCTGAAAACCGTGACCTGTTCAATGCTAACCCGGAAAAATACGCACCGCAGTATGGCGGGTTCTGTGCCTTTGGTGCGGCAATGGGTCGTAAATTCGGTGCCGATCCGCAGGCATGGCGCATCGTTGACGACAAACTTTATCTGAACCTGAACAAGGAAATCCAGCAGCGCTGGGTTGCCGATATCCCCGGCTTCATTCGCGGTGCTGATCACAATTGGGAAATCATCGAAACGATCGAAGACGCCAAACTCGCTGATGAGAAAATGGCCCCCAAAGGCCTGACCATCGGCGCACAATAATCCCGGGCGCGGAATGCCCTGATCCGGGTTCCTCCCTGGCTCCCTGTTGCCCGGTATGACAATGGCCGGCCCGAATGAACGGGCCGGCCATTTGTTTTTTTTTGATCTGTAAATGGTGCGATCAGTATCCGACCGCACAACCATCCTTGCGCGGATCCGAACCCGCAACGTACCCGGCATCGGTCTTGGCAATCAGCTGCGCGCCGCCAAATCCGAAATTGGTGCTGTCGGGCGTTTCGACCTTGATGACATGGCCCTTGGCCTTAAGCGCATCAATCACCTCAGCACCGACAGATGTTTCCACGGCAACATTCAGCCCCGAAAGCGCCTGCCAACGCGGCGCATCGACCGCGGTTTGCGGGTCCTGCCCCCAAAGCTGGGTACGGAGCGTCATCTGCAAATGGCCCTGTGCCTGCATCGGGCCGCCCATGACGCCAAAGCTCATGACCGGATTGCCATCAAGGCCCATCAGGAAGGCCGGAATGATCGTCTGGAACGGACGCTTGCCGCCCTTGACCAGATTGGGATGACCGTCTTTGAGGCTAAAGCCGTGACCACGGTTCTGCAGGCTGATCGAGGTGCCCGGCACCACGACACCAGACCCAAAGCCCATATAGTTCGACTGGATGAACGACACCATCATGCCGTTTTCATCAGCCGTAGTGACATAAACCGTGCCACCATGTTTGGGGGCACCTGCCTTGAAATCCTGTGCCTTGTTGGCATCAATCAATGCCGCCCGCGATTTCAGGTAATCATCGGACAAAAGATGTTCGACCGTAACATCGGTCATATAATCAAGGTCGGCAACGAATTCGCGCATATCGGCAAAGGCCAGTTTCATGGCCTCGATCTCAAGATGAAGCGCCTCGACCGAGTCCGGCTCATAATCGGTAATGTTGGTATGGCGCAAAATGCCCAGCGCGATCAGGGCCGAAATCCCCTGCCCGTTTGGCGGGATTTCATGCAGCTTCACATTGCCAAAGCTTTGCGAAATCGTACCAACCCAATCGGCCTTGTGATTGCCAAGGTCTTCCTCAGACAGGGCCGCACCATGTTCCTTGGCAAAGGCGGCAATCTTGCTGGCCAGTTTGCCGCGATAGAAACTCTCGCCCTTGGTTTCGGCGATATCAATCAGGCTTTCGGCCGCGTCCTTGTTGACAAACAGCTCGCCCGCCTTGGGGGCCTTGCCACCCGGCAGGAACGCCTCGGCAAAGCCAGGCTGCTTGCCAAGCAAATCGCCGCCCTTTTCCCACAGGGTGGCGATGATTGGCGATACGGCAAAGCCGCGGGTCGCGTATTCAATCGCTGGCTCGAACAGTTTTTCGAACGGCAGCTTGCCGAACTTCTCTGAAATTTCACGCCAAGACGATACCGCACCCGGTGTGGTGACCGATTCCCAGCCGCGCTGTGGCATGGTGTCAGAACCGGCAAAGCGTTCCGGGTTCCAAGCCGCAGGCGCACGGCCCGATGCATTCAGACCATGCAGTTCCTTGCCATCCCAGATAATGGCATAGGCATCCGATCCAAGGCCGTTACCGGTCGGTTCAACCACGGCAAGCGCAATCGCGGATGCAAGTGCGGCATCGGCGGCATTACCACCGGCCCACAGCATGCGCAAACCGGCCTGGGCTGCAAGCGGCTGGGATGTTGAAACCATATTGCGCGCCAGCACCGGGGACCGGCGTGAAGCATAAAGCGCGTCGTGACGAAGTTTCATGGAAGTCTCCTAATCCTTAATCGCCGTCTTGTTCATCGGTGGCAGGACGGACTTTTTTGCGCATCTTCAGAACCGAACGGACACTGAAGATGACTGAAAGAAGGGCCGCCGCCAGCAGGACTGCGGAAATCGGACGGGTAAAGAACACCGTCCAGTCGGCATCACTCATCAGCGCGCGGCGCAGGTTGGTCTCGGCAATCGGCCCCAGAATGACACCCAGCACCAGCGGCGCCAGCGGATAATCAAGCGACTTCAATCCATAGCCGACAAGTCCAATCGCGCCGAGCAGATAAAGATCCGTCACCCGGTTATTGAGCGCAAAGGCCCCGATCACGCAACAGATCATGACAGTCGGCACGATGAACTGTTTGGGAATGTCGGTCACGCGCAGGAACAGGCGCATCGACAACACACAGACCACCAGCATCATGAGCGACGCCACAACCATGGCAACGAACATGCCATAGGCCAGATCGGCATTGTCCATGATCAGGCGCGGGCCAACCGAAATGCCATGCACCATCAAAGCCGCCATCAGGATGGCATCGACTGCCGATCCCGGAATACCCAGTGCAATCATCGGAATAAGGCCACCACCGGCCGTGGCAGAGTTCCCGGCTTCGGACGCAATCACGCCATCGGGGTTGCCCTTGCCGAATTCATCGGGATTTTTGGAACTGCGCTTGGCCTGATCATAGGCCAGAAGGTTCGCGATCGAGCCGCCTGCACCCGGAAGTGCGCCGATAAACACACCAATAAGCGAGGAACGCACCAGATTAACCGGATGCATCAGAACTTCACGCATCACAGCCCAGGTCTTGAATTCGATGACATCGGGAATAAGCGCATCACTGCTTGGGCCTTTGCCATGATCCTCGAGCTCGCCCATCAGCTGACTGATGGCAAAGATCCCGATCAAAACCACAAGGAACGGCAGACCGGGCATCAGGACCGACGACTCAAATGTCAGACGCGGCTGGCCCATCATCGGATCCGGGCCAATGGTCGCAAGTCCAAGGCCAATCACCCCGGCAATCAGACCGCGCATCAACGAATTGCCCACAAGGCTTGCGACAATGGTCAACGCAAAGACGATCAGCGAGAAATATTCCCAAGGGCCAAGCTTGACCGCAATCATCGCAAGCGGCGGGGCCGCAATGATCAGAACGATGGTCGAAATAACAGTCCCGAAGAAGGACGACCAGACACCAAGCGAAAGGGCGCGTCCCGGTTCACCACCGCGCGCCATCGGATAGGCATCAAAGGTGGTTGCGACTGAACTTGGCGTGCCCGGAATCCCCAGAAGGGCGGCACTGATCAGGCCACCGGTGTAACCACCGACATAAACCGACAGCATCACCGAAACGCCCTGCAACGGACCCATGGTAAAGGTCAGCGGCAAGGTCAGAATGATCGCCATGGTCACGGTGAAGCCCGGAATTGCGGCTGCGACGATCCCGGCAACGGAACCGATCAGCATGTAAATCAGGGTATCGAATGCGAAAACCTGATGTGCACCGGCAAGAAATGCATCCAACATCATCGTAAAACTTTATCTAGCCCGCAAACAGCACGCCGCGCGGGAGGAACACGTTAAAGACTTCTGCAAACAGCATGTTCAAGCCGACCGAGAAAATCACGGCGGCGATCAGCGACTGGAAGAGGGTCTTTTTGGAAATACCTGCGATCATCAATTGCGCGATCAACAGAAACACAAAGGTGGTCAGCGAAAAGCCACCAAGCGGCAGCAACAGCAGATAGACCACCAGAAGCCCGAACAGCGCAAAGGAATAGCGCCGGGCAACAAGCCATGCACCCAATGACGACCCAAGACGGTTTGCACCCCCGGCCTTGCGGATATCAATCACCGCACGCACCGCTGCGATCAGGCATAAAACCGCAAGCACGCCGAAAACCAGTTCCGGGAAGGAACCCGCCCCAAGCGGCTCCCAGCGCGAGGTCGGCAACGTGCTGGCGCGCAGGCTCAGAAACGCAGCACCCAAACCGATAGCGATATAGGAAATCAGCCGTGCGACTTCAGTTCTTGCACGAAGAGCAGCGGACGCACTTGCGTCCGCTGCTGCTGCTTTCGCAGTCGACTGACTCATCCCTGAAGTTTGCCGACAACTTTGTCGACTTCACCGTCAAGTTTATCGAGATAGGCTTTGTATGCCTCGCGACCGAGATAGATGTCAGCCGAACCGGCATTGGTCATCTTTTCGCGGATATCAGGCAGGGACATTGCCTTTTCAAGCGCAGCATCAAGAGCCTCGACGATCTCGTCCGGGGTACCGGCCGGAAGAACAACACCACGGGTCACCGCCATCGAAAGATCATAACCCTGTTCGGCCATGGTCGGGACGTCCGGCTCTTCGGAGGTACGTTCTTCGGTGCCGACACCGGCAAAGATCAGGTCGCCGTTTTTCACAAACTCGCTGGCCGATGCAACGTCACCGATCACGATGTCAACGTTGCCGCCAACAGCCGCACGGATACGTTCGCCAGTGTCACGGAAACCGACATAGCTGAACTGAACGCCAAGGGCTTCTTCGATCATTGCCATGTGAAGATGCGGAACACCGCCAAGGGTCACACCGGCGCGCACGGCCCCCGGGTTTGCTGCGGCATATACCTTGAGCTCTTCCAGGTTGGAGAAGTTGTCATTCTTCGACAGCACCAGATACTGCGGCGACGACGTCACCAGAGCCACCGGAATGAAGTTTTTGTAGCTGAGCTCGGTGATGCCAAGCTTGTTGGCGGTGTAAAGGCCTTCGTGGATCTGCGAAATGGTATAGCCATCTGCCGGACGTTTGGCGAACTCGGCCAGACCAACGGTACCACCAACACCCGGCATATTGACGATCGGCACGGCCTGACCAGTGACTTCCGACAGACCCATGGCGACGATGCGCATCAGCGTGTCACTGCCGCCACCCGGGCCCCAAGGCACGATGAATTCGATCGGTTTTTCTGGATAGTCCTGCGCCTGCGCCGGACCTGCGATGGCTGCGGCCAACAAACCGGCAGCGACTGCAATCTTGCGGAACATGTATCTTGCCTCCTGATATCTCGCCTGAAATGTGTGAACCATTACTACTTTGGTTCAATCTATTTGTCAGGACATTGTTGGCAGCAACAAACCAATTTCGCAAGCGCAAAAATAATATTTGGCTTTAAACAAGGATTATGTTGCAGATTTTTGCCAAAGATGGATAGTACCACTTATTAATTGATATCATAATTGGTACGGATTGGTTCGAATGTTTGAAATGGATGGCGCCATGAGCCTCTATCTCGTCTGGGGCGCGGCCATGCTGTTTGCTGGCGTCCTTGGCGGGATCATGGCCGGGCTTCTCGGTGTTGGCGGCGGGATTGTGATTGTCCCGGTGCTTTATCATTTTCTGACCACCATGGGTGTCGATGAAAGCCTTCGCATGCAGGTCGCAGTTGCCACATCGCTGACCACAATCATTGCCACGGCAATCTCATCAACGCACAGCCACTATAAAAAGGGCTCGGTCGATATTGCGCTTCTCAAACATTGGGGCCCGGCGATCATCGTCGGCGTGATCCTGGGCACCGCGATTGGTGGACTGGCCGATGGCCGTGTTCTGACCATCGTGTTTGCCGTCGTCGCCCTGATCGTGGCTGGCAACATGATCCTTGTGAAAGACCGTGAAACCAACGAGACCAAAAACCCGCCAAAATCCGTCTGGGCGGTACTTGGGGTGATTGCCGGAAGCCTTTCCGCGATGATGGGAATTGGCGGCGGCACCATTTGCGTGCCGGTCCTGAATTTCCTGGGTTATGACATCCGCCGCGCGGTTGGCACCTCGGCCGCGATTGGCCTCATCATCGCCCTTCCCGGTACCATCGGCTATGCGATGTCGGGCATTGGCGTCGATGGTCGCCCGCCATTTTCAATTGGCTATGTCAATGTTCTGGCGGCGGCCCTGCTTATACCGATGACGGTACTGTGTGCACCAATCGGGGCACGCATAGCCCACACCATTCCGCGCCGGGCATTGCGCATGTGCTTTGGCCTGTTTCTGGCGATCACGTCTGCGCGGATGTTCTATGACCTTCTGAGCTAGGCATCCTTGCAAACATCTGGGAACAAACAGGAATTGTATATGCTTGTTCTTAGATAAACCAATGGCTTAGAATGATAGGTGCGCATTGGTTCGCCAATAGAAACGCATTTGGAAACGTCGATAGAAACGCCATAAAAAATGACCAAAAACCATGACTGAATTCGCGACCCAGGCGCTGGCAGAAAAGCTCAAGACCGGCTTTGCACAGGGGGACTTTGTCAAGGACGGGCGTGTGATCGCCGAACGCACCCTTGCCGAACAGCTTGATGTCGGTCGAAGGGCGCTTCGCAAGGCGCTTGATCAGCTTGAATCCGAAGGCCTGATCTGGCGCCGTCAGGGTCAGGGCACCTTTGTTGGGACCCCGCCAACCCCGCGCCTGCGCAAACTTGAAGGACTGGCCACCAAAACCAGCCCGTTTGAAATCATGGAAGTCCGTCAGGAAATCGAACCATCGATGGCCCGGTTCGCCGCCCTTCGCGCCTCACAAGGTGATATCGACGCCATGCGCAGCATGGTCGAAAAGGCCGCCTGCGCGACCACACAGGCCGAATACGAAAAATGGGATGCCGCCTTTCATCAGCGCCTGGCCGAATCGGTCAAGAACACTCTGTTTCTCGCGGTGTTTGAGGCCGTCAATGCGGTCCGCCGCGAAGCGGCATGGGCTCGCCTGCGTGAAAGCAGCCATTCAGACACATTGATCGAAGAACTCAGCGCCCAGCATCGCGACATCATCAACGCGATTGAGCAACGCGACCCCAAACGCGCCGAAGACGCCATGCGCCGCCACCTGTCCGAGGTGGAACACGCACTGAAACAAACCTGATCTGATAACGATTTTTTTGCGGTCAGCCCTGCGGCGTAAAGTCCGCAAACATCCCGTGATAGGCCTTAAGCGGCGGCTTGGCATAGGCACCTGCCTTGCTGGTGCGAAGCCCCAGAAACGCCATGGCCTCGATCATCTTGACCGCTGCACTGACCCCGTCAATCACCGGCACGCCTAGCTCCTCGGTCAGGCGATCGGCGATATCGGTCATTCCCGCACAGCCCAGAACAATCGCCTCGGCATAATCATCAGCAAGGCAAATCTCCGCCTGCTTTTTAAGGGCAGAGTATGCTGCCTTGGCGTTGGCCCCTTCGAAATCCAGCGTCCGCACACCGGCCGCCCGGACGACACATTGCGATGACGCCCCGTATTTCGACACCAGATGTTCAAGCGGCCGGACAGAAACCGGCATCGGGGTGACAATCGCAAAGCGCGATGACACGGCAGCAGCCATACGCAATGCCGCCTCGCACAGCCCTAGAACCGGCGCACCGGTCAGACAGCGCGCAGCATCGACCCCGGTATCATCAAAGCACGCCACCACATAGCCGCCAATTGGATCAGATTCCTGTTCGGGTGCGGCTTCGAGTTCGCGAATAACCGAAAGCAATCCGACACTGGCAAAGGCCTCGTCGTAATAGCCCTCAATACTATCCGGTCCGAAAGTCGGATTGAGTGCCAAAACCTGTGTTGTCGGCCCAACAATCCTTTGCGCCTGTTCGCCGACCTTTTTGGTAAAGCCGGTCGACAAGTTGGGATTGATAACGGCAATGCGGCTCATGCTTTTTGTCCTTTGCGTCGGCGCATGATGGCAACCGTGCCCAATGCCAGTGCAATCACCAGGAAGGAGAATCCGGTGGTCACCGTGCCCAGCGCATAAAGCACCGGTGTGGTAACATTGGTCGTCATGCCATAGATCTCAAGCGGCAGGGTATTGAGCGCGCCAGCCGTCATCAGGGTGCGGGCAAATTCATCGTAGGACAGGGTGAACGAGAACATCGCAACCCCGATCAGGCTTGGCCCCACCATCGGCAAAACAACATATTGAATGGTTTGCCAGTTGCTTGCACCCAGATCGCGCGCGGCTTCCTCGTAGGACGGATCGAACCGGTTAAACACCGCAAACATGATCAGAAGACCGAACGGGAACGTCCATGTCAGATGCGCACCAAGGGCCGAGGTAAACCATTGCGGTTGCCATTCAACAATATTGAACAGCAAACCAATGCCCAGCGAAATCAGGATCGACGGTACAATCAGGCTGGCAATCGCAAGATAAAAAATCACGCTGTCGCCCCGGAACCGCTTGCGGAACGCAAGACCGGCCATGAAGGACACTACAACCGTTACAACCATGACAATCAGGCCAAGCTTAAGGGATCTGCTGAACGATCCACCAAAATCACCAACGGCCTGTTGTTCAAAAAGATTGCCAAACCAGTGGAACGAAAAGCCGTTCATCGGGAAGGTCAGACCACCATTCTCCCCCTGGAAGGACAGAATGAAAATCGTCAGCATCGGACCATATAGAAACAGCACGAATAGCGTAAAAAATGCCGCAAGGAAATAGAAGCTGGTCGGGCGGCGTTCACGGGTTTTGGTGAGTAATGCCATGATCACAGCTCCTTGCGGATATCAACAAGACGAAGAAGTGCGGTCACGATCAGCAACACCGTGATCAGAAGCACCACCGCACTGGCGGCTGCAGCCGGATATTGCAGAAGCCCGATCTCGTTGGAAATCTGCAACCCGACCGAGGCACTCTGCCCGCCGCTCATCAGACGGACCGTGATGAAATCACCCATCACCACCGTAATGACAAAGATCGATCCAATGGCAATGCCCGGCTTGGACAGCGGGACGATGACGGATTTTAGGGTCTCGAACCCGCTGGCACCTGCATCGCGCGCCGCCTCGATCAAGGACCGGTCAATGCGCATCATGGAATTGAAGATCGGCACCACCATGAACAGGGTGTAAAGGTGGACATCTGCCAACACGACTGCGAAATCGGAAAACAGAAGGAATTCAAGCGGCTGATCGACAATCCCGAGATTGATCAGGGCAGAGTTCAAAAGCCCGTTACGCCCAAGGAACGGGATCCACGAAATCATGCGAATGATGTTCGAGGTCCAGAACGGAATGGTGCACAGCATGAACAAAACGATCTGCCAGGTCAGACTGCGCACATGAAACGCTAGGAAATAGGCCACCGTAAACCCGATCAGCAGGGTAAAGACCCAGGTCAGAGCAGCATATTTCAGGGTATTGAGATAGATGCTCCACGTTACCGAGGAGCCCAGCAGGTACTTGTAGTTCTCTAAAATGAAGTCCGGCAGGATGCGATATTCGTCATAGTCCCAGAAACTGACCACAACAATGGTCAGAAGCGGGATGACAAGAAACACCGCAAAGATCAGCGCCATCGGCGAGATCAGGAAATAGGACGATCTTTTTGACGTATCAGAAGCCATGCTCTGTCCTTGAAACCCTGCCAGAAAACCAAAAAGTAAAAACGAATAAATGGGCCCGACATGCTGTCGGAAAATTGAAAACGTAAAATCAGAAACTCGAGGTGACGGGCGCGACCAAAGCCGCGCCCACCAGATATCTGTCGCAGATTATGCTGCGATGAATTCGTTCCACTTGCGGACCATGTGCTTGTTCTCGTCCATGACGGAGTTCCAGCACGCGACCGAGCCCATACGCTCTTCGTAGGAACCGCCATCGCGAACCGCACCAGCTTTTTCCATGACCTTGCCTTCCGGGCTAAGGATGTCGCCTTCGGCGGCTTTGCCTTCCATCCAGAAGCCCCACTCGTCTTCGGACATGAACTTCTTCGCGGTTTCCGGTGCTGCGCTGTAGTAACCCTGACGGTTAAGATACGCACCAACCCAGCCCGACAGGTACCAGTCGATATATTCGTAGGCTGCTTCAAGCTCGAGACCCGAAAGGTGCTTGGCAAGACCGATGCCGCCACCCCATGCACGATACCCTTCCTTAAGCGGCTGGTATTTGCAGGCGATGCCTTTGGAACGTACAGCAGCAACGGCTGGCGACCACATGGACTGAATGACAACTTCGCCAGACGCCATAAGGTTGACCGACTCATCGAAGCTCTTCCAGAAGGCGCGGAACTGACCGGCTTTCTTGGCATCGATCATGACCGCGATGGTCTTGTCGATTTCTTCCTGGGTCATGTTGCCCTTATCGCCATAGGTGACTTCGCCCATGGCTTCGCACACCATCGCCGCATCCATGATACCGATCGACGGAATGTTCAGGATCGATGCCTTGCCCTTGAATGCCGGATCAAGCAGATCGGCCCAGCTGGTGATTTCGCGATCAATCAGGTCGGGGCGAATACCAAGGGTATCTGCGTTATAAATGGTCGGGATCAGGGTCATCCACTGGGTCGGGGCAGACGCAAACTCGACACTGTCGGCACCTTCAACGAAGCCAACCGTATGCGGCGCGGTACCTTGCGCGATTTCTGAATCCGGGGTCAGTTTGCCATCAATGAACAGCTTGGAGATGTACTGATAGTTTTTCAGCTTGGTGGTATCCATCGGCTGCATGGTGCCGGCCGGGAAGACCTTCTTACAGATCCAGTATTCGATATCGGCAATATCAAACGAGTTCGGCTGGGTCACGGCGCGCTGGGCAACCGCATCAGAATCAAGGGCAGTCATCTGCAGGGTAAAGCCAAGATCTTCTTTGACCTTGTCGGCAACGGCGTTGATGTTCGAAACACCGGTACCGAACTGACGCAGGGTAACGTCCTTGATGTTCTGTGCCCAGATGGTCGGGAAGCCGGTGATGGCACCCGAACCGATGGCAGCACCGGTTACAACCGCTGCACCCTTAACGAAACCACGGCGTGAAACGCCCGTTTCCGTCTCGATTGTTTTCTTTGAAATTTTCTTTTCGATCGTCATGTGAAGCACTCCTGATAGCTTGTTGGTTTATTTCATTCAGGCCAGAACATGGGCATGTTCCGGCTTCCAATAGGCGATGAATTTGTCCAGTCGCCTGACAGGTGCCTGCCGAAATTCGCTTTCGGTCTTCATTAGGGTTATTTCCTTGCCGTCGGCTGTCGTTGCGACAATCCGAACCCACAGGCCGAGATACTCGACCGTGGTAATTTCGACAGGGATCTGACCGTTCTTGCTGTCTTCTGGTGGCGTTTCGTCCAGACCGATCAGGTCGGTACGAATGGTGAATTCGATGTCCTCGCCCGCCTTGCCATCAGCAAATCCGGGCAGGAAGAAACTGTCCGGACCGCGCGCAAGCAACGTGCCGGCCGGGCCGGATTCCGAAACGGTACCTTTGAAGATGTTCTGACCGCCCATGAAGTTCGCGATAAAGCGCGATTTGGGCTGGTTAAAGATTTCGTGCGGGGTGCCTTTCTGGCGAATGATCCCGTCTTCCATCACGACCACCATGTCTGATAAGGCCAATGCCTCGTCCTGTGCGTGGGTGACGTGAACAAAGGTAATGCCCAGTTCCTGCTGCAGGCGGCGCAACTCATCACGCATGCGCGCCCGCAGGAACGGATCAAGGGCCGAAAGCGGTTCATCAAGCAACAGCACGGATGGTTCGGTAATCAGGGAACGCGCCAAAGCAATACGCTGTTGCTGCCCGCCAGAGAGCTGGTCGGGCTTGCGATCTGCAAATTGCTCCATATGGACCCGGGCCAGCATCTCTTTGGCCCGATCTTTACGATCCGATGGGGAGACACCTTGCATCTTGAGGCCAAAGGCAACGTTCTCCGCACAGGTCATGTGCGGGAAAAGTGCGTAATTCTGAAACATCATTGCCGTGCCGCGCTTGACAGGCGGCAGTTCGGTCACATTACGATCCCCGATCAGAAGATCGCCCTCGCTGATCACTTCATGACCGGCAATCATGCGCAGCGTGGTTGACTTGCCGCACCCCGACGGACCAATCAAACAGCAATACGCCCCTGCCGGAATTTGCAGATCAATCGATTTCACTGCCTGTGTGCTGCCATAAAATTTACTGACAGCAATCAATTCAATGGCCCCGTTGCCCGTCATCCGCTCACCCGTCGCTGCATGCAAAATTGTTAACAATCATGTCAGCGATCTAAGGCAAGATGCGTGCCACTTGATTTCATTGGCAGTTTTTCAACGAGTCCCGCCAAGCTATCAAAACTGGTGCGTTTGTTAGGCTTCTCATTCTGCCCGTTTTATGTCCACTTTATGCATATTTATTAATCATCGTGATTTATGTGCGAAAATTATAATCATCTTTGTCTCTGCACGGAAAATAAAGAACCATTTTATGTTGTGCAAATCGTCAACAATTTTGTAGAAATAGAGAACCACCCAACGAACATGAACGATGGAAAGTATCGTCACGATGGCCAAGGCCGAACAGACCGGCAGCTATAAAGGCAGCGAAAAGCTGCGCCCGGAGGAAATGATCTATCACGAGATGCTCGACGCGATCCTGGATCGCCGCCTGGAGCCGGGCATGAAGCTCATCGAGGAAGATCTTGCCAAAACCTTCGGGGTCAGCCGTGCACGCATCCGTGCGACTTTCCTGCAGCTCGCCCATGACAAGCTGATCAATCTGGTGCCCAATCGCGGCGCCTTTGTCGCTGAACCGACCATTGACGAAGCCATAGAAGTCTTTTCCGCCCGCCGCATGATCGAGGATGGCGTTGCGCGCAAGGTGGCCACCAGCATGACCCCCGAACGCGCCGAACAGATCAAGGCGCATCTGGATCGCGAACATGACGCCCATCATCGCGGGGATCATCGCGCTGCCATCATTTTGTCGGGTGAATTCCACCTGTTACTGGCACGGCTTAGCGGCAATCTGGTGATCGAGGAATTCCTTGAACGCCTGATCCTGCGCACGTCGCTGATTATTGCCATGTATGAAAGCCCGCAACCGGTCGATTGCTCCCACACGGAACACGACCAGTTACTCAATGCTCTGCTTAGTGGCGATCCCGATGTCGCGGCGGCTGAAATGTCACGCCACCTTGATGCCATCCGCGATCGCCTGCAATTGCAGCGCCCCAAACCGGGCAAAACCGATTTTGCCAGCATCTTTGGCCGCATCCCGACCTCGGAAGCCAGCTAATCCTCCTGGCGAGTTCCGGTAACGACCGCCATGCGCTTAGCGCGCATATTCCGTTCAAGCATCACGCGGAACCCCGCTCGGATCCTCGCTACCGCGGTGATATTTGAACGTGCCCGTTGATGTGCCGATCACATTACCATCCGCGTCAAAGGCAGTTGCCTCGGTAAACACCACCTTGCGTCCGCCGCCCTGCTTGCGGGCAACAACCCGGACCACACCATCCCTCGCCATCCCCAGGAAATTGGTGGTCAATGACAGGGTCAGGGATTTGCGCACATTGCCCGGCACCGGACAGAAACACACAGCATAGCCAGACGCTGTATCCATCAGGGTTGTCAGCACGCCACCATGCAGGATACCAGCCCGATTACAGTGATGGTTTTGCACGTCAAGTTCGACCACCGCGTGGTCTTCTGCCCATTCCACCAGTCGGTAGCCAAGATGATCCTGCAATCCGCTGCCATGGGCCTGTTCATAAGCCAGATTATCGTGTGTGCCGGTCATGCATAAACCATCCCTGTCGTAAAATTCCCCAAGCTATAGCAGATATCGATAAGTGCCGAAAACCGCGATGAGTCGCATGCCTTGGCCGGCCCCGAGACAGCTCCCAACACGGTGCAAAATCGTCTGAAAAACCGCATCCCTTAATCGATGTTAGGCGATGCAACATGAAATAATGTTTTTATTTCAATGTGATAGCCACACCGTTCTCCAACCAAGAACGGGATAGCGGTGAAACGAGAATAGTCGTTCGAACCGGCTGTCGGTATATCTGTAGTCACACCAAACACAAACGGTTCTACAAGGATCAAAGCCATGACGACGATTGCTTACAAAGACACCACCAGCATCGAACGCGAAGTCCGTATCGGTTGGTTCACCAGCTTTGTTCGTGCCCTTCAGGTTGCCGTGATCATGAAAGCATCCCAGGCCAAAAACCACGCAGAACTGACTGCGGATTGGAACAAGGCATGGCGTCAGGTTGAAGGCTAAGGCACCCGCCTTTCCGTATCGTTTGAGGATGGTGCGACGGTCCTTACATCATCGCACCCTCAAACTTCTTGACGCTTCGGGTTGAACCACCGACAACGGTTCCATGCAAAAGTTTGATATCGTGACCATCCGGCTTTTTGTCGCCATCGTGCGCGCCGGAAGTATCAATGAAGCTGCCCGGCGCGAACATATCGCGACTTCGGCAGTTTCGCGCCGCATTGGCGAACTTGAAGCCATGTTGGGCGTCAATCTTTTGCGCCGCCTGCCACGCGGGGTCGAACCGACCGAAGAAGGCACGATCTTTGCCCGCTACGGCGAAAAGCTTCTGGGCGATCTGAACCATCTTTCCAACGAACTGCGCGATTTCAACGCCGGTGAAAAGGGCAAGATCTATCTTGCCGCGGTCACTTCGGCGATTTTGACCGGCCTGCCATCGTTCTTGGCCGATTTTGAACGTGATTTCCCGCACATTACGGTCGATGTCCGTGAACTGACGTCACGCGAAAGTGCCGAGGCCGCCCGCGAAGGTCGCGCTGATCTGGCAATTCTGGCCGATAACAGCCCGCTCGGCGATCTGTCCCATGATGTGTTCTGTGATGATCCGATCTGGGTTGTAACGCCCAAGGGGCATCCGTTGATCCCAAATGCCGATAATCCAAAACCGGTGAAATTTTCCGAAGCCGCCAAATACGACATCATCTCACTGCATGAAGGCGGCGTGATTGATGATCTGATTTCCGAGGCCGCATCGAAAATCAAACTCGACATGCATCCACATATCAAGGTCGTGCGATTTGGCTCTTTGCGGCAAATGATTGCGGCGGGTCTCGGGATTGGTTTCCTGCGCAAAAGCTCGGTCGCGGGCTATATCGGGCACATGAACATCGCTGGCGCGCCGATTGCCGATGACTGGGCCAAACGCCAATTACTGATCGCCCACGAAGGCAACGCCAATCTGACCAGTGCCGCACGCCTGTTTCGTGATTATCTTCTGCGCAAATCGGCGGAAACTCAGTTCAAACCGGTTTTGGGCTGATCCTGCTCGTCAGGCAGAACGCTGTGCGCGTTCCGCCCAAAGGTCCTGTCCACTCGGGCCCAACGGCACTGCCATGCCGCCAAAACGCGCCACATGACGTTCGGCTTCTGCCAGAACAAGACCGGGCAATTCAGACCACTGACCGATCGGTGCCAGCACCTCGACACGTTCATCTGATTTAACATCAAGCAGTTCAGGCAGATCTTCACGCGCGTGCGTTCCACCACCTGCAAGCATAGGCACAATAATCGCCTGCCTGTGGGCGGCGATGTCGCGCCAATCGCCAAGCGATGGCGATCCTTCGATATTGCCAATGCAGATTTCAGCACCAACGCAAATCCGCCCCAGACGATCTGCAAGTTTGACTGTTTCGGGAAGCGGATCGGTCAGGGTTTTCAAGCCGTGCGGAACAAGAAAGACAGATGTTTCAGAAAGGCTCCAGCCACGATTGCGTGCTGATGCATGAACATGCGCCGCAATCATTTCACAAAAACCCGGAAGGTTGATGGCCGGTGGCAGGATGACAGCATCGCCGAGCCCCGCCTCGTGCAATTTGGCTGGCAGTTCTTCGAACACCAGATAGCCTTCACTGAAGAATAGCGGGAAAACAATCAGACGATTGGCATCAGCCGTTTCCTTTAGGTTTTCAAGCTGATCACTGACAGAGGGTTGGCTTCGCATATATCCGTGGCTGACACGGCCATTCCAGTCAGGTGCAATTGTCCGCGCAAGGTCCCCTGCCGGATCACCGCCATTACCGCTGTTGCCATGGGACACCATCATGAGTGTCGGCATTTCGAAATGTGGCATGCATCTCACCATAGTCTGCATTGTCTAAAGCGTAGTTTCATATACGCATCATGCAACCATCTGGATCGCCGGACGGGCAAAAACCCCTGTTTTGGCGCGAAAATTTCATTGCACCAGATCCCATCGCGGCTGATCGCCAAAGCGGTCCTGGATGAATTCAACCAGCAACCTGATACGCGCAGCAAGCTGACGGCTGGGCGGATACAAAAGATACAGGGACAAAGGACCCGGCGCATAATCGCAAAGAACACTGACCAGTCGCCCGGTCTGCAATTCCGGCCCGGCGATAAATGTCGGTAATTCGGCAATGCCCAGCCCGGCAAGGGCCGCATCACGCAACACTTCCGCGTTGTTGCAGCAAAACACGCCATTGACCTGTACCGCGACCGGCCCGTCCGGACCGGTCATTTTCCAGCGCGCCCCGGATGGCAGGTTGCCGTAATGCAGACAGGGTAACCGCGCCAGATCACGAATGTCGGCCGGTTCCCCATGCATTCGAATAAACTCGGGCGACGCGCACAGCACGCGACGCATCGGCACGATTTCATGATCGATCAGGGCAAGGGTTTCTGTCGGGCGGCTGATACGCACGGTCATGTCAAAGCCATCTGCCACCGGATCAATAAAGTGATCATCAAGCGACAGTTCGACCCGGATATCAGGATAGGTCCGGGCAAAATCGACCAATGCCGGCCCCAGATGCAACGTGCCAAAAGACATTGGCGCATTGATCCGGATATCCCCGGAAGGGTGATCGCGATGTTCGCGGATGGAGTCTTCTGCGTCCCCCAGATCGGACAGAATGGCTTTGGCCCGCTGATAAAAGGCCTGTCCGCTTGGCGTGACCGAAACTTTGCGCGTTGTCCGGTTCAGCAATTGAACGCCAAGATCATCTTCAAGTGCCGCCACCGCACGGTTGACCTGCGAACGTGATTGTCCGATCGCACGCGCGGCAGAAGCAAAACTTCCTTCTTCAACCACGCGCACGAAACTCTTGAGGCTGGCCAGTTTGTCCATGGTGCGTCTTCCTGTTTATCGCCCCGGTTGGTTCAGATTGTCGCATAATATGCAACACAATGGCGATAATTACACGAATTGTCTCCTCAGTTGAAAAGGGTATTCTGCCTTCAACAACAGACAACCTCATGGAGGTAGAAGATGCTTATTAAAGTTGATGCTAATACCCGCGGCCGTGCCCAGTTTGGCTGGCTTGATTCCAATCACACATTCTCGTTCGGGCACTACTACGATCCGAACCGCATGGGTTGGGGTCCGCTTCGCGTGATCAACGAAGACCGGGTTATTCCCGGTGCCGGTTTTGACACGCATGGTCACAAGGATATGGAAATCATTTCCTATGTTCTTGATGGTGCCCTTGAACACAAGGACAGCATCGGCACCGGATCTGTCATCCGTCCGGGCCGCCTGCAACGCATGACCGCCGGGACCGGCATTCGCCATTCGGAATACAACCATTCCAAAACCGATCCGGTGCATTTCCTGCAAATCTGGATCATCCCCGAAGCGGCCGGTCTGGAACCGGGTTACGAGGAAAAGGAAATCGCACGCCGCGATACCGGCTCTGGCCTGACCCTGATCGGCAGCCGCGATGGCCGCGAAGACTCGATCACCATTCATCAGAATGTCGATCTTTATGTCGCCCATCTCAGTGATGGCGAAAGTGCCCAGCACAAGATCGGCAAAGGTCGCATTGCCTGGGTACAGGTCGCGCGCGGCAGCCTGACGGTGAACGGTGAAACCCTTAATGCTGGTGATGGCGCTGCGATCAAGGATGAAGACGAACTTGTCTTCTCGGACGCGGACAACGCCGAAGCCCTTGTTTTTGACATGGCGGCCTGAAGCGCGAAACCCGCGTGCCCCATGGTTAGGAGAACGACCATGACTTCGTATAACGCAAACACCCGTTCGATCATCCCTGCCCTTGGCAATGTATGGTCAACCCTGCAACCGCTTTCGCCTGTCATTGTCCGTGTGACCACCGGCATTCTGTTGGTCCCGCACGGTGCCCAGAAACTGTTTGGTGCCTTTGGTGGTTATGGCCTCGAAGGAACCGCAGGCTGGCTGGAAAGCATCGGCTTTGTTCCGGGCTTCCTGTTTGCGCTTGCTATTGGCCTTCTGGAATTTGTCGGCGGCCTTATGCTGACGATTGGCCTTTTGACCCGTCCGGTGGCAGCGGCAGTTCTTGTTTTCATGGCGATTGCTGTTTCAACCCATCTTCCAGCTGGTTATTTCTGGAACGAGGGTGGTTTTGAAATGCCTCTGATGTGGGGGCTTCTTGCCCTGTCGGTGCTTATTCAGGGCGGGGGAAAATTCTCTGTCGATCACAAGATCGGCCGTGAATTCTGATCATACCGCCAAATTCGCGCGTGTTTTCAACGGGCTGCCATAAGTGCAGCCCGTTTTTCGTTTGCTCCCCAAATGGGGATATTGCCCGCCCCGGAAAATGGCGAAGATGGTGACCAAGCTACTGATCCAACCATTGCAAAGTGATCCGGAACGAAGCCATGAACATCGCGTCGCCCAAAAACAGTCAGAATGATATCGAAATCGCCGACGGTTTGCGCCGCTGCAAAGGGGATAACGCATACCGCAAACCGAATGCCGAAAAGCGTTTCCTGCTGGTCGATGACAGTATCGAAGTGCGCTTCTCCGTTCGCCGTGTCCTGCGCAGTGCCGGTGCCACTCACATAGACGTCGCTGAAAACGGCGAAATCGCGTTGCAGATGCTGGCCCAGGCGGGCCGCAAACAAACGCCTTATGACGTGGTGATTCTTGATTATATGATGCCCGGAATGTCAGGCATCGAATTGCTTTATGAGATCGAGCGCCGTGAAATCAAGAATGCCGAAGGTACACGCAAAATCATGTTGACCGGTTTCTATGACGCCAAGGTCAATGAAGAAGCCAAATCTGTCGGCGCGACCTTCGTTCTGAGCAAACCCTGTGATGCCGCCAGCCTGTCTGCAGCAATCGCTTAGAGAGCCATACAAGCAATGCCGCATAATGCCTCGATCATATTTGTTGATGATGACCTCAACGTTCTCAGAGGTTTACGGCGGCGTATGTTATCAATGCGTCCGAACTGGAAGATGCGCTTTTACGAAGGTGCGGAACAGGCGTTGATCGGACTGGAAGAACAGCCTGCAGACGTCGTCATTTCCGACATGCGCATGCCGTCCATGGACGGGGCGGAGTTCCTTCGGATCGTTGCAACACGCTGGCCGCAAACATCCCGCATTCTGTTGTCCGGCTATGCCGATGAAATCGCCATCCAGAATGGTGCTGCCGCCACCCATCATTTTTTGGCCAAACCCTGCACCGATAGCGACATCATCCACGCAGCCGAGCGCGGCCTGATCATGAACAGATATCTGCGCGACCCGTTTCTGGTTGATTTGCTTTCCATCGTTCCGGGCGATCTGATGTGGCCAATAACCTTTCGTCGCCTGCATTCCATACTGCAATTCAGCGGTCCCAGTAGCCATGCCGAACTTACTGATTTCGCAAACGATCACCCGGCGTTAACGAACCTTGTCCATGAGCTTGCCCTGCGTGAGCAACTCATACCCGGGGACTGTCATCCTGACTTCATCAAGCTTCTTAAAATCTTGGGTATCGAGACCATCAAAGCACTGTGCGTGCTTTGGTGCGAACTGGGACAACCCAGCCAGTTTGATGGCGAGCGGATCAGTGTCGACCTTCATCGTCCCCTTGTCCTGGGTCAGATGGCGGCCGAGATCGCACGACTTCGCAACCTTGAACCGGAATCTGTCGATCAGATCCGTGCCGCTGCTCTTCTGTGTCACATCGGCGATATTTTCACTGCTCGCGTTGTGCCTGAAAAACATGCAGCCAGCCGCCATCGTGCAGACGTAGATAATTGCGACATCATATCAGCTGAAATCAGTGAAATGGGCTTTGCTCATCCGGCTGTATCAGCGTGCCTGTGTGCCTGCTGGGGTTTTTCCCATCAGATCATTGAAAACATCGCATTTCATCATCGTCCGGAATCCGCACCAACCGACAGGTCGGAAAGCTTGCTGATTGTCTATGCAGCACAGCATTTTGCGCGCAAGGCAGGTGTTGATGGTGTGACACGCGCAGAAAAATATGACCTCGCGCGTGGATTTATCACCCGATGTGGTGCTGCGGCTGATTGGCAGATTTGGGAACGCGCCTGCATTGGCAAGCACATCCCGCTGGAAGCAACCAAGCCTCATAATTTCTGAAACACTGCCTTCTGATCAAAGACCTGCCTGATTACCGAAGCAAACTGTTAAGGTCACTTGGCCCTTCAAGGAGATCCGCATTGGTGTCAGTGGCGGCGTTTTGATCGGGTTTCGGCAACCGGATCACAAATTCCGCCCCGTCGATATAGTCCGCGGACAAGGTCAGGTCCCCGTTGAAATCATCCTGAATAAGTTTGCGACAGATCGGCAATCCCTGACCGGTGCCAACACCCCGTTCCTTGGTGGTAAAGAAGTAATCAAAGATGCGTTCGCGAATATTTTCGGGAACGCCCGCGCCATTATCACGCAAGCGGATATAGACATTGTCTTCATCAGACGTCACCAGAAGATCAATGCGCCCGCGGCGCTGACCTGTTTCACGGATGGCTTGTGACGCATTGACGATCAGGTTGATCAGCGCTTGCGACAAGTGGTTTCTGCGCCCACTGACTTCGGTGACATCGGACTGCATGACAACGTCCAGATCGGCGATATGTTTGACCTGGTTGCGCGCCAGGGTAACGGCGGTATCGATTTCCTCGGTAATCGAAATCGGCTCCACGGCATCGGTTGTCGGATGGGCGAATTTGCGAATACCACGGACAATCTCGGCAATCCGGTTCAAGCCCTGAATACTCTCGTCAATCGCCATCGGGACTTCTTCGGTAATGAAGTCGATCTTGGGTTTATCAAGATTGAGCCGAGCCGGTTCATCGGGATTCTTGCGGTCAATCGCGCCAACCAGATCGGCGAAGCTGTCGGACAAGAATTCAAGATTGTTCTGGATATATTGTGCCGGCGTGTTGATTTCATGCGCAACCCCGCCGGCCAAGGTGCCAAGCGCATGCATCTTGGCGTAATCGGCGGCTTCCTCGATCACTTCCTGTTCCTGGCGCGCTTTTTGGGCGGCCATATCGGCGGCAAAAATCTTTTGGCGCTGGCGGATCATGAAAGTACCAAGAACTGCCATGACAATCACACCGACGAAAAACAGATAGGACAGGATCTGAATATCGGTTTTCACGACCGAGATATTGTTGGCGTTGTAAATCGAAACAAAGTTCGTTGTACGCACCACCGCCTGTTGCAAAGATTCGTTCATCGGCTCAAGCAAGCGATACAACGCGCTCAGCTTTTCCTCAGGATCGGTGATGGTCGCCAACGCCGCATCGATCTTCTCGATCTGAAGTTCAAGCTGTTTGATTGTTTCGGCGACTTCCGGCACCGTGAACAACACCTCGAACCCGTCACCATCACGCAGCAGGTAGACACGGCTGACCAGAATTTCATATTCCAGCAGGACGCGGTCGACCACATCGTCGGACAAACCAAACCGGCCGATTGCAGCCTCTATGTCACGCTGCACGACAAGAAACTGACGCTGCACCTGAAAAACCGCCCAGACGAAATTTTCGCGGTACTTGAACCGCTCATCGTCAAGCTGGTGGACAATCGCTGCTGACAGAAATCCGTAAAGCACGACAAACAGGACCAATGCGATAAACATGGCCCTGCCTGACTGCTTGAACAGGAATGACTTAATTTGCTGCATCAACAGACTTTACCTGCCAGACGGAATAAGCCCAATAGGTATCAGTCTGAAACCGCGCGTCGGCGTCATAGGGGAAAATGACCCAGAAAGGCCCCTTTTCACGCACCGACATTTCGGCATCGTTGAGGTGATAGGCCAGAATGGCACCATCGTTGCGCAGAACATCTGCAGGCACCATCACGTTATAGTCATTGAGTGCTGAAACACGCACGGTTTCCGCTTTCAGACCATAGGTGTCAAACAACGTATCAAAGGCAACACCACGGAACTTCTGTACCCCGTCAGTCCACTGGGTCGACGTACTGATTTCGGTGGCCTGCAGCTTCATCAGTTCCTCAAGCGAAACATGGACAGTTTCACCATCAACCCTGGTCATGGACAATGTGCCATCCGCCAAAGACGGGGCGACATGAAATCCAATCAGTGCGATCACCATCGCAAACAGTTTAAGGGCGCTTTTCATCATTTTTTTCATGCTCCATCACACGATTATACACAGTGGTTGCCAGCAATTGTTTTTCAATGCCTGCACCGGGAATTTTGACGCGATATCAATCAACCAGATGCCTGAAAGGGTGTAATTGCGGTTTCTTCCCATTCTTCGAGTGATACCGGTACACCTAGGTGGAAACCTTGCAGTTCTGTAATCCCGTATACCCGCAGCCTTTCGACCACACCGGGGTTTTCGATACCCTTGGCGGAAATCGAAAGACCCATTTTCGAGCAGACCTGTGCAATCCATTCAACAAAGGCATCATCGAGAAAATCTGTCATGGTGCCGCGCACCAGATCGCGGTCAAGCTTGATACCGGCAAAGACTTCCTGACGCAGCAGATCAAGCGAATTGTTCCCCGATCCGAAATCATCAATCAGAAGCGCAATACCGCGTTCGCGCAAACGCGTGGCATTGGCCAGCATCTCAAGATCGTTGGACAGCAATTGGCGTTCGGGAATTTCATAGGACACGGTCACCCCGCGCATCCGCATCTTTTCATAGAAGCGAATGAGCAGCTCAAAGAATTGCGGTGTCTTCAGAGAGAACAGTGACAGATTGACCGCAAGGTTGGCCTGATCACCCATAAGTGCACGATAGCGCGGTGCCTGATCAATCATGATGGCCATCAATTGACTGCCAAGGCGGTTGATCACCGGATTGTCCTGAGAGGCTTCGATGATCTCGTCGATGCCAAATTCCTTTTCAAGAGATGGCATGCGACACAGGACCTCTGCCCCGCACAGGCCAAGGTCGCTTGCACGAAAACGCGGCTGCAGGACGGTGTGGAAGTCTGCCCGGTCAATGGCGTTATTGACCATCAGGGCCGTTGGACCCGAAGAAACCTTTTTAACCACCACGCCGGTATTGAGAATACGGTCAATCGCTTCCTTAAGGACGGCGACCGACACCGGTTTTGCCAGAACACGCGTCACCATGGCCTGATTGATCGCCTCACGCAGCGACAGGCTGGAAACGTTACCAGACAACAACATCCGGTTGATTCCGGGTGCCATGCGTGCTGACTGTTTGAGAAAGGAAATGCCGTCAATGTTCGGCATCACCAGATCGGCGATGATCAGGTCTGTCCGGTCGCGGTTTTGCGCCAGCCAATCCAGTGCAGCCTGCCCGTCTGTATGGGTGACGAATTCAAAGCAGCCCGACAGGGTACGACGTACCGCCGCCAGCAACTTTTCATCATCATCGACCATCAGAATGACGGGCCGTTGTTTATCAACCTGATCCATAAATGGACATCTCCGGAACGCGATCACCGCGGTAATCTTCTCAAGACAGCCCCGCCTAAATGCGTGCTATACAAATAGCGGAGCTTTGAACGTTCGCAGATTAGTGTCAGACTACCTTTCTCCAATATCCCCATTTGTGGAGGGCGCTTTTGATGACGGCCAAAAAGACGGTCCGGATTGCCTTTGTCGATGATGACGAAAATCTTCTGTCGTCTCATCGCCGCAATTTTGCCCGCCTGCGCCCGGACTGGGAGGGGGTCTTTGTCAATGACCCGATTGCCGCGCGTGATGCCATCATCGCCGATCCGGATGTTTCGGCAGTCATCCTTGATATCCATATGCCGGGCATGACCGGCCTTGAACTCGCCGCCGAACTGCGCAAGGCCCGCAAGGAATTGATCATTGTGATGCTGACGGGTTATGCCGATCTGCAATCAGCACTGCTGGCGGTCAATGAAATCGGCGTCTTTCGCTTCTATCCCAAACCAACCATGCTTGAGACGATGCTTGATGACATCGAAACCGAGATCAAAAGCCGCCTTGGCCAAAGCGAAGATACCCTGCCGACCGAGTTTCTCGACCTGTTTGAGCTGGGCGTGATTGCGGTTGACGAGACCCTGACCATCCTGCATCTCAATTCACAGGGTGCCGAGGTTCTCAGGCGGTCCTCACTGGTGCGCTCCGGCCCACAGGGACGCCTGATCATTGACCCAAGCCCGGAAGGTCTGACGAAATTTCTTGTGCCGCCGGGCAAAACCGTTCCCCGCAGCCATCAGAGCTTCTCGCTTGAACGTGACGGTGAAAAGCTGTCGCTTCTCATTCGCCGGGTCCCCAAAAAAGCTGATAGCAAACAAAGCTTCATGATCATTCTGGTCGACCCGGCCCAGCAGCGCCCGCCAGCGGTCGACGATCTGATGGATCTGTTTGGCCTGACCCGATCCGAAGCCAAATTGACCCAAAAGCTGGCAGAGGGGCTGGCCCTTGATCAGGCCGCAGAACTGGTTGGAATCTCGCATTCTTCGGCACGGACGTATCTTAAGACCATCTTCTCGAAAACCGGTGTGAACCGGCAGCCGCAACTGATGAAAACGGTACTTTCAAGTATTCCGTCCTTGCGCTAACGCACTGTAAATTAGTGCTTAAACAACGTCATCCGACCAAAGACCCACACCATAAAAACTTGAAAACGCCGCCAATACATCTACCCTGAGTTAAGAAACATCAGGGTCTTGAATGCTGGGGTGGGGCACAGGAGTTGACTGGACATAGCGACACATCAGAACCGTCGTCAAAACCGTCCTGGGCCTGTCATCGGTCGATGTCCGACCATAACCGATCTGTCAAACGGGCATACGATATTCTGTTTGCCGGGATCGGGTTGCTGGTGCTTTTCCCTGTTCTGATGATCATTGCGGTCTTGCTGTTTGGATCTGGCTTTCACAATCCGCTGTTTTTGCAAAAACGGATTGGTCTTGACGGTCGGATCTTTGTCATTTTCAAGTTCCGAACTTTACGTGATCGAACCTGCCGCCCGCTTTCTCCACGCGGCCTGCGATTTGCAGAAACGCTCAGTTCGATTTTGCGTATCACCGGACTTGATGAATTGCCGCAATTCATCAATGTGCTGCGCGGCGACATGTCACTGGTCGGGCCGCGCCCGCACAGCCTTGCCGATCACCATCGATTTGCCAAACATATTCCCGACTATACCGCCCGGCTTGCGATAAAACCGGGCATGACCGGATGGGCGCAAATTCAGGGCTGGCGCGGCCCGGTCTGCAGCACTGATCACTTGAAGGCGCGTATTGCCTGCGATCTTGAATATATCCGCCGCCAGACCCCTTTGTTTGATTGCGCCATTCTGATCCGCACGGTTGCCCTGCCCTTCAGGACGCTTACGCGATATCGGCCGCAACGCCAGCCCCAACGCGCGCTCAAACCCTGTCTTGGTCGCGACCGGCGGCTGGTGTAATGCGTAAATTCGTGATGTCCACCGCACTGCTCTTTGCAAATGTCGTGGCCCCCGCCGCCGCAATGGAAAATCCCGATGACGCTGGTGGCATTCGTCTCGGCCGAATTCTGGCAACCCCGTTGGTTGAATTCGGCACGCGATATGACAGCAACATATTTCAAAGCGATGCCAATCCAACCGGCGACGTCATCACAACTCTAACCCCGCGCCTGACCCTGCAGGGCGATTGGCGGGTTTTTCGCCTGCATCTCGCCGCCGGCGGCGAGCTTGGCTTTTTTGCCGACTCATCTAGCGATGATTATCAGGACCTTGAACTCAGCACTGCGGGCAGCCTTGATCTCGGTGCGACATCCGTTGAAGGCGGGGTTCAGCTTAAGCGCGCCCACGACCCGCGCGGCAGCAACGATGTCCCAACCAGTGCCACAGAGCCCGTTATTTACCGTGATGTCAGCGCCCAGATTGGCGGCCGCCATATTACCAACGGCCTGCATTACGAATCACAGTTTGCACTTCGCCGTCTTGATTTTGACGACAGCACCGCGCGCAACGGATCACTCATCCGCAATGATGATCGTGATCGCCTTGAACTGCGCGAGACGCTCCGTATTCTGTGGCCGCTTGATCTTGGGCGTGAGGCTTACGGCGAAGTCACGTTTAACCAGCGACAATATGACCGCACCCCCGATGATGGTGGTCGCATCCGCGATTCAGCGGGCTATCAGATGCTGGGCGGCATTCGCCTTGATCTGACCGATCTGATTACGGCCGATCTGGCGGCGGGCTGGATGAACCAGACTTATGCCGACCCGGCCTTTGGCAATATCGGGGATTATACCTTGCGCGGCGATTTCGACTGGTCGGTCACCCGCCTGACCAATATCGCGTTCAATGCCGCGCGTACCGTGCGCGAAACGACGCAGACCGGTGCCAGTGGCATTCTGGCTTTTGAAGCAGGAGCAGGTATTTCCCATGAACTGCGCCGGCGACTGACCGTTTCACTCAGTGCTGACTACAGCGCAGAAACCTTCCAACAAACCACGCGGCGTGACAACACCAGTCGGTTCGGGGTTGGCGTTCGCTATGAGCTTAATCGCCTTGCCCGGATCGAGGGTGGCCTCGCTTATGACCAGCGAAACTCAAATAGCGCGGGTGAGGATTATGAACGCCTGCAAAGCCACATCCGCCTCAAGCTGGAGATGTAAATGACAACACCAAAGCCACGCTTGTTCAATGGCTTGCGCACGGTCCTGATCACGCTGCTCGCCTTGATCGTGATGACGATGACGGCAAAAGCCCAGACCATCTATGTCATGGATAGTGGCGATACGGTGCGGGTCACGGTGTTTGGTGAACCGGACCTGTCAGGCGAATTCAAGGTCGATGCCATGGGCAGGCTGAACCTTGCGCTGATCGGGCCGGTAAGCGTGCGCAACCTCACCACAGATCAGGCGCGCCAGAAAATCCATGACGCCTATCTGGATGGTTATTTGCGGCACCCCGATATTGCGGTCGAAATCATCGCCTTTCGCCCGTTCTTCATCATGGGGGAGGTCAATCAACCCGGATCCTATGATTATGTGCCGGGAATGAATGTGCTCAATGCCATCGCAGTCGGCGGCGGGCTGACCTATCGCGGGGATGAGGATGACATCGAAATCCTGCGTGGTCATGATGCATCGCGCGTCATTATCCCGGCAACGCTCGCCACCATCGTTATGCCCGGCGACATCGTGCGCGTGGCCGAAAGGTACTTCTAAATCACTGCAAAATAGCGGATTTCCAGCACAATCCACTATACATTTTCGATCAGAACGCTGGGGTTTTAGAACTGCTCCACATATCGTCGGATTTTCCGCTGTTTTCTGGATCAACCATCTTTACCTGCGCCCGTTTTCCATGATGAAATCGCGCTCACGCCATCACCAGATGGCAAACAGATAAAAACTAAAACGATTTTGCCCCACGCAACGGAGTTCACGAAACATGTCCGGGAAAACAGAAACGCGCCATGGCGGACGCATTCTGGTCGATCAACTGGCCCTGCACGGGGCTGAACGCGTCTTTCTTGTCCCGGGCGAAAGCTATCTCGCCGTGCTTGATGGCCTTGTCGATCATCCGGGCATCGATCCGATCATTTGCCGTCAGGAAGGCGGGGCCGCCATCATGGCAGAGGCCTATGGCAAGCTGACCAATAAACCCGGCATCTGCATGGTCACCCGTGGTCCCGGTGCCACCAACGCATCGGCCGGCGTTCATGTCGCCCATCAGGACAGCACACCAATGATCCTGCTGGTCGGGCAGATCGGGCGTGACATGGTTGATCGCGAAGCGTTTCAGGAAGTCGATTACCGCAAAATGTTCGACCCATTGGCAAAGTGGGTCGGGCAGATTGATGACATCAACCGCATTCCGGAATATATCAGCCACGCCTATCACATCGCGACATCCGGTCGCCCCGGCCCTGTGGTTCTGGCGCTTCCCGAAGACATGCTGTCTTCAAGCACAGATGTTGCCGATGCCAAACCCTACGTCCCGGTTGAGGCCAAAACAGCGCCTGAAGATGTCTCTCGCTTCCGTGACGCTCTTGCGAAATCCGCAAAGCCGGTCATGATCGTTGGTGGGGGTGGCTGGACCCGCGAAGCGACTGAAAACCTTAAATCGTTTGCAGTTCGTAACAATGTGCCGATTGCGACAAGCTTCCGCTGTCAGGACTATATCCCCAACACGCACAGCCACTTCATTGGTGATGTCGGGATCGGCATCAACCCGAAGCTGGCCGAGCTCATCAAGGACAGTGATCTTGTGATCCTTGTCGGATCGCGCATGGGGGAAATGACCAGCAGCGGCTATAGCCTGCTTGATATCCCCTGCCCGAAACAGAAACTGGTCCATGTTTACAGCGGCCCGGATGAGTTGGGCCGGGTTTATCGCCCCGATGTTGCAATCAATGCGTCCCAGCGATCTTTCCTGCGCGCCATCGCCATGATGGAGCCGGTGGATGGATCGGCCCGCGATGACATGATCGAAACCGCACACGCCAACTACATCGCCTTTTCCACCCCGGTTGAAACCCCGGGCGATGTCAAAATGGCCCATGTGGTGGCGGAACTGCGTGAAAAACTGCCCGACAATGCGATTGTCACCAATGGGGCGGGCAACTACGCCGCCTTTTTGCATCGTTTCTTCCGCTACCGGGAATACCGCACCGAACTGGCCCCGACATCGGGCTCGATGGGGTATGGGCTTCCGGCCTCGGTCTCGGCCAAGCTCGCTCATCCGGATCGCCCGGTCGTCTGTCTTGCCGGCGACGGATGCTTTTTGATGCACGGACAGGAATTTGCCACCGCCGTGCAATATGGCGCGAATATCATCACGCTGGTGGTCAATAACGGTATGTTTGGCACCATCCGCATGCATCAGGAACGCAACTATCCCGGCCGTGTGTCTGGCACCGAACTGCATAACCCGGATTTCGCCGCCTACGCCAAGGCCTTTGGCGGATACGGTGAAACCGTCACAAGGACCGAGGATTTCGGCCCGGCCTTCGACCGCGCAGTTGCCTCCGGCAAACCGGCCATCCTTGAAATCCAGGTGGACCCACAAGCGCTTACCCCGATCAAAACCCTTGATCAGATCCGTGCGGGCACCTAAGTCGACTTAATTGTTTCGAAAATGCAATAAGCGGGATCAGCGTCTGGGAATGCTGATCTCGCCGCTTTCAAGGCCAGCTTTCAGCGCATCGACCGCAACGGCAAGTTTCTCATCAACCACATGCAGATAGGCCGTCCAGTCCGACAGCTTGGAAAGCTCTTCCTTGCCGTCGGAAATGCCGCGCAAACCAATCAGCGGCACGCCAAACTTGTGGCACGCACGCAGGATGGCAAAGCTTTCCATATCGACCATGTCGGCATCAATCACGTCATAGGCCGCACCCGACACCACATTGGCCCCGGTCGACAAACGCGCTTCGGGGATACCGGGAATGCGTAACGCCATCTCGATCTCGGCAGGCAGATCAACAAACGGCGTGCAGCCCTTCTCAAAGCCCAGAACCGATGCATCCATATCCCGATACGATACCGAAACGGCCTGATAAACCTCGGCCTGTTCCAGCGTACGCGATCCGGCTGATCCCAATGTCACGACAAGATCGGGCAAATCATCCGACAGCTTCAATTCGGTCAATGCCGCGGTCAGATTGATCGCAGCCTCCACCGGCCCAACCCCGATCATCAAGGGCGTAAACCGCTCCTTGAGGTGGTCGCCATATTCCGCCGGTGCCGCCATTGCGAACAACACGTTATGGCCTGCGACATCATGAAGGTATCCGCGCATCTTTGACTTTCCACATTCTTGAAATCAGAACCCGCAGCATAAAGGCCGGGCAACATTTCCGCAGCCCCAAAATCACGGCATCACTGTCAGTGTAACGTGATCGCATCAGGCGGCGACAGAACGGGTCGGAGCGAACAGTTTGGCGAGATAACCAAAGCCCACAACAAGCGCGATCACGTCAAACAAAGCCATGGTCGATACGCCAATCGCGGCAAACCCGGTATTTTCAAGCAGTGGCTCGAAGCACTGGTCATTGATTTCCATAAACAGCCCGATGATGAGCAGGTAGGCGCCATAACGCTCTGAAAGTTCGTTGAGATCATGCTGTTTCTCGGCAATCTCTTCGCCATAAGCTCGTTTCGCCAACATTTCGCGCATCTCAAGGAACACGCCAAAGGCAACCAGAATGACGGCGACATCTTCTTCAAGCGTCACATCAGCATCGAATATGCCAGCCTCAAACGCAAAGGTCAGCGTGGCAAGGTGTGCCCAGCCGGTCATCACCACCATTGCCATCACAACAAAGGTCCAGATCGCCAACGAAACCGGATGAATGGTGAAAAGGAAAAACAGCTTTGTCATTGGTTCGCCCCAACAAATGCAAAAACGCACCCCTGCCGGTTTCGGCATGGTAAAAATCATCCTTACGCGCACTATCCGCGGATGCCAACTGACAAAGCAATTTTGGGAGAAAATTGGCGCACCCGACAGGATTCGAACCTGTGGCCTTTGCCTTCGGAGGGCAACGCTCTATCCAGCTGAGCTACGGGTGCGCAATATGTCGGACCGTGACTGGAATATGTGGCCCGAGTGCGATGGGTGATACAGGTTTTGGCCTGAACGGGCAAGGGTTTTCGAACCCCGATACCCGCTCAATCATCCCCGATACCGGTTAAGGTAACCTTGGCAGGTTGTGGCTGCAATCAGCTTTCGACATCACGGCGTTCATACGGGTCACGCACCACCCAGGTGCCATCCCATTCGCGGTCCTGTTCGCGCCGCTCAAGGCGCTCCATGCGGTTCATCATCAGCTGTGCGGCAAAGTCGCTGTCATCAAACGCGATGACTTCTTCATAAAGCGGCCGGGCCGCATCGAAATTGCCATCGCGGTAATGCGCCATGGCGGTTTCGTACTTGCTGCGCCATTCACGCCGTTCTTCAGAAAGCTGTCCGCCTTGCGCCAGAACTTCGTAAAGGAAGACGACCTTTTCAGTACCCAGCAGCACCACATGATCAAGGTCGCGCATTTCGACCTCACCCGACGCCATGCTGGCCGTTTCGTGCGAAGCCAGAATTTGCGTGCCATAGACCCGGTTGGCCTTTTCCAGACGGTTGGCATAGTTCACGCAATCGCCAACCACGGTATAGGCGCGTGATTTGTCCGTACCAATGGACCCGACAACGACCTCGCCGGTCGCAATGCCAACACGGATTTCAAGACCATGATCGCCAATCAGTTCGGCATATTTGGTCTTAAGCGCGTTAAAGCGCGCAACCTGTTCAAGGGCCGCCTGACAGGCATGTTTGGCATGGGCCCCTTCGCCGCAGAAGGGAGGGCCCCAGAAGCCGATCACCCGGTCACCAACAAAGTTGTCGATAATCCCGCTTTGATTGGCAATCGGTTCAGTCATCGCTGTCAGATAGTCATTCAGGAAGTCGACAAGCTTTTCTGGCGGCGTATGTTCCGCCAGCCAGTCAAACCCGGTCAGGTTGACGACACTAACGGTCATCACGCGCTTTTCGGAGTTCTCAAGCGCGGTTTCCTGATTGATCAGATTATTGATGACTTTCGGATCGACATATTTGCCAAACCGTTCGCGCATCCGAAACCGCACGCGGAGTTCGCGCGTCATGCGGTTAAAGGCATCTGCCAACCGGCCAAAGTCACCCTTGGAGCTGAATTCAAGCTTGGTATCAAGCTTGCCCGACTGAATGGAATTCAATGCACTCGTGGTTTTGCGCACAGCAACCACCACCGCATGCGCCATATAATAGGCCAGCGAAATGCCGATAATGACGGCGGCCAGCATCATGATGAATTCGGCCTGAATCAGGAAATCTTCGCGCTTGGAAACGTTTTCAACCGTTTGGGCCGCGTAGTCTTCGAGAAGCCGGATTTCATTGCGCAGGTTCAGCACGATAATCCGATGCAGGCCGCGCACGGTGTTTTCCTGTGACCGGGCATCGGCAAGATTTCCTGCCCGCACCTGATCAAGCAACCGTTCAACGCCCAAGGAAAACTGTGCCGATACATCGGCAAATTCCCGCATGCGCACATCAAGATCAAACAGCACACCCTCGTCAAAGTGACCGGATGCCTGCGCCCGACCAAGGGCAGCAAAGGTAAAGGATTTGCGGAAGGCCTGTTCGATCTGGGTTTGTTTGGCTTCGATTTCGATCTCGATGCCATTTAGAAGCGATGTCTGCGGTCCGTCACTTTCGACCACCCGCATGTAACGATCAATCAGCGAAATCTGTTCAAGCTGGCGCGCACGCACGTCCGAAAGCGAGTCCTTAACCGGCGTGACGTAGCGCGACACCGCCTCAAGATCACCATTGATGCCAAGGGACTGGATCACGGAGAACCCGGTGGCCACAACGAGCCACACGACAAAAAAGGCCGCGACACCCAGGAACTTCGCCCGAATGGTCCTTAGCATGCCGGTCCTGATCCTCCGGTTAAGTGATGTTGCATCATCAATTGCTGCTTGGCATATCGGAACGAAACAGCGGTTCGACAACCTGCATAATGCCTTGCAACTATTTAAAAAAGGCTACCTGATCATTGATTGAGGGTCAAAAAGCAATCAGTTGTTGGTGCAGGAATAATTTTTCCGATCTGTGCGATCCGTGACCCAGCGCCGGATATCCTCGATCACCACCGGCCCGTTCAGATCCCGCAACAACATGTGATACCCCTCCGAATAAAGGCAGCGGTGATAGTCGGGCAAACCAAGACTGGACAGTTGATCATCAAGCGCCGCAACTGCCTTGGGCGGGATCACCTGATCTTGCATCCCCGACAGCAAAAGTGTTGGCACAGATATATCCCCGGCCCGAACGCGCGCCAGATCCATGATATCGGCAACACCGGCAAGCAAATCGACCCGGACTGAAGACATCATATGCGGGTCACGCGACAGCCGACGCAGCATTTCGATATTGTCCGACGGCCAGATATCAAGTCCCCGCCCGGTCAGCGGCAACCATGGCAGGCTGTACGACAGGATCGAAAGCGGTGCGGTCTGGTACCACGGCATCATGTTCCGGTTCCAAACTGCCGGTGCCACCAAAACCAAGCCATCCATCAGATGCCCGCGCGTGGCAGCGGTGATGATCGCCACCGCCCCGCCCATCGAATTCCCCAGAAGGTAAATCGGTGTGTCAGGATAGCGGGCGCGCAACAGCGTCAATGCGTCACTAGCATCATTGACCAGACTGCCCGTGCCGGCCCAGAATGGACGTGTAGCCGTACGGCCAAAGCCACGCTGATCATAAGCATAGATCGCGATGCCCTTCGGGCCGACCTGTTCACCCAGTTCCATGAAGGCATTGGCATAATCACCCATCCCGTGCAGACCAAGGATCACTGCATCGGGATCTTCAAGATTGCCCCAGCTTTGCAACGGTAGCGCAGTACCATCGGCCGCAACAAAAACGTCTGGCCCAAGCACGGTCTGGGCAATCGGCAGCCCCGCCGGGCGAACAGTTGGCGCACAGGCGCTTACCATCCCGGCAAACAACAACATCGCACAAAGGCGGACAACGGGGCGCAATAAACACGGTGACAAAGTGGTGACCAACCCTACGCAGGAAACAGAGACACTCAATGAAGATTATAATGCGTTCGCCCGCAAGGTATTGTCACACATTACATATTCCAAGCGGGCAGTCGGGTTATTGAGGAAATTCTGGTTTAAGGTTTAACCAATCGGCCCAATCTAGTAGAACTACAGCAGGTTCAGCGGGTTTTTTAATCCAATGACAGACGCAGACATTGGGTATTTTGCCTTGTTGCCATATCGATCGTTCCACACGTTTTCCAACGAAAGGATACGACCATGAGCATGAAAGAAGCTTACGAGAAAAAACTGGAAGCCCAACTCAATGAGTGGAGTGCCCAGATTGACAAGCTTAAGGCGCAGGCTGAGTTGGCAGAAGCCGATGCACAAATACAGTATCAGAAACAAGTCAAAGAGCTCCGCGCCATGCAAGACGAGGCCGAGCAGAAGCTTAGAGAATTGCAAAAATCAAGCGATACCGCCTGGCAGGACCTGAAAGCTGGCATGGATAACGCTTGGGACTCGATTGAAGCTGCGATGAAAATGGCTACCAGCAGATTCAAGTGATCGAGCGGATCAAAACGCAATAACACAAAACCCCGCAAGAAAACTTGCGGGGTTTTGTACATGATTACGAAAACGCAACGAATTAGGCAGCCTTGCCGGCACCTGCGCGTTGCTTGTTATTATCGCGGGTCAGCATCAAGAAGATGTCTTCAAGATCGCCTTCCTCGGTCGACAGATCCTTGATCGCAAGACCACAGCCATGGATCGCCTCAAGGATTTCCGCCATCTGGGTGTTGCTTGGGCGGTAATGAAGCGCGATCTGGTTTTCCGATTTAAGCTCTGCCCCCCAGGGCGACAGGGCATCGGGTACTGCGTTCAGTTCGTTGTTCACGGTCAGAACCAGCGTCTTGTGATCAATCCGGCGCAGCAAGCTGCGCTTGTCTTCATGGGCAATGACATTGCCCTGATTGATGATCGCGATCTCGTCACAAAGTTCTTCGGCTTCTTCAAGGTAATGCGTGGTCAGAACAATCGTGACGCCCGCTTTGTTCAACTCCTTGACGTAAGCCCAAAGCTGCTGACGCAGTTCGATATCCACACCGGCGGTCGGTTCATCAAGAACCAGAACGGGCGGCGTATGGACCATCGCCTTGCCGACCAGAAGACGGCGACGCATCCCGCCCGAAAGCGACCTTGCATACGAGTCTGCCTTGTCGGCGAGTCCGATGGCGGCAAGAATCTCGTCCGTGCGGCGTTCGGATTTCGGCACGCCATAGAGGCCCGCCTGCAATTCCATCACCTGACGCGGGGTGAAAAATGCATCCAGATTGAGTTCCTGGGGCACGATCCCGATGGAGCAGCGTGCGGCCCGCATCTGGGCTTCGATATCGTTGCCCCAGATTTTTGCCGTACCGCTGGTCTTGGTAACAAGACCGGCCAAGATGTTGATAAATGTAGACTTTCCGGCGCCGTTCGGGCCCAGCAGGGCAAAAAACGAGCCGCGCGGAATCTTGAGCGAAACGTTATCAAGGGCGAGTTTTTCGCCGTTTGATCCCTTATAGACCTTTGTCAGCCCCTCGACTTCGATGGCATAGTCGGGCATTGCAGTCATATGTCCGTGATCTCCACTCTTTTCCGCGTCGCTTGTTTGCGCTAAGACCATGAGGCGCCATGAGCACGCGGAAGTATTGATTGAATATGCCCAATCGGTATCATTCCCGGGAAACCGGGGTCAATGCTGTCCACAGTGCGCGGCCAATCCCGATGGTCATACAAGCCTGAAAAAGGCAAACTTGGAACTGGATATATGAAGATCACCGAAGAAATCAAAGTCGGCACGCTAAATGTTGCCTGCGACGGCGGAAAAGGTCACCTTGGGCACCCGACCGTTTACCTTAATCTTGAGGAAAAAGGCGAGGTGGTCTGCCCGTATTGCTCGAAAAAATATATCTTCGACAAATCCTTGGCCGAGCACGCAGCCCACTAATCCAATACGCACCTTTTTAGGTACAGTATGGGGCCAGACCCTGCCGGTGCTTGCGCACAGATGGTCTGGCAGACCATATATTGTCACCTGCCTATGCTGTCGTGACCGCCATCACGGCCAATCCACGGGGAACTTCCATGACGTCTTCTGCACCTAACAGCTTCCGCGCTCTGCCCGATCCGGACGGGCATTTCGGCAATTTCGGCGGACGCTTTGTCGCCGAAACCCTGATGCCGCTGATCCTTGAGCTGGAACAGGCCTACAAGGACGCCAAGGCAGACCCCGCGTTTAAAAAAGAGATGGATTACTATCTCCGTCACTATGTTGGCCGTGAAAACCCGCTTTATTTCGCCGAACGCCTGACCGAGGAACTTGGCGGTGCAAAGATCTATTTCAAGCGCGAAGACCTCAACCATACCGGCGCGCACAAGATCAATAACTGCATCGGCCAGATCCTGTTGGCCAAGCGCATGGGCAAAACCCGTATCATCGCCGAAACCGGCGCCGGTCAGCATGGCGTTGCGACCGCGACTGTTTGTGCACGCTTTGGCCTGCCCTGCACGGTCTATATGGGTTCCAAGGATATCGAACGTCAGTCGCCCAACGTGTTCCGCATGCGCCTTCTCGGTGCAGAGGTCAAACCGGTCGTTTCCGGTTCGAACTCGCTGAAAGATGCGATGAACGAAGCCCTGCGTGACTGGGTCACCAACGTCGAAGATACCTTCTACATCATCGGCACGGCTGCTGGCCCGCACCCTTATCCGGAAATGGTCCGTGATTTCCAGTCGGTCATCGGCAATGAAGCACGCCGACAGATCATGGAAGCTGAAAATCGCCTGCCCGATCAGGTGATCGCATCGGTTGGCGGCGGGTCCAACGCCATTGGTCTGTTCCACCCATTCCTTGATGACAAGGGTGTCGAAGTTGTCGGTGTTGAGGCCGCCGGTCACGGCGTTCATACCGGCAAACATGCCGCAAGCCTTTCGGCAGGCAAGCCGGGCGTTCTGCACGGCAACCGCACCTATCTGCTGATGGATGATGACGGCCAGATCAAGGAAGCCGATTCGATTTCGGCCGGTCTGGATTATCCCGGCATCGGGCCAGAGCACAGCTGGCTTAAGGATATCGGTCGCGCGCGTTATGAACCAATCACCGACAAGGAAGCCCTTGCCGCCTTCAAACTCTGTTCGGAACTCGAAGGCATCATTCCCGCACTGGAATGCAGCCACGCGATCGCGCAGATCATGAAAGAAGCCCCGAAAATGGGCAAGGACAAGATCATCCTCATGTGTCTGAGTGGCCGGGGTGACAAGGACATCTTTACCGTGGCCGAAGCACTGGGAGTAGAATTGTGAGCGACGCTATCATCGGCGGCCAGGACCGCATCGCCAAACGTTTTGCCAAGCTCAAGGAAGAAGGCCGTGCCGGTCTGGTAACCTTTATCACCGCAGGCGATCCCGACCCGGAAACCTCGTTTGAAATCCTCAAACAGCTGCCAGAAGCCGGTGCCGACATCATCGAACTGGGCATGCCGTTTACCGATCCGATGGCCGATGGCCCCGCCATTCAGGAAGCATCGCTGCGCGCGCTTGCCGCTGGCATGCATATGCGCAAGACGCTGTCGATTGTGCGCGGTTTCCGCGATCAGGATCATGATACGCCGATCATCCTGATGGGCTATTACAATCCGATCTATATCTATGGCGTTGCCGAATTCCTTGAAGATGCGCGCAATGCCGGGGTTGATGGCCTGATCGTTGTTGATCTGCCGCCCGAAGAAGATGCAGAGCTTTGCATTCCGACCTTGGAAAAAGGCCTGTCCTTCATTCGTCTGACCACGCCGACCTCTGATGACAAGCGTCTTCCGAAACTTGTTCAGAATACCTCGGGCTTTGTTTATTATGTCTCGGTTGCCGGTGTGACCGGTGCCGGATCTGCCAGCAATGAGCAGATTATTGAGGCAATGGGACGCCTGCGTCGCCATACCGATTTGCCGATTGCGGTCGGGTTTGGCATCAAGACCGCAGCCCAGGCAGCCGACGTGGCAAAACAGGCCGATGCCGCTGTCGTCGGATCGGCTATCGTATCAAAAATTGCCGAAAGTCTTGACGAAAACGGCAAGGCCACCGATAAGACCGCCTCTATGGTTACCGGCCTTGTGCGTGAACTTGCAAACGGGGTCCGAAACGCGCGCAAATAGATGGCGCTGCGTTTGAAAGAACCGATATAGACAGAACCAAGGATCAGTATCCGATATGTCGTGGCTGACTGAATTCGTCCGTCCAAAGATTCAGAAACTTGTTCGCCGCACTGATGTGCCCGAAAACCTCTGGCACAAATGCAAATCCTGCGAACAGATGATCTTCCATCGCGATCTGGCAAAGAACAATCATGTTTGCCAGCATTGCGGTCATCACATGCGCATTTCCGCCAAGGAACGTCTCGAAACCCTGTTTGATGGTGGCAAGTACCAGACCATCGAACTGCCGAATGTTCCGGTCGATCCGCTGAAATTCCGCGATCAGAAGAAATATACCGACCGCCTCAAGGCGGCCCAGGCCAAAGCAACCTTCAAGGATGCGCTGGCTGTGGCCCATGGCGAAGTCGGTGGTCACCCGACCGTGATTGCCGTTTTCGATTTCTCCTTCATGGGTGGATCGATGGGCATCGCCGTTGGCGAAGGCATCGTTGCAGCGGCCGAGCTTGCCTGTGTGCAGGATGCGGCCCTGATCGTCGTTCCGGCATCGGGTGGTGCGCGTATGCAGGAAGGCATTCTCAGCCTGATGCAGATGGCACGTACCACGGCCGCGATCGAAAAGGTCAAGGAAAAGGGCCTGCCCTATTTCGTGCTCCTGACCGATCCGACCACTGGCGGTGTTTCGGCATCCTTTGCCATGCTGGGTGATATCCAGATCGCAGAACCGGGCGCACAGATCGGCTTTGCCGGGCGCCGCGTGATCGAAAGCACCATCCGCGAAAAACTGCCCGATGACTTCCAGACGGCCGAATACCTTCTGGAACATGGCATGGTGGATATGGTCGTGCCGCGTTCGGAACTGAATGCGACCTTTGGCCGCCTGATCGATATGATCCGTCGCACCAAACCGGGTGCGGCTGTGGTTCCGATCAAGGACGCCAAGGCCAAATCGACCAAATCCAAAACTCCGAGTGCGGATAAATAACTTGGCGGGCAGCGACGCAATCCTTGCTCGCCTTGGCAAGCTGCACCCGAAAGTCATCGATCTTTCGTTAGGGCGGATTACCCGGCTGCTTGAAAAGCTGGGCAATCCGCACCTTTCACTCCCCCCCGTCATTCATATCGCCGGCACCAATGGCAAGGGATCGACCTTGGCCTATCTGCGCGCGATCTATGAGGCGGCGGGACTTCGGGTGCATTGCTCCACATCCCCGCATCTGGTGCGTTTTCATGAACGCATCACCCTTGCCGGCCAGATGATCTCCGAAGAAGCCCTTTGTGATCTTCTGGAAGAGGTTGAGGCGATCAATGCCGGGGAATCGATTACCTTCTTTGAGATTACCCAGGCCGCGGCGTTCCTGGCGTTTTCGCGGGTTCCGGCCGATGTCCTGTTGCTTGAAACCGGGCTGGGTGGCCGTGTCGATGCATCCAACGTCATCGATAAACCTGCCGCGACCGTGATCACGCCAATCTCGCTTGATCATCAGGGCTTCCTTGGTGACACGATTGCCAAAATCGCGTTCGAGAAGGCCGGGATCATGAAAACCGTCGTTCCGTGCATCACCGCACCACAAAGCCTTGAGGCGTTTAATACACTGGCCTGTCACGCCAACCGCATTTCGGCCCCGATCTTCAACGATTTCGAGGTGACTGAGGAACGCGAAGACGGCTTCACGATCCGCATCGGGACCGAGCAGATCAATCTACCGCACCCGGCCCTGCCCGGACGCCATCAATATACCAATGCCGCCACCGCGATTGCGACGGTACGCAAGGCCGGAATTCCCGGATGTGACGGCAAGGATACCAATATCCTAGCCCGTGGTCTTGAAACCGCAAGCTGGCCCGCACGGCTACAGAAACTTACCAAAGGCCCGCTGAGCGATGCCTTGCCCGATGGCTGCGATCTGATTTTGGATGGTGGCCACAACATTGCCGCGGCCGAGGCAATTGCCGACTGGCTATCGCGCCAACCCGCTGGCGACACCGTTGTCATCATGGGCATGCTTGATAACCGCGATGCGGAAGCGTTTCTGAAACCGTTGGCGACGCATATCGCCGCGTTGGCCGGCGTTCCGATCCCCGGCGAACATCAGGCACATCTACCAGAAACCCTGCGCGATGCGGCAATTGCCAGTGGCATTTCCCCGGCATTTTCCTGTGACGGGTTCGAAGCGGCCATTACCCCGCTTCTTGATGCCTGCCGCACCCCGAAACGGGTGCTGATTTTGGGATCGCTCTATCTTGCGGGTCTGGTTCTGGAAAAACACGCCTGATCAAGCGTATATGCGTATTTTCTCAATCAATGCTGTAATATCGCCGTCTGACAAGGCGTGCCCGGTATCATTCAACGCGATCTGATCTGTCTGCGGGAAGTGCTGTAAATAGGTTTCGCAATGCGCAAACCCGACAATCTTGTCGTCTTTGCTGTGACAGAAATGCATTGGTCGACACCCGGCGAGCACAGCCAGCTCATCCTCCGTCAACGAAAAATCCATTACTTCCCAGTCTTGCAGACCCCAAAATGGGGCAGCAATGCTAAAGACCGATGCAAAGCGATTGTTATCACGCCAGATTTGCGGATTTCGTGCCAGATATTGCAAGATGGACGACCCGCCAAGTGAATGGCCCATCAATACGGCCCCTGATCGTGCTTGTGAAACCGTCTTTGCGATCTCGGCCAACCACGCATCTATGTCCGGGCGTTCCGGGTCGGGCATCAAAGGGGCGATGATGTGAAACTCGTCACCAAGGGCTTCTTCCAGCCGCGCAATCAGGCCGGTACTGCCGTTCTTGCCGCCTTGCGGACCGGCACTGTGGATAAAAACCAGATCACGTAGAACAGCCATGATGCCTCCGTCGTTTAGAAAGCGGTCATCAAAACACAGGCAATCAGACGTCGGGCAATCAAACGTCAGGCAGTTCGATCTTGCGCCGTGCTGAGCCCCTTGCCGGACCATCACCGCCATCTGTACGGCGCAGACGCAGATTGCCCGCGGTATTCTGGCGACGACGATCGCCCTGGACAAGTGGTGGCAAACCTCTGTCACCCTTAGCATCGCCATCATTTCCAACCTGGGCCGGATCACCGTGTTTGGCAGCTTCGCGTTTGACCTTCCGCCCGGTAATCCAGGTATAGCCCAGAATATAGAGCAAAAATCCACCCACCCCGACGGTCAGGGTCAGGAACTGCAACACCGGCAGGAAACTGCCAAAAATCATCCCGCCGCCATAGATCATGAAGATACAAAGGGCGGCCACGGGTGCCAAAGCCAGAAAGAAGATGCCGCGTACCTTGTGGCGGATCGGGCCGTAATGCATCAGCATCGCGTAGAACAGGTACATCAGCGCGACAAACACCACGAGTTTGATCAACAAGACGAAGTGATCAAAGTTGGCAAGGCGTTGATTGCGTTCATAAATGCCAAAAACAACGAACAGGCCATGGACGATCAGGCCAAAAGTGCCAAAGGTCAGGATAAAGCGCAGCCATGCAGTGACGCTAAAAAAGCTGCGCCATCCACCACCGTTCGCGTTGCGACGGTCTTTCTGCTTTTTGCCTTTCCGGGTGGCGAGCTTCATGTCATCTGAAAGCTCACGCGCCGGACCTGCAGTTTCGACGCCGATGCCTTTTGGCAAGAATTCCGGCTTGCTCGTTTTCCGGGCCACGAACCCGCTCTCCCATGTCCCTTGGGATGAAGTAATCCGCTACCATAGCAATCCCGGGGCAAGCTGATAAGCACAAAGAAGAATGATGCCAAAAAACCCGGAAAATGAGGGTTTTAGCGATATTGTTATGGTTTCGAAATGATATCTGGGCCGCGCAAGCTTAGCCTTTGCATTCGCAAGCGCAAAACTGTCAGCAGCCTTGGTTGTTTTTGCCTCTTTAAGGCAGGCGGCACTCGACTTACAGGCCGGGATCGGGCATTCTTCCGGCCCAATCTTTTAACGAGTATAAGAGCACGAGACGCATGACAGATTCCGCCCCGTCCAGCACCGGTTCGTCCGCCGACAAATCCCCGCGTCGCGTCGTTCTGGTTGACGGTTCCGGCTTTATTTTCCGCGCCTTCCACGCCCTGCCACCGATGACGAGCCCCGATGGCACGCCGGTGAATGCGGTCTATGGCTTCTGCACCATGTTGATGAAGCTGCGCGAAGATACCAAACCAGACCATATGGCGGTGATCTTTGACACCAAAGGCAAGTCGTTCCGCAACGACTTCTATCCTGACTACAAGGCCCATCGTCCGCCGCCCCCCGAAGAACTGGTACCGCAGTTCGGCCTGATCCGTGATGCGACCCGTGCGTTTAACCTGCCATCGATCGAACTTGAAGGTTTTGAGGCTGACGATCTGATCGCGACCTATGCCCGCCAGGCCGAGGCAGAAGGTTCTGACGTGATTATCGTGTCTTCGGACAAGGATCTCATGCAGCTTGTCACCGATCGGGTGCAAATGTTTGATGCGATGAAGAATCGTACCATCGGTGCTGCCGAAGTTCTGGAAAAATTCGGTGTTTCCCCGGACAAGGTCATTGATATTCAGGCACTTGCAGGCGATTCTGTCGATAACGTGCCGGGTGTGCCCGGCATCGGCATTAAAACCGCTGCCCAACTTATTGATGAATATGGCGATCTTGATTCTCTACTTGAGCGCGCCGGCGAAATCAAACAGCCCAAGCGCCGTGAAAAGCTGATTGAGAATGCCGAGCTTGCGCGTATTTCGCGCGATCTGGTGACGCTGAAAACCGATGTGCCGGTGGTCGAACCACTCGGTGACTTCGAATTGCGTGAACCCGATCCCGAAGTTCTCTTAAGCTTTATCGCAAGTCACGGCTTTAAATCATTGCTTTCTAAAGTAAAGTCGAAATTCGGCGGCGATGTTGAATTTGAAAGCCCGACGGCGGCCGGTGTTGGCGTCAATGATATCAAGGTCGAAAAGGCCGAATATGAACTGGTGCAGAATGAAGACCGCCTAAAGCACTGGATTTCCGAGGCCGAATATCTTGGCACCGTCGCGGTTGATACCGAAACCACATCGCTTGATGCCCATACGGCCAAGCTGGTCGGCGTTTCGCTTTCGACCGAGCCGGGCAATGGCTGTTACATCCCGCTTGGTCATGTCAGTGGCGCGGCACAAGGCGGCTTTGATTTTGGCGACAATCCCGCCGACAGCCCAAACAACAGCAAGGACGCGCCGAAGCAAATCAAGCTTGAGCGCGCGATTGAGCTGCTCAAACCGCTGTTGGAAGACCCCGGTGTTCTTAAGGTCGGTCAGAACCTGAAATACGATATGATCGTTCTGGCCCGCCATGGCATCAAGGTTGCCCCGATGGATGACACCATGGTGCTGTCCTATGTGCTTGATGGCACCAGCCACGGGCATGGCATGGATGAACTGGCCGAGTTGCATCTGGACTACAAACCGATTTCCTTCAAAGATGTCTGTGGCAGTGGCAAGACCCAGATCACCTTCGATCAGGTCCCGCTCGACAAGGCGCTTGATTACGCGGCCGAGGATGCCGATATCACGCTGCGCTTGCATCGGTTGCTCAAACCCCGCATCGCGCAGGAACATATGGCCAGCGTCTATGAGACGCTTGATCGTCCGCTGGTGCCGGTTCTGGCCGAAATGGAAGGCCTTGGGGTCAAGGTCGATGCCGAAATCCTTAAAAGCCTGTCCGAAGACTTCGCCAAACGCATGGCCGCCCTTGAAGAGACCATTCACGAAATGGCGGGCGAGCCGTTTAACCTTGGCAGCCCCAAGCAGTTGGGCGAAATCCTGTTTGATAAAATGAGCCTGCCCGGCGGCAAAAAGACCAAAACCGGTGCCTGGCAGACCGGGGCGGACGTGCTTGAAGCCCTTGCGGCCCAGGGCCATGACCTTCCGGCCAAACTTCTGGAATGGCGTCAGCTTTCCAAGCTTAAAAGCACCTATACAGATGCCCTTGCCCATCACATCAACCCCAATACGGGCCGCGTGCACACCAGTTACGGGCAAACCAACGTCAATACCGGGCGTTTGTCATCGAATGACCCGAACCTGCAAAACATCCCGATCCGAAGCGAAGAAGGTCGTAAAATCCGTACAGCCTTTATCGCCGAGCCGGGTCACAAACTGATTTCTGCCGACTATTCGCAGATCGAATTGCGCCTTCTGGCCCACGTTGCCGAGATCGACGCCCTGCGCGAGGCGTTTAAAAACGGCGAGGACATCCACGCCGCAACCGCATCGAAGGTGTTTGGCATCCCTATCGAAGGCATGGACCCGATGGTCCGCCGCAAGGCCAAGGCGATCAACTTCGGCATCATTTACGGCATCTCGGCCTTTGGTCTGGCCAACCAGCTCGGCATTGCCCAGAAGGAAGCCAAGGAATTCATCGAAGCCTATTTCGAGATTTATCCAGGCATCCGCGATTATATGGACGAGGCCAAGGAATTCGCCAAAAAGCACGGCTTTGTCCGCACCCTGTTTGGCCGCCATATCCATATCAACGGCATCAACGACAAAAACGGCATGCGCCGAAGCTTTGGGGAACGTGCCGCGATCAACGCGCCGATTCAGGGCGGTGCGGCTGACATCATCAAACGCGCGATGATTGCAGTCCCGAACGCGTTGCTTGATGCCGGGCTTAAAACCCGCATGCTGCTTCAGGTCCACGATGAATTGATCTTTGAGGCCCCGGAAGACGAAGCCGAAAAGGCCATCAAGACCATCCGCGAAGTCATGGAAAACGCCGCCCACCTGTCGGTGCCGCTGATTGCCGACGCCGGCATTGGCGATAGCTGGGCCGACGCCCACTAGTACCCAGACGCATATCAAAGCAAAAAGCCCCCGCTGCAACATTCTGCAGCGGGGGCTTTTTTTAAAAAAATCAGCTTTGACGTTCTGGGCGATTAAAGTCCCAAAACTTCACGCATGGAATAAAGCCCCGGTGCCTTGCCTTCGGCCCATTTGGCGGCTCGAACCGCGCCCTTGGCAAAGACTTCGCGTGAGGATGCCTTATGGGTGATCTCGATGCGCTCGCCTTCACAGGCAAAGACAACGGTGTGATCGCCGACCACATCGCCACCGCGCAGGGTTGCAAAGCCGATGGTGCCGTCTTCACGCGCACCTGTGTGGCCATCGCGGGAACGGACCGCAACATCATCCAGATTAACCCCACGCCCCTTGGCTGCGGCTTCACCCAAGCCAAGCGCGGTACCCGACGGCGCATCGACCTTGTGTTTGTGGTGCATCTCAACGATTTCGATGTCGGCGACATCCTTATGAAGGACGCTTGCCACCTTTTCGACCAGGGCGAAGGCCAGATTCACACCGACACTCATATTGGGCGCAAAGATGATCGGGGCTTTTTTGGCAGCAGCCTTGAGCTCATCTTTCTGATCGTTCGATAGGCCAGTGGTGCCAATCACAAGGATGGTGCCGGTTTCTGCCGCCAGTTTCGCGTGCTTCATGGTCGCCGCCGGGGCGGTGAAATCAATCACCGCATCAACCGATTCAAACAGTGCCTTGGGATCATCGCCAATCACAACGCCGCTTTCTTCCAGACCGGCGATCAGGGTGACGTCCTTGCCGATGAACGGGCTCCCGGGCAGGTCGGTGCCGCCACCAACCTCACAGCCCTTGGTCTTGGCCGTTTCATTGACCAACATTCGCCCCATACGGCCAGCACATCCAACAATCCCGATCTTCATTTCCGGTCTCCTCCGGGCAAGCAAATTCAAACTCGTAATTGCTTTAACACACGGCTCCGACAGCGCAAAACAAAACCCCCGGCAAAGCGGCCGGGGGTTTGGGATATTGATCTGTAAAGCGCAAGCCGATCAGTCGGTCAGGTCTTTCCAGATTTCCTTCATCTTGGAAAAGAACCCTTCGCTTTCCGGGCTGGACCCCTGTTCGCGCGAAATCTCGTCGAATTCCTCAAGCAGTTCTTTCTGACGGTCTGTCAGATTAACCGGAGTTTCGACGCTGACTTCGACAAACATGTCACCGCGCGCCTGCGAGCGCAGGATGCTCATCCCCTTGCCGCGCAGACGAAGCTGCTGACCGGACTGGGTACCGGCCGGGATATTGATCCGGGTGCGCGTGCCTTCGATGGTCGGCACCTCGATGGTGCCACCAAGGGCGGCTTTGCCCATCGGGATCGGAATCCGGCAATACAGGTTGGCCCCTTCGCGCTGGAAGAAGCGGTGATGCCCGATATCGAGGAAGATATACAAATCCCCGGGAGGCGCACCATTGGTGCCTGCCTCGCCCTCGCCCGCCAGGCGAATGCGCGTGCCATCTTCGACACCGGCCGGAATGGTGACCTGAAGGGTCTTTTCCTTTTCGAGGCGACCAACACCGTGGCAGGATTTGCACGGGTTCTTGATGATCTTGCCTTTGCCATGGCAGCTCGGGCAGGTGCGTTCAATGGTAAAGAAGCCCTGCTGCGCGCGGACCTTGCCGTGACCATTACAGGTCGGGCAATTGACCGGCTGCGAACCGGCTTCGGCACCGGTGCCATCACAGCTGTCGCACGATACGGACCCCGGAATGGTAATTTCGGCCTTTTTGCCTTCGAACGCTTCTTCAAGCGTGATCGCCATGTTGTAGCGCAGATCCGCCCCACGGGACGATCCACCGCCACCGCGGCGTCCGCCGCCCATGGCGCCAAAGATCTCGTCAAAGACGTCGGCAAAACCACCGCCGCCAAATCCACCGCCGAAGCCACCACCAAAGCCGCCACCACCGGGGCCGCCCTGTTCAAAGGCAGCATGGCCAAAACGGTCATAGGCCGCGCGCTTTTCCTGATCCTTCAGGACCTCGTAAGCTTCGCTGACCTGTTTGAATTTGACTTCAGCTTCGGTATCGCCCGGATTTTTGTCCGGGTGGTATTTCATCGCTTGCTTGCGATAGGCGCTTTTCAGCTCGGCTGCACTGGCATCTTTACTGACACCCAACAGCTCGTAATAATCTTCTTTCGCCATCTGTAACTCCGAAATACGGTCGGGCCGTTCCAGCAAATTCTTGCGTCCGGAACGGCCCGATTTTTCTTTACAGGGCGTCGTTCAAGACGACCTCTGCGGTCGCCTTACTTGTCTTTTTTGTTGTCATCGACTTCTTCGAAGTCGGCGTCAACAACACCGTCGTCGGCCTGTGCAGAGGCATCAGCGTCCGCCGCGTCACCAGCGCCAGCTTCTTCCTGCTGGGCCTGATACATGGCTTCGCCAAGTTTCATCGAGGCCTGCTGCAGTTCGTTCAGCTTGGTGGTGATGGCTTCGGCATCTTCACCGTCCTTGGCTTCTTTCAAAGCCGACAGGGCGTTTTCGATTTCCGACTTGGTCGCGTCGTCAACCTTGTCACCATGCTCCGAAAGGTTCTTTTCGGTGGCGTGGATGATGGCTTCTGCCTGGTTGCGGGCTTCGACAAGGGCCTTACGCTTTTTATCAGCTTCGGCATTGCTTTCCGCATCCTTGACCATGTTTTCGATCTCGTCATCGGAAAGACCACCAGATGCCTGGATACGGATCTGCTGTTCCTTGTTGGTCGCCTTGTCTTTGGCAGACACGTTGACGATACCGTTGGCGTCGATGTCAAAAGTCACTTCAATCTGCGGAACACCGCGCGGTGCCGGCGGGATACCAACCAGATCGAACTGGCCAAGCATCTTGTTGTCAGCCGCCATTTCACGTTCACCCTGGAAGACGCGGATGGTCACGGCCGTCTGATTGTCTTCAGCGGTCGAGAAGGTCTGCGACTTACGGGTCGGGATCGTGGTGTTACGGTCGATCAGGCGGGTGAAGACACCACCAAGCGTCTCGATACCAAGCGACAGCGGGGTCACATCCAGCAGAAGAACGTCTTTGACGTCACCCTGCAGAACACCACCCTGAATCGCGGCACCAAGGGCAACAACCTCATCCGGGTTCACACCTTTGTGCGGGTCACGGCCAAAGAACTCTTTAACGCGTTCCTGAACCTTCGGCATACGGGTCATGCCGCCGACCAGGATAACGTCATCGATTTCACCAGCGGTGATGCCGGCATCTTTCAGCGCTGCCTTGCACGGGGTCATGGTGCGTTCGATCAGATCGCCAACCAGACCTTCAAGCTTCGCACGCGACAGCTTGATGTTAAGGTGTTTCGGACCAGAGGCGTCTGCGGTGATGAACGGCAGGTTGACATCGGTCTGCATCGACGAGGAAAGCTCGATCTTGGCTTTCTCGGCAGCTTCTTTCAGACGCTGCAGGGCCAGACGGTCTTTACGCAGGTCGATCTGCTGTTCTTTTTTGAACTCGTCAGCAAGGTAATCGATGATCTGTTTGTCGAAGTCTTCACCACCAAGGAAGGTATCACCGTTGGTCGATTTAACTTCGAAAACGCCATCGCCGATTTCCAGAACCGACACGTCAAAGGTGCCACCACCAAGGTCATAAACGACCACGGTGCCGCCGTCTTTCTTGTCCAGACCATAGGCCAGTGCTGCTGCGGTCGGCTCGTTGATGATACGTTTGACTTCAAGACCCGCAATCTTGCCGGCGTCTTTGGTTGCCTGGCGCTGGGAGTCGTTGAAGTATGCCGGAACGGTAATCACGGCTTCGGTTACCGGCTCACCCAGATGGGCTTCTGCAGTTTCCTTCATTTTCTGAAGCACCATGGCTGCGATCTGGCTCGGGGCCATTTTCTCGCCATTGACTTCAACCCATGCATCGCCGTTTTCGCCCGATACGATTTTGTACGGAACGAGATCCTTGTCCTTTTCGACTTCCGGATCGCCGTAACGACGACCGATCAGACGTTTAATGGCAAACAGGGTGTTTTCCGGGTTGGTGACTGCCTGGCGTTTCGCCGGCTGACCGACAAGGCGTTCACCATCATCGGTGAAAGCGACCATTGACGGAGTGGTACGAGCACCTTCGCTGTTTTCAATCACACGGCCTTCTTTGCCGTCCATGACTGCTACGCACGAGTTGGTGGTGCCAAGGTCGATACCAATAATCTTACCCATAGTAAGTTCCTCTTTTAGCGGCCGGTCCGTCCCGCAGCCTCCAAAATGAAGCGCCGCGCAGGACCTCCTGGGACCAATGGTTGTAATACACGTAATTTTTCTGGGGCTTCTTCGTTACCCCGCGAACCTATATATGAAAGTCGCCACAAAGTCGCAAGCGGTCAAAGTGGGGAATCTTGGCTGTTTTTTGCCTTCAAACCGCATTTTTGATCCGATCAACCGCATTTCAGGCCCGATAAACCGGCGCAATGGGCAAGAAAAGCCGGTTTTTAAGGCACAAAACCCGGCTTTCGAATTGCTTCATAACCGGGTTGCAAAACACTCAGATCACGGGCCTCAGATCGGAATATCGGCAGGATTGCAGCGGGTTTGGCGCAAAACGGTCTCAAGCCTGTGCGCCAGATTTTCCTTTTCATCTGCGCCCAGAAAACGCGCAATTTCCAGACTTTTGCCATGCGTGCGCAAAAACAGCGCGGCTTGTTCATCCTCGCCGCGTTCCAACACCACGCGCAGCCAATAGGGTTGAAAATCAAATTCCTCGCGTTCACCACGCACCGAAATCCGTGTCACCCGAAGGTTGCCGTGCGCAAGCTCGATCCGTTCTTCCTGACGGGCGGACCGAAAACTGAAATAAAACGCCAGGGACAGCAAGATAACATCAAGGCCCAAAAACCCGATCACCGGCCACGCGCCCACCGACCAGAAGATAAACCCGATGGTCGTTGTGAGTGCGGCTATAAACAGCACAATATTGCGGGCAGCCCGGCGCGACAGCGATCGCGGCGGAAACAGATCCACCCGAAAGATCGGTTTGGCTGAACGCGGCACGTTTGGCATGTAAGTTACCTGTTGCTGGATATCCGATTGTGCGCTGGTGTACAGGACAGCTGCAATCAAAATTCGATTTTTCACCCCTCACAGTTTATATAGTTTGCAACACGTAAATCGGATCAGGGGATGCGTATTAACGACACTCCCCACCCCAAATATCGATACATAAAAAGAGATCGCAGCCCATGGCCCGCCCGATGAACAAAGCCGCCATCGAAGAGTTTTTCCAGCGCCTGTCCGATGCGGACCCGGAACCGAAAGGGGAGCTGGATTACACCAATCCCTATACCCTTCTGGTCGCGGTTGCCCTCTCGGCACAGGCGACAGATGTCGGGGTGAACAAGGCGACCAAAAAGCTGTTTCAGATCGTCTCGACCCCGCAAGACATGCTTGATCTTGGCGAAGAAGCATTGATCGAGCACATCAAGACCATCGGGCTTTATCGTGGCAAGGCCAAGAACGTGATGGCGGCGGCCAAAATTCTTGTGGAAAAGCATGGCGGCATTGTCCCCAACGATCAGGAAGCGCTCGAAGAACTGCCCGGTGTCGGCCGCAAAACCGCCAATGTGGTACGCAACATCGCCTGGGGCGAGCATACGATGGCGGTCGATACCCATATTTTCCGGCTCGGCAACCGTACCGGCATGGCCAATGGCAAGACGGTTTTGGCGGTTGAAAAGGCGCTGCTGAAAAAGGTTCCGGCCCGCTTCATGACCCATGCCCATCACTGGCTGATCCTGCACGGGCGTTATATCTGCAAGGCGCGCAAGCCGCGCTGTGGTGACTGCATCGTCAATGATCTGTGCAATTACAAAGACAAAACGCCTGCCGGGGCTTGATCCGACAGGCGTTTAAAAGTTTCAGCAGTTAACAAGATCCAGATCAGAAAACCTGATCGAAGCTTGCCGGGGCGGGTGCAATTACCTTTGCACCATCGGGCTGGACTTGCATGATGGCATAGCCACGTTCCGACTGACCATCCGGGGTCAGACGAAAGATACCGTCCACACCGACAAATCCGCTTGGATTGGTCAGGGTCTGTTGGCTCATGTTGTTTTCATCACGCGCCATCAGGGCCGCCAGTGCCGTGCTGTCATAGGCAAGGCTTGAAATGCGGGGCGGCTGGCTGCCAAAGGTACGTTCGAAACGCGCCGCAAACAGTTCCCAGTTTTCCGGGTTAGGTGCGGCAAATATTCCGCCCTTAAGCGCCGGTTCGGCAAACAGGCCCGGATCGTTCCAGCCAAACGTTCCGATAAACTGCACCACCGATGGATCAACATCGAAATAGGCCAGAAGCGAGGAAACCTGACGCAACTCGCCACCGGTAGCCGGCAGGATCAGGGCATCAAAATCAAGCTCGCCAAAGGTATCGACCCCTTCAAGACGATTTAGCGCACGTCTAGCCCCGGCACTGCCATCGGCTTCAAGCTGTGCCTTGTGGGCGCGCAGGTTCGCACGCCGCGCGTCATAATTGGCAAAGTCCCGAATGGTTTGCTGCAAATCTTCCGAACCGGGCTGATAGAACGCGACCCGGCCAAGGGTCCCGCCAACGCGCGAGACAACGGTATTAAGTCCGCTTGCGATCTGGCGGCCGTAATCGTTTTGCGGCAGAAGGGCTGCAAAACGGTAACGCCCTTGCGTCGTGGCGTAGCCAGCCGCACGCGCGATCTGGTCTTCGGGGATCAGGCCATTGACCCAAACCCCGCTTTCCGCCACCCGGCGATTGTTGGAAAAGGCCACCACCGGCACATTCGCCGATTTGGCAACTTCGCTCGCCCCACTGACCGATTCGGCAAATAGTGGGCCAAGGATCATCTTGGCACCGGCATCAACGGCCTCTCGTGCGGCATTCTGCCCGCCCTGATAAGTGCCAGCGGTATCGATCGGCATCAGGATGAAGTCATCGCCGGCAATGTCAAACATGGCGAGTTCTGCGGCATGGCGCATCGCCCGGCCCAGTTCGCCGTGCTGCCCTGACAGCGGCAACAACAACGCAACCCGCTTTTCAAAAACAGCCGCATCGTCATTATAAAGCAACGGCAGCTCAGCGCCCTCGCCCTCGGGCAAGGCAGCATCGCTTGGCCACGGGCTGGCATCGGGGATCAGGCCCTGATTGGGGGCACTGTTCGGATCAACGGTATTGCCGCCCGGCTGATTGGCACTTTCAACCGGCGCCCCATCACGTTGCATGCCGAAAAGGTCCGTGATACTCGTGGTCGCATTACAAGCGGTCAGCCCGAAAGAGAGGACAACCACAGATGCCGTCCGGCGCGCAATCCGGCCCCAAGCCGGCAATAGATCCGAAAACCGATCCCGATCTGACAACGCCTGACACGGCAGCGCCTCTTTCTGCATCCGATCCTGTGACGGATGACGTTTCGGACAACCCACTCTCACCTCCACATAAGTCGTTTCGTCCGCAGGGTAATGCGGGCGAGGGTGCAAGTAAACATGATGAAAGCCATTTGCCGCTTTCAGCCGGTCTTTATCTTGTCGCTACTCCAATCGGAAATTTGGGCGATATTACGTTCAGAGCGCTTGAAATCCTCAAACGTGCCGATGTCATCCTGTGTGAAGACACCAGAACGTCGGGGAAATTGCTGTCGCGATATGGCGTGAAAACCAAGCGAATCGCCTATCACGAACATAACGCGGCCAAGATGCGCCCCGAAATCATGGATCGTCTGGGCAAGGGGCAGGGCCTTGCCCTTATTTCCGATGCCGGAACACCCTTGATCAATGATCCGGGCTACAAACTTGTACGCGACTGCAAGGCAGAAGGGTTCACTGTGACCGCCGCCCCGGGTGCCGCGTCGCCGATTGTTGCCTTGATCCTGTCTGGCCTGCCGAGCGATCATTTCTTTTATGCCGGCTTCCTGCCGCCCAAATCGATGGCGCGCAAAAAGGAACTGGCACGCTTTGCCCCGATCCCGGGCAGCCTGATCTTTCTTGAAAGTCCCAAGCGACTGGCCGCAAGCCTAACCGATATGGCCGAGATGCTGGGGGGCACACGCGAAGCCGCCGTGACCCGCGAGCTAACCAAAATGTTTGAAGAAGTCCGCAATGGCACACTTGCCGATCTGGCGGCGCATTATAATGAGGCCGGCGCCCCCAAAGGCGAGATCGTGGTGATTGTTGGCCCGGCCGATGCCAGCGAAAACGAACCAAGTGCCGAAGACATCGACGCGCGCCTAAGCGAGCTGATCAAAACCCACCGCACCAAGGATGCCGCCGATATTCTGGCCCGCGAAACCGGTCTTAAGAAGCGCGACCTTTATAATCGTGCCCTTGAACTTGCCAAGTCGGACCCGGATTGACCATGGCCCGATCCCGTCCTGTGCATGATGAAACATCAAGCCGCAAGCGGGCGGAAAAGGCCGGACGCCGGGCGGAAAAACTTTGTGAATTCTGGTTACGCCTGAAGGGCTATCGCATTCTGGCCATCCGCCACAAAAGCCCGGTCGGTGAAATCGACATCATTGCCAGACGCGGAAATGTCATGGTCGCGATTGAGGTCAAAAATCGCACCGATCGCGCAACCGCCCTGCATGCCATTACCCCAAGGCAACAAAGCCGCATCGCCCGTGCCCTTGAATCTTACGCAGGCAAGATCGGCCATACGGGTGATCTTCGCCTTGATCTGATGATTGTTCGAAATTGGGGCAGGATCGAGCATCTCAGGAATGCCTGGCAGGTTTCATAGCAGGCATTCCCGCAGTTTGTTGGGCTTAGGGATGCATTTTCGCACCCTTGGTGATCTTATCGACACTGCGTTTATCGGCATGAATGCCAATACCAACAAACTTTGCCGTTTCAGGATCCGCGTTGGCAAATACATCCCGATTGGCCGCATCGTGGCCAGTGGCAAACATTTCCTCGATATAGGCCGATACCCGGACACCGCGATTTAAGGCGCGCTGATGGATTTTCGCGATGGTATCGCCATCGGCGGCCAGAACGATGGCGGGCTGGCGCGACAGCGGGTTATAGATATTCTGGTTGGCGTCGATATAGGGCTCACCGATGATATCGGGGGTTTGGGCAACAATGCCGCTCATCAGGAAGGCCGTCACATTCAGGGATTGCCAAGTTTCAAGGTCATTGCGCAAAATCAGGGCGACTTTGGTATCAAACATTCACTTCCTCCAATCGGTCGGATGATCCGGTAATGAAAGAAGCAATAGAACAGGCAGATGATCGCGGTATTGAACGTTTGTGCAAAAAGCGCGAACGCTTCGTTGCGGCCCCGACTGCACCGGGGATCGAGCGGATCGAAGCCCTGTTCTATGGCAATATGTTCACCCCGCATCGCCACGATACCTATGCGCTGGGCATCACCTTGAAAGGTGTCCAGACTTTTAATTATCGCGGGGAATTTCGCGCCAGTAATCCGGGCAATATCATCATCCTGCATCCTGACGAGCTGCATGATGGCGGCGCTGGAACCGAGGACGGTTTGCAATATCGCATGCTGTATCTGGAACCGGCCCTGTTGCGATCGGGCCTTGATCACGAAGCCGATCCCCTGCCCTTTGTCGGTGAACCGGTTATTCAGGACCCAGTTTTGTGGTCGATCATGGCATCGGCTTTGGGGGAACTTGAAAGCGACATGGATCCGCTTTTGCGCGATCAGTTTGTCAGCGACATCGCCCGACGCCTGTCATTGCATGCCAAGGCACCACTGAAGCGCCCGCGCTTTACGGCCAGCCAAAGCATGGATCAGGTGCGCGCCTTTCTGGAAGATAACTTTGACCGTCCGGTTCAATCTAACGAGCTTGAACAGGTTGCCGGTATGGACCGTTTTCGCCTGATCCGGCATTTCCGTGCGCGGTTCGGAACCACACCCTATCGATATTTGATGATACGTCGCCTGCAAAAGGCGCGGGCATTGATGATGATTGGGCAACCCCTGGCCGGAATTGCCGCCGAAACCGGTTTTGCCGATCAAAGCCATTTCAACCGCCATTTCCGCCAGACTTATGGTGTGTCACCCGGGCGTTGGGCGGAATTATTCGCCAGCAACACCCTGTGATCGTTGCCCTGTTACATCGATTTCAGGCACGAATTTGCAGAAAAATGCATTTTTACTGATAAACCGGTCAGTATTTTAAGTCTCTTTAACCCCCGCGGGCCATAATGGGCGTTGTAAGACTTGGGGGAACTGGACGAGACATCCGTTAATGTCACCAATAAGAATGGTCAATCGGCCACTTGGCTTTGCCAGGGCACTTCTGCTGACGGGTATGTGCATTTTGCCGCTTTCCGGATGCACGCCCACATCCGTTGTGCTCGGCGCTGGCGCAACCGCCGGTGTTGCCGCCTTTCAGGAACGCGGCTTTAACGGTGCTGTCAGTGATACGGCGATCACCGCCCAGATCTGGCAGAAGTTTCTGGCACAGGACGAAAAACTGTTTCTCGATATCGAGATTGAAGTGGTTGAAGGCGAAGTTCTTTTGGCCGGTCAGGTGCCCACCGTGGCTGATCAACTTGAAGCTGTGCGGTTAAGCTGGCAGGTTAGCGGGGTCAAAAGTGTTCATAACGAGATTGAAATTGGTGATGGCCTGACGCTTGTTGATAGTGCAAGCGATCTGTTGATCACCACCAAGATCAAGACTGCATTGATGTTTGATGGTGATGTTTTCGCCATCAATTATAGCGTCGAGACAGTCAATGGCACCGTCCATCTGATGGGAATTGCCCAGGACGACCATGAACGCAGTCGCGTGATTTCACATGCCCGGGACACCAGTTATGTCAAACGGGTTGTCAGTCATATCCGTCTGAAAGACGATGCCATCCGACAAGGAACCTGAGCCATCAGTACCGTAAGCCACATAACAGCACCGACCGATCCGGATCGCCAATGGCTTGTCGATTATGGCAAGGGCCTGAAACCTGACGCCAGCGTGGCCGAGGCAGCCCTGCATTTTGCCCGTCTGAATCAATCGAACGGCACCCATAAACGCGATGTCGTGCCGTTCATTGCGATTTTGGATGATCTCGCCGATCAGGTCCGCGCCGAGTTGGCCGGTCTGACCTTGCAGCCCGATCTTGCCACCGACGGCACGGATCAGCAGGCCCTGCCGGTTGATGACAAGGAAGCCGAGCCGACCATTGATCAGGTCGTGCGCGCCCTGCAGACCGTGATTGCCGAACGCAATGGCTTTCAGGGGGATGCGGAAAACTATGATGACATTGCCAATGCCGATCTGATGCAGGTGATCGAGCGCAAGCGCGGCCTGCCGGTTGCCCTTGGCATGCTCTATATCCACGCGGCCATGCGGTGCGGCATTGCCGTCACCGGCATTGATTTTCCCGGTCATTTCCTGCTGCGTGTGCAGGCCAATGGCAAACGCAAGATGATCGACCCGTTCCATGGCGCGATCAGTCTCGGCCCGGCAGAATTACGTGAATTGCTGAAGTCATTTAGCGGCCTTGATGCCGAACTGGCCCCCCATCATTACCGGCCGTCATCCGATATCGATATTTTGTTACGACTTCAAAACAACATAAAGGTACGGGCGCTTCGCGCCGGTGAGCTGGAGCTCGCAACCCGTGTTGTCGAACACAGTTTGCTGATCGCGCCGGACCATGAAGGGCTTTGGCATCAGCTTGGCGCGCTCTATGCCCGCCTTGACCAGGACCATATGGCGCTTGGTGCGTTTGAACAGTTCGTCAAACGCTGCGAAGACCCGCTTCATCGCGCCCGGATCGAAGCGGTGATCGAAGAATTGTATGAAAGGGTCCGTCATGAAGCGGGCCCCGGAACGGCACATACAGAAAAGAACAAGGTCGTTGCGGATTACACCGACAAGGACGACACCGGATCGGCAGACGACAATGCGCCGATCCCGCTTTTCCCCGATAAATAACCCCGAAATAGCACCCAAAAATCCTGTGCTGCGTGCCAGAAATGTCGCATTTGGCGAGATGTGCCAGATCAACATCGCGCCAACCCTTATGGCTACAAAATAGCGATTTTCCGCACCTAGGATTAATTAAAGTTATTTATAAAGCGCATTATAGCATTTTTTATTTGCATCTATCCAAAGACAAACCGGTTTGTCTTGAAACCTCTCCGTTGCAAAACCGGGCGAATTGGCCCTTCAAAATCATATAAATCTTCTTGTTTCGATATTTTTGCGGGCTTTTCGCACCATTTGCGCGCTGTTACCTTCGAAAAACCTAAACAAAGCCCGAACCGTTGATTTCCGGGGCTTTGCGCCCGGCCGTTCTTGGCAGTGCGCATTCAAAATCAATTTTTGCAGTCCTGGCCCGTAAATTCGAACCGGATCCAGATCGAATTTCATCGATCAACACCTAAAAAAACATCTTTTGCAGTTTTTTGGCGAAGTTAAGGACAGGTTAAACGACCGGGCACGAAACAGTTGCAAAGCTTGCACCGAAAATCCCATTCCCTATACTCCGCAACAGTCAGTATCAGGCACACTGAAAATGATCAGGCCAACGCACGCGCGGCGTGGCTTGCCGGTTTTTTACTGTGCCGTATACATCAGGGTCTGAGCCCACATAACCGCAGGAATTTACTATATGAACGACACCAAATTCGACGTCGTCGGGATCGGCAACGCCATTGTCGACGTCCTTGCCCACTGCAAGGAAGAAGACCTTGCGCGTCTTGAGCTTGTCAAAAACGCCATGACCCTGATTGATGCCGACCGGGCCGATGCGCTTTATGACCAGATGGGTCCGGGCCTTGAGATGTCGGGCGGATCAGCTGGCAATACCATGGCTGGCATCGCAGCCCTTGGCGGCAAGGGTGCCTATATCGGCAAGGTGCGTGATGATCAGCTGGGCCAGGTTTTCCGCCATGACATCCGTGCGATTGGTGTCGCGTTTGATTCTGCGGCCGCGACCGAGGGTTCACCGACCGCACGTTGCCTGATCTTTGTCACCCCGGATGGTCACCGTACCATGAACACCTTCCTGGGTGCCTGCACCGAGCTTGGCCCGGATGATATTGATGAAGATCTGATCAAATCAGCCAAGGTCACCTACATGGAAGGCTATCTGTGGGATCGCCCCGAAGCCAAGGATGCCTTCGTTAAGGCCGCCAAGGTTGCCCATGATGCTGGTCGTCAAGTTTCGATCAGCCTGTCTGATTCCTTCTGCGTTGATCGCCACCGCGAATCCTTCCGCGAACTGGTCGACGACCATATCGACGTCCTGTTTGCCAATGAGGAAGAAATCAAGTCGCTTTACGAGGTCGAGACCTTTGAAGAAGCGCTGGCTGAAGTCCGCAAGCATTGCCGTGTTGCTGCCCTGACCCGCAGTGAAAAGGGTGCGGTCATCGTAAGCCAGGACGAACTTTATGAAATCAGCGCCGAACCGGTCGCCAAAGTGGTCGATACCACGGGTGCTGGCGATCTGTTCGCGTCGGGCTTCCTGTATGGCTACACCCAGGGTCACACCCTTGAGATCTGTGGTCAGCTTGGTGCGATCTGTGCTGCCGAGGTGATTTCGCATATGGGTGCGCGCCCGGATGCGGATCTCAAGGAACTGATCGCAAAGGCACTCTGATCGCTCTTTTATATAAAGAGTGCGGATGTTTGAAAGATTTCACGGGACGGCAACATTTCGTTGCCGTCCCGTTTTTTCTGTCGCAAAGGCCGGGTTTGCATGGCGCTGCAGCGCAACACAATCATTGACTTTGTCCAGAGTTTGGCGCAAACAGCCCGCATTGCAGAATAATCAACCCGACATGGCGCTTACAACGCTGGCCTTTCGCCTTAACATTGGCTATGACAGGGCGGCCTTCGGGTATATCTGCACGATTACGATCCGGGCCAGTAAACATTCAGCACATACGTTGATGTGGGTTTCCCACCGGTGATACCGGCGGCAACCATCGCGCTTGTTGCTGAATATCTACTGGCCTTGAAACACTTACTTACTGACCGATGCGCATGGGCATGACCCGGCGCGCGGCATTTTTATTTCTGGAGTCCGCGCCCATGAGCTTGCGCAATATCGCCATCATCGCCCACGTTGACCACGGCAAAACCACGCTGGTCGATTCCATGTTCCGCCAGTCCGGTGTCTATCGTGACAACCAGCGTGTTGACGAACGCGCCATGGACAGCAACGACCTGGAACGTGAACGTGGCATCACCATCGTCGCGAAACCGACGGCCGTTCAGTGGGGCGAAACCCGTGTAAACATCGTCGATACCCCGGGCCACGCCGATTTCGGTGGTGAGGTCGAACGTATCCTGTCCATGGTTGAAGGTGTTGTCCTGCTGGTTGACTCGGCCGAAGGCCCGATGCCGCAGACCAAATTCGTTCTGGGCAAGGCGCTTAAACTCGGTCTGAAGCCGATTGTTATCATCAACAAGATCGACCGTCCGGACCAGCGCGCCGAGGAAGTCCTCGACGAGATTTTCGATCTGTTCGTATCGCTCGAAGCATCCGAAGAACAGCTCGACTTCCCGGTTCTCTACGCATCCGGCCGTGACGGCTGGGCAGCTGAAAATCCGGAAGGCCCGAAAGAAAACCTGACCCCGCTGATGGAACTGGTTCTGAGCCACGTTCCGGCACCGGACGTTGATGAAAAAGCACCGTTTGCCATGCTGGCAACCATGCTGCATGCCGATAACTTCCTTGGTCGTATTCTGACCGGCCGTGTTTATCAGGGCCGTGCGAAACTCAACATGCCGGTGAAGGTTATTCGCGGCGATGGCACGGTTGAAACCGGTCGTCTGTCGAAACTGATGGGTTTCCGCGGTCTGGAACGTGTCCCCCAGGAAGAAGCCGTTGCCGGTGACATCATCGCGATTGCCGGTCTGACCGAAGCAACCGTGGCTGACACCATCTGCTCCACCGAAGTTACCACCGCAATCGAAAGCCAGCCGATCGATCCGCCGACCCTGGCGATGACCTTCTCGGTCAACAACTCGCCGCTGGCCGGTCAGGAAGGCGACAAGGTTACCTCGCGCATGATCCGTGCCCGTCTGGAACGCGAAGCCGAAGGCAACATCGCGATCAAGATCGGTGAAACCGAAGACAAGGACGCATTCGAGGTTGCCGGTCGTGGCGAACTTCAGCTGGGCGTTCTGGTGGAAACCATGCGTCGCGAAGGCTTCGAACTGTCGATCTCGCGTCCACGCGTTCTGTTCAAGGAAATCGACGGCGTTCTGTCCGAACCGTTCGAAGAAGTCCAGGTTGACGTTGACGAAGAATATTCCGGCGTCGTGGTCGAGAAAATGAGCCTGCGCAAGGCTGAAATGACCGACATGCGTTCTTCCGGTGGTGGCAAGACCCGTATCATCTTTATTGCGCCGTCGCGTGGCCTGATCGGGTATCACGGTGAATTCCTGACCGATACCCGCGGTACCGGCGTTATGAACCGCGTGTTCCATTCCTATGGCCCGGTCAAGGGCTCTATCGCCGGCCGTCGTAACGGTGCGCTGATCTCCAACGATCAGGGCGAAGCAGTGGCCTATGCCCTGTTTAACCTTGAAGATCGTGGCATCATGTTCATCGAACATGGCGAACGCGTCTATCAGGGCATGATCATCGGTGAACACAACCGTGACAACGACCTTGAAGTCAACGTGCTCAAGGGCAAGAAGCTGACCAACGTGCGTGCATCGGGCAAGGACGAAGCTGTTACCCTGACCCCGCCGCGTCGTATGTCGCTTGAAGAAGCGCTGTCTTACATTCAGGACGATGAACTGGTCGAAGTGACCCCGAAAAGCGTTCGTATCCGTAAGCTGCACCTTGATCCGAACGTGCGTAAGCGCGAAAGCCGCAAGAAAGAAGGCTAAGCCCTTCTCTTGCCAAGCCGAATTCAAAAAGGCCGGTCCATATGGATCGGCCTTTTTGCTGTTCGCGTTTTCGCCACACAGCCCGATGTTTCGGCTTTCCTTAACCTGTTTGCCCTAGCTTCATGACAGCATGCTTCAAGTTGGGGGAAATCGATGCACAGCGCAGAAAAACGAAGCTGGGGCGAGGCCTTTGGGGCCTTTATTCATCCGCGCGTGATCACGATGCTGTTTCTGGGACTGTCGGCCGGCATTCCCATCCTTCTGATTTTCTCCACCCTGTCGATATGGCTGCGCGAAGCAGGTGTGGATCGTTCCACTGTTACCTATTTCAGTTGGGCGGCACTTGGCTATTCCTTCAAGTTTGTCTGGGCGCCACTGATTGACCGTCTGCCCTTGCCAGTTTTGCACGGCATTCTGGGCCGTCGGCGCAGCTGGCTGATCATTGCCCAGGGCGGCATCATCGCCGCCATCCTGTGGATGGGACTGACCGACCCGGCAGAAAACCTGACCATGATGGCCTTTGCCGCGGTTGCCCTTGGTTTTGCCTCGGCCACCCAGGACATTGTTATTGACGCCTATCGCATCGAGGCCGCCGATGCCGACCTTCAGGCGATGATGAGCTCGGCCTATATCGGCGGTTATCGCATTGGCATGATCGTCGCTGGTGCCGGGGCCCTGACCATTGCCGGATTGTTTGAAGCCGAAGGTACCTATCAACACCATGCATGGACGGTAGCCTATGCCTGCATGGCGCTTGCGATGTGTGTGGGTGTGATCACCACCTTACTTGTCAGCGAGCCCAAGGTCGTAAAGCTCGACAGCAAATATTTCCACGAAACATCGGACTATGTCCGGTTTCTGGCGATGTTCGCGCTTACCGTGGTCGCCTTCATCCTTGCCAATGTCTATGCCGGGGAGATCACCAATCCGCTGAAAACCGCCCTGACTGACGGCGGCATGATCAGCGAGCTGTCAGGCTTCATTGCCGGTACCGTCAAACTGGCCATTTCGGTCGGATTTGCCATCCTTGTTGCCTGGCTCACCACCCGGGTTGGCCTGACACCGACCGGCATGGTTCAGGAAACCTACATCTCGCCGGTCAAGGACTTCATTGACCGCTATGGCAAGGCGGCCATCGTCATCCTGGCCCTGATCGGGGTGTATCGCATCGCCGATATCGTCATGGGCGTGATGGCCAACGTGTTTTACACCGACCTTGGTTATTCCAAGGAAGAAATCGCCGCCGTTTCCAAGACATTCGGCCTGTTCATGACCATTGGTGGCAGTTTCCTGGGTGGGGTTCTGTCGGTCCGCTATGGCGTGGTGCGGATCCTGTTTCTTGGCGCGTTGTTATCGGCGATCACCAATGTCCTGTTTGCCTTCATGGCACAGCTTGGCCCCGACACCACGATGTTTGTCGTTGTCATCATGGCCGATAACCTGTCGGGTGGTCTCGCAACGGCGGCCTTCATCGCCTATCTGTCGGGCTTGACCAATATCTCGTTCACCGCGATGCAGTACGCGATCTTCAGTTCGATCATGACCCTGTTCCCGAAAATCCTTGCCGGCTTCTCGGGCACGGTGGTTGATGCGGTCGGATATAGCTGGTTCTTTATCGGCACAGCTGTGATCGGCATTCCGGTGCTTTATCTCGTTGTTCTGGCCGCCCGCCTGACAGACGTAAAGGACCCCGAAGAACCCAAGACTGCCGAAGCCTGATCAGATCAGAAACCAAATCCGGCCCACCGACGGGTCCACTATTCCAAAACAAAACCGGACGCCAATCAGGCGTCCGGTTTTTTAAATCTTGTGTCTGTTACGGGGGTTACCCGCCACTCACTGACCTTTTCAGGCGGCCTGTTCGGCCTCGTCCTGGGTCAGCAATGCGTAGATCGCATCTGCAGATCCGGCACCGCGGAGCTTGTCGCACATGCCCTGATTGCGCAGCAGACGGGAAATCCGTGCCAGTGCCTTCAGGTGATCAGCACCGGCTTCTTCGGGCGCAATCAGCATGCAGAAAAGGTCGACCGGGTGTTCATCAACCGCGTCAAACTCGATCGGATTGCCTGCACGGGCAAAAACCATATACAGGCGGTCCAGATCATTGAGCTTGCCATGCGGAATCGCGACACCGCCACCGACACCGGTACTGCCAAGCTTTTCACGGTCAAGCAGGACAGAGAAAATCTCGCTTGCAGGGCGGCCGGTAACTTCGGCGGCCTTTTCGGCAAGTTCCTCAAGCACAGCCTTCTTCGCACCGGCACGCAGTGCCGGAATAACTCCGGACGGAGTAAGAATAGATGATATGTCCATTTTTCGCGTTGCGTTGTTTGGCTCGGAATCTGTTTCTGTCACGCGCCACTCGCTTCATTATCGTTTGGGTCCAACCAGCCGATATTTCCGTCCGAGCGACGGTAGACAACGTTCAGTCCGCCATGTTTGCCATTCCGGAACATCAGTGCCGGAATGTCCCCCAAGTCGAGCCGCATGACAGCTTCCCCAACGGAAAGCGTATCGATGCGATCGGGTGTCTCGGCAACAATCACAGGCTCGAAGCCATTTGTGTGATTATCGTCCGTTTGATCTTCATCTTCCTGTGCGATCACATAGTGGATCGCCTCCAGGCGAGCCTCCTCATAGTGGTCACGGGTTGCGTGATGATCACGCAGGCGCCGTTTATAACGCCGCAACTGTTTGGCCACTCTGTCACAGGCGGCATCAAACGCGGGATAAACCTCGTTCGCTGATGCCTTGGCCTGAACCATCATGCCCTTGCCGACATGGACCGAAATCTGCGCGTGATAGAGATGTGCCTGTTTGGTGACGGTCACCGTGGCTTCAATCGCGTGATCGAAATACTTCTCTACTGCAGGGTCCAAGGTCTCGACGACGTGCTGGCGAAAAGCATCGCCAACGTCAAGTTGCTTACCGATAACCGTAATTTGCATGGATCGCCTATCCCCGGTTGAGTGACATACCAGTTTGGTGCCCCTCTCGTAGGTGGGCGCACCATATTCCCTCGTCATTACCAAGTCAAGATATGGGTATGTTCCCTTGAATTACAGCACCTTAAGGTGCGTTTTTTCGATAAATTCGTGCTAGGAAGCACGTGATTTTTTCTCGCGCCGACGCTGCACTGACGATGGGATGCGCATCGCTTCGCGGTATTTTGCCACTGTTCGACGCGCGATGTCGATCCCTTCCTTGCCCAGAAGCTCAACCAGTTTGTCATCCGACAAAATCTTCTTGGGTTCTTCGTTGTCGATCAAGGACTTGATCCGGTGACGCACCGCTTCGGACGAATAGGCATCGCCACCATCTGAAGATGAAATTGCCGTGGTGAAGAAATATTTCAGCTCGAACATGCCGCGCGGCGTCGACATGAACTTGCCGTTGGTCACACGTGAAACCGTACTTTCATGCATGCCAATTGCTTCGGCGATGTCGCGCAGGATCAGTGGCCGCAGATGCGCAACCCCGTGGGTAAAGAACCCGTCCTGCTGACGCACGATTTCGCTGGCGACCTTCATGATGGTGGTCGCACGCTGATGCAGCGCCTTGACCAGCCAGTTGGCACTTTGCAGCTTCTCACTCATGAAACCGCGCTCTTCGCGATCGCGCAGGCCCGACCCAATCTGGGCGACATAGTCTTCATTGACCAGAACCCGCGGCAGGGCTTCGGAATTCAGTTCCAGATGCCAGTTGCCATTGCCCGCCGCACGCATCAAAACGTCCGGGATCACCGGAGTTGCGATTTCGCCATCGGCGGTCTTGCCTGGGCGCGGATCAAGGGTTTTGATCTCGGCGATCATGTCATGGAGATCATCCGAATCGACACCACACACCCGACGCAGGCGGTCAAAGTCCCGCTTGGCCAGCAAATCAAGATTGGCCAGAAGGGCTGCCATCGCCGGATCAAACCGGTTGAGTTCGCGCAGTTGCAATTCCAGACATTCCGCCAGATCGCGGGCAAAAATGCCAACCGGGTCAAAGCCCTGCATGACCTTCAGAACGCGTTCGACATCCGCGATATCGCATTCAAGGGATTCGGAAACTTCATCAAGATCGCCGCTGATATAGCCGTTTTCATCAAGCATATCGATCAGGTAACTGCCGATCATACGCGACATGGCATCGGCGAAGGCGATATTGAGCTGATCATCAAGGGTCTGGCGCAATGTCGCTTCATCAGCCAGCGTCTGTTCCAGCCCCGGAAGGTCATCCCCACCCGCGGCCGAACCGCCAGCACCGCCAGCACCGCCACCCGCACCGCCGCTATAGGGCGCGGAATAATCGTGACTGCCTGAAACCGGTTCACCGTTGCGGGTGATTTCACCTTCACCGCCATAAAGCGCGTCACTTGAAACATCCAGCGGGCCGTCATCACTGCCCATCGTTTCGCTGGACGTCAGGCGATCGGTGCCGAACCGGTCATCGCGGTCAGTGAAATTGTCGTTTGATCGGCTATCAAGGCCTTCATCGCCATTGCCAACCGCACCATCACCGGCCTCGGCATAGGTCTGGCCGGGATCGGCCCGCTCCAACAGCGGGTTTTCCATCAGTTCACTGTCGATGAAATTGGAAAGCTCAATATTATTGAATTGCAGCAGTTTGATTGCCTGCTGCAGCTGGGGAGTCATGACAAGTGACTGGGACTGGCGTAGATCCAGACGCGCCTTCAGGGCCATTTATGCACTACCCCGTGTCAATCCGAACTCCCCCTAGACTTGGTTGACGGTCTGGTGGGTGTTATCAAAGGCTGAAACGATCGCCCAGATAAACCCTTCGTACATCGTCGTTTCTGACGATTTCCTCAGGACCACCTTCCATCAAAACCCGACCATCATGCAAGATATATGCCCGGTCGATAATGTCTAGAGTCTCGCGCACATTGTGGTCAGTAATCAAGACCCCAATGCCACGATCTTTCAGATGACGTACAAGATCGCGAATATCACCCACTGCAATCGGGTCAATCCCGGCAAGTGGTTCATCAAGCAGAACAAAGTTCGGATGGGCTGCCAAGGCACGCGCGATCTCGCAACGCCTGCGTTCCCCGCCCGAAAGCGCCAGGGCCGGTGTGCGGCGCAAATGTTCGATAGCAAATTCTGCCAAAAGGTCTTCAAGCGACTGTTCGCGCTTGATGCGATCATCCTCGACCACTTCAAGCACGGCCATGATGTTCTGTTCAACCGTCATGCCCCGGAAGATTGAGGCTTCCTGAGGCAAATAGCCGATTCCCATGCGCGCACGCTGATACATCGGCATCATGGTGATATCGCGCCCATCAAGAGAAATAGTTCCGCGGTCTGCGGCAATAAGCCCGGTAATGATATAAAAACTGGTGGTCTTGCCAGCCCCGTTCGGACCCAGAAGGCCAACCGCCTCGCCACGCTGCACCGAAACCGAGACATCTTTCAGCACCGGGCGCTTTTTAAAGCTTTTGCCCAGATTATGCGCCACAAGACCCTTGTTGGTGGTGATCAGGCGCGGGCCACTTGCCCCGCCGTCAGTTGGCTGTGCGCTGCCAGATACAGCTGTCGCCTTTGCGTTGTCGGATTTTACGCTTTTGCGCGACCAGAACAAATGACCGACCTTTCTCAGTTACCGGTCCCGGCATCGGCCGGGCTGTTGTTTTCGTCTTTTTGCGGAACCAGAAGGCCCCGAACGCGGGTTTTGCCATCGCCATTACCGTCAGCCGTCAGACGACTGATGCCGGTATTCAGATCGACCACGGCACGATCCCCGTTCAACTGGTTTTCCCCGCGGGTGATCTTAACCGATCCGATAAGGGTGGCGATACCAGTTTTCGCATCATAAACACCCTGATCGCCAACAACAAACTCTGTTGCTGTGCGAATATTCACATTGCCCTGCCCGTCGATGCGGCGCAATTCGTTTGCGCCATCCGAACCGGCCTCAAAGCGCGCGGTCAAAACATCCCCGCGCAGCGTGCGATCCTCGGACACCGCAACCGCGTCCCCGCGTGCAACCGCAACACGCTCCGTCTCCCAATATTCAAGGCTGTCGCGCGCCGTCAGGGTTTCATTGGGCGTGCTGTATTTAAGATTATCACCGGTCAGAACAACCACCGCCTCGTCAATGTCATAGACAGCGCGATCACCGACCGCGACATCTGTATCGGACGACAATTTGACATTGCCAACCGCGATGATGCGGTAAATCTCGCTATTGCCGTCGCGATCACGATAGAGCGCCTGCAACTCGTCGGCATCGACGCGCGAGGAACCACGCTTGGCCACCGCATTGCCGCGGGCAATCAAGATCTGTTCATTGCGGCGCCATTCGATGCCGTTATCAGACTCGACTTCAAGCCCGCCGCTGCCATTCTGGGCCAAACCCAACGGATTGGCCGCAGCATCCTTTGCCATGGCCAACAGGCCAAGCGCGGCCGCACCCAGCATAAGGCCTCCTAGCATAAGGGGTGTCAGCAGCGTTCCAGTCTTGCGGGCGAGATGCGGCATCGCAATCATGACTTCCCTCTCATTGCTCCGTCGAATTCAATGCACTGTCGAAAATCACCAGCCGGGATTTCCCCAAAAAGCGGATCACCGCCCCCTTGTCTTCAAGCTCAAACCCGGAATCCGATGCAATGGTGCCAAACGGCCCCTGCCCGTCAACCGGTACATCGCCGCTGGCACTGCCGGAATTCATGGCGATTTCTGCTTCCTCGGTGTGAATTTCAAAACCGTTATCGTGGTACATATTGACCGTCCCCACCAGATCAAGCATCCCGTCGGTTTCGGTATAGAAGCCTTCATTGGCGGTCATCGCAATCCACGATCCGTCATTCAGCGTAATATCGGCCTGCGGACCGGACAGATAGACATGATCGGGCCGTGTTTCGGTTGCGTCGGTTTCAACGGCCTCGCTGGCGGTCACCGTAAAGGGCTGACGATTGCCATCCACGCCAAAGAAGCGCGGATTGCTCATCGCGACATTTTCCATCAGATCCTCGGGCGAGGTCGAAAAGCCAAGCCGAAAACCGCTATCCTGAACCTGTTCAATCTGCGGCCATAGGACGACCAGCGCCATGATCGTCATCGCGATCAGCGGCAGCACGAATTTCAGCATATTGACGATGACACGGCGGAACGGATTGATCCGCACATTGCGCCGGGCCGAGGGCATGCGATCACGCGAAAAGCCACGCTCATGGCGCGCCTGACGTTCGTCATGCGCTGCTGCCTTCTGGCTTTTTTCGCGGTCTTCGACCTGTGGCGTGCCCTCTGTGCTCATGCGTTATGCCACCCCGACGCGCAACAGATCATGGATATGCACAAGCCCCACCGGCACACCACCGTCATCCAAGACAAACAGGGATGTGATCGAACGGTCATTCATGATGGCTAGTGCCTCAACCGCCAGGGCATCGGCACTGGTTACTTTCGGCCCAGTGGTCATGACATCACCCACCTTCATCGCCACCAGATTATCGGCCATGTGACGGCGCAAATCGCCGTCGGTCACGATCCCGGCCAGAACACCGGTATCATCAACCACACCGACACAGCCAAACGAATGGCTGGTCATGGTGACAAGCGCCTCGGCCATCAGGGCATCGGGCGAAATCAGCGGCAGGGTATCAACCCCGTGCATGACATCATGGACATGCAGCAACCGCTGACCCAGCTTGCCGCCGGGGTGAAAGGTGCGGAAATCCTCGGATGTAAAGCCGCGCCGCTCCATCAACGTCACCGCCAGCGCATCGGCAAGGGCCAACATGGCGGTGGTTGATGTCGTCGGTGCCTGCTTGTTCGGGCAGGCTTCCGGGCTTGCTGGCAGGACCAGCGGACAATCGGACTGCTTGGCAAGCGAGCTTTCCGGTTTGCGGGTCATACCGATCAGTGGCACGTTAAAACGCCGGGTAAAGGCAATAATGTCAGACAGTTCCGGGGTTTCGCCGGAATTGGACAGGGCCAGAACCGCATCATCCTTGCCAATCATGCCCAGATCACCGTGGCTGGCCTCGGCCGGATGCACAAAAAAGGACGGGGTGCCGGTCGAGGCAAAGGTCGCGGCGATTTTCTTGGCAATATGGCCGCTTTTGCCCATGCCGGTAACAACCAGACGGCCTTTCAGGCCCTCGATCAGGTTGATGACGTTGCAGAACTCGCCATTAAGCGAGTCTGCAAGCTCGCGCAGCGCATTGGCCTCGATATCAAGAACACGGCGCGCGATGGCAAGATCGGCGTCACTCGCCGGTGCTGGCACTTTGGGGGACTCGTTTGAGACGTCTTTTGAGACTGGGGTCACTGTCATCTGTTTCTTGTTAGCGTTTCCCGCCCGGAGATAGGCTATTTGACCCATCTTGCAAGATCATTGGGCCAAAACTATGAACCCAGTTGGCGTGGGGGTCAATTCTATTGCACCCCCATACACCGCCAATCTTCACAGACGGTTAACCGGCCTTATGCCGACCTTATGAATGGGCAAAAATATCGGTTTCTTCCCAGCCCGCCAGATCAAGCGTCGCGCGGGTCGGCAGGAAGTCAAAACAGGCCTGCGCGATCTCGGTACGCCCTTCGCGCGCCAGACGACGATCAAGCTCTTCCTTGGCCTTGTGCAAATACAGCACGTCCGAGGCCGCATAATCGATCTGTTCCTTGGAAAGCTCGGCTGCACCCCAGTCGGAGCTCTGCTGCTGCTTGGAAATCTCGACCCCGACGGTCTCGCGCAGCACATCCTTCAGACCATGACGGTCGGTGTAGGTGCGCACCAGTTTGGAGGCAATCTTGGTGCAATAAACCGGCGCGCAACGCACACCGAGATATTTGTCCATCACTGCGATGTCAAAACGCCCGAAATGAAACAGCTTCAACACCGACGGATCAGCCAGAAGCTTTTTCAGGTTCGGCGCGCTGTAATCTTCCCCATCAAACTTGACCAGATGGGCGTTGCCATCCCCACTTGAAAGCTGCACGACACACAAACGGTCGCGGTGCGGGTTAAGGCCCATGGTCTCACTGTCAATGGCCACGACCTTTCCAAGGTCAAGGTCACCCGGCAGATCTCCGAGATGGAGGAAATTGGTCATCGCGGTTCTCCAAATGTCAAAATTTGCCTGTTCTTAACACAGCAAACCGCGCATCGCACCGCAAAAGTCAGAGTACAGTTGGGCTTTTTGCAGCTCTTAATTCGCTTCTACAGAAACGACATAAAAGCTCTACATAAATTCAGCCGCGATCAATATAGTTGATTTGAAACTATAGATTTAAAACAAAGGTAGACATAAACGTATGCCAAAAAGAGCAAGAGAGGACCTGTTAGAAGCACTTGAAGAACAGATCGATTTTCTCCGTAGGTCATCGGCAATTTTCGACACCGGCTACAAAAGTGAAGCAAAAAGACTAGCCAATCATGTGATGATTCTGTTGCATGACAGCAAAAAGAGCTTCTCCCTCCTCAGTCAACTCGGTGTCAAAAATCAATTTAAGTTCATTGATACTGGAGCGCTGAGCGATTCAGTTCTTGAACTGATCCGCGCCGACCTTAAAGCGCGTGGCATCGACCCAAATACTAAAATGTATCATCAGAGTGCAAGGCTACTCTGTCTTGCCAAAAACCACCCTAAGCCGACACTTTACGAGCCGCTTTACGATAGCTCGCTTAAGGACAGTAAGTGGCTCTCCTTCAATGAATGGTGGCACCAAGACGTGATCCTTGACCACGATGACCGAAACCTCTCAAGGAATAAGCTCACCGCATATTTACGAGACAAAGATGGTGGGGCACACATTGATCCTAAACTGGGCGGTAACTATCACCGCCTAACACGTGGCAAAGCTCAAAATATGAAGCTCAGTGTTGGAGGTAAGCTGCTATTTGATGAAGGACCCATACTTCCGACAATGAGACAAATAGCGTTCGAGCTTTTACACAGCATCACACAGCAATTGGAGAGCATTAAACGAGTATAGCCCCAAAACGACAATACCCCAGCACATCGGAAATGTGCTGGGGTATGGTGCCCAGGAGAAGATCGTCTGCAACACCCACCCTACAAGGGTTGATTTGCAAGGATTCCAGAGTTTCCAAGGGCTTGACAGGTCGAATCAGGTAGTACATCTGGGTAGCACAAAAGCATCAATACCTGAGTATCGACGAATGGGCAAACCCGTTAAGCGACCCGGCAAGAATAACTACGAAATTCAATATCCGCTTCCTCAGAAACTCCGCCAAGTCATGCGCACATCTGCCATATATCGCAGCTTGGGCACAGCAGACCTGTCTACCGCCAAAAAGCTCTATCCCGTTCGCCTGGCAGAAGTTCAAGCAGAGGTTACCCGCCTACTTGCAAAACACTTCCCAGACGATCAGAACGTTCTGCAAGAGCTTCAAGAGCTTATTGCCGCTTACAAAAACGCGGATGACCACGCGGAGCCCGACAACTTTTCCGAAAAAGACATTTTGCTGGACTTGGTTTCCGAATGGGGCACCAAACAGCGCCTAAAGCGTATTGAAGCCTTCAGAGCATCACCACAGCACAAGTCAGGCGAACCCATCCCGGTCGCGATTCGGCAAGCTGCCAATGAGATACAGGTTCAGGCAGAGAACTTTACCAACGATGCGTTAAACCCACGTACCAAAATTGACACGATCACCGAAAGCTGGCGCAAAGCAAATGGCCCAAAGCTCTCCGTAAGCACCAGGGACGAATACGAACGGGCTATAAAGCGCTTCTCGGATTGGTGTGCTCTGCAGCAGATCGAGTATTATGATCAAATCACCCGCAGAAAGGTCCGTGAGTTTGTTGAAGAAACCTATCATGGCAAGATGGGGAAGACCGCCAATTTGGCTCTGAGCGGGCTCCGTGGCGTGTGGAAGCACGCGATGACGGGTGGCTTTGTCGAGGAAAAGAGCACTGTTTGGGACGATCACGAATACCCGGACCACATCCGTATCGGAACGGGCGAAGCAAAGGAGGAGGCAGATGAAGAAGCACCGTTCTCGTTCGAAGACATTGAAACGCTCCTAACCAAGCTCGACCCACCGTTATTCGCTGACGTTCTTCGACTCTCGCTTATAACGGGGGGCCGGAGTGCCGAAATTACTGCTCTTGAATGGAAACACATTACCAAAGAAGAAGATGGTTATTGGGTCAGCTTGCCAGGAACAAAAACTAAAAGCGCAAGACGTCGCGTTCCAATCCCACAAGCATTCGCGCCACTCATGGAACGCTTAACAAACGAACCAAGTGGACGGTGGGTGTTCCCATTTTATCCAAATCTTGTCTTTGAGACTGACAGAAAGCGCCACAGCTACATCAACAAAGAGTTCAACAGAAAACGTCGAAACCTTAACCTGCCGAACAGTAAGCGACAGGGACTTCACTCTGCGCGCAGGACCTATATCGAGCTACTGGAAGGCGCAGAAGTTCCAGTTGGGACGATTAAGTTGCTTGTAGGACACAAACGCCATGACATCACAATCGGTCGCTACACCAAAGGTCAATACGTCAACTTACGCTCTGCAGTAGAAAAGTTGCATTATGCGGACAAGCCAATGAAATTGATTAACTCTTGAAGTGCTTTAACCACCTGAGGGTCTGAAATGGTTTTTGGAACAATCTAAGTAAGCATCATTGCAATTAGTGTTTAGCCGCACCCCCCCTCTGGGGGGCTCCGCATATGAATAGCTCCTGCGAAGAAGCGGAGCAATTGCAGGCTCACTCCGCTTCTTTCAAAAGTTAACAAATAGAGCTGTGAACATTCAGACCTCAAGGTGACTAACGAACCAAGCGCTTCACGCTCTTATAAAGAAGCTCCTTCAATTGGCTTATACGGTCGCCTTTGTGAATTTCGCTGTGGCAATTCGGACAACATGCTATCGCGTTATCAATCGTATCGGGCCCGCCGTCTGCTAGCGTTTTCACGTGATGAACTTCGAGATACGGAGTGCCATCTGGGCGCATAAATGGAGCCGGTTGCTTACATAATTCACAGATACCGTTCGCATTTTCCAATACCCATGCTCGGACTAATGGGTCCCTGCGGATAGCCGTCGTAGTGATCGTGGTCACCTCAGGTTTACGAACACCAGTGGGTCCCTCTTGCATAGGCTTTCGGCGAAGACGTTTCCTGAGTTGCTCTGATCGTTCTTCCAATTTTTGGCGATCAGCTACAGGCGATAAGTCTATCTGAGCCTCTACGCCGTTCTCCTCCAACAACGTGCGGATTTCTTTTTTGACGTTTGATCCAACATTGCGCGCCGGAGCATATCCCTTCACTGGTTCAAGCCCCATCTCCATTACCACCGCAGATATATTCTGCATTCGATATTCAATAGAGGCTCTTGTTCGTCCACTGAGTTCTTTCTCTCGCAGACCCTTAATCTGGTCAGACTTATTAAAGTCAATTCCTTGGTCTGCTGCACTCATTAGATCACAATAAGCACGCACAGCCGCTGCCAGTTCTTCCCGTGTCCAACGTGAACGCTCCTCAACAACCCCCTCGAACAGTGCAAAGACTTCGTCCCCTAATTCCGAAGCCATTTCCCCCAACACATCTGACTTCGGTATACTGTCACCGCTTTCCATTCGGCTAATTTGCACCTTTGAAACACCAGCCACGTCGGCGAGCTGTTGCTGGGTAAGTCCATGTTTTAACCTAAGTTCCTTCAATTTATTGCTCATGTTCAATTCCTTCTTTATTAGTTGAAACTTAACTTAACATGAAACAAATTTGAACGCAAGTTATTTATGAAACTTTTTGGTATTAATTTTTTCATGAAACTTTTAAGCCATTGCTTTTTCTCCGAATAGGGTTGCTCCTGACTAGTTACCCTTAAATGTTACGCCCACAACGAACGTTGACATTTGTTACACGCTGCCGTATCTGCCAATTAAGAACTCCCCTTCAAGGCAGGCAAACATGCAGCGTTACGTGATCTATAAACGTGTCAGTACGGTTGAGCAGGGCAAGAGCGGCCTGGGTTTGGAAGCCCAGTCACGCGACATCGCCATTTACCTGGATACCTACAGCCCGGAACCATTCGAGGTGGTGGGTGAATACGTTGATGTGCAATCGGGCAAGAATGACGACCGCCCAGAGCTCATCAAGGCGATTGACCAAGCAAAGCGGGATAAGGCCACGTTGTTGGTGGCGAAGCTGGACCGCCTAAGCCGCAAGGTCTCCTTTATCTCCCACCTTATGGACGACCCGAAGCTAGCCTTACGTGTCGCTTCCATGCCCTATGCGGACAAGTTCCAACTCCACATTTATGCAGCACTCGCTGAACAGGAACGCGAATTCATATCCCAGCGCACGAAAGCCGCGCTCAGGCAAGCAAAGGAACGTGGGCAGAAGTTGGGCGGACTTCGGGACAAGACCATGAAGCGCAACATCGCAATCCAGGAGCAGGCTCAGAAACGCGCCAGCAATCTGGAAAGCATCGTTGTCCCGTTGCGTGATCGTGGCGACAGCCTGAGAGATATCGCATCAGCACTCAATAAGGCCGGTATCAAAACCGCACGCGGGGCGGAGTGGCAAGCCCCCCAGGTGAAGCGGGTGCTCGATAGGTTGGCATCCTAGGAAGCTGTTTTGCGGACTCTGGGGAGTCATTGGCCATCTGATGGCTGGGGTTGTAGCCAAACACCCTCAAGGACTCTCCAGCCACCAAAAAACACCCTCTATAATTAGCCCGCACCCTTGGATAAATCAGCCGAACCAACTTCCCTATGCGTCTTTCGATTGGCTCGCGTGAATGTGGGTTTGGGGTGTCAACTTGGCTACAAACACCACTTACAACACCAATCAAAAACCTGACGGTTTCTGCGGGTTTGGGAATTACACCGCACCCTTGGATAAGTCGATAGTATTCAATTCCCTTAATCAGTTCATTTTAGGTGTTTCACCCTTAAACACATAAAACACTTAAATTGACTGAGTGTCTGAGATAGCGACCGAGGTCGAGGATGTGATGCGCGCTTGATCATCCTCCCTCGGGCGCTTGCATCCCTATAAACCCCTGATCACCAAATCTGACATCTTTCAGCCGTTTGTGCGTAGGGGAGTATCTGTCTTTTTGGGCGTCGGCTTACAACCAGCATTGCCTCAACGCACCCCCAACAGCCCTTAAGACAACCCGACGGCATCACCCCAAGAACCGCAGAAAACCTCTAGCAATTGATTACAACGCACCCCTGGCAAGGGCAGCCATCCTTTGTGCTGCGTGCCTTCTCATCAACACCTTGGAGAACGACTGAGTGCCCACTGAAAATCAACCTGTCACGATTCATACCGGTGCAGCATGTCGGGGAAACCCCGGGCCTGGTGGCTGGTCCGCAATCCTTCGCAAAGGGGCGCGAGAGAAAATCATCACCGGCTTTGAAGGCATCACCACAAACCAACGCATGGAACTCACCGCCGCGATCTCCGGCTTAAATGCCTTAAAGCGGCCAACGCACGTTGTGCTTATCACGGACAGTAAATCCCTGGCCGATGGCATCACCCAATGGATTGAAACCTGGCAAAGGAACGATTGGCAGAATTCATCGGGTAATCCAGTCGCCAATACGGACCTTTGGAAGAGCTTGCTGGTACTCAACCAAAACCATCAAACCATCTGGGAATGGGTTTCAGCCCGCAGCGGTGACACAGAAAACAACCGCGCCGACCGACATGCACGTCAAGCGCTTCTGAAAAACATTCGCTAACCGCACCTTACCGTTCAGCCCCCCAAGCAACCCTACCATCCAAACAACCGCTAAAGCACTCAAACAGGCTTCTACCGATCTTGGTTAGAAGCCTTTTGTCGTTTGGGTATCCATACACATAGGAAACAACCATCATGAACCACACTTACCAAGAAGCCCTTAGCAAAGCCGCACACGACCTCATGGCCATGACCAAAGACTGTCAGTGCGGAGAACTTACAGCCTACGAATTTGTCACATCTGGAATTTTCGACGCTCTCCCAGAGGGTAGTGATTTCTTGCGGGCCACTAATGAGTTTCTAACGAACATGGTGTGGAGCGAGGTAGCTGCTGGTGTAGTGCTTGATCATTACGACGACGTGGACAGCACTGAAGCAACTGCCGAGGAGCTGCGCTTTGAACTTGCATGCGCATTGGACGCCCTTCGCGCCTTCAATAGCCCGGTAATGCCCAGCGCGTTCCTGCCATACCTGCATGAGGTGGAGGATGAAGAGTTCTTCGAAGACGTTTTGAAGGGCATTTACCCTGCCAGAATGAAACAACAGGAAATGGACAAGCTAAAGCAATACGCAAAAGAATATTGCGAGGCCAAAAAACTCTCCTTCGAAATGCTTCAGGGCATAATCAGGTCTGTTCGTTCTTACATCGAAGACAACCCGTCCTTCATAAAGTTCTCACATGTCATGGCGATGGAGCACATCCGAAACTGGCATGAAATGCGTCTGGAGTTCGGGGCAGACCTGAGCTAAGCGATTGGAGTATTTCCGCAAAGTTACCGGTCTTGAAACCGGGAACGTCTACAAGATCAGTATCGGCGAACATCGTACCTTCACCGATACCGCCGCTCACTTCCAGGTGGCCCGGTCATCCCTGATCAAAGTCCTGCTCGAACTTGGTGTATGCCAGAAAGAGTATGATGCTGTTATCAGGGAATACCGCTACCGCCTTCACCCTGACGCCGCGAAGAAGGGTCTTGGATACCGTATTATGGGCCCCAAAGGCCCGTTTGACGTCCTATCGCCAACCGCCATCGAGTGGATTAGGGAAGAACTCCAAGACCTTCTTAAATCCACCAGCATCAGCCCCGAGACAACGCACGCACTCAGCAAGCTTCAACTATTTGATGCCCAATACCGTGAGAGAATGAACTTGGAAGGTAGGGTTCGTTGGCTGTTCTATCATTTTCCAGACCTCAATCGGACTGAGGTGGCCAAAGCCCTATGCGTTAGCAGGGCAATTGTTCAGCGTTACATCAAGATACAACAAGACCAATTACGGAGAGCCCACCAAGCAAAGGCACAAGCATTGTCGTAAGGAGATATCATATGCAGGGTATCGATCAGGGTACCCTGCAGCTCAGAACCAAACCCAACTCGCTGACCTGTAGCTATTACAGTCGGTGTCAACCTCCGTAAGGATTTCGCAACGTTACTCTGTAGAGCTCACCTAGAAATCACCTCGAAAAAGACGTTGTGAGGATGCCTCAAAGAATTGGTCTGAATACACACAAGCGTTCGCCATTTGAACCTTCAAACCCTCAATTTTTTGCACTATCGAAGAAAACTCAAGAAGCTGTTCTTTTGGAGGCAAACAAATTGGTAATAAACGAATATCACTAAGGGCAATAAACTTTTGCGTTCCGCCTCGACTTGATTTTAAAATTGCATGAGAGAGATAATGCCCCTTCAACAATTCAAGCAAAAATACTGTCAAAGGGTCAGCACCATCAGTCCTCAAAAGAGCAACATTCTTGATTGCAAACTGCCGATCTGTATCAACAATAATAGGCTTACCTATCGTGCCGATCATGGGCATTAAGATGTTGCCTTTTTCTACAGACGAGCGCTTCCCTATTTCAATAAAATCTCTCTCGCTTATATTTCGAGCCGTAGAAAAATCGAGCCGTCCTCCCGTGACATTCTTCGATGTAATGAGCGGATAGCCCTCGTCAACATACTTAGGAGAGTCATGTGTTCCGTCTCTCACATCAACTAGATTTCCTAATGAATGCTCAGGATATCCCTTAGGATTTACGACCGGGTCACCAAACATCTCCAAAAAGGTCGAACGAAGGAAATCATCGGCGAGGGTCAGGGCCTGTTGCCGCTTCCGGCGGATTACGTCCGCCTTGTCCAAGATTGCGGCAATGCGGCGTTGCTCTTCAATAGGCGGCAGAGCAATTAACTGGTCAGCTACATCCTTTGGATAAAGGTGAATACCCTTCACAATCTTCTTGAATTTGAAACGGGTCTGAGGCGATTGAAACCAATGCCACAAATACCTTTGGTTAAGGTCCTCAGATTTACTGCGCGCTATCAGCCACTCTCCGGTCGCTAAGGAGCCTTCAACTGAGTGCTCAGCTAAGTATTGTTTACTGCCAACATAGTCAGCATTGTGAGCAGCGTTTAGAACGAGAATATCATTAGTTCGCAAACACTTCTTTTTGTGCCTTTGGGCAAACCGATCATCGACGAAAGATTGAAATTCACCAGAGAATTGACCTTGGGCGTTTACATCTTTGATCTTGAGGACAGGAAAGCCTGATACTCTCTGATCTGCTTTGGCGGGTGTTTTTCCATTGAAAACATCCGCTATGTCCCCGACCCGGCGCGTAACAGTCATCCCAACATCTCCCCAAGTTCAGCGATATCCTTGGCAAGGTCATCGTGCAGGTCTTGCATTTGCTTCAGAATGACTTTGGGAGACTCATAGGCCTCTTCTTCATAAGTCGTTTCCTTATAGCGGCTGAGAGACAGGTCGTACTTGTTAGCCTTAATCTCTTTGGCTGACACAAAGAAAGCCTTTCCAGACTTGTCTGTGTCCTTCTTGGGGTCGCGTTCTTGCCAACGCTTTAGCACATCCGGCAGATCGTTAGTGTCGATCTTCGTGCGTTTATCGTCCAGAGAGAAGCCATCCGCCTCGACATCGTAGAAGAAAATGTTTTCCGTGCTCCCGCCTTTGGTAAACACCAGGATTGCAGTCGACACACCGGCATACGGCTTAAATACACCCGATGGCAGCGAAATAACCGCCTCAAGCTGGTTTTCCTCGATCAGTATCTTTCGCAACGCCTGGTGCGCCTTTGACGAGCCAAACAGTACGCCATCGGGCACGACCGTCGCCGACTGGCCGCCAAGCTTCAGCATCTTCAAAATCAGAACGATGAACAGCAGCTCTGTCTTTTTCGTTTTAACGTCAGACAGCAGGCTTGGATGCACGTCTTCAAAATCCAAGCTCCCTTTAAACGGCGGGTTTGCAAGTATGATATCAAGGCTGTCGCTGGCATGACCCGGATAGTTCTCTGGGAAGCTGTTTGCTAGCGTGTCCTGATAATGCACATCTGGGGAATCAACCCCATGCAACAACAGGTTCATCGCCGCAATACGCAACATCGTCGAATCGAAATCAAAGCCGTGGAACATGCCTTTGCGGATGTGATCGCGATATGGTTCCAGCAGATCACCAGAATAGGTTTTCTGACCCGTTTCTTCATCCACCCAAACGCCTTCGGGCGAAGTATATTTCTGCTGTAAATACTCGGCAACGCTTACCAGAAAGCCAGCGGTCCCGCATGCCGGGTCACCCACCGTCATGTCTGGCTTTGGGTCAAGCAATTCGACCATCAGACGGATGATATGGCGGGGCGTTCTGAACTGCCCATTGATGCCTGCCGTAGTCAGTTTGCTTAGAAGGTATTCATACAGATCACCCTTGGTATCTGCATCACCCAAAGGCAGATCGTCGATCATTTCCACAGCAGAGACGAGAAGGCTTGGCTTCTGAATCATCAGCTGGGCATCTTTCATGTATTCGCCGAAAGCAGCCCCGTCGCCCGATACCTTTTTGAAGTGTGGAAAGACCTTGTCACGGACCAAGGGCAGCATTTCAACCGCACCCAAGTTGCGATATTGCGACCACCGCAGTTCTTGCTCATCCGGCCCAAAAAGCGGCTTAAAGTCCTTGCCTGACAATCCCGCCTTTCTCTCATTCCTCGTCTCTGTCATATCCAAAAGACGGGAGAACATCAGGAAAGTGATCTGTTCGATCACAGTCAGTGGATTGGCGATACCGCCCGTCCAGAACTCGGTCCAGAGGGTATCAACCCGGTTACGCAACGCGCCGGTCAGCATTATGGTTTGGCCTCATTGGTGGTTTTCTCGAAGCGATCAGTATTGAAGCTTCGAATGATCGTCAACAGGTCATCCTGTAGGTCGGAATCAGGGAAAACACCGTAAATCCCGTCCTGATCGATCTTGGTGAAAGGAGCGTCAACCAAACGCTCAAGCTCGATACCACCAGTCTGGGCGATAAGGCTTTGGAGCAAGCGCAAGAAATGCGTCTGTTTGGCTGTCAGTGATGGGTGGCGTGTGACGAATTCCTGGAAACGACCCCGAACTGCTTCTTCGTCCATCCCCACGATATTGCGCAAGATATCATCGAGGTGGTCCGCAAGGTCTGGATAGAATTCCCGCAGTAGGCTCAGGTCAACATCTGGGTTCTCTGTCAGAACCAAGGACGTCAGTGTATCCAAGTCATCGCGGCTGACAGGTTCACCGCGCCTGATTTTGGCCAGTATCGGGTTCTTATCGAACAGGTCACGCAGGGCTGCTTCTACACGTTTACGGTATGCTGCCAAGTCGATGGAAACAATGCCTGACTTTCGATGCCCGTATTCAATTTCTGCAGCGTCTTCTTCGATATCAACCACTGGAATGGTGATTTCCGGGCCGCCACTTCCACCTTCAACATATTGCATGATGCTGCGGAGCTCGTGACGCACCCTTTCAAGAGACGCAAAATCAACATTCGCCCAAAAGGTGGCAGAGCGTACTTCTTTGATCGTCTCTGCCTTTGCCTTTACCTGATTGAGGTTGGGGCGAAGCCTATTGACCGCATTTAGAAGGTCGCCTTTGAGGTCCTCGAACAGGCCAGATTTCTTGAAAAGTGCAAGCTGCAACTGAGAGATTAGCAAATCAAACGCATAGGCATCGCTGTGCCCGCGAATATTAATCCATTGGGTAAGCGGACTAATTTCGTTCTTGAGCAATGTGACCGTTGCAGGTGTGAATTCTTCAATCACACCAACAGCCCGGACAGTTTGAATTTCAAGCCACTTTTCTTTGACCGAAATACTGTCATCCGGCAAGGAAGCCACATCCAAGGAAATCAGGTTGGTAACGGTCTTGAAGGTTTCTAGGTCAAGTGCTTGCAAGGCCGTTGCCGCCAGATCAAGACGGGCATTAAAGACACGTTGCATAAGTGACGTAGGTGGGCTTGGTTCGGCCTCGGGCTTATTTTGTTCAAAGAACTCAAAGTTCGACCAGTGATCGAAAATCCGAAAGACCGCTTTGTCACGCCCAGGGCCAAACAAACCAGGGCAGAGGCGTGTGCCCCTCCCAATCATTTGCCAGAACTTGACCTTGGATTTCACCGGCTTTGCAAAGACAAGATTAACGATCTCCGGCACGTCAATACCAGTATCAAGCATGTCGACTGATATCGCGATGGTCAGATCATCGTTGGTTCCCTGCCCTTTAAAATCATCAATCAACTGTTCCGCACGCGGGTCGTGGTTATCGATGATCTGACAGAACTTGCCGCCGTATTGCGGATACATCTCATCAAACAGCTTTTGCAGCACAACTGCATGCTTGTGGCTACGCGCAAAGATGATGGATTTACCTGGAAGCTGACCACTCGCCTCCTTGATACCGTTCTCCATCAAATTACGGATAATCCGACGATTGGTATCCTTGTTGAAAATCTGCTTATCAATCTGTTCAGCTTCGTGATTGAGCTGCTCTGGGTCTTTACCATCCTCTTCAAGCTGCCGCTTCTGTTCCTCGCTAAGGTTCTCGTATTTAATTCCCTCGCGCAGGAACTTGGTGGTGTGGCTATAGACCTCATAAGGCACCAGGAAGCCGTCCTTGACCCCGTCCTCTATCGAATAGAACGCAGTTGGGTCCTGGTTACGGCATTGGAACAAGTCGTATGTATTGCGTGAAATGAACTCGACCGGTGTGGCCGTGAGCCCCACTTGCAGACTGTCGAAGTATCGGAACAGATCGCGATAGCGGTTATAGATGCTGCGGTGGCTTTCATCGGCAATGATCAGGTCAAAGAACCCGGTATCAAAAGCCTGGAAAACAGACATCATCGACGGATAAGTAGAAACGAAAATCCGGCTTTTGTTGTCATTCACCGTGTGCCGCGAAACAACCGTAAGCGGTTCGCTCATGTGGTCGTTAAAGGCGTTTTTGGCTTGCTTAACCAACTCGCGCCGATCACACAGGAACAGCACACGTTTCGCCCAATTCGCCCGAACAAGAAGCTCTGTCAGCGAAATGGCGACGCGGGTTTTCCCGGTCCCTGTGGCCTGAACAATAAGGGCCTTTCGCCGGTTGTTCGAGAACGCCTCACACACACGCTTGATCGTCTCAACCTGATAAATGCGACCCGCGATTTCAGATTTCGGCGCAATGCTGTTAAGGGCCTTTTTATTGACCCTCTGGAACGTTACCAGGTTTTGCAGGCTGCGCTTTGAATAGAACCCGAACAGCCTCCGTGGCGGGTAATTCTGGGCGTCATCCCATATCCATGTGTTGTAGCCGTTCGTGTAGAAGATGACCGGGCGCTGCCCATGTTTCTTTTCAAGGCCATCCGCATACAGTTGCGCTTGCTTACGCCCACGCTCTTCGGACTGTGCTGTGCGCTTGGCTTCGATCACGGCCAATGGCTTACCGTTATCATCCCACAAGACATAATCGGCATATCCGATGCCTGAGTCTGTCGGCTGAAAACCGACCTCTTCCTCAAGTGTTACGTCGTCAGGCTTGTTTACATCCCAACCAACCTCGGCAAGCGCAACGTCAATCAGTCTTTTTCGGGTTGTGGCTTCGTTGAACGATAGCGCGTCGGCAACCTGCTGCCCCTTTGCCTGTTTCTCCGGTGTTACGGTTTCAGCGGCATAGGTGGCTTTGACTTTTGCAAGCTCATCAAGCGCCGTATCCAGCTTCTTCTTGAGTTTGTCTTTGGCAGCTTCAAGCTCAGATTCCCTGCCTTCATTTGGTGAAGGCTTCTGAAATTCGGCAATATCGGACGGGGTAGCGGTCAAGCAGCGGACAGCAAACCAAGCCGACACCGCGTATGCCTCTTCGAGTATCCAAAGGGCAGTCTTGATCTCGACACTTCCGCCATGAGCAGCACGGTTGCCCTCTTTGCGGATTGCATGAAATTTGGTGCGGATGACCTCGGGGACGGCTGCGGCGAATGCAGGCGCATTCAACAACTGGAAAAAGTCATCATCTTGCGGCTTTTCGAGGCGCAGCACCCAATAAACCGACTTGGTTAGCTGTTCTCCAAGATTGCGGAGCTTCACCAGTGCACTAGAAGGGTCTGAATAGACGTACTGCTCTGCAAACCCGCCATGGTCTGCCAGAATAGGCCGCTCTTTTCGGAGCATTTCAAAATTCACCGACTCCAGCGATCAATCCCCTCGCACTATCTGACGTTTCACATCAGTCTTTTTTCACAACTTCCCAACGTTAGCAGCGCGTTGAAGTCAAAGAAAGACGAAATAGCCACGTTTTCACATTTGTAAGAATCGATTGAGCTCAATACCAAGAGCCCACGATCTGAGGGACCGAGCACAGGACGATTTCGAAACCGTCTTTGAATTTTTTTTTAGGGGAGTTTTTAGGGGCTGTTGAGGTAGTACAACCCGGTAGTACAAAGACAATACCCCTGCAAGCTAAGTGTTTGAAAACATTAACTTGCAGGGGTATGGTGCCCAGGAGAAGACTCGAACTTCCACGGCCTAATGGCCACTGGCACCTGAAGCCAGCGCGTCTACCAATTCCGCCACCTGGGCATAGGGGCTTGTGGTATTGTCCGGGGTTACCCGCCGGAACGGGGCGGAATATACGCGGTCAGGCTTAAGTGTCAACCAACTTTTTGATGGTTTGGTGAAACTAAATCAGGCACCTGCACCATCGCCGCCAATTGGGCGGTTTTTCTGGGTGTTTTGCGGGTTTTGGGCTTACACCGCATGGTCGAACAAATAGGCGAGAACTCCGTTCAAACGGTTCCTGCCCTGATCGGTGGCGCGAAGCCCCGCAGAATCACAAATCAGATCACCGGACTCGATCAGGGTTTCGAGACGATCCTGCGTGAGAACATCACGCGGCCCCTTGCCGATGATGCGGTTAAACCTTGCCGTCGGAATGGTTTCATTCAGCCTTAAGCCCATCATCACCATTTCAAGCAGGCGTTCATCGGCCTCAAGAACAGTTTCTTCTTGCGTGCCGTGCCCATGCTTTTCCACGCGATCAAGCCAGATATCGGGCGCACGGTGACGACGCACCGCCATCGGCGTGGTGTTGCCATCGGCACCAATCACCGCCTCGCGGCCATGCGCGCCCGGCCCGATGCCCAGATAATCGCCATAGCGCCAATACACCAGGTTATGGCGGCTTTCCTGCCCCGGTTTGGCGTGGTTGGACACCTCGTAACATCGATAGCCGGCACGTTCGGTCTCTTCCTGGGTGATCTCGTAAAGTTCGGTCGCAAGGTCTTCGTCCGGCACGACCAGATCGCCGCGCTGATGCAGGGTATAGAACTGTGTGCCCGGCTCGATGGTCAGCTGATAAAGCGAGATATGTCCATTGGCGATGCCAAGCCCTTCGCGCAGTTCCGCGCGCCAGGCCTTGGGATCGTGTTCTGGGCGGGCGTAAATCAGATCAAACGAAAAACGATCAAACACCGAGGTCGCAACATCGAGGGCCCGCATGGCTTCCTCGGCACTGTGCAGGCGACCAAGGAATTTCAGGTCGCGGTCATTCAGCGCCTGAATGCCAATCGACACCCGGTTAATCCCGTTGGCGGCAAAGGCCGAAAACCGGTCAATTTCGACCGTACCGGGGTTGGCTTCGAGCGTGATTTCAAGATCATCCGTTACCGGCCAGAAAGATTTGATGTCCTCGATCAAGGCCCCGGCGGTTTCCGGATACATCAAGGATGGCGTGCCGCCGCCAAAGAACACCGATCCCACTGTCCGTCCCGGATGACGAGCCGCACCGTGTGCAAGCTCCGCCCGGAGCGCTTTGCGCCAGCGCGCGTGATCAACACTGTTCGCAACATGACTGTTGAAATCGCAATACGGGCATTTCGACAGGCAGAATGGCCAGTGGATGTAAATGCCAAACGGCACGGTTTCACTTGAGGCTGCGGACACGCGGGACTCTTTTCAATCGCGGAAATGTTGGCCGATAAACTAACACGCACCGCCGATGATGACATCCGCGATGCGTGCATAAGTTCAATGCAGGTGGATAAAACCTGAAATCAGTCTTCGAAGCAGGCTTTGACCAACTGGCGGAAGGCATCGGCCCGGTGGCTCATTTCATGCTTTTTCGCCGGGTCCATTTCGCCAAAGGTTTCCTCGTAGCCCTTGGGCTGGAAAATCGGGTCATAGCCAAAGCCGTGCGAGCCACGTTTGGGCCAGACGATTTCGCCTTCAACCCGGCCTTCGAAATTCTCGACATGCCCGTCCGGCCAGGCCAGCGACAGGGCACAGATGAACGATGCCCGGCGGTCCGGATGATCACCAATACCGTTCTTGACCTTTTCCATCGCCATATCGAAATCCTTGTCCGGACCGGCCCAGCGCGCGGAATAAATCCCCGGTGCGCCATCAAGGGCCGAAACCGCCAAACCGCTGTCATCGGCAAGGGCCGGAAGATTGGCCCCATTGGCCGCGGCCGTTGATTTCAGCTGCGCATTGCCAATGAAGGTTTTTTCGGTTTCTTCGGGTTCGGGCAGATCAAGTTCACCGGCCGAGAAGACCTCGATGCCAAACGGTTCAAGAAGTTCGGCGATTTCCTTGATCTTGCCTTTGTTGTGGCTGGCGATGACGAGTTTTTTTTCCGTGAAACGACGGGCCATGGTCTTGCCTGAAACTGCGATATCCAACTGATGCGAAAAAACGGCAGGCCCGATGCCCGCCGTTAAAATTAAGGTGCCTTAAAGCCCAAGCGCCTCACGCTGCTTGGCGAACAATTCCTTGCAGCCTTTTTCCGCCAACGCGAACATCTGATCATAGGATGCGCGATCAAACGGCACGTCTTCGGCGGTTGCCTGCACTTCGACAATGCCGCCATTGCCGGCCAGCACGAAGTTGGCATCGGCCCCGGCATTGCTGTCTTCGGCGTAATCAAGATCAAGCACCGCTTCACCTTCATAGATACCACATGAAATCGCTGCGACCGGCTGGGTCAGCGGAATTTCCTTGATCAGGCCAAGGCGGCGCACGCCCTGAAACGCCAGATGGGCCGCAACATACGCGCCGGTGATCGATGCGGTGCGCGTACCGCCATCGGCCTGAATGACATCGCAATCAAGGCGCATCTGCATTTCGCCCATGGCTTTCATATCGGCAACCGCACGGATCGAACGGCCAATCAGGCGCTGGATTTCCTGGGTGCGGCCGGACTGACCACCACGGGCGGCTTCGCGCTGCATGCGGCTATCGGTTGCGCGCGGCAGCATGCCGTATTCAGCGGTGATCCAGCCCTTGCCGGAATTGCGCATCCAGCCTGGTACCTTGTCTTCGACCGTGGCGGTACAGATCACATGCGTGTCGCCGAATTTGATCAGACACGAGCCTTCAGCATATTTGGAAACGCCGGTTGCAATCGTTACATCGCGAAGCTGATCGGGGGTACGGCCGGAAGGGCGCATGAGAAGGAACCTCTTGGTTGTCTGGGCTTGCGTTCGTGGCGACTTGAATGCCCGCGCACGAAGCGAAACTGTCCTGAAAAATTTGGCCCAAAGTAAGATGTGACCCACCAAACGTCCAGCAGTTTCCCCGGATGTTTTTATCTGTTCTGGTGCAATCCTGGCGCAAAGCAGTTAAACCAACAACTTCGACCAAATTTACAAGCTCGGCTTAGCAATAGGCCGTGCAATTGACGCAATGCGTTTGCCTGACTAAATTCTCCTCACGTTTTACGCTTCATCCATCTGGATCAATTGGCACGCAACACATGGCGCATTTTGACGATACATTGCTGGGCGACATGAATGCGCGGTCACGTGAAGTGTTCCGCCAGATTGTCGATGCCTATGTCGAAACCGGTGAACCGATCGGATCGCGGTCAATTGCGCGTCGCATGTCGGAAAACCTTTCGGCGGCGACCATTCGCAATGTCATGTCCGATCTTGAAGAAATGGGTCTTCTGGTCGCGCCGCACATTTCGGCGGGACGCCTGCCCAGTGAAAAGGGCCTGCGCCTGTTTGTGAATGCCCTGATGGAAGTTGGTGACCTTCCAAATGCCGAGCGCGACCAACTGACCAAAAATTGTGAACAGGCGGGCTATTCACTTGATCAGATGCTGGGCGAAGCAACCACGATGTTGTCAGGCCTGTCGCGCTGTGCTGGGCTTGTGGTGGCCCCCAAGACCGATGGCATTCGCTTAAAACAGATCGAATTCGTGGCCCTCTCGCCGGGCAAGGTTCTGGCCGTTTTGGTGGCCCATAATGGCAGTGTCGAGAACCGAATCCTTGATGTTCCGCCTGATTTGCCCGCCTCGGCATTGACAGAAGCGGCAAACTATCTAAATACCCGGTTGGCTGGAAAGACGCTTGATGATGCGCGCCTTTTGATGACGAAGGAGCGTGATCGTCTCAAGCAGGAGCTTGATGAACTTTCCGCCAATCTGATTGATGCGGGCCTTGCAACATGGGCCGGCGGGGTCAAGGGATCGTCCCTGATTGTGAAGGGGCAATCCCAGCTGTTGGAAAATATCGATACGATTGAACAGCTTGAGACCGTGCGCCGCCTGTTTAACGTGCTCGAAGCCCGCGATCAGATGATTGAATTGCTCGATGTGACGACGGATGCCCAGGGCGTTCAGATTTTCATCGGGTCGGAGAATAAACTGTTCGGCGGATCGGGTCTTTCGATGGTGATTTCGCCCTATCAGAATGCTGAAGGCAGCATTGTGGGTGCAATCGGGGTTGTCGGACCGACCCGGATCAATTATGCCCGGATCATTCCGCTGGTCGATTACACCGCCAAGCTGGTCGGTCGACTTATTGGATAAATCGCGGCGCTGCGTGTCAGGCCGCATAACGTGAAAGTAGCAAGGTTAGCCATGTCGGAAACCGCAAAGAACACTCCGGAAGATCTGCAGGACGTCAATGCAGAGGAAACCGCTTCTGAAGAGGTCGCAGCAGAGGCGACTGAGGAAGTTGTTGAGGACGCCGCACCCCAGGACCCGATCGCCGCACTTGAAGCCGAAGTCGCGGAACTGAAAGACCGTCTGCTACGCCAGGCCGCCGAGGTGGAAAACACCCGCCGCCGCGCGAAAAAAGACGTCGAGGATGCCGGTAACTACGCCATCACCAAATTTGCCCGCGACCTTTTGGATGTCAGCGACAACCTGCGCCGCGCGCTTGATGCCGCGGGCGATACATCCAATGCCGATCCGGCGATGAAAACCCTGTTTGACGGGGTTGAAATGACCGAACAGGCATTGCAAAAGGCGCTTGAAAAGAACGGCATCGAAAAGCTTGAACCGCTGGGCGAAAAGCTTGACCCGAACAAACATCAGGCCGTGTTTGAACTGCCGCATCCGGAATATCCGGACGGCCACGTCGCACAGGTCATGCAGGCCGGTTACGTGCTTAAGGGCCGTTTGCTGCGCCCCGCCATGGTTGGCGTGACCAAAAATCCGGGTGGTGAAAAACCAAGCCAGACCGACACCCCGGGCGGCAACGTCGATACCTCCGCCTGAGGACATTAAAGACGATAAATCGGTTTTAGCGGATCGGGTTTAAATACAGCCTCGCCAGACATACTTGGCGAGGCTGTTTTATTTGCATTAGGCTACCGGTACTGATCACCAGCACAGGACCGCACACCATGCCGCTTCGCCCCGACCTGATCGACATCCTGCGCGATGAAAAAGCCACGATTGTCATTCTGACCGGGGCTGGCATTTCCAAGGAAAGCGGACTTCATACCTTTCGCGATCCCGATGGCATCTGGGCAAGATACGATATTTCCGAGGTCGCAACGCCCGAGGCCTTCGTGAGTAATCCCAATCTGGTGCATCATTTCTACAACGACCGCCGCGCTGGCTTGCATGACCAGACGGTTCAACCCAATGCCGCCCATCTGGCCCTGGCAAGGCTAGAGGCCGAATGGCCCGGTGACGTGTTGCTGGTCACCCAGAACATTGATGATCTGCATGGTCGGGCCGGGTCCAAAAACCTCATCCACATGCATGGCGAGCTTTTGAAAATCCGCTGTAATTACTGTGATCTGCTCACCGATTGGCCGGGTGACCTTGCCAAGGAAACCCCGTGCCCAAGTTGCGGCAAGGCTGGTGGATTGCGCCCGCATGTGGTGTGGTTTGGCGAAATGCCGCTTGAGATGGAACGCATTTATGCTGCCCTTGGCGATTGCGGGCTTTTCATCTCGATTGGGACATCGGGCAATGTCTATCCGGCGGCCGGATTTGTGCAAGTCGCCCACGAGGAAGCCGGGGCTGAAACGGTCGAGCTCAATCTCGAACCCAGTTCGGGTGCCACACTGTTTGATCACAGCCGCTATGGCCCTGCCACCGAACTGGTTCCGGCCTTTGTTGAGGCACTTCTTACACAATAAAAAGTTTATTGCATATAAACAAAAAACTACCGAAGGTAAGCAGTTAATAATTCAGTGCGTTGCGAGACTTAGATGGAATACTCCTACGTCGCTTATATCGATGAGGCAGGTGACGACGGTCTTAGAGTTGTTAAACCTAACCATCCAAATGGCTCTAGTGAATGGCTGATAATTTCAGCTGTAGTGGTACGAGCAAAGAATGAGAAATCTGTGCCAGTTTGGGTCAGAGATATTCGAGATGGACTTTGGCGACATAATCGACCTGATATCCACTTCGCGAAGTTGACACCAAACAAGAAGAAATTTGTTTGCGAAGAAACAGCGAAACTAGATGCACGCTTTTTCGTTGTAGCCTCGAATAAAAGAAACATGCAGGGCTACAGAAACCCAATGGCTGAGAAGATTCCCTCAAAAAATTGGTTCTACTGCTGGATGACTCGAGTATTGCTTGAAAGAGTTACGGATTTTGTCTTTTGGCATGCAAAGAAGACTGCCAATCCGAACTGCAAACTGAGAATTGAATACAGCGAGCGAGGCGGTCTCTCATACTCACAAATGAAAGCCTACTATTCGTGGCTAAAGTGGAAGAGCGATGCCAGCGCAAACTTCCTGTCTTTGGGAGATTTGAAATGGCCCGTCATGGATGCTGGACTGCTTAAAGTATACAACCACAAACAAAGAGCGGGCTTACAACTCGCAGACATCGTTGCGAGCTCTTTCTTTAAAGCAATGGACGTATACGACACCAAAGAGTGCGATCCACAGTTCGCAAAAGCACTGAAGCCACGAATGGCACATTACAGAGACACAAAAGATGGCTTAATTTCGGGATACGGGCTGAAGCTACTGCCTGGTTTTAAAAGGCTTGAACTGCTACCCGAGCAATCTGAGATTTTCAGATATTACGGCTACCCAAAAGAATGGTGGGACCCGGACCCGTCTAATCCAAGAGCTTATAGGTCATTTTCAAATCGTAACAACCGTCCACATGAACGCCATCGTAATTGATTACGACAACCCGAGCTAACCGGCGCCCCACTTTTTAGAATGTAGCACAAATAAGTGATTCACGCAATTGAATCAGTAACTTAACGAAATCGCTACTAATCACTTGAAAAGAATCGACTAATTCGGATTAACCCGAAAACTGCGAGAACAAGTCATCCTTACTTTTCACTCGTGAGTATTCTTCGGAATGATTTCTCGCCCGCATCACTAAATCGCACAATCCGCGACTCCGGCATCCGTCGGGCCCAACCCAAATCATAGAACCGGTCGAGCAAGGCCGCCCCGAATGATCCGGCCAGATGCGATTGCCGGGCACTCCAATCAAGGCATTCCCGGCATAACGGCCGACGCTTGGCCCGCAAGCCATCCAAATCAATGCCAAACGTGTTGGCAAAATCGATCCCGGCCGGGGTCAGGGCAACACCATTGATGTTGCTTTCAATCAGTTTGCGTTTGGCAAGGCCGTCAAACAGCGCAACCCCCATGTCACCCGCCAGATGGTCATAACAAACGCGTGCCTTGCGCAGTTCCGGATCCTTGGGCCCGGTGCGCACGCGGTTATGCCCGACCCGGTTGGCAATCCCCATCAGGACTTCCAGTGCCTCGACAATATCAGGGCCGCTGAGCGTGAAATAACGATGTCGCCCCTGTTTGCGCGGCACAACAATCTGACCGGCTTCAAGCTTTGCCAGATGAGAGCTTGCCGTTTGTGGCGTCACACCGGCTTCTTGCGCCAATTCGGCCGCAGTTAACGCACGGCCACTCATAAGTGCTGTCAGCATATTTGCGCGCGCCGGATCGCCAAGCAATGCGGCCACGCGGGCGATATCGGGTCCTTCTTTCATAGTTCGATGCTAATCGAAGCATTAATGCGCAGCAATCAGGATAATAGGTCGCGTCACCCAACAAGATGTTTCTCCTGAAAGGACGCTGTCATGATCACCTGCTTCATTCGCTATGAAATCGACCCGTACAAGAAAGACGCCTTCATGGAATATGCCCGAAACTGGGGGCAGGCTATTCCGCGTTGCGGGGCGGACCTTGTCGGCTATTTCGCCCCGCATGAAGGATCGGTCTCGACCGCCTATGGTATCTATCATTTGCCCGATTTGGCATCCTATGAAGCCTATCGTGCGCGGTTGAAAGATGATCACTTGGGCCGCGAGAACTACGAATTTTCCCGGCGCGAGAAATTCATCCTGCGCGAAAAACGCCAGTTTCTCAAAATTGCCTCCACCCCGCATACGGAGCTGATCAAACCATGATTGCCGTCATTTTCGAGGTCACACCGCACGATGGACGCTATGACGATTACCTTGCGATTGCCGGTGATCTCAAACCCGTGCTTGAAACCATGGATGGCTTTATTTCAATCGAACGGTTTCAAAGCCTGACCAATCCCGGCAAGGTTCTATCGCTGTCCTTCTGGCGCGATGAGGACGCAATTGCCGCCTGGCGCAATCTGGGCGACCACCGCACCGCCCAGATCAAGGGACGTCACCAGATTTTTGAAGATTACCGTTTACGCGTGGCTGGCGTGATCCGTGATTACGGCCTTCATAACCGCGATCAGGCCCCGGATGACTCCCGCGCACAACATGATCGCTGATCTGTAACGTCGATTATCGGGGCTCAGGCCTTTGCAGGTTTCGGGGATGCTTCTTCATCCCCGATTTCGCTACTCTCGGCAAATTCGGCAAATTCTTCTTCGACAGCATCTTCGACCGCTTTGGCACCGCCCTTGTAATCAAGCAACATCACGGCCAGCACGACAATGCCTGCCCCGATGAAAATCACCGGCATCGGCAGCATGTCAAAGAAGATCAAATCCATTGCGACCGAAAATGGCAGGGCGGTGTATGCCGCAGGCGACACCACACTGGCATCCGCAACCCGGACAGCACGCAACACCATATAGTTGGTCAGCATGGCAAAGAAACCGGCACCCGACGCATAAAGCCAATCGGCCAATGACGCCGGATACCAGGTGATCATCGCAATCGGCACCCAGATCGCAACCGCGATGATCTGAGGCCAGAACAGCATGGAAAAATTGGTTTCGGTCCGGGTCAGCACCTTGGCAAACAGGGTCTGGGCCGAAAAGCAGAACGCCCCGATCAGGGCCGCGGCGACACCCAGCGGCACACCAAAGCCATCCATGCGCGGGAAACACATCACCCACACGCCAACGAGGCCCAGAAGGGTTGCGATGATTTTGCGCGGGGTCAGTTTCTCGCCCAGAATCACCACCGCCAACATGACGGTCAGCAATGCCTCAATAAACAGATAGGCGTTGACCTCGGCGATGCTCATCTGGCGGAGCGCGAAGAACACAAAGAACAGCGACCCGTACCACAAAACGCCACGCGCAATATGCGCCACCGGGCGGCGCGTTCGGATCTGGCGCGTGCCGATAAACATGGTGATGACCAAGAACACCGCAACGGTGGTCAGAGCACGCATCGCAAGAATCTGCGAGGTTGGCACATCATGCGAGACGAGCTTGGCACAAACATCGACAAAAACGCCCGATGCCATGGCAGCCGTCATCCACAGGACACCGCGGAAATTTCCGCTCAGTCGCGTTGCGGTCATGGTCAATCCCGGTTTCGAGGAATATTGGGGTTTCCGGCAGTTGGGGGGAGGCTGCTTACGTGGTGGCGCAAGGAGGCATAAGTCATTACGGCCGGAAACCCTGTATGACGATGATATTGCCTGCTTGTTTGGAAAAATACGAATGAAGCTTTTTCAGCCATTGTTGAGATTTTTTTGGCCCACTTTTCGATCAGGCCTGATAGACAGAATAAAAGACAGTAATGCTCTCCGGATGGAAACCCACGATGCGCAGAAAGCTCCCACCGTTGCGCGCCCTTGTCGCCTTTGAAGCCACTGCACGCCACCAAAGCGTGAAGGGGGCCGCAGAAGAATTGCATGTCACGCAAAGTGCGATAAGTCATCAGCTCCGCCAGCTTGAAGAAAACCTTGGCGTGGTGCTGTTTACCCGCAAGGGCCGTGGATTGACCCTGACCAAGTCGGCAGAGCTGCTTTTGCCCCGCCTGACAGAGGCGCTTGATGGCATTGCCGATATCACCGGCGAAGTCGGCCCGGACAAGGGCAAGGCAATCCGCATCGGGGCGCTGGCGACCCCGGCCCTCACTGTGCTGTTGTATGAGCTTGATAACCTGCGCGACCGGCTGCCCGCCGATATTCCGGTACAATTTCGCAAGATCGAATTTGATGACGGTCTTGATCCGCTTGAAATTGATCTCGCCCTTCAGATCGCGCCAAAGGACCTGCCCGGTCCCGAAGACTGGATTACCGAGCTTCTCACACCCGAAGTCTATACCGCCTTTGCCGCCCCGGAATGGCTGGCAAAGCGCGGCTATGATGCCAGCAATGTTGACGTCGCGACACTCGGCCCGCGCGATATCCTGTTGATCGACAGTGACAGCGAACAGTTCTCCCAGATCGAACAATGGTTCAAGGATGCCAGCTTCTCGCTCGCGGATTGCTGGACCTTTAGCCACCATATCTGGGCGCTTGAGGCCGCACGTGCCGGTCAGGGCATCGTTGCCAGCACCGATGTTGTTGCCCGCAATTACGTTGAGCGCGGTGAACTGGTGCCGCTTAATTTCCCGGATTTCATTTCGCACTGGTGGTATCGCCTGCTGATCCGCCCGGCCCGCGAAAAAGACCCGATTGTGATCGAAGCCGCCAACTGGATCCGCGAACTCATCAACCCGAAAACCGCATCACTTGCGCGCAAAAAGGTGATGTGAGCATATTTTTTGCTGCGCGTTCTCTAACTCGGCTCAGGAACAAAGTAGTAATTCCATTTCATGCAAAACATTTTGATAACAGGCGGTGCGGGATATATCGGATCGCACATTTGCATCAAGCTTCGCGAAAGTGGCTACCAACCGGTTGTGTTTGATAACCTTTCAAATGGTCACCGCGATGCTGTTTCCTCAGATGTTCCGTTTATCCACGCCGATATTCGCGACAGTGCCGCCTTGAATAAGGCCTTTGACGATTTCAAGCCTGCTGCCGTCATTCACATGGCCGCTCTGATTGAAGCTGGCGCTTCGATGGTCGAACCGGCCAGGTTTTATGAAGTCAACACTGCCGGGGCGCTGAACCTGCTCGAAGCGATGCGACGCAATGGCTGCAACCACATTGTTTTTTCGTCAACGGCTGCGGTCTATGGAAATCGGGATGATGGGCTGCTGTCCGAGACGCTCGAGGTCCGGGCGGAAAACCCCTATGGCCGCTCAAAAGCAATGGTCGAAACCATGCTGAGGGACTATGCCGATATTTACGGCTTTCACGCCATTGCCCTTCGCTACTTCAATGCTGCGGGCGCCGACCCGGAAGGCCGCACAGGCGAAAGGCATGATCCAGAAACCCATCTTATCCCGCTGGTTTTACAAACTGCTGCCGGTCAACGCGACCATATCAAGATTTATGGCACGGACTATGACACGCCCGATGGAACCTGCATTCGCGACTATATTCACGTTGATGATCTTGCCAGCGCCCACGTCAAGGCGCTTTCGCATGTCATCGCGTCCGAGAATGCTGCTTTCGATGCCGTCAATATCGGCACAGGCGAAGGCTGTTCCGTCAAAGAGATCATCGAACTTTGCAAAGAGATCACCGGTCAGGATTTCAGCGTGATAGAAGATGCGCGTCGCCCCGGAGACCCTGCCAAACTGGTTGCAAACCCGGCCAAGGCGCAAGACATGCTTGGTTGGTGCGCCAACTATCCGTCCCCACGCCAGATCATCGCGCATGCCTGGGCCTATCATCAGAAAAACATGGCGAAAACCCGGTAAACCAGACGCTCAGTGATCTTTACAGGCGCGTGAAAGTATCAATTCTGTATTGATCGTCAGAGCAGTCGGAAATACTGTCTGCTCACACTGATTTGGTGCTTCCTGAAGCGGACACCACAAGCAACATTTAGGGGTATTTTAGTGCATAAGGTCTCAGTCATCGTTTCGACCTATAATTGGCCGGAGGCGCTGGAAATGGTTTTGCAATCACTGATCGACCAGAAGGACGATAACTTCGAGGTGATCGTTGCCGATGATGGCTCAGGGCCGGAAACCGCGCAGACAATTGCCAAGATGCAAAAAAAATCCCCGGTGCCGATCAAACATTTCTGGCAGGAAGATCAGGGATACCGGCTGTCGCGCGTGCGCAACGGCGCAATCGCAATGTCCGAAGGCGATATTATTGTGTTTACCGACGGTGATTGCTGCCTGATGTCGAACTTTGTTTCAAGCCACCGCGAAGCGGCCGAAGCAAACTGCTTTGTCACAGGCAAACGTGTCTTCCTAAAGGAACGCTTTACCAAGCTTGCGATGAAGAAACGTCTCCGGTTCCACAAATGGCCACGTGCGATCCTCTTCATGCTGGGCCTGACGGGAAACTGCAATCGCCCATTTCAGTTCATTCCGATCCCGCAAAGCCAGAAAAGTCTTTGGGAGCACGCCAATTGCTGGAAGAAAGCACAGGGGTGCAATATTGCGGCCTTCAAGGATGATATCTTAAAGATTGGTGGCTTCGACGAAGCCTATGAAGGCCATGGGTTGGAAGATTCAGATTTCGTACTCCGCATGATCCGGGCGGGTATCCGTCGCAAAAATGTTGAATATACCTCTCCTGTCTTGCATCTCTTCCACGGTCGTTCGATACCCAGCCGTCATGCAAACGCATCAAAGAACCCGGGTTATTTCAATAATCTTGAGGCAGAAGCAGACCGCTTCACGCCTGTGAAAAGCTCTTTGCTGCCGGTTGCCGAAACCGCCTAGGGTTTCTGATCAAAAGTATCATTTCCTGCCCCCTTGGAAGCGACGACGTTTCGCGATAAAAGGTCGGCATCATTTTCCTTCGGATGCGTCTTTGCATCTTAGAAGCTCATATCAGCCGCCCTGGTGATCGGGGCATGCGTTCAAAAAGCGAAAGGGATTTTCCCAGATGGATCTCAGCAAGATTGCCGTTGGCAAGGATGTTCCGTGGGACGTAAACGTCGTCATCGAAATTCCGCAGGGCGGACCGGTCAAGTATGAAGTCGATAAAGACTCCGGTGCTGTGTTTGTCGATCGTTTCCTGCACACCTCGATGTATTACCCGGTCAACTATGGCTTCATCCCCAACACGCTGGGCGAAGATGGTGACCCGGTTGATGCCATGGTCATGTTCCGCGAGCCGGTCGTGGCCGGTTCCGTCATCCGCGCGCGTCCGATCGGTGTTCTGATCATGGAAGACGAAGCCGGTCAGGACGAAAAACTGATCTGCGTGCCGCATGACAAGATTGACCCGTACTACACCGACATCAAATCCCACGAAGATCTGCCGCAGATCCTGCGCGATCAGATCCAGCACTTCTTCGAGCGTTACAAAGACCTCGAAAAAGGCAAATGGGTTAAGGTCACCGGTTGGGAAGGCGCTGAAAAAGCCGCCAAACTGATCGAAGAAGGTGTGACCCGCCTCGGCAAATAAGCTGCATTCAACCCGTCTTCGGACAAGCATCGGATTTAAAATGCAACGCTCCGTCAGATTTGGCGGAGCGTTGTTTTTTGACTTATCGGTTGCGCAACACTACTTTGGTGCAGGGGCGCCATCCTTACAGGTTGGTATTGAGGGAGGAATTCACGTTTCAGGATACTATTCGTGACCCACAAAAACGCGCCCGACAAAACCCATGCCATCAAAATTACCCTCAGTGACATCACCACACTTGATGTCGATGCCATCGTCAATGCCGCCAACGAGGCCCTGTTGCCCGGCGGTGGCGTTTGCGGTGCGATCCATCATGCGGCGGGTCCTGAACTGGCAAACGCCTGCCGGTCGCTTGCCCCCTGCCCGACGGGTGAGGCCCGAATCACACCCGGATTTAAACTGAAGGCAAAATACGTCATCCACACCGTCGGCCCGGTCTGGCATGGCGGCACACAGGGTGAGGCCGATTTGTTGGCAAGCTGTTATCGCCAATCAATCTTGCTGGCGGTCGAGAACAATCTGGCCTCTGTGGCGTTTCCTGCCATATCCACCGGGATATTTGGCTATCCGGAAGACCAGGCGGCCAAAATCGCCGTATCAACCATTTGTGAGCTGACTGGCGAATTGGCGCAAATGCCACAAATTTACCTTTGTTGTTTCTCACCATTAGCGCGTCAGCATATTGAAGCTGCGTGCCACGATAAGGTCCATCAATAGAATGCAAAGCGACGCTGCTGCACCTTCGCCGTCCCAACCGCTTGAACTGTTTGCTTCGCCAGACGGTGTGCTGAGCGTGGGTGAACACACATTTCGCTGTGCCCTTGGGATCAATGGCGTGATTGATGCCGACCAGAAAACCGAAGGCGACGGTAAAACGCCGGCCGGTCGCTGGCAGCTGCGCTATGTGATGTATCGTGCCGATCGCAGGCCCAGCCCACGCACCAAGCTTCCAGTCACCACCATTTCATTTTCCGACGGCTGGTGTGATGATCCCGGTCATCCAGACTATAACTGCCCGGTCCGCCTGCCGTTTGATGCCAGCCATGAAAAGCTGTTTCGCAAGGATGATCTCTATAACATCATCGTTGTTCTGGGCCATAATGATGACCCGCCCGTGCCCGGAAAGGGATCGGCGATCTTCATGCATATCGCCAAACCCGATTATGCTGGCACCGAAGGCTGTGTTGCCTTGGCCGAGAAGGATCTTGAGCAACTGCTTGGACTGGCGACCTTTGAAACGTTCATCACCATCACTGCGTAAAATCATGGACTTGCCGTTTGGGTGCACAGCGCCTAGGTTCAATTGCCGGATCAATTCACAGGACAAGTCATGATTGAAGACGATTATCTCTATAAAAAAGGCGGCGTTGCAGGATTTGGTTCCCGACTGAAAGCTATTTTCGGTTCGGGCAAGTTCTGGGTGCGCAGCCTTGGTGTGATCGTTCTGATTGCCGTGATCTATTATCCGGCAGGCATGGCGATTGTGCATCGTATCGATGACAACCCCGACTTTATCGGCAATTACAAGGGCGGCAGTCACGCGGTGAACACCGCCGCAGCCCTGATTGATCGCGAGGTCAACCAGAACCGCTGGACCGCCAACGATCCGTTCTTCCTGCCAAGTGCAGCCCTTGATAACATGCCGAACTTCCAGACCGGGATTGTCTATGCCCTGTCGCGCTTTGCGATCGAGCTTTCCGATCAGATCGGGCGCGCCCGTGGGTCAAGTCAGGTTGACCCGGATCTGGATGACGCCGCCGGCCTTTTGAAATTCCGTGGCGACAAATGGGTGTTTGATCCCAGCGTTTCGCTGCTGCCCGGTGTCACGTCCGAACAACAATACCGTCAGGCAATCCGGTCCCTGCAAAACTACAATACCCGTCTGACCAACGGGAATGCGGTTTTTGAACGCCGTGCCGACAACCTTCAGGAAACACTGAACCGCATTGCCAATGACCTTGGCTCGGCCTCTGCCCTGATTGATGATAAGGTGGAAAATCCGTCGATCTTTGATCGCACGGCCGATGACGTTTTCTATGCCACCAAGGGTCGCCTTTATGCCTATAGCCTGATCTTGCGCGATCTTGGCACCGACTTCGAACAGATCATCAATGAACGCCAGATCGCATCGGTCTGGGCAGAAATGATCGGATCCCTGCAAGCGGCGGCCGCACTTGACCCGATGGTGGTTGTGAACGGCTCGGCCGATGGCATCGTCTTCCCTAACCATCTGGCGGGGCTTGGTTTCTATCTTTTGCGGGCCCGTACCCAGATGCGCGAAATCAGCAGCATTCTGCAACGTTGACGTCAATGTGATGACGAAACACGTCATCCGGAATACCTGAGTTGCGCGCTGCGACTTGATCTTTTGTGGTTTTTGCCCCATTTAGGGCCTAACCAAATGAAATAGAGATTGTTGAGTGGGCGTTGGGGTCCAGATCCTGAAGTCCCGACAATCAGAGTGAGAGGACAAGCCGAAAATGTTCATTCAGACCGAACCGACCCCGAATCCGGCGACACTCAAATTCCTTCCGGGCGAAGAAGTCATGGGCCGTCTTGGCACCGCCAACTTCGTTAAGGGTGACGAAGCCATCAAATCGCCGCTTGCCCGCAAGCTGTTTGAAATTGATGGCATTGCCGGTGTTTTCCTCGGCGGTGATTTCATCACCATCACCAAGGATGACTCCAAGGATTGGCAAACCCTGAAACCGCAGATTCTTGGCGGGATCATGGAACATTATACGTCCGGTCAGCCGGTTCTCGATCAGGACTCCAACGCCGCCACCGGTACCAGCTCTGCTGCCGAAGGCGATGATGAACTGGTCAGCCAGATCAAGGAACTGCTTGATACCCGCGTGCGCCCGGCCGTGGCACAGGATGGTGGTGACATCGTCTTCCACCGTTTCGAAGATGGCGTGGTCTTCCTTGAAATGCACGGTGCATGCGCCGGCTGCCCAAGCAGCACCGCGACGCTCAAGATGGGCATCGAAAACATGCTGCGTTATTACGTGCCCGAAGTTCAGGCCGTCGAACCGGTCATGGCTGACTGAGCCTGACCCGGTTTTCAGACACCTCACCGACAAGATGGCGTCCGACCATCCGGTGAACTGACCGTGCACGGATTTACGAGTCGTTAACAAATTCAGACGCCCGGCGTGAACTTTAACCCGCGCCGGGCGTAAAAATTATGCGCTGAACGAAAAGGTTTTCTTGGCGTTTTCAACTCTCGGAGATATTGCCCGTTGCGATCATCGCGCGCGGCAGGCATAGATAACCTCCACTTGGGATGGACAGTTCGACTGATCCTGGAGATTCAACAATGACTAGCGCAAAAACAAACAGTTACAGGAATGTTGCGCTCGCTTCGATTTTTGGAGCGATTTTTTTCCTGTATATTGGGCTTTTCGCCGGAATTGATCTTTCTCCAACTCCGGAAGGTTTCGAGACAGAAACCGTCGAAGTCACGGCAGATGAAGCCGTTATCAAAAAGAAGAAAACGGTTTATCGCCGCGGCCCTGAAGTCATCGCACTCAGCCAGTATTTCAAAAGCATTGGCTATCACCTCAATGAGGTGGGCGAAGTCCCGCGCGTCTATATCAAGCGCGTGCCCGAAGGCCTTGGCGAACTGGCATCGGTTGAAGAGCGCAAACAGCTTTTCCTGAAAATCATGCTGCCGCTGGCCATGCGCGTGAACGAAGAAATCACCGCGCGCCGCGAACGTCTGATGGCCATTCAGGCCAAGGGCATTTCCGGCACCCCGGTCAGCCAGGCCGATCAGCAATGGGTCAATCAGCTGATGAAGCGCTATCGCGTGACCGATGGCGGCATCAACGCCCTGCTTGAACGCATTGATGTGATCCCGACCTCCCTGATCCTTGCCCAGTCGGCAGAGGAAAGTGGCTGGGGCACGTCACGCTTTGTACGCAAAGGCAACGCCCTGTTTGGTCAATGGGCCTGGGGCGATGACGAAGGCATCGTGCCGAAGGATCGCGAAGATGGCAAAACCCACGTCATCAAGGCCTTTGGCAGCCTGATGGACAGTGTGCGCGCCTATGCACGCAACATCAATTCGCACCCGGCCTATCAGGAATTGCGCGAACGTCGCGCAACCCTTCGCGCCGAAGGCAAGTTTATCAGTGGCTGGGAACTGGCCGAGACCCTGACCAAATATTCCGAGCGCGGCGAGGAATATGTCGACAGCCTGCATGCCATCATGAGTGTGAACGGGCTGAACGAGCTTGATGGTCTTGATTTTGCGGCAGGGGACGTCCCGCCGCCGCCAAAGGTGCTCGCCGCCCTTGAGGAATAATCCCAAGGGTCATCAGGCACCAAGCCAGATCAAATAAAAAGGGACCCGCTCGGGTCCCTTTTTTGGTTCGGATATCAGAAGACCCGTTTACGGCCGTCCGCGATAAATCCAGCCCTTTTCCGATTTCAGCAACCGGATTTCATCCTCGACCACCCGACGGTCGCCCACCTTGTATTCACCTTCCTTGAGCGTCAGCATCTTGGTCTTCACCAGATCAAGCGCATCACGCACCGTGCTGCCGACATCATCCATCGTCCCGGCCGCCTTGCCCTTTTCGGTGACGTCATCGGCAAAATCCGCAACCGTGCGATCAAACACCAGCTCATAACGCACCATGACAAGCACTTCGTCATCGTCTTCGGAAATGCTGTTGGTTTTGGTCACGTTTTCAACATGCCCGACCTTGGCATAGGGATCATCGCGAAACCGTTCGATCACCGCCGTGGTGATTTCATCGGCTGTCGGTCCGCTGACCTGTTCATCTTCGCAGGCGGCAAGCAGCGGCAAAAACATGATAACGGCGAAAAACCGGGTCAACTGGCCCATGAGCGATTCCTGTTTTCTGGTCGTTTTGCGATTTGCCTGACTTCTGCCGCCATGATGTGGCAAAAATCAGGTCATCTGTCACATCCTGCCAACAATAACGTCGACAACGGGATATCTATGCCAAACAGGTTACCATTCATCCCGCTGAAGACTGCAGGCTGATTTTATTCGTGGGATCCCTGATGGCAACGATACAGACACCATCTGATATGCTAATCGACACCAACCAGCTTACAGTCCTTGAAAATCAGGACGCCACCACCCGAAAGTCCGAGCAAGAAACGTGATATTCGATTTGATCATTGCCATCGCAACTATCAGCATTGCGATTGTGCTATCCATGCCCCGCGTTTCGCGGTCGACCACGTGGCGTGCTGTTGTGACGCCGCTGGCCTCGATCATCGGCAGTGGCTTTTTGCTGCTCGGACCGGTGCTGAATGTCGGATACGGCGGTTATGCACCGCTGGTCATGCTTGCCCTTTGTCTGGTGGCCTATCTCTATGGCGCGGTGATCCGCGCCAATATTGCGGCTGGCGAAGATGCCATCATTGACGGTTCATATGGCAAACTGGCCCAACGGGTCGAAACCCTGTCTTCCTGGGCGCTGGCCTTTGCCTATATCATTTCGGTGACCTATTACCTCAATCTGCTGGGCGCCTTTTCGCTTAGCCTGACACCATTTGATTCCGCCCTTGATGCCAAGCTGATGACCAGCGGTGTTTTTGCCATCATCATTGTGGTTGGCTGGTCACACGGGTTCAAAAGCCTTGAGCAGATGGAATATGTTTCGGTCGGCTTGAAACTCGCGATCATTGCCGGTCTGTTGGTCGGGTTGATGGCCCATTTCGGCGAACAGGCCATCGACGAGAAGCTGGTTTTCAATCCCCAAAACGTCACGGGCTGGCCTGCCATCACCATGGCCTTTGGTCTTCTGATCACAGTTCAGGGGTTCGAAACATCGCGCTATCTGGGATCAAGCTATGATGCCAAAACCCGCATCCGTTCAATGCGCCTTGCCCAATGGCTGTCGACCCTGATCTATCTGATTTACATCCTTCTGATTTCCTATGTCTTCGCGCCAGATCAAATCACATCGTCGGAAACCGGTATTATCGACATGATGGGGATCGTCGCCCCGATCCTGCCCTTCATGCTGGTGGCGGCTGCCATGGCATCGCAATTCAGTGCCGCAATTGCCGATACCAGCGGATCGGGCGGACTGTTTGCCCAACTATCGCAAAACCGCATTACCGAAGCCCAAGCCTATCTGGCGCTGGGGATTATCGGTATTGCACTGACATGGTCGGCGGACATCTTTGCGATTGTCAGTTACGCATCGCGCGCCTTTGCCATTTATTACGGCCTGCAGGCGGCCTTGGCGGCCATCATTTCCATCCGCCGTAGCAACCGGGGCAAGGTCGCGTTCTTTGCCCTGCTGGCCGCCTTGGGGGCTGCTATCGCCATTCTGGGACAGCCGGTCGAGTAAGCCCCAACCCCGAACAGAAAAAAGGCGGAGCCTGAAAAATCAGCCCCGCCTTTTTGATCTTTGATTTTAGAACGGCTTAGCCGTGCTCTGCCTCGTGGGCGGCAAGGGCGGCAAGGTTCACCAGATCGTTCACGGTTGCCCCCATCTGGGCGATCTGGGCCGGTTTTTCCAGACCGATCATCACCGGACCAACCACCGTGCCACCGCCAAGCTTATCCAGCAGTTTGGAGGCTGTGGTTGCCGCGTGCAGTGCCGGCATCACCAGAACGTTGGCCGGACCCGACAGACGGCAGAACGGATAAAGCTTCAGAAGCTCGGTATCGAGTGCCACATCAACCGCCATGTCGCCATCGAACTCGAAATCGACATTGCTGCTTTCAAGGATGCCCACGGCTTCGCGGATACGGTCGGTATCCTCGCTATACGGGTTGCCGAAGGTCGAGTGCGAAACCATTGCCACACGCGGCTCATGCCCCATCTGACGGGCCTTGGCGGCCGCCTGGATGGCGATCTCGGCCAGTTCTTCGGCATTGGGCAGGTTGTGCACACGGGTATCGGCGATGAACACCGTCCGGCCCTTGGCAATCGCAATCGAAAGCCCCATCGGGATTTCACCCGGCTTGGCATCGATCACACCGGCAACATCGGCAAAGCTTCGATTGAAGTTCCGGGTAAGACCGGTGATCAAACCATCGGCATGACCCTGTGCGACCATGACAGAGGCAAAGACGTTACGCTTCTGGTTGACCATGCGCTGGCAATCACGCCACAGGAAGCCCTTGCGCTGCAGGCGCTGATAGAGGAACTCGGCATATTCCGCATTATGCTTGGAAAGGGCCGCGTTGCTGATTTCAACACCATCAAGGCTTTCAATACCAAGCTTCTTGGCACTTTCATGGATGCGGTCTTCGCGCCCGATCAGGATCGGCGTGCCGTAGCCCGAATTGCGATACGCCACCGCTGCGCGGATCACGGTTTCTTCCTCGCCTTCGGCAAAGGCGATGCGTTTCGGGTGCGCACGGACGTAATCGGAAATCAGCTGCAAATGGGCTGCCGTCGGGTCAAGACGACCGCGCAGCTGATTTTCATATTCTTCCATATCAATGATCGGACGACGCGCCACACCGCTATCCATCGCGGCTTGGGCAACCGCCTTGGGCACGGCGGTAATCAGGCGCGGGTCAAACGGGGCCGGGATGATGTATTCCGGACCATATTGCAAACGACGCCCGGAATAGGCCGCGGCCACTTCATCGGGCACGTCTTCACGGGCAAGCGATGCCACTGCATGGGCTGCGGCAATCTTCATGTCTTCGTTGATCGTGGATGCCTGAACATCAAGCGCACCGCGGAAGATATACGGGAAGCCCAGAACGTTGTTGATCTGGTTCGGATAGTCCGAACGCCCGGTGGCGCAAATCGCGTCATCACGAATAGCAGCAACTTCTTCCGGGGAAATTTCCGGATCCGGGTTGGCCATGGCAAAGATGATCGGCTGTTTGGCCATGCTTTTGACCATGGCGGACGTTACCGCCCCCTTGACCGACAGGCCAAAGAACGCATCAGCACCCTTCATCGCATCGTCAAGCGACCGTGCATCGGTATCGGCCGCATGGGCCGATTTCCACTGGTTCATGCCGTCTTCACGGCCCTTGTAGATCACCCCGCGCGAGTCACACATGATCACGTTGTCATGGGCAACACCCATGCTTTTGACCAGTTCGCAACAGGCAATCGCGGCCGCACCGGCCCCGTTGATGACAAGCTTGATGTCTTCAAGTTTGCGACCCGTCAGGTCACAGGCATTGATCAGGCCCGATGCCGCAATGATCGCCGTGCCATGCTGGTCGTCATGAAACACCGGAATGTCCATAACCTCGCGCAGGCGCTGTTCGATGATGAAGCATTCCGGCGCCTTGATGTCTTCAAGGTTGATCCCGCCGAATGATGCGCCGAGGAAACGTACGCAATTGACGAACTCGTCAACATCCTCGGTCGACACTTCAAGATCGAACCCATCCACATCGGCAAAGCGTTTGAACAGAACCGCCTTGCCTTCCATCACCGGCTTGGAGGCCAGTGCACCAAGGTTGCCAAGGCCAAGCACGGCGGTGCCGTTGGAAATGACCGCAACGATGTTGCCCTTGGAGGTGTAATCATAGGCCGTCGCCGGGTTCTTGGCGATTTCAAGACACGGCACCGCAACACCCGGTGAATAGGCGAGCGAGAGGTCGCGCTGAGTGGTCAGCGGTTTGGATGCGGTGATTTCGATTTTGCCGGGGCGGCCGCTGGAATGAAACAGCAGCGCTTCACGGTCACGAACCTTGATTTCTGTATCTGACATTGTGTTTTTCACTGACGCTTGCGTGGTGAGATGGAAAGCAACCTGTACGGTCTGTTTTGTTCTTAAGTTCTGATTTTCCTGATCGACAAGTTTGCGGCGTGGGACCGTCTTGTCGGACCGCCCAATAAATCAGGCTTCGCGCCCCGGGTCAAAGGCGACGTTAACGGCAACCGCAAAATTACGTAGCGTTTTCCGTATGTTGCGGCGCAACATTGACCTCTGATCCGGCCCGTTTCATATGCGCAAACGCAATGGCGGATACCCCCGCCCCATCGACCCGGCCGCCATGACCGTCAGTAAGTGCTGGTTTTTCAGAGATGTAATCGCGCACGCGCAACTGGCACTTGGGATTGCGGTTTTTATTGCGCCGCGCAAACCGACCCGCCGATTGGTACCGATATGAACTTTCCACGATACGAAAAACGGGGGCCAATGCCCCCGTGTTCCCGTTGCCTTACCGGCAAAATCAATCGTTCTCGGCGGACTCTGTCATGCAGCTGCCCGCCACGCCAAAACGTGCGGATTACTTCGGCGAATGCAGATGGATGTTGGTCGCACCATTCTGTTCAAGAATGGCACGTGCCTTGGCCTCGGCACCTTCGTGGTCCGGGTCGATCCGCACCCACAGGATGACCGATCCGGCATCGACCGCGCGGGCGAAATCCTCGGTATGCGGGGTGGAGGTCACTTCTTCGATAAATTCACGAAGTGCGACTGCGCCAACACCGGCCCCGACCGCAATGGCGGCGGCCGCCGTCGCAGCGCCCCCAAACAAGGCAATCGCGCCGGATGCCACCAGCGGCACTTCATATTTGGTTTCACCCACCAGCGCGGTCAGTACATCGGACCAGGACCGACCATCCTTGCCTGCCACATCGATGGATTCGTGGGAGCTTAGAACCGACAGATCGGTGCGTTCAAACCCGGCATCGCGGAGCGCACGCAGAGCCGCATCGAAACCGTCCTTGGTATCAAACAGTCCGACCAGTTCCGGGGCCTGCGGGATGGTCTGTTCTTCTGCCATTTTGTACGCTCCTTGCTCACTGTTATTCTGTCGCGGAAAACGACAGTTGGTTGTTGGTCACGATCTTTATATATTCGCAGAAATTCAGGCGTTGCAATGGCATAGATCAAGTTTTATCACCCCGCCAGTTTCCTGCTCTCGTCTTTGCCTTCAGGGTTTGCTATCAAGTCATCATGAACCAGATCGCCGATAAATCCGATACCACACCGACCGCACCTTCTTTTTCCAGAGACGGCGCGACGCCAATGATGATGCAGTTCCTTGAAATCAAGGAACAGTATCAGGACTGCCTGCTGTTCTATCGGATGGGCGATTTCTACGAGCTGTTCTTTGACGATGCGGTCAAAGCCGCCGAAGCCCTTGATATTGCCCTGACAAAACGCGGCAAGCATCAAGGTAACGAAATTCCCATGGCCGGTGTTCCCGTCCATAGTCACGAAACCTATCTGCAACGTCTGATCCGCAAGGGCTTTCGGGTGGCCGTCTGTGAACAGATGGAAGACCCGGCAGAGGCCAAAAAACGCGGTGCTAAATCCGTGGTCAAACGCGGTGTTGTCCGCCTGATCACGCCGGGCACCCTTACCGAAGACAGCCTGCTGGATGCCCGGCGCCACAATTATCTGGCCGCCGTGTCCGAAGTGCGCGGCAAGATCGGGCTTGCCTGGCTTGATATGTCGACCGGTGATTTCTTTGTGCAGCCCTGCGAGATGGCCGGTCTTGGTGCCGCCCTTGCCCGCCTTGATCCGGGTGAAATCCTGTTTTCGGAAAAGATGCTGAACCGCTCTGAAGTGTTCGACATCTATGCCGAATATAAAAACATCATCACCCCGCAACCGACCGCACGCTTTGATGCTGAAAATGCCCAGCTTAGGCTCAAAAAGCTTTATGAGGTCGAAGCCCTTGATGCCTTTGGCGGGTTTGAGATCGCCGAGCTGTCGGCTGCCGGTGCGCTGATTGATTATGTCGAACTGACCCAAAAGGGCCAGATGCCCCGCCTTGCCCCGCCGACCCGCGTGGCAGAGGGGGCAGCGATGGAAATCGACGCCGCCACCCGTCGGTCGCTGGAGCTGATCCAGACCCAATCGGGCGAGCGCAAGGGATCGTTGCTGTCCGTCATTGACCGCACCCGCACCGGTGCCGGTGCACGTTTGTTGGCGGCGCGTCTGTCCGCCCCGCTGACCAACGCGGACGAGGTCAACAAACGCCTTGATCTGGTGGAATATTTCCATGATCGCGATGGGTTGCGATCTGATCTGCGCGCCGCCCTTGGCGAATGCCCCGATATCGAACGCGCACTTTCGCGCCTGTCGGTCGGGCGCGGTGGCCCGCGTGATCTGGCGGCGATGCGTGATGGGCTGTCCTGCGCCTTTGCGATTGGCAATCTTCTGAATAAGCCCGATGGCGGCAATGATGGCCTGACTGCCCAGCCCGAAGCCCTTTCTGATCATTTGACCATGATGGGACATCACGGCGATCTGATTGATCTGTTGCGCCGGGCAATCGCCGAAAGCCTGCCGCTTCTCGCCCGCGATGGTGGCTTTATCGCCGGGGGCTATCACCCGCCGCTTGATGAGCTGCGCATGCTATCGAGTGAAAGCAAGAAGCTGATCGCCAACCTGCAGGCCCGCTATACCGAGCAAACCGGCATTTCCAACCTTAAGGTCAAGCACAACAACGTACTTGGCTATTTCATCGAAGTATCGGCCAAGACCGCCGACAAGATGATGGAGATGGATGAGTTTATCCACCGCCAGACCATGGCCAATGCGGTGCGCTTTACCACCGTCGAGCTGTCCGAGCTTGAAAGCAAGGTCTCCAAGGCAGGCGACCAGGCGCTTGCCCTTGAACTGGAACTGTTTGACGAACTGGTGGCCGCCGTTCTGGCCAAGGCCGATGACATCGCCAAATGTGCGAGTGCGCTGGCTGGCCTTGATGTGTCCGCCGCACTGGCCGAACTCGCCCGCGATCAGGGCTGCATTCGCCCGAACATCGATAACAGCCTTGCCTTTGACATCACCGCTGGTCGCCATCCGGTGGTTGAGGCCGCCTTGCGTGAAAATGGCGACGCACCCTTTGTTGCCAATGATTGCCGCCTTGAAGACGAACAAAGCCTGTGGCTGATCACCGGTCCGAACATGGCCGGTAAATCGACCTTCCTGCGCCAGAATGCCCTGATTGCCGTACTCGCCCAGATCGGGGCGTTCGTTCCGGCGGCCAAGGCGCATATCGGAGTGATTGACCGGCTGTTTTCGCGCGTCGGTGCGGCCGACGATCTGGCGCGCGGCCGATCGACCTTCATGGTCGAAATGGTTGAAACCGCATCGATCCTTAATCAGGCAACCGACCGGTCGCTTGTGATTTTGGATGAAATCGGCCGTGGCACGGCGACCTTTGATGGTCTGTCGATTGCCTGGGCGGTGGTTGAGAACCTGCATGAAATCAATCAGTGCCGTGGTCTTTTCGCCACCCACTATCACGAACTGACTGCCCTCGCGGCCAAGCTCAAGCACCTGTCTTGCCACACCATGCTGATCAAGGAATGGCAGGGCGAGGTCGTCTTCCTTCATGAAGTCGGCGCAGGCAGTGCGGATCGGTCATATGGCATTCACGTCGCCCAGCTGGCGGGTCTGCCAAAGCCCGTGATCAAGCGCGCCGAACAGGTGCTCAAGACGCTTGAAAAGGGCGAACAGGGGGGTGCTGTGTCCAAGCTTGCCGATGACCTGCCGCTGTTTGCGGTTGCCATCGAACAGGCCGCCAAGGAGGAACGCACAAGCGCCCCGGCCCTGTCGGACGCGCAAAAGGCGCTGCTTGATGCGGTTGCCGATCTTGATCCTGACAACATGACCCCGCGCGAAGCCCTTGATGCGCTGTATCGTCTTCAGTCGCTGAAGGGCTGATCACCTGCAAAACAGGCGGCCTATCCCCATATCAGGTGCGTGCTTGCTGATCGGAGTTGCGCACGCATTTGATGCGGATAGATGAAATTGGCGCTATGGTGCGGCAACTGTTAAGAAAATTGATATATAAACCCTGTCGCCAACAGACCGCACGCCAGGGCCGAGGAAACCGACCAACGTGACCTACAAGATCAAGAAGCAGCGCGAAATCATCGACCGCAAAAAGGTCTTTGCCGAGCTTGAGGCCATCGCCAACGATCCGGCACTCAAAAGCTTCAAACAGCGCACCGCCGTTCTCAACAAGCTGAAATCAGTACTTGAGGCCGGGCGATCTGTGATCCGCGCACGCTTTGAAGAAAGCAATTCCGGGCAGGACACCGTCTTTTCCAACAGTTTCCTGATGGATCAGATCGTCCGCCTGATCCATGATTTTGCCACCACGTTCGTCTATCCGCTGCACAATCCGACAAATGAACAACGCATGTCGGTGGTCGCCGTCGGCGGCTATGGCCGCGGTGACATGGCGCCGCATTCCGATGTCGATATCCTGTTTCTGTTTCCCTACAAACAGACCGCACATGGCGAACAGGTCGTTGAATTCATTCTTTATATGCTGTGGGATCTGGGGCTTAAGGTCGGTCATGCGACGCGATCCGTCGATGATTGCCTGCGCATGGGCAAACAGGACATCACCATTCGCACCAACCTGCTTGAAAGCCGGTTTGTCTGGGGCGATGAGGAAACCTATAAACTGTTTCGCACCCGCTTCATGGAAGAGCTCGTCAAGGGCAGTGGCATCGAGTTCATCGAAAAGAAGCTTGGCGAACGTGACGAACGCCATACCCGCATGGGCGATTCACGCTATGTGGTCGAACCCAACGTCAAGGACGGCAAGGGCGGGCTTCGCGATCTCCACACCCTGTTCTGGATTGGCAAATACCTTTATCGCGTCAATTCCCCGATGGAACTGGTCGATCTCAAGGTCCTGACCCGCAAGGAAGCACGCGGCTTCTTGAAGGCACAGAACTTCCTGTGGGCGGTACGCTGCTGGTTGCATTATCTGTCTGATCGCGAAGAAGACCGTCTGACGTTCGATATGCAGCGCGATATTGCCGAACGGCTTGGCTATACCGATCATGCCGGGGCATCGGGCGTCGAACGCTTCATGAAGCACTATTATCTGATGGTGAAGCATGTCGGGAACCTGACCCGCATCTTCTGTGCTGCCCTTGAAGAAAGCCATCAGCGCCGCCCGCTGATCCGTTTTCCGGGCAAGCTGTTTGGCACCAAGGAAATTGACGGCTTTGAGCTGCGCAATGAACGCCTGACGGTCGAAAGCCTTGAAGTCTTCAAGAACGACCCGATCAAGATTTTGCGCCTGTTTCTGGTTGCCCACCAAAACCGGGTTGGCATTCATCCCGAAACGCTGCGCTGGATCACGCAAAGCCTGAAATATGTTGATCACAAGCTGCAAAACGATCCGGACGCCAACGAGGTTTTCCTTGAAATCCTCACCCAGCGCGACAGCCCGGATGTGACGCTCCGCAAGATGAACGAGGCCGGTGTACTGGGGCGTTTCATCCCCGATTTCGGCCGTGTCGTTGCCCAGATGCAGTACGACATGTACCACACCTACACCGTGGACGAGCACACCATCAGGGCGATTGGCGTGCTTAATCAAATCGAGTCCGGCGAACTTGCCGAAGACGCCCCGGTTGCAACCCGCATCATGGGTCAGGTGATTTCGCGTCGTGTGCTGTATGTCGCGGTATTGCTCCATGACATCGCCAAGGGCCGTGGCGGCGATCATTCCGAGCTTGGCGCCGAAGTCGCCGAAAAGCTCTGCCCGCGGCTGGGTCTGTCGCCGGCCGATACCGAGGCGGTCGCCTGGCTGGTCAAGGCGCATCTGTGGATGAGCCTGACCGCGTTCAAGCGTGATCTCAATGATCCCAGTACCATTCGCGCCTTTGCCGATCTGGTGCAATCGCAGGAACGCCTGCGCCTGTTGCTGTGCCTGACGGTGGCTGACATCCGCGCGGTGGGTCCCAATGTCTGGAACGGCTGGAAGGCCACCCTGCTGCGTGAACTTTACTATGCCACCGATGATATGCTGTCAGGCGGTCTTAATGCCGATAGCCGCGATTCGCGCGTCGAAAATGCGCAAAACGCGCTGCGTGACGCGCTCAAGGACTGGCCCGAACAGGATATCGAGGACTTTATCGAACGCGGCTATCCGTCCTATTGGCTGAGCTTTGATACCGACATCCACGTCCATCACGCCCATCTGACCCGGGACGCCCGAAATTCCGGGGCCGAGATCACGGTCGATGTCCGCATCGATACCGAAATTGATGCCACCGAAATTACCGTCCACACCACGGACCATCCCGGCCTGTTTTCCCAGATTGCAGGCGCAATGGCGCTGTGCGGGGCCAACGTGGTCGATGCAAAGATCCTGACTCTTGCCGATGGCATGGCACTTGATACCTTTTTCGTGCAGGACACCAATGGCGAGGCGTTTAACGACTCCACCAAACTTGATCGCCTGCGCGACACACTGGAAAAGGTCATTTCCGGGCAGATCCGCCCCAGTCAGGAAATCGAACGCCGCCAGACCAAGGACAACAAGCACCGCACCGCGGTGTTCAAGGTCGAACCGAATGTCATTATCGACAACAAGGCCAGCCGCACCCACACGGTGATTGAAATCACCGCCCGCGACCGGCTGGGCCTGCTTTATGACATCACGCGCGCGCTCCGCGATCTTTCGATGCAGATTGCCTCTGCGCGCATTTCCACCTTTGGCGAACGCGCGGTTGACGTCTTCTATGTCAAGGATGTGTTCGGGCTCAAGATCGACAGCCGTACCAAGTTTGTCCAGGTCAAGGAAACCCTGACCCAGGCGATTCGCAACGACTAGCGCGTTTTACAATCGCCGCAAAAAAACAAACCGGATCGATCCAATACCCATGCGCTACCCTAGGCAACGCCACGGTATGGATCAGATCCGGATGTACCGGCCGATAGGGCCAGTAAACTGTTCGAATTATATTTCTTTGGAAATTGTGACGGACGAGGAAGGGTAAAACCAAACCCGACAGCGTGACCTGTTATTCACGGTGCCGAAATCCTCGGAGTGCAGCAGGTTGAGGTGGATACCGTATTTCCCCGCCCGTCCAATATGAGGCTCGCGTCCCAACGAACCCTCAGCGAATGTGAATATGCGGGTGTTGCAACTGTTTTTCTGTGACGGCTGTCACAGGGACCTCAAAAAAATCACCTAATTCAATCACTTTCACAAAAATGCGATATACGCCGCGGTTTTCGGCCTCAAAAATTACGACTATTTTCACCTTCGACTGTCAGATTTCTGTGCATCAAACGTGAAAATACCGCAATCGCACGTCATCACCGGCAGAATCGCGCCCTTTGGTGACGCATAAATACGGAACGCTCTCGAATGTCGCTTGTCCGCTCTATCGCCACGGTGAGTGGCTTTACGCTGTTGTCCCGCCTTCTGGGATTTTGCCGCGATATTCTGATTGCCGGGATGCTTGGGGCGGGCGGCATGGCCGATGCGTTCTTTGTCGCGTTCAAGTTTCCCAACCTGTTTCGTCGCCTGTTTGGCGAAGGCGCGTTTTCCGCAGCCTTCATCCCGCTTCTGGCCGGTGACATTGAAAAACGTGGTATGGACGCGGCCCGCGAATTTGCTGCGCGCGCCATGTCGATGCTGATCCTGATCACCGGTTTTCTGGTGGCGATTATCGAAATCCTGATGCCCTGGGCGATGTATGTGTTTGCGCCGGGCTTTGCCGAAAATCCCGAAAAGTTCGAACTTGCTGTCGAACTGTCGCGCATCACGTTTCCCTATCTTGCCTTTATTTCCGCCGTCGCGCTGATGTCGGGCGTGATGAATACGCTTCATCGCTATGCCGCCGCCGCCGCCGCCCCGATCATTCTCAATATCTGCCTGATTGCGGCCTTGCTCGGCTTGGCACCGGTGACCGAAACCCCGGCCCATGCCTTGGCTTGGGGGGTGGCGATTGCCGGTGTGGCACAGTTCCTGATGCTGGTGATTGCGTGTAAACGGGTCGGTTTCGCCATAAAATGGCAGATGCCGCGTGTTGATGACCGCATCAAGCTTCTGGGCAAACGCATGATCCCGGGCATGATTGGCGCCGGCGTCTATCAGATCAATCTTCTGATCGACACCATGCTGGCCTCCCTCGTCTCGGATGGCGCGGTCTCCTGGCTTTATTATGCCGATCGCGTGCAACAATTGCCGCTGGGTGTGATTGGCATTGCGATTGGCACCGCCCTTTTGCCGACATTGTCGCGCCAATTGCAGGGTGATGATGCCAAAACCGCGATGTATAGCCAGAATCGCGGCATCGAAATTGCCCTTCTTCTGACCCTTCCGGCCGCCATAGCCCTTGGTGTCATGGGCCTGCCGGTGATCAATGTCCTGTTTGAACGCGGGGCATTTGGCGCGGAAGAAACCCTCATGACCGGCATGGCGCTCACGGTCTTTGCCTTTGGCCTGCCGGCCTCGGTTCTGGTCAAGGTCCTCGCACCCGGCTTCTTTGCGCGCGAAGACACCAAAACACCGATCCGTATCGGCATTTCCTGCATGGTGCTCAACATCGTTCTGATCGTGGTACTGATGCCATGGTTCGGGCATCTTGGCATTGCGGCGGCAACGTCTGTTTCGGTCTGGGTCAATGCGACCTCGCTTGGTCTTATTTTGCATCGGCGGGGCGACCTGACCTTTGATGCCCGCCTTGCCCGACGCATCCCGCGCATTCTTGTTGCATCAGCACTGATGGGATCGGCACTCTGGTTTGCGATTGATGCCTTCTGGCAAAATGATGCGCTTTCGATCACACGCATCATCACCATGGCGGTGATTGTAACCGGTGGCATGGCCGTCTATGCGATTACGGCCCAACTGCTTGGTGCGACCAGCTTTTCCGAGCTCAAGGCGACGCTCAAACGCGGAAAACCCGCCTGATCCGAATATTTCCGGGCATTTCCCGAAAGCAGCTTGACCAAATCGGGCCAGACCCTAAACTCGCGCGCTGTTTGCTTGCATGCTCGTCCGCCGGCGGGTGTCCAAAACCTGGCGGAGTATGCAGGCCCTGTTAAACTTAAATTGAAATGGACGACGACGTTATGGAACGTGTGTTTTCGGGCGCTCAGCCCACCGGTAACCTTCACCTTGGCAACTATCTTGGCGCGATCCGCAACTGGGTCGAACTGCAGAAGAAATATGAATGCATCTTCTGCGTGGTCGATATGCATGCCATCACGGTCTGGCAAGACCCCAAGGAACTGCGTTCCAACATTCGCGAACTGGCGGCCAGCATGATTGCTTCGGGCATTGATCCGGAAAATCAGGTGCTGTTTAACCAAAGCCAGGTTTCCGCCCATGCCGAACTGGCCTGGATCTTTAACTGTGTCGCGCGCATCGGCTGGATGAACCGCATGACCCAGTTCAAGGAAAAGGCGGGCAAACATCGTGAAAACGCGTCGCTCGGCCTTTATGCCTATCCGAGCCTGATGGCGGCTGACATTCTGGCCTATAAGGCGACCCATGTACCGGTCGGCGAAGACCAGAAACAGCATCTTGAGCTGGCACGCGATATCGCGTTGAAATTCAACACCGATTACGAGGTCGAAGGCTTCTTCCCGCAGCCGGAACCGCTGATCCTGGGTCCGGCAACGCGTGTGATGTCGTTGCGTGACGGCTCGAAAAAGATGTCAAAGTCCGATGCGTCCGATATGTCGCGCATCAACATGACCGACGATGCCGAAACGCTTGCCAAAAAAATCCGCAAGGCAAAAACCGATCCGGAACCGTTACCATCCGAGGTCGCCGGTATTGAAGGCCGCCCGGAAGCCAAAAACCTGATCACCATCTATGCAGCGCTGACCGACAGCACGGTCGATGCAGTTCTGGCAGAACATGGCGGCACCCAGTTCTCTGGCTTCAAACAGGCGCTGACCGACGTGGTTGTCGAAAATCTGGCACCGATCACCGAAGAAATGGCACGGCTCAAGGCCGATCCGGCCTATATCGATTCCGTTCTGGCCAAGGGTGCCGAGCGTGCCAACGCCATCGCCCAGCCGATCCTCAAAGAGGTCAAGGAAATCGTCGGTTTCCTCAATAGCTGATCGCACCAGACCATCTGAACATCAAAAAGCCCGCCGGTTTAAACCAGGCGGGCTTTTTTGTTTTGATTTCGAAACATGCCTTATCAGATCGCATTTCCAGACGGTGAAGGCTTCTGCTGCATCGCCTGATATTTCTTCAGACCATCCATCATCGTCTGGCTGAACCAAGCACCCACCGGCGCATCGCCATTCAGGTTATCAGACGCCTGCTGCAACAGCGGGTGATCAGCTGGCGCGTCAGCAGCCGGTGCATTGGCGGGAATGGCCGATCCACCCTGATCTTTGTTGGCGACATCGTATCCGTCATAGGCGGTTTCCGGGCGATCATCGGCCACCGCATTGCTGCTGGCGACGGCATCTGCCGCCATGGTTTGTGCCTTGTCACGGCCAAGGGCAGCGTTAAAGCGGGCCGCCATTTCGGCCGCCGACAGTGGCGTGCCATCTGGCGACGTCGTCTGTATTTCGCTGGCCTTGCGTTCTGCGGTCTCGGCCTTCACGGCATTCAGTTTGGCGTATTTGGCTTCATGGGCGGCCATTTCAGCGGAAATGGCCATGCCGTTGGTCTGGCGGCTAAGCCGGCCGCTGCTGGCGGCACGCGCCCATACGGTATTGGCATCACCGGTGCTGGTGACCGGGCGACGCGCGGTCTCGGTTGCCGTCGAATTGGATGCGACGGTCCGGTTGAAGGCAGATACCGGGTTCGCCGTTCCTGCCGATGCCATGGCAACGGTCAGTTCTGCCGGATCGGTTGAGGGCGGGACAGATGCCGAAGCAAGTTCTGCCTCAGGCTGCGTTGTTGGCTGGGTTTGGCTGGCTTGTGCAACCTGTGCAGCCACTGTCTGAGGCATTTGCGCACCTTGTGCCCACGGCACATTCAAATCAGAGGCCCGAACGCCCGTGCTGCCAGCTGCGGCATTCGATGCCAGCATCGCCTGATCAACCGGGGCCGTTGGCGCAGACTGTACAATGGTGGCCTGTTCGGCCGGGCTGACGGATTGTGATTGCGCGCCGGTCATCCAGGGCAGAACCAGATCGCCCTGATAGGCGCTGTTTTGCGCAACCGTGGTTGCCTGATTGGTAGCCGCGTTCGCATTGCCTGCATCGGCCACCGCCGTGCCATCATCAATGCCGCTGCCTCCAAACCCGTCTTCGACCATCGCCATGAAGTGGGTGCCGGTATCGTCGCCGGTGACCGCATCGACCACGGCATCAATCGCCGCCCCGGCAAGGCCAAACACCCCGCCAAACAGGCCGCCGCCCGCAACGCGCGCGCCATTGCCGATCTCATCGCCGGTCAAGGAACGATAAATCATCCCGACACCGGGAATATGTTGCAAGGGATTGATCACATCGAGGAAATCGGTGAATTCAAAGCCATCCTCGCCAAACATATATTGCGAGAATGTCCGGCCTTCGGATGTGCCAGAAAGCTGGTCGGCAGCATTGGACTGGGCAAACTTGCCGTTTGCCGCCCCATTTGTGCCACCTGCACCGCCCGCGCTACCGGATAGGCTACCGGGCGAAATTTGCCGCCAATTTTCACCAATCGACATGTCTGTCCTCCTCTTGCCATCTGTTTTGCAAAAGGAGTGCCAGTTTTAACGCAGTCTAACGCTTTGAATTATCGATATTTTCTTGGGAAATAATTTCGCCAGACTTGCCTGTCGGAATCTTCTGCCGGGTAGCATCGGCATCTTCAAGACCCGTAAGCTTATAAGAGCGGCTTAGAATAAATGCCCCGCCCGGTCCTTTTTGGTCTGCAGATAAAACTCGTTATGACCATTGGACGGGAATTTATGCGGGACACGCTCGGAAACTGTAACACCCCAGCTTTCAAGCCCGGTCAGCTTTTCGGGGTTATTGGTGAGCAAACGCACGCTTTCAAAGCCCATCTGACGCAGCATTTCGGCCGCCGGGCGATAAACGCGTTCATCGGCGTCAAAGCCAAGCTCCTCGTTGGCATCAAGGGTGTCAAATCCACGATCCTGCAGGGCATAGGCGCGCAGCTTGTTCACAAGCCCGATGCCACGCCCTTCCTGACGCAGGTAAAGCACAATACCACCCTGCCCGCTTTTGGCGATTTCCGAAATCGCACCACGCAACTGCGGCCCGCAGTCACAGCGCAAAGATCCGATAAGATCGCCGGTAAAGCATTCCGAATGCAGGCGAATAAGCACCGGTTTGTCCTTGACCGGTTCATCAATGACGATGGCCAGATGTTCCTGCCCGCCATCTTCCGGGCGAAACGCAATCACAGTCACGTTTTCGGCATCTTCAAGCGGCACACGCGCTTCGCTGACCTGGCGCAAGGATGCGGCCGAGGCATTTTCATAGCCATTGATGCTTTCAGACTGCAAAACCAGCAGGTTCTGTGCGCGGGCAAGGGTTTCAAGCTGATCGGCACTGACCGGCACCGTCACAACCGCGGGCAACAAACGGGCAAGTTTCGCCAACCGAATGGCGGCATTTTCCGCCATGCTGACCGGTCGCCAATCGCCCGCAGGCAACGCATCAAGATCAAGCAACGGATTGGCTATTTCACCCAGACGATTGGCATCAACAGCCGATTGGTCGGCTGAAACAAAGGCGACAAACGGATCATCCTTGGCCGTCTGACCAAGCGATTTGGCCCGCACACGCGGCAGGACAATTGCCGGTGAGGTGTCGCTTCCGGCGATGTCACACAGACGTTGCAGACCATGTTGTGACAGTGGCTCGGCGGCAATCACCGCAACGCTGTGGGCTTCGCCATTATCATGCCCCTGAACCAGGACGATCTCGCCACGGCGCAAATCTGCCACGGCGCGGGAAACCGTTACCAGATCGGTTGCCGGGATCAGATTGCTGTCATTTTGGGCCGTCACGGCAGAGCTTTGGGTCATCGGCATCTTGTCTTTGTGATCACAACATCGCGATCCGGTGGCTATGGGGCTGGATAAAGACCCGGTTTAATTCATATAAGCGCATCAGGCGATGCGAACCTGCTTGGTCGGTGATGCGCAAAATCGCAGGAAGAAGCACATCTTTCAAGATTTTACGACATCACGTTTTAGACAAATCGCCCCTACTACCTAATCCGGTTGGGCCGGGAGTTAAAGGACCAAACAGAAAACAGTTTGTTCTTGAAAATACAACTTAAGATGCTGATCCTATGGTTCAGCGCGGAATACGTAATGCATATATGGCGGGCCGGACCCGAAAGCGCCACAAAAACAAGCCGGTAAAATCAACATCAGGCGCAGACCCCGGATATGACGGCGGATCTGACAAGCAGCAAGGGATGGTGAATGTCGACAGGTAAACAGGTTCTGGTGGTTGAGGACGATGCAGCGCTCAGCCAGTCTTTGACGGAACAGCTCAGACTTCATGAAGATTTCGAATGCGTGGTTGCCAACAGTGGCAAGGAAGCACTCGATCTTGCCAAGGATTCCTATTTTGATGTGATCCTGCTTGATGTTGGCCTGCCGGATATGGATGGCCGCGATGTCTGCAAACTGATGCGGCGCGCCAATGTGAAATCACCGATCATCATGCTCACCGGCGCCAATAGTGACTCTGACACCATTCTGGGTCTGGAATCGGGCGCCAATGACTATGTCACCAAGCCGTTTCGCCTCAATGTGCTTTTGGCCCGCATCCGTGCGCATATCCGCCAGCATGAACAAAGCGAGGATGCCGTCTTTGTTATTGGCCCCTACAGCTTCCAGCCCAGTGCCAAGATCCTGATTGAAACCGCGACCGAGAAAAAAGTCCGCCTGACGGAAAAGGAAACCTCGATCCTGAAATTCCTGTTCCGGGCTGGTGACAAACCGGTCAGCCGTGAAACATTGCTGGACGAAGTCTGGGGCTATAACGCTGGCGTTACCACCCATACGCTTGAAACCCATGTGTATCGCCTGCGTCAGAAAATCGAGAAAGATCCGTCAAACGCGGCGATCCTGATCACCGAACCAGGCGGTTACAAGCTAATCCCCTGATCAGACACTGGTTTTAGAACCCACCAAAAGAAAATCCCGCTGATGCGGGATTTTTTTGTCACAGATGTCGGGTTACGGCGTCTATGTTATCGCCCTGATTATCCACAGAACAGCCCAGTTCATGCAATCTGGCGTTAAATACACAAAACCGACCTAAAATATGGCCTTTTTCACAGGTTTTCGCCCCGAATATCGATTTAGATACCGAAATTTAGGCCTTTTAAGGCCAATCAATAGCCCCGGGAGCCAAAAAGTGCTGTCCCAACCCGCACATGGGTGGCGCCAAACCGGATTGCAGCCTCGTAATCGCCGCTCATGCCCATGCTTTTGATTTTAAGACCATGGCGATCGGCAATCTTGCCAAGCAGAGTGAAATGCGGAGCGGGTTCCTCATCGACCGGGGGAATGCACATCAGGCCAATGATCGGAAGTTTAAGCTCTTCGCGGCACATCTTGATGAAATCATCGGCATCCTTTGGCGCGATGCCGGCCTTTTGCTCTTCCTCGCCAGTATTGATCTGAATGAACAGATCCGGGCAGGCACCGGTTTTATCGCGGTGTTTGGCCAATGCATTGGCCAGCTTCGGGCGGTCCACCGTTTCAATCACGTCAAACAGGGCAACCGCATCCTTGACCTTGTTGGTCTGAAGCGGCCCGATCAGATGCAGCTCGATATCAGGAAACTCGGCACGCAATTCCGGCCATTTCCCTGCGGCTTCCTGCACGCGGTTTTCACCAAACACACGCCTGCCATCCACCAATGCCTTGCGCACATGATCGGCATCATGGTTCTTGCTGACACAGACCAGCGTCACATCACCCGGATCACGACCGGCGGCGTCACATGCCGCATTGATATTGCTCTGGATTTCGGCAAGGTTGTCGGCAACGTCGGTTTTGCCAGATGACAGATCATGATGGCTCATGGAGGGTGGTCCTTCATCGGTAACGCATTCAGGAACGGCAGGTATAGCTGCCAAGTCGGGAGTGTATCAATGGATAAGGCCCTGTTAAAGCAGGCACGCAGGCTCAACCTGCGCAATGGCGGCCCGAATTGCCCGATTCCGCCGATTGTCCTGATGACCGATGATCAAAGATTACCCAACCCGGAACCCGCCATCCGCGCCCTGCCCCGCGACAGCATGGTCATTTTCCGCCATTACGATCATCCAATGCGCGCAAAGCTCGGCGCAAAGCTCCGCACAATCTGCCGCGCAAAGGGCATTCCCTTTCTTGTGGCAAATGACGTTGGGCTCGCACTCCGGCTCGATGCCGACGGTCTACATTTCCCTGAATACCGTGCCCTGGCCGATCCCGGTATTTATCAGCGAATTCCGGTACACTTTATGCGCACATCTGCCTGCCACGCCCCAAAAACGGTTCAATGTCTTGGCCTTCTTCCGGAAACAGCGCGTCCCGACGGTGTCCTGATTTCCCCGATCTTCCCCACCCAAAGTCATCCGGGCGCAAATCTGATGTCACGCGCCGATATCCGCCAGATTTCAAGGATGTGCCACATGCTCGGCATCACACCGATTGGGTTGGGTGGCATAACTGCACAAACAATCGGAAACCTGCGGACTTCCGCACTTGCCTCCATCGCCGGGATCGGGTTTTCTGTTGCCACCACCCCATCCACCCGTTGACCGGAGTTCTCCCGCAAAATGCCCCGGGCCCCGCACCCATCGCGCAAGACATTCACCCGTTTTGCTTCCAAACAGCCGTTTCAGTTTGGCCTGCCCAATGTCAGTTCCGAACTTAGCCAGAGCTCAGACAACAGCCCGATCTATTTCACTCGGGCAACATCGCTGCTGCGGCGGCAGGTTCTGGCAACGGCGTCCGGGGTCAAGATCAAATCTGACAATTATCGGTTTCAGGTTCTGCCGCGTGATGGCTGGGGCGAACGGGATTTTTCCGGAAAATCAGTGCTGTTTCTGATCCCCGATGACGCGCTGGGCGACTGTGTCGGCATGGCGCTGTTTTTCCGGGCGCTCAAACAACGGTTTGGCGATATCCGGATTGGCGTTCTTAACGCTGGCAGCGCATCGGACATCTTTGCGCTGGTGCAGGGAATCGAGATTTTTCAGCTGTTTATCTCGAGCGCACAGCTCAAAAACTTCGATCACGTCATTGATCTCAGTGAAATGGAAGGCTGGCGGGATATCGCCACCATGCCGGTCAATCCGGAAGAAGCACTCTGCGAGGCCTTTGGCCTCCCCCCGGTCCCACTCGAGAAACGACAGCTACCAAAGGGAACGCGACTTAAAGTCGGGATTGTGCCCATGGCATCCTCACCGTTACGAACCCTGCCCCCCAAGCTCGTCAGTGAAATTACAGCCATGCTGGCCAAACGGGATTGTGACATCACCCTCGTGCTCAATGCCTATCAGGGCGTGATGAAAGCCTACAAGGCCGCACTTGGTCCCCTTGCAGGAAACAGTATTCGGGTTGTCGATGGCTTCAAAACGATTGGCGATCTGGTCTCGTTTGTCGCACAGCAGGATTATCTTGTCGTCGCCGACAGCGGCCCCGCCCACATCTCCAAACTGTTCCAGACCCCAGGAACTGGCATTTACAGTTCGGCCGACGCCAAAACGCTCCAGGGCCGACATACGAATTTACGCGCCTGGCAAAGTGATTTCACGGGACCACATTGCAGCGCCCCCTGCGGGCTGGCAAAACTGCGCGCAACACCTGATGGTAAAATTGGCTGTATGGGAAGTCTTGGTCTCCCCATCACGGCACTGCCAGACACACCCGAAAAAAGTGATCCCGAATTGGCCCGGGCATTGGTCACAAACAAACCGGTGCCCTGCGTTGCCCGTTTGGAAACGGACATTCCAGCAATCAGCGACTTGATATCCCAAGACCTCGCCAAAGCTTGAACCCTCCAAAAGCGTAATCCGTTCGCGCTAATCACATCGACAAAGATCCAAACAAACAAAAAGAAAGGGCGGCCGAAGCCACCCTTTCAAAGCCCTGCATAATTCCGAAGAATTAGAAGGTAAGCGCGATACCGGTAACCGCACCGTAACCGTCGTTGTCGGCGATCGCTGCGTTATCGGATTCGTCATCGAACCAGAAGATTGACGATTTCCAGGCAACGCCTGCGCCAAGCGCATAGGACATCCCGAGGTCAACCGTGCTGACTTCACCGGTACCGGACAGATCAACGCCATCAGAGGAGCTGTCGATGTCGCGGTTGCCGTATTCCGCATAACCATAGGTCAAAGAGACGGTTGCTGCATCCATCGCATAGGAGACGCCAACGTCAAATGCGTCGGTGTCGTCACCGGTGCGGGAGTTTTCACCCTGTGCATAATCGTCTTCGATGTGACCCCAGGAGGTACCGACTACGAAGTTGCCGAAACCAACGGTCGCACCAAGGCCATACCAATTGCCTTCGCCCTGGTTTTCACCAGTTGCAGAGAACCCGAGCGCGATACCATCGAATTCGCCCTGGTAGTTGATGCCAGCCGAGAGGATGTTATCGCCATCGGTTGCGGTGTCGTTGTTGTTCGAACCGCTATCATCAGCATAAGAGAAACCAAGCTGGAAGCCGCTGATGTTCGGGCTGTAGTAGGTGAAGCGTTTCTGGTCGCCGCTCGACGGAACGGTATCGATCAGGTATGCATCAACCCAGTTGGTCAGGTCGCCATCGTTGACGCCTACCGGACCAACGGACGGTGCAGTGAAGCCCATCGAGTCAGCAGCGCTGTCGTCTTTGCCGAGGCGTACTTCACCGAAGCCACCATTGATGTACAGGTACTGTTCATCAATCTGGTCAGACGAGGTTTCGCCTTCGAGTTCGATTTTCGCACCAACTTCGATGCCGTTATCAAGCGTGGTTTTGCCCGAGAAGTGAACTTCGGTGTCGGACTGGAAGGCGTTCTTGGATTCGCCAACATCCTGGTCAGCTACACCAGCCCACTGTTCCATGTAACCACCAACCGAAAGCTTGATCGGCTCGGAAGCCTGCGCGGTACCTGCGGCTGCGACAGCGACGAGTGCGCTGGAAGCAAAAAGAATCTTTTTCATCATAACCCTCAATAGAATGACGTTTTGGGACGAAGGGGTGTGAACCGGACGGCCCTTCGTTCTGTCGAGAGTGATATGGCCATTGAAATGAATAAGGGTCAATTATAATAAATGGATTGTGGTCAGTTAAACGACGGTGTGTTGTATTTTTGCAACTTTTGTGTGCCGTTTCTGTTGGGAAATCCGTAACTCGTTGGGTATATATCAGTCAGTTACCTAGTACGTCGCTCGACATTACTCTCTGTAATCACGCATAATTAACTTATGGTCATTTAATGATAACGTTTCGATTCTCTCACAAATCTGAGTCTTGATATCGATTGATAAGGTGAACCTTGGACGGAGACAAGACGAACGACGTCTTTGACATCACCCCGCGTTTTTGATCACGACCGAGTTTTTAACGCTGTTACGTAGCGTCCCAACTGTGCTCGATGGAGACACGCGTTCGTCTCTGAATTGGCAGGCGAGAAAACAAAAAAAAGAAGGGGGTGGAAAATCCACCCCCTTCAATCTGTCGTCTAATCTTAGGAAAGATTAGAAGCCAAGACGGAAGCCGGTAACAACACCGTAACCTTCGTTGTCGTCTGCAGCACCCGGGTTTTCGCCCTGATCGTCGAACCAGAAGATCGACGAACGCCAGCTAACGCCTGCACCGAGGGTGTAGTCGAGACCTGCATGAACAGTGTTGATTTCGTCAACACCCGAAACGGTCGCGGAACCATCGTTCTCACCATATGCATAGGTAAGGGAAACGGTAGCTGCGTCCATCGCATAAGATACGCCGATATCGAAATCGGTGGTATCTTCCAGCTTGTTAGCACCTGCAGCCGGCTCGCCAGCGCCGAATTCGCCATCGGTTTCAGATACAGAAGCACCAACGGTGAAGTTGCCGAAACCAACGGTTGCGCCTACGCCGTACCATTCGCCTTCCTGGAAGCTCTCACCAACGAGGGAAACGCCAACGGAAACACCGTCGAAGTCGCCACGATACTCAAGACCACCAGAAACGCGGCTATCGCCGGTTGCAACGGTGTTGCTGTTTTCGGAGGAGTCGTCGTCTGCGTAGGAGATACCAGCTTTGAAGCCACCAAGGGTCGGGGTGTAGTAGGTAACGCGTTTGGAGTCACCACCAGCCGGAACGGTGTCCGGAATTGCGTTGGTGGTTACCCAGTTGCCAAGGTCGCCGTCGTTCGCGCCAACCGGACCAACGGACGGAGCGGTGATGCCCATGTCAGCTGCTGCGCCGTCTTCCGCGCCGAGACGAACTTCACCGAAGCCGCCGCTGACATACATCCACGATTCGTCAATGTTGGTTGCGCCAGACGAACCATCGTCAGCCGAATTACGAACGTTGCTGTTGTTGCCTTCGAGTTCGATGGAAGCACCAACTTCAATACCGTTATCAAGGGTGGTCGAACCCGAGAAGTGGATTTCGGTGTCAGACTGAATTTTGTTTTTGGCTTCGAAGCGGTTTTCTTCAGATGCAGCGCCTACCCACTGCTCCATGTAACCACCTACGGACAGGCTGATCGGCTCAGAAGCCTGAGCTGCGCCTGCGAAACCAACAGCGACAAGTGCGCTGGAAGCTACCAGAATCTTTTTCATCTTTTCCCTCAACGTCTTTGAATGCGTTTTACGCAATACAAATATTTTGGACAGCTTTTGCCGCCCGGTTCGACGCTATGGAGCCAGCATTTGGCTGCCCCGTCAATCATAGTGTGATCAAAATGCGACATTTGTTTAAAAATGTTGCACAAAAACCACACATGTTTTTATTTGCCGTTTGGCCCAACCGCCTTATAGTGCGGTCACGTATTAGAAAGGCACTCTTGAATAAGGTTCGCAACGTGCACACTTATCTCGCGAAATCACTGGGCATTTTATCTATTTTAGCCGTCGTGTCCGGCTGTGCGGGTAAATCGGACCACGCAAACATGCCCGGTTCCGCACCAGGTGATCAACGTGTCAATGGCAGAAGTGCTACAGTCAACGATATTAGGGAACAAGGCTCACTGTTCGGATCGGACGGACTGAATATTTTCGGCGGTGAAGAGAAGCAAGAAGGCTCCGGTTCCGGCATCGGTGTGAACAGTTTCCTGTGGCGTGCGACACTTGATACCCTCTCCTTCATGCCCTTGAATTCTGCTGATCCGTTTGGTGGTGTAATTATTACCGACTGGTACACGCCGCCGGAATCTTCAGATGAACGCTTCAAACTGACAGCCTACATCCTTGGCACAGCCCTGCGCTCGGATGCCATTAAGGTTTCCGTCTTCCGCCAGGTCAATGTCGGGCCTAACCAGTGGCAGGATGCGGTTGTTGAACCGGGAACTGTCACCTCGATGGAAGACGCTATCCTGACCCGCGCCCGTCAACTGCGCATTGACAGTGCGAATTCTCAATAAGGCTGATGTCGCAAGACACACTTTACATATCGTCTGAATACAACCCCCATTCGCTGCAATGCGACTGGGGGTTTGTTGTATCGGCAGAACGACGTGATGTTTTTGAGGTGATACCAGACAGTCTTGCGACGATTCGCACTGCACTCTATTTCTCAGTTCTTAAGGCATCACCACCGGATTTTTCGCCGCCCCCGTCTCAGCGCGATCATCCTGCCAAGGTAACAACCGACGAAACAGTGGGCAATGGCGCACAGCTCTATCATGAAGTCGGGTTCGATATCATGTCACTCGCTTTGCTAGCCGATGTGCCAGCCCACCGACCCTTACACCTGACACAAAACAGCCTGATTGGTCATTGGCGTTGGTTACGTGACGTCTGGCGTGTGGGATACTCGCGCCCACAGTTTACGGCTACCATGGATACTCGGAACGCGGTGACAGAGGTATTACGAAACGGCAAAAACAATCTTGCCATCGCCGAGCTGCGTAATCTGTTCAAAAAGGTGCAGCAGGAGCCCGACAATTCCAAGCTGTACATTTCTTTTCTGAACAGCCTATCTCTGTTTTGCCCTTTCATCGCAACCGAACTATTGTGGCGCCAGGGCCGGATTGAACAGGATCCAGTCAGCCGGTCCCGGACCAATGATAAAGAAGGTATAGTTGAATGACATTGCGCGCGGTTTTTCCGATTCTCGCACTCTTGGCCGTGACAACGCTCAGCGCCTGCGGATTTCGCCCGCTCTATGCCACAGCGGGTGATGACTACAACACCGCAGCCAATATGGCCCAGGTGAAAGTCGCGCTGATCAACGACCGCGTCGGTCAACTGACCCGCAATGCCCTGCTAGAGACGCTGACCCCGCGCGGGCAAAGTGCCAACCCGCTCTATGACCTACAGTTGACCCTGAGCGAATCGACAAGCGAGCAAGGCTTTACCAAGGAAAACGAGGCAACGATTGCCGATTTCCTGATTAACGCACAATACGAACTGGTCCGCCGAACCGATACCAAGGTCCTCCGCAAAGGATCGGTTCGCGCCCGCACCAGCTACAACATCGTCGATTCGGATTTTGCCAGCATCGAGGCCAAAAATGCCGCGCGCAGAGATGCCGCACGCAACCTCGCCCAGCAGCTGGCCAACCAAGTCGCGATTGGCCTGCGGTCACAATAACGCCTTTCTCCGAACCCTTTACACGTCACGCCCACTCCCCAACGAACCACAAGGCGCATCATGAAGCTCAAGGCAGCACAGGTTGAAAACTTCTTGCGCGCCCCGGATGCGAAGGCGCAGCTGGTCCTGATCTATGGCGAGGACGAAGGCCTTGTGCGTGAACGTGCGACCAAACTGGCCAAAACCGTGGTCGAGGATCTCAAGGATCCCTTCCGCGTTATCGAGCTTGGCGCCGCCCAACTCAAGGAAGATCCCAGCCGCCTGCGCGACGAGGCCGCCGCCATGAGCTTTGGCGGCGGGCGCCGTGTGATCCGGCTCCGCGATATCGGTGATGCACAGGCGCCTGTGATCGCAGATTTCCTGGGTGATCCGGCCGGCGATGCCCTGATTGTCATTGAGGCCGGAAGCCTTCCGACTCGCTCCAAACTGCGTCAGGCAGTCGAAAAGGCCGGCAATGGCATGGCCCTGCCCTGCTATGCCGATGGCGCGCGCGACATCGAAAGCCTGATCCAGTCGATCATGGAAGAACACAAACTGCGCATTGACCGCGACGCGACAAGCTATCTGGTCGCCAATCTCGGGTCTGACCGCATGATTTCACGAAGCGAGCTTGAAAAACTCGCCCTCTATGCGCTGAAGGACGGCCAGGTCACACTGGCGGACGCCATGGCCTGCGTCGGCGACAGTTCCGCCCGCCACTATGACGATGTCATTCAGGCCGTCTCACAGGGCAATGTCGTCAATCTTGATGCCGCCCTGACCCGCCTGGTCGAAGAAGGCCTCAACCCGGTCGGCGCATTGCGCATGATGATCAGCTATTTTCAGAAGCTTCATCTGGTCAAGGGACAGGTGTCCCAGGGTGCCAGCGCCGATCAGGCGATGAAGTCGCTCCGCCCGCCGCTGTTTTTCAAGGCCGCCGATCAGTTTCGCGCCAATCTGAATTACTGGGCGGTCAATAACCTGCAGCGTGCGTTGCAAATCCTGCTGGAAGCCGAAAAGGACTGCAAAAGCGGCCTGGCCATCCCCGAAACCATTGCGCACCGCGCCATGATCAAGGTCGCGGTTGCCCGCCAGAAACAGGTCAGACGCTAACCGCCAACCCGATTCGCCAGTCTTCAGCGCCATCAAGGTAATTGGTAATTAAGGCCAATGCCGTATTGGCGTACCCGACTGGAATGCGTCCAAAACGCACCAAAACGCAAAAACGCGGTCCGGGATATAAGACCCGCACCGCGTTAAATATCTAAAGGATCCGCTTCACCTCAACCGTTCCCCGGCGGGATTTTGCTTCTTCTTCTTTAAGCTTCTTAAGCTGATCGATCTTGTCGCGATTAAGATCCTTCATGCTGGTTTTGGTTACGGCTTTTTTCCCGTGCCATCTGCAACCTCCTCCAGCACATCCTCGTCGACTTCTTCCTGCGCGATTGGCATATCGCCCTCGGGCTCATCGTCGATCATCAGGCTGTCGTCATCGATCCCGTCAAGATCACGGCCGCCGTCAACCGCATCGGCAATCGATTCGAGCTCGCTGGTCAGCGCATCCTCGTCTTCGTTTTCCGCGTCATCGACCGATTCGGCTTCAAACTCGTCATCTTCGATAAACATCGAATCGAACTCGTTTTCATCCGGGCCGGGCGCAGCATCAGCATCGGCATCATCAGAAATGTCGGCGGCCTTGCCATGCGTCAGGCGCTGCAGGATGTCATCAAGCTGCTCAAGCGTTTCATAGCGGATCGAGATTTTACCCGCCGATCCGTCGAAGTCGATATTGACCGCCAACCCCAACATGTTGCTAAGGTCACGCTCCAGAGACACCGTATCTGGGTCTTTCTCGATCGAAGACCGGCCCGATGATTTCTTCGGACGCGCAGACTTGCCGCCGTCGGTCTTGACCAGTTTCTCCGCCTGACGGACATTCAGGCCCTTCTTGACGATCTGGGCCGCAAGCTCGACAGCATTGTCCGCACCCAGCAATGCACGGGCATGGCCGGAGCTTAGAACCTTGTCTGAGAGCATCTGTTTGATCGGGGCTGGCAGGCCCAGCAAACGCAGGCTGTTGGCAATGTGGCTGCGGCTTTTACCCAGGGCCTGGCCAAGCGCTTCCTGCGTGTGGGAAAACTCGCTCATCAGGCGATTATAGCCCTCCGCCTCTTCAAGCGGCGACAGATCCTGACGCTGCAGGTTTTCAATCAGGGCAATTTCGGCGGTTTCGCGATCATCAAACTCGCGTACCAGAACCGGCACTTCATGAAGCTGTGCCCGCTGGGCCGCGCGCCAGCGACGTTCGCCAGCGATGATTTCATATTTGGTTTCGCCCGTCGAAGAGGCACGCACCAGAATCGGCTGAATAATGCCCTTTTGGCGGATTGAGGCCGCCAGATCATCAATCGCGTCATCATCAAAATTGCTACGCGGCTGAAACGGTGACGGTTTCAGATCGGTGATCGCAATATGCTGCGTCGTCCCGCCCGGTCCCGGATGGGCCGCCTCGGCGCTATCGCCACTGGTGGCAACCGCAACTTCTTCGTCCTCTTCACCCAGAAGTGCAGATAGTCCCCTGCCCAACCCGCGTTTTTTTGCTTCGCTCATGCTTTCACCCCTTCGCGTTTCAGGACTTCGCTCGCAAGATTCAGATAGGCCCGTGAACCCGGGCACTTCATGTCATAGACCAGCACCGGTGTTCCGTGGCTGGGGGCTTCGGAAACGCGGACATTGCGCGGAATCACCGTGCGATACACCACATCTCCGAAATAATCGCGCACATCGTTGGCCACCTGGGCCGACAGGTTGTTGCGCTTGTCATACATGGTGAGCACAATGCCCTGGATTTCAAGGTTCGGATTGAACGCCTTCTTGACCCGCTTGATGGTGCGGACCAGATGGCTGACCCCTTCAAGGGCAAAGAATTCACATTGCAACGGCACCAGAACCGCATCGGATGCCACCAGCGCATTCAGGGTCAAAAGACCCAGCGACGGCGGGCAATCGATCAGGACGTAATCAACATCGTGCGGCAGTTTGCCAAGCGATTCCTTAAGCTGCATCTCGCGACGGTCGAAATCGACCAGCTCGATCTCCGCCCCCGACAGATCCATGCCCGACGGCACGATGCTCAGCCGCGGGATCGAGGTTTCCTTACGTGCCTCTTCCAAGGTATTGCCGTTGATCAGCACGTCATAGGAACTGATTTCGCGGTCGGACGGACGCAGGCCCAAGCCGGTACTGGCGTTGCCCTGCGGATCAAGATCGACAATCAGAACCCGCTGGTTCACAGCGGCCAGTGCAGTTGCCAGATTGATCGTCGTCGTGGTCTTGCCCACACCGCCCTTCTGGTTGGCCACGGCGATGATGCGCGGACGATGCGCGGCACCATCAGATTTCGTCGAAAGCGGCAAATCAATAACATCCGTCACCGGCCCACTCCTTTTAAGATCATCACGACACCGTCCGGATCGACCAGGCTGGCATGCGTGGTTACATCAAATGTCCAACCGGCGTCGCGTGCGTCCGCCAGCTCATCCTCAAAGGCACGTCCCTTCAGCAGCACATAATGGCCACCGTCTTTCAAATGGCGCTGCCCCAATTCAAGTAGCTTCGGCAATGGGGCAAAGGCGCGCGCCGTAATCACATCGGCCTGCCGCGGGGCAGCCGCCTCAATCCGTTCGCGGGCAATCTCGGTCTTATCCAGCACACCGCAAACCCGGGCGGCTTCCATCAGGAAGACGGTCTTTTTGGTGTTGGATTCCATCAGGGTGACGTTATTGGCGCCAAGGATCGCCAGAACGATGCCCGGGAACCCGGCACCAGATCCAAAATCAACGATTTTGCCGGTTGTCGCGATGTCCTGAACATAGGGCCAAAGCTGCGCAGAATCCTGTAAATGACGTCCCCAAACGTCTTCGGCCGTGCTGGCGCCAACGATATTAATCCGTGGCTGCCACTTCACGACAAGGTCTGCATACTGGCTGAGGCGATCCAATGTTTCACGTGAAACATTCAAATCCTGCTCAAACCATGTTTTTACGGGTGTGGAAATTGTCTGCATAGTTGAGTTATAGGCCGAGCCCAAAAAACACACCAGTCTTGATTTTCGTGCTTTTGTGTTTTTGGTCGCGTCGGATGCGATAAAATCGGAATAAAACACATTGAATGTTTCACGTGAAACATTCGCACGTCCAAAACGCATCATTCCAGACCCAAAACACCGCACATTCGATGAAGTTTACCTGCCCACCGACCCCGCATGGGCGACTCCACCACCCTACCCGGCCAAAATCCCCTGCGACTCGGCAGAAGCCGGTGATGACCAGCCACACTTCCACATGACCCGGCTGTCTCATCCGCCTGCCCTTACATCCGACGCGCCAGCCAAAACAAAACGCCCGGCCAGTGAATTTGGCCGGGCGTTGTAACTGGATAAGAAGCGTCCAGATCGGACACTATATATCTGGTCTGTGTGGACGAAGACCGATCAGGCGGTTTTGCTGACGGCGGCCGTCTGGTGCTTGTGGCTTTTGATATGGCCCAGAAGCGCTGTCACCGCCGCCGGGGTAACCCCCGGAATACGCGACGCGGCACCGATGGTTTCCGGCTGGATTTCTTTAAGCTTCAACCGGATCTCTGCCGACAGCCCGCCGACCTTATCGAAATCAAGCCCCCGCGGTAGGCGCAATTCCTCGTCCCGGCGGAAGGCCGCAATGTCGGCTGCCTGGCGGTCGAGATAACCTTTATACTGGGCATCAATCGACACCTGTTCCTTGATCGCCGGATCAAGTTCACCCAGCTGCGGCCAGACCTTGGTCAGGGTATCGAAATCAATATCGGGATAGGCCAGCAGGTCATAGGCCGACCGGCGCACACCATCCTGATTGATCTTGATATCGAACTTGGCCAAACCATTCGGGGTTTCGGTCAGCTCGGATACTTCAGCCTTGGCGGCATTCAATGCTGATTTCTTGGCACCCCATGCCTGTTCACGGGTCGATGCGATGCAGCCAATATCAAGACCGCGATCCGTCAGACGCTGATCGGCGTTATCGGCGCGTAGCATCAGGCGATACTCGGCGCGCGAGGTGAACATGCGATATGGCTCGCGCGTGCCAAGGGTCACCAGATCATCGATCATTACACCGATATAGGCGTCAGCCCGATCGAGAACGAATTCGCGCTCAGCACCCCCGGCAATCAGGGCGGCATTCACACCGGCAATAAGCCCCTGCCCAGCGGCTTCTTCGTAGCCGGTGGTGCCATTGATCTGACCGGCAAAGAACAGGGCCGCGACCTTTTTGGTTTCCAGCGTATGACGCAGCTCGCGCGGATCAACAAAGTCATATTCCACCGCATAGCCGGGACGGAAGATCTCGACCTTTTCCAGACCCGGAATGGTGGCGAGCATGGCAAGCTGGACGTCTTCGGGCAGCGAGGTCGAAATGCCGTTCGGATAGATGGTCGGATCGTCGAGCCCTTCGGGTTCGAGGAAAATCTGATGCTGATTTTTCTCGGCGAAGCGGACGACCTTGTCTTCGATGGACGGGCAATAGCGCGGACCGCTGCTTTTGATTTTGCCGCTATACATCGGCGCACGGTCGAGATTGGCGCGAATGATTTCGTGGGTCGCCTCGGTCGTCCAGGTCATATGACACGGAATCTGCGGCACGGTAATTTCGCCGGTCAGGAACGAAAACGGCTCTGGCGGCGTGTCGCCCGGCTGTTCCTGCAAACTTGCCCAATCAATGGTCCGGCCATCAAGGCGGGCCGGCGTTCCGGTTTTCAAACGGCCTAATCGGAAATCATATTTTGCCAGCGTCTCAGAAAGTCCGGTTGCCGGGGCGTCGCCCATGCGACCTGCCGGTTCGGATTTCTCGCCAATATGGATCAAACCATTAAGGAACGTGCCCGTGGTCAGCACCACCGCACCGGCAAGGTATTCGGTGCCATCGCCAGTGACGACGCCCTTAACACGATTATTGTCATCAATGATCAGGTCCTCGACACCGCCTTCAAGAATGGTGAGGTTTTCCTGTTCAGCCAAGATATCCTGCACCGCCTGGCGATACAGCTTGCGATCTGCCTGCGCACGCGGCCCACGGACTGCGGGGCCCTTGGAACGATTGAGCATACGGAACTGGATACCCGCGCGGTCAATCGCGCGGCCCATCACGCCGTCAAGCGCATCAACTTCGCGCACCATATGCCCCTTGCCCAGACCACCGATGGCCGGGTTGCACGACATTTCCCCGATGCGATCCGCACGGTGGGTGACCAGTGCCGTGGATGCGCCCATGCGCGCGGCGGCAGCAGCGGCTTCGCATCCGGCATGGCCACCGCCGACCACGATCACGTCAAAGCGGTTATTTGGCACGTTCTGTGACATCGACTTCCTCACTCAATCCCCACTGCTTGTCACGCGGCGGGTGTGAACCCTGTTTGGTTCGAATAGGTGTATATGGTCAACCTTGTGACGAATGTTTCACGTGAAACATTCTCGGGAGACAAGTCTAACGACTCTTCCCTAACTCTATTTGCCGATACAGAAATCCCCGAAGATAATATCGAGCAAATCTTCCACATCGACACGTCCGGTAATCTTGCCGATTTCGCGGACAGCGAGGCGTACATCCTCGGCCGCCAGTTCTGCGATATCGGTCTGCAATCCGCGATCCAGATGATCGCTGGCACTTTCAAGTGCCCGCCGATGGCGCAGCCGTGTCAGCGGCACGGGCCCGGCAAAATCGAGCCCCTCTTTTACGCGAGTCTCCAGCAGTTGCAAGAGGCTTTCCATCCCCTGCCCGGTCATGGCCGATATGGGTAAAACGGGAAGCTCCAGCGCCCGACCATCGACCGACGTTCCCTGCCAGCTTGCCGGAATGGCGCTGCTATCGGTCGCATCGACCTTGTTGATCAGGATCAGCGTCTTGTCATCTATCAGGCGGGCAGCCTCCGGATCAATCTTCGGCCAGTCATTGCGATCAATCACCACCAGACGCAGATCGGCATTTTCCGCCCGCTCGGTCGCACGGCGCACACCCTCGGACTCAATCACATCGCCGCTTTCGCGCAGGCCCGCGGTATCGACCATGGTGACCGGAAAGCCCCCCAGATCGAGATGAACCTCGATCATGTCGCGCGTGGTCCCCGCGATCTCGGACACAATGGCGGCATCTCGCTGAGCCAGCCGGTTAAGCAGGCTCGATTTGCCGGCATTGGGCGCGCCCAAAATGACAATCTGGAACCCTTCGCGCAGGCGCTCACCACGGCGGTTATCGGCCAGATGGCGTTTGACCTCGTCATTCACCGCGCGCAAATCGCCATGCACCACCGGCACGATGCCATCGGGCAAATCTTCGTCGGGGAAATCAATATCGGCCTCGATATGGGCCAAGGCCTTCATCAGGCGCGCACGCCAGCCTTCATACAGCGTGCCCAGCTCGCCTGCCATCTGGCGCACCGCCTGGCGGCGCTGGGCGGCGGTTTCGGCGTCAATCAGATCGGCGATCCCCTCGGCCGAGGTCAGATCCATCTTGCCGTTTTCAAACGCACGCCGTGTGTATTCACCCGGGTCCGCCACGCGCAGACCGTCCTGACGCGACAGGCAATCCAGAACCCCTTCGATCACGGCCCGCCCACCATGGACATGCAGTTCAACCACGTCTTCACCGGTAAAGCTTGCCGGACCCTGGAAATAGATCGCCACCGCATCATCAAGCCGCTCACCCGATTGCGGATCGCGGATCGGGGCATAGATCGCATGGCGCGGCTTGGGCATTGTATCGCGGCCCAATAACGCACACAGCACCGCCCCCGAACGCGGCCCGGATAATCGGATCACGGCAACACCGGCACGCCCCGCGCCGGAGGACAGGGCAAAAATGGTTTCTCGGCTGGCAATCATGGCGGATCCGTCAGTTCTGAAAATGCGGTTGCGTGGCAGAGGAGGATATCGTCCAGACAGGCGCAAAGGTCAACATATGGCAGAAAATAACCAACAGGGGTTTAATGACCTTTGTGTTGGTGGCGCGGATCATCGGGTGCGCGTTGGCAGCCGCCCTCGCCCCGTCATGGACCCCCCGCCTGCGCGGGGGTGACGGGATTGCAGACGGCAGCTAGATATCGTTTCTGCTGCGGGCATCCAGCCTCATCTTGGGCCACAATGCCCAAAAGACCCATCATGCCCGCACAGAGTCTGTGCGCGCGGCGGCGGGTACGGGCATCCCTTGCAGTAGGGCACAAAAAAACAGGCCACACATATATTGCGGGCCGGTTTGATTACGCAAGGTCACGCAGGGGCGCTTATTGATCGGGATTAAGCTTTAAGCGTTCAACGATCTTGCCACCGATCAGATGATCATTGAGGATCGCCTCGATGTCTTCCATCGTCTCATAGCGATACCAGGTGCCTTCGGGATAGACCACCATCACCGGGCCCAGTTCGCAGCGATCGAGACAGCCGGCGGTATTGATCCGGGTCTGCGGCAGGCCAAGTTCCTTGGCACGCACCTTCATGTAATTGCGAAGCTTGGTCGCCCCCTTGGAATTGCAGCATCCGCGTTCATGGCCGGCGGGGCGTTCGTTCTGGCACACGAAGACATGTGCCTGATAGTAGTGTTCACGCATGATATCGGGTCTGCCTAGCCTTTGTCCTTGTCACCGGTACCGCCGGTACCCGCATTGAACTGGCCCCAGAAGGCTTTCTGAAGCTGTTCCCAGTTCTGAATGCCCTGCGGCAGCCAGGTGTTGAGCATGGTTTCAGGATCCATCGCCGCCAGATTGGCTTTCATGCGGTCTTCGATATCTTGCATCATCGCCTTTTGCATCGGCTGAACATCAGGAAGACCAAAGAAGGTCCGTGCCTCTTCCGGCGTGCAATCAATGTTCACGGTTACTTTCATCGCCCTGGTCTCCTGATCTGTTTTGTTTTTTGGTCTCTGTCACTTTACGTGATTTGCGTGACTGGCTGTTTGCATGGCTGGCCCATTATCCCCACCAGAACCGCCTTCGCAATCACAATAACGCCAACCTGCCCCTACCATATGGGAAGCAAGTGGATGCGGCGACCGCAACTTTCACAATATTGCGATAAAAGATTTCGGCCATTTTCCTTTATGAATGAGGCCATAACCCTTAGAATCACGCAGACAGCCTTATAAAGCATTGCCAGCACTGATGACTGGCGCGTGATTGCAGATCGCGCTACCGCAAACGATAAAGCCATCGGCTTAATGGATGGCACAGGACACAAAATGGAACTCGCACGCAATAATCTTGGTTCGGAAACCAGCCCCTATCTTGTTCAGCATCGCGACAACCCGGTGCATTGGCAGCCCTGGAGTACCGAAATTCTTGCCAAAGCCAAGGAATTGAACAAGCCGATCCTGCTGTCGGTCGGGTATGCGGCGTGCCATTGGTGCCATGTCATGGCCCATGAAAGCTTTGAGGATGAGGGTATTGCGGCCCTGATGAACGATCTGTTCATCAATATCAAGCTCGACCGCGAAGAACGCCCGGACCTTGATGCGCTTTATCAGAATGCGCTGGCCCTTCTGGGCCAACAGGGCGGCTGGCCACTGACGATGTTTTTGACCCCGGATGGCGAGCCGTTCTGGGGCGGGACCTATTTCCCCAAGGAAGCGCGCTATGGCCGGCCGGGATTTGGCGATGTGCTTAAGACCGTTGCCAAGATTTATGCCGAAAAACCCGATGATGTCCGCCACAATGTCAGCCAGATTTCCAACGCGCTGATCAAAATGAACAGTGCGGCGGTTGGCGCGGTCCCCAGCCTTGAGATGATTGATCGCTGCGGCCATGGCTGCTTGCAGATCATGGATGGGGAAAATGGTGGTACATCAGGCGCGCCGAAATTCCCGCAGCCAAGCCTTTTGTCCTATATCTGGCGGACCGGTGTGCGCACCGAGGATGACGGGCTGAAACGCATTGTCAAACACAGCCTGGATCGCATGTGCCAGGGCGGCATTTATGATCATCTGGGCGGCGGTTTTGCAAGATATGCGGTTGATGACCAGTGGCTGGTGCCGCATTTCGAAAAGATGCTGTATGACAATGCCCAGCTGATTGATCTTCTGTGCGATGTCTGGCGGGTTGATCCCAATCCGCTTTATGCCAAGCGGGTCGAGGAAACCATCGGCTGGATCCTGCGCGAAATGCGTATTCCGGGCGGCGCCTTTACCGCAAGCCTTGATGCCGACAGCGAAGGGGTCGAAGGCAAGTTCTATGTCTGGTCCGAAGATGAAATTGACCAGATCCTTGGCGCGGATGCCGAACTATTCAAGAAATTCTATGACGTTTCCAAAGACGGCAACTGGGAAGGCCATAATATCCTTAACCGCACCGCATCGGGGCTCGAGCTTACCGATGCTACGACCGAGGAAAAGCTGGCCGAGCTTCGCGCCAAGCTATTGACCGAGCGCGCAAAACGCATTCGCCCGGGCTGGGATGACAAGGCGCTGACCGACTGGAACGCCATGACAATTGCCGCCTTTGCCGAGGCCGCGATGACCTTCCACCGGGCCGACTGGCTGGATTATGCCAAGCTTGCCTATGGCTTTGTGATCAACACCCTGATGAAGGATGACCGCTTCCTGCACAGCTATCGCGATGGCCGCGTGCAGCATGCCGGGATGCTTGAGGATTATGCGCATATGATCCGTGCGGCCTTGAGGCTTTATGAATGCTTTGGCGAGGACGCCTATCTTAATGAAGCCATCCGGTGGTCGGCCGCGGTCGAAACCCTGTTTGCCGATGCCAAGGGCGGCTATTTCCAGTCGGCATCGGATGCCAGCGACCTTGTCGTGCGTCAGAAACCCTTCATGGATAATGCCGTGCCGTCAGGTAATGCGATCATGGCGCAGAATCTGGCCAAACTTTATGCCCTGACCGGCGATACGCAATACCGTGATCAGGCGGAAATCACCCTTGCGGCCTTTGGCGGGCGGATCAGCGAGCAATTCCCGAATATGCCGGGGCTTATGATGGCCGCCGAAATGCTGCAAAACCCTGTGCAGATCGTGCTGATCGCCAAGGAGCGCAGCCAGACCTATCTTGATATGCGCCGCGCTATTTTTGGCGCGTATCTGCCCAACCGGGCGATCACGATCCTGTCTGATGGTGATCCCCTGCCCGATGGCCATCCGGCCCAGGGCAAGACCGCAATCGACGGCAAGGAAACCGCCTATATCTGTCAGGGGCCGGTATGTTCGGCGCCCGTCACAGGCGTCGAAGAACTGACCGAAATGCTGGCAGATTTGCCCGCCAAGGCGGCCTAGCCCGATGCCGCAAATCTCGCTCAACAGCCCCGTCGGCGCGCTCACGGTTTTCGCGTTTGAAGATCAAATCGTTGCGCTTGACTGGGGATTTGTTGAAGAAGTTGAAAGCTGCGCGGTGCTTGATGAAGCCCAAAAGCAGCTGACCGCCTATTTCGCAGGGCGCTTGCACAGCTTTGATTTGCCACTGGCACCTGACGGGACAGATTTCCAGAACCGTCTGGCAGGCGATGTGTAAAATCCCGATGGGCAAGACCGCGACCTACAAGGAACTGGCGACCATGGCCGGATCGCCCAAGGCATTTCAATCGGTTGGCACGGCATGCGGCCTTAACCCGATCCCGATCCTTATTCCCTGCCATCGCGTTCTGGCAACCGGCGACAAGCCGGGCGGCTATTCCGGCCATGGCGGGCTTGAAACCAAGCGCGCGCTTTTAAAGATCGAAGGTGTGGATTTGCCGCTGCCGAGTGATCAGGGAAATCTTCCGCTTTAGTCATATTTTTCAATGGCTTAGAATTATTCTTCGGCGTAGCACACCGCTTGCAGCTTGTTGCCATCCGGATCACGGACATAGGCGGCATAGTAGTTTGGCCCGTAATGCGCGCGCAGGCCGGGTTGGCCTTCATCCATGCCACCATATTTGAGCGCCGCTGCGTGAAAAGCGTCTACCATGTCACGTTGGTCTGCCTGAAACGCGATATGAGTACCATTGCCCCACGTTGCCGGGCGTCCATCTGCCGGGCTGTAGATGTAAATGGTTGGCATCTGTCCATCCCGCTCATAGGCCAGCGGCTTTTCCGGCGGTTTTGGCAATCGTTCAAATCCAAGCGGGCCCAGAACGGCATCATAAAAACGTGCGGAACGGGCCTTGTCATTGGTCCCGAGGGTGATGTGGCTGATAACTGACATGGGGCAATCCGGGTTATGGGCATTGGGCTTTTTGGTCTGTTCACTATTGCATTAATCCGTGCAGCTGCATAGAACATAAAGTGAACAACCGGAGAACCATGATGGACAGCCTGCAGGGATACACCGCCAAATCCGGGACACTTGTGCCGGTTTTCACCATCGAAGTGCAGACATTGCCCGAAGATACGGATCGCATTCTTGACGAAGTTATGAAGGTCCATCCGCTTGGCTTTGGGCGGTATCAGCGCAATGCGAGCATTTCGGCAGTGGGAAAAGAAACCGCGCAGCCAGAACCGGGATCGACCACCACAACACATGTTGACGGATTTGCGGCCGGTTCGACTGAGACCTACCCGATGGTCGAGCTCAAAATCTCGATTGATCGCGACCAGAAGGCGCTCGCCAAAGTCATGGACGCGATCATCTATGCGCATCACTACGAGGAACCGGTGATCTTTGTCCGTGAGGACTGGGCAAGTCGCGCCGCCTACAATCCGCAAAGTGACAACCCCAATCGCTGGTGGAACAACGGCAAAGGGTTGCCCGATCGGATTGATTAATCACGTCGTTTCGGATGGAATTCTTCCAATCCTGTGCTGCAAAGCAATCGCGATTAACCTACACTCCTCCCATTAACGAAACAGGCGTTGGAAAACGCAAAGATGGGAGGTCTTCTATGACCAAAGCATTCCGATTTTACGAGACCGGCGGCAGTGATGTCCTGAAATTTGAAGATGTCGACGTCGGCAGCCCGGGCGAAGGCGAAGTGCGCCTGGCGCAAAAGGCTGTTGGCCTGAACTATATCGATATTTATTTCCGCTCCGGCGTTTATCCCGCACCGAGCATGCCATCGGGCCTTGGTCTTGAGGGTGCAGGCATCATTGAAGAAGTTGGTCCGGGTGTGACCGATCTGGCTGCGGGCGATCGCGTGGCGTATGCCGCACAGCCGCTTGGTGCCTATGCCGAGGCGCGTGTGATGCCGGCAAAGGGACTGGTCAAAATCCCCGATGATGTCAGTTTCGAGCTGGCCGCGGCCGCGATGCTTCAGGGCATGACCGCGCAATATCTTCTGCGCCGGACTTATAACGTCAAAAAGGGCGACACCATCCTGATCCATGCGGCGGCAGGTGGCGTTGGCCAGATTGTTTGCCAGTGGGCCAAGCATCTGGGAGCCACGGTGATCGGCACAGTCGGGTCCAAGGAAAAGGCCGAAATCGCCAAGGCCAAGGGCTGTGACTATCCGATCCTGTATCGCGACGAGGTCGTCTCCGAACGGGTCAAGGAAATCACCAATGGCCAAGGCGTTGAAGTTGTTTACGATTCGGTTGGTAAAGACACGTTCGAGGATTCGCTTAAATGCCTCAAACGGCTTGGCATGATGGTGAGTTTTGGTCAGTCATCGGGTGCGGTTCCGCCGGTATCGCTGGCCCAGCTTGCCCCGGGGGCCTATTTCCTGACCCGACCGAGCATCTTCCAATACAACGCCACCCGCGAAGAGCTTCTGGCCAGTGCGAATGAGCTGTTTGACGTTTTGAAATCGGGCATTGTCACGATTGATATCACCGCGACCTACCCGCTTGCCGATGCTGCCAAGGCGCATGACGACCTTGAAAGCCGCAAAACCAACGGGTCGATCGTCTTTACAGTCTGATAAGGCATCAATCCTGACGCGAAAAGTATAGGACACTTGATAAAAAGCCGATACATTGCGCGATCGGCTTTTTTCTTGTGCCTTCGCATATCGGAACCTCTGCAATGTCTGTTTCAAAAGTACAACAATCTGTCATCGCCGCCTTCAAATCGGCAAAAACCTATCAGGACCCTTATCAGCACTGGTTCCTTGAAGACGTCTTGCCAGAAGGCATGGCAGAGGCCGTTTGCGCCCTTCCGATTGATGCGCCGTTTCTTGAAGTTGATGATGCCGGCACGCGCGAAGCCAACAATTCAAGCCGCCGCTACTTCGATCAAGAAAACATTGCGAAATTCGAGGCCGCCAATGATATCGCGCAGGCCTTCCATTCCCGCGAAGTTGTCGATACGGTCGAGGAAGTGTTTGGTGCCGATCTGAGTGATTCCCGCATTCGACTGGAATTTGCCCAGGATCGCGACGGTTTCTGGCTGCAGCCGCATACCGATATCGGCGTAAAGCGCTTTACCATGTTGCTCTATCTTTCCGACGAGCCGGGTCACGAAAAGCTGGGTACGGATATCTACAAGGACGCCGATACCCATGTCGGCGCATCACCGTTCAAGCCGAACTCGGCCCTGATTTTTGTGCCATCCAACAATACCTGGCACGGCTTTGAAAAACGGACCATTCCGGGCATCCGGAAATCGCTGATTATCAACTATGTCACGCCGGACTGGCGGGCTGTTGAACAGCTGCCCTTCCCCGATAGCTACGTCAAATAACGTTCAAAGCGACATCAAGTCAGGCTTGGAAACCCGGTAATTCAACATTTACCGGGTTTTTAGTTGCCGTGGGTGATCCGCACATCACGCGCGATGGCGTCAAAGCGCTCTGAAAGGCCTTCGCTGACTTCGCGGCACGGGGCGATGACGGCTTCGGCCCAGTCGACATAGGCCAGTATCTGCCTTTCATCCCAGCCAACCGGCGTGTCGGTCAGCATCGCACCGACATTGGCGACCTTGTCGGCCAGTCGGACCAGCTTGGCACCGTTGGTCAGGCTTGGGGCGGTTTCGATCTGTTTTGCCTTGCGCTCATCCCTTGGCAGGGCCTTGTCATCACTGACTTCGAGCACGATATCGGCGATGATGTCGTTAAAACAGGCGGCGATTTCATCGCGGGTTGCGCCGCAATCCTCGATTACGTCATGCAGAACGGCGGCGCAGAGGATGTCCTCGTCCGTTCCCGGTTCGCATTCGACAATCAGGCGGGAAACCTCGATCGGGTGATTGATATAGGGTTCCTGTGCAGCACCTTTGCGACGCTGGTCGCGATGGGCACGGGCGGCGAAATCAACGGATTTGAGTAGAAGCTGCATAAAGCGAGATATGATCGTGAACGGGTTGCCCAGAGTCCCACGGCTTTTGCGTGGTTTCAAGCCTTCATGCAGCCAACGCGCCTGAAAATTGCGCAAGGGCATGAAAAACAGCGGCAAACAGGATAGACTGATTTCTCTACCATCAAGCGGGAGACGCCAAAAATGTCACAGGAAATGCGCCTGAAACTGACCTTGTGGAATGAAAACGCTGAGACCCCGCTGCATCTGAGTGCCCTTGCCCCCAAGGATGGCTGGCAAAGCGCCCCACCCAACCGGATCGAGGCCGGTGAAACGGTGGTGTGCGAGATCACGGCTGCCAACACACTGGCGATTACGCTCAATTACGGCACGCATCATATCGGCATTCATCTGAGCGACGAAAATTTTTCCATCGAGCCAGGTGATGCCCGTGTGGATCGGCAGAAACTGGGGAGCGACCTGGCCGAAGTGGTGCTGGCCCTTGGATAGAGACTTTTCAAGGGTTATATCACTATCGAAATAAAAAACGGGACCCAACCGGGCCCCGTTCATCATTTGACGATCCCTGTCACAGGCCCAAGCAGGCCCGTGCGGCATTAGCCGTTCATGGAATCGAAGAAATCGTCGTTGTTCTTGGTGCCCTTGAGCTTGCCAAGCAGGAATTCCATCGCGTCCTGCGGACCCATCGGGTTGAGGATACGACGCAGCACCCACATCTTGGACAGAACGCTCTTGTCGACCAGAAGCTCTTCCTTACGGGTACCCGATTTGAGGATATCAATCGCCGGGAAGATACGTTTGTCAGACAGTTTGCGATCCAGGATAAGCTCGGAGTTACCGGTACCCTTGAATTCTTCAAAGATGACCTCGTCCATGCGCGAACCGGTATCGATCAGGGCGGTCGCGATGATGGTCAGAGAGCCACCCTCTTCGATGTTACGAGCCGCACCGAAGAAACGTTTCGGACGTTGCAACGCGTTGGCATCAACACCACCGGTCAGGACCTTGCCCGAGCTCGGAACCACGGTGTTGTAAGCACGTGCCAGACGGGTGATCGAGTCTAGCAGGATGACAACATCATGCTTGTGTTCGACCAGACGTTTGGCCTTTTCCAGAACCATTTCGGTGACTTGAACGTGACGCTGGGCCGGTTCATCGAAGGTCGAGGAAATGACTTCGCCCTTCACCGAACGGTCCATGTCGGTCACTTCTTCCGGGCGTTCGTCAATCAGAAGAACGATCAGATAGGCTTCCGGGTGGTTTTCCTCGATCGCGTGCGCAATGTTTTGCAGCATCACGGTTTTACCGGTGCGCGGCGGTGCGACGATCAGGGCGCGCTGACCTTTACCAAGCGGCGAAACCAGTTCGATCACGCGGTTGGTGGTGTCCTTGTTGGCACCTTCCTGATCGGATTGACGCTCCATCTTGAGCGGCTCATCAGGATAGAGCGGGGTCAGGTTATCGAAATTAACGCGCTGACGGACTTTTTCCGGCGCATCGAAATTGACCTTGTCGACCTTGAGCAGGGCGAAATACCGTTCGCCTTCTTTCGGCGAGCGGATCTGGCCTTCAACGGTGTCGCCAGTTCGCAAGCTAAAACGCCGCACCTGGCTCGGACTGACATAAATGTCGTCAGGGCCGGCAAGGTAGTTTGCCTCGGGGCTGCGCAGGAAGCCGAAACCATCGGGCAGAACTTCAAGAACGCCTTCGCCAAAGATGGCGTGGTCGTTCTCGGCCAACTGCTTGAGGATCGCGAACATCAGCTCCTGCTTGCGGAGCGTGCTGGCGTTTTCGATTTCGAGTTCATCAGACAGAGCAAGCAGCTCGGTCGGAGATTTCTTTTTAAGGTCCTGAAGATGCATATGTGCGTTTAATGATCTGTGGTTGCCGAAAGGGCGAAGATTTTATGGAGATAGAAAAGAGAATGTGCGGTTGACCGTCAGGCAAGGCGCTCAGGCTTTTGCTGGGGCGTGCGGACGGTTCGAAACCTTGGAGTTGCAAGAAAGGCAGGTCTTTTCATGTTTCTGGATCGAAACACCCCCGATTGATACCCTTGAAAATCGCAATAGTCAAACCGTGATTCGAAAGAACCGGGCAATTTTACAGCCATTGATACGAAAATATCACATCTCGCCCCCGCTAACCGACCGCATTCCGCTGGTCGAAGCCTGGTTTGAGCCAAAATTCCGTGTCCATCGTCATCGGTAATTTTGCATCAAACTGTCTGGGCCTCACGCACGGACTGAAGGAAATCGGCCACTTCCTTGCGCAGGCTGGTCGCGACATTGGCAACCTGATCACAGGCAACGATAACGTGATCGGCGGCCTCGCCAGCATTGTCGGTCGCCTCGCGGATACCGGCAACATTGCCCGAAACCTCGGTCGTGCCTTGCGATGCACGATCAATATTATTGGCAATTTCCGACGTTGCGGCTTCCTGTTCATTGACCGCGGCTGCCAACGAGGACGAGGTCGCGTCAATCTGGCCGATTTTTTCGCCAATCCGCGAAAACGCATCAACCGCGCGTTCTGTCGCGTCCTGCAGATTGCCCATCTGTTCGGAAATTTCGTCGGTTGCGCGCGATGTCTGGGTCGCAAGGTTTTTGACCTCGTTGGCGACGACGGCAAATCCCTTGCCGGCCTCACCAGCACGGGCGGCTTCGATTGTCGCATTAAGCGCCAAAAGATTGGTCTGTTCGGCAATATCGCGGATCAGACCGATCACCTCGCCGATCTTTTCAGCGCCTTCTTTCAGGGCCGTTGCAATGACTTCGGCCTCGCGGGCCTCGTCGGCGGCGGCGGTCGCATTGTCCGACGACGCAGAGATCTGCCGGGAAATCTCAAGGATCGAATTGGCCAGCTGTTCGGTTGCCGATGAAACCGCAGACACATTTTCGGACGCAGATTTGGCGTCATCTGCCACCAGGCGGGCCTTGTCGCGGGTTTTGTTGATGGCCGATGTCATGTCTGAAGACGTGGTGCGCAAACCATCAGTCGACTGGCCGATATCACCCAGCAAGTCGTTGATCCTGGCCTCAAACCGTTCGGCCAGCCGGCTGACTTTTTCGGCACGGGCAAATCGGGCGGCCTGTTCCTTTTCACTTTGGGCGGCCATTTCCCTATTCTCGACAAGGCTGTCGCGGAAAAACTGCACCGATCGGGCCATGGCCCCGACCTCATCCCCGCGCGCGGCCCCGGATACCTTGACCGACAGGTCACCTGCGGTCAGATCACTCATGGTTTTGGTCATGGCGCGGATCGGCGCAGAAATATCGCGACCAACGATGACAACCAATGTGCATGCAAGTGCGATAATGATCAGCAAACCGGCCAATGTGCCATAAAAATAAAGCTGCGCTTCAGAGAGCTTTTGCGCCGAGAGGGTGACCAGGCTTTGGGCAATATGGTCTTCTATCATCTTGTAAATATTAATCTTTACCGTGATGGTCGCAAACCAGTCCGTCCCCGCAATGCCATCGGTGGTTCCGGTTACCGGGTAACTGAGCGCCACATCACGCAGCTTGTTGACCGCAGCAACCGCCGGGTCCTGCATCGCGCGGTCGTAAAATTCCCTGATCTCTGGTGCGGCCATTTCCTCGAACACAGAGAGATAAGCGTTTTGAAGGGTGATCAGCTCGACAAATCGACGATAAAGGTTGGGTTCGAACTTGCCCATGCCAAACCCGGCCGCACCTGTGGCGCGCTCAAGCCCGCCACGTTCCTTAGCCTGCATGAAATCATTAAAGGCCGCGATCGAGCGGACAAGTTCGGGATCGTTGCTGATTGTGCTCATGACATTGACGGTCGAGAGCATGCCGGAAATGATCGAGGTATAGAACCGAACCGCCTCGCCAAGTTCGATATCCAGCGCATAGACCTTGGCACGTGTCTGGGGCACGGTATCAAGCAGCCCGACAAAGACGCCAACCTGCTCTGCCAGACCCGGGTCATAGGCGGAAAGATCAAAGTCGTTTAACGCATTGCGCAAAGACTGGATGCGCGCATCCGACAAGTTGCGCTGATCGGCAAGTTGCGGTCCGAACTGTTCACCTTTGGAGCCGATAAAGCCCGCCGATGCGCCGCGTTCCTTTTGCAATTCGTGTACGGTCGCACCGATCTGAACCGCAAGTTCGGTCAAGCCGCCAATTTTGCCAAGTTCATCCATTTCCCGATAACGGTCGGAAATAATGACGCCGGACAGAACAACAAGTCCCAACAAAGGTGGGATCAGAGAAATCGCAAGTTTCTTGCCAATCTGAATATTCGCAAACATGTAAAGCCCCGTGCATTGTGGAATGCGAGGCCGCCAAATATGCGTTCTTCCAACTCCCGGGGCGCGCAGGTTTTATATTGATACGATATCGTATCAATTGCCTTTTATTGTTGGTGTGGTGACGCGCCTAGACTTTGTGCGGCGCAAAATAATCAGCGCGGCACATTTGGATATTGTAACCCTTGGATTAAATTCAATGGTTACGTTTCAACTTAAAAGGCGTTCAGGAAATCCTGTTTCACGAAGAGCGATGCTGTTCGCGCACAATTTCAAGCATCCGGTTGAGCTGATCCTCGCTCAGGCCGGCGATGCGTTCTGACAGCAGGTTGGCCAGTTCGGTGGCTTGGGGTTCCAGTCCGGCGGTATCGACGGTGATTTTCGGGTGCGAGAGCTGGGCCAGACGTTTGACGTCATCGACCTCGTCCCAGACCAGATTGAAATAACCGCAGATTTGCTGCACCAGCCCGGGGCTGGGCCGCCCGCGATGACCGTGTTCAAGCGCGGACAGATAGGCCGGTGACAACTGCAAGGCGGTTGCCATATCGGTCAGCGTCACGTTGTTGCGCGCACGGAGTTCCCGGATGCGATTGCCAAAAGGTGTCACGGGCGTCTCCGTTTCAACAAGACATAAAAGGCCCCGGCGCCACCGTGCTGGATCTGGGCCTGATGAATGGCAAGGATGCGATTGCGCAGGTTTGGCGCACTCAGCCATTGCGGGGTGCGTTCGCGCAAAAGACCGGTGCGACCATATTCATCCGCGCGCGATCCCTTGCCAGTGATTACGAGAACGCAACGTTTTCCGGCCCGCCAGCTATCCTCGATAAAGGCATTGAGCGCATTATGGGCGACTTCCTGGGTCATGCCATGCAGGTCAATGCGACCGTCAATCGACATCTTGCCCTTTTGGAATTTGTTGGCAGTTGATCGATCAATCCCGTCGGTGACACCGGGTTTCAATTCGGAAAGGTTCTGTTTTTTGATCTTTGGGCCACGGTCAGCATGGCGGGCCGAGGGCAGATTGCGCGCAGCCCGGCTTTGTTCGGACTGTTCAAGTTTTTCTCCAAGATTATCGGGCAAGGTAATCGCGGTATCGCTGGTGTGGATGTCATCATCAGACGCGACTACGTCATCGCCGGCCTTGCGCCTTTTCTTGCGCAAAGGTTTGACGTCACGGGTAAAGACCTCCCACAGGGTCTTTTCGTCATCCGTGACGGTGCGGCGTCGCTTATTTGGTTTCTTCTGACTCATCGACCAAGACAATATGCAAGCGGCGCGGTCCATATACGCAAGGCTTTATCGTCTATTCGATATCACCTGTTTGCAACAGCCCGGTCACCCAAAGGAATGTTCGCGGCATATTGCCGTGTCATTGCTTTTCGCGCAACCGCGCCCGTCGCGCATTTCGCCTTCGCCGCAACAATATGTTTGCAGGAAAAGCAGGCCAGACCGGGAAAGGTAACCCGACGGAGTTGTGTTTCAGGTATCGATGTCGGTCAGATCGACACAGGTGACCCCGTTATTATCAAGATCAAGCATCGCCTTGAGAAACGCACTGTCGAGATTGGTCGAAAGCCCGTGCATCCGGCGGTTTTCAATAAAAAAGCCGTTGGTTTTGAAGCGGTCAAGCTGGGTTTGCAGCCTTGTGATATCGCTTTGCGGCACATCACCACTGATCGCGATATAGAGATAACAGGTGCGATAGGGCTTGAAACCAGTCACATCAGGAATGCTAACTTCGGGATATTCGGCACGGACCTTATCAAGATAATGGCGCAGGATATTGCCCCCGATGGCGATCAGATCGACGCGATCAGCCATCATCATCGGCAACAGAAGCTCTTCACGCGGCACCATAACCAGTTGTTTCGCGCCGCGATCACGAAGATACCCCTCGCGCGCCGATCCCATCAGAACCCCGATCCGGGCATCGCGCAAAAGTGTGTCAAACGCCATCTCCGACCAACCGGTATCGACAAAGCCAAACAGGTTCCAGAAGGTCCGGCTGACCGGACCCACCCATTGGAAGACATCTTCGCGATGATCAATTCGGGTGGTGGGGTAAATCACGTGGCCGACTTCGCGTCCGGCCAATTCCATCTGCCGTTTCCAGGGCATCTGCGGCACGATTTCAACAGCCAAACCGGCCTTGGTAAACAGTTCGATGGCAAGCGTATCGAAGTAGCCTGGCTCCGGCCGGCCAGATGACTGAACCCGCGTACTTTCAGACAGATGGATGATGTAGGTGCCATCAAACGTGGAGTTTTCTGGAGCTTTTTCGTCAGTGAGTGTCTGGGCGCGAAGATTACCTAAAGCCGTGATCAGCGCACAGACCAAAACCAGCATCGCAAGGAGGCGATTGGCGTATTGAGAAACTGTAAGTTCGGAAAACCGCAATGATGGACACCGCCGTTTTCCCATCTTATGCCTCTTGCTTTATAAGCCAGAGCGCGTCTTTGACTTTGGCCTCGATATAGGCGCGGTGAGCAGCAAGTTCTTCGTCGCTGATCACATGCGGCCTTGGTTCCAGCCGGTTGCCCCGCGGGCCCAGAACCCGACGCCCACCGTTATCTTCATCCTGATCACCGTTTAGCGCATTGGGATCAAGCGACAGGCCGTGCTGACGGCCGCCCAGAAGTTCCAGATAGACCTGGGCAAGAAGGTCGGAGTCAAGCAGTGCGCCGTGAAGGGTACGGTTGGAGTTATCGATCTTGAACCGGCGACACAGCGCATCGAGGCTGACCGGGGATCCGGGGAATTTCTTGCGCGCCATCTGAACGGTATCAAGGGCGCGTTCCATGGCAATGCGCGGCTTGTTCAGCCATTCAAGCTCCGCATTGAGGAACTTCATATCAAAGCTGGCATTGTGAATGACCAGAACCGAATCCTCGCCAATGAATTCGATGAACTCATCGGCAACCTCGGCAAAGACCGGCTGGTCTTTGAGGAAGTCATCGCCCAGACCATGAACGTCGAATGCCTCCTTTGGCATCGGGCGCTGGGGATTGATATACTGGTGATACTGCCGCCCGGTGGGCATGTGATTGATCAGTTCGATACAGCCAATTTCAACCAGTCTGTGGTCAGCATAGGGATCAAGGCCGGTGGTCTCGGTATCAAGAACAATCTCACGCATGTAGTCGTTATCCAGTCATCAACTGAGTTGGTCGATAATACCCTGAATATATTGAAAAGTGACGGCACGCCCCAACCCGGTCGGGATGATGAAATCAGCGCGCTTTCGCTTTTCGATATCTGGCATCTGTTTGGACAGAATGGCGGAAAATTTTGTCTCCGTCATCCCTTCTCGCGAAAGAACACGCTGGCGTTGTATGAACCCCGGGGCCGATACAACCGCAACATGATCACAGCGCTTTTCACCGGATGTTTCATATAAAAGCGGGATGTCGAGAACGACCAGCTTGCGCCCCAAACGACGTTGGGCGGCAAGAAACCGGTTTTCGGCTGCGCGCACCAGTGGATGCAGGATGGTTTCAAGCGTTTTTAGAACATCCGGATTGGCAAAGGCGATCTTGCCCAATGCCTGTCGGTCAATCCGGCCATTAACGATCACATCGGGAAAGGCCTTGGTGATCGGGTCAAAGGCAAGGCCATCTGGCGTCATCAATTCATGGGTCGTGGCATCGGCATCATGGACCGGCACACCAAGGTGACGAAACATCGCCGCCGCAGTTGACTTGCCCATACCGATAGAGCCGGTTAACCCAAGAATTTTCATAATAAGATTACCCTTCGGATCTTAATCGGGCGAAAGAACGAAATCGCGCAGTTCCTGGGTGACTTCGGGATCGATCCCGAACCAGCGATGGAAACCCGGTCTTGCCTGATGGAGCAACATGCCAAGCCCATCAACAATCGGATTGCCGCGGGCCTTGGCCTGCACCAGCAAATCGGTCATCAGCGGCGCATAGACAATATCGGTGACAAGGGCAGTTTGCGGCAGACCGGACAGATCGATCTCAAGCTTGGGCTGGCCGACCATGCCAAGGCTTGTGGTATTGACGACAAGCGACGCGTCCTCAAGGGCATCAGGTGCAACCGGCCAGTCAATCACCTTGATCCGCGGGTCCTTGATTTCGTCCGCGACGTCTTCGGCGCGTTTGCGGGTCCGGTTGGCCAGACGAATTTCCGGGCAGCCTTCATCAAGCAAGGCGACCAAAACCGCACGGCACGCCCCGCCTGCCCCCAGCACCACCGCCGGACCGCTGGCAAAGGCGATATCAGGTGCTTCCTGGCGCAGGTTTTCAAGGAAGCCAAACCCGTCGGTATTATCGCCCAAAAGACGACCATCCTTGGCAAAGGTCACGGTATTGACCGCCCCGATGCGACGCGCGCGATCGGACAGTTCATCACATTCGGGCATCGCCATTTCCTTTTGCGGAATGGTGACATTGACCCCGGAAAATCCCAGATTGCGCAAGGAAATCAAGGCGGCCTGAAAGTTTTCCGGCTCCACGGGCAGTGGCATATAACAGCCATCAATGCCGTATTTCGCCAGCCAATAGCCATGCAGGCGCGGCGATTTCGAATGCGATACCGGCCAGCCCATCACGCCGGCAAGGCGCGATGTGCCCGATAGGGTGCGATAAGGATTTCGCGAGGTCATTGCGTGCTGTTTCCTGCCAGATGAGGTTTTGATGCGTTTTTGTGATTATGCCTTTAGAACACCGTGATCGCGCAAGAAGCCAATCAGCGGCAAAAGCGGCATGCCCAGAACGGTGAAGTAATCGCCGCGCACCTCGGTAAACAGCTGCGCACCGAGGCCTTCAAGCTGATAGCCGCCCACACAGTGATAAATCTCTTCGCCGGCGGCATCGAGATATTCTTCGAGCCATTCATCGGTGAAGTTGCGCACGGTCAGATGGGCGGTATCAATCGTGCCCCAGATGCGCGAGCCTTCCTTATATATAACAGCGGCCGAGACCAGCTTGTGACTTTTGCCCCGCAGAGCCAGAAGCTGTGCCCGGGTATTGTCACGGTCCATCGGCTTGTCAAACCAGATGCCATTGCATTCCAGCATCTGATCAGCGGCAATCACAATCGCATCGGGTTGCTGGCGATACATGCGCAGCGCCTTCATTTCGGCCAGGGTTTCCGCGGCCTCGGCCGCCGTCGCACCCTCGGCCTTCATCGCCTGTTTATAGCCATCCTCGTCAATCATCGAGGCGACGGCTTCGCAATTGACACCAGCATTGGTCAGCATGGCATGGCGGGCCTTGCTGCTGGATGCGAGAATAAGACGATGGGTGCTGGGCATATGTTTATCCTGTTGGTGCAGCTTAATGACCGCGGCGGTCATACATGGTCGATAAAATGATGGCGGCGGTTTCTTCGATGGATCGGCGGGTCACATTAATGATCTTCCAGCCGCGTTCGGTAAAGTATCGCCGTGCCTGATGAACCTCATCACGGACTGCGACCGGATCAACGTAATCGCCGCCCTCGCCGCGTTCGATCTGGCGCAGGCGGTTTTTACGGATCGAGACCAGCTGATCAACATCCTTGATCAGGCCAACCACCAGCGGTTTTTTGAGCTGATCAAGTTCCGGCGGCAACGGGCAGCCCGGTACAAAGGGAATATTGGCAGTCTTGATGCCGCGATTGGCCAGATAAACCGATGTCGGGGTTTTGGACGTGCGCGAGACACCAACAATCACCACATCGGCGTCTTCCAGATCCCAGCCCGATTGCCCGTCATCATGGGTCAAGGTGTAATCGATCGCCTCGATCCGGTTGAAATATTCCTCGTCCATTTTATGGAGCGCACCGGTCCGGCCGTGCGATTGCTGCCCCAGATAACCGGCCATCATGGTCACCGTATTATCAAGCACGTGGCTGTGCGGGACCTGCAGGCGGCGACAGCCTTCTTCGAGCTTGCGGCGGATGTCGCTGTCAAAGACGGTGTAAAGAACGATGCCGGGATTGCGTTCGATATCGGCCAAGACACGCGCCAGCTGGGCATCGGTCCGGATCAGTGACCAGACATGTTCATGGGCACGCACATCGGGAAATTGCGCAACACAGGCGCGCGCAATGCCATCGACCGTCTCGCCGGTTGAGTCCGAGACCAGATGAAGATGGAAAATTTTGTCCGTCCCGACCATGCCTGTCCGTTTCTTTGGTCAATTTTTGATCACCAAGAGGAATCTTATCCACTTTTTGCCGACCAAACGATTTTTCTAACTTTATTCAAACAACGTTACGGCTGTTCAAAATACCGATCACTAACCGGATGGATAAGAGTTTTATCGCAACCCGAAGTTAGCGGATCGGAGTCGGCCCTGTGGATAAATGTGGATAACGGGTGCGACTCCGGTCCGATTTTTTCCACAGGAATTATCCTCCCGCTCATACAAAGTTTCTCAAGTGCTCTGTCCCGAGCGGGATAAGTGCCAAATTTTTCCCGTAATAACAGGGATAAGAATGCAAAAACCAGACTTATTCACCTTATCCCCATTATTCAAAAACGTCTTTTCCCAAGGCAGAGTCCGGGAGTCGTTCGGAGTCGTACACAGTTTTCCCCAAGGCCGGTTGAGATGAATCATTTTTCCCGAGTCGGAATGTGAATAAACTGTGCGTGAAATTTAATCCCTGTTATCCACAGGGAACCACTCACAAACAACATCCTTTTTTATTAAATAAGGTTTTGTTAGGCAGAACGTGGAAAACGTCTTGGCAAAGGCCCCAGGGCACATTTCACGAAATAACAAAGCCGGTTCTGACAGGTGGCCGAACGCCATGTGTCAGGCCAAAGATCAAAAAAGCGATCGGGACAGAGAAACAGGAAACCAGATGCCTAACACCCAAAAGACCTTCTTGCGTGCCCTTGCCGGTGAAACTCTTCCGGTACCGCCGATCTGGCTGATGCGCCAAGCTGGCCGCTATTTGCCAGAATACCGCGCAACCCGCGCAGAAGCAGGCTCTTTCCTTGATCTTTGCTATAATCCTGATCTTGCTTGCGAAGTTACGTTGCAGCCGCTGCGGCGCTTTGACTTCGATGCGGCAATATTGTTCTCCGATATCCTCGTTATACCGCAGGCACTTGGACAGCATTTGGCCTTCAAGCAGGGAGAAGGTCCACAGCTTGAGGCCATCCGCGATGCTTCAGGCCTGGGCAAGCTTTCAGTTGAAGGCATTCATGACACGCTTGGTCCGATCTATGAGACGGTTTCAAAGCTTTCACACGCCATTCCATCGAGCACAGCACTGATCGGCTTTGCCGGTGCGCCCTGGACCGTTGCGACCTACATGGTCGAGGGCAAGGGTTCCAAGGACTTCCCGAATATCCGCCGCTTTGCCTATGGCGATCCCGATGGCTTTGCCAAACTGATCGACATTCTGGTCGAGGCAACCACGCAATATTTGCTGAAACAGGTTGAGGCTGGCGCAGAATGCATTCAGCTGTTTGAAACCTGGGGCGGGGTTCTGTCCGAGACCGGCTTTAATCGCTGGGTGATCGAGCCGACCAAACAGATCGTTGCCAATTTGCGCGCCGTCCACCCGGATCTGCCGATAATCGGCTTCCCGCGCGGCTGTGGCTTGCATCTGGTTGATTTCAAACAGAAAACCGGTGTGACCGCGGTGGGCCTTGATAGTGGGGTGAAACTCGACTGGGTGGCGGAAAACCTTCAGAAACTGGGGCCCGTGCAGGGCAATCTGGATCCGATGTTGCTGATCACCGGTGGCGATCCGATGTTTGATGAAACCAAACGCATCCTTGATACGCTGGGCAAGGGGCCGTTCATCTTTAACCTTGGCCATGGCATCACGCCGGAAACCCCGCCGGAACATGTTGGCCAGCTGGTGAACTTCATTCGGGATTACAAAGGGTAAATGTCGGCAATTGCTGCATTTTATTTTGTGATTTTTGAAATCAATCAAATCGATTGAAAAATTCAATGCGTATGATGGGCGTTGCCTGTTGCGCTTGGGTCCGGTTTGACCAAAATAGGCGCCGGAGCGCGACGGGTTTACATCATTCCCGGTTTGTCGGGAACCGGTCCAGACACGATCTGACATGAAGGATAACCAAATGTCCGAGACGACGCGCAAGAAACGCGCCATTGTTCTTTTCAATCTGGGGGGGCCGGACAGTCCGGCAGCTGTTGAGCCGTTTCTGTTCAACCTGTTTAACGATCCGGCGATCATCAGCCTGCCCAATCCGTTCCGCTTTTTGCTGGCAAAGCTGATTTCACGTCGCCGCGCACCGATCGCGCGCGAGATTTATGATCATATCGGCGGCAAATCGCCGCTTCTGGAACTGACCCAGGAGCAGGCAGATGCGCTTCAGATTGCACTGAATGCCGAAGATGACGGCTATGAAAACCGTTGCTTTATCGCCATGCGCTATTGGAAACCGTTTGCCGATGATACCGCGGCCGAGGTCAAGGCATGGGGCGCGGATGAACAGATCCTGCTTCCGCTTTATCCGCAGTTTTCAACCACCACCAGCGGATCGTCGGTCAAGGACTGGAAACGGGCCTGTGCCAAGGTTGGCCTGACATCCCCGATCAAAACCGCATGCTGCTATCCGACCAATCCGGGCTTTGTCGAAGCATCGGCCGAGATGATCAAGGCGGGCTACGAGCGCGCCCTGGCCAAGGCCACCGAACTTGGCATTGATAAGCCGCGCATCCTGTTTTCCGCCCATGGTGTGCCCAAAGCCGTGATTACCAAGCGCGGTGATCCCTATCAGTCGCAGATCGAGAAAACATCGGCCGCCGTGGTCGAGAAAATGGCGATCAAAGGATTGGACTGGAACGTTTGTTATCAAAGCCGGGTCGGCCCGATGGAATGGATTGGCCCATCGACCGAGGACGAGATCGCGCGTGCTGGCAAGGAAAACAAGGGCATCGTCGTGGTGCCGATTGCCTTTGTCACCGAGCATTCGGAAACCCTGGTCGAGCTTGATATCGAATATGGTGAACTGGCGCATGAAAAACACGTGCCGATTTATGAGCGCGTGCGCACGGTCTGTTCCCATCCGAAGTTTATTGCCGGACTTGTTTCGGTTGTAAAACAAACTCAAGACGAGCTCGATGAAAAAGGCCCGGATGACTACACGGTCGAAACGCGCGGCTGGTGGTGCCCGGATGAACATTCCTGTGCGGTCGCCAAGCAGCCCTCGCTGAAACCTGCCGGGGCCTGAATTGGCCTAAAGCGCGACGCGCTTTAGATCACAGTTATAACGCCAATCGGGCCGGTTCTGTTTTTGGATCGGCCTGATTGCTGTTATGGTCGGAAAAATTCAAAAAATTCCCGCTTGCGCGGGCTTTAACCTGCCGACCCTGACCGTCACATCCAGAGAAGAGAGAGATGGATAGCTACAGCATTATCAAATCCCTGCATGTCATTAGCGTGATCGCCTGGATGGCGGGTCTTCTTTATCTGCCAAGGCTTTATGTCTATCACTGCGAAGTCGCTCCGGGCTCGGAAGCCAGCGAGAAGTTCAAGGTGATGGAGCGCCGTCTTTTGCGCGCCATCATGAACCCGGCAATGATCGCGACCTGGATTTTTGGCGGCTATCTGATCCATGCAGCCGGTGTCATGACCGAAGGCTGGTTCCACGTCAAACTGCTGTGTGTGGTTCTGATGACCATCGCGCACATGATGATGGCGCGTTACCGCCGGGCGTTCGAGGCGGATGCCAATATGAAATCGCAGAAATTCTATCGTATTTTCAATGAAGTACCGACGATCCTGATGATCATTGTCGTCTTCATGGTGATCGCCCGTCCCTTCTGATCGGATCTGTTTGACGGCCCATCAGTAAAAACGTTTCGATTTTAAAATAAAAAGGCCGCCAAACTGGCGGCCTTTATTGTGTCATCGTTTTGGTATCGAACCAAAAGCCGATGGATGGGGTCAATCAGGCGTTGCCAGCCGGCTGACCTTCCATCTTGGATGCGAATTTCTTGCGGAAAAGATCAGCAAAATCAATCTGCTGCATCATCAGCGGCGGGAAGCCACCATCTGCGGTCAGGTCTGCGACGATCTTGCGGACATACGGGAACAACAGTCGCGGAACTTCGATCATCAGAACCGGCAGGCGGTGTTCGTCAGAAACATTCAGCGTCACAACGCAGCCATACTGCAGTTCGGCAATGAAGGCCACCTTGTCGCCAACGTCGGCTTTGACGTTGATCTTGATGGTGACTTCGTGAAGTTTCTGGTCCTGGGTGGTGCGGGCCTCAACATCAACATCGATATTGATTTTCGGCTGCTGCTGCAGGGCAACGCTTTCCGGCGCGTTCGGGTTTTCGAACGACAGATCCTTGATGTACTGGGTGTGGATCGTGATCGGATTTGCGGCCGGCTGCTGCTTCTGTTCTGCTGCGCCTTCTGCACCGGTGGTATTCTCGGCCATTAAAGTCTAGCTCCCTTAGAGGTCATTTCGTCTTGATCAGAAAAAAGCTTTCGGCTTGAAGGCTTTGCCTTGGCTGAAATGCTTATTACTGACGCCGCCCCGTTGCGGCAGATAAATTGGACTTGTTGGCCTAGCACGTCTGGCCTGCACGGGCAAGCCAATCAGAGCGGGTCAAAGCCCTTATCAAAGCCCGCGTTTCCGGGGGTTTGGTTGTCCTGATTCTTGCCAAAGGCCTTTGAATCAAAGAAGGCTGACCGGGGGTGTCGGCCAACCTTCTGATTTTGTGATTTTCGGATGAATTCAGCGCGTCTCGTCACGCGGGGGCAGATTGCGCGGTGTTTCGGGATTGTCGCCCGGATCGTTGCTGCTATCGGTGTCGTTTGACGGATCGTTCGGGCTGACATCTTCGAAATCGCCATCAATGATCGGCCCGGCACCGCGCGGCCGTGTTCCGCTAGGTCCACCGGTGCCATGTCCGCCGGGTCCATTCGGTCCGCGCCCGTTTGGTCCGCCTTGCGCACCGCTGGAATAGGTCGCACCGCGGAAGTTTGTCCGGATATTGCCCGACTGGACCAGCTTCATGATGACCTTGGCCCCGATCAGCTGGCGCAGCGGCGGGACAAGCAACAGGAAGCCAAAGGTATCTGTGACAAAGCCAGGCGTCAGCAACAAGACACCAGCGATCAGAATGCAAATGCCGTCAAACAGGGCGCCAATGGGCATTTCGCCCTGATCCATCTGGCTTTGTGCCTTGGCCAGGGTTTGCAACCCCTGGGCACGCATCAGGGACGTGCCGATGATGGCTGTTAGAACAACCACGCCAATGGTCGGCCATAGCCCGATCAGTTCGCCGGCCTGAATGAAGACCGCGATTTCGATGATTGGCATGGCGACGAATATCGCGAGAAAGTAAAAGCCCATTGTTTCTCCGTTTACTGGCGATCGATTGCCTGTATGCGCCGCAAATGTCGTATTATCACATGCATTTTACGGCCAAAGCTGATGTCTTGCTGAAACTATTGCAGAAAACAACTTGGTTTTCAGCGATTTCTCATTAATCTGCACACTTAAGTTCGTTGGTTAGTTGGTGGGAACGCTAATGTGACAACGCGACAAAAATGCGGCAGATCGTCATCTTGGCCTTGCCCCGGCGCATATCGCATCGGTGAAGGGTGAAGATGATCACATCTTGCCGGGTAATCGGCAGTTGCCCTTGCATTTGGTTAAGTTCATACCATCTCTCCACCACGGTTGTGATATACAGACAACCAGTTTGAAACCATTAGGATCACGAGACCGTCTTGCAGTATTTCGATATATTCTTATTCGCTCTGATTGCGGTTTTCCTTGTGCTGCGTTTGCGTGGCGTGCTTGGCCGTCGCACCGGCAATGAAAAGCAGGGGCCGTCCGATATCTTTGGCCGTCAGACTCATGACAATGAAGGCCAGAAAGACGCCGCAGCTCAGACCGATAATGTTTATCGCCTGCCGGACTCCGGTAACGATCAGGATGCGGCAGATGTTCCTTCGGGCACGTTTGCAACCCTGCAGGAGATCCAGAAGCACGATCCGAACTTCACCCAGCAGGACTTCCTGAATGGCGCGCGCATGGCGTTCGAAATGATCGTCGAATACTTTGCCAAGGGCGACAAGGATGGCCTGAACCCGTTGCTTTCGGCCGAGGTTTACAAGAACTTTGCCGCTGCAATCGATGCCCGCGCTGAAAAGGGCGAGCACGAGGAAACCACCCTGGTCGGTATCAAGAGCGCGTCCATCCATGACGCCAGCCTTGAAGGCCGCACCGCCTATGTCACGGTCAAGTTCGTGTCCGAGGAAGTCTCGGTCATTCGCAATGCCGAGGGCGATGTTGTGGATGGCGACCCCAACAAGGTGGTCGAGGCCGAAGACCTTTGGACATTCGCGCGCAACATCGAAAGCCGCGATCCGAACTGGCAGCTGGTTGCGACCGAAACCCCGGAAGAAGAAACCGCCGATTAACGCGGGTTTCGCAAAGACCAAACATATCAAAGGCGATCCGATAAACCGGGTCGCCTTTTTTCATGTCCGCATGGTAACGAGCCCGCGCAATTATCGGCTTGTTAAGCATGTCAGGGGCAAAATCGGGTTTTCGTAGAACCGTTGCAAAAACGGTGACGTTCGAATTGGCTAATTACGGGTTTCCATCTTGAAAAGACGACTGGTTTTATCGCGCAGCCTGTCCCTTGTTTCTGTGCTGGTCGGTGCGGCTGCCGCCCTGATCTGGATGTTTTGGCCACAAATCACCGGACAGATCGAACCCCCTGCCGAGGTGGAAGACAAACTGACCCTGCGTCCGGCGACTTTCGCCGATCTTGATGGCTGGCAGACCGATGATATGCGCGGCACTGTGCGGGCCTTTGCCCGGTCGTGCCAGGCGATGCTAAGACGCAGTGATGACAAACCCGTCGGGCCTGATCCGCGCATGGGGACCATCGGCCAGTGGCGCGATCGTTGCGAAACCGCGGTTTCCCTTGATGTTGAGAGCCTTCGCAAGGAAGACGCGCGTGCGTTCTTTGAAAGCGGTTTCAGACCCTATCTCAGTGCCAATCGCGATACGGCCGAGGGCCTTTTTACCGGCTATTACGAGCCGGAATTGCAAGGCCAGCTGACCCGTGGCGGGGCATATCAGACGCCGCTTTATCTTAAGCCCAATGACATGGTCTCGATCGATCTTGGCGATTTCCGCGAGGATCTGAAAGGCACCAAGCTGGTCGGGCGGATCGTGGGTGATGCCATCAAACCCTATTACGACCGCGAAGCGATCGAGGAAGGGGCGTTATCGGACCGCGATCTTGAACTGGTGTGGGTCGATGATGCGGTGGATGCCTTTTTCCTGCAAATTCAGGGGTCTGGTCGGGTAGTACTGCCCGATGAAAGTGTGCTTCGGGTGGGCTATGCCGCGACCAACGGCCATCCTTATTTTGCCATCGGGCGGGAATTGATTGCGCGCGGGGTGCTGACGCGCGAAACCGTATCGCTGCAGTCGATCCGCAAATGGCTGCATGACAATCCGGGCGAAGCCGATGCGGTGATGAATACCAACGCATCTTACGTGTTTTTCCAGCCGCTGAAGGTTGATCCGAACGACCCCGAAGCAGGCCCGCTGGGATCACAGGGCGTGCCGTTGGAACCGGGCCGGTCATTGGCGGTGGATCGCAGGTTCCACGCCATGGGGGTGCCGGTCTGGCTTGAAACCAGCGATCCGATGAATGCCGACCGTACATTCCGCCGCCTGATGGTGGCCCAGGATACCGGTGGGGCCATTCGCGGGCCGGTGCGCGGTGACATCTTCTTTGGCCCGGGCGAGGACGCGGCCCTTTATGCCGGCCACATGAACCGGCAGGGCCGCAAATATGTCCTGTTGCCCAACAGCATCGATCCGGCAAACTGGCAGGATGCGGATGCTCAGACAGGGGGCACTTCATGATCCGTCATATTGTGTTGCTACAGATCCCAAGCCATATCGCGCAAAGCGACATCGACACCATGATCGGCGAACTTGAAAAAGTTGCCTTTTCAGTGCCGGGCGCATTGGCCTTTAGCGGCGGACCAAAGATGACCGGAAGCGGCCTTAGTCAGGGATTTACCCATGCCATCACCATTGATTTTACTGATCTGGCCGCACGCGACACCTATGTCCGCGGCCTTGATCAGGACTGGATCGGCATTCGATTGTCGGAAATGACCGAAGGCGGCCTTGGCGGTATTCTTGCCATAAGCGTCAATGTTGATGACATCCATACGCCTGACAAGGGATCGGACAAGAAGCCGGAATTACGCTGGATCTGAACTAGATCACGTCAAATGATCTTATAATTAAGATCAAAATACCGACCAAGATCAAAGAGGCGATCTAAATTTCGTTTTTTGGACATTTCGGCGCAGGGACCTGAAACAGGGACAGCGCAAAGAAAAACACCGGACGGCAAGGCCATCCGGTGTTGATCGATTTTGGGACGTCGTTGGTGCCTGACTTACTGTGCGGCAACGATGCCTTCATTGCCGGCATCCGATTTGCCGCAACCACCTGCGTCACCGTTGCCACCAACGCGTGATTTGCGCTGACGCTGGCTTTCGGATTTGAGCTGACCACAGGCGGCCAGAATATCACGGCCGCGCGGCCAGCGGATCGGCGCTTCGTAGCCGTTATCAAGCAGGATTTGCGCGAACTTCTTGATATCGTTGGTCGGCGTGCATTCGTAATCCGAACCCGGCCATTTGTTGAACGGGATCAGGTTGAACTTGCAGTGAACGCCTTTGACCAGCTTGGCCAGCGCGCGCGCATGTTCCGGTTTGTCGTTCACGCCTTTCAGCATGACATATTCCATGGTGATCGGACGGGCATTGGACATGCCCGGATAGTTCCGACACGCATCCATCAGTTCTTTGAGCGGGTATTTCTTGTTGATCGGCATGATTTCGTTGCGCAGATCATCATCAGGCGCATGCAGCGAGATCGCCAGACCAACGCCAAGGTCTTCGCCACAGCGCACGATTTCCGGTACCACGCCCGAGGTCGAAAGCGTGATCCGGCGGCGCGAGATCGAAATACCTTCGCCGTCCATGGCAATGCGCAGGGCATCGCGAACGTTTTCATAGTTAAACAGCGGCTCTCCCATGCCCATCATGACGATGTTGGACAGGCGGCGGATGCCATTGGCCGGGGTCGGCCATTCGCCGTAGCTATCGCGTGCGACCATGAACTGGCTGACGATTTCACCCGGTGTCAGGTTACGCACCAGAAGCTGGGTACCGGTGTGGCAGAATTTGCAGGTCAGCGTACAGCCCACCTGAGATGAAATGCAGACAGCGCCGCGATCTTCGTTGCGATCGGGGATATAGACCGTCTCGGCCTCGTTGCCGTCATGGAACTTCATCAGCCATTTGTGGGTGTCGTCAGTGCTTTTCTGATCTGCTGTCAGAACCGGACGCCCGACATAGAAATCCTGAGCCAGGCGATCGCGCAGCTTTTTGGAAATGTTGGTCATGTCCTCGATGTCGGTGACACCGCGGTTATAGATCCAGTTCCAAAGCTGTTTGACGCGGAACTTGCTTTCGCCCATGCCAGCCATGAGTTCGGTCAGTTCTTCGCGGGTGATGCCGACCAGATCACGACGCCCGTCGGCAGCCTGCCCATTGGCGGCGCGCGAAACGAAGTCGGACAGCGACGGCCCATCCTGCTTGGCAGGGGCATTGGTCTGGGGTGCGTTTTCGGTCAGGACGTCGGTCATCCCGGGCTCTCTCTTTGTCTGGTGGTCTGGTTATTGCGTCGTCAGGCCGTTTACGTGCGGCATTTCGGGTTTTCCGATGCGGCGGACTATACCAGAAAAAATGCCAGATGGCTTGGGCGCATAAATACTTGGCCCCGCATATAGCGGGGCCGGGTCGATTTAGAAACGATAAATTTCACATTGCAGCTATCACAGCACTGCAATCGCGGTTGCAAAGCAGTCTGTGACGGCCCCACCAACCGGTTTGATCTGGTATGATCAGTTGACCGGCTTGGTGTTGCAGGCCTTTGAAATCGCGTTATAGGCGTTGGTAAAGCCCGACAGCGAATAGGTATCGGTGGTCTTGGTATCGCGTGACGAATAACCAACCACAACCATGGTCGATCCGGCTTTCATCGCGCTGACCAGTTTGCGGTCTTCTTCGCTGTTTACCGCCCAGGCGGAGTCATCATGGGTGAACAGCTTGAAACTTTTGGAATCGATTCGAAGATCGACCTCGCTGCCCGACTTGTAGGTATAGCCGGTGATGAAGCTGACTTCATTAAGCAGCTTGAGTGCCGGGCGATGGGTGACCATGACATAGATTTTGCCACGCTGGGTGTAATCGCCTTTGGCCGAGGTCGGCTGGCTGCCCATATAGCAGACTTTCTGGCCATCCTCGGAATAGGTATAGGCTTCCCACTTGCCGTAAACATCAATCAGCTGCGGGGAGTTCTGGGCCTGTGCCACGTTGGTCGCAAAACCAAGCGCAAGTAGACAGGCAACCGCGCCAAAAGCGGCGGCAAACGAATTTCTGACGAGACGATGGGCGTGTTTTTTCATGAGGTCGCGTATCGTGTCTGAAGTTTCGGGATCGGTCCGACCGGACCACGTTAGGACGCATAAAATCCAAAGGATATGGCAAATTTATGAGGTTCGTTTTCCGAGATTGCCGCCAAAAGGTAAAGATTAAACCAAGGAATGCGTCCAACCGGGTGCCAACAGGCAAATTTTACAAATTATTCTGTGGATGGCGCCGGATGTCAGCCATGGCTGGTGATGCCTTTTTTGGCTGGATTACCGGTAAACCGTTGTCACAACACTAAAATTGATCGACAGGTGTCAGCCGCGAGCGAGATTCTTTTTGACCACCTGATCGAGGCAATCCTGAACCGTGATCGGCTGATTTCCGCGCCGCATGCGCGCCAGCATGTGACGGAGTTCACGGGGAGCGCCTTCGGTTGCCGGGGCAAAGAAGGCATCAAACGAACATTGATCGGATCTGTATTGCCAGACGCGGATGTCACCTTCGCCGCGGATCATTTCCGGTTCGCCGATTTTGGCTTCGACTTCCGGTTCTGACAGCCCCTTGAGCGATGCGTTGGGCACCGGCTTGAACGGGATGGCGGCGGTGGTGGTACGTGATTTTGAATTTTCCGGCCGCCTGCGGGCTTCGGGCTGGGTCGTGGTGACGTTGCCCTTGGTATTAAGCTCGCCGTAATTGGTGTTTGTCGAACCCGGTGGCACTGACGACCCGCCACCACAGGCCGAAAGACCCATGGCAATGAGCGCCAGAAGCAAAATCACCCCGAATGGACGGGTGACGTCTGTTCGGGGTGAGGTTTGGGTCAGGGCAATCATGCGCGCTAAAAATCAGGAATCGTCAGATTTGCGCGGGATGGTGATTGCGCCGGTGCTGCCGCCGCGGCTTATACCGGTGTCAGCGCCTTCGACATATTCCAGCTCGCCCTTGATGCGTGCACCATTTTCGATCTGAAGCGCACCATAGGTGATTTTGCCGCTGATTTCAGCCGAATGGACGACAACCACACGGCCAGCCGTCAGTTCACCTTCGAACTTGCCGCTGATTTCGGCCTCATCCACCTGGGCAGAACCGATGAAGCTGCCGCCATCGGAAACTTCGAGGCGCGAGCATTCCTTGATCTGGGCTTCGACAACGCCTTCGACGACCAGAACGTCACAGGAACCGATTTCACCTTTAAGCGTGATGTCGCGACCAACTGTCAGTTTCTTGCCCTCGGAGGAGTGGCTACCCGATCCTCCCGGGCGACCGGAACTGCCGCGGGTCGGGATTTCAAGCGGGCGCTTCGGGATTTCCGGGCGGAAGTTGGTGGAGTGCGGTTTGCTGGACATTTGCGGTTCATCCTTTGTGCGCGGTTGGGTGAAGAGCCGCGGCTCTGTTCGTTTTTCTGTTTTTTCGAACGTGCGGGTTTCGCTGGCTTTGTCAGATGCAGCATCAGAGGCCGAGGTCATCGTCCCGGAAAGCTTGTCTGATCCATCCAGGCGAGATGTATCTGACGAAGTCGCACTTCTGTCGACTGTTTTGTTGGCTTTTTTCTTTCCAAACATGGGATGACCAGATCCTTAGAGTTGCAGTTTCGGTGTTGGTCTAGGTGTATCGGCCTTGCGGTTACCGGTCAGGCAGTCTCGGGCACATAGGTGCCAAGACGCACAGAATAGTGGACCATAAAGGCGGTGGCGATGATCGGTGCGACCAGATTGACCAAGGGAATGGTCATCAGGAAGGTCAAACCGACCCCGGCAATCCAAAGCTTTTTCTGGCGACTTTTGCGAATGGCCTCAACCGTCCGCGCATCATAGCGGCGTGCGGCAACCAGTTCAAAATATTCACGCGACAAAAGATAGCCATTCATCCCGTAAAACGCGATGACATAGAGCGGGCCGGCCAGAAGAAGCGGCAAAATCAAAATGTTAAGCGCCAAAGCCGTCAGGGCGAATTTAAGACCGCTGATCAGCGCATCAATAATCGGCTGCGGACGGGTATCGGGCAGGGTCGGATAGTGCTTGTCTTCGACCGCGTCGGCAATCTGATCGAGCAGAAGGCTCGAGATCAGGACCGTGGCGGCGGGAAACAGCAACAGCACAAGAAGGGTCAGACCGATGCCCAGAAGCCAGTCCACGGCGGTTTCAAGCCAGCCACCATCGGTAAAGAAGGTGATGGAATTCAGGCCGAACCAGATCAGGACCCACAACCCGACAATGGTTGCCAGCGCACCGGCAACACCGATCAGCACAACTTTGCGAAAACGCGGGTCGGAAAACTGCGCAACGGATTTCAGAAAGTCATTGATCATGGAAGATGTCGGTCCTGTCCTGTCATGTGTCGAGTGTGCGGAATATATCCGCAAGGGAATCATGCATCAGTTTAGTAGGCAATTAAAATTAACAGCCTGTGAAATCAGGGGGTGGCTTTGCAGATTTCCCAAGAATGCGACATCTATCGCAGGCATCAGGCAAAAAAAAGGCGTCCGGCCAGGGGGGAGAACCGGACGCCAGCGCTCCGATAATCTGGAGCGTGAGGAAAGGTAGGGGAGACCTTTTCCTCACACCGGGTTCCCGTCGTTTAGGGGAACCTTGTGACAGACTCACATATAGGAAGCACAGGGCGTCCATGCCATGGGTTTGGGCCCGAAAAAGCCGACAAATTTTGAAACTTTTCGCTGATTCCAATCCGCGGTGATTTCGTTACGAAATCACAATTACATTCACCACTTGGCCAAGCAGTTGAATCAGAAAATATTCTTGATCCGGCACCGGTTTACGGGCGGTTCAAAGACATCAAAATCGGCTGGGAAATTTTTTTGGGCTAGTTGCGCTGATTTGGCCAGATGCGTTCAAATTTGAACAGTTCCGGGTCAAGCTGCATGCCCTCTTCGGTATTGAACAGGGTGACCGTGGTCTCGACCCCGGTCGGGTCCTTGACGCTCCACTGACGCAGTTGCATCGGCTTTTCGGTAAACACCAGGGTTACACTTCCGGCACCCGGATCGGATTTGCGCACCAGCTCAACGCGCACAGTTTCGGCCGTGCGACGATAATCGACAATCTTGACCTTGTCGGTCAGCGAGATGTTTTCCGCCAGGATGATCCCGGCCGGGGTTTCATCAATGTCGAAATAGGTCGGTGCGTTGATTTCCTTGTCATAATAGATGAAATCATGACCGGTCGAGACCAGCAGGATCTGGGCTGGCGGATTATATTCAAACCGCATCTTGCCCGGGCGTTCCATATAAAGATCGCCTTCGGCCGCACCGCCATCCGATGAAATCTGAACGAACTCGGCCTTGAGCGTCGTGATCCCGGCCAGATAGTTTTCGATTTTTTCGATCATCTCAGGCGTGATCTGATCGCTTGCTTGCGCGTGGGCTGTGCTTGGCAACAGGGTCAGACTGGTGACGGCACCAAGACCGATGGCGGACGCAATGACACTTGCCGCAAGAACGGCGCGGCCTTTCTTGCCAAACAATTTCCAGCGAGTCTTCGGTTCTTGGGTCAAACGGGTCATGTGTCTTACCGGTGTTCGTAACAATTCGTTGATCGCAATCATGGCGATTGCAGAAGGTGAATGGCGGATGATAAAAATCGTGCCAAATAGTAACCACTCACTGCGAGTAACATATCGCATCATTTGGCCGGGAAGGCCAGCCGGGTCAAGCCATGCCCGCAAATGACCTTAATTGGCCGTTTTGAGCCTTAATTGCAGGTCATTTGACCACCGGCAAGCAGGAGAACACGTTTAATGAGCCGTATCGTCGCCATCCAGATGGACCCGATCGAGAGCATCGATATCAAGGGGGATTCGACCTTTGTCATGGGCCTTGAAGCCCAGGCGCGGGGATATGACCTTTTGCACTATCATCCCGATGACATGTTCTATGACCGGGGCCGGATCAAGGCGGAAGTCCGCCCGATGACGTTGCGCTACGAACATGGCAACCACCATGATCTGGGCGAAGCACGGGTGATTGATCTGGCGCGCGAAACCGATGTGATCCTGATGCGTCAGGACCCGCCGTTTGACATGAACTATATCACCGCAAGCCATTTGCTTGAATCTATCCACCCGGAAACCTTTGTGGTCAACCATCCGGGCCATGTCCGCAATGCGCCGGAAAAGATCTTTGTCACCGAATTTCCTGATCTGATGCCGCCGACCCTGATCACGCGGTCGGCAGCCCGCATCAAGGAATTCCGCGAAGAATTCAAGGACATCATCGTCAAGCCGCTGTTTGGCAATGGCGGGGCGGGTGTATTCCACCTCAAACCCGGTGACGAGAACCTGAATTCGCTGCTGGAACTGTTTGCCGCCCAGTCGCGTGAACCGCTGATGGTACAGGCCTATTTGCCCGATGTGCGCAAGGGTGACAAACGCATCATTCTGGTTGATGGCGAACCGGTGGGCGCGATCAACCGCGTTCCGGCCGAGGGTGAGGCACGTTCGAACATGCATGTCGGCGGTGTGGCCGAGAAATCGATGCTGACCCCGCGCGAACGCGAGATTTGCGATCGCATCGGGCCGGAGCTTAAGAAGCGCGATCTGATCTTTGTCGGGATTGACGTGATCGGCGATTACATGACGGAAATCAACGTCACCTCGCCGACCGGTCTTCAGGAGATCAACCGCTTTGACGGCTCCAAACTGGAAAGCCTGATCTGGGATGCGATTGAAACGCGGCTTGGCTAGGCCATCCCCATATCGCTAAAACGAAATCGGGCAGGTGATCATCACCTGCCCTTTTTGTTGGGTGATTTTGTGGGGCTTGAGGCGGGCTTTGATCAGCGCGCCTTGACCTCGACCTCGACAAAGGTGATGGCAAAGTCATTGTTGTTGATCACGTTATGGGACACGCCGGTCTTGCGGGCATAGGATTTCCCGGCGGTCATGTCGGACGGAAACGTTGTGCCGTCATCGTTCACAATGGTCAGGGTGCCGGTCGTCATTGGCACAACGACATAATCCATGCCGTGAACATGATCACCGGTTTCAGAACCGGGCGGGAAGTGCCATTCGGTCACCTTGACGGCATCGTCATCGACCTGGACGGTGGGAATGGCTTTGGGGCGCTGTGCAGTCACTGGGTTTCTCCAATTTTTGCGGTTAACCCGTTGATGATAGCGACAAGTCCCTTATGCTGCTTGCCTTTTTTATGTCGGTCTGATGTGTGACTTTGACGATGCCGTCGCCGTCCGGTTCCGCTAAGCTGGAACTAACGCGGCGATCAAACGTATGTTTCAAGGGTCAAGTTCACATCATTTTGGCAGGTAGTAACAGCGCATGACCAGCTCCGAGGCGACAAAAATCACCGATCAGGATCTTTATGGGCCGTTCCTGTTTGCCCGGGGTGCTAATGCCAAGACGGCAAAGATCGCCGCCCTTGTGGTCGCCGATGATGGTGCAGAAATCCCGGAATTTCGGGCTAATGACCGTGATGTCATTGCGCCGTCAAAGCTTGCCAGCCTGTTTGGCCGAAGCTATTGGCGGTTTGATTTTGAACTGCCGTCAAACCGGTCCGCATCATATAGTTTCGGAAACAAAACATACGAGGTTTGCACCGATCTTGGGGGTGATCTTCGCATCGGGTTTGTATCGTGCAATGGTCAGGAAGACGGCGATCTGGACCGGCCGCTTGAAGACCGCAATGCGCTTTGGACGGATTTGGGCAAAGAACACGCAAAGCAGCCCTTCTCGCTTTTGCTGCATGGTGGTGATCAGATTTACGCTGACGGCGTCTGGGAATGTGACGAGGATATCATTGCCTGGGACAAGGCCGGGCGAAGCGAACGGTTGGCGACCGCCTTTTCCGATGTCATGCGCGACGCCGTTTTGAAATTCTATCTTGATCATTATCTGGCGATTTATGGCCAACCGCAGATCCGCCATATGTTGGCGCGCGTGCCGTCGCTGATGATGTGGGATGACCATGACATTTTTGATGGCTGGGGCAGTCACAAGAAGTGGTTTCAGGGCAGTGCCGTTGCCAAGGGCATGTTTGACTGCGCAAGACAGGCCTTTTGTCTGATGCAGCTTTGCTGCACACCCGATGATTTGCCCGATATGGTCAGGGATCGTGAGGGCATCAGCCTTGGCTGGCGCACCGATTTTCCGGAGGTCAGTATTGTTGCGCCCGATTTGCGATCCGAACGGACACCAAATGACGTGATGGGGGCGCATGGCTGGCGCGATTTGCCCGAGATGCTCAAAACCGTGCCGGATGGCAACCGTATTCTCCTGATGTCGAGCGTGCCGGTGATCGGGCCGCGATTGTCATTGATCGAGATGGTGTTGCATCTTTCGCCCCGTGCCCAGAAATACGAGGATGACCTGCGCGATCAGTGGCAAAGCCGCTGGCACCGGCGCGAATGGTGCCGTTTCCTTGAACTGATCGAAGAAATCGCCAACGAGCATGACCATGAGATCACCCTGCTTTCGGGGGAAATCCATGTCGCAACCCGGGGCACCTTTGAAACCAAGGGTAAAACCATCCATCAACTGGTGGCATCGGGCATTTCGCACACCGCACCACCCCCGACCTTCGCCAGGGTTTTAGGCCTTTTGGCATGGATCGGGGAGAACCCGCTTCCGGGTCGGCCGACAGAGTTAAAACCGCTGCCGGAACGCAAAGGTACCTATTGTGCGGCGCGAAATTACCTTACACTGTTACGTAAAGACACCAACTGGCATGCCAAATGGCATCTCGAAGGAATTGGCTGGACGCCGGATTTGCGCGTTTGACCGCGAAGCGTAGCCGACGGAAATGTGCCAATGGCAAGGGGCTTTGGATCATGATGCAGCTTTATTACGCGCCGACTTCACCCTTTTCGCGCAAGGTGCGCGTTGTCTTGCGTGAGTTGGGTCTGGAAAAACAGATCAGCGAGATCCTGATTGATCCGTGGACGGATGAGGCGCTGCGTGCCCATAACCCGCTTGCGAAAGTGCCGACCCTGATCCTTGAAGACGGCATGGCGGTTTTTGAATCGGCCGTGATCTGTGATTATCTTGATCAGCTTGCCAAATCCCAGGGCATTTCAAAGGGTGTGATCCCCGAAAGCGGCCCGGCCCGCCTCAGTGCATTGAAATGGCAGGGTTTGGCCGATGGCATGATGGCGGCAACCGCCCGGCTTTATGCCGACTCCCAACGCGAAGACGGTGATCGTTCCGAAGACGTAATGGAGCGACAGGCGCAGGCGATTACATCGGGCATCGAGGCGATCCTCGATGGCCTGCCGGCGCTTCGCACCGAGGAGCCACATCTTGGTACATGGTCTGTGCTGATTGCGCTTTATTACATTGATTTCCGCTGGCCGGACCGGCGGTTTGATATCCCGGTGCGGGTGCGCGACTGGATGGCGATCATGTCAGAACGTGAATCCTTTACCGAGACCACCTTCCACCTGCCCCATGACGGTGATTGATCAGAAAATCCTTCGATTACCTGCGACAAACGCCGCCAGACATGCTATCGCCGCCTTTTGAAGATTGAATTGCGAAAAGCCGATGACCGAACCGACCATTACCAAAGCCATGCGTGAACGCGCCTGGGTCCGCGCTGAACGGATTGAGGGCGAAGACCCCAAGGAAGTGCGCAAGCACAAGGAAAGCGGCATCACCATGAAAAAGGCCAGTTTCGGCAAGTTCCGTAATTTCGGCTGGACCGTGGTTGATGAGGTTGCCGTGCCGTGCCGCAAGGAATTCCTTCCGCCGCGCGAAACGGATGACGAATCCTCGGACTAGGCCGCTATCGCAAATGTGATGGCCGATGCCGGTGGGCTTGATTGACAAAGTGGCCGATGAAGGGCGCTATGAACCGATGGTTCTTGCGCCTTTTTCTTTGCCTGAGTTTGGTCTTGCCTGATGACAACCCGATCCGATGCGATTTCGTTTGGTTCGCTTGACGATATCGCGCCCGAAACCCTGATTGCCCATATGTCCGATCCGCGAATGGCGGACCATATGCCGTTACTAAACGGTCCGTGGGATCAGGATGACGTCGCCCGGTTCATGGTGGCTAAGAAAGCCTATTGGCAACGCGATGGCCTGGGGCATTGGGCGATCTTTTATGATGGCACCTATGTCGGCTGGGGCGGGTTCCAGAAAGAGGGCGATGACTGGGATTATGGGCTGGTGCTGCGCCCGGAATGCTTCGGTCTTGGCATGGCGATCACGCACAAGGCGCTCGCGTTTGCCCGATCCGATCCGCGTATTTCGTCGCTGACCTTCCTGTTGCCGCCGACCCGCACCAAGCTTGGGGTGCTAAGGCGCCTTGGTGCCGTGTTTGAAGGAACGGTTTCCCATGACGGGGCCTGCTTTCAAAAATTCCGGCTTGAGATCGGCTGATCCCGCGTGGCTTTGCCAAAGCCGGGCTTAGTTGCCGGGTTCCTGAGACAGGTTGATTAACGCTGCCAGAAGCTGCTTTGGATCAGTGTCGGCGACCTGATTTTCCAGCTGTTGTTGGGTTTCCTGCCAGATCGGGAAGGCGCGACTGAGAAGGTGTAAGCCGTCCTTGGTCAAAGCCAGCAGGCGGCCGCGCTTGTCCTTGGGGTCGGGTGTAATTTCAATCAGTCCACGCCGTTCAAGCGGTTTGAGATTGGCCGTCAAGGTGGTGCGATCCATCGCCAGAAGGTCGGCGACATCTTTCATGTGCGGCGGATATGGCCGGTTTAACGACATCAACAGCGAATATTGTCCGCTTGTCAGATCAAGGGGGCGAAAGGCGTCATCAAACCGTCTTGCGACGGTGCGTGCCGCACGCCGGACATGCAGGCAAAGGCACGAGTCCCTTACCATTATGGTATCGGCATAGGGGACGATCTGATCGCTATGGTTGAAATCTTTTTTTGACATGGATAAATTATGTTGATATCAACGTATTTGTCAAATGGGAAAACAAGAAAATTCTGATAAATCGCCCGTTTTGATCGTCACCGCGTTAAATCCGTTCTGCCCGGCAAGGAGAATGCCCCATGCAGAAGATTAGTCCTTTTTTATGGTTTGATCAGACCGCTGAAGAAGCCGTGAATTTCTATGTTTCGGTGTTTGCCGATGCCAAAGTCGGTGAAACCATGCGCGGAAGTTCTGCCTTCGCCGATCGGGAGGGCAGCATTCTGACCATCCGCTTTGAACTTTTCGGTCAACAGTTTGTCGCGCTTAACTTTCCGTCTGACTTCAAATTTACCGAAGCCGTTTCCTTCGTCGTCGACTGCAAGGATCAGGCAGAGGTCGATTATTACTGGGATTGCCTGTCCGACGGCGGGGAGCCACGCGATTGCGGCTGGGTGAAAGACCGGTTTGGCGTTTTCTGGCAAATCACCCCGACCCGCCTGATTGAACTGATGAGCGATCCGAACCCGGCCATCGCCGCACGCGCGGCAACCGCAATGATGACAATGCAAAAGATTGATATCGCGGCACTTGAACGTGCCGTCGCCGACGGCTGATCGGGCCTGAGCACTCATGAAGCCAAACCCCTCGTACCACCAACGCAAGGATGTGTCTGATGTCAGAAAAACAAGCCAAGGATCACCAGGAGATTGCCGATCTGTTTGATCGTTGGGCGAATGCCAATCGCAACAAGGATATCGATGCGATCATGGCGCTTTATCACCCCGATATCTGTTCCTATGACGCGGTTGGACCGCTGCAATTCAATGGTGCCGTCGATTACCGTGCCCATTGGGAAAAATGCCTGCCCAAGGAAGCCGAAATGATTGTTGAGATGCAGACACCAACCATTCGCGTCTCAGGCCATCTTGGTGTTGCGCATTTCCTGATCCGCTGTGGCATGCGCGATCCGGATGGTACCGAACATTCAAGCTGGATGCGCTCAAGCACTCAGCTTGAAAAGCGCGACGGCCAATGGCGCATCGCGCACGAACATTTTTCCGTGCCGTTTGATTTCGAAAATTGTCAGGCCCAGTTCGGGCTTGAGCCTTAAGCCGTGCCCATCAACGCAATCTTACAAAGGAAGCCCCGATGAAAGTGATCAGCTATTTGAATTTTGATGGTAATTGCCGCCCGGCAATGGAGTTTTATCAGTCTGTACTGGGGGGTGAGCTTATCACCATGTCCTATGGCGAAACCCCGATGGCCGAAGAAATGGCCGCCATGGCCGACAAAATGGCCCATGCCTGCCTTGTCGGTGATGGCTGGAACATCATGGCGTCTGACAGCCCATCCGAACATTTCGAGGCGATGAAAGGCATGAACATTTCCATTCATGCCCCGACTGCCGAGAAGGCACGGGCGTATTTCGACGGGCTTGCGGTGGGTGGCACAGTCATTATGCCGTTCGAAGAAACGTTTTGGTCAAAGGGCTTTGGTCTGGTGACGGACAAGTTCGGCACGCCCTGGATGGTCAATACCGACATGGAACCGGCATAGGCATCGAGATCTGCCAACACCTTGTGCTTGAACGATATGTTGCCTTGATCCCCGTTTCCCGTCAAAGTGATGCAACTTGGGGTTATGGGGGTCAGGCAAATTGACAGCGCGGGTTACCACAGTTGCCTTTGCCGGGATTGAAACGATCCCTGTTGACGTGCAGGTGCAAATGGCAAGTGGCCTTCCGGCCTTTACGGTGGTTGGCCTGCCCGACAAGGCGGTGTCCGAGGCCCGTGAACGGGTGCGTTCCGCGCTTTCGGCCATGGGATTGGCCCTGCCGCCCAAACGCATCACGATCAATCTGGCCCCGGCGGATTTGCTGAAGGAAGGGTCGCATTTCGACCTGCCGATTGCGCTGGGCATTCTGGCCGAGATGGATGTTATCGGCCATGACGATATCGAACGGTTTCTGGTGCTGGGTGAATTGGGGCTTGATGGCAGCATCACCAAGGTTGGCGGTGTCTTGCCCGCCGCGATGGAAGCCGGAATGCAGGAATGCGGCATCATTTGCCCGGAGGCCAATGGGGCCGAGGCGCTTTGGGCCGGGGACCTTGAAATCCTTGCCGCACCCAGCCTTGTCGCCCTGATCAATCATTTCAAAGGCACGCAAATTCTTCCCCGCCCGATCCGGCGTGATGCAGACGAGATCAATGATTTCCATGGCGATCTGCGCGATATCAAGGGACAGGAAAGTGCCAAACGCGCGCTTGAGATCGCAGCGGCAGGCGGCCATAACCTTTTGATGTCCGGTCCGCCGGGATCGGGAAAATCGATGCTGGCGGCCCGCTTGCCGGGCATTTTGCCCGATCTTGATGCCAGACAGGCACTGGAAACCACGGTCATCCATTCCGTATCCGGAATGTTACCCGAAGGTGGCCTGATCCGAACCCGACCGTTCCGCCAGCCCCATCACTCTGCCTCCATGCCCGCTCTTGTCGGTGGCGGCCATCGGGTCAAGCCGGGAGAGATTTCACTGGCCCATAATGGCGTTCTGTTTTTGGATGAATTGCCGGAATTTCAGCGCAATGTATTGGATGCGCTGCGTCAGCCGCTTGAAACCGGGCAGGTATCGGTTGCACGCGCCAATGCGCATGTGACTTATCCGGCGCGCGTGCAATTGGTCGCCGCGATGAACCCGTGCCGGTGTGGTTATCTTGGGGATAATGAACTTGCCTGCACCCGCGCCCCGCGCTGTGGCGAGGAATATCAGGCACGGCTTTCAGGGCCGCTTCTGGACCGGTTTGATATCCAGATTGAAGTACCGGCAGTCAAACCCGAAGACCTTGATTTACCGGCCAAAGGCGAAACCAGTCAGGCGGTGCGCGAAAGGGTATTTCTGGCGCGTGAATTGCAAATGTTGCGATATAAAAACGAAAACATATCGACCAATGCGCTGGCCGATGGTGAAGTCCTGCAAGAAGCCGCCGCGCTTGATGCCGAGGGCCGCGGATTGTTGCAGGATGCGGCGCGCCAGATGAAGTTATCGGCCCGCGGATATCATCGGATACTGCGGGTGGCGCGCACCATTGCCGATCTTGCCGGAAGTGTGGCCGTCAAGCGCGGCCATATTGCCGAGGCGCTGAATTACCGCCAGATGGTCTATCGGCGTTAGAAATATTACAGTGAATCAGATAGATAGCCATAATTGGGGTGGATCATGAGTGCAGGAAAAATATCAGAAATAAGCGCAACACTTATTGTGGAAGCACTTCTCGGAAAATCTGATGGACTCGCAAGTCTCTGGAAGAAGGATTCTAAGTCTATCGAAGAGAAAAAGGTTCAACTAATAAAAGAGTTGACCGATTCTGGAATCGATCCGGATGCCTTTGATGTACTGATTTCGAAAGAAATTGATCGAAGATTAAAGGTTCAATTCGGTATTACATTTCTAATATTTACATTTATATTTACAGCTATGTCTTACGGAATTGTAATAACGGATGGATTGCTGGGTCTTGGAATATCTGAGATCGCAGTTACCGCATTGGTTATTGAAACACCGATTCAATTCATTGGCTTGCTATATATTATTGCGCGAAACCTGTTTCCCAATCATTGAAAAAAGTGGCAGTCGATAAATCATTCCGAGGCGCTTAATCACCGGAAGATGATTTATAGGTACTAAGTTTCTGCCCTGTCTCACGAGAGAGCGAAACCTTATTGATTTTCCGACCAGCGTGAAGAATCAGGTAATTCCATATCAAGATCATTCGGGGCGCCGATGAGTGGCGTGACGAGGCAACAGGATTTGCCTTCGCTGCCTACGACACAGTAATCGAACAGGTTCTTTCCAGGAATGGTTTGAAACGGGGAATTTGCCAACACTCGCTTGCGTCATCGCCTTGGCTCCCACGTCCCTGGCTGCAATGTGGGCTTCTTTTTGAGTCGTATGGGCAGCAAAGAAATGCCATCATTGAAGAACTTCCCCGACGTAATCCGTGATCATATGCGCGACAGGCCATTCTGTTTGCGGATGATGTTGATCAGGCCGCGCAAGCCCGGATGATTGTTGTGACGGCTGCTGTAATACATATGGAAGGGATCATCGGATGATGCATGGTCTTCTAGCACGATTTCAAGCTGTCCGCTGGCAATCTCATCGGCAATGCGCGATTCCAGCAAATAGGCCAGTCCAAGCCCGGCCTTGGCGGCGGAAATCGTCGTTGCCGTGTCCTGAATGGTGATATGGCCCGGCACGCGGTAGCTTTTCTGATCGGGGCCGGTACCAAGTTCCCAGGGAAAAGGTGAATTGTCGCCCAGAAGAAGCTGCAGGCATGTGTGATTGCGCAGATCTTCGGGGGTATCGGGTTTTCCGTGCTGGGCAAGGTAATCCGGTGCGCCAGCCACGACCCAGCGCTGGGGTCCGCTGAGTGCGACGGCAACCATGTCTTCGGGGACAAGATGGCCAAACCGGATGCCGGCATCATATCCCTCGGCGACGATATCAATCGGCCGGTTTTCAACAATAATGCTGAGGCTGACGTCGGGGAAGGTTTTGGCAAATTCCGGCAATGCCGGGGCGATCAGAAGGTGCGCGGCATCGGAAAAGGCGTTGATGCGGACCTCGCCAAAGCTGGCGGCACCGGGGGCATCAAGCGTCTGGAGTGCTTCATCAAGTTTGTCAAAACCCTCGGCAAGCTTGGTTGCAAGGTCCTGACCCAGTTCGGTTGCTACGATCGACCGTGTCGTTCGGTTGATCAGCTTTACGCCAAGGCGGCTTTCGAGGCGGCGGATCGCGTGACTTGCGGCCGACGGCGAAAGTCCAAATTCAATCGCCGCGGCCTTGAAGCTCTGGCGGCGGACAATTGCCAGAAACAGGCGTAGATCGGCAAACTCTGCGCGGTCGATTCCAGACAAGTTGAACTCTATTCACTTTGTGGATGATTTCAATTCATGAAAAACCACACTACACGGGGCGGTGCAACCAGTAATCTGGCCAAAAGTCAGACAATTTAGCCGGAGGAATACGATGAGTGATATTCAGGCAATCAGGATTCCAGACCTGATGTCGCGCCGTGTTTTGGTAACCGGGGGCTCAACCGGGATCGGGGCCGAGATTGTCAGGGGGTTTGCCGCACAGGGTGCCAAGGTTGCCCTTCATTATAATGAAAGCGGTGATGCAGCACGCGCCCTTCAGGCAGAGTTTCCCGAGCATGTCGTTGCTGTTCAGGGCGATATGAGTGAAACGGGTACACCGACGAAAGTTGTCAGGGAAGCCGCCCGGATGCTTGGCGGGCTGGATGGCCTGATCAACAATGCCGGTGGCATGCTTGGCCGTGTGCCGACGACCGAGGTCGAACCCGAGCATCTTGACCGTGTCTTTGCGCTCAATGGCAAATCGGTCTGGGAAGCCACGGTGGCGGCGTATCCTTACCTCAAAGCGTCGGAAAACGGTTTTGTGGTCAATACAACATCGATTGCCGCGCGCAATGGCGGCGGTGGTGGTGCTGTGCTGTATGCGGCGGCAAAATCCTTTGTCAGCAGCCTGACACGCGGACAGGCAAAGGAATTTGTGGCGGACGGCATTCGCGTGAACGCCGTTTCGCCGGGTCTTATCCAGACGCCATTTCATGACCGCTATACACCGGCCGATGTTCTTGCCGCGCAAAGCGCAACAGTACCGATGGGTCGCGTGGGCCGCCCGGATGAATGTGTCGGGGCGTTCCTGTTTCTCGCCTCGAACGCCATGGCGGGCTACATCACAGGCCAGATCATCGAGGTCAATGGCGGCCAGTTAATGCCTTAGGAGCAACGATATATGAACTACAGAAAATTTGGGAAGACAGGACGCACAGTGTCGGAAGTCGGTTTTGGTGCATGGGCCATTGGTGGTGCCTGGGGCGATGTTTCAGAGGCTGACGCGCGTGCAGCCCTGCATGCCGCCCTTGATAACGGCACGACTTTTATCGATACCGCCGACGTTTACGGTGATGGCCGGTCGGAAAAAATCATCGCCGATGTCATGAAAGAACGCGGTGGCGAACGTCCGTTCATCGCAACCAAGGCCGGACGTCGCCTCGATCCGCATGTGTCCGAGGGATACAACAAACAGAATCTGACAGCCTTTGTGGAACGGAGCCTTAAGAACCTTGCGACGGATTGTCTTGATCTGGTGCAGCTTCATTGCCCGCCGACCGAGGTGTTCTATCGCCCGGATGTGTTCGAGGTGATGGAGGAAATGGTCACGGCCGGGAAAATCCGCAATTACGGTGTTTCGGTCGAGAAGGTCGAAGAAGGCCTCAAAGCCATCGAATATCCCGGGGTTGCGTCGGTTCAGATCATTTACAACATCTTCCGCCAACGCCCGTCGGGTCTTTTCTTCCGCGAGGCAAAAGCAAAGAATGTCGGGGTGATTGTCCGTGTGCCGCTGGCATCCGGCCTTTTGACCGGCAAGATGACCAAGGATACCGCCTTTGCCGCTGATGACCATCGTGCGTTTAACCGCAACGGCGAGGCGTTTGATAAAGGCGAAACATTCGCCGGTGTGCCGTTTGATGTTGCGCTTGAAGCTGTTGAGGAAATCCGTCGGCTGGTTCCCGAAAATATCACCATGGCGCAGTTTGCCCTGCGCTGGATTTTGATGGAAGAAGCCGTTGGTGTTGTGATTCCGGGGGCAAAGAATGCAGCCCAGGCCGCGGCGAATGCGGCGGCAAGTGATGTGGCACCGCTGCCCTCAGAGGTGATCGGTGAATTGCGCAACATCTATGAGCAGCGCATCGCCCCGCACGTCCATCATTTGTGGTGATCAGACGTTTCCATCGGCTTTAAAGGCCGATGATATAGAAAAAGGGGCACCATGCAGTTGGTGCCCCTTTATGCGTTTCAGGCGGATTTGCGGACTTCGCTGAGCATTTCCGGGCGGCTTTTGCGTTCGATCTTATAGACTGACGAGGGCGGGACATTGCGTACCGTGGTGCCGATGCGCGTTGCCTGCAAATCAAGCCGGGCCAGAATGGCGTCCGGCACCGGGCAGCGCGGGCCATAGGTGAACTGGTAAAATGCGCCGTCGTCGCGCAGATATTCAAAACTGCCCGACAAGATGCCCATGATCTGGCGCGGTGACATCGACAGAAGCGGTAGGCCGCTAATCGCGCTTGCCAGTTCGCCAGCGGCAAACAGGCCCTTTTTGCCCAAGCGGCAGGCATCCATTTGCAGGATGCGGGCCCTGGGATAGCGTTCGGAAAGCAGGCGGGAGAAATCCGGTCCGGCTTCGATCAATGTCAGGTCATCTTCACGCAAACCGCGATCAAGAAGTGCACGGGTAAACACACCTGTCCCCGGTCCGAGTTCCAGAACCGGGGTGCTTTGGGTGTTGATTTCGGATGTGATCAGCCGCGCCAGCGCCGGGCTTGAGGGCGAAATGGCGGATATTTTTCTGGGATCGGTGACCCAGGCGCGAATGAATGGCAAAAAGTCCGACATCGAATGAAATGCCCCACTTGGTAAAGGGAGAGCGCATAAACTGCCTACCCTTTATGTCGCTTCGGGCGCTTATTTGTGTTCATTTTGCGAAATGCCACCCGGCAACGTATCCATTTGGGAATGTGGGAACGTGCGAGGTGGCGTGCAACGCAATTGATTACGCAGCCCGATTACGGCGCAGAACATCAATGATTTCGGCCTTATGCGGATCGGCATGAAATGCATCGGCCATGATCATCACACCCTTGGTGCCGTCATTGGCCTCGATCATGAACAGCGTTGCCTCGTCACCCGGATCGGTGCCTTGGTCGGTGCTGTTGGAATGGACAAGGCGCAGCTCGTCCGGGGTATAAAGCTTGCCGGTGCCGTCACTGCGTACACCGCCTTCCTCGGCCATGAAATGATGTTCAAAACCGTGTTCTTTGGCGTTTGCCTGAAGATCAGCCAAGGTCATTGCGGGCCTCCTCGATCAAAAATTGTCTGATAAAGGCAAAACGCAAATCCTGGCTGCTTGTTCCGAAATCAGCTGTGCTTGCGGCGAAGACTGTCGATCAGGTCGGCCTTGTTGCGGTCGGTATCAAAGCTGTTGGGCACAATCAGCATACCGCGCGTGCCGTCGCTGGCCTCGATCATGTAAAGGGTGGCGTCATCCCCCGGGTCGGTTCCGGCATCGACAGAACGGGAATCGATGATGGTCAAATCATCGGCGCTATATTTCGCCTGTTTGCCATCGCATGTGACATGATTTTCCGATGCGCTGAAAACATGCGAAAAGCCGCGTTCACGGGCCAGATCTTGTAATTCGCTCAAGTTCATGATGGTCCTCCGTTCGATGGATGCAGCCGTAAGGCCAACAATCATCAGACCCTATCACGAAATGCGCCCGGCGTATTTGCGTGTGCGCAATCTGGCAGAAAACAAGGCCTATTTCGGATCAAGAGCCATCTTCATGCCCTCGTGGCTGGCGACAAATCCAAGCCGTTCATAAAACCGATGGGCATCCTTGCGGGTTTTATCCGTTGTGAACTGTATCAACGCCGCGCCAAGTGATTTCGAAATCGAAATGGATTGCTTGATCAGTTTTTCGCCGATCTTCTGACCGCGGGCGGTACTTGCCACCCGCACCCCTTCGATCTGGGCGCGCAGTTGCCCGCGCCGCGACAAACCGGCGATCAGGGTCAACTGCAAACATCCGACAATATCCGTGCCCTTGATGGCCAGAAGATATTTGTTGGGCAGCGCATCGGTTGACTGGGACGCCATGGCATCAAACGCGGCGTAATAGGCATCTGGAAGCGGATCGCCAAGTTCCTCGCGGGTTCTGCCTTTTTCATCATCGGCCAGAAGGGCAACGATGGCAGGCAAATCATCGCGGGTGGCATAGCGAAACGTGATGTCATCGGATTTTGTGGTGGTGCTGGTGGTGGTGGTGGCGTTTGACATTGCGGGATCCCTTTGCTGATGGCGGGCCATCATGGGCAAAGCCGGGGACCAAGGCAATATGGCAATGACGCTGCCTGTTTGTGCATCAGGCGGCGTCATTGCCGGTAATGCGGGGCCCAGGGCAAAGACCGGCACGGGGATGGGGGAAATCATGCCGATATCAGATCAGGGACCCCGGCAAACGAGGTTTGTGGAGGTCAGGCAAGACCACCATTGGCACGGATGGTCTGACCATCCACCCAGCCGGAATCCGGCCCGGCGAGGAAGGCCACCACACCGGCGATGTCATCAGGTTCACCAAGCCGTTCAAGCGGTGGCATCTTTGCGAAATTGGCAATCTGTTCGTCGGTCTTGCCATTGAGGAACAGTTCGGTTGCCACCGGGCCCGGCGCAACGGCATTGACCGTAATCTGGCGACCGCGCAGTTCCTTGGCGAAAACGCCCGTCATCGCCTCAACCGCGGCCTTGGTGGCGTTATAAACGGCATAGCCCGGCAGTTTGAGGTGCAGGGCAGTGGTCGAGAAATTGATCACCCGGCCATGATCGCGCAGATGTTTTGCCCCTTCGCGCAACATGTTGAAGGTGCCACGCACATTGATATCCATCATCGCGTCATAGGTGGCATCATCCATGTCGGCAATCGGGGTGGTCGTCATGACACCGGCGTTATTGACGATGACATCAACGCCGCCAAACTCGGCGATGGTTTTGTCAAACAGGGCCTTAACCGCATCCGGCCGGGCAATATCCGCCTTGATCGCGATGGCCTTGTGGCCTTGCGATTTAAGCGAATCAGCCAGTTCTTCTGCCGGGGCGGCAGAGCTGGCATAGTTGATGACAACGTTAAAGCCATCCGCTGCCAGACGTTTGGCAAGCGCCACGCCAATGCCGCGCGATGCGCCGGTGATGATGGCGGTTTTGTTTTGATTGGCAGACATCAAAAGTCTCCTTGGTGGTTACGGGGGCCTCAAGGGCATGGGTCCACTATGCCCAAGATGACTTTTTGGATAATTAGGTTATATTCGACATCATTATTCGAAATTAAATAACAATCAGGATGACGAATGGACCGGTTTGAGGAAATGCGCAATTTCGTGCGCGTGGTAGAGCGCAAAAGCTTTACCAAGGCGGCGAGTGATCTTTTGATCCCGCGTGCGACCATGACCAATTCCATTCAGCGGTTGGAAGAACGGCTGGGCACCCGGTTGCTGGAACGCACGACGCGCACCGTCAACCCGACCCGCGACGGGGATGCGTATTACCAACGCTGTGTAAGGATTCTGGCCGACCTCGAAGAGGCCGATGGCAGCTTTACCAATGCCGACCCCAAAGGGTTGCTTAGGGTTAATCTGCAAGGCACGCTGGCGCGAACCTTTATCATCCCGGCCCTTGGCGATTTTTGGGGTCGCTATCCGGGGATCGATCTGGTGCTGGCCGATGGCGATCGTTTTGTTGATCTGGTGCATGAAGGCTTTGATTGCGTATTGCGCAGTGGCGATCTGGCCAGTTCATCGATGATCGGGCGCAGGCTTGCCCTTTTGCACGAGGCGACCGTTGCCAGCTCCGATTACATTGCCCGCATCGGCATGCCCGAAACCCTTGCCGACCTGAAAAGTCAGGGCCATCAGATGGTTTGTTTTTTATCGGGAGCCGATGACAAGCCGATCCCGCTTGATTTCAGGGTAGATGGCAAGCTTTGCGAGATCATGCTGCCGGCCAGTATCTCCGTGACCGGGGCGGACAGCTATGCCGCCTGTGCAGCCGCCGGATTGGGAATTGTGCAGGTGCCGCGTTATCGCGTTGCCGATGACCTTAAATCCGGCAAACTGATTGAAATCCTGCCCGATTGCCCGCCCGATCCGATGCCGGTTTCGGTGCTGTATCCGCAAAATCGGCAGCTTTCGGCGCGTGTGCGGGTATTTGTCGATTGGCTGACTGAATTGCTGGCGGGGCTTGATTTTGCCGGGTCAGGCCGGGTTTGAGCGGCTTGAAAGCAGTTTGATCCGGTTTCGCAATGAAACCAGATGCGCCTGCCAGTAATGGGTCATCATCGGCTTGAAACGGTTGTCATTCAGGCCATTGCGCCCGGGATGGGCCATCGAAAGCTTTTCAAGGCCCAGATGTTCCAGCGTGATACGGGTGTAATCGCCAAGCGCGCTAAATCGGATATCGACCAATGTCCCTGGTTCCTTGGGATCGGCCATCGGCCAGTTCCATTCAAAGGCAAGGCGCTTGGCGGGCTCCCACTTGGTGACCTTACCGGCGCGGACGATGAAATCGGGGCGGCGTTTATCGACTTCCTGCAAATAGCGTGTGCCGTTTTCTTCGCCAAATTCCATGATGCCCGGACGATTGCCAAGCAGGCGGTTGCGCGGCCCCTGTTTCCACCAGTGATCAATCCCGCCTGTGAAGTGTTCAAAGGCGGTGGCAGCGTCACAGTCAACGCGAAGCGCAACAAAGGTTTTGGCTGACATCGAAAATCCCGTTTAACAGCAATGGCGCCGACTGCGTGTGCGGCTGTTCCTGTTTTGCAGAAAGCCTGTGGGCGGACAAGCAAAACCCGATCTGGCAGGCATAATGCGCCGGATCGGGTTTGAAGGGTGTGTGGTTTGAGCGGTAGCGGCTTAGTAGCCGACCTCGCGGTTCACAAGCCCGCGCGGGGTTTCGCCGCGGGCCAGGCGATCAAGGTTTTCGGCAATCTGATCGACGGATTCTTCAAACCGGGTCGCGGCCGCAATATGCGGGGTGATGCGGATTTTCGCGTGATCCCAGAACGGATGGCTTTCGGGCAGCGGTTCGGTCGCGGCAACATCCAAAAACGCGCCACGCAGATGGCCGGTATCAATCGCGCGCAGCAAGTCGGCTTCGTTGATCATCGCCCCCCGGGCGGCATTAATGATCGCAGCGCCCTTGGGCAGGAAGGAAAGCGTGCTGCTGTTAAGGACGTTTTCGGTTTCGGATGTGCGCGGCAGAAGGCAGATCAGGATATCGGACTGACCGAGGAACTCAGCCAGCGTTTCCTTGCCGGCATAGGTTGAAATGCCTTCAATCGCCTTCATCGAGCGGCTCCAGCCCGAAACAGAAAAGCCCAGATTTGAAAGCGACGAGGCAACGGCAGAGCCCAGCGCACCCAGCCCCATGACACCGACCCGGCATTGCGAAATGCGTGCGACGTCATGCTGGGTCCAGTCGGCCTTGGCCTGCTGGGCGCTATAAACATCAAAGTCGCGCATGAAATGCAGGGCGGCATAAAGGTGATATTGCACCATCTGATCAGCCATCCCGGCATCTTCCAGACGAATGACCGGCAATTCCTTGGGCAGGCTGGGCGAGGAAACAACGTGATCGACCCCTGCACCGAGAGAGAAGATGGCTTTCAGCTTCGGCAGCGTCTTGATCAGGCCCTGTGGCTGTTTCCAGAACAGGGCATAGTCAATCGTTTCAGGATCGTAATCGTCTTCCTCGATCACGATATTGGCGTCCGGCAGGCGGTCAACCATCACGCTTTTCCACTTTTGATCATCGCCGGCAGCGGAAATCAGAATGTTGAGCGGGGCGTTGGTGGTTGCCATCGGGGTCTCCTGGTCAATGCTTGGAAAGTCGGGACGATAAAAGGTTCTGTACATATCAAACGCGCCAGAGCGCAAAGCGTTCCGGCGCGTCAGTTGGCGCGTCAGTTGGCGCGTCAATTACAGTCTGTCATGGACCGGCCCGCTTTCACAAGGCCGGTTACGTGCTATTAAACGTCCAAATCAGTGGGCAAAGATCATGGCCGGGTCACGGAAGGTCTTGAATTCAAGACCATTTCCTGCTGGGTCTTCGACAAAGAAGGTGCCCTGCTCGCCCGGTTCACCCTTAAAGCGGATCTTGGGTTCCAGCAGGAATTTGACATTGGCCGCCTTAAGCTTGTCGGCCAGTTCGTGCCATTTTTCCCATTCCAGAATCGCCCCGAAATGCGGGATTGGCACCGCATCGCCATCGACATCACCGGCCCCCTTGTTCTGGCCGGCTTCGGGGCGGACATGGGCAGAAAGCTGATGACCAAAGAAATCAAAATCAATCCAGGCTTCGGTCGAGCGGCCTTCATCACAGCCGAGGATATCGATATAGAACGCGCGGGTGTCAGATATTGATTTGATCGGGAAGGCCAGATGGAACGGTGGCAGGGATGGCGAAGACATGGTCAACCTCAAAGATTATCCAGATTATCTAACGATGTGTTGTTGGAACTACTCTAATACGTCAGAATGTGGCGGGTAAAATCAGAAGTTCTGGACTTATCAATAGGAAAACTATTGCTATGGCGCTGCGCCCGACCACCCCGCCTCTCAATGCCCTGCGCGCGTTCGAAGCCGCCGCCCGGCTTGGCAGCTTTGCCCGCGCGGCTGCGGAACTTTCCGTCACCTCCGGCGCGATCAGCCAGCAGGTCGCCAATCTGGAAGCCAGCCTTGGCATGAGCTTGTTTGAGCGTAATGGCCCGAAACTGGCCCTGCGTGAAGCCGGTCGGGCCTATCTGCCCAGTCTGCGCCGGGCGCTCGACGAGATCGAGGCCGCCACCCTTGATCTGGTGACCCATGGCGCGGGAGAGCGGAAACTGGTTATCGGTGCGCTGCATACCCTGGCCAGCAGCTGGCTTATTCCAAGATTAAATCGATTTCAAAACGAAAACCCCGATATCCGCCCGGTGATCGAAACCTTGGCACTTAATTTCGCCACCCCGGAACGCAGCCCGGACCTTGGCGCACGCCAGATGGATGTCGGGCTTTATTTCGGCGATGGTCGCTGGCCCGGGATGATCTGCGACAATCTTTTTGATGAAATTCAAGTGGTTGTTGCCAAACCCGGATATGTTGCTTCAGGTGCCATGACGGACGAAAACAGCCCCAGAGACCCGGCAGATCTGCTCGGACACTATCCGCGACTGGTCCACACCACCCGGCCCAAGGCATGGCATGACTGGGCGCAGGCCAACGGGATTGCGATTACCGGGGCGCCCGGACCGGCGTTTGAGCATTTCTTCATGCTGATCGAAGCCGCCAAGGCAGGCATGGGAATCGCCCTGTTACCAAGGGTTTTGATCGATGGACCACTTGCCCAGGGCAGTCTTGAAATCGTCAGCGCGGCCAGCTTGAAATCCAGCGGCGCATACTATCTGATCACGCCGGAAAGCCGTCAGGACGTGCCGGAAGTGTGCGCCTTTCGGGATTGGGTACTCGGTTTGGCAAGTCAATCCGGTTTGTCAGAATAAAGTGGCAAGTATTTGAAATTATGGACGGGTGTCTCGTATTTCGGGATACTAGGCGCGTCGATAGATGCTGTGCAGCAGGTGATCTTTCTTCGGACCGGTGATTTTTATTTTTGTTTCGAAATGATCTGACCCGTTCCAGATCATGCAATGGTGGTAGAAGTCCTCCCCGCAGGGGTGAATGTCGTGGGCACAAACCCCCTCTTCACCCTCTTCACCCTCTTCACCCTCTTCGCCAAATTGCAGCAACACATAGCGATTGCCGAAACTCAAAGGGTCGCGAAACAGAAGCTCAATCGCCGCCGGGTCCTCGTGCAGGACAAAATCATACTCCCGATAGCCATCAAACCGCTTGCCGTCCGGGCGGGTCAGAAACCCTTCCTCACGATAGCGCAGCACATTGGGTTGGGCCGGATCGGCAGCATGAAACCTGACATCGCCGGTAAACTGCCCGGCTTCGCCCAAATCGCGCACAAGCGTCCAGTTGCCCGGAAGGGCTTCGAAAATCTCGGCGGCGGTGGGGATGTTGGGTGCCATAGATGATTTCAGGTTCATGTTAGGACAAAAAAGGCAGGGCGCGCGATGCGGAACCCTGCCTTTTTAATGGGTTTCCAGTCGCTTAGGCGCCGGGCAGCATCCGCGGGAGCTTCTCACCGCCCAGGATATGCACATGCAGGTGCGGGACGTCCTGGCGGCCGTGTTCGCGGGTGTTGGCGATCAGGCGGTAGCCGTCTTCAACCACGCCAGCTTCCTTGGAGATTTTGCCAATTGCGCGGGTATAGGCGATGATTTCGGCGTCCGATGCATTGAGCGCAAAGTCATCATAGCTGGTGTAAGCACCCTTCGGGATGACCAGCACATGGGTCGGGGCCTGTGGCGCGATATCGTTAAACGCCAGCACATGGTCATCTTCATAGACCTTGGTGCACGGGATTTCGCCGCGCAGGATTTTGGCAAAGATGTTTTCCGGATCGTAGGGCTGAACGGCCATGGTGATGCTCCTGATACCTTAGTCGGGACATTGCCCGGATAGTTGAGGCTTTATGCCTTAATCTTTGCTGCGCGATGCCTTTTCGGCAATACCTGAAATGCCCTGACGTTCGGCCAGGATCTTCCAGACATCATCAGGCGTGACCCCCTGATCAGCCCAAAGCACGGTCAGGTGATAAAGCAGATCCGCACTTTCCGATGCGACCTTTTCCGGGGTTTCGGCAAGGGCGGCAATCACGGTTTCAACGCCCTCTTCGCCGACTTTCTGGGCGATTTTGGCAGTGCCCTTGGCAAACAGCTTGGCGGTATAGCTGGTTTCCGGGTCTGCACCCTTGCGGGCAGAAACGGTTGCGTAAAGCGCATCAAGGATGTGTTGATTGGCCATGCTCTCAGTCCTCACGTACCGGAATACCGGCGGCTTTCATGTGTTCCTTGACCTCGCGAATGCGATAGGTGCCGAAATGGAAGATCGAGGCGGCCAGAACCGCCGATGCATGGGCATCGCGCACGCCTTCGACCATGTGATCCAGCGTCCCCACACCGCCCGAAGCAATGACCGGCACATGGACGGCATCGGCAATGGTACGGGTCAGCGGGATGTTAAAGCCCGACTGGGTGCCATCGCGATCCATCGAGGTGACCAGAAGTTCGCCCGCACCGTATTCGACCATTTGTTTTGCAAACGAAACGGCATCGACCCCGGTCGGTTCACGCCCGCCATGGGTAAAGATCTCAAACTTGTCCGGGCCGGTTGATTTGGCGTCAATCGAGACCACAATGCATTGCGATCCGAACTTGCGCGCGGCTTCGCGGACGAAATCGGGGTTTTTGACCGCAGCGGTATTGATCGAAACCTTGTCCGCGCCGGCCAGAAGCAGCTTTCGGATGTCTTCAAGGGTGCGCACCCCGCCACCCACGGTGACCGGCATAAAGCAGGCCTCGGCCGTGCGGGCAACGACATCGAAGATGGTATCGCGGTTATCACTTGATGCCGTGATATCAAGGAAGCAGAGTTCATCCGCACCCTCGGCATCGTAGATGCGCGCCTGTTCGACCGGATCACCGGCATCGACCAGATCAACGAAATTGACCCCTTTGACGACGCGGCCGTCCTTGACGTCAAGACAGGGAATGACACGGGTTTTCAGCATGGTCTGTTTCCTGTTGGGTCGGTTACGAAAGGGCCGCGATGGCCTCTGCCAGATCGATGCGGCCATCATAAAGCGCACGACCGGAAATCGCGCCATCAATGCCGGCATCTGTGTGTTTCTTGACCGCGATCAGATCATCCAGCGATGAAACCCCGCCCGATACGATCACAGGCGTCGAGATTTCCGATGCCAGGGCCACGGTGCTTTCGATATTCGGACCACCCATCGCGCCATCCCGGTCGATATCGGTAAAGATGATCGCCGCCACACCGCAATCCTCAAATTTCTTGGCGAGTTCGAGGGCCGTGACCTCAGACGTTTCCGCCCAGCCTTCAACCGCGACATAGCCATCGCGGGCATCAATGCCGACAGCCACCCGGCCCGGCCATTTGGCACAGGCTTCCTTAACAAAATCGGGATTGCGAAGGGCAACGGTACCAAGGATCACGCGGGTGATGCCTTTATTGAGCCAATAATCAACCGTTTCCATGGTGCGGATGCCGCCACCAAGCTGCGTCTGGGCCTTGCCCGATACAGCGGCAAGGATGGAGTCCACTGCTGCGCCATTGACCGGTTCACCGGCAAAGGCACCGTTCAGATCAACGATATGAACCCAATGGCAACCGGCTTGCACAAATTCACCGGCCTGTGCGCCCGGATCGTCGTTAAACACGGTTGCCTTGTCCATGTCGCCGCGCAGCAAGCGCACACATGCACCATCTTTCAGGTCAATTGCGGGATAAAGGTTCACTGATCGGTGTCCTGTATTTTCTTGGTGTAGTAATAGCCTTCGACCATCTTGCCATCGACCATCGCGTAATAGGGATTGATGCCCCAACGGACATATCCAAGCCCGTTATACAGTGCGATGGCGGCTTCCTGGGTTTCGCGAAGGTCGAGTTTCAAAACGCTATAGCCCGCTTCACGGGCGAAATATTCAATCGAACGCACGATCGCCTTGCCGTTGCCGCGCCCGCGCGCCCAAGGAGCGACGAAATGGCCGGAAATCTGGGCGGAATGGCGCTGTGCTTCGAGGTTGGCCGGTGTTTCGATCAACTGGGCGGCACCGGAAATGATGCCATCTACGCGCGACACAAACAGATGGCGACCAGGCATCAGCAACACACCGCGCCAGTATTTTTCCATGTCCGGACGGTCCGGCGGTGTCAACCAGCCAAAGCCGCCACCTTCGACAATTGCCTGGGTACAGGCATCGACGATATCGGAAATGTCGCCTGCGGTCAGTTCGGTCACGCGTTCGGCAATGACGCCCGGCTGAATGGTATCAGATGGTGCGATCATGGCTTCCACCCCAGGAAGTTCCCGATGATGGTAAGCCCGGTTTTCTGGCTTTTTTCCGGGTGGAACTGGGTGCCGATCATGTTGTCACGCCCGATCATGGCCGTGATGCTCCCGCCATAGGAAACCGATGCCAGTCGCTGATCCGGGTTGGTGACATGCATGTGATAGCTGTGCACGAAATAGGCGTGATCGCCATCGGAAATGCCTTTAAGGACCGGGTGCGCCTTGCCCGCCGGATCAAGCACCAGCTCGTTCCAGCCCATATGCGGGATTTTAAGGCTTGGGTCGCTGGGCTCGATGGCCACGACTTCGCCAGAAATCCAGTCAAGGCCGTCAGTGACGACAAATTCGCGACCGACGGTCGACATCAACTGCATGCCAACACAGATGCCAAAGAACGGCTTGCCGCCCTTAATCACCTGCTCGGTAAGGACATCAACCATGCCCGTCACGGCATCAAGGCCCGCACGGCAATCGGCATAGGCGCCAACGCCCGGAAGCACGATATGGCTGGCGTTGCGGACCTTTTCCGGGTCATCGGTGACAATGATCTCGTCAGAAAAGCCGGTTTCACGTGCAGCACGCTCGAACGCCTTGGCGCACGAACGCAAATTGCCGGAACCGTAATCAATAATCGCAACACTCATGGGTAGGATGGGCTCCCGGTTGAGGGGGTGGAGGTAAGGGCAGCTGCGGAGTGTGGGACGCGCAGCCGGGAATTTTTTGAACGCTCAAAGCAGCGATGTTCGGCCTCGGTTTCATCATGGCCAGCGACGATATCGACCATCTTCCAGCCTTTTGCGGCCAGTTTGCGCCGACGCAAATCATTGGCGATCAGGCCAAAGCCGATCCCGGTCACAAGTGCCAGGGCAAAGTCCATTTCAGGCCCGCCGTCAAACAGCTCGACCGCAAAGGTGCAGAGAAATGAAACCGCGACAAGACCGAAAAAGCCCAGCCACAGGCGATGGTACAACGCCCAAAGGCCTGAAAGCAGAAAGGCCCAGAAATTGAAGCCTTCGCGGATCAGGATGGCGTTTTCCATCGGGTCGGCATCGCCGGGATGGGTATGGACTGTGTAAACCTTCATCGAAAACCGGTTCTCTGGACCGGTGGCAGAGTGTTGTCTGCTGTGCCACCGGTGTATTTTCGATCAGATCGAACTGACCTGCTTACAAGGAGCCGCCAAGCGTGCCCTTGGTCGAGGGGATGGCATCGGACTTGCGCGGATCAATTTCGATTGCCACGCGCAGCGACCGTGCAAGCGCCTTAAAGGCACTTTCGATGATATGGTGATTGTTCTCACCATACAGGTTCTCGACATGCAGCGTGATGCCAGCCGCCTGGGAAAAGCCCTGGAACCATTCCCGGAACAGCTCGGTATCCATATCGCCCAGCTTGTCGCGGGTAAATTCGACATTCCAGATCAGATAGGGACGGCTTGAAATATCCAGTGCGACACGGGTCAGCGCCTCGTCCATCGGCAGCAGGCAGCTGCCATAACGCGTGATGCCCTTTTTATCGCCAAGCGCCTTGGCAAAGGCTTCGCCGATCGCGATGCCGCTATCTTCGGTGGTGTGGTGGAAATCAATATGCAGGTCGCCCTTGGCCCGGACTTTAAGGTCCATCAGGCTGTGACGCGAAAGCTGTTCGAGCATGTGATCAAGGAACCCGACCCCGGTCTCGACGTCATAAACGCCGGTCCCGTCAAGGTTCAGTTCGACCATGATCTGGGTTTCGTTTGTGTTACGCTCAACGCGGGCCTTGCGCATGCAAAGCTCCTTTCCTGCAGGTATTGATGCATATGACGGGTCGTATGTAGCAATAAAGTCCGACAAAAGCCAGTTCTAGGTGGCTACGCAATGGCCGCAAATAGTGGTTTTCGCGCCCGGATCAGGCCGCCAATCGGGCTGTGCGGTGATATTGGGGCTATTTACGGGTCATGTGATTGACTTCATCCCAGTTTTTTTCGGGCGGATGATCGATAAATTCCCGGCATCTTTCGATATAGATTTCAACCAGCTTTGGTGTGGTTGCAGCTTCCAGATGCGCCTTGAAGGCGTCATGTGCTTCGGCCCATTTCTGGTCGTGATAAAGGTCCATACAGGCATCCCATGCCGCGATCTCGGTTTGCTGCGCGGTGATATCAACAAGGGCGTTGGTGGTATCGTCGCGATCCCCGATCAGCTCAAAGATATCAATCGGCACGCTTGTACCAAGGGGAACGACCCGGTCGACATATCTGAGCAGGAAGTTATCGGATGCGCGTTTTTCAATGGCCTCACTGACAAGGATGCGTGTGCCATAGATCTTGTTAAGTCCCTCGATCCGCGAGGCAAGGTTCACCGCCTCGCCAAGGGCCGTGTATTGCAGGCGATGTTCGGAGCCTACATTTCCGACAACCACCTGATCGGTGTGCAGGCCAAATCGCGTGTAGAGTGGAAACAGGCGTGAATCCTGTGAGATGGAATTCAGCCGTCGACCGGCCAACCGGCAGGCCAATGCAGCCTTGCAGGCATGGTCCACATGGTTGGGATCGTCGGTCGGCGCATTCCAGAACGCCATGATGGCATCACCGATATATTTGTCGATGGTGCCATTTCCGTTGATGGTGATCTGCTGTTCCATCGCGGCAAAATAGTTCGAAAGCTCAAGCGCCAGATCGGTCGGCGAATAGTTTTCGGTCTTCGCAGTAAAGCCCTCGATATCGGTAAACATGATCGATAATTCGCGGGCCTCACCGCCAATTTCGACTGGATTGCCAGCTGACATGATTGATTTCACCACATCTGCCGGAACGTAGGCGCCAAAGCTTTTGAGGCTGAGCTTCATGTTCGCCACGGCCTTGGACAGGGCATCGACCTCGTAGATGTGGGATTCCATATCGAAATCACCGCCGAGATCAAATTGACCGATCTTTTCGGCTTCTTCGGCGACGGCATTGATCTGGCGGCTTAACATCCGCGAGATGATGGCGATCAGGATGACGGTAAAGACAAGGATCGCGGTTGCGATCTGAAGCACATTGCGGGTTGTTGCCTTGATGTCGCCAACAAATTCATCTTCGGGCACGATCAGACCCAGAACCGGCGCGACGCCAAAGATTTCCGGTATCGGTGCCGCCGAGCCGAGATATTTTTTCCCGTCGGTTTCATCAAGGAATTCAAAGAAGGTGTCGGGGTTATTGGTCCAGCTTACGATGGCGCGGCTGACAATCGGGTCGCTGATGGTTCGATTGTCGATCTTGAAAAGTGTCTCATTCTCATTGCCACCATAGGGGCCGTTATAGGCCAGAACCCGCTGTTGCGCATCGAGCATAAAGACCCGGCCCTGTTCGCCAATCCGGATATCGCCAAGGATCTTGTTGACGCTTTCCAGTGTCAGATCCGCACCGACTACCCCCATCAGGCTGCGATCCGGGTTCAGGACGCGCTTTGCAAAGGTTACGCCGGGCTTGTTTGTGCTGTTGAAGGTATAGAACGGACTGACAAAAATACCGTCCTTGTCCTTTGCGCCTTCGTACCAGGCTCGGGTTCTGGGGTCATAGGTGGCAGCACTTTCTTCCTTGCCGGTAACGGTGCCCCAGCCCGATTGATAGAGATAGCTGTCAGTTTTTTCGCCCGACAGGGCGTCATCAATCGTGCGATAGATGATTTTGCTGTCTTTGGGGATGGGCGCATTGCGGGGGCCAAAGGTTGTCAGGCCATCGGGAATTTTGATCACCTGAAAGAACCGACCATCGTCTTCGAACCCGAAAAACAGGCCATAGATTTGCGGTAATCCCTTGATCTGGCTGGCCATCACTGAACCGCCGGTGGGCTCGGATATCGCACCGGGAAAAGACGTGATCATGTCGGCGGTGGTGGTAACAACCTGCCCGACTGGCAGGATTACGTTGATCAGGCCATCGACCGATTTCTGCCGGGCGCTTTCCATTTCGGCACGGGCGGTTTGCAAGGCAAGATTGCGGTTGCTGTTGTACAGAAACGCAACCGTCACCCCCAGCATCACGACCGCAATCGTTGTAAACGCAGCGGTAACGCCAATCTGAAGCCTGATTTTCACCTGATCGTATATCCATCATGCCAGGCGACAGAGTGCCGCCTGTTCACAGAGCGATACTTGAAAGATTAAGTCGCGGCTGATGAAAAACAACAATACGTTGAGTGATCAGGTTAAAAAAATCGCAATGGTTACTCAGAGTTATTCTAAACGAAGTCGAATTTATCGACGTCAAACAGGCCGCGATCGGTCATTTTTAGGTGCGGGATCACCGGCAGGGCCAGGAAGGCGACTTGCAGGAACGGTTCGGGTAAAACACATCCCAGATCCTTGGCTGCCTTGCGAAGATCAATCAGGTGCTCCTCGACAGTTTCGAACGGCTCAAGGCTCATAAGCCCCGCAACCGGCAGGGCCAGTTCGGCCGTGACTTTGCCGCCATCGGCCACCGCAAAGCCGCCGCCCATTTCAATCAGGCGATTGACGGCTGCTGCCATGTCGGCATCGCTTGCCCCGACCACGGTGATATTGTGGCTGTCATGCCCGACGGAGGAGGCAATCGCCCCGCGTTTCAGGCCAAAGCCGCGCACGAAGCTGCGCCCGATATTGCCATTGATGCCGTGGCGTTCAACGACGGCGACCTTGATCACATCATTGTCCAGATCGGGTTTGAGGCCATTATCGCCGATTTCAAGCGTCGCTTCATCGCGGAAGGTCAGGATAAGGCCCGGTTTGACCTTGATCACCGGGGTCTGGTTCTGACCCGGTTTGGGATCGCAGGCAAAGGCCTCTGCTGAAACCGGGGTTGCCTTCATCGACGTCAAACCGACTGGCTCGATGGTTTTGCGTTTTGCAAACAGATCCTTGGTGACAAGGCGACCACCGGCAATGACATCGGTGACGTGGCAGGCTTCAAGATCATCAAGGATGGCGATATCGGCCCGCCAGCCCGGTCCGATCAAACCGCGATCACGCAGGCCGAAAATGCGGGCCGCGGAATGGGACGCGGCGCGATAGGCATGATGGATCTGGCAATTACGTGCCTTCAAATGACCGATTAATCGCGAAACAAGACTATCAAGATGACCTTCTTCGCCGATATCAAGCGGGTTGCGGTCATCAGTGCATAGCGCGACGAAGCTTGAGCTGTTTTCATCGAGAATTTCGGCCAGTGCCTCCAGATCCTTGGACACCGATCCTTCGCGGATCAAGATCGCCATGCCCTTGGCAAGCTTTTCGCGGGCTTCCTCGGCCGAGGTGGCTTCGTGATCGGTACGAATGCCAGCGGCCATGTAGCCATTAAGATCCAATCCGCGGACCAGCGGCGCGTGCCCGTCGATATGGCCATCCTGAAAAGCTTCGAGCTTGGCCATGATGCCCGGATCAAGGTTGAGCACGCCGGGATAGTTCATCATTTCCGCTAGCCCGACGACCTTTTCATGCGACCGGAACGGCAGAAGGTCTTCGATCTCAAGCCGTGCGCCAGCGGTTTCAAAGGCGGTGGCCGGTACGCAGGATGACAGATTAACCCGCACATCCATCACGGTCTGCTCGGCGCAATCCAGGAAGTATTTGATGCCCTCAGACCCCAGAACATTGGCGATTTCGTGCGGGTCGCACAGGACCGTGGTGACACCATGCGGCAGTACACAACGATCAAACTCGAGTGGAGTGACGAGCGAGCTTTCAATATGCAGGTGGGTATCGATAAAGCCCGGCACTGCGAACTTGCCGGTGCAATCAATTTCGGTCTCGCCAGCATAGCTGTCATGGGTGCCGACAATCCGGTCGCCGACAATGGCGATATCGGTTTCGGTGATCTTGCCGGTGATGACGTCAAGCAAGCCGATATTCCGCAGCACCAGATCGGCCTTGATTTTGCCCTGACCGGCAAGAATGCATTTGCCAAGATGGGTTTGGGTAAGATCGCTGCTCATGGTGCCTGGTCCTGTCTTCTTGAAATTCTTTTGCCTCCCCAAGGGTAAAGCATGTCGGGCGGGGATGCCTTGAATTTTTTGGGTATCTCAGCGTTGAAACTGTGTTTTGGTCGACATGAAGGTCGCGCGGTCAGCGGAAGCGGCAGTTGCGGGTGGCTTCTGCCCTTGACCGGGGCGTCTGCCGTGCTAACTCTTGGGCGAAGCAATCGATGAGATTCAAGGATAATTCATGAGCGAACAACAAAGCTGGCATGGCACGACAATTCTGTCCGTGCGCAAGGGCAATGAAGTCGTGGTGGCCGGTGATGGTCAGGTCTCGCTTGGTCCGACGGTGATCAAGGGCAATGCCCGCAAGGTGCGCCGGATCGGCCAGAAGGGCGAGATTATGGTGGGCTTTGCCGGGGCAACGGCGGATGCCTTTACCCTGCTGGAACGGCTTGAAGCCAAGCTTGATCGTCATCCGGGCCAGACGATGCGCGCCTGTGTCGAATTGGCCAAGGACTGGCGAACCGATCGTTACCTTCGCAAGCTCGAAGCCATGATGGCGGTGGCCGACAAGGACGTGTCACTGGTTCTGACCGGCCAGGGCGATGTTCTTGAACCTGAAGATGGCATCATTGCCATTGGCTCGGGTGGCAACTATGCGCTTGCTGCGGCAAGGGCCCTGCTTGATCAGGACCTCAGTGCCGAGGAAATTGCCCGCAAGGCCATGGCGATTGCCGGTGAGATTTGCGTCTACACCAACGGCAATGTCTTATTAGAGAAAATTGATCTTGAGGATGCGAAATAATCAAGGCGCCAAACCGGGCCTTGTTACGGCATTCGTCGCAAAAAGATACGGAATAAATCATGACCCAACATTACAGCCCGCGCGAAATTGTTTCCGAACTGGACCGTCACATCATCGGTCAGAAGGATGCCAAGCGCGCGGTCGCCATTGCGCTGCGTAACCGCTGGCGCCGTCAGCAGCTTGACGAAACCATGCGCAATGAGGTGCTTCCGAAAAACATCCTGATGATCGGGCCGACCGGTGTCGGTAAAACCGAAATCGCGCGTCGCCTTGCCAAACTGGCCGAGGCCCCGTTCATCAAGATCGAAGCGACCAAATTCACCGAGGTTGGTTATGTCGGGCGCGATGTCGAACAGATCGTGCGTGATCTGGTGGAAGTTTCGATCGATCTGACCCGCGAAAGCATGCGCAAGAAAGTCCGCGCCAAGGCCGAAATGCAGGCCGAGGAACGCATTCTGGATGGTCTGGTCGGTGAAAATGCATCGTCTGATACCCGCCAGAAGTTCCGCAAGATGCTGCGCGAAGGTGAACTTCAGCACAAGGAAATCGAAATTAACGTGCAGGAAAGCAGTGCTGCTTCGATGCCGACCATCGATATTCCGGGCATGCCCGGTGCACAGATGGGGATGCTGAACCTCAATGACATGTTCGGCAAGGCGTTTGGTGGCAATACCAAGCCCAAGCGCATGACGGTCGAAGAAGCCTTTGAGCGCCTGATCGATGAAGAAGGTGACAAGCTTCTCGATAATGACAAGGTCACTGCCGAGGCGATTGAAAATGTCGAACAGAACGGCATTGTGTTCCTGGATGAAATCGACAAGATCACCGCGCGGTCCGAACGTGGTGGCGATGTGTCGCGCGAGGGTGTTCAGCGCGATCTGTTGCCGCTGATCGAAGGGACCAACGTTTCAACCAAGCATGGCACGGTCAAAACCGACCATATCCTGTTCATCTGTTCTGGTGCGTTCCACCTTGCAAAGCCGTCCGACCTTCTGCCGGAATTGCAGGGCCGCCTGCCGATCCGCGTTGAGCTTAAGGCGCTGACCGAGGGCGACTTCCGCCGCATCCTGATGGAGCCGGAAGCATCCCTGATCAAACAGTATATCGCGCTTATGAAGACCGAGGACGTGACACTCGACTTCACCGAAGATGCGGTCGATGAAATTGCCCGCATTTCGGCCAATGTGAACGAATCGGTCGAAAATATCGGGGCGCGTCGCCTGCATACGGTGCTCGAAAAGCTGCTGGATGACATCAGCTTTACCGCCACCGACCGTGGCGGCGAGACGTTTAAGGTCGATGCCAATTATGTCCGCGAACAGGTCGAAGACCTTGCCAAGGATACCGACCTTTCGAAGTTTATTCTGTAATCGAAATGTTCGACCAGACCAGATATGCAAAAGGCCAGCACGATGTTGCTGGCCTTTTTGTTTTTGCATGTCTTCCAGACGCTTAGGCGGAATGCAATTTCCGGACATTGTCGCCGGTTTTGGCCGGGAGATAGACCGTAAAGACCGAGCCAACACCCTGTTCACTTTCGATCTGCATGGTGCCGCGGTGGCGTTGCACGAGGTGTTTGACGATGGCCAGCCCAAGGCCGGTGCCGCCAACCGCGCGGGAGCGTGCAGTATCAACGCGGTAGAAACGCTCCGTCAGGCGCGGCAGGTGTTCACGGGCGATGCCATCGGAATGATCGCGGATGGCAACGGCCATAATGCGGTCATGGCGGAAACGCGCCAGTGCGCCCGGCGGGTTTTTCGCCAGACTGATGGAGACTTCGACATCGGTATTGGCGTGACCGTATTTGATGGCGTTTTCGACCAGATTGACAAAGACCTGGGTCAGTTCCTTTTCCTCGCCAACCATTTCGGTGTCATCAAGCGTGCTGGTGACACGAATGTTCATGCCCTTGGCTTCGGCCTTCAGGGCGAGGCTTTTGGCGACCTTGCCGATGATCTTGCCGACATCGCAGTCCTCGGACGGCGGGGTATGTTCATTAAGCTCGATCCGGGCAAGCGACAGAAGGTCTTCGATCAGATGCTGCATGCGTTGTGCCTGATCGCGCATCACCGGCAGGAACTGGTTGAGCGCATCGGGATCATCCTTGGCCGGGCCTTCAAGCGTTTCGATAAAGCCCAGCAGCACCGAAAGCGGGGTACGCAGTTCGTGCCCGGCATCGGTCGCGAAGTCGGCGCGCATCTGTTCAAGTTTGCGAAGCTCGGTCAGATCGGAGAATGTCAGAACGAAGTTCCGATCACCTGCGGCAGCAGGCAGGCGTGCGGTCAGTACGTCGAAGTGACGGTGCGCGTCAGCCGCCAGCACGAATTCCGCATGCTTCATGGTTTCGCGCGCGCTTGCGACATCGTCAAAGGCATCCAGCAGGATCGGGTCACGGATAAAACGCGTCAGATCACGGCCGGTTTCAAGGTTGTGAAACAGGCCCTTGGCCGCCCGGTTAAAGCCGGTGACCACGCGATGGCGATTGACCATCACCACCGGGTTTGGCAGGTGATCAAGGATTTCGGCATCGGTGCTGGTTTGTGCTTCAAGCAGCGCGATGCGATCACGAAAGGCTGCGGCAATCTGGGTATAGAGCGATGAAAGCTCGGACGCGGCGGCAAAGCTGATATGTTGCGGCGGGGTGCCTTTATAGCGGTCGCGCAGATCGGTCGCATAGCGTGCCACCCGGCGCAGATCGCCAAAATAGATGCGCAAGATCGCCGCAGCCCCGAGCCACGCGGCGGTCGCAGACAGGATCGCTGTGCCCCAGCCAAGCTGCTCCATCGCCGCAAGGACGACAAAGACAACACCTGCCGGAAAGGCAACGGCCAAAGCCGTAAGTATCAATTGGCGGAAACCCAATTAACGCTCCTGTTTAAACGGGGTGACGGCGGTTTACCATGCGTGTGATCAAAAGTGGACCTAAAATGGTTATGGGCCAGTAAAGATCAAATAAAACTTTGATGACAGTTTTCTAAGCACTGAAGTGATTGAAAATATCTGTCGGGTGCGTGGTGATGCCATCTTCTGCCCAACGCCTTTGGGCAGGATGTGTCATGTGGGGAGCGTATCGGTTTGCGCCAACCGGCGGGCGGATGTTTTAACGCCCGCCGGTCAGGTTCTTGTTTGGTGTGATCAGATGATTTCAGCACCTTGGTCGAAGCTCAGGCGCGGCTGGCGTTCAAACAGCTTGCTGCCATCGCCATAGCCGATATTGAGCAGGAAGTTGCTTTTATACGGGGTGCCAGCAAAGAATTCGGCATCGACCTTGGCGTTATCGAAGCCCGACATCCCGCCACAATCAAGGCCAACGGCCCGAAGGGCGAGGATGAAATAGCCTGCCTGCAGCGTGCCATTACGGAATGCGGTGGTTTTGATGGCCTCTTCCTTGCCGGCAAACCATGAGCGGGCATCGGTATGCGGGAACAGATCGGGCAGCTTTTCGTAAAATTCCATGTCATGGGCGATGATGGCTGTCACCGGTGCCGTCATGGTTTTTTCGATATTGCCCTCTGCCAGGCAGGGTTTAAGGCGTGCACGGGCCTCATCGGTGGTGACAAATGTAATGCGCATCGGTTCGCAATTGGCACTTGTCGGGCCCAGTACCGTCAGGTCCCAGGCCTTTTTGAGAAGTGCCGGGTCAACCGGTTTGTCGTGCCAGACATTGTGGGTGCGGCCATTGTGAAAAAGAAGGTCAAGTCCATCAGAATTAAGCATGCATCCTCGTCAATCAGAAGTGGTTGCCAAAAGTTCGATATGGTTACCATTAGATTTGTAATGTGGCGGACAATTGGCAAGAGCTGATATGAACTGTGGAAAAACAATCGGTTCACTGGTATTTTCGAAGTCAAAATGACCCTGCAAAACGCATTGCGTGGGGCAGGAGCCGGGTTTTCTACTGGGGGGAGATCCGAGGGCGCGAATGAGTTGCGCCCCGGCGTGGGTGGATCGCAAGATACTGGAAACAGATATGGCAGTTGAGACCAAAGGGCACAGCGCAATTTCGGCAGTGATGCGGGTGAAACCGCCGCGCAGGATGCACGGCCTTATTGTCGGTGTCTCCTTCGCGGTTGGACTTACTTTTGGCGCTACGGTCGGCTTTGCCCAGATCGCGTCGGATAGCGCACCTGCAACCGATGAAACGGTTGAGGCGACGGCGGCTGAGCCTGCGGTAACGGATGTAGATGGTGGCGAAACCCCGGAAACTCCGGGAGCCCCGACGACCGAGGCAACAGCACAGGACGCGGCCCCATCTGATGCGCCGCAAAGTGCGGATCAGGAAGTGGTCACGCAAAGCGGAGACGCGACATCGGCCGTGGTGTTTATGTATCATCGCTTTGGCGAGGGCGAATATCCTTCGACCAACATCACGATGGAACAGTTCGACCAGCACGTCAAAGAACTGACCAGCGGTCCTTATACCGTCATGGGCGTTCCGCAGATCGTCAGTGCGCTTGCCGATGGCAAGGGGCTTCCGGATCGCACCATCGGCATTACGGTCGATGATGCCTATCGTTCGGTTTACGAAAAGGCCTGGCCGGTATTTCGTGAACACAACCTGCCCTTCACCGTGTTTGTTTCCACCGAACAACTTGATTCGGGCTATGCCAACTACATGACCTGGGACATGGTGCGCGAATTGTCCAAGGCCGGTGTGACGATTGGTGGTCACAGCCAGAACCATGCCCATTTGCCTGATTTCGACATTGATCGCGTCAAGGCAGAGCTTGCCAATTCTGCCGCCCGGTTTGAGGAAGAACTCGGCTATGTGCCGGAAATCTTTGCTTATCCCTATGGGGAGGCCAATGGCGAGGTGATCGCTGCGGTCAAGGAAGCTGGCTATCGCGCGGCCTTTGGCCAGCAAAGCGGTGCGATGCATACCGAATCTGATTTTATGTATCTGCCGCGTTATGCCCTGAACGAACATTACGGTGCGATGGATCGGTTTAATCTGGCGGCAAATTCCCTGCCGCTTGTGGTCAGCGATGTCACACCGGCTGATTACACCCTGACCCGCAATCCGCCGGCCTTTGGCTTTACGCTGGCAGAATCGGCCCCGTCGATGAACTGTTATCCATCCGAAGGGGAGCCGACCATGTCGCGCCTTGGCGAAGAACGGGTTGAAATCCGCCTCGATGGTCCGGTTTCAAGCGGGCGCTGGCGGATCAACTGCACCGCCATGGGGCCAGATTCACGCTGGCGCTGGTTCGGGATGCTTTATACCGTTCCATAAGCAACCGCTTGATGGCGCTAAACCCGATATTCAGCGTCGGGATCTGAAATCCAAATAAAATCAACGCCATGTCCAGATGCCGGGCATGGCGTTTTTCAAACAATCCTGTGGCTTTTATCGTGTTCTTGATTGGGTTCTTGCGCCCGATTGGGGGACAATGTAGGTTAACCACACTTCTTAACCGTAATTAATTGGTAATCACAGTGCCAAGTGACTTAAATCGAAAGAGTGTCCTTCTGATCATCTCGGGCGGCATTGCCGCCTATAAGGTGCTTGAGGTGATCCGTCGGTTACGTGATCGCGGGATCGATATCCGCGCCATCCTGACCAAGGGCGGGGCCGAGTTCGTGACACCGCTTTCGGTTGCGGCACTGACCGAAAGCAAGGTCTATCAGGATCTGTTTTCCCTGACCGACGAAGCGGAAATGGGCCATATCCGCCTGTCGCGTGAGGCGGACCTTGTTCTGGTCGCCCCGGCAAGTGCGGATATTCTGGCCAAGATGGCCACCGGACAGGCCGGTGATCTGGCGACAACCGCGTTACTTGCGACCAACAAGCCGGTAATGATTGCCCCCGCAATGAATGTCGAGATGTGGAACCATCCGGCGACGCAAGCCAATATCGCCACCCTTGAAAGCCGCGGCGTGTTGCGCGTCGGCCCAGCGTCTGGCGACCTTGCCTGTGGTGAATTTGGATCGGGCCGTTTGGCCGAACCGGCCGAGATTATCGCAAGTGTTGTTGATTTCCTGGAACAGCAAGACGCGCCCAAACCCCTTGCCGGTAAAAAGGCAGTGGTCACCAGCGGCCCGACGCACGAGCCGATTGATCCGGTGCGTTATATCGCCAACCGATCCTCGGGCAAGCAGGGCCACGCGATTGCCGAGGCGCTTGCAGCGGGGGGGGCAGAAGTGACGCTGGTGACGGGTCCGGTGACCCTGCCCGATCCCGCAGGGGTGAAGGTCGTGCGGATCGAAACCGCACGCGAGATGCTGGGTGCCGTGCAGGCCGCCCTTCCCGCTGATATTGCCGTTTGTGCCGCGGCGGTCGCCGATTGGCGCACGGCTGATGAAGCCGGTCAGAAGCTTAAGAAAGATGGATCGGGGGTGATCCCGGACCTGAAGCTTTCGGAAAATCCGGACATTCTGGCGACCATCAGCAAGGCCGGGCCAATGCGACCGGGACTTGTGATCGGATTTGCCGCCGAGACGGAAAATGTAACCGACCATGCCCGCGCCAAAAGGGCACGCAAGGGGTGTGACTGGATCCTCGCCAATGATGTGGCGCCCGCGACCGGGACCTTTGGCGGTGATGATAACGAGATTTGCCTGATTTCAGGCGATGACGAAACCAGTGATGAACGGTGGGAACGCCAAAGCAAGACCGGGGTTGCCCGTGCGTTAAGTGCGCGCATCATCAAACATTTTTCCTGACGGGCGTATCCCGGAAGGCAGACAGAACGATTAGACCGGCAGATGATCCTGCCGGGACAAGACAAGGATAGACGATGTCGCTTTTAAGCGTTGATTTAAAGCAGCTTCCGCACGGGGCGGATTTGCCATTACCGGAATACGCAACCGCGCAGTCAGCCGCGGTTGATTTGCAGGCCGCGATTGACGGGACGCTTGTTCTGGCACCGGGCAAACGTGCCATGGTCGAAACCGGTATTGCTATCGCCCTGCCCGCCGGGTTTGAGGCACAGGTGCGTCCGCGGTCAGGCTTGGCGGCGAAAAACGGGGTCACGGTCCTTAATAGCCCCGGCACGATTGATGCCGATTATCGCGGCGAGATCAAAGTCATCCTGATCAATCATGGTGACGAAGCCTTTGAAATCGAACGCGGCATGCGCATTGCACAGCTGGTCGTCGCACCGGTGACGCAAGTGCAGTGGAACGCCGTAGAAGACTTGAATGAAACCGCGCGCGGTGCGGGTGGTTTCGGTTCGACCGGAACAGCCGGCCCGGCCCGATAGGCCTGGAAAAGCATGCTGGTCGATCCGGTTTGACGCTATCTGGTTATGCCGTCTGGGGGGATGGCTGAACCGCAAGGGGAGTTGAGTGAAAAGATGCTGAAGCTTTCTAAGAAGATGCTGTTTGCGATCGAGGCGGTCGTGGACATTGCCTATAACGCGGCGGGTGAGCCGGTCCAGAGCCGGGATATCACCGCGCGTCAGGGCATTCCGAAACGTTACCTTGAACAGACGTTGCAACAGTTGGTGCGTGCCGACATTCTGGTCGGCGTGCGTGGCCCGCGCGGGGGATATCGGTTGGCGCGTGAACGCCGTCGCATCACGCTTGCCGATATCGTGTCGGTGATCCGGTCGATGGAAACATCCGATGACCCGATCGAGGATCCGGCAGGATCGCCACTGGGCAAGGAAGTCGTCCGTCCGCTGTGGCGGGAATTGCAGGACGAAATGATGAAGCAGCTTGAGAAAATCACGGTCGAAGACCTGTGCAACCGGGCACGGGATGCGGGCCTGCGCAGCGGGATTGAAGAGTCCCCGGATTTCATCATTTGATCTTATCGGGGTGCAGCGCTTTGGTGTATCGTCATTGCACAAGAAACTGCTGCTATTGAAGGTAAAACTACAAGTTTATGGAACGTTGCCCGGCACAGGATCTGTAAAAAATCTTTCAATCCGTTTGACCCGGATAAATAGCGAGATAAATACAGATCAAAGATGTGCTTGATGGCAAAAATACAGAAACGTGCGAGGAAAACATGACTGAGTTTCGCGGCAAGATTTACGACAGCATCATCGACACCATTGGCGCAACGCCGCTGGTGCGCCTTTCGCGACTGGCAGAGGCCGAAGGTGTCAAAGCCGATCTGATCGGCAAGCTTGAATTCTTTAACCCGCTGGCCTCGGTCAAGGACCGTATTGGTCTGGCGATGATCGAAAATGCCGAGAAATCCGGCAAGATCAAGCCGGGCGCAACCCTGGTGGAGCCAACCTCGGGCAATACCGGTATTGCCCTGGCCTTTGTGGCGGCAGCCAAGGGTTACAAGCTGATCCTGACCATGCCCGAAAGCATGTCGCTGGAACGTCGCAAGATGCTGATGCTTCTGGGTGCGCAGATTGATCTGACCCCGGCGGCCAAGGGCATGAAGGGTGCGGTTGCCCGTGCCGAGGAACTGGTTTCGGAAATTGACGGTGCCGTCATGCTTCAGCAGTTTGACAACCCGGCCAACCCGGAAATCCACCGCAACACCACGGCCGAGGAAATCATCAAGGATACCGCCGGAAAGGTGGATATCTTTGTCGCCGGTGTCGGGACTGGCGGGACCCTGACCGGGGTGGGTGAAGTGCTTAAAAAGCATAACCCGAACATTCAGATCGTTGCTGTTGAGCCCGAAGACAGCCCGGTCATTTCCGGTGGCGCGCCTGGCCCGCATAAAATTCAGGGCATTGGTGCGGGCTTCATTCCGGGCAACCTCAATATCGACGTCATCGACAAGGTGATGACCATCGGCAACGAGACCGCCTTTGCCACCGCCCGCAAGCTTGCCAGCATCGAAGGCCTTCCGACCGGTATTTCATCCGGTGCGGCGGTTGCGGCCGGGATCGAGCTTGGCCAGCTGCCGGAAAACGAAGGCAAGCGCATTGTTGTGATCATACCGAGCTTTGCTGAACGGTATCTTTCGACCCCGTTGTTCGAAGGCCTGCAATAAGCAGCCTGAAAGACCAAAGATTTCAAAGGGTCCGACACGATGTGCCGGGCCTTTTTCATTGGCGGAATGCAGGGCTTTGGCTTGGTTGATTGAGCAAGCAAATCATTTCGTTTCGATATGAATATGAAATCTTTGCTTGAGGCCACTGTTCCATGGGCTATATGCAAAAGCCTGATGGATTACCATGTGATTTGATGACCGACGTTCTGACAGGAAGCCCACCCGCGTGAGTGATTTCGATTTCAGCGAAAATGAAGTGCAACGCTATGCCCGCCACATCGTCCTTAAGGAGGTTGGCGGCACGGGGCAGATGAAGCTCAAGCGCGGTCGGGTTCTGATCGTTGGGGCGGGGGGGCTTGGATCGCCGCTTGCGATGTATCTGGCCGCCGCCGGGGTTGGGACGATTGGCATTGTCGATGCTGACACGGTCGAACTTTCAAACCTGCAACGCCAGATCGCGCATGGCATGAAGGATATCGGAACGCCCAAGGTCGACAGTGCCAAGGCGACCATGACCGATATGAACCCCGAAGTCACTGTGCAGGCCCTTAACACCCGGCTTGATGCCAGCAACGTCATGGATCTGATTGCCGATTATGATGTGATTGCCGACGGTTCGGATAATTTCGATACGCGCTTTTTACTTAACGATGCCTGCTACCACGCGGGCAAGACGCTGGTTTCCGGTGCCGCGCTTCGCTTTGACGGGCAGGTATCGACCTTCAAGGCCCATCTGGGTGCCCCGCATCCCTGTTATCGCTGCATTTATCATGCTCCGCCGCCTGAAGACGCCATTCCGTCCTGTGCGCAGGGCGGCGTTTTGGGATCGGTTGTCGGCATGATCGGCGGCATTCAGGCGACAGAGGTGCTTAAGGAACTGATGGGCATTGGTGATGGCCTTTCCGGGCAGCTTCTGATTATCGATGCCCTGTCCGCCTCGTTCCGCAAGATCAAGGTGCCCCGCGATCCGGGCTGCCCGACCTGTTCAGAAAACGCCACAATCAAGGACCTGTCTATTCATGAGCACTGAGTCTGATACGCCCAAAAAGCTCTCCCTGGTGGTGTTTTCCGGGACCTATGAAAAGGTTCATTACGCCCTCGTAATGGCGTCGGCCGCCTTGGCATCGGGCCGTGAAGTGACGCTGTTCTTCACGATGGATGCCAGCCGGGCGCTGTTTGCGCCGTCGGGTTGGCGTCATCTGCGCACCGAGGTTGACGGGGCCACGGCGACATCGATTGATCTTAGTTATTCGACGCGTGGCATCGGCACTTTCGAAGAATTGTTGTCGGCCTGTGCCAGCCTCAATGCCAAATTCATGATCTGCGAGATGGGTCTGCGCGCCCTTGGCCTTGAAAATCAGGCAAAGCGTGAAGAACTGGCAATCGAGACCGGCGGTGTTGTTACGTTCCTGAACGATGCCAAACAGAATGGCGAGATGCTGTTTATCTGATCTTTGAGGTCGGTGTTCACTCTAGCTTGCCAGAAGTTTGACACCCAGGCCGGCAAGGCAGATGCCAACACCGCGTTCGATCCATGATTTGATTGCAGCAATGCGCGCCTGCACCGATGGCAGGGTCAGGGCTGTTGCGACAAGCGCAAACCAGATCATGTGGCAGGCTGCGATATAAACACCATACGCGACTTCCTGTGCTACCGCGGTGTCTGGTGAAATCACCTGACTGAACAGCGATACGATAAACAACATGGTTTTGGGGTTCAGCGCATTACAGGCAAAACCGATCCAAAACGCTGATCCGCTGTTCTGTGCCGGACTGGTTTGGTTTTGATCCGGTTGATCAGAGTTTGTGACGCTCGACGCACTTTTGCTGTGATCCGGCCTGCCCAGCAGGCGTCGAATATCCGGCCAAAGCGCCGATACGCCAAGCCAAATCAGATAAGCCGCCCCAAGGTAGCGCAAAGCTGACAAAACCCAGATATTACTGGCAAAAACAACACCAAGCCCGATCAGCGTGTAGCCGAGATGCACCGAAACGCCAGTACCAATCCCGATGGCGCAGAGCACGCCTGCCCGCCGTCCGCGTGCAAGGGCGATCCGGGTCACCATCGCAAAGTCCGGGCCGGGGCTGATCACGGCGAGAATGGTGATGATGCCAACGGCAATGATTTCCATCGATAAGATATCGCCTGTCCATTCCGCCATGATGTGATCCCTTGTGAATGATGAATTCATTTGATGTGTGAGTGAATTCAGTATCAAACTGTTCAGGTCGCCGGAAAATCGAAAAATACTGGTATTTATTGTGAGTAATATTCACAGAAAACGCAGTTTGCCGCCCTTGGTGGCCCTGCCCGCCTTTGAGGCCGCAGCCCGCCATCAAAGCTTTTCGCGTGCGGCGGATGAGCTTAATCTGACGCACGGTGCGATCAGTCGCGCGGTTGCACAAATCGAGGAACGTCTGGGTGTTAAGCTGTTTGTTCGGCGCAATCGGCGTGTCTGGCTGACTGCCGCAGGCGAGCGGTTGTTGAAGGCAACAACGGGTGCGCTCGATGGGCTTGATCAGGCGATTGAGGATATCCACCGCCATGACAAGTCATCCCCGATATTGACCGTATCGTGCGAGCCCAGCCTTGCGATGCGTTGGTTGATGCCGCGACTTGGCGATTTTCGCGAGGCCAACCCGGATCTGAATATTGATCTGAGACTGGCGGGCGGGCCGGTGGATTTGTTGGCGGATGGCTGTGATGTTGCCATCCGTCGTGCGGATTACGGCATTTCCGAGCATTACATCACCACCCGACTTTGGCCGGAATATGCGGGGCCGGTTTGCGATCCGGAATGCTGGGAAACCATCCTTTCAAGGGATTTGTCCAACGCCCGCTGGCTTCATACGAGAACGCGTCCCGATGCCTGGGATGACTGGAAACGCAGCAGCGGCAGCACGGCAACCCCGGCAAGCGAGCAGTATTTCGATCATTTCTTTTTCGCCCTGCAGGCAGCCGTTAACCGGCTTGGTACAGCGATCGGTCCCTTGCCGCTTGTGGCTGATGATCTGGCGTCCGGGCGGCTGATCGCACCGCATGGCATGGCCCCGACGGGCTTTGATTATGTCCTGATCACGCTTGATCCGCCCAAGCGTGATCCTCGAATTGCGCTGTTTTTTGACTGGTTGATGGCCAAGGCAACTGACATGGAGCATGCGATTTCACCAGCCTGACTGTGATCAACGAAGTGGTTGGCCGTGCACCAGCTCGGAACATTGATTGCGTGCCAAGCGTTTGGGGATAGTTTGAATGGCAAGGGTTTATCGCATGCTGACCGACCTTCCCTATTTCGCCACGGCGGAAAAATACTTCGATATTGGCGTGATCGATATGATTGCGCGTCTGGTGGCGGCAACAGTCATCGGCATGCTGATCGGGTTGAACCGTGATGTGAATGGCAAGCCAACCGGCATGCGTACGCTTGCCCTTGTGTCACTTGGTGCGGCGGTGGTGTCGGTCGTGGCGGTCCATTTTCAGGATCTGATTGATCATCCCGATGCGCTTTCACGTGTGGTTCAGGGGATTTTGCAAGGTGTTCTGACCGGGATTGGTTTCATTGGTGCCGGTGTTATTTTGCGCGAGCCAAAAAACATGTCGGTCACGGGGCTTACCACTGCTGCGACCGTCTGGATGACGGCGGCGCTTGGCATCGCCTGTGCGCTTGCGGCCTGGCATATCGTGATTATTGCAACCGTCTTGACCTTTATTATCCTGGTCGCGCTGAAACCGGTCGAGCTCATGCTGGTGCGCTGGGTCGGTAATTCAGAGGCCGCCAAGGACGCCAAGGAGAGCTAGCGGGCAGTTGGGGTAATCCGCCTTGGCGGGTTTGCGCTTAAAAATCCTCGCCCTCGCGAAAAGCGGCAAGGTCGTCAATGCGGTGATAGGGCAGAAGCGTCTGAAGATTTTCGGGCGGTGTGCCGTTCATCAGGTCATGCAGGTGGCGGGCAAGAACTTCGCCGACATGGCGCTGCGGTTGGTAGTAATAGGCAAGTTTTTGTTTCGAAAGCATGCGAAACGGCATGCCGCCAAAACCGACAACACCAATCCCGTCGCGGATGGTGTCCATGCCAAGTTCCATCAATGCCTCAAGCGCGCCGATCATGGTCATCTGACTTGCGCAGACGACAGCCGTGACATCGCGCTGATTGGCAAAAAGCCGTGTTGTTGATTCGCGTGCGGCCCGTACGGAAATTTCCGACGGCATCCAGATCAGGCTATCGGGATCAAGGCCGGCATCAACCATGGCCCGGCGGGCCCCCTGTTTGCGATATCCGAAAAAGGTCAGGGCTTCGGGCGGGTCGATCATGCCGATATTGCGGTGACCATCATCAAGCAACCGTTTTACCGCGTCATAGGCAGCCTGTTCGTCATCGTGGTCGACAAAGGCATGCGGGGTCAGAAGTTCTGTACGGCCAAAGCTGACAAATGGAAAGTCATGTTGCAGACAGTATTTCGCGCGACTGTCTTGCAAGGTTGTGCGTGAAAACACCACGGCATCGGCAAGGCGTTGGGTATGAACCTTGCGCACCGGATCAAGCGGATCTTCGCCGCGGGTCTGGGCCAGCACCAACAGGGAATAGTTATCGGCTTCAAGACCCTGGGTCAGGCTTTCAACCTGTGCCAGAAATCCCGGGTCGCCGTAATCACCGACTTCGGGGGAATAAAGAATGGAACAGACCTGCATGGTTTTGCCGGTTCGAAGCATGACACCACGGGCATCTGGCTGATAACCGATTTCTGCTGCGGCTGCCTTTACGCGGGCGACGGTGTCGGGTTTGACTTCCGGCCCGTCTTTAAGCGCACGCGATACCGTCGTGATCGATAGACCAAGGCGATCGGCAATCGTACGCAAATTGGGGCGAGCAGCAGGCATATACAGGTCCGTTCCATTCAAATTTCGGACAATCTAAGCGCCCGGTTGGCCTAAGGCAATGCGTTCTGTGAAATCACCTTGCGCATGAAATCATAGGATGCCTTGGGGGTACGCTTCTGGGTGGTGTAGTCAACATGCACCAGACCGAAACGCTTTTCATAGCCATATGCCCACTCGAAATTATCCAGAAGCGACCAGGGCATGTAGCCCCGAATGTCGGCACCCTCGGACTTCGCGCGAAGCAGGGCTTCGAGATATTCGGTGTAATAGGCGATGCGGTCCTGATCATCGATCTGGCCGTTTGCCTTAGGGATATCGGTAAAGGCGCCACCGTTTTCGGTAATGAAAACAGGCGGGTTACCGTAATCATCCTGAAGGATCTTCATGGTCTGATAGAAGCAATCCCCGTCAATCGCCCAGCCCATTTCGGTGCGGCGGAAATAGTTTGGCGGCTGGGCATGTTTGAACGGCCATGCAGCCCCTTCGGCGGCCTGAATGTAGCTTGGGAAATACTGGTTTAGCCCCTGGAAATCGACCTTGGTCTTGATGGCTTCAAGGTCGCCATCCTGAATATGGGGCTCCATCCGGTCGATAATCAGTTCCGGATAGCGGCCGTAATATACGGGGTCCAAGAAGATGCCGTTCCATTTGGCTTCGAACAGATCAATCAGATGCGCATCCTGTTCACGACGGTGCGGAAGCGTATAGCCCTTGTGCATCGGCAACACGAAACCGACCGGCACATCCGGATAATGGTTCTTGATCACCCGGGTTGCACGCGCATGACACAGGTTAAGGTGGTGGGCAACGCGCATTGCGGCACGCGGATCGGTAATCCCCGGCGCATGGCGGCCTTCTTCGTGGCCGACCCAGGCAACGACATTCGGCTCGTTGAAGGTGACCCATGATTTCACCCGGTCGCCAAGTCGGGTGACCAGAAGTTCGGTATAGTCGCCAAACCAGTCAACGATGTCACGGTTGGTCCAGCCACCACGATCCTGAAGCGCCTGCGGCAGATCCCAGTGATAAAGGCACAGCCAAGGATCCAGCCCACGTTCAAGCATGCCGTCAATCAGGCGACTGTAAAAATCAATGCCGGTTTCGTTGACTTTGCCGGTGCCTTCGGGCATCACGCGCGGCCACATCACCGAAAACCGGTAATGGGTTGCGCCCAATCCTTTGATCAGATCAAGGTCTTCGGCCCAGCGATGGTAATGGTCGCACGCGACACTGCCATCATCGCCATTGGCAACGCGGCCCGGTGTTGCGCAATACGTGTCCCAGATGCTGGCACCGCGTCCGTCATCTTTTGTGCCGCCTTCGATCTGATAACTTGATGTCGAGACTCCCCAGCGGAAACCGTCAGGAAATGATTTGGTCATGTTCGCTTCCTTGCCCTAGCTTTGGATGTCTTTTATTGAACGCATCCAAAATCGTAACGTTTCGAAAAGCACAGCAAAAAAGCTTCCGTACTTTTATCTGGACCTATTATGGTAAGGTTTTCGTGATTGACAAGGGTGAATAAAGCGCTTATCAAAAAAATCGTAACGTTACGATTTTCCGGTCATATCACTTAATAAGAAACCGGGCGTGATCGTGTCCATTAGGGAGGAACATCCGTTATGATGAAATTTTCAAAGATTGCCGCAAGCGTGGCATTTCTGAGCGTCGGTGTATCTGCCGGTGCACTTCATGCCCAGACTGCCGAAGTCCTGCACTGGTGGACTTCGGGAAGTGAACAGGCGGCCCTTGGCGAAATCCGCAAGGCGTTCGAGGCCAAAGGCGGCACCTGGGTCGATACCCCGATTGCCGGTGGCGGCAACGCACGTGCCGCGGCCGTGAACCGTATGCTGGGTGGTGACCCGGCCGCCGTATTCCAGTTTTCCATTGGTCAGCAACTTCGTGAACTGGCTGATCAGGGGCTTCTGGCCAATGTCGGCGACGTTGCCACGGCAGAAAACTGGGATGAAAAGCTGCCGCCGCTGATTGTCAAAGCCGCGAAATATGATGGCAACTACATTGCCGCACCGATCAACATCCATGGCGAAAACTGGATGTTCTATAACACGGCGGTTCTTGAAGAGGCCGGGATCGAGGTTCCGAAAACCTGGGATGATTTCATTGCTGCGGCAGAAAAGCTCAAGGCCGCCGGTGTGATTCCGATTGGCCTTGGTGGTCAGCCCTGGCAGGAACGCATCATGTTCAACAGCGTCCTTTTGGGTGTTGCCGGTCGTGAGTTTTATGCCGAGCTTTACAGCACGCTTGATGATGACCTTCTGAAATCTGACACCATGCGCAAGGTGTTTGAAACCTTTGCCGCGCTCAAGCCGTTTGTCGACGAAGCAAGCCCGGGCCGTAACTGGAACGAAGCGACCAACATGGTCGCCAAGGGCGAAGCCGCCTTCCAGTTCATGGGTGACTGGGCCAAGGGTGAAATCATCGCAGCCGGGATTGAGCCCGGCACGACAGTCGGATGTGCCTTCGCCCCGGCGATTGATACCGCCTATATCATGACTGTGGATGCCTTTGCCTTCTCGGCCATGGATGGTGAAGACGCAACGCCTGCACAGACCTTGATGGCGCAGGTGATGCTTGAGCCGGACGTCCAGATTGCCTTTAACAAGAAAAAGGGATCAATCCCTGCCCGTCTTGATGTGCCTGCTGACAGTTTTGATGTCTGTGCCCAAACCGCCATCAAAACCCTTCAGGACAAGAAAACCCATCTTGTCAGCACCGGTTTGTTTGGTGTGCCAAGTGCGGTTTCGGGTGCGATTGATGACACCATCTCCAATTTCTGGAACAGTGCAGATATGAGCCCCGAAGAGGGTCAGGCACAATTCCAGCAAGCGATTTCCTACGCAAAATAACGATTTTGCGAGTTCTGGAGATTGCGGAAAAGCGCCGCTGAAACCATGAATATGGGTGCAGCGGCGCCTCCATAAATAGGCGAGAATGTCATGGCCGAACCGGCACCGGACGTGTTGCAGCGTTCCGAAGATCGAAAATTCACACTCAAGTCTGGAAAAAAGCGTTGGCGGCCGCAATGGAGTGCGGGGATGGCGCTTATCCCGGCGATGACAATCACGATTGTCTGCTTTTACGGGTTCATCATCTGGACTTTCGTCATTTCATTGACCCGTTCACGGCTTTTACCCGTCTATAAATTCACCGGTTTTGAGCAGTATGTCCGGCTGTTTGCCAATGAACGCTGGTGGACGGCGATGCAGAACCTGGCGATTCACGGGTTCCTGTTTATCGGCGGCTGCGTTGTTTTTGGCTATTTTCTGGCGATTCTGATTGATCGTGGTGTCAAGGCAGAGGGGATGTTTCGAACGCTCTTTATGTTGCCGCTTTCGATGTCGTTCATTGTCACCGGTGTGATTTGGCAATGGGTGATGAATCCGGGGCTTGGCCTGCAAGAGGCCGTGCGCGCCCTTGGCTGGACTGGGTTTGAATTCAACTGGATCGTACGCCCCGACAGATCGATTTATACGCTGGCGATTGCCGGCATCTGGCAACAGGTCGGGCTGTGCATGGCGCTGTTTCTCGCCGGTCTTCGCAACATTGATCCCAATATCTGGAAAGCATCGCGCGTCGATGGCATTCCGGTATGGCGGGTTTATTTGCACATCATTACACCAATGATGCGCACCGTTTTCTTCACGGTCTTTATTCTGATGAGTGCGATTGTGATGAAGGCGTTTGACCTGGTCGTCGCCCTTACCGGTGGTGGACCGGGCTTCTCATCGGATCTGCCAGCCCGGTTTGTTGTCGATCATATCCTCAACCGTCAGGAACTTGGTCTGGGGGCTGCCGGTGCGTTTGTCTTGCTGTGCACCGTGATTGCCGTGATTTCCCCTTATATCTATTTCGAGCTCAAAAAAGAGCGCGGCGGGCGGGGGCATTGATCATGCGATATAATCGATGGGCCCTTTACGGATTGCTTTGCCTGGCGGCCATTATGATCATGGCCCCTGTTTTCATCATGATTTCGACATCACTGAAATCAATGGATGAAATCAGGAATGGCAGCATCTTTACCCTGCCAGCCGACCCAAGCTTTGCCGCATGGAGCAAAGCCTGGTTTGGTGACTGCACCCAGACACTTGGCGAAAAATGCGGTGGGTTGTCATCTTCGTTCATGACCTCGGTACAGATCGTCATTCCGGCCTTGTTCCTGTCGGTCGGGCTTGGGGCGGTGACGGGCTATTCGCTGGCGGTGTGGAAGATGAAGGGGGCGAATGTGATGTTTGCAGCCCTTCTGGTGGGCATGTTCATTCCCCCGCAAGTAACGCTTTATCCCCTGATCATCATGATCCGGGAACTGGGCATCTTCGGATCCATTCCGGGTCTTATTCTGGTGCATGTCATCTGGGGTGTCGCATTTACCACGATGATGTTCAGAAACTTTTTCAAAACCGTTCCGCAGGATCTTTTAAAGGCGGCCCGCATTGACGGGGCCGGGTTCTGGCGATTGTTCTGGCATGTGATGTTGCCATTGTCGCTGCCGATCCTGGGTGTCGCGATGATTTTGCAGTTCACCTACATCTGGAACGACTTCCTGTTGGGGCTGACATTTGGCGGGCGATCTGGCCAGCCGATGACGGTGGCACTGAACAACCTTGTCGGATCCCAGTTCGGCGAGAAGGAATACAATGTTGATATGGCTGCAACCATGCTGACGGCCTTGCCCACACTGGCGGTTTATCTGCTGTCCGGGCGGTTGTTTGTGCGCGGCATTGCCGCAGGTGCAGTGAAAGGATAACGGGAATGAATGGCGTCGAACTGCGCAATGTGACCAAGGCCTATGCCGGGATCACGGTGATGGAAAACATCAATCTGGAAATTGCCGACGGGGATTTTCTGGTGCTATTGGGGCCATCGGGGTGCGGCAAATCAACATTGCTGAACATGATTGCCGGTCTGGAACCTGTGACGGGGGGCGCGATTGATATTAACGGGCGCGATGTAACAGCACTTGAGCCTGACGAACGCGATATCGCGATGGTGTTTCAATCCTACGCCCTCTATCCAACGATGTCGGTGCGCAAGAATATCGGCTTTGGCCTTAAGATGGCGGGCATGCCTAAGCCCGAGATCGAAGAACGGGTGAACGAAGTGGCCGAACTTTTGCAAATCACGCCGCTTCTGGATCGCAAGCCATCGCAGCTTTCGGGCGGGCAGCAGCAACGTGTTGCCATTGGCCGTGCGCTGGTGCGCGAGCCCGCGGTCTTCCTGTTTGACGAGCCACTCTCGAACCTTGATGCCAAACTGCGCGCTGATATGAGGATCGAGCTTAAGCGTCTGCATGAACGTCTTGGCCGCACGATTGTCTATGTCACCCACGATCAGATCGAGGCAATGACACTGGCCACCAAGGTTGTCGTGCTTGATCGTGGCAGCATCCAGCAGGCCGACACACCGGAAAATGTATATCGTCGGCCGGCAAACCGGTTTGTCGCAAGCTTCGTCGGGGCGCCGACGATGAATTTCGTCGACGGCACCCTTGTTCGCGATGGTGATCAGGTCTTTTTCGACACTGGTAACGGGAAATTGCCGCTGGTTGATGTTCCCGCCGAGGCCAGCGATCTGGTCGGGCGTTCGATGACGCTGGGCGCACGTCCGGAACATTTGATGTTTGATGATGCCGGAATTTCGGCGCGCGTCGTATTGGCAGAGCCGACCGGCCCCGATCAGTATGTTCGACTTGCGGTCGCCGGTGCGGAAATGACCGCCCGAAGCGGGCCGGAACAGGCCTTCAAGTCGGGATCAGACATCGGGGTCGTGATTGATGGTGCGCGGATGTCGTTGTTTGATGTGGAAAACGGCAAGGCGCTTTTGCACGGCTGAGTTTGTGCATTTGCGGGCCTTGGATTTGAAAAATGGCGGTGCATTGCGGCACCGCCATTTTGTTTATTTGACCATCATTGGTTCGGGCAGCGAACTGTCGGAAAACAGCGGATAGCGCGCCCGTGCATTGGGCAACTGATAGTGCCACCATTCGTGATCGTAATATTCGAAGCCTGCGCTGACCATGATGCCGAGCAGCAGGAAGCGGTTGGTTTCGGCCTCTTTGGAGATCAAATCAGAGCCATGATAGGACCGGATATGCATTTCATCAAACCCTGCCCCCATATCCAGTTCCTTGCCGTTTTGATCAATCAGCGTTAGATCAATGGCCACACCACGACCGTGTGGCGATCCGAAATCCGGATTGGCGACGAAATCGGGGTTGGGTGAATGGTTCCAAAGGGCCCGTTGGGCTTCCTGGGGACGAAACGCATCAAGAATGCGCAATTTCACCCCCTGACGACGCGCCATGGCGGCGGCCTTTTTCAAACAGGCAGCGGCATCCGCGTGAAGATAGCAGGCAGGTCGTGTATAAATCGGTGCCCCGGTGAAATTGCGATCCGTGGCATAGACGATATCAATTTCGACATCATATTCGTAAGGCGTAATTTCGACCAGCGCCATCGCCGGAGGCTCCCTGTTCTTGTCGTTCACCGATTACATAAAGAAGATGCTGACTGGACAGTCGCGCATATCAGATGGCGCCGACCATAGCGCATCGGACGCCGCAAAGACAAAGGCGGAAAAGTCCGGTCCGACAATTTTGGCGATTGATACGGCATCAACGTCGCTGTCGACGGCCGTCTTGATAAATGGCGAGGTCAAAGGCGAACTTTATGAAGATATGGAACGCGGTCAGGCAGAGCACCTGATGGGTTTCATTGCCAAGACGCTTGAGACCGCGAAAGTCGACCTTGCCGATCTTGACGGGATTGCGGTGACGGTTGGTCCGGGGGCCTTTACCGGCATGCGGATCGGCCTTTCGACGGCGCGTGCGCTTGGTCTGGCGCGCAAGATCCCGGTGGTTGGCGTCAGTTCGCTCGAAGCCGTCGCCTATGGCGTGACCGAGCGTGATCATCAGGGCCGCAATATTCTGGTTGCCCTTGATAGCAAACGAAACGAGATCTTTGCCCAAGCTTTTGATGGCAAAAAACGCCCGCTTAGCAATGCTGAATGTGTCGCCCCGCGTCAGGCCCTGATGATGGCCCCGCCCGGTGATACCTTGCTTGCCGGGGATGCCACCCCGCGCCTTTTGACCGCAGCCGCCCATGCGCCGGACGCCTTTTATGATTGCACGGCACCCGGCCTTCCGCGGGCGGGCAATGTGGCAAGGATCGCGGCCGCGCGTTGGGAAACCGGTGAAAACCTGGCGCCGGTGCCGCTTTACCTGCGCGCGCCCGATGCAAGACGCATCGAAGATCAGGGACCGCAGAAAAAGAAATGAGCCCGGCCAAATCCAACGATGGCAGTTCTGGTTATGACGCCTCGCAGATTGTGCTGGTGCCCTTGACGGCGGCCTTTGCGACGGTGGCAAGTGCGCTACATGCAGAGGGATTTGATGATGCCTGGAATGAGGATGCAATTATCCGGTTGCTTGATGTGCCCGGTGCGTTTGGCATTTTGGCTTATCGACCCGGTGATCAGGCCAAAAATGCAAAGGATCAGCCACTTGGCTTTGTTCTGATGCAGACTGTGCTCGATGAGGCGGAGATCAATACCATCACGGTTGCCCCGGATGCCCGGCGCATGGGGGTGGGACGGGCATTGCTTGATGCGGTCAAGGATCGCCTCGTGGCGGCAGGTGTTACCCGTATTTTGCTGGAAGTGGCAGTCGATAATGATGGCGCGATTGCGCTTTATCGTCAGAACGGCTTTGCCGAAATTGGGCGTCGCAAGGGCTACTATGCCCGGCCCGATGGCCGAAAAGTTGATGCCTTGGTCCTCGAACGACTGATCTAGATAATTTTTTCGATGTCGGTGACCTTTTCGATCCATGGCAGGAATTTTTGTTTGCCAATAGGGTGTTAGGCAATCTGGAACAATTTTAATCGATTATACCCACATAATGAGTGTGGTTTTGAGCGCCAACCTGTTGTAGTGTAAGCCTGCATCGGAACTGGCGGTTTTATGATCCCTTGCGGATTATGAGTCGGTAGGTTCCCGGTGTATCAGTGATTTCGGCCAGTTCGACGACTTCGTCGCCCATCTCGGTTACCGAGCGCGGAACGTTTTTCAACGGTTCACCAGCGCCGAGGGTAACCTCCAGAACCTGACCAGGTGTCATGGTTTCGAGTTTGAGGCGGGTGCGCACAAATGTCATCGGGCAGACGTCATCTGTGATGTCTATTTTATGGTCGGGGGTTGCGGTGGCCATGTTGGTCTCCTGCCTTGATGCGTAACTTTGAAGTAGCGCCCTTCATCGCAGGTAGCAAGTGGCCAGAAGAATGCCGATATGATTGTGATTGCAGGGTGTTAGTACCGGCGATCTACAGGAAGCGGAATTTATCGCGAATTCAACCTTGCGATATGTGGCGGATTTTTCAATATTGAGCCACAAGAGATCGACGCCAGAGACACGTCTCGGCTGGGGACAGGTGGAACCGGAAACGGAAACGAGAAACAAGACAATGCTTGCAGAATCAACTATCGAGCAGAAATGCATCGACGCGGGCCTGAAAATGACGGGCCAACGCCGGGTGATTGCCCGTGTGCTCTCTGAGTCCGAAGACCACCCGGACGTTGAACTGGTTTATCGTCGGGCGACCGACATTGATCCGAAGATTTCGATTGCGACCGTATATCGTACCGTGCGCCTGTTCGAAGAGGCGGACATCCTTGAGAAACACGATTTCGGCGATGGCCGTGCGCGTTACGAGGAACTGACCGAAGAACATCACGATCACCTGATCGACATGCGTTCGGGCGAGGTGATCGAGTTTTCGAACGAAAAAATCGAAAACCTTCAGGAAGAGATCGCCAAGGAACTGGGCTTCCGTCTGGTGGGGCATCGTCTTGAGCTTTACGGTGTTCCTTTGAAAGACGGCAAGTAATTCCAGCGTTCAATCGCGCACTGAACTTACAGTTTTCAAGGCCACTTGCTGAAACAGGCAAGTGGCCTTCATAATTTTGTTACCTGTTCTTCACAAAGCCTTCACTCGCTCTTCACGCCGTTCTTGCGCAAAATCCGTGCAGTTGAACGAAAGGGTGTTGTCATGCGTGACGAAAAACAGCTTCAGCGGCTTGAGGTTCGCCTTGCCGAGAATGAAAACGAAATTCTCGCCAGCCAGAAGCTTCGCTACAAAGTGTTCTATGAAGAACGCGGCGCCAAACCGACCGAGGAAATGGCAGCCGAAAAGCGCGACTTCGATCACTATGATCCGCTCTGCGATCATCTGCTTGTTCTTGATCACAATCGCGGTGCCGGTGCAGATGCGGTTGTTGGCACCTATCGCCTGCTGCGCCAGTCAGTAGCCAACGAGCATGGCGGCTTTTACAGTGCTGATGAATACCATATCGAAAGCATGCTTAATGCGGTGAAAGATACCGGCGAGATCATGGAGCTGGGTCGATCCTGTGTCGAAGCCGAATACCGCACCATGCCGACCTTGCAGCTTTTGTGGCAGGGGATCGCGGCCTATGTTTTCAAATACGACATCAAACTGATGTTTGGTTGCGCATCCTTCCATGGCACCGATCCGGATGCCTTCAAGGATGTTCTGACCTATCTGCATCACAATCACCTTGCCCCCGAAGACATGCGTCCGCGTGCGATTGCTGATCGTTACGAGCCAATGATGCGTGCCGAGATTGATGGCATTGATCAGCGCCAAGCACTTCGTGATCTGCCGCCGCTGATCAAGGGCTATCTGCGTCTGGGTGGTTTTGTCGGTGACGGGGCAGTGATCGACCATCAGTTCAACACCACCGACATTTGCATCGTGTTGCCGACCGAAAAGGTAACCGATCGCTATTACAAGCATTACGAACGCACCGCGAGGGTATCGTGAACTGCCATGTGTGCGCTGCCATCCGCCTGATGGCTTATGTGCTTTTGACACTGGTTTTGTTGCCGGTGCAAATGGTGGCAATTGCCGCACGATTGAAGCTGGCTGAAGAATTGCCGCGTTTCTATCACGCCCTTTGCCTGCGCATCCTGCATATCGAAGTCCGGGTTTCGGGTGTTGATATGATGGACGGGCCGGGTGTGATCGTTGCCAACCACGCATCCTATCTTGATATCCCGGTGCTGGGCGCTTTGACCCGTGGCAGCTTTATCGCCAAGACCGAAGTCGCCGATTGGCCGGTGTTTGGTTTGCTTGCCAAACTTTCACGCACCACCTTTATCGAACGCCGTGCGGCGCGATCCCGTGAACAGAACGATCAACTAAGTCAGCGTCTGGGCAATGGTGACAAGCTGATCCTGTTCCCGGAAGGGACAAGCAACGACGGCAACCGTGTGTTGCCATTTAAGTCGACCCTGTTTGCCGCGGCAGAGCGGGTGATGCCGGATGGGTCGCCGGTCAAATTCCAGCCGATTTCGATTGCCGCCACCCGTCTTGACGGTGCGCCGATCGGTCGCGATTTGCGGGCATTTTATTCCTGGTACGGGGATATGGACTTGGCCCCGCATTTGTGGCAGTTTCTCGCGCTCGGCAAGGTGACGGTTGAGATTGTTGTCCATCCGCCTGTGACGCTGGCAGATGCAGCCGGATCACGCAAGGAACTTGCCCGGATGTGTGAAGCCCGTGTTGCCCAGGGACATCAGGCAGCGTTGCGAGGCCTGCATCAGGGTGTGCCGGTTCAGTTGATTGACAGCGATCTGTCGGGCGAGCTGATCGGTTTTTCGCCGCTTGCGATCATTTCGGAAGATTTTCGACTGTTTGGTCCGGATCGACAGTTCGGCTCCTGACCGTTTTGCCGTATAATGCCCCGGTTGATGTGAAATTCGGTTTCACCTGACCGGGATTTCAGATAACGAGATGTCCGAGGAGTTCCGATCACCGATTGTTCGGAACTCAGGCGCGGTGTGAGTGATCACACCGCTTTTCGGCGTTTTGAGAGAGCGAAACGGATCTGGCGTGACTGAACCGAAGAAACTTTTTGTAAAAACATATGGCTGTCAGATGAATGTCTATGACAGCCTGCGCATGCAGGATGTTCTGGCGCCGCTGGGTTACCAGCCGGTCGACAGCGCCGAGGGGGCCGATATGGTTATCCTCAATACCTGCCATATCCGCGAAAAGGCCGCCGAAAAGGTATTTTCTGATTTGGGCCGCGTGCGCAAGCACAAGGAAGCCAAGGAAGCCAATGGCGGCGACAAGATGATTGTCGCGGTTGCCGGCTGCGTCGCGCAGGCCGAAGGGGCCGAATTGATGAAGCGCGAACCGATGGTCGATATGGTGTTTGGTCCGCAGACCTACCATCGCCTGCCGGAAATGGTTGCGCGCGCCAATCGCGCAGTTGGCCGCAATCGCATCGTCGATACCGATTTCCCGGCCGAAGAAAAGTTTGATCATCTGCCAGAACAGGTTTCAAAACAGGGCTATTCAGCGTTTCTGGCCATTCAGGAAGGCTGTGACAAGTTCTGCACGTTCTGTGTTGTGCCTTATACCCGCGGGGCGGAATATTCGCGCCCCGGTGCCGATGTCATCCGCGAAGCCAAGCAACTTGTCGCCCATGGCACGCGCGAACTGACCCTTTTGGGGCAGAATGTGAATGCCTATCACGGCGAAGCACCAAATGGCGGGGAATGGACACTTGGCCGGTTACTGCGCGAGCTGGCTGAAATCGACGGGCTTGATCGCATTCGTTACACCACGTCGCATCCGCGCGATGTTGATGAGGATCTGATTTCGGCGCATCGCGATCTTAAGAAGCTGATGCCGTTCCTGCATTTGCCGGTACAGGCCGGGGGCGACCGCGTTTTGCAGGCGATGAACCGCAAACATACCAATGCGGATTACCGTGATATCGCAGCACGGCTTAAGGATGCCTGCCCTGATCTTGCGCTGTCTTCGGACTTTATCGTCGGCTTCCCCGGTGAATCCGACAAGGATTTCGAAGACACGATGGAAATCGTGCGCGACATCACTTTCATTCAGGCGTTTAGCTTCAAATACAGCCCGCGGCCGGGAACCCCGGCATCGGCGATGGAGCTGCAGGTGCCTGAAAGAGTCAAAACCGAACGGATCATGCGCCTGCAGGCGCTGCTGGCGGAACAGCAGTTGGTGTTCAACCAGAACAGTGTCGGCAAGGAGATGGATGTTCTTTTGGAACGCAGGGGCAAGTATGATGGCCAGTTGGTGGGCAAAAGCCCCTATATGCAGCCGGTTCATGTCAGCGGTTTGCCGGAATCAGCCCTAGGACAGATCGTTCGCTTGAAAATCACCGAAGCGCTGCCTAATTCCCTTGGCGGCGAACTGGTCGACGCCACCCGAAACGACCAGAAATCTGAAAGGAACGTTGCGTGAGCGGCACCCCCACGAAAAGCAAGACCAACACCAAAACCAAACACGCCCCCAAGGATTCCGATCAGATCGAGTTTCAGGACAACGCGATTGCGCAAGTGTTGTACGGCCCGCAGGCCGAAAACCTGACGCGTTTGTCTGAACGGACCGGTGTTCAGGTTTCAAGCCGCGGCCTTGTGGTGATGCTGGCCGGTGATCCGGCCAAGGTTGCACAGGCCAAAAAGGTTCTTGCGCAGCTTTATGCGCGCCTGCGTGATAAGGAAATCGATCATATCGATGTCGAAACGGTAGAAGGTGCGGTGCGTCTTTCCGAACCGGACGACACAGATCCCTGGAGCGGCCAGACCAAGGATATGTTTGGTGGATCGCGTCTGACGATCCAGACCAAAAAGCGTCGTATTTCGCCGCGCTCCAAACGCCAGAAGGACTATGTCGAGGCGATCCTTGATAACGAGCTGATCTTTGGCATCGGCCCGGCCGGTACCGGTAAGACCTATCTTGCGGTCGCGATGGCGGTGCAGGCGTTTATTTTGGGTCAGGTGGATCGTATTATTCTGTCGCGACCGGCGGTCGAAGCCGGTGAACGCCTTGGCTTCTTGCCGGGTGATCTGAAAGACAAGGTCGATCCGTATCTTCGCCCGCTTTATGACGCGCTGCATGACACGCTTCCGGGGGATGTGGTGATCAAGCGCATGGAAAGTGGCGAGATCGAAGTCGCCCCGCTGGCTTTCATGCGTGGTCGTACCCTTTCGCACGCCTTTGTCATTCTGGACGAGGCGCAAAACACCACCCCGATGCAGATGAAAATGTTCCTGACCCGTTTGGGCGAAGGGTCGCGCATGGTGGTGACCGGCGACATGACACAGATCGATTTGCCCGATGGCACGAAATCAGGTTTGCGAGATGCACTTGAAACCATTGGCGATGTCAAAGGCGTTGCCACGATCAAGTTCGATCAGCGCGATGTGGTGCGCCATCACCTTGTGACCAAGATTGTCCAGGCCTATGACGCGGCGGATGCCCTGCGTGATCGCCTGAAAAAGGGCTATCGCGGTGACAAGGACAGCGCAGCCAAGGATACGGGTGATGACGGCACCGCTTGAACTGGACCTTGAGGTCGAAGCGGGCGACTGGCATCAGGACGAGATCGCGGCCATCGAAGCGGCCGTGATCGCGGCCCTTGATGGTGCGCTTAGCGATGGTGCCCTTTGGGATGACAACGCGGTGCCGACCGACGGGACCGAAGATGAAGGCGATGGTGCATCGCTTTTATCGGTTGCCCCGGTGATCGAGATCGGGGTGCGTTTGTCAGATGATGCATCGGTTCAGATCCTCAACCGTGATTATCGCGACAAGGACAAACCAACCAATGTGTTGTCCTTTGCCGCCCTTGAAAGTGCCGAGGATGCCGATGCATTTATGATGGCGCCAGATATGCCCTTGATGCTGGGTGATATCGTGATTGCGCGCGAAACATGTGCGCTCGAAGCCATCGAACAGCAAAAGCCATTGAAAAATCATCTTGTTCATCTTGCCGTTCATGGCACGCTACATCTTGTCGGCTACGATCATATGGTTGATGATGAAGCCGAAGAGATGGAAGAGCTTGAACGTCAAATTCTTGCCGGACTTGGGATTGATGATCCCTACGAACCGATTGAAGATGAACCGGTTTAGTAGACCTGCACACGGTTTGTTTGAATTATAGGATGTCGAAACCGACCCATGAACGACTCTAGTCAACGCGACGACGACCACGAGAGTATGCGCCCTCGCACTGGCGAGGATACAATTCAGGACGCTGAAAACGGCTCCTTATGGGATAACGTGGCCTCGGCCCTGGGGTTCAAGCGGGGTAAGTCCCGCAACGGCGAAGCTTCGCTCAGCGATACGCTTGAAGAGCTCGCCGAGCGGACCGAACAGGATGAAGAGCCGGTCTCGCTGCACGAACGTTCCCTGTTTGAAAACATCATTGCACTTCGCGACATGACGGCAGAAGACGTCATGATTCCGCGCGCCGATATTGTGGCGGTTCCCAAGACCATCGCACTTGAAGAACTGGTCGAAGTGATGGTCAAGAAGGCCCATTCGCGGCTTCCGGTGTATGGCGATACCCTTGATGACATTGCCGGCATGGTGCACATCAAGGACGTGCTTGGCTGTGTTGCTGCTGGTCGGGAATTCAGCCTGCAGTCACTGTTGCGTCGGGTTTTGTTCGTGTCGCCGGCCATTCGGGTTCTTGATCTTCTGTCGGAAATGCGGCTGTCGCGTACGCATATGGCGCTTGTTGTTGATGAATTCGGCGGGATTGATGGCCTGATCACCATCGAGGATCTGGTGGAAGAAATCGTCGGCGAGATTGATGATGAGCACGATATCGACCAGACTCCCAAACTGATCCGCCTCTCGGATGGTTGTTATATCGCTGATGCCCGGTTCGAGGTCGAAGACCTTGAAGAAAAGCTGTCCTTCGGATTGCTTGACGAGGATGAAGACGAAGACATTGATACACTTGGTGGGCTTGTCTTCTCGTTGGCCGGGCGCGTTCCGGCGCGTGGGGAATTGATTGAACATCCAAGCGGTATTCAGTTCGAAGTTCTTGATGCCGATCCAAGGCGCATCCGTCGCCTGCGTATTCATATGATACGCCGGGAGGATGAAGGTCCCGCCGCAGCCATCGAAAATCAGGAAAAAGCGGATGATTGAGGCCATGGCGCGCCGACTTGCCGGTCTTTCGGGCTGGCGCAGGCGTCTTGTGTGGTTGTTGTCCGGTGCGGTGGCGGTTTTGGCGCTGCCGCCTTTCTTTATAATCCCTGTTTTACCAATTTGCTTTGCGGTTTTGCTCTGGAGCCTTGAGGGTGTCCGCTGCAACAAGGGGGCGCTTTCGGCGGGCTGGTGGTTTGGCACCGGCCATTTTGCCGCAGGATTTTATTGGGTCAGTCACGCCTTTCTGGTGCAGCCCGAAATCTATGGCTGGATGATTCCGTTTGCCCTTTTGGGGCTTGGCGGCGGATTGGCGGTTTTTCCGATGCTGGCCGTTTGGGCGAGCTGGCGTTTGGGGAGTGGCGTGATCCGGCATGCAGTGTTGCTGGCCGTTTTCTGGGCGGTGGTGGAATATCTGCGCGGTCATATCCTGACAGGCTTTCCATGGAACCTTTTGGGCCATGTTTGGGCCATTGATGCGGCCCCCATGCAGTTTGCCTCGGTTGTCGGGGTTTATGGCCTTTCCCTTGTCACAGCCCTTTTTGCAACCTTGCCTGCGGCCTTTGTTGCCGGAAGATCCGGCAAGATAGCAGCCCTTGGCGGGATCATGATTGCGGTGGCCCTTTGGGGTGGCGGTGCGGTGCGCCTGATGATGGTCGGGCCCGCAGAGACCGAAGTTGCCCTTTCAGAGTTGCCAGCCGATGTGCCGATTTTGCAAATTGTTCAGCCCAATATCCCCCAACGGGAAAAATGGCTGCCCGAACTGCAAAACCAGCATTTCTCGCTGCTGCTTGATATGTCGCGCCGACCGGAAACCCTGCGTCCGGATCAAAAACGCATCGTGATCTGGCCGGAAACGGCCGCGACCTTTTTTGTTGAGACCCAGACAGAGGCCCGTATGCAAATGGCCGGTGTGTTGGGGCCTGAAGACATCCTGATTACCGGGGCACCTCGGACCTATCCGCGTGACACGGATGAATACAAGGTCTGGAACGCCATTCAGGTAATCGATGCCACCGGTCATATTGTCGCCAGCTTTGACAAGTTTCATCTGGTGCCATTTGGTGAATATGTACCGTTCAGATCCATCCTGCCATTCCCGAAACTGACAGCAGGCCGGACCGATTTCTCTGCCGGACCGGGGCCGCAGACCTTGTCTGTCAACGGGATGCCGGGTTTCTCTCCGCTGATTTGCTATGAGGTTATCTTCCCGGGAGCGGTGATTGATGACGATCATCAACCCGACTGGCTCTTAAATGTCACCAATGACGGGTGGTTTGGGCGCAGCGCAGGCCCATATCAACATATGGCCGCAGCCCGTTTTCGCACCATCGAGGAGGGTCGCCCCCTCGTAAGGGCAGCCTATACCGGGGTATCGGTTGTCTTCGATGCCTACGGGCGCAAGCTTACAGACTTGGGTTTAGGAGAGAGGGGAATCTTGGTGCACCCCCTTTCGAGTAACAAAAACCATACAACAGTATATTATTTGTGGCGTGACTTGCTATTTTACGGTATTGTTACCTTCTTTGCCGTTCTCGCTATGGGATATAAACGCAACGCAAAATCCCTCTAGGCGGCTGAAAATTTTGCCAAACCGTCCAGAAATTGTCCCTCAAAACAAGGACGGATAGGCCGGAGTGAGAGAAGGAACTGCCATAAAATGTCGCCTAAGGATGAAACTAAGATGGTAAAGAACACACGCGGTCGGGGCCGTGGCCGGACCGCAAGTGGTGCTCCAAATCCTGTCGATATTCACGTTGGTGCGCGTGTTCGCTTGCGCAGGACTCTTCTTGGCATGAGCCAGGAGAAGCTTGGTGAAGCGATCGGCCTGACATTCCAGCAAGTACAGAAGTATGAGCGTGGTGCCAACCGCGTTGGTGCATCGCGTCTGTACGACCTGTCGCGGGTTCTTGAAGTGCCTGTATCATTCTTCTTTGACGACATGCCCGACGAGATTTCGTCGAAATCGGTGCATGAACGTCGGGAAATGTCGGAAAGTCCGGACCCGTTTGACAACGATCCGATGAACCGTCGCGAGACGCTTGAACTGGTGCGTGCCTACTACCGGATTACCGATCCGAACCAGCGCAAGAAAATCTTTGAACTCGTCAAATCGATGGGTGCATTGCAGGGCACTGATTCCGATCAGAAATAGTCGGTTTGACCGATGGTTTTGGGCAAAAGACGTATTTCACAGACCGTGAATTACGTCTTTGTCTTTTGAGCACGACCGCCCCGGATGCACTGCCATCGGGATTACGGTTTTGCGTCAATGATGCTTGACCTTCAAATAGCGATCGGGCACAACCGACGAGACAGTTCGACCCGGACTGACATTGTGGACGGATTTGGACCGCTTGCCACCACACAAAAAAAGGCTAAGTGGGCGCTATCGATACGGCCTCGTATCGGGAGCCCTCCGGTCCAGTTTTGGAAACCCATTACCGGAGAAGGTCTTATATGTCTCTTTCCGATTATCTATTTACCAGTGAATCCGTCTCGGAAGGTCATCCGGACAAAGTCTGTGACCGCATTTCCGATTCCATCGTTGATGCTTTTCTTGCTGCGGATGAAGATTCGCGCGTTGCCGTCGAAACCCTTGCCACCACCAACCGTGTGGTTCTGGCAGGCGAAGTTCGCGGTCCTGAAAGCGTGACCAAAGAGGTCATGATCGAAAAGGCCCGTCAGGCAATCCGTGAAATCGGTTACGAGCAGGATGGCTTCCACTGGAAGACGGCCGAGATCGAATGCCATGTGCATGAACAGTCTTCTGATATCGCGCAGGGCGTTGACTCCGCTGGTGAAAAAGACCTTGGCGCTGGTGACCAGGGCATCATGTTTGGTTACGCTTGTAACGAAACCGATGAACTGATGCCGGCCCCGATCCAGTTTTCGCATCGTATCCTGCGCGCCATGGCCGCTGACCGCCACTCCGGCAAGGTGCCGCAGTTCGGCCCGGATGCCAAAAGCCAGGTAACCCTGCGCTATGCTGCAGGCAAGCCGGTTGCGGCAACTTCGGTTGTTGTATCAACCCAGCATGCCGACGGCCTTTCGCAGCGCGATGTTCATGAGCTGGTTATGCCCTATATCGAAGCAGCCCTTCCGCAAGGTTGGATGCCGCCGGCTGATGAAATCTACATCAACCCGACAGGCCGTTTCGTGATTGGTGGTCCTGATGGTGATGCCGGCCTTACCGGTCGTAAGATCATCGTCGATACCTATGGTGGTGCGGCCCCGCATGGCGGCGGCGCGTTTTCGGGTAAGGATCCAACCAAGGTTGACCGTTCGGCTGCCTATGCTGCGCGTTATCTTGCGAAAAACGTTGTTGCGGCTGGTCTTGCCGAGAAATGCACCATTCAGCTTGCCTATGCGATTGGCGTTTCCAAGCCGCTGGCGCTGTACGTTAACAACCATGACACCGGCAATGTTGACGAACTGAAGCTTGGTGACGTTCTGCGTCAGCTGATGGATCTCAGCCCGCGTGGCATTCGTGAGCATCTGTCGCTGTGCCGTCCGATCTACACGCCGTCTTCTGCTTATGGTCACTTTGGCCGTCAGCCGACCGACGATGGTGGCTTCTCCTGGGAGCGCACCGATCTGGTCAGCGACCTGAAATCGGCATTTGGTGCCTGATTGACAGAAAGCGCGTTAAAAAGTGCGATTTGCCAAAATCGCATGACGTGATAAGAGGCGGGCGGCCCGGACATTTCGGGCCGCCCGTTTTGATTTTCAGTTCGCCTGACCCGCAAATTCCGACCCTGATCGACAGAAACGACCATGCGCAACAAAGACCGTCCGCTTCCGACCCCTGATCGACCGAATTTCTATGGCCGACGCGGCAGCCGTCCGCTTAAGGATTCTCGCAAGGCTCTTGTGGATGCCATGCTGCCAAAGATCGGGATTACCTATCCCGAGGCAGCTGGGGTCGATCCCAACAGCTATTTCGATGGCACGCCCGAACAGCTGTGGCTTGAAATCGGCTTTGGCGGCGGGGAGCATCTGGCAGGTCAGGCCGAGGCCAATCCGACGGTGGGGATTATTGGTGCTGAGCCGTTTATGGACGGGGTTGGTAGCCTGCTGCGCCATCTTGATGAGCGTAATCTGACCAATGTGCGCGTGGTGGCCGATGATTCGCGCCCGCTGCTTTATAAGCTGATTGATGCCTGTTTTGATCGGGCCTTTTTGCTGTTTCCCGATCCCTGGCCGAAGAAGCGCCACGCCGAGCGCCGCTTTATCGGGCCCAAGAATCTTGCGCTGCTTGCCCGTCTTCTGAAAGACGGGGCCGAGTTCCGGGTCGCCAGTGACGATATGCAGTATATTTCCTGGACGTTGCAGCACATGCATAACCATCCGGACTTCGAATGGCTGGCCGAAGGCCCGGATGATTGGCGTACGCCGCCAAGCGATTGGGTCAAAACCCGCTATGAGCAAAAGGCGCTACGTCAGGGCAAGAAGTGCAACTATCTCCGGTTCCGCCGTAAGCCACGTCAGTCCTGATCCTTGCCTGCTTTGGATTCTGTCTGACGGGAGTCGGCAGGTTCAGGGCAGAGCTGCGATTCCGGCATGACCGGGTGATCACGGCGTCCTGACTTTACTGTTTCATGAAGATAGGCAAAGCATGTTCGTCCCGACGGTTTGGATGTGTATGAGGTATCTATGCGCCCCAAACATGTTTTGTCCGGTGCCTTCGAACGAGACAAAAGTCAGGCTGTGCAGGCGTTTGCCGGGTTGGCAGCGCACAGTGTCCGCCGGGCTATCGGGTGCGGGTGTTTTGATGTCGTCTGTGATGCATGTCCGCGGTTTGCTGTCACGGGCGGAATCCTTAGGTTGAATGGCATCGGCAGCCGGTATCCTGACTTGATTTTTGCGTAAACCGGCTGTATAAGGCCGCCAAGCTTTTTGTAAATTCTGACAAAGAGTGGGCCCTGCGCCCGCTCTTTTGTGCTTTTTGGGGTATGGCATCGCTTTATGGCTGAGCTGATTGGACAACAGTTAAAAGACCCGTTGATGGCGAAAATCGTTGAGATTATCGAGCCGTCAATCAACGCGCTGGGCTTTGAGCTGGTTCGGGTTTCGATGACAGGTCAGGACCATAACATCCTGCAGATCATGGCAGATCGCCCGGGTGCGAAAGGCAGCATCAACGTTGAAGATTGCGCCCAAATCAGCCGTACGGTTTCTGCCCTGATGGATGTCGAGGACCCGATTTCAGGTGCCTATCACCTTGAAGTCAGTTCCCCGGGTATCGACCGCCCGCTGACCCGTGCCGCGCATTTCGACGTGTGGAAGGGATTTGAGGCAAAGGTCGAACTGGTGATGGCCAAGGATGGTCGTCGCCGTTTCAGCGGTGTGCTGGATGGGATTGAAGATAATGCGGTCGCCCTGATTGTAGATGGCGAACGTGTCTTGTTGCCGTTGGCCGATATCGCAAAAGCGAAATTGGTCCTGACAGATGAATTGATCGCGCACGTCACCGGCGACCGCCGGAATGACGATAACGCAGAATAGAGGTTGGATATGGAAGCAACTTCGGGAATGCCGCGGCCGGAACTTTTGCAGGTCGCAGATGCCGTTGCCCGTGAAAAGGGCATTGATCGTGACGAGGTTCTCGGTGCTATGGAGCAGGCCATCCAGAAGGCCGGCCGTTCCAGATATGGTCACGAGCATGACATTCGTGCCCATATCGACCGCAAAACCGGCGAAATCAAACTCGCTCGTTACATCGAAGTCACCGATGAAATCGAAAACGATTTCACCCAGATGTCGCTCGAACAGGCACGTATTCGTGACGAGAACATCAATCTTGGTGAATTCCTGATTGATCCGCTGCCGCCGATTGATTTTGGTCGTATTGCTGCCCAGACCGCGAAACAGGTCATCGTGCAGAAAGTGCGCGACGCAGAACGCGAACGCCAGTACGAGGAATACAAGGACCGTGCCGACGAAGTTATCAACGGCGTCGTCAAGCGTGTCGAGTTTGGCAACGTTCTTGTTGATATCGGTCGTGCCGAAGCCATCCTGCGCCGCGAAGAACTGATCCCGCGTGAGACGGTTCGTCAGGGTGACCGGGTACGTGCCCTTATCCTTGATGTCCGTCGTGAACAGCGTGGTCCGCAGATCTTCCTGTCGCGTACCCACCCGACCTTCATGGCAAAACTGTTTGCCCAGGAAGTACCGGAAATCTACGACGGCATTATCGAAATCAAATCGGTTGCCCGTGACCCGGGTTCGCGCGCGAAAATTTCGGTTCTGTCTTCGGACAGCTCGATTGACCCGGTCGGTGCCTGCGTTGGTATGCGCGGTTCGCGCGTCCAGGCCGTTGTTGCCGAACTTCAGGGCGAAAAAATCGACATCATCCAGTGGTCGGAAGATCCGGCAACCTTTGTTGTGAACGCTTTGGCCCCGGCCGAAGTCACCAAGGTTGTGATTGATGAAGAAACCAACCGTATCGAAGTCGTCGTTCCGGACGATCAGCTGAGTCTTGCCATTGGCCGTCGTGGTCAGAATGTGCGTCTGGCGTCCCAGCTGACCGGTTGGGATATCGATATTCTGACCGAGGAAGACGAAAGCGAACGTCGTCAGGAAGAAGCACGCAAGCGTGCGGAAATGTTCATCAAGGCGCTTGATGTTGACGAAGTTATCGCCCATCTCCTGGTCGCCGAAGGCTTCACCTCGATCGAGGAAGTCGGTTACGTGCCGCTGGCAGAACTGGCCGAGATCGAAGGTTTCGAAGAAGAAATCGCCGAAGAGCTGCGCAACCGCGCACGCACCTTCCTTGCCGAAGAGGCCGAGCGTCTTCAGAAACGTCGCGAAGAGCTTAAGGTTGCCGATGATCTGGTTGAATTCCCGGGTCTGTCGCTGGCTGTTGTTGTTCGCCTTGGTGAAAACGACGTCAAAAACCTTGAAGATTTCGCGGATCTCGCCAGTGACGAGCTGATCGAATATGTCGGGGATGCCGATTCCATTACCATGGATCAGGCCAACGACATGATCATGGAAGCCCGTCGCAAGCTTGGCTGGTTCGAAGGTCTTGAAGAAGAGACCGAAGAATCCGCGGAAAGCGAAGAGGCCTAAGGCCGATCGGAGGATGCCATGTCGCATCGTAAAGGCGGCAAGGTAGCCGAGGTTCCGGAACGCCGGTGCATTGTCACCGGCGAAGTCCGGCACAAGGAAGATCTTCTCAGGGTTGTGATCGGGCCGGATGGTTCGGTTGTTCCCGACCTTGAGGAACGGCTGCCGGGACGGGGATTATGGTTGTGCCCGTCGCGGGATGTGGTAAATACCGCCTGTGCAAAGAACGCCTTTGCCCGGGCGGCCCGACAAAAAGTCGTGGTCGACACCGCACTTGCAGACCGGATCGAAGAGCTGCTGACGCGCAAATGCATCGATCTGTTGTCGCTGGCGCGGCGTGCAGGACAGGCTGTTGCAGGATTTGAAAAGGCCCGTGCCCAGATTGCCGAGGGCGCAGCCTTAGTATTGGCGGCACGCGATGGTGCCGCAGACGGAAAATCAAAGATCGAGGCCAAGGCCCGGGATCTGCCGATTTATTCCGTTCTGGATGCTGCTGAAATCGGCGCGGCCTTTGGTCGCGAAAAAGCAGTACATGTGGCCGTTGCGCCAGGAGGCCTTGCCAATCGGTTGGGGCGTTCGTGCAAACGGCTTGAAGGATTTCGCGCTGTCTGAGATCAGATGAGCGCCAGACGGACAGGACAGGATCGGCGTATGTGCCCGATCCCGCAGGAAATGAGGAAGTTGAACGGATTATGAGTGATCGCGATCAGGAGAAGAAACCGCTGAGCCTCAACAGATCGAAGCTTGAATTGAGCAAGACGGTCGAGGCAGGGCAGGTTCGTCAAAACTTCTCGCATGGACGGTCAAAATCTGTGACCGTCGAAGTGCGCAAGAAGCGTACATTCGAAAAGAACGAATCCGGTCGCTTCCGTGAGGTGAAGAAGGATCTCGTTGAAGAACAGTCCCCGGCAGCAGAAAAGCCGGCACCGGAAGCAAAAAAAGAGCCGGTTGAAGAGCCGAAACCGCGTCCGGCGGTTGATGATCATGGCAATCTGACCGACAGCGAACGCGCTGCCCGTATGGCTGCTTTGAAGGCTGCTGAAGAGCGCCGCAAGCAGGATGAGGCGGATGCGGAAATCCGCGCCCGCGAAGAAGCTGCGCGCAAGGCCGAGGAAGAAGCACGCAAGGCAGAAGAAGCCAAGGCTGCTGCCGAAGCCAAACAGGAAGAAGCACCTGCTGCGTCTGAAAACGACTCTCCTTCGGTGGAAGAAGTCGAACAGCGCCTTGCCGCTTCGACGGCAAAAGGCAAGACTTCCAAGCCGAAACCGGCTGCCAAACCGAAGGCCGAAGAAACCGTTATTCAGGGCGAACCCGCAGAGCCGCTGGTCCCCGAAGAACGTCGTCGTTCCGCGCCGGCAGATGGCAAATCCAAAAGCCGCAAGGAAATTGACGAGGAAAATGCCCGCGTGGCAGCCCGCAAACGTGCCGAAGAAGAAGCCGGCCGTGCGGCGCGCACCAAGGGTGACGAAGGCCGTCGTCGTGGCAAACTTTCGATCAATAATGCAATGAGCGGTGACGAAGGTGGTCGCCGTCGTTCCATGGCATCGATCAAACGCCAGCAGGCCAAAGCCAAAGCGCGTGCCCAGGGCCCGCAAAAACCGAAGGAAAAAGTCGTGCGTGATGTGGTAATCCCGGACGTTATTACTGTCCAGGAACTGGCCAACCGTATGGCTGAACGTGCCGCAGACGTGATCAAGACCCTGATGAGTCTTGGCGTCATGGCAACGATTAACCAGTCGCTTGATCCGGATACCGCACAGCTCGTGGTCGAAGAATTCGGTCACAACGTCAAACGTGTATCTGATGCCGACGTTGAAGAGTCACTGGTCAGCGTAGATGACAATGACGCGAAGCTCGTTGGTCGTCCGCCGGTCGTGACCGTGATGGGCCACGTTGACCACGGTAAAACCTCGTTGCTTGATGCGCTGCGCTCCACCGATGTTGCCGGTGGCGAGGCTGGCGGTATTACCCAGCATATCGGTGCATATCAGGTCACCATGGCAACCGGTGCTAAGATCACCTTCATCGATACTCCGGGCCACGCCGCATTCACCGAAATGCGTTCGCGCGGTGCGAAAGTTACCGATATCGTGGTTCTGGTTGTTGCAGCCGATGACTCGGTCATGCCGCAGACCATCGAGGCAATCAGCCACGCGAAAGCGGCTGGCGTTCCGATGATTGTTGCCATCAACAAAATCGACAAGCCGGGTGCAAATCCGAGCAAGGTGAAAACCGAACTTCTTCAGCACGAAGTTGTGGTCGAGGAAATGGGTGGTGACGTTCAGGCCGTTGAAGTATCGGCCAAACAGCGCACCGGTCTGACCGAACTTGAAGAAGCCATTCTGCTGCAGTCCGAGGTTCTTGACCTTAAAGCCAACCCGGAACGCGTTGCCGATGGTGTTGTTGTTGAAGCCCGTATGGAAAAAGGTCGCGGTCCGGTTGCGACCGTTCTGGTCCAGCGTGGCACCCTGCGTACCGGTGACATCTTTGTCACGGGTCCGGAATGGGGTCGTGTCCGTGCCCTGATCGATGATCACGGCAACCGTGTCGCAGAAGCCATTCCGGGTATGCCGGTCGAGGTGAACGGTCTGAACGGGGTACCGTCTGCCGGTGACGACTTTGTGGTTGTTGAAAACGAAGCCAAGGCACGTGAAGTTTCTGACTTCCGTCAGCGCCGTATTCGTGAAACCCAGGCCGCTGCAATGAAGAAATCAGCGCTTGAGAACATGTTCTCGCAGAGCGGTGACCTCAAAGAACTGCCGATCGTCATCAAGGGTGACGTGCAGGGTTCTGTCGAAGCACTTATCGGCACCTTGCAGAAACTTGGTAACGAGGAAGTCTCGGTCCGCGTTCTGCATAGCGGTGTTGGTGGTATCAACGAATCCGACGTCACACTGGCGCGTGCATCCAATGCACTGATCATCGGCTTTAACGTGCGTGCAAACCAGCAGGCCCGTGAACAGTCGCGCCGTGACAACGTTGATATTCGTTACTATTCGATCATTTACGATGTTGCAGATGACATCAAAAAGATGCTGTCGGGCATGCTGTCTCCGGAAGTTCGCGAGAAGTTCCTGGGCTATGCGGAAATCCGCGACGTCTTTACGATTTCCGGCAACAAGATCGCCGGTTGCATGGTCACCGAGGGTATCGTCAAACGTGGCGCAGGCGTCCGCCTGCTGCGCGACAACGTTGTCATTCACTCTGGCGAACTTTCGACGCTCCGTCGCTTCAAGGACGAAGTCAAGGAAGTCCGCGAGGGCTATGAATGCGGCATGTCGTTCGCCAAATATAACGATATCCAGTCGGGCGATGTGATCGAGTGCTTCGAGAACGAGGAAATTGCCGTCGAACTGTAAGACGGTGAGGAACTGAAATGGCGAAGCAACCAGCCAAAGCACCAAGTCAGCGACAGCTCCGCGTGGCGGAAGAAATCCGCCAGGCGCTGTCGCAGGCATTGGAGCGTGGAGACATTTACGATCCGGATCTGACACGGCGCCCGGTAACCATTACGGGTGTCAATCTTTCACCGGATATGCGCAATGCCATGGTATCTTTCACCCCGCTTGGCGGCGGAGAGGCAGAAACGTCGATGAAGGCGTTGATGCGTCAGAAAGGTCACCTGCGCAGTCATGTGGCCAACACGGTGCACATGAAATATGTGCCTGCATTGCGATTTGTCGAAGACAAGAGTTTTGATGTCGCTGACCATATTGGTGCCCTGCTGCGCGACCCGCATGTTGCGCAGGATCTTGTGGATGACCGGTCGGGCGACCCGGAAGATGAGGACGACTGATGGCGCGTCGCCGTCGCGGTAAAAGCATTAATGGCTGGCTGGCGGTGGACAAGCCCCTGGAGATCACGTCATCAACCGTGGTCAATCAGGTGCGTCGTCTGCTTGATGCCAACAAGGCCGGACATGGCGGGACACTTGACCCGCTGGCGTCTGGCGTTCTGCCAATTGCCTTTGGCGAAGCAACCAAAACGGTTGCATATGTCATGGATGGCAGCAAAAGTTATCGCGTAACGTTGAAATTCGGCGAAGCGCGCAGTACGGACGATGCCGAAGGCGAGGTTATTGAAACCTCCGACCATCGTCCGACGGAAGACGAAATCAAGGCTGTGCTGGGTGAATTCATCGGTGAAATCCAGCAGGTGCCGCCAAAATTTTCGGCGATCAAGGTCAATGGCAAGCGTGCCTATGACCTTGCGCGCCGCGATGAAGATGTGGTGTTGCAGCCACGTCCGATTCTGATCAAGGATCTTCGACTGGTCGACATGCCAGATCGCGATCACGCCGTGTTTGACGTTGTGTCAGGCAAGGGCGCGTATATGCGATCTTTGGCGCGCGATATCGCGCTGCGCCTAGGCACTGTGGGCTATATCGCCGCGCTTCGCCGGACTTCGGCGGGGCCGTTTTCGGAAGGGAACGCCATTCCCCTGCAGGAACTGCTGGATATGGACCCGGACGAGGTGATGAAGAAACTGCTTCCGGTTGAGACCGCGCTGGACGACATCCCGGCGCTGGCCCTGACCGAAGTCGAGGCGCAACGCCTTTCCTCTGGCCAGCCTGTCGGGCTGTTGCCGGTGGCAAAGCGCAATGCCCTTGAAAACCCCGTCGTGCAGGACGAAATCGTCTGTGCCATGCTCCATGACCGCGCTGTTGCGTTGGCTGAGATCACTGGTGGCGAAATTCGACCTGTGCGTGTTTTTAATCTCTAAAGGCGAAAGGATGCCTGATGTCGATTACTGCTGAACGCAAAGCTGAGCTGATCAAGGAATACGGTCAGAAAGACGGTGACACCGGTTCCCCCGAAGTCCAGGTTGCTATCCTGACTGAACGGATCAAGAACCTCACCGAGCACATGAAAGAACATAACCACGACTTCCACAGCCGTCGTGGTCTTCTCATGATGGTTGGTCAGCGTCGTCGTCTGCTGAAGTACCTGCAGCGCAAAGACCAGTCGCGTTACGAGAGCGTCATTGAACGCCTCGGTATTCGCCGCTGATATCGAACTGCGGCGGAGGGTGACCTCCGCCGTCGTTTTTTTTATTGTTCCGGCGGATCGGAACACGAGAAGCAGGGTCGGATGGGCCGACCCGATGCTTACGCCGGACCCATTACTCATGGCGCTGTCATGTAAGCCTCATGAGTAATGTGTTCGGAACTCGTGTACACTTTCGGGTCCGCCAGAGGTTTGTAAGAGGAAGAGAAAATAATGTTTAATGTCGTCCGTAAGGAAATGCAGTGGGGCAATGCCAAACTGGTTCTCGAAACCGGTAAAATCGCCCGTCAGGCAGATGGTGCCGTCAAGGTTACCTACGGTGAAACCGTTGTCCTGTGTACTGCTGTTGGCGCCAAACAGCCGCGCCCGGATGTCGACTTTTTCCCGCTGACGGTTAACTACCAGGAAAAAGCATTTGCCGCTGGCAAAATCCCGGGTGGCTTCTTCAAACGTGAAGGCCGCCCGTCTGAGAAAGAAACCCTTGTTTCGCGTCTGATCGACCGTCCGATCCGTCCGTTGTTCCACCCGCAGTACCGCAACGACACCCAGATCGTTTGTACCGTTCTGTCGCACGATATGGAAAACGATCCGGACGTGGTTGCCATGATCGGTACCTCGGCGGCCCTGACCATTTCCGGTCTGCCGTTCCTCGGCCCGATCGGCGCTGCCCGCGTTGGTTACAAGGATGGTGAATACCTGCTCAACCCGTCGACCGAAGCGGTCAAGGAAAGCGATCTGGATCTGGTTGTTGCCGGTACCCGTGATGGCGTGATGATGGTTGAATCCGAAGCATCCGAGCTGTCCGAAGAAATCATGCTTGGCGCCGTGAAGTTCGGTCACGAACAGTTCCAGGGCGTTCTCGACCTGATCATTGATCTGGCCGAAGAAGCAGCCAAAGAGCCGCGTGACGTTGCAGAACTTCCGGAAGGCTACGACGCACTGGTCGAAAAAGTTGCTGCGCTGGGCACCGAAAGCCTGACCGCTGCTTATGCACATGTTGTCAAACAGGAGCGTTCGGCTGCTGTTTCTGCTGCCAAGGCAGACATCGTCGAGAAACTTGGCGACGAAGTTCCCGATGCGCTGAAAGGCAAAGTTTCCTCGATCATCAAGGATCTGGAAAAAGACATCGTTCGCGGTGCGATCCTGAAAACCGGCAAGCGTATCGATGGTCGTACCGGTGCCGACGTTCGTCCGATCATGGGCGAAGTTTCGGTTCTGCCGCGTTCGCACGGCTCCTCGATCTTCACCCGTGGTGAAACCCAGGCACTGGCTGTTGTTACCCTTGGTACCGGTCAGGACGAGCAGATCGTTGACGCGCTGGACGGTGAATACCGTGAAAGCTTCATGCTGCATTACAACTTCCCGCCCTACTCGGTTGGTGAAGCTGGCCGCATGGGTTCGCCGGGCCGTCGTGAAATCGGTCACGGTAAACTGGCATGGCGTGCCCTGCACCCGCTGATGCCGGGCAAGGATGCCTTCCCGTACACCACCCGTATCGTTTCCGAAGTCACCGAATCAAACGGTTCTTCCTCGATGGCAACCGTTTGCGCAAGCTCGCTTGCGATGATGGATGCCGGTGTTCCGCTGGCACGCCCGGTTGCGGGTATCGCCATGGGCCTGATCAAGGAAGCCGAAGATTTCGCAGTTCTGTCCGACATCATGGGTGATGAAGATCACCTTGGTGACATGGACTTCAAGGTTGCTGGTACCGAAAACGGCATTACCTCGCTGCAGATGGACATCAAGATCACCTCGGTAACCCCGGACATCATGCAGATCGCCCTGAAGCAGGCCCGCGATGGTCGTCTGCACATTCTTGGTGAAATGGCCAAAGCCCTTCCGGAAGCACGTGGTGAAGTTTCGGGTAACGCCCCGACCATCACCCAGTTCTCGATCCCGAAAGACAAAATTCGTGATGTCATCGGTTCGGGCGGTAAGGTCATTCGCGAAATCTGCGAAGAGACCGGTGCAAAGGTTGATATTGAAGATGATGGTTCGATCACTGTCGCACATACCGACGGTGCAAAAGGCAAGCAGGCCGTGGATTGGATCAAATCCATCGTTGCGGAACCTGAATTGAATCATATCTATGATGGTAAGGTCGTTAAGGCTGTCGATTTCGGCGCATTCGTGAACTTCTTTGGTGCGCGTGACGGTCTGGTTCACATTTCCGAACTGGCACCTGAGCGTGTCAAACAGGTTTCGGACATCGTGAAAGAAGGCGACCAGGTTAAGGTCAAAGTCATCGGTTTCGATGATCGCGGCAAAATCAAACTGTCGATGAAACGTGTTGACCAGGAAACCGGTGCCGACCTCGACGCAGGCGACGCCGAATAAAGCAAACGGGATGCCGGACGACGATAAAAACGCGACGTCGTCCGGCACTCTGCGCGATGCCATAGCATCGCGGGCAAAGGCCGAATGGGAGAGACGAATTTGAAAGCCCTTAAACCGCTCGTCATGTCGGGTAAAGAAGTCTTGCCAGTTATCGAAGGTGGCAAAGGCGTTGCTGTATCGACGGGTAAAAGTTCCGGCGCATGGGCTGCTGCCGGTGGTATCGGGACTTTTTCCGCTGTGAATGCCGATTCTTATGATGAGAACGGCAATCTGGTCCCGATCGAATATGCAGGAAAAACCCGCAGTGACCGCCATCAGGAACTGATTGCCTACGGCATTCGTGGTGGTATTGCACAAGCACAGATCGCACATGAAATGCGGAACGGCGAAGGCCGTCTGCACATGAACGTATTGTGGGAAATGGGCGGTGCCGAACCGATCCTTCACGGCGTTCTTGAAGGTGCCAAAGGCCTGATCCACGGGGTAACCTGTGGTGCCGGCATGCCCTACAAGATTGCTCAGATTTCTGCGCAATACGGCGTTCACTATTATCCGATTGTCTCGTCAGCCCGTGCTTTCCGCGCATTGTGGCTGCGGGCCTATAAAAAGACCCCGGAATGGCTGGGTGGCGTGGTTTACGAAGATCCGTGGCGCGCTGGTGGTCATAATGGTCTGTCGAATTCCGAAGATCCGCTTGTGCCCGAGGATCCGTTCCCGCGTGTTGCAGCCCTTCGTGAATTCATGAACTCCGTTGGTCTGAATGATGTTCCGATCATCATGGCAGGCGGTGTCTGGTTCCTGCGTGATTTCGAAGACTGGATCGACAATCCCGAAGTGGCCCCGGTGGCCTTCCAGTTCGGGACTCGTCCGCTTCTGACACAGGAAAGCGAGATTTCCGACGAATGGAAACAGCGCCTGACCAGTCTTAAGAATGGTGACGTGTCGCTGCATAAATTCAGCCCGACTGGTTTCTATAGCTCGGCTGTGCGCAATGCGTTCCTTGAAGATCTGCATCAGCGTTCTGATCGTCAGGTACGCTATTCACGTACCGCCGAGGCGGATCTGCATGTCGGTATTCCGCTGGGCCGTCGTGGTCGTCCGATCTATGTGCGTGAAGACGATGCCGACAAGGTCAAGGCTTGGCTTGAAGCTGGCTATACCGAAGGCATGCCGACCCCGGATGACACCATGGTGTTTGTCACCCCGGAAAGCGCACTGACGATCAAGAAAGACCAGATCGACTGCATGGGGTGCCTGTCACAGTGCCAGTTCTCCAACTGGGAACAGCATGAAGGCACCACTGGCAAACGTGCTGACCCGCGTTCCTTCTGTATCCAGAAGACGCTCCAGAGCATTGCCCATGGCGCCAAAGTCGAAAATGAACTGATGTTTGCCGGTCACAATGCCTACAAGTTTGGCGAAGACCCGTTCTACGCCAACGGCAATATTCCGACTGTGAAGGAACTGGTCGACCGCATCATGACGGGCGATTGATCCTGACGTCAGACCAAATAAAAAAGGGCCGGTTTTTACCGGCCCTTTTTGTTTGTTTTTCGCAGTATTTCATCCCGCGATTATAGTTGATCAAAATCAAAGAACAACGCGTCCGGGTTCTTTAGTCTGTCCCCAGCATTCATTAGGGCCATTATGATTTTGGCCCGACCACGACAAAGGGGCAAAGCTATGGGACATACATCGCGTCCATATACCAACGCGCTTAACCGGCTCAAGGATGCCAATCTGCGTCCGACGCGTCAGCGTCTGGCACTGGCACGTTTGCTGTTTGATGACGGCCATCGTCATGTCACAGCAGAACAGCTGCATTCCGAAGCCATGAGCAACAATATCAAGGTATCGCTGGCAACGGTTTACAACACCCTGCACCAGTTCACCGATGCGCGCCTTCTCAATGAAATCGTGATTGATTCGGGTCGGTCCTATTTCGATACCAACACCGAACCGCATTACCATTTCTATTGCGAAGAAGACGGCATGCTGTCCGACATTCCGGCAGGTGACGTCAAGATCGCCAACATTCCGAACATGCCCAACGGCACGGAACTGGCATCGGTTGATCTGGTATTCCGACTGCGTCGCAACCAGGCGGCGAAGGACGCAGCCTAAGACATCGCGCGGCCGTTATTTGCGCAAGCCTTGCGCAGGTGACAGGCAGATGAAATCTGACACCTGATCAGTGCAATTGCCCCTGCTCTGCTTGACGGTGGCGGATTTCACGACACATAAAGGGCGGCAAGACCACTTGGTTTTGCCGCCTTAATTTTTGCGACTTTGGCTCATACAACAACGCTGTATTGGGCGAACAATAACAAGGAACAGCGCACATGGCGCTTAAGGGAACACGTACCGAGGCAAACCTGCGCGCGGCCTTTGCCGCCGAGGCACAAACCAATCGTCGTTATCTTTACTTTGCCCAGCAGGCCGACATCGAAGGCTATACCGAGGCAGCAGAACTGTTTCGCACGGCGGCCGAGGCCGAAACCGGCCATGCATTCGGCCATCTGGAATTTCTTGAAACGGCTGGCGATCCGTTGACTGGCAAAGAACTGGGCACCACCCGCCTGAACCTTGAAGCGGCCATCGCACAGGAAAAGGACGAGGCCGAAACGGCCTATCCGGAAATGGCCCGTATTGCGCGCGAAGAGGGCTTAGAAGATATCGCTGCATGGTTTGAAAGCCTGGCCCGCGTGGAAGCCGCCCATGCAGATCGTATCGAACGTCTTCTTACCCGGATGGGGAGCAAAACGGACGGTGCATAAAGCTGCTTGATCCCCAAAATGTGATTTGTGATCAGCGTCGAAACGCCGGATTGTGCGCAACCCAAACCCTTAGACTCTAACAGGGAAAATCAGCAATGTTTGTTGTCTCGCTGAACTACAAGGTTCCGCTTGAACAGGTCAATGCGCATATTGACGACCATATCGCGTGGCTAAAGCAGGCCTATGCCAAGGGCATGTTTCTGGCATCCGGGCGCAAGATACCGCGCGATGGCGGGGTTATCCTTGCCAAGGGGGATCGTGCTGCACTGGAAGATGAACTGACCCGCGATCCGTTCCATCAACATGACCTGGCCGATTACCACATCACGGAATTTGATCCGGTGATGGTGGCAGACGGTCTTGAGGCGCTTAAGGGCTGATGGCAAACAAGGGGCCTGTCTTAGCGCCCCGCCGCCCCGCGTGCCTAGCCTTCAATCAGCTCGGGATTGGATGAGTTGTCCTTAAGCGCCACACCCGACAGACCCATCTTGCGCGATTCGACCATCAGATAAGCGATCTTTTTCGCGGCCTTTTCCGGGTTTAATCCCGCCGGGCGAATGTTGGAAACACAGTTGCGATCTGCGTTCGACCGTCCGCGCCTTGGCCCCCAGGTCAGATAGCAGCCAAGCGAATCCGCACTCGAAAGCCCCGGGCGTTCGCCGATCAGCATCACGGTCAGCTTGGTGCCCAGTGCTGCACCAATTTCATCGCCCAGTCCGACACGTGACTGGGTGGCCAGTGTGATCGGGGCGACCGACCAGCTTTCCCCCAAGTGATCAAGGATCAGCTTTAAGGTATTGGCTGCATGGTCATGGGTCGCGCGGGCAGACAAGCCATCGGCCAGAATGAACGCAACGTCATAGTCCCCGGCATGCTTGCCAAGTGCTGTAACAGAGTCTTCGTCCAGCAATCGGCCAAGATCGGGTCGCTGCAAATAGGTCGGTCGATCCGGTGCGGCCGAATGGACATCAAGGATCCTGTGATCAAGCCCATCAAGCTGGTCGCGCACGGAGTTGGGTTCAAAGGCCATATGCACCGAATCCCGGGCGCGTGCATGTGCCATCTGGAATTCAAGCAACCTTTCGGTCGGCAACCCGTCGCCGACCCGGCCAAGGCCGATACGGGCATCTGTGTGGGCACGAAGCGTGTTCCAGGGATCAAGGCCGCTCGGGATTTTCTTGTTGGTCAGATTGCTCATTTAAGCGGCCCCCGACCATGCCAGAAGGTTTTGCGCTGCCTGCCCGTCAAGTTGTGGGCGGGTGCGACCATGCTGATCAAGGATTTCCATCTTGCGCAGCCAGGCGGCAAATTCAGGGGCCGGTTGCAGACCCAGCACAGAACGCAGATACATCGCATCATGGAAGCTTGTGCTTTGGTAATTGAGCATGATGTCATCCGCGCCCGGGACGCCAATGACGAAGTTACAGCCAGCAACTCCCAGCAGGGTCAGCAGGTTGTCCATGTCATCCTGATCGGCCTCGGCATGGTTGGTATAGCAAACATCACACCCCATCGGTACGCCAAGCAACTTGCCACAGAAATGGTCCTCGAGCCCGGCACGGGTGATTTGCTTGCCATCAAACAGATATTCCGGACCGATGAAGCCGACCACCGTATTGACGAGAAGCGGCGAATATTTGCGCGCGACAGCATAGGCACGGGCCTCGACAGTTTGCTGATCAATGCCTTCGTGGGCATCTGCCGAAAGCGCAGCCCCCTGCCCGGTTTCAAAATACATGACATTGTGGCCGACTGTGCCGCGCTTAAGCCCCTTGGCGGCGTCTTCGGCCTCGGCCAGCATGGCCTGGGTGATGCCAAAGCTTTCATTGGCCTTTTGCGTGCCGGCGATGGATTGGAAGACCAGATCAACCGGGGCATTGCGCGCCATCACATCAATTGCCGTGGTGACATGGGCCAAAACGCAGGACTGGGTCGGGATGTCGATCCGTTCGCGAACTTCGTCAATCAGTTTGAGAAGCTCGATCATGGCTTCGGGGCTGTCGGTGGCCGGGTTGATGCCAATCACCGCATCGCCGCTGCCATGCATCAGACCGTCAAGGATCGAGGCCGCAACACCGGCTGGATCATCGGTCGGATGATTGGGTTGCAGACGGACTGATAGATGGCCGGGCAGGCCGATCGTATTGCGAAAGGCCGTGACCACATGGCATTTTTTGGCAACCGCGATCAGGTCCTGATTGCGCATCAGTTTTGATACCGCCGCGACCATTTCCGGCGTCAGCCCGGGGGCCAGATGTTTAAGTGCTTCGGGGGTTGCATCGTCGGTCAGAAGCCAGTTGCGAAAATCACCAACGGTCATCGAGGATACCGGTGCAAAGGCATCTGCATCATGATCATCAATAATCATGCGCGTGACGTCGTCATCCTCGTAAGGGACCAGTGCCTCGCTCAGAAACTGTTTGAGTGGCACATCGGCCAGCGCAAAGCGCGCCGCCACCCGTTCTTCATCCGAGCTTGCCGCAAGCCCCGCCAGCAAATCGCCGGACCGAAGCGGGCTTGCCTTTGCCAACAGGGTTTTCAGGTCGGGAAAGGTAAAGCGTTCAAAACTGAATGGCGCGCCGGTGTGCAAGTTCTGCCTCCTGAAGCATGAAAGACATCGCCAGAGATTTTTGCCCCTGTCCGCAAAGGAAAACAGCGCCAAACATGACGCTGTTGCGATGCATGATCATCATTTGTCCATGGAACCAGAAAATGCCTCAAATGCAAAGTTTTTAATCACAAGGAAAGGCGCGCCTTTCTATTGTGCAGCTTGTGCGACCTCCGTCAGGGTCTTGCGGGCCGTGGCCGTATTGTGCCGACTGTTGGTTTCATCACTCGGGCCGCGCAGGACGATATGCGGATGGCCAAGCGAATTGAGTTCGACATGCCCATCGACCTGATAGACATCGCGCAGAAGGTCACTGTCGATGACATCAGAACACGGACCGAACGCGACCATTTTGCCATTGCGAATGGCCATGGCCTGATCACAATATTGCAGGGCGTGGTTGAGGTCGTGAATGGCGATCAGGACGATGATGTTCTGGCCCTTGGCGACATCACGCATAAAGGACAGGACTTCCATCTGGCGATGCAGATCAAGTGCTGATGTCGGTTCATCCATCAAAAGGATTTTCGGATCACGCACCAGGGTCTGGGCAATCGCGACCAGCTGGCGTTGCCCGCCGCTGAGTTCGCCCAAGTTACGCGCCGCGAGATCGCCAATACGAAGGGCGGCCAGAATATCGTCAATCCGTGCCAGTTCATCTGCCCGCACGCGCAGGCTTGATCCCTGCTTGGCGGCCAGAATGATCGATTCATAGACCGACAGCACCGCGGTTGAGCCGGTATCCTGGGGCATATAACAAATCGTATTGCGTTCCTTGCGGTGTGATCCGAGGTCAACAATACCATCGCCCTTTGCAAGGCCGGCCACCCGGCGAAACAGGCTGGATTTGCCGGCCGCATTCGGACCGATCACGGCAGTGACAGTGCCTGGCTGAATTGTTGGGGTGGTAACGTCAGATACCACCTGCACCTTGCCATAACGGGTTCCGATATTTTCGAGACGCAGCGTTACCATGATTTCCTCCGACTTGCGAAAATCAGCGAGAAGAAGAAGGGTACACCGACAAGGGCGGTAATCACCCCGATGGGCAGGATGGCGCCCGGGATCAGCAGCTTTGACAACACGGACGTTGCCGACAGGATCAGGGCACCACACAGGATCGATGCCGGCAGGAAGAAGCGCTGATCTTCACCCACCAGCATGCGGGCAATATGTGGCCCGACAAGGCCGATGAAGCCGATGGTGCCGACAAAGGAAACCGGAATGGCGGCCAGAAGGCTGACAATCAGCATGGTGCGCAGACGAAGCCCCTGCACATTCACCCCAAAGCTTTCCGCCTTGGCATCACCCAGACGAAGGGCGGTCAGTGCCCATGCCTGACGGGCAAACAGCGGAATGGCGATAACGACCGCGATGGCGGTGACCGCCACCTTGGTCCAGGTTGCCTTGACCAGTGACCCCATCGTCCAGAACACAACGGCCGCAAGGGCCTGTTCACTTGCCAGATACTGCAAAAGGGCCAGAAGCGCATTGAAGGTAAAGACCAGTGCAATGCCAAGCAACACGATGGTTTCAACCGTCACGCCACGCATGCGGCTGAAGAAATGAATGATCAGGGCGGTGCCCATCGCCATGATGAAGGCGTTGAGCGGAATGATGAATTCGACAAAGGCCGGCAGAAGTGCGACCCCCAGCACAAGCGCCAGCGCCGCGCCAAACCCGGCGGCGGCCGAAATGCCCAACGTAAACGGGCTTGCCAGCGGGTTGGCAAGGATGGTCTGCATTTGTGCGCCAGCGGTCGACAGCGCCGCGCCCACGGTCAGCGCCATGAGGGCGACCGGCATGCGGATATCCCAGATCACCACGCGTAACTGATCAGTCGCCGACGAAGGATCAAGCAGGGTGGCGATCACGTCTGATAACGGATAGTTCGCCGGGCCCGTTGCCAGATCGATGGCAAATGAAAGAAACAATGCGCCCGCCATTGCAAGCAGGAGCATGAAACGACGCAGGGAGCGTGCCTTGTAATGCACGCTCCCGGCTTCGATACTGAGTTGGTTGGTCGTCATTAGTTTGTGGCTGTATCGCTGATCGAGATGAAGTAGCCCGGCTGGTAATCCAGCGGCAGGAAGCGTTCGTGCAGTTCCTTGAAGGTTGCTTCCGGATCGATATCGGCAAACAGGTCCGGGTGGAACCATTTTGCCATCTGTTCGATCACCACGAACTGGTACGGGCTGTTATAGAACTGGTGCCAGACAGCATGAATTTCGCCGTTCTCGACCGCCTTGATGCCGGTGAAGGCCGGGCGTTCCATCAAGCCAACCAGTTTGCGGCGTGCTTCAACCATATCGGCATCCGGGCCAAGACCGACCCATGCGCCACCCGGGGAATAGGCTTCCCAGCTGGCACCGGTGCCAACGAACTGATCGGGGTTGGAGGCCACAACCTGTTCCGGGTTGATCGTGCCAAAGGTGCCCGGAATGATGGATGCTGCGATGTTCACGCCGCCAGCCATTTCGACCATGGTGCCGAAGTTCTCGTTGCCAAACGACATGCAGCATTCATCGGAATAACCCGCAGCACGTTCAATGAAGACTTGCGGTTTTTCCGGATTTGCCTTGGCAATGCGATCGGTCACGTTCTTGATGCTGTCAGAACGGAATTTGATGAATTCGGCCGCACGATCTTCCTTGCCGGTCAGTTGGCCAAGGATCTTCATGCTGGTATCGGTGTTTTTCATCGGCGCTTCGCGGAAGTCGATATAGACCAGCGGAATGCCAACAGCAGCCAGTTTTTCGTCAAAACCGCCGTCTTCGGTCGCAGCCTTGGCTTCAAGGTTCATGATCACGACGTCCGGATTGACCGAGATGGCCTGTTCGATGTCAAACGTGCCGTCTTTAATACCGCCAAAGGTCGGAATGTCGTCAATGCGCGGGTATTTCGCAGCATAGATGTCGTAGGTCTGCGGATCAGCCTTTTTAAGGTCATCGCGCCAGCCGACAACGCGCTGGAACGGGTCTTCACTGTCGAGTGTCGCCAGACCATAGATCAGGCGACCTTCGCCCAGAATGACCTTCTGAACTGGTACTTCGACTGTAACTTCACGTCCGGTAACGTCGGTCACCGTGACCGATTCTGCTGCCTGTGCGGTGCCCGTGACCAGCATGGTCAGAGCAGCAAATACACCCAAAAATTTCATTCCCGTTCCCTCAGATTAGGATTGCCTGTCGAGCGATTTATCAGTTATTGAGAATGAAAATCAATCTTTTTCGCAATGATAATGCAAATCATTTGTTTTTATGATTGCGCAATTATCGTTGTGAGATTAACTAGCCCGCAGAAATCCGGGTATTCCGCCAAGAGAGCATCAAGACCATGAACCAGGCCAGCAACTTCAACCTGCGCGAAGAGATCAAGGAATATTGGTCAATGCGTGCAGCCACATTTGACGAGCAGCCCGGCCACGAGATTTTCTCAGAAGCCGAACGCAGTGCGTGGCATACCTTGTTTGAACGTCATTTCGGCAAGGGCGACGGGCGCAAGGCGCTTGATCTGGCAAGCGGCACCGGGGTTATCAGCCATCTGATGCATGATCTTGGATTTAACGTGACCGGCATGGACTGGTCGGAGGCGATGCTTGAAAAGGCGCGCGCCAAATCAAGGCAACGCGGATCAAAAATCACGTTCCTGCTGGGCGATGCCGAGAATACCCTTGAAGCAGACAACAGCTATGACGTGATCGTCACCCGTCATCTGGTCTGGACGCTGGTTGATCCGGCAGCATCCTTTGCCGAATGGTTCCGGGTTCTTAAACCCGGTGGGAAGCTTCTGGTGGTTGATGGTGACTTTGTCTCCCCGACCTGGGCGACGAAATTCAACAAGGCAATGGCAGGCTTTCTTGAAAGTCTGGGTCTGCGCAAACCGGTCGAGGCGATCCCGCAGATGCAGACCCATCAAGATATTCTGGCCCGCGTGCATTTTTCAAACGGGGCGCGGGCAGATGCTGTTGAGGCCATGCTGCGCCAAACCGGGTTCGATCCGATTGCGGTGGATTTCGATCTGAAACGCATTCACAGCGCGCAGAAAAAACACATCAGCTTCGCCAAGGGCCTGGAGCGCGGCGCACAGCATCGCTATGCCATCTGCGCGCAAAAACCGTTGGAAGCCTAGGCTGCTAAAAAAATTGGGTTTTACCGGACCGGCTCGGTCACGACTTCGGTTTTGACCGAATTGGCCAAAAAACAAGCTTCGTGGGCGCGGTGATGCAGCTCATCCTCAAGCGCAACATCAGGGGCAGTGCCACCATAGGTGACCTTTGGCTTTAGGGTGACCTTTGTGATCATGGTCTTGCCATAGACCGTTTCCATGATGCCGGTGGCGTCATCGACATAGGCGTCAATCAAAAGCCCCGCATCGGATGCGAAATGCAGGAAAAACAGCATGTGGCAGCTTGAAAGGGCTGCAACAAAGGCTTCTTCCGGGTCGACATTTTCTGCCAACGAATACGGCAGGGGTACCACATGCGGGGATGAGGATGCCGGGACTTCGACCCCGCCATCAAAGCGCCAGACATGACCACGCGAATATCGGCGATCGGTGAAAACTTCGCTTTCCTTGCGCTTCCAGATCACTTCTGCGCCAAAACTGCTCATGGTGGGGCTCCTTGAACTTCAGGACTGATCAATCGGGATCAGTGTTCCGGCGGTGACGCCGATATGGGTGGTCAAAACCTTGCGCGCGGTCGCAATGTCCCCGGCCTCAAGCGCGGCGAGGATCTTTTGATGTTCTTCATAGAACGCGCTTCGCGGTCGTGACCCCTTGGGCTGCAGGGCGTAGGCACGTTTGGCCTCTCCACGAAATCCATCGATCATCGACAGCAGCCTTTGATTGCCGCATGCGCCGTACAGGGTTGTATGGAATTCCTGATCAAGCGCTGCCAGCATGTCGCGATCTTCTTCTTCAAACAGATCTTCGTTCAGGCGACGCGCCTTACGCAGTGCTGATGGGCTGAGGTTAGGTGCAGACAGCTCAAGTGCGCTGACCTCAAGCGAAATGCGAATCTGACAAAGCTCCTGCACGTCTTTGCTGCGCAGTCCAGTGACGGCAAGACTTCTATCCGGGCGTTTTTCGAGCAAACCGGATTCGTGAAGCCGTTCCAGGGCGTGGCGAATCGGCTGGCGACTTACGCCAAAGCGCGCGGCGAGATTTTCCTGCTTAAGCACCGTGCCGGGGGGCAAGCTACCAGCTTCGATCTCTTCGCGAAGTGCCGTTGTGATCAAGTTTGTATCCATGGATCCAAACTATGATACGTCAGATTTTTCGTCAAGAAAAACAGAGCGCAGTATCACTCTGCGGGGATGGCTTCTGTATGAGCGTCCTGCAGGTCGCAGTGGCTTTGCACAAAGGCGATAATCCGGTCATGTGCGCCGTCGATGTCTTCGTTAACAATGCCGTGACGATCGGATTTCAGCATCTGGACGTTAATGTCGCTGGCATTGGTTGCCAGACGCCGGATCATGGTTGCGCTGGCCGGATCGACGACCTTGTCGCCATCACCCTGCAGGATCAGGGTTGGGCAATCGAGATCCGGCAGGCGCCGCTGCATCTCGGCCACGGTCTGGCGCAACTGATGCAATCCGCCGATCGGAATGTTGCGATAATTGATTTCGGGATGCTCAGATTCGTTGGGCCGGAAACTGAGCAGTTCCTGCGCGGATGGCATCCATCCCATCAGTTTGTTCGCACCATAAAGCAGTGGCACAAACATCAGATTGCGGTTACGGAATTTAAGCGGCGTTCCGGCAAGGACAAGTGCCCGCAGTTTTTCAGGATGATCAGCGGCATGAATGGCCGACAGGGCGCCTCCGGTTGAAAATCCGACAATGATCACCTGATCGCAAAACGGGGCCAGGATTTCATAGCCACGGCGCACGGATGCCAGCCAATCGGTCCATTTGCGTTTTTGCAACTCATGGGGTGATGTGCCGTGCCCGGCAAGACGAACCCCCATCACCGCATGACCCATGGCAGCAAATTTTTCGCCCAGTTCGCGAAGCTCCGCCGGGGATGCCAAAAAGCCATGCACAAGCAATACGCCACAGGCAAACTGCTTTTGTCCGTTGGGCAGCAGCAAATAGGGGCGGCTGTCAGCCGTTGCGGTTTCCTGGGCGTTGATTGCGTCATATTTCGGTTTCTGGAACTTGGTGTGGTTCCACTGCCAAGCCAGAATTTCATCATCAAAACGGCGATGGGCGATGTCGGTGGGGCTTAGGTGGTCGACCTCGATCCGCGCGCGTTCAAGGGCCTGCCAAGCGGCATGGATCGGGGCCATTTCGTTGGCATAGACCATGATCGGGTTGTCCATGCGGATCTGATCAAACGTCGCCTCGGCCTGTAATTTTGGCAGGAAGCAATATTTCTGATCGCGACGTTCAATCAGGCCAAGCTGAACCGCACTATCGATAAAGAAGCGGATTTGCGGACAATTGAGCTCAAAGATACCGACATAGTCGGCGGGATTGCGCATGCCGCGATGCAAATGGACGTTTTCGGCCTGCTGGATATTCTTGATCGCCAGATAAAGTGTTCTGTCAAAGTGGCTTATATCAACTTCGGTTACGCCATCCTCAAGCCACATCATGATCAGGCGCGATGCCAGGTGGCTGACATTGATCGTCAGATTGGAATACATCACCGACATGCAATGATCGCGCAGCGGCTTGATATGTCGGGTGATGGCAAATTGCGGGACGCGTTCGGTGATCTTTTCAAGGGTCTTGGCCGGCTTGAACAGATCATCAATGCAGGTGGCCTGCTCAACCCGCTTGGCAAGCAGCCTGCGGTCCAGCCAATTAAACTGATCGCGCGGATTGACCGGATCGCCCAACCGGATGTCCATATCGGTCTTCTTGAACATCAGGTTGCCTTCGATGATCATTTCCTCGGCCATTTTGGGGCTGAGACCGCCGGTAAACATGTCAGCTGCGCGTGCCAGAAGGTTCTGATCAACGCGCAGCGGATGGAAGGTAATGTTGGCCGGAAACATCAAGGTTGGCTTGGCAAGGCTTGTGCTCAGGTCATCTTCACTGCGTTCCAGAAGGTCGGCCCAACGGCTGAGTTCGTCGGTTTTGCCCCGATCAATCAGGGTTGATAGGCCGATCTTGAAGCCATCAATGCAAAGCCCAAGCAAGGCCGCACCGGTATGGTGGGCGCGTCTGGTATCTGCCGATCTGGAATAGACGCTGTAATCAGGGCGTTTGGGGTGTGGCCGTATGTCGGTCAGAACCCGGCGATCCTTGACCATGCCGCCCTCGGGAAAGACAACGACCTTGCCACCACGCAGGACTTCCTCGGCCAGAAACGGCAACAGGCGTTCATAGTTATTGGGAACCCCGCCAAGCGCCCGGAGATAGCGTGAAAAGGTATTGTCCTGGACAAAAAACTCGCCCGATGCGATCGACCGGCAATAGACCCCGGTTTCGAGCGCGATCAGGTATTGCGGGATAAAGGTTTCAAACCGGGCGAAGTGATTGAACATGAAAATGTCGCCCTGCGACAAATGGTCGCGCGGCCCGTGCATCTTGATGTTGATATCGATATTGGCCCGCAAAGCGGTCATCGCGCGAAGGGTCCATTCGCAGGTCTTCGGATTGATGGCGAACTTTTCACGTTCGATATCGCGGAATGTCTGAACCATGCGTGGAAATATCCCGGCCGGAGGTCTAACCCAGTATAAGGCGTTGGTTTCTTGGACGATTCTATCAGTTTTTTATAACGTGTCGGTTAAGATAGATATGTGTTGCAATCCCCGGTTTTAGAAGGCGTGCAATCTTCGATTTGTCACGAATTGGTGTCAGAACGGCACGTCTTTCGTATAATGAAACATCGGCGTGCTAGTCTGCCCGCTGGTTTCCATCAAATCCGGGCCGGTCATATCCTCTGCCACCCATATGATGACCGCAACCCCGGTTTGTGATCGCCCACCCATGATTGGAGGCCTTGTGCCCGTTCCCGACCCTGCCCCAGATCCATCCAAAGGCTCGGACCAAAACAATCCTGATTCTGTGCTCACCTCTGATCAGGATGGCGGACAAAGATCGATTTTTTCCGATCGGAATTTTGTGCTGTTTCTTGTCGGGCAATGCATCACGACACAAGGATTGTGGATTCAGAAAATCGCCATGTCGTGGCTGGCATGGTCTTTGACCGGATCGGCCTTCTGGACCGGGGTGATTGCCGCGCTTAATTTTGCCCCGGCGTTTTTCCTTGGGCCTATTTTCGGCGTGATGGCCGATCGGGTCGATTTACGGCGTACGGCCATGCTGCTTAATCTTGGGCAGGCGGCGGTATCCTTTCTTTTGATGGGATTGTCCTATGCCGACATGATGACGTTACCGTGGATGGTCGCACTTGCCGGATCGATGGGGATTCTTGGCAGTGCGATGACGCCGATCCGGTTGTCGCTGGTGCCGGTGATTGTACCGCGTGCCTTCATGAACCGCGCGGTCGCCTATGCGGCGATGAATTTCAATATCTCTCGTCTGGTCGGACCTGCGGTTGGTGGGGTGGTGATTGCCACCTGGGGCACAGGGGCGGCCTTTATGATCAACGCGATCAGTTATCTTCCGATGGTGTTTGTCATTTCGGTGGTGACCATTCACATGGAACGCGCGCCCGATGCCAAAAGCCGTCGTATCTGGACATCGCTTGTCGATGGGGCAAATTATGCGCTCAATCATCCGATGATCCGATCGGTCCTTGCGCTGTCCTGCTTTGTCTCGCTGGTCGGGACCGGCATGGTTGAACTGATGCCGGTCTTTGCCGAGGCGGTTTATGACCGCGGGGTTACGGGACTTGGCATGCTGGCATCGAGTGCGGGAATTGGGGCGGTGACATCGACCTTTATCCTGTCGCGGATTTCATCAGATGCCATTGCCTATCAAAGGGTCACGATTATTGGTGCGTTTGCCGCCGCGATTGGCATGACTGGCCTTGGTTTTGCGCCGTGGTACGAGCTTGCTGTGCCGTTGGTCGCCCTGACGGGGGGCGGTCTGACCCTTGTCGGGGTGGGATCACAAACGGCCTTGCAGCTGACGGTTGATAATCGCCTGCGGGGTCGGGTGATGAGTTTCTGGAGTGCGACCAGCTTTGGTGGCATGGCGCTGGGCGGGACGCTTCTTGGCGCGATTTCAGAGGCCGGTGACATTCAGTATACGGCGCGTGGTTCTGGCGTTTTGATCCTGTGTGCGGCCTGTGTCGGGCTTTGGCGGCTTTATCGCATCGGGGCGCTGGCGCGTTCGGGTGCATTGCGGTAAAGGATTGTTAAGGCCTGCCGACCTATGGTGGCTCATTGTGAGAGGATCGGGGATTTCCAGATGCGTTTGCTTGGTATTGTCGGACTGTGTTTGTTGCTTTCGGCGTGTTTTAGCACTGGTAATTCGGCACCACGTGCGTCCGGCCCGATGCCAAGTGACACGGTTCAGACCCTTGCCAGCGTCAATCTGCCGTCCTCACGCCTGAACAGTTTCGCCCCGACCAACAAGTTCCTGCAATGCGTGCCCTATGCCCGCGAAGTATCGGGTATCGAGATTTATGGAGATGCCTGGACATGGTGGGCGCAGGCTGGGCAGAAAAATTTCCAGCGCGGTAACCGCCCGCAAATCGGTGCCGTTCTTGCGCTTCGCAAGACATCGCGCCTGAAACTGGGCCACGTAGCGGTGGTTTCAGCCATACTTGATAGCCGCAAGATCCTTGTAAACCATGCCAATTGGGGCAGCGATTCGCGTACCCGCGGCAAGGTGCATTATCGCCAGCCGGTTGTTGATGTATCCCCCAACAATGACTGGTCCGAAGTGCGGATGATGAACACGCTTGGCACATTCGGCAGCATGTATCCAGCCCACGGCTTCATCTATCAGCCGCGCGAGACTGCAGAGGCGAACTAAGCCACTGCGCTGCTGGCGCCCCGCTGGCCAAAAACCCGCCCGACATCACGAAAGAAAAGTGGCGAAGCCCCCACGGATAGAGAGCTTCGCCAATTAAACCCGTGCGGGCGGCACGGGTTCGGGGGTTGAACCCGACAAGGCTTGCCGAAAACGCCTTTCTGGCAGAGCAGGATCACGGTGCGATGTGATTTCGAGCATCCGTTTCGATACTGATCACCCGGCACGACAGGTAATCACTGATCCCCTATGGCACGCCTTGAATTAAAATTATCTATAAAACGACGTTTTCTATGATAATTACGCCGGGATCGAGTGCTGAAATCAACTGCAAAATCGAAGGAAAGGGGTGATTCTTCGCTGAATTCACTGCATTCCACTCTAAATTATTGATTTTAAATTATAAATATTATCTATGAAATCGCACCGTAAGTACGATAGGGATGGCTGAGACGCGCATTTTCTGTGCGTGTCGTCCTGAATCGGCGCTTTTCGTGCGTCGTTCCTTCCCTTTGGGGTCGAAAACCGGGCATACATGGCGAACATATGATTTCGGGGAAGTGTCGTCAGGCAGTGGTTTGCGGGCGTGCTGCTTTGCCGGATTTATTGCCGATCCATTTCACATGCCGGGCAAGGGTGGCGGCGGCAACATCAATCTGATTGCTTCTGAGCGCGGCAAGGATCGCGCGGTGGTCCTGATCGGTCGGGGCTTCCCATTCCATGCGAAAGCCCGAAAATAAAAATCGCGCACTGGCGGCATGCAGATCATCAATCGTCGCAAGCAACCGAGGCATGCCACAAGGTTCCAGGATGACACGGTGAAACGCCCTGTTGGCCTGTTCCCAGCCTTGGACATCAGTGGCATTTTCGCCTGCGCGATTATGGGCCTCTGCCACATCAAGAATTTCAGGTGTCAAATGCGGGGCAGCTTGGCGAAGTGCCAGAACTTCGAGGGACGCCCGCATCTCAGCAACTTCGCGTACCTCGGCAACATCAAAGCTGGCAACTCGAACACCACGCCGTGGTTCGCTGACCGCAAGGCCTTGTGCCTCCAGCCGACGAAACGCCTCGCGCACCGGAACGTGACTTGCGCCGAATTCCTCGGCGAAGTGGTCCTGGCGCAGTTTCATGCCCGGTGCGAATTCGCCCGAAATAATCCGTTCGGCCAGCGCCCGGGTAATGCGGCCCGCGACCGTGGTGTCTGTGGTGCTCTTTGTCATGTTTTATAGATAATTTGTGACAACTGATTTGTCGACCTGATTGATGTGCAACAATGTTGTGCGGTGCAATATACTCTAGAAGTATTGGAGTTTCCGGTATCGCTAATTGTGGCTCGGAGGGCACCATCATGATGGAACAGACGGCCAAGCGTGATTTTCCCGAAATTGACCGCTCATTGCTTCGCACAGATCCAAACACTGGACTTGGAACAGACGAAGCAAGGCGTCGCACCGAACAGTTCGGTGAAAACCGCCTTCGCGATGATCAAACCAGCGCGCTTAAAAAGCTTCTGTCGTTCTTTTGGGGGCCGATCCCGTGGATGATCGAAGTTGCCGCCATCCTTTCGGCTGTTGTGCAGCATTGGTCGGACTTTGCGATCATCATCGTGATGCTGTTGCTCAATGCCGGGGTCGGGTTCTGGCAAGAATTCAAGGCAGACAACGCCATTGCTGCGCTCAAACAGCGCCTTGCGCCGGATGCACGCGTGTTGCGCGATGGTGCTTGGTCGGATCTTCCGGCCCGTGAACTGGTGCCGGGTGACATTATCCGCATCAAGCTTGGCGATATCATTCCCGCCGATACCAAACTGTTGGCGGGCGACTATTTGCGTGTCGATCAGTCTGCCCTGACCGGTGAGTCGCTAGCGATTGATAAGAAAATCGGGGATGAGGTCTATTCCGGCGCCATTGCCCGGCAGGGGCAGATGACCGCAATGGTCACCGCGACAGGCATGGCGACCTATCTTGGCCGGACGGCAAGTCTGGTCAAAGGTGCTGGCAAACAATCGCATTTTCAGCGCGCGGTTCTGCGCATTGGCAACTTCCTGATCCTGATCACGTTGGGCCTGATTGCGTTGATCATGACGGTTGCCTTGCATCGTGGTGATCCGTTGATGGAAACCTTGCTGTTTGCCTTGATCCTGGCGGTGGCGGCAATTCCGGTGGCCTTGCCAGCTGTTCTTTCGGTGACACTGGCGGTCGGGGCCGAAAAACTGGCGCGGATGAAGGCGATTGTATCGCGCCTTGTCTCGATCGAGGAACTGGCCGGGATGGATATCCTGTGTTCTGACAAGACCGGGACATTGACGCAAAACCATTTAACCGTCGGAACCCCGGTCCTGATTGATGCCAAGGATGAAAGCGATCTGATCCGCACCGCCGCACTGGCATCAGAGGCCGATAGCCACGACCCGATTGATAGTGCGGTTTTTGCCATCCTTGGCAATCGCGCAAAGCTTGATGGCTATGACATCACCAGTTTCCGGCAGTTTGATCCGGTACGCAAACGGGCCGAGGCGGAGGTTACGCAGCATGGCCAGACCATCATGGTTGCCAAGGGGGCGCCGCAGGCGGTTCTGGCTTTGCTGTGTGAGGATGAGATATCGGATATCGAAAGTGTCGCCGCTTATCGTGCGGTGATGGATGCGATCAAAACCATGGCAGAGCACGGTTACCGTGCGCTTGGTGTCGCGCGCACCGATAAAGACGGCAATTGGCAGTTTCTGGGGTTGCTGCCGCTGTTTGATCCACCGCGTGAGGACGCGGCATCAACCATTGCGGAACTGCGCCACAAGGGTGTTGATATCCGCATGATCACCGGCGATCACGAGGCGATTGGCCGCGAAGTCGCCGGCCAGCTTGGATTGGGGCAAAACATCCTGCCCGCAGATGCCGTGTTTGATCGCAACAATCAGGCACTTGATCAGGTAATGATCGAGCAGGCAGATGGCTTTGCCCGCGTCTTTCCTGAACATAAATACGCGATTGTCCGCCAGTTTCAGGACCGCGGCCATATTGTCGGCATGACCGGTGACGGGGTGAATGATGCCCCTGCCCTGAAACAGGCCGATATTGGTATTGCTGTTTCAAATGCCACCGATGCGGCGCGGGCGGCGGCCGACCTTGTTCTGACCGCGCCGGGCATTTCGGTGATTACCAGCGCGATTGAAGAATCGCGGCGTATTTTCGAACGTATGGGCAGTTACGCCACTTTCCGGATTTCCGAGACGATCCGGGTTTTGTTGTTCATGACGATTTCAATTCTGGTGTTTGATTTCTACCCGGTCACGGCGGTGATGATCGTGTTGCTGGCGTTGCTTAATGATTTCCCGATCATGATGATTGCCTACGACAATGCCGAGGTTGCCGAACACCCGGTGCGATGGAACATGGGTAATACGCTCACCATGGCATCCCTTTTGGGTGCTACCGGGGTGACATCATCCTTTGCCTTGCTTTGGGTGTCGGAAACGTTGCTGCACTTGCCGCCGGAAGAAGTCCAGACACTGGTGTTCCTCAAGCTTCTGGTGGCGGGGCATCTGACGATTTATCTTACCCGGCACAAAGGATTCTTCTGGCAAAAACCCTATCCTAGCATGAAGCTGTTTCTCGCAACCGAGGTCACCCAGATCATTGGCACGCTGGCGGCTGTCTATGGCTGGTTTGTGCCACCGATTGGCTGGTACCATGCGCTGGTGGTTTGGGGATATGCGCTGTGCTGGTTTGTGGTGGCGGGCTGTATCAAGGTTTGGGTCTATCGGCTTCTGACCCATCGCCATCACAGTCATCACAGCCATCTGGCCCGGGTTGAAGGATCGCTTCATCGCCACCGATAAGATCGGCACATCCACAAACAAAAAGCCGGACCATTTGTTGGGTCCGGCTTTGGGTATTCGTGGTTATCGTGCCTATTCTGCGGCGATATCGCAATGTTCGTCGGGCATGTCGGCAAAGGCATCGCGAAGCGCGTTCGACCAGGCGTCAGACAGTGCGCGGAAGCCCCTGTCCTCGGCCTCGATCCGACGGATCTCAGAAAATTTGCAAGCGTCATCAGGCAAAACAGCCAGATCAAGTGGCATACCGACCGACAGGTTGGAGCGAAGCGTCGAATCCATCGACAGCAATACCGCTTTGACCCCGTCCTGAATTGGTGTGTCGGGCGTGATCACCCGATCAAGGATCGGTTTGCCGTATTTGTGTTCGCCGATCTGAAGGTAAGGCGTATCGGATGTGGCTTCGATGAAATTACCCGCGGCATAGACCAGAAACAGGCGTTGATCACCGCCCTTACGCTGTCCGCCAATCATGATCGACGCAGCGCTGCTTTCATGATGCTGTTCAAGGGTGTCATGGTATTTCAGCTGCACTTTCTGCATGGCTTCGCCAACCAGTTCGGCGACGCGGAACATGCTTGGTGCGCTCAGGATGCAGTTACCCGGCTCGGTTTCGGGATCGTCGATGGCCTCGTGCAAGGTGCTCATCACCGCCTGGGTAATGGCAAGGTTGCCGGCTGAAAGTGCGACAATCGCGCGTTCCCCGGGGACTTCCCAGGTGAACATCTTGCGATAACGTGAAATGTTATCAAGGCCCGCATTGGTCCGCGTGTCCGAAAGGAAAACCAGCCCTTCGTTCAGCATCAACCCGACACAGTAGGTCATCTTTTTGTAGTCCGACTATTGTTGTGACTGCGCAATGACGACTGTTACATCCAAATCTTCGTTTCCGCCACCAGTATGTACGCCCCGGATCGGGGTGGCGACCTGACCATCAAGTCCTGATCCAAGCCGGATATAACTATCCGTCGGGCAGCACTTGTTGGCCGGATCAAACCCGACCCAGCCGAACTCTGGCAGATGTAACTCCGCCCATGCATGGGATGCCTCATGCGGTTTGCCTTCATGATCGGCAAACAGATATCCCGATACATAGCGGGCCGGAATGCCAAGATGGCGTGCCGCCGAGATCAGCACATGGGCATGATCCTGGCAAACACCCTTGCCATCAGCAATCGCATCGGCAGCCGTTGTGTGCACATGGGTTGTACCCGGCGCATATTCAATGGCATCGGCGACCGCCGCGGCAAGACCGTGCGCAAGTTCCAACACCGTACCGTCCTTGGTTTTCTTTGCGACCTTGTCGGCAAGCTTGCGAATGGCGGCACTGGATTTGGTCATGGGCGTCGTGCGCAGGAATACGGCCGGAAAGGCGCGTTCCTTGTGGCCGCGCAAAACGCCTGCGGTATCAGTGGTTTCGACCTCACCGGTGACGACGATTTCAATCGCCTCGACCGGGCCGTTTGATGTCAGGGTGCTGATGATATCGCCATTGCCATCGGTAAATTCTGCACCGATGTTGCAGCCTTCGGCTGTGATCGACCATCTCAGGATCTTTTGGCCTTCGAACTCAGCGGGCGTCAGTTTGAGGCTCTGCACCGCGTGATAGGCCGGATACTCATAGCGGTAATGGGTCTTGTGTTCGACGGTCAAGCGCATCTTACTGTCCCCCAAAATGATATGCGTCAGCAATGGCAAGCGACAGGATACGGTTGCGTCCCTGGAAGTCGGTCAGGAATTCGTGCAACCCGCCTGAAAAAATCTCGTCCATGTCACTTTGCGTCAGCAAGGAATACATCTCGACCGCCTGGCGATGAACGCTGTGGCGTTGACCATAATGGCGGGCAAGCCTTTCAAGATGCTGGGTAATCTGTTCGGAACAGTGGGCAAGCGATCGCGGACTGAACGGATTAAGGATCAGGAAGTGCGCGATGCGATGTGGTGAATAATCATCACGATAGACCCAGTGGAATGCGCGGAGCGAAGATGCTGCACGCAAAACCGTTGTCCATTGATAGTTATCGACACCATCGCCGACCATGCTGGTTTCCGGCAGAAGGACATAATATTTGACGTCCAGAAGTCGTGCGGTGTTGTCTGCGCGTTCGATAAAGGTGCCCAGACGGATGAAGTCATAACCGTCATTGCGCAAGATGGTGGAATCGGTGGCCCCGCGGAACAGCGCGCCCTGCTTTTTGACCCAGTCAATGAATTCCGGCAGTTCGTTCTTCGCCATATTGTGCATCGACGGGCGCCGCAGTTCCATCAGCGCATTATTGAGCGCCTCCCACATTTCTGCGGTAATGGCTGTACGCATGGCGCGTGCATTGGCGCGCGCATACTCAAAGCAATTGATGATCGATGAGTGGTTGTCGCGGTTAAAGATCAGGAAATTGGCGACCTCTTCCTGGCGCAACGGCGCATCGGGATCATATCCCGCGGCACATCCGGATGCAGAAAGGACAGACTCCCATTCCGACCGGTTGCCGCTTGCAGCAGCCGGCATCAGGGCCATGCGATAGCCCATTTCCATCAGGCGGGCCATGTTTTCGGCCCGTTCGACATATCTCGACAACCAGAAAAGGTTTTCGGCGGTACGACTAAGCATCTCTCAACCCTTTCCTTTTAATCGCTCATGATCCAGGTGTCCTTGACCCCGCCGCCCTGCGACGAGTTCACGACAAGTGAGCCTTCACGCAGCGCCACACGAGTCAACCCGCCCGGTGTCAGGCGCACGTCATCGCCAACAAGACAGAAGGGCCGGAAATCGACATGACGCGGCGCAACGCCGCTTTCAACGAAGGTCGGGCAGGCTGAAAGCGACAGGGTCGGTTGGGCGATGAAATCACCGGGATCGGCTTCGATCCGTTTGGCGTAGGCGGCCTGTTCTTCCTTGGTTGATGCCGGCCCGACCAGCATGCCATAGCCACCTGACCCGTGGACTTCCTTGACCACCAGTTCGCCCAGATGCTCGAGGACGTATTTCAGATCATCCGGCTTGCCGCATTTCCAGGTCGGAACGTTATTAAGGATCGGTTCCTGACCCAGATAGAAGCGGATCATGTCAGGCACATAGGTATAAACCGCCTTGTCATCGGCCACCCCGGCACCCGGGGCCGAGCAGATGGCAACACCGCCTGAGCGATACACATTCATTAGCCCGGGAATGCCCAGAACCGAGTCCGGTCTGAAGCACAGCGGATCGATATAGGCGTCATCAATGCGGCGATAAATCACATCCACCTGTGCTGGTCCGCGTGTGGTGCGCATAAAGACCCGGTCTTGGTGAACAAACAGGTCCTGACCTTCGACCAGTTCGACACCCATCTGATCGGCAAGGAAGGAATGTTCATAATAGGCACTGTTCATCGCACCCGGCGTCAGGACGACGATATTGGGGTCGCGGTCGCATTTGCGCGGTGCGATGCTTTTTAGCGTTTTCAGCAACATGTCCGGATAGCTTTCGACCGGCTCAATCCGAAGGCTTTTGAACAGATCGGGGAACATGCGCATCATGATTTCGCGGTTCTCAAGCATGTAGGACACGCCAGATGGCGTGCGGCAGTTGTCTTCGAGAACATAAAAATCGTCAGGACCGGTGCGCACGATATCGACACCCACAATGTGGCTATAGACATTGCGCGGCGGATCAATGCCGATTACGGCCGGTTCGAACGCATCGTTGCGAAACACCAGATCGGCCGGGACGATACCCGCCTTGATGATTTCAGCATTATGGTAAACGTCATAGAGAAACGCGTTCAGCGCCCGGGCACGCTGTTTGACGCCACGATCAAGCTTGCGCCATTCCTGCGATGTGAAGATACGGGGAATCAGATCAAAGGGAATAAGCCGCTCGGGATCTCCGCCCTCGCCGTAAACAGCAAATGTAATGCCGATCTTGCGGAACAGCGTTTCAGCTTCAAGGCGCTTTTGTTCGAGAACCTCGGGGCCGCTTGCTTCCATCCAGTCAACCAAGGCGCGATAAGGTTCGCGAATTTGGTCGTCAACACTCATCTCGTTGAACATGCATTCTCCCCTTTATTTCCCTTTGATTAAAGGGTGCCGGACAGGGGGCGGTCAAGGATGTTCACAGTTGAAATGACATATTTTTCAGCAAATTGCTGTTCTGCCGAAAAAATAAACTTGCTGATCAGAGGGTTTGTACAAAAAACGGGCGGACACGAAGTCCGCCCGATCAGATCATGCTTTTGCCGGGCGCAGAACGTGCGTGTGATCGGCGGCATAAAGTCTAGAGTCGGTAAAATCTTTCCGACCGAAAACCTCACCCACCATGATCAGCGCCGTGCGCGTGATACCACTGCCTTTGACCTTGGCCCGGATATCGCCAAGGGTGCCAAAAATGAATTGCTGGTCGGGCCAGGTCACGCGATAGGCAATCACAACCGGGCAGTCTTCGCCGTAATGCGGGGTCAGATCACGCACCACGTTGGCCAGATTGTTGATCGACAGATGCACGGCCAGCGTCGCACGCGACTTGCCAAGTTCAGCAAGGCTCTCGCCGTCCGGCATGCTGGACGACCGCATGGCGGTTCGGGTCAGGATCACGGTCTGCGAAATATCGGGCAGGGTCAATTCCGCGCCAATTTCAGCAGCCGTCGCTGCGTAGGCCGAAACGCCCGGCGTGATGTCATAGGGAATCTCAAGATCATCAAGACGGCGGATCTGTTCGGCAATCGCGCCATAAATTGACGGATCACCGGAATGCACGCGGGCAACATCCTGTCCCTTGGCGTGGGCGGCTTCGATCTCGGCCATGATTTCATCAAGGTTCATCGGGGCGGTATCTACTACATGCGCGCCTTCCGGGGCCGCAGTCACGATTTCTTCGGGCACCAGCGATCCGGCATAAAGGCAGACCGGGCATTTTTCGATCAGGCGCAGGCCGCGCACAGTGATCAGGTCCGGGGCGCCAGGACCGGCGCCAATGAAATGAACAGTCATTATTCTGCCCCGCCTTTCTTGGAAGTGTCGTTTTTGGAAGTGTCAGTGCTGCTGTGAAAAGATGTGCTTAGAACTGGGGCCTTTGCCGCATCCGGGCCCTTTTTGGCGTAGCCGCGCGGGGTATAGACCCATTCGTTCTCGCCGCGGGTGATGTGGCGGCTATTGCTTGATCCGACCAGAACCGTGGTCAGCATATCAACCATGTCGACTTCTAGTTTCGAAAGTGGAACGACTGTGATTTCCTCATCCGGGCGGCCAAGCTGACGGCCCAGAACCACCGGGGTGTTTTCATTGCGGTGTTCAAGCAGGATATCACGCGCCTTGGCCAGAAGATCGCGGCGGCGTTTGGAAACCGGGTTATAGAACGCAATCACGAAATCGCCTTCGGCTGCTGATTTCAGACGGCGCAGGATGTCTTCGCGCGGTGTCAAAAGGTCAGAAAGCGAAATCGCACAGAAATCATGACCAAGTGGCGCGCCAATGCGTGATGCCGCCGCCTGAAGCGCGGAAATACCGGGTGATACCTGAACCGCGACCCGGTTCCAGTCCGCACGATCTTCACGATCCAACAGCTCAAACACCAGCGTTGCCAGCGCATAGATGCCGGCATCCCCCGACCCGATCAGGGCAACGTCCTTACCGGTCGCGGCCAGTTCAAGCGCGTGGCGCGCACGGGCTTCTTCGGCGCCAAGATCGGAATGATGGCAATCCTTGCCGTCAATCAGCGGGCCAAGCAGATCAAGATACATCTGATAGCCGACGATATCGGTTGCGCGACCGATCAGGGCGGTTGCCTCGGGGCTGCGCCAGCCGATCTGGCCCGGACCGATGCCAACAATCGAAAGCCTGCCCTGCGCAGTGCCGACTTTCTCGGGGATGATGTCATCCTGTGAAAGGGCGACGGCACAGGTGGATTTTTTGGTTTTGTGTTTGGGAACAATCAGCTTGCCGTTCGGACCGACCGTGGCCAGTGCTGCACCCTCGGCGACACCATGGCAGCCGGTCTCGGCAAATACGACGTCTGATGGTGTTACCAGACGGTCTGCCTCGGCCTCAAGGGTTTGGGCATCAAAGAACCGGGCCGGAACGCCCAGACGTTTGGCAAGTTCGTGGACTGCGGCCTCATCGGCCTTCAGATCGATCGAGGCCACGCAGGCAATCGCCTTCGGGCTCAGGCACTGACCAGCCAGTGTTTCCATCACCAGATCATACAGATCATCGGCCGGGCAGCCGCGCTCACAGCCGACACCAAGTGCCAGGACCGGCGGGTGATAGGTGATCGCGGTTTCAGCGCCATCGCTGATCGTATCTTCATTGGCACCCTCGCGGGCGGTGGCGGTGATCAGGATGCTGCCATCTTCGGACTGGGCAATAGCACTATTGGTCAACCACGCAGCCGAGCCTGCCTCAACCTCAATCCGGGCAGAGGCACCAGCCAAAAGGGCCGCTGTGGCGGGTTTGACGGTTTCGGGCGTGCCAAGTGTCCAGCCAACTGGCGGCTCATCAAGCGCAAGGCCCAGCATCGCATCGCCCGGCGTGGTGATAGCGGCATTGCCACCAAGACGATCAGCCAGATCGCGCGCCAGTCGGTTCCCACCATGATGCCCGCCCAAAAGCGGGATGAAGTTATCACCGGCTTCGTCAACGGCAAGCACGGCGGCGTCCTGCCATTTACCCGCCAAAAGCGGTGCGAGTGCGCGGATCAGAATGCCTGACGCGCAGACACCAATGATGACATGATCGGATGAAAAGGTTTGTTGCAGATGCGCAATGGTATCATCAAAGGCGACATCAACATCCTTGACCGACACGCGTGTGCGCAGGCCATGCACCGATGCACCCTGCAGGCTGGATGCAATTTTACGTGCGGTCGGAAGGGCGCGCTGTGTCAGGCAGATGACCGCAATCGGGGCAATTGGTGCAGTCGGCAATGCGGTTTTATTCTGGGTGTTCTGGGCGGTCATCGCCATGCGTCTCCGCGACGGTGGATCAGGATCATGGAAAAATACGGTGCCTTGGCGTTGGCTGGCAAATTGCCCAGCGGGACCATTTTTTGGGTCTCAAGCGTCGCACGTTCGATATAGCGCGCCCGATCCGTCAGGCCGAGTTCGTTGATCACACCGCGAACCTTGGCGAAATGACGACCAAGCTTGATGATGGCGGCCGCATCGGTTTTGGCCAGCTGTTCGCGCAGGCGGTCGGCATCAAGCGGTCCCGGGATGACTTGCAACACGTCGTTTTTCGCGGCCAATGGTGCTCCAAGCTGGGCGGCGCAGGCCATCATTGAGCTGACACCGGGAACGGTTTTGACTGGGTGGCCTGCCTCGGCCAAACGGCCAAACAGATACATGAAGCTGCCATAAAAGAACGGGTCACCCTCGCACAGAACGGCAACGGTTTTGCCATCTGCCAGATGCTTGCCGATTTCGATGGCAGCCGCGTCATAGATCGGATCGGCCGGTTTGCCCATTTCAATGCGAATGGCGATTTCAATCCGACCTTCTGGGATGTGTGGATCAACGATCTGACGTGCCAGGCTGACGCCATCTTCAAGGGCGGGATAGGCGATCACATCGGCCTTTTGCAGGATGTTATAGGCCTTAAGCGTGATCAAGTCAGGCTCGCCCGGTCCAATGCCAAGGCCATAGGCCGTTCCGGCAACCGGAAGGCTATCGCTTGCGGGAAATTCCGCACTCATGCTTTTACTCCGAGGTAATGGGTGACCGGGGCAAGGTTGCTCCAGCCCTTGAAGCTGCCGCGCGGCACCAGTCGTGAAATCGACAGGCGCGACAAGCTGCCACCGTTTTTATTGTAAAACCGTAATAATTTTTCTTCGCCTTCAAGCGTCACCGTGTTGGCGACCAGCCGCCCGTGCGGCGGCAACAGATTCCAGCAGCTTTCAAGCAACCCATCAATCGTAATGCCCCCGCCGATGAAAATCGCATCGGGTTTAGGTAGGCGATCGGCGAAACTCAGTGCTTCTTCAATGGATTTCTGTTCAATCGCAAGGGTCGGGACGCCAAGTCGAATGGCATTCTTTTTGATCATCGCGCAGCGTTCGCCGTCGCGTTCAATCGCAACAGCCCGACCGCCCATGCGTTTCCATTCAATCGAAATCGACCCGCACCCGGCACCCAGATCCCACAAAACACCGCCGTCAAACGGCGCCAGGGATGACAGCGTCTGCGTGCGGATTTCCGATTTTGTGATCATGCCATCATGGATAAAGGCATCATCGGGCAGTCCCGGTCCCTTGGGCAGCGGTTTGGCGTTTGGCCCGGCTTCAAGATCGATCATGATCAGATTAAGCGGGTCGACCGATTTGATATCGGGCATCGAGGTGGCGGTGGATTGCCAGGTGCGCGCGGTTTGTGTGGTAATGCGCTCTTCGGGGCCGCCAAGCCGCTCGCAAACCGACATGCGGCTTTGATCAAAACCTGCCTCGCACAGCATGACGGCGACAAGGGCTGGGGTCGAGCCGTCTGCACTGAGTGCGATCAGTTTGCCATGCGGGCGCAAATGGGCGCGCAATGTTTCCGGATCACGGCCATGCAGTGTAATCACATCACACTCGGCCAGTGGCCAGCCAAGTCTCGATGCGGCCAGAGAAATGCTTGATGGCGCCGGGATTGCATATATTGGTTCGGGTCCGAAATATTTAATCAGCGTGTTGCCCACACCAAAATACATCGGATCACCGCTGGCCAGCACGACCGGGTTCTGATCAATGCAATCTTCGATCAGCGGCAGGTTGGCCTCAAACGGCGTAATCCATTTGTTCTGGGTTGCGGTGTTGGAACCGGGCAGCATGGCGATATGGCGTGTACCGCCAAAAATGATGCTGGCATTTTCAAGGATGCTGCGTGCGATTGGTGACAGGCCGTCATAACCATCTTCACCAATGCCAATGACCGTGATCCGTCCCTTGATCGGTGCCTGTTCGTTCATGATGCACCCCCGGATTTGCGGTCAAAGGTTCCATCAGGTGTCGTTTCGTCATCGCGCGCCAGACGCGCTAGGGCGTTGATCGTGGCGGCCGTTACCGCACTGCCGCCAAATCGACCGCGCAGCGTGACAAAGGGAATGCCATTGGCATGTTTAATCAGGGCATCCTTGCTTTCAGCCGCCCCGACAAAGCCGACTGGCATGCCGACAATGGCCGCTGGCTTATTCAATCGTCCGTCATGGATCGCTTCAAGCAAATGGAAAAGGGCGGTTGGCGCATTGCCGATGGCAATTATTGCGCCTTCGATATGATCGGCCCAGGCTTCAACCGCGGCGGCAGATCGTGTGGTTTCCATTCGGGCGGCAAGATCGTGGGTACTGCCATCATTGAGCGTGCAAAGAACCGGGTTCTGATTGGGCAGAAGCCGGGAAATGATGCCATGACGGACCATTTCCGCATCACACAGGATCGGTTTTCCGCGACTTAATGCCGCTGTGGCAGCATTCACCACATTACCGCCAAAGGCGATCTGATCGGCCATTTCGACCATGCCGCAGGCATGAATGATACGAATGGCAACCGGCCGCTCAGCGTCTGAAAAGCGCGCAAGGTTCGCCTCGGCCTCAATGGTGGCAAAGCTTTTGGCATAGATTTCCTGCGGGTCACGCAGATAGTCAAACATTGCCGCGCCTTTCAGAGGATGGGGGTCGACCGGTCAGGAACCGGTCGATTTCTTCGCGTCGTCGTGATCATGGGAATGGCTGTGCCCGTGATCATGGCTGTGGCCATGGCTATGACCGTGATCATGGTTGTGGTGATGCCCGTGGCCGTGACCATGGTGGTGATGGCCATGATCATGGCTGTGTCCATCGGTGCCAATGCCCATCACATGGTGATGGTGTCCGACCTGTGGGGTTCCGACATCGCCTTCATAACCGATGATCTGCTCACGATACTTGCACAGCTGGCAGTTCATGTTGTTGTCGCCGTTATCAATCTCGGTCAGACGTTCGGCAAAGCTTTCAAGAACCATCGGGTGGTCCTTGAGGTAGCCTGCCTTGATAAACTCGACATCACCAAATTCCGCCGCGACTTCGTCGGTATGGCTATAGATGCGGTCAATCAAAATGCCGGCAAACAGGAAGTACGGGAAAACGACAACGCGCTTGTATCCCAGTTTCATCGCTTCGCGCAGGCCCGCATTGACGCGCGGATGCGCAACACCGGAATAGCTGATTTCGGTACGGCCAAAGCCCATGCCTTCCTGAAGCATACGGGCAACCTTATAGACATTGGAATTGGCGTCCGGGTCATTGGTGCCGCGCCCGACTACCATCAACAGGGTGTCTTTGCGATCTACGCTGTCATCAGCCCCTGCAAGGGCTTCTTCGATACGTTCCTTTGCCGCCATCAGAAGCTTGGGATCAATGGCAAGATCGCGGCCGAAAAGCACTTCGATATCGGGATTTTCATGGGCGAAATTGTTCACTTCGCTCGGCAGGTCGTTTTTGACGTGACCGGCGGCAAACAGCATACCTGGAAGGGCGTAGATTTTCTTGTGGCCCATGGCTTTGAGCTTTTCAAAACCATCACGCAGGATCGGGTGGGCAAATTCGAGAAAGCCGCTTTCGACATCGTAGTCGGCCAGATGGGTCTGTTTCATAGCTTCAACCATGGCGTTGAACTGTGAAACCGCGCGTTCGTCGCGCGAACCATGACCGCAAATCATTACTGCGCCTTTGGGGGACATAAAAGGCTGCTCCTTTGTCTCTCTTTGATGGTGTTCTTCACATGACATTGTTGCCATGCGGTACCCGATGCCACCCCCGTTTTCACCGATTGGCTTGCGGAATGCAAGCGGCAGCTACGCCAACAGGGTGCACAAGGGGCTTGGGTGATGAAAATACTACTTATTGTGGGCCGGTTATGGTCTGGTATCGAATATGTTGTGGGCGGGCTCTGTCCTTCGGTTCTGGCGGGTGATCAGGTTGCGGTGTTTTGCGTTACGCACTGCCGGGCAAACAGGATTGACCAACATAAGTTATGATAAAATATAAATTCGTATGAAATTTCTTTATCAAAGCGAAAACCCGATGGCAAATTGTGCGGTATCAATTTGGTTCGCGCATTCACCATGTCATTCTGATTGACGGGTTGGCGATCACCGCGCACATTGCCGCGATGGAACCGACATTCACCGATTTTCTGATCCCGGAACCTGCGTTTTTCGGGCCGCTTTTTTCAATGCTGGTGCTGGCACTGCTGCTGGATGCGGTGTTTGGTGACTTCCCGTGGCTGTTTAGCCGGATCGGGCACCCGGTGGTGTGGATTGGCAATCTGATTGCGTGGTTCGAAAAGCGCCTGAACCGCACAGATCGCAGTAACCCGGACCGCCTTTTGCGCGGTGCTATGACCAGTCTGATGGTGATTGTGGTCGCCGCGGCTTTCGGTGGTGCTGTGCAGTTTGTCTCATCACTTGGCGACGTTTTCAGAGCGCCCGAAGTCCTTTTGGTGGCGGTTCTGATTGCTCAAAAAGGCCTTTATCAACACGTAAAGGCCGTTTCAAACGCGCTTAAGAAAGAGGGCATCGCTGGTGGCCGCAAGGCAGTTTCGATGATCGTCGGGCGCAACCCCGAAACGCTTGATGAAGCAGGCGTCAGCCGGGCAGCCATCGAAAGCTGTGCTGAAAACTTTTCTGACGGGGTGGTCGCCCCACTGTTCTGGTATGTAGTTGGCGGGCCGATTGGCATTTGTGCCTACAAGGCGATCAACACACTTGATTCGATGATTGGTCATCGCAACGAACGCTATCTTTATTTCGGCAGGTTCGCCGCGCGACTTGACGATGTGGCGAACTTTATCCCCGCACGGATTGCTGGCGGTGTGATTTGCCTTGCCGCCGTAATCGGTAAGAAAACAAGTGGCAAAGCTGCCTGGCAGACCATGGTGTCGGATGCGAAAAAGCACAAATCGCCCAATGCCGGTTGGCAGGAAGCAGCCTTCGCTGGCGCGCTTGAAATCGCCCTTGCCGGGCCGCGCCAGTATGGCAGTGAAATGGTTGATGATCCTTATATTGGCAACGGTCGTTCCGATCTGACCGCTGTTGATATCGACCGCGCGCTGAGACTTTTCACGACCTCATGCCTGATCAATGCGGCATGGCCGATTGTTCTTAAAGTTCTTTGGGTCGGGCTATGAGTGCCGGGCAGCGTGCCAATGATATTCCGTTGGGCCGCGAATTTCTTGAACTTGTCCTGCAAAACCGCACCAACCAAATCATTCTCAACCGGTTTTCAGCATTCGGGATTAAAGACTGGTGGCTGACCGCCGGATGCCTTGCGCAGACGATCTGGAACATCAAGGCCAATCGCGCCCCGGGTTCCGATATTGCCGACTATGATCTTTTTTATTTCGATCCCGATACGTCATGGCAGGCGGAAGATCAAGTTATTGTCCAAGGTGCTGAACTGTTTGCTGATATCCCGGTTTCCGTTGAAATCCGCAATCAGGCGCGTGTACCGATCTGGTATCTGGAAAAATTCGGTGTACCTTACGGTACTGTGACTGCTGCCAGTGATGGCATTGATCGCTTTGCCTACCAGACAACTGCCATTGGCGTGCGCAAGGATGCGGGCAAAAGCGGAATAGATGCCTATCGCATTTATGGGCCGTTTGGCCTTGCTGCTGTCATGGAAGGTCGGGTGATCCCGAACGCGGTTTTACCGGTCAAAGAGGTCTATGAGGTCAAGGTTGGGCGTTGGCAAAAGACATGGCCGGATCTGGTGATTGCGCCTTGGCCGGAAAAAGAAAGTCCGCTTTAATTCAGACGCTTAGTGGTTGCCCTTGTTCATCCGTGCGATGGTCGATGTGGTGGAAAAGCCATCTTCAAGGTTGGCCAGAACCACCTTGCCGCCATAGCCATGGACGATTTCGGCCCCGACTACCTTGTCGATGGTGTAATCCGCCCCCTTGACCAGAATGTCCGGTTTGATCGCCTTGATCAGTTCAATCGGGGTGTCTTCGCCAAAAATCACCACGCCACTAACGGTTTCAAGCGACCCTAACACGGCTGCACGTGCGGCCTCGGACTGGACCGGGCGGGCTTCGCCCTTAAGGCGTTTGACAGATGCATCGGAATTCAGTCCGACAATAAGCCGGTCACAATTTGCCCGTGCCTGTTTGAGCAGGCTGAGGTGGCCTGGATGCAACAGATCAAAACAACCATTGGTGAAACCGACCGTGTATCCCTTGCGCCGCCAGCGTTCTGCGCGATCGACCATGCGGTCAAGCGGCATCAGTTTGGCTTCACCGATCATCAAATCATGATGATGCAGGGTGGAAATCAGCTCGTCCGGATAAACAACCGCAGTCCCGATCTTGCCAACCACGATCCCGGCGGCAACATTGGCAATGCGTGCCGCGTCAGCCAAGCTGGATCCCGCTGCAACGGCGGATGCGAGGCAGGCGACAACCGTATCTCCGGCACCCGAAACGTCGAATACTTCGCGGGCTTCGGTTGGCAGATGCAAAGCCTCGCCATCCTTGGTGACAAGCGTCATGCCATCCTGACTGCGGGTAAGCAGGACATTCTCGACCCCGCATTCGGTAATGATCTTGGCCGCGGCGGCGATGGCATCTTCGTCGCTGTTTATGGCAATGCCGGTTGCCGCTTCGGCCTCTGCGCGGTTCGGCGTCACCACCGTGGCACCACGATAGATGCTGTAATCATTGCCCTTTGGATCGACGATGACGGGTTTTCCGGCTGCGCGTGCGGCCTTGATCGCGGCTGCAACGACATCGGCATGCAAGACACCCTTGCCATAGTCAGACAGAATGATCGCTGCAACATCCCCTGCCAGCTGACCTGCGAGTGTCGAAAGATTGCTAATCGATGCTGGTGCAATGGCGCTGGTGGTTTCATTGTCAGATCGCAACAATTGCTGCCCGCCCGCGATATAGCGGGTTTTGATCGTTGTCGGACGGTTGCGCTCGGTCTGGATATAGGGCTCAACACCCTTGTCAGCGGCGACATATTCCATAACTTCGCGGCCGGGCAGATCATCGCCAACAAGCGACAGGAACTGAACCGATGCGCCCAGGGCTGTTGCGTTGCGCGTGACGTTACCGGCACCCCCAAGCATGGCGCTTTCGCGCTCAACCCGGATGACGGGGATAGGCGCCTCTGGCGAGATGCGGGTGACCGAACCATAGACAAACCGGTCAAGCATGACATCGCCAATGCAAAGGACTTTGGCATCGATCAGTTGTTCAACCTGTCGGGCCAGATGGCTAAGATCGGTCATGGTCGCAATTCTTTATGCTGTCAGAGTATTCAGGCGGATTTTCTGGGCCGCCGGTTATTTCTTCGTCAGGCCGAGCGTATGTTCAAGCGCACCGACCAGCATCTGGCCAATTTGGATATGCATTTCCTGGATGCGGGCTGTGGTGTTGCTCGGCACGATCATCAGTGGATCACACAGATCAACCATGTCACCACCGGTCTTGCCAGTCCAGCCGGTCGCAATCAGGCCCATTTCCTTGGCCTTGGCCAGACCGAGATTTACGTTCTTGCTGCTGCCGGATGTTGAGATGCCAATCGCAACGTCATCCGGATTGCCAAGCGCCTCGATCTGGCGTGAAAACAGGTGATCAAACCCGAAATCGTTGCCGATCGCGGTCAAGGCCGAGCTGTCAGTGGTCAGCGCAATCGCCGGAAGCGCCCGACGATCATTGATGTAGCGAACCGTGAATTCGGTTGCGATATGCTGCGCGTCCGCGGCCGACCCGCCATTGCCGAAAAACAGCAGCTTGTTGCCGTCATTTAGGGCGTCGGTGCAAATCTCGACCAGTTCGATAAAGGCATCGCGGGTGGCCTCACGGGTCTTGTTGACCAGATCAAGATGCTCGTCAAACTCGGCATCGAAAAAGGCTTTGATATCCATCACGCGTCCAAATCCAAAAGAAGTCGTCGTATTAGCCGTGTTTCGCAATCAGATTGCGGAAATACTCAATTGTCGAACCGAGGCCATCTTCAAGGCTTACATTCGGTTCCCAGCCATCAAGTGTGTTTCGCGCAAAGGTAATGTCGGGCTTGCGCTGCAGCGGATCATCGGCCGGAAGGTCTTTGAAGATCAGCTTTGATTTGGCGCCGGTCATCTCAATGACGCGCTCTGCCAACTCACGAATGGTGATCTCATATGGGTTGCCAAGGTTCATCGGTCCGGTAACCGTTTTGTCGGTTGCCATCAGACGGACAAAGCCCTCGATAAGGTCAGTATAGAAGCAGAAGGATCGGGTTTGCTGGCCGTCGCCATAAATGGTGATGTCTTCGCCATGCAGCGCCTGAATGATGAAGTTCGATACCACGCGGCCGTCCTGCGGGTGCATGCGCGGGCCATAGGTGTTGAAGATACGGGCAACCTTGATATCCAGGCCGTGTTGGCGGTGGTAATCAAAGAACAGCGTTTCAGCACAGCGCTTGCCTTCGTCATAACAGGCGCGCGGGCCGATCGGATTGACATTGCCGCGGTAATCTTCGGTCTGCGGATGGACTTCAGGATCGCCATAAACTTCGCTGGTCGAGGCCTGGAAAATCTTGGCGCCAACGCGCTTGGCGAGACCCAGCATGTTGATCGCACCATGCACACTGGTTTTGGTCGTCTGGACCGGATCGTGCTGGTAATGGATCGGCGAAGCCGGGCACGCAAGGTTGTAAATCTCGTCGACTTCGAGATAGAGCGGGAAGGTAACATCGTGGCGCATCAGCTCGAAATGCGGTTTATCGAGAAGATGGACAATGTTGTCCTTGGTGCCGGTGAAAAAATTGTCGACGCACAGAACGTCATTGCCTTCTTCAAGCAGGCGTTCGCACAAATGAGAACCAAGAAAACCTGCGCCACCGGTTACCAAAACGCGCTTGCGTCGCCACATATCGTCTCTGACCTTGTTACTCTGATATCAAAACGGGCTGAAACTAGCAGCTTGGATGGTGGAAAGCTATGACTTATCTTTTCTTAGACATGTCTGAAATTCCCCGATATTCGGGTTTGGTTTCAACATGCATGAATGCTAAATACATAACCTGTTAATGCACCGGCGTTATCGTGGTTCGGGCAGATTAGCGGCTGTGATTCCGTCGAAACAATTCTCTGGTCATTGCATTTATGTCTGATAGTTCACTTCCATCGCCCGAAGCCTTCCTCGTTGACTATGTGCGGCGCCTTGAGCGGCGCAAGGACGGCGTTGGTGCGATTCATGTGCATTTTTCCAAATTGCTGCCATTTAACCGCCGTGACCATCACATCCGTACGGCGATTACGGCGTTTGAAGAGATCGTACCGGAAGTCACCGGGCGTATTTTCACCCTGTCCAACCAGGATCTGATTTTCATCTTTGATGCCGCAGAGATGGACGAGGTGAATGCTGTCATTTTCCGGCTGAAGTTCCTGTTCAACGACGATCCGCTGATCAGTGATGGCAAGGATGAAAGCGGCGCGCCCGCGACCTTTACCGACTATTTCGATGTCGGGCAGCAATACAAAGAATTCCTGCATCTGACACAGTTGTTGGTCCGCGCCAACGCCAATCGACCCAAAATCGTCAGCAAGGCAGCCGAGCGCCACAATGACCATCCCGAACTCAGCGATGATCGCGCGCCGCTGACCCCGAAGATATTGGGGCGCATTGATGAGTCGCTGCGGCGTGCGGATCTGTCCAACCTGATGCGTCGACAGGCCATTTGTGCCGTGGTGGGTGATGCGAACCCGACGCCGGTTTTCCATGAATTGTTCATCTCGATCAAGGATTTGCAGGATACGCTGCTGCCAGATGTCAATGTTCTCTCGAACCGTTGGCTGTTTCAGCATCTGACCGAAATTCTGGATCGGCGCATGTTGTCGCTTCTGACCCGATCAAATGACGCATCGGTGACCGGCTCTGTCAGCATCAATTTGAACGTCTCGACATTGTTGTCACCGGACTTCCTGACGTTTGATAGTAACGTCAAGGCTGGGCAGCGCGGGACAATCGTTCTTGAGCTTCAGAAGATCGATATCTTTGCAGACCTTGGGGCATTCTTCTTCGCGCGCGACTTCTGTCGTGATCGCGGTTATCGCATCTGTATCGATGGCATCAGCTATCTGTCGCTTCCCTATATCAACCGTAACAAGCTTGGCGTTGATATGATCAAGATGCTCTGGGATCCGGAAATGGAAAACATGGATGAAGAGCATCGTGAAGCCATGCGCGCCGCTGTGGCAGAGTCCGGCGATACCCGCGTTATTTTGTGCCGTTGTGATGACGAACGCGCCATCAAGTTTGGTCATTCAATCAATATCACCATGTTCCAGGGCCGCCATGTCGAGCACCTGATGAACGAACGGACGAAAAAATAGCGCCAGATTGCTGACGCTATTGGGTGGGCTCACTTGTAAGGCTGGGAATCAGGCCTCTTCCTTGCCATCAATTCCGGCTTTTTCAAAGGTCGCCATGCCAGTGTGGCATTCTGCGGCTGCGCGTAAAAGCGGGATGGCAAGTGCCGCACCCGATCCTTCTCCAAGGCGCATGCCGAAATTGATCAGTGCTTCCTTGCCCAGTTTCTCAATCAGCCGCGCATGTCCCGGTTCTGCCGATACATGCCCGACCAGACAATGATCGAGTGCATCGGCACGCATCGCAGCCAGAACAGCGGCCGCCGCACAGGATACATAACCATCAAGCAATATCGGAACCCGTGCAAAGCGCGCTGCAATGATGGCACCGGCCATAGCAGCAATTTCGCGTCCGCCAACACAGCGCAGAACATCCAATCCATCATGCATCTGGTTTTTATGCAGGATGATGGCATCACCTACGACGCGCGTCTTGCGGTCAAGGGTAGTGTCATCGATCCCTGTTCCCCGGCCGGTCCAGTCCGCAGCATTCCCGCCATAAAGTGCATGGGAAATTGCCGCCGCCGATGTGGTGTTGCCAATGCCCATTTCACCGGGAACAAAAAGATCCAGTCCCTTTTCAATCGCACTCATGCCAAAGGCCATCGCCTCGGCACAGCCTTCATCGTCCATCGCAGGTTCATGGGAAAAGTCGTTGGTCGGGATTTCAAGGGCGACCTCCATGACGCGGAGTTCGGCATCGACAGACTTGCAAATCTGGTTGATCGCAGCCCCGCCATTGATGAAGTTTTCCACCATCTGCTGGTTCACGCTGGCCGGGAAGGCCGAAACGCCCTGCGCAACGACACCGTGACTGCCGGCAAAAACTGTAACGCGCGGCCGCGACATGCGTGGGCGTGATGTTGCTTGCCATCCTGCCAGCCAAAGGCTGAAATCCTCAAGTCGTCCAAGCGATCCGGCAGGCTTGGTCAATGTTGGTTCGCGCTGGGCCACGGCGGCCTGCGCTTCCTGATCGACTTCGGGAAGTTCGGCGAGAAGCGCACGAATTTCCTCAAGATTTTGGGGCGGATGTTTCGGGTTGAACATTTTGGTCTCCGGCTGGCGACAAAGGTGCCTAACTAGTGTTCCGCTTGGCTTCCGGGGTGGTAAGGATTAGGCTCGGAAACCAATTTTGTAAGGCGGTTCAGGAAGTCGGGCCAAACTAGGCCTGTGCGCAACAGATTGCCAGTTTGAAAATCGGAAATTTATGCTATCCAAAGATCATAACCAAAACGAAACAAATATGCAAAGCTCGGATTCATCTGACAAACCCGGCCCAGACACAGCGACAGATGCCCCCGTCGAGGTTTCGCCTATTTCCGATTTCTGGCGCGCCCTGGCGTTACTTAGCCGTGTTCCGGTCAAGGGTATCGAGGATTTCCGCGCTGAGGTGATTGCAAGATCGGTCTGGTCTTGGCCGTTGGTCGGTTTGTTGCTGGCTGGTTTTGCCATGCTACCGGCGATGCTGGTCTATTCCCTGACAGCCAATATCCTGATTTTTGCGATTGTTGCCTTGGCAGGCATGGTTTTGTTGACCGGATCAATGCATGAAGATGGCATCGCAGATTGTGCCGACGGGTTTGGCGGCGGGTTTGAGCATGCGCGCAAGCTTGAAATCATGCGCGACAGCCAGATCGGTACATATGGCGTTGTTGCCCTGATCCTGTGTTTTGGCCTGCGTCTGATTTTACTTTCTGCGGCGGGCGATGCCGGGCAGGCAGCGATCCTGTTTCTGGTGATGGCAATAACATCACGGGCGGCAATGCCAGTCGTGATGCATATCCTGCCTCCGGCGCGCGCCGATGGTTTGGGCAAGGGGGCCGGAACGCCAAATTTGATGATGGTCGGTTTGGGTGTTGGCCTTGCTTTGATCCTGTCGCTTGTTTTATCGGGTCTGTTTGCGACGATGGCCATTCTAATGGGTGGACTTTTGGCGGTGGGTATTGTTGCGGCGGTCGCGAAATGGCAGATCGGTGGCCAGACAGGGGATGTCCTGGGGGCAACCCAGATCGTGACCGAACTGTTTGTTGGTATCGCCTTTATTGCCGCCCTTTGATCAACCAGCACAGCAACAAGAAGGAATGCCGTGAGCAGTTTGAAAATAACCCGCTGGTGGCTGGTGCGTCACGCGCCCGTCCAAAATCCGAAACGGCTGGTCTATGGCCAAAGTGACATGCCTGCCGACCTTTCCGATGAAAAGGCACTGGCTGCCCTTGCCGGGCAACTGCCGGGTGATGCCGTCTGGGTAACCAGCCATCTGTCACGTACGCATGATACGGCGCGCAGTCTGCAGGCGTTCATGGATAAAGACATAGCGCCGCAGGCTGAAAGCGGCTTTGCCGAACAGCATTTTGGTGATTGGGAATTGCAGAACTGGAATGATTTGCCCAAGGGGGAAACAACACGGTTCTGGACCGACTTTGCCCGCCAACACCCCCCAAAGGGTGAAAGCTTTGCCGATGTGGTTGCCCGTGTCGGACCCGTCTTTGGCCGATTGAGTGCGGATTGGGCCGGGCGCGACATTGTCGCTGTCGTTCATGGCGGCACAGTGCGTGCCATGCTTGCCAATGCACTGGGTTTATCCCTTGAAACCGCATTGGCATTTCATATCGACACGTTGGGTCTGACCACGCTTGAATATATCGACGGTGTCGACGAACCGGGCTGGCGCGTGACCGCTGTCAATCAGCGCTTTTAAGGAGCTTAAGGCATGTTCCGTCAGGCAGAGGCCAGCTCGATATCGGATGCCATGTCATCAAGCGCGTGTTCTGCCAGATAGCGGTCAACCATATCCGGATTCAGATCATGTTTTTCGCAGATGTCGAAAACATCGCGCAGATAGGCCTGATAATAGGGCACCGGGCGGCTGCGTGATTTGCTTCGCAATTTGGCGACATTCGGGAAATCACTGGCAAAGGATGCGTTTTCAATCACCTGGATGATGGTGTCATCAATGATGGCAGCCGGCATTCCGCAATAAGTCTTGCCGCAGGCAGACAACATCTTGCTGGCAGTCGGAACGGAAATGCCCGGCTGGGAAAGCAGCTCGTTCAACTCGTCCTGTCCGAAATCCGAGATCGACATCAGGGTCACTAGGGTTGGCATATCGCGCACAAGCAACGAAAGCGCATTGACGCGAATGCCACGTTCATGGGACCAGATGATGGTTGCGATTACACCCTTTGAGGCATCCTCGGCAAAGATGTCACGCACATCGCGGCGTGCCAGAGTGATCTCGCCATCGGCTGCGCGCTGTTCAAGAAAATCCTGAAATGACCGATCAGGACTGTTCAGACGGTCCAGCAATCCCAGCCACATGTCCTTGCGAGACGATGTGGTCCAGGTTGGCGCGTTCATCTGTCGGATTTTGGATAGGTGAGAACGTATTGCCATTGGTCTTGAAAAATCCAGATTACCCCAAGAGTTTCGGTTGCAGTATTTCCTGCAGCCATCCGGGTGATGAGTCTACTTCCCGGGTTTTCGCCAGATTGCGGATTGTTCCGTCTTTAGGGTCAGGACCTATTAATTTGGTTTGAATGGTTAAACAGATTTGCGCGGATACGCGGAGTAAAACTGCAGGAAGATATTTATCTTTCAAGGTTTTACGACAAAGTAGTCCGTGCAAATCCGATTAATCCGAAGGACAGACGTTATATTTGCAAACTCCAGCGTCAAATCCCTTGTGCGGGATACCAACCCGCCCGGCGGGCTTTTCCTTGGATTTCGCAAATATAACGTCTGCCATTCAAATCAAATTAATAGGTCCTGACCCTAGTTCCAGCGCAACGGCTTGATGTTGGCTGAAATGGTATGACCTCTCAAGCAGACAATTCTTACAAATACTGACCTTCCGATTAGGGTGGGGTGGTAACGAAGGGTTAAGTGCCGAGAATGACCTTTGGCATTTTTGGCAAACCTGCTAGGTTCGGCGCATCGTTCGGTGATGGGAAATCGGTGCAAGGCCGATGCTGCCCCCGCAACTGTATCGGGTTGGGAGATCCGGGTCGGTGCCAACGCGCCAGACCAGCCACCGGGAAACCGGGAAGGCGGATCGCTTTCATGCCCGCAGCCAGGAAACCTGCCGAAGGTGTCACTATTCGAAGGAAGGTGACGACGCAATCGGGCCTCGGTGGGAGGCCATGGCGAGGAAGAAACGGGATGACCCAGACTTTACCCCCTGACGGCCCCTCTGGCGGGACGCATCTGATCCTTGGCGGGGCGCGATCCGGCAAAAGCCGGTTTGCCGAAAACATCATTAATCAGGCGGGCGGTGGCACATATATCGCAACCGGGCGTGCCTGGGATGACGAAATGGCCAACCGCATAGATCTTCACAAAAAATCACGCGGCGATCTTTGGCAGACACTCGAGGAACCGGTCGAACTTTGTTCGGCGCTGCAGACCTGTAATGTCACAGGCGGCAAGCCTGTTCTTGTTGATTGTCTGACCTTGTGGCTGACCAATCTGATGCTTGAAGACCGCGACATTGATGCCGAGATCGCAGCTCTTTGTGATCTGGTGCCAACCCTTGTCGTGCCGGTGCTTTTTGTCTCAAACGAGGTTGGTTTTGGCATCGTGCCGGAAAATGCGATGGCGCGGGCCTTTCGCGATCATGCCGGACGCCTGCATCAACGCATTGCAGAGATTGCAGACAAGGTCACCCTTGTGGTGGCCGGCATTCCGATGTCGGTCAAATAACAACATAAATTATTGAATTTTAAGGATTTCAGAAATGGCACAATTGGGCAAAATCCCGGCAACCGTCATTACCGGTTTTCTGGGCGCTGGCAAGACAACCATGATCCGCAATATGCTGGAAAATGCCAATGGCAAACGCATCGCGCTGATCATCAATGAATTTGGCGATCTGGGTGTGGATCGAGGCATCATCAATGGCTGTGGCATTGAAGGCTGCGAAGAAGATGACGTTGTTGAACTGGCCAATGGTTGCATCTGCTGTACCGTGGCTGATGACTTCCTGCCTACCATCCAGGGCCTGATTGACCGTGAAACGCCGCCTGATCATATCGTGATCGAAACATCTGGTCTTGCCCTGCCAAAACCGTTGGTAAAGGCGTTTAACTGGCCCGAAGTCCGGTCGCGTGTGACCGTTGATGGCGTTGTGGCGGTTCTTGATGGCGCGGCCCTGCGTGATGGTCTGTTTGCCCATGATCATCACGCGGTACAGGCGCAACGCGAAGCAGACGAAAATCTTGATCATGAAAGCCCGCTTGAAGAACTGTTCGAAGAACAGCTTCACTGTGCCGATATGGTGGTTCTCAACAAGACGGACCTTCTGACCGATGCCGAACGCAGCAAGGTCGAAGCCGATATCCGTGCAGAGCTGAAAAAGCCGTCAGTCAAGATTATCGCGACCGAACATTCACGGGTTGAAAACGCCATCCTGCTTGGTCTGGGGGCTGCCGCCGAGGATGACCTTGATAGTCGCCCAAGCCATCATGACGATGGCCACGAACATGATCATGATGATTTCGACAGTTTTGTCGTATCGCTTGATGCGATCAGTGATCCGGCCAACCTTGAGAAGCGCCTGATTGATGTCGTGCGTCAGTTTGACGTGCTGCGCATCAAAGGATTCGTTGATGTGCCGGGCAAACCGATGCGCCATGTGGTTCAGGGGGTTGGTGAACGTTTTCAGCGCTATTTCGACCGTCCGTGGGCGGATGGCGAAACCCGCCGCTCGGAATTGGTGGTGATTGGCCTGCATGGTCTGGACCGCACTGCGATCGAGGCCGCCATCAAAGCCGCCTGATCCAAGTTAACCTGATCAAGCCACCTGAAACCGGATGCTAAAAATCATCCGGTTTCAGCCTGTTTTAAGACCAAACGCATAAGGATACGGATCCCGCGATGCATCTATTGGCAGCCCAGCCCGGAATGGTCACAGATGGCAGTGAGGCCGTCGACCTTGGACAGCAACCCGGCGATGTGGTGATCCTGTCTGCGGCCGAGTCCGAACTTGCCTGTCTTGCAGGGGCGCAAGGGCGTCTGGTCGATGCATTTGGCGACGAAACCCCGTCACTGCGTCTGGCAAGTTTGCTGCAGCTTGGCCACAACATGTCGGTCGATCTTTATATCGACGATGTACTTTGCGATGCCAAATTCATCATCGTGCGCATTCTGGGCGGGCGCGGTTATTGGGATTATGGCATCGAACAACTGGTTGCGCTTTCACGTGCCAAGGACATTCCATTGGTCCTGTTGCCCGGTGATGATCAACCCGATGCGGAGCTTCTGACGCTTTCGACCGTCAAGGGGCGCGAATATCAGAATATCTGGCGTTACCTGATCGAAGGCGGACCGCAAAATTCCGAGAATTTACTTCGTCTTATATACGAAAACTTAAATTCAAGCGTGAACTGGAACTGGTCACCAGCGGCCCCCCTGGTCAAGGCCGGGGGCTATTGGCCCGGCAAGGCGCAGGCAAGCCTTGATGAAATCCGGGTTAACTGGATTGCAAATCAACCGGTTACGCCGATTGTCTTCTATCGGTCTCTGGTGCAGGCCGCCAACCTCGATGTTATTGACGCGCTGGTTGAGGAATTGGTTGCCAATAGACTGAATCCATTGCCGATTTTTGTTGCCAGTCTCAAGGATCCGTTGGCAGCGGCATTGGTTGAGGACTGGTTGGCAGAAACCAGTGCAGATTTGATCCTGAATACCACCGGCTTTGCGATATCTGTTCCGGGATCAAAACGAAAAAATGGTCCGTTTGACGCGGTCGATGCCCCGGTCTTTCAGGTGGTGCTGTCAGGCGGTGGCGAGGACGCTTGGCGCGACGGTGTCAATGGTCTGGCCGCGCGCGATATTGCGATGAATGTGGCGCTTCCCGAGGTTGATGGCCGTATCCTATCACGTGCGGTGTCGTTCAAGGGATCGGCTGGCAAGGATGACCTGACCCAGATTGATCTGGTGAAATACATCCCCGTGCGCGATCGCGTGGCCTTTACCGCCAAACTTGCCGCCAATTGGGTGCGCTTGCGCAAATCAGATACCAGCGCGCGCAAGGTGGCGATGGTTATGGCGAACTATCCCAACAAGGATGCTCGCCTTGGCAACGGCGTTGGGCTTGATACCCCGGCCGGCATGATCGAAACACTCCGCGCCATGCAGGGCGAAGGATACCGGGTCAGTGATCTGCCAAAAGATGGCGATGCGCTGATTGCTGCGATCAAGGTCGGGCCGACCAATGATTTCAAATCCCTTGCCGGTCGCAAAATTCGCGTGACTTTACCGCGTGCAGACTATCAAAAGGCGTTTGATGCGCTGCCACCGGCCATCCGGGATCAGGTGTTTGAGGCCTGGGGCGACCCGAAGAACGATCCGTTTTATCTGGCGGGTCAGGATGCCTTTGCGCTATCGATCCTGCCGCTTGGCAATGTGGTGGTCGGGTTACAGCCCGCGCGTGGCTACAACATTGATCCGCTTGAAAGCTATCACTCGCCCGATCTGGTGCCGCCACACAACTATTTCGCCTTTTATATCTGGCTGCGCCATGTGTTTGGCGTCGATGCCATCATTCATTTTGGCAAGCACGGCAATATGGAATGGCTGCCGGGCAAGTCACTGGCGCTTTCCGAGGATTGCTTCCCGGAGGCGGTCTTTGGCCCGACCCCGCATTTCTATCCCTTTATCGTCAATGACCCGGGCGAAGGCACACAGGCCAAGCGCCGCGCCCAGGCGGTGATCCTTGATCATCTAACCCCGCCTTTGACCCGGGCGGAAAGTTATGGGCCGCTTAAGGATCTCGAAGCGCTGGTCGATGAATATTATGACGCGGCCGCGGTTGATCCCCGTCGCCTTGTGATCCTGAAACGTGACATCCTTGAACTGGCGATCCGCATCGGCCTTGACCGTGATTGCGGCATCGAGCCCGACGAGGACGAAGAAAGCGCACTGGCCAAGCTTGATAACTATTTGTGCGAGCTCAAGGAACTTCAGATCCGTGATGGTCTGCATATTTACGGCAAGGCGCCTGAGGGTGACCTTCTGACCGATCTTCTGGTCGCATTGGCACGCCTGCCGCGCGGGTCGGACAGTGGGCCCAAGGCATCCCTGCATCGCGCGATTGCCAAGGATATCCTTGATGATCCGGCGTTTGATCCGCTTGATTGTGCCTTTGCCGAATTCTGGCCGGGATCCAAGCCCGAAATTCTCGCGCATTATGACGGCGAAGATATCGGACCATGGCGCACCACCGGCGATACTGTGGAACGGATCGAGCTTTTGGCACGTGATCTGGTCAACGGAACGGTGAAGGCCGATCCGGCGTGGTCGGCCGTCTGTGAAGTTATTTCTGATATCGAAACGACTATTCGCCCGGCCGTTGTTGGTTGCGGTCTGGCCGAGATCGAGGGTCTTTTGCGTGGCCTTGCCGGGAAGTTCGTCGAACCTGGCCCGTCCGGTGCGCCGACCCGTGGCCGCCCGGATGTTTTGCCAACTGGCAGAAATTTCTATTCGGTTGATACCCGTACTGTCCCGACGCCAGCCGCCTGGCAGTTGGGGTGGAAATCGGCTGAGCTATTGCTGGAACGCCATGTGCAGGATCACGGCGAATGGCCAAGCGCGCTTGGTTTGTCTGTCTGGGGAACCAGCAACATGCGCACCGGCGGTGATGATATCGCACAGGCATTGGCCCTGATGGGGGTGCGCCCGACCTGGGATAGTGCGTCACGCCGGGTGACTGGCTTTGAGATTATGCCGGCATCGGTTCTGGGCCGACCGCGTGTTGATGTCACCCTGCGTATTTCTGGCTTCTTCCGCGATGCCTTTCCCGGTCTGATTGACCTGTTTGACAGTGCGGTAAGGGCGGTGGCCGGGCAAACCGATGAGCCGGATGATCTCAATCCGATTGCCGTGCGGATCAGGGCCGAAACCGAGAAACTTCGCGCTAAGGGAATGGATGCGGATCAGGCGGCGCGGCAGGCCGGTTTCCGGGTGTTTGGCTCCAAGCCGGGGGCCTATGGGGCCGGTTTGCAGGCGATGATTGACGAAAAACTCTGGGAAGACGAAGACGATCTTGCTGATGCCTACCTTGCCTGGGGCAGTTATGCTTATGGCAATGGCGCCGAGGGCACGGCGGCACGCGATCTGTTTGAAACCCGCCTCGCCAAGGTCGATGCGATTGTCCACAATCAGGACAACCGTGAACATGATTTGCTGGATTCCGATGACTATTATCAGTTCGAAGGCGGAATGACATCTGCTGTGCGCAGTCTGTCCGGCAAACAGCCCACAGTTTATCACAGTGATCATTCCCGCCCGGAAAGCCCGAAAATCCGCACCCTGGAGGAGGAAATTGCCCGTGTCGTTCGGGCGCGTGTCGTGAACCCCAAATGGATCAAGGGTGTGATGCGCCATGGCTACAAGGGCGCGTTCGAAATGGCGGCAACAGTCGATTATCTGTTTGCTTTCGCCGCGACCGCGCGCTGCGTTGCCGATCATCACTTCGATCTGGTCTATGATGCCTATCTCGGCGATGCCGAGGTGCGCGAATTTATCGCCGATCACAATCCCGATGCGTTGCAAGACATCAAGGACCGCCTGAATGAGGCGATCGAGCGCGGCCTTTGGCAGCCGCGTCGCAACAGTGTTTCCGTCGATCTGGGACGCTAACGCGTCAACTGTTGCTTGTTATTGGAATCACGGGAATTTTACCGTCGGAACAAACCGGGCAGTTGAAACGTTACGTTTTCGCACCATATCTCAATTAACCAACTGTTAATAAGTTGTGAGGGACGGGGCACCCCTATCGGATCGCCTGCATGGGAAGCAGGTTGATTGAACAGATCGGAGGCCGCGATGGATATCAAGACCAACGTTCGTTTGCCAGATTATCTGCAAACTCCAATGCCTGCCCATGACAGGCATGCAGATATCGTCAACTCCCTGCTTTCTGATTTCAACATGCCAGAATGGTTGCGTGCAGATTTGCACGGCAACGGGCGCTATCGCCCGGCGCGCGGTGCCATTCGCGCAGTTCTGGATGTTCGTGAACGTTTCAACGGCGTGCATCGGCCGGTAACGTTTGATGAATTCCATGCCGGCATGACAGAGCTTGCCCATCACCTTCCGGGTCCGGACCAAACCAAGTTCGAAATCAATGCCAAGGTGAAGATTTACTGGCGCTACCTGCAAGGGGTCGAACGTCAGGTTTGGCGCACGGCTATTGCGGTGGCCCATCTTCGTCTGGATCATTTCCCGGTGGTGCGTGAATTCAAAACCCTGATCGAACAGGTCGCGATCAGCCGTGACTGGCTGGAAAAGCGCCTTGAGGTGATCGAGAAAAGCTTCCAAAGCCCGGCCGGCGCGCGCAACGAGGCCGTGCGAAAGGCCTTGGACCGCCTGCGCCGCATGTCGCCCGGGGATCGCTTGCAATTGTTTAACAAGGCCCGGATGCGCCGCCCGGAATTGCGCAATATCGACATGCGCGAACCCGATAAATGGGCGGATCTGGTGACCAGTGACCTTGGCCTGACAACAGGTCAAAGCGCCAATTGGTAAGACCTGATTGATCAAGAAGAGCAAAAGGCGCGGTCATTTGGATCGCGCTTTTTGTTTGCGGGATTGTCTTGGTTTGCTTGCGCGGGCAAACTCACTGCCCAACACTTCAGGGCAGATGCATCGCGTGAAAAACTCAATTCCCAAATCATTTTGTCTGTGGGCAGGCATCCTCCTCGGCCTGCTATTGCATGGGCAAACCGCACAGGCGGATACCACAAAAGAATGGACACCCGTCCCAAACGGTCCGTTTCTCTGGCAGCTTCAAGGCACGCTTGATGTCGATGACGCCATCCGCATTGTCGGGGCCGATCTTTTTGATGTGTCCGCCGATCAGGTCGCGGCTTGGCGCGCGGCCGGGCAGTATCCGATTTGTTATATCAATGTCGGGGCTGTCGAAAATTGGCGGGATGACGCGAAGGCTTTTCCAAGTGATGTGATCGGTGCGCCCTATTGGGGGTGGGATGGGGAAAAGTGGCTTGATATCAGCCGGTTTGAGCTTTTTGCCAATGTGATCAGCGCCCGTCTTGATCTTTGCCGTGACAAGGGGTTTCTGGCGGTCGAGCCTGATAACATTGATGCCTTTGAAGCCGACCAAAGCAGTAAGCCAACCGGTTTTGACATCACGCGCGATGATCAGCTGCGATATGTGAACTGGCTGATCACAGAGGCTCATAAGCGCGGTCTTGCCATCGGGCAGAAAAATGTTGCCGATCTTGTGCCCGATCTTGTTGATCAGATGGATTTCGCCCTGTTGGAATCGGCCCATCGACTTCGCTTCATGCATGAGTTTGATATTTATGTCTCTCAAGATAAGCCGGTTTTCGCCGTCGAATATCTTGACGAAGGGGCCGATGCCAACGCCTTTTGCCCGGCGGCGAAGCAGCATGGATTTCAGGGTGTGATCGCCCACTTGGATCTTGATCAAACTCCGCAAAACTGCCCTTGATCCCGGTAGGACTTTCGCCGCATTCTGGGCCGGCATTTCAAAGGGAAGAAACAATGACCGACAAAAGCCAGCCAGACGTCGATATCAATGCGCGGCATGATGAAAAAATGAAGAAAATCAAGGCCGCACGCGACAAGATGATGGCCCAGAAGATCGATAAAAAGGGCCTGATCATTGTCCATACCGGCAAAGGCAAGGGCAAGTCTTCCTCGGCCTTTGGCATGGCGATGCGCTGTGTCGGTCATGATATGAAAGTCGGCGTTGTCCAGTTCATCAAGGGGGGCTGGGAAACTGGTGAGGCAAAGCTTCTTAAAAAATTCCCCGATCTTTGTGAGTTTCACGCCATGGGGGCGGGCTTCACTTGGGAAACCCAGAACCGGGCACAGGATGTCGCCCTGGCCCGTGAAGCCTGGAACAAGGCATTGGAAATGCTGCGTGATCCAAGCTATTCGATGGTGATCCTCGATGAGATCAATATCGTTCTGCGCTATGATTTCCTGCCGCTTGAAGATGTGCTTGAAGCACTCGCCAACAAACTGCCTGATCAGCATATCGTGCTTACCGGGCGCAATGCCCCGGATACCTTGATCGAGGCGGCCGATCTGGTCACGGAAATGACCATGGTCAAACACCCGTTCCGCGAACAGGGCATCAAGGCACAGATTGGTGTCGAGTTCTGATCCGGCCTTGATCATTTAGCGGATCACTTACAAGAAAGTTTTGAAACCGGAATGAGTGCGCAATCCGTCCCCGCCCTGATGTTGCAAGGTACCGGCTCCGACGTCGGGAAATCCTTGCTGGTCGCCGGATTGTGCCGTGCCTATGCGCGTCGTGGCCTTCGGGTGCGTCCGTTCAAACCGCAAAACATGTCCAACAATGCCGCCGTTACCGATGATGGTGGCGAAATTGGCCGCGCGCAGGCGCTTCAGGCACGTGCGGCGGGCGTTGCCACATCAGTTCATATGAACCCGGTCTTGCTCAAACCGCAAAGCGACATTGGGGCGCAGGTCGTGGTGCAGGGCAAGGTCCTGACCAGCGCCAAGGCACGTGATTATTATCGCCTCAAACGTGATCTGCTGCCCAAGGTGGTCGAAAGCTTCGAGATCATGGCAAGTGATGCCGACCTTGTCCTGATCGAAGGTGCCGGCTCACCTGCCGAGGTCAATTTGCGGGCCTCCGACATCGCCAATATGGGCTTTGCCGAGGCCATAGGCGTTCCGGTTATTCTGGTCGGCGATATTGATCGTGGCGGGGTGATTGCCTCGATCGTTGGTACGCATGCGTTGCTGTCCGACGATGATCGCTGCTGGCTTAAGGGTTATGTGATCAACAAGTTTCGTGGCGATGTGTCGCTGTTTGAACCGGCCACCGGCATCATTCATGAGCGCTGTGGTCTTAAAAGTTACGGTATCGCAACATACTGGCCGAATGCCTATAAGCTGCCTGCCGAAGATGGCGTGGCGCTTGAAAAGGCCGGGAAATATCAACGCAATGCCGGGAATGAGGGGGACGCAGTCCTGCGCATTGCGGTACCGCATCTGCCCCGTATTGCCAATTTTGATGATCTTGATCCGCTGGCCGCCGAGGATGATGTTGAATTGCTGGTGATCAAGCCGGGGCAAGTGATCCCGGCGGATTGTGATCTGGTGCTTCTGCCGGGGTCAAAATCGACCATGGCAGACCTTCGGTTCGTCAAAGATCAGGGCTGGGATATCGATATTTTGGCCCATCACAGGCGGGGTGGCCATGTGATCGGCATTTGCGGCGGGTATCAGATGCTGGGCCGTATGGTCCATGACCCGGACGGGGTCGAAGGCGCGCCGGGAAGCGAGGCTGGCCTCGGTTTACTCGATGTTGAAACCATTATGGCGGGCGACAAGACGCTGCGCAAAACAACCGGGCTGACGGTTGGCGATCATGCTGTTCTTGCCGCCGGAACACCCGTCGATGGCTATGAAATCCATATGGGCCGGACCGATGGCCCGGATCGGGCGCGAAGCTGGCTTGACCTGAATGGTGTGGTGGATGGCGCGATCAGTGGTGATGGGCGGGTTTTGGGGTGCTATCTGCACGGGCTGTTTGGCAGTGATGATTTCCGGCATGCCTTTCTGGCGGCATTGCGATCGGACGAGGCACATAAAATGACGCATTTTGAGGCCAGTATTGACGCGGCCCTTGATGAACTGGCCGATCATCTTGAAGCCTGCCTTGATCTCGATGGTATGCTGGAACTGGCAAAAAGCCGGGCCTGACAGGGCGTGTTTAAGCTTTCTGTCAGGCATGAGCGTTACGTATAGCAAAATTGCACTTTCGCGCACTTGAAGGTCTTTACTTCGTGCGCGTTGCATGGTTTGAGATATCTTGCAGTTCCGGGTTGGAAACGAACCGGCTTCGTTGCGGTTTATGGAATGTTTGCGCCCCCATGCCGGGTCTTTGCGAAACGTTCATCTTGGTCGGGTATCTTCACGCTCATGCGTCAGTTATATCATTTTTGGCTTTCACCTTTTTCGCGCAAGGTCCGTCTGGTCCTGGCCGAGAAAAAGCTCGATTTCGAACTCACGGCTGAACCGGTATGGGAACGGCGTGACGATTTCCTGCTGCTTAATCCGGCCGGTGAAGTGCCTGTGCTTAAGGAAGAAGACGGGACGGTGCTGTGTGATTCCAGCGTCATCTGCGAGTATCTCGACGAGGTGTACGAGGACGAGCCGAAACTGTTTGGATCCGACCCCAAGGAACGCGCCGAAATCCGCCGTCTTGTCGCGTGGTTTGATGGCAAATTCAATCGCGAGGTCACTGACCATCTGCTCGGTGAGAAGCTCCTGAAACGCTTCTTCTCGACCGGCACCCCCGATACCAAGGTCCTGCGTGCCGGGCGCACCAATGGCGCCTATCACATGGATTATATCGGCTGGTTGTTTGAACGCCGGAACTGGCTTGCCGGTGATCATCTGACCATGGCCGATCTGGCAGCTGCCGCACAGGTGTCCGTGATCGACTATATGGGCGATATCAACTGGTCAAAACATCCACGTGCCAAGGACTGGTACATGCGGATCAAAAGCCGCCCTGCCATGCGCGATATTCTGGCGGATCGGCAGGCAAGTTTCCCACCATCAAGCCATTACGCGGAACTGGATTTTGAATGAAGGATTCATCCATATCTGATGAATTCTACCCTGAAGGCGGTTTAAATACTGCCAGTTACGATCTTCGCGCTGATCTTGATCGCAAGATTTTTGAAGACCCCATTCCCTTTTATACCCGTCTGGCAACCAGCCTTGCGCATCAAAACGGCGTGCTTGAACTGGGCTGCGGCACGGGCCGGATCAGTGCCGCGATTGCCAAACTTGGTGTCGCGGTCGAAGGCCTTGATCTGTCACCCGCCATGCTGGGTCAGGCACGCGCCAATTACCCTGATCTGATATGGCATCTTGGCAATATGTGCGACTTTGATCTGGGGCGGCAGTTTGATCTGGTGATCATCCCGTTTCGCGGCCTTCAGGAAGTCACCAATGCCAAGGGTCAGCGTCGCGCCCTTGAACGGGCCTTTGCCCATCTGAAACCCGGTGGGGCGATCGCCCTTGATCTGATGGATCCGGATTTGCGTTATTGTCTTCCAGAAGGTGACCCGGAGCACGTCGAACTGCCGATCTTTCCGATGCCTGATGGTGTTGGGCAGCCGGGCAGTCGGCTTCGCATCACGGCGATGGAACGCACCAATGATCCCCTGACCCAGAAGTTCAGCGAACATTGGCGGTTTGAAGAAATCAACGATCAGGGCGATGTGATTACGCGCGAGGATTGCTGGCATCATCTGCGCTGGGTTCATCGCAGTGAAATGCGGCTGATGTTGGAGCTATCCGGTTTCATTTCGATATCGGAATTTTCGGATTTCCAGGGCAATCCCCCGAAATATGCCAGCAACCAGGTCTGGATGGCAAAACGGCCGGACTGATGCCCGGCCGCTCAATTGCGTCTAGTGGTGTTGATCCGTCAGCTGTTCAGTTACCGGCGAATTTCGCGGCACTGGTCATGGTTTCAGCGCGTTCCTCATTGGTCAGCGGCACCAGACCGTTATCAGCCAGAAGACCTTCTTCGCCAATCACCGCTTCCGAAACATAGGTCGAGATAAAGTCACCCAGGCTCTGGACCAGCTGTTGATGGTCATCCTTGACGTACAGATAAAGCGCACGCGATGCCGGATAGCTGCCATCAAGGATGGTTTCATAATCCGGCTCAATGCCGTTGATTGGAACACCTTGAAGACGTTCGCGGTTGCGCTCCAGATTGTTAAAGCCCATCACGCCATAAGACGTCGGGTCTTTTTCAAGCTTGCTGATCACCAGACGATCATTTTCTCCGGCTTCAATATAGACCCCGTCTTCACGAAGGGTCCGGCACAACAGGCGGAAGCTGTCAGGATCGGTTGCCTCAAGGCTTGCGATGTCAGAAAATGTCGCACAACCCTGATCAAGCAACAGTTGCCCCATCAGATCGCGCGTACCCGAAGTCGGCGGCGGGCCATAAACGCGGATTTTAAGGTCGGGCAGGCTGGGATCGATATCAGACCATTTTTCATGCGGGTTTGGCACACTGGCACCATTGACCGGAACGGTCCGCGCCAGGGCGAGATAAAGCTGACGGGCGGTAAGCTCCATGCCCGGTGCTTCGCGCGAGCCTAGCATGACAATGCCATCATAGCCGATCTTGATTTCACTGATGTCGCGGACAGAATTTGCCGCGCAAATTGCGGTTTCCGACCCGGTGATCGGGCGCGATGCGTCAACGATATCGGGGAACTCTGCGCCAATGCCGCCACAAAACAGCTTGAAGCCGCCGCCTGAACCGGTGCTTTCAACCACCGGGGCCGGTGCGCCGGTGGTTTTGGCGAAATGTTCGGCGACCTTGGTGGTCAGCGGAAAGATCGTCGAAGAACCGACAATCCTGATCTGATCGCGGGCCATTGCGGCATGTGATGTCAGAAGTGCCATCGATGCGGCAAGGGTAGCCAAGGCAAGCGTGCGACGCATTTCGTCCCCCAAAACGTATCCGGTGATGATCCGGCAAATGGTTCTACCGGTCATATACAAGGAAATCGGTCACCGTGAACCTGTTTTCTGAACTGACGGTCCCCGTCAGTTCGATCCGGTGCGAACATCCATCTTCTCTATATTCGCTTTTGCCGCGTCAGCAACAGGGGTTCCATTTGAAAGTTCTATGACAGTTAACCAGTCCTGCCGTGCAAGATCGTTATCACCGGCAATCTGATGCAGCTTGCCGCGTTCGAAAAGTGCCTGAACATTCCGGGGTTCCCGGTTCAGAACTTGTTCGATATCAGTCATTGCCAAATCGTAACTTTCAAGCAGTCGCCAGGCCGATGCCCGGTAAATCAGCGCCTCGGTATGGCCAGGCTGAAGATCAAGTGCGGCATTGAGGTCATCAATCGCCTCCCAATACTGCCCGGCAAGGCCAAGTGCCATGGCACGATCGACCCAAAGCTGCGGATTGTTGGGCACCAGTTCAAGCGCGCGGCTTTGATCGCGCCAGGCGAATTCAAGGTTATCGGCCATCATCCAGGCCTGACCGGCCTGGGCCAGCATCCCGGCAACGACACCCGGTCCGGCCGTACTGTCCTTGGCAAGCGCGTCAAGACGTGTGGCGGCTTCTTCATATTTGCCAAGCGATATCAGTGCGACGGCAACACAATGGCGCGCTGGTTCCCCACCACCCAGATCGCGCCAAGCAATCGCGCTTTCAAATCCGTCTTCGGGTTTGAGTTGGGCCAGCTTGATGCAGTCACGATATTGCTGGCTTTCTTCCTGTGTCATGCCACCGTTGCTTTCGGTCTGGGCCATGGCGGAAGGCACGCCTGCGCCATAGATGCCGACAAACCCCGCCAGACACAGCAAGCCTGTGGCGCGCGCTAGGAACGAGGTCGCGAAAAGTCGTGACATGAAAAAGCTCCGTCTTTGGCAAAGTTTCTGGCAGTCACCATAGAAGATCACATGATCAATCCACCATGGCTGAATGCGCATATCTGTAAACGCACATTCGTGAAGTCTCACACCATGAAAACGGCAACAAGATGATTGTTGTTCCCGAAAGCCACAGTTTGCGGGAACAAATCATGGTCCAAAAGGTTTTGCCAAAAGACTTTGTTTGTCTGTGGCAAGGCCGTTACTGTGCCCTTCACACGAATTTGCCGTCACAAAAGGTGCCTTGATGACCAATAAGCTGTTCTGTTTCGGATTGGGATTTTCCGCCCGCCTTGTTGCACACGAGCTTAAGGCAGAGGGTTGGAAAATCGCCGGAACCACGCGAAGCGCGGACAAGGCCGAACAGCTGAAGTCTGAAGGCATCGAACCCTTTATCTTTTCCGATGATCAACCGATCGCCGATATCGCCAGCGCGCTTGAAGGCGTGACGCATGTCCTTTCATCGGCCCCGCCCGGCGGGATGGGTGATCCGGTCATCCATCATCATGGCAGCGATCTTGCGGCACTGCCTTCGGGCACATGGATTGGCTATTTGTCGACCACCGGGGTTTACGGTGATCGGGATGGCGCCGAAGTCACCGAGGATGATGACCTTTTGCCAAGTGGCAAGCGCGGGCGCAGGCGCGTGGCTGCGGAAAAGGCATGGTTTGATCTTGGCCGTCGTCATGATCTGTGTGTGCAAAGCTTCCGACTGGCGGGCATCTATGGCCCCGGTCGCAACGCGCTTGAAACCGTCCGATCCGGCCGTGCACGCCGGATCGTCAAACCCGGTCAGGTCTTTTCGCGCATTCATGTTGATGACATCGCCCAGACGGTTCTGGCATCCATCAAACAGCCTAATTGCGGGGCGGCCTATAATGTCTGTGATGATGATGCGGCCCCGCCGCAGGATGTGATCGCCCATGCCTGTGGATTGCTTGGTGTTGATCCGCCACCCGAACAGGATTTTGCCACCGCCAAGCTAAGCCCGATGGCCGCCAGTTTTTATGAAGACAACAAACGGGTTTCAAATGCGCGGATCAAACAGGAATTGGGTGTTAAGCTGCGCTATCCGGATTATCGGGCCGGTTTGCTGGCACTGCATGATGAAATACTGGCCAAATTGCAGGGCAGAGACGAAAACGTTTCATAAAACCGCATTGTTGACCACAATTGCGGGTCGTATATAACCCAAGAGCCTGCGGAAAATCATATTGTCGTCTGTTTGGACACCGTGTGTTCAGGCACCATATGATTTTCCACAGGATCAGTTTCGGACCGGATCGTTTTGGCGTTCCGGACCCCAAGGCCACCGAGCACGGGCATCTGATGTGGGCATCGTCCGCATCGTCCCGACCGGCAAGGAGAGAGCAAGCATGGAACGTCGTATCGTAACCGTTTTTGGCGGCACCGGATTTGTCGGACGTCATATCGTCAAGCGTCTGCTGGAGCGTGATTTTATCGTTCGCGTCCCGACCAGAAGCTTTGAGCGCGTCAAAAAACTCAAACCGATGGGCAATCTGGGGCAGGTTGTTCCGGTCCATTGCGATGTGCGCGACGAAGACAGCATCAAGGGCGCGCTTGAGGGTTCCGAAGCGGTGATCAACCTGCTTGGCATTCTTTATGAACGCGGCAGCAAGAATTTCCTCAATATCCACGTCAAGGCGGCCAAACGCATTGCCGAGGAAGCAAAGGCAGCCGGTGTAAAGACGCTTTTGCACATGTCGGCACTGGGTGTGGATAAAAACACCTCTGCCAACTATGCGACGTCAAAGCTGGCCGGTGAAAAGGCCGTGCGCGAAGCGTTCCCGGATGCGGTGATCTTCCGCCCGTCGGTGATCTTTGGCCCGAATGATAACTTCCTGAACAAGTTTGCCACCATGGCGCGTTTCTCGCCGATGCTGCCGGTTGTTGGCGCACCGGGCCTTCCGAAAGTTGATCTGGGTGAAGGCAAGGTCGATCTGCACGGCGAAGGCGGTCCGAAATTCCAGCCGGTCTATGTTGGCGATGTTGCCGACGCCTTTGTCACGGCCCTCACCGAAGGTAAATCTGCTGGCAAGACCTATGAGCTTGGTGGACCGGAAACCTATTCCTTCATGGCGCTTTTGCAGGACATGCTGCGCATCACCCGTCAGCGCGCCATTTTGATGCCGGTTCCGTTCTGGTTGGCCTCTATCAAGGCATTCTTCCTGCAGTTCCTACCGGTTCCGCCGCTGACCCCGGATCAGGTACGTTTGCTCAAGACCGATAACGTCGTTTCCGAGGGTGCGGACGGTTTTGCCGAACTTGGCATTACGCCCAATAGCCTAGAAGCAATTGCGCCGTCATACCTCAAACGGTTCTGCCCGCCGCGCAAATCGGGCGAGTTCCGCCGTTTCGTCTAAGGCGCACGGCTGATCAGATGATCAAAAAGAAAACCCCGCCAAACCGTTGGCGGGGTTTTTTGATTGCGTGCAAGTTGGCGAGCAAACATGCCGCCTTGCACAGGACCATCAAACCTTCTTGAGGGTCTCACGAACGGTATCGATGATTTCAGAACGCGACGAGGCCTGAATGACCGGCTCCCCACCGGGGCGTTCAATCATGATCACCGGAATGCCAAGGTTCCGCGCGGCTTCGATCTTGGCAAAGGTCGCCTCACCGCCGCTATTTTTGCTGACGATCACATCGATTTCGTTGCGTTCAAGAAGCTCCGTCTCGCTTTCAACACTGAACGGGCCGCGCGCAAACAGCCATTCGCCAAATTCCAAATCAAACGGATCACGCGGGGCATCAACGGTACGAACAAGTAGCCACGTTTTTTCAAGCCCTTCAAAGGCATGCAGGTTCTTGGCACCGCTGGCAATTAGTGCGCGATTGCCAACCTCGGGCAGGATTCTGGCCGCTTCTTCAATCGATTTTACCATGATCCAGTTGTCATCTTCGGTCTGTTCCCAGGCCGGGCGGTGATACTGAATGCAAGGCATCGCAACCGCATGGCAGGCCTTGGCGATATTGTGTGAAATCTCTGTGGCATAGGGGTGGGTAGCGTCAATCACCAGATCAATCTGTTCATTTTTGAGATGGGTGATGATGCCCTCCGGCCCACCAAAACCGCCGATACGTACGGGAACGCCATCTGGAAGGCTCGGTGCGCTGGTGCGCCCGGCGAGCGAGAGTTGCAAACGAACATCCCGGCCAAATTCATGCATCAGGTCCTCTGCAATGCGATTTGCGTCTCCGGTCCCGCCAAAAATAAGGATGCGTTTTGGACGTTCGGCAGGGCGGGAGAGGGACATGGGCAAAGAACCTTGTTGTTGCTTTATGACCTTGGATGGCCTGTTTGTTGCGCAGACACGGGAACAGATTAACGAACTGCTGCTTACGATGCCACCGGTCGGAATTGATCAAATTCGCCAATCCCGTGGCGGGCAATGATGGTGCCGTTGCGGTCGGTAATGACGACTTCAACGGCCGATGCGCCGTCCAATGTGGCGCGCGCGGATTCGCAGGCCTGACGGGCAATCGCATCTTCAATCTTAACGTCAGCCGCCTGACAAAGTTCCAGAACCTGTTTGGCGGTATTGGCCGTGCGGCACTGGTCTTGCAGCGTTTCATCCCCGCCACACGCTGCAATCGTTCCTGCCAGTCGATCAAAATCGACCTGTGATCGGCTTGAATGCAAATCGAGATGCCCCTGGGCAAGTTTGACCAGTTTGGCAAACCCACCGGCGATGCTGACAAAGGCAATCGGATTTTTGCGAAGATACTTCAGCATCCCGCCAACAAAGTCGCCCATATCAAGAATGGCTTCTTCGGGCAGGCCATAGAATGCACGAATGGCAGCCTCGGATGTTTTGCCGGTTGCGCTGGCAACATGTTCGCGCCCGGTCGCCCGCGCGACGTCAATCCCGCGATGGATCGAATGGATCCAGGCCGAACAGCTAAACGGGATGACAATCCCCGTGGTGCCCAGAACCGACAACCCGCCAACAATGCCCAATCGCCCATTCCATGTTTTGGTGGCAATTTCAGCACCCCCGGGAATGGAAATCTCGATCTCGACATCGGGGCTTGCACCATACTGATTACAAAGTGCTTCGATCTGTCCGACCATCATTTCGCGCGGTTTGGGATTGATCGCGGGTTCACCCGGTGGCAATGGCAGGCCCGGCTTGGTAATCGTACCGACCCCGTCACCGGCATGGAATGTGATGCCGCTTCCGGGTTTGCCGACGCGCACCGTCGATATGATTTCTGCCCCATGGGTGACATCGGGATCATCCCCGGCATCCTTGATCACGCTGGCGCGCGCCCAGCCATCGCCCTTTTCAGCCTTGATCAACTGAAAGGACGGCGTTTCTCCGCCAGGCAGGGTAATGGTGACCGGATCGGGAAAGTCGCCGGACAGCAATGCCTGCCACGCGGCACGGGTTGCGGCGGTGGCACAGGCCCCCGTCGTCCATCCCTTGCGCAGTGGTCCTTCCGGTTTTCTTGCCATCAGTCGGTTTTTTTCCTGTTAATCCTGTCGGTGTTTTCGCTATTGAGGGCGGGGATAAGATCCGATTGAGAAATTCAATTAAACATCAATATTTATGTGATTTAAAAAGTTATACGAAAAAATATCGGAAATATGTTGTGCGTATCGTTTGATTGCTGTTTAACATATCCTCTTGATGCGGTCCTGCACAGATGGCTGCATTTCATTTAAGTAGAAGTATCGCGCGATGACGAACCTTGGTGTTGATTTTCCGGTTTTTGAACCGGGTTGGGTATGGCTTGTTGGGGCGGGACCCGGTGATCCCGGTCTTCTGACGCTGCATGCCGTCAACGCCATGCAACAGGCCGATGTTGTTGTCTTTGATGCACTGGTCGATGAACGGATTTTGAACCTTTTGCGTCCCGATGCCAAACGCATCTATGCGGGCAAGCGCGGTGGTCGTCCATCTTCCAAACAAACCGATATTTCCCTGCAACTGGTTGAACTGGCCAAACAGGGCCTGCGTGTTTTGCGCCTTAAGGGCGGTGATCCGTTCGTGTTCGGACGCGGCGGCGAAGAAGGCATGACCCTTGTTGATCACAATGTGCCGTTTCGTGTTGTGCCGGGCATTACCGCCGGGATTGCCGGTGCGGCCTATGCCGGGATTCCGACCACGCACCGCGACTGCAATTCGTCGGTCACCTTTGTCACCGGCCACGGATCAAGTGGCGAAGTGCCAGACAACATCAACTGGGCGGCCCTTGCCAAGGGTGCGCCGGTTCTTGTCATGTATATGGCGATGAAACATCTGCGCCGGATTTCGTCGGAACTGATGGCAAATGGTCGGGCCGCGGATGAACCGCTTGCCGTGATCAGTCAGGCGACCACGCCGGGACAGGGTATTTTGATCACCACCCTTGAAAAGGCGGCGGATGATGTCGAACGCGAAGGTGTTGAGCCGCCTGCGGTGTGCATTCTGGGCAAGGTTGTTGGCCTGCGCGATCGTCTGAACTGGCTTTCGCCGCAGGACGATGTGACCGCGGTGCGTCATGTGCCGTTCGAACAGGTGCTTGATCTGATCACCGCACCGGCAGATCCCCTCAAAAACTGAACTTCGATCCTGCCCGGATAAGGTTCCAACAGATTGATATATATCGTTGCCGGTGGATCGCGCGATTGTACAATCGCCGCGCAAATGTTTTGACCCGGTGGATGATGGACGAACAGCAGGTATTGATACGCATCCTTGAAAGCGGTTGGGCGCAATGTGCCGACATCGTGCGCACGGATGGCGGGGTGCTTCTGACTGCGTTGGTGGCGGGACTGGTGGGGAGTGCGACCCACTGTGTCGGCATGTGCGGCCCGTTCGTGATCAGTCAGGTCACCAGCCGGATGGAACAGCTCCCGGTCGAGAAAATGAGCGAGTTTCGCCGTCTCACCGGCGCCGCCTTGCTACCCTATCAGTTCGGGCGGTTGTCGACCTACTGCTTGCTGGGCGTGCTGGCCGGCTATTTCACCGACAGCATAAGTGCGCTGACCCGCGTGTGGTGGATCGGGCCGGTGTTGCTGATTGCGGCCGGTGTGTTTTTCCTTCTTTTCGGTATTTTGGGCCTGATGCCTCATCTTGGCGGGTTGCTGCCATCGACCGGCGAAACGCGGTGGTGGAACAAGCTGGTTGGCAATCATGCGCGCGGGCTTTTCCAGGCCCCCTATGGCTGGCGGGGGTATTTGCTGGGCGTGATGCTCGGCTTTATTCCCTGTGGTCTGGTTTATGGCGCGCTTGTGATGGCGGGCGCCACCGGTGCGGCGCTTAATGGCGGGGCGGTGATGCTGGTGTTTGGTCTTGGCACGGTGCCGATGTTGTTTGTCACAGGCTTTGTCGGCCAATATGCCGCACAGCGGTTCCGGGCCCTGATGGTGCCAGTGGGCCGTGGACTCATGATTATTAATGGCCTGATCCTGTTTGCCTTGGCAGCAACGACATTGGGCTGATGGGGTCGGGCAGCGTGATCAAGTGTGAGCTTTCCCACAGGTGCTGACCTTGCAAGAATGTGTAGGGTATTTATAGTGCCCCGTCAGTTTGTGGCACACAAAGATCGGTTGTCCGTAACCGGCAAAGAGATGAGGGTGGACGCGTGAGCAAAAAGACGCTTCTGGCAATTCTGGGTATTGCCCTGGTTCTTGGTATCGGCCTGACCTATCGTCTGATGATGATGGGCACGGAAACCAATTCGTCCGGTACGGCGTCGATTGGCGGTCCCTTCACACTTGTCAATCAGGATGGCGAAACTGTCACTCAGGATGACTTCAAGGGCAAATACATGCTGACCTATTTCGGCTATACCTTCTGCCCGGATGTTTGCCCGACCGAATTGCAGGTCATGGGAACAGCACTTGATATGATGCCCCAAGACATCGCAGATGAAATCACACCCGTCTTTTTCACCGTCGACCCCGAACGCGACACGGTCGAAGCGGTTGCCGAATATGTTCCCTATTTCCATGATCGGATGGTTGGGTTGACCGGCACCGTCGAACAGACAACGGCGGCCGCCAAGGCGTTTCGTGTTTACTACGCCAAAGCAATCCCGGAAGGTGAACCTGAAGATACCGATACCTATCTGATGGACCATTCATCCTTCGTGTATCTGATGGATCGCGAAGGCAAATTCGTCCGCCACTTCAATTACGGCACCAGCCCCGAAGACATGGCCAAAGGCGTGACCGAGGCGGTCAAAAACAACGGCTGATTATTCCGTCGCGTAATGCCATGATCATGGCAAATAAATTCGGCTCGGAGAACAGCCCAAAATGCCTGACACCATTCCGGGGATCGTGATTGCGGCCCCCGCGTCAAACAGTGGCAAGACCGTCATTACCTTGGCGCTTCTGCGCGCGCTGACCCGCAAGGGCCATAAAATTGCCGCGGCCAAAACTGGACCGGATTATATCGACCCCGCCTTTCAGGCAGCTGCGTGCCGCGATACCTGCATCAATCTTGATCCGTGGGCGATGACGCCAGACCAGATCAACGGTCTGGCCCGCGATCACACGCACGGCAAAGCCTTTTTGATGTGCGAAGGCGTCATGGGTTTGTTTGATGGTGCCGCCAACGGCGATGGATCGACCGCCGATCTTGCCGCCCTTGCCGGTTGGCCGATTGTTCTTGTGGTCGATGTGAAAGGCCAGTCGGCCTCCGCCGCGGCGGTGATTTCCGGGTTTGCCAAATTTCGCGATGACATCAATGTTGCCGGCGTGATCCTTAACCGGGTGGGCAGTGACCGCCACAAGCAGATGATTGTTGATGCCTGTGCCAAACATTTGCCGGATCTGCCGGTGCTGGGCGCTGTCCGGCGTAGCGAAGACCTGATCCTGCCAGAACGCCATCTTGGTCTGGTGCAGGCGGGCGAACATGCCGAGCTTGATACCTTTCTCGATCGTGCCGCCGATATCATCAGTCAAGATGTCGATCTGGATGCCTTGATCGCACTGGTGGGTGAAAAGGCCGGAAAGGCCGAGAAAACTAAAAAATCTGCAAAACCCACGCCGACCGCACCCGTGATTGCCCCGCTTGGCCGTCATGTTGCGGTGGCGCGTGATGCGGCCTTTGCGTTTAGCTACCCCCATCTTCTGGATGGCTGGCGTGCGGTGGGGACGAAAATTTCCTTTTTCTCGCCACTGGCGAACGAGGCCCCGAACCCGGATTGTGATGCCGTCTATCTGCCCGGCGGCTATCCGGAACTTCATGCCAAGACCCTCGCCGCGGCCAAGGTCTTCCGGGCCGGCATGCACGATGCTGCCCAACGGCATGTCCTGATTTACGGCGAATGCGGCGGGTACATGACCCTTGGCAACGGCCTTGTTGATGCCAGTGGTACGCGCCATGAAATGCTTGGTCTGTTGCCGCTTGAAACCAGCTTTGCCAGCCGCAGGCTGCATCTTGGCTATCGCGAGGCGCAGCTGGGCATTCCGACCCCTTTTGGTCCGGCAGGCATGAAGCTGCGTGGTCATGAATTTCACTATGCGACCACGTTGTCCGAAGACGGCATGCCGTTATGCCGGATGAAAACGGCGACGGGTCTTGATCTTGGTCCTGCCGGCCTGGTGGATGGAAGTGTTTTTGGCTCCTTCTTCCACATGATCGCAGAGAGTTGATCAACCCGTTGTCAGACTTGAATGCGACGGGGATTACGCGCGGTTTAGACTATGTTATGTCTCAATGACGGCCCGACTGAGAGAGATCATGGATAAAAAAGACCGCGTCGCATTGCCACCTGAACCATTCTGGGAAACCAAGACTCTTGCTGAAATGACGCAAGCGGAATGGGAATCCCTTTGTGACGGCTGTGGCAAATGTTGCCTGCACAAGCTGCAGGACGAAGAAGACGATTTTGTCTATTACACCTCGGTCGCGTGTCGTTTGCTCGATTGTCATACCTGTCGCTGCAAGGATTATCCCAACCGGACACAGCATGTTCCCGATTGTGTGCAGCTTTCCAAGGAAAATGTCGAAACCCTGTCCTGGATGCCATCCACATGTGCCTATCGCCTGATGGCAGAGGGAAAACCACTACCCGACTGGCATCCGCTTAAGACAGGTGTCGCAGACTCGGCCATCATGGCAGGCATGTCCGTGCGCGGCATGGCCATCCCCGAAGACGAAGCCCATCCTGATCTGACACGCTACATCGTAAAGTGGCCTGCTTAACCGGATATCGTCAAACCGGTGTCCGCAGACTTTGTGCTTTCATTTGAAAGGCCGCTTTGCCGACCCTACCAGATCGGCATTGAACGAACTGTTCATCAATCTTTCAATGCTATACCAAAGGGTTGTGAAGCAGCGCAGAAACGTTTTTTGGATTTTCATAAGCATGCTTTTTGAATGATGACCTGGTAATTTGATTTCTGCTAAAAACTGAAACAATCAATTGTAATGCAATCAATAATACTAAACGAAATTTATCCAGGATTGTTTTTCCCTTTGCGAGTATGCAAATTCGCTTGCGCTAGTCAAAGGTATATGGTTGGGTATCGATGATCAGTTGTTCAAGATGGGATCAATTATTCATCAGCAGAAATTTTTCAAACTTCGTTCGGTATGGCGTAAAACGCAGCATATCCGATGCAAAGTTTGAAAAACTGCAAAAAATTCCGAACATCTGACCATCAAACGCAAGCCGTTTGAAAACCGGAAATGATCTGTGTTGAAGATCTCACCGTATCCTCTCGCATGAGAAGTGAACGCTCGCAGGCTTAGGTCTTATCATGCGTATGTATGAGAGATCTTGTTGCGCGTTCTTAATTTTGACCAAACGGTCAATAACCCCGCGAGGCTGACGGGAATTAACGGGATAAACCCGTTTACGCAAAGGGTATAAAAGTGGGTATTGGATTTTTTAAGGGCGACGTCGAGGCGCGCAATGAACAACAAGTCACCGCTGCGCTCGGTCGCTCAATGGCACGCATCGAATTCACCGCGGAAGGCAAGATCCTTTCGCTGAATGAAAACTTCGAAAAGACGATGGGCTACAAAGCCAGCGATCTTATCGGCAAACATCACTCATTGTTTGTCCCCGAAGAGCTCATCAGTTCGGCAGATTACAAAAATTTCTGGAAGAGACTGGCGTCAGGCGAGTTTCTGACCGGGGCCTTCCCGCGCAAACGTCGTGACGGATCGTTGATTTGGCTTGAAGCCACTTACAACCCGATACTCGACGCGAAGGGCAATGTAACCAAAGTCGTGAAGTTTGCGACCGACATCACCGAACGTCGCAACGAACGTGCGTTGCTGCAAAGCGTGTTTGATGCGATCAGCACCTCGCAGGCGGTGATCGAGTTCAACCTCGATGGCACGATTCTGACCGCCAATGAGAACTTCCTGTCTGTGCTGGGCTACAGCCTTGATGAAATCAAGGGCAAGCATCACAGCATGTTCTTGCCTGAAGATCAGAAAAATTCGTCAGAGTACCGGGCTTTTTGGCAAAGCCTGAACCAGGGAAAATTCCAGGCCGGTCAGTTCGCCCGTGTGGGCAAGAATGGCAAGCAAGTCTGGATCGAAGCGACCTATAACCCGGTTCTTGATGCTGTTGGCAAACCGATCAAGGTGATCAAGTTTGCCACCGATATCACCGAAAAAACCAAGCTTCTGATCGACCTTAAAAAGATGATCGACGGTAACTTTACCGAGATCGACAACAATATCACCGAGCTTAACACGCGCACGGTTCAAAGCGTTGATGCGTCAACCAACACGATGGAACTGACCCGCAACGTTGCGGCCAGCACCGAACAGATGGCCGCCTCGATTGCCGAGATTTCCCAAAGCATGGCCCAGTCACAGGGCGCAACCGAACGCGCCTACGAGCAGACCAACACCGCCAACGAAATGACCCAGCGCATGACGGGCGTGGTTGACGAGATGGGCAATATCGTTGAAGTCATTCGCAATATTGCCGGGCAGATCAACCTGTTGGCGCTGAATGCGACGATTGAAAGTGCCCGTGCCGGTGAAGCCGGAAAGGGATTTGCCGTTGTTGCCAACGAGGTCAAGAACCTTGCCAATCAGGCGGCACGTGCCACCGAAGACATCACCCAGGAAATTACCGGTATTCAGGAAATTTCCGCTGAGGTCGCCGGTGCTTTGGAGACCATCCGTGGTTCGGTTGAAACCGTCCGTAACGATGTCACCAACATCTCTTCGGCGGTGACAGAGCAAACGGCGGTTACCGAAAATGTCAGTACCAGCGTGCGTGACATGGCCCGGTCTGTCGAAAACATGTCAGATAACCTTGCAGCCATTCGCACGACTACAGATACGGTCGCATCCTCTGTACAGCGCACGCGCGAAGCGGCCGAGGTGCTGACGCGTTAATTCAGGCTGATGTCTTCGATCGAAAGCTGCCATTAAAAGGGCGGAGCCAAACGGCTCCGCCCTTTTGTCATGGAATATGACAGTTTGAAGATGATCAAGGTATCCTGCGGGGAACCACTTGCCTTAAGCAAGGGGAAGTCACAAGAATGTCGGCTTGAGGCACTTGGAGCTGATATACTCCGGGCTTGCAGGGGAAATACGGGGCGATAAGGAATGAACAGCGATCATCTGCGCATTGATGTTCTTGGTGTGGGCGAGGCCTTCGATCCGAACTTTGAAAATTCGTCGGTCGTGGTGTCTGCGGGCGACTTTCGCCTCTTGATCGATTGCGGGGCAACGGCGGCCGGGCGGCTGATGGCTAAGTTTCCCGATCCGGATGCGATTGATGCGATCTATTTCACCCACATGCATCCCGATCATGTTTTCGGTCTTGTGCCGGTCATGCTGAACTGGCGCGATGATGGCCGTTCAAAGCCGTTGCGCATTCTGTGCAGCCCGCAATTGCGCACGCATCTTGAAAAACTGATGGAGCTCGGCTTTACCGGACTTGGATCAGCCTGGCCGTTTACCATCATCTGGCATTCGATTGCCGAGACAAATTCAATTGGTCCGTTTGAATGCCGTTTCGCGCGGTCCGATCACAGTGTGCAGAATCACTCGATCCTGTTGCGCTACGCGGACAAGGGGTTTGCCTATTCCGGTGATGGCAATGTAACAGCAGAAACCGCCGCCCTGTTTACGGGTGCGGATCTGGTGTTTCAGGAAACCTATCTGATCAAGCATGATCCGCAACATGCCGCCCATTGTGATCTGGAAACGGTTTTGAAACTGGCATCCGACATGCCCGGCGCGCGATTCTGGCTTTATCACATCAAACGCAATGTGCGTGCGGAAATGGCCCAGATGCTGCGTAGGAACGAGCAGGTCCGCATCGCCGCACCCGGCGAAGTCATCGAAATCCGCTAGACCATATCTGAGAGCACCTTATTTATTCGGGCATGCTTTCTTTCAGGCAATAAAGCACTTCATAGGGCGCTGTAAGTTGTGGCAGGTGCCCGTATGAATCGATGATGTGTAACGTGCTGTTGGCAAGTTTAGCATTCAAATAATGACCAACTTCCAGCGGTACGGCAGGATCTCGTGCGGGTTGAATGATTGTGGTTGGGATAGTAATTTTTGGCAGGATATCGCGGAAGTCAGACTGAAAAATGAACCGTGCTATCTTTAGTGCGGTTTGGGTTGGCATGGCCAGAAGGCCGGACGCAAATTCACGAACGAACAGAGGAAATTCGTCGCCGACAATCACCGGGGCAAACCCGTTTGCCCAATCTTCGTAACCTGCTTCCATTGCGCCAAAAAGACCATCAAGATCATTTTGCGAGAAACCGCCGTGATAGTCACCTTCATTGAGATAGCGTGGTGAAGGCGCAATCATGGAAATATGATCAAATATCTCGGGGCGTTCGCAGGCCGCGATCAAGGCAACCATACCGCTCACGGAATGCGTCAGTATTTTTGCAGATGAAATGCCTTGTTCATCAAGGATCGCTATCAGATCATCGGCAAAAGCGGTAATGGATGTATGTCTTCCGTCTTCGAATGTTGCCCTGCTGTTCGGGCCTGCCCCTGCAAGGTCATACACCCCGATATCGTAATGTTTGAGAAGGTCTGGCAACAACAGTCGCCAACTACGATGATCGGTCCCGAACCCGTGCGACAGCACCATCAAAGGGGCATCCGCGCGCCCGCGAGCATTGCGGATCAGGCGCCAGTTATGCAGCTCTGACAGTGTTTTCGATGCTTTCTCGTTCGACGTGTCGGTCAACTTGGTCAAACCTCCGAATGAACTGAAAAAAAGTACCCGGCGGGCCGGGTACTTCAAAAGCATCTTAGCATTGTAGGCGACTTAGTGAACCGCGCGTGGCTCCATGTCGTGCTGGCGGATGGCTGCATCCGCGACGGCATGGTTTTCAAACGACGCGATATGGGTACCGTCGGCGGTGAAGACGCCATAGACCAGTTCGTCGCTGTCGTTCTCCGTATTGGGAACCGGACGCACATAGGCAAAATCATGAATACCCAACAGGGCGAAGTCACCATTTGACAGAAGACCGGTATCCTGGCCGATCCGCTGATCGCTTTCGGTATCGTGGTTATTTGTTCGATTTGTCATTTGAACCACTCCTTGGTTAGGCTTTGCCGTCTATTTGATCAGCATTGCTATCCTCGTCCTCGACATTCATGTCGATGGTTTTTGACGGCACAGCTTTTTTCTTGTTCGAGCCAATCGCGATTTCACGAACGACCGGTTCCGGTAGGGGTCTGTTCAGGTCAACATGCAGCAGACCGTTATCCAGATGCGCACCGACGACTTCGATGCCTTCGGCAAGGACGAAGGAGCGCTGGAACTGTCGCGACGCAATGCCACGATGGATATAAACACGTTCGCTGTCATCATCGGTATGTTTGCCGCGAATGATCAGCTGGTTGTCTTCAGTGGTTACCGACAGGTCTTCCTCGGCAAATCCGGCAACTGCGACGGTGATTCGCAGTTTGTTTTCACCAATCTGTTCGATGTTATAGGGCGGATACCCCTCGGCCTTGGTTTTCGAGACCTGATCAAGAACGCGTTCGATCTGGTCAAAACCCAAAAGCAGCGGGCTGTTGAACATTGAAATTCGTGACATTTGCAGCACCTCCTCCATCAGAGCGAGTGTGGTTGTTTTCAGATCCCACGCATCCTGCGTTTCGGGCATCTAATTGTTCGACCCGAGGCATTCGGCACCGAACGTTTCATATATTCAAATAAATGTGGTTTTCCCGCCAATAGTCAAGCCTTGCCTGTGGTACGGACATAAGACATCGACTAATTCTTGGTTTGTGTCAGATCTGGCATCGTTTCAAGCGCATAATAGGCAACCGACTGATCCTTACCGCGCAGCGCAACCTCGTGCATCACGGCATTTTCCGGCAAGGGAATCGGCCCGTGATCAAACAGCGTCTTGGAAATCACCAATGGCACGCCATGCCCCTTGGTCTGGGCTTCAAGGCGGGCGGTGGTGTTGATCGTATCGCCGATTGCACTGATGTTTTCGCGGCCGGGCGGGCCCATTTCCCCAACAATTGCCTTGCCCATATGGATGCCGATTCCAATGCGCAACGCGTGGGGAAGTTCGGATTTAAGATGCAGGTTAAGGCCTTCAATCCGGCGCAGCATCTCGGCGGCTCCCTCAAAGGCCTGCATGATGGTGCGTTCGGTATCGTCACTTTCATGGCCATAAAGTGCCATCAGGCCATCGCCGGTAAACTGCGCGTAATAACCACCTGTGCCGCGCAGTGCCTCGGTCATCTCGGCAAAGAACTGGTTGAGGATGAAAAGCACGTCATAGGGCATCTTGCTTTCGCCAAGCTTGGTCGAATCACGCAAGTCGATAAAGATGCAAACAACCTGTCTTTCACTGCCCGAGAGTCCGCCGGGACGTCGTCCGTCACGCGCGGTGGCGTTGGGCGGCAAAAGCGGTGCGACCGCCAGATCATTGTGCGGTCTGATCTGACAGGCAAGGCGCATGCCCTTGGGGGCCTGAATGCTTTTGAGTGCAGCGGCCTCGATATCACCGGGAGGGGCAAGATGATCACTGCCTGATCCACAGTGGATTCTGCACGTCGTGCAGCGCCCGTGCCCGCCACAAACCGACGCCATCGGAACACCGGCATCGCGCAGCGCCTCAAGCGCTGTGGCACCGGGCGGTACACGCACGAAACGCCCGTTTGGCAGGCTCAGCATCGGGCCGCGCTTTACCCGATCAAAGGTCTGGCGGATCTGGCGCACACCAAAAGGTGCCAGCGCAAGGGCGATACTCAGGATCGTGAACGGCAAAATGGCGTTTTCATAGAAGGTGATGGCGTCCTGATTGACATTGGCGGCATCAATCACCCCAAACACATATTTGCGTCCGCCTTCCTCTGCGCGGCGGATCACCTCGGCTGCCGCGGCCGAATAACCGGCAAGCGAAAGTGTCGGGATCAGAATGGCCAGCGTGCCAAGCGTATTGCGCCATTTCGGATAGAACGGTTTGACCCGCAGCCAGAAATGAATGCCGATGCAGCCATGCGCCCAGACAACAATCACAGTGATCGCCTGCAAGATGCCCTGATGCGGAATGAACACGGCCAGATCAAGAAGAACGCGCTCAAACGGTGAATCAACATCAAAGCCCAGATCGATAACCCGGGTCGCGATGATATGCCTAAACAGCAGGAACGGGATGCACAGGCCAAGGATCATCTGTGCCCATTCCGATTTGCGTAGGCGCAAGGTGCGGCGGCTGGTCAGGCGTGCGGTTGCCAACAAAAAGTGCGTTATCAGCGACAACACCAACAGGATCTCAAGCGGTGGAAACTGCCAGACTTCCGTGGTGTATTCCCCGGCTTTTTCCATCAGTTCCGGTGAAACGATGCCTGCCGTATGGTTCAGCAAATGCGTCAGCACATAGGCAAACATGGTCAGGCCGGAATACAGCCGCAGATTCTGGATCATCGCTTCGGGTGCCTATTCTTCATTTGCGCGGTCTCTCGGTGGTCCAAGCTTGAACGTCGACATTCTGCGGTCGATCACATCATTTTGCTGCGTCCATGGTTGAACAGGATCATGCAACACCTTTGGTTGATAAAGTGTTTTGCACCTTCAGGCACGAAAAAAGCCACCAGGATTTCCGGTGGCTTTCTGTGATTTGGTGCGTGATGTCGATATGATCTGCGGCCTTAGGCGGCTGACTTGATTCGCTTCCGGGTCATGAACTTCACGATCGCGCGCGCGAAATCAACACTCGTGATCGGCGTCTCAAGTGACTTCATGGCAGCTTCATGCACATCATCGGGGATCAGGTCATAACGGGTCTGCAAAAGGGCGGTCTCGTATGGTTTCATGAACTCCGGATGCGGCTGGATCGAGGCGGCATTATCGCCATACTGCAAACCGGCATAGGGGCAAAAATCGGAACTTGCCCAAACAGTCGCACCCTTGGGCGGCTCAACTACCTGATCCTGATGGAAGGCATTGATGCGGATCTTTGCCGGGCTGTCAGACAGCCAGTCGCTGTTGCGTGCATCAACCGCGTATTCATGTACGCCCACACCCCAACCCTTGTCGGATTTGATGACCTTGCCACCAAGTGCTGTTGCCAGAATCTGATGACCGAAACAGATACCAAAGACCGGCTGACCGGCAGAAACCGCATCGCGCAGGAAGTCCTGCAGGCGGATCATCCACGGCAAGTTTTCATAAACGCCATGTTTCGATCCCATGATCACCCAGCCGTCGGCATCACGGATTGAGGCCGGAAAAACGTCTTCCAGAACGGTCCAGGTTTCGAACTCCAGACTCGGATCAACGTCGCCAAGCAGCTTTTCGAGCATCCCGGGGTAGGAGGCGAAATCGTCGCGAAGTTCTTCCGGGGCGAATCCGGTCTCAAGAATGCCGATCTTCATGCAAAAACCTCTGTGGTCGTCAATGTGGCGCTCTTGCTCAGTTATGGGATTTTAACGCCAAAGACAAGCCCGGTGCTGCGAGATTTTAGTCAAATTTTGACCGGAAATGCGAAACCGCCCGGCGTAAAGCACGGGCGGTTGCAAAACCTGCGGCCAGTGTCTGGGGATCAAACCGGCCGCAGATTATCGGGTTCAGGCATCGGCCGGGTTTATTTGTTAAGACCGATGGCACGGGCACCGCCCATGCCGGCAATCATCGCGACCACAAAAATAATCGTATCGGTATGGCCGAAGGCCAGTGCACTAAGGGCCGGACCCGGGCAATACCCAACCAGTCCCCAACCGGTACCAAACAACAGGCCGCCAACAACCAGTTTGGTGGTGATGGCACGGTTGGTCGGCAGGCTCATCTCGCCGCCACAGACCGCCTCGGTCCGGTTCTTTGCAAACTGGAAGATTGGAATGGCAACCGCCAGCCCACCGCCCATGACGAACGCAAGGCTCGGATCCCATCCACCATCGGCAATCGCCCAGATATCAAGAAAGCCCAGAACCTTTTGCGGGTCGATCATGCCCGAAATGTAAAGGCCAAAGCCGAAAATCGTGCCGCAAATCAGGGAAACAATTATCCGCATTACATGCCTCCCATCAGATGGCGGGTGACAAGAACCGTGACAAAGCCCGCTGCCATAAATGACAGGGTCGCAACCAGCGATCGCAGCGAAAACCGCGACAGGCCACAAATGCCATGACCACTGGTGCAACCGCTACCAATCGTGGTGCCAAAACCAACCAGAAGACCGGCAATGATGATGACCGGTAATGAGCTTGTCACAACACTTTGGGCTTCGATCTCGGTTGCGTTCATCAGGATGAACGGACCAACAATCAGCCCGATGATAAAGGCCAGCCGTTCAAAAACAGCAGAACCACCCTTGGTCAGGGTCAACAAACCGCCAAGAATGCCGCTGATCCCGGCAATTCGCCCATTGAGCAAAAGATAAAGGCCAGAGGCCAGACCAATAAGTCCACCGCCAATCAGGGCGGAAATCGGAGTGAAGTTTTCCATCATTCAATCCATCAAAACCAGAATTTATATTAATGTATGATAATTAATTGATTTTATCAATGGTTCAGTGGAATTTTGTGCCAAATTTCTTTTTAGAAACTGTTGCTAAAATCGATGCAGCCGCACGTGAAAGCGCCCGATTATCGGTCAACACCCTGTTTGCATTGGTATGCGATTCCCGAAAACATATAAGGTGTTGATTTTTCGATATTTTATCTATCTTGCAAAACACCGAAAATAGGAAGATATAGCAGTATCTTCGGTTGTGGTTTCGGCGTGTTGCCCAAACCCCCTTTTCGGATTTCATGCATGAGCAAAGATCGTCTGTCCGCCAGTCGGCGTCTTGATGTCGCATTGGCGCTGGTATCACAGGGCGACTACACCGCTGCGATTGACGTGGCGCGTGCCGCATTGGCCGCTGATAGTGACTGGGACGAAGCCCATTTTACGCTGGGCGACATCTATGAACGTGCCGGTGAAACCGAAAACGCCGTTGAGGCTTTCCGTCAATATCTGATGCTTGATCCCAAGGACCGAATGGGGGCAGAGGTCCGCCTGACATTGCTTGGTGCGGCTGCCCTGCGTGATCGCTTGCCGCCCGATTATGTGCGGGCCCTGTTTGACGATTATGCCCCACGGTTTGAGATCAGCCTGCGGGATCGTTTAGCCTATCGCGGACCGGAGCTTTTGTTCGAAGCCATCCGGACTCATCTGCCGGAAATGTTGCGTCCGATGGATGTGCTTGATCTTGGTTGTGGTACCGGGCTTGTGGGCGAAGTGTTCGCTGGTCATGTTGATGCGATTGATGGCATCGACCTGTCGCCGCGCATGATCAACCGCGCGCGCGCCAAGGGGCTTTATCGCACCCTTGTCGCTGGCGATATCACCGATATGCCCGCCGATATCGGAACGGATTACAGCGTTGTCATCGCGGCGGACGTTCTGAACTATCTTGGCGATCTGGTGCCAGCCCTGCGTGCTGCCCATGATCGGATGAAGCCCGGCGGGTTGCTGGTATTCACGCTCGAGCACGGCGATAACTTCCCGTTCGATCTCGGTCCCGGGCAACGCTTCCGCCATCATCAGCGCGCGATCAGCGAATGGCTGGTCGAATGTGGCTTTAACGTTCTTTCAGACACTTTGGGTGTTCTGCGTCAGGAAAAAGGTAATCCGGTTGAAGGTCGGGTCATCGTCGCACGTGCAAGTGACGCAATGGCGCTGATGGCGGGCGATCTGATCATTCCGGGCGATCCCGATCAGGCCTCGGGTCAAACCCTTCACTAACCTCAGCCAGCCCCAAACGTATCAGCAGTAAGCATGCAACCGGCGACATTGTCGCCGGTGCAGTAAGCGGGCTGTGGGCTTAAAGCCTTATACCTTGGGCATATTACCCCCGATGATATAGGCCAGCGCTGCGACCACCTGTTCGGGTTCGCGGGCAACACCATTGGCCGCGCCATCGACTTCCTTAAGCGCGTGATCATGCTCTGCCGGATGCAGCGTAATGTATGGAATGCCAAGGGCGGCCGCGTAACCGGCATCAAACGCCGCGTTCCACTGCTTGTATTTCTCGCCAAAGCGAATGACGGCAAGATCAGACTGGGACAGCAAGGTCTTGGTGCGCATGGCATTGAGCTGCGCGCCCTTGCGGTCATGCCAGAACTTGTTGTCTTCGGCGCCAAACACGGCAACGCCGCAATCATCTGAATCTTCATGCACGGTGATCGGGGCAACCAGATCGACCGGAAGGCCGGCTTCTTTCACGCCGGTTTCAATACGCTCGCGCCAATCGCTGTGAATTTCGCCCGACAAATAAACGGTCCAGACTTTGCTCATCTTTCTCTCCCTTGGTGGTCGTTATGATGGGGTATGTCAGACCCTAAAACGACAAAACCCGTCGCCAAAGGCAACGGGTTTTGAATGGTGGAGCCGATCAGGATCGAACTGACGACCTCTACAATGCCATTGTAGCGCTCTCCCAACTGAGCTACGGCCCCACTTTGTCCGCGACGCAGTCTGACAAGCAGGCTCTGCGGCGCGGCGCATATTTAGAAGGTTCGCCAAATGTTGGCAAGACCCTTTTTCAAAATTTCTTAGCGATCGTCGTCGTCTGATTCGACATGCTCATAGACTTCGCCAAGATCATCATCATCTTCGCCAAGATCAGAAGCATCTTCGAGAATATCGTCGTCGATATCGGTATCGACATCATCGTCAAGATCGGTGACGTCATCGACGTCTTCGTCTTCTTCCGGTGCCGGTTTTGCAACCGCGGATTTCTTGACCTTTGTCACCCCGTCCGGCGTTTTGCATTTCGGGCAGACAACCGGGGTACGGTTCAGGTCGTAATACTTGGTACCACAGGCGAGGCAGTGACGTTTCTTACCGCGTGCTGACATTACGGCAAATCCTCTTAATTACCGTTATCAATTAAGAAAAAGACTTTGTGTCGCAAAAGCGCAGCAAGGCTACGCACAGCGTCTTGTCCGAAAGGCCCAATTGCCATCTTGCGAGCACCTTGTCAAAAGGAAATTGCGCGTTTTTCCCTTTGGCAAGGCGATGGGACAAATCTGCCGCACATTCGTGCAATTTCCTACACCGAATTTCGGGTTCGATACTGGTGCCTGCCAACCGCTTGTGCTAGAGCATTGGTCCCCTGATTGAAAGGCCCTCGCGCGCCTGAAAACATGGCCGCAGCGCAGTGCAATTTCAATCAGCCTTTTGTTGATGATAAAACAGTGACTGGCAGGTACGAGCCCATGAGTTCTTCGCAAACCAAACGTCCGCTTTCCTCGGCCAAGGCCGGGCCGCTTTCGGGCGATATCCGGGTTCCGGGTGACAAGTCTATTTCTCATCGCTCCCTGATGTTTGGTGGTCTGGCAATCGGTACAACCAAGGTTACCGGCCTTCTGGAAGGCGAAGACGTTCTGGCAACGGCGGACGCCATGCGCAAACTGGGTGCAACCGTCACCCGCGATGACGACGGCACCTGGCATGTCACCGGGGTTGGGGTTGGTGCCCTTCGTGAACCCGATAGCGTGATTGATATGGGCAATGCCGGCACCGGTATTCGCCTGATGGCGGGCATCGTTGCCACCCATCCGATCACGACCTTCTTCACCGGCGACGCGTCACTGTGCAAACGTCCGATGGGCCGTGTTGCTGATCCGTTGTCCGAATTTGGCGCACAATTCATTACCCGTGATCGCGGTCGCCCGCCGATGGCGGTGATTGGCACCGATGAAGCCAAGCCGGTGACCTATACCCTGCCGATGGCATCGGCCCAGGTGAAATCGGCTGTGATGCTGGCCGGGTTGAACACGACGGGCACCACTACGGTGATCGAACCCAAACCGTCGCGCGATCATACCGAACGCATGCTGCGCCACTTCGGGGTCGAGGTCGATGTGAAGGTCAATGACGATGGTGGCCGCACCGTCAGCCTGACCGGCCCGGTCGAAATGAAGGCCGCCGATATTGTTGTGCCGACCGATCCGAGCTCGGCCGCCTTCCCTATGGTGGCGGCCCTGATCAATCCGGATTCCCGCGTCACTATTCGTGATGTCTGCCTGAACCCGCTGCGCACCGGCCTGATCACCACCCTGATTGAAATGGGCGGTGACATCACGATCACCAACGAGCGTGAAGAAGCCGGTGAAACCATCGGTGATCTGGTGGTGACCGGCAAGAACCGCCTGAAGGGCATTGTCGTCCCGGCCGAACGCGCCCCATCCATGATCGATGAATACCCGGTTCTGGCTGTGGCCGCGGCCTATGCCGAGGGTGAAACGCGCATGTGTGATCTTGAAGAATTGCGCGTGAAGGAATCGGATCGTCTGGCGGCGGTGGCGGCTGGTCTTGAAGCCAATGGCGTCATTCACCGGATCGAAGGCGATGATCTGATTGTCACTGGCGGTGTGGTGCCGGGCGGTGGCATGGTGGAAACCCATCTTGATCACCGTATTGCAATGTCGTTCCTGGTTTTGGGGCTTGGCGCGGAAAAGCCGGTTGCGGTCGATGATGCCAACCCGATTGCCACGAGCTTCCCGAACTTCGAAACCCTGATGGCGGATATGGGCGCGAAATTTGCGCTTCATTCCTGATCGGGCCCACCAATATATAAGTCACCATTCGGGACTTATGGATGCACCAGATATAATCACAGGGAGTGACCCACATGATCATCGCCATTGATGGGCCGGCCGCGTCCGGCAAGGGGACCTTGGCACGTCGAGTCGCAGAAGCAATGGACTATGCCTATCTCGATACCGGCCTGCTGTATCGTGCGACCGGTGCGAAAGTTCTGGCCGAAAATGGCGACCCTGCTGATGAAGCCGCCGCCGTGGCTGCGGCCGAAAATCTGAGCGCGTCCGATCTCGAAGGTGAGGCCCTTCGCAGCGAGGAAGTCGGGACCGCGGCCTCAAAAGTTGCAGCGATTCCAAGGGTTCGCGAGGTGTTGCTTGATTTTCAGCGCACCCTTGCCACCACCCCGCCGGGCGGCAAACGTGGTGCCGTATTGGATGGTCGCGACATCGGAACGGTCGTCTGTCCGGAAGCACCGATCAAGTTTTATCTGACAGCCAGTGTCGAAGAACGTGCAAACCGTCGGTTCAAACAGTTGCAGGAAAAAAATCCCGCTGCTATATACGAGCGCGTTCTTAAAGAGCTTGAAGAACGGGATGCCCGAGACAGTGCTCGCGATGTCGCACCGCTCAAGATGGCAGATGACGCAATCCATATTGATACGGACCGTCTGAATGCCAACGCAGTGTTCGATGCCGTCATGGCACATATCCATACCCATATGGGTGCGGATGACTGATCAAAAGGCGTTTTAACCGTCAGGCGTTGAACGATCCCGAGGTACCGGTCCTTTGGCCTGTTCCTAAGGTGAACGACTTGTGCGTTCACCTTTTCGTGTATGGAAGGTTCGCCTTCACATGCGTTCGGGTTTGAACACTGAATGACAAATCGCCGCGATTTTGCGGCAAAGACCACCGGACACAACCGGTTGGCCAGAATATAGTGACGATACTCGAAAGGAAGTCTGGTTTATGACCACCGCTGAAGAAGCACAATTCTCGACTGGCGAAGATTTTGCCGCCCTGCTGGCTGAAACCCTTGGTTCTGAAGACGAAGGTTTTGTTGGCCGCGTAATGACCGGTTCGGTCGTTAAAAAAACTGACGATGATGCCATCGTCGATGTCGGCCTGAAATCCGAAGGCCGCGTTCCGCTTAAAGAATTTGGCGCAGGCGAAGTAAACATTGGCGATACCGTTGATGTTTATGTCGACCGCTATGAAAACAAGGATGGCCTGATCGTCCTGTCGCGCGAAAAAGCGCGCCGCGAAGAAGCTTGGGTTGAGCTGGAAAAACAGTTCTCCGAAGGCAAACGCGTCGACGGCACCATCTTTGGTCGTGTTAAAGGCGGCTTCACCGTTGACCTGTCGGGCGCAGTTGCGTTCCTTCCGGGTTCCCAGGTTGATATCCGTCCGGTTCGTGACGTCACCCCGCTGATGAACAACCCGCAGCCGTTCCAGATCCTGAAAATGGATCGTTCGCGCGGCAACATCGTTGTTTCGCGTCGTGCCGTTCTCGAAGAGACCCGTGCAGAACAGCGTGCTGAATTGATCCAGAACCTTCAGGAAGGTCAGATCCTTGACGGCGTCGTCAAAAACATCACCGATTACGGCGCATTCGTCGATCTCGGTGGCGTTGATGGCCTGCTGCACGTTACCGACATTGCTTGGAAACGTATCAACCATCCGTCCGAAGCACTCCAGATCGGCCAGACTGTTAAAGTCCAGGTTATCCGCTTCAACAGCGAAACCCAGCGTATCTCGCTTGGCATGAAGCAGCTTGAAGCTGATCCGTGGGAAGGTGTCGAAGCCAAATACCCGGTCGGTTCGAAATTCGAAGGTCGGGTCACCAACATCACTGATTACGGCGCATTCGTCGAACTCGAAGCTGGTGTCGAAGGCCTGGTCCACGTTTCCGAAATGTCCTGGACCAAGAAAAACATCCACCCGGGCAAAATCGTTTCGACCTCGCAGGAAGTCGAAGTCATGGTGCTCGACGTCGATGCCCAGAAACGCCGTATCTCGCTTGGTCTCAAGCAGTGCACCTCGAACCCGTGGGATGCCTTCCTGGCAGCTCATCCGGTCGAGTCCGAGATCGAAGGCGAAGTCAAGAACATCACCGAGTTCGGTCTGTTCATTGGCCTCATGGGCGGTATCGACGGTATGGCTCACCTCTCGGACCTGTCATGGGACCGCGCTGGTGAAGAAGTCATCAAAGAATACAAAAAAGGCGACATCGTCAAAGCCAAGGTTCTTGACGTTGACGTTGAAAAAGAACGCATCTCGCTCGGCATCAAACAGCTGTCTGGTGATCCGTTCAAAGACGCCGTTGTCGGCATCAAACGTGGCGACGCTGTAACCTGTGAAGTTACCGAAGTTAACGACGGTGGCATCGAGGTTTCGGTTGGCGACACCGAACTCAAAGGCTTCATCCGTAAAGCTGAGCTGGCGCGTGAGCGTTCTGAACAGCGTCCGGAACGCTTTGCAGTTGGTGAAAAAGTCGACGCACGCGTTACTGCAATCGACTCCAAAACCCGCAAGGTTTCCCTCTCTGTCAAAGCTCTTGAAGTTGCTGACGAGAAGAAAGCAATGGCGGATTACGGTTCGGCAGACAGCGGCGCATCGCTCGGCGACATCCTCGGCGAAGCTCTGCGCAAGAAACAGGAAGGCGGCGAATAAGCCACCCTCCGACGAATACGCACTGCAGTCTTGCAGAACGAAAAGACGGGTCGCGCATTGCGCGGCCCGTTTTCTTTTGTCCGGATTCTATATCTGGCAAATTGATGCGCGGTGGGTGGCCGATATATCCGCCTAATGTCCGGTGGCCTGTAAAGGGTGCCAAATTGTATATCATCTGCTTTTTGCGGCTGAATTTTAGCCCGACTCTGCCGATATCGGCATTTTTCGCGAAAATTTTGATTTTAAACGCTTTTTGTTCTTGCCTTCCGGGTCGATAAAAACCATTTGAAGAGACGGGTTTGAGCGATCACACTCGTCTAAGTATTTGATTGAACAATTGGAAACGGACACGCCGATGGCACTTGATGCCGATATCCTGCTGGATCGACGCCGCTTGAAAAAATCCATCTTTCGCTGGCGTGTGGTGGCGGTGATTGCCGTGATCGCGGTGATCGTGATCGGCTTGTCTGGCACGGGTGTTAAGGACAGTGTTCTGGGCGGACTGGGTCCGCGCATTGTTGAAGTCACCATCGAAGGTGTAATCACCGAAGACCCCTATCTTCTTGATGCGCTGAGCGCGATTGAAGAAGACAGCGACGTTGTCGGTGTTATTGTCCATATCAACAGCCCGGGTGGCACCATGGTTGGTGGTGAAACGCTGTTTGAGGCGCTGCGTCGTATTGGCGAAACCCGGCCAATCGTTGCCGAGATGGGGACTGTTGCGGCGTCCGGCGGTTACATGACCGCGATTGCCGCCGACCACATCATCGCCCGCCGTGGGACAATCACCGGCTCGATCGGGGTGATTTTCCAGTCGATGAATTTCAATGGAACGCTTGAAAAGCTTGGTGTTGAACCGCTGACGGTAAAAAGCGGTCCGCTGAAAGCTGCGCCCAATCCGTTCGAGCCCGTTGATGATGTTGCAAAATCGGCCATGCAGGGTCTGATTTCGGACATGTTTGACGTGTTTGTTGAAATGGTTGCGACCCGCCGCGATATGTCGGTCGAAACAGTTACGACTCTTGCCGATGGCCGCGTCTATACCGGACAGCAGGCTGTTGCCAACGGATTGATTGACGAAATTGGAGGCCGTCGTGAAGCCTTGCGCTGGCTCGAAGAGGAAGCCGGTATCACGACGGATGCACAGGTAGTGCCGCTTGAAATCGAATACCCGGAAGACGATTTGATGAGTGCTGTTCTTGAGGGAAGCCTTGGAAAAGTGCTGTCATCTGAGGGGCTTAAACTTGACGGTTTGCTGACGGTCTGGCAACCTGAGTGAGAGCTTATTTAAGACATAATCTAATCCGTGGTTGAGTGAGACTGTCAGCACCAACAGGATGGGGCCTGGAAATGACAAAATCTGAATTGATTGCCCGCCTTGCGGAGATGAACCCGCATCTCTATCAGCGCGACGTTGAACGGATTGTCGCCACGATCTTTGACGAGATCACAGACGCGCTTGCGCGCGGCGACCGGGTCGAGCTTCGCGGCTTTGGCGCATTTTCCGTAAAACAGCGTGAGGCCCGCGTCGGCCGTAACCCGCGTACCGGGGATGCGGTTCCTGTCGGTGAGAAAAAGGTTCCCTATTTCAAAACCGGCAAACAGCTTCGCGAACGTTTGAACTGATTCCTGCCTGATTTGTTTTGACCGGCAATCGGGCCTGCGCCACCCGCAGCCTGCCCGATACGACCAGCATGCAACACACAAAAACTGTGTGACTGTTGCCATGGCTTTTGTCCGGTTCTTGCCCCATACTGATCAGAACATTGATCAAACGAGACCTGCTGCCGGGTTTTGATCCATCCTGTTTTCGGGGTGGGACAGTCACCGGCACAAGGAGCTAGGTAATGCGCTTCCTTTACTGGATTATTTCCATCCCGCTTGCCGTATTGATTGCGGTGTTTGCAGTTTCCAACCGGGCATTGGTAACGATTTCGCTTTGGCCCCTGCCGTTTGAAATCGACTTGCCGCTGTTCCTGCCGATCATGGTTGCGTTGTTGATCGGGCTTGGCATCGGCTTTGCCTTTGAATGGTTACTGCAAGGCAAGCACCGCCGTGCCGCACGGCGCATGGATAGCGAACTCAAGCGCATCAAGACGGATGACACCACGCCATCCACCCCAAATACCGATCAAAAGGCCATCGGCCAAAGCTGATCAAGTCAAAGGGCTCCGTTTCGGGGCCCTTTTGCTTTTTGCTGCATGGCGCCAATGTCTGTTCGAAAGCCGATTTGACATTGGCCTTTGTGGCCAAATCGGCTAAGCCATGTCCGGTCCGCTATGAAATTTGCTGCGAAAAGCTGGGCCATGACCCAATTCCAGCCCGCCGGAGGACCCCGTGACCCAGACCCTTGCCGCCAAAGACCGCATCTATTGCGCGATTGATACCACCGATCTTGATCATGCAATCAATCTGGCATCGAAGCTGTCGGGTGTTATCGGTGGTGCCAAACTTGGCAAGGAATTCTTCGCAGCCCACGGGCCACAAGGGGTCCGGGCGGTTGCCAAAACCGGCATGCCGATCTTCCTTGATGTCAAATATCACGATATCCCCAACACGGTGGCCGGGGCCATTCGCGCTGTGACGCCATTGGGTGTCAGGATCGTCAATGTCCATGCCGCCGGTGGTTTGGAGATGATGAAACGTGCCGGTGATGCGGCGCGTGAAGCCGCCGACAAGGCTGGCGTCGACGTACCGTGGGTGATTGCCGTAACCATCCTGACCAGTATGGACCAGGGCGATCTTGATGATGTTGGCCTCAAGGGCCCGATCGAAGATCGCGTGGTCAAACTGGCGGAACTGACCCAAAAGGCGGGTCTTGACGGTGTTGTCTGTTCCGCCCAGGAAATCACCCCGGTGCGCAAGGCACTCGGCCCGGACTTCAAGCTGATCACACCGGGTATTCGCCCAAGCTGGGCGGCAAGTGACGATCAGAAACGCATCGTTACCCCGGCCGATGCCGTCGCCATGGGAAGTGACGTTCTGGTGATTGGTCGCCCGATCACCAAGGCCGAAGATCCGGTTGCTGCGGCGCAAAAAATCGTCGCCGAACTTTCCTGATCTAAGTTCCTCAATCTCTACCAGTGCTGCATCATGCCTGTGCCTTGCCGTAATCCGGGCAAGACAGGCTGCCATGCAAATTTCGCGATGGATTTGTTCAGCGCATTATCTCAGAATTGAATCGTTTCAAAATTTGCTGCATGATGCATATCTCGCAGTTGCACAAAACGTTGGCCGCGTCACCCGCGTCACCCGCGTCACCCGCGCCCCCCGCGTCACCTGCGCTAAAGTTGATCTGGATTTTCTGACATGACAGATACCGTCACCCGCCCCGGATTTTTCGGGAACCTGCCGATTCTGGCCCTCGCCCTTGCGTCATTCGGGATCGGCACCACCGAGTTTGTCATCATGGGGCTTCTGCCCGATGTGGCGCTTGATCTTGGTGTGAGCATTCCCGATGCCGGACTGCTGGTGACGGGCTATGCCCTTGGTGTCACTTTTGGCGCGCCGTTTTTGGCGATTGCCACCGCGCGCATGGACCGCCGGCGAGCATTGCTGCTGCTGATTTCGATCTTCATTCTCGGCAACTTCCTGTGTGCGATTGCCCCTGATTACTGGCTTTTGATGGCAGCCCGTGTGGTCACTGCATTTTGCCATGGTGCGTTCTTTGGGCTTGGCGCTGTTGTCGCCTCAAACCTTGTCGCGCCACATAAACGGGTTCAGGCGATTGCCCTGATGTTTTCCGGTCTGACGCTGGCCAATGTGCTGGGCGTGCCGTTTGGCACGGCCCTTGGTCAGGAACTTGGCTGGCGTTCGACCTTCTGGGCAGTGGTGGCGATTGGTGTTGTTGCCGCCAGCGCGCTTTATGTTGCCCTGCCGCGCCAGATTGCCGCATCGACGGGCAGTCTGTGGCTTGAAGCCAAGTCGCTTGGCAAAAAACAGGTCCTGCTGGCGATGCTGATTTCGGTTCTCGCCTCGGCCAGCTTGTTCAGCGTCTTTACCTATATCACTCCGATGTTGCAGGAAATCACCGGCATTACCCCGCGTCAGGTAACCTATGTGTTGCTTCTGTTCGGGGTTGGCTTGACGGTGGGCAATTATATCGGTGGGCGTTTAGGGGACTGGCGTTTGATGCCGGCCATCATCATGGCCTTTGCCTTGCTGATTGCGATTCTTGCCCTGTTTACCGAAACGCTGACGTCGGTCATTCCGGCCGTCGCAACCGTGATGCTGTGGGGCGTGGTGGCCTTTGCCCTGGTGTCCCCGCTTCAGATGCGCGTGGTGAACGAGGCATCCGATGCGCCCAACCTTGCCTCCACCCTTAATCAGGGTGCCTTTAACCTTGGCAATGCGGCGGGCGCGTGGTTTGGCGGTATTGCCATCACCCAGGGCGTTTCCTATCAGCATATCCCGTGGCTGGGAGCCGGAATTGCCGTTCTGGCCCTGTTGGCAACGGTCTGGAGCCATTTACTTGATCGCCGCGACGAAGTCCTTGTCGAAAACGGCGCCAGCGCCTGAGTAAAACAAAACCCGTCAGCCTGAAGCTTGACGGGTTTTTCTTTGTCCGGTCGATAAATGGTCGAGCTCAGCTTACCCAGTGGCGGATCTGATCCCAGCTTTGGCTGATGGTGGTCCCATACTGATCAATGATCAGCTTGATCGATATTGCGATTGATGTGACGACCAGAAGCGGCCTTACCAAACGTGCACCGACCTTCATCACCATATGTGATCCGATCTGTGCCCCGATCAATGCACCAACGGCCATCACCCCGCCAACAATCCAGACAACCTCACCCCCGGCGATAAACATCACCAAGGATGCAAAGTTCGAGGTGAAATTCAGAACCTTGGTATGGGCCGTGGCCTTGGTCATGTTGAAGCCGAGCAGGGCGACAAAGGCGATGGAAAAGAACGATCCGGTGCCCGGCCCAAAGAAGCCGTCATAAAACCCGATGCCAAACCCGGCGGTAAAGGCAAAGGTGGCTTTGCCAATCATCTGATGGGCGTCAATGTCACCCACACGCGGCGAAAACAGGAAATAAAGCGCAATCAGGATCAAAAGCCCCGGCAGGATGGTCATCAGAATACCGGGATCGAGCATTTGCACCAGAACCGTGCCGAGCGCCGATCCGGCAAAGGTCAGGACAATCGCCAAGACCATATCGCGCGGATCAACATGCCCCTTGCGAATGAAATTAAGCGACGCACTGAAACTGCCAAAACTGCCTTGCAACTTGTTGGTCGCCAATGCCTGGGCCGGGGTGACACCCGCCCACAACAGGGCCGGGATGGTAATCAACCCGCCGCCGCCCGCAATCGCATCGACAAAACCGGCAAGGGTGGCAACCGCAAACAGGATCATTAAAAGATCAAAACCAAATTCCATCTGGTCGCTTTCAAATTGGGGCGCGGACGCACAACTGGGGCCGATGCGGTCTGTCAAAACAGCGCACATCATATGGCTTTGCGGGCACGCGTCCAGTGGGATCGATTTCAGTCGTTGAATTGCGCGCAAGCCGTAGTCTAAAAGTCACACACCCTTGTTTATATGAGTTCCAGATATGCCCGAATTGCCAGAGGTCGAAACAGTCACCCGTGGTCTGACACCCGTCATGGAAGGACGGGTGGTCAATCATGTGGTACAGCGACGTGCGAACCTGCGCTTTCCCTTCCCGGAGGGTTTTGTTGATCGCATGGCCGGGCGCACCATCAATCAGCTGACCCGGCGGGCAAAATACATTCTGGGCTACCTTGATGACGGGCAGGTGCTGCTGATCCATCTTGGCATGTCTGGTCGCATGACCATTCACAATGATCCGACTGTCGAGGTGCCCGAAGCGGGCAAGCATGACCATGTCGATTTCGTCATGGCCGATGGGGCTGTGGTGCGGTTCAACGATCCGCGGCGCTTCGGTGTCATTACCCTGATCGCGGGCGACGAGGTCGCCAGTCACAAAATGCTGGCCGGTATCGGGCCTGAACCACTTGGCAATGCATTTAATGCCGATGTTCTGGCAGCGGGAATCGCCAAACGGGCAAGTCCGATCAAGACCGTATTACTGGATCAGAAACTGGTGGCTGGTCTTGGCAATATCTATGTCTGCGAAGCCCTATTTCGATCGGGCATCGCACCGGACCGTCTGGCAAAGGATCTAAAACCCGGCGAGATCGAACGGCTGTATCGTGAAATCCGTCTGGTGCTTGAAGATGCGATTGCTGCCGGTGGCTCAAGCCTTAAGGACTACCGCCAAAGCAATGGCGAGCTTGGCTATTTCCAGCACAATTTCCGCGTCTATGGCCGCGAGGGCGAAACCTGCATCGCCGATGGCTGCGATAGCACCATCGCGCGTATTGTTCAGGCCGGCCGGTCGACCTTCTTCTGCCCAACCTGCCAGAAATAAGATGGACTGTACCCGTCTCTGAAAGTCGGGGAAGGTATGGCGCCGATAACAGGTTCGGTTGCGGCCCGGGATCAAAATCGGTAAAACAGTATCAAATTATGGTTTCAGGCGAATCGGCCCGATAACCCCACAGCGACTCACACCCCGGAGTCCCGCGGGCCGAACAGCGATAAAAGGATCACTTGCATGTCTTATGAAAACATCATCGCCGAGAAAAAGGGCAATGTCGGCCTGATCACGCTGAACCGTCCCAAGGCGCTCAATGCGCTTTGTGACGCGCTGATCAAGGATATCGGTGCTGCCCTTGATGATTTCGAATCCGATGAAGACATCCGCGCCATCGTCATTACCGGGTCGGAACGGGCCTTTGCCGCCGGTGCCGACATCAAGGAAATGGCCGATTACGACTATATGGATGTCTATAAGAACGACTTCATCACCAAGGGCTGGACCCGCGTTGCAAGCTGCCGCAAGCCGACCATTGCCGCGGTCGCCGGATTCGCATTGGGCGGTGGCTGTGAAATGGCGATGATGTGCGACATCATGATTGCCGCCGACACCGCCAAGTTCGGTCAGCCGGAAATCACCATCGGCACCATTCCCGGTGCTGGCGGGACACAGCGCCTGACCCGTGCGGTTGGCAAGGCCAAGGCGATGGAAATGTGCCTGACCGGGCGCATGATGGATGCCGAAGAAGCCGAGCGTGCCGGACTGGTTGCGCGAATCGTTCCGGCCGACTCGCTGCTCGATGAAGCCATGCAACTGGCCGAAAAGATCGCTTCCTTCTCGGGCCCGGTATCGATGAAGGTCAAGGAATCGGTCAACAAGGCCTATGAGATGACCCTGACCGAAGGCCTGATGTTCGAACGTCGCGAATTCCATTCGACCTTCGCACTCGAAGATCGCGCCGAAGGCATGAAAGCCTTTGGCGAGAAACGTAAGCCCGCCTTCAAGCACCGCTGATTGCTAGGTGATCAGGGCAAGTTGACCTCTGATTCCATGCCTGCATATCTGCCTTGCGGCGCAAAAGAGTCCGAAGCCGCAGAAATTGGCGGCATCGGGGGTTGACGAGGGTTTCGGACAGAGCTATAAGCCGCGCTCCGAATTACGTAACATTTGTTTGAAGAGACAGGTTCGCAATGGCTCACCATAAATCGGCCAAGAAGCGCATTCGCCGCAACGCCGCACGTGCAGAAGTTAATGGTGCACGTATCGGTCGCATTCGTACCTTCGTTAAGAAGGTCGAGGCTGCGCTGAACACTGGCGATAAAGATGCTGCTCTGGCTGCGATGAAAATCGCTGAGCCGGAAATGGCGCGTGGCGCACAGCTTGGTGTTCTGCACAAGAACACCGTTGCTCGCAAGGTTTCGCGCCTGACCGCGCGTATCAAAGCGCTTTAATTTATCCCTTACGGGATGGCGAGTCGAAGGCCGCACCTCGGGTGCGGCCTTTTCGCTGCCCGGATTTCGCAGAATCACCTTTTGTTCCTTGGTTGCGCGGGTGCAAGAAACCGCAGAAAACAAGGGACGTTTTGGTTGCGAAATCCTT